>CAVURK010000001.1:0-12373 GCA_963743855.1 uncultured Chloroflexia bacterium
CTTGTCGGCTTTTGGCGACGGTCGGCGTGCTCTCGAGCAGGGGACCGCCCAGCACTCCATCAGGACTTCATTATTCGGACCAATGTTTCATCTCGTCGCCGACCTTCGTCGCTGATGGTCCTTGTCGGGCCGGGCAGCCACGCGCAGTTGTTGAGCACCGACCGGGCCGGCCATCTGGCCGCTGCCCTCGAGAAATCAGAGCGTGGATCTGCTCCTCGCAATAGTCGTTGTCGCGAAGTGGTCGCTCGATGTCGCGAAGGATGCGCCGCGTACTCGCTTCGCTGGAGGATCTGTACGATCACGTCCTCGAATGTGAAGGAGATCAGGCGGCTCAGGTCGTGTACGCCGACGCCGCCGCGCGACGGCTGGCACACCGACGCTGACCTGGATCCGCCGGCTCGGGCAACGGACGGGCGTCGGGACACGTCACGCTCTATTTCGTGATGGATCGTGTCGTCGACGTTCTCCGGCGGGAGCGAGAAAGTTCAACGGCTTCAGTGCCACGATCCTGGGGAACACCTGACGGGGACCAGCTGGGCATGGGACGGCACCTACAGCTTCGACGGCCAGGGTGAGCACTGCGACGACAACTAGGAAAGCCGCAGGATGTCGTGACGCTGATCGGCGTCGATCGCCGATCGTGCAGCCGGGAGGGACGCGGCAGTCGGTACCACGTGCCTCTCGAAGCTCCTCGATACGATGAACGAACACGTATCGCTTGCTTTGCCCGAGATGGCCGAATGAGCCGGTGTCTGAAACGGTCGCAACCCATTTGACGAACACGACACGTGGCGCTCCACCGACGGACCGCGCCAGGCTACCAGAGCAACTACTGGGCGTCATCGAAGCCGAGCCGGCACGTGTCAGCGATCGGGCCGCCAAGCTCTGTGGGGCGCGCGCTCTACGACCGGCAGCTGACGACCTACGCCGGACGCCGGTCGTGATCGGCCTCGTCAGCAGCCTATACGAACAGCTTGGGAAGGCGGTGAACGCGACCTTCAGCCTGCGGCCCGACGTGGGCTGCGATCGCGCCTCGTGGTGTTCATCGTGGCGATGCGTTCGACGATCGTCTGGCCGAAGTCCTGGCCCTGGCCGATCCACGGCATCAAGGCCTGGGCCTCCGGGCGCGACCCGGCGATCGGCGACGGGGTCGGGGGTCGGCGCGCTGGTCTCGTTGCCCCCTGCTGTTCCAGCTTCAGCGATGCGAAGATCCTGATGATCATCGCGCCGGCCAGCTCGACCTGCGCGCGCGAGGGACACCTCGATCCGCCGTTCCCGATCATCGGGGTGCGCCTGTTGGCTGGGTCCGCCATCGCCGCTGGCTATGTCGAGCCCGACCTCGGCACGTCACGGTGTTCGGGGCCATCCTCGCTGGCATGCTCCGGGATGTCGGGGGCCAGCCTCCGATGGTTGATCGTTCTCGCCGCCGCGGGCATCGCGCATGGTCCGGATCGCGGCGCCCATCTGTTGCGCGACGATCAGAAGGCCTGCTCGAGCGCCTTCCTCGACGCGAACCCGGACATCCAGGGCGCCGGGCTTCCAGTTCCACCAGGCCGCAGATCGCCCTCGCTCCGGCGGCTTCATCGGCAAGGGTTGACCAACGGGACCGAGACGCAGGGCGACCTCCTCCGGGGCAAACCATCTATTTCGTCTTCGCGACCCTGTGGAGGCAGCTCGGGTTCATCGGCGCGGTTGTCGGCTTCGACGTTGTTCGTGTTGCTGCTCTGGCGGGTCCTGGTCGCGGCCGGCGGTCGCGCGACGTGGGTTCCGGCACGTTGTTCGCGGCGGGGGGCGGCGATGCATTTCTTGTTCTAGCTCATCGTCAACGTCGGACGCGCTCGGTGTCATGCCGATCACCGGACCCCCGCCCGTTGTGACCGATGGCGCGCGTCGCTGTCAGCATGGCCGCTGGGCCGGCACCTCCAGAGCATCAACATACGTCAGACGAGGGCGGTTGTGGGATACGCGTCATCTCGGTGACCGCCGATGGACGAGGCGGCGATCCGCACGCGGTCGAGCCGCTGGTCGGTCTGCTCGGCCTCGGCGTTCGTCGCCATCATCGCTCGCCCGCTCCGGCATCCTACATGGTCGCGCTGTCGTTGCTGGTCTGCTCGTCGGGATCGGCGCCAGCTCGATCAGGTACCTGATCGTCGATAGTCGCCGAGCCGTCCTGCTGTCTGCCGCCCTGCACCGGCTCCAGGCTCAGCACCACTGAGGACCGCCAGCTGCGGCGTGGTATCGCGGCCTGGCCTGCTGGCTGTTCCGGGCGTCCTTGTGTCGGCCTGCGTCGTTGCGATCGTGTCCAACATCGGCAGGCCTGCGGCTGGACCTCGTGTTCATCGTCGGTGCGATGGTGTCGGCCACGATCCGGCCGCCGTCGTGGCGACGTTCAAACGCCTGCGGGTCCGGCAGGCACTGTCCGACCATGGTCGATGGTGAAAGCCTGCTCAATGACGGCACGGGGCCGTCCTGTTCGCCAACCACCGGCTGGGCCATGTGCCCGGCACGGACGGCTCGGAGAGAACCTCGTGAAGCCCGACATCCATCCCAAGTACTTCGAGTCCAAGGTCCATTGCGGGTCGTGCGGTCGAGAGTGGACCGTCGGGTCCACGCGGCCGGAGCTGCGCGTTGACGTGTGCGGCAACTGCCACCCGTTCTACACGGGCACGCAGAACATCATCGACACGGCCGGCCAGGTCGAGCGGTTCCAGAAGCGTCTGGAGCGCCAAGTCCGGGCCTGACCGGGCCTAGACTGCCCGGGTCATGCCACGTTTCAACTACGGGGGCCAGGCCCTCATCGAGGGCGTCCTCATGCGCGGTCGCGATGCGATCGCGG
Organism: uncultured Chloroflexia bacterium; assembly: GCA_963743855.1. Lineage (GTDB taxonomy): Bacteria > Chloroflexota > Limnocylindria > Limnocylindrales > CSP1-4 > SPCO01. The sequence goes on from CAVURK010000001.1 coordinate 2,837, forward strand.
TCGCCTTCCGGCACCCCGACGGCCACATCGTGTGGGCGTCTGAGCCGCTGAACAGTGGACCCCATGCCTGGCGCCTCGCCCGCGCGCCGCTCGTGCGCGGCCTCGTCGTGCTCTACGAGACACTCGTCGTCGGGACGCGCTGGCTGATCCGGAGCGCGAACATCCAGGCCGCCCAGGACGACATCGAGATCGGGCGCGGGACGGTGGCGGTCATGCTCGGCGTGACCGCCGTCGCGGGCATCGGCGATCTTCTTCCTGGTGCCCCTGTTCGTGGCCCAGGCGGTGACCTCGAACAGCGGGAGCATCACCCAGCACCTGATCGAGGGGCTGGTCAAGGTCGGGCTGCTGCTCGGCTACCTGGCCGTGATCTCGCGCACGCCGGACATCCGCCGCGTGTTCATGTACCACGGCGCCGAGCACATGACGATCCACGCCCTCGAGGCGGGCGACCCGCTGACGACGGACAACGTCCGGCGCTATCCGACCGCGCACCCGCGCTGCGGCACCGAGTTCCTGGTCGTCCTGATCGCGCTCTCGATCATCGCCTTCGCGCTGATCGGGCGGCAGGACATCGTCGTGGGCTCGATCACACGCGTGCTGCTGATCCCGGTCCTCGCGGCCCTCGGCTACGAGGTCCTGCGGTGGGGCGCGAAGCACCGCGCCAACCCGATCGTGAAGGCGATCTGGCGCCCGGGATCCTGGTCCAGATGATCACGACGAAGCGGCCGACGGACGACCAGATCGAGGTCGCCATCGTGTCGATGGAGCAGGCGCTCGAGGCCGACGGCGAGTCGGTTCCGACGGGCCGGGTCTTCCGGCGACCGTGGACCTGCCGAGCGACGGCCGCACCGTGACCGACGTGCCGGCCGACCGCCCCGTCGCGCGCCGTCTCCCCGCCGCGCCGCTCCCGATCGACGCCATCGAGCGACGAGCGACCTCGACGCCAAACTCGACGAGGTCGCCCGCCAGTACGACGCGATCAACGCCGAGCTCGCGCAGCCGGAGACATCGCGCGATCTCGAGGCGCTCAAGCGGCTCGGCAAGGAACGGTCGCGGCTCGAACCGGTCGTCGAGGCGTACCGCCGGCTCGAGAAGACCCGCGCCGAGCTCGCCGGCGCCCACGAGCTTCGCGACACCGACGCCGACGACGAGATGCGCCAGATGGCGCAGAGCGAGATCGACCGCCTCGTGGCCGACGAGACGCGGCTGCTCGACGAGCTGAAGGTCCTCCTGCTCCCGCGCGACCCGAACGACGACCGCGACGTGATCCTCGAGATCCGGGCCGGCGCGGGCGGTGAGGAGGCGGCCCTGTTCGCGGCCGAGCTCTCCGGATGTACGTCCGCTACGCCGAGCGTCACAGGTTCAAGGCGGAGGTCCTGAGCCTCAACGAGACGGGGATCGGCGGGATCAAGGAGGCGATCGTCGAGATCCACGGCGACGGGGCGTACAGCCGCCTCAAGTTCGAGGGCGGCGTCCATCGCGTCCAGCGCGTCCCGGCGACCGAGTCGTCGGGTCGCATCCACACCTCGACCGCGACGGTGGTCGTGCTGCCCGAGGTCGACGAGGTCGAGATCGAGATCGACGAGGAGCGCGACCTGCGGATCGACGTCAAGCGCGCGTCCGGTCCCGGGCGGCCAGTCGGTCAACACGACCGACTCGGCGGTGCGGATCACCCACCTGCCGACCGGGCTCGTCGTCGAGATCCAGGACGAGAAGAGCCAGCACAAGAACAAGGCCAAGGCGATCGCGCGTGCTGCGCTCGCGGCTGTACGACCTCGAGCAGCAGAAGCAGCGCGAGGCGGATTCGGCCGCGCGACGGTCGATGGTCGGCTCCGGCGATCGGTCGGACAAGATCCGGACCTACAACTTCCCGCAGGATCGGGTCACCGACCACCGGATCGGCAAGACCGTCCACAACCTGCCGGGGGTGATGGACGGCGACCTCGACGAGCTGATCGACGCGCTCGTGATGACCGACCAGGCCGATCGCCTCGGCGAGGGCGACGGCGCTGGCTGACGGCGAGATCGCGGACGCCCGGCGACGGCTTCGGGAACGAGACCACGGGCGCGCTCCTGCGCGAGGGGGCCGAACGGCTCGCCGCCGCCGGCTCGGAGACGCCGCGGCTCGACGCCGAGCTGCTGCTCGGAGACGCGGTCGGCGTCGATCGGACGGTCATCCTCGCGCATCCCGAGGCGCCGGTCGGGGCCGACGCGGCGCGCCGCTACCGTGCCGAGGCATCGAGCGCCGCGCGGCCGGCGAGCCGGTCGCCTACATCCGCGGTCTCAAGGAGTTCTACGGCCTCGCCTTCGAGGTCGACGCGCCGAGCGCTCATCCCGCGACCGGAGACCGAGCGGCTCGTCGAGCTGGCCGAGGCCGAGGTGATGCGCCGGCTCGGAGCGGTCGCGCGCGGCACCGGGGGCCCGCCGCTGCGGGTCGTCGACGTCGGGACGGGGAGCGGCGCGATCGCCGTCGCGCTGGCGGTCGGCCTGCGGCGGCGGCACGCGCTCGAGGCGGTCGAGCTCGTGGCCGTGGACATCTCGCCGGACGCGCTCCAGCTGGCCCGCGAGAACGCGGTCGCGCACGCGGTCGCGGACCGGATCGTCTTCGAGGTCGCCGATCTGCTGCCCAGCCGACGCTCCGCCGTTCGAGGTCGTCCTGGCCAACCTCCCCTACGTCCGACGCGATGCGATCGCCGGGCTGCCGCGGGCGACCAGCTTCGAGCCGGTCCTGGCGCTCGATGGCGGCGTGGACGGGCTGGAGGTCATCGGCCGGCTGGTCGATCGGCTGCCGCATGTGCTGGTCGAGGACGGGGTCGCGCTGCTCGAGATCGGTGCCGACCAGGGCGAGGCGATCGTCTCCCTCGCGGCGGAGCGGCTGCCCGGCTGGCGATGCACCGTCGAGCTCGACCTGGCGGGTCTCCCGCGCGTCGCGCGGCTCGAGCGGGTCGCGGGGAGCTGAGTCCCGGAACGCACTGGTCCGAGCGCTCTTGGCGGCCGTCGGGCATCATCGGGTCGTGCCCGCCATCCGGACTCCCGAGCCGATCGTGCCCGTCCGTCTCGTCGCCCTCGACATCGACGGGACGCTCGTCGGCGACGACCTGGTCATCGGACCGGACACAGTGGCGGCGATCCGGGCCGCTCGCGCGCGCGGCGTCATGGTCTCGCTCATCACCGGCCGCATGGTCTCGAGCGCGATGCGGTTCGCGCGCGAGCTCGAGCTCGACACGCCGGTCGTCGGCTACCAGGGCGCCCTGATCCGGGAGATGCCGGCCGCCGGCTCGACCCGGCCCGGTCGCCTGCTGGTCCACACGCCGCTGCCCGCCGCCGTCGCGCGGGAGATCGTCGGCTGGGTCCGAGCGCACGGGCTCGACCCGCACGTCAACCACCTCGAACGGTTCATCGTCCGCACCGACGACCCGCGCGCCGATGAATACAGGACGTTCATGGGCATGCCGCCGAGCGTGGAGGACGACCTCATCGCGTCGATCACCCACCCGGTCACCAAGGTCATGTGCGCCGGCGAGCCCCCGCTCCCGACCGAGGTCGCGCCGCTGGCCCGCGCTCATTTCGCCGGACGTGCCGATGTGACCGTCAGCCATCCCCACTTCCTCGAGTTCGTGGCACCCGGCGTCTCGAAAGGGCGGGCGATCCGCTGGCTCGCGCGCCGGATGCGGATCCCGCTCGGGGCGGTGCTGGCGATCGGCGACCAATGGAACGACATCGAGATGCTGGCCGAGGTCGGGCACGGCGCAGCGATGCCGACGGCCCCGGTCGAGGTGCTGGCTGCCGCTCGCTACATCGCGCCACCGCTGGCCGACGAGGGCGTCGCGCGGATGATCGAGGCGCTCGTCCTGGGATCGCCTGCGGAGGTCCGGCGGGCGGTGACGCGGATGTCGGAGGAGGCAGCGGCCCAGCGGGCGGCGCTGCCGACGCGACCACGCCGGTGGAGGTCTCGGCATGACCGCCCGAGTCGTCCCCGACGATGCCGCAGGTCGCGCTGCCGCGATCGACGTCCTGCGGTGCGGGCGGGGTCGTCGCGCTGCCGACGGACACGGTCTACGGGATCGCCGTCGCGCTCGAGACACCGGGTGGGATCGAGCGGCTGTTCCAGGTGAAACAGAGACCGCCCGACAAGGGGATCATGCTGCTGCTCGATGACGCGGCGCAGGCGGCGACGATCGGCGTGATGGGCGCGGCGGCCACGGCTCTCGCCGACGCCTTCTGGCCGGGCGGCCTGACCGTCATCGTCCCGCGTCGGCCCGAGGTCCCGCTGCCCGCGGCGCTGACCGGTGGCGCGCCGACGATCGGCCTGCGCGTGCCGGACCACGACGCGCCCCGGGCGCTCGCGCGCGGTGTCGGGCCCCTGCCGACGACGTCCGCGAACGTCTCCGGGCTCCCGGAGGCGCGCGATGCGGCCGGGATCCTCGACCAGCTCGGCGACGGGGTCGACCTCATCCTCGACGGCGGTCCGGCGCACGGCGGTCCCGCCTCGACCGTCGTCGACTGCACCGGCGCGCGGCCGGTCATCCTGCGCGAGGGGGCGATCCCGACGATCGCGCGTGGCGCGCGTCCTCGATGCCGCGGGCGTCGCGCACGAGCTCCGGTCGAGGCAGCGCCCCGCGAGCTCGCGGTGACGGACGCGCCGGCTCGGGCGGGTCAGGGCCACGCTGGCGGCGACGTGACCGGCCGAGGTGACCTCCCGCGCTCGGGAGCCGCCTCGAACGTGGGAAGATAGCCGCGGACGCGAGTGGGGGCTCGGGCGGGCCAGCGGTGCCCAGCGCGGCGCCGGAGCGGCAGAGAAGGAGTCGGCGACCATGACGATCTCGCCAGCGTCGGGCCTCGCGCTCGAGTCGATCGCGGACGTCGATCCGGTCCTCTGGGAGGCGATGCTCGGCGAGCGCCGGCGCCAGCACGACAAGATCGAGCTGATCGCCAGCGAGAACTACACCTCCGCCGCGGTGATGGAAGCCCAGGGCTCGTGGCTGACCAACAAGTACGCCGAGGGCCTGCCCGGCAAGCGCTACTACGGCGGCTGCGAGTACGTCGACGTCGCCGAGCGTCTCGCCCAGGAGCGCGCCCTCGCGCTCTTCCCCGGCGCCGAGCACGTCAACGTCCAGCCGCACTCGGGCGCCCAGGCGAACATGGTCGCCTACTTCAGCGTCCTCGAGCCGGGCGACCGGATCATGGGCATGAACCTCGCCCATGGCGGCCACCTGACCCACGGCATGGGGCTCAACTTCTCGGGCCGGCTCTACGAGGTCCATGCCTACGGCGTCCGCGCAGGACACCGAGCGGATCGACTACGACGCGATGGCGGCCCAGGCGCAGGAGGTCCGCCCGAAGCTCATCGTCGGTGGCGCCTCGGCCTATCCGCGGATCTGGGATTTCGAGCGGATGGCATCGATCGCCGAGGATGTCGGGGCGATCCTGTTCATCGACATGGCCCACATCGCGGGCCTCGTCGCGGCCGGCGTCCATCCGAGCCCATTCCCGCACGCCGACCTCGTGACGACGACGACCCACAAGACGCTCCGCGGGCCGCGCGGCGGGATGATCTTCAGCCGCCGCGACGCTCCGGCCCGGCCTGGACGCGGCGGACTTCCCGATGGTCAAGAACGGCGCGGCCGACGGCGCGCTCGCCGCCTCGGTCGACCGAACGACCTTCCCGGGCATCCAGGGCGGTCCGTTGATGCAGGTGATCGCCGGCAAGGCCATCGCCTTCAAGCTGGCCGCCGAGGAGACCTTCCGCAACGACCAGCGACGGACCATCGAGAACGCCGCGGTCATGGCCGAGACCCTGGCCGGTCTCGGCGCCCGTGTCGTCTCGGGCGGCACCGACAACCACCTGATGCTCGTCGACGTGACGCCGCTCGGCGTGACCGGCAAGGAGGCCGAGCACCTCCTCGACGAGATCGGGATCACGGTCAACAAGAACGCGATCCCGTTCGACAGCCTCCCGCCGAACACCGCGTCCGGGATCCGGATCGGCACGCCGGCCGCGACCTCGCGCGGCTTCGGGCCTGACGAGATGCGGGCGATCGGCACGATCATCATCGACGCGATCCGGCGGCGCGACGAACCCGCCGAGCAGGCCCGCCTCGCCGGCGAGGTCCGCGACATCGTCGATCGGTTCCCGGTGCCGGGCCTGCCGGCGGCGTGACCGTCGCCACGATCGTCCCGCGATCCCCCGCGATCCGGCCACGATGACGCTGATCCCGGACGTCGGCGACTTCTTCATCCCGAACGTCGGCGACTTCATCGGTCCGATCGTCGTCGTCTTCGTCCTCGCCGCCGTCATCGCCCTGGCCGTGACGCCGGTCGTGCGGGCCGTGGTCCTGCGCTACGGGATCGTCGATCGGCCCGAGGCGCGTCGCGTCAACACGATCGCCGTCCCGCGCGGCGGCGGGCTCGCCGTCTGCGCCGCGTTCCTCGCTGGTCGCCGGGCTCTTCCTGATCCTCAACCAGAACGCGCATTTCGTCCCGGTCCCGTTCAGTTTCGACTCGTCCGAGGCGATCGCCCTCCTGCTCGGCGGCGCGCTGGCCGCCGGCCTCGGTGCCATCGACGACCTGTTCGACCTGCGGGCCCGCTTCCAGCTCGCTCGGCCAGATCGCGGTGGCCTGCCTCGCGGTCTTCCTCGGGGTCTCGATCACGTTCGTCGCCAATCCGTTCGGTCCGGACCTCATCCGCTTCGACGGTCTGGTCGCGGCCGGCCTGACCATCTTCTGGATCGTCGGGATGATCAACAGCATCAACTGGATCGACGGCCTCGATGGGCTCTCGTCGGGGATCGCGTTCATCGCCGCGGTCACGCTGGGGATCATCAGCCTGACCACCCAGGTCGTGCCGTCGCCGCTCATCGCGGTCCTGTGCTTCGCGCTGGCCGGGTCGCTCCTCGGGTTCCTGCGCTGGAACTTCTATCCCGGCGACGATCTTCACCGGGACCAGTGGGGTCCAGTTCGTCGGGCTACACGCTGGCCGTGCTCGCGATCCTCGGCACGGCCAAGGTCGCGGTGGCCCTCCTGGTGCTCGGGGTCCCGATCATCGACACGTTCTGGATCATCGTCCGGCGACTGTCCGAGCGCCGATCGCCGTTCAGCCCGGATCGGACGCACATCCATCACCGGCTGCTCGACCTGGGCCTGTCACACCGTCAGACCGTGCTGGTCATCTACGGCATCTGCCTGGCCTTGTCGATCCTGTCGATGCTCCTGTCGGGCGTCACGCAGCTGTACGCGTTCCTCGGCATCTTCGTCGCCTTCGGGCTGGTCCTGTTCCTGCCGACACGCGGCGACTTCGACCGACCGGACGAGCTCGAAGCCGAGGCGTACGAATCCCACCCTCCAAAGGTGCGCGACCAGTAGGGTCTTTTGCCGGGTTGGGCGGTCGCCCGCACGAGTGTTAGCATCCCGGTCCGGACCGCGAGCGCGCGTCGCGTCCTGCCAGGGAACGGATGTCAATCGACCTCATCATCATCGTCGTCGCCTCCATCGCCGTCGTCGGCCTCGTCTTCCTTTCGATCACCGTGTTCGAGGGTGCGCGGGATGTCCTGGACCGCGTGATCGGGGCCACCGTCCTTCACCGCATGACCCGACGACGGAACCCGCCACCTGCCGACACCGCGGGACCCGCCGCGGCGCTCACCGCTGAAGAGGTGGCCTATCGGATCGGCGTCCCGGACGCGCCGGTCCCGGTCACGCCCGATATCCCACCACCGGCGCCATCCGGGGCGGCCGCGACGGCTGCCGCGGCTCGTGCGGCCGCCGCCGCGCACGGCACGGCCGGCACCGCGCAGACATCGGCCGTGCAGGCCGCGATGATCGGGGTCAGCGAGCGGTCGGTCGAGTCCCCGCCTGCGCCGCGCGCGCGCCTGATGCGCGATGCCGGATACGCGCTGATCGCGATGTCGGCGTTCGCCCTCGTGGCGTTGGTCGTCTGGCCGCAGGGACCGAGCGGTCCGCCGACGCCCACGCGCTTCGCTGTGACGCGCGCGGATCCAACGGCATCGGCCACGGCTGGCGCGACCGCCTTTGCGAGTGCGACGACGTCCGCCACGTCGAGCGCGATCGCGACCGCTGCTCCGGCGACGTCCGCAGCGACCACTGATCCGACGCCGGTCATGACGCCCAGTCCGGCCCCGACCCCGGCCCCGACGCCACCGCCGATCACGAAGGGCGCGAAGCCGACGCCGCGGCCCACTCCGAGGCCGACACCTACCCCGGCTCCGACCCCCAAACCGACCCCGACCCCGACGCCAAAGCCGACGCCGACGCCCAAGCCGACCCCGACGCCGACCCCGGCACCACCGGTCGCCAAGATCTCCGTCTCTGCGACATGCGCTGCTGCCGGCGATCCGATCTCGTTCAACGGGGCCGGTTCCACCGGCGAGACGGCCTACGACTGGGTCTTCGATGATGGCAGTGGGTCGGCCCAGGCGAACCCGACCCATTCGTTCGATGGCGCGCAGTCCACCTATACCGTCATCCTGACCGTCACCGGTCCAGGCGGAGAGGATTCAGCATTCAAGGTGATCGATGTTCCCTGCCCGTAGCTCCCGATCAACAGCGGTCGCGCTGCTTGCAGGCGCCCTCCTGGCCGGGATGTTGCCGGCGGTCGTCTCCGCGGCGGGACCCACTGCCGTCGATGACAACGCGCTCGTCCCTGTCAACGCGTCCGCGACGACCATCGACGTCCTCGGCAACGACACGGGCAGCGGCCTGACGATCAGCGCCAAGACGGACGGTGCGCACGGCACCGTCGCGATCGCCGGCGACGCTGAGAGCCTGACCTACACCCCCGACGCGGACTACCACGGCGCCGACACGTTCGACTACACGGTCACTGACGGCGATACGACCGATGACGGGACAGTGGCCGTCGCGGTCGACAGCCGGCCGGTCGCCGTGGACGATCCGGGGTCAGCGTGTTCCCCGCCGACGTCGTTTGGGGGCGCATTCCCGCTCCCCGAGGACTACGTCGGCAGCCAGGCTCCGACCGACCACTTCGTTCTGTTCGGAAGTTGCGCGCTCCTGCACAACGACACAGACGCCGATGGCGACACGCTCACCTGGCAGATCGTGACCCAGCCCAGTCACGGCAACGTGGTCAAGTACGACGAGCAGTTCTTCGGCTACGAGCCGGACCCGAACTTCAGCACGAAGCCCGGTGACCAGCCGGGTGGCCAATGGGTCTCGGACAGCTTCACGTACCGGGCGTGCGACGCCTACGCCTGCTCCGCGCCGGCGACCATGAAGTATTGGGTGGCACCGGTCAACGACGTCCCGACCTTCACGGCGGGCGCCGACGTGACCGTCGCTCAGGACAGCGGCCCCTACAGCGCCCAATGGGCGACCAACGTCAGCCCCGGCCCGAACGAATCGGACCAGACCGTCAGCTTCCTGCCGGACGGGCCGGCTGGGCTCAACGACCCATCCCATGTCTTCGCAACGCCACCGGCGATCGATTCCAGCGGCGTCCTGACCTTCACGCTCAACGCGGGCGCGCACGGGCACGCATCGGTCACCTGGGTCGCCAAGGAC
>CAVURK010000002.1:0-228646 GCA_963743855.1 uncultured Chloroflexia bacterium
AACCGAGACGCGCTGCGGGAACGCATCGCCGCCGACGCCTTGGAAGACCGCGTGCATTTCCTCGACCGTCTCAGCGACAGTCGACTCGCGGGCCTGTATGCGACTTCAGTCCTCCTCGCCACCTCGCGGGTCGAGGGCTTCGGATTGCCACCCGTCGAAGCGATCCTTGCCGGCGGAAGGGTCGTGGCCACGCCGTGCAAGGCCTACCGCGAGACACTCGATGGGGTCGTGCCGTTCGCACTGGACGCGACAGCCGGCTCCGTCGCCGATGCCGTGATGTCGGCCCTCGACGAGCCACCGACTGACGCGGCACGCGTCGGGCTCGCCGAGCGCTTCGACCGCAGGTCCGCCGCGGGCGCGCTTCTCGCGGCATACCAGCATCTGGTCGGTTGACCTTGCGCCTCGCATTCGACCTATCGGTCCTTCGTCACCCGGCCGCAGGTACGGGCCGGTACGCGGTCGAGCTGGCCAAGGCTATGCACCTGCAGGCGGGTTCGGACACGATCGTCGAAACGATGGGCTTGCCGAGGCTCCGAAGCGGCCTGCCACTTGGACGGATCGTCAATTTCGCGTCCGAGCTGGCTTGGCTGAGCGCGGGAGCGGACGTACTGGCAGCTCGACACAGGGTCGATGCCTGGTTCTCTCCCGCCAACCTCCTGCCCGTCGCCATGCCGCGGCCGATGGTTGTGTCCATCCTCATTCGAATGTCTTCCGCGTCCGTGGTGAGTACGACCGAGCGTACGCCGCATACGCGACGCGGATGTTTCGGTACGCCGGACATCGAGCGGACGCAGTCCTGACCTTATCTCACGTTTCGCGCGCCCGCTTGATCGAGGACCTGGGGATCGCGCCGGATCGGATCGTGGTCGGCTATCCGGGTCTCGATCACGCCCTTCGCGTGGAGCCTGGAGAGCGCCCGCCTGGACTGCCGACCCAATACGCCCTGTTCGTCGGTCAAACCGAGCCGCACGAAGAATCTCGAACGCCTCGTCGCTGCGTGGAGTGTCGGAGTCCCAAGTGGACTCGCGCTGGTCCTCGTCGGTCCGCCCGGTCGCGGCGAGGCGGCGCTATCGGATCGATGTGCCAGTCGCCCGCCGCCCCCCGGATCCATCGCATGGGGCGCCTCGCCGAGGATGCTCTGGCCCGCGTCTATGCAGATGCGACCTGCTTCGTCTTTCCGTCACTGTCGGAAGGCTTCGGTTTCCCCTCCGCTTGAAGCGATGGCGCGAGGCATTCCGACCGCCGTCGCCAACGCATCCTCGCTCCCCGAGGTAACGGGGACGGGCGCAATCAGGTTCGACCCTCTCGATCTCGATGCGATCGCCGACGCCGTGCGTCTGCTGACGGAGGATCGGGGCCCTTCGTACCCGGCTTCGCAATGAAGGTCGCGCCATCGCCAGCCGCTACACGTGGGCAAACACCGCGACCACTGCCTGGGACACCATACGGTCCGTGTCGCATGCCTGAACCGACGGTCGTCGCGGCCGTGTCCATCATCGGCGCGATCGCCGCGGCGGCTACCGCGACCCGCCGACCATTCGTGGCGCTCGGGATCCTGTTCGTGCTCGCATCGACCTCTCGCGTGACCCTCGACACACCGATCGGGACGATGCGACTCGAACAACCGGCGATCGCTGCAGTCGCCCTCGTCCTCCTCGGCCACCGGGCGGTGGCGGCGCTTCCCTCGGGATCAACCGAGGCGCGCTCGTCGTCGCGGCCGGGTTCGCTGTGTACCTCGCGGTTCTGACGGTCTCGTCAGCGCTCGTCGCACCGACGCCGATCGACAGCCTCCGTCTTGTTGCGTGGCTGGCGATCTCGATGGTCGGGGCGCTCGTCGCTTTCATCCTTGTCTGGCCGGACCCTGACGCCGCCGTTCTGCCGCTCGCCGTCGGCGGAGCTCTCAAGGGTGCGGTCGGGATCGCCGTGGCGATCTTCTTCCTGGTGGGCGGGCCTACCGCCGACATCGGGATCCAGGAGCCGGACGGCATCCTGCCGCGCGTGCACGCGTTCACTTGGGAGGCCAACCTGTACGCCAGCTTCCTGGCGATGTGCGTGCCGCTGGCCCTCGAAAGCGCCCGCGGCCCTCATCGGACGCGGGGTCTGCTACTGCTGGCCCTCGTTGTCGTCGGACTACCACTCGGGATCACCCGAGGCGCTTACCTCGGTCTTGTGGCTGGAATCGTCGCCTACGCGATCGTGCTCGTGGTCGCCTCCGGGCGGCGCGTGGACCTCCGCCGACTCGCGTCAGCTACGTTATTTCTCTTGCTCGTCGGAGTCATCGCCTCATCGGCCCTCCTGCCGAACCTTATCCAACGGGCTAGCGGATTAGGAGGGATCGGGGCGCTTTCGTCCCCCACCCAGTCGCCGGGTGGCGGGCCGGCCGGCAGCGGCCCACCCGGCGCTGGCCCGACGGGCATCCCCGCTGCGAGTCCAACGCCACTACCGAGTCTGCGACTCTATCCCGACACGATCGGCTTTCGGCTCGAGCGAGTTCCTGTCGCATTGAGCGACCTGCGTGACAGCCCCATCATCGGCCTCGGCGCCGAGTCGTTCGGGCAACGCCATTCGGACCCGTCGCAGGCGGGGGCTCCCGACCACATCGCCATCCTGGCCGTGGCCGCGCTGTATGAAATCCGGGGTCGTGGGAGCGTTCGGACTCTTCGTCGCGTTCGCGACGCTGCTACTCCTGCTTTGGCGCCGGGCGCGCACCGCCGGACGACTTGACGATATGGGCCGCGTCGGGGGTGCCGCGGCGTTCGCTGGCTCGATCTGCGCCATGCTCGTCTCCTACCAGGCGACGAACGCGCTCCACTTCGCGATCAACTGGCTGATCATCGGCGCAGCCGCCGCGGTCGCCGTCGTTCGCCTCGTGCCTAGCATCCCGCCCGGCACATCTCAGCCACCCGACAGTGCGAGTCGATAGGCCGCGATGGTCGTCGCGGCGAAGCGTTGTCGATCGAAAGTGGCGGCATGCCGAGGTCCCGCAACACGAAGCCTGGCGCGGACGGACTCGTCCTCGAGCCCGATCCGGAGACCGTCTGCCACGGCCTCGTCACTGGCCGGATCGACGAGGATTGCCGCATCGCCGGCCGCCTCCGGGACCGCGGTCGTGGAACTCGCGACAACAACAGCACCACAGGCGAGCGCTTCGAGGACGGGCAAACCCAAGCCCTCGTACAGCGAGACATAGGCCACGACCCGGGCGGCGCCATACAGCGCTCGCAGGGTGTCGTCGTCGACGAACCCGGTAAATGCAACCCATTCACGCCCCGAGACGGAGTCGATCGCGGCATCCACCTCCGTGGCGTGCCAGCCTCGTTGACCGACGAGGACCAGCTGGAGGTCGGACTGTCCATGGCGGCGAACTTGGTCGACCGCCCTGATGAGCCGCGGTAGGTTCTTTCGCGGATGCAAGTTACCACCGCGAGTACGAGCGGCCGCTCAACGTCGAGTCCCAGTCCGGCGACGGTCGCTGCCTGCTCGATGGGATCGATCGAGTGCCAGAAGGGCGAGACGGAGACGGGCGTCACGACGATGCGCTCAGGCGAAACGCCGTACAGCTCAACAATGCGGTCCCGTGTAAACGACGAGATCGCGGCAATAACCGCCGCGCGCCGAGCGGTCGCCCGGACCGATAGTCTCAAGCGGAGCTCGGTCGGACACCGGGAGAGGCCTGGCACATCCTCGAAGGAAAGATCATGGATGGCGGCGACCACGGGCAGGCCGGCGACCGGCGGAGCCACATACTGGACATGAAGCAGGTCCGCCCGCATCCGCCGTGCCGCGATCGGAAGCTCGAGCGGAATGCGCAGCACGGGAGACCGTAGCCGCAGGTAACGGATTTCTGGCGGCTCCTCGAACGGCCAGACCGTCCCGGCGTCGAGCAGGGCAACCGTATCGATGTCCGAACGGCCGGCCAGGGCCTCGGCGAGCGAGAGGATGTATGTCTCGTTGCCCGTCTGCCGCCGCCCGACGACGTGGGCGTCGAGGCCGACCCGCAACGGCGCCTGTACCATTGGCCCTCCCGACGTGGCATGCAACGCGAGGTGACGGTGCGGATCGCGATCCTCGGCATCCGCGGCATCCCGGCGAACTACGGCGGCTTCGAGACCTTCGCCGAACAGCTCGGCGCCCGTCTCGTGGAGCGGGGCCACGAGGTCACAGTCTACGGACGCGATCGCTACGTCGCGCGCGGCCTTCGGCATTACCGGGGGATGCGCACTCGTCCGGCTCCCGGCGCCCCGCTCGAAGTATCTCGAGACCGTCGTCCACAGCCTGTTCGCCGCCATCCATGCCATCGGCGGCCGGTACGACATCATCTATATCTGCAACTCGGCCAACGTGCCCGGCGGCGATCCTCCTGCTCGGCTGGTCGGACGACGCGTGGTCCTCAACGTCGACGGGCTCGAGTGGAAGCGCTCCAAGTGGAACGCCGCCGGTCGCGCCTGGTACCGGGCGTGTGAATGGGCTGCCGCCCACCTGCCGATCGACGTCGTGACCGACGCGGCCGTCATCGCCGAGCACTACGACCCGGCGTCTACGGCCGCACCATCCGCTGGTTCCCGTACGGCACCGACCTGCGAGCCCGCGCCGGACGACGGAACGCTGGCACGGCTCGCACTCGAGCCGCGACGGCTACGTCCTGTATGTCAGCCGCCTCGAGCCGGAGAACAACGCCCACGTGGTCATCGAGGCGTGGTCGCGGGTCGCCGCGACATGCCCTGCTGATCGTCGGCGACGCCCCCTATGCGACCGCGTACATCGAGCGGCTGCACGCCATGGCCGATCCGCGGGTCCGCTTCGTCGGGGCGATCTATGGCGCCGGATACCGGGTGCTGCAGTCGCATGCGATCGCCTACGTCCAGGCGACCGAGGTCGGCGGCACGCACCCGGCGCTCGTCGAGGCGATGGGCGCCGGCAACGCCATCCTGGCCAATGACGTCCCGGAGCACCGCGAGATCCTCGGCGACGCCGGGCGCTCTATTACCGGGGTCGCCGAACGCGCTCGCCGAGCGTCCTAGGACTCGTCCTGACGACCTGCGGACGGCTCGACGGCATGCGAGTCGGCGGCGGTCACGCGCGCACGCGAGCCTCTACGGCTGGGACGCGATCGCCGACCGTACGAGGCATGGTTGCTGGCCGTCGCGGCCGGGAGCAAGTGACCGGAGCCCGGCCGACTCCGCCAGTCGACTCGCACCTATACTCGCCCGATGCCAAAGACCGCTCTGATCACGGGCATCACTGGCCAGGACGGCTCGTACCTCGCCGAGCTTCCTGCTCGGACCAGGGCTACCGCGTCGTCGGGATGACCCGCCGATCGAGCACGGTAGGCGACGAGCGGATCGCCCATCTCGGCGACCGGCTCGAGCTCGATCCAGGGCGACCTGCTCGACCAGGCCTCGATCGTCGAGGCGCTGCGCGCGACCGTGCCCGACGAGGTCTACAACCTCGCGGCCCAGTCGCTTCGTCCCGACGTCCTGGAACCAGCCCGTCCTGACCGGCGAGTTCACCGGGCTCGGCGTGACGCGGATGCTCGAGGCGATCCGCCAGGTCGCCCCGGAGACGCGCTTCTACCAGGCCTCGTCGAGCGAGATGTTCGGCAAGGTGCGGCGTGGTCACCGCAAGACGAGACGACACCGTTCCACCCGCGCAGCCCGTACGGCGTGGCCAAGGCCTATGGCCACCACCTGACCGTCAACTACCGCGAGAGCTACGACCTGTACGCGGTCTCGGGGATCCTGTTCAACCACGAATCGCCGCGGCGCGGGCTCGAGTTCGTGTCGCGCAAGGTCACCGATGGCGCGGCGCGGATCGCGCTCGGGCATCGACCCGCGAGCTGCGGATGGGCAACCTCGACGCGGAGCGCGATTGGGGCTTCGCCGGCGACTACGTCGTGGCCATGTGGCTCATGCTCCAGCGACCCCGAGCCGAGCGACTACGTCATGGCGACCGGGGTCGCCCACATCGGTCCGGGAGCTGTGTCGATCGCGTTCGAGCGAGTCGGACTCGACTATCGGGCACATCGTGGTCACCGATCCCGACGCTCTTCCGACCCGCCGAGGTCGATCACCTGCTCGGGGACTCCGCCCTCGCGCGCCGGACCTCGGCTGGGAGCCGACCGTCGACTTCCGCGACCTCATCGAGATGATGGTCGACGCGGACCTGGAGCGGCTCCGGACTCGGACCTGATGCGGATCCTCGTCACTGGAGCGCGAGGGTTCGTGGGGCGCTGGATGGTGACGGAGCTGCGCGCAGCCGGCCATGAGGTCCTGCCCGATCTCGACGATGCAGGGGCGCGGCTCGACGTCACCAATGGGCCGGACGTGAAGCGATACCTTCAGGCGACGCGGCCCGACGCAGTCGTCCACCTCGCGGCGATCGCCCAGCGCGGCCGACGTCGCCGATGACCCCGAGCGCGCCTACCGCGTCAACGTCGAAGGGACGCGCAACGTCGTGACGGGCCTGGCCGCAGCCTGGGGGCGGCTCGGAGCCCCTCCGGTCCTGCTCGTTACCGGCTCATCGGAGGTTTACGGGTCGCCGAAAGCCGCGGACCTGCCATTGCGAGA
Organism: uncultured Chloroflexia bacterium; assembly: GCA_963743855.1. GTDB lineage: Bacteria > Chloroflexota > Limnocylindria > Limnocylindrales > CSP1-4 > SPCO01. Next base: position 6,567 of record CAVURK010000002.1, read on the forward strand.
AGCGTCTCCGACTCCAGCCACGGACGCCGTACGCAAGGACCAAGGTCGCACAGGAGTCGATCGCGCTCGAGTTGGGCGCTGCCGCCGGACTCCGAGTCATCGCCGTCCGTGCGTTCAACCACACGGGTCCGGGTCAGCGACCGATCTACGCGGTCCCGGCGTTCGCCGAGCGGATCCTCGACGCCATGGCAGACGGTCGGCCGACCTTTCGTGTCGGCGATCTTGACGTCCGGCGCGACCTGACCGACGTTCGCGACGTGGCGGTCGCCTATCGACGGCTGGTCGAGGTCGCCTGGGAGGTGGCGCCGTCGATGGCCAGCCAGGTCGTCAATGTCGCTTCGGGCAGGGCCATCACGCTGCGCGACGTGGTGGCCAACCTCATCGAGCTTGCCGGAGCGAACCTGCGGCCCGTCACCGACCCCTCGTTGCTTCGCCCGGGCGAGTCAGCGGAGATCCGGGGCGACCCGAGCCGTGTCCGTGACTTGACGGGTTGGCGACCGACGATCCCACTTGACCGGACGTTGCGCGACGTCCTGGAGGCTGCCGGACCTCCGGCACCTGAACATCCGGTCGGGCCCTAGCGCGGGGCCATCGGCTTGGCAGGGACGCCCACCACGGTGATCCCTGCAGCCACATCGGCGACAACGACCGCTCCGGCACCCACGGTCGCTCGTGCCCCGACCGCACGGTCATCCCGGACGATGCAGCCGATGGCGAGGTAGACCTCCTCGCTGATGGTCACGCCCCCCGCGATGTTGGCTCCAGGGCCGACGAAAGACCACGGTCCGACCGTCGTGTGGTGTCCGATGAGCGCCCCACGGTTGACGACGGTGCCGGTCCCGATCCGCGTTGCTGCGCCGATGACGACACCGGGGAAGATCACGCAGCCGGGTTCGATCCGGGCACTCCGAGCGATGATCGCGCCAGGGTGGATGATCGTCGCAAGGTCCCGGCCCTCACTGACGAGTCGCTGCACCAGGCCTCGCCTCCGGACAGCACCGATGGCAGGGACGATGGGCATGCCCGGGCGAAGCTCGGCTTGATCGTCGACCCAGACGATGGGCGGGACGTGCGTTGCGTCTCCACGATGCTTGTCGATACCTTCGATCCAGCCGACCACCTCGATGCCGGCATCCGCCGCGACGTCGGTGACCTCCTCGGCGAACCGACCGGCTCCGACAAGGATCACCCGCCTGTCGGTCATACCGCCGCCTTCAGGAGAGCGCGAAGCGACCGCGTCATGGTCAGTTCGCCTACGACCAGGCCCTGCCCGGCGCGAGCGATCTCGAGGCGTCGCTCGCGGTCGGCGAGCATCGACTGGACGGTCGAAGCCAGGTCGTCCGCTCTTGCCTCGACATAGTGTCTTCCAGGGACGAACGGCGCCGGTGCATCGATCGGCTCGCTGACGAGGAGGGCGCCGGCAGCTGCCGTCAGGATCGCACGGATCCCCGTGAAATTGCCCGGGATCCGTGTGGACGTTGAGAACGACCCGTGTCCGCCCCAAGAATTCGATGACGCTCGACTCCGAACAGCCCGCGCTCGACGACCTCGTACCGGATGGACGGGCCAAGTTCTGCAATCGTCGCGGCGACGATCCGCGCGCGACGGCTCGTGGAGCCAGAGACGGCTGTCGCGAGAACGAGTACGTCGATGTCTCTCTCGCCATCATCCACATCTTGTGCGGGTCCAGCGTTCGCGGGATGGTACCCGTACGGGACCACCCTGGTCGCGATCCCGCGAGCGGCGAGGGAGGTCGCACGGTCGCTCGAGGTTACAACGAGCTCGAGTCCTTCTCGGCTGGCACGACGACACGCCGCGAGGTTGAAACGCTGGTCGTGATCGATCGCCGCTTGTTCACGGGGTGCTGCCAGTCGGTCAGGAAGGGATCGCCATCCCATCGCAGAACCGGTCGAGGACAGGGCCCCCAGGACACGGCCCATCGGCAGGCGCCGCCGGATCTGTGTTCGCAAGGTCTCCCCAGTAGCCGGCAGCGACTCGCCGATCCACAGGATGTGGCGGGCACCCGGCAACGGTGTCCTCAGCCACGGATAGTACTGCGGGTATCCGACCCCCAAGATCACGTCGAGCCCGACCGCCGACGACCGATCGGAGACGCGCCGCGTCTCGATGTCGATATCGAACGCCGCGGCTTCGATGCCGCCAAGCAGATCGTCCGTGAGCGGGTCGTTCCCGCCCATCGCTAGTCCGAGCGACAAGCGAGTCACTCGCCGAAGGCCGCGCGAGTCGCTTCGATGATGCGGTCGACTTCGTCGTCTCGGAGCTTGGCGTGGATCGGAATTGCGAACGATCGCGCCGCGAGCGACCGGCTGCGGTCCATCGAGGCTACTCGTCCGCTGAACGCCGTCAGGTCGGGGACGGCGATCTCGTAGTAGGGCTTGGTTTCGACACGGGCCGCCATCAAGGCTTCTCGCACCCGTGCCCGATCGCGCGGGTCGTCGACCCACACCAGCTGATCCTTGTGGGCCGATCGTTCACTGGCTCGTGGACCCGACAATCGCAACGGGAGGCCTGCCAGCGCTGCTCGATAGCGGTCGTGGATCGTCGCGCGACGCGCCAGCTGGAGCTCGAGGTGCTCTAACTGGCGAAGCGCGAGCGCCGCTGTCAACTCGCCCAGGCGCATGTTCAGACCGGGACCCGCGGCGTCCATGGATCCAGGTTCGTGGCCCTGGAGAGCGAACCGCCTCGCCTCCGCAACCCGGCCGTGGTCCTTGACGGTCAGGAATCCTTCCTCGCCAGCGGCCACCTGTTTCGTGGCCCCGATGCTGAACACCTCCACGTCCCCAAGGGATCCAGCGACGATCCCGTCAGATCGCGCCCCGATGGCGTGAGCGGCATCAGCCAATAGCGCGATGCCCTGCCGGTCGGCCAGGTCGCGCAACGCCGCCATCGGGGCCAGCACGCCGGTCAGGTGAACCGGCAGGATCGCCACGGTCTGTGGCGTCAGGGCGGCCTCGACAGCAGCGACGTCGAGCAGGCCGCGCTCGTCGACGTCGGCCACGACTGGCACCATGCCTGCCCAGCCGATCGCTTGCCATGTTGCGAGATAGGTGAACCCCGGGATGATGACCTCACCACCCCGGCGTCCGACCAGCGACAGTGCGGCGATCAAACCGTCGGACGCGTTCGAGATCGCAACCACGTCCCGCCCGCCGACCCACACTCGAAGGGCCTGCTCGAGCGCCCGAACGTAGGCTCCCTGACTCAACCAGCCGCTCTCGATGATGGCGCGCGCGTCCTCGAGGAAACCTGCCAGATCGATCTGTGCAGGCACATGGAAGGCGATCGGCTGATCGCGGGCGCTCGGGTCAGCGGCAGTGGCAGCGCGCTCGGTCATCGAGTCAGCGCAGCCAGGTCTTGACCATCACCCGCAGGAACCCGATCCCGTAGCGGACGTTGGTCCCCTTCTTCGAGGTCCCGGCGGTCCGGCGGCGGATGGTGACCGGGACGTCGAGGACGCGGAGGCCGGCCCGCGCCGCGCCCAGGAGCAGCTCGGGGTTATGGAACTGGTCCTCGGTGAAGGCGATCTCGGCCAGTCGCGAAGCCCGGATCGCGCGGTAGCCGTTGGCGATGTCGCTGACCTGCGTCCCGCCGAGCAGGTTGATGAGCCGGGTATAGACGGTGATCCCCGCGTCCCGTGCGCGTGAGTCGCCACCGCCCTCCGCCTCGCCCATCCGGCGCGAGCCGACGACGAAGTCGGCCCGGTCGGCGACGATCGGCTCGACGAGCCTCTCCATCTGGGTCGGATCGTGTTGGCCGTCGGCATCGAGCGTCACGACGACATCGACCCCGAGCCGCTCGGCGACGAGGTAGCCGGTCTGGAGCGCCGCGCCCTGCCCGCTGTTGACCGGGTGGCTCACGACACGCGCACCCAGCGTGCGGGCAACGCCGGCCGTCCCGTCGCGCGAGCCGTCGTCGATGACCAGGACGTGCGTCCGCAGCGCCGGCGACCGCGGCCGGGATCTCTGCCAGGACGCCGGGCAGGCTGTCGGCCTCGTTGAAGGCCGGGATGCAGACGAGGACGCCGCCGAGCGGCGCGCCGGCATGGGCGGCCTCGACCTGGGCGACCGAGAGGGCCCGGACGAGGCGGCTCACCCGCTGGTTCGCCCGGTCGGCCCGGGCGAGGGCGTAGAACAGGAGCACGTACGCGAGCGCGACCGAGACGACCAGGACGGTGACCAGCCGCCCGAGCGGTTCGCCCGAGAGACCGAGCCAGTCCTGGAGCGGCCGAACGAGGTCGGGCACGATCGCGACCGTCGCCAGACCGAGCCCGACCAGCAGGAGCGTGGCCGCCGGGATGCGGCTGCCCGAGCCACGCCGACGGAGTCGCGAGATGGCGATCCAGACCAGGATCGCGGCGAAGATCAGCCCGGCGATGCGGAGGGCGCTGATCGGCATGCCCGGAGTGTAGTCCCGTGCCGCAGCGCTACGGGAGGGGGTCGGACGGTTCGGCGGGCTGCTCGGGCGACTCGGTCGCGTGCTCGGCCGCCGCCTCGGGCGCGGCTCGGCGCGGCCTGCGCAGCCGTCGCCGGGGAACGACCAGCAGACCGATGAGCAGCGCCCCGACCCCGCCGACGACAACAGCCCTAGGGACGTTCACGATCGGTGTCAGGTCGTCGCGGACGGCGGCGCCGGTCGCCGGCGTGGTCACCTCGAGGAGCGCGATCCCCGCATCCGACCAGGCGACGCGCAGCCCGGGCGCCTTCTCGGTCGCGGCGACTCCCCCACCGAGGGTGGCATCGGTCCCGAGCGCGGCGGCATCGTCGACGACCAGGACCCAGCGCACGCCCAGCCGGTCGAGCAGGACCCGATCAGTCGGTTTGGCGAACCAGTCGTGGACGTCGAGCAGGAGCTGGTTGGCCAATTCGAGGAAGGCTGGATCCTCGATGAGCGGCTGGCGGCCCTCGAGCGGATCCTCCAGACCCGTGAAGGATTCGATCGTCCCGGTCGTGAGCGCGTTCGACAGGACGACGTCGCCGGGCGAGCCCATCGTGCGCAGCGCCTCGAGCGCCACGGAGCCGACCGCCGGGATCCGCGCCTCGGCTTCATAGCGCGCGAGGGCCAGCGGGGTGAGCCAGACGAGCCCGACGATCGCCGCGACGACGGCGAAGACGCGCGGCGTGCGAATGGCCGCCAGCCACGACCAGACGCGCAGGTAGCCAGCGATCGCGAACGTCACCCCCAGCCCGACCAACAGCGGCAGGTATTGGCCGAACCGGACCAGCCCGGTCCAGCGCGGCACATACGTCTCGAAGGCAAGCGCGAAGAAGCCGATCCCGGCCCCGACGAGCACGCCCGAAACGGCGAGGCCGGCCAGACCGCCCCGCACGCGACGTCCGCCCAGCCACGCCAGGAAGACCGCCCCGATCGCACCGAACGGGATCAGCCACCAGCCGAACGCCGAGGTGATCCGGATCCCTGCCCACGGCGAGGTCACGCCACCGGCCAGTGGGCGGGCGGGCGGCGCGGGTTCCGGGGTCGTGAAGTCGCCGGTGCTCCGTAGGAAGAATGTCCAGGTCGGGTCCGGGCCGGACGCCGTCCCCGGATTGAGCGCGCCACCCGCCGCGACCGCTCGACCCTGCAGCCCGACGCCCATCAGCACGCTGATCAGCAACCCGAGCAGGGCGGCACGGACCAGCCAGCCGGCACGCTCCGTGCGCCGGTCGCGGGCGACCAGCCACTCGGTCGCCGCGAACGCGGCGACCAGCAGCCCCATCACGGTCGCCGCGATGACATGGACCGACAGGGCAACCCCGAGCGTCGCACCGCCGAGCAGGACCCATGTCCGTCGCCCGCTGCGCACGCCGCGTACGACGAGCCACAGGGCCGCCAGCCCGAGCACGATCCCGAGCGCCTCGGGCTTGTAGGCGTCGAACTTGGCGAGGTAGAAGATCGTGCCCGCGATCAGCGCCGCACCGAGATACGCCGCCGGCCGGCCGACCCACAGCCGCAGCACCGCGAACAGGAGGAGGACACCGAGCACCGTCACCGGGACGCGGAACGCGGCCAGTGCATCCGCCCTGGGCAGGAACCAGAGCCATGCCAGGTAGCCCTGGCTGTCGACGTTGAACACGAGGTAATCCGGGAGCCAGCGGACGGCCTGCCCCCACTCGGCGATCGAGGTCGGGATCCCGCCGGCCGCCTCGAGCTGCGTCCCCAGCCCCGCGTAGTACCACTGCAGCGTGTCCGACGGCGACCAGCCCGCCCAGCCGACCGCCACCGCCCAGGGGAGCGCGAGGGCCGTCGCCCAGCCGAGCGTGAGCAGCTCGCCACGCGACGCGCGCAGCCAACGGAACGCGACAGGGATCCCGGTCAGGGCAACGACCCCGGCGATGAACGCCACGGCCAGGCCGGAAAACAGCCCAAGCGCGACGAGGACCAGCCCGATCGAGGCGACGATGACCTGGGAGGTCACGAATGCCAGGATCAGGCGCGGCACGAGCGCCCGGGCATCGCCTGCCAGCCGGTCCGCGATCCGGACGCCGGGCAGGATCAGCAGGGCACTGAACGCCAGGATCGCGACGGCCGCCAGCCCGATCCCGCGCAGGACCTCGATCATGTCGGCGGACACAGCGCGTCGGGGGCGAAACGGACCGGCCCCTGGTCGACCGGCAGCCCGACCCCGGCGACCGGCTCGAAGGCGGTCACCCGGACGAGGTCGACCGCGTCGAGCGCGCGGATCGTCACGGCGTCCCCCACGCCGTCGATCGGCACGACGACCCGGGCCCAGCCGGGCTCGAGACCGGCGCCGAACGGGATCTTCGCGGTCCCGGTGTCGATCTCGATCAGTGGCCCCGCGGTGACCGTCGCGGCAACGCCGGGCCGCGGGACCGGGACCTCGATCTCGACCGCGAGCAACCTGGCCGCAGGATCGCGGAAGGGCGGAGCCCAGGCGCTGCCCGTCGCCATGCGGATGACGTCGAGGCCCCCGAGGTCGACGTACGTCAGGCCGCCCCCGAGGTCGCGGATGATCGTGTCGGCGTCGCGGTCGGCGGGGTCGACCCGATAGGCCGATGCCGGCGTCACGTCGCGCAGTCCGAGCATCCCCTGTTCGACGTCGAGCACGATCGATCCACCGTCGAACGCGCTGCTGAATGAGCAGAGCGCGGGCAGGCCGCCCTCGAACGCGGTCTCTTGCGCGCGCAGCCGGTCGAGATACGAGACGCCGGTCAGCTTCTCGGGATCGAACCCGAGCTTGAACGGTCCCGGCAGCCACAGGCTCGGGACCTGGGCCCCCGAGAACGACCAGACCCACGGCTCGTACGCGTCGTAGGTGATCGCCACGTGATGACCGTCGGCTCGGACGCGGGCGTTCAGGTCGGCGAAGATCGGGGCCCACGCAGCGGCGTCGAAGGTGCGACCGCCGGCATGCCCGGGTTCCCATGCGTCGGCGACCAGCCGCACCGACGCGACGGTCCCGGGCAGCGACGGCAGCACGACCACCAGCGTCAGGAGCCCGACGATCGCGGCGGGTCGCAGACGAGTGGCGATCATCGTCAGGGTCGCCGCGGCCACGACCGTCAGCGGGATCGAGACGAGCAGCCAGACACGACGCTCGGAAACGAGGTCGGAGCCGTCCACCAGGCGGTCGACCAGGACGAGGGGCAGGAACGCGACGATCCAGACCAGGAAGATCGACAGCCGGCCAGGGAGCGGGCGACGGGCGGCCAGGACGGCCAGGCCGAGCAACCCGAAGATCGCGACCACCCCGAACGCCATCACCAGGTCGCCCGGGCCGAGCCGGAGCGGCGGGGCGCCCGGGAACCCGCCGAGCAGCAGCTCCCCGGACGTGATGGTCGCCGCGACCCGCGGGATCCACCACCACGAGCTGACCGCGACCGCGATCAGGCCGGCGGCGGAGACCTCGAGGAGCGGTCGGATGCTCCGTGCCCGAACGGCACTCACCACCGCCCAGGCCGCGAGCAGCCATGCGGTCAAGAGCGCGATCTGGAGATGGACGAGGATGATCCCGCCCACGGCCAGCCCGACCCCGATGACCCTGCCGCGGCTCGAGCGCGACAGCGCGAAACCGGCCGCGACCACCAGGAGGACGAGGGCCAGGTCGCGCGGATAGACGGGGAACCCGTTCTGCGCCGAGGCCAGCGGGCTATCGACCCACACGAGGACACGGTTCGTGAACGGCGCGGCGACGACTGCCACCAGCGCGAAGAGAGACGCGGCAAGCGGCCGTCCCGGCCAGATCCGGCGACCGGTCCACCAGCAGGCGAGCGGCCAGAGCAGGGCCAGTCCCCACGACCCCACGCTCAGGACGTAGTCGAACGTGACCCCGAACAGCCCGGCCAGCCAGCCGAAGACCATCGGGTAGAGCCCGCCGTAATAGCTGAGCAGACCGACGAACGGCCCCTCGCCCTGCCACGCCGCGCCCTGCATCGTGTAGGCGACGCCGCGGTGGTAGGCGATGTCGCCGACGATCCAGCTCGAGATCTGGAACAGGTTCGAGCCGACGATGACTGCCCAGATCAGCGAGAAGAGAAGGAGACCGGCCGCCAGGCGGCGTTCCGTCCGCTCAGGCACCCGCCGGCCCCAGCGCGTCACCTGTCGATCCGACGGTGTCGCCGACGGGTTCTGCGGGGTCGCCCACGGGAGCGTCCGCGAGCTCGTGGGCACCGGCAGTGGCCCGACCGGCCAGTGCGACGCCGGTCCCGGCCAGGACCATCGCCGGGATCGTCACCTGGTTGAACAGGAAGACGTTGTTGAACGACGCCGCGATGCAGACCGACAGGAACGAACCGAACAGCCCGGCCCCGAGCCAGCCGGGGGCCCGCGCCAGCCGAACGGCGGTGGCAAGGACGAACGCCAGGCCAAGGAGGCCGACGAAGACCCCGTTCTCGGCAAAGAGCCGGAGCCACTCGTTGTGCGGCGCGTTGAGCGTCGGGTCGCCGAACTGGATCGACAGCTGGCGATACGCCCGGTAGCCCTGCCCGATGAGCGGCTGATCGAGGAACATCCGCCCGGCCGCCGCCCACGCCCCGAGCCGCTGCTGATCGCTGGCGATGAGCAGCTGGCCGGGCACCAGGGCGGCGCTCCCACCGACCGCCTGGCCACGGAGCGAGAGATACCACGGCACCAAGACCACGCCGGCCACGATCCCGCCCACCAGGAGGGCGATCCCGAGCCGGCGCCCGATCCGCCAGCCGAAGACGACCGCCAGGGCGTAGAGCGCGAGGAAGACCGCCCGGTTATAGGTGAGATAGGCGGCGGCGAGGAGCGGGGCCGCGAGGCCGATCGCGACGACCCGGACCCGGATGTCATGCGCCAGGACCACGGCCGCGAGGTAGACCGAGACCGGCAGCATGACCAGCGCCGCGGTCGAGGTCGGCGAGCGGATGACGCCGGTCAGCCGGTCGGGGCTGAACTGACCGACGAGGGTCCAGCCGACGATCCCGTCGCGCAGCGAGGCGTCCCGCGAGAAGTCGGCGAGGCTGAGGATCCCGGCGATCGTCGTAGCGGCCATCGCCGCGACCAGCGGTCGTCGCGCGCCGCCGCGCGCGATCCACACGCCGGCGATGAAGACGAGCAGCATCGTCGCGATCCCGGTCGCCCAGGTGCCGGCCGCGTCGGCAGCGAACGCGAATCCCCAGCGCTTGTACGTCACCAGCAGCCCGAGGCTGCTCGCGGCGAGGAGCCCGCCCGCGAGGACGACCGGGACCGAGGGCCTGGCCCGCACCGCAGGAACGATCAGCCAACGCACCCCGATCCCGGCCAGGATCGCGGCCGCGATGACGGTCTTCGAGCCGAGGCCGTGACCGAGGTCGAGCGCCTCGTTGAACGGCGCGATCGCGGCGAGCACGACCAGTCCGCTCGCCGGTGAGATCACGGCCGCCACCACCGCCACGCCGAGCCAGATGATCAGGGTGGGCGTGTCGGCGCCGATCGTGCGCAGCGCGAAGTAGGCGGCGACGAGGACGATCTCGGCGACGATCGCCAGCCGATATCGCCCGACGATGTCCAGGGCGGCGGCCGCGATCGAGCGGTAGAGATCGATGACGCCGGGGGTGCTGACGGCCGAGGCGTCGCCGGACAGCCCCGTGATCGGCTGGGGCGAAGCGGTCGGTCCACGCACGTCGGTCGGTACTATAGCCGGACATGGTCCCCCGACTCCGAAGCCCGCTCGTGTGGGGTCCGATCTCGCTGGCCTTGTTCGCCATCGTCATCTGGCGCTCGCACCTCTGGGAATCGGGGACCCTCGCGAGCGCTCAGCCCGGACCGCTCATCGCCGCGCTGTTGCTCAGCCTCGTCCCGCCCGTCCTGTGGGCGATCCGGTCGGCCGACCTGCTGAGAGCCTCGGGACATCGCGTCCCCGTCCGGGCGCTGGTCCCGATGACGACGTTCGCGAACACCATCAACAACCTGACCCCGGGCTCGATGGGCGAGCTCGCCCGGCTCTACCTGTTGCGGGCGCATCACGGCGTCGACTACGCGACCGGTGGCGCGGTGATCCTCATCGAGCGGCTCGTGGCGATCGGCTATCTCGCGTGCAGTGCCCTCCTGGCCTGGCTGGCCGTCCGCGGCGAGCTCCCCGGCTGGCTGGTCGCGGTGGCGACGATCGCGCTCATCGCGGTCCCCGGGATCGCCTACCGGCTCGGGATGCGCCCCATCGCGTGGTTCGTCGCCTACCCGCTGCGCCGGCTGGGCGGCGGTCGCTGGCCGGGAGTGATCGCCGGGCTTCTCGCGGCAGAGCACCGGATCGGGCGCCTGCTGACGGATCCCGGCAGCCTCGTCCGTTTCGCCGTGGTCACCGCACTCCTGTTTGCGGTCTCGACGACGCAGCTCATCCTCGTCGCTGCCGCCTTCGGCGTGAGCCTCGCCCCGCTGGCTGCCTGGGGCGCCCTCGGTCTGGCGATCACCGCGGGCGTCGTGTCGTTCCTGCCATTCGGGCTCGGGGCGGCGGACCTCGTCCTCGTGGCCCTGCTCGAGGTCCTTGGCGTCGATTCGGCGACGGCCGCCGCGATCGCCTTCGGCTATCGGCTCGTCAGCACACTGCCGACAGCCCTGCTCGGCGTGGCGTCGTACGCCTGGCTCTCGGCCCGGCTGCCTGCGGGTGGCCTCGATGGCGCCGTCGACGCCGCCCGCTCGGGTCTCGGTGCGGTCGCCACCGGTGACGCGGATGCGCCAGGATGACGGGTCCCGGGATCATCGGGGCCGCGGTCGTCCTGGTCGGCTTCGGCGGCGCGATCGGATTGATGCTCCCGGTCGTCCGGCGCCGGCGCCTCGGTGTCCTCCATCCGGCCGTCGTCTGGCTCGCCCTCGAGGCGGTCTTCTTCGGGGTCGGGTCGATCGCGCTGGCACTCGTCGACGACCGGCCGGGCCCCGGCCTCTACCTCGGTGCGTGCGTCCTGGCGGCCGCGATCGGGGTGGTGATCGCCCACCGCGTCGGTCCGTTCGCTGCCGGCGAGCCCCCCGCCGACCCACCGATCCACCCGGAACCCGAAACGGGTCGGCGCGGCTTGGTGCCCGCGCTCCTGGCCGCCGGCGCGGTCGCGCTGCTGATGCCGACCCTCATGAAGACCGGGCTGCCACTGCTGTCGGGGGACGCGACGGCCGCCCGCGCCGGGCTGGTCGGGCTGCCGATCCAGGGCATCCGCGTCGCGATCCCGGGGCTCGCCGCGGTGCTGATGCTCGAGGCGCTCGCCGGCCGGCCCGCCTTCGGCCGGCGTCTCGCCACCTGGGCGGTCATCGCGCTGCTGCTCGGGTTCATGGTCAGCCTCGCCAGCCGCTACCTCGTGATCGAGCTCGTCGCCGCCGTCGTCCTGGCGTGGCTTCTCACCGGGCGGTCGGTGCCGTGGCGGCCCGCGATCGTCGTCGCGGTGATCGGCGTCGTCGGTTTCGTGGCAATCGGGGTGCTCCGCGCTCCCCAGGATTTCGCCACCGACACAGGCGGGACCGCGGCTGGGCGGACGATCAGCCGGCTCTTCCTCGTCCAGCCGCGGACGCTCGACGCGCTCCAGACGGTCATCCCCGCCGACGAGCCGTACTTCCTCGGGCTGACCTGGCTGCGCCGGGTCGGACCGCTGGTCGGCCGCGATGACATCCCGAATCTCGGCTACTGGATCTACCCGCACGTCGTCGAGGCGCCCCAGGACGTCGCCGGCTACGCGGCGCCGGGGTTGATCGGGGAGGCGTGGGCCAACTTCGGACCAGCCGGTGTCGGGCTGTTCGTCCTGTTCGGATTCGGACTGGAGGCCCTGGCCGCCTGGGTCGCGACCCACCGCTCGCGGGTCGCCGACCTGGCCGCAGCGGCGCTGGCGACGCTGTTCGTGGCCCGCACCCATGCCCTCGGGCTGCTCGGCCTTGGCGTGCTCCTCGGTCTGGTCCTGGCCTGGTGGCTGCTGGCTGGTGCACGGCTGCACAGGACCCACGTACCGGCCGCTCCTGACGCTTAGGCGGATAGGCACGCGCCGAGCGCGAGCCGAGGATGGGAGAGCACTCATCCCAGCCGTCATCCCGGGACTCGATCGGAGCCTTCATTGAACGAATCGTCCAGCACCAGACGGACCCTCTCGCGACTGGCGACCGGCCTGTTGACGGCCACCCTTGCGGTCGGCGTCTTCGGAGCGACCGGCGCCACCGCGACCGCCACCTACTCGACCGACACGGCGATGATCCTCAACAACGTCCCGGCCGCTGATCTGCTCGCCAATACGCGCGGGATCTGCAACGGGTCGTTCAACATCGTGGTCGCGAACGTCGGCGGCGTGGCCGGTGCGCTGCGCTACCTCGATGCGGCGCAGCACTGCGGCCTCAAGGCGGTCATCCATTTCTCGACCACGACCACGACCGGTGGCACGGTCTATCCGTCACAGGTCGCCGCGCTCGTCCGAGGCGTCAAGAACCATCCCGCGCTGCTCGGCTACCTGACGGTCAAGGAGCCCTCGTGGACGCATATCTCGGGCACCGAGATCCGCTCGCTCTACCACGCATTCAAGGTCGCCGACCCGAATCACAAGGTCGTCGCCCTGTTCGGTGACATCCCGCACTTCGGCGACTCGGTCAACCCGTACACGGCGGGGATGGCCGATATCGTGATGGTCGACTGGTACCCCGTCGAGACCGCCCGTGGCGGCTGCTCGTCGACCGGCTCGACGTACATCACTTACGGTCCCAAGTGGTACAAGACCAAGGTTCGCCCGACGGTCGCGGCGAAGACCCCCGGGACCCCGATCTGGGTCATGGTCCAGACGCACAAGTACCTCGCGCCGAGCTGCCACAAGAAGCAGCGTCCGACCTGGGACCAGCTGACCCGCCAGGTCCACGAGGCACTGACCTACGCCGGTGCGTCGGGGATCGCCTTCCACACCTTCAGCAACGCCAACTACAACATGGACCTCCGCCGCGACGCGGTGATGATGGCCCGGATCAAGGCGATCTCCGCCGGGATCCGCGCCGGGACGTTCTAGGACCCTGGTCTGAGGCAGTCGCGGCGCAGGCCGGGACTGCCCCGGTCAGGAGGCCGGCCAGGTTCCGAACGGGCGGGCCGGCGGGAAGTTCTTGGCGATCCAGGTGTCGGCGATCTTGTAGTCGATCCGGTAGTCGGTCCCGCCCGCCCGGAAGGCGTACTTCGTCGGACCGAAGACGACGTGCTTGGCGACGTCCAGGTCGACCGTGCTGAACAGGCCGTACAGGTCGGCGAGGCGGTCGAGGGGCAGGTCCGTCCGGACGGTGTCCTTGGCGATGCTGAGCAGCGCCGGCAGCTTGTCCAGGCCGCGCGTGCGGACCTTGGCCACGGCGGCCATGACCAGCATCTGCTGGCGCTTGGCACGCTGGAAGTCGCTGTCACCCTTGCGGCTTCGGGCGAAGATGAGGGCGTCGGCCGCGTTGAGGTGGCTCTTGCCGGCTGGCAGGCCCCAGCCCTGGTGGTGGTTGTTGACCCAGTACTCGGGGTCGTAGTACGGCGCGGCCAGCGTGACGTCGACGCCGCCGACGGCCCCGACCAGCGCGAGTCACCCCGGTGAACCCGATCAGGGCGTAGCGGTCGACCTCGATCCCGAATGCGCGCGACACGGCCTGCTTCATGCCCTTGCCGCCGTCGCCCGTCGTGGACTCGAGATGCTGGTAGAGCCCGTTGACCTTGGCGCCGTAGCTGCCTGACTTCGGCATCGGGAAGTCGACGACGTCACGCGGGACGCTGAAGGCAGCGCTCTTGCCCGTCGTCGGATCGATCGAGACGACCATGATCGCGTCGGTGCGGTTGCCCGGGTGAGCTGGCCGATAGTCGGTGCCCAGAAGCAGGACGGTCAGCCGGCCGTCCGAGCCGAGCAGCGGATCGACCCCTGCGGTCGGGCTGGGGCTCGGGAGCGGCGTCTCGCCGGCGAGCGGCGTCGCGCTGGGTGCCGGGCTGGCGGTCGGCGGCAACGGCGGGAAGGTCGCGGTCGCGCTCGGCAGGGCCCCGGCGGCGAGCGATCCCCCGCCGCCCGACCCGGCAGTGAGGACCAGTCCCGCCACGACCGCGGCGACCAGGACGATCGGAACGGCCAGGCCGACGACCGCGATCGCGCGGCTGCGCGGCGGCATACCGCTCCACGAAGCACCGATTCCAGACATGCCCGGACCCTATCAGACCCCACCGGACCCGACCTCTGGTACGGAAGTACCGGCCGGTCCCACGCGACGACGGCGGCGTACACTGGGCGCGCCCCGTTCGTCGGAGGAGGGCGTCGCCTGATCCGTCGCCATATCACCGCACTCCGCCTGGCCCTCGCCGCGGCCGATGCCGTGACGGCCATCGCGCTGTTCCTGGGCCTGTCCTACGTCCGCTTCGGGTCGACCGGCTGGCACGACACCTGGACGACCATCGGGATCGACCCGATCGTGGCAGCGGCCGGCTACGCGGCCGCGCTGGTCGGCGCGCTGTGGGTCCAGGGCCTCTACCGCCTGCGCACCCGGCTGTCGCAGCGGCGCGAGGTCACCGACGTCCTCGTCGCGATCCTGTTCCTCGCCGTCGTCGTGTTCACGACGCTGTTCCTGGTCAAGCTCCCCAACGTCAGCCGCCTGTTCCTGCTCCTGCTGTTCTCGTGCCAGGCCGCCCTGACCCTCCTGTCGCGGGCGGGGATCCGGGCGGTCTTCGTGCGGCTCCGGGCGCGCGGCCACAACGCGCGCTACATGCTGATCGTCGGCGCCAACCCGGCAGCCCGGGCATTCGCCGACGCGGTCGCCGGTCACGTCGAGCTGGGCCTCCGGCCGATCGGTCACCTGGCCGGGCCGCACGACCCGACGGCCACCGGGACCGAGCTCGTCCTGCCCATCCTCGGGACCGTCGACGACATCGAGACGATCCTCCACCACACGGTCGTGGACGAGGTGGCGATCTGCCTGCCGATCGAGGACTGGGCCTTCGTCGAGCCGATCACGCGGCTGTGCGAGGACGAGGGCCGGGTCGTCCGCATCCCGATCACGGAGGGGACCGTCGTCATCGCCGGCGGCCGGATCGAGGACTTCCTCGGGATGTCGATCCTGTCGCTCGTCTACGGTCCGGACCGGATCATCGGGATCGCGCTCAAGCGGTTGATCGACATCGTGGTCGCCGTCGCGGCCCTGATCGTCCTGAGCCCGCTCCTCCTTCTCGTCGCCCTCGCGATCCGGCAGCGCGACGGATCCCCGGTCCTCTTCCGCCAGGAGCGGGTCGGGCTCCACGGCCGCCCGTTCCGGGTCGTCAAGTTCCGCTCGATGGTCCCCGACGCCGAGGCACGCCTGGCCGATCTCGTGGCGGCCAACGAGATCCACGGCCACGCGTTCAAGATCACCGACGATCCGCGGCTGACCTCGTCAGGCCGCTGGCTCCGCGCGACGAGCATCGACGAGCTGCCGCAGCTCTGGAATGTGCTGCGCGGCGAGATGAGCATCGTCGGTCCGCGCCCGCCGCTCCCGAGCGAGGTCGAGGACTACGACGTCTGGCATCGCCGGCGGCTGTCGATGAAGCCCGGCATCACCGGGCTCTGGCAGGTCGCTGCCCGGCGTGACCCCGACTTCGACCGCTGGGTGCGCCTCGACCTCGACTACATCGACCACTGGTCGCTGTGGCTCGACCTCAAGATCGTGGCCCGGACGATCCCCGCGATGCTGACCCAGGCGGGCCGCTGACTGCGGCTTGGCTCGGGCACATGATCGACCGTCAGCTCGGGGCCGTGTAGTAGCGACTGTCGGGCCCGAAGATGCTGATCGACATCTTGGCGATGTTGGCCATGTTCGGGACCAGGATGTAGACGCTGGTGATGTTCGTCGGGATGCGTCGTGTAGGTCGGCGGGTCCAGGACGACGCGCTTGATCGATGCCTCGCTGGTCTTGCGTGCGAGGTCGAGCATCGCCGACAGCTGGTCCGGCGGGAAGTTCGTCTTGAGCGTCTTCGTCGCGTCCTCGAGGATGCCGGGCAGGTTCGGCAGCATCGCCGGATCGACGAGCTTCTTCTGGAGCGCGACCAGGAGCTGCTGCTGGCGCCGGGCACGCGCGAAGTCGCTCGAGGTCTTGCGGCTGCGGACGATAGGCCAGGGCGGTCTGCCCGTCGAGGGTGTGCTTGCCGACCGAGATCTTGAAGCCGATCTTGCCGGGCGTGGTCCAGCCGCCATAGTTCGGGTCGTTGATGGCAGTCGTGACGTCGACGGTGACGCCACCGACGCGGTCGATCAGCCGGCTGAACCCGTCGAGGTCGACCGAGGCGTAGTAGTCGATCTTCGAGCCGAGCAGGAAGCCGATCTCGTCGGTCAGCGCGGCCATGCCACCGCCCGGGTACTTCTTCGGGCGAGCATCCGCGTACGTCATCAGCGAGTTGATCTTGCCGTCGAAGACGCCGCCGCCCGGCGTCGGCAGATGCGCCATGTCCCGCGGGAAGCTGACCATCGCCATCGATCCGGTGACCGGGTCGATGCTGACCACGAGCAACGTGTCGTTGAGCGCGTGCGAGCGGATCGAGCTCGAATCGATCCCGGTCAGCAGGACGTTGATCCGCTTGGGCGTGCTCGGTTCGCTCGGTGTCGGGGTCGCCGGTGGGGCCGTCTGCCCGGGCCGCAGTGATGCGACGGGGAGGCTCGGCGAGCGGCGCCGCATCGGGGTCGTGGACGCCGACGAAGATCTGCTTGTCGGCATCGTAGATGCTGTAGGCGAGACCCGCCGCCGCTGCGTGGGACGTGATGACGATCGCGGCCAGGACGGCGAACGAGACGAGCGGCACGGGTCGTCGCCACGCGCCGCGCGGGCCGGCGGCGCCGAGCGCCTCGGCCATCGAGACAAGGCGCCAGATGCCGAGCAGGACGATGAGGATGAGGACGGTCAACGCCGTCGACGGGGTGAGCAGCAGGATGACCAGGCCCTGCACGCCACCGAGGCCCTGCAGGGCGACCACGACCACGACGATGAGGAGCGGGAGGCCGAAGATCAGTGCCGCTCGTCGCGCTCCGACGTACAGCTGACCAAGGCCCGGCCATAGGAACGACAGGAACGTCGCCAGCGCGGGGGACCGCGCCGCGCGCCCCTCTCGCGGTTCAGAAGTCAATGCGCCCGGAGTCTAGCATGGGGTCATCCGAGTCCCGATTTCGCGTTCTTGAGTTGCCCCCGGACTCCCTACATCATCACCAGACCGCCATCGACCGCAAGCACCTGCCCGGTGATGAAAGCGGCTTCATCGCTGGCCAGGAAGGCGACAGCGTCGGCGATCTCGGTCGTGGTGCCGAACCGACCGAGCGGCGTCCGGCTCGTGATCTCGGCCTGGAGCGCCTCGGGCAGGTCCTGGGTCAGCTCGGTGAGGACGAAGCCGGGCGCCACCGCGTTGCAGGTGATCGTCCGGCTGGCGAGCTCGCGCGCCGTCGCCTTGGTCAGCCCGATCAGGCCGGCCTTGGCCGACGAGTAGTTGGCCTGTCCCATCTGGCCCGCCTGCCCCGACACCGAGGTGATGTTGATGATCCTGCCGCCCTTGGCCTTGAGCATCGGCCGGGTCACGGCCTTGATCATGAAGAACGCGCCGTACAGGTTGGTCTCGAGGACCTCGCGCCAGGCATCGACCGTCATCCGCATGATCAGGTCGTCGCGGGTCACCCCGGCGTTGTTGACCAGGATGTCGATCCTGCCGAATGCCTCGAGGACGACCTTGACGACCGATTCGGCGGTCTCGGCCTGCGAGGCGTCACCCTGCACGGCGAGGGCGCGACGGCCGAGGGCCTCGACGATGGTGGTCGTTTCGGCGGCCGCCGCGGCGTTGCCCTTGTAGGTGAACGCGACGTCGGCGCCCTGCGTCGCGAGGCGCGTGCACGATCGCCCGCCCGATCCCGCGCGAGCCGCCGGTCACGAGCGCGGTCTTGCCGGTGAGATCGATCATGCGCGGACCTCCTGCGGGGCGGGAGCCGGCTCGTCCGGGACGACATCGTCGAGCGGGACGTCGACCGTGGCCGGGGCTGCGCATCAGCTCGGCCAGCGCTTCGGGGATCGGGTCGACCGAATCCCAGTCGACCGGGAGGCGGACCGAGATGTCGGCCGGGTCGACCGCGGCGTCGCCCGCGATCCCGCGGGCCGGATCGGCCGTCCATTCGATGGCGACGGCCCCCGAGGTGAAGCCCGCGCCGAAGGCCACGATGACGATCCGGTCGCCGACCTTGACCCGGCCCTCGTTGACCGCCTCCGCCAGGGCGATCGGCACGGACGCGGCCGAGGTGTTGCCGTACTTGTCGAGGTTGACGAACATCCGGTCCATCGGCAGGTCGAGGCCCTTGGCCACGGCCTCGATGATCCGGATGTTGGCCTGGTGCGGGATGAACAGGTCGATGTCGGAGGGGTCGAGCCCGGCCTTCTGGATCGCGGTCAGCGCGGTGGTGGCCAGCGTCCGGGTGGCGAACCGGTAGGTCTCCTTGCCCTCCATCCGGACGTAGTGCTCGCCGCGGGCGATGGTCTCGGCCGATGGCGGGCTCTTCGCCCCGCCGGCGGGGAGCCAGATCATGTACGCGCCCTGCGGCTCGGTCGTCATCTCGATGCCGAGTCCCCCGCCGGGCTCGTCCGAGGCGGACAGCACGACAGCGCCGGCACCATCCCCGAACAGGATGCAGGTGTTGCGGTCCGTGTAGTCGAGGAAGCGGGTCAGCAGCTCGGCGCCGATGACCAGCACGTGCTTGGCCATCCCGCTGGTGATGTAGGCGTGGGCCGTGGCGTAGGCGTAGACGAAGCCCGAGCAGGCGGCCGCCACGTCCATCGCCGCCGCTCGCGTGTTGCCGATCGCCTCCTTGACCAGGGCCGCGGTCGAGGGCATCCAGTAGTCGGGCGTCAGGGTCGCCAGCAGGATCAGGTCGATCTCGTCGGGATCGATCCCGGCCGTGCGGATCGCGCGCATCCCGGCGACGGCCGCCATCGATGCGGTCGTCTCGTTGGCCGCCGCGACGCGGCGCTCGCGGATCCCCGTCCGCGACACGATCCATTCGTCGGAGGTGTCCACCATCTTCTCGAGATCGTGGTTGGTGAGCACCTGGCTGGGGGCGTAGCGGCCCCAGCCGGTCACATGGGCGTGGCGAACCTGGGTGCTCACAGTGGCTCCACCTCGATGAGCGGCTGCTTTGCCTTGACCAGCGCGCCGCTGTCGGCGACGACGCGCGTGACGCGACCGGCCAGGTCCGACTTGATCTCGTTGAACAGCTTCATGGCCTCGATCAGCCCGATCACCTGGCCGATGGCGACCTCGCCGCCGACCTGGACATAGGGGGCCGTCCCGGGCGCCGGGGACGCGTAGAAGATGCCGGTCAGCGGCGCCTTGATCGACGGCGGCGCACTGGCCGCCGGGTCGCGCCCCGCGGTCGACGGCTCGCCGGCGGTCGGCGCTTCGGCGGTCCCGCCCGTGCCTCCGGCGCCCGACCGAACGGCCGCCGGCGCGACCGCGGGGAGCGCCACGGGCTTGCGCAGGATCACCGCGGTGCCGCCCGACTCGACCTCGAGCTCGGCGAGGTCCGAACGCTCGAGAAGGTCGGCCAGCCGGTCGATCAGCGCCAGCAGCTCGACATCGCCGCTGTCGCCAGGCTCGGGCGCGTTCGCGGCGGCCTCGTCGGTCATCGGGGAGGACCGCTGAAGATGAGCGCCGTGTTCTGCCCCCCGAACCCGAACGAGTTGCTCAGCGCGGTCTCGATGCGGTGGTTCGCGGCGACGTTCGGCGTCAGGTCGAGACCGGCCGCCTCCGGATCCGGATCGGTCAGGTTGATCGTCGGCGGGACGCATCCTTCCCGGATCGTCAGGATCGTGATGATCGCCTCGATCGCCCCGGCGGCGCCCAGCGTGTGGCCGAGCATCGACTTGTTGGCCGTGATCGACACCCGTCCGGCCGAATCGCCAAGGATCGTCTTGATCGCCTGGAGCTCCGCCTTGTCGCCCTCGGGCGTCGACGTCGCGTGTGCGTTGACGTGGTCGATGTCGGCCGGTGTCAGGCCGGCCTTGTCGAGCGCGCGACGGGCCGCCTTGACCGCGCCGATCCCGCCCGGGGCGGGCAGCGTGATGTGCGAGGCATCGGCCGTCGCGCCATAGCCGACCAGCTCGGCGAGGATCGTCGCCCCGCGCGCCTCGGCATGCTCGAGCGCCTCGAGGACGACGACACCCGCGCCCTCGCCCATGACGAAGCCATCGCGCCCGGTGTCGAACGGGCGCGATGCCGCCGCCGGGTCGTCGTTACGCGTCGACAGGGCACGCATCGCGGCGAACCCACCGACGATCGCCTCGTAGACGCCCGCCTCGGTGCCACCGGCCACCATCACGTCGGCGTCGCCGCGGCGGATGATCTCGCTCGACTCGCCCAGCGCGTGACCGCCGGTCGCGCAGGCCGACACCGTCGTGAAGTTCGGGCCGGTCATGCCGAACTGGATGGCCACCTGGCCGGCGCCGATGTTGGGGATGCCCATCGGGATCAGGAACGGGCTGATCCGGTCCGGGCCGCGGAGGGCATTGGTGGTGAAGCCGTCGATCAGCGTCCCGACCCCGCCGAGCCCGGTGCCGAGGATCACCCCGGTCTTCTCCGCGAGATCGCCCTCGAACCGCTCGGGGAGGCCGGCCTGGTCGAGCGCCTCGCGGGCGGCCACCAACCCGAGCTGGATGCAGCGATCCGTTCGCCGGATCTCCTTGCGATCGAGCAGCCCGCTCGCGTCGAAGTCACGGACCTCGGCGGCGATCCGGACGGTCAGTCGCGCCGGATCGAAGACGTCGATCGTGCGGATCCCGGACCGGCCGGCGATCAGCCCGTCCCAGGTCGAGGCGACGTCGTTGCCGAGAGCCGTCACGAGGCCCATCCCGGTCACGACGACCCGACGCCGTTCGTTGTTCACCGGACCAGCTTCCCGGTGCGGACCGTCGCCGCGCGATACACGTCGCCGGGGAGGCCGCGGGCCGAGATCGCGTTGGCGACTGCGAGCGCGTCGAACTCGGTCCGGCGGATCTCGGCGCTGATCTCGCCGGAGGCGTCGTCGATGTCGATCCGCGCCCACGACGCGGTCGGCTCGCCATCGAAGATGTAGCCCGCCGAGCCGTCGTTGACGATCAGCTTCCAGCCGAGGTCGCGGATCTCGGGGATGTGCGTGTGGCCGCAGGCGATCACCCGGGCGTCGGTCCGGCCGGCGCGCTCGATGACCACGTTCGGATCGAGCTCCTTGTCGAAGCCCGACGTCTGCGACCCGGGCGAGGCGTGGCAGACGAGGATCATCGTGCCGTCCTCGGCGCGCAGCCGGCGCTCGGACGGCAGCCGGCGCAGCCACGAGATCCGCTCGTCACCGAGCGCATCGTGCGCCCACTCCGCTCCTGCGCGGAAGATGTCCGGGACGCCGTCGGCCATCCACGGGAAGGCCGCCGCGTAGTCGAAGTCGGCGACGGCGATATCGGTGTTGCCGCTCGTGATCGCCGCCCCCTCGGCCTCCATCTCGCGCAGCAGGTCGACCGCCCCCGCGGGGTCCGGGCCGTTGAGCACGAGATCGCCCGCGACCGCCACGAGATCCGGCTTCTCGACCCGGATCGCCTTGCGGATGGCCGCGAGCGCGACGGCGTTGCCGTGCACGTCGGACAGCACGATCACGCGTGTCATCGCAGGGCGCCTTCCCCGGGGATGATGAACGACAGCGTCGCCTGGCAGGCGATCTCGCCATCCACGCTGGCGACGCCCCGGCCGCGTCCGAAGCGACCACCGAGCTTCTCCATCGTCACCTCGAGCCGGAGCGTGTCACCCGGGCTGACGACCCGTTTGAACCGGCAGTCGTCGATCCCGGCGAACAGCCCGATCCGCTCCCCGAAGCCGGGCTGCTTTGCCACGTAGACCGCCATGGTCTGCGCGAGCGCCTCGACCTGGATGACCCCGGGCATGACCGGGAGCCCCGGGAAGTGGCCCTGGAAATACCACTCGCTCGAGGTCACGCCCTTGATCGCGACGATCCGCTGCGCATCGGCGTCGTACTCGACGATCCTGTCGACGAGCAGGAACGGCCAGCGATGCGGGATGAGCGCCTCGATCTCGCGGGTCGTATGGACGGTTTCGGTCACGGGCGACTCCAGGTCGGGTGGTGGTCAGTCTGCCGGGTCGGGGCGCTGGCGTGCTGCGCGGTCTGTGCAGGTCTGCACCGCGCGGCGGGGCTCACGATCGCGCCGCCGCGGCGAGGAAGGCCGCGCTTCCGACACGGTCGAGCAGGTTCGTCGTCATCCGTCCCTCGAGGAACGCCTCGTTGGCGAGCAGCGCCTGGTGGATGGCCACGTTCGTGACGATCCCCTCGACCACCAGCTCGTCGAGCGCGACGCGACTGCGGGCGATGGCGGTCGTCCGGTCAGGGCCCCACACGATCAGCTTGCCAAGAAGCGAGTCGTAGAACGGCGGGACCTCGTAGCCGCTGTAGAGGTGCGAATCCATCCGGACGCCAGGGCCACCGGGAGCGTGGTAGCGCTCGACGACGCCGGCCCCCGGCCTGAACTCGTGGGCCGGGTCCTCGGCGTTGATCCGGAACTCGATGGCGTGGCCCTCCATCGTGACGTCGGCCTGGCTGAACCCGAGCGGTTCGCCGGCAGCGATGCGGATCTGGGTCGCCACGAGGTCGAGCCCGGTCAGCATCTCGGTCACGGGATGCTCGACCTGGATCCGGCTGTTGATCTCGATGAAGTAGAAGTCGCCGGTCGCGTCGACCAGGAACTCGAGGGTCCCGACGTTCTCGTAGCCCGCCGAGATCGCGGCACGGACCGCGCGCTCGGCGAGGTCGAGCCGCGCGGCGTCCGAGAGCGCCGGCGTGGGCGCCTCCTCGAGGATCTTCTGGTGGCGACGCTGGACCGAGCAGTCGCGCTCGAACATGTGGACGCCGTGCCCGTAGCGGTCGATCGCGACCTGGACCTCGACGTGGCGGTTCTCGTCGAGCCAGCGCTCGAGATAGAGCGAATCGTCGCCGAACGCGGCCTTCGCCTCGGAGCGGCAGACGCGGAGGACCGACTCGAGCTCGCGCGGGGTGCGGACCATGCGCATCCCCTTGCCGCCGCCGCCGGCCGACGGCTTGACCAGGACCGGGTAGCCGATCCGCTCCGCCTCGCTCAGGGCGTGCATGTCGTCACGGAGCATGCCCTCCGACCCCGGGATCGTCGGGAGCCCGTGGGCAGCGAGCAGCTGGCGCGTGCCGGCCTTGCTGGCGAACCGCTCGAGGACCGCGGCGGCCGGCCCGATGAAGGTCAGGCCGTGCGCCGCGACGACTTCGGCGAAGCCCTCGTCCTCGGACAGGAAGCCGTAGCCCGGGTGGATCGCGTCGCAGCCGGTGACCAGCGCGGCCGAGATCACGGCCGGCGCGGACAGGTACGACCGCCGCGCCTCGGACGGACCGATGCAGATCGCCTCGTCCGCGAGCTGGACCGGGAGCGAATCGCGGTCGGCCTC
This sequence comes from uncultured Chloroflexia bacterium, assembly GCA_963743855.1. Classification (GTDB taxonomy): domain Bacteria; phylum Chloroflexota; class Limnocylindria; order Limnocylindrales; family CSP1-4; genus SPCO01. The sequence continues at coordinate 30,439 of CAVURK010000002.1, forward strand.
GCTGTAGGCGACGACCGCCTCGGCCCCGAGCGTGCGACACGCGCGCAGGATGCGCAGCGCGATCTCGCCCCGGTTGGCGATCAGGACCTTGCGGAACACGTCAGGCCTCCGACGCGGCGGCGGACGCGAACTCGAGCAGGATCAGCTCCTGGCCGTACTCGACGGCGTCGCCCGATTCGACGAGGCTCGCCCCGACCACGCCGTCGGCCGGTGCGACGACCTCCTGCGGGATGCCGAGCATGTCGACCGAGCCGAGCCGGTCGCCGGTGCGGACCTTGGTACCTGCCCGGGCCTCGGGACGCGGATGGAAGATACCGACCGCCGGCGAGGTCGCAGCGATCCGGCCGTCCTCACGGACGACGCCCTCACGCCCGTCACGCGACGGGTGGCCGTTCTGCTCGGGATGGCCGTCGCGCCCTGGTCCGACCGCGGTCAGGCCGGCCGGCAGGTGGGCGCCGCCCGCGCCGCCCAGGACCGTGCGCGCTGCGGTCGCGGTCGCCCGGTCGCCGTTCGCGCGTGCCGGCGTGCGCCCCGGCGACGCCTGCCTGGCCGTCGCCCGGCCGGCGCAGTCGCACGCGCCAGGCGCCCTCGCGGACCTCGAGCTCGCCGAGACCGGTCGCCCCGAGCTTGGCGATGAGGGCGGGCAGGAGCTCGCCGCTCAGGCGCTCGATGGCGGCGTGGTCGGCCGAGCGCTCGGCGTCCGAGCGTTCCGGTCGGCGGTCCCCGGGCTGGGCCGGTTCGGGCACGATCTAGACCTCCTCACGAGCCGGCGGCTCGTCGCGTGACCACGACGGGACGGCGGCTCCGACCGCACGTCGGCCCGGGTCGATCAGATCGCGCAGGCGATCGCCGAGACCGCGGCCCGCCGGCGTCTGGAGTTCCGGCATCTCCGCCTCAGTGTAGGACCCGAGCGCCCGGTAGCGGCGGTAGCGCGTGTCGAGCAGCTGGTCGATGGTCAGCGCCTCGAGTGCGCTGAGCCGGTCGAGGATGATGGCCTTCAGCCGTCGGGCGGTCTCGGCGGGCTCGGCCTGGGCACCGGCGCCCGGCTCCGGGACGACGACGTCGATGACGCCGAGCGCGAGCTGGTCGGCGGCGGTCATCTTCATGGCCAGCGCAGCGGTCGGGGCCTCGTCGGCGGTCCGCCACAGGATCGAGGCGCAGCCCTCGGGCGAGATGACCGAGTAGACAGCGTTCTCGAGGGCGATGACCACGTCGCCGACGGCGATCGCCAGCGCACCGCCCGAGCCGCCTTCGCCGGTGATGACGGTCACGATCGGCGTGCGGAGCCGGCTCATCAACCCGATCGAGCGGGCGATCGCCTCGGCGATGCCGCGTTCCTCGGACTCCGGGCCGGGGTGGGCGCCCGGGACGTCCACGAAGGTGATGATCGGCAGCCCGAAGCGTTCGGCCAGCTCCATGATCCGCATCGCCTTCCGGTAGCCCTCGGGGTGCGGCATCCCGAAGTTGCGCCGGATGTTCTCGTCGGTGTCGTCGCCCTTCTGCTGGCCGACGATCGCCACGCGCCGGCCGTCGATCCGCGCGAGCCCGGTGACCATCGCGGCGTCGTCGCCGAAGAGCCGGTCACCGTGGAGCTCGACGAAGCCGTCGGTCATCGCCGCCGCGAACTCGAGGGTCCGCGGTCGAGCCAGGTTCCGCGCGAGCTGGACGCGGGCCCAGACCGCATCGCGCGGGTCGCCGGCCGGGATCGCGTCGGTGCGAGGCGCCGGCAGGCCATCGGTCGGAGCACGATCCGCGACTCGCTCGGCGAGCGAGCTCAGGAAGGAGAACGGCCGGAACCCGACCGCCTCGACATCGAGCGCCCCGTTGACGGCCCCGTTGTCCGGTTCGCGAACGGGCAGGAGGTCGAGGAGATGCGCCAGCTCGTCGCGCAGCTCCGGCCTGGCCACGACCCGGTCGATGAAGCCGTGGTCGAACAGGAACTCCGAGCGCTGGAAGCCGACCGGCAGCTCCTGGGCGATCGTCCCTGCCGAGACGCGCGATCCGGCGAACCCGATGAGGGCGTCCGGCTCGGCGATGTTGACGTCACCGACCGACGCGAACGAGGCGAAGACACCACCCGTCGTCGGGTCGGACAGGATCGACAGGAACGGGACGCCGGCCGCGCGCAGCCGCTCGAGCGCAGCGAGCGTCTTGGCCAGCTGCATCAGGGCCAGCGTGCCCTCCTGCATGCGGGCGCCGCCCGACGCGCTGACGACGATCAGTGGCAGACGGGATTCGAGGGCGGCCTCGGCGGCACGGGTCACCTTCTCGCCGACGACCGCGCCCATCGAGCCGCCCATGAACCCGAAATCCATCACGCAGATGGCGACCCGGCGCCCCCCGATGGCGCCCGTCCCCCAGACCGCCGCATCGCGCATGCCGGTCGCCGTCTGGGCCGCCTCGAGACGCTCCGGGTAGGGCTTCTGGTCGACGAACCCGAGCCGATCGACCGACAGGAGGCCGGCGTCGCGCTCCGCCCACGTGCCCGGATCGAGGAGCTGGGCCAGGCGCGTCGCCGCCGACAGTCGGAAATGGTGGCCGCAGGTCGGGCAGACCCGGAGCGCCTTGTCGAGCTGCTTGTTGAACAGCATCGTTTCGCACGACGGGCACTTGGTCCACAGGTCGGCCGGGTAGACGTCGCGCCGGGCGCGGAACGACGGCAGCTTGATCGGCATCAGACCGGCCTCGACCGCGCCACGGCCCGGGCGGCGCGGGCCATCGGGCCGGCTGCCGGGCGATTGAACCGCCACGCGACGTAGACGGCACCGGCCAGCGACAGGGCGGCCGAGGTCACGGCGCCGCCGATCAGGAGCGGACGGCGGTGCCCGGCTGCCGCGTCGGACCCGGACGGGTCGGCGACGGCCCCGATCTCGCGAAGCCCGACGAGCCGACCGGCGCCGCCCGCCTCAGTCGAGGCCCCGATCCGCGCGGCGACTGCAGCGAGACGTGCTGCGAGCGCCTCCTCGAACAGGAACGATGGATGGAGTCTCGGCAGGTCGCGAGCCAGCCGGTCGGCTGCCCGACGGACCGGATCGTCGGGGGTGGATCGGGGACGGGCCGCGGTCCGCGCCGCGGGCGTGCGCCGCGAGCAGGGCGTCGAGATAGCGGTCGGTGACGAGCGCGTCGACCTCGTGGCCGTCGCGCCCGGCGAAGGGGCCGGTCATCGCGTCGGGTCGTCGAGGTCGCGCGCGACGCTCCGCAGGGCACGATGGATGAGCACCCGGACGGCACCTTCCGAGCGACCGAGGACGCCGGCGATCTCGGCCGTGGACATCTCGTCGACGAAACGCAGGATCAGCGCGCGGCGCCGGTCGTCGGGCAGTCGCGCGACGGCGTTCCAGGCCGCAGTCGCCTCGTCGTGGAGCGCGGCGTCGCCTTCGATGTCGATCGCGGCAGGGACCGACGCGGCGGCCTCGAGCGGGGCCTCGGGATGCCGGCGACCACGGCGTCGGCGCTCGGCCACCGTGTTGCGGGCGATCTGGAAGAGCCAGACCCGGAACGTGGACGCGCCCTCGCCGTCGGCCGGCCGGGCACGCTCCTCGAAGCGGGCCAGGTTGGTCAGCGCGGACAGGAACGTCCGCTCGGTGGCGTCCTCCGCCTCGTGATGGTCGCGCAGCTCGTAGAACGCGTAGCTGTACACCTGGGCCAGGTACTTCCGATAGAGGGCCTCGAACCGGGCCGGGTCCGCCTGGGCCGCCTCGACGAGCCGTCGGTCGCGATCGAGGTGGGCAAGACGCGGACCCCCCTCCTCCGGACGGTCCACCTTCCAGAATGCCGGTCGGGCCATGAGTGTTACACCGCCCACGCGACTGGCTGGCCCAGCCGGACATGCGTGACTTCGCCGGCGAGGATGTGGCGGTCGTCCCGCGCGGCCCCGGGTCGGCCACGATGAGCGCACCGGTCAGCGGGTCGACACCGGTCGCGCGAACCGTCTCGATGCCGTCCGCCGTCTCGAGTCGGACGTCCCGGCCGGTCGTCACCTGACGGGCAGCCCATGCTGCGCCGTCAAAATGCCCGGCCCGGAGAGCACCGACGAGCGGCTCGACGTACACCTCGAACACGGCGAGCAGGTCGTCTCGTTCGATGCGGCGCCCAGCGAGCTCGCGGAGCGAGGTCATCGTTGCCGCAATGTCCTTCGGAAAGTCGGCCGCGGCCCAGTCGACATTGACACCCAGGCCGATGACCGCGCGCGGGTCGGCGGTCCCGAGGCCGCTCGTCTCGCCGAGGACGCCGCCGATCTTGCGGACCCCGCCGGGACCGCTCTCGTCACGCATCGCGACGACGAGGTCGTTGGGCCATTTGAGCCGGACGGTCCCCGCGGGCAGCCCGGCGGCCGTCTCGGCCGCCTCGGCCATCGCGACCGACGCAACGGCCGCCAGTCGCCAGACCTGTGCCGGCGGGAGCCAGCCGGGCCGGAACCCGAGCGACACGAGCAACGCGGCATCGGGCGGGCGACCCACGTCCGGCCCTGCCGTCCTCGGCCCGCGGTCTGCTCGTCGGCGACCAGGAGGCAGACCTCCGGCGTCCCGTCGACGAGCCAGTCGCGCACGACGTCATTCGTGGACCCGACGCGCGCGAGGTGCTCCCGGCGGGCGAGGAACGGCGTCATCGAGGGCGCGTCGCTCATCCCGCGGCCGCGCTGCCGGCGTCGACGGCCTCGGGTCGCTCGAGCTCGAAGGCGTCGTGGAGCGCGCGCAGGGCGGTCTCGAGGTCGGCCTCGGCGATCATGCAGGTGATCCGGACCTCCGAGGTCGAGATCATCTCGATGTTGACCCCGGCGTCGGCGAGCGTCCCGAACATCCGCGCCGCGTAGCCCGGCGCGTTGTGCAGCCCGGCGCCCACGATCGACACCTTGGCGACGGACGCGTCGGTCGTCAGCTCGCGGGCGGCGAGCTCGCGCACGATCGGATCGAGCGTCTTCTTCGCGGCGGCCAGCTCGACCCGCGGGACCGTGAACGACAGGTCCGTCTCGCCGCCGTGGCCGACGTTCTGGACGATCATGTCGACGTTGATCCCGGCCTCGGCCAGCGGGTCGAAGATCGAGCGCGCGACGCCCGGCCGGTCGGGCACCGCGACGATCGTGACCTTGGCGACGTTCCGGTCATGTGCCAGCCCGCGGACCTTGTTGCGCTGCTCCACGAGCGGATCCTCCTTGATGAGCGTGCCGGGGGCGTCCTCGAACGAGCTGAGGACCTCGATGACGACGCCGTTGACCCAGCCGAGCTCGACGGCGCGGACCTGCATGACCTGGGCGCCCTGGTGGGCCAGCTCGAGCATCTCCTCGTAGCCGATGACCGGCAGCTGGCGTGCCCGGGCGACAAGCCGCGGGTCGGCCGTGTAGATGCCCTTGACGTCGGTGAAGATCTGGCAGCGGTCTGCGCCGAGGCTGGCCGCCAGCGCGACCGCGGTCGTGTCGCTCCCGCCGCGGCCGAGGGTCGTGATCTCCGCCTCGTCGTCGGGACGTGCGCTCTGGCCCTGGAAGCCAGCCACGATGACGACCTTGCCCGCCTCGAGCTCGGAGCGGACCCGGCGCGGCTCGATGCCGGCGATCCGGGCGCGGCCGTAGCGACCGTCGGTCGTGATGCCGGCCTGCGGACCGGTCAGGCTGATGGCCGGCACCCCGAGACCGTGGAGCGCCATCGACAGGAGGGTCGCGCTCTGGTGCTCCCCGGTCGCGAGCAGGACGTCGAGCTCGCGCGGGTCGGGTTCGGAGGTGATCGCCGCCGCGAGGCCGAGGAGCTCGTCGGTCGTGTCGCCCATCGCCGAGACGACGACGACCAGGTCGCTCCCCGCGGCGCGCTCGCGCGCGATCCGCCGGGCCACACGCTTGATGCGGTCGGCGTCGGCGACGGAGGAGCCACCGAACTTCTGGACGACGAGGGGGGCAGGCTGCAAAGACATCGGCCGGGGCATTCTACCCGGTGGGTCGGTTCGCTCCGAGCGTGGAAGCCCTCATCTCGCGGCGGTGCGGCGCCGGGGCCTGGCGTGCGCGCGGCAGATCCGACCGGACTTTGCGACGATGTCACGGTCACGTCCCCCCGGAGGCTCCGCGCCATGTGCTTCGATCTCGACAGCCACCCGCCGATCGCCCCGATCGCCGGCGGCGCGCTCGACCAGCAGCGGCTCATCCTGACCGCGGCCGATCGCAACCGGTACGCCGCGTTCCGGGCGCGGGCGGCCGAACCGAGCGGGGCGGCGATCGTGATCCTGCCCGACGTCCGCGGGCTCCACCCGTACTACGAGGAGCTCGCCCTGCGGTTCGCCGAGCACGGCATCGACGCGCTCGCGATCGACTGGTTCGGGCGGACCGCCGGTGCCGAGCCGCGCGGCGACGACTTCGACTACGGACCCGAGACGGTCAAGACGACGTGGGCCGGCATCTCGGGCGACATCGTCGCGGCCGTCGAGGAGATCGGCTCGCCCGACGGCGATCGGCCCGCGCCCAGCTCCGTCTTCACGATCGGGTTCTGCATGGGCGGCCGGATGTCGTTCCTGGCCGCGACGCTCGGGCTCGATCTCGCCGGCGTGATCGGCCTGTACGGGACGCTGGCCGGGCCGTGGCGCAATGACGCGCCCGCACCGCTCGATGTCGCATCGAGCTTCGGGGCGCCGGTCCTCGGGCTGTTCGGTGGCGCCGACACGGTCATCAGCGCGGATGCGATCGCCGCCTTCGACGCCGCCCTGGCGGCTGGTGGCGTCGATCATCGCCTCGTGACGTACCCCGACGCCCCGCACAGCTTCTTCGACCGCAAGGCGGCCGAGTTCGCCGACGCAAGTGCCGCGGCCTGGTCCGAGATCCTCGCCTTCATCGCGGCACGGACCGCCGGGCAGGGCTAGCGCCGCCCGCGGAACCCGAGGCGCGTCGTCAGGTCCGAGCGGCGATCCGTGCGCCCGCGTTGCGAGGCTCGACGACCTGGACGCGGCCGGCCAGGTCCAGCTCCGCGGCAGCCGCGAAGAAGGCGGACTCGATCCGGGTGATCCCGGACATCGATTCGGTGAAGGCGAGGATCGTCGACCCGGCCCCGGACAGGCACGCCCCGAGCGCCCCGGCCGACCGGGCCGCCTCGACCATCCTGGGGAGCTGCGGGTAGACCGTCGCGCGATACGGCTCGTGGAGCCGATCGACGGTCAGCCGGCCGAGCAGCTCGTAGCGTCCGGTCGCGAGGCCGGCGACCCCGACCGCCACGGCACCGAGATTGGCGACCGCGTCGGCGAGCGGCACTGTCGCCGGGAGCGCCGCGCGCATCTCGTCGGTCGGGAGGCGCATCTCCGGGATGAACAGGACGGCGCGCAGGTCGCGTGGCGAGTCGAAGCGGATCGCCTCGACGCCGTCCGGCCCGCTCGCCGAGACGACGAACCCTCCGAGCAACGCGGCCGCAGCGTTGTCGGGATGGCCCTCGATCCCGCAGGCGATGCGCAGCATCTCCGCGGTCGACAGCGCCTCGCCGGCGAGCGCGTTCCCGGCCAGCACGCCACCGACGGTCGCGGCCGCCGACGACCCGAGCCCGCGCGCCAGCGGGATGTGGTTCTGCATCGAGATCCGCCAGCCGACGCCCTCCGACAGCTCGCCGCGAGCGGCGCGCAGGACCGCCTCGAGCCCGCGCACGAAGCGGTTGTCGCGATCCTCGGTCAGCTCGTTGCGGCCCTCGCCCTCGACGGTCAGCTCGATCGCACCGCGGCTCCACACCCGGACCTCGACCTCGATCCGGTTGGTCATCGCCAGGGCGACGCCGACGCAGTCGTAGCCCGCACCGAGGTTGGCCGACGAGGCGGGCACCTCGACGGTGACCCGGCTGCCATCGAGCTCCGCGAGCCAGTGGGCCATGACGCTCCCCTACCAGCCGAGCACGACGGCGACCGACCCGACGGTCGGCTCGGCCTCGAGGAACGGCGGGACCTGTCGCTCGGCCGTGGACGGGTCCTTGAGGCCGTGCCCGGTCAGGACGCAGACGACGATCGCGTCCGGGTCGAGCTCGCCCGCGGCGACTGCCTTGGTCACCCCGGCCACGCCGGCCGCCGAGGCCGGCTCGCAGAAGATCCCCTCGTACCGCGCGAGCGCCCGGTACGACGCCAGGATCTCGTCGTCGGTGACCGCGGTGATCCGGCCGCCCGACGCGTCACGGGCGTCGACCGCCTTGGTCCACGACGCCGGGTCGCCGATCCGGATCGCGGTCGCGACGGTCTCCGGGTGCTCGATCCGGTGCCCGACCACGATCGGCGCCGCGCCCGCCGCCTGGAAGCCCCACATCCGCGGCGTCGAGGCCACGATCCCGGCCTCGGCGTAGTCGCGGAACCCGGCCCAGTAGGCGCTGATGTTGCCGGCGTTGCCGACGGGGATGGCGAGCACGTCGGGTGCCCGGCCGAGGTCGTCGCAGATCTCGAAGGCGGCGGTCTTCTGGCCCTCGAGGCGGAACGGGTTGACCGAGTTGACCACGGTGATGGGATGGTCGTCCTGTTCCGCGAGCGCCCGGACGATGCCGAGCGCCTGGTCGAAGTTGCCGTCGATGGCCACGACCCGCGCGCCGGCGATCAGCGCCTGGAGCAGCTTGCCGACCGCGATCTGGCCCTTCGGCAGGACGACGATGACCTCCATCCCGGCGGCCGCTCCGTAGGCCGCCGCCGAGGCCGACGTGTTCCCGGTCGAGGCGCAGACGATGGCCCGGGCGCCGGCCTCGGCCGCCTTGGCGACCGCCACGACCATCCCGCGATCCTTGAACGATCCGGTCGGGTTCTGGCCCTCGACCTTGAGGTAGAGGTTGCGCAGCCCGAGCGCCGATCCGAGCCGCTCGGCGCGGACGAGCGGCGTGAACCCTTCGCCGAGGGTCAACCGCGGGGTCGCGTCGGTCACCGGCAGGAAGCGCCGGTAGCGCTCGACGAGCCGTGGCCGGCCGGCGATCGGCGGTGCGGCATGGTCAGTCATCGATCGGGTACCGGATGCCGCTGGCGCTGGTCAGGACCGGCCGATCGGGCCGGACCGACGGGATCGGCGGAGGCATCGGCCGGCGGTCGCGGTCCCCACGTCGAGCCCGCCCGGCGCGCGATCGCGATGAGATCGCCCAGGACCGCCGATGACGTCGCGGCGCCGCCCGCGCCCGGGCCGTCGAACCCGACACGTCCGACCGGGACCGCGTCGACCTCGATCCGATTGCGGACCCCGGCCGTCCGGCCGAGTGCAGAATTGATCGGGAGCGCCGTCGGAAGCACGGCAGCCTCGATCCTGGCGTCGGAGCCGCGTGACGCGGTCGCGACGAGCCGGATGATCCGCCCGGCCGCGCGGGCGTCCTCCTGGTCGGCCAGGCTCACGGTCGCGATCCCCGGTCCCGCCGGGCCATCCGCTCCGTCGGGTCGGGTCGGGATCGCCGCCGGATCGAGCCACCGATCGAACGCCAGGCGCACCAGGATCACGAGCTTGTTGACCGCGTCGAGCCCCTCGATGTCGCCCGACGGGTCGGCCTCCGCGTAGCCGAGCCGCTGCGCCTCGGCCAGCGCGGCCGCGAAGTCGAGCGGCGCTGTCTCGTCGGTCATCGCGCTCAGGATGAAGTTGGTCGTGCCGTTGACGATCCCGCGGACGCGCTCGATGCGGTTGCCTGCGAGGTCGCCGGCCAGCGGCCCGAGGACGGGGATGCCACCGCCGACCGCCGCCTCGAAGCGGAGCGCCGCCCCGGTTCGCCGGGCGATCGCCTCGAGCTCCGGCCCGTGGTGGGCGATGACGTGCTTGTTGGCGGTCACGACGCCCTTGCCCATCGCCAGCGCCGCGGCGATCAGGGTGTGGGCCGGCTCGTCGCCGCCCATCAGCTCGACGATGACGTCGATCTCGTCGCCGGCGACCAGGTGGGCCGGCGCGTCGGAGACGAGGCCGGCCGGGAGACCCGCCGCGACGGCCCGATCGACGTCCCGCACGGCGATCGCGGTCAGCTCGAGCGGCACGCCGTCGGCGGCCCGCAGCTCGTCCGGTCGGTCGAGCAGCGCCCCGATCACCGCGCGTCCGACGGTCCCGGCGCCAAGGACGGCGACGCGCAGGGGGCTGCCGCTCATGACCTGGGCCAGACGGGTCGCGACATCCGCCGAATGGTAGCGGACGGGCCGAAGCGACCGCCGGGCGAGTGCCGTCGGCTACACTCGCCTGCCATGACGACCGACCTCGCCCCGCGCGCCGTCCCGGCCGAGACGCCGGCCGTCCGGCCGCGCATCTTCTCGGGGATCCAGCCGTCCGGCGTGGTCCATCTCGGGAACGACCTGGGCGCGATCCGCAACTACGTCCGCCTGCAGACCGAGTACGAGGCGATCTACTGCATCGTCGACTACCACGCGCTGACCAGCACGCACGACGCCGACGTCCTGCGCCAGCGCACGCGCGAGATGGCCGCCTCGCTGCTGGCGCTCGGTCTCGATCCGGAGCTCTGCACGCTTGTTCGTCCAGAGCCATCGCCCCGAGGTGACCGAGCTCGCCTGGCTGCTGGCGACCGTGACGCCCGTCTCGTGGCTCGAGCGGACGCCGACCTACAAGGAGAAGCGCGAGCAGCAGTCCGACGACATCAACCACGGCCTGCTGACGTATCCGGTCCTGCAGGCGGCCGACATCATCATCTACAAGGCGTCGCTCGTCCCGGTCGGGAAGGACCAGGCCGCCCACCTCGAGCTGTCCCGCGAGATCGTCCGGGCGTTCAACCACCGCTACGGCGAGACGTTCCCCGAGCCGCAGGCCGTCTACACCGAGTCCCCGATCGTGCTCGGCACCGACGGCGTCCGGAAGATGAGCAAGTCGCTCGGCAACACCATCGACATCCTCGCCTCGGAAGAGGTCATCCGGAAGCAGGTGATGTCGATGGTCACCGACACCCAGCGCATCCTGCGGACCGATCCGGGACGGCCCGAGGTCTGCAACGTGTGCCAGCTCCAGCCGTCGTTCGGTGACGACTACGAGAGCCTGTGGGAGGGCGAGCGGACGGCGCGGACCGGCTGCGTCGACATGAAGAAGCTGCTCGCCGGACGGATCGTCGCCCGTTACGCTGGGGCCCGCGAGCGCTACGCGGAGCTGATGGCGGCACCGGCGCGCCTGGACGAGATCCTGGCAGCCGGCGCGGAGCGGATCCGCCCGATCGCCGAGGCGACGATGGCCGAAGTCCGGGAGAAGATGGGCCTGCGCTGATGTCGATGCTCAACATCGGGTCGGGACCGCGCGATCGGCGTCTCGTGAGCGCGCTGCTGATCCTCGGCGTCGTCTTCCTCTTCTTCGGCATCGTCAGCCAGCTGAGCCAGCTGTTCTTCTACTTCGGCGACATCCTGCTGACGTTCTTCCTGGCCTGGCTGCTGGCGTTCATCATCAGCCCGATCGTCAGCCGCATCGTCAACGCGATCCCGCGCCTGCCCCGCGCCGCGGCGACCGTCCTCGTGTACACCGGCGTCGTGCTCCTGCTCATCCTCGTCGTGGTGGTCGCCGCGGGCGCCCTGGCGACATCGATCACCCAGTTCGCTGCGTCGATCCCGGACATCAAGGCCAACCTGCCGACGATCCTCGCGCCGTGGCAGGACCGGCTGAACTCGATCGGGCTCGGACAGATCGACCTGGTCGCCCAGGCCGAGGCCGCCCTCGGCAACCTCGACCAGGTCGGCGGGCGCGCTCGTCGCGCCGCTCCAGCAGATCGCGGTCGCCAGCCTGAGCGTCGTCGGGACCCTGCTGATCGTCTTCTTCCTGTCGATCTACATGGTCCTCGACCGCGACGCAGTCCTCGCCTTCCTGTTCCGGATCGTGCCGCCGTCCTACTCGGAGGAGGCCCGCCTGCTCGAGACGTCGGTCTCGCGCTCGTTCGGTGGGTTCCTCCGCGGCCAGGCGCTGATGGGCGCCATCTACTTCCTGGTCGCGCTTGCCACGAACCTCGTCCTGGGGCTGCCGCTGGCGGCGCTCACCTCGGTCGCGGCCGGCCTGCTCCAGATGATCCCGTTCTTCGGGCCGTTCATCTCCTGGACGCCGCCGGTCATCGTGGCCCTCGTCCTGCAGCCCGAGTCGGTCGTCCCGGCGATCATCCTGATGGGCGCCGGCTGGCTCGTCGTCATGAACGTCCTCCAGCCGCGGATCATGCAGGGCGCGGTCGGGATCCACCCGATCGTCGTCCTCGGCTCGGTGCTCATCGGCGGCCGGATCGCCGGGATCCCGGGCGCGATCTTCGGGATCCCGATCGCCGCGGTCGTGTCCGCGTTCGTGCTCGAGTTCCTGCAGCGGACCTCGGGCGATCGGTCCGTGGCCGGACGCGCGGCGCGGCGACTCGAGGAGCGCGAGGGTCGCCCGGTCCGGATCCCGCGGGAGCCGACCCCCGGCAGCGCCACCGACATCGACGAGCCGGAGCGCACCCGAGATCGAGGGCACCGACCCCGCCAGCGCCCCGACGTGAGGCCGGCCCGCACCGACGAGCGACGCCCGCGCGACCGACGCGAGGAAGCGCCGGACATGACCCGCGAGCGTGCCCGCACCGAGCGACGCGATCTCGACAAGGAACGCGGGGAGCCTCTGGCAGGCGGCCTGGCGCGCGGCGGGCCTGCGGGCTCTTCGGCTCAACGCCCGACCGCTCGGCGAGTGGACGACCAGGCCACGGATCCTGGTGACCAACGACGACGGGGTCGAGTCGCGCGGGCTCCTCGCCCTCAAGCAGGCACTCGACGGGATGGGCGAGGTGACGGTCGTCGCCCCCGACACCAACCAGAGCGCGGTCGGCCACCAGAAGACCCTGATGCGCCCGCTCCGCGTCCGCGAGCGCGTGCTCGGCGACGGCTCGCTCGCCTATTCGGTGGACGGTTCGCCGACCGACGCGGTCAGCCTGGCCTTCCTCGGCTACTTCGGGTACACGTTCGACCTCGTCGCGGCCGGCATCAACTACGGCGCGAACCTCGGCGACGACATCACCTATTCGGGCACGGTCAGTGCCGCGATGGAGGCGGTCATCAACAACTGCCCGGCCTTCGCGATCTCGCAGGAGTACTACGCGCACCCCGATTTCGAGCTCGCCGGCCGGGCCGCCACGGCTGTCGCCCGCAACATCCTCGAGCACGGCCTGTCACCCGGCGAGCTGATCAACGTCAACGTCCCGGCCGTCGCGCCCGAGGAATTCGACGGGGTCGAGGTGACGCGGCTCGGCAAGCGCGTCTACCAGGACCAGCTGATCGAGCGCCAGGACCCGCGCGGGCATCCCCTATTTCTGGATCGGTGGGCCGCCGCCGTCGGGCCTCGCGGTCGAAGGGACCGATTTCCACGCGGTCGTCAACCGCCGGATCGCGGTCACGCCGATCCACCTCGACCTGACCGGGCGACGGCTCCTCAAGCGGCTGCGAACCTGGGACTGGACCCTGCCCGATCCCCCCGAGCCGTCCGGGGCGTCACCGACCGACTGACGGCGTACCATCGCCTCCCGGTCGAACGACCCGCACAGGAGGTCCGGCGATGGACGATCTGACCAAGATGGCGACGAGCCTGGGCGCCGAGGCCGGGGTGCCCGGCACGCCCGGGTCGACGCCCGACGCGGCCGCGGCGCTGGGTGGGCTGAGCAAAGCCGTCGAGGCGGCCGGCGGCATCGACGGGATCGTAGCGAAGCTCCGGGCCGGCGGGCTGGGCGGGGCCGTCGACTCGTGGATCTCGACCGGCCAGAACCAGCCGGTCGACCCGGCGAAGCTCGGCGAGGCGCTCGGGCCCGAGACCGTCCAGCAGCTGTCGAGCGGCTCCGGGATCGACGCCGGCCAGCTGCTCCCGATGCTGGCCGCGTTCCTGCCCCAGATCATCGACATGCTGACTCCCAACGGCCAGGTGCCGAGCGGCGGTCTCGGGAAAGCGGCCGGCGGTCTGGAAGGGCTCGGTGGCCTGCTCGGCGGCCTGACCGGCGGTGGCGGCGCAAGCGGCACGCAGGAGCTCGGCGCGGTGCTCGGCGAGCTCGGCGGGCTGTTCGGAGGCAACAAGCCAAAGTAGGTCGGGCCGACCCGGGGAACGCCCGCGGGCTCTATGACTCAGAGAGGCAGCTGAGCATTTTCGCCGTAGCGACGGCTCACGGCGGCCTGCGCGAACGGGATCGCGAGCCACGAGAGTTGGCCGGCTCGTGGACCGAGCAGGGCAACGATCACGAGCGAGGCCAGGAAGATCCCCGGGACCACGAGACCGCGAACCGTGTAGTTGCGCACGGCCCGTGGCGACGCCGCGGGATCGACGAGGCCGGCACGCCATGCGTACCAGAGCATCGCGCTGCCGAGCAAGCCCGTGACCGCCAGCGAGATCGCGTAGATGGCGGTCGTCAGGCCGTCGCCGAATTCCGCGATGAGGCGGGTCGGGAACGGGATGAATGCGACCGAACCGAGCAGTGCGAGGTTGAGCACGAGGAGTCGCTGATTCGCCCGGACGATGAGCTGGAACTTGCGCCAGTGGGCCAGCCAGTACAACCCGACGACCGCGAAGCTCAGGACGAAGGCGAAGAACGACGGGGCTTCAGCGAGCAGCGCATCGCCGATCGCCTGTGCCGACGCATCGTCGGGCAGCGCGGGCACCTTCAGGTCCAGGACGAGCAGTGTGATGGCGATGGCGAAGACCGCGTCCGAGAAGAAAACAAGTCTCTCGAGACCCAGCGTGCGCGGTTCGCGGTGCGGGTCGTCACCTGGCGCGGAGCGGTTCGGCGGCGTCGGGTCGGTCGTCACTCGAGCATCGTACCCAGCGCGACCTTCTCCTCGCCTCGGGCGGGTCGTCGGATGTCCATGCCGGCGATGCGACGGTGGTCGGCTGACCGGACGCGGCCGCCGGATCATCGTCTCGGCATGGACGCAGCACCCCTCGCCACGACCCGGATCCACGGCCTGCTCGAGCGCGAGCCGGTCGTCTGGCTGTCCACCGTCCGACCGGATGGAGGTCCGCATCTTGTGCCCACCTGGTTCTCGTGGGACGGCGAGGCTCTTCTCGTGTTCTCGAAGCCGGGCGCCCAGAAGGTCCGCAACCTGCGCGCCAATTCGTCGGTGATGCTCGCGTTGGGCGACGCCGAGGACGACTTCGATGTCGGGCTCATCGAGGCCCGCGCCGAGCTCGACGATCGACCGACGCGCGAGGTCCTGCCGCCCGGACACCTGGCCAAGTACGCCGAGCAGCTGGCGGCGATCGGATTGTCGGCCGCCGACTACGCGACGACCTATTCGCAGGCCATCCGGATCGTGCCGCTCGGCTTCCTGCCGTGGCACGGCCGAACGACGCCGTGGAGCGTCCGGGTCGCCGGGGCGCCCGCCTTCTCACTCGCCGAGCCGCGTCACCCCGGGAGCGACGATGGCGAGCCGATCGCCCGTCGTGCCCCACTGCCGCGACGGCCCTTCGTCGAGCCCGCCCGACATGGCCGGTCGTTGCGCGGCTGGCTCGGCGAACCGCTGGCGGGCGTGCTGCCTCGGCTGACCCAACGCTGGAACGGGTCGGGCGCACCGGCCCTGTAGCACGACGTCCACCGTCGGCTGTCCCCACCCGGGAGCCGAGGTCAGCGGCGGCGCTTCCTGAGGTCCCCGACGATCTCGCGCGCCGCGTTCTGGCCGTTCTGCCCGGTGATCCCGCCGCCCGGGTGCGATCCCGCCCCAGCGAGGTAGAGCCCCTCGAGCGCCAGGCGATAGCGCGCATGGCCGAGCAACGGGCGCCACAGGAAGAACTGGTCGAGGCCGTGCTCGCCGTGCATCGGATGGCCACCGGTCAGGCCATAGTCGCGTTCGAGATCGAGCGGGGTCAGGACCTGGCGCGCGGTGACCAGCCCGGCCAGCCCCGGCGCATAGCCGTCGAGCGTCTCGACGACGAGGTCGCCGAAGCCGTCCCGCGCCTCGTCCCACGTGCCATCGCGCAGGCGCAAAGGGCGTCGACTGGACGATGACGCTCATGACGTGGGTGCCGGGTGCCGCCCCATCCACGAGCGACGGGTCGGCGAGCGACGGGATCGTCGCCTCCATGATCGGCTGCTCCGACGGCCGGCCGTACTTGGCCGCGTCGTGCGCCCGCTCCATCGCGTCGATCCCGGGCGCGATCAGGATCCGTCCGCGGATCAGCCGCGTCTCGTCGCCGGCCGCGGTGAAGCGCGGCAGCCCGCTGAGCACGAGGTTGACCTTGGCGACCGTGCCGGGCGTCCGGATGTTGCCGGCGCGCCAGAGCAGGCTCGGGCCGATCGCGACCGGGTCCGCCAGCTGCGTCAGGGTCCGCTTCGGGTCGATGCCGGCCACGACGGCCCGCGCCGTCGAGCTCCTCGCCCGACGCCAGCGCGACGCCGGTCGCGCGGCCGCTGCTCGAGGTGATGGCGACGACCTCGGCACCGGTCCGGATCTCGACACCGGCCTCGCGCGCGGCCGCTTCGAGCGCGGCCACGAGCGCGCCTGGGCCGCCTCGCGCGAAGACCGTCTGACCGGCCGCTCCGCCGTCGTTGCCGGCGGAATCGGCGAGCAGGACCGCGGTCGTTCCCGCGGACCACGGCCCCATCGCGGTGTACTGGACGCCACGCCAGGCGATCGCCGCCTGGACCGCGTCGCTCTCGAAGGACTCGGCCACGAAGTCCGCGATGGCCATCGGCAGGACGCGGGTGATCGTCCGGCCGTCGTCGCGCCCGAGGCCGCGGAACGTCCGCCCGAGACGAAGCCCGGCCAGCGCGTCGCCGAGACCCGGCGAGTGGATGTCGGGTGGCGCCCCGCCGGCGAGCTCGCCGAGGAAGCCGGACAGCGAGCGGACCAGCCGGTCGAACGCCGGGTAGCCATCGGCGTCGGACGCGGACCGTGACCGGAGTCCCTCGGCCGTCTTCGCGACATCGCCCCACAGCACGACCGCGTCGCCATCTGGCCCCGGGGCGAAGACCCGGACGTCCGGGCCGACGAGCGACAGCCCGTGCCGCTTGAGGTCGAGATCGCGGACGACCGACGGGCGCAGCCGCCCGACGGTATGGGCGAGGGTCGGGACGCGTGCCCCGGGCGCCAGCTCCGAGGTTCCGGCCGCGCCCCCGAGCACGTCCCGTCGTTCGAGGACGACCGTCCGCAGCCCGGCCTTGCCCAGGTATCGCCGCGGTGACGAGCCCGTTGTGCCCGCCACCGATGACGATCGCGTCGTACGCCGCGGTCGCGCCGTTGGTCGCTGCCATCGACTAGGCCGCCTTCCGGCCGCGCGCCCGCAGGACCTCGAGCGCCGCGATCCGGCCGTTGGCACCCATGATCCCGCCACCCGGATGGGTCGCCGACCCGCACAGCCAGAGATCGCGGACCGGCGTCCGGAACCGTGCGTAGCCGGGGACCGGGCGGTTGAAGAACAGCTGCTCGAGCGACAGCTCACCCTGGAAGATGTTGCCCTCGGTCAGCCCGGTCGTCCGCTCGATGTCGAGCGGGGTCTGGACGTTGCGGAACAGGATGCTGTCGCGGAACCCCGGCGCGAACTCCGAGATCCGGTCGACGACCGCGTCGCCGAACGCCTCGCGCTGGTCGTCCCAGGTCCCGAGCTCGGGCGCCAGCTTGTACGGCGCGTACTGGACGAAGCAGCTGATGACGTGCTTGCCGGGCGGCGCCATCGTCGGGTCGACCAGGGTCGGGATGATCATGTCGATGTACGGCTTCCGGCTGAAGTGGCCGTACTTGGCGTCGTCGTAGGCGGTCTCCATGTCGTCGATCGACGGGCTGAAGCTGATCGCGCCGCGGAGGTGCTCGCCGACGCCCGGCAGGCTGCTGAAGTCCGGCAGCCGGTCGACCGCCAGGTTGACCTTGCCCGACGAGCCGCGGAACTTGAAGCGCCGGACCTCCTCCTCGAACGACGGGCTCGAGCGTCCCCGACTCGAGCAGGCCGAGGAAGGTCCGATGCGCGTCGAGCGACGAGAGGATCGAGTCGGCGTGGATCTCCTCGCCCGATTCGAGCGCGACCCCGACCGCCCGGCCGCCCTTGACGATGACGTTGGCGACGGGGGCGTCGGTCCGGATCTCGGCACCGAGGGCGCGCGCGGCACTGCCGATCGCGTTGCTGACGCCGCCGGTCCCGCCCTTGGGGATCCCCCACGCCCGGAACGCGCCGTCGATCTCGCCCATGTAGTGGTGGAGCAGGACGTACGCGGTCCCCGGGCTCTTGACGCCCTGGTAGGTGCCGATGATCCCGGATGCGGACATCGTGGCCTTGAGCGGCTCGGTCTCGAACCACTGGTCGAGGAAGTCCGAGGCGCTCATCGTCATGAGCTGGACGAAGACCGCCTGCTGGCGCTCGGGGAGTGCCTGGAAGCGCCGCGCCAGACCCGCCAGCGGCAGCAGTGGCCGCGGATCGAGGCTGGTCAGGTCGGGCGGGGTGATGGCCAGGATCGGCTTGATGAAGCGGGCCATCTCGACCATCAGCTGGCCGTATTCCTCGTAGGCCTCGGCGTCGACCGCCGACCAGCGGCGCAGCTCGCGGATCGTCCGGCCGTGGTCGTTGACGCGCCACAGGTAGTCGCCACCGCCGGCCGGCGGCCCCTCGCCCTTGTGCAGCGGCGTGAACGTCCCGTCGAGCGGCAGGATGTCGAGACCGTGCTTGGGCAGCTGCGAGGTCGCGGATGATCTCGGGCCGCAGCAGGCTGACGACGTACGAGAAGACCGAGAATCGGAAGCCCGGGAAGAGCTCCTCGGTCACGGCCGCGCCGCCGAGCACGGGGCGCTTCTCGAGGACGAGGGTCTTCAGCCCGGCCCGCGCCAGATAGGCCGCGCTGACGAGGCCGTTGTGTCCGCCACCGATGACGACCGCGTCGTACGACTGGGCCAAGGAACGCGTCCCTCCGAGCCTATCCAGAGTGCATAGCTTTGATGCAAGTCTACCGGACGGCCTGCCATACTCGCGGTCCACCAGGAGGTCTGCCACACCGTGAGCGTCGGGACGCCGTTCCATCCACGCACCTCGCCGCTCAACCGCAAGATGCAGTGGCGCGAGTGGTCGGGCTACTACGCCTCGAGCGTCTACGCCGACGCGCACGACATCGAGTACAACGCGATCCGCGAGGCGGCGGCGCTCATCGACGTCTCGCCGCTGTACAAGTACCAGGTCAGCGGGCCCGACGCGCTCCGGCTGGTCGATCGGGTCGTCACCCGCGACGCGACCAAGCTGGCGGTCGGCGGCGTGATCTACACGCCGTGGTGCGACGAGCACGGCAAGGTCGTCGACGACGGCACGATCCACCGCCTCGACGAGCAGCTGTTCCGCTGGACCGCCGCCGACCCGCAGCTGCGCTGGCTCCGCCAGAACAGCGCCGGGCTCGACGTGACGATCACGGAGGAGACCGAGGCGACGGCCGCGCTTGCCCTGCAGGGGCCGCTGTCACGGGCGATCCTCGAGGCGGCGACCGGCGAGTCGTTCGCGGACCTGCGCTACTTCCGGCGCCGACCGGCCAAGGTCGGCAAGGTCAAGGTCGACGTCTCACGGACCGGCTACACCGGCGACCTGGGCTACGAGCTGTGGATCCCGACCGACGGCGCGGTCAAGGTCTGGGACGCGCTGATGTCCGCAGGTGCCGCCTACGCCATCCGGCCGGCGGGGATGCTCGCCCTCGACGTCGTCCGACTCGAGGCCGGGCTGATCCTGCTCGAGGTCGACTACACGTCGGCTCGGCACGCGATGAACCCGGAGCAGAACTACTCCCCGGGCGAGATCGGGCTCGGCCGGCTGGTCAGCTTCGACAAGGGGGACTTCGTCGGCCGTCTCGCCCTCGAACGCGAAGCGGCCGCGGGCGGTCCGGCGCGGCGTCTCGTCGGCCTCCAGCTCGACTGGTACGACATCGAGGCCCTGTACGACGCACAGGGTCTGCCGCCGGCGATCAGCCCGAGCGTCGACCGCGCCCCGGTCCCGGTCTTCGCTGCCGGCCGCCAGGTCGGCCGCGCGACCAGCCACGGCTGGAGCCCGATCCTCAAGCAGGCGATCGCGCTCGCGTCGGTGCCCCCGCAATACGAGGCGATCGGGACGCCGCTCGCGGTCGAATGGACCGTCGAGGGTCGGCGCGGCAGGGTCGGCGCCACCGTGGTCGAGCTCCCCTTCCTCGACCTGGAGCGCAAGCGCGCCTGAGGTCGGGGCGGCGGCGCCGGCGACAGTCGCCACACCCGAGGCGCGCCGACTCCCTATCCTGAACCGATGCGTCGCGGAGCCGGCAGGCGCTCCGCCCCGATCACTCGTCGGCCGTGGGTCCGGACATGTTCGATGCGCTGTGAAGTGAGGGAGGGGTCGCGGAATGAGCGGACCTGAAGCAGACCCCACCGCCGCGTCCCCGACCACGGCAGAAGACCCCGCGCCGGCGCCGGCGACAGACCCGGCGTCCGACCCGGCGTCCGCCGCGGCGCCGCCGAGCCGCCGCGCCGCGCTCATGCGTTCCGGCCTCATCGTCGGCGTCCTCGTCCTGGTCTTCCTGGTCATCCTGCCGCGCTACATCGATTACGGCGAGGTGGTCGCGGCCTTCCAGGCGCTGACGCTCAACCAGCTCGTGGTCATGACCATCCTTGGCGTGCTCGCCTGGCTGGTAAGTGGCCTCGTCTTCTGCGCGCTCATCCCGGGCCTCTCGATCCTCCGTGGACCGACGTCGTGGCTGATCCTGTCCGGCATCGGGGCGAGCGTCCCATTCGGCCCGTGGAACATGGGCGTCCTGTGGGTCGTCGTCCGTGGCTGGGGCATCGGCAACATCCCGACGACGTCCGGGATCGCCCTGTACGGGGTCGTGAACGAGCTGAGCCGTCTGTTCCTGCCGTTGTTCGCCGTGATCGTCCTGGCGGTCTCGGGTGAGATGGCCAAGGTGCAGAACGCGGACACCGCCTGGCTGATCGCGATCATCAGCGCCGTCGCATTCGTCGTGGCCATCGTGCTCATCGTTGCCGTCGTCCGCTCCGAACGCGCCGCCGACTGGCTCGGACGGACCGGCCAACGCTTCGTGTCCTGGGTGATGCGCCGCCTCGGTCGGCAAGGGACACCGGACGTCTCGGCGTCGATCCATCGCTTCCGCGATCAGCTGGGTGTCGTGATCCGTCGTCGCGGTCTGGCGGCCCTCGGGGCGTCGATCCTGTCGCAGTTCGCCTGGGTGATCGTGCTGATCGTCGCGCTCCGGATGATGGGGGTCCCGGAGAACGTCCTGACCCCGGGCGACATCTTCGCGGTCTACGCCCTCGTGATGGTCGTCACGATCATCCCGCTGTCGCCAGGCGGAGCCGGCGTGCCGGAGCTGCTGTTCATCTCGGGGTTGACCACGATCGCCGGAACCCCGTACGAGGCCGCGGTCACTGCGGGGGTCTTCCTCTACCGGCTGTACTACTGGTTCGTGCCGATCCCCCTGGCCTGGATCCTCCTGAAGGGGGCCCGGCGCGGGAAGTCGATGCTGCCGACCACCGCCGAGCTCAAGGCCGAAGCCCACGGGGCGTAAGCCCGGCTGACGTCCCTCCGCGCTCGGCTTCGGGCCCCACGTGGACACCTCGTTGTCACGCCCCTGCAAGGTATCGCGCGACCCGGTGGCGACCGGCCGACACCACCAGACCGCCACTATCTGCCATCTGATGCCCAAGACCACCCACCGGCGTCCCGACGTGATCGTCGCGGGCGCCCCGATCTGAATCGTCGGCGAGCGGGCGCGCTAGCGCTTTCCCTCTGCCTTGCCGCGACGTTCTCCGTCGCGACCGCGACCGCTCGACTGCCCAGCCAGCCCACGGCTCCGTCACCCGCCGAGTTTCGCCTGATCGTGCCCCCCTCGGTCTCGGTCGAGCCTGTGACGCCGGCGATCGACGCTGACGCAGACGCCCGTCACGATCCTCGCGCGCAGATCGCCGATTTCGCAAGCGCCGCGTCGCTGCCCTCGGTTCGTCCGACGCCGTCATCCGCAACGGTCGCCCGCACGCAGGCCAAGACACCGCCCCATCCCCGGCTGACCGGGCATAGCCGCACGGGCTCCGCGAGCTGGTACTGCAAGACGGGCGTCAGCGCCTGCATGAGCGGCTATCCGGGCGGCCTCTACGCAGCCGCCGGGCCGGCTCTCCGCGTCGGCTCATGGCGTGGCCGGACCGTTCGCGTCTGCGGCAGCGGCTCCTGCGTCTGGGTCAAGCTGATCGACTACTGCGCCTGCGGCAGCGGGCACATGATCGACCTCTACAGCGACGCCTTCCGCCAGCTCGCGCCGTTGTCGGCCGGCGCCCTCCACGTGACCGTCAGCTGGTGACCAGCGGCACGTCCACGACGTGCTGCGCCAGGAACCAGACCTGCAGCTCGTGTCGTCGGAGGACGTCGCTCATCAGCAGGTCGTTCGAGCCCCAGTCCGAGGTCTTCTCGGTGGCGTCGATCCCGCGTCGGACCTTGCCGATGATCGTCTCGTGGGCCTTCAGCGTCCGGTCGATCATGACCGCGACCTCCTCGGCGCCATCGGGCGGTCGCGGGATGGTCGTCAGCTCGGCGGCGTGACGCGGGTCGCCGACGGCGATCCCGCCCAAGCTCTGGATCCGCTCGGCAACCACATCGACGATCTCGAGTTGCTCCGCCGCGTGCTTGTCGAACAGCAGGTGCAGCTGGTAGAAGGTCGGCCCGGCAACGAGCCAGTGATGCTTCTTGTACAGGGCATAGAGCACCATCGAGTCCGCCAGGATCTCGTTGAGCAACCGGCAGCTCGATGACCGCGCGGTCTCCGACAAGCCGATCGGCAGCGTTCGCATCGCGCCGAAGCGCTGGATCTCGGGACCGCTGAGGTCGAGCTTCGGCTGCGCCGATCGGGCGCGGGTTCGGCCGTTGGTGTGGACGGGAGCGGGGGTCTTCGGGGCCATCAGGCGTCCTCCATACGTGGAAGACGAGCATCACGTGAGCGGACCATCCGGCGGATGCGACAGGACGGCCCACGACGTCACAAACCGGTTGCGAATCGCGCTCCCCGGCTCAGGGGATCGCGAGGCGGCCGTCCGCGCCGATCGGGAAGGACGGGTTGTGGGCGATCTCCCAGGGTTGCCCATCGGGATGCTCATCGAAGGGTCCTCCCCGCGTACGCCTCGAGACGATCCAGCCCCTCGGGCAGGTCGGTCCGGCCGAACCCGAGCCGGAAATGGTTGCCCGGGTAGCCGAACTGGGAACCGGGCAGGAGCAGGACGCCTTCGGCCGCGACGAGCTCGGCCGCCCAGTCGTCGATCCGGACGCCCGGGACGGTCAGCCGCGGGAAGCCGATCGAGCCTGCCCGCGGGCGGACCCACGCGAAGCGGTCCGGCCACGCCTCGAAGAAGGCGTCGAGCCGCTCGAGATTCGTGGCGATGATGCCCCGCGAACGTGCCAGGACCCGCTCGCGGGCACGCAACGCGATGATCGCGAGGATCTCCGACGGCCCGGACGAGCAGATCGTGGTGTAGTCCTTGAACGCGGCGACCCGGGCGAGGAGGTCGCGATCGTTGCTCGCCAGCCAGCCGATCCGCAGCCCCGCCATGGCATAGGCCTTGGACATGACCCCGAGCGAGATGCCGGTCGGAAGGGCGTCGGCGCCGGTCGGAAGGCGATCGGCCTCATCGAACTCGAGGCCACGGTAGACCTCGTCGAGGAGCAGATGCGCGCCGGCCTCGGCGGCGATCGTCACCAGGCCGTCGTACGTGGCGCGGTCGGGCAGCATCCCGGTCGGGTTGTGCGGCGCGTTGACGACGATGAGTCGCGTCGCGGGCGTGACCTGGCGCCGGAGCAGGTCGAGATCGAGACGCCAGCCGGCTGACTCGCGGAGCTCGTGGAGGGTCACGTCGGCACCGTTCGCCCGCGCAACCTCGTAGAGGCTCTGGTAGCCGGGCCAGGTGACGATGGCGTGATCGCCCGGCCCGACGACCACGTTCATGAGGCAGAAGACGGCCTCCTCGGCGCCGGCGAAGGTGAGCACCCCGTCGGGCTCGATGGTCTCGTAGAGCGACGCGATCTCGGCGCGCAGGAGCGGGTGACCGGTCGACTCGGTGTAGCCGAGGCGGAGCCCGTCCCACAGGGCCCGGGTCTCGTCGTCGGCGAGGGCGAGCAGCTCGGCCATCGGGTAGCCCTCGACATCCGAGGCGCAGAGCAGGTGCTCGGCAGCGAACTCCCAGCGGGCGAAGTAGCGCTCCAGGGCGAACTCGGCGATGCGCACGAGCCCATGATGCGGCACCATGCCCGCGATGGATGCACCGATCGCGATCGTCGGCGTCCCGACCTCGCTCGGCGGTCACCTGGCCGGGATGGAGCGGACGCCGGCGGGTCTCCGCGAGCTCGGCCTGATCGACCGTCTTCGGGCGCGACCGGGCCTGGCCGGGGTCGAGCTGCACGATGCGGGCGACCTGACCATCGATCCGGGGTTCATGCCCCGATCCGGACCCGCGTGCGAAGAACCGGGCGGCGATCTGCGAGTTCCTTCCGCGCGAGCGCGATCTCGTCGCGGCGTCCGTGGGCGCAGGCACGGGTGACGCGCGGCTGCTGATCCTCGGCGGCGACTGCACCGCGCATGCCGGCGCGATGGCCGGGCTGCGCGCGGCCCGACCGGCGGCTCGCCTCGCGATCGCCTGGTTCGACGCGCACGGAGACTTCAACACGCCCGACACCACGCCATCGGGCAATGTCTGGGGGATGCCGTTCGCGATGCTGTGCGGCCGCGGCGACCCGGACCTCGTGGCCGCGGCCGACGGACCGACCGTGATGGAGCAGGACGCCGCGCTGTTCGGCGGGCAGGTCCTCGACGAGGCCGAATCACGGACGTTCGCGGCGTCGCGCATCGCCCACTTCGGGGCCGGGATGCTGGGTACGAACGCCGGACGGGCTGCGGTCGAGGGCTGGGCCGCCGTCGTCGCCGCGCGCGTCGACGGGCTGTACATCGCGTTCGACATGGACTGCCTCGACGAATCGGGCGACTGGGCGCTGACGATGCCCGAGCCGGACGGGATGGCCCTCGAGACCGCGCTCGCGGTCGTCGGGATCCTCGCGGCGGCGTTCCCGGTGCGTCGGCTTCGGGGCTGACGGCCGTCACGCTGGCCAACGGGGACGCGGTCAAGACGGTCGATGCCGTCGCGCACCTCGCTGAGGCGGCCTTCGCCCCGGCCTGAGGGCGGAGCCGATCAGTCCGGGCGGGTTCGACCCCGAAGTGGCTCGATGGTCGCCGTCTCGACCTCGACCCGGGTGGCCTCGGCAGGCGCCGGGAACGGGATCTCCTCCGGCGGTCGACCGGTCGCGAGACCCAGGGCGATCCGGATGGTCCCGGCGTGGGAGACGATCGACCGTCGGCCGGTCCGCGCCGATGATCTCGGCCCATGCGGCGATGACCCGCTCCCGCAGAGCGGCGGCCGTCTCGCCGCCGGGCCAGTCGATCTCGGCGTCCCCGGCGGCGAGCTGGGCAGCCAGGGCCGGGTAGCGTGCGGCGACCTCGTCGAACGTCCTGCCCTCAGCGTCGCCGACGTCGACCTCCTGCCAGCGGTCGTCGATCTCGAGGACCGCTGGTGCGGCATGAGCCGCCAGGACGGCAGCGGTGTCGTATGCCCGCTGGCTCGGGCTCGTCACGATCCGGATCCCGGGCGGCAGGGTCCCCGCCAGGCGGATCGCAAGATCCTCGGCGGATCGCCGGCCCTCGGCCGTCAGGGGCGGATCGCTCCGGCCGCTGTAGCGCTCGCCGGACAACGCGGTCGCGGCGTGGCGGACCAGGACGATCGTCGTCATGTCGGACCGGCGATGCCCGCCGAGTCGAATGACGCCATCTCGTCGCGCATCGCCACGGCGGCGATGATGACCGCCATCGCCAGCGCGGCACCTGACGCCTCGCCGAGACGCAGGTCGAGCTCGAGGATCGGGACCAGGCCGAGATGCTCGAGGATGACCCTGTGGCCGGGCTCCGTCGAGCGATGACCGGCGATCAGCCGCGGACCGAGCCGTGGCTGCAGCGCGACAGCGACGAGTGCCGCCGACCCGCTGATGAAGCCGTCGAGGACGACCGGGATGCCCTGCACGGCAGCTTCGACGATGACGCCGACCAGGACGGCGATCTCGAGGCCGCCGACCGCTGCCAGCACGCCGAGCGGGTCGGCGGGATCGGGCCGGTTGCGCGCCAGGGCGGTCTCGATGACCGCGATCTTGCGGATCCGGCCCGCGTCGTCGATGCCGGTCCCATGGCCCGTCACCGAATCGACCGGGGCCCCGGTGAACACCGCGGCGAGCGCGCTGGCGGCCGTCGTGTTGCCGATCCCCATCTCGCCGACTCCGACGAGGTCGAGCCCGATACCGTCGGCCCGGAGCTCCGTCACCACCCGACGGCCCGTCGCGATCGCGGTCAGGGCCTCGTCGCGGGTCATGGCCGGGCCGTCGGTCATGTCCGCGGTCCCCGGCCGGACCCGGGCGCTGATGAGCGTGCTCCCGCGCTTCGGGTCGGGGATGACGGGAGGGATGGGTCCCGCGACGCCGGCGTCGACGACCACGACCCGTGCCCCGACGGACCCTGCGAGGGCGTTGATCGCGGCCCCGCCGGCGACGAAGTTGGCGACCATCTGGGCCGTGACCTCGGCGGGATAGGCCGAGACGCCCTGCCGCGCGACGCCGTGATCGGCGGCGGCCACGATGATCGCCCGCGCGTCCACCCGAGCTATCGGGGCGGCCCGTGATCCCGGCCAGCTGGATGGCCAGGACCTCGAGCCGCCCCAGGCTCCCCGGCGGCTTCGTGAGTCGGTCGATCTGCGCCGCCGCCACCGCCATCGCGTCGGCGTCGAGTGGCGCGACCGTATCGAGGGCGGCGCGCAGGGCGCCCTCCGCGCCGGTGTCGGTCTGTGCGCGGCGGCTCACGGTCGACCGCCGCCTTTGAGGGTGATCGGCAGCCCGGCCACGAGCAGGTAGACCTCGTCGGCGAGGGCCGCCAGCCGCTGGTGCGCGATCCCGACGAGGTCGCGATACGCCCGCGCGCCGGCGTGCATCGGCACGATCCCGGAGCCGACCTCGTCGCTGACGACGACGACCGGTCCCGGGCGCGCCTCGATCGCCCGGAGCGCCTCGGCGACCGGGCCGTCGAGGATCGGGTCGATCGCCGGCGCCTCGTCCCCGAGGAGCGTGCTGAGCCAGAGGGTGAAGCCGTCGATCAGGACCGGCTCGTCGGGCACGGTCTGGACCAATGCGGCGGCGAGATCCGTGCCGACCTCGATCGTCGGCCATGACGCCGGCCGTGCGGCTCGATGCCGGGCGATCCGATCGTCGAGCTCGGGATCGCCCGGCCAGGCCGTCGCCAGGAACCAGACGCGGTCGTCATCGCCCGCAAACCGCCTCGCGGCGGCCAGACCGAACGAGCTCTTGCCGCTCCGCGTGCCGCCGAGGGCCAGGATGAGCGGCTCAGCCATCGTGGCGGCTCGGTCGGCTCATGACGCGACCGCGGCGACGATGAGCGAAACCGCCAGCGGTCAGCTCGATCATCGCGCCAAGACCGTCGCCATCGAGCTGCCGCCGGCCCCGGACGATGACGGCAGCGATCAGGAGCCCGGCGCCGGCCCCGACGAGCCCCCCGAGCGCGATCCCACCCGACCGCGTGATGACGGCTGTCGCGGCGACGGCGAGCGCGGCCAGGATGACCGCCACGACCGCATCGGCCGGCCGGACGCGAGCCGCGAACCAGGCACCGAACCCGGCCTGCTCGACCGTCCGACCGGGCGAGCACGACGGCGAGGACCGGGATCGTCCTGGCGACGGGTGCGGCGCCCACAAGCGCCGCACCCGCTACCAGTCCCCCAGCGGTGGATGCAAGGCTGGAAAGTGCGGCCACCTCGGCGGCGAGCACGAGGATGAGTGCCACGGCGCCGCCCGGGCCGACCGCCGGGTCCTTCCGGGCGCGCTCCGCGCGCGTCGGATCGGGCGCCAGGAGGGCATCGGCAGTGTCGGCAAGCCCATCGAGATGGAGCGCCCCGGTCAGGATCGTCATCGCCGCGACCGCGAGCAGGCTGGCAAGGGCGGGCTCGGCCGCGCCAAGGAGCGCGAGGGGCACGAGCCCGACCAGACCGACGAGGACCCCGACGACCGGGAAGGCCGCCGCGCCGCTCGCCATCTCGTCGGTCGATCGGACCGGCAGCCGGGTCAGCAGCGCCAGCGCGGCGCGCAGCGTCCCGCCGACCCGGGCGGCCGCCCCGATCGAGATGGCAGGGCGTGGCGAGATCGGGACGGTCACGTCACGCCGCCCCGACCGGCAGGCGGACATGGGCCGGATCGACACCGAAGACCCCGCGGATATGCCCGGCGTCGAGCGTGCTCGCAGGCGGCCCGTCGGCGACGATCCGACCGGCGCTCATCAGGGCGACGCGCGGGAAGAAGTTGGCGGCCAGGGCGAGGTCGTGGAGGACGGCGATGATCGTCGCGCCGTCGCGTTCGTTGAGGTCGACGAGCAGCTGCATGACCTCGACCTGGTGACGGATGTCGAGGTGGGCGGTGGGCTCGTCGAGCACGAGGATCGGCGCCGTCTGGGCGAGCGCGATCGCGACGAACACGAGCTGGCGCTCGCCGAGCGACAGGCGTCGCGCGTCGCGGTCCGCAAGGTGACCGACGCCGACGCGCTCGATCGCCGCATCGACGGCGTCCTCGTCGACCTCGCGCGTGCCGCGGAGCGGCGGATCGTGCGGCAGACGCCCGAGCGCGACGACCTCGCGGACGGTCATCGCGAACGGCAGCTGGGCAAGCTCGGGGACGACCGCGATCGACCGTGCGACGCGTTTGCGATCGATCGTCCGGATCGGCTCGCCGTGCAGCCTGACGATCCCGAGCCGCGGTTCGAGGGCGCCGGTCAGGGCGCGCAGGAGGGTCGACTTGCCGGCGCCGTTCGGTCCGACCAGGGCGAGGCGCTCGCCCGCCCGCAGCGAAAGGCTGACGCCGGACACGATCGTGCGCTCGCCGTACAGCACGCTGATGTCGTCGGCGTCGAGGATCGCGGTCACAGCTCGTATCCCGAGCGGGTCTGGTAGAGCAGCACGAGGAAGAACGGCGCTCCGATGATGGCCATCACCACCCCGACCGGGAGGTCGCCGAGCATCCGCGCCACGAGATCCGCGGCGGACAGCAGGATCGCCCCGAAGATCGCGGAGATCGGCACGACGCGACGCGCGGACGCGCCGGTCAGCAGCCGGACGACATGGGGCACGACCAGGCCGACGAACCCGATCAGACCGGTGATCGCGACGGCGGCGGCGGTGGCCATCGTCGCCAGGACCAGGAGGATGCCTCGCTCGCGCTTCACGTCGACGCCGAGATGGGTCGCCGCGGCGTCACCGAGCAGCAGGCCGTCGAGCGAGCGGGTGCGCAGCCCGATCACCAGGCACGCGCCGAGGATGAGCGGGGTGGCGATGATGAGCCGCTCCCAGGACGCCCCTGCGAGGCCGCCGAGCAGGAACGAGAAGATCGCACGCAGGTTCGTCCCAGAGACGTACATCGCCATCGTCAGCAGGGCGGCCAGGATCGACCCGACCGCATAGCCGGTGAGCAGCAGTCGGGTCATGCCGCCCGAGCCGCCCGAGCCACCGAGGCGGAAGACGAGCAGCGCCGCGCCGAGGGCGCCGATGAACGCCCAGACGTTGACCAGGCCGAACTGGAAGACTGTGATCCCGACCGGCAGGAGGATCGCCAGGGCGGCACCGAGGGCGGCCCCCGACGAGGCTCCGAGCACGTACGGGTCCGCCAGCGGGTTGCGCACGATCCCCTGGAAGGTGGCACCGGCGACCGCCAGCCCCGCGCCGACGAGGGCGGCGGTGAGCACCCGCGGCAGGCGGAGCTCCCAGACGATCGTCTCGGTCGCCTGCGTCCAGCGCAGGCCGAGATCGAGCCCGAAGACGCGGTGGAGGATGACCCCGATGCTGTCGGCGGCGCCGATCTGGGTCGAGCCGACGGTGACCCCGGCGACGATCAGGACCGCCAGCACGACGAGACCGATGACGGCGATCACACCGGGACGACCGCGGATCCGGCCGGCCAGGGTGACCGGTCGGATGTCCGTCGAGATCGTGCGGGTGGCCACCGTCGACACGCTACGGCGCCAGCGAGGGGAGGACGAGGTCGGGGTACATGGCCAGCGCGAGGTTCCGCATCCCGGTCGCCAGGCGCGGACCGGGTCGCGTGATCTCCGTGTCGGTGACGGATCGGATGTCGCCGGTCTTGACGGCCGTCAGCACCGACCAGCCCGTCCGCTTGGCGATCGTCGCGGCCGTCGGCTTGTAGAACGCGTTGACGCCCAGGATGATCACCTGCGGATCGCGCTGGATCAGGGTCTCGAGCGGGATCTCGTAGGTGACGGCGTCGCCGGTGATGACGTCGACCCCGAGCATGCCCAGCATCTCGGCCAGGAACGAGCCCGCCGCCGGTCCATAGATCTGGCCGGTCGTGTCGATGTAGCCGACGTCGTAGAAGACGCGTGGCGGGGTCGCGGCCTTGGCCGACTCGGCCGTCGTCGCGGTCCCGATGGCGGCCATGTCGGCGCGCATCTTCGTCGTCAGGGCGACGGCGGCGTCCTTCTCGCCGACGGCGGTCCCGACGAGCTCGATGTCCTTGTAGATGACGTCGAGCGTGTTGCTCGACACGACCAGGACCGGGATCTTGAGCGAGCGGAGCTGGGCGATCGCATCGGCCGGGGTGAACCCGGCGCCGCCGGCGATGACGAGGTCGGGAGCGAGGCTGACGATCTTCTCGGTATCGACGGTCCCGAAGGTCACGACGTCGGGGAGCGGCTTGGCCTCGGCCGGGTAGTCGCTCGAGTCGTCGGTCGCGACGACGCGGCTGCCGGCACCGACGGCGAAGAGCGTCTCGGTGACCGCGGGGGTCAGGGAGACGATCTTCTGGGGTTCGGCCGCGAGCGTGACGGCGGTGCCGTCGTCATCGGTGAGGGTGGCCGGGAACGACGGAGCGGGTGTCGGGCTCGGGGTCGGGGCAGGCGTCGCGGTTGGGGCGGCCGTGGCGACCGCGAGCGACGGACTGGCCGGCGCGGTCGTCGCAGCCGCGCCGCTGCAGGCGCCGATCACCACGACGAGGGCGACAAGGAGCGCGGCGAGGCGGCCGGGCGGGCCGGCGTGATGGGCGGACAGGGACGACGGGAGCACGGTCAGGAACCTCCGGGGCGCGGTCTCGGAGGGGTGCGACGAATCGCGAACCCCTCGCTTCGAATCGATCGAAAGGAGGGGTCCTAGGGAGAAGATCGCACGGTCCTGCCTACCTTTCTCTCGAAGGTTCGAGCATGCACCGTGTGGTCGGCGACCGGACTTGCGCTCCCTGGAGAGCGTTCACCGTAGCGGGACTGTGCCGGGATCTCACCGGCTTCGCGCCACACAGCGTTATGTGGCCACGGTACCACGGCAGGCTGCAGGACTGCCGATGCCCGCGTTGGCGACTGCGCTCCTCGCTCACGCACCTTTGGGTGCGCTCGCTCCGGTGCTCGCACGCCGCCTTGGCCTCGACTGCCCTGCAGCCCGCAAGGCAGTTCAGCAGGCGCAAAGCAGTTCAACAGGTATCGCCACGACTGACATAACGCAGGCCCAAGGCGATCGCGAGGCACGACCGCAGCGTCCGCAACGGGCTTCTACCGCGGCCACAAGCGATACCAGGAACCCCGGTAAGCGCCGGATAAGGGCTGCCTGCGAGGATCTGGGTCTCGCCCTCCTCCCGCCATCTGGTTGTCCGCCGGAGGAGGTCCCTCATGGTGGAGGCACGATGGCTGCGCTGGTTCGGGCCGGGGCTTGTCGCTCTCGGCGCGGTCGGGTTGGTCGGGTCGACGACGCTCGGTGCCGGGACTCGGACGTGGGGTCCAGGTGTCTGCAGCGGATCGCCAGCGGCACGGGCGGCCGTGGCCCACGATCCGGCTGCGGCGGACCCGGCCCAGGTGCGCGGAGCCCCGTGGTTCCGGCTCGATCCGATCCTCGACCGCGGCGGGGCGTTGGCCGGTCAGCGGCTCGCGGTCGGACTCGAGGGCGACCCGGGCGCCCGAGTCCTCGACCTTCCGGCCGAGTCGTTCGCGGCGGGGCCGTTCGGTCGGATCGTGCTGATCGGCTCAGATGACGGCGTCCGCTCGACACTCCGGGCGCTCGACGTCGCGGGCGGCTGTGCCTGGCCCATCGCGACCGAGTCGAGTGTCATCCGCCGGGCGACGATCGACCCGGCCGGGACCGCGATCTACGAGATGCGGGTCGACCGCGCGACGCGCGCCGACCAGGGGATCTGGCTCCGGCCGATGGACGGCCGCCTCCCCGCCCGACAGGTGCTGCCCGCACCGGCGGCCGATGGTCGTTTCGGGCGGACATGGTCGACGGAGCTCACCTGGGACCTCGCGGGCGACCGGCTGGCAGTCCAGTCCTGCGGCGACGTGGCATGTCGGACACGGGTCCTCGATCCGGACGGTGGCCCGCTCGTCATGCTCGACGCGCCCGACCTCGGGGCGCTCGTCGGGATCGATGGGGACCGGATCGTGACGTACGGCGCATGCCGCGGCTTTCCCTGCCCGATCGTTGCGACCGATCTCGGCACCGGCCGGCGCCTGACGCTCGAACCAGGCGCCGGTCGGGCCGTCCTCGTGGCGACGCCCGATGGAGCCCGGCTCGTGGACGAGGTCGACGCCGATGGGGCTCGCGTCCTGCATTCGGTGGCGCTCGATGGCGATCCTGGCGACGGATCTCGGCCCGGTCCCTGATGGGCTCGGCCTCCAGGCCTCGCCGGCCCAGGCCGACGCCGCGACCCACCTGCCGATCGGCTGGGTCCTGCTCGCACCTGACGGTCGGATGCCATCCGATGGGCAGCCCTCCTCTGCACGACTCCGCCGCATCCCCGACGGCATGACCGTCCCGCTGGCTGAGGCGACCCGATGAATGCGGCACGACACGTCCATCGCACCCATCTCCGGCGCGGCGGCGCCGCGATCGTCGCGGTGCTCGCGCTGGCCCTGACAGGCGTCGGCGCCGCTGCGCACGGGCCGGACCCGACATTGAGCGGCGGCACCTTCGGCCAGAACCAGGACCTGCGCTTCCGGTGGCGGTCCGGGTCGGAGCCGACGACGGCGATCAAGGCCGCCATCAAGGCCGCGGCGGCCGACGCGAGCGCGACTCGGGCGTCGAAAGCCGCCCGTTCACCTATGACGCCGCGGGGTCGAACCCGATCGGCTATGGCACCGGCGCGACATGCGGGGTCAACGGCCTGGCGTGCTTCACCCGTACCGTGCCGAGCGGGTTCACGATCTGGCTCCGCGAGCAGGGCCACGTCTACGACTGGGGCACGCTCAAGTGGTGCCAGTCCTACAGCTCCCCGCCGAACGGCTGCTACGACGCCGAGACGATCACGCTCGACGAGCTCGGCCATGTCGAGGGTCTCGACCACCACGTCAACTATTCGAGCGATTCGGACTACGAGGACGCTGTCGTCCAGACCTTCTCTCGCACCAAGCCGTCGACCGGCTGGGACCGCCACGCCTTCGGCCGGTGCGACGTGGCGACGCTCCAGCGCATCTATGACGTGTGGGCGTGGACGACCAAGTACTCGAGCTGCCTGGACCTGGCGACGGTCCTGAACCTGAGCGCGTCGCCCTCGGGGATCCTGGTCGGTGGCACGACGACTCTGACGGCAACGTTGACCGTCGCCGCCGTCGACTCGTACGCGCGACTCGCCGGGAACCCGGTCGCCGGCCGGACAGTGACTCTCCAGCGTCGGCCGCCCGGCGGAACCACGTGGACGACCGTCGGCACGATGCCTGCGGGCTCGACGGCGGGGACATATGTCCTCGCCCAACGCCTCTCCCTCGACACCGAGTTCCGTGCCGTCTACGCGGAGTCGGGCGAGGGACTGAATGGTGACACCAGCTCGACCGTCCGCATCTACACGAGCACGTGCAGCGGGTCGACGTCGGCCGGGATGCAGCCCGATGTGGCATGTCTGTGACCATCAGTGGAGGAGACCCGATGCGCCGATCGTCCGGAACGCGACCCCTTACCGCGTTCTCTGCGTTGCTGCTCGTCGGGCTGCTCCTCAGCGCATGCTCGTCGATCGGGCCGGCTGGATCGGCCGACTCCGGCTCAGCGACGACCGCGCCGCCGGCTGCGACGACATCGGCGTCACAGGAGTCGGCGCCGTCTCCCTCGACGGCAACGACAACGGGCGCCCCTGGCCCGACGGCCGATCTGAGCGCCGAGCCTCCGGCGGCGACCCTCTCCGTCGAGGGCGGCGACCCCGTCGCCGGCCAGCTCGGGTCGTTCACCTGGAACGGCGGCGGATCGGATAGTCCGTGGCTGCCCGGGGCGCCGCTCAGCATCGGTGCCGGTGAGCGCCTGACCGCCTTGCTCGCCGGCGGGGTCGCCGTCGACACCTGGTCTGCCCGCAGCGCGCCGGCCGGGTCATCCGATGGGGCGGACGCACTCGAGCCTGGGCGACGGATCCCGCGGTGGCGGCCGCCCGATCGCCTTCGCCCCGCCGGCGAAAGGCCGCTGGTCCGTCCAGCTCACGGTCCGCTTCGGCGACGAGCTTGGGTCAGCCACCTACTACTGGCAGGTCAACGTGCGATGACCGACCGCGTCGGCGTGGCACACTTCGCTCGCCGATGCCAACCCCGATCCGGTCCGGCCGCCTGTCGGTCCGCGTGCGCCGTGCCTTCGGCCCGGCGCTCGCGCTCGTCTGCGTGGCCGTGATCGCCGGGTGTTCGGACCCTGGCCCATCGGCCGACGTCACCCCTGACGGACTGATCGCGCTCGTCGCAAACGGGGACTCGACCACGCTCCTCGGCTGGGACGCGACCGGCGCGAAGCCGGTCCCGATCAAGCTGCCGAAGGGAGACACGACCTGGGTCGCGACAGGTCGAGCGGACGTGCTGGCGGCCGCGCTCGCGAACGGCCAGACGGCGACGAGCGACCCTCTGCACCTGGACACGCCCCTGGTGTGGCGCTCGGTCAAGGCAGTCGGCCCGAACGGGACAGCGCCCAAGGGTCCGGACTCGTTCGTCGCCTGGGATCCCGAGGGCGGCCGTTTCGCCACGCTGGCCGGCGACCTCCTGTCGGGCGATGGCATCCGGGTCGTCCTGATCGACCCATCGGCCGGCACGGCGGCGGAGATCCCGATCGATCGGTCGGTCGTCGCCGCGCCACCGATCTGGATCGACGCGGATCGCCTCGTGGTCGTGACCGGTGATGGCGCCGCCCCGCAG
The DNA here is from genome assembly GCA_963743855.1 of uncultured Chloroflexia bacterium. Lineage (GTDB taxonomy): Bacteria > Chloroflexota > Limnocylindria > Limnocylindrales > CSP1-4 > SPCO01. The sequence continues at coordinate 65,511 of CAVURK010000002.1, forward strand.
GCGACCATCGTGGACGTCACGGATGGGTCGCTGTCCGATGGGCCTTCCGGATCCCGACTTCTGGCTGCGTCGGCCGATGGCCACACCGTCGCCACGATGGCCTCGCCGGGCGCTCCGGTCGTCGTCCGGACGACGAACGACTGGATCGGCGGAGACGACACGTCGGTCGCCTCGATCGCGCCCCCGAACGGTTCGGCCACCGCGATCGCGTTCGCACTCGACGCGACCGGTCAGCGACTCGTTGTCGCCTGGCAGGCCAAGGACGGCAGCGTCACCCTGGCCGTCCACGACGCCCGGTCAGACTGGAACCGCGTCTCCAAACCGGCCATCGGCGCCCAAGCCACGGGCGCAGTCGTCGCCTGGCGCCGCTAGCAGGGTCGAACCGAGAATCCGGCCTGTCCGGTGGTTACGGGACGAGGCGCCGCTACAGCCGAACCGAGGATCGCGCCGCCCGACGGTGCCGGCGAAGGCGCGACCGAGCACCGAAAGCGAGCGCACCTGAGGGTGCGTGAGCGCGGAGCGCAGGTCGCAACGCGCGCCCGCGCCGCCGGTCGGCGCGCCGACGTGGAGTCAGACGGAGACTGGCTCCGCGGCGGCAAAGATCGAAACCTGGGCGTCTTCGGGCAGCATCACGCCAAAGACCTTCTGGAGGGTGAGCAGGTGCACGCACGACCCCCAGCTCTCGAAGTAGTGGCAGGTGCATCGCCACTGACCGGCGTCGAGCCCGACGTGATGGGTGTCGTTATCGCCACGGAACGTGAGCGAGAGTCGTTCGATCGTGATGCGATCGAGTTCTCGCGCGTAGCGATTCGCCTTCTCGACCTTGCCGATCAGGGAGCTGTGCATCGCGGTGCTACCTCCGTCGCCCCAGAAGGGCGCTCGCGGGGCCGCCGTCCGGTCATGCACCTCGACCGGTGATGGCGGTCGCGTCGGCCTCAAGGGTACACCCCCCGGGACGCCGCGACGCCAGTGAAATCATCCCCTTTCGAGGTTATGGGGCACTAGTACCTTCGCGCCCGAAGTCGTCCTCGAGGCGGACGACGTCATCGAGCTCGGGCGTCGAGACCTCCATCAGCTCGGTCCGCTCGATCGCCTCGTACCGATGGATCCGCCCGGTCGGCACATGGCGGTGATCACCGGCAACGAGCTCCTCGACCTGGACGGTCCCGTCGGCATCCTCGAGCGTAGAGCCGCAGCCGGCCGGACGTGACAAAGATCGATTCATCCTTGACGAGGTGACGCTGGAGCGACAGCCGGCGGCCCGCCTCGATGACCAGGATCTTGCCGACATAGCGGTCCGTGTGAGCCCAGATGAGCTCGTGCCCCCACGGCTTGTCGACCCGCTTCGCCCCGGCCGTGACGTTCTCGCTCACGAGCCGCGGACCAGGCGCTCACCGGCCACCAGCAGCGTGTCCCGGAGCTCGGCCGAGGTCGCCTCGGTGTAGACGCGAACGAGCGGCTCGGTGCCCGACGCCCGGACCAGCAGCCACGAGCCGTCGGCCAGGAAGAACTTGAAGCCGTCGCCGGTGTCGAGCGGGACGGTCCGCGCCACCGGCCGACCGGCCAGCTCGGTCGGTGTCTCCGCGGCGAGGTCGACGAGGAGGCGGCGCCGGGTCTCGGGATAGGCCGCCCGCTCCACGTGGACATCGACCCGCAGGTAGTACGACGGCCCCGCCAGCTCGTGGAAATGCGCGACCGACCGTGAGACCGGCCAGCGACCGGCCGCCTTCTCGCGCAGGAACAGGTCGAGCAGCATCAGGTCCGCGTAGACCCCGTCACGCTCCGGAAGGTGCATCCCGAAGCCGAACCCGCCCGACTCCTCGGCGCCGAGCATCGCACCGGTCTCGATCATCTTCGGCCCGATGAACTTGAAGCCGACCGGCGTCTCGTAGGTCGTGATCCCGTAGTGCTTGCCGAGTCGCTCGGCCATCGAGGTGTTGTTGACGCTGACGACGACCGGCTCGCGCAGCCCGCGGTGCTCGGCCAGGTAGTACATCAGCAGCCCGGTGACCTCGAGCTGGTGGAGGAACGTGCCGCGCTCGTCGGCCGCGCCCGCCCGGTCCGCGTCCCCATCGAGGAAGAGCCCGAGGTCAAAGCCGCCCCCGGCGAGGAGTCCGAGCGCCTCGTCGATGTTCGGGCGGATCGGTTCGGGATTGACGCCACCGAAGTACGGGTTGCGCTCCTGGTGGATCTCGGTGACCCGGATCCGGCCGCCGGCCAGCAGGCGCGAGAGCCAGCCGCTCCCGGCGCCCCACATCGGGTCGACCAGGACCGACACGTCCGCGGCCTTGAGGGCATCGAGGTCGATGGTGGTCCGGACGAATCGCTCGTAGCCGTCGTACGGGTCGTATCGATCGACCAGCCCGGCGGCCTCGGCATCGGCGAACGGCCGGCGGTCGATCCCGACCCCGCCGTTCCGCGCCAGACGCGCCTCGATGACGCCGAGGATCTCGGCTCCCGCTGCGGCGCCAGTCGGGGCCTTGACCTTGAAGCCGTTGTCGACCCACGGGTTGTGGCTGGCGGTGATGACGATCCCGGCCGCGGCACCGCGCTCGATCACCTCGAACGAGCTCATCTGGGTCGGGACCGCGCGGACCGCATAGGCGACCGGGATGTCGTGGGCGAGCAGCACCTCGGCCGCGGCGATCGCGAAGAACTCCGACGAGAAGCGCCGGTCGTAGGCGATCACCACGCCCTTGGCCGTCTCGCCGCGTTCCACGACGTAGGCCGCCACGCCATCGGCGCAGCGCCGCACGTTGTCGTAGGTGAACTCGTCGGCCATCCGGGCACGCCAGCCGTCGGTGCCGAAGACGATCGTCGTCGGGGCCGGTGCCTGACCGGTCAGGGTCACGTCAAGTCCTCCGGCTCGGTGCAGCGCTCGAGCAGCTGTTCGATGGTCGCCCGGTCGGGGCCGGTGCCGCGCAGGATCGCGATGGGCTGGGCGGCCGTCATCCTACCCCGCTCCGGCGGCGGGATGACCCCCAATCGATCGCCGATCCGCCGGACGATGAGGTCGTCGTGCTCGACCTCGATGGTCTCGCCGGCCTGGACCACGGCGCCGGTGCCGCGTGCCCGAAGCCCGGCCAGGAGCGCGGACCACGACCCGAGATCGGACCAGCCGACGTCCATCGACGCCATCACGACCTGGCCGTTCTGAGCGGCACCCTCCATCACGGCATAGTCGATCGAGACGGGCCGCTGGATCGCTTCGTAGGCGTGCCGCAGCATGGACGGATTGCCGACCATCGGGCCGAGCGACTGGAGGAGGCCCGTGTAGCGGGTCAGGGCGGCAAGGATCGCCCGCCGTCGCCACAGGAAGATCCCGGCGTTCCACGCGACGGCCTTGCTGTCCTTGAACAGCTGCTCTGCGCGGGCCGGCTTCGGCTTCTCCTCGAAGCGCATCAGCGGATACGCCTGCAAGCCGCAGATGACCTGGCCTGCATCGACATCGGGGATGAGGTAGCCGTATTCGGTGGCCGGACTGTCGACCTGGATCCCGAGGGTCACCAATGGATCGTCGATCCCGAACGCCCCGGTGGCAAGACACTCGGCCGCAGCCCCGAGGACGGTTTGGAAGACGTCGACCTTCGCGACCGTTTGATCGGCAGGGAGGACGAGCATGACCTCGCCCTCATCCTTGTCGATGGTCAATGCGGCAAGGGCGATCGCGGCCGCTGTATTCCGGCCCATCGGCTCGACGATGATCCGCACGTTCGGCGTTTGCTCGCGCACGAGCTGCTCGTACCGTTGATCGGTCACGACCGTGATGTCGTCGGTCAGGCCGGCCAGCCGCTCGACGGTCCCCTGCAGCAGCGTGCGCTCACCGAGCAGCGGCAGGAAGGGCTTCGGGCGCTCGGCGCGGCTCAGCGGATGGAGGCGGGTCCCGCCGCCGCCGGCCAGGATGACGGCATACATGCGCCGCAAGTCTACGGGCGCGGAACGGTCCCCGACCGGTCGCCCGGCGTCAGGCGGCGGCGACCGGCTCGGGCAAACCTGCCTCGGACGCGAGCAGGGCGGCCTTGTCGGTCCGCTCCCACGGCAGGTCGAGGTCCGGCCGGCCGAAATGGCCGTAGGCCGCGGTCTGGCGGTAGATCGGGCGGCGCAGGTCGAGGGCCGCGATGATCGACGCCGGGCGCAGGTCGAAGTGTCGCTCGATCAGAGCCTGGATCGCGTCGTCACCGATCCGTCCGGTCCCGAACGAGTCGACCGAGAAGCTGATCGGCCGGGCGATCCCGATGCCGTAGGCGACCTCGACCTCGAACCGCTCGGCAAGCCCGGCGGCGACCACGTTCTTGGCCACCCAGCGAGCCGCGTAGGCGGCCGACCGGTCGACCTTGGTCGGGTCCTTGCCGGAGAAGGCGCCGCCGCCGTGGCGGGCCATCCCGCCGTAGCTGTCGACGATGATCTTTCGGCCGGTCAGGCCGGCATCGCCCATCGGGCCGCCGGTCACGAAGCGCCCGGTCGGATTGACGTGCATGACCGGGTCGCTCGAGCGCAGGTCGGCGGGGATCGTCGGCCGGATGACCGCCTCGACGATCTCGGCCCGGAGACGCTCGGCGCGGATGTCGGGATCGTGCTGCGCGGCGACGACGACCGTGCGGACTCGCTTCGGGACGCCGTGCTCGTATTCGACCGTGACCTGGGTCTTGCCGTCGGGCCGCAGGTACGGCAGCTCGCCCGACTTGCGGACCTCCGCGAGGCGGCGCGCCATGCGATGTGCCAGCGCGATCGGCAGGGGCATCAGCTCCGGGGTCTCGCGGCAGGCGAACCCGAACATCATCCCCTGGTCGCCGGCACCGAGCTCGAACGACGAGGCCGCGTCGTCGCGGACCTCGAGTGCCGAGTCGACCCCCATCGCGATGTCGGGCGACTGCTCCTTGACCGAGACGAGCGTCCCGCAGGTGAGGTAGTCGAAGCCGTAGTCGGCGCGGGTATAGCCGATGTCGCGGACCGTGTCGCGGACGACGGCCTGGATGTCGATGTAGGTCGTCGTCGAGATCTCGCCCATGACCATGACCAGACCGGTCGTGGTCGCCGTCTCGCAGGCGACGCGCGCGTTCGGGTCCTCGCGGATGATCGCGTCCAGGATCGCGTCCGAGACCTGGTCGCACATCTTGTCCGGGTGGCCCTCGGTCACCGATTCGGACGTGAACAGGTAGTGCGCGGCGTCGACGATGCTCATGGCCGCCAAGCCTAGCACGAGAGGTCGAGGCCACGGCCCGCGTCGATGGTCCTGGGCCGGGCGGGCGGGATCAGCCGGCAGCCGGCTCCCCTGCCCCCGCCGTCCCGGTCGCGACCGGCTCGCGCGCGGTCCGGACAGGACGCCTCGCTCGCCAGGCGTCGATCCCCGGCAGATCGAGCCGTTCGATCGTGTCCGCCGGCTCGAAGCCGAGGACCTGGCCGAGGAAGTCGAGCCGTGCCTCGAGCGTCCGGCGGATCGCCGTGGCGCCCCGGAAGCCGTGGCCCTCGCCCTCGAACGCGACGTAGGCGTGCGGGATCCCCTTGGCGGCCAGGACCGCGACGATGGCCTCCGCCTGGGACGGCGGCACGACGTGATCGTCGAGGCCCTGCAGGACGAGCACCGGGCACGAGATGTCATCGAAGAAATGGATCGGCGAACGCTGCCGATAGCGCTCGGCCATCTCCGGGTACGGCCCGACGAGACGGCGGGAGTAGTGCGATTCGAACTTGTGCGGATCGGTCTCCGAGCAGCTCGAGATCGCCGATCCCGTAGTGGCTGATCCCGGCCGCGAAGACATCGCGGAACGCAAGTGCCGCGAGGGTCGTGTAGCCGCCCGCGCTGCCACCTTCGATGACCAGCCGATCGGGATCGACGTCGCCGCGATCGACCAGGAAGCGCGCCGCGGCGATCGTATCGTCGAGATCGACGACGCCCCACATCCCGTCGAGCCGGCGGCGATATGCCCGCCCGTACCCGCTGCTCCCGCCGTAGTCGACGTCGACGACGGCGATGCCTCGGCTTGTCATCAGCTGCGTCGCCAGGTTGAGGGAGGTCGACGCGTTCGAGGTCGGGCCGCCGTGGGTCAGCACGATGAGCGGCGGCTTCTCCCCGTCCGGCCCGACGAACTCCGCGCTGGTCGGCGGGTAGTAGAGCGCGTGGGCGGTCAACCCGTCGGTCGTCGGGAAGGCGATCGACTCGGGGTGCGAGATGTTGGCCGGATCGACGGTGACCGTGCTCGCCCGCCGGAGGACACCGGCCGGGGCGAGCGTCGACGGATCGAGGCGGACGACGATCGCCGGATCATCCGGCGCGCCCGCCAGCGCCACGATCGTGGCAGGCCCGACCTGCAGCGCGTCCAGCTCCGTGAACGGCGTCTCCACCTCGCCGATCAGGTGTCCGGGCTCGAGCCGGAACAGGTGGTCGCGACCCTTGGCCCGGGCGATCGCGACGATCGCCCCATCAGGCAGGAATCCATAGGACGAGCGATCGAAGATCCACGCCGGATCGGCGAACTCCGCCTCCATCGGTGCCAGCGGCTCGAGACGCGGGCCCTCGACCAGTCGGTAGAGGTTCCACCAGCCGCTCCGATCGCTGATCAGGTGGAGCGTGCCGTCGGGAGCCCACTCGGGCTGGGCGATCGACTCCTCCGGGCCGCCGGCGGCAAGGACGGACTCGCCGAGCGTCCCGTCGGGCTCGAACGCCGCGACGCGCAGGCGCGTGGCGTCCCACGGCATGTCCGGGTGGTCCCACTCGAGCCAGGCCAGACGGGTGCCATCCGGCGACAGCCGCGGCGCGGCGACGAAGTCAGGACCGGCCACCAGGACGGTGGACTCGCCGGGATCGAGCGGGACGGCGACGATCGTGTTCGTCGGGAGGCCCGTGCCGCCATGGTCCTCGCGGACCGCCAGGAAGCGGCGGCGGCCTGGATCGAAGCGGAGGTCGGCGTGACGCCATGCGGCGACCGGGGTGATCGGGACGGCGGCATCGGAGCCTGGATCGAGCCGGTAGAGGCGACCGTCGGTGAAGTCCGAGAAGACGACCACGCCGCCGGCCACGACGTACGAGCCACCGCCGTACTCGTGGACGCGACTCCGGACGTTGAACGGCGGCGGGGTCAGGTCGGCGGTCGAGCCGTCGGCGGCGGCCCGCACGAGGACCCGCCGACCGCCCTCGGACGGCCGACCCTCGATCCAGAAGACGTCGTCACCATCGATCGATGGCTCGGCGAGGGTGATGACGTCGCCAACGACGTCGTCGATCCGGATCTGTGAACGCCACGACCCGTATGGGGCGACGGTCCGCTCCAGCATCGCGCTCAGGTGCCGTGATGCCAGGACGCGACGTACTCGAGCTGTTCGGCCGTCATCGGCTCGAGCTCGATCCCGAGCGCGGCCAGCTTGAGGCGGGCGACCTCGGCGTCGATCGCCTCGGGCACGATGTAGACCCGCGGCTCGAGCTCGGCGTGGTGCTGGGCGACGTATTCGGCCGAGAGCGCCTGGTTGGCGAAGCTCATGTCCATGACCGCCGCCGGATGGCCCTCGGCCGCGCCAAGGTTGACCAGGCGCCCCTCCGCGATGAGGTTGAGCTTCTTCCCGCCAAGGTCGAACTCCTGGACGTTCTCGCGGACCTCACGGACGTGACCCTCGGCCAGGGCGCGGAGCGCCGCCAGGTCGAGCTCGGCGTCGAAGTGCCCGGAGTTGGCCATGATCGACCCGTCGCGCATGGCCTCGAAGTGTTCGCGCCGGAAGACGTTGATGTTGCCGGTCGCCGTGATGAACAGCTCGCCCCAACGCGCCGCGTCGCCGGCGGTCATCACCGCGAAGCCGTCCATCAGCGCCTCGAGGGCGCGGACCGGATCGACCTCGACGACCGCCACGTGCGCGCCGTGACCGGCCATCCGCGAGGTGATCCCCTTGCCGACCCAGCCGTAGCCCGCGACAACGACCTTGCGTCCCGCGATGAGGATGTTGGTCGCCCGGAGGATCCCGTCGAGCGTGCTCTGCCCGGTCCCGTACCGGTTGTCGAAGAGGTGCTTGGTCTGCGCCTCGTTGACCGCGATGACCGGGAAGCCGAGGGCGTTGTCGGCAGCCATGGCGCGCAGCCGGATGACCCCGGTCGTCGTCTCCTCGGTCCCGGCCAGGACCTCCTTGATCTGGGCCGGCCGCGTGCTATGGAGGAGCGACACGAGGTCGCAGCCGTCGTCCATGGTCAGCTGCGGGTGAGAGTCGGCGACCGCCTCGAGGTGGGCGTAATACGTGTCGCGGTCCTCGCCACGCCGAGCGTAGGTGGCGATCCCGTATTCGGAGACGAGAGCCGCCGCGACGTCGTCCTTGGTGGACAGCGGGTTGCTCGCCGCGAGCACGACCTGCGCGCCACCGGCCTTGAGCGTGCGCATCAGGTTGGCGGTCTCGGTCGTGACGTGGAGGCAGGCACCGATACGGAGGCCATCCAGCGGCCGCTCGCGCTCGAAGCGCTCGCGGATCAGCCGCAGCACGGGCATCTCGCGCTCCGCCCATTCGATCCGCCGGACGCCCTCGGCCGCCAGACCGAGGTCCGTGACGTCGTGGGCAGGCGAGGTGCTGGTCGTCGTCATCGAGGGTCGATCTCCTTGCGGTTGAAGAGGCGCCGGAACGAGGCGGCGAGGTCCGGCCACGGCGAACCGAGACGATGGACGAGGCGTTCCTCGAAGCGGACATGGTCGGCATAGCCGAGCCGTCGATAGGCGTTGAGCGCCGGCGGGTTGTCGGCCCGGACATTGAGCACGACCTGGTCGCAGTAGCGGAGCAGCTCGGCGGTGACGGCGCCGGTGACCGCGGTCGCGAAGCCACGACCACGATAGTCGGCGTGGGTCAGGACGTTGCCGACGACCGCCAGGCGGGCCGCGTGGCTGACCACGTGGGTCCCGGCCGCCGAGACGAGCTGGCCGTTGACGCGCAGCCCGAAGTAGATGCCGTCACTGATGGCGGTCGATGGCAGCCACGAGGCGAAGCCGAGCTGGTAGAGCCGGTTGAGCTCGCCGATCTCGACCGGCAGCAGCCGCTGGACGGTCGCCGGATACGGTCGGAAGCGCGCGCGGTCGACCCACATCCGGACCATCCCCGGTCCCGGATCGACCCGATAGGCGCTCTCGATCGCCGGGATCAGCGAGGCCGGCGCCGCTACGTAGGCGATCCGCGGCCGGATCAGGTCGCGCAGGATGACTGAGATGCCATCCTCGCGGCCCATCGCGAAGAGCGGCTGCGGGGTCGGGCCGTTGTATTCGAGGACGACCGCGATCGGCGCATCGCCGTCCCATGCCACGCCCCAGCGCGTCCGCGAGAACTCGCGCTCCTCGAGGTCGCAGATGGCGTAGGCGGCGTAGAGCCGGTCGCGCTCGAGGAAGGTGCGCAGAAGGGCCTTGTCGGTCGTCGCCCGGGCGACGATCCCGCGGCGGCCGACCGCGACGGTCGCCATCAGTCGACCGCCGCCGTGGTGGCCGCCACGGGCGCAGCGGGCGGCCGGATCGCCCGGAAGCCCGGCATGGCGGCCCAGCGCGCCCGCGCCTGTTCCGTGGCCGACGCCAGGCCGGTCTCGAACGGGGCCGTGACGACCCCCTCCTCGGTGATGATCCCGCTGATGAGCTCGGCCGGCGTGACGTCGAACGCAGGGTTCCGGACCTCGGTGTCCGGCGGCGCGATGCGGACGCCGCGGAACGTCAGGACCTCGTCGGCCGCGCGCTCCTCGATCTGGATGTCGGCGCCGCTGGCGGTCGCCAGGTCGATCGAGCTGGTCGGAGCGCAGACGTAGAACGGCACCCCATGACGTGCCGCCAGGACCGCCAGCGTGTACGTGCCGATCTTGTTGGCGGTGTCGCCGTTGGCCGCCACCCGGTCGGCGCCGACCAGGACGATGTCCACCTCGCCGCGCGCCATCAGGTGCCCGGCGGCCACATCGGGGAGCAGCGTGTGCGGGACGCCGGCCTGGGCCAGCTCCCAGGCCGTGAGACGCGCGCCCTGGAGATATGGACGCGTCTCGTCGACCCAGACGTGGACCGGCCGCTCGGCGTGGTGGGCGGCCTGGACGATGCCGAGCGCGGTCCCGTACTGGCCGCACGCCAACGGACCGGTATTGCAGTGGGTCAGGATCCGGACGGGGCGGTCCTCGAACGTCGGCAGGATCTCGAGCCCGAAACCGGCCAGCCGGCCGTGATCGGTCGTCGCCTCGAAGACGATGGCGTCCGCCTCGGCACGCATCGCGTCGGCGATCGCGTCCCCGTCCTCGGACAGGTCGCCGACTTCCTCGTAGCGCGCCATCACGCGTTCGACGGCCCAGCGCAGGTTGATGGCGGTCGGTCGGGCGTTGATCAGTGCATTGGCCGCGCCACGGAGCGTCGCACGGCGGGCGTACGGCCGGCCGTCACGCTGGTGCTCGGCGCTCAGTGTCAGACCGATCGCCGCGACCTGCCCGATCGCCGGTGCCCCACGCACGATCATCTCCCGGATCGCGTAGGCGACCTCGCCGGCGTGGCGGCACTGGTATTCCTCGAGCACGTCGGGGAGGCGGCGCTGGTCGATCAGGTAGAGCGTGCCGCCGTCCTCGCGGAACGGCGTTCGAAAGCCCGTCGGCCCGCTCGAGGCGCCGGGCGTCCCGACCGGGTCGTCGCCGGCCGGGCCGAGCAGGGCCGCCGCTCCCGCCGGGTTGAGGATCGAGCCGGCCGCCTGGGCGGAGACCTGCTGGAGCGCCTGGGCCGCGCCGGCGACGGTCACGGCGGTCTGGATCAGCTCGCCGGCGAAGGTCCGGAAGAAGCGCCGCCGGCCCATGTCGACCTCCGGCCCGCCGGCGGGCTGGCCGGCGACGGGTCCGCCGGCCGGTGTCGGCGCCACGTCGGGCGTCGGCGCCACGTCGGGCGTCGGCGCACTCGGCTCGACCGGGTCAGCGGACGCCGGCTCGGCGCCTGGTTCGCGGGACGGATCGGCCAATCGCTTCGTGCCTCGTTGGCGGCTACGGGTCAGTACTTGACGACGCTCGTCACGCGCCGGCCCTCGAGCCGGTCGCGACCCTTCAGGAATTCGAGCTCGACCAGGAAGGCCAGCCCGACGACCTCGCCGCGCAGCCGCTCGACGAGCTCGATCGTCCCGTGGACCGTGCCACCGGTGGCGAGCAGGTCGTCGACGATGAGCACCTTCTGCCCGGGCTGGATCGCGTCGCGGTGGATCTCGAGCGTGTTCGAGCCGTATTCGAGGGCGTATTCGACGGTGATCGTCTCGGCCGGCAGCTTGCCCAGCTTTCGAACAGGAACGAGCCCGGCGTCGAGCTGATAGGCCATCGGCGCGCTGAAGATGAAGCCGCGCGACTCCATCCCGACCACGAGGTCGATCGGCTCGCCGGTGTACGGGGCGAGCATCAGGTCGATCGACTCCTTGTAGGCCCGGGCGTCCTTGAGCAGGGTCGTGATGTCGTAGAAGAGGATGCCGGGCTTCGGGAAGTCGGGGACCTCGCGGATCTTCGCGCGCAGCTCCTCGGCAGACACGATATCGGGGCCTCCTTCAGCGGGGCCGCGGCGGTGGGATGCGCCGCCGCGCGAGAGCCCGAAGTCTACCGCAGGCGTCTGACGCGTCTATGACGGCGGCGACGCGGGCGCCAGGGCAAGGACGCTCGCCGGGACGGATCGCGGACGCAGCCGCCCGGTCAGCAGGAGTCCACCCAGGCCGATCATGACCGCCACGGCGAACCCGACCGCAAGGCCGGCGGCGGGCTCGCCCGTCAGCTGGACGCTGGCCGCGACGATCGCGCCGGTGATCCCGGTCCCGAGCGCCGTCCCGAGTGAATCGGTCAGCGACAGCGCGCTGGTCGCAGAGCCCTGGCTGTCGGCCTGTGCCTCGCGCAGCACGATCAGGGCCAGTGGCGAGTAGGCCAGACCCATCCCGAGGCCGGCGACACCGAAGGCGGCGATCCCGACCGGCCACGGGATCTCCGGGCGCAGGACGAGGAGCATCCCGGCCAGCCCGGTGATCGCCACCGCAAAGCCGACCTGGACGAAGCGGTAGGTCGGCCAGCGACGAGCGCCGCGCGCCTGGATCCACGCCCCGGCGGTCCAGGCGACGGTCGCGGCAGTGAGCGCGATCCCGGCCTCGGTCGCGGACAGGCCACGCCAGCCGACAAGGGTCAGCGCGACGAACGCATCGACCCCGAAGAAGGCGCAGGTCAGGATGCCCCGAAGCAGGACAGCGGCCGGAAGCACGGGCCGCGCGGAGAGCGTCCCTGGCGGGGTCAGCCGGCGGAGCGCCCAGACCCCGATCGCGGCGCCGAACACGACGAGGACAGCGGTCTCGACCGGCTGCTGCACCGTCAGCCCGAAGAGGAAGAGCCCGGCGCCGAGCGCGACGGTCAGCGCCAGGGGCAGGCGTCGCTGGCGAGCGGCGGCTGCGGCCGGGTCGATGGCGTGCGGCGCATCCCCGATCGCGTGGAGCGCGCCGAGGGTGAGCGCGCCGGCGAGGGCGATGAGCGGCAGGAGGCCGAGGAAGACGAACCGCCAGCCGACGGTCTCGCCCACGCTGCCCGCGATCGCCGGGCCGATCACCCCGGGCAGGACCCACGCGGTCGACAGCGTCGCGAACATCCGCGGACGGAGCGACTCGGGGAGCGTCCGCCCGATCGCGACGTAGGCGATCGGCTGGATCGTCCCGGCGCCGAGCCCCTGGACGAAGCGGGCAACGACGAGGACCTGCATCGACGGCGCGAGCCCGCCCGACAGCAGGCCGACGGCGAACAGCCCGAGACCGACCGCGAACGGCAGCGCCAGCCCGCCGCGATCGATGACGCCGCCGACGACCACGATGCCGATCAGCGACCCGAGGAAGAAGGCGCTGAAGACCCAGCCATAGAGGGCGATGCCGCCCAGCTCACGGGCGACGATGGGCATGACGGTCGAGACCGCAAGGGCCTCGAACCCGACCAGCGTGATCGTGAGGACGAGCCCGAGCGTCAGGGCACGGCGATCCGGACGCCACAGGCTGTCGGCCGGATCGCGCTTCGAACGGTTCACCCGCCAAGGATGGCGGGGATCAGGACCCTCTGCCACGGTCGTCCGTCGCATCCGCAGGTCGGACGTTCGTCGCGCGTCGCGGTCGCGGCCGCGCAGCGGTCCCGGGCGACTTCGCGACGGCCTGTTACCGTGGTGACGTGACGACCAATCATGTCCGCTTCGCCCTGCGCGACGTCACGTTCGGCGGCGTCAACCTGCCGGGCGCCACGGTGGACTGCTGGGACGACGGTCACGGGAACTCGCAATGGAGCGCCCGGATCGTGACCCGCGTCGGACCGGCGATCGACGAAGGCGAGCTGACGGGCCGGACTGCCGACGGACGGGCACTGTCCGGCCATGCGATCGTCGCCGACCGCCAGGTCGGTGCCGGCGGACGACGGGAGACGCTCGTCGAGCTCCACGGCTCGGGCGATCTGCACGGCTTGGTCGTCGACCCCGACTGACGCTCGCTCGCGCGGGAACTCACGCGGCGTTCAGGCTCGGCGGAGGCGCCAGATGGTCTCGGCCGGCCAGCGACGCGCCCACGCCAGCTCGGTCGCGCTCCGGTAGCTGCTCGTCGCATCATCGGCAGGGCGTGGCTCGACCAGGTCCTCGACGGTCAGCCCGTTGGCGCGAAAGAGCCTGATCCACTCGCCGTACGGCAGCTGGAAGATGATCTCGTCGTCCACGATCCGGTGCATCCCGAAGTAGTCGCGCACGAGGCGCTCGCCGACCTCGTCGTCGCCATCCGCCCAGCACAACGCCTCGATCGGCGAATGGTGGTTGAACGCGAACAGGCCGCCCGGACGGAGCAGGCGCGCCGCTTCGGGGACCGTCCGATATGGATCGGCGAAGGTCATCGCCCCGTGGTCGCAGAAGACGATGTCGAACGACGCGTCGGGGAGCGGCACCGCCTCGGCGCTGCCGTGGATCAGCGGGAAGCTGACGCCCGCCTCGGCCATCAGCCGGCGTGCGTGTTCGAGCTGGCGCTCGGACAGGTCGAGCCCGACCGGCCGGGCGCCATGCTGCGCCAGCGCGATCGACCACTGCGCCGCCCCGCACCCGAACTCGAGGATGTCGCGACCCTCGACCTCGCCCAGGATCCGGAGCGTCGATTCGGGGATCTGGGCGGTGCCCCACGCCATCCCGCCACTCTCGGCCAGCTGGGCGCCATGGAGCGCCTGGTATTCGTCGCTGTAGGCATCCCACGAGGCGCGATTGTGCGCCGCGTGCTCGGTCAGTCCGTCGAGCGCGTCAGGGTCGGTCGTCATCCCGGCACTGTACCGAACCGGGACCGCCGGTCGGGCCGCGGATCCGGCCCGTGTCAGCCCGCGGCGGCCCGGGTCTTGATCGGCTCGGCGGTCACGACCACGACCGGAACGGGCACCGCGGCTTTCAACCGCGTCGGTGCGTCCTGACCGAGCCAGCGCGAGATGCCCGGTGGAAGCGTCGAGAGGATGACCTCGTCGACCGGATGGTTGCGCATGGCGTCGCGGGCGGCCTCGACCGGGTCCTTGTGACCGACCTCGCCGGTCGCCTCGACGCCAAGCGTGCGCAGGTGGTCGAGCATCGCATCGAGCCGCTCCTGCGCGGCGGCCTGCGCCTTGTCCTCGTCCCAGGTGAACCCGTCCTGGATGGGGGTCGCCGGAACGACGACATGGAAGTGGGTCGGGTCACCCGACGCAGTCCGCTCCGCGATGGCGGCCGTCAGCTCCGGCCCGCCGAGCGTCTGGTTCCCGACGACGAGATAGGAACGCATGAGACACCTCCTTGGGGCGCGCGATCCTGTGTCTGACAGTACGCCCACGAGGCAAGTGCGGATGCCGCGACAGGCGGCGTCATCTGCCGGCGCGGCGCGATTCTCGGTTCAGCTGTCCGCGCTACCCGGACGCGACGGACAGTCTGGCCACAACAGCTTGTGTCAGGGTCCAGCCCTTGCGGGGGTCGGCCGGCAGGCGCAGACGAACCTGGTTGCTCGCGAACGTCACGTCGCTCGGACGGAGGCCCGGGAGCGCTGGTCCGGCCAGCAGGCGCATCGCGGTCGCCCGCGTCAGTCCGGCACCGAAGCGGACGACCAGCCAGCCCTCCTCGCGCGAGATCGAGGCGACGCCTGCGGCCTCCGCGGCGAGCCGCAGCTCGGCGACCTCGATGAGCCGGGCGACCGGATCGGGGATCGGCCCATAGCGGTCGATCACCTCCTGCCGGAACGCCGCGAGATCGCCGCCCGACCGAGCCCGGGCGAGGCGCCGGTAGAGCTCGAGCTTCTGGGCCTCGTCGGGGACGTAGTCATCGGGCAGGTGCGCCTCGACCGGCAGGTCGATGACGGCCTGCGGGACGTCGACGATCGGGGCCCGCCCCTCCATCGACGCCTTCCGCGATTCGACCGCCTCGGCGAGGAGCCGCGAGTAGAGATCGAAGCCGACCGCCGCCATGTGTCCGGACTGCTCGCCACCGAGGATGTTGCCGGCGCCGCGGATCTCGAGGTCGGACAGGGCGATCTGGAACCCGGCGCCGAGCTCGGACGCGTTGAAGATCGCCTGCAGCCGCTTGCGGGCCTCGTCCGACAGGCGCTCGCGCCGGCGATAGAGCAGGTAGGCGTAGGCGCGCCGCGACGAGCGACCGACCCGCCCGCGAAGCTGGTAGAGCTGCGCCAGCCCGAGCGTGTCCGCGCGATCGATGACGATCGTGTTGGCGTTCGGGATGTCCAGCCCCGATTCGATGATCGTCGTGCACACCAGGACGTCGGCGGCGCCGTCCGCGAAGGTGATCATCACCTTCTCGAGAGCGCCCTCTCCCATCTGGCCGTGGCCGACCACGAACCGGACGCCGGGGAGCATGGTGCGGAGCTGCTCGGCCTGCGCCTCGATGGTCTCGACCCGGTTGTGGACGTAGAAGACCTGCCCGCCGCGGTCGAGCTCGCGCAGGATCGCGTCGCGGACGAGCCCGGCCGAGGCCTCGGCCACTCGGGTCTGGATCGGCAGGCGGTCCTCGGGCGGGGTCTCGATGACCGACAGGTCGCGGATCCCGGCCAGGGCCAGGTTGAGCGTCCGCGGGATCGGCGTCGCCGACAGGGTCAGGACGTCCACCTCGCGCTTCAGCTGCTTGAGGCGTTCCTTGGCGGCCACTCCGAAGCGCTGCTCCTCGTCGACGACGACCAGCCCGAGATCCCGGAACCGGATGTCCTTCGACAGCAGCCGGTGGGTCCCGATGACGATGTCCACCGTCCCCTCGCCGAGGCCGGCGATCGTCGTCTCCTGGACGGCGGACGGCACGAACCGCGACAGGAGCCGGACCTCGAGCGGGAAGGCTGCGAAACGCTGCGAGAACGTGGCGTGGTGCTGCGCGGCGAGGACCGTCGTCGGGACGAGCACCGCGACCTGGACGCCATCCTGCGTCGCCTTGAATGCGGCGCGCAGGGCGACCTCGGTCTTGCCGTAGCCGACGTCGCCGACGACGAGCCGGTCCATCGGGCGGGTCAGCTCCATGTCGGCCTTGACCTCGGCGGCGGCGCGCAGCTGATCGATCGTCTCCTCGTACGGGAACGACGCCTCCATCTCCGACTGCCACGGCGTGTCGGGGGCGAAGGCGTGGCCGCGTGCATCGGCCCGCGACGCGTAGAGCGCGAGCAGCTCCTCGGCGAGGTCGTCGACCGCCTTGCGGACGCGCTGCTTGGCGCGCAGCCAGTCCGTGCCACCGAGCTTGGAGAGGGCCGGCCGCTCGCCGCCGGAGTAGCGCGTGACCCGCCCGATCTGTTCGACCGGCACGAAGATCCGGTCGCCGCCCGCGAATGACAGCTCGAGGTAGTCGCGATCCTCGCCGGCCCCGCCGCGCCGGAGCATCTGCTCGTAGCGTGCCACGCCATGGTCGATGTGGACGACCAGGTCACCGGGCGTCAGGCGCTCGAGGATGTCGCGCGGCACGACCCGCCGGAGAGCCTTGGGGCGGCGGATCCGGACCGTGCCGAACAGCTCGCGGTCGGTGACGAACGCGAGACCGTCCGGCCCGCCGATGAAGCCGCCGTTGAGGCTACGCTCGATCAGTGCGATCGCGCCGGGCGGCGGCGCCTCCCCGACCCGATCGACGATCGCCACGGGATGTCCCGCCTCACCGAGGACATCGGCGAGACGCGGCGCCTGGTCCGAGGCGAGGACGATCCGCGAACCATCGGCCCGCCAGCCCTCGACGGCGTCGGCCAGGCGCCCGGCCCGGCCGGCGGGCAGCACCGGCTCGCGCCAGCCGAACGGGTCGCCCGATGACAGCCCGCCGCGCGCCATCGCGACGTCCTCGGGCGGAACGGACTCCCAGGTCAGCTCGAGGGTCCGCGACGCGACGAGGCGGCCCTTCCAGTCGCGCGGCGGGAGGTAGGTCGACGGCCAGTCCTTGGGGAGCTCTCCGGCCGCGACGAGCTCGGTCCGGCGCTCGTCGGCCTGCCGCCACAGGAAGCCGGCCGCCTCGGCGATGTCGCCCGGCTCGTCGAGGATCAGCAGCGTTCCAGGGGCGACGTGGTCGAGACCGGTCGCCGGCGCCAGGTGGGCGGCCCACACCTCCGCGGCATCGCCGACGGCCATCGCCCGGCTCGCGTCGGCGGCTGCGCCTGGAGCCTGGCTGAGAGGCTCGCCGTCGAACCGGGCGAGGTCCGCTGCCAGGCGCTCCGGGAGTCGGCCGGCCGACCTGCCGAGGCGGTCGCGGATCGCCTCGGCACCGCCGTCCGGGAGGAGGAACTCCGAGGCCGGCAGCAGGACCGCCGACTCGAGAGCCCCGACCGTCCGCTGATCGGTCGGGTCGAACGACCGGAGCGAGTCGATCTCGTCACCGAAGAACTCGATCCGGATCGGCAGCGGCAGCGACGGCGGGAAGACGTCGACGATGCCGCCGCGCCGCGCCGATTCGCCGCGCCCGGCGACCTCGCTGACCGGGACATAGCCGAGGTCGAACAGCTCGCGGAGCAGGGCGTCCTGGTGGATGCGCGAGCCGAGCCGGAGCTCGCGCGGCGCCGCCGGGAGGTCGCCGGGATCGATCGTGTGCTGGAGGAGTGCCTGGACGCTCGCCACGAGGATCCGCGCGCGGCCGCTCCGCCAGGCGGCCAGGGCTGCGACGCGCGCCGCCGTCTCGTCGGCGATCAGCTCGCTGCGTTCGTAGGCGAGCGCGGTCCGCGGCTCGAGGACGGCCACCGCATCGACGTCACCCAGCCAGGCTCCCAGCTCCTCGGCGACGCGGTCGCCGATCTCGGCGTCGCGCGCGATCCAGACCAGCCGCTCCCCGGTCGCGCCCAGGGCGATCGCGGCCGCCAGGTAGCTCTTGGCGCCGTGCGGGACCGCGACCAGCCCCACGTGGCGCCCGGTCCGCCGTGGATCGTCGTCCGTGGCCCCGAGGCGCTCGCGGAGTGCAGCGAAGGTGCCGGTCGCGGCGAGCAGCGGCGGGAGCCCGGAGAGATCCGGCAGTCGATGGCCGCCGCCGACTCGCGCTGGCGTCGCGGGCTTGGCCGGACGCGTGGCGACCGGTCGCGGCGCGGGCGCCGGGCGGCGGGCGTCCTCGACCTCGGCATCCACCGCGGCGACGTCGAAGTCGCGCTCGGCCTCGGGCGGCGGTGCGCTGTGGCGGGCCGCGAAGTCGGTCGCGACCCGTTCGGCGATCCGACGATCGCGGCCTCGCCGGCCACGGAGCGGGGTGTCAGGCACGGTCAGGCACGGTCAGGCACGGCTCACGCGTCCGGCTTGCCGGGGCGGATCCGCCGCCAGCCGGTCCGCGTGCGACGGATGCCCTCGGCATCGGGCGGGCCGTCGACCTCACCGGGCGCGGCGAGCCGGGTCTGGTCGGCCGGCCGCAGCTCGAACATGTTGAAGCGGTTGGCCGCCTTGTTGGTCCCCTCGCGCGCCCACGCCTCGACCGCGTCCGAAGCCGCATCGAGCAGCTCGTCGAGACGCTGCTGCTCGTCGGGCGCGAAGCGGGTCAGGACGTGGTCGATCGCGCTGCGGTCGGGCTCGCCGATGCCGACCCGGAGACGGCTGAACTTCTCGGTCCCGAGCTCATCGATGATCGATCCCAGGCCGTTGTGGCCGCCGGCACCGCCACCCTCGCGGAAGCGCAGCTTTCCGAACGGGAGGGCGAAGTCGTCGGCGACGATCAGCAGGTCGGACAAGGGCGCGTGCTCGCGGGCGATCACCTTCCGAACAGCGAGCCCGGAATCGTTCATGAACGTGAGCGGCTTGACCAGCGTCAGGTCGAGACCGCGGTAGCGGCCCATCGCGACGTTCGAGGCGTCGCGCTGACGGCCCTTGCCGGTCCAGCCGGCGCGTTCGGCCAGCCGGTCCATGACCAGCCAGCCGACGTTGTGACGCGTCCCGGCGTACTGCGACCCCGGGTTCCCCAGACCCACGACGACCTTCAACCGACCCTCCGCAGACAGCACGACAGGGCCCGATCCCGCTCCGGGAGGGCCGCGGCGATGGTAGCAGGGGTTCAGCCCGAGGCGAGCAGACGCTGCTCGAGCGCCCGCATCGTCGCCTCCTCGGTGGGCTCCGCATGGTCGTAGCCACAGATATGGAGCGTGCCATGGGTCACCAGGAGGAGCAGCTCATCGGCGGGCGACCAGCGCACGTCCCCGGTCTGGCCGCCGCGGCCGCGCTCGGCCTGCTCGATCGCCCGTTCCACCGAGACGACGATGTCCCCGAGGTGGGGGCGGCGACCCGGCGGCAGGGCGAAGTCGGGTGACGGCGAGAGGGGGAAGGACAGGACATCGGTCGGTCCGTCCACGCCGAGATGGGCCGCGTTGAGCTCCGCGAGCTCCGCGTCGTCGGACAGGATGAGCCCGATCGATGCCGGGGATGGTGCCTTGGCCGCTGTCAGCGCGGCGACGATCGCGCGGGCCATCGCCGCCGCCGGGACCGGCGCGCGGACCCCGTCGCGGATCGTGATGTCGACCCGCCACGGTCCCGCGTAGAGCGCGCGCGTCACGAGGCCGAGCCGGCCCCTCCGCCGCTGCCACCCGCGACCCGCCGCGACTCCAGCTCGACCACGGTGTTGTCCGGGTAGGCGATCCGGGTGTGATACATCCCGAGCAGCTGGCCGACGAACGCCTCGCGGATCCGCTCGATGTCGCGCAGGGTCAGGTCGCACTCGTCGAACTGGCCGTCGCTGATCCGCTCCTCGAAGATCCGGCTGACCATCGCCCGGATGGCGGGCTCGTCGCGCGCGGCCAGTGAACGCACCGAGGCCTCGACCCCGTCGGCCAGCATGATCAGGGCAGCTTCGCGTGACTGCGGCTTCGGCCCGGCATGCCGGAATGTGCGCTCGTCGACGATCACGCCCGGTCCCGCCAGCTCCTTCGCCCTGGCGTAGAAGTAGCCCATGATCGCGGTCCCGTGGTGCTGCGGGATGAACGCGATCAGCGCCGTCGGCAGACGCGACTTGTAGGCAAGGTCGATGCCGTCCACGACGTGTTGCTTGAGGATCTGGGCGCTGACCTCGGGGGTCAGCTGGTCGTGGATGTTGTCGTTGCCGGCCTGGTTCTCGATGAACGCGAGCGGGTTCGCGAGCTTGCCGACATCGTGGTAATACGCTGCCACGCGGGTGACCAGCGGATCGGCGCCGATCGCCTCCGCGGCGCGCTCGGCCAGGTTGCCGACCATCAGCGAGTGGTGGTAGGTGCCCGGTGTCTCGACGAGGAGCCGGCGGAGGAGGGGCTGCGACGGGTTCGCCAGCTCGAGGAGCTGGAAGACGGTCAGGATCCCGAACACCGAGCCGAGCGCGGCGAACGAGCCGACCGCCGCGACCCCCGATCCGGCGGCCGATGCCGCCGACGCGAACCACAGCTCCAGCACGCCGCGCAGGTCGCGGGCGCCGAGGAGCGAGAAGACCAGCACGACCAACGCCTCGACGACGAAGACCGCGACCGAGGCCTGGATGAAGACCTGCAGCCGATCACCACGCCGAACGGCGACGATGCCGGCCATCCCGCCGAGGAAGATGTAGGTCGCGAACTCGAGCGAGCCGCCGTTCACCGCGCCACCGATGACCGCCACGATGGCGATCACGAAGGTGGCGACGGACGCGTCGAGCAGGATCGCCAGGAGCATCGCGATCGCCGCGGTCGGCAGGAAGAACGGCAGCGTCGGGCGCCCGGCCGTGACCTTGAGGGCGAGCGTGGCCCCGACGACCAGGAGCCCGATCAGGATGAGGACGTTGTCCCGATGCCAGAGCGTCGGGCGGAAGCGCCACAACCAGGCCAGCAGCATCCCGACGACCAGCACAGCCAGCAGGAACCAGCCGCCGAAGCTGACCACATCCGGGACCGACTGACGCAGCCCGAGCGCGTCGATCTTCTCGATGTCGGTCGGGGCCAGGGGAGACCCGTTCCGAACGATGACCTCGCCCTGGCGGATGGTGACCAGGACCGGGGCGACGGCCTCGGCGGCCTTGTCACGAGCCTGCTGGGTCAGGTCGAGGTCGAGCGACGAATTGGCGACCACCAGCGGGCTGATGATCTCGGCGGCGAGCATCCGTTCGGCCTCGTCGAGCTGGCCGGCCATCCGCCCGGCGAGACGTGTCTTCGTGTCCTCGACGTCGGTGTCGCGCAGCTCGGTCCGCAGCGTCGCATCGAGCACGCGCGCCGATTCGGTCCGGACCGCGGCCCAGCGGGCGGGATCGAGCCCGACGAGAGTCGCCTTCGCGCTGTCGGAGAGGTCGGGCAGGTCGGCCGAAAGGAGGATCTTGCGGGCGTCGGCGCTCAGGTCCGCCGAGAACGTCGTGTCGATCTGGGCCACGCGCTGTTCGAACTTGATCTGCTGCGCCGCGGCGATCGCGATCGCGTTCTCGGTCGTGAAGCTGTACTGGAACGGGACGGCTGCGCTCGCAGCGGCGCGCGCCGCGTCCGTCTGGACCTGGCTCTCGAAGTCGATGGCACGCGGCGCGATGATGTCGTGGGTGGCCAGCTGGCCCTGGGCCACGTCGAGCGGCTGCTCGGGCAGGATGTCGGCACCGAGGATCGCCGAGAGCGCGAGGATCAGGATCCCCGCCGCGATCGCGACGCGCGGGATGTCGCGTCGGGAGAACCGTGTCGACGTGTCGAGACGCTGGGTCAGCATGGTCGGGTCATCGACGGCGGGTCAGTGGGTCCCGGTGTCGTGGGCGGCGAGGTCGGCGCTGGCAAGCGCCTGCACGACGAGCTCGCTGACGTGCTTGCCGTCCGCGCGACCGCGGGTCCACGGGGCGAGCCAGCCCATGACCTTGCCCATGTCCCGAGCCGAGGTCGCATCGGTCGCGGCGATCCCCTCGCGGATGAGCTCGGCGAGCTCCGGCTCGGTCAGGGCCTGCGGCAGGTACTCGCCGAGGATGGCGATCTCCGCCTCCTCCTTCTCGGCGAGGTCCTCGCGGCCACCGGCCCGGAAGGCTTCGACCAATTCGCGCCGCGTCTTGACCTCGCGCGACAGGACGGTCAGGTATTCGTCGTCGCTGAGCGGACGGCCCTGTCGCTTCTCGACGTTGTAGGCCGCGCTCGTGACCATCCGCAGGACATCGCGACGCAGCCCGTCACCGCCGCGCATCGCGACGGCGATATCGGATTGGACACGATCTTGAAGGGACACCGGTCTGGCACCTCGGGCGGGCGGGCCACCGCGGTCACGGTGGGCCGCCGGTGGGCCCGCGGGGAAACAGGGCTGCTGGTCGGGCGAGGCCCGCTCAGCCGACCTGCGTTCGGGCGTTCTTCTTGCGCTTCGCTTCCTTGCGCTTGCGCTTCACAGAGGGCTTCTCGTAGTGCTCGCGCCGGCGAGCCTCGGCGAGGATGCCGCTCTGCTGGATCTTCTTGTTGAAGCGACGCAGGGCGCTTTCGAACGTCTCGTTCTCACCCACTCGGACTTCTGCCAATCCCGGTTCACCTCCCCAGGCCAGGGTCATCGCTGGCGTCGGGACGGGCGGCCGACCGGCCCCTGACGCGCTCCGGACGGCAGTCCCGTCCGAGGCTGGCGGAGCATAGCCGAGGGTCCCGGGTCGGTCAAACGTCGCGGATGCGGTCGATCGCGCGGGGCCGGATGGGTCCTCGAGCGTCCCCGGACCGGTCGTAGAGTAGGGTCGTGGAGACGTATTCACGAGCGGAAGTGGCCGATCGTGCCGGAGTCAGCCCCGCGATGCTCGACCGCCTGATCGGCCTGGCGATCCTCGCGCCGGATGCCCAGGATCGATTCACCGAGGGCGACATTCGGCGGGTCGGGATCGTCCACCGGTTGGAAGCGGCCGGCCTGCCGCTCGACCTGCTCGCGGAAGCCCTCCGCGCGGGCGAGCTCACGCTCGATTTCGTCGACGATCCGGCGTATGGGATCTTCGCCTCGTTCACGACCGAGACCTTTCAGGCGCTCAGCGATCGAACCGGCCTCCCCATGTCGCTCCTGGTCGCCGTCCGCGAGGCGACCGGGTCGACCGCGCCGGCTCCCGAGGACCGTGTCCGAGAAGACGAGATGCTGATCGTCCCGCTTCTCGAGTTCGAATTCGCCCACGGGTTCCGGGCGATGGCCCTCGAGCGCAACCTGCGGGTCACCGGCGACGCCCTGCGGCGCATCGCGGAGACGGGCGGTGATTCGTGGCGCTCGGAAGTGTTGGACCCATTGTTCGCGTCGGGCGCCAGCGCGGCCGAGGTCGGGGCAGGGACGGCCGAGGTGTCGGAGGGGTCATCGGCGCTCGATGAGCAGGCGCTCCTGGCCATCTACCGCAGCCAGCAGAGCCACGTCTGGATGGCCAACATCATCGGCGGCTTCGAGACGATGCTGGCGACGAAAGGTCGGCACGTCAAAGTCGATCATCCACCGGCCATGTGCTTCCTCGACATCACCGGGTACACCCGCCTCACCCAGGAGCGCGGCGATGCTGCAGCGGCCGACCTCGCGAGCACGCTTGCGCGGCTCGTGGAGCGCACCTCGATCCAGCACGGCGGACGACCCGTCAAATGGCTCGGCGACGGGGTCATGTTCCTGTTCAAGGATCCCGGTCCGGGGGTGCTCGCCGCCATCGAGATGGTGGCGGGCGTGGCAGAAGCCGGTCTGCCGCCGGCGCACGTCGGTCTGCATGCCGGTCCCGTGGTCTTCCAGGAGGGCGACTACTACGGCCAGACAGTCAATGTCGCCTCGCGCATCGCCGAATACGCGCGACCAGGTGAGGTGCTTGTCAGCCAGGAGGTCGTCGACGCATCGAGCGGGGCGGGCGTCGCGTTCCGGGAGATCGGCCCGATCGAGCTCAAGGGCGTGTCCGGCGCGATGGTCCTCTACGTGGCTCAGCGGGAGAGCTGAACGCCGGGCAGGGGTGCCCGAAGATCGCCGTCGCGCACCGTCCGGGCGGTCGTGGCCGGGCGGTCAGCGCATCGTAGGATGACGAACCATCGCTGGAGGCCTTGCCCTGAAAACCCTGCTCGACCTGCTCGACGAAGCCGTCGCCGCCTACGGCGACCGCACGGCGTTGAGCCTGCGGCTCGATGACGGCACGACGACGACCTGGACCTACCGCGAGCTCGATCGACGCTCGCGGCTGGCGGCCTGGCGGCTGCGCGCCCTCGGCCTCGACCCGGGCGACCGCCTCCTGACCTGGTCGCCGTCGACGCCCGAGCTCCCGGCGACCTACTTCGGGGCGATGCGGGCGGGCCTCATCCTGGTCCCGCTCGACCTGCGGATGTCGTCCGATGCCATCGAGGGCATCGTCTCGGCGTCCGGCGCACGCCACCTCATCCTGGGCACCGGCCGGGACGCTCCCGACCCCCGCGAGGTCGGTCTCGAGCGGTTCGCGACCACGACGGTCGATGTCATCGCCGCCGAGCCCGATGCCTCGCTCCCGTCCGACTGGGATCGACAGGTCGCCGCCTGGCCGGCGCCCAGCCAGGACGATGTCTTCGAGCTCGTCTTCACCTCGGGCACGACGGGGACCCCGAAGGGCGTGATGCTGGCCCACGGCAACGTCGTGGCCTCGATCGAGTCGTTCCATCGGATCGTGCCCCGGATGGAGCATCGGATCGTCTCGCTCCTGCCCCTCTCGCATCTCCTCGAGCAGGCGGTCGGCCTCTACTACGCCCTGTCGGTCGGCGCCGACATCCTCTACGTGCGAAGCCGGAACCCGCGCGTCATCTTCGATGCGCTGCGCGACCATCGGGTCACCTCGATGGTCGTCGTCCCGCAGGTCCTCGACCTGTTCTGGAGCGCCCTCGACCGCGAGGTCGTCAAGCGCGGCCGCGAGACCGCGTTCGGCCGGCTCCGCACGATCGCCCGCCATCTCCCGATGGCGATCCGTCCCCGCCTGTTCGGGAGCATCCACACGCAGCTCGGCGGCCATTTCCGGCTCTTCCTGTCGGCCGGGGCGTTCCTCCCGCCGGCGCTCCAGCAGGGCTGGGAGGACCTCGGCGTGACGGTCCTCCAGGGCTATGGCACGACGGAGACGGGCACCGGCAGCTGCACGCGGCTCGACGACCATGGTCTCGGCACGGTCGGACGGCCGCCGGACGGCGTCCAGATGCGGATCACCGACGACGGCGAGATCCAGTTCCGCGGCCCGACCGTGACGCGTGGCTACTGGAATGACCCGGCCGCGACCGCGGCGGCATTCACCTCGGACGGCTGGTACAGGACCGGCGACATCGGCCATCTCGATCCGGCCGGCCGGCTCATCCTGTCGGGCCGGATCAAGGACATCATCGTCCTGCCCAACGGGTTCAACGTCTATCCGGAGGACATCGAGAATGCCCTGCGGATCGCCGGCATCCGCGATTCGGTCGTGCTCGAGACCCGCCCCGGTCGGATCGAGGCCATCGTCCTCGGGTCGGCGGCGGGGGCGCCCGGGATCGTCGGTGGCGATGACCCGGCCGGCCTCCGCGTGCGGATCGATGCCGCGGTGAAGGCCGCCAACGGGACGCTCGGCCCGAACCAGCGGATCGCGGGCTGGCGGCTGTGGCCCGACGAGGATTTCCCGCGGACCCACACGCTCAAGGTCAAGCGCACCCAGGTGCGCGCCTGGCTGGCGGTCGAATCGCCGCTGCCAACGGCCTGAGCGCCGGAGCGAGGCCCGGGCGGGAGCTCGCGATCAGGTCGCGACCGGGTACCCGATCCCGAGCGTCTCGAGCGCGTCCTGGATCCCGGGCGCCGAGGGATCCTGGGCGGCGCCCGGCAGCCACTGATACAGGACGACGGTCGATCCGACCTGCCGGATGACGCGTGATCGTGCCCTGCGGCGTCTGGACCCGCCCAGGCCCGCTCCCGAGATACGCCTGCTGTTCGGCCGCGGCGGCCGCGGCCAGCGACGGATCGCTGAACTCGTAGACCACGATGTAGCCCTTGTCGGGGTCCTTCGGCAGGACCACCTGGTAGACGGCACGCGGGGCGGTCGTCAACAGCGGGGACTCGGCCAGCCGGACGGGCGTCTGGGTGTCGGCCAGCTGAAGGCCGTGCTGACCGAGCACGCCGACCAGCTCGGTCCGCGTCTGGTTGACCGCCGGCGAGACGGTCATCGACGGCCCGACCGAGGGGACCGGGAAGGTCCGCCCGGCGTCCTCGACACTGCCGCACCCGGCGACGGCCACGACCGACGCAGCAAGCGCGAGAGCGACGATCAGGCGATGCCCGCGACGCTCTCACCCGGGCGGCCAGTCGAAGGGGCGGCCGCCCATCAGGTGGACGTGGAAGTGATCGACCGTCTGGCCGCCCCAGCGCCCGACGTTCGAGACGAGGCGGTAGCCACCCTCGCCGATCCCGGCGTTCCGGGCGAGCTCGGCGGCCACCGCGAACAGCCGACCGAGCATCGGCGCGTCCGCGTCCGTCAGGTCCGCGGCCGATGCGATATGGCGGCGCGGGATCAAGCAGGATGTGGGTCGGCGCGCGTGGCGCGATGTCGCGGAACGCGACGACCAGGTCGTCGTCGTGGAGCCGGTCGGCCGGGATCGTCCCCGCCGCGATCCTGCAGAACAGGCAGTCGGGATCCGACGTCCCGGCCGTCGGACCCGCCCGATCGTCCGCGGTCACCAGAGCACCGGCTTCGAGCTCATCAGGAAGCCGATCGTGCCGACCAGTCCGGCCATCAGGTACGACACGTAGCGCTGGCGCTTGGCACGCTCGAGCCAGGTCTTGTCGTCGGCCGCGGCGCGGATGCCGACGAGCCGTCGCAGGTTCGGGCGCTGGACGAAGAACGCGATCCCGAGGTTGATGAAGTAGATCGTGAGCGCCAGCAGCAGCCATGGCTGCTCGAGCAACGACGACCCGAGCGACGCGATCAGAGCCGAGCCCCGTCAGGCGCGAGCCCGATCCCGATGGCGATCGTGCCGTGCGTCTGCGCCCAGAGCAGGCCCTGGACCACGCCGGTTCTCCGATTCGACCGTCGCCCGTCGCGTCCGCAGGGCGAACGGCAGCAGGATCGATGGCAGGATCAGGCTCACCGCCAGGATGATGTGTGCCCCGAGCAGGATCGGGAAGTAGGCGGGCATCGCGCGCGATTGTAGGGCCGCGCCCGGCCGATGGCCGGGCGATGACCCGGTTTTCGGTGCGGTTCGAACCCGGTCCGACCGGGTCAGCCGAGCCGGACCGCCTCGAGCGCGACCCAGTCGCCCTCCGCACGCCGGCCGACGACCACCAGCCCGACCGCCGCGAACGCGTCGACGACGTCGGCTTCGCGATCGACGAAGATCCCCGACGCGATGATCGTGCCGCCGCGGTCGCAGCTCGTCATGCAGCGGCAGCCGCGAGCGTCACCAGGACCCCGGCGATCAGGTTGGCGAGCACGACGTCGAACGGCGGGTCGCCGCTCGGCAGGCTGCCCTCTCGGACGC
This sequence comes from uncultured Chloroflexia bacterium, assembly GCA_963743855.1. Lineage (GTDB taxonomy): Bacteria > Chloroflexota > Limnocylindria > Limnocylindrales > CSP1-4 > SPCO01. Next base: position 93,261 of record CAVURK010000002.1, read on the forward strand.
GCAGCCGTCGGCGTGACCGCGTTGCGACGCGCGTTGGCGGTCGTCGCCTCGATCGCGATCGGGTCGGTGTCCACGCCGACCGCGCGCGGCGGCGCCCAGCTTGAGGGCGGCGATGGCCAGGATCCCCGAGCCGCACCCGACATCGAGGACGCGCGCGTCGGCGAGGACGCCGCGGTCGGCCAGCTCCTCGACCCCGGCCAGGCACAGCCGCGTCGTCGGGTGCAGCCCGGTCCCGAACGCCATCCCCGGGTCGAGGGCCAGGACGACGTCGTCGGGCGCGCGCCGGTGGCGCCGCCAGGTCGGTCGGATGACCAGCCGCCGGCCGATGCGCATGACCGGGAAGTAGGCCTTCCAGGCGTCGGCCCAGTCGGCCTCCTGGACGATCCGCGTCCGGAGCTCGCCGATCGGCCGCAGCCCGAACGCCTGGAGATGGCCGAGCGCCTCGGCGACCTCGGCCACGGCGCGATCGGCGGCGGCCCGGTCGCGCGCCGGGATGTAGGCACGGACGATCGCCGGCCGGCTCGGGTCCAGCCGCGCGCCGAGGCCCTCGTCGACGAGCTCGAACGCGGGCTCGACGGACGTGCCGCCCGGGCGCCGCCCGCCCGAGGATCTCGCTGACGGCCTCGACCGCCTCGACGTCCGCCTCGACCGCCAGCTCCAGCCAGGCGCCCGGCGTCGCCGGATCGCGAGCGGTCGGCGTCGGCCGAGCCGTTCGCGCCCGCCAGCCGTCGGCGACGGCCGGGCCCCCGGTCCGCGTCGCTCAACCGAGCCCGAGCTTCTCGAGCAGCCCGCCGCCGCCGTGCCCGACCGTCTCGCCGGCTTCCTCCGCGTAGGCCGCCAGCAGGTCGCGGGCCTTCTTCGAGAGCTTGGTCGGCACCACGACGTCGACCATCACGTGGAGGTCGCCGCGCTGGCCCGGTGCGGCGCAGATGCGGGACGCCCTTGCCGCGCAGCCGGATCTCGGTGTTCGGGCTGGGTCCCGGGCTTGATCTCGACCTCTTCGCTGCCCTCGACGGTCGGGACCGTGATCCGCGTCCCGAGCGCCGCCTGGGCGATCGAGATCGACGGCGTCGTAGTAGAGCTCGGTGCCCTCGCGCGTCAGCGACGGATGCGGCTGGACGTGGACCGCGACGTACAGGCTGCCGGGTGGACCGCCGCGCGGCCCGACCTCGCCCTCGTTCGAGAGGCGGATCTGGTGGCCCTCGTCGATCCCGGCCGGGATCGTGACGCGGAGCGTGCGCTTGCGCTCGCGTGCGGCCGTCGCCGTGACACGTGTCGCACGGCGTCTCGATGATCTTGCCCTCGCCGCTCGCACCGCGGGCAGGCACTGACGTTGACCATCTGGCCGAGCATCGTCTGGCGGATGGAGCGGACCTCGCCGCGACCGTTGCACTGCGGGCAGGTGATCGGCTCGGTGCCCGGGCTTGGCGCCGTTGCCGCCGCACGTCTCGCAGCGCTGCAGGACGGTGAACTCGATCTCCTTCTCGGTGCCGTTGACGGCCTCCTCGAAGGTGATCCGCAGGTCGTAGCGCAGGTCGGCGCCGGGCAGCGGTCGGCCGCGCCGAGCCGAGGCCGCGCCCGCCGCCGCCGCCGAAGAAGGCATCGAAGATGTCCGAGAAGCCACCGAACCCCTCGAACCCGGCGCCGCGCCGCCCGCACCGCCGTCGACGCCCGGCCCGCCCGAACGTGTCGTAGCGCGACCGGCGCTCGGGATCGGACAGGACCTGGTACGCCTCGTTGATCTCCTTGAACCGCTCCTGGGCGGCCGGATCGGTGTTGACGTCGGGGTGCCACTGCTGGGCGAGCTTGCGGAAGGCGCTCTTGATCTCGGCGTCGGTCGCGGTCCGCTCGACGCCGAGGATCACGTAGAAGTCGCGTTCAGTGGTGGCCATCGGAGACGAAAGGATACGGGAGGTCGTCACTCGCGGCTGAGAGCAGCCCATCCGATATTCCTACGTTGCGTCTCGTCGCTGGCGTGAGACGATGTGCAGGCGAGCGGCCAGGCACGATCGGCCACCGCTCGGCGGCCGTGCGGACCGATCCTGCGCCGGGGTGACGACACCGTTCGTCACGCCATTCGACTCCGTCCCTCCCAGGCACGGAGCGCTCGCATCGACACGACGGCTCCGGGAATCGAGGTCGGTATCGCGATGAGCACGGGACGCCGCTGGTCCATCGGCCGACGCCGCATCGGTCAGCGCCTCCTGGCGGCTGCCTGGCGATCGCCGCGCTGACGATGGGCTGCGTGGCGGACACGTCGTCGTTCACGAATCCGCAGCGCCCGGACACGGTCCGTGCCGAGACTCCGAGCCAGCCGAGCCCGGCCTCGACGACCCCGGCCGCGCCTGCGCGACCCCCGAGCCGACGCCGCGGTCGGAGCCATACGTCGCCCCGGCTCCGACGCTCCCTCGCGATCAGCGCGGCTGCGTCGCGCGCAGCCGCCGCGAACGTCCCGATCCTCTACTACCATCGGATCCAGGCGCCTGCCCAAGACGTACGCGCACGAGTCGGCGGCGAGCCGCGAGCGGTTCGCCGACCTACGACGTGCTGCCGGTGGCGTTCGCCGCTCAGCTCGACTGGCTCAAGGCCAACGGCTACACGACGATCCTGCCGCGCGATCTGGCCGCCCATTGGGATCAGGGAGCGCCGCTCCCCGCACGGCCCGTGATCATCAGCTTCGACGACGGATCGCACGACTGGGTCAGGACCGTCCTGCCGATGCTCCAGGCGCGCGGGATGGTCGCCGAGTTCTACCTGACGCTCGACGCGGTGGAGTTCGGCAACCTGACCTGGAAGGAAGCCCGTCGCCTCGTGGCGGCCGGCAACGGGATCGGCGCCCACGACGTGCATCACGTACCAGCTGACCGCCTTCGGGAACGGTCATCGCGCGCACGCCTCGGAGGCGACGATGTGGGCCGAGGTGAGCGAGGCCGCCGGATCATCGGCGTGCACGTCGGCGTCTTCCCGGACTCGATGGCGTACGTCGGCGGCGGGTACGACGACTCGCTCGAGGGCCTGGTCCGGAATGCCGGCTACACCACGGCGCGGACGATCAACCGCGGGATCGAGCAGGACCCGGCGCATCGCTTCCGCCTCCGCGTCGTCCGGATCGGCGTCCACGACGACGTCGCGAACCTGCCTCCACGGCGCCCTCGTCCCGGACCTCCCGACGTTCGCGGCGCGGATGCGGGGCGTGCCGGACAAGTCGGCGGCTGGCTGCCGGGCGTCCAGAGTGTCCGGCGAGTGGCGTCCGGCCGTGCACGTCGGTGCGGGCTACCATCGCTCGATGGACACGCCCCGGCTCACCGTCGCGCTGACGATCGACCACGACGCGATCTCCGATTCGGTTCGACGCGGCGACCCGCCGGTCAAGGTCAGCCACGCCGAGTTCGGACCGCGCGTCGGGGCGAAGCGCATCCTGGCGCTGCTCGAGCGACGCGCGGATCCCGGCGACCTGGTTCGTCCCGGGCCACACGCTGACGACCTTCACCGACGACACCGATGCGATCGTGCGCGGCGGTCACGAGCTCGGCCTGTCACGGCTGGTTCCACGAGGACTTCGCGGAGCTCGGGGCCGACCAGGCACGCGAGGTGCTGGCCGGTCCGTGGAGGCGGTCGCGGGCGGTGACCGGGCGCCGCGCCGACCGGGTTCCGCGCCCCGTACTGGTCGCTCGGGGACGGCAGACGCTCGAGCTGGTCGAGGCTGCCGGGTTCGCGCTACGACAGCTCGCTGATGGCCGAACGACTACGACCTGTACCGGGTGCGCCACGGCGACCGGCACTCGATCGCCGACGGCACGCCGTGGGGCGAGCCGGGCTCGCTCGTCGAGGTGCCCGTCTACTGGGCGATGGACGACTGGCCGCATTTCGAGCCGGGCCCCGGCCGGTCGGGACTGTCGGCGCCGTCAGCCGTCCTCGAGATCTGGACCGAGGAGCTGCGCTACGCCCACGAGCACGCCCCGGGCGGCCTGGTGATGATCACGTCCACCCCGAATGCATCGGTCGCGGCCACCGGATGGCGATGCTCGAGCGCTTCATCGAAGCTGCGGTCGCGCTCGATGGCGTCGTCTTCGAACGGCTCGACGCCGTCGTCGATCGCTGGGCGGCGGCCTGGCACTGCAGCGATCCCAGCCTTGGCGGCGGGCGATCGCGCCGCCTGGACGACGATCGCGTCGAACATCGCCGGCGTCAGCCGGCCGGTGAACGTGTTCTGCTGGCTCGGGTGGTAGGAGCCGAGCAGGCGTGTACGGCCCGACGCGCGCCTCGGCGCCGTGCCCGAACCGCGGCTCGCGGCCGCGACCGCGTGGCCCAGCGCCGCCAGCGCCCGCAGCGCCGCGTCCCAGCCGAACGCCCCGAGCGCCACGACGCACGCGCACCTCCGTCAGGAGCGCCGAGCTCGCGGACCAGGAACGGCGCGCACGTGTCGCGCTCGGTCGGTCGTCGGCTTGTTGGCCGGCGGCGCGCAGCGGACGGCGGCCGCGATGTACGCGTCGGTCAGCGTCAGGCCGTCGTCGGCGCGGCGCGAGACCGGCCGGTCGGCAAGACCCGGCCGCGTGGAGCGCCGGCCAACAGGAAGTCGCCCGAGGCATCACCGGTGAAGACCCGCCCCGTCCGGTTGCCGCCGTGGGCCGCCGGCGCCAGCCCGAGCAGCAGGATCCGCGCCTCCGGGTCGCCGAAGCCCGGGCACCGGCCGGCCCCAGTACGTCTCGTCGCGGAACCGGGCGACCTTCTCGCGCGCGACCCGCTCGCGCCACTCGACGAGCCGCGGGCAGCGCCGGCACGCGACGATCTCCGCGGTCAGCGCGGCGAGGGCCGCCCGGTCGGTCACGCGACCCGCGCGGCCTACTTGAGCAGCAGCTTGTCGATCCGGCGCGACGCGACCGCCAGCCCGACGATGCCCATGATCGACAGGTACGCGACGTGGACCAGCAGGATCGGCGAGATCGCCCCGACCGTCAGCGACCGGATCAGGTCCACGCCCTGGTACAGCGGCGTGAGCCGGACGAACGACCTGGAGCGCCGGCGGGTAGGTCGTCGATCGGGTAGAACGTGCCCGAGAACAGGAACATCGGCAGGACGACGAGCTGGATGAGGTCGAAGTCCTGCCACGTCTTCATGAACGAGGTCGCGGCCATGCCGACCGCCCCGAACGCGAACCCGACCAGCAGCGCCGCCGGCACCGCCAGGATGACCCACGGCGACACGAACAGCCCGAGCACGACCATGACGCCCATGAACCCGATCGCGTACAGCCCGCCGCGGATGAGCGCCCAGCCGAGCTCGCCGAGCGCGATGTCGCCGGGCGACAGCGGCGTCGACAGGATCGACGTGAACGTCTTGTTGTAGTTGAGCTTGAAGAAGAAGTTGAACGTGCTCTCGTTGATCGCGCCGTTCATCGCCGCGCTCGCGAGCAGGGCCGGGGCGACGAACAGCTGGTAGCTGATCGGCTGGCCGCCGGGCCCGGGATCGTCCCGATCAGCGCGCCCAGCCCGAACCCGATGCCGAGCAGGTAGAACAGCGGCTCGAAGAAGCCCGAGAGCAGGATCGATCCAGCCGTGCTTGTAGACGTACAGGTTGCGCTCGATCAGGCGCAGCGAGCGGCGGCTGCCGAAGGCGAACGCGGGCAGTGACCCGCAGCAGCGCCGTCACTCCCGCGCACCAGCCGGCGCCGGATGGTGCCGGATCGTCAGCCACGCCCCGACGACGGCCAGCGTCGTCAGGTAGGCGACGTGGATGAGCGGCCGCGACCGGGTCGTCGGCGACGGTGCCGAGCGACAGGCCGCGGGTCAGCGCGACGCCGTGGAACAGCGGCGTCAGCCAGGCGAGCGCCTGGAGCGCGGCCGGCAGCGTGCTGATCGGGAAGAACGTGCCGGAGAACAGGAACAGCGGCGTGATCCCGAACCGGAAGATCGGCGTCGAACTTGCTCGGGCGTCTTCTGCGTCGCCGAGAACGCCGCGATCGGCGCCGCGAAGGCCATCCCGGTCAGGACGGCGGCCGGGATCGCCAGGACGATCAGCGGCGACTCGGCCGCCCCGAACAGCGACGATGACGATCGTGAAGATCGTCGCGATCAGCGTCAGCCGGGCCGCGATCCAGGCGAGGTTGCCGAGCGCGATGTCGCGCGGCGAGATCGGCGTCGCGTACATCGCGTGGAAGATCCGGTTCCAGATCAGGCCGCCCATGATCGGGAAGGTCGCCTCGAACGACGCCGACTGCATCGCCGTCGCGGCCAGCAGGCCCGGGCGCCAGGAACGCGAGGTACGGCACGCCGCCGAGCGCCGCGCCGGTCCGATCGACGTAGCCGCCGAGCCCGATGCCCATCGCCGTCAGGAACAGGACCGGCGACAGGAACGAGGTGAAGATCGACGCCCGGAACGTCCGCCGGTACTGGAGGAGCCGGTGCTCGAAGACCCGGCCGACGGTCGAGCGCGGGTGCGCGAGCGCGGTCATCGCCGCGCCTAGTCGATCAGCGAGCGGCCGGTCAGCCGCAGGAAGACGTCCTCGAGCGACGACCGGCGGACCAGGACGGTCTCCGGGCGCGAGGCCGCGCTCGTGGACGGCGACCGCGGCCGCCTCGCCGTCGTCGGCGTAGAGCAGGACGCGGTCGGGCAGGTGCTCGATCCGCTCGGCGATGCCGTCGAGCTGGCCGTCGAGCGTCTCGGCGACGCCGGGCGCGAAGCGCAGCTCGGTGACCTCGCGGGTCGAGTACTGCTCGATCAGCGCGCGCGGGCTGCCCTCGGCCACGATCTTGGCCTTGTCCATGACGACGAGCCGGTCGCACAGCTGCTCGGCCTCGTCCATGTAGTGGGTGGTCAGGACGAGCGTCACGCCGCGCTGCTTGAGCCGGTACAGCCGGTCCCACAGCAGGTGCCGCGCCTGCGGGTCGAGGCCGGTCGTCGGCTCGTCGAGCAGCAGGACCGTCGGCTCGTTGATGAGCGAGCGGGCGATCGTCAGCCGGCGCTTCATGCCGCCCGACAGCGGCTCGACCTGGTCGTCGGCGCGCTCGGTCAGCTGGGCGAACTCGAGCAGCTCGTCGGCCCGCTTGCGCGACCTCCGGCCGCGACAGGCCGAAGTAGCGGCCGTAGATCGACAGGTTCTCGCGGACGGTCAGCTCGATGTCGAGCGTGTCCTGCTGCGGCACGACGCCGAGCCGCGCGCGGATCTGCGGCCCGTGCGTCGCGGGGTCCAGGCCCATGACCGTCGAGCGTCGCCGTCGCTGATCGGCGAGACGCAGCCGATCATCCGCATCGTCGAGGTCTTGCCGGCGCCGTTCGGCCCCAGGAAGCCGAACGATTCGCCGGGCGCGACGTCGAAGTCGATGGCGTCGACCGCGGTGAAGCTCGCCGAACCGCTTGGTCAGGCCGCGGGCATGGATGAGCGAGGAGGTCGCCGGGCGTCGGGGGCGGACGCGCCGGCGACACGAGGGTGTCGGGCATGGGTGGCGTCGAGCCGGGTCGGCCGCGCATCCGGCGGACGCGGTCGACGGCGGCACGCGCTCGCGAAACCTGCTACACTGCGGTAGCAGATCGACGGTGACGCGCACGATCTCGACCGCGAGGCAGCCCGATGGCCACCATCCCCGAACCCGTCGCGGAGCTGCTCGACGCGAGCGCTCGTCGGCGAGCTGACCGTCGTCGACGCCAACGGTCGACCCGTCACCTACCCGCTCATCCCGCTGTGGGACGGCGAGCAGGTCTACCTGACGTCGTCGACGCTGTTCAGCCAGAAGCTCGAGCACATCCGACGGCAACCCGAAGGTGTCGGTGTCGATCACGGATCCGGTCGCCGTCGGCGGCGACCGACCGCGCGACGATCCAGGGCGACGCCCGGGTCATCGAGGACGACCCGCACGGCGGCTGGGAGCGCCTCCTCCCGATCTGGGAGGCCAAGGAGCCGTCGATCGTCTACTTCCTCAAGGCACGCGTCGCGCTGCCGCTCTTCTTCGAGCGGGCGCTGATCGAGATCACGCCGCGGCGGGTCCTGTACTGGTCCGGACGGCGACGCCGTCGACCGCCCCGGTCGTGACCGCGCGTCGACCGGGAGGCGGCGTGATGCGCAGCACGCCCGAACTCGACGCCCGCACCGGCCTCGACAAGCTGGCGAGCTATCCCTACCAGATCGCTGACCTGGGTCGACGACGACCGGCTATCCGGTCAGCGTCGCCGTCGAGGCGACGATCGACCCGGCCGCGCTGACCGCCCGGTTCGCCGCGCCGGCCGGCCTGACCGTGCCGACCGATCGACGACGGTCTCGCTCACCGGCTCGCACATCCGGCCGCAGCCCGGCTACGGCTACGACGAACGCCGCCACGTGACGGTCTGGGGCCCGGCGACCATCGCCGACGACACGGTCACCGTCACCGGCCGCACGGCCTGGGGCTGGGACGAGGCCGAGGTCCCGTTCTTCGAGTACTCGGAGCGCTCGGCGCCGCAGTCGCGCAAGTACTTCGATGCCCTGTCGGTCGAGCGCGGAACGCCCGTCAAGCCGCATCTCTCGTTCGGCTTGCTGACCCTGCGCACGACGCGCCTGCCGTTCCTGACCGCGACGATCGTGCCGGTCACGCTCGGCATCCTGATCGCCGCGTCGCACGGCTCGTTCGATCTCGTCGCCGCGCTGCTGACGATCATCGGCGCGTCGTTCGTGCAGCTCGGGCTGAACGTCGCCAACGACGTGTTCGACACGATGTCCGGCGCCGACGACGCGAACGTCACCCCGACCCAGTTCAGCGGCGGCTCGCGGGTCATCCAGTACGGCCTCGTCAGCCTGCGCCAGATGGCGACCCTGTCGACCGTGTTCTACGTCATCGCCGGCGCTCATCGGGCTGATCCTGCTCGCGACGCACGGGTCGCCGGCGCTGCTGGCCATCGGCGTCATCGGGTTCATCGTCAGCCTCGGCTACACGGCACCGCCGCTGAAGTTCGTCTATCGCGGACTGGGCGAGATCGCGGTCGCCATCGGGTTCGGGCCACTCATGCTGCTCGGTGCCTACGTCGTCCAGACGGGCGGCGCGCTCGCCTGGGAGCCGTTCGTGGCCTCGATCCCGGTCGCGCTCCTCGTGGCGCTGATCCTGTACGTCAACGAGATCCCGGACCGGCGCGGCGACGCGCGGGCCGGCAAGCGGACGCTCCCCGTCCGCTTCTCGCCGACGACCGTCATCACCGGGCTACAACGTGGCCGCCGCGGCGGCGTATGTGGCGCTCGTCATCGGCGTCGTCGTCGGCGTCCTGCCCGTCCCGACGCTGCTGATGCTGCTCACGATCCCGCTGGCACTCCGGGTCTCGCGCGGCCTTGCCCCGAACTACGACAACCCGTACGGCCTCATGGCGATCATGGGCGTCAACGTGCAGCTCCACCTGCGCGCCGGGCTGCTGCTGCTCGCGGCCTACGTCATCGTGCTGATCGTCGGGGCCGTGGCGCCGGCGGTGGAGCCTCTTCCTGCGCTGAGCGCTAGCATCGGCCGTCGCCATGCGCACCCTCGCCCGCCCGATCGGCCTCGGTCTCGCTGCCCGCGGCGACATCGAGGAGGTCGTCGGCTGGGCCCGCCAGGCCCGCGACGCGGGCCTCGATAGCGTCTGGGTCCACGACAGCTACTTCGAACGCGACGGGGTGAGCTTCGGGACCGCGATCGCCCAGGCGATCGCGCTCGATGACGACGGTGACGAGGCCGGCTTCCGGGTCGCGCTCGGGGCGGTCAACCCGTTCACCCGCCACCCGGTCGTCCTGGCGATGACCGGCTCCGCGCTCGACGAGATCCTGCCCGGCCGGATCGTGATGGGTCTCGGCACCGGGCTGCCGCTGCGGCTCAAGCAGATGGGCATCCCGTACGAGCCGGCCGCCGCGGTCGAGGGCGTGTCCGCCGCGATCGACGAGATCCGGGCGCTGTGGGCCGGCGAGCGCTGGCCGTCGGCGACGCCCGGCCTGCCCCCGATCCAGCCGATGTTCCCGCCGACCCATCGGATCCCGATCGTCATCGCCGCCTACCGCCAGGCGTTCGTCGAGCTGGCCGGCCAGAAGGCCGACGGCTACCTCGCCCGTCCGGCCGAGTCGATCCCGTCGCTGCGCGGGATCCTCGAGCGGCTGCACGCCTCGGCCGAGGCCGCCGGTCGCGATCCGCACTCGGTCGAGACCGCCGGCTACCTCCTGTCGCTCGTCGACAAGACGCGCCGCGAGGCGCTCAACCGGGCGAAGCGCGAGCCGTTCGTGATCTACATGATGTCGGTCCTGTCGGACGTCTCGCTCGGCCGGGCCGGCTTCGACCAGGAGCTGCGCGACCGGATCGCGGCGGCGTGGCGCGCCGAGGACTTCACGACGGCCGGCAACCTCATCCCCGACGAGCTGCTCGACGCGTTCATGTTGTGCGGGACCCGCGAGGACGTCGCCGCGGGGGCGATGGCCTTCCACGTCGAGACCGGGCTCCAGTTGCCGCTCCTCCAGCCGGTCCTCCAGGAAGACCGCCAGATCGACGAGCTCGATCGCAGCGGCCGCGATCTTCGCCTCGGTCCCCGAACGCACGGCGTCGTCGAGGCGGGCGCGCCGGCCGGTCGGGGCGCGATCGTCGGTCGGGCGCGGCGGCGACCGCGGCGACGCCTGAGCCCTCGCCGACGACCGAACGCTGACGGCTCGGCGATCGGGCGCGGCGCCGAGCCGGAGCGCTGTACGAGATCCTCCGGCCGTTCGCGTTCACCGCGTCGGTCATCCCGGTCCTCGCCGGCGCCGCCCTCGCCTGGGTCGACGAGCTGTGGAACTGGGCGCCGTTCATCGCGGCGCTCCTCGGGGCGGTCTTCCTGCACGCCGGCACCAACATCGTCAACGAGGTCTACGACGTCCGCAAGGGCGTCGACACGATCACCAGCCCGCGCGCGAGCCACGCCATCGTCAAGGGCCGGATGCAGCGAGCGGACCGGCGCTCGCTCATCGCCGGGACGTTCTTCGCGCTGGCGATCGCGGTCGGCGTCTATCTGGTCTGGCTGCGCGGGCCGGCGATCATCGGTCTCGGGCTGCTCGGGCTCATCGGTGGCTGGGGCTACACGGCGCCCGCCGCTCGAGTACAAGAACCGCGCGCTCGGGCGTCCCGCTCGTGTTCCTGCTGATGGGTCCGCTGATGGTCGAGGGCTCGTACTTCGCGGTGAGCGGCCAGTGGTCGCTGACCGCGCTGGTCCTGTCGATCCCGATCGGGCTGCTCGTCGCGGCGATCCTGCACGGCAACGAATGGCGCGACATCCGCGAGGACAGCCGGGCCGGCATCTCGACGCTCTCCGGCCGGATCGGCCGCCGCTGGGCGCACTACGGGTACGTGGCGCTCGTCCTCGGCGCGTACATGGTCCTGGCGCTCTCGGTCATCGCGGGATCCTGCCGGCGTGGACGATGCTGGCGATCCTGTCGCTGCCGTTCCTGGCCGCGGTCATCCGGTCGGCCGAGCTGGGCGCCACCGGCCAGGCGCGGGCGATCGCGATGATCGACCTCCAGACGGCTCGGCTCCACCTCGCGTTCGGGTCGCTGCTCGTGCTCGGGCTCGTGCTGTCGAGGGTCGTCGGTGGCTGACGCAGCGGCGGCGCGGGCGGCACCGGGCGCCAGGTCGCTCGCCGGGCGCCCTCGAGTTCGGGCTCGTCCTGGCGCAGGCCTGGTTCGCCGCCACGTTCCGCGGACCGCGCGACCGGTTCTGGCACCGGATGACGATGACCGGGCTCAATCTCGGCGGGCTGGCGCTGTTGACCAGCCGGCCGGCCCGCCGGACGCGGATCGGGCCGAAGGAGGTCGCGCTGGGACTCGCCTCGGCGGCGACGCTGTACGCGACGTTCAAGGTCGGCGATGTCTTCGCGCGGCGCTTCGTGCCCGGCGGCGACGCGCAGATCCGCGACATCTACACGCTCCGGACGATCCGGCCCGAAGGAGGAGATCGCGGCCCGTCTGGCGACGATCATCGGACCGGCCGAGGAGCTCTTCTGGCGCGGTCTCGTCCAGGAGGCGCTGATGGCCCGCTACGGGCGCTGGACCGGGGCGGCGCTGGCGGCCGATGGCCTACGGCGGCGTCCACATCGTCACCGGCAACTTCACCCTGTTCGGGGCGGCCGGGATCGCCGGCGCGCACTGGTGCGCGCTCTACGCCGCGGGCGTGCCGCTCGGGGCGCTGGTCGTCAGCCACGTGACCTGGGACGTCTGGATCTTCCTCGTCCAGCCGACCGGCGAGATCGAGTCGACGCGCCGATCGCGCCGCCTCTCGGTGTGGCCACCGCCGCCTGATCTACGGCGCGGGCCGGCCGCTGTCGTCGCCGCGCGCTCGCGCCGCCGTGCCGTCGTGAGCGCGACCACGAGCGGCCTCGTGACATGTCCGTCGAAATCGCTGTTGATGAACGCCTCCATGTCATCCACCAGGCCCGCGCGGTCGTCGGCATCCATCATGTTGGTGTCCGAGAACGAGAGCATCAGCTTCCGATACTGGGCGGCCGTGTACGTCTGGTCCCAGTCCCACCGGTGGACCTCGACGTCGCTGAAGCGAGGATCCCGCGGCGAGCGCCTGCGCGATCGTCGGTTCGACGTCCGGCGCGCCGCGGCGCCGGCGCGCTCCTCGTGCGCTTGCCCGTACCGCTCGTAGATCGGCTGCGCCGCGGCGAAGAACCCGTGATCCTCGGGCGAGTCGACCTGGAAGAGCCCGACGATCGCGAGGACGCCGCCCGGGCGCAGGATCAGCGCGGGTCGATCGAGCTGGGCCGCGGGCGAGATCCAGTGGTACGCACTCGGCCGAGAAGACGGCGTCGACGCTCTGCGCCGCGAGGTCGATCGTCTCGAAGTCCCCGACGCTCACCGTGAGGCGCTCGGTCGGAAGGTTCGAGCGCAGCCTGCCGGCCATCGACGGACTGATCTCGATCGGCATGAACGACGGCGCCGCGGGCAAGGAGGTCCCTCGTCGCCTGGCCGGTTCCCGGTCCGACCTCCAGGATCTCCGGCCGAGCCGGCAGGAGGGCGAAGAGCTCGTCGAACAACGCCTCCGGGTACGTCGGGCGGATCTCGTCGTACACGTCGACGACGGTGCCGAACGTGAGCCTCGGGTCTCGCGTTCCGTCGGTTCGACTCGGTCGAGATGCACGGACGATCGCTAGGCGTCCGCGCCGAAGAATCGAAACGGCCCGCGGTTTTCCCGCGGGCCGTCACTGATCGGCGAGATCCGCCGGAGGCCTAGACCTCCTTGAACTCGCCCTCGACCGTCTCTTCGTCGGCCGCAGCGCCGTCACCGGCACCGCCCTCGCCGCCCGAGCCGTCGTCCGGTCCGGTCCCGTCCGAGGAACCGTTGCCGGACTCCCCCGCCGACGAGGCCGCAGCCTGGTAGGCCGCGGTCGAGACCCGCTGCAGGACCTCGGCCAGCGAGGTCATCCCGGTCTTGACCGTGTCCATGTCGGAGCCCTTGAGGGCCTCGCGCAGCGACTCGATCTTGTTCTCGACCTCGAGCTTGTCCTCGGACGAGACCTTGTCGCCAAGGTCCTTGATCGCACGCTCGGCCTGGAACGAGAGGGCCTCGGCCTGGTTGCGGGTCTCGACCTCCTCGCGCCGCTGCTTGTCCTCTTCGGCGTGCTCCTGGGCGTCGCGGACCATCTGGTCCACGGCACTCTTGTCGAGCATCGAGGACGCGGTGATGCGGACCTGCTGTTCCTTGCCGGTCGCCCGGTCCTTGGCCTTGACGTCGAGGATCCCGTTGGCATCGATGTCGAAGGTGACCTCGATCTGCGGGATGCCGCGCGGGGCCGGCGGGATGCCGTCGAGGATGAACCGCCCGAGCGTCTTGTTGTCGGCCGCGAAGTCGCGCTCGCCCTGGAGGACGTGGATCTCGACCTGCGACTGCGAGTCGGTCGCGGTCGAGAAGACCTGCGACTTCGAGGTCGGGATGGTCGTGTTGCGCTCGATCAGCTTGGTCATGACCCCGCCGAGCGTCTCGATGCCGAGCGACAGCGGCGTCACGTCGAGGAGCAGGACGTCCTTGACGTCACCGGCGAGCACGCCGGCCTGGATCGCGGCGCCGATGGCGACGACCTCGTCCGGGTTGACGCCCTTGTGCGGCTCCTTGCCACCGAACATCGCCTTGACCGCCTCGACGACGGCCGGCATCCGGGTCATGCCGCCGACGAGGATCACCTCGTCGATGTCGGCCGGCTTGAGGCCGGCGTCCTTCATGGCGGCCAGCACCGGGCCCTTGGTCTTCTCGACCAGGTCGTTGACGAGGTCCTCGAGCTTGGCCCGCGTGAGGGTCACGACGAGGTGCTTCGGCCCCGTGGCGTCGGCGGTGATGTACGGCAGGTTGATCTCGGTCGACGCGGTCGTCGACAGCTCGATCTTCGCCTTCTCGGCCGCCTCCTTGAGGCGCTGGAGGGCCTGCTGGTCCTTGGCCAGGTCGATGCCCTGGTCCTTCTTGAACTCGGCCAGCAGCCAGTCGATGACCCGCTGGTCGAAGTCGTCGCCGCCGAGGTGCGTGTCGCCGTTGGTCGCCTTGACCTCGAAGACGCCCTCGCCGAGCTCGAGGATCGAGATGTCGAACGTGCCGCCGCCGAGGTCGTAGACGGCGATCTTCTCGTCGCCCTTCTTGTCGAGCCCGTAGGCGAGTGCCGACGCGGTCGGCTCGTTGATGATCCGCTTGACGTCGAGACCGGCGATCCGCCCGGCGTCCTTGGTCGCCTGGCGCTGCGTGTCGTCGAAGTAGGCCGGGACCGTGATGACCGCCTCGGTGATCTTCTCGCCGAGATAGGCCTCCGCGTCGGTCTTGAGCTTCTGGAGGATCATCGCGCTGATCTCCGGCGGCGTGTAGACCTTGCCGTCGGCGAGCTTGACGGCCACGCCGTCGCTCTTGGGATCCTTCTCGACGCCGTACGGCACGAGCTTGGCGCTGCGCTTGACCTCCGGGTCGTCCCAGCGACGGCCCATGAAGCGCTTGATGGAATAGACGGTGTTCGAGGGGTTGGTGACCGCCTGGCGCTTGGCCAGCTGGCCGACCAGCCGCTCGCCGGTCTTGGTGAAGGCGACGACCGACGGAACGGTCCGTCCGCCCTCAGCCGACGCGATGACGGTCGGCTCGCCGCCCTCCATGACCGCAACGACGGAGTTCGTCGTGCCCAGGTCGATGCCGATGATCTTGCCCATATCGATGGATGCTCCTTGTCTGTCCTTGGGTCAGTCGTTGGTGTCGTTGGTGGTGGCGGCCACGGCGACGAGCGCCGGGCGGATGACACGGTCACGAAGTCGGTAGCCGCGTCGGATCTCCTCGACGATCTCGCCCTCCGCCCGGCCGGTGCCGGGAACGTTGCTGATCGCTTCGTGCTCGCGGGGGTCGAACGGGCGACCCGGCGATGCGTCGATCGAGGTCACGCCCTCGCTCTCGAGCAGCCCGCGCAGCTTGCGGTCGATGGCGGCGATGCCCTCGAACCAAGGGTCGTCGGCGATCGACGCCGGCCGTGCGTCGATCGCGCGGTCGAAGTCGTCGGCGACGGTCAGGACCTTGCGGATCAGGTCTTCGCCGGCCAGGCCGAGCTCGCGCATCCGCTCCTCGCTCGTCCGCCGCTTGAAGTTCTGGAACTCGGCGCGCTCGCGCTGGAGGGCGAGCAGGAACTCGTCCGCGGTGCGGCGGGCTTCGTCGCGCTCGGCGGTCAGCGCGTCGATCTGGGCGACCAGGACCGACGGCGAGATATCGATCTCGGCGGCGCGCTCCTCGGCGCGCGTGGGCTTGCGCTCAGGCATACAGGTGATCCACCAGCTCGTTCATCAGCCCCGACACGAAACCGACCGTGCCGATGGCCTGGGAATACGACATTCGGGTCGGCCCGAGCACCCCGACGACGCCGATCGCATGGCCGGGTCGTCCGTACGGGGCCAGCACGAGCGAGACGTCGCGCATGTCGAGCGGCTGGTTCTCGTGTCCGATGAAGACCTGGACGCGACCCGCCCCGGCGACGCTCCCGACCAGCTGGCCGAGGTACGCCCGGTTCTCGAGCGCCGAGAAGACACGCCGGAGCTTGTCGCTCTGGGCGAACTCGGGTGCCGCCATGACGTTGAGCAGGCCGTCGCTGAAGACTTCCTCGATCGCCGCCGCGTCGTACTCGTGGACGACCCGGACGGCCCGTTCCCCGACCCGCCGGGCGAGCGCCTCGACCGGGTCGTCGTCGCGGAGCGAGCCCAGCCGGACGCCGGCACGTGCGGCGGTCATCCCCGACAGGCGGTCGTTGAGGATGGTGGCGACCGCGTTGAGCGTCGGCTGGTCGATCGATTCGTCGGCCTCGAGCGTGATGAGCGCCTGCTTGATCGCGCCCTCCTGCAGGACGAGGATCAGGCTGGCCATCCGCTCGTTGATCGCGACCAGGTCGACGCGTCGGATGTGCGCGTCTCGCGGCTTGGCCGGGGTGGCCAGACCGGCCGACCGGGTCACCGACGCGAGTGTCGTGGCCGCCAGCCGGAACCAGTGCTCGCTGGCGAACTCGACCTGGCCGAACTGGTGGCGGATCATGAGCTGCTCGACCGCCGGGAGCGGGACCGTCTCGACGATCGACTCGACGTAGAAGCGGTACCCGGCATCGGTCGGCAGGCGGCCCGCGGACGTGTGCGGGTGGGTCAGGAGGCCGTTGGCCTCGAGCTCGGCCAGGATGCTGCGAACCGTGGCGCTGGACACGCCGAGGTGATAACGCTCGACGAGCGCCTGGCTGCCGACCGGCGTCGCGGTCGTGACATATTCCTCGATGACGGCCCGAAGGATCGCCTGCGTGCGAAGGTCCAGGGGGCCGAGTGGGCGACGATTCCGACGCGCCAAGGGCCGATCTCCCAAGTGGTTAGCACTCTACGGTTGAGAGTGCTAACGTGATGCCGGCATCGTAGCAGTCGCGGGGTCCGAGTGTCAACGGATGGCCGCTCGCGCGGCGGCAACCGGCGGGCCCGTCCGAAGGGTGGATGCGACGCGTGACGACGGGCCGATCCGACAAGCGCAACCACCCAGCGCGCCGGCTCGCCCGTGTCGCGGACGGTCTCCTCCACTCGGTCGACACGACCGGCGCTAGCTGGCAAAGGCTCGCGAGCGGTTCTCGCTCCACGTTCACGCCAGCGCGAGGTCTGCGTCGTCTGCGGGTCGCGGAGCGCAAAGGTCGTCGCGGTGCGGCGGGCACACGCGGACGCGAACGCACGAAGCGTCTCCACGTGCAGATCTGTCGCGTGTGCGGGCATGTCGGCAACCCGGAGAACACGTTCGACTACCGGACATACGACATCTCGAGGACCTCACGAAGCCGCACGCACCGGGACGGCCCGACCGTCCGGGCCGCGAGTTCTACATGGCCCAGATGGCCATCGACATCCTCGGCCGCGACGACCTCGACGTGCTGTCTTCGGGGCCGGTCGGAGCTACGACAACCACCACATCGCCGCGCTGCCGCAGGTCCGCCAGGTCGCCATCGCCGACGTGATGAAGCTGCGCGACGACGCCGAGTTCATCGACGCTAATCTGCCCTGCGCCGCGACGCTTCCCGGTCGTAGTGGCGAGCGAGGTGGTCGAGCATTTCGAGGACCCGCGGCCCGACTTCGCCCGGCTGTTCGCCTTCGCCGAACCGGGCGGGATGGTGGTCCTGTCGACGAACCTGTACGACGGCGGTCGGCTGGCGAGCCAGGCTACGTGTTCGTCCCGGGGCACACCTCGTACTACACGACCGGCTCGCTGACCCGCCTGGCGGAGGCCAACGGCTACCTGATCGACTTCCGGATCCCGCTCGTCGCCACCGGCTACGCCGGCCCGCGCAAGCGCTACGTGCTGCTTCGGCGTCGCCGGCGGTGATGGAGGCGACGGCGCGACTACTTCAGCACGCCGAGTACGCACCGTCCGAGTCACCGACCGCGAACCGCCCGACACCGAAGCGCCGCCCCGGCCGACCGTCGAGACCGCCGACGCCGTTCGCCCGCCGGAGCCTGTCGGACTCACACCAGGCGACTGAACAGCTCGTTCGAGAGCAGTCGCCCGCGGGTCGTCAGGATCACCCGATCGTCCGCGGTCACGTCGAGGAGCTCGGCGGCCAGCGCCCATCCGAACGCATCCGACGAGCGGGGCCTCCGACGCCGCCGCGAGCGGGACACCGCGGTCCGTGCGCAGCCCGAGGATGACCGCCTCGGCCGCCGCCGTCGCCGGGTCGATCTCTTCGGAGCCGCCGGGCGGGAGGCGCGGGGTCCCGTGGTCCGCTGGAGTCAGCGCCGCCATGTAGCCCTCGAGACGCGCCGCGTTCCAACGCCGGGTGACGCCGTCGAAGGCGTGCGCCCCGGGCCCCACCGCCTCGTATGGCCGGCGCTCCCAGTAGACGAGGTTGTGCCGGCTCTCGTGCCCCGGACGCGCCCAGTTGCTGATCTCGTAGCCGCGCCAGCCGTCGTCGGCGAGCCGGTGGACGGCATGGTGGTACTGCGCCGCCGCCCGATCCTCGTCCTGGGCGGGTCGCGCGCTCGCCGCGCCAGCGCCGAGCCCCGGCGGTGGTCGGCAGGTGATCGCCGCCCGGGCCGGTCAGACCCTCGGCATCGGGATCGTCGAGGGTCAGGGCGTAGAGCGACAGATGGTCAGGAGCGAGCTCGAGCGCCGCGTCGAGCGTGTCGATCCAGCCGGCCGAGCGACGCATCGGGGACGTCGTACAAGAGGTCGAGACTGACCGATGCGATCCCGCCCGCGCGCGCATCCGACACCGCCGTCACGACGTCGACGACGCGATGGCGGCGGCCGAGACGACGCAGGCCGGCCGCGGACATGGCCTGCGCCCCGAGCGAGAGACGCGTGACGCCGGCCGCGCGCAGAGCAGCGGCATCGCCGCGTTCGTCGGGGCCAGGGTTCGCCTCGAGCGTGACCTCGGCGTCGGGGGCGACCCCGTAGCGGTCCCGGATCCTGGTCAGCAGCCCCGCGACCGCCGCAGCGGGCAGGAGCGACGGCGTCCCGCCACCGAGGTAGACCGTCTCGAGAGGCGCCCGCTGCCGCCCGAACCTCGCGTCGAGGGCGTCCGCGCGCAGGTCGAGCTCGGTCTCGAGGGCGCCGACGAAGGCCTCGACGCGCGCCTTCGGTCCGCGAGCGGCCGCCCCCGCGTACACGACGAAGTCGCAGTACGGGCAGAGCGAGACGCAGAACGGGATGTGGACGTAGAGGGCGACCGGCGGCTCCGCTCCGACGGTCGGCGACTCGTTCACCGGTCGCGCGAGGTCGGCTCCCGCGATCCGATGACCCGCCAGCCCTCGGGTGGACGGCGCCGCTTCTCGATCTCCTCCGGCTCGCGGGCGCGTGGCTTCGTCTGGCCGGTGTGACCCGGTGCACAGGAACCACGAGAAGCGGGTGATGGAGTGGCCGAGGAAGGCCGCGGCGATCCCGCCGGTCACGACCGTCAGCCAGCCACCGATCAGGCCCATCCCGAGCGTCACGAGGAGCAGATTGCGGTCGCGTCCGGGCGCCCCGAGCCGGGTCGTCAGGGCGTAGATGATCGCCTGGATGAAGTTCGCCAGGGTCGGGTTGACACCGGCCACCAGCAGCAGGCCGAAGAGCGCACCACGGAAGGCAGCTTCGTCGATGAACGCGGTGGCCGTCGAATTGAGCAGCGCTCCCGGGTACGACCAGGGCTCCGGGAAGCGGATCCGGTGGTACCGGTACGTCGCGAAGCCGACCGCGACTGCGATCCCGATCAGGCCGTAGGCGAGGCCGCCGAGCACGGCTCCGAGCCGGTTGCCCGAGCCCAGGAAGAGGTCGGCCTGGGGTGACGGGTGGATGTACAGGATGGCGATCGCCAGTCCGAACCCGAGGCCGTACCAGCCCAGCCGGCGTCGGACGCGGGGCGTCTCGCCGTCGCGGGTCGCCTCGTAATACTCGGCCGTGCCGAACTTCTCGGCGTCGAGGCGGAGCAGGATCAGCAGCAGCGTCAGCCCGACGGTGATCAGCGACCGGGCGAGCGTGATGAAGTCGTCCACGCGGGCGGGCCTAGCCCTCGTCCATCCGGAGCATCGCCAGGAACGCCTCCTGCGGGATCTCGACCGATCCGACCCGCTTCATGCGCTGCTTGCCTTCCTTCTGCTTCTCGAGCAGCTTGCGCTTGCGGGTGATGTCGCCACCGTAGCACTTGGCGAGGACATTCTTCCGCATGGCCCGCACCGATTCGCGGGCGATGACGTTCGAGCCGATCGCCGCCTGGATCGGGATCTCGAACATCTGGCGCGGGATCAGCTGCTTGAGCCGCTCGGTCAGCGCCCGGCCGGTCGATTGGGCCCGGTCGCGATGGACGATGAGCGACAGCGCGTCGACCGGCTCGCCGTTGACCAGGATGTCCACCTTGACCAGGTTGGCCGGCCGGTAGCCGAGCTCCTCGTAGTCCATCGAGGCGTAGCCCTGGCTGCGGCTCTTGAGCTGGTCGAAGTAGTCGATGATCAGCTCCGCCAGCGGCATCTCGAAATGAAGGACGACCCGGGTCGGGTCGAGGTACTCCATGGTCATGAACTCGCCGCGGCGGTTGGTCGACAGCTCCATCAGCGGGCCGATATAGCCGCTCGGCGTGACCACGCTGAGCTTGACCCACGGCTCCTCGATCGTCTCGATGTCGGCCGGGTTCGGGAGCAGCGCCGGATTGTCGACGACGACCGTGCCGCGGCCGTGCATCAGCTGGACGTGGTATTCGACCGACGGGGCGGAGGCGATCAGGTCGAGCGAGAACTCGCGCTCGAGACGCTCCTGGACGATCTCCATGTGGAGGAGGCCCAGGAACCCGCAGCGGAAGCCGAACCCGAGCGCCACCGAGCTCTCCGGCGTGTAGGTGAAGCTGGCGTCGTTGAGGTGGAGCTTCTCGAGCGCATCGCGCAGCAGCGGGTAGTCCTCGCCGCTGACCGGGTAGATCCCGGCGAAGACCAGGCTCTTGGCCTCCTGGTAGCCGGGGAGCGGCTCGTCGGCGGGCCGGGCGACCGTCGTGACCGTGTCGCCGACCTGTGCGTCGCGGACGCTCTTGAGCCCGGTGGCGACATAGCCGACCTCGCCCGCGACGAGCTGTCGGACCGGCACCAGCTGCGGGCGGAAGACGCCGAGCTCGAGCGGATCCGCGATCGCGCCGCTGGCCATCAGCCGGATCTGCTCGCCGTCACGGAGCGTCCCCTGTGCCAGCCGGACATAGACGACGACGCCCTTGTAGGCGTCGTAGTGGCTGTCGAAGATCAGGCCCTTCAGCGGCTTCGACGGGTCGCCCTTGGGCGCCGGGATGCGCGCGACGATCGCCTCGAGGATCTCGGGGACGCCGGTGCCGTCCTTGGCCGAGGCGAGGATGACCTCCTCGCGCGGGATCGCCAGGATGTTCTCGAGCTCGTCCATGATCGTCTCGGGGTCGGCCGACGGCAGGTCGATCTTGTTGAGGACCGGGATGAGGGTGAGGTTCTCCTTGAGCGCCAGGTGGACGTTGGCCAGCGTCTGCGCCTCGATGCCCTGGGTGGCGTCGACGACGAGGATCGCGCCCTCGCAGGCCTGGAGGCTGTGGCTGACCTCGTAGGCGAAGTCGACGTGACCTGGCGTGTCGATCAGGTTGAGCCCGTAGACCAGGCCGTCTCGGGCCGTGTACTCGAGACGGACCGCGCGCGCCTTGATGGTGATGCCCTTCTCGCGCTCGAGGTCCATCGAGTCGAGGACCTGGCTCATCATCTGGCGGCCCTCGATCGTGTGGGTCAGCTCGAGCAGCCGATCGGCGAGCGTGCTCTTGCCGTGGTCGATGTGCGCGATGATCGAGAAGTTGCGCAGGCGGTCCTGGGGAATGGTCACGAGGCGGCAGTGTAGCCGTTCGGGTCGGTGCGGCGGTCGGAGGTGGAACGGATGCCACGCACCGATGTGATGATGGCGGCGTGCCCCTGCTCGAGCGCTCCGACTCCGTCCTCGTCGTCATCGACGCGCAGCCGGGCTTTGCCGGTGCGACGGAGGCGACGGCCCGGGACGCGACACGGTCGCGCGAGGTCGCTGCCTGGCTGGTCGGCGTGGCTGCCGCCCTCGGCGTCCCGGTCATCGTCACCGAGGAGGATCGCGACGCCAATGGTGCGACGGATCCTGCCATCACGGCTCGCTTGCCGAAGGCCACGCCGATCCTTGCCAAGACGATCTTCGGGCTGGCCGATGAGCCGGTCATCCTGGCGGCCGTCGAGGCGACGGGGCGGCGGACGACGGTGCTCGTCGGAGCCGAGACAGACGTCTGCGTGGCGCAGTCGGCGGTCGGGCTCGTCGACCGCGGGTTCCGGGTGGTGGTCGTGGCCGACGCGACCTTCGCGCCCGGCGAGATGCACGACCACGGGCTCGCGCAGATGCGGGATGCCGGCGTCGAGGTCCGACACGCCAAGGGCGTCTACTACGAGTGGGTCAGGACCGTCGCCGAGGCTCGAGCCTTCCAGGCAGGCCATCCCGACCTCGCTGCGCCGCCCGGCTTCGGGCTATAGGCTGCCTTCGCGCCTGACGGGCAGCCAGCGCGGAAAGCGACCTGTGCTACCATCCCGGTTCGCGCCCGCGTCTGCTTGACGTGGTGAGCGGCGATCATCCCGTCCTTCACAGAGAGGTCCATCCACCTTGGCCAAGACGCCCCGCACCTGGACCGGCGCACGGACGCCGTCCGGACTCAAGAGGGTCCGTCAGGCCCAGAGCCGCCACGAGGTCCTGCAGCCGCGCCGCAGCGCCGCCAAGACCTACGTCGCGAAAGCCCTGAGTGCCGCTGCGGAGCCCGCCGGATCGACGATCGACCCCGTGGCTGCCCTGGCCGAGGCGCTGAGCGCGCTCGATCGGGCAGCCAAGGTCGGCGCGATCCATCCGAATGCCGCCGCACGACGCAAGTCACGCCTGACCCGCAAGGTCAATGCCGCGCTCGGTGGCGAGCGGGTCCAGACCGGCGGTCGCGTCGTCAAGACGACCGGCAAGGCCGCCGCGGCCAAGGCTGCCAAGGCACGCATCGCCGCCGGCAAGGCCGACAAGGCGAAGGGCGCCCAGACCGCGGCCGGCAAGGCACGCGCCGCGCTGAGCAAGACGGCCCGGGCCGAGGCAGCCGCGGCCAAGGCCGCAGCCGCGTCGAGCGCCGCCGCGGAGGCGGCCCCCGCAAAGGCGACCGCGACCAAGGCTCCGGCCGCCAAGGCCAAGACGACGAAGGCCGCGCCCAAGAAGGCCGCTGCTGCGACGAAGGCGGCGCCCAAGACCGCGGCCAAGGCCACGGCCAAAGCCGGCGCCCAAGGCGAAGAAGGCCACGACCAAGGAATAGGGCTCAGGCCGCGCGACCACGACGACGCCCCGGGTCCCCCGGGGCGTTTCGATTCCCGGGGTCAGCTCCGTGCCGGGGCCGAGCCGGCGGTCTGCGGCCGTCACCACGGGCTTCGGCCGGAAGACGCCGTACAGCGCCGCGCCGCCAAGTCCGCCGAGAGTCGTGATCAGCAGGATCGTGCCGGCACTCCCGAACTGTTCCTTCCAGTAGAAGGTCGTGAACGAGCCCGGGTCGGTCACACCGGCGGCGACCAGGTCCTCGCCGCGTCCGGCCTGGAGGTAGCGCTGGTAGACGCAATCGGCGCCGGTCTGGCAGGCGGCCGGCCGCCCATCGTCCTTCTCGACCGTGACGCGGCCGCCCTGACCCGGATCGCGGAAGCCGTCGTCACCGTAGAAGAAGAGGGCCTTGATCGAGAGCAGCAGCACGGCCGCCGTCAGCCCGGTGACGAACCCTGCGAACAGGCCGTTGACCAGGATCCGGCCCCACGGCCCTGCCCGGCGATCCGAACGCTGGTTCGCGTAGTAGCCGATCAGGAGGCCGGACGGCAGGGCGAGGATCCAGATGAACCATTCGATCGGGATGAACAGCATGAAGCTGACCACGATGGTCAGGGCCATGCCGATCCCGACATAGGCTGCCGTGATGGCGCCGCGATCGACCAGTCGGCTCATCCGCGGGTATCGACTCCCACTCCCGACGCCGCGGCAGCCGCCGGGGAGCCAGCCCCGGCGAGGGCCATCCGGCCGGGATAGCGCGCGCTGTCACCGAGCTCGCCCTCGATGCGCAGCAGGCGGTTGTACTTGGCGACCCGCTCGGAGCGCGACGGCGCCCCGCTCTTGATCTGCCCGGTCCCCATCGCGACGACGAAGTCGGCGATGGTCGTGTCCTCGGTCTCGCCGGAGCGATGGCTGACCATCGCCGTCCAGCCGGCGCGTCGCGCGAGCTCGATCGCATCGATCGTCTCGGACAGGGTGCCGATCTGGTTGAGCTTGATCAGCACGGAGTTCATCGCGTCCTCGGCGATCCCCCGCGCGATGAACGACGGGTTGGTGACCAGGATGTCGTCACCGACGAGCTGGATCCGCGAGCCGAGACGCGATTTGAGCTCGCGCCAGCCGGCCCAGTCCTCCTCGGCGAGGCCGTCCTCGAGCGAGATGATCGGGTAGCGATCGACCCAGCGCTCCCAGAGGTCGATCAGCTCGCCCGAGTCGAGGGTCCGGCCCTCGCGCTCGAGACGGTATTGACCGGTGACGCCGTCGACGCCGGTCCCCTCGACGAGGAACGAGCTGGTCGCCGGGTCGAGCGCGATCGCGACGTCCTCGCCTGGTCGGTAGCCGGCCTTTTCGATGGCCCGCAGGATGACCTCGACGGCGGCCTCGTTGGTCGGCAGGCTCGGGGCGAACCCGCCCTCGTCGCCCTGGCCGGTTGCGTGACCGTCGGCGTGGAGGATCGGCCCGCAGCGCGGCGAAGACCTCGGCCCCGGCGCGCAGCGCCTCGCTGAAGGTCTCGGCCCGACCGGCGCGACCATGAATTCCTGGAAGTCGGTCGAATCCTGGGCGTGCTTGCCGCCGTTGAGGATGTTGAAGAACGGGACGGGCAGGGTCCGGGCGCCGACCCCGCCGAGATAGCGGTAGAGCGGCAGGTCGTACGAGGCGGCGGCCGCGTGGGCACAGGCCAGCGAGACGCCCGAGGATCGCGTTCGCCCCGAGAACGCTCTTGTTGGCCGTGCCGTCGAGCTCGCACAGGAGCGCGTCGATCCCGGTCTGGTCGGACGCGTCGAGCCCGTAGAGCGCCGGTGCGATCGTGTCGGTGACGTTGGCGACGGCACGGAGGACGCCCTTGCCGCCGAAGCGCGTCCTGTCGCCGTCGCGCAGCTCGACCGCCTCGAAGAGCCCGGTCGAGGCGCCGGACGGCACCGCCGCTCGGCCGACCGACCCGTCGATGAGGATGACGTCGACCTCGACCGTCGGATTGCCGCGCGAATCGAGGATCTCGCGGGCGTCGACCGCGTCGATCATGCGTGTTCATGCGCGTGCCTTGACGATCGTCTTGCCGCCTGTCTTGACCGGAGCCGGCCGGTCGAGGAGGACATCGACACCGGGCAGGTCGCGACCCTCGAGGAACTCCAGCGAGGCGCCGCCGCCGGTCGAGATATGGGTCATCCGGTCGGCCAGACCCTGCTGGGTCACCGCGGCGACCGAATCGCCGCCGCCGACCACGACCGTCGCACCGGCATCGGCGCGCTCGGCGAGGATCCGCGCGACGGCCTTGGTGCCGTGGGCGAACGACGGGATCTCGAAGACCCCGAGCGGGCCGTTCCAGAAGACGGTCTGGACGTCGGCCAGCGCCTCGACGATCGCGTCCTGGCTCGCCTTGCCGAGATCGACGATGTGCCACGAGGCCGGGATCTTCTCGGCCGGGAGCGTCTTGTACTCGGTGCCGCGGGTGACTTCCTTGGCCACGATGACATCGACCGGCAGGACGACCCGGACGCCGTTGTTCGCGGCGATCGACAGGATCCGGCGGGCGTCCTCGACGCGGTCGGGCTCGGCCAGGCTCTTGCCGACCGCCTTGCCCTGCGCCAGCAGGAACGTGTTGGCCATCCCGCCGCCGAGGATGAGCAGGTCGACCTTGGTCAGCAGATGGTCGATGACGCCGATCTTGTCCGAGACCTTGGCACCGCCGAGGATGGCCGCGAACGGTCGCTCCGGCGCGTCGAGGAGCTTGGACAGCATCTCGAGCTCGCGCTCCATCAGGAGCCCGGCATAGGCCGGCAGGAGCTTGGCGATCCCGACCGTCGAGGCATGCGCTCGGTGGGCCGTCCCGAACGCGTCGTTGACGAAGATGTCGGCGTAGGACGCGAGCGCGGCGGCGAAGGCCGGGATCGTTCGCCTCCTCCTCGGCGTGGAAGCGCAGGTTCTCGAGCATCAGCACCTCGCCCGGGCGGAGGCGCTTGACCGCGTCCTCCGTCCCGACCCCGAGCGCGTCGCCGGTGACCGGGACGTTGCGCCGCAGGAGCTGGGTCAGCCGCTCCCCCACCGGGCGCAGGCGGAGGCCGTCCTGGACCTTGCCGTCCGGCCGGCCGAGGTGGCTGGCCAGGATGATCGAGGCGCCGCCCTGCAGCAGGGCGTTGATGGTCGGGATGGCGGCCCGGATCCGCGAGTCGTCGGTGACCTTGCCGTCCGCGAGCGGGACGTTGAAGTCGACGCGGACGAAGACGCGTTTGCCGGCGACGTCGACGTCGCGGATGGTGAGCTTGTCCATCGGTCGTCAGGCGGCGACGGGCAGGCGCGCCGCGACGAACGCGATCAGGTCGGCGATGCGGCAGCTGTAGCCCCATTCGTTGTCGTACCAGGCGATCACCTTGACCATCGTGCCGTCGAGGACCATGGTCGATTCGGCGTCGATGATCGAGCTCCGGCTGTCGCCCTTGAAGTCCATCGACACGAGCGGCTCGTCCGACACGCCGAGGATGCCCTTGAGCGGACCGGCCGCGGCCGTCCGGAAGGCCGCGTTGAGCTCCTCGACCGACGTCGGCCGGCTGACGTCGGCGGTGAAGTCGACGACGCTGACCGTCGGGGTCGGGACGCGGAGGGAGAAGCCGTCGAACTTGCCCTTGAGGTCCGGGATCACGAGGGCCAGTGCCTTCGCGGCGCCGGTCGTCGTCGGGATGATGTTCTGGCCTGCGCTCCGGGCGCGACGCGGATCCTTGTGGGCGACGTCGAGGATGCGCTGGTCGTTGGTGTAGCTGTGGATCGTGTTCATCAGGCCGCGCTCGATGGTGAGCAGGTCGTGGACGACCTTGGCCGCAGGCGCCAGGCAGTTGGTCGTGCAGCTCGCGTTGCTGATGACGTGGTGGCTGGTCGGGTCGTAGCGGTCCTCGTTGACGCCGAGGACGATCGTGATGTCCTCGCCCTTGGCCGGGGCGCTGATGATGACCTTCCTGGCGCCGGCGTCGATGTGGGCGTGCGCCTTCGCAGCGTCGGTGAACAGGCCCGTGCTCTCGAGGACGATGTCGACGCCGAGGTCGCCCCACGGCAGGTTCGCCGGGTCGCGTTCGGCGAGGATCTTGATCTCACGACCGTCGATCACGATCGAGGAGTCGCCCGCGCGCACATCGCCCGGATAGGTCCCGTACGTCGAGTCGCGCTTGAACAGGAGCGCGTTCATCTCGGCATCGACGAGGTCGTTGATGGCGACGACCTCGACATCGGGCGTGCGCTCGATCAGCGCCTTGAGCGACTGGCGACCGATCCGGCCGAAGCCGTTGATGCCGACGCGGGTGGCCATGGTGCGGACCTCCTGGGCGAGATGCGCGTCGGGCCGGGCCGGACGCGAGACTGGACGGTCAGGTTTCGGACGTGGGATCGGACCGGGTGCCGCGGACGTGTGCCGCGGACGGTGCCACGGGCTCAACCCGATCGAGCGTCGAGGTCATCGTACCAAAGGGGGCGGCGCGGGCCGACTGCCGGGATGCCCGGGGGCGGTGGGCCGTTCGGCCCGGAACGCCCGGGAGACGCCGCAGGGCCCCCGCCGATGGCGGGGGCCCTGCGTTCCCATCAAGTGAGAGCGGTGGTCAGCCGCCGATCCGGAAGACCTTTCCGCCGCAGATCGGGCATGTGCCCGAGATCGCCGGCTTGCCGTTCTTCATCGTGATCTTCTGGGGGTTCTGGACTTCGACCTTCTTCTTGTCCTTGACGCAGTAGGCCTCGGCCATGTGGGCTCCTCCATCCTCGTGAAACGGTGCGGGAACCCTTGTCCCGCATCCACTCAACGGTGCGTTGTCAAACGGCTGTGCTTCCACAATGACGGTCGCCAGCGATCCGTCCCGGCTTCGCGCTTCTGCTCATCCATGTCGGCCAGGACGAGGAGGCTTTCCAGCCCGGTCTCGACACAGGCCGCCTCGGCCGCGTCCTTCTGGGCCCCGCTGACGAATTCGCCGGTGGTCCGGTCGGCATACACCGCACAGACCACACCAGCTCGACAACGGGCAAGGGTCGCGAGGACGAGGAGAGCCGACGCTTCCATCTCGAAGTTCAGGACGCGCTGGCGCGCCATGTCCTCCGCGAGGTCAGGGTAGCGGATGGGCAACTGGGGGATCGGGCGCCCCTGCGCACCGAAGAACCCGGGTGCCGTCGCCGTCACCCCGACGTGATACCGGTGTCCGAGCCGCTCCGCAGCCTCGACGAGCGCCACGACCGCCTCGTAATGGGCGAACGCGGGATACCCGTCGTGCACGAAGAAGCTCGTGGTCGACTCGAGGCGCACCGCGCCCGAGCTGACGACCAGGTCTCCCAGGCCGATCTCGGGTTGGAGCCCCCCGCTCGACCCGACCCGGATGAAGGTCGGCCGATCGGTGATGGCCAGGATCTCAGCCACGACGATCTCGACGTTGTCCGTGCCGATACCGGTCGACACGACCGATACCCGCCGGCCTCGATATCGTCCGGTGGTCGAAACGAACTCACGGTGTCGGTGCTCGAGCTCGATGGATTCGAAGCGCGAGGCGATCCGCGAGGTCCGATCGGGGTCACCGGGGAGGAGGATGTACTCGGCCAGTTCACCTGGACCGAGCCCGATGTGGTACTGCCGTTCTCCGGCGGGGATCGCGATCCTGCGATCCGACGGGCTTTCGACGCGGTGGTCCGCGTTCGGCAAGACCTATTCCTCGCTCACGGGGCTGTCTCGCTGGCGCGAAACTCGGCCGAGGATAGCCCGGCGTTCTCACGAGCGTCAAGCCGAGTGGATCGTGCGTGGCCCACGCTCAGCGAGGGGCGGCTCCGGCGGGTCCGTCGATGGCCCCGCGAGCGTGGCCAGTCGAGTCGCGATCCGGGCCGTCATCCGACGCCTCAGCTGCTGCCTGCGGAGAACCGTGATCGCCAGCGATGCTGCCGAGATCGCCAGGAGCGTTCCCAGTCCCGCCGCGCCGGGATCCAGTGGGAATGAGGCCACTCCCGAGACCGGCCAACCGGCTGCCCGCGACGGGCGCGGCGATGCTGCGAGGTCGCCCGCGAGCGGACCTGCGCTGGCAGAGGGGGACGCCGCCGTAGCCGGTCGGGTCGCTCGCCTGGACGATCCCTGCCGGGTCGTCGACGACCACCGCCGCCACTCCGTCCGGTCGACCGTTCGACGTGCCCGGTCGCCTCGAGGGCATCGTCGGGCTCGATCAGCGGCAGTACGTCGAGAGCGGAACCACGCAGGATCACGCGTCCGGTGGCCGTGCCGTCGTCGAGCGTGAAGCCGTCGGCTCGCAGGTCGACCACGAGGCCGCCGACGCGGACCGTCGACCCGATCAGGCCGTCGAGATCGACGAGGTCGGCCGCTGCGGCGGCGGGAACCGATGGCCCCGCAGACGCGACGTCGCCCTCCGAGCCGCCGCTGGCTGGGCTGGTGCCGCCAGCCTGTGTCGAGCCCGTGGCGCCGGCGGCTGCGGCGGCAGGCTTGCCGTCGACACGGACGTCGGCCGGGAACCGGGGCGTGACCGCGAAGCGACGATCGGTGGCGCTCGGGAATGGGCGTCGCGCGATCCCGACGACGGTCGCGTTGCGACCAGCGACGAGGGCCGAGCTGGCGATGCCTGCTCCGGCCTCCCCGACGACGACCACCTTCTGGTTGCCGATCACGACTTCGGCGCGCCATCGGTCGCCGAGCTTGTGGACGCTGTCGACTCGACCGGTGATCGCCACGAGACGCCACTCGTGCGCGACCCCGGGTTGCCCGTGGAGGACCACCGCAGCCGGCAGAGGACCGCTGCCCGAGGTGGTGAGTCGATCGGCTCGCAGCCTCGGGGCGTCGTACGCGACGCCGATCCGACCGATCGCATGGACCCTGGTCCCGACCGGGGGTGCGGTCGTGTCGGTCGGCAGGAGGACCTCGACCGCGCCCGATGCGTCCTGGACCACGATCCGGCGACGGGTCGAATCGAGCAGGCTGGCACGGGACGGTCACGATCGCGTCGATGGCGACATCGCGGTCGGTGATCGTGAGGGCCCGTGCGATCGACATGGCCGCGGGCGACCCCGCGCCAGGGCTCGACTTTGGCGACCCCGGCCCGCCGGCGGGCGAGGGGGTGGCTGTCGGACCTGCCACGATCGCCAGGTCGGCGGCATCGCGGACCCACACCCTGTACCCGTCGAGGGCACCGGAGCGCGTCGCCCGCTGTCCGACGAACCCGACGACCCGATAGGTCGAGCCCACCTTGAGCGACGCGACGGCGATCCGGCTGGAGGGATCGGCCATGACCTTGATCGCGCTCGCACCATCGCGTTCGAGGACGATCGTCAGCACGCCCGCGGCCGTCTTCTTCGGCTTGGCCGTGATCCGCCCGGTCGCCGTCACCAATCTGGCCCTCGGTCGGTTCGGTCAGCCCGGACGAGGCGACAGGAACGGGCGTCGGCAGCGATCCCGAACCGAGCGTCCGGAGATCGGCCTTTGCCGGACGGATCTCGAGCTGACCATACGGGGCGGCCAGCTTCCCGGTCACCTCGACGAGGGTTCCGCGGGCATATGTGGCGGCACCCGACGGCAGGTGGACGACCAGACCGCCGCTCGGGTCGACGATGGCGAGGAGCATCGGAGAACCGAGTCGGCCGGCCTCGGCAGCGACCACGCCTGTCGTCCTGACCGTCGTGCCGATCGGTTCCTGTCGGACGGCGGCGAGCGTGAGCGTCGGTGGCGATGCGGTCGGGATCGTGGTGGGCTTCGGGGTCGCTGTCGGCTTGGGCGTCGTTGTCGGAGCCGGAGTTGCGGTCGGTCGCGGCGTCGCGGTCGGGGCGGGCGTCGGGGTCGCGATCGGTGACGGTGTGGCGGTCGGTGCGGCGCTTGGCGTCGGGGTCACCACCGGACTCGGGCTCGGGGTCGGGGTGAGCGTCGGTGTCGGGGTGGGTGGCGCGGCAAGCTCGAGCTCCCCGTGCAGAGTCGCCTGGATGCGGTAGCCGCTGACTCCGGTCCCGCTGCTGTCGCGCTGTCCGAGCGGGCCACTGACCGTCGCGAGCATCCCGGTGGTGACGGTCCGGCCAGCCAGCGCGTCGGGACCGATGACCACGCGAACGGGGCCGGAGCCGTCGTCGAGCGTGACACCGAGTCCATCGGTCAGCTGATCCGGAGCCCCGTCAACGGTCCCGGACACCGTCACTCGGATGCCTTCGTGAGCCTCCGTCGCAGTCCCGGTGGTGATCGACAGTGGATCCGGAAGAGAGGCGGCGGGGCCCGCGTGGATCCCAGCCTCCGCGATCCGCAGTGTTCGCTGCGAGAAGCGGCTCCCCACCGAACCTTCGACCGTGACGGTCAACCCAGCCGGCCAGCTGCCCGTGACGGTCTCATCGAGATAGAGCGCGATCCCGCCCGATCCGTCCTGGATGAAGCCTGCACGGCCGGATTCGAGCGCGCCGAGCGACGTCGTCAGGACACCTTCGATCCTGGCGACCGCCCCGTCCGGCAGCGTCCGAACGCCCGCGATCGGAACCGCCTGTGGGGTCGGGGACGGCGTGGGAGTCGCGATCGGCGTGGGTGACGGCACGGCCGACGGAGTCGATGTAGGCGCCGGCGTCACGGTCGGAGTCGGCGTCGGTGTAGCCGTCGCCGTCGAGGTCGGCACGGGAGTCGGTGTGGGCGCCGGCGTCACGGTCGGACTCGGCGCAGATGTCGGGGTCGCAGTCGGACTCGGGCTCGGCGTCTGCGTCGGGCTCGGCGAGCCGGGCAGCCGGGATCGGCGGTGCACTCAGGCCCTGCGGCGAGGGCGCCGCCTGCACGAACCAGTCCACGGCGTTGTCATTCGTGTCGATCCCGTTCCCGGCCGAGCCACCAGGCCGCCGTTCGAGACTGGAAGCGGCCGGTGGGGCAGGCGCCGCGGTCCCTTCGACGAACGTGCTCGTGGCATCACCCCAGCCGATCGAATCGACGACGGCGCCGCCCACCACGCGGATCGCGATGGCGCCGCCGGTCGCCGCAAACCCACCCGAGTACGTCGCATCCGAGATCGATCCGAACACGCCGGAGCTGTTGCCGATCAGGAGGCGGCGACCGGGCTCGACGATCGTCGACGTGACCCACGTCGCCTTCCTGGTGACCGTCGAACCCGACGACGTCGCGTAGACGACCTCCAGCCCGATCAGGTCGACCGGCGCCGAGCCCTGCGCGGCGATCTCGACGAACTCGTCCGACGCGGACGCGCCGCCCGTCTGGACTTCCGAGACGACCAGGCTGGACGTCGGCCAGCCGACGACGCCGGCCAGCACGCCGGAGCTCCGCGAGCCGGTCAGCGCGGCGACCAACACGACGACGATGAGCGCGGTGAACCCCGCGCGCCGGGCACGATCCATCGGTGACCTCCCGGCGGGACGGGCGGCTGTGGGCGGGAGGATCGTTGTAGCAAACGCGGCTTCATCGCCACTTATCCCGCGCGCTTCGACGTTCGACTACGATGCGCTCCACCACCCGCCCCGACCATCAACTGACCACCAGGAGAGACCGTGGCCCGCGCCAAGAGGACCGAACGCGCCGAGGCGCGACGCCGCCACCGAGCCGCCATGGCCGGCGACCCGACCGCCGAGACCATCGACGGCGTGGCGACGCCGACGACGAGCGCACGGTCCACGAGCTCGACGGCGAGCAAGACATCGCCCGGCGACAAGACACCGGCCCCCGGTGTTCGGATGGGCTTCATGGATGCGTTCCGTGCCTCGATCCGGCCGATCCACGTCCGCCAGGACCTGGCCTCGCTCCCCTGGATCGCGATCCACACCAAGGCGCTGTGGATCCCGCTGCTGATCACGATCGCCAGCACGGCGGCCGTCATCGGCACGCAGGGCGGATCGATCTCGCAGTTCATGTTCGCGTACTTCATCCAGACACCGGCCATCGGCGGCGTCTTCATCGCGGGCTTCCTTGCGCCGCGCGCCAGCTGGCTGCTGGGCGTGGTCGTGGGACTCGTCGCGGCCATCTGTTACGCGATCCTCGTGATCGGCTTCCCGACGACGATCTACCCCGCGTTGCCGCCGACGTCCGACCAGGCACGGGATATCGCGATCTCCGCGTTCGTCCTGTCGCCGGTGATCGGTGGCTTCTTCGCCGCCGGCGCCGCGTGGTACCGACGCTTCCTCGCCTACTCGAGCCCCAACCGCGGGCGGTCGCAGAACCAGAAGCCGACCGGCGGCCGGCCGGGCGACGGCCGCACGCGCGGATCGACCTCGCAGAAGGCCGGCGCCAAGCGCTGACGGCGGGCCGGGCACCGCGAGCACCGAGCCTAGCCGCCCCAGGCTGCTCTTCCGCCCTCGTTCGACGTACGGCGATGGACTACGCTGTTGATGGTGGCGCAGGCCGTCCGAGCCCTCGGCGGTACCGGCGTCATGGGAGGTGGGCCTCATGATGGCGATCTTTGGCGCGCTGGTGCCGCGCCTGCTCCTTGTCGCAGCGTGGGTGAACGCCGGCACGTACTGGGGATCGCTCCTCGGATCGCCGATCTGGCTCCTCGGCGGGTTCCTGTTCTTCCCGTGGACGACGCTCCTCTACGGGCTCGTCCAGCAGAACGGCTTGAGCGTGATCAATTGGATCTTCCTGGCTCTCGCTCTCATGACCGACCTCGGGACCTGGGGAATCGGGTTCTTCGCCGCCCGGAAGCAGACATCGTCGTACCGCGGAACGTAGTGGCATGACAGTCCAACCGTTGGAGGAAAACAGATGAAGAATCCGCCGGTCCTCATCGCGGTCATCGGCTTCTTCGCGGCGCTCGCGGGGTTCGGCTACCTGTTCTTCGGCCTGCGGGTGATCGGCTTCGATTGGTTCGGCGCACTCGGTGACCTCCCGGCCTTCGACCACGTGGGGCTGTGGGGCTGGCTCGCGGTGGTCACCGGGCTCATCTGGATCATCGCCGCGCTCGGCCTGTGGGCACTCCAGCCGTGGGCTCGCCTGTTCGCCCTGATCATGGCCGGCTTCGGCCTGTTCGAGGCGGCCCTCGCCTTCTTCCAGTTCCCGGGGACGGGGATCGGTTTGGCGATGGCGATCATGCCGGGGCTGATCTTCTGGTATCTCAACTCCCGCGAGGTCAAGGCGGCGTTCGCCGAAGGCGAGCCAGGCACGGTTGCCGCCACCCCGACAGCGGCGCCGCAGCCCGTCGCTGCGCCCGCGCCGATCCCGGCGGCCGTGGCGGCCTCGGCGGTGGTGGCACCCAGGATGGCAGCGGCCGAGCCCGCGGCACCGCCGCCGCCCGTCGTGGCTCCGGCGGCGACGGCCGCCGCGATGGCCGCACCCGCTCCTGCGGAAGCGCCGATCGCGACCCATCACATGAACATCGTGGACGTCGAGGGGATCGGCCCCGTGAACGCCCAGAAGCTCGCCGCGATCGGCATCCTCACGACCGACGACCTTCTCGACAACGGAGCCAAGCCTGGCGGCCGGGACCGGATCGCGGCAGGGACCGGGATCAGCGAGAGGCTCGTGCTGGAGTGGGTCAACAACGTCGACCTGATGCGCGTCCCGGGCGTCGGCCCGCAATACAGCGACCTGCTCGAGGCGGCCGGCGTCGATTCACCTGCCGAGCTTGCCCAGCGGAACCCGGTGAACCTCGCGGTCACGATCCAGGAAGTCATCGCCGAACGACCCGGCATCGTCCGCCGCACGCCGAGCGAAGCGGACGTCGCGGCCTGGGTCGAGGCGGCTCGCGCGCTCGACAAGATCGTCGAGCACTGACGGCTGCGCCCGTCCTGGGCGGCCAGTTCGGCGTCGCGCGAGGCGGCACGGGCGTTCGTTGCGCCCGGCGCTCCGCGCTCACGCACCTTGGGGTGCGCTCGCTTTCGGTGCTCGGTCGCGCCTCGCCGGCGCCTCCTCGCGCGACGATTCTCGGTTCGGCTATCCGAGGCGACGCATCCCGGCGTGACCGAGCTGGCGGACGCCGGCGGGCTGGCCCGGGCCGCCCGCCGCTGCGGCCACCTCGGGGAGTGGCCTGACTGACCGGGCGATCACGTTGACCACCTCGCCCTCGCGCTGGAGCTCCCCGTCCACCAGCAGGAGCGCGTGGCGCCGGACGACGCCACGGAGCCGAGCCCAGGTGTCCGGCCAGAGCGTGACGTTGACCATCCCCGTCTCGTCTTCGAGGGCGAGGAAGACCGTGCCCTTGGCCGTCATCGGGTGCTGGCGGGTGACGACCAGTCCGCCGATCCGGACACGACCGGACCGTCGCGAGGCGAGCGCCGCGTTGGTCACCGCTCCCAGCCGTTCCAGCGCGGGCCGGAAGAGCGTCACCACCTGCCGCCTGGCGTCCAGCCCGATCACCGCGTACGCGTCCCCGATCCGTTCCGATTCGGTGATGGCGGGGAGTGCCGGAGCGTCGGTCGCCGGGAGGCGCAGGTCCATCGGCCGGCCTGCCGCCGCGGATCGTTTCCCGGCCGCCCTGCCCAGGCCGCGCAGCGCACGCCCATCCACGCGACCTCGCGAGGCACCCGCCACCTCGCGGAGCTGCCACAGGAGCTCGCGCCGTGGCCGACCGAGCGAATCCAGCCCACCCGTCCGGATCAGCCGCTCGAGGACCTCCTCGGGGAGCCCGGTCCGCTCGACCACCTCGACCAGGGTCCGATACGGCCCGCGTGCGAGCTCCGCGTCCAGCAGCGTCGCGTGCTGCTCGCCGATCCCCTTGACCAGATGCAGGCCGAGCCGAACGCCCCAGCCCCCGGTGACGGCAGGCGTCCAGCGCTCGCGCGCCTCGGGCGACGGGACGACGCACGCCGGCGACCGGATCGGCTCGGGGCGAGCGGCGATCCCGGCACCCTCCGGCAGGGGTTGACCCGGCAGGTCGACCCACTCGGTCGTCGTCTTGTAGACCGACGCGTTGATGTCGACCGGCAGGACGGCCACCCCGTGGCGCTTCGCGTCGTTGACCAGCACCTCGACCGGGTAGAAGCCCATCGGCTGGGCGTTGATCAGCCCGACCAGGAACTGGGCCGGGTAGAACAGCTTCAGGAAGGCCGATTCGTAGGCGGTTCGGGCGAACGCGGCGGCGTGCGACTTGGCGAACCCGAAGCTGGCGAACGCGGCGACCTGGCGGTACAGCTCCTCGGCGATCTCGTCGGTCATCCCGGGCTGGCGCATGCAGCCATCGACGAACTGCTTGTGGAGCTTCTCCATCTCCTTGTTCGAGCGCCACGTCCCCATCGCCCGACGGAACCCGTCCGATTCGGCCGGCGTGAAGCCGCCGACCTCGATGGCGATGCGCATGACCTGCTCCTGGTAGAGGATCACCCCCATCGAATCCTCGAGGACGGGCTCGAGCGAGGGGTGCAGGTAGGTCACGGGCTCGAGGCCCTGCTTGCGACGCAGGAACGGGTGGACCGCGTTGCCCTGGATCGGGCCCGGCCGGATGATCGCCACCTCGACCACGAGGTCATCGAGGCTCTGCGGCCGCGACTTGGGGAGCGTCTGCATCTGGGCGCGGCTCTCGACCTGGAAGACACCGACCGTGTCGGCGGCCTGGAGCATCGTGAAGACCTCGGGGACGTTCTCCGGGAGCCGATCGAGGTCGACGCAGACGGCGCAGTCGTGCTCGATCAGCTGGAGCGTCTCGTCCATCGCGGCGAGCATCCCGAGCCCGAGCAGGTCGAGCTTGATGAGCTTGAGCGTCTCGACGTCGCGCTTGTCGAACTGGACGACGACCCGGTCGACCATCGTCGCCCGCTCGAGCGGCGCGATGTCGATGAGCGGCGCCGCGGTCACCAGCATCCCGCCCGAATGGATCGACAGATGCCGTGGGAAGCCGTCGATCCGGGCGCAGAACTCGAGCCAGCGCTCCCAGTCGCTGAGGCCGACGGTCGTGCCGCCACGGGCCTGTGGCGGCGGCTCCGGTTCGATCCGGGCGACCGAGGACCGCGACGCCGGCGGGTCCCACCGGGTCGGGCGCCCGAGCTTGTCGGCGGCACGCCCCTCCGTCGCACGCGGCGGCGGTTCGAGCTGGCCGCTCTCCGGATCGACCCGCCGGCCGTCGATGAGCGGCGGCGCGACGAGCCGATCGGCGTCGGCCTCGTAGCCGGTCCCGCGGCCTGCCCGCAGCCAGGCGACGCTGGCCGGGGTGTCGCCCGGGCCACCCTCGTCGTCGGTCCGACCTCCCGGCCGGATCGACGGGGGCGATTTCGGGCGCTCTTCCCACATGCCTGAGGGCGAGGGTCCAGCGGTTCGAGCGGCCTGACCGCCGGTCGGGTCACCCTCCCGGAGCCAGGCGAACGGTCGCGGTGCGTTCGGATCCTCGGCTTTCGGTGGCTGGCGCCAGGGCGGCACCTTCCCGACGAGCGGCATCCGCGTGTTCAGCTGGCCCATCCCGTCGACGAAGCCGAGCGCCTCGGCCGCCTCGGCCGCGCTTGCCTCGGGCGCCAGTCCCTCTCCCGGCCGCCGGAAGAACTCGGCGAACCCGCCGTCCGCCTCGAGGTCGCGCCGGACCATGACCGAGTCGTACGTCTCGAGCGCCTTGGCGACGCGATCGACGAGCGGCCGCGGGAACCCGAGCGCGTAGCCCACCTCGCGCACCGCCGAGCGCGCCCGGTACGTGACGAGGTTGCAGACCATCCCCGTGTGCTCGGGGCCGTAGCGCTTGTAGACGTACTGGATGACCTCCTCGCGCCGCTCCGAGCTGAAGTCGATGTCGACGTCCGGGTAGGTCGTCCGGCCCGGATTGATGAACCGCTCGAACAGGAGGTTGTGGGCGATCGGCTCGACCCGGCTGATCCCGAGCGTGTACGACACGATCGAGCTGGTCGCGCTGCCCCGACCCTGGGCCGGGATCCCCCGCTCCTTCGCGAAGCGCATCAGGTCCCAGCAGATGAGGAAGAACTCGGCGAGGCCGGCTCGCTCGATGACGCTCCAGCTCGTGGGCGAGCCGCTTGACGACCGCAGAGGTCACCGGGTGGTAGCGCTTCCGGGCGCCCGCCCAGCACAGCTCCGACAGGTACGAGAACGGGGTCTCCCCGCCGGGCACCGGGAAGCCCGGGAAGCGGTACTGCTCGAAGCCGAGATCGACCGAGCACGACGCGGCGAGCTCGACCGCGTTCGACATCCCCGCCGCCCAGGCACGCGACGCCCCGATCCGCCTGCCCGG
The DNA here is from genome assembly GCA_963743855.1 of uncultured Chloroflexia bacterium. Classification (GTDB taxonomy): domain Bacteria; phylum Chloroflexota; class Limnocylindria; order Limnocylindrales; family CSP1-4; genus SPCO01. The sequence continues at coordinate 131,563 of CAVURK010000002.1, forward strand.
CGACCAGCGTCGCCAGCTCCGGACCGGATTTCAGGTACGACTCGCCGTCCGGCCGGCGCAGGTCGCCGAGCGTCTCGAGCGACCGGCCGTGGCGGATCGCGGTCAGGACGTCGGCCAGCTCACGGTCCTCGGGCCGGGCGTAGTGGACATCGTTGGTGACGACGACCGGCAGGCCCGCTGCCTCGGCCAGCGCCGCCGACTCCGCGACCAGCCAGTCGTCGTCGGGCAGGAGGTGATGCGACAGCTCGACGAAGAAGCCGCTCGTGGCCGGCCCGTCCCCACGGCCGAAGAGCGTGGCGTAGCGCTCCGCCACGGCGCGGGCGCCGGCCAGGTCGCCGGTCCGCAGCCGCCGGGCCAGCTCGCCGTCGCGACAGCCGGACAGCGCGACGAGCCCCTCGGTGTGGTCGGCGAGGAGCGCCTGGCTGAAGCGCGGCACGCCCTTGGTGCCGGCCATGTTGGCGTGCGACACGAGCCGGCACAGGCTCCGCCAGCCGACCTGCGAGCGGGCGAGCAGGACGAGGTGCGGGCCGCGGACCCGCTCCCCGATCCCGCGCAGGTCCTCCTTGACCGGTGACCGATGACCGGGCAGCCGGGCGCGCGTCGGGCGGGGCCGGCTGGGCAGGCCCTCGGTCACCTCGCCGGCCGGGGACTCGCCGGAACCGCGGCCCAGCGCGCCGGCCGCCTCGTGGCCTGGCTCGGCGGGGCGGGACGACGACCCCGTGCGGATCGGCGACCGCCGGATCGAGCAGCTCGATCTCGACGCCGATGATCGGGTGGAGCCCGGCCGCCTCGGCGGCGCCGGCGAACCGGACCGCGCCGTAGAGGCCGTTGTGGTCGGTGACGGCCAGCCCGGTCAGCCCCAGCTCGACGGCCCGTTCGACCAGATCGTCCGGTGCCGAGGCGCCATCGAGGAACGAGAAGTTGGTGTGGCAGTGGAGTTCGGCGTACGGGGTCTGTGCCACGGGTCGCTCCGGTCGGAAGCCGGCTGACTGGGGGCTCGATAGCATAGAACAGATGTTCTGTCTGCGCCAGTGGTCCTGGATGCCGACCGGGACGAGATTCCCTCCAAGAACGTGCTCGGATCGACGAAACACAGCGAGGCCCTTCGGCGTCTCACCGGCATGCACGCACCGATGCGCCAGATCGCCTTCTCCGCCATCCGGACCGGGGCGCTCGTCGCCCTCGCGATGCTGCTGATCCTCGGCCTCCTGCCAGCGATCCTCGCGGTCCAGGCGGCCGGCAAGTAACCGGAACACAAGACGTCTCGGCGCCTGGGGGCTCGGGACGATCGGCGGCACTCGACTGCACAAGTCGGGCTGCCGACCCGCCGGACGCGTCGGTGAGCGACGCATCCGGCCACAGGACCCCGTCGCTTGGGGGTGACGGGGTCCTGTCATGTCCGGCCCAGGGTCTAGACTCTCGCCATGAGCCTCTGGTCCAGCCTTCGTCGCGCGATCACGGGTCGCGTGCCGTCGAGCCCGCGCCTGGCCGCTCGTCATGAGCGCCGCGAGGCCGCGCGACGGCGGCATCACGAGACCGGCGAGCCGCTCTGGACACCGCGGGACCGACATCTCGAGTCGAGTGGCGAGCGGTGGGTCGCCGACGTCGCCCCAGGGACACCCGGGCATTTCGGCTCGATCCGGACCGTCGAGGACGAATGAGACGCCCCGGAGTCGCGATCGCGATCCTCGGCATGGTCGGGTTCGCGGCGTGCACAGCGAGCGGGGCTTCGGTGGCGCCGAGCGTGTCGACTCCTGTCCCGGTCTCGGCCGCCCCGTCCTCGGGCCGCATCTGCCGCGTCGAGTGGCGGCGGCTCGGCGACCAGCCAGACGGACACCGACTGGGGCCGGATCTGGGACACGCTCCCGGCGACCTTCCCGACCATCACCGGCTCGACACCGTCCGAGGAAGCGGCGGCGGGACCGGCGTCGGCGATCTTCACGGTCGATGGCGATGCCGCGAAGACCGTCGCGACCATGCTCGCAGGCCCGGCTCGAGGCCGCCGGCTACACGACGGTCGCACTCGGCGGCCCGCTCGAGGACGGCACGTTCACGCTCGACATGACCGGATCGCCGGCGGGCTGCATGCTCCAGATCCGGGCGGCACCGACCGGCGGGCTGACGACGGTCACGATCCTCTACGGGGCGGCCTGCCCGCACGACTGAACCGCCGCGCCGCTGCAATGCGGATAGCGCGGTGCCGCAACGCACCGTCGAGCCCAGACGTCTATGCTGCAGCCGACCGGCTCGGGATCCGGTCCGACCAAGCCTGGGGGAGGCGAGATCGTGCAGAAGGCACATCCGAGGGATCTCGGAGCGCTCGCGCTCGTGCGTGGCGTTCCTGGTGGTCCTGTTCGTGCTCAGCCTGACGCTGGGTTCGCCGGTCCGCTGACCGAGGGATCACGGTCCACGTCGCGCCGGCGGCCCCGACGGTCGCCAACACGCCGGTTGCGCGCCGGCGACTCCCCGCTCGGCGGCCTCACGCTCCCTCCGCGCCGCTCAGTCGTAGAGCCGCTCGAGGTGCCACGACCCGTCGACCCGATCGAGGTAGACGAGCGCCAGCCAGCGATCCCCGACGACCTTGAAGTAGTCGCGCGCGATCGGCTCGCGCCACCAGGCCTCCTCGACCCGCCAGCGATTGCAGACCTCGACGGTCTCGCGCCGGCCGTTCCAGCGGATCGCGACGAGCGCGCCGGCGTCATCCAGCTCGACGTCGATCGGCGGGTGCTCGCGCAGCAGCCGGGTCACGACGGCACTCCCCGTTCGCCCGAGACGACCGATCGCCACGCCCAGCGCGTCTCGGGGAGCGGCGCCTCCGGATCGGTGATGGCCACCCGCCGGACGCGGTCCTCGCCGAACGTCAGGGCGAGCCGGGCGAGCTGCCAGTCGAGCCGGGCACCCGGGCGGCCTGTGGCATGAACAACGGGAGCTGCTGACCGGCCGCCGGCGCCGTGCCGTCCAGCTCCAGCGACGAGCCGGGCGACCGCCGCCGGCGGCGGGGTCCGCTCGAGACGGGCGAACAGCAGGCGCTCGATCGCCTCGGCTTCGGCGGTCGGTTCGGGGAAGCGTTGCTCGACGTCCAGCTCGGCCGGCGTCCCGGCCGGGCGAAGGCCAGATCGAGGTCGAGATGGAGCCGGGCCCGCGACGCCGCCAGACCGCGCGCGACGAGCTGGTCGGTCAGGGCGCCGGCCAGCCGGTGGAGGACGAAGCGGAGCGGCTCGAGGTCCTCGACCGCGGGTTCGATGGGCAGCGCCAGGCCGAGGCGTTCCGGGGCCCGGCGCGGCCGGAACGGCTCGAGCTCCTCGCCGCGGGCCCGGGCGTGGATCCGGGCACCCTCCTCGCCGAACCGGGCGACGAGCGCGGACCGGGCGAGCTCGGCGACGGCGCCGATCCGGCGCAGGCCGAACCGGGTGAGCCGGGCGCGGACGTCCGGGTCCGGGGTGAGGAGGCCGGCCGGGATGCGGGGCGAGGAAATCGGCCTCGTCACCCGGGCGGCGACGAGGATCGGCGCCCGGGGCCGGGCCGAGGACCGCGGCCACGGTCGCGGCGAACCGGTCCCGGCGATCCCGGCCCGGATGCTCGGTCCCGCCAGGACCGCCGAGCGCCTCGACCAGCCGCCCGACGAGGACCGGCTCCGGCCCCCACAGCGCCTCGAGGCCGTCGACCTGGACCTCGAACAGCCCGAAGGCGGGATCGAGCGGGTCGGCGCTCCCGGCGATCCCCGGGCTGAACGCCGCGAGCGCCTCGAAGGCGGCCTCGACGGTCGCCCGGTCCGCGTCCGGGTCCGGATCGAGGAAGGTCGCCTCAGGGACGAGCCGATGGGCGCTCCCGAGCGGCATCCCCCGCCGGACGCCCAGCGCCCGGGCCTCCGGGTTCGCGTCGATGACCGGCCCCGGATCCCACGGCCGGCCGCCCAGGATGAGCGGGCCGGTCGGGAAGGGTTCGGAGGCGCGCGCCCGGGCGAGCTCGAGCGGGAGGTGCGGTCGATAGAGGTGGAGGAGTCGCATGGTCGTGGTCCGTTCGTCGATCGCGGGGGCTGGATCGGGGGCCTCGTTCGAGGGTCTGGTCGCGGAGGAGGTCGTCGCGGCCGAGGCAGGCGTCGCGCTCGCCGCCGTCGGCGTAGAGGATCCGGAGGGTCGCCCGCCGCCCCGGCGGGCCGTACCGGTTGCGGGCGACCAGCGCCTCCGTCCGCTGGCCGACGATGTCGCGCCCGAGCCGGATCCACGACCGCCGGGCGAGCTCGAGACGGAGGCTGGTCGCCTCGGCGACGGCGGTCGCCAGCCCGCCTGCGACGCCCGGTGGCTCGAGCACGACGATGAGCGTCTCCGCGCGCCGGGCGAGCGCCGCCAGCCGGCCGAGCCGGTCGGCGATCCGGGCGGGCTTGTCCGTGGCGGCCAGCCGGCCACCGCGGCAGGTCCAGCACGAGCAGGTCGACCGAGCGCCCGGCCAGCAGCGCGCCGCCGATGGCCAGGCCCTCGTCGAGGGTTTCGGGGGTGATGACCACGAGCCATTCGAGCCGGACGCCGCGGGCGACGGCCTCGACCGGGTCGAAGCTGCGCGACAGGTCGAGCCAGGCGACGATCGAGCCGGCGTCCTGGGCCTCCGCCGCGAGCCGCAGGACGAGCGTGGTCCGGCCGCTCGAGCCGTCGCCGCGGATCGCGACGCTGGCCGATCTGGGCAGGCCGCCCGGCCCAGGATCGCGTCGAGCGCCGCGAAGCCGGTGTGGATGACCCGGTCGTCGGGATCGGGGCGCTGGCTCGGGCCGTGGATCGCGTCCGGGCGGGCGCCGAGCCGATCGGGGCAGCGGCGCCAGGGCCAGGGCACCGTCCGTGATCCGCGGAGCTGCGGCTCCCCAGCGAGCCTGGAGGCTCGCCACGGCTGCCGTCACGTCCGGCGGAGAGGGTCGCCATCGGACGGCTAGATTAGAACACTTGTTCTACTGAGACAAGAGCCAAATCGGGTCAGACCGTCATCCTGATCCTCAGCCGCCGTCACCGGTCCGTCACGCGAGCGGCCTACCATCACTCCCCTACCATGCTGCCGATGCCGACCCAGACCTCCGTCGCCGATCCCCGAGCGACCGATCCTGGTCGTCGACGACGACGCCAAGATCGTCCGGCTGGTCCGCACCTACCTCGAGCGCGACGGGTTCAGCGTGGTGACCGCCGCCGACGGTCCGGCCGCCCTCGACGCCATCGAGCGCCACCGGCCCGCCCTCGTCGTCCTCGACCTGATGCTCCCCGAGCTGGACGGCCGGGCCGTCATCCGGGCCGTCCGGAGCGACGATGCCGCGGCCGCGACGCCGATCCTCGTCCTGTCGGCCCGCGGTTCGACGATCGACCGGATCGCCGGCCTCGAGGACGGCGCCGACGACTACCTGCCCAAGCCGTTCTCACCGGCCGAGCTGGTCCTGCGCGTCAAGTCGATCCTGCGGCGGATCGGCCGCGACGGCACCGGCGACCGCGTCGCGCGCGCCGGTGACCTTCGCCGACCTCGTCGTCGATCGCCGACCGATTCGAGGTGACCCGTGACGGCCAGCCGATCCCGCTGACGCGCGTCGAGTTCCGTCTCCTGACGACCCTCATCGAGGCCGGCGGCCGCGTCCTCACCCGCGACCAGCTGCTCGACGCGGTCTACGGCCAGGACCAGTCCGAGGTCCTCGACCGGACCGTCGACGTCCACATCGGGCGGCTGCGCGACAAGCTCGGCGACGATGCCGAGCGGCCGCGCTACGTGGCGACGGTCCGCGGCATCGGCTATCGGGCCGCCCGGACATGATCGGGCGCGGGATCGCGACGCGGATCGCCCTGGCGGCCCTCGCCTCGGCCGCCGTCGGCCTGGCGATCCTGGCCATCGGCGTCACGGTCGTCGGCGGCGACGTCTTCCGCGCCCTGATGGTCGAGGCCGGCGACTCGGCCGATCACGCCCAGGAGATGTACGACCGATCGGTCACGACCGTGGTGATCGCCGCGGTCGTCGTCGCGATCATCGCCAGCGTCGTCGCTCGCCATCGTCCTCGCCCGGATGCTCGCCCGGCCGCTGGCCGAAGTCGGCGCGGCGGCCCGCCGGATCGCCGACGGCGACTACGCCGCCCGCGTCCCGCGCGAGGGTCCCGAGGAGATCGCCAGCCTGGCCGATTCGTTCAACCAGATGGCGGCCAGCCTCGAGCGCCAGGAGATGATGCGGCGCGACTTCATCGCCAACGCCGCGCACGAGCTGCGGACGCCGCTGACCAACCTGCAGGGCTATCTCGAGGCACTGCGGGACGGCGTGATCGTCGCCGACCGGGCGACCTACGACTCGCTGTGGGACGAGGCCGAGCGTCTCGTCCGCCTGTCGCATTCGCTCGACGCGCTGGCCGAGGGCGACGCGGCGACGAGCCCGGCGCACCTGCAGGAGCTCGATCTCGCGACCGCCATCCGGGCCGCCCTCGAGCTCGCCCAGCCGACCCTCGAACGGGCCGGCCTGCGCGTCGTCGTCGAGGTCCCGGACCGTCTGCCTGCCCGGGCCAACCCCGACCACCTCGCCCAGGTCCTGGCCAACCTGCTGTCGAACGCCGCCCGGTACACACCGGCCGGCGGGCAGGTCACGGTCCGTGCCGAGAAGCGTGGATCCGACCTCCTCGTCTCGATCACGAACACGGGCGATGGCATCCCGCCCGAGGACCTCGATCGCGTCTTCGAGCGCTTCTATCGGGTCGAGAAATCGCGCGACCGGGCGCGCGGTGGCGCCGGGATCGGGCTCGCCATCGTCAAGCAGCTCGTCGAATCGGGCGGTGGCCGGGTCGGGGCCGAATCGCGCGAGGGCCAGACGCGCTTCTGGTTCAGCCTGCCCGGCTGACACCCCGGGAGGGCCGAGCCCTCGTGCTACCATTCCGAACCGGTCCCCCGTCCGCGGACGTGGCGCGACCGTCCGTGGGGATGTAGCTCAGCTGGAAGAGCACTGCGTTCGCATCGCAGGGGTCAGGGGTTCGAGTCCCCTCATCTCCACCACCGCACCCGGTCGAGCAGGCCGGATCGTCGCCTCAGCGGCGGTGGTAGCTGATCGCGATGGTGCCTTTGGCGACGCGCGACCCCGGGCGTGTCACGGTCAGCGTGTAGGTCGCCGTCTGCAGGTGGATCGCCCAGCGGACGAGCCCTGACCGTGTCGTGCGCGCGCCAGATCGTCCTGCCCGACCGGCGCAGTGTCACGACGAGCGAGAGATGGCGCGGGTTCGTCAGGCTGACCTTGGCCGATCCGACGAGCGCGACGATCGTCAGCGTCTTCGGGACGACCGTCAGCGAGGCCGACCGCGTCACGATCGCCGGGGCCACGACCGGCTTGGGCGTGGGGGTCGGCGTCGGGGTCGGGGTCGGGGTGGGCGTGGGGTGATGGGCCGCCCGCCAGGAGCGTCGTCAGGGCATGGTCGAGATGGATGACCCCGTGCGCCGTCCAGTCCGTCCCTTCGGGACCGGCCGTGCCTTCGAGCGCTGCCTCCACCTGGGCGGACGTGGCGCCCGGGACGGCCGCGATGAGCAGCCCGAGGCTGCCGGTCACGAACGGGGTTGCCATCGATGTCCCGCACAGGGACTCGTAGCCTCCGCCCGGCCACGTCGACTCCGTGCAGCCACCGGCAGCCACGTCCACCCAGTCGGTCCCGTAGTCGGAGAAGTCGTAGCGAGCGTCGTTGACGTCCGCCGCGGCCACCGCGATGACCTCGTCGATCCCGGCCGGATAGAAGCGCGACGACACGCCGCTGTTGCCGGCCGCCGCGACGACGATGGCGCCGTGGCTCCGTGCGTACGTGACGGCCGCCCGCAGGGTGTCCGAATTGCTCGGGCCACCGAGCGACAGGTTGATGACCCTGGCGCCGTGGTCGGCTGCCCAGGTGATCCCGGACGCGACCGTCGAGTAGACGCCGGAGCCGGTCGCGTCGAGCGCCTTGACCGGCAGGATCCGACAGCCCCAGCAGACGCCGGCCCCGCCGATCCCGTTGTTCCCGGCCGCGGCCATGATCCCCGCGACGTGCGTGCCGTGGCCGTTGTCGTCACTCGCGTCGTTGTCGCCGTTGACGAGGTCGATGCCGGGCAGGACGCGTCCCGCGAGATCGGGATGGGTCGCGTCGACACCCGTGTCGATGACGGCCAGGATCGGGCCGTCGGCGCCGGTCGAGGTGTCCCAGGCTGCCGGGGCACCGATCAACGGCAGGCCCCACTCGGTCGATGGGCCGTAGAGCGGGTCGTCGGGGTCGAGCGTCGCGTGGGCCGTCGCGTCGATCTCGACGTACTTGACCGACGGATCGGTCGCGAACGTGCGCTCCAGCGAGGCGGCGACTTTCGCCGGGACGCGCAGACGACGGACCGCAAGACCGCGGACGGCTCCCTTGTCGCGCCCGCCGAACCCGGCTGTCAGCTGAGTGAGGTCGCTGCCCCGGCCCGGCCGGGCGCCGATCAGGAGATCGACGGTCGGCCCGTTCGCCCCGGCCTCGTCGATGATCCGATGGGCCGCGTCCGCCGCCCCGACCCCGACGGGCGCCGCGAGCGTCCCGACCACGAGGGCGGCAACGCACAGGAAGGAAAGACGGCGGGAATGGCGCCAACGCATCTCGCGGAGTGTGCGCTGTAGACCCTGACGGTGCACATCAGCCGGAGGTCCTAGGCCCCCGCGGATGCCGGTCGGTGGATCGCTGGGGTCCGGTCGGTCACGGTCGGTCGCCGGACGGGTCAACGGGCTCGTCGAGCGCCCCGTGCAGCTCGGTCGAGTGGTCGTGCAGCCAGCGTCGCCAGATCTTGTGATCCGGACGGCGCGATGCGACCAGCGCCCAGAAACGCGGCCCGTGACCGAACACGCGCAGGTGCGCCAGCTCGTGGATGACGACCGTCTCCAGCGCCTCGGGCGGGGCCAGGATCAGGCGCCACGAGAACGCCAGGCGGGCCTGCCGCGAGGCGCTCCCCCAGCGCGTCCGTTGGTCGCGGATGCTGACCGCTGCCGGGGTCGACCCGGAGCTCGGCCGCGTGGCGCCGGATCTCGCGTTCGATGGCCGTCCGCGCGACGGGCTTGAGCCACGCTTCGAGCACGGCGGCGATCGACCGGCGATCGGCCGGCGCCAGATGGACGACGATCTCGTCCTCGTCCGGCCCGCCGATCCGCTCGACCGTCGAGCGACGAAGCCCGGACCGCGCCGGCACGAGCCGAAGCCGATGCAGATCGCCGCGGAAACGGATCGTGGCTCCGTCCTGCAGCCCACCGCGCGCGACCAGCTCCGCTCGATCGCTCGCCTGCTTGGCGAGGTGCCGGCGCAGCCACGCCTCGCGCTCGGCGAGGAAGGCGTCGACGTGACGCTCCGGTTCGGACCAGCCGCGACGGCCCACGGCCGGGACGGTCACGACGACGCCACGCTCAGGGTGGATCACGACACGCAGGCTGCGCGAGCGCGGCGAGCGGCGAAGCGTGTACGCCAGCGGGCCACCGGGCAGGCGCGCGACGGCCGCGGTCTCGGTCGCGACGATGGAAGTCGGCGCTGTCTTCCGGCGGTGCTCCCCGGCCGGCCGTCGCCGGGCGGTCATGACTCGGCGGAGCAGGCGGCCCGGCCGATCGCCGGTCTCGCCGCCATCGAGGATCGCCGCCCGTCCGTTGACGATGACGTGGTCGATGCCGATCGGGTAGACGCGCGGGGGCCACATAGGTCGCCGCGTCGTCGATCGTCGCCGGGTCGAAGACGACAAGATCGGCGAAGGCACCTTCGCGGATGACGCCACGATCGTGCAGACCGAGACGTGCGGCAGGCACGCCGCTCAGCTTGGCGACCGCGGTCTCCAGCGACAGAACGTGACGCTCGCGGACGTACGTGCCGAGGACCCGCGCCGTGCTCCCGTACGTCCGTGGGTGCGGCCGGCCGGCGTCGAGGATCGGATGGCCCGGCCGGCGGCCCTCGGCGTCCGTGCAGACCGCGATCCAGGGCACGGCCATGATCGTCTCGACGTCGGCCTCGTCCATGCAATCGATGACGATCGAGACGTCGAGGCGATCTTCGACCAGGGCATCGAAGGCGAGGTCGGCCGGATCCGCGTGGAGGTCGTCGGCCAGGTCTGCGAGCGAGCGACCTGCCCATTCCGGACGGCTGGCCGCGAACGAGATGCGGATGCCGGACCAACCCGGGTCGGCCGCGATGTTCTCCCAGCCGGAGATCCCGCGCGCGATCTCGGCGCGGACGATGTCGCGGACGTGCGGGTCGGTCAGCGCGGCCACACAGGCATCGACGCCGAGACCCTGGAGCGCGGGCGGCAGGATCGTCGCGAGGGTCGTGGCAGCAGCGGTGTACGGATACTGGTCCGCGGCGACGTCGAGACCCTCGGCACGTGCCGCCTCGAGCCGGGCGACCGCCTCGCCGGCGCGGCCCCGGACGGCGCGCGACCCGCACTTGAGGTGCGAGACCTGGAGGCGCGCGGCCGGCCCTCCCGCGCGGACCGTGGCGATCGATTCGTCGAGCGACGCGAAGAGGCCATCGGCCTCGTTGCGCATGTGGGTCGCGTAGAGCCCGCCTCGTGCGGCCGTCGCGGCGACGAGCCTCTCGAGCTCGGTCGGGTCGGCGTGCATCCCCGGCGCGTAGATGAGCCCGGACGACAGGCCGATCGCGCCCGCGTCGAGCGCCGCCTCGACGCCGCCGACCATGGCGGCCATCTCGTCGGCCGCCGGAGGGCGCGCCTCGCTGCCCATGACCGATGCGCGGACCGTGCCGTGACCGACGAGGAAGGCGACGTTCGGCCCGAGCCGCTGGTCGGCGACGAGATCCAGGTACTCCCCGAACGTCCGCCAGCGCGGGGTCAGGCCGTTCGGACGAAGCGCGAGCTCGACGACCTCGCGCCCGCGTGTGGTCAGCGGTGCCAGCGATTCGCCACAGTTGCCCGACAGCTGGGTCGTGTAGCCCTGGTGGAGATGGCTGGCCAGCGCGCCATCGACCAGCAGCGAGCCGTCCGAATGCCCGTGCGGGTCGATGAACCCGGGCGCGACGACGCGCCCTGCGACCTCGAGGATCGTCGCGACCTCGCCGTCCGCGATCGCGGACAGGTCGCCGACGGCCAGGATCCGGTCACCGAGCACGCCGACATCCGCCGGACTGCCCGGGCGCCCCGTCCCGTCGATCACCGTCCCGCCACGGAGCAGCAGGTCGAAGGTCGTCACCCCGCGATGGTGACAGGTTCGACCGGGCGACTAGCCCCAAATGGCTCGGTCGCGCATCTATCCTCCGAAGGCGGTCGACCGGCCGCACCGGGAAGGATGGACGGATGACCGTCGAGGCCCTGCGCAGGCGTCGGCCGGAAACGCTGGCGGATCTGCTGACTGGGTACGGCCACGAGCTGCAGGCGGTCGCCTACCTGATCACGCGTGATCGGGCCGAGGCCGAGGACATCGCCATCGAGACGTTGCTCACCGCGTTCGAGCGGGGCGGCTCGATCCGCGACGAGCGCGCCCTTCGCGCGTGGCTCCTCCGCGTGGCGACGAACCAGGCGCTCGGGAAACGGCGCAAGAGCGCGCGTCTCGTCCGGCTCGACCTGAGCCCGGACCGCGCGGGCCCCGGCGACATGGCGTCGGAATCCTCGACCCGGATGGTCCTCCTCGCGGGGATCGCCGACCTGCCGCCGCAGATGCGCGCCGCGGTCGTCCTGCGCTACTACGCGGACCAGTCGGTCGAGGAGATCGCGGCGACCCTCGGCAAGAGCCCGAACACGATCAAGGCACAGCTCCAGGCCGCGCTCGACAAGCTTCGCGTCCACATCGCCGACCCGGTCGGCCCCAGCCTCGGGGAGGCCCGCCATGCGTGACACCCAGATCGACGAGCGCATCCGGTCGGTGTTGCGCAGCGAGGGCGACCGACTGCCGCTGACGATCACCGCCGCCGAGCTCGAACGACGGCTCGCGGCACGGCGACGCCGGGCCCGCGGCCGCTGGGTCAGCGTGCTTGCCGCAGCCGTGGCGATCATCGCGATCGGGGCGATGGCCGCGCTTGGCAACGGCTGGCTGCGCCCGGCGATCGGGACCCAGGCGAGCCCGTCGCCGAGCAGCGACGCGAGCCCATCGTCGAGGCTCGGGCTCGGTCCGATCGTCCGGGAGGCGCAGGGCCGGCTGGTGGCCGAGATCCCGCCCACCCTCTCCGGGGCCGGCGGCACGCAGAGGGTCCACGGCGATGTCGCCGCCGATGACTACGTGGTCTCGGTCAAGGTCCAGTGCATCGGCAAGGGTGCCATCTCATTCATCGACCGCACCCACACGGACGAGACGACATGCACGGACACGCCAGCGCTCGATCCGGCCTTCCAGCCCGAACCCACCCTCGTCCCGATCGTCGATGGCTCGTTCGACACGACGGTGACGGTGGCACCGGGCATCACCTACGCGATGCTCGTCGAGACGGTGCCGCTCCCCGACCACATCCCGCTCCTGACGATCCCCGAGGGCTCGATCGGGATGTCGAGCACCAGCGTCCGTCCGAACACGGATCCAGCACGGACCTCGACCAACACCCAATCAGGCCGGATGGACGGGCCCACCGAGTGGATCCAGGTGGCCTGTCTCGGCCCCGGGGTCGTGGCCTATGCGCTGGGGCCACTCGATCATTCGGTCCCCGTGATGTCGTTCGAGACGATCTGTGATGGGGTGCCGCATCAGGAGGAGATCACCGTCGACTTCACAGGCCCGCAGATCCTCGCTGTCACGACCGATGACCGGATCGCATGGCAGCTCGTGGCCACCCGTGGCGGGCCGCTCCCGGACTGAGCGGTCGCCTCTGGTAGACTCCGCCTTCCGTGGGGCTATAGCTCAGCTGGAAGAGCACCTGCATGGCATGCAGGGGGTCCGGGGTTCGAGTCCCCGTAGCTCCACCAACCGCGACGAGACAAGCGACCAGTCACCCCTCGCCGGCGCGGCGGGGGGTGTCCCGTCTCCGAGGACCCACGTGACCGAGATCGCCAAGCCCACCGATCGTGCGCAGCCCGCAGCGCCGGCCGAGACGCAGGATCCGGATCGAGCGCTACGACGCGGGCGCGATCGAGCCGCGCTGGCAGGCGCGCTGGGCCGAGCTCGGGCTGTACGAGACCGACCTCGACCGACGCGACGCGGCCGCAAGTACTACCTGCTGACGATGTACCCGTATCCGTCGGGCGACCTGCACATCGGCCACTGGTACATCGTGACCCCGACCGACGCGCGTCGCGCGCTTCCGGCGGATGCACGGCGACAACGTCTTCTTCCCGATCGGCTTCGATGCGTTCGGGCTGCCCGCCGAGAACGCCGCGATCAAGAACGGCGGCCATCCGTTCACCTGGACGATGCAGAACATCGAGAACATGCGTCGCCAGTTCCGGTCGATGGGCGCGATGTTCGACTGGAAGTACGGAGGTCGTCACCGCCGACCCCGCCTACTACCGCTGGAACCAGTGGCTGTTCCTGCGGCTTCCTGGAGGCCGGCCTGGCCTATCGCGCGCTATCGCCGGTCGACTGGTGCCCGAACGACGGGACGCTCGCCCGCGAGCAGGTCGAGGGCACCGACCGCCATTGCTGGCGCTGCGGCGCGCCTGGTCGAGAAGCGCGACCTCGAGCAGTGGTTCCTGCGCACGACCAAGTACGCCGACGAGCTGCTCGACTTCACCGGCATCGACTGGCCCGAGCCGATCAAGACCCAGCAGACCAACTGGATCGGGCGATCCGAGGGCGCCGAGATCGATTTCGAGGTCGCGCCCGACGACCACCAGCCGGGCGGCGACCGGATCCTGCGCGTGTTCACGACCCGGCCGGACACGCTGTTCGGGGCGACCTTCATGGTCCTCGCCCCCGAGCATCCCCTGGTCGCGAAGCTGACGCCAGCCGGACCGGCGGGCCGAGGTCGAGGCCTACGTCGGCCAGGCGCGCCGCCGGACCGAGATCGAGCGCTTGTCGACCGATCGCGAGAAGACCGGCGTCGCGATCGGCGCCGACGCGATCAACCCGGTCAACGGCGAACGGATCCCGATCTCGATCGCCGACTACGTCCTGGGCGGCTACGGGACCGGCGCGATCATGGCCGTCCCCGCCCACGACGAGCGCGACTTCGCGTTCGCGTCGACGCTTCGGCCTGCCGATCCGTCGGGTCGTCGCCGCGCCTGGCGAGACCGCCGACACGCCGATGGACGAGGCCTACATCGCCCACGCCGCGGACGAGGTCCTCGTCAACAGCGGCCGCTTCGACGGGCTGACCGCCGACGAGGGCGGCAAGGCGATCGTGTCGTGGCTGGCGGAGACGGGCGCAGCCGAGCCGAAGGTCACCTACCGCCTGCGCGACTGGCTGATCAGCCGCCAGCGCTACTGGGGCACGCCGATCCCGGTCGTCTACTGCCCGACCGATGGCATCGTCCCCGTCCCCGACGACGATCTGCCGGTCCGGCTGCCCGAGACGGTCGACTACGCGGGGAGTGGCGACAATCCGCTCAACCACGACGAGGCGTTCCTGCACGTGAACTGCCCACGCTGCGGCGGACCGGCGCGGCGCGAGACCGACACGATGGACACGTTCATGGATTCGTCGTGGTACTGGTTCCGCTACCTGTCGCCGCACAAGGACGACGGCCCGATCGATCGCGCGATGACCGATCGCTGGACCCCGGTCGACCAGTACACCGGCGGCGCCGAGCACGCGGTCATGCACCTGCTCTACGCCCGCTTCTTCACCAAGGCGATGCGCGACATCGGGCCTCGTCCGCGAGCGCGAGCCGTTCAAGCGACTGTTCAACCAGGGCCAGATCCTCGGCGCCGACGGCGAGCGGATGTCGAAGTCGCGCGGCAACGTCCAGGACCCGGACGAGCTGGTCGCCCGCTACGGCGCGGACACGGTCCGGCTGTTCCTGATGTTCATGGGCCCGTGGGACCAGGGCGGACCGTGGAGCCCGACCGGGATCGGTGGCGTCCATCGCGTTCCTCAACCGGGTCTGGACGCTCGTCCTCGACCCGCACGGGCGCGAGCCGGGCGACCCGGAGTCGGGCACGCTGCCGGCCGGCGAGAGCGAGGCGGACGCGCGCGCCAGGCTGCGAGCGGCGGCCCACAAGACCTGCGCGATGTCACGGCCGACTACACGGCCTTCCACTTCAACACGATGATCGCCAAGCTGATGGAGCTGGCGAACACCCTGTTCCGCTACCGGGGCACGGCCGTCGCCGACTCGCCCGAATGGGACGAGACCATCCGACTGCTCCTGCTGATGCTCGCCCCGGCCGCGCCGCACATCACCGAGGAGCTGTGGAGCCGACGTCTGGCCGCAGCAGGCGCTCCGTGGGTCTCGATCCACACCGAGACCTGGCCGGCCGTCGATCCGACCGCCATCGTCGAGTCCACCCGCGAGATCCCGGTCCAGGTCAACGGCAAGCTGCGCGACAAGGTCGTCGTCGCCGCCGACGCGTCGACCGCCGACATCGAGGCCGCGGTCCTGGCCCGCGAGAAGATCCGGGCGATCCTCGATGGCCGTGCTCCGGACCGGGTCGTCGTGGCCGGTGGCGGCAGGCTGGTCAACCTCGTCGTCCGGTGACGACGACGTCGCCCGACGCCCTCGCCTTCGACCGCCACCTCGACGCGACCGCGCCGGCCGTCGCCGACATCGCGCGGGCACTCCGCGGCACCGTCCTCGATGGCTTCCCGGCGGCGGTCGAGATCTTCGATCCGGCGGACGGCATCCTGGCCTTCGGGACCGGTCGCTCGATGCGCGACTTCCTGTTCGCGATCATCCCGCACAAGGCGCACGTCAACCTCCAGCTGGCCGACGGCGTGGACCTCCCGAACCCGGACGGGCGGATCGAGGGGACCGGCAAGCGGATCCGCCACGTCAAGGTCCGGTCCGTCGAGGATGCCGCCGCGCCGTGGGTGCGTGCGGTCATCGCTGCCCAGCTCGCCCACCGCGGCATGCTAGCGCAGACGACGCAGGTGGCACCCGAGACGAACGGCGTCGCGCAGGAAGTCCTCGCAACCGTCGACCTTGCCGGCGAGATCGAGGGAATGGAAGGGCGCCAACTGCGGATGCGCATGGTGACCATCGAGCCCGGGGGCGTGTTCGGCCCGCTCCACGACCACGCGGGCAGACCGGGCACCGTCTACATCCTGCAGGGAACGATCACCGACCATCGAGACGGGGTCGCGACCGACTATGGGCCGGGCGTGGGCTGGCCCGAGGACCGGAACACGACCCACTGGCTCGAGAACAGGGGGACGACGCCGGCGGTGGAGATCTCGATCGACATCGTCACGTCCGATTGAATCGACATCTTGCCAGCCAGAAGCGGGGTATGAGTTGAGCGACGTCAAGCTCGGCGCGAACTGCTGGAACCAGTACACGACCTGGCCGGACCTGCTCGCGGCGGGCCGCCGGGCGGACGCGCTCGGCTACCACTCGTTGTGGACCTGGGACCACCTGTACCCGATCGTCGGCGGCTCCGACGGACCGATGTTCGAGGCGTGGCTCATGCTCGCGGCGTGGGCCCAGGCCACCGAGCACGTGCGGATCGGCCTGATGGTCGGTGCCAACACGTTCCGCGAGCCCGCCCTGACCGCGAAGATGGCCACGACCCTCGACCACATCTCGAACGGTCGGGCCGTCCTCGGCATCGGTGGCGCCTGGTTCGAGGAGGAGCACATCGCCTTCGGGATCCCGTTCGGGAGCGGCTTCCCGGAGCGTCTGCGCTGGCTCGGCGAGGCGCTCCCGATCATGCGCGGCATGCTCCACGGCGAGCGGCCGACCGCGACAGGCCCGCGCTACGCGGCGAAGGCCGTGCGCAACGATCCACCGCCGATCCAGGCCCGCCTGCCGCTGCTGATCGGCGGCGGCGGCGAGAAGGTCACGCTCAAGCTCGTGGCCCGATACGGCGACGCCAACAACGTCGGCGGCGGGATCGAGAACGTCCGACGCAAGGAGGCGATCCTGCTCGAGCATTGCGCGGCGGTCGGGCGCGACCCGGCCGAGATCGAGCGGACGGCCGGTCTCGGGACGGTCGTCATCCGCGATTCGCACGCCGAGGCGGAGCGCGTCCACGCCGCGATCTTCGAGCGCAACGGGCATGCCGACGAGTGGATCGACCAGCCCGTCGGCACGCCGGAGGAGGTCGCCGAACGGCTCCAGCCCTTCCTCGAGCTCGGCTACCACCACCTCATCGGCGGCTTCCCGTCGCCGCACGACGAGGAATCGATGACCCGCCTCGCGACCGAGGTCAAGCCGATGCTCGAGCGCGGCTGACGCACTGTCACAACGTCGTGACAGGAACGGCATAGACTCCGGCCATGCCGATCTACGCCATCTGGTTCGTCGCCGCGCTGGCGCTCCTCGTCCTCGAGCTGGCGAGCACGACGTTCTTCTCGATCTTCCTCGCCATCGGCGCCTTCGCGGCAGGTCTGCTCGCCTTCGTCTTCCCCGACAGCGCGGTCTGGTTCCAGGCCGTCGTGGCCATCGCGGTCGCGATGCTCGGGGTCGCCATCGGTCGCCCTTTCCTCGCCAGCCGGCTCAAGCGCAAGGGTGAGGCACCGCTGACCCCGGGCGTCCACGGCGGCTTCGTCGGCCAGCGCGCGCTCGGCCTCGACGAGATCGGCGACGAGCTCCATCCCGGGCACGTCAGGCTCGCCGGTGAGACATGGCTCGCCTTCGCCGAAGACCACACGTCGATCCCGACGGGCGCCTCCGTCGTCGTCACCGCCGTCCGCGGGACGACGCTTGCAGTCCGACCCGCATCCGGGCCCGTCACGTCGGAGAGTTGAATGGACACCGCGCTGCTCCCGCTCGTCGTCGCGTTCATCATCGCGATCCTGTTCGTCCTGTTCGCGTTCTACCTGCTGCGCAACACCGTCAATCTCGTCCAGCAGGGCTTCGTCGGCGTGACCACGAGGCTCGGTGAGTTCCGGGCGATCCATGAGCCGGGGCTGGCGATCATCGCGCCGTTCATCGACAAGCTCGTGTCGGTCGACATGCGCGAGTACCCGCGCCCGGGCGACCGCCAGGAGGTCATCACCAAGGACAACGTGGTCGTCTCGGTCAACGCCACGATCTTCACCCAGGTCGTCGATGCCAAGCAGGCGCTCTTCTCGATCGCGAACTTCGACGTCGCCATCGACGCGCTGGCGCGGACCGCACTCCGCTCGGTCATCGGGACGCTGTCGCTCGACGAGGCGCTCTCGGAGCGCGAGCGGATCAACGTCGACGTCCAGGAGCAGATGGAAGCGGTCACCGACAAGTGGGGGATCCGGATCAACCGGATCGAGATCGTGGAGATCACCCCGCCGCCACAGATCCTCCAGGCGCTGGCGCTCCAGAAGCAGGCCGACCAGGAGAAGCGGGCCAAGATCCTCCAGTCGGAGGGTCTCCAGCAGTCGGCGGTCAACGTGGCCGACGGCGAGCGGCAGGCGGCGATCAAGAGCGCCGAGGGTGAGCGACAGGCGGCCATCCTGATCGCCGAGGGGCAACGACAAGCCGCGATCCTCGAAGCGGAAGGCCGCGCCCGCGCCATCGAGACGGTCTACAGCGCGATCACCGCCCAGAACCCGAACCCGACGCTGGTCGCGATCCTCCAGCTGGACACGCTGAGCAAGTTCGCGTTGAGCCCGAACACGAAGATCGTCATCCCGGCCGAGTCGGCGGCCCTGATGGGCGCCGTCCAGGCGATCCAGTCGGTGCTGGCCCAGGTCCCGCCCGCCGAGTAGACGTCAGGCGGGTGTCGTCCCGCCGGGGGTCGCGTCGCCGTCGTTGGCCGCCCGTTCGCGAGCGCGATGACGCGCCGCCTTGGCCCGGTTCCCGCACGTCGCCATGTCGCACCAACGGCGGCGGCTCGTCCGTGAGGCGTCGTAGAAGATCCAGTCGCAGGTGTCGCTCGCGCATGTCTTGATGCGCTCCGGGCGACCCTCGGTCAGCTCGAGGACGAGCGGCTCGGTGAGGCGGGCCAGCGCGTCGTCGATCGGATCGCCGACGTGGCGGTGATCGACGCTGCAGCCGTCCGGCGCCGGGACGAGCTCGATGATCTGGCGGGCATGGAGCGCCCGGTTGATCGTGTCGAGCGAAGCGGTGTCCGGTGCCCGGTGCTCGGAGATCGCGTGCGCGACGTCGCGCAGCGCGGAGCGCACGCGATGCACGCGCCCGAGCTCACGCGCCTCGAGCGACTCGTGGGCGATCGCCTGGGCGTGCACCCGGTCCGCGCCCTCGCGATGGATCACGCCGCGATCGACGAACCAGGCAAGCGCGGAGTCGAGGGTCGGGAGCTTCTCGAGCGGGAAACCATTGTCGGTGTCATCGGTGTTCAGGAAGTCGAAGGTGTCCTCGAGGTCGACGTCGTGAGCGTGACCCCGATAGGGCTGGTCGAGGGGCTGGATGTTCATCTCGATAACCACTCTACAACGGTTGACAGGTTACGCGCAAGCAGGTACATTACTCAAGTAACCGATTTACCAACCCAGACTGGTTAGCAGAAGGAGCCGTGACATGGTCCTCATCATCATCGCCATCGTGCTCATCGGGTTCGTCGCGTTCGACCTCGCAGCCATGCGCTGGGGCGCGGACACGCGCGAAGACTTCCCACGCGAACACCACCTGTAGACCAACGCCGAGGGAGGCTCCACCTCATGCATTCCATCTTCCTGTACACCCAGGCCATCCAGAGCGACCGCGAGCGCGGCTATGAATCCGAGGAGCACCGCATGCTCATGGAGGCAAGTGCGCTCCAGAGCACCGATCCGTCGCACGTCCGCCGCGCGATGGCCCTGGCCCTCGCCGCGCTGAGCCGCGGTTCGGCGGCCGCCGTCCGCCGGCTCGACGAGTGCGTCGCAGACGACCTCGGGCGCGCCCTGGCACCGTCGGAATAAGCCTCCCCAAGCGGGCAGGCGAGTGGCGGTCGCGCCGGTATGTTGGCGCACCGGTGTCCCGATCGCACATGACGCCGCCGTGATGGGCACCGCCTAACATCGCGGCGTGCCCCGGGGCGAGCCCAGCGGAATCCCCCCGACTCCGACGCGCCGGGAGCGATGGAGGAGTCATGCGTCGTCGTCTGGCGCTCTTGGCCGTGCTTGCGATCGCCCTGGTCCTGCCGGCCCCTGCTTCCGCGGCCCGCTCGACCCATCAAGCCGATCATCAGGTCACGCTGTCGTGCGATGGGATCCACCCGACGTCGGGGACAGGTTTCGCGTTCTTCGATGTCTCGTTCTCCGAGATCAATCAGCTGGGGACGATCCTCGACACCTGGGCGACCGATCAGCCCGGCGACGGTCCGCCCGACGTGTCGCGTGACTACGATCAGCCCGAGACGATCACCTGGAACGGCACGACTCTCAGTGGTTCGTTCCCGCTCACCTCAGCCGGCGTGACCGTCGGTTCGGCGAGCTATTCGGTGACCTTCACCCCGTTCGGGAACCCCTTCCCGATCGATGATTCCGGCAGCTTCGGCCAGCACAAGAACGAGACCAAGGGGACTGGCCAGGCGCTTCAGCCGGCTGGTTCGCTCGTCCTCTCGACTGGCCCCAGCTTCGACCTGGCGGCCTGCACGGCCGAATCGGCGACGGTGACAGTCTTCACGACCAACCCGACATCGCTCGTCTTCGGATTTGCCAGTCGGAATGTCGGGTGCGACCTCACGAATGCCGCCGGCGACACGGGATCCCTCTTCGTCGACCTGTCCACCAACGACGTCTTCATCGATGGGTCGGTCTTTCCTTCGAATCCGGCGGCTCCGGCGATCGACGCGACCGGCACCGGAACGCTCACCCACGGGGTCCTCGACGCAGCACTGGACACGACCTTGATCGACAGCGGCGATCCGGCCGGTGTGCCCGCATCGCTGCACATGACGGTCGCCTCCAAGGGCGACATGTTCAGGATCCTCGACAAGGCGTCCACCTCGCGACGGATCACCAGCGGAACCATCCTCGCCGTCGGCGGAACGCTGACGATCGGCACATACGGGTTTGATCTCGCCGGGTGCACCCTCGAGGATGTCCGGATCAAGGACATCTCGACGTTCCCGAGCGGGCCAAAGCCCGGCGGCAAGACGCCCGCCAATGACCTGCCTGGCGGTGCGAAGCTCCTCGCGGTCGGCGGTGCCGACCAGGTCTCGACGCGAGGCGCCTCACCGAATCAGGAAGCGACATTCGACTGTCTGACCTTCGAGGATCCGCCCGGCGTGTTCAATGTCGTCCCCGTCGGCAACACCGTCTGGTACCGCGTGGTCGGGACCGGTGGATCGGTGACCATCGACAGCGCGGGCAGCGACTTCGACACAGTCATGGCTGCCTATACCTCCAACGGCGCCGGCGGATTCAACCCCGTTCCGGACGCATGCGTCGACGATGTGCCCGTCCTGCCCTTCGGTCGTACCTTGCAGGCGGCGGTCACGATCCCGACGACCGTGGTCGGCACCTCGTACTACGTCCAGGTCGGTGGGTTCCCGGAGCAACTCCCGTACGGGAACCTGCGCATCAACGTTCGCTGACGCGAGCCTCGGCCGCCGGGGCACGGTCTTCGGCGGCCGGCTCGCGAACGAACGGAGGCGTCGAACCGGGGCGGCCGCGCTCGGGTCGACCGTCGAAGACCGAGGCCCTGTCGCGGCCGTCATCGTCCCGACACGGAGCCGGCGTATGGTTCGACCATGCCTGACAACGACCCCTCCGCCAACACCTCCACTTCGTCCCCCGAGAAGACCGACGCTGAATGGCGCGCGTCTCTCACACCCGAGCAGTACAAGGTCCTTCGCCACAAGGGCACGGAACGAGCATTCAGCGGCGAGCTGTGGGATGAGCACCGGGCGGGCACCTACCGCTGCGCCGGCTGTGGCGCCGAGCTCTTCCGCTCGGACGCGAAGTTCGATTCACGGACCGGCTGGCCGAGCTTCTTCGAGCCGGCGGATCCGTCCGCGGTGGCGACCGAGAAGGACCGCTCGATGTTCATGACCCGGACCGAGGCGCTCTGCTCGGCCTGCGGCGGTCATCTCGGCCACGTCTTCGACGACGGGCCCGACCCGACCGGCCTGCGCTACTGCATCAACTCGGCGGCGTTGACCCTGGATCCGAAGGACTGACGGGCGCCGGTGCCCCGGTCGTCCCTGCCACGTCGGACCGTCGGTCGCGACGGAGCCAGCCGAGCGCGAGCCAGCCGATGAGGGCCAGCGCGGCGATCACCGCGAGAGCGATCCCGGCGTACGTCGCGACCGGTCGATAGCTGAACGTCACGAGGTGATCGCCGGCGGGGAGTGAGACGCCCCGGAGCGCACCGTCGACGGGCAGGACCGGCGTGGCGACTCCATCGACATCGGCGACCCAGTCCGGCGTCCAGGTGTCGGCCAGGACGAGGATCCCGGGCGCCGCCGTCCGTGTCCGGATCCCGATCGTGTCGATCCGGTCGGTCTCGATGGTGGCGGCGTCTCCGGCCTGGCCGGTCGGTTCGGTGCCGTGGAGACCCGGGAGTGGCGTGCCGCTCGGCGGCACGTCGGCCGCTGCGAGATAGACCCGATCCCGGAGATCCTGCGGGCTCGCGGCGCCGAGCGCGGTCGTGATCGCTGCCCGGTCCGGGACGACGACCGGCTGATGCGCCACGAAGACCCGCGGGAACGCGGCCGGGTTCTCGTAGACGGTCACGCTGTCATCGGAGAAGCGCTTGGTCAGCGCCGGATCGGTGAGCGGCGCCCCGACGACATACAGCCAGCGGACGCCGAGCAGGTCGGCGACGCTCATGTTCAGCTGCGGTCCGAAGGCGTAGGCCCGGTTGCCCCAGGTGTTGTAGTAGTGGTCATGGAACGGATCGGTCGCGAGCTGCGGCTCGATCATCGCCCCGAACAGCTCGTGGTACCGGAGCGGGTAGATCGTCTCGTAGCCATCGACCGTGTCGAGCCCCGCCACGAGCGCCCGGTTGGCGTGCTCGCCCATCGACAGGACCCGACCGCCGCTCGGCTGCGACGCGATGAACGTCTGCGCTGGTGTCAGTGCCACGCGGTCCGTCCATGACCCGTGGAAAGCGGCCACCCCGAGGTCGCGCTGCGTCCGGGTGATCAACAGCCTCTCCCCGGCGAGAGCGAGGAGCAGGATGACCGCGACGCCACCGACCAGCAGCGCCCCGCCACCCCCGGTGCGGCGAAGGCGTCTCCAGACCGCGATCGCCAGCCCGATGGCGACGATCGAGCCGCCGGCGAGGGCGACGAGGCCGAGCAGCCAGCCCTCCTGGCGGATGTCGGTCTCCGTCCCGGCCGCGACGCGTCGGACCGCGACGTAGACCTGCCAGGCCAGGGCCACGCCGACGCCGGCGAGCCCGATCCCCGCCAGGACGCGGCGGGCCCGGCTCAGTCGTCCGATCGGGTCCGAGCCGGCCAGCCAGCCGGCACCGATCGCCGCGTTGATCGCGAGGATGACCGGGAACAGGTGCCGAACGCGAACGAACTGGAAGGAGCGCAGGATCCCGACCTCCGATTGGATCGGGACGAAGGCCGGCGCCAGGATGTCGATCAGCGGGATGACGACCAGCAGGGCGAGCAGGAACCACTCGCGTCCGGTCCGGCGCGGGACCACGACGCCGACGACCAGGAGCGGCAAGGCGAGCGCCCCAAGGAAGAACGTGCCGTAGATGTCGGCGGAGCCGCCCACTCCGGCCCGGACCGGAACACCGAGGAGCGTTCGCCCGTAGAGCCCGACCGCCTGGCGGATCTGCGTAAGGACCGGGAAGCTCGTGGCGAGGTCCCAGATCGTCCGCTGCGATCCTGGGATCGCGACGACCTGGCTGGCTAGGACGGGTGCCGCGAGCAGGAAGGCGACGCCCCAGACGGCCACGAGGTTGGCCACGCGGATCGGGCGGGAGCGCTCGTCGGTGCCGCGCAGGAGGACCCAGACGAGGACGACCACGCCGTCGATCAGGACGATCTGAATCTGGCTCGAGAAGAGGAGGAAGGCGACGACCAGGATCGCGCCGAGCACGTCTCGGCGTCGACGCTCGACCGCGGAGACCCGGTCGATGCTCCACAGGAGGAGCGGCAGCAGGAGAGCCGCGTAGCCGTAGATGTAGTGCCAGAAGGCGAACGTCGCGAGGATCCCGCCGACGAAGCACGCGACCGTCGCGAGGCGGAGCGAGTCGCGCAGGAAGAGATGCATCGAGATGCCCGCGGCGAAGGCCATGAAGACGGCATTGAGCGTGTAGGCCGTGAACGGCGGGAGGACGAAGCTGAGCAGGACGTCGGGGGCCAGCGGCGGGAGCGCGAACTGGGCCATCAGGCCGTTGCCGGCGGTCAGATGCGGATCCCACAGGACCGGTCCGTTGGCGCTCCAGTCGGCGGCGATCGAGAAGAGCCGCGGGATGTCGTCATCGAACACGTCGTGCGCGTACTGGATGGCGTTCTGGCCCTGCAGGATGATCTCGAGGATCGGGTACGACAGCACGGCAAGGACCGCGTAGACGATCCAGGGGTGGTCGGCGAGGACGCGGCCGAGGCGGGTCATTGGCGCGTATCTTCGCCGGGCGCCGCGATTCGCGTCTGGCGGGTCGGCCCGGGACGGACGCCGGGCGTGTCGATCAGGTGGTCACGACGATCGTCGTCGACGCCGGGAGACATGCGCCTGGAGCCGGATCCTGGGTCAGGACCTTCTTGCCTGTCCCGTTCGCGGTCAACGATCCGGTAAAGCCTGCCGCGGTCCACGCCGCGTGAGCCGCAGGGACGGTCTTCCCGAGGAGGGGTGGCACCGTCTTGCAGGTCGGCGTGGGCGTGGGCGCCGGTGTCGGCGTGGGGACGGGGCTCGGTGTCGGCGTCGGGGCGGGCGTGGCTGTCGGGGCGGGCGTTGGCGTCGGATCGGGCGTGGGGGTCGGACGGGGTGTCGGGGTCGCGCCGGGCGGCGTCGGTGTCGGCTGGATCGATCTCTGTGTCGGACCGGGGGCGGGCGTCGATCCGTCGGGTCGGGGCGTTGGCTGTGACTGACCGCCCGTGTCGATCGGGGTCGCGGCCGCCGTCGTGGTCGGCACGTCCGCCGTCGGGTCGGCGGTCCCTGCTGTCGTCTCTGCCGGGCTGTCCGACGGCGATCCGGGGGACGACGATCCCACGCCGGCCGTCGCGCTGCTCGATGGAAGGCCGGTCACTGCCTCGACACCGCCGGTCGGCCTGATCCCGCCGGCCAGCGTCTGCGCGAGGATCACGGCGACCACGACGAGCGCGCCTGCGGCGATCGACCGTCGCAGCTCGAACCGCCGCAGGAACGCGGCCATCAGACCCCGCGGGGTGGCGGCCGCAACGGGCGCCACGACATAGGCGTAGGCACAGGACGGGCAGGCGCCGACAGCGTCGGCCCAGCACCACCGGCACGCATATTCCCCACAGGAGACGCAGTGGCACAGCCCGACCCTGCCGCCGATGGCGGCCGGATCGCTGCGCCGGTTGCACCGCGGACAGAACGCGCTCGGCGGCTCCCCGGAGTCCGACGTGGGTGCGTCTCTCATCACGAGCTGGGTCCTTGTCGCACGCTCACCCGTATCCCATCAGCGCACCATCGCACGAGGCGAGCGTGTCCGCCTCCCCCGCCAGATCCTCTGTGACCGACGCGCCCGAACCGGGCCCTCGTGCGTAGCCGGACCCGAGCATATCGCACCATGCGCGCACGGTCGCGCAACGTGCCGGCGTCCACGGTGCCCTCGCGCACCAGATCGGCGAGCCTCTCGGGCCTAAAGGCCGCAGGTAAGCGGTCATCGATAGAGTCGATCTCGACGTCTCGCCCGTCGGACGAGAGTGATCACTGATTGAGTGAGAGACGACCTTTTCGGCCCGACTTCACCCCGCCAACGGGGGTCGGGACGAGCTCGACGACTTGGCTCCGGTCGGCTCGGCCAGGTCGGAATGGCGGCGAAGAGAGCCGCGACGGCCGGGTTGGTGACTTACGCGGCGGCTGCGTCGAGCACCCGTCGGGGCCAACGCACCGCGACGAAGGCGATCCCAGCGACAGCCATGAGCGCCGGGGTGAGCAGATCGCCGTTGGCAATGGAGGCGACGGCGACGACGGCCACGGCCGTCCAGAGCAGTGCACTCGCTACGAGGATCATGCGGGACATCTTGTCGCCCTCGCTCGATTGGTTCCGCGCTGCCCGTATGGGGATGGGTCGCACGATACCCGATAGTCCTGGTCGCGGACCCCCCAAAAGTCCTTTGGTGGTTCGCGCGGGCACCAGATCTTGACGTCAGAGGCTGGGGGTCAGGTGCGCCACCCGGAACCGAAGGCGGGGGGACCAAAACGGCCCCGGCGCCGACGGGTAGGTCGTCGGGCCAGGGCCGTTCTGACCCCTCGCAGGTAACTGGCGCTGCTGGGATGGGCAAGCGTTAGAGTCGGCGACCCGACGAACGAACACCCGCCGGGGGAATGATGTGGGCACCCATCGAGTCGCTTCGCCCGTAGCGTCGTCGGGGAAGTCGGTCGAGGACAATGCCGAGTGGGACAGCCGCTTTGTCTGTTAGCCGACCGGCCGCGAGACGACCGCGCCCGGCTTCGAGGCTACGAGCAACTGCCGTTGACGGTGATGCAACCGGTGTCTGATTGGGCAAAGGCACTCGTGCCGTCGCCGGTAGCGGTGGCGTTGTTGTTGTTGCCGATGGCCGCAGCAAAAGCGCCGTTACCGGTGGCCGTCGCCGTGTTGCCGCTGCCAAAGCCGGCGTGTGCGCCGGCATTGACACCCGTTGCCGTCGCCGTGTTGTGGTCGCCGTTGTTATCCGTGAGAGCGCTGGCGCCGTCGCCGACGGCAGTGGCGGCGTTGCCGTTTCCACTGCCCGCGGAAGCGTCGGCGCCGTCGCCGTCGGCCACCGCGGTGTTGGGGCTGGCACCGGTGCTCTTGCTGCTCTCGCAGGTGGCCGTGCCGACCGGCCCCAGGATCGCGACTCCGTCGACCGACACGCAGATGTTCGGCTCGCTGACGTCGAGCGTGCCGTTGCCGTCGGTGTCCTCGCAGTCGTCACCCGCCGCCGAGCCGTACGTGTTCGCCTGATCGGCGTTGGCGATGGTCGGACAGTTGTCCGTGGCGTTGGGGACGCCGTCACCGTCGGTGTCGGATTCGACGATCGTGAACGTGACCGCGTTGCCGGCGGTGCCGCGGTCGGTCAGGACGATCGTGACCGTCACGCTGTGGGCACCGACCGATTGCTCGGTCAGATCCAACGCGTACTCGCTGGCCTTCCAGCCAACATCGGTGGCTGCGCCACAGGAGACGGCGTCCCCGTCGTCGAGGATGTACACGCACGACGCGATCTGCTGGGTCCCCCTGTTGACGTCGACCGTGACTGTGGCTTCGTTCCCGCCGATGCTGACCCCGAACGTGACCTTCGGGCTGGACGACGACGCGGCCGCGACCGGTACGACCGATGCGGCGAGCAGGGCGAGGACCGCCAACGTCCTGATGAGGGCTTGGGGGATACGACGGGACATGGCTGGTTCCTCCGGTGGCCTGCCTTCAGCCGCGGTCGGCCTGGGAATGCGAGTCCGGGACCGGAGCCTGGGCAGCGAGTGGCTAACGGACCACGATGGCGAACCTGAGTCGATGCATCGAGCCCTCCAGCTTCCGATGCTGCGCGCCGCCCGAAGTGTCGATGTCTTGATGACGGCAATGCACTAGGACGTCTTCCCTATTCGACCGGCGGGATCATGGGAGCCCGCAGCCTAACCATGCCGTGGGTCAAGGGTTGGACCAGGGTCGCTCCCTGGTCCTGGATAAGCGGCAGGTAAGCGGTCGTCGCTAGAGTCGATCTCGACGTCTCGCCGCGTCGGAAGTGCCCCCAACGTGGCGAGACGTCGCGTGCTGTTCCGCGATGTCGCCGCGCGACCACCCGCCGGGGAGGTCGATGCGTGGATCCGAGTCCGACGCCGTGGCGCGTCCTCGAAGACCCGGTCGGACCGGCAGCCGGTGCTGCCGAGGAGCCGGATCCGAGCCGGCCGGGGATCCTGGCGATCCCGCGGACGGCTGTGCTCGCCGGTGGGGCCGCGGCGCTCCTGGCCATCGCGGCCTTCGCGCTCGCGTTCGGGAGCGGATCATCGGGATCGGTGGCAGTGGTCGGTGCCGCGCCGTTCGGCAGCGGATCGCCACAGGCATCGGGCGCCGCGGCCAGCGACCCCGTCGGCGCCGATCGGGTCGTGGTGGTCGAGATCGTCGGAGCGGTCAGCCATCCGGGGGTCTTCAGGATGCCCGACGACGCGCGCGTCGGCGACCTGCTCAGCGCGGCCGGCGGCTATGGACCGCGAGTCGACGCCGGACGGGCGGCCCGCGACCTCAACCTCGCCGCTCCGTTGCACGATGGCGATCAGATCCGGGTCCCGTCGCGCGACGACCAGGCCGCCGCGGCATCTGCGCCGGCGGGCGGCGGAACGGGGTCAGCGGGTGGCGGCGGGACGGCCGCCGGCCCGATCGACCTGAACACGGCGACCGCGGCCGAGCTCGACACGCTGCCCGGCATCGGACCGGCGACAGCCGCCAAGATCCTCGCCTCTCGCGACGGCCAGCCGTTCGCCGCGGCCGAGGATCTCCGCACCCGAAAGCTCGTCGGCGAGAAGACCTTCGCAAACCTCAAGGATCTCGTGACGGTCCGCTGAGATGGGGCGCAGCGGACGCCTGGCGCTCGGGGCGATCGTCGCGGCCGTCGCAGCCGGGCAGGTCGCGCCGAGTCATCTCGGTGCGGCGATCGCCCTTGCGCTCGCAGCGCTGCTGCTCATCGGTGAGACGCGGCCGCGGGCAGGCGTGCGTGCGTTGCTGCCGGTCGTCCTCGGCGCCGGGCTGATCGCAGTCCGGCTGGCGGTCGTCCCGGCCGGAGCGCCGCCGCTCGATCGGCCCCCTGACGGAGACGGCCCGTGGACGCTCGTCGTGGAGTCCACTGGATCGCCGCGCGACGGCGCGCAGACGGCGACCCTCGCCACACCGGCCGACGCCGATCGTCCGTTCCGGATCGCGGCGACTCTCCCCCGCTATCCGGCCGTGATCCCGGGTGATCGGGTGGTGGTCGATGGAGCCATCCGGCCGCGGCCGGATTCGCCGTATGGCGCGTACCTGCTGCGGATCGGTGCGGCGGGGACCCTCACATCGCGGACACTCGTGGTCCAGCCGGCCCCCGACGACCCGGGACGACGTCTCGAGGAGCTCCGCCGGGGATCCGCCGAGGCTCTCGCCCGCGTCCTCCCGGAACCGGAGGCGGGTCTTGCGGCCGGGATCCTGATCGGGCTGCGGGACCTGGTCGACCGCGACCTGGCGGCGGCGTTCACGACATCCGGGGTCAGCCACGTGGTCGCCATCTCGGGCTGGAACATCGCGATCGTGGCCGCTGCGATCGCGGCGTTGACGGGTCGTCTCGGGCGGCGGAGACGATCGGTCGTGACGCTCGTCGCGATCGTCGTCTATGTCGCCTTCTCCGGCGCGTCGGCCTCGGTGGTCCGGGCGGCGTTGATGGCCGGGGTCGTCCTCCTCGCCCGTGAGACCGGCCGGGCGGGTCGCGCCGCCGCGGCGCTCGGCTGGGCCGCGACGCTCCTCCTCGTCTCCGACCCTGCGCTCATCGGCGATGCCGGGTTCCAGCTGTCGTCGCTGGCCACGGCTGGTCTGATCGCCTGGGCCACGCCGCTCACCGATTGGCTCGAGTCGAAGGGCCGCGGGCACATGCCGCGCTGGCTGGCGGAGAGTCTCGGTGTGTCGCTGGCCGCCCAGGCCGCGACGCTGCCCATCGTCCTCGTCTCGTTCGGTCGCCTGGCGATCCTGTCGCCAGTCGTCAACCTGCTGGTCGTCCCGCTCGTGGCACCGGCGATGGCGGCCGGCGTGGTCGCGCTGGCCGGCGGGGCCGTCGTGGTGAGCGGGGGCCCGCCAGTGATCGGCGCCGTCCTTGCGGCACCCGGTTGGGTCATCCTCCGCATCCTCGATGCCATCGTCGAGACAGCTGCGAGCCTCCCATTCGCGAGCGTCACGCTCGGACCACCGTTTGACCTCGTGGCTGCCCTCGTCGCTGCACTCGGACTGGTCGGTCTCACGTGGTGGCGACGGCGACGGACCGGGGCACGCGGCGCCCGGGATGTCGCCTCGGGGCCCTTGCCATCCGGCGCGAAACCGGCCAGCACGGCGCACGGACATGCCGGCACACGTCTCGCTACCGCCGCTCCCAAGTCTGGTCGCACGGCTGGACGGGCGGCGATCGTCGCGCTCATCGTCGCGGCCGTCGTCGCCGGAGGGGTCGTCGCCGCGCGGCCGGCCGGGATCGCGCGCGTGTCGATCCTCGACGTCGGTCAGGGCGATGCCATCCTGGTCGAGGGCTCTCGCGGCGGTCGTCTGCTGGTCGATGGCGGGCCGGACCCGGATCGCCTCCTGGTCGTGCTCGACGAGCGGATCCCGCCGTGGGATCGGCGCATCGACGCCGTCATCCTGACCCACCCGCACGAGGATCACGTCGCCGGGCTGGCGCTGCTCCTGGCGCGCTACCACGTCGGTCGCGTCTTCGAGCCAGGGATGATCGGGCCTGGCCCCGGCTATGCCGCATGGCAACGGACGTTGTCTGTCGTCGGGTCGGCGACGCGCAGCCTCCTCGCCGCCGGAGATCGGCTGTCGGTCGACGAGATCGCGCTGCGCGTCCTGTGGCCCATCGCCGGCCAGGTCCCCGCGACCCCGCCCGATGGCGGGACCGGCATCAACAACGTCTCGATCGTCCTTCTCGGCCAGGTCGGGGAGCGACGATTCCTGCTGATGGGCGATGTCGAAGAGGGCATCGACCCGTCGCTCCTGAAGGATCACTTGCCACACGTCGACCTGCTCAAAGTCGCCCACCACGGCAGCAAGACCGCCACGACGCAGGCGTTCGTCGATGCCGTGCGCCCGGCAGTCGCCGTGGCTTCGGCCGGGACCGGCAATCCGTACGGGCATCCCGCGAAGTCGACCCTCGACCGACTCGCTGCGTCGGGGGCCCGCGTCCTGCGGACCGATCTCGATGGGACGGTCGTCGTCGGCTTCGAGACGGACGGCATGACGGTCAGGGCCGAGGGCGGCCGGGCGGCCGCTGCAACGGATCCGACCCCATCTCGGTCGGCCGGTCGCGCGAGCGTCGCGGTCTCCGCGAACGCCTCCACCGTCCCCACCCCGGCATTCCTGTGCGCGATCCCGGTCACCGCACTCGTCCCGCCGCCCGCGGTCCAAGCTCTGTCGGCGGTCCGCCCGGGTCGGAGCCTGACCGTCGGGTACCATCGGAGCGATGACGGTGCCTGGGCGGGTGGACGCCGCCTTCCTCCTGCTCTCCCTGGATCCCCCGCCGTGGTTCGTGCGGCACGCGCGCGCCGTCGCCGAGGTCGCGGGCTGGCTTGCGGCCCGGATCGACGCCCGCGGGACGCCGGTCGATCGCCGGCTCGTCGAAGCCGCCGCGCTGCTCCACGACACGGACAAGACACTCCCGGCCGACGATCCGGCCCGCGCCCTCCCCCACGGCGAAGGCTCAGCGGCCTGGCTGACCCGGGCCGGGCATCCGGAGCTGGCACGAGCGGTGGCGAACCACCCGGTGACGCGGCTGGGCGACGCCGAGGCGTACCGACGCTGGGCGGCGTTCGCCACGCGGGAGGAACGGATCGTCGCCTACGCCGACAAACGGGCCAGCCAGCGGCTCGAGTCGCTCGATGCCCGGTTCGCTCGCTGGCGGCGACGGCACCCACCGACGGTCGTCGACGGTCGGACCAGCGGTTGGGATGAGGCGACCTATCGAGCCATCCGAGCCCGCGCCGCGCGACTCGAGGCCGACGTCTGCCGCGCTGCGGGAGTGACCCCGGACGAGGTGCGCCGGCTGCGGTGGACGGGTGAGGCGCTCGCGGCGGCCCGCCAGATGCAGGACCCGCGGCTGCACGCGCACGACCGATGACGACCGTCCCGCTCGCCTTCTTCTGGGGCGATGACGAGCTCTCTACCGCGCGCGCGGTCGATCGATTCGAGGCGACCCTCGCCACCGAGGGCGGAGCGCCGCTCGAACGCTGGACCCTGCGCGGCAACCGGAACATCGCGTCCGGCCAGCTTGCTGACCTCAACGAGCGGGTCGCGACGCCGGTGATGTTCGGGGGCGGGACGATGGCCATCGTCCAGAACCCGGGTGCCCTGGTCGTCAAGAACGAGGATCGCGACGCGTTCCTTGCCTCGATGGCGCTGGTCGCGCCCGGGAACGCACTGGTCATCCTCGACGCGAGTCAGTCCGGGGCGAAGGCGCCGGCTCCCAGGAGGCTCGCGGACGCGGTCGCCGCCGCCGGTGGCACGATCCGCCAGTTCCGCTCGCCGAAGGGCGGCGCGCTGTCCGGGTGGATCGAAGCCGAGGCCCGGGAACGTGGGCTTGTGCTCGCGCCCGGGACGTCCAAGCTCCTTGCCGAGCGTGTCGGCGGGTTCGTCCAGGAGGGCGACGCCGAGCGTCGTCAGCAGACGCGGATCGCCTCGATGGAGCTCGACAAGCTGGCGCTCTATCGGGGCACTGCACCGATCGGTCCCGACGACGTCCGAGCGCTCGTCGCGGAGGCGGTGCCTGGTTCGGTCTGGGCGTTCACGGATGCTGTCGGCGAGCGACGTGTCGAGTCGGCGCTCGCGTTCCTCGAGCGGCTCTTCGAGTCGACCCCCGAGCCGGTCCTGCTCGCAGTGCTGCATCGCCGCGTCCGCGAGCTCCTCGAGACGCGGGATCGCCTCGACGCGGGCGAGCGTCTGCCCGCGATCGGCAAGGCGATGGGCATCAACACCGAGTACCGGATGGAGAAGCTGCGCGATCAGGCCAGGCTGTGGACGACCGGCGAGCTGACAGCCGCGCTCGATGGGCTCGTCGAGCTCGACGCGATGGTCAAGGGTGCGCCCGGCGCAGAGATCGGCGAGATGCAGCGTCGCCTGGCGTTCGGTCTGTGGCTGATCGACCATGCCGGTGGGGACCGGCGTCGCGCCTGAGGCTCAGTGGCCCGAGGACCAGGCCTGCTCCTGCACGACGAGATCGCTCTCGATGGCGAAGACGCAACGGCCTTCTCCGAGGTCGAGCAGCTCGATCAGGTCGGGATCGATGTAGAGCTGCGAGCAGTCCTCGCACAGGCCGCCGGGGATGCCGAAGCACAGCCGCTCGGTCCGGTCGGGCAAGCGGAACGTGGTGTCGAACCGGGTCGTGATGAGCCGGCGGGCACAAGCGGGGCAACGATCTCGGACGGCGGACATGCCGCGATGCTAGGAGCGACCAGACGTGGCTCGGCATGACCCGTCCGTACTCCCCACCCCTTACGACAGGGCCGAGCAATCCGACGCGGCGCGGCGCCGCGCTACTGGACGCGTGAGAATGGTCTTCGCTTGGGACCAGTGCTTCTCGAGGCCGTAGTAGTCGCGCTCGGGTGGCGTGAAGATGTGGACGATCACGGACCCGAAGTCGACCAGGACCCAGTGCGATGCCGCCGTGCCCTCGCGTCCGATCGGCTTGGTCTTCTCGTCGCGCAGGCTCCCGATGATCCCGTCGGCGATCGCGGCCAGCTGCCGCTCGGAGCCGCCCGAGCAGATCACGAAGTAGTCGGCCATCGTGGTCAGACCGGCCAGGTCGAGAAGGACGATATCGGCCGCCTTCTTGTCCTCGGCCAGCTCGACGATCCGACGGGCGAGCTCGAGTGGCGGGAGGGCCCCGGCGGGCGCGATCGACGCGCGCTGGGGCAGGCCGTCGGCGCGCGGTGCGGTCGTGGCATCGGTCGACGTTCGGGGCAGGGCGGGTTCGGTCACGATCAGGAGGTCCTCCGATTGGTCTGGTAGAGCCCATGGTCGCCGATGTAGGCCGCGACCGCATCCGGGACGAGATAGCGCAGCGACAGGCCGCTCGCGGCACGGGCTCGCAGCTCGCTCGCCGACAGCCGCAGCCGAGGTGCATCGAGGAAGGTCGCGCGGTCCGCGAGGTCCGGCAGATTCGCCGCGAGGAATCCCGGGCCGGCGTCCGGATACCCGTCGCGCGGCGCGACGACGACGCGTGCCAATTCCAGGACTCGGCGCGGTTCCCGCCAGCTCATCAGCCCGAGGAACGCCTCCGCGGACAGGACGAGGGCCAGATCGGCGCCGGTGGCGCCACCGTCGCGCGACGCGTGCAGCGACGCGAGCGTGTCGACCGTGTACGACGGCCCCGGCCGATCGATCTCGCGCCGGTCGACACCGAATCGCTCGTTCCCGGCGATCGCCAGCTCGACCATCGCGAGCCGGTCTGCGGCGGGCGTGATCCGGCGACCCGGCTTGTGCGGCGGCTCGCCCGCCGGGATGAACAGCACCCGCTCGAGCCCGAGGACCTCGGCGGCTTCCTCGGCGACGGCCAGGTGCGCCACGTGGATCGGGTCGAAGGTGCCACCGAAGACACCGAGCGAGCCGGGAACGATCGTGTGCGGCCCGTCGCTCACGAGCGCTCCCAGGGCTGCGCCTCCCATTCCAGCTCGGTGGCGCCGATCCGGACCGTGTCGCCGGCGACGATCCCGGCCCGCCGCAGCTCGGTGTCGATGCCAAGCCGGGTGAGGTCGCGCTGGAACCGCTCAGCGGATTCCTCGACGTCGAAGTTGGTCTGCGCGGCGATCCGTTCGATCCGGGCACCGCGGACGCGAAACACCCCGTCGGCATCGAACTCGACCGCAAAGCCGTCGCCCATCGCCTCGATCCTGTGGACGACGACGCCCGCGGGCTCGGGCGGCTCGGCGAGCTCGGCAGCGTCCGGCAGCAGATCGGCGATCCGCGCCCGGAACTGGGCCAGGCCCTCGCCGTGCGCCGCAGACAGGGCGATCGGGTCGAGACCCTCCGTGGTCCGGGCCTGGCGGAACGCCGGCCACGCCTCAGCGGCCCCCTGCAGGTCCACCTTGTTGAACGCGATCAGCATCGGCTTGTCGAGAAGAGCCGGGTCGTGTGCGCGCAATTCCTCGCGGATGACGTCGTAATCCCACTCCGGATCGCGCGCCGAGCCGTCGACGACGTGGACAAGGATCCGGGTGCGCTCGACGTGGCGGAGGAAGGCATGACCGAGCCCGGCGCCGGAGCTTGCGCCTTCGATCAGGCCGGGGACGTCGGCGATGCTCGGTCGTCGCTCGTCCTCGTCCCCGAGGTCCATGACGCCCAGGTTCGGCTCGAGCGTGGTGAACGGATAGTCGGCGATCTTCGGGGTCGCGGCAGTGACGGCGGCGAGGATCGTGGACTTGCCGGCATTCGGCAGACCGACCAGCCCGATGTCCGCGATCAGCCGCAGCTCGAGACGGAGCCATCCCTCGGCGCCGGGCTCGCCCTTCTGGGCATGCTTCGGGGCCTGGTGCGTGGACGTCTTGAAGTGGGTGTTCCCGAGGCCGCCTCGCCCGCCGCGGGCGACCATCGTACTCTGGCCGACGGCCACCAGATCGGCGACCAGCGCGCCCGATTCGTCCTCGTAGACCGCCGTGCCGGGCGGCACGTCGAGGACGAGGTCGTCGCCTGCCTTGCCATGCCGGCGCGCCTTCGTGCCTCGCCCCCCGGGCGTCGCGCGGAAGTGGTGGCGGTGATTGAAGTCGCGGAGCGTCGTCTGCCCGGCATCGACCCGGAGGTAGACCGAGCCGCCCCGGCCGCCGTCACCGCCGTCGGGACCGCCGCGCGGGACGTGCGCTTCCTGCCGGAAGGTCGCGGC
This sequence comes from uncultured Chloroflexia bacterium, assembly GCA_963743855.1. Taxonomy (GTDB): domain Bacteria; phylum Chloroflexota; class Limnocylindria; order Limnocylindrales; family CSP1-4; genus SPCO01. The sequence continues at coordinate 167,143 of CAVURK010000002.1, forward strand.
CCCGTCGCCACCATCGCCGGCGCGGACCCAGATCTTCACGCGGTCGAGGAACATCCTGGCCATTCTCGCACGGTGGCGGGCGATCCCCGGTCGGACCTCCGGCCGCGCGGCCGTGTGGCCGCGCTGTGGCGCGACGCCTTAGAAGTAGGCCAGTGGGTTGACCCGCGTCCCGCCGGACCAGATCGGGCCGATCCAGACCTCGAAGTGGCAGTGCGGGCCGGTCGCGTCGCCGGTCATGCCGATCCGACCGACCTGCGTGCCGCGACTGACGTGCTGGCCGGCCCCGACCGTGATCGCCGACATGTGGTTATAGGTCGTGTACAGATTGGAGCCATGCGAGATCCAGACCTGGTAGCCGCCACCGTTGTTCTTCCAGCCGGCGAAGGTGACCGTGCCGGCGGCAGCCGCGCGGACGGTCGAGCCGTAGTCGGCGGCGATGTCGATCGCGTAGTGGCCGTAGTGAAAGTACTGGCTGATGTAGTTGCCGCCACCGACCACCGGCCACAGGAACTTGCCGCCCTTGTAGGTGGACGGGCCGCGAATGCTGACACCGCTTCCGCCGCCGCCGCTTGACCCATGGGTGGTGGTCGCCGGTGGCGGGGCCGCGATCGCGGCGCCCTGCGCGCCCGGGAGGACGAGGATCTGGCCATTGACCAACGTGGCGTCATCGAGGCCGTTCGTCGCGAGGATGTCCGTCCCGTTCACGTGATATTCGGCGGCGATGCTGTCGAGCGTGTCGGTCGCGGTGACCTTCACGATCAGGCCGGTCACGGGCGGGATGCGCAGGACCTCTCCTGCGTGGATGTCGGTCTTCGACTTGAGGTTGTTCGCCCAGACGACCGACATCGTGGAGACGTAGAACTTGGCGGCGATCGCCGGGAGGGTCTCCTTGCCCTTGACCTTGTAGGTCTTGACCAGGGCACTGCCGTCGCGGACGGTCGTGTCGACGGCGATCGGCTTGACCAGGGTCCCGTCCTCCGTGAACGGCCCCTCGATGTCGTTCTGGTCGGTGGCCGCCCGGCCGTCGGTCGGCTCGACATCGCCGACGGCGACATCGCCGAGGTTCACCCCCGAGAAGTCGTCCTGTGCCGCGTTCGTCGGATCCGGCTGCCCGAACTGGACACCGCCGCTGCCGGTGTCGCTGCCACTCGTCTCGCCGAGGATGGCCGCATCACCGGCGCTGTTCGTCCCGGCGCTGTCCGACCCGTCGCCGCCGACCGCGATCCGTGGTGCCGTCCCGGCGCCGTTCGTGCTGCCGGTGTTGGGGGCGGCGTGCCCGACCGAGACGCTGATGACCGAGGCGCCGAGCAGGATGCCGGCCACCGCGAGAGCCACGACCCGATCGGGCCCGACTCGACGGATCAGTGACCGTCGACGCGGCTGGACGTCATCGACCTCCGCCGTCCATGGATCGGCGGGCCGCAGATGCGAGGCGACCGCGAGCGCTCGGACTCCGTGACGCAGCCGACGCGTGAAGGCGTGGCCAGGTCGCTGGATATCCACCGTGCTCGAAGGTCGATGGCTCTGGGGCCGACGGACACGTCCGAGGACGCGCTGCACGCCGACCGACGCATTCAGCAATACGGTCTCCTGGCGTTGGACGGTCCCGGCGCATTGGGGGGTGGCGCTGGGGCTGGGGTCTGGGACCGCCCGGGGGTCGCGGTATCGAGCTGGGGTCTCTTGACGCGGCCGCCGCCCGTCTCCGACGGGCTTACGACATCTCGGGGAACCGTATCACGGACGTTGCAAAAGCGGCAACCCCGAGGGTCGCCGGCCGGGTCAGGCCTCGAGGCTCTTGGTCAGGGTCGAGAGGAACTCGGCGTTCGACTGCGTCTTCGCAAGGCGGTTGAGGAGGATCTCGATGCCCTCATTCGCACCGACCGCGGACAGCATCCGGCGCATCGTCCAGACCATCTTGAGGGTGCCCTCCTCGAGGAGGAGCTCCTCGCGGCGGGTGCCCGATCGCTGGACGTCGATCGAGGGGAAGATCCGCTTCTCGGCGAGCTTGCGATCGAGGATGAGCTCCGAGTTGCCGGTGCCCTTGAACTCCTCGTAGATCACGTCGTCCATCCGCGAGCCGGTGTCGACGAGGCACGTGCCGATGATCGTGAGGCTGCCGCCCTCCTCGATGTTCCGCGCGGCGCCGAAGAAGCGCTTGGGCGGATAGAGGGCGATCGGGTCGAGGCCGCCCGACAGCGTCCGGCCCGACGGCGGGAGAGCCAGGTTGTAGGCGCGCGCCAGACGGGTGATCGAGTCGAGCAGGATGACCACGTCGCGGCCGGTCTCGACCTGCCGCTTGGCGATCTCGAGCGCCATCTCGGCGACGTGGGTGTGGTTCTCGGTCGGCTCGTCGAAGGTCGAGCTGATGACCTCGCCCTTGACGCTTCGGCGCATGTCGGTCACTTCCTCGGGCCGCTCGCCGATGAGGGCGACCATCAGGAGGATCTCCGGGTAGTTGGCGCTGACGCCGTTGGCGATCTGCTTGAGCAGCATCGTCTTGCCGGCCTTCGGCGGGCTGACGATCAGGGCGCGCTGGCCCTTGCCGATCGGGTTGACCAGGTTGATCAGCCGCTGGCTCAGGTTCTTCGGGTCGGTCTCGAGGTTGATCAGGACGTCCGGGTGGACCGGGGTCAGGTCACCGAAGACGGGACGCGCCCGAGCGGTGTCGGTGTCGACGCCGTTGACCGAGTCGACCCGGAGCATGCCCCAGTACTTCTCGGCCTCGCGCGGGGCGCGAACGGCGCCCGAGACGCGATCGCCGATGCGCAGGCCGAAGCGTCGGACCTGGCTCGAGCTGACGTAGACGTCATCCGGGCTGGGGAGCAGGCCGTGGCGGCGGAGGAAGCCGAAGCCCTCGTCGACGATGTCGAGGATGCCGGTCGCGTAGTCGTGGCCCGCGCGCTCGGTCTGGCGCTGGAGGATGAGATCGACGAGAACGTCCTTGCGCTCGCCGGTCGAGGCTTCGAGCTCGAGATCGCGCGAGACCTGGCGAAGCTCCGCCACGCTCATCTCGCGGAGGTCGTTGACCTCGAGGTCATTGCGCTCACGCGCGGCCTCGAGCTCCTGCTGCTCCTCGAATTCGGTGACGGGTGCTCGACCGCCGCCGCCGATGGGGGCGCGGCGTCGTGGTCGTCGGTTGCGTTGTGCGCGCTGATCGCGCTGGTCGGGGCCGGGTCCGGGCATATGGGAAAGGTCACCTTCGGGTGATGGGGGGACCGGGCAGATGGTGCGCGCGGAATCGCTGCCGCAGCGCGGGTGCCGGTCGGGATGGATTGAGCATAGACCGCGCAACGAAGGCCGTCAACGGGGTCTTCGTCGCTCCCGAGGAGCCGTGGCGGCGGCCACGACAGCGACCGCCGCGTCGAGAGACTGCGGCAGGCGGATGGCGCCTGACGTCGCGTCGCCTTCGAGTGTGGCTGGGCCTCCCGCGAAGCAGACTGGCGCATCGTCCAGCATCCCTACCGCGGCGGCGACGCGATCGACGGCGGTGGCGTCCTCGGTGGTGACGGCTCCTAGCACGATCGCCGGGACTGCCGTCTCTCGCACAGTACGCATCCAACTCTCGAGCGGGACATTGGCTCCCAGGTACGCGATCGCCAGGCCGCCCCGCCGACATGCCACGGCAAAGGCGAAGACCCCGAGCTCGTGCTGCCCTGCCGGGGGCATCCCGACCAGCAAGTGCGTCTGCGCCATCGGACCACGAGCAGCATCGAAGAAACGTGTAAGGCGCCGGCGGACGGTCTCCGTGGCGGCATGCTCAGCGGCGACGTCGACGTCGCCCTCGGCCCATGCCAGCCCGACCGCGCGCAGTGCGGGGAAGACCACGGTCTCCATCGCCAGCTCGAAGCGCTGGGCAGCGAACGCGTCGTCGAGGATCCGCTCCATCAGGTCGATATCAAGCCTCTGGGCCGCGACGACGAAGGCGACCACCGCCGGTTCCGAGGCACCGGCCGACGTTGCCGCCATGTCGGCGCTGTCGCGCCCGGCGGGGGGTGCCTGTCGACCCGCCAGCGACGTCAGGTCGAGACCGGGGACCGCGATGCGCTCGGCAGCCTGGCTCGGTCGCCAGCCGGCCTGTTCCACGAGGGAACGCATCGCGGCGAGACGTTCGATGGCGGCTTCGTCGTAGAGGCGGTAGCCGGCTGGGGTCCGGCTGGGAGAAACCACGCCGTAGCGGCGTTCCCAGGCCCTGATCGTCGGGATGCTCAGGCCGGTTCGCGCGGCCGCCTGCTTGATCGTGTACATCGTTTGTCGAGCATATCACGGGACAAAGGCTTGACACGTCCGGCGAAGACGGCATACAGTCGCACCAGACATTAGACAAACTCTGGACAAATCAGGTGACCTCTTTGCTTGATCAGATCGATCTGCCGATCCTCCTCGACGACCTCCTCGAAGTGACGGTGGTCGGCAGCTTCTCTCGCATCGGGCCGGCGGTGCGAGGTCGTCTCTTCAGGTGGAATCCGCCCGTGCCTGACGCACTGGCCGGCCGCACGGTCCTGATCACCGGACCGACGTCCGGCCTCGGTCGCCAGGTGGCAGACGAGCTCGCCGCCGTCGGCGCCCGGGTCGTGCTCGTCGGGCGGAGCCGAGAGCGGCTGACCGCCGTCCGCGACGTGCTGCTCGCCCGACACGGCGCCGACCGCTTCCCGGTCGTGGTCGCGGATATGGGGTCGCTGCGGTCGATCGGCGTTGCCGTCGCGCATGTGCTGGCCGCCGAGGAGCGACTCGATGTCCTGATCGACAATGCCGGCGCGATCTTCCCGGAGCGGACGATCGGCCCGGACGGGATCGAGGCGACGTTCGCAACGCTGGTCGCGGGGCCATTCGCACTCATCGGCGGTCTGCTCCCGCTGCTCGATCGAACGCCGGGATCCCGGGTCATCTCCGTCACCTCGGGCGGGCAGTACGCGCAGTCCCTCGATCTCGACGACCTGCAATCCGCAGATGGTGTCTATGACGGCACCCGCGCATACGCGCGAGCCAAGCGCGCCCAAGTCACGCTGATCCGGGAGTGGGCGCGCCGCCTGGGTGGCAGAGGCATCCGCTTCGATTCGATGCATCCGGGTTGGGCAGACACGCCCGGCCTGTCGGCGGCGCTGCCCGGCTTCGCCCGGCTGATGGGGCCTCTCCTTCGGACGCCGTCCGAGGGCGCCGACACGCTGGTCTGGTTGGCCACGAGCCACGACATCGACGCACCGATCGGCTCGCTCTGGCTCGACCGCCGGCCACGGCCCTTCGATCGGGTTCCCGCGACGCGTCTGAAGTCGGCGGGTCGCCGCCGACTGTGGGACCTCGTGGTCGGGCTGACCGGCCTGCCAGACCCCGCCCCGTTCCCGGATCACCCAGAACGCACGCCAGCTATGGAGGCAGCATGACCACGCTTCGCGAGCGGATCGAGACCACCCTGCCCATCGACGAGACGTTCGCGTACGTTGCCGACTTCGTCCACTCTCAGGTCTGGGACCCGGGCGTCGCGACCGCGCACCGGATCGATCCCGGTCCGGTCGGTGTCGGGGCGCGATATCGGTTGGGCGTCCGGCTTGGTGGCCGCGTCGCGCCCATGGAGTACCGGATCAGCGTGTTCGAGCCCTCGACCCGGGTCGTCCTGGTCGGGTCGGGATCCGGCGTGTCCGCCGTCGACGAGATCCGGTTCGAACCGACCGAGGCAGGGACCCGGATCGACTACTTCGCCGACATCCGACTCGGCGGGGTCCTGCGCCTCGTCCAACCGTTTCTTGGCCACGCGTTCGCGAACCTGGGGCGCGACGCCGTCGACGGCATGCAGCGGACACTCGACGCAATGGTCGCTGACGTCAGCAGTGCGCGCGACGGGTCGGATGCGACATGAAGGTCGCCATCGTCGGGGCCGGGATCAGCGGCCTGACCGCCGCCTACACGCTTCGCCAGGACCACGACATCCGTCTGTTCGACTCCGACGCCACACTCGGCGGCCACGTCAAGACGGTCGCCGTCGAGACGTCCGAGGGACCGATCGCCGTCGACACCGGGTTCATCGTCTACAACGAGCCGACCTATCCGACCTTCGTGCGACTTCTCGCCGACCTCGGCGTCGGCACGCAGCCGAGCGACATGTCCCTGGGATCGGTCTGTCGGGCCTGCGGCGTCGCATTCAGCTCCCGCGGGGTCCGCGGCTACCTTGCTGCGCCCGCGTCCGTCGCCCAGCCCCGCCACTGGCGGATGATCGCCGACATCCTGCGTTTCTATCGCGACGCCAGGGTGTTGTTGGACCAGGCCGTGCCGTCGCGCGCGACGCTCGGCGACTTCCTCGAGAACGGCAGATATGGGCCGGGCTTCCGGCGCCATTTCCTCGTCCCGATCACGTCGGCCGTCTGGTCCACTGCAGCCGACCGGATCCTCGACTTCCCGATCGACTATCTGCTCCGCTTCCTCGATCATCACGGGTTGATCGGCTACGGCAGGTCGCTCCAGTGGCGGACGATCCAGGGCGGTTCGATGCGGTACGTCGACCGGATCGTGGCGGCCCTGCCGGCTGGCTCGATCCGCTCCGGGACGCCGGTCGTGGACGTCGCTCGGCACGCGGCCGGGGTGACGGTCCGAACCGGCGATGGGATGGCCGAGCGGTTCGACGCGGTGATCATGGCCACTCACGCCGATCAGGCCTTGCGCCTGCTCCACGACGCCGACGTGTGGGAGCGGTCCGCGTTGGGCGGCTTCGAGTATTCGACCAATCGCGTGATGCTCCACACCGATCCGTCGGTGCTGCCACGGCGCGGCGCGGCCCGGGCCTCATGGAACGTGGACCAGGACGACTGCGCCCGGCAGGGCACCGAACTCACGATGACCTATCACATGAACCGGCTCCAGTCGCTGCCTGGCCCGGTCGACTACTGCGTCACGGTCAACCCTGGTGATCGCGTGCGGGCCGACGCTGTCCTTGTCGAGCGGGCGATGAGCCACCCGACCTACACGTTCCGGACGCTCGAGGCGCAAGACGCCCTTTCGGAGCTGCAGGGCCGCCGATCGACGTGGTTCGCCGGCGCGCACCTGGGGTACGGCTTCCACGAGGACGGTTGCCGGTCAGGTTGGAAAGCCGCGGAGTTGGTCCAAGCCACCAACGTCCAGCGCGCGGCATGAAGTCCCATCTGCTCGAAGGCGTCGTCCGCCATCGGCGCGTTGAGCCGGCCTACGCCCTCGAGCACGACGTGTTCTACGTCGCGCTCGACCTCGATGAGCTCGACGTCGTGCCTCATGCAACACGCACGATCAGCCGCGGACGGTGGAACGTTCTGTCGTTCCACGACGAGGACCATCTCGACCCGCCGGCTGTCGATGTGCGCGCGCGCATCCTCGAGCAGCTGCGCGCCGAGGGGCTCGATCCGGACGGCGTGCAGGTGACGCTCGTGACGAATCTGCGCTTCCTCGGGTATGTCTTCAACCCGGCCAGCTTCTTCCTGTGCCGGGACCGGGCCGGTGAGCTGCGGGCGGTGATCGTCGAGGTCCACAACACGCACGGCGAGCGGCACCTCTACGTCCTCCGCGGCAAGCCAGGCGCTCCTACCTTCACGGATTCGATGGACAAGGCGTTCTACGTGTCGCCCTTCATCGAGATGACCGGCCGGTACACGGTGCGGGTGCGGGACGAACCGACTCGGCTGCGCATCACGATCAACGAGGACCAGGGCGACGGGCTGCTCTTGCACACGAGCCTGGACCTCGATCGGCGACGCCTGAGCGACAGGATGGTGCTGCGGATGCTCGTGCGTCATCCATTCGTGACCCACAAGACCATCGGGATGATCCATGTGCACGCCCTCCGGCTGTGGCTGCGTGGCGCCCGTTTCCATCGACACAGCGAGGCGGCACGATGAACCAGTCGATCGACGCGAGGCGGCTTCCCCACCTTGCCGATCCCCTTCTGTCCCGCCTCGCGTGGCGCGTAGCCGTTGCCGCGGCAGGCCGGGTCAGGGTCGGTCATCTCGTCGTCGTGCTGCCTGATGGCGGGCGGCGGATGTTCGGAGACCCGGCTGCGGTGCCGACGGCTGAGATCCACGTCCACGATCGACGGGCGCTGGTCAAGCTGCTGGTCGGCGGCGAGACCGGGGGCGGCGAGGCGTACATGGAAGGCCTCTGGTCAAGCCCGGATCTGGCTGGCCTGCTGCGCTGGGCAGCCCTCAACCGCGAATCGCTCGCCCTGTCGATCGGCTGGTTCCGCCGACCTGCCCAGCTCAGGCGGACGATCGCTCACCGGTTGCGGCGCAACACGAAGCGTCAGAGTCGGCGCAACATCGCCGCGCACTACGACCTTGGGAACGACTTCTATCGGACGTTCCTTGACGAGACGATGACCTACTCGAGCGCCGTATTCGCGTCGCCGGACCAGAGCCTTGCCGATGCGCAGCGGAACAAGTACCGCCTCGTCGCGGAGGGGGCGGGCCTGGTGCGTGGCCAGCACGTCCTCGAGATCGGGACCGGGTGGGGAGGCTTTGCCCTGTATGCCGCAGGCGAGCTCGGCTGCCGGGTCACCTCGATAACGATCTCGCAGGAACAGCACGACCTGGCGCGAGAGCGCGTGCGGGCGGCCGGGCTGACGCATCTCATCGACGTCCAGTTGCGCGACTATCGGGACATCACCGGGACGTACGACGCCATCGTCTCGATCGAGATGCTGGAGGCCGTCGGGGCGGAGTACTTCCGGACGTTCTTCGAGACATGCGATGCCGCGCTCGTGCCGGGTGGCCGGCTGAGCCTGCAATCGATCACCTTCCCGGACGTCGCGTATGAACGGCAGCTCCGGGGCGCGAATTGGATCCAGACCTACATCTTCCCGGGCGGCCTGTGCCCGTCGCTCGCTGTCATCGAGCAGGCCAGCCGCGATACGCGACTGTTGGTCAAGCACGTCACCGACATCGCCGGCGACTACGTCCTGACACTCCGGGCCTGGCGGACCTGCTTCATGGAGTCAACCGGGACCGTGCGCTCGATGGGCTTCGACGATCGGTTCGTCCGGATGTGGGAGTACTACCTCGCCCTGAGCGAGGCGGGTTTCGCGACGGGGATCAGCCAGGACCTCCAGATCGTCTTCGAGAAGGCTCGCGGGCTCGATCGGATCGCTCCGGGCTGATCCAGGAGGACCCGCGCGGCTACCATCGGGGCCATGTCGCCAGTGGTCATCATCTCGCGATCCTCGATCCGGCCCGGGTTCGACTGTTGGTTGCGCGCGCCGGACGCGTTCGCCTGATGGAGCGCCTGCGCGACCGGATCTGCCTCGTCACCGGGTCGACCGGGATCGCTGCGGCGAGCGCCCGCCGGCTTGCCTCGGAGGGCGCGTCGGTCTTCGTCGTGTCGCGGACCGCGGAGCACGCCCGATCGCTGGCCGCCGAGCTGATCGCCGCGGACAGTGTCGCGGCGTGGGCGGCGGCCGATCTGACCGTGGAGGACGAGGTCGATGCCGCCGTCACGGCCGCGGTCGACCGATTCGGCCGGATCGACGGCCTGTTCGCCGTCGCCGGCGGGAGCGGCCGGCGATTCGGCGACGGACCGATCCACGAGCTGAGCGTCGACGGCTGGAACGAGACCCTCGCCCTGAACCTCACGAGCCAGGCGCTGACCTGCCGAGCCGTGGTCCGCCAGATGCTGGACCAGGAGCCGAACGGCTCGGGGACCCGGGGATCGATCCTGCTCATGGGCAGCGTCACTGCCACAGACCCGGCGCCCGAGTTCTTCGCCACGCATGCATACGCCGCGGCCAAGGGCGCCACGACCGCCCTGATGACGACGATGGCCGCCGCCTACGCCACGCAACGGATCCGGGTCAACGCGGTCGCGCCGTCCGTCACCGACACGCCCATGGCGGCGCGCGCTGCCGGCGACGCGACGATCCGCGCCTACAACCGACGCAGGCAGCCCCTCGCCGGCGAGATGATGGATCCGGCCGAGATCGCCCATGCCGTGGTCTATTTCCTGTCCGACGAGTCCCGTGTCGTGACCGGGCAGCTGCTCAAGATCGACGGCGGATGGTCGGTGACGTCGGTCTCGCCCGAGCCGGGCCTGTGACCTTCGTCCGGACCGTCCTCGGCGACATCGACCCGGCCGAGCTGGGCGTCACCTATTGCCACGAGCACCTCGTCATCGACGGCGGACGGCCGGTGCTGCTCGACCCCGAATTCGACCTCGGCGATGTCGACGCGATGACCACCGAAGTGACCGAGGCGGTCGGATCCGGGTTGCGCTCCGTGGTGGATGCCATGCCGTGCGATGCCGGCCGCAACGCCGGCAAGCTCGCCGAGATCTCCAGGCGGACGGGGATCAACGTCGTCGCCCCGACCGGGCTCCATCACGAGCGCTTCTACGGACCGGCGCACTGGAGCCACCTCGTTCGCCTCGAGGATCTCGCGGAGCTCTTCGTCCTCGACATCACCGACGGGATCGACGAGCTCGATTACTCGGGGCCGATCGTCCGGCGCACCCCCCATCGGGCGGGTGTCATCAAGGTCGCCGGCAGCATGGACGGGCCTTCGGCGCGGGACCGGATGGTGTTCGAGGCGGCAGCCATCGCACATGCGCGGACCGGGGTTCCGATCCTCACCCACTGCGAGCTCGGGACCGGAGGGCTCGAGCAGGTCGAGCTGCTGGCGGACCTCGGCGTCGATCCGTCGCACGTGATCCTCAGTCACGTCGACAAGGTCGTGGACCGCGGCTATCACCAGGCCCTTCTTGCGACGGGAGCCTGCGTCGAGTACGACCAATCGTTCCGCTGGACCGATCTCCCGAATCCGACGGCGGAGCTGATCGGGTGGATGGTCGAGGACGGCCACGCGGACCGGATCGTGCTCGGCATGGACGCGGCGAAGCGGCGTTACCTCCACGTCTACGATGGCGCGCCCGGGCTCTCGTGGCTTCTCGTCGGGTTCACCGCCGCGCTCGAGGTCGTCGGTGTCGACGAGGCCATCCGCCGCCGGCTGTTCGTGGACAATCCAGCCCGTGCATTCGCGTTCGCAGAGGTCGATCGATGAGTCATGAACCGCTCCGGACCAGCGTCGTCGGCTCGCATGCCCGGCCGTCCTGGTTCGTGTCCGGGATCGCGGCCGCGGAACGCGGCGAGTTCGGGCCGGTCGACCTGGAGGAGATGCTCGACGACGGCGTCGACCTGGCGATCCGCGACCAGGAGGAGGCCGGCGTCGACATCGTCAGCGACGGCGAGATGCGACGAGCCGGCTTCTTCACGGCCGAGTTCTACCGGCACGTGACGGGCGTCGTCGCGCTGCCGCCGGATCGTCGACTCGGCGCCGGCGCGCACGACCAGCAACACCGTTTCGACGTGACCGAGCCGATCGCCGCACCCGACGGCCTCGGCGTCGTCGCCGAATATCGCCACGCGATCACGCGCACGACGCGGCCGTTGAAGGTGACGCTGCCCGGGCCGTACACGCTCTCGGGCCGGCTGACCTACGGGCCCGGCCGGGTCTACCACGAGCGCAACGCCGCGGCCGAGGCGTTCGTCCCGATCCTGCGGGCGGAGCTGGAAGGCCTGGTTGCCGCCGGCGCCGACTTCATCCAGATCGACGAGCCGTCGCCGGCGATCCATCCGGACGCACCGGCCGACTTCTCGGCGCTGTTCAACGCGGCGGTCGCTCCGATCGTCGGGCGGGCCCGGCTCGGTGCCCATCTGTGCTTCGGGAACTACATGGGCCGACCGCTCGCCCGCCGGACCTACCGGCCGGTCCTCGATGCGATGCTCGGATTCCACGTCGACGAGCTGGTCCTCGAGTTCGCGAACCGGGAGATGGCCGAGGTCGGCATCCTCGGCGAGATCGCCGCGACCGGCCGTCACGTCGGCGCCGGCATCATCGATGTCAAGAATTCGTATATCGAGACCGCCGACGACGTCGCCGGGCGGATCGACCAGGTGCTGGCTGCCGGCGTTCCGGCGGACTGCGTCACCCTCGTCCCCGACTGCGGCTTCAGCCAGACGCCTCGCGCCGCTACCCGCGCCAAGCTGCGGGCCATGGTCGCCGGGCGCGACCTCGTGCTCGGACGGCCCGGGAGGGAGGATCGATGAACGGTCACGCCATCACCATGCTTGGCACCGGCCTCATCGGCGACTTCTATACGAACACGCTCCAGGGCCAGCGGGGCCGGGACAGGGTCCGCGTCGTCTACTCACGGACCCCGGAGCGCGGCGAGGCCTTCCGCGAGCGCTGGGGCGTCGAGGAATCGACGACCGACCTCGCCACCGCGATCAACCATCCGGACACCGACGTGGTGGTCATCGGCGTCCCCAACTTCCTCCACGAGGAGGCGGTCGGCCTGGTGGCGAAGGCTGGCAAGGCCGTCCTGTGCACCAAGCCGCTCGGTCGCACGGCCGAGGAGGCGCGCCGGATGCTCCAGGTCGTGGAGGAGGCCGGGGTCTTCGCCGGCTATCTCGAGGACCTGTGCTACACGCCCAAGACGCTCAAGGCGATCGCCTCGGTCCGTGGCGGCGCCATCGGCGACGTCACGTGGGTCCGCTCGCGCGAGGCTCACCCGGGTCCGCACTCGGCCTGGTTCTGGGACGGCCGGCTGACGGGCGGCGGCGCGATCATCGACCTCGGCTGCCACTGCATCGAGATCATCCGCAACTTCGTCGGCAAGGAGAACCGGCCGGTCGAGGTGCTGTGCCACACGGACACCCTCGTCCACCCGATCGCCGACGAGGACAACGCGGTCGCCTTCATCCGGTTCGAATCGGGCGCCGTCGGGCAGTTCGAGGTGTCGTGGACGTTCCGCGGCGGGATGGACCTGCGCGACGAGGTGGCCGGCACCCACGGCACGGTCTGGCTGAACCACTTCCTGCGCACCGGGTTCGAGATGTTCTCCGCCGGCGGCGGGGGCGGCTACGTGGCCGAGAAGGCGGAGTCGTCGGCCGGCTGGCTCTTCCCGGTCGGCGACGAGGTGTCCGAGCTCGGCTACATGGACATGTTCAGCGACATGTTCCACGCGATCGATGAAGGTCGGGCGCCCCAGGAGACGTTCTACGACGGCTACGTCGTCAACGCGATCATGGACGCCGCCTACCGGTCGGCCAGGTCGAACGCCTGGGCGCCGGTCGACGTGGAGTGGCGCGGCGGGACGACACCCAGGATCGCGGCGACCGCCGAGACATACGACGGCCAGGTCGTCATCAAGCGCGAGATCCTGCCCGACGGCCGGCACAAGTTGATCCTGAAGGACCCGGTTTCGGGCGACTTCACCGACCGGGTCGTCGCGGGCGACTAGATCGTCGAAGGGCGCCCGGGTTCAGCCCGGGCGGGCGAGCGCGACCTCGGGTGACCCGGAGGGCGCGCCGGCTTCGATCCAGCGGGCGAGCGAATCGCGCGCGAAGAGCTGGTCGACGACCATCGCCGAGGCGCCGATCACCCCGGCCAGGCCGCCGAGCGACGAGCGCCCGATCAAGAGGTCGCGGGTTGCCAGCGGGAGCGAGCGTCCATAGACCGTCTCGCGAATGGTGGCCAGCAGCTGGTCCGGGCTGTTCGCCACGCCGCCGCCGATGACGATGAGCGACGGATTGAAGAAGTTGACGACACTGGCCAGCATCGATCCGATCCGCCGGCCCGCCGCGACGAGGAGCGCGACCGCGACCGGGTCGCCGAACGAGGCAGCCCGGGCGACGTCCTCGGCGGTCACGATCCCGCGCTGGTCGAGGGCGGTCCGCAGCCGTGCGCTCCGCCCGGCCTCGGCGGCGGCCTGGCCAGCCCGGCCGATCGCCGCTCCCCCGGCGAGTGCCTCGAGACAGCCGACGTTGCCGCAGCGGCAGATGATCGTCGGGTCGTCGGTCACCTGGATGTGGCCCACGTCGCCGGCGCTCCCCTGCGCGCCGCGATGGAGGTGCCCGTCCGAGATGATGCCGGCGCCGATCCCGGTCCCGATCTTGACCACCACGACGTCGGCGTGACCGGCCGCGATCCCCGAGCGCCACTCACCGAGCGCCAGGACATTGACGTCGTTGTCGACCCAGACTGGCGCGCCGTAGCGGGCGGCGAACCGCTCGCGGATCGGATAGCCATCCCAGCCCGGCATGATCGGTGGCGAGATCGGCCGGCCGGAGTCGAACTCGACCGGACCGGGGACCCCGATGCCGATCCCCCACAGGCGGCCGTGCAGGTCGGGCGTCGTCCGCAGGAGCGTGTCGAACAGGGCGTCGACCCGGCCGAGGCCGTGCTCGGGGCCGGCCTCGATCCGGGCCGGCTCGTCGTGATGACCGAGGATCCTGCCGTCGAGTGTCGTGACCGCCACGTCGATGCTGGTCGCCCCGAGGTCGGCGACCAGGATGTGGCCGCCGTCCGCGTTGAACGTCAGCTGGCGCGGCGGGCGGCCGCCGGTGCTGGGCCCGACGTCGCCCTCGCTGACCAGCCCGCGTTCGATCAGGTCGCCGACCCGCTGGGCCACGATGGCGCGGCCAAGACCGGTCCGGGCGACCAGCTCGGAGCGCGACCGCGATCGACCGAAGCGAATCTCGTCGAGGACCGTGACGAAGGCGTCGAGCGACTCGTCGGGGACCGGGCCGTACCGACCGGGCTGGCCAGGGACACCCTCGGGCTGTGCGGGATGGGAGGACCGCGAGGTGCCTCCGGTCGACGACGGGATCACCCCCCGATGATACGCCCGACCGGTGTGCACGAGGGTACTTTTGCACTTGACATGACAAAGTAGGATGAGGGACGGAGGAAGTCGGAGCGTGACCGTTCCTGGTCGTGGCACGCCACGGTCGGAAACGGCATGCTCTCTTCTGGAATGTCTAGACAGATGGCCGGCACCAGCCAGTGGGTGGATGAGGGCATGAGGACGATCGCCGACGTCGGCGCCGCCGTCATCGGCACGGGGTTCATCGGGACCGTCCACGTCGAGGCCCTGCGCCGGATCGGCGTCCAGGTCCGCGGCGTCCTCGGCAGCACGCCCGAGCGTGGCGCGGCCCGTGCAGCATCGCTCGGCGTCCCTCGCGCGTACGCGTCGCTCGATGACCTGCTCTCCGATCCGGGCGTCGAGATCGTCCACGTCACGTCCCCCAATGACCTGCACCTCCCGCACGCGAGGGCCGCCCTCGAGGCCCGCCGGCACGTCGTCTGCGAGAAGCCGCTGGCCATGTCCGCGACCGAGTCGCGCGAGCTGGTCGAGCTGGCGGCATCGACCGGACTGGTCAACGCGGCCAACTTCAACATCCGCTACTACCCGCTCAACCAGCACGCCCACGAGGTCGTCACGTCGGGCGAGATCGGCGATGTCCGGCTGGTCACCGGTCGCTACTTCCAGGACTGGCTCCTGCTCGAGAGCGATTGGAACTGGCGGCTCGAGCCCGATCGGGGCGGCGTGCTCCGGGCGGTGGGCGACATCGGCTCCCACTGGCTCGACCTGATGACCTTCGTGACCGGCCAGCGCGTCGTCGAGGTGATGGCCGACCTCGCCACCTTCGTCCGCACGAGACGCGAGCCCACCGGTCCGGTCGAGACGTATTCGACGGAGGTCGCGAGCGACACCGTCACCCGCGTCATCGCCACGGAGGATGCCGCCACGATCCTGCTCCGCTTCGAGGACGGGGCACGCGGCGCGGTCAGCATCAGTCAGATCAGCGCCGGGCGGAAGAACTCGCTCCAGTACGAGATCGACGGATCGCTGTCGTCTGTCGCGTGGGATTCGGAGCAGCCGGACCAGCTGTGGCTCGGCCATCGCGAGCGCCCGAACGAGATCCTGATCAAGAACCCGGCCCTGATGGGCGCCGCCGGACGGGCGGCCGCCGCGCTCCCGGGCGGCCACGTCGAGGGCTTCGGGGACACCTTCGCCGCCCATTTCCGGGCGATCTACGCGGACGTCGCGGCCGGTGCCCCGAGCAAGCACCCGAGCTACCCGACCTTCGCCGACGGCCACGACGAGATGCTGGTCAACGACGCGATCGCCGAGAGCGCCCGGCTCGGCCGCTGGGTCGAGGTCGTCCGCGAGCCGGTCGCCGTCGGCGCCGAGGCCCGCCGATGAGACTCGGCCTGCTGACCGCACCATTCCCGGAGACGCCGCTGATGGAGGTCGCCGACTGGTCGGCCGCCAACGGCTTCGAGAGCCTCGAGATCGCCTGCTGGCCGCGGACGGCGGGCGCGACCAGGCGGTACGCCGGCACCAGCCACATCGACGTGGCCAACCTGTCGGCGAGCGAGGCGAGCGCGATCGTCGACGAGATCGCCGCCAGGGGCCTGTCGATCTCCGGGCTGGGCTACTACCCGAACCCGCTCCACCCCGACCCCGCCCATCGCGCCGAGGTCATCGGCCACCTCAAGCACGTCATCACCGCCGCCGAGGCGATGGGCGTCCCGCTGGTCAACACGTTCATGGGCGCCGACGGCTCGAAGGACCAGGACGCCAACTGGGAGGAGGCCCTCCGGGTCTGGCCCGACATCGTGCAGTTCGCGAACGACCATGGCCGGAAGATCACGATCGAGAACTGCCCGATGCTGTTCAGTCGCGACGAGTGGCCGGGCGGCCACAACCTGGCGACGACCCCGCGCATCTGGCGCCGGATCCTCGAGGAATGGGGCGGCACGATCGGGATCAACTTCGATCCGTCGCACCTGATCCTGCAGATGATCGACATCCCGCGGTTCATCCGTGAGTTCGGGCCGCACATCCTCCACGTCCAGGCCAAGGACCTGCTCATCGACCGCGAGGGGCTCTACGAGCGCGGCGTCTTCTCGATGGGGATCGGCTGGCAGATCCCGCGTCTGCCGGGTCTCGGCGACGTCGAGTGGGCTCCCCTCTTCGCTGCCCTGTGGCGAGCCGGCTACGACGGCGACGTGATCATCGAGCACGAGGATCGCGACTTCGAGAAGACCGATGACCTCATCAAGCGCGGGTTCCTGCTCGCTCGCGACGTCCTTCGCCCGTACATCAAGTGAGGCCATGACCCTTTCCATCGACGACCTGACCTACCACGACGTCGCCAAGACGATCGATCACTCGCTCCTCCGCCCCGAGCTCGACGACGCGTTCGTCGAGGCGGGCTGCCGGCTTGCCCTGGCATATGACGTCGCGTCCGTCTGCGTCCGGCCGGCGGACGTGGTCCGGGCCGCGGGCATCCTGTCCGGCACGAGCGTCGCGATCGGGACGACGATCGGCTTCCCGCACGGCAATCACCGGACGGAGACCAAGGTCTTCGAATCTGTCCGGGCGCTGGGCGACGGGGCGACCGAGCTCGACATGGTCATCCAGATCGGGGCGCTCAAGTCAGGTCGCGATGCCGATGTCGAGGCCGACATCGCGGCGGTTGTCAAGGTTGCCCACTCGGCGCGGGCGATCGTCAAGGTCATCTTCGAGAACGCCTATCTGACCGACGACGAGAAGATCCGGGCCTGCCACCTGACCGAGGCCGCCGGCGGCGACTTCGTCAAGACCTCGACCGGGTTCGCACCGACCGGCGCGACCCATGAGGACCTCATCCTGATGCGTGCGAACACGTCGCCCCAGATCGGGGTCAAGGCCGCCGGCGGCGTCAGGACCCTCGACGCGCTGCTCGACGTGATGGCGCTCGGGGTCACCCGCGTCGGAGCGACGGCGACGGCGACGATGCTCGACGACTTCAAGGCACGCAAGGCCGGCGGCGGTCCCGTCGGCGCGGCGGCAGGCGGTCCTGGCGGCTCTCGCGGAGACGGCGCGAGCGGCCAGACCGAGCGGACCGACTACTGATGCGGACCGAGGCGGCGGAGGCAACAGCCACGCAGCCGGCCCTCGAATGGCTGACCGCCGCCACCGTCCTCCTCGAACGCGTGGCCGCGAGCCAGGGCGAGGCCATCGAGACGGCCAGCCAGTGGTCTGCCGACGCGATCGCGTCGGACGGGCTGGTCCACCTGTTCGGGACCGGCCACTCGCGGATCCCGGTGGAGGAGATGTTCCCCCGCTACGGCTCGTATCCGGGCTTCAACCCGATGGTCGAGCTGTCGATGACGTTCCACACCCAGATCGTCGGGTCCAACGGCCAGCGCCAGGCGATGTTCATCGAGCGGACGCCCGGCCTGGCCGAGGTCATCCTGTCGAACTTCACGTTCGGTCCGCACGACGTGCTGATCGTGTTCTCCGCCAGCGGCCTGTCGGCCGTTCCGGTCGAGATGGCCCGCGGTGCCCGTCGGCGTGGCGTGCGGGTCGTTGCGGTAACCTCCGTCGCACAATCGATGTCCGGGCAGCCGGATCCGATCGTGAGGGGGCGCCTTTTGGACGAGGCGGATCTCGTCATCGACCTCTGTACGCCACATGCCGACGCGCTGTGCACGATCGACGGCCTGGATACCCCGCTCGGCCCGGGCTCGACGATCAGCGCTGTCGCCATCGTCAATTGCATCAAGGTGCGGACCGCCCAGCTCCTCCAGGAGCGGGGCGCCCTGCCAGCCGTTCTCACCCGAGCCTCGGTCGTAGGCGCCGAACGCTCGCGGGAATCGTTCGATGAGGCCTATCGTGAGCACGCGCGGCGGATCGCTCGTGCCATCGCTCGGGAGGAGTGATGGTCGCGGGGATCACGCGCAGGAGGTGAGACCGATAGATCGGATCGATTGGCTTCCCCGCGGGGATGCGGATCCATTCGTCGGCGTGACCATGTCGGCACGTCGTTGGCAACAGGAGGAGAACAGATGATCAAGGGATCCAACTGGATGCGATCGCTGGTCGGCTTCGCGGCCGTCGCAGTGATCGTAGCCGCGTGTTCCAGCACGGGTGCGACGACCGCCCCGAGCACAGGCGCGACCGCCGCTCCGCCGAGCACGGCGCCGTCGGCCGCGGGCGGCTCGGCTGCCCCGTCGAGCTCGGGCGCGGCGAAGCAGTACACCATCGGGTACTCGAACGGCGGCGGCGTCGGCAACGGCTTCCGCGAAGAGCAGGTCTGCACCGCCAAGGCGCAGGCGAAGGCCTCCGGCCAGGTCTCCGACCTGACCGTGATCCATCGCAACACGGATGCCGCCGGCCAGCTGGCTGACATCCGGACCCTGATCGCCAAGGGCGTCAACGCCATCGTCTTCAACCCCAACGATCCGAAGGCCCTCAACCCGGCACTGGCCGAGGCCGCCGCGGCAGGGATCAAGACCGTCGCGGTCGACAGCTACGTGACCGATACGAGCACGTGGAACCTCTACAACAACCAGGTCAAGTACGCGGAGCTCGGCGCCAAGTGGCTGTTCGATCAGCTCGGCGGCAAGGGCACCGTCTGGTACACCCGCGGCATCGCCGGTAACTCGGCAGACTCCGACCGCGACGTCGGGTTCAAGAACGTCCTCAAGGACTACCCGGGCATCACCGTGGTCCCGAGCCCCGATGGCGTCGCCACCGGCTGGGATCCGGCCACCGCCACCAAGCTCACCAACGATTTCATCGCCAGCGGTGGGTACGACAAGATCACCGGCATCTGGGCCTCGGGCATGGGCAAGCAGATCGTCGACGCGATCAAGGCGAACGGCAAGAAGTTCGTGCCGATCGCTGACGCCGACGTCGGCGGGTTCGTCTCCCAGCTCCTCGATCCGGTCGGCTTCCCGGACCTCAAGGGCGCGGCCGTGACCAACACGGCAGCGGTCGGCGGTGCCGGCATCACCCTCGCCCTCAAGCTGCTCAACGGTGACACCGTCACCGCGGACCCGGCCGCCACTCAGCCGAACACCGTTCTGCTGGATCCGGTCGTGGTCGACAACCTGACCCCTGACGGTCAGGCCAAGCTCAAGGCATGGCAGTCCGTGCCGGGCATGGATCCGCTGTGGCCGCTCAGCCTGTCTCTCGACGGCTGGACGACCTACGATCCGAACACCGTTCCCGCCGGCTGCAAGGGCGCATAACCCTCACACCGGTCCATCCACGGAGGGCGACGGCTGTGCCGTCGCCCTCCGCCTGAATCCCGGGAGCGCATGACTCTCACCTCGACCGATCTCCTGCTCGAGGCCAGCGGCATCGCGAAGACGTACGGCGCGGTGGTCGCACTGCGCTCCGCGTCGCTGGCCGTCCGGCCCGGCGAGATCCATGCGCTGATGGGCGCCAACGGCGCCGGCAAGAGCACGCTCGTCAAGATCCTGACCGGCGCCGTCGCGCCGGATGGCGGCACGATCTCCGTGCGCGGCAAGGCCCGCACCGTCCAGTCCCCCGCCGAGGCCCGTCGTGGCGGGCTCATCTCCGTCTACCAGGAACCGTCGCTGATCCCGGACCTCGACATCCGGCAGAACCTGCGGCTGACCGAGACACCCCTCGAACCCTTCCGCCACTGGCTCGCCGAGCTCGGCCTCGGCAACCTCGACCTGGCCGGCCACGCTCGGCGTCTGCCGCTCGCCACGCTGCGGATCATCGACCTCGCACGCGCCCTGGCTTCCGAGCCCGACGTGCTGATGCTCGACGAGATGACCGCGGCCCTTCCCGCGAACCTCACCGAGCGAGTCCTCGAGGTCGTGGGGCGACTCCGCGGCGGCGAGCGGTCGGTCATCTTCATCTCCCACCGGATGATCGAGATCGCGGCGATCTGCGACCGCGCCACCGTCCTGCGCGAAGGGTCGACGGTCGGCGTCGTCGACGTGACCAAGGGCTCGGAGGACAGGATCGTCGAGCTGATGCTCGGCGAGATCATCAAGGACATGACGGCCGCCGAGCACGGGACGACGGCGACCGCGCGGACGGCCGACACGCAGCCGCGCATCTCCGCGCGCGGCCTGACCGCGCGGTCGAACCTGAACGACGTCACCTTCGACCTCTACCCGGGCGAGGTGCTCGGCGTCGTCGCCCTCGAAGGCCAGGGGCAGGACGAGCTGTTCGACATCCTCGCCGGGTCCGCGCGCCCGGCCAGCGGTCAGCTCCTGGTCGACGGCCGCGCCGTGACGTTCCGACATCCGGCGGACGCGATCAGGGCCGGCCTTGTCTATGTCGCCGCCGACCGCGCGGAGGCGCTGCTCATGCAGCGGTCGATCCGCGAGAACATCGCGCTGCCGATGATCGCCGGGCTTCGGCACTGGGGGCTGATCGACCTCGGCGGCGAGCGTCGGATGGTCGACGACGCGGTCGAGCGCCTGCAGATCGACGCGCGCGCGGCCGGCGAGGTCCGTCGGCTGTCGGGCGGGAACCAGCAGAAGGTGACGATCGCACGCTGGGTGGCCGGCGGCGTCCGGACGATGCTGTGCTTCGACCCGACCCGCGGGATCGACATCGGCACGAAGCAGCAGATCTACCTTCTGCTGCGCGACCTGGCCGAGGCCGGGGCCGCGGTGCTCATCTACACGTCCGAGCTGAAGGAGGTCCAGCTCGTCTGCGACCGCGCGATCGTGATCTTCGATGGCGAGATCGTGGCCGAGCTGACGGGCGCGGAGGCCGACGAGGCGTCACTCCTGCGAGCCGCCTACAACCTCCGCGCGGACGCCGAGCTGCCCGAAGCGGCGGCCGGCGCCGCGATCGAGGAGTCGATCGCCCAGGCCGATGAGGGTGCGTCGCAGCCAGCGGCCGCCGAAACCGGCACCGATCGCGCGATCGACGCCCCGGCCCACGCGGATGACGTGACCCCGGCGGCCGGATCGTGAGCGCCGCAGCGGCGCCGATCGAAGGCGCGGGCGCCCGACCGGCCGACGCGATCGCGGCCTGGGCACGCCGGAATGCGTGGATGCTCAGCCTGCTGGCGCTGCTGGTCGGCCTGCTGGTCTTCACCAAGCTGATCCAGCCGAGATACGGGCCGATCCCCGTCCAGGGGCTCGGGACGTCGGTGCTCCCGCTCGCCCTGGCCGCCGTCGCCCAGGCGGTCATCGTCATCAGCGGCGGCATCGACCTGTCGATCGGGTCGATGATGGCGCTCACCAGCGTCGTGGCCGCGTCGGCGATGGACGGCCAGTCCGACACGACCGGGGTCGCGATCGTGGCTGGCGTGCTGGTCCTGGGTCTCGTGCTCGGCGGGATCAACGGGGCGGTCGTGGTCGGCACGCGCGTGCCCGACATCGTCGTCACCCTGGCGATGTCGTTCGTGTGGGCGGGCTTCGCCTTGCTCGTCCGGTCATCGCCGGGCGGTGGCGCCGCCAGCTGGCTGACGGGTCTCGCCGTCGGGCCGCTCGGCAACGAGTGGATCCCGCGGGCGGCCGTCGTCCTGCTCGTCGTCGTCTCGGTCATCTGGTTCCCGCTGGTGCGCTCGAAGCTCGGGCTGTCGATGTATGCCATCGGCAGCAATCGGCTGGCTGCGTTCCGGAGCGGGGTTCCCGTCGGACGGACCAAGTTCCTCGCCTACGCGATCACCGGCCTGTTCGCAGCCCTTGGGGGCCTGTCGCTGACCGCCAGCACGGGGATCGGGACGCCGATCCCGGGCCCGTACACCCTTCTGAGCGTCGCGGCGGTCGTGCTCGGTGGGGTGAGTCTTGCCGGCGGGCGAGGCGGCGTCTTCGGACCGATCGTCGGTGTCGTCGTCCTCCAGCTGATCCAGACCGACATGAGCTTCCTGAGCCTCGATTCGAACCTCGCCCTCGTCGCGCAGGGCGTGATCCTCATCGGCGTGGTCATGTTCGGCAGCGTCATCGAGCTCCGCCGGAGCCGCCGATGAGCGCCGCCGTCTCGGTCGATCGCTGGCGAGGGGCCGACGCCTGGCGTGGCCTGTTCCGCGATCGCCCGATCATCCCGCTGATCGGCCTGCTCGGCGTCCTGATCCTGATCATCGACATCGTCGACCCGGGCATCGTCAGCCCGGGCTGGGCGAACATCATCGTTCGGACGACCGTGCCGCTGGCGATCCTCGCCGGCTGCCAGACGATCACGATGCTCACCGGCGGGATCGACCTGTCCGTCGGCGCCGTCGCGTCGATGACCGGGTTCGTCACGGCGACGCTCGTCCACAGTCCGGGCGGGGTGCCACAGGCGATCCTCGTGTCGCTCGTCGTCGCCATGCTGGCGGGCCTGGTCACCGGCGTCGGCGTCGGCGTCTTCCGCGTCCACCCGCTGATCATGACCCTGGGCATGAGCTTCGTCGTCCTGGGCCTCGCCAACGTCTGGCAGCTCCAATCCGTCCAGACCGGTGCCGGCGTCCCGGACATCCTCACGACGCTCGGGAGCGCGACGCTGCTCGGCTTCATCCCGGCCGGCCTGCTCGTCCTGGTCCCGGTGATGCTGATCATCCTGATCGGCCTCAGACGGACCGGGTATGGCCGGCTCCTGTACGCCGTCGGCGACAACCCGATCGCGTCGCGGCTGTCGGGCGCGCGGGTCTGGCAGGTGCTGATCGTCCTGTACGTCATCTCGGCGCTGCTGGCCGGTGTCGGCGGCCTCCTGCTGTCCGGCCTGACCAACACCGCAAGCGTCACCCTGGCCGACTCGCTGGTCCTGCCCTCGGTGGCGGCGGCCGTGATCGGCGGGACCTCGATCCTCGGTGGCCGGGGCGGCTATGGAGGCACGCTCGTCGGCGCGCTGATCCTGAGCGTCCTGACCGCTCTCCTGACCGCGGTCGGCCTGCCCGAACCGACCCGACAGATCGTCTTCGGCGCGATCATCGTCGTCGTGGCCGCGGCGTACACCCGGGTCACCGGCGAGACCTGACCGACCGTGAGCGACGGCCCACCTGCCAGCCGCCACCTCGGCCTCGACCTTGGCGGCACGAACATCAAATGGGTGGTCGTGGAGCACGACGCCACCGACTGGCGCACGCTCGACCGCGGCCAGCTGGCGACTCCCGCGACCGACGGCCCCGACGCGGTCGTGGCGCGGCTCGCGACGGTCGGCGCCGAGGCGATCGGGCGGTATCCCGGGGTGTCGTCGGTCGGGATCGGTGTTCCCGGGCTCTACGACCCGGTCACCGGCTGCACGCGGTTCCTCGTCAACGTGCCGGGCGACTGGGCGGGTCGGTCGGTGGCGGAACCGGTCGCGACGGCCCTTGGGTGCCCGGTCTCGCTGATCAACGACGCCCGCGCGTTCGGTGTCGCCGAGCTGCGGCTCGGGGCGGGGCGCGGAGCGCGCTCGATGGTCGGGCTGACCCTCGGGACGGGGGTCGGTGGCGTCATCGCCATCGATGGCCGCGTCCACCTCGGCCACGACGGCACGGCCGGCGAGCTCGGCCATCAGACCATCGACGCCGACGGAC
This sequence comes from uncultured Chloroflexia bacterium, assembly GCA_963743855.1. GTDB lineage: Bacteria > Chloroflexota > Limnocylindria > Limnocylindrales > CSP1-4 > SPCO01. Next base: position 191,195 of record CAVURK010000002.1, read on the forward strand.
CCCCGTGCGGCTGCGGGAACAACGGCTGTCTCGAGTCGTTCGCCCGGGCGGACCGGATCGCGGCAGCCTGCGGCACGACGACGGCCGAGGCCGCGGTGGCTGCGGCTCGCGCCGGCGACGAGCGGGCACTGGCCGGCCTGGCCGAGGTCGGGCGCTCGCTCGGGATCGGCATCGGCAACATGGTCGCGGTGATCTCGCCCGACCGGGTCGTCATCGGGGGCGGCGTCGCGGCGGCGGGTGAGCTGCTGCTCGGGCCGATCCGTGACGAGATGTGGCGACGGGTGCGGACGACGGCACTCGACGAGGTCGAGGTCGTGACGGCCGAGCTGGGGATCTGGGCCGGGGCGATCGGGGCGGCCATCCACGGCGCCGAGGCGGCCGGGCTGGACGGGGCAGCGGGCGCGTCATGAGCGAGCCCGGCGGGCACCCCATGACCGAGCCCTCCTACCAGCCGCACTACCGCCAGATCGAGCAGGTCCTGCGCGAACGGATCGCGACGCTGCGTCCCGGCGAACGGCTGCCGTCCGACGCCGAGCTGTGCGCCGAGTTCGGGGTCAGCCGGATGACCGCGCGCAACGCGATGCATCGACTGGCCGAGGACGGCCTGATCGCTCGCGAGCCGGGCCGCGGCAGCTTCGTGGCGAGCCCGCCGGCCCATCGACGCGCGAACCGGCTGATGACGTTCACCCAGGAGATGCGCCGTGCGGGTCGCGTCCCGAGCTCGCGGGTCCTGACCCGGGTCATCCGCCCGTCGACGACGAGCGAGGCGGGCACCCTTGGCATCCCCGTGCGCCAGCCGGTCGTCCACCTGCGCCGGCTGCGCCTGGCCGACGGCGAGCCGATCGCCCTCGAATCGACGGTGCTGATCGGCGTCCTGTGCGGACGCGGTGATGACCGCGGATCTCGCCAACGGCTCGCTCCACGAGACGCTCGGCCGGGCGGGGCACGTGCTCCGTCGCGGGACCGGGACGATCGCGGCGGCCGCCGCCACGGCCGAGGACGCTCGCCTCCTCGCGACCCGTGTCGGCGACCCGCTGCTGGTCGAGCGACGGGTCATCGTCGACGGCCACGGCCGGCGGATCGAGGCGACCGAGTCGCGCTACCCGGCGGACCGCTACGGTCTCGTCGTGCAGTTCGACGTCGAAGCCGCCGGATGGCGACGTGATGGACGGCCTCGCAGTCGAGCCGACGTCCGACGAGGGCGACCGATGACCGCGGCGGCCACCACGGTCGGCGGTCGGCTGGTCCTCGACGACCGCGTCGCGAGCGGCCGGATCGCGATCGAGGACGGGCTGATCGCCGCCGTCGAGCTCGACCCTGCGCCGGCGGCCGACGGCCCGTACATCGCTCCAGGCTTCGTCGACGTCCACGTCCACGGCTGGGGCGGCCACGACGCGATGGGCGATCGCGCCGCGCTGGACGGCATGGCGCGCCGGCTGCTGCGACGCGGCGTGACCTCGTTCCTGCCGACGGCCGTCACGGCCCCGATCGACGAGCTCGCCGGCTTCGCCGAGACGCGTCCGGAGCTGGCTCCCCGACGCCCCGACCGGACGGCGCGGAGCCGCTCGGGTTCAACCTCGAGGGACCGTTCCTCGCCGCGGCCCGACGCGGGGCGCACGACCCGGCCTAGCTCCGGATCCCGGCCGACGTTCCGCTCGCGACCCTCGAGCCGCTCCTCGACGGGCTCCGGCTGCTGACCATCGCGCCCGAGCTGCCCGGCGCGATCGAGCTCATCGGCTGGTTCCGCGCACGCGGGCGTCGCCGTCTCGATCGGACACTCGGCGGCGACCGTCGAGGCAGGCCCGAGCGGGGTACGCGGCCGGCGCGACCTCGACGACGCACCTCTTCAACGCGATGACCGGCATCGACCATCGCGCCCCGGGCGTCGCGCTCGCCGCGCTGCTCGAGGACGCGGCATACGTCGAGCTGATCGCCGACGGCCTCGCACGTCGATCGCGCGTTGTGGCCGCTCATCACCCGCCTCAAGCCGGCGGACCGGCTGCTGCTCGTCAGCGACGCCGTCGCCCTGGCCGGGATGGGCGACGGACGGGGCTGGATCGGCGGCCTCGAGGTCGAGGTCGTCGGTCAGCGCGTCACCCTGGTCGGGACCACGACGCTGGCCGGATCGGTCATCGCCCTCGACACGGCCGTCCGCAACCTCGTGGCGTCAGGCGTCGCGCTGCCGGCCGCCGTCGCTGCCGCGAGCCGCAACCCGCTCGCCCTGCTCGGCATCGCCGATCGTGGCCGGATCGCGCCGGGCCAGCGCGCCGACCTCGTCGAGCTCGACACCGATCTTGGCGTCCGCCGCGTGATGCGCGCGGGGACGTGGTTCGACGCGCGGGCTGACGCCCTCAGCGCGGCGGCATCGCCTCGAACGTCCGCTCGCACGTCGTCGAGCATCCGCAGGGTCGCCTCCGTGACGACCTGCAGGTAGCGCTCGCCGTACTCGGCCGACGACTCACGCGCGTCGCCCCACGTCCCCGACTGGCTGGCGCGATGGACCGAGCCCGGTGTCGAGAAGAAGAAGGCCGTGTGCACGGCGGCGGGGCTGGTCACCTCCGGGAACGGCGGCATCTCGGCGTTCGCCGCGTCGATGTCGACGAGCGCCGGATCGATCGCCATCACCGCGGACGTCTCGGCCTTGTTGGCGTGGAGCCCAGCGGTCGGGCCGAAGAACTCAGCGGCCTCGTCGGGCGTCATGCCATCCCAGTAGTTGACGGGAAACGCGCGTGCGCCGTCCGGCAGCCGCGGCGGCTGCATTCGCGCAGGCATAGGCGATCGCGAGAGTGTTGTCGTAGTGGCCGTTGAGGAACACGATCCGCCGGAAGCCCATGGTCGCCAGCGCCGACAGCGACGTCCTCGATGACCGCCATGAACGTCGCGATCCGCAGGTGGACGACGCCCGTGAACCCGACGTGCGGGTACGACAGCCCGTAGTTGATCGACGGCGCGACGGCGGCGCCCGCCCGCGGCGCCGCGCGACGGGCGACCTCGACCGGCACGAGGACATCGGTGAGCAATGGGCCGTGCGGGCCGTGCTGCTCGGTCGAACCGACCGGCACGAGGACCGTGTCGTGGTCCCGCAGGAATGCCTCGACCTCGGGGTTCGTCATCTCGCCGAGGAACACTGGTCGGCGGCTTCATCGTGGGTTCTCCTCTCGCGCACGTCAGGCGACGTGGGTGGTGAGCTCGCCGATCCCCTCGATCCAGCACGTCACGACGTCGCCCGGCTGGAGGTGGCGGTCGGGGCCTGGCGGCGAGGCGAGCCGGATCGGTGTGCCGGTGGCGATCAGATCGCCGGGCCTGAGCACCACGTGGCGACTCAGGAAGGCGACGATCTCGGCGACCGAGAAACGCATCTGCGACGTCCGCCCGTCCTGGATCGCCTCGCCGTTGATCGTGCAGCTGCAGGCCGAGATCCGCCGGATCGAGGTCCTCGGCGGGGACGAGCGATGGACCGGCCGGACAGAAGCCCGGCATCGACTTGCCGAGCAGCCACTGGTCGCCGTCGAGCCACGAGTCGCGCGACGAGACGTCGTTGACGATGGTGTAGCCCAGGACGTAGCGGATCGCCTCGTCGGGCGACACGTTCCAGGCGGTCTCGCCGATCACGACCCCAAGCTCGACCTCGGCATCGACGTTGGCCGTGACAGTGCGGTCCCAATGGAGCGTGGCGCCGTCCCCGGCGATCGAGGTCGCGGCCTTGCCGTAGATCAGCGGCCGCTGCGGTCGGTTCGTGTCGGACTCACCGGGTGCTCGATAGTTGAGACCGACCGTGTAGATCGCGCCGGGAACGGGGACATCGAGCCGGGTCATCGGTCAGGCCGTGACGGTCGCGTCGGCGAGCAGCGGCGCGACGGCCGTGCGCATGACGTCGGCCATCCCGCCCACGCCGGTCCAGCGCTCGAACGCGATGGCGGCCTGCGCGATCAGCATCTCGGAGCCGTTCGCGGCGCGCAGCCCGCGGGCGCGCGCCGTGGCGACCAGGGGAGTCTCGGCGGGGACGTAGACGAGATCGAAGACCGTCGCCGCGGCCGGCAACAGCTCGACGTCGAATGCCGAGCCCGGATCGACCATCCCCACCGTCGTCGCGTTGACCGCGAGGTCGGCCGAGCCGAGCGCGTCGGTCGCCTCCTGCCCATCGAGGGCGACCGCGGACGCGGACCCAGATCCGACGCCCCGGAACCGCTCGGCCAGTGCCTCGCCCGACGCTAGCGTCCGGTTCGCGATCGTGACCCGACGCGCTCCGGCGGCCAGGCACGCGAACACGACCGCGTGGGCGGCCCCCCCGGCTCCCGCGACGACGACGTCGGTGCCGGCCAGGGGCCGGCCCATCGCCAGCTCGACTCCCACCCGGAACCCGGGCGCGTCGGTGTTGAAGCCGACCAGCCGGCCGTCGACGTCCTTCGCGACGTTGTTCACGGCGCCGATCGTCCGGGCATCGCCCTCGACCTCGTCGACCAGGCCGGCGACCACCTGCTTGTATGGCGCCGTGACCCCGAGTCCGAGGAAGTCAGGGCCTCGGGCAGCGCGAACCGCACCCTCCACCGCCTCGGGTTCGAGCTCCAGCAGCACGTACTGCGCGTCGATCCCGGCTGCGGCGAACGCCGCGTCATGCATGACTTGCGAGTGCCGGCGCCGCAGCGGCTTGCCAAGGAGGGCGACCCGGCGGGTCACGACGCGACGGCCACCGCGCTGCGGTTCGGCTTGCGGACCGGGCCGGCGGTCGCCGGGAAGACGACGTTCGGGATGATCTCGCGGACCCAGTCGTGGAGCTGCCGCGGGTCGGGGGTCATCGTGTGGAGGATGAACTGCTCGACACCGGCGTCGACCCGAGCCTGGAGCGAGGCCACGATCTCGTCGGGCGTCCCGAACAGGTAGACCGTCTCGAGGTAGTCCGGTCCGCGCTCGCCGCTCATCACCTTGAGGAACGCCCGGTGCTGCTCCTCGCGGGCCTTTGCCGGGTCGTTGGTCAGCACGAGATGCAGGAAGTTCTCGTGCGCCACGGAAAGCTGGCTGGCGTCCTGGCCGTTCTCCCCGAAGAACGCCTGGAGCTCGTCCCAGTCGCGCCGGATGTCCGGCGGCGGGCACGTCGGGCGCGGGATCCACCCATCGGCGCGGAGGGTCCGAGCCTTCACGGACTCGACGAACTTCGGCACGTCCGGAGACTTCGGGTTCGCGAGCTGCGAGCCACCGCCGACCCAGAAGGCCGGTCGCTGGCCGGTCCGCGGCTCGATGAACACGTCGTCGACCGAGTAGTAGCGGCCGTGGTAGGTGACAGTCTCGCCCTCGAGGAGCGGCAGCATGATGTCGAGCATCTCGTCGGTCCGCCTGCCGCGTTCCGACTTGTGGACGCCGACCGCCTCGTATTCGGCGTCGTTCCAGCCGACCCCGGCGCCGAGGACCACGCGGTTGTCGGACAGGAACTGGAGCGTTGCGAGCTCCTTCGCGAGGAGCACCGGGTTGCGCAGGGGCATGATCAGGATCGAGGTCCCGAGCCGGACCCGCTCGGTCACACCAGCCGCGACCGCAAGCGACAGGATCGGCTCGAGCCAGTTCACCGAGTAGAACCGCTTGCCGACGAGCAGGTGGTCGGTGATGAACAGCGAGTCGAACCCGAGCTCCTCGACCTCGCGGGCGAAGCTCTTGATCCCGCGGGCACGCTCGGGGCCGTCGCCCTCCCAGACGTAGGAGGGCAGGAAGACCCCGAACCGGCTGATGTCACTCACGTCTGGTCGTCCTCACGTCAGGCGGCTCATCGGCCGCGGTACTCGGGTGGCGCGTTTTCCGAAGAAGGCGCGCAGCTCCCTCCACCATGTCCTCGCTCGCGAAGATCCGTTCCGATGCCTCGATCTCGGCCGTCAGGCCGGCGGCGAGATCGAGCTCCATGGCGCCGTCGATCAGACGCTTCGCCTCGCGGACGGCCAACGGGCCGCGCGCCGCGATCTCGTCACCGATCGCCGTGGCACGCGCCACGGCCTGACCGGCCGGCACGACCTCGCTGACCAGGCCGATCCGCAGCGCCTCATCCGCGTCGATGACGCGGCCGGTCAGGATCAGCTCCTTGGCCCGTGCCAGCCCGACCACCCGCGGCAGGCGCTGGGTCCCGCCACTCCCTGGCGTGACCGCCAGGTGCACCTCCGGCAGTCCGAGCCGGGCGCGCGACGAGGCGATCCGGATGTCGCAGCACAGGGCGAGCTCGAGACCGCCGCCGAGGGCGTTGCCCTCGATGGCGGCGATGGTCGGCATCGGCAGCTCGGCCAGGCTCCGCGCGACCCGCTGCTCGAGCTCATGGCGCGCCCGGCCCGCCGGTCCGCGCTGGGCCTCGAACTCCCCGACGTGCGAACCGGCCGAGAACGCCCGATCGCCGCTCCCGCTCACGACGACGGCTCGGACCTCGTCGGCGGACGCCGCGGCCAGCGTCGACAGCGCCGCGCTCAACGCCTCGAGCAGCTCCTGCGTGACCAGGTTCAACGGCGGGTTGACCAGCTCGAGCCGCGCCACGCGACCGAGCTCGAGCGAGACGAGCTCGCTCACGAAATCGCCTCCGAAGTCTGCCGCGAGGCCCATCGGACCGGTGGCGTAGACCCGCGCGTCCATCGCCTGGACCTGCTCCGCCACCCGCGGGCGGAAGTCCATCTGGTCGAGCACGTCGCGCTCGATGTCGATGCCCGGCGCGACCTCGATCAGGACCAGGCCGTCGTCGGCCAGGGCGAAGACCGCGCGATCGGTGACGTAGCGGACCTGTTGACCGCGCTCGCGCGCAAGGCGCCCGTTGAACGAGATCTGGCGAACCTCGCGGACGAACTTGTGGAGGCTGCCCTCGTGCGACGATCCGCACCCCGCCATCGATGGCGATCTCGAGACCCTGCGCCGTGAGAGTCCCGACGAAGTTGATCTTGCCGGTCCGGGCGCTGATGTTCGGGAAGCCGCCCGGTCCGCGGACGCGACCTTCGAAGGCATGGACGTTGACGTTGCCCTCGGCGTCGACCTCGGCGAACGAGAGGCTGGCGATGTCGAGCCCGCCGCCGTCGTAGAAGTCGAACATGTTCGGCTGGTCGATCATCGCCTGGTAGTTGAACCCGGCGCCGCCCTCGTTGCCGGCGACCGGGACGCCGCCGAAGATCCCCTGCTCGACGGTCAGGACCAGCTGGTCGGTGATCCCCTCCTCCCAGGCCACCCGGCCGATCAGCTGGCTGATCCCGAAGCCGAGATTGCAGATCGCGCCGCGCGGGAACTCGAGCAGCGAGCGCCGGGCGATGATCTTGCGGACGTCGAGCGGCAGCGGCGCCTCCGGTGTGACCGGCCTGCGCAAGGCCCCGGCGTAGTACGGCGAGTCGCGGGTGATGTAGGTCTGCCACTGGTCGGGATCGACGAAGACGTAGTCGATCAGCGCACCCGGGACCTTGACGTCGCGCATCCGCAGGCTGCCGCGCGTCGCCAGCTGGCGCACCTGGGCGATGACGATCCCGCCGCTGTTGCGGGCGGCCATCGCCATGGCCAGCATCTCGCCCTGGACGGCCTCGCCCTCCATGGTCAGGTTGCCGTCCTGGTCGGCGGTCGTGCCACGGATGACGGCCACGTCGATCGGGAAGGCGTGGAAGAGCAGCCACTCGCGGCCGCGCAGGGTGACCACCTCGACGAGGTCTTCGGTCGTCGCGGCGTTCTGCTTGCCGCCGGTCTGGCGCGGGTCCACGTACGTGCCGAGGCCCACCTGGGTCACGAGTCCCGGCCGCCCGGCCGCGATCTCGCGGGTCAGCTGCGAGAGGACGCCCTGGGGGAACGAGTACGACTCGATCTCGTTCGCCTCGACCAGCGCCCCGAGCCGCGGCTCGTTGCCGATGTTGCTGCCGATCGTCCGCCGCATCAGCCCGGGCAGCCCCAGCTGCGAGAACCCCCGGTCGGCGAAGTCGCCGATCCCGACGATGCGCACCGTCGTCAGGTCGCGCGGCCGGCCCTCGGCCGTGAAGATTGCCGCGAGCTCGTCGATGAACCGCTGCGGGACGGCATGGCCCGCGCCCGACCCGCCGATCAGCACCGTGCTGCCGTCGCGGACCAGCCCGACCGCCTCCCGGGCGTCGACCACCTTCGTCACGGCATGTACCCGCCGGCGTTCGGGTTGAGCGTCTGGCCGAGGAACAGGCTCGACGCGTCCGAGAGCAGGAAGATGACCGCGTCGGCGACCTCGTCCGCCCGCCCGAACCGGCCGAGCGGCATGTCGCGCAAGCGCCGTTTGCCTTCCTCGCTGTCGAGGAGGTCGGTCGTCATGTCGGTCACCGTGGCGCCGGGTGCGACCGCGTTCACGCGGATCCCGCGCGGACCGAACTCGCGCGCGAGGGCGCGGGTCAGGCCGATCAAGCCGGCCTTCGCGGCCGAGTAGGCTGCCGTCTCGGCGATCCCCATCTGGCCGAGCCGCGAGGCCACGTTGACGATCGTGCCGCTCCCCCGCTCGACCATCGATGGCAGCGCCGCACGGCAGGTGTGGAACGCGGCGGTCAGGTCCGTCCGGATGACCGCGTCCCAGTCGGCCGGATCGATGTCGAGGAACGGACCGACCTGCGTCAGGCCGGCGTTGTTGACGAGCCCGTCGATCCGACCGAACCGCTCGATGACGCGCTCGACGAGCGCCTCGGCCTGCGCGCCATCGGCGATGTCGGCGGCGAAGGTCTCCGCATCGGACCCGGCGGCGCGGACGCGGTCGAGGGTTGCCGCCGCTTCGGCGGCCCCGTTGCGATAGTGGATGGCGACCACGGCCCCCTCGGCCGCCGCCTTGACGGCCACCTCGGCGCCGATGCCCCGGCTGCTGCCGGTGATGAGGACGACCCGACCGGCCAGGGCGGCGGCCATCAGGCGGCCGCGACCGGTCGGGCCGGCGCCGCGGTCGAACCGCGGAGGATGACCTCGGTCGGCAGGACCTCGCGAACCGGCTCGCTCCCGGCGAGGACGCCGGTGGCGTGCTCGAACCCGCGCCGGCCCATCTCGCGCAGCGGCAGCCGGACGGTCGACAGGCTCGGCGCGGTCAGTCCGGCGGTCGAGATGTCGTCGAAGCCGGCCACGGAGACGACGTCCGGGACCGCGATCCCGAGCTCTGCCAGCCGCCCGAGCGCGCCGAGCGCCAGCAGGTCGTTGGCGCAGCAGACCGCGCTGAACGGCACGTCCGCGGCGAGCAGCGTCTCGACCCCGAGCGCACCGCCATCCGTGTCGAAGCTCGTCCGCACGACGAGCCGCTCGTCGTAGGCGAGCCCCGCCTCATCGAGCCCGCGCCGATAGCCGGCCAGCCGCGCCCGGGCCACGAACAGCGATCGTGGCCCCGCCAGGAACGCGATCTGGCGGTGACCGAGGGCGACGAGCGCCGCGACCATCGCCGCGATCCCGGCCGCGTTGTCGACGCCGACGTCGGGCTCTCCGAGGGCATGTGGCGAGAGGTGGACGATCGCGGCGCCATCGGCCTGCATCGCGGCGAGATGACGGTCGATCTCCTCGCTGACGGCCGGGTCGTCGAGTCCGCTCCCGGCAAACACGACAGCGGCGGCGCGGATCGAGCGGAGCAGCCGGACGTACGAGCGCTCGCGTTCGGCGTCGCGTTCGGAGCTGCAGGTGATGACCAGGAAGCCGGCGACCGAGGCGGCGTCCTCGACGCCGCGGACGATCTCCGCGAAATACGGGTCGGTGATGTCGTGGACGATGACCGCGACGACCGGGACCCGGCTCTTGAGGAGGCCGCGGGCGAGCGCGTTCGGGACGTAGTCGAGCGTTCGGGCCGCCTCGAGCACCCGTTCGCGGGTCGCGGCGCTGACCGGGTAGTCCGAGGCGGAGACGACCCGCGACGCGGTCGCCGCAGAGACCCCAGCGAGCTTCGCGACCTCGGTGATCGACGCCATCAGAACGGGAAGCTCGGCGGCTCGTCGCGCATCGTGACCCACTGCCACTCGGTGAACGTGTCGAGGCTGGCCTCGCCGCCGTAGCGGCTGCCGTTCCCCGAGTCGCCCATCCCGCCGAACGGGACGATCGCCTCGTCGTTCAACGTGCCGTCGTTGATGTGGACCATCCCGGTCCGCATCCGGTCGGCCATCGCCAGGCCGCGACCCAGCGAGCGCGTGTAGATCGACGCGACGAGGCCGTACCGGCTCGAGTTCGCCAGCGCGACCGCTTCGTCGTCGCTGTCGAAGACCGTGATCGGCGCCACGGGACCGAAGATCTCGTCGGTCCACGCCGGGGACTCGGTCGTGATGCCGGTCAGGACGGTCGGGCGGTAGAACAGGCCCTCGTGCGTGCCGCCTTCGAGGAGCGTCGCGCCGCCCGAGACGGAGCGATCGACGATGTCGGCGACCCGCGCCAGCTGCTTCTCGTTGACGATCGGGCCGAGCTGGACGTCCTCGCGGAACGGGTCGCCCGTGCGCAGGCGCTTCGCCTTGTCGGCGAGCGTCGCGGTGTACGCCTCGGCAAGCCGGCTGTGGACGAGATGGCGGCCGGCCGCGAAGCAGACCTGGCCCTGGAACTGGAACGCGGAGAATGCGCCGGCCGCCGCGGCCGCCTCGAGGTCGGCGTCGTCGAGGACGATGAATGCGTTGTTGCCACCGAGCTCGAGCGAGACCTTCTTGAGCATCCCGCCGGCGAGCTGGCCGACGCGTCGCCCGACTGCCGTCGACCCGGTGAACGAGACGACCGGGATCGCCGGGTCCGTCACCAGGGCCTCGCCGACATCGGCGCCACCGACGACGACCTGGAGCAAGCCGTCGGGCAGGCCGGCCTCCTTGAAGACCGCGGCGAACATCGCCCCGCCGACGACCGGCGTCTGGGGATCGGGCTTCAGGATGACCGCGTTGCCCAGGGCGAGCGCCGGCGCGACCACGCGCATGCCCAGCACGCTCGGGGAGTTCCACGGCGTGATCGCGCCGACGACTCCGACCGGGACCCGCCGGACGATCGAGAGGCGGCCCTTGACGGCCGTCGGCATCAGCGAGCCGTAGGCCTGCGACGGCAGGGTCGCGGCGTTCAGGATCTCCTGGTAGGCGAAGTTCGACTCGTGGTGCATCTTGCTGTGCGAGGCGCCCGTCTCACGCTGCGTCCACTCGCCGAACTCGGCCCGGTTGGCGTCGTAGATCTCGGCGGCCCGGCGCAGGACGCGGGCACGTTCCTGGTAGCTCGTGGCGGCCCAGGCCGGCTGGGCGGCCGCAGCGGCCTCCGCTGCCCGGGCAACATCGTCGGGCGTGGAGCCGCGGACCGTCGCGATGAGCCGGCCGGTCGCCGGCTCGCGGTCCTCGACCGGCGCCCCGGTGCCCGGCTCCCAGGTCTCGACGAAGGATCCCAGCCAGCGCGGGGCCGCGGACTCGGCGGTGTCAGGTGCGATCGCGGCCATCGTGTCCTCCTTCGGGCGACCCGTCGCCCGTCGACCAGCGTTCGGCGTAGGTTCGTGGCGCATCCGTGGCGACGGCCCGCTGGCCGGTGGACGGGTCCCGCCACGACGGCCCGCGAGCGAGCACGGCGTCGATCAGTCCTTCCTCGAGATAGGCCGGGTATTCCCACGACCGAAGCTCGAGCGCCATCTGCCCCGGGTACTCGATCAGCTCCCGGACGCGACGGTCGGTGTAGTAGCCGGCCACGATGACCAGCTGGAGCGCCCCGAGCGACGACGGATCGTCCCGGCCGAGCGTCTCGAGACGGCGCCTCGACATCGTCACCGAGGTCCGGCCGGAGCGCCGTCTTGAGCGGCACGACCAGGTCCGGCCGGGCGTTCAGCACGAACCGCAGACGGTCGTCGCCGAGGACCTCGGCGGCCGACGGCATCGCGTCCGCGGCCGGGATGAGCCGGTCGGCAACGGCGCTGAGCGTCGCCCGCTCGGTGGCGTCGAGGCCTGCCAGCACCTCGGTCGTCATACCGGCACCTGCTGCTCGAAGCGGGTCTCGATCATGTGGTCCGCCGCCCGGAGCGCGATCGCCACGATCGTCGAGGTCGGGTTGACGCCGGTCGAGGTCACGAAGCACGACCCGTCGACGACGTACAGGTTCGGGACGTCGTGGGTCCGGTTCCAGCGGTCGAGCACGGACGTCTTCGGGTCGTCGCCCATCCGCGCCGTGCCCAGCAGGTGCCAGCCGGAGTAGCGCATCAGCCGGTCGACCTCGATCTTGTAGGCGCCGGCGGCGTCCATCGACTCCTTCGCCCGCTCGATGTGGAAGTCGAGCATCCGCCGCGCGTTGTCGGCCATCGTGTAGTGGACCTCGGGGGCCGGGATACCCGACGAATCGGTGACCGTCCCGGAGAGCGTGACGCGATTGGCCTCGTCCGGCAGGTCCTCGGCGAAGAGGCCCCAGTTGGCACCGTGTCCGAGATGGGTCCGGACGTGCTCGTGGTGGCCGGGACCCCACGCCTGCTCGCCGGCCCGGCTGGGGAGTGCCGTGTTGATCGGCCCGCCGGTGGGCGCCAGGCCCCAGCGCGCGCCGCGGACGAAGCCACGCTTCTCGTCGGTCTCGTAGAACTCGAGCGACTCGATGAGGTCGCCGAACTGGCCCTGCCAGCTCATCAGCGGTTCCTCGAACAGGCCGGCGACGTTGGCGAAGGGATGCATCATCAGCCGCTTCCCGACGAGACCGGACGAGTTGGCCAGCCCGTCCGGGTGCCCCGGTCCTGACGAGTTGAGCAGCAGACGCGGCGTGCCGATCGCGTTGGCTGCGACGACGACGACCCGCGCCGGTTCGAGATGTTCGCCGCCGTCCACGTCGATCCAGGTCGCGCCGGTCGCCAGCCCGCGCTCGTCGGTCTCGATCCGGCGGACTCGGGCACCGGTCACGAGCCGCGCGCCGAGGGCGATCGCCTTGGGCCAGTGGGTCAGGTCGGTCGACGCCTTGGCGCCCTCGTTGCAGCCCGACTGGCAGGTGCTGCGCTGGACGCACGGTCGGCGGCCGTCGTAGGCGACCGAGTTGATCGAGTTGAACTCCGGCCACCAGTGCCAGCCCAGCTTCGTCTGGGCGCGGGCGATCTTGAGCCCGGCAGCGCCGATCGGGAGCGGCGGCATCGGGGCGTCCTCGGTGTCGGGCGGGTAGGCCGGGTCGCCAGGCAGGCCAGACACGCCGAACTGCCGGTCGGTCCGATAGAAGTACGGCAGCAGCTCGAAGTAGTCGATCGGCCAGTCGTCGGCGACGCCGTCGAGCGAGCGGACCCGGAAGTCCGACGGGAGGGCCCGGGGCCAGGCGCCGGCGAAGATGATCGTGGAGCCGCCGACCGCGTTGTACATGAGCGGCGAGACCGGGGTGTCGTCCTCGACGATCGGGTAGTCCTGGGCGAGCCCGCGGATGTTCGGGCTGGTCGCCCAGTCCTTGCGCGCCTTGAGCTCCCAGTCGAGCTTGTTGCCGGGGTAGTCGGCGCGGTCGAGCCACTGCCCCTGCTCGAGGCAGACGACCGAGAACCCCGCCTCCGCCAGCCGTAGGGCGACGACACCGCCGGACGCCCCGGCGCCGATGATCAGGACATCTGCGGGTTCGGTCGCCAAGGCTGATTCCCTCCGAAGGCGGGCCTCGCGGACGTGGTTCCCGGGCTCAGAGCGCGGTCTCGAGCCGTCGCTCGACAGCGTACAGCAAACGTTCTCTATCGCGAGGCGGCGGTCGCCACATCCTCGAGCAGGCCGACCTCGGCGAGCACGGCCGTCAGGTGGGCCCGCTCCTCGTCGCCGAGCGGCATGAGCGGCCGGCGGACGTGGGCCGCCTCGAGCACGCCCAGGATACGCAGGCATTCCTTGAGCCGGACGCGGTAGTCGCCGACGGGTGCCGCGAAGACGACGTCGGCGAGCCGCTGCACACGCACGCCCGAGCGCCCGCGCGTCCTCGATCCGGCCGTCCTGCCAGGCGCGGATCATGTCGACCTGCTCGCGGGTCATGACCGCCCCGAAGCCGATCAGAGCCCCGGTCGCGCCGAGCATGAACGACTCGAGGATGAAGTTGTCGTTGCCGGTCAGGAGGGTGATCGGCCGTGGCAGGTCGGCGATGAGCCTGGCGGTGTCCACGAACCGGCGGGCGTCGAACGACGCCTCCTTGATGGCGACCACGCCGTCCACGGCGGCCATCGCCCGGAGCGTGTCCGGCTCGAAATTGAGGCCGGCCAGCGCCGGCTGGAGCTGGAACAGGATCAGCGGCAGCCCGACGTCGGCGATCGCCTCGTGGTAGCGGACCGGGACGCGGACATCGAGCGGCTCGCTCAGGTAGGCCGGGATCGGGAAGACCAGCAGTGCGTCGGCGCCGGCCGCCTTGAAGTCCTTTGCCTGGCGGATCGCGGCGTCCGTCGAGGGCCCGGCGAGGCCGGCCACGATCGGCAGGTCGGTCACGTCGCCGACGATCTGCAGCACACGGACCTTCTCGTCGTGCGTCAGGTGAGGGCCTTCGCCGGTGTCGACGTTGATCGCCAGGGCGACCGGCCCCTGCTCGACGACCCAGCTGATGTACGAGCGCAGGGCGGGCTCGTCGATGCTGCCGTCAGCGTGCATCGGCAGCACGGTCGCCGGGATCAGGCCGTTCAGATCGAGGGTCATCGTCGCTCCAATCTTAGGTGCCGCGGGGATCGGCCATCGCGGCGCGCCGCCCCTCCCGCCTGTGGCAGAATCACCTTTCGATAATCGATCAAACGGGACGTCGCGACAAGCGCGTCCGCCGACGGACCGGCACATCGAAGGAAGACGCGATGACCCAGCTCGACATCTTCAGCCTGGACGGGCGCGTCGCTCTCATCCCTGGCGGGGGCGGCGGGATCGGCTCGGCGCTCGCCGAGGCTCTGGCCGGCGCGGGAGCCAGGGTCGCGGTCGCGGGCCGGACGCGCGAGACGTGCGACGCGACCGTCGAGCGCGTCCGAGCCGCCGGATCCGAGGGTCTCGCGATCACCGCCGACGCGACCCGCGAGGACGACGTCGACCGGATGGTCGCCGAAACCCTCGAGCACTTCGGTCGCATCGACATCCTGATCAATGCGGTCGGCGGCGGCGCGGGCAAGGCCCTGCACCCCGCGGAGACGTATCCGCGCGATGCCTGGGACTGGATCCTGGAGCTCAACCTGCGCAGCACGATCGTGCCGACGCAGGCCGTCGCCCAGGCGATGATCGCCGCCGGGAACGGCGGGCGGATCCTCAACATCTCGTCAGTCCGCGCGAACCTCGGCATCAACGCCGGCTACTCGGCGTATGTCGCGGCCAAGGGTGCGATCAGCTCGCTGACCCGCCAGTGGGCGACCGAGTGGGCGCGCTACGGCATCCACGTCAACGCGATCATGCCGACCTTCGTCGACACACCCCAGATCGCGTCGCTGCTCGCGGATCCCGCATTCCGGGCGGGCATCGTCAGCCGGATTCCCCTCGGTCGCGTCGGGGAGACGCGCGATCTCGCCGGACCCGTGATCTTCCTGTGCTCGGATGCGGCATCGTTCGTGACCGGCCAGGTCCTCGGGATCGACGGCGGCCTCACCGCAACCCAATAAGACCCAGGAGCACCCGCATGACTGCCGCCCTCGACCTCGAACAGGTCACGCCGAACGTTTACACGACCACGAAGCTGCGCGGCTGCAACCCGAGCTTCGTGACCACCTCGGACGGCGTCGTCATGATCGATACGCCCCAGCTGCCGACGCGGGCGGTCGCCATGCGTGCCGAGGCGGAGACGCACGGCCCGATCCGTTACCTGATCAACACCGAAAACCACGTCGACCACATCTTCGGCAACTGGTGGTTCAGGGGCGCGGGGGAGGTCGTCAACCATCAGGCCCTCTACGACATCTTCATGGACCCCAAGGCGGCGCTCGACCCGTTCGACTACGCGCTCGAAGCCATCCCGACCGATGACCCGGAGGCGGCCTCGCTGATCCCCGATCGCGACGAGTACTACGCGGCGCTGCCGCGCGGGACCGTCGTGTTCACCGGCGACCTGACGCTGCGGGTCGGCGACCACACCTTCCATTGCCTGTGGACACCCGGCCATACGCCGGGCCAGCTCGCGGTCCACGTGCCCGAGGAGCGCGTCGTGTTTACCGGCGACACGATCTTCAGCGAGGTCCAGACGTGGCTGATGACCTCGAACGTCGACCAGTGGCTCGAGGCGCTCGAGCGGATCCGCACCCTCGACGTCGATCACGTCGTGCCGGGCCACGGCCCCGTCCAGACGATCGACTACGTGAACACCCAGCGGGCGGTCCTGATGGCCTGGAAGTCCGCCGTCGCCGACGCGGTCGCAAAGGGCTGGACCCGCGACGAGACGATCGCAAAGGTCCGCTTCGACGACGCCTTCGGCCCCGTCGACGTCGGGCAGGCCTACATGATGGATCACATCCAGAACAACAACGCCGGCTCGCTCTGGGACAAGCTGACGGCCACGGGGTATTCGAAGGGCCGGTAAGAGGCGAGCTAGAGCGCGATCGTGTCGGGCTGGGGCGGAAGCCGGACGACGGTCGCGTAGAGAAACGCTGGAAGGACCTCGAGCAGGACGATCGACTCGATCGGCGAGTCCCGGGTCATGACGATCATCGCGCCGGCGACGACCGCAGCGACAACGTATGCAGTCAACCTCGGGCGACCAACGATGCGAGCGAGCAGCCGCCACAGGGCCAGCGACCCGATGAGGACGGGCAGCCCGATCACGAGCGGGAAGAACACCACGACGAGGAGCCCGTAGCCGAGCAACTGCGCAATCGGCGAACCATTCCACCCAGGGATCGATCCGTCGGGCGATGTGACCATGAATGCCAGGCCCTGAGTCACGCCCAACGCAAAGAACACCAGGATCCAAAGAGCGTAGTTCGCCAAGAACCAGCGAACTTCCGCGACCGCGCGGGGTGAGGCTGAACTAGATTGTAACGTGCTACTCATGAGTAGCATGATAATCGGACCGCATCCATCGTGTCGTCAACACCTCGTTCGGTGGGCACGGGGTCGGGCGGGTGATGCACGCGCCGCCGGATGTTCCGAACGACGGAGTCGCGGGGACGTGGACGCCCCGCGACCCGTCCACCGACCGGATCGTCCACCCGTCGTCATCGATGACGATCTTCGGGCTGCCCGCCAGGAACCAGGGTTCGATGGCGATGACGAGCCCGGGCGCGATGGCGACGCCGCGACCGAGCACAGCGTTGCGATCACCGCCGACGGCCCGCTCATCCTCACCGCACGAGACCCGGTAGCGGCGGCCGTACCATTCCGCGAGACCGCCTCAGGGGGCTTCCGGCGCAATCCCGGCAATCGGATCGTCAAGTAGCCGCTATCGGGGATCGTGGATACGCGGGGGAGACGACCAGGTGCCCAAGAGGATCGGACGCGGGATCGTGGTGTTCGCGATCGCCGGTGTCGCCGTCTTCGTCGGCATCGTGATCCTCCCTCGGATCGGGAACGTGTTCGCGGGAGCCGCTGGCATCCATGACGACGCGGCGCTAAGCGAGCACGTCAATATCTGCGGGCGCGACTGGAGCAAGGATGCGTCGAACCGCGAGTTCAGCCTTGCCGAGATCCGGGCCCGCGACGGAACCGAACCCGACATCGTGGACCCGGGAATATTCGCGCCGTGCCCAACCGGTCCCTGCACGAGGGTCGCTCAAAGCGGTCCTTGCGACACCGTGATCTATGTCCGTGTTGGCGAGGATGCGTACGTCGACTATGCGCTCCAGGGTGGCCCGTAACGCTCGACGGCGACTACGCCCGCCCGGATGCTTGCCGAATGTGGCCTGGGAACGGGGCATGTGACGGCGAGGTCACAAAGCGTGCCCAAAATGCGAGCAGGGTCACGGGCGTTCGTGGCGCCACGGCCCCGTGGACCAATGGACCGATGCATGTGTGGCCGCTTGTGGAGCTGGCGCCGACTACCAACCACGGTTACGACGTCGAGTGGCTCCTCAGCCATTCGACGACACGATGTGCGAGGCCTGGTGGATCGGGTTCGGGCACGCGATCCGAGTCCTCGGGCTCGGGCTCGTCGTGATACTCGTCGCTGAGGGTGCTCATCGGCACGGGGTACGCTCCGCCGATCCCGGACGGATTGAGGAACGCGCCCGCGTTGTGTTCCGCCCGCTTGGGCTTGGGTTCGGGCATGACGCTCCTTTGCGATCTACCGTCGAGACCGACGGCGATCCGAGGACAACGCTGCGCCGGCCACGGCCGGCCGTCAAGGGTCACCGCCGTCTCGCGAACAAGACACGTCATCGCCCGGGTCGCGCTCATCGGCAAAGGGGCCCGCCCCCACCGTCAGGAGATCGCGGCGTCGGATTCGGGGAGAGGCCTCATCGGTCGTTCCACCGATGGCACGCTTGAACGTCGGCTCTAGAATTCGGCGCCATGGGCACGACGCGCACGATCCAAAGCCCGCTGCTGGTCGGTCGCGACGAGCAGCTGTCGAGTGCGGATCAGTGGATCGCCGATGCCACCGCTGGTCATGGTCGGTTCGTCCTCGTCGCGGGCGAGCCCGGGATCGGCAAGACGCGTCTGCTCGGATCGATCCGGCTGAAGGCGCGGGCCGCCGGATTCCGGTCGGTGACGGGCGACATCGGGGCGCCCGACGTCCTCGTGCTCCTCGCCGGGGTGCACGACCTGGCTCGCGCCATGCCCGCAGCCGATTTCGGGGCGCTCGGCCCGCAACTGCTCGCGATCGACCCCACCCGGGAGACCGGACCTGCGCGTCCGCGCCGGCTGATCGTCCGAGACCTCTCGGAGCGGATCCTCGACGACGTCGATCGACCGACGTTCCTGGCGTTCGAGGATCTGCAGTGGGCGGACGACATGACGCTCGAGGTCATCGGCGAGCTCGCGCGCGGCGCGGCCGACAGGCCGCTGCTCATGATCGGGACGTACCGGCCCGACGAGTTGCCGCGCGGCTCGATCCATCGCGAATGGCGCGCCCGCCTCGTCACCCAGCGCCTGGCCGAAGAGCTGCGCCTCGGTCGGCTCGAACGCGACCAGACAGCGATCGTGGCGACGCTCCTGTTGGGCACCGGTCTGCCGGCCCCACGGGACGTGGTCGACGCGATCCATCGCCGGACGAATGGCATCCCGCTGCACATCGAGGAATTGCTGGCCGCGGTCGGCTCCGACGTCGACGGGAGTGCCATCCTCGACGCCTCCGTCCCCGACACGATCGAGGACGCGGTGCTCGCTCATGCGGCGCGGCTCAACCCGGAAGCGCTCGCCGCGGCACGGGCGGCCTCGGTCGTCGGGCGCTGCTTCGTCCCCGACACCCTCGCCGGCATCATGGACCGACCGATCGCGGATCTCGACGAACCGCTCCGCGAGCTCGTCGATACCGGGATCCTGTTTCCGTTCCAGTACATCGACCAGGGCTACTTCGACTTTCGGCATCCGCTCCTGCGCGATGCCATCTACACGAGCGTCCCGCCGCGCGACCTGCGGCGTTTCCACGGTCGTGCCGCGGAGTTCAACGCGGAGCTCATCGGCGCATCGGAGATCCACGCGTCATTGCATTTCGAGCGGGCAGGCATGCGTGACGACGCCTTCCGGGCCGCCCTTGCCGGTGCCGACGCGGCGATGCGGGTGTCGTCCCATCGCGAAGCGATCGACCTGTACAAGCGGGCGCTCGCCAACATGCCAGCGGGAATCTCCGACCGGGAGAAGGCGCGCATCGAGATGGGCTATTCGGACGCTGCCGGGAACCTGGATCGGATCGAGCTCGGGCGGGAGCACGCCTTGCGCGCGCGCGAGTACGCACTCCGCGCCGGGGACCGAGCTCGCGCCGTCGAGGCGCTCGTGAACGCAAGCGTCTTTGCTCGGCGCGACGGCGAACCGATCATCGAGCGGCGGCACCGGGCGCGTCAGCTGGTGAACGAGGCCGACGCACTGTCCGAGGGCCCCGAACGCGAGCAGTTCCAGGTGCTGGCATTGCTCGTACTCGGGCGGGTCGAGATGGACGCGCTCAACTTGACCGGGGCACGCGACCTGTTCGAGGAGACACATCTGGCAGCTGCCACGGCCGGGTTCGTGGATGACGCGCAGGAAGCCCTCGCAGAGCTGGCACGACTTGACGTCATCGAGGGCCGGGTGGCCGAGGGGCTCGCTGCGATCCGATCGATCGGCGACGAATCCCGCGCGTTGGGCGCAGAGACATCCGCCGTGAACTGCTACCGCGACGCGGCGTTGTACGCCATCCGGTCCCTCGAGTTCGGGACGGCCCGGGAGCGCATCGACGACGGCATGCGCTACGCCGATCAGATCGAGCAGTCGCACTGCGGCCACATGATGGCGTCGGCGTCGGCCGTGCTTGCCTGGGCGGACGGCCGCTGGGACGATGCGATCCAGCTCGGCCGACAGGCGCTCAGCGACGAGGGTTCGGGCCGCGCCAAGGCCATCGCCAACTGGGCGCTCGGATATACCGCCGCCGGGCGCGGTGATCGGGCATCCGCCGAAGGCCATCTCCGACAGGCCGTGGACTTCGGCCGGCAAGCCGACTGGGTCGAGATGATCCTGCCGGCGGCGTGGGGAATGGCCGAGGCCGCGCTCGCATCCGGCGATCCCGAGACGGCCGCCCAACGCGCGGACGAGGCGCTCCGCCTCGGGCGTGAGCGCGGCGAGTGGGCGTTGCTCGCACCGTTTGCCGTGACCGGCGTGCGTGCGTTCCAGGCGGCCGGCAAGCCGGAGGAAGCCGAGCGCTTCCTCGAGCAGTTCCTGCGGGCGATCGGACCGGCGCGCGACATCGCCACGCCAGCCATCGATCACGCCACGGGACTCGTCAAGCTCGCAGGGGGCGCGACAGGAATGGCGCGCGAGTCCCTGGAGAAGGCGGTCGCGGGCT
This sequence comes from uncultured Chloroflexia bacterium, assembly GCA_963743855.1. Lineage (GTDB taxonomy): Bacteria > Chloroflexota > Limnocylindria > Limnocylindrales > CSP1-4 > SPCO01. The sequence continues at coordinate 211,949 of CAVURK010000002.1, forward strand.
GGGACGGGCGCGCACGAGTGTGGGAGGCGCTCTGGGCGAGGCTGGACCTCGCGAACGCGGATCTTCGGTCAAGTCGGTATGCCGAAGGCATGGCACTCGTGCGCGAGGTCCGCGACCGCGCCGCGTCGATGGGCAGCGCTCCCCTGCTGGCGCGCGCGAAGGAGCTGGAGCGCACGGCAAAGGGTCGCGGCGCCGAGCTCGAGCCGTGGCACCCGCTCACGATCCGCGAGTTCGAGGTCGCCAAGAAGATCGCCGAAGGCCTGACGAACGCCCAGATCGGCGACGCGCTGTTCGTCTCCCCCAAGACGGTGAACGCGCACGTCGAGCACATCCTGGCCAAGCTCGCGGTCTCGCGACGAGCCGAGATCGCCGCGTGGGCGGCAACGCACGGGGTTGGCCACCGAGCGTGAGGCTCGTGCCGAGCACGCACCACAGACGCTGGACGATTGGTTGGGCATGAAGAGCGTCCCCGGACGGACGCCGGGGCGCACGAAGAAAGCCTGCGACCCGATGCCGTGGTATGCGACTTACTTCCGCACCGACGCCCTCAGAAGTCCACGGAGGAGGAACTCCCGCTGGTGGGCGCGGCGACCGCCCATCGATTCCGCTTCGTCCGGTGACCGAGCCCGCTTGACGCCGGCCCGCGCCGTCCGTCGACGGTGCGGGGCGAACGCGATAGCGTCGCGCCGTCTCCGCGACATCGCTCGCGGAACCCGACCCCTCATCGGTAGTTCCACCGATGGCATCCGCCGCGCCCGCCGCGAGACTCCGGGCACGTCGCCCTCTGCGACGCGCTGGAGCTTCGACGTATGGCGACGTTCATGGACGACCATTCCGCGAGGCGGGAGGAGGTAGTGATGGTCCTTTCCAGGTCCCGCGTGCTGGTCCTCAGTCGGCGCCCTGGCGCTGCTGGCCCACGCCATGCCCGTCGACGCCGTGTCGACCGACACCGTGATCAACTTCGGCAGCAACAAGCACGTCTTCAGCCAGAGCAAGGAGAACGAGCCCTGGGTCGCCATCGACCCGGCGCACCCGAACATCCTCGCCGCGGGCGCCAACGTCAACGTCGACTACGAGGCGTGCAACGCCGGCGACCCGACGAGCTGCCCCTTCACCGACGGCGTCGGGGGGTCCGGGATCTCGTTCTCGACCGATCGCGGGGCCACGTGGACCTCGCCGACGTATACGCGGTTACTCGGCGCGGGCCTGCCTCGGCCCGGCCGAGTGCGTTCCGGACCCGAGCGGGCCGATCGGCACGCTGCCCTGGTACGACGAGAACGGGATGGTCTCCATCGGCGACCCGGCGCTGGCCTTCGGGCCCAAGCCGGACAATCGGGGCCACTTCTCGTGGGCGAACGGCTCGCGGCTGTACTACGCCAACATCGCAGGGACATTCCCCGGCAACCCGGGCTTCAAAGGCGCGTACGCGGTCGCCGTGTCGCGGACGGATGACGTCGCCAGCGCGATGGCAGGCACCAAGTCGGCCTGGATGCCCCCGGTGATCGTGACGAAGCAGAGCGCCACGCTGTTCAGCGACAAGTCGCAGATGTGGGTCGACGATGCCGCATCGAGCCCGTACTTCGGCAACGTCTACACCTGCAACGTCGGCTTCCGCAGCAACGGCCACGGCCCCGTCGCCGAGCCGGTGCTGTTCGCCCGCTCGACCGACGGCGGCGGCACCTGGTCGACCAGCCAGCTATCGGCCGCGACGAACAACGACCAGACTGGCGGCCGCCAGGCCTGCAGCATCCGGACGACCAGCGACGGCGTCGTGGTGGTCATCTGGAGCGGGCGCAGCGACACCGTCGTCACGAACAGCACCGTCATCTACCAGGCCCGCTCGTCGGACGGCGGCGTGCGCTTCGACCAGCCGCGGGTGATCGCCACGGTCGCCGCGATCGGCCAGGTCGATCCCGTCCAGGGCACCTTCACGATCGACGGTGTCGCGGGCGCTCGGACCTGGAATGCCCCCGCGATCGACATCGCCAACGGCGCCCCGACGGGCAGCGGGGCCACGAACCGGATCGTCGTCGCCTGGTCCGACGACCGAAACGGCACGAACCAGGAGCAGGGCTGGCTGATCTCCTCGACCGAACAAGGGCGGGACCTACGGCTCGGCGCAGGGCTTCGGCCGTGTCGGCGACCGGGTCAACCAGCCGGCCGTCGCGATCTCGCCCGACGGCGCGAACGTCTACGTGGTCTACAACGCCTACCTCGATCCATGGCGGAGCACGACGGCCGACCCACGGCGGATGCTCGGCGTCGTCCGGGATGCCGTCGTGGGGCAGCCTCGGCACATGGACGACGCTGCACACCAGCCCGATCGCCGACGCACGAGGCTCGACGTCGAACAGCATCACCGACGAGTTCCTCGGCGACTACAACAGCGCCTGGGCGACGAACAGCGGCGTGTTCGCGGCCTGGAACGACGCCCGTGACACATCCGTCTGCGCGGCGGTCAATACCTGGCGCCAGTCACTCGTCGACGGGAGCCCGACAACGAAGCCGGCGGTCCAGGCGGACTGCGCCGACACGTTCGGCGCCTCGAGCATCTACGGCGGTTGGTACACGCCGTAGTCGCGGGATCGCTCCGAGATCACGATCGGCCCCGGGTCCCCCGGGCCGATTCTCTTCCCGCTGCGTCGTCCAGGTCTACCCTACCGGGCAGGCGCCGGGGATCAGCTCCCGGATCCGATCCATCGTTCTCAGCAGGACGGCTCCGAGGTCGACGGCCGGCGGGTACACGCCGTCGTGCTCCCTGAGCGGGCTGTGGCTCCTCATGCGCGGCCGGCTGCGACCTCGCCTTCGCGGGTGCGACCGGCGAGCTGGATGAGGTCTTCGTGGAGCTCGAACCAGATGCCGTGGTAGCTGTCGACGCGGGGTGAGGCGACGTAGCGGCCGTCGCCAGCCTGCGCCGCTTCGGCGGCTCGGCCGAGCCTGACGCGATAGCCCGCGAGGCGGGGCCAGCCGGTCTCGCTCGGCGTCAGCCAGTCGACCGTCTCCCCGTGGAGGGCGGCCAGCCGATCGAGGACCGCGCGGTCGTAGTCGGCGTCGGCGTGGTCGTTGACGACGCCGGCCTCGGCGTCACGCATCTGCCAGGCAGTGACGATGTCCTTCATCCGCACGTCGAGGGCGAGGAACGCGTCCAATGCCGCCTCGGCGTTGTCGAGACCCCAGGCAGCCTGCTCCTCGGCGATGAGCGCAGCGACTCGGTTCGACCCCGACTCGGTCAGGCGAAGCGCGCCCGCCGAGGGCGCCACCAGGCCATCCGCGACCAGCGCGTCGAGGACCGGCTGGACCTCGTCGGGTGTGGCGAGAACGACGTCGGCGACGCCCTGTGGCTGGGCGAAGCCCTTGATGCCGATCGCCCGAAGGCAGGCGTCGGGCGTGACGGGCCCGGCCCCTGCATCGGCGACCGGCTCGGGGGCCGCGGCCTCCTTGCCGCGGATCGGAATGCCGAGCTCCGCGGCCCAGGTGAGCAGTGTCTGTGCCTCGGGCACGACTTCGGTCGCGCCGTCGACGGTCCCTTCGAAGACCTCGCCGGTGCTGCCGTCGATCGTGAGGAGGTCGCCGACGCGAAGGACTCGATCACCGACGAACACCTCGCCGTCTCGGACCTCGAGATCGGCGGCGCCGACCACGGCGGGGATCCCCCAGCCTCGCGCCACGACCGCGGCGTGGCTGGCGAGGCCGCCACGCGAGGTCAGGATGCCTGCCGCGCGGGCCATCCCGTGGACATCCTCGGGGGAGGTCTCGGCCCGGACGAGGATGGCGGCGCGTCCTGCCTCGGCGGCGGCTACCGCAGCCTCGGGGGTCGTCGCGATCTCGCCCGACGCCATCCCAGGCGACGCCGGCAGGCCGGTCGCGAACGGCGTCACGCCGCCGGTCCGACCGACGGTCGTCGTCGGTGGATCGGCCAACTGCGACGCGACCCGCGCGACCGCCTCCGCGTGCGACAGCGGGAATGCGGGGTCCTCGGCCATGTCGACGGCGATCCGTAGAGCGGCCTGCGGGCTGCGCTTGCCGACCCGGACCTGGAGGAACCAGAGCCGGCCATCCTCGATGGTGAACTCGATGTCGCACAGGTCGGCGTAGTGGTGCTCGAGGCGGCGCGCGCCCTCCCGCAGCTCAGTGGCGACGGCCGGAAGACGCTGGTCGAGTGCCGCGATCGGCTCGGTCGCGTGCGTCCCTGCCACGACGTCTTCGCCCTGGGCGTCGAACAGGACGTCGCCGTAGAGCGTCGGCTCGCCGGTCGCGGGGTTGCGCGTGAAGGCGACGCCGGTCGCCGACGTCGCGCCGCGGTTGCCGAAGACCATCGCTTGGACCGTGACTGCTGTCCCCAGATCGTCGGCGATCCCCTCCTTCGCGCGATACGCGCGGGCACGGTCGCTGTTCCACGAGCGGAAGACGGCCTCGATCGCAAGGCGGAGCTGGTCCCACGGATCGGCCGGGACGTCGGGCACGCCGACGATCGAGCGGAAGCTGGCCTTAAGCCGCTCGCGGCAGCTCCGTGCGAACGCTTCGCTGCCGGACGCACGGGACAGCCCGGCTTCGGTGACGTCGTTCAGCCCGAGGTCAAGGATGGTGTCCATCATCCCGGGCATCGACACCGGCGCCCCGGACCGCACGCTGACGAGCAAGGGGTCGGCAGCGTCGCCGAAACGCCTTCCGACGGCCGCCTCGACCTCGGCCATCCGCGCACGCAGCTCCTGATCGAGGCCGTCGGGCCACCCGCCACCGAGGAAGGCCCGGCAGGTCTCGGTCGTGACGACGAATCCCGGCGGCACCGGCAGCCCCAGGCCGACCATCTGGCGAAGGTTCGCGGCCTTCCCGCCGACGAGTGCGAGGAGATCCTCGCGCGACAGCTCGAACGGGTAGTCGAGCGGATACGTCCGCCTCACGACCGCTCGCTCTCGCGCAACGCCTGCCACACCCGCTCGGGCGAGAGCGGCAGGTCTCGGATCACGACCCCGGTCGCATCCGTGACGGCCGCGGCGACCGCCGGCGCCACCGGGAGGAGCGCACCTTCGCTCATCCCTTTCGCCCCATACGGCCCCGGCCCGTCGGCGTTCTCGATCATGTCGCTCTCCATCCGGAGCGGCAGGTCCATCGATGTCGGGATCCGGTAGTCGATGGCGCCGAGGTTCCGGATCCGACCCGTGTCGTCGAGGATGTAGTGCTCCATCAGGGTGTGGCCGAGACCCATCACGGCCGCGCCCTCGTCCTGGCCGCGGACCTGGGTCGGGTTGAGCGCCTTGCCGACGTCGGACACGGTCACGTAGCGATGGATCGTGATGTCGCCGGTGTCGGTGTCGACGCTCGCCTCGACCGCGGTCGCGTTGAACTCGTAGAAGGCGGACGTCCCGCCGAGCGGGTGGTCCGGCTCGGCTTCCTTGCGCGATTCGCCGAGGCCGGTGATCTCGCCGCCCAGTCGCCCGAGCCCGCGCGCGACGACGTCCCGGATCGGTACGGCCCGATCGCCGATCCGGACCTCGCCGCCCTCGATCACCACCGACGACTCGTCCACGTCCTCGAGGTCGGCGGCCATGGCACGGAGCTTCGCGTGGATGTCGTGACATGCCGCCAGCACGGCGTTCCCCATCAGCACCGACGACCGGCTGGCCGAGGTCTGCTGGTCGTAGGGCACGACCGCGGTGTCGCCCATCACGACCGTCACCCATTCGAGCGGCGCGCCCAGCTCATCGGCGGCGATCTGGGCGAAGATCGTCCTGGCGCCCTGGCCCATGTCGGACGTGCCCGCGTAGACGACGACGCTGCCGTCGACGAGCAGGCGGACAGTCGAGTAGGACAGGCCGGTGGTCGGGCCGGACTTGAGCCCGACCGCGATGCCGCGCCCCCGTCCCGGCGGTGTCGGCGTTCGCCAGCCGATCATGTCGGCCGCGCGCTCGACGGCCTGGGCCCAGTCGCCGTCGGCCGGCGTGTCGTGCGGGATGAATGCCTCGCCGGGTCCCGCGAGGTTCCGCAGGCGCAGGTCGAGCGGGTCGATGCCGAGCGCGTGCGCCGCCTCGTTCATGTTCGACTCGACCGCCCAGATCTGCTGCGGGTTGCCGAAGCCACGGAACGCGGTCGAGGGCACGGTGTGGGAGAGCACGCTGCGGGCGAGGATCCGGACGTTCGGCACGCGGTACGGGCCGTTTGACGTGTAGCTGCCCTTCGCGACGGTCCGGTCGGCGATGTCCGCGTAGGCGCCGATCAGGTAGTTCGCCTCGATGTCGCGGAAGACGATCGTGCCGTCGCGACGGAACCCGGTCCGGACGTGGACATCGGATGCTCCCCGGCGGACGGCCTGGAACGTCTCCTCGAGGGTGAGCACGAGGCGGACCTTGCGTCCCGTCGCGCGCGCCATGAACGCGAGCAGGGGCTCGTATTTCGCATGCTGCTTGCCACCGAACGCCCCGCCCGGGTCCGGCGCGAGCACGCGGACCTTCGAGAGCGGGAGGCCGAGCAGGTCGGCGATGACCCGCTGGAGCCAGTACGGGTGCTGGATCGCGCTCCAGACCACGATCCCGTCGCCGTCGGGTGCGGCCATGTAGGCGTGGGGCTCGATGGCGAACTGGGTGACCATCGGGAAGGCGTACGTGCCTTCGACGACGAGGTCTGCCTGCGCTGGCCGCCGCCTCGACGTCGCCCCAGCCGTGGTGGTGCTCGTGGAGGACGTTCGTCGCGGCGCACGGGTCGTCGGGTCGGAGGGAGGGATCCTGGACGAGGGGCGCGTCGGGGGCGAGGGCCTGCGCGATCGTATGGAGCGCGGGCAGCTCCTCGAACTCGACCGAGACGAGCGCGGCCGCCTCCTCGGCGGCGTCGTGGGTCTCCGCGGCGACGGCGGCGACAGGTTCGCCGTGGTACTTCGTCTCGCCCGTGGCGAGGACGGGGCGGTCTCTGCGCTGCGGCCCGAAGCGGGGCATCGGGCGGGGCAGGTCGTCGGGGGTCGTCACGAGCCGGACGCCGGGGATCTTGAGCGCGGCTGTCGCGTCGATCCGGCCGATCCGCGCGCGCGCCACGTCGAGCGTGACGAGCTTCACGTGAAGGACGTCGTCGTGGGGCAGGTCGGCGACGTACTGCTGCTCCCCGGTGACGCGGGCACGGCCACCGACCCGGGGTGCCGGCTCCCCGACGCTCACTGCGGGGCCACGCCCGCATCCGGAACGGCCGACCGCTCACCGACCGGTGGCGCCACGGTCGTCGTCTCATGGGTTTCGCCGCCGGCAGCGGCCTGGACCGCCTCGATGATCTGCTCGTAGCCGGCGCAGCGGCAGAGGTTTCCGGCCAGACCTTCCTCGATCTCGGCGCGGGTCGGGTGTGGCGTGAGGGCGAGGAGCGCCTGCGCCGAGACGAGCTGGCCCGGGATGCAGAAGCCACACTGCGCGGCACCGGTGTCGAGGAAGGCCTGCTGGAGCGGATGGAGCCGATCGGCGGTCGCCATCCCCTCGACGGTGCCGACGGTGGCGCCGTCCGCCTCGACCGCGAGCATCAGGCACGAATCGACGCTGACCCCATCGACCATCACTGTGCACGCCCCGCATTCGCCGACGAGGCAGCACTCCTTGGTGCCGGTCAGCCCGAGATCGTCGCGCAGGACCTCGAGCAGCGTGTGATGCGGCGCGACCTCGATCGAGCGGGCGCGGCCGTTGACGGTCATCTCGATCGCAAGGGTCGTCATCGCGGCGCCCCGCCGGCCGCGAGCCGCTCGACCGCGATCCCGACCGCCCGAAGCCCGAGAACGTGGAGCATCGCCAGCCGGTACTCGGGGCTCGCCCGCATCGAGCGCGGCGGACGGGCTGGCCGCCACGAACAACGTCCGGAGGCGCTCTATCTTTGCGCGCTCCGGCGCACGCAGGATCGGCCAGGACCCCGGTCTCATCCGTGACGAGGACCGGCCGCGGACCGACGCTGCCGTACGCCAATCGGGTCGTGCGATCGGCCTGGACCGTGCAGGCCAGCGTGATCGAGGCGAGATCGTGACCGCGCCGCCGCGTCCGCCGGACGTGGACAGCGCCGGCTGGGCTGTTCGGCCGCGGCAGCTCGATGGCCGTGACGAGCTCGCCCCGCGCCAGCGTCGTCACGCCCGAACGCACGAAGAACCCGTCGATCGGGATCCGCCGCGTGCCATCCGGACCCGTCACGACCACCGTCGCGTCGTAGACGAGCAGGGCGGGCGCCGTGTCCGCCGCGGGCGAGGCGTTGCAGATGTTGCCGGCGAGCGTCGCGCGGTTCCGGATCTGGACCGCACCGACGACGGCCGCCGCCTCGGCCAACGCGATGAACTCACGCCGGATCCGCGCGTCGGCCGCGATGTCGGTCATCACCGTCCGCGCACCGATCGTCAGCCGACCGTCCTCCTCGCGGATCCCTCCGTCGAGCTCGGCGATCCGCTTCAGATCGACCACGACCCGCGGCTGGATCGACCCGTCGCGCAACCGGATGATCAGGTCGGTCCCGCCCGCCAGCGGCCGCGCCTCGGGGCCAGCCTCGCCGAGCAGGGCGACGGCATCACGGAGCGTGGTCGGTCGCTCGTACGCGAAGGCTCGCATCGCCGGGGCCTAGAGCACCCGATCGACTTCGTCGAGCAGCACCTGCGGCGTCGCCGCCCGGATGAAGACGTACGGCCGCTCGGCGAACCGCCGGACGAAATCGACCCGCGTCGCGCGGAGCGGATCGGTGTCCACCACCGGCATCGCGAAGCCCGGCGCCAGCAGCTCGTTGAGCAGGAAGTAGTTCTGGAGCGAGTGGAACGTCTGGAACTGCCGCTCGAACGGGATCATCTCGACCGACGACGCGTCGAAGTTGCCGTCGATGGCGGGGACGATGACGAGGTCCACGTTGCTCGGCTCGGTGTGGATCTCCCAGGTCGGCATCGCGCCGAAGAACTTGTCGACGCCACGCTCGGGAGCGGCCTTGTCGGCGCGTTCGGTGCCCTCGGTCCGTTTCTTGAGGAACGGCTCCTTCGAACCGACCACGACCGTGCCGGTCTCGTCGATGACCGTCGTCTCGGTCGAGACCAGCTTCGCGCCTCGCTTGCAGGCTTCGATCTGGCCCATCGACTTGCCGTGGTTCGACTCGCCGCCGAGGAAGAGGACCGTCTTGTCGTGGTAGCGCACGGCCGAGGCGTGGAACGGATGGAGCCCGACCTCCTCCATGCGCAGGGCGAGCATCGTGACGACGACCTTCTGGATCGGGCCGGCGGGCCACGGCCCGCTGAACGTCATCGTCCGGCCGTCGTAGGCGATCCCCTTCTCCGCGTCCCGGAGCCACAGGATGTCGGGCCCGGGGACGGTGACCTCGGGCGAGATCCGGACGTCGGCGAGGCGGTAGTTGAGGAAGGTCATGTCGTCGAGGACGTGCTCGAGCGGCTCGGCTCCGTGGACGTCGATGCGAAGCCGCGCGGGACCCGCCGACAGCTCCTCGGACAGTTGCAGGGTCTGGCTCATGCGTCCCTCGTGTCGTGCGGTGGGATCGGTTGCGGGCGCCGGTGCGTCGTCGGGCCAGCGGTTGGCCATGTTGTCGCGGACCTCGTCGAAGTGCCGCTCGATGGCGTCGACGACGGCCTCGGTGTCGCGGCGCTCGATGGCCGCCAGGATCGGCGCGTGCAGGTCGGCCGACCACTGCGGGTCCGCGCCGGGAACGACCAGGGTGATGTAGGTCCGCGAGAACGGCTCGAGCGTGTTCCAGACCCGTTCGAGCGTGCTGTTGTCTGCCAGCTCGACGATCCGCGCATGGAAGCGGGCGTCGGCCTCGGCCACACCGTGACCGTCGTCGTCGCGCGCCGCCGCTCGCATCGCTTCGAGATAGCCGGTGAGCTCCGCCACGTCGGCGTCGGTCAGCCGCGGGACGGCCAGCCGGGCGGCGAGGACCTCGAGCGTCGAGCGGACCGAGTACGCCTCGATGATCTCACGGCGCGACGGACGGCGGACCCGGGCCCCCCGGAACGGCGTGATCTCGACGACCCCGAGCGCCTCGAGCCCGCGGAGCGCCTCGCGCACCGGCGCCTGGCTCGTCCCGAGCTCGCGGGCGACCTGGGTCTCGACGATCCGCGAGTCGGGCGGGTAGTAGCCGTTGAGGATGCCCTCGAGGAGGCGGTCCTTGACCTGGTCGGCCAGGACGCTGCGGGGGATGATCCGGGCGATCGCCATGGTGCGGTCCGTCAGCGCCCGATCGCGGCGGTCGGCGAGCTCGCCGTGTCGGACGGCTCGCCGCGCAGGATCTCGACCCGGCCGGCGCCCCCGTCGACCTTGACCCGATCGCCGGTGACGATCCGGTGGGTCGCGACGGAGGTGCCGATCACCGCCGGGATCCCGAATTCGCGCGCCAGCACCGCCGGATGCGAGGTCGTACCGCCCGTGTCGGTGACGAGCCCGGCGATCTTGGTGAACAGGACGACCCAGGCCGGGTTCGTCATCTGGCAGACGAGGATGTCGCCGTCGCGGACGTCGTCGAACTCGTCCACCGTGCGGACGACCCGGGCGATCCCCTCGACGACGCCGGGCGACGCGCCGAGCCCGGTGATGACCCGCTGGTCGTCCGACTGCGTCTGGTGGAAGCGGTCGGGGTAGCCCCAGTTCACGAGATACGGGAACGCGAGCTGCGTCGGCGTGACCGTGCCGACCCAGTCGCGCGGATGGAGCCGCGCGGCCGCCTCGCGCTCGACGCGACGGGTCGCCACGATCGCCCGCGCGTCGATCGCCGTCGCGCTCCCGATCAGCGCGCGAAGCTCGTTGTAGCGCAGGAACATGACGTCGTCGGCCTGGCCGAGCCGGCCGCCCTCGACCAGGAGCCGGCCGACCTCCAACAGCACGAGCCGAAGGTGCGCGTTCGCGCCCTGGTCGATGTAGAAGTGGTGGTCGGGGGTGAGCGGCGCCATCCGCAGGTTGATCGCGTTCGCCGCCCGCATCTCATCGAGCGCGTCGCCGGTCAGGCCGTCGAGGATCTCGCGCGAGGCCGCCTCGATGTCGCGACGCATCGCCTCGATCGCCCTCGGGAAGTCGTAGTCCGTCGTGAGGTAGCCGCGGACGAGCTCGAGGACCGGCCCCATCTGCTCGCGGACCGTCGGGAAGATGAACTCGTGGCTCCAGACGGCGTGCCAGCCGAACTCGCGCTGGTAGGGCTCGACCCGCTCGGCGACGAAGCGCCGACCGCGCTCGCTCGCCGCCAGCGCCGCCGCGACCTCATCGACGTCCTCGGAGGCAAAGGCGGCGCGCAGCTCGGCGTCGTCGCGGACCTCGTTCTTCATCCGCCACAGCGCCTCGATCGAGTCCCAGTTGCGGTCCGAGGCCGAGTTCTGGAGGCGCCCGAGCAGCGCCTCGTCGACCGCGCCGCGCGTCTTCTGCATCACCGCACGGAGATCGAGGGTCGCCGACAGCTGGGCGAAGTTGAGCATCCAGTGGATCTTCCAGTGCCGATCGTGGATGTCGATCGCGTCCTCGAGCAGGCATGCCGCGTCGGCCAGGTCCATCTCGCCGGCCGCGTCGAGGCGGGCTTCGAGATAGGCGAAGTTGCGCTCCATCTCGGGCCGCAGCCGGTCGCGCCACCAGTCGGCGAAGTCACGGCCGTAGACCGGCAGGACCGTGTCCAGGTAGGCGCCCATCGTCGTCGCGAACGCCGCGTCGCGCGGGACCCGGGCGCCGTAGCGGGCGCTGTATTCGGTCGCGTCGATGCGGAGCTCGGGATCGGCCGGGATCGCGGTCGTGTAGACGTAGCCGTTGACGTTCTTGGCCAGCCAGTCGACCGCGAACGGGGTCCCGAACCGGCGGAACATGTGGTCGCAGCTGAGCCACCAGCCGCCGATATCGAAGAACATCGGGCTGACCGGATGCGGACAGTGCAGGTCGTCGTAGACCCAGAAGAAGTCCTTCTCGACCTCGGCGTCCCAGGTCACGGGGAAGGACGCGTCCCCGAGGAACTGGCCGAGGATCTCCTCTGTCACAGCCACGGTGCCGGTCCTCCAGGGTGGCCTGTCATCGATCATCGATTAGGATACGCGAGTCGTCCCGGAGCGATCCCGCCTGAGGAGAGACATGGTGTCCAGCCCAGCTCCAGACGGCCTCATCGACTGCCCGATGCTCCGCACGGTTTCCGGTCGCCCGACCGACTACTGGAACGACTCGTGCGCGCTCGAGGAGCTCGAGTACGCGGTCGCGCGGGGCGCCACCGGCGCCACCTCGAACCCGAGCATCGTGCTCGAGGTCCTCGGCAAGGAACGGTCGTACTGGACGCCGCGGATCGCTGAGCTGGCCGCGGCCAACCCGACGTGGACCGAGATCGAGATCACCTGGGCGGTGATCGAGGAGATGGCCGTCCGCGGCGCCGCGGTGCTCGAACCTGTCTTCGTCCGCGAGGGTGGCCGCAAGGGCCGCCTGTCGATGCAGACGAACCCGGCCAACTACCCGAACACCGAACGGATGCTCGAGCAGGGGATCCGCTTCGCGAGCCTCGCCCCGAACATCCAGGTCAAGTTCCCGGCGACACGGGCCGGGATCCTGGCGATCGAACAGGCGACCGCGGCCGGGATCAGCATCAATGCCACGGTCTGCTTCACGGTCGCCCAGGCCATCGCGGTCGGCGAGGCCGTCGAGCGCGGGCTCGACGCGCTCGCCGCCACCGGCGGCGACACCGACCGCGGTGACGCCGGTCTGCACGATCATGGTCGGACGCGTCGACGACTGGATGCGCGTCGTCGCCGAGCGCGACGACATCGCCGTGCACCCTGACGCGCTCGACTGGGCCGGGATCGCCGTCTTCAAGCGGGCCGTCCCGATCTACCGCGAACGTGGCTACCGGACGCGGCTGCTGGCCGCCGCCTACCGGCACCGCCTCCATTGGACCGAGCTGGTGGGCGGGGACGTCGTGCTGACGATGCCGCACGCGTGGCAGGTCCGCTTCAACGCCAGCGGGATCGACCCCGCATCACGGATCGACGAGCCGGTCGACCCCGCGATCGTCGCGGAGCTGCTCGGGCGCATCCCCGACTTCGCGCGTGCCTACGAGCCCGACGGCCTCACGATCGACGAGTTCGACGGGTTCGGCCCGACCGTCAGGACGCTGAGGACGTTCATCAAGTCCTATCACGACCTCATCGGCGGCGGTGCGGGACGTCGTCCTCCCCGATCCGGATGTCCGCCCGGCCGCGAAGACGCACGGCCGCCGCCCAGTCGCGAGCGCGCTCCTAGACCGAGGCTCAGGCCTTCGCGGCCGCCGCGGCGCGAGCGCTCTCCCAGTCCTTCTTGAACTGGACGATCCCCGAGTCGGTCAGCGGGTGGTGGACCATCTGCTTGAGGACCTTGAACGGGACCGTCGCGATGTTGGCCCCGGCCAGCGCCGCCTGGGTCATGTGGACCGGGTTGCGGATCGAGGCCGCCAGGACCTCGGACTCGATGTCGTGGATGGCGAAGATCTCGGCCAGCTCGCGGATGACGATCATCCCGTCCTGGTTGATGTCGTCGAGCCGGCCGACGAACGGCGAGATCAGCGACGCGCCGGCCTTCGCCGCGAGCAGCCCCTGGTTCGCGGTGAAGATCAGCGTGCAGTTGGTCTTGATGCCTTCCTCGGCGAAGCGGCTAGATCGCCTCGAGCCCGTTCTCGCTCATCGCGACCTTGACCACGATGTTCGGGGCGAGCGTCGCGTAGTGGCGGCCCTCCTCGAGCATCCCGTCGACGTCGTCGGAGACGCACTCGGCGGACACCGGGCCGGGCGTGATCTTGCAGACCTGCTTGAGGATCTCCTCGTACGAGCCACCGACCTTGGCATACAGGGTCGGGTTGGTCGTGACGCCATCGAGGACGCCCCAGCGGGCGGCCTGTCTTGATCTCTTCGATGTCGGCGGTGTCCAGGAAGATCTTCATCGGGCGTGGCTCCAGAGGCAGGGATGGGCGGCGATTCTACGCTCATCGCCGGTCACGTCCCGGCGCGGACGCCGGCCGGTCGGGGCCGAGACGTCGCTCGCCGGTCGACCACATACCATCCAGCTGGTCCCGGAACCCGGGACGTGCCAGTCGCCACCGTCGGAGGCCATAGACCCGACGCCGCTGGAGGGACGAGGACCATGGCCGGATCGGAAGCATTCGATGTCGTCGTCGTCGGCGGCGGAGCGGCCGGATGCGTCGTTGCCGCGCGTCTGGCCGAGTCCGGTTCGAGGTCGGTGCTCCTGCTGGAGGCGGGCCCGGACCTTCGCGCCGAGCCGCCCGCGGAGGTGCGCGACGCCTGGCACATGACGCGCGACTTCGACTGGGGGTACGCCTCCGAGCCGAACGAGTTCGGCGACGTCCAGAAGCTGCGTCGAGTGAAGCTTCTCGGTGGCACGTCGTCGATCGTCAGGTTCGCCCTCCGCGGATCACCGGCGGACTACGACGAGTGGGAGGCCCTCGGCAACGCGGGCTGGGGCTTCGACGGCGTCCTCCCCTACCTGCGCCGGCTCGAGGCCGACCTCGATTTCGGGGACCGGCCGTGGCACGGCGCGAACGGGCCGATCCCCGTGACCCGTTACGCCGACACGGAACGCACGGACGTCCACCTCGCGGCACTCCAGGCGCTCGAGCGGGTCGGGTTCCCGGCGATCGAGGATCACAACAGGCCGGGTGCCGTGGGTTTCGGCCCGATGCCGATGAGCAGCCGCGAGGGCCGTCGGGTCACGACGGCTTCGGCGTACCTGCCGTACGGGCAGACACCGGCCAACCTGACGATCCGGCCCGACAGCCAGGTCGCCGACGTCCTTTTCGAGGGCCGGCAGGCCGTGGGTGTCCGTCTGCTCGACGGCGTCACGATCCCGGCGCGCTGCGTCGTGCTGAGCGCCGGAACGTACGGGACTCCCCCGATCCTGATGCGGTCCGGGATCGGACCTGCCGGGCACCTCAAGGCTATCGGCGTCGTGGTTCGCGTGGACCTCCCTGGTGTCGGCGCGAACCTCGCCGACCACCCGAGCGTCGAGATCGACTGCGACTACCGGGGATCAGTGCGCGCCACTCCCCTTCTCCACACGGTCGCAACGTTCCACAGCTCGACAGCCGCGACGGATGAACCGCCGGACCTCATGCTGTGGATCTCCGAACCGTCCCCGAACCCGGATGGACCCCCGATCTTCGAGATCGACCCGGTCCTGCTCAAGCCTCGGGGGAGGGGCCGCGTCACGCTGCGGTCGGCCGACCCCGCGGATCCGCCGCGGATCGAGCTACCGATGCCGGACCCCTTCGATGTCGAACGCCTGGCGGAGGCGTACCGCCGCGGCTGGGAGGTGGCGACCCGTCCGGAGATGAGCGCGTTCTGCAGCGCCCCCAGCACGCCCGATCCCGACGCCGATGATCTCCCCGGGTGGATCCGCCGGTCGGTCTACTCCATCCCGCATGTGGTCGGCACGTGCGCGATGGGACCGTCGCCCGCCGACGGCGCGGTCGTGGATGTCGGAGGCCGGGTTCACGGCACGGAGCGACTCTTCGTCGTCGATGCGTCGATCATGCCGACCGTGCCATCGGGCTTCACCCACATCCCGACGATCATGATCGCCGAGCGACTCTCCGATGAGATCGCCGGCCTGTCACACGCGGGAGACTAGTCGGCGAGCGCCGTCTCCACGGCCGCGTCGGCCCCGAGGCCCTCGGTTTCGAGCGGCTCCACGGGACGTGCAGCGAAGACCGGCTCGCGACCGTCGCGGACAGCCAGCGATGCCGCCACGAAGCCGTCGAACAGCGGATGGGCCGCTCCGGGCGGGACTTGAACTCCGGGTGGAACTGGCTGGCCACGAACCACGGATGGTCCTTGAGCTCGACGATCTCGACCAGCCGGCCGTCGGGCGACTGGCCCGACAGGATCATGCCGGCCGCCTCGAGCGTCTGGCGGTAGCGGTTGTTCACCTCGAAGCGGTGTCGATGCCGCTCGTAGATGACCTCCTGGCCGTAGACCGCGGCCGCCTTCGAGCCGGGGGTCAGCTTGGCCGGGTAGAGCCCGAGACGCATCGTGCCGCCCTTGTCCTCCATGTCGCGCTGGTCGGGCATGAAGTCGATGACGGGGTGGTCGGTGAACATGTCGAACTCGGTCGAGTTCGCGTCGCCGGTCCCGACGACCTCGCGGGCGAACTCGATGACGGCGCACTGCAACCCGAGGCAGAGGCCGAGGTACGGGATGCCGTGCTCGCGGGCGAAGTGGGCGGCAAGGACCTTGCCCTCGATCCCGCGATGTCCGAACCCACCCGGCACCAGGATCCCGGCCGCGCCCTCGAGGCGCTCGTGCAGGTTCTCGTGGGTCAGCGCCTCGGAATTGACCCAGCGGACCTTCGCGTCGACCTCGTGCGCCCATGCCGCGTGGCGGAGCGCCTCGGTGACAGACAGGTAGGCGTCGGGGAGCTCGATGTACTTGCCGACCAGCGCGATCTCGAGGATCGGCTTGGGCGCCTTGATCCGTGCGACGAGGGCACGCCACGAATCAAGGTCCGGCTCGACCTCCGGATCGCCGAGACCGAGCTCGCGGACGACGAGCTTGCCGAGGCCGGACGCCTCGAACATCAAGGGGACCTCGTAGATCGTATCGGCCGTCTCGGCCGGGATGACCGCCTCGCTGGCGACATCGGTGAACAGGGCGATCTTCTCGCGGATCTCGTCGGGGACCGGGTGGTCGGAGCGCAGCACGATGACGTCCGGCTGGATGCCGATCCCGCGCAGCTCCTTGACCGAGTGCTGGGTCGGCTTGGTCTTCTA
>CAVURK010000003.1:0-42495 GCA_963743855.1 uncultured Chloroflexia bacterium
ACCCGCAGTTCGGCAAGGACGTCGGCTTCTACGTCTTCCGGCTGCCGTTCCTCACGTTCATCTTCGACTGGCTCTTCGCGGCCTGATCATCATCTCATCGTCACCGCCGTCGCGCACTACCTGAACGGTGGCATCCGGCTGCAGAGCCCGTTCCAGCGGGTCACCCCGCAGGTGAAGGCGCACCTGTCGGTGCTGCTCGGCGCTGATGGCGCTGGTGAAGACGACGCAGTACTACTACGCCCGGTTCCAGCTGAACTTCTCGACGCGCGGTGTCGTCGAGGGCGCGAGCAAGACCGACGTCGTCGCGCAGCTGCCCCGCACTGAACCTGCTGATGGTCATCTCGATCGTCGCGGCCGCGGTTCGTCTGGCAACATCTTGCGGCGTGGCTGGGTGCTCCCGATCATCGCGGTGGGCCTCTGGGCCTTCGTGTCGCTGGTGATCGGCACCATCGTGCCGGTGCTCTACCAGAACTTCCGTCGTCCAGCCGAACGAGCTGCAGAAGGAACGGCCGTACATCACGCGGAACATCCACGGCGACCCGTGACGCGTACGGCTTGGACAAGGTCGCGGTCGAGAGCTTCAACGACAAGAACAACCTCACGACGCAGTCCCTGGTGGACAACAAGTCCACGATCGAACAACGTGCGGCTCTGGGATCCGGAGATCGCGCTGCGCGACTTCCAGCTGTTCCAGGTCTGCAGACCTTCTACAAGTTCGCCGACGTGGACGTCGACCGGTACGTGATCGACGGCAAGATCGCAGCAGACCCTCATCTCGCCGCGCGAGCTCAACCTCGCCAACCTGCCGAGCCAGGGCTGGGTCAACCGCCACCTCGTCTACACGCACGGCTACGGCGCGGTGGTCCACCGATCAACGAGGCGAGCGACGCCGGCCAGCCGAATTACCTGCTCAACGACATCCCGCCGCAGGGCGACATCCCGCTCGACGGCCCGAGGTGTACTTCGGCGAGAACCTCGACGGGTTCTCGCTCGTCGACGGCAAGACACGCGAGCTCAACTACCAGAAGAAGGGTGTGAGCAACGCGTACACCCGGTACAAGGGCGATGGCGGCGTGGAGCTCTCCAGCCTGGCTCCGCCGGCCGCGTTCGCGCTTCCGCTTCAACGACTTCAACGTCCTGATCTCGGGCCAGGTCACGCCGAAGACGAAGGTGCTCTACCTGCGCGACATCCAGGAGCGGGTCAAGAAGGCCGCGCCGTTCCTGCACTACGACGCGGATCCGTACCCGGTCATCGCGAACGGCCGCCTCGCTGGGTCCTCGACGGCTACACGAGCAGCGACGCGTACCCGTACTCCGAGAGCTTCAACGGGGCAAGGCGGGCTGAGCGGCTCGTTCAACTACGTGCGCAACTCGGTGAAGGCCACGATCGACGCGTACGACGGCAAAGCGACGTTCTACGTCGTGGACCAGAAGGACCCGGTCATCAAGGCGTACGAAGAAGCGTTCCCGAAGCTCTTCACGAAGTTCGATCAGATGCCGAGCTCGATCAAGACGCACCTGCGCTACCCGCAGGATCTGTTCCGCGCGCAGACCGACATCTACCGCACGTACCACATGACCAACCCGACGACCTTCTTCACGAAGGCCGACCTCTGGGAGGTCTCCCCGGACCCGGTACCAACGCGGTGATCGGCGCGAACGACCCCGCCGCCGCGGACGGCACGACCGCAACGACCCTCGCCCCAGGCTGCATCGTCGGCCGGCAAGCGCATCGACCCGATCTACCTGCTCGTGCGCCTGCCCGGTCAGACCCGCCAGCAGTTCATCATCCTGAGACCGTTCGTCCCCGTCTCCGGAGGGAACGGCTCCAGAACCTCGTGTCGTTCATGGTCGCGAAGTCCGAGCCCGATCAGTACGGGCGCTCGAGAGCTTCACGATGCCGACGGGCAGCAACACCGTGTACGGCCCGGTGCAGGTCAACAGCACGATCCTCAACACGGACACGATCTCCGAGAAGTTCACGCTGCTGGACCAGAAGGGCTCGCACGTCCAGCAGGGGAGCCTGCAGCTCGTCCCGATCGACGACTCGTTGCTCTACATCCGGCCGATCTACGTCGTCTCCGAGACCCAGAACCAGCCCGCGTTCCGGTTCGTGGTCGTCTTCTACAACGGCAAGGCCGTGATCGACACGACGGTCGAGAAGGCGTTGTCGCAGTTCCCGGCCTTCCAGGGACTCGCGCCCACCACGCCGACCACCCCGGGCACCCCACGCAGCCGGGCGGGGTGCCGGAGACCGCGACCGTCCAGTCGTTGCTCACCCAGGCGTCGAAGGCCTACAACGACGCGCAGGACGCGCTCAAGGCCGGCGACTTCAGCAAGTACGGCGACCTCCAGAAGACCCTCGGGGACCTGCTGCACGCGGGCGAGCGACGCGCCGCCGCGGCCGAGAGTCCGCGGGGTCGACGACGACCACCACCTCGCCGTCCACGAGCACCACGACGACCACCGCTCCGAAGGACTCGAGCGGCGGTTCGCAGGCCCTGCGCCTCAACCGCTAGAACCCCTGCATCGGTCGGTTCCCGAGGCCGTCGCTCCGCTCGAAAAGGCCCGGTTGGCGGGATTGTTCGAGGCCCGGGGTATTGTTACTATCTACGTAGTGGAAATCCCCGGCCGTCCCCGGCCGGAACTCGATCCGCGGAGTCTTGCTATGGCCGTCAAGGGCATCGATCTCGGGAAGTACCAGCTCGGCTGGTCCGACACGGAGAACTACGTCTACAAGCCCAAGAAGGGCGTCAACGCAGACGTGGTCAAGGACATCTCGTGGCACAAGTCCGAGCTGGACTGGATGACCCAGTGGCGCCTGAACGCCCTCAAGCGCTTCGAGCGCAAGCCCATGCTCGAGTGGTTCTCGAAGAACATGGCCGACATCGACTTCGACGACATCTACTACTACATCAAGCCCACCGAGGGCGTGGTGGACAACTGGGACATGCTCCCGGAAGAGATGAAGAACACGTACGAGAAGCTCGGCATCCCCGAGGCGGAGCGCAAGTTCCTGGCCGGGGTCACGAGCCAGTACGAGTCCGAGGTCGTGTACCACAAGAACCGGGACGATCTCGCGGAGAAGGGCATCTTCACGAGCATGGACCAGGCGCTCATCGACTACCCGGACCTGGTCAAGGAGCACCTCGGCACCGTCATCCCGCCGGGTGACAACAAGTTCGCCGGCGCTAAACTCCGCGGTGTGGTCGGGCGGCAGCTTCATCTACGTCCCGCCCGGCGTCCACGTCGACATGCCGCTCCAGGCCTACTTCCGCATCAACGCGGAGAACGTGGGCCAGTTCGAGCGCACGCTGATCATCGCCGACGAGGGTTCGTCGGTGCACTACGTCGAGGGCTGCTCCGCTCCGGTGTGGTCCGGCGACTCGCTGCACTCTGCGGTCGTCGAGCTCATCGCGGAGCCGAGCCGCGCATCGGTACACCACGATCCAGAACTGGTCCTCGAACGTCTACAACCTCGTCACCAAGCGGGCGCGGGCCGAGACCGAGGCCACCGTCGAGTGGATCGACGGCAACCTGGGCTCGAAGCTCACGATGAAGTACCCCGCGGTCGTCATGACCGGCCGAAGGCGCACGGTGAGGTCCTCTCCGGTGGCGTACGCCGGTCCGGGTCAGCACCAGGACGCGGGGGAAAGATGACCGACGCCGCGCCCGAGACCACCTCGATCATCGACAGCAAGTCGATCTCGAAGGACGGCGGCCGCACCACCTACCGCGGTCTCGTGAAGGTGAACGAAGGCGCGTACGGCGTGAAGAGCCACGTGCGCTGCGACGCGCTGATCCTCGACGAGGACAGCCGCTCGGACACGTACCCGTACATGGAGATCGACGAGAAGGACGCCCGGATCGGGCACGAGGCCACGGTCTCGAAGGTCGGCGACGACCAGCTCTTCTACCTGATCAGCCGGGTCTCTGGAGCAGCAGGCGGTGGCGATGATCGTGAACGGCTTCATCGAGCCGATCACCAAGACGCTGCCGATGGAGTACGCGGTCGAGCTCAGCCGGCTCATCGAGCTGAACATGGAGGGCTCCGTCGGTTGCACCGGGAACACCCGGTTCACACCTGCAGCCTCCCTCGCACTCGGCGGTCCTGACTGGTTGGTAGAGCGGCGCACGCGCGCGGCCGAACGGCTGGCGGACGTCGAGCGCTGGCCGACCGCGTCCGAGGAGATCTGGCGCTACAGCCGCATCGGGGACTTCGACCTCGACCGGTACCGCCCGCTGACCGAGACCGAGCTGGGTGCGCCCGGGTCGAGAACGCGCCGGGCGGTGGCGTGATCGCCGCCGAGGCCGGTGAGCGCTCGGGGCTGATCGTCGTGCGTGACGGTCGCGTCGTGCACCACGAGGTCGACGACGATCTTGCGGCGAAGGGTGTCGTGGTCTGCGGTCTCGCGACCTGTGAGGGCGAGGACGTCGGCCGGTGGTTGGGGAAGTGCTCGGACGCGTCGCCGACGCGTTCGACGGTCCTGCACGACGCGTTCCTCGCCGCGGGCGCTTACGTGCCCGCGTGCCTGCGGGCGTGGTCGTCGAGAAGCCGATCGTCGTCCTGCACTGGTCCGACGGTGACGGACTCGCTTCGTTCCCGCACACGCTCGTCGTGGCGGAGGAGGGGAGCGAGGTCACGGTCCTGGACCGCTTTGGCTCCCCGGACATCGACCACTTCGTCGACGGCGTCGTCGAGCTGATCGTCGAGGACAACGCGCACGTGAAGTACCTGTCGGTCCAGGAGCACGGACCGCGCACCTGGTCGATCGTGCTGCAGCGCGCGCACGTCGGCAAGGACGCGACGTTGCGATCCTCGGCGGTGGCACTCGGCGGCGAGTACGCCCGCCTGCGCAGCGAAGTGTGCTCTCGGGCGAAGGCGCGGCGAGCGACCAGGTCGCGCTGTACTTCGGCCGGCGACCAGATGCACGACTTCCGCACGATCCAGGACCACGACGCACCGCACACCAACAGCGACCTGCTGTTCAAGGGTGCGGTCGAGGGCACGGCCGGTCGTGTACACCGGGCTCATCCGGGTGCGGCACGCGGCCGCGGCGGCGGCCTACCAGACCAATCGCAACCTCACGCTGAGCGAGGACGCGGGCGCGGGAGCGTCCCGAACCTCGAGATCGAGACCAACGACGTGAAGTGCAGCCACGCCTCCACGGTCGGGCCGATCGATCCCGAGCAGCGCTTCTACCTCGAGAGCCGTGGGGTCCCGCCCAACGTGGCCGACCGCCTGATCGTGCTCGGCTTCTTCGACGAGGTGCTCGACCAGCTCCCGGCGCCGGCGCTCGTGGCGCCGCTGCGGGCGCGCGTTGCCGACAAGCTCGACGTCGGACGGCTCGTGGTGGACGCAGCGTGACGACGTCGGTCACGATCGCCCTCGACGGGCTCACGTCGGGCGGCAAGCGCTCCCGCGTGATGGTGGGCGACGTCGCGCGTGGCCGTGGTGCGCATCGACGACGACGTGTACGCGATCGGCGACGTCTGCAGCCACGCCAACGTGTCGCTGTCGGAGGGCGAGGTGTTCCCCGACGAGCGCGAGATCGAGTGCCCGCAGCACGGCAGCACGTTCAGCCTCACGACCGGCGAGGCCTGCACGCTGCCGGCCACCCAGCCGGTGCCGGTGTTCGACGTCGTCGTCGCCGACGGGATGGTGACCATCTCGCGTCGACTGGAGGAGACAGCGTGAGCACGCTCGAGATCCGCGATCCTGCGCGTTGCCGCCGGCGGCAAGGAGATCCTGCGCGGCATCGACCTCACGGTGTCGAGCGGCGAGGTCCACGCGGTCATGGGACCCAACGGCGCCGGCAAGAGCACACTGTCCGGAGCGATCATGGGCAAGCCCGGCCTCGAGGTGCTGGGCGGGTCGGTCACGCTCGACGGCGTCGACGTGCTCGCCCTGCCGGTGTGGGAGCGTGCCGCCGCCGGGATCCACCTCGTGATGCAGTATCCGACCGAGGTGCCGGGCGTGGCGCTCGACGACGTCCTGCGCGAGGCGCTCGCCGCCCGCCAGCGGCCGGTCGACGACATCGACACCGTGCTCGCCGACGAGGCGCGGCGCATCGGCCTGCCGGAGCGCCTGCTCCACCGGGCGCTCAACGTCGACCTGTCGGGCGGCGAGAAGAAGCGCAACGAGACCTTGCAGCTGGCGGTGCTGGCGCCGCGGATCGCCGTGCTCGACGAGCTCGACTCCGGGCTCGACATCGACGCGCTGCGCGCCTGCTCGCGGCGCATCGAGGCGCTCACCCAGCCGGTCGACGGCGGGCCCGGCCTCGGCGTGCTGGTGATCACGCACTACCGGAGCATCCTCGCCGAGCTGCACCCCGACCGGGTGCACATCCTGGCCAAGGGCCGGATCGTCGCCGAGGGCGGCCCGGAGCTGGCCGACCGTCTCGAGGTCGAGGGCTACGCGGCCTGGCCGAGCGTCTGGGCATCGAGGAGCAGACCGTCACCGCACCTGCGGCCGCGGCTGACCCCTTCGCCGAACCCGGCTTCTAGAGCTCGCCACCCCACGGATCCCGGAGCCGCCGACGTTCTGGGCACGTTCGAGCACGTCTGAGGTGCTCCAGGGTGCCGAGGAGCTGGGGCTAGGTGGGGGGCGGGGTGGTCGGCGGAACCGTGGGCGGCACCGTCGGGGGCACGGTGGGCGGAACGGTCGCCGGCGGGACCGTGGGCGGCGGCACGACGGGCGGAACCGTCGGCACCGCGCCAGTCATGACGGCGGCATCCAGCCCGACTACGCCCCTGGGACGCCGACGCCGAAATCGCGTGACACGAGCGATCCGTTCACGTTCAGCATCGACGTCACCGCAGTGACCGCCACGTTGACGGCCGTCGATGACGCCTTCGAGCTGCCAGAGGATCCCGAGACGTATCCGTGGCCGGATCCCGGCTTGCCAAATCCGTGGCCGATGGACGTTCTCTCGAATGACACGCTGCCGACCGGGTCGACGATCACAGCGGTGACGCAGGGCGCCCACGGTTCGGTGACCATCGCCCCGGACGCGACCTCCGTCCTGTACGGCCCGGACGTGAACTTCAACGGGACCGATGCCTTCACCTATACGGTCGACGATCACGCGGGTACGACAGGCACGGCGACGGTCCACGTCACGGTCAACCCGACGAACGACGCGCCGGTCGCCCTCCCGGACAGCATCACGGTCGCCGAGGACGCCGACGCGACGCCGGTCGCTGTTCTCGACGACGCGTCGGACGTCGATGGGGATGCCCTGACGATCCTCAGCGCGACGAATGGATCGAAGGGTTCGGTCGTCATCACCGGTGGCGGCACCGGCCTGACGTATCAGCCGAACCCGGACGCCAACGGCTCGGACAGCTTCACCTACACGGTGACCGACGGTTTTCCGATCGGTGGCGGTCTCGTCGCATCCGCGACGGCCACGGTCTCTGTGACCATCACGCCGGTCGAGGATCCCCCGGTCGCCGCGCCGGACAGCATCACGATCGGGCAGAGCGGACCAGCGGTCGCGGTTCCGGTCCTGGCCAATGACTCGGATCCGGACGGTGACGCCAGGACGATCACGGCCAAGACCGACGGAGCGCACGGCACGGTGGTCATCACCGGCAGCGGCACCGGCCTCACCTATCAGCCGGTCGCCGGATACCTTGGCGCCGACACCTTCACCTACACGATCTCGGACGGGCATGGCGGGACGGCGATCGGCACTGTCAGCGTGACCGTCGCCGTCAATCACGCCCCGAATGCGGCCAACGACGCCGGCCTGACCGTCCCGGAGAGTGCCGGCCCAACGACCCTCGCCGTCAAGACCAACGACACCGACGCCGATGGCGACACCATGACGATCACGGGCAAGACGAACGGCGCGCACGGCACGGTGACGATCACCGGTGGCGGGACGGGTCTCAGCTACGACCCGAACCAGCTCTACATCGGGACCGACGTCTTCACCTACACGATCAGCGACGGCCGCGGCGGCTCGGATACGGCCACCGTTCTCTTGACCGTCGTCAAGGACACGACCAAGCCGACCGTGACCGCCCCGGTCGAGGCCTTCTATGCCCAGACCGTCGGATCGACGACGACGCGCGCTCACATCAGCTGGTCGGGCGCCGACGCCGGGACCGGCATCGCCACGTACCAGCTCCAGGCGAGCGTCAACGGGGGCGCCTACGCGACCGTCGCCCTCGCGAGCCCGACCTCGACCTCGATCAACCGGACGCTGACCACGGGCCGGACCTATCGCTTCCGGGTCCGCGCCACCGACAAGCAGGGAAACGTCAGCTCGTACGTGACGGGCCCGGCGTTCCAGGCCCTCGTCTTCCAGAACTCGAGCTCGGTCGTCTCGTATGCCGGCTCATGGTCGACAGCATCGACACCGAACGCGCTCGGTGGAAGCCATCGCTTCGCGAGCTCCCTGAGCGCGCGCGCGTCGATCACGCGCGCTTTCCGCGACGTCGGGATCGTGGCGACCAAGTCGGGCAGCAGCGGTTCAGCCCAGGTCTGGATCGACGGGGTCCTGGTGAGCACGATCAACCTGCACGCATCCACGACCGTCTACCGCCAGCTCGTCTTCCAGCGCCACTTTTCCACGCTGACGACGCACAAGGTGGAGATCCGGCCGATCGGCGGCGGCCGCGTGTACCTCGATGCCTTTTTGCTCTACCGCTGAGATGGGTTGCGTGACGGTTGCGGGGAGTCGCAGATGCTATACTTCCGCGGCCGTGTCAGGTCGCCCATGATCGAGCCCGGTCGAGGTGGGGCCTATGTAGTCCTCTTCTCGGAGATCGGCCTGTCACTCCTCGTGACGACGCTGGTCGGCGCGCTTGGAGGCCACTGGGTCGACGAGCAGCTGGGATTGACCTTTCCGGTCTTCATGCTCATCGGGTTCTTCCTCGGCGCCGGAGCCGGGACCGTGATGATCATCCGGATGGTGAGTCGGTTCCTGAAGTCATTCGACTGATCGGTCACTGTCCGACCGGCCAGAGGGGGATCCGAGCGCGGCGTCGAGCCGCGCTCCTGTGTGTGGAGCGAGTGTGTCGAGCGAGCAGGACATGACGACCGGGACCGCCGAAACCCCAGTGCAGCAGCCTCCGCCCAAGCGCGGCCGCGGCCTGTCGCAGCGCTGGTTCACGTTCATCGGCGCGATCATCCTGCTCAACATCGTCGCCGTGATCCTCATCCCGCCCTTCCCCAAGGGCGGCTCGGCCGGCGAGGCCGTGTCCCTACCCGGTCTGCTTCATCAACGGCACGCTGGAGTTCCCGGCACCCGAGATCATCCTGCCGCTGACCGATGCGCCGCCGCCCGGCGCCCATGACCTCATCACCTTCTACCCGAGCATCAGCAACACGATCCTCACCCAGTGGATCGTGATCGTCATCGTCCTCGTCGGAGCGATCGTCCTGACCCGCGGTCGGAAGATGATCCCCGGGCGCGGCCAGAACGTCTTCGAGACCTTCTACGAGTTCCTGACCGACTTCGGGGTGGGGATCGCGGGGCCGACGGCCATCCCCTACCTCGGGCTGTTCGTGTCCTTCTTCCTGCTCATCATCTTCTCGAACTGGATCGGCCTGCTGCCGGGCGTCGGTCGTGTCCCGTGGCTCCGCGCGCCGTCGAGCGACGTCAACATCACCCTCGGGCTGGCGCTGGTCTCGTTCGTGATCTTCGAGGCGGAGGGCTTCCGGAAGCTCGGCTTCCGTGGCTATGCCGGCAAGTTCTTCCCGATCTACGAGTTCAAGGCGGGCATCGGGGCCGGGTTCATCGCCATGTTCGTCGGGCTGGTCGAGCTCATGCTCGAGTTCGTCAAGCCGATCACACTGTCGATGCGACTCTTCGGCAACATCTACGGCGGTGAGGTCGCCCTCGAGCGTCATCACCGGGCTGACCCTGGCGATCCTGCCGGTCGGCCTGCTCGGTCTCGACTTCCTGCTCAACGCCATCCAGGCGCTGATCTTCAGCATCCTGACCCTCGTGTTCATCACGCTCGCGATCGAGGGGCACGAGCACGAGGAAGGTCATGTCGCAGAGGACGCCATGAGCACGCTGGAGGGCCACGAGCCGCAGAGTCTCCAGCCCGCACACTGAGGCGCCGCTCTCGGCGCACCACAACAACGGTCTCGATGATCCCGTGCCGCAGGCTCGGGGAGTAGGAGGAAGACACACGATGGATTACACAGGCGCCGGACTCGCAGCCCTTGGCGTACTCGGCCCGGGCATCGGCATCGGCATCCTGGGCGGCATGGCCGCCTCGGCGATCGGCCGCAACCCTGACGCCGCCGGACAGATCCGCGGCATCGCGATCATCCTCGCGGCGTTCGCAGAAGGCCTCGGCGTTCTCGCGATCGTCGTCGGCCTGCTCGCGATCTTCATCCAGCCGACGTAGTCCGTGGACATCCTGGCCGTCGCCGGCGTGGCGGGCCACCAAGCCGTACAACTGGCCGCCGAGGACCAGGCGCTCTTCCAGATCAACCTGTTCTGGGTGATCGTCAGCGCCCTCAACTTCATCGTGTTCTTCGCGATCCTGTGGACGTTCGCCCTCAAGCCGGTCACCAAGATCCTGGCCGAGCGCAAGGATCGGATCGAAGTGGGCCTGAAGGACGCGGAGCAGGCGCGACGCGATCGCGAGAGCGCGGAGGCGGAGCGCGTCGCCACGCTCGGCGAGGCACGTCGCGAGGCGAACGAGATCCTCGTCCGGGCCCAGAAGGTGTCCCAGGAGACGCGCGATGCCGATATCGCGGCGACGCGCGAGGAGCTCGAGCGCCTGCGGGTCCGCGCGGCCGCGGAGATCGAGGCGGAGAAGGTCCGCGCGATCGCCGACGTCCGTGCCGAGGTCGCCGACCTCGCCCTGCTGGCCGCCGGCAAGGTGGTCGGCGAGACGATGTCCGACGAGCGCCAGCGCCGGCTGGTCGAGGAGTTCCTCCGCAGCTCCGGCGTCGGGGGATCCAACAACTGATGGACAGCGACTGATGGCCGGACGGGAGACGGCCGCGCGGCGATATGCCGAGGCCGCGTTCGAGGTCGCCCTCCGGGACGACAGCGTCGAGGCCTGGCGGTCTGCCCTGGAGGCGGCCGCCTCGATCGCGGCGGATGAGCGGGTGGGCCACATGCTGGCCAATCCGGCCGTCGCGCTCGAGACGCGCCTCGAGATGGCCGACTCGGTCTTCGCCAAGGTCGCTCCGCGTCCCGTCCTCAACCTGCTCGGCCTGATGATCCGGCGCGGCCGGATCCACGAGCTGCCCAAGGTGGCGGCCGAGTTCCGCCGTCTCGACAACGCCCGCCAGGGCATCACCGTAGCCACCGCGACCAGCGCCGCCCCGCTGTCGCAGGACGAGATCCAAGCCCTGACCAAACGGCTGGAGGGCTTCACCGGCGGTCGCGTCGAGCTCGACGTCCAGGTCGATCCCAGCCTGCTGGGTGGCCTCGTCGTGCGCGTCGGCGACCGCATGATCGACGGTAGCGTCCGAGGCCGCCTCGAGCGACTGCGGAACCAGCTCGTTTCGGGCGCCCTCTAGGAGATCTGAGACCGATGGCCATTCGTTCCGACGAGATCACCAGCATCATCAAGTCCGCGATCGACGACTTCGACTCCGGTGTCGAGACCCGCAGTGTCGGGACCGTCGTCGAGGTCGGCGACGGCATCGCCCAGATCTACGGGCTGTCCGGCGCGCTCTCCTCCGAGCTGCTCGAATTCCCGGGCGGGCTGATCGGCATGGCCCTCAACCTCGAGGAAGAGACGGTCGGCGCGGTCATCCTCGGCAACGCGACGGCGATCAAGGAAGGCGACACGGTCAAGACGACCGGTCGCGTGGTCGAGGTCCCGGTCGGGGCCGGGCTGCTCGGGCGCGTCGTGAACCCGCTCGGCCAGCCGCTCGACGACAAGGGTCCGATCGACTCGAAGAGGTCCCGTCCGGTCGAGCGGATCGCGCCGGGCGTCATCGTCCGCCAGTCGGTCGATACGCCGGTCCAGACCGGGATCAAGGCGATCGACGCGCTGATCCCGATCGGTCGCGGCCAGCGCGAGCTGATCATCGGCGACCGCCAGACGGGCAAGACCGCGATCACCATCGACACGATCATCAACCAGAAGGGCAAGGGCCTGGTCTGCGTCTACGTGGCCATCGGCCAGAAGCTCTCGACGGTCGCCAACACGGTCGCCGTCCTCGAGCAGTACGGCGCGATGGAGTACACGATCGTCGTCGTCGCCGGCGCCGAGGATCCCGCCCCGCTCCAGTACCTCGCCCCGTACTCGGGCGTCGCGATGGCCGAGGAGGTCATGGAGGAAGGCGTCGAGGTGCCCAACCAGGGCCTCGTGAAGGACGCGCTGTGCGTCTACGACGACCTGTCCAAGCACGCCTGGGCGTACCGCGAGATGGCCCTCCTGCTGCGCCGTCCGCCGGGCCGCGAGGCGTATCCCGGCGACGTCTTCTACCTCCACAGCCGGCTGCTCGAGCGGGCGGCGCGGATGAACGAGGAGAACGGCGGCGGGTCGATCACCGCGCTGCCGATCGTCGAGACGCAGGCCGGTGACGTGTCGGCCTACATCCCGACCAACATCATCTCGATCACCGACGGCCAGATCTTCCTCGAGACCGACCTGTTCAACGCCGGCCAGCGGCCCGCGCTCAACATCGGCATCTCGGTCTCGCGCGTCGGGTTCCGCGGCGCAGACCAAGGCGATGAAGACGGTCGCGGCGCCGCTCAAGCTCGACCTTGCCCAGTACCGCTCGCTCGCCGCGTTCGCCCAGTTCGCGTCCGACCTGGACAAGGCGACCCGCGACCAGCTGACCCGCGGCGAGAAGCTGTCGGAGATCACCAAGCAGCCGCAGTACCAGCCGCTCGGCGTCGAGAAGCAGGTCGCCATCCTGTACGCGGCGACGCACGGCAAGCTCGACGACGTCCCGACGCCGCGGGTCCGCGACTTCGAGACCCAGTTCTACCGCTTCCTCGAGACCGAGCGCCCGGACATCCTCAAGGAGCTGGCCGACAAGAAGGCCCTCTCCGACGACCTCGGCAAGGCCCTCGACGAAGCCATCGACGCCTTCCGCACCAGCTTCCTGGCGTAGGCGGGGAGCGAACACCACGTGGCAAGCCAGCGCGATATCCGCAGACGGATCGGCTCCGTCAAGAACATCAAGCAGATCACTCGCGCCATGCAGTTCGTCGCGGCGTCGAAGCTGAAGCGCGCCCAGGACGCCACGCTGGCCGCGCGCCCGTACAGCGAGAAGCTCGATGAGGTGCTGGCCGACCTGGCTGCCGTCCTCGGGCAGGAGGACCACCCGCTGCTCGCCACGCCGGAGGGCGGCAAGCGGCTGATCGTGCTGATCACGACGGACCGGCCGCTGTCGGGGCCGCTCAACACGAACATCGTTCGCTTCGTCTCGCGCGACATCGTCGACAACCCCGGCGACGTGGCACTCATCACGGTCGGGCGCAAGGGTCGCGACGCGATGCGCCGGTCCGGTGTCCCGCTCGAGGCGCATTTCGCGACCTTCGGCGACCGGCCGTCGTTCGCCGACGTGCTGCCGCTGGCCCGCCTGATCACCGACGACTTCCTGGCCGGGACGTACGCCCGGGTCGACATCGTCTACAGCCTGTTCGTGTCGACCCTCGTCCAGCGGCCCGACGGCACTGACCATCCTGCCGATCCAGCCCGCGGAGGACACCGAGGGCATCCCCGGCAACCAGTTCATCTTCGAGCCGAGCGCGTCGGCCGTGCTCGAGCAGCTCCTGCCACGCTACGTGGCGACGCGTCTCTTCCAGGCCGTCCTCGAGGCCAAGGCCAGCGAGGAATCGAGCCGGATGGTCGCGATGAAGAACGCCACCGAGAACGCCGAAGAGCTCATCGAGGACCTGACCCTCTCGTACAACAAGGTCCGCCAGGCCAACATCACCCGCGAGATGATCGAGATCGCGTCGGGCGCGAACGCTCGCTGACGCGCCAGGACGCAGGAGGCAACCCGAACATGGCGACCAACGCCCCGGCCGCGATCGGCCGAGTCATCCAGATCACCGGACCCGTCGTCGACATCGAGTTCCCGGCGGGACGCCTGCCGGGGATCTACAACGCCGTCGAGATCCAGCGCGAGGGGCAGGAGCCGCTCGTCTGCGAGGTCCAGCAGCACCTCGGCAACAACTGGGTCCGTGCGGTGGCCATGACCACGACCGACGGGCTCGCCCGCGGCGTCGACGTCCATGACACGGGCGCGCCGATCACGGTGCCGGTCGGCGAGCCGACGCTCGGTCGCGTCTTCGACGTGCTCGGCCACCCGATCGACGGCAAGGGCGACGTCGTCGCCGAGGTCCACCTGCCGATCCATCGCGACCCGCCGGCGTTCGACCAGCAGTCGACCGAGATCGAGGTCTTCGAGACCGGACTCAAGGTCATCGACCTGATCTGCCCGTTCAAGAAGGGCGGCAAGATCGGGATCTTCGGTGGGGCCGGCGTCGGCAAGACGGTCATCATCCAGGAGCTGATCCGGAACGTCGCCCAGGAGCACGCGGGCGTGTCCGTCTTCGCCGGCGTCGGCGAGCGCAGCCGCGAGGGCAACGACCTGATCCACGAGATGACCGAGTCCGGCGTCATCGCCAAGACCGCCTTCGTCTTCGGCCAGATGAACGAGCCGCCCGGCGCCCGCCAGCGGGTCGGCCTGACCGGCCTGACGATGGCCGAGTACTTCCGCGACGAGGAGCACCGCGACGTGCTCCTGTTCATCGACAACATCTTCCGCTTCACGCAGGCGGGCTCGGAGGTCTCCGCGCTGCTCGGCCGGATGCCGTCGGCGGTCGGCTACCAGCCGAACCTCGCCACCGAGATGGCCGGGCTCCAGGAGCGGATCACCTCGACCCGCGACGGCTCGATCACCTCGCTCCAGGCGGTCTTCGTGCCGGCCGACGACTACACCGACCCGGCGCCGGCGACGACGTTCGCCCATCTCGACTCGACGATCCGGCTCGAGCGGAGCATCGCCGAGCTGGGCATCTACCCGGCGGTCGATCCGCTGACCTCGACGTCGCGCGTCCTCGACCCGAACATCGTCGGGCAGGACCACTACGACGTCGCGCGCGAGACGCAGCGCGTCCTGCAGCGCTACCGCGACCTGCAGGACATCATCGCGATCCTCGGCATCGACGAGCTGTCCGAAGAGGACAAGGCGACGGTCGCCCGCGCGCGGCGGCTCCAGCGGTTCATGAGCCAGCCGTTCTTCGTCGCGGAGGTGTTCACGGGACGGTCGGGCAAGTACGTGAACATCAAGGACACGGTCGCGTCGTTCAAGGAGATCCTGGAAGGCAAGACGGATACGTTGCCGGAGCAGGCATTCTTCCTGGCCGGCACCTTGGATGATGTCCGCGAGAACGCGGCCAAGTTGGGGTCGTGATGGGGGGGCCCGTCGCCGGTCGGTCACCGATCCGCGCGCCCTACGGCTGCGCGCTGCCGGCGCTCCGCCTGACGGGCGCGCTCCTCGGCGCCCTACCGACGACACCCCCACGTGCCACCAGTCGTGGCCGAAATCAGCCCTCAGACCCCCTTTTCATGTGGAGTAGGTAGATGCCACTCCTGCTGGAGATCGTCACGCCTGAGCGGTTGGCGTATTCGGACACTGTTGATGCTGTGAATCTGCCTGGGATCGAGGGGGAGCTGGGGGTGTTGCCGCACCATGCTCCTTTGGTTTCGATGCTTGGGGTCGGGGAGCTGCGGATCCGGAAGGGTGGGGCTGAGGAGTCGTTCGCCATCGTGGGCGGGTTCCTGCAGGTCCGGCCTGATCGCGTCGTGGTGATGGCCGAGACGGCCGACATGGCCAGCGAGATCGACCTCGAGAAGGCCCAGGAGGCGCGGCGCGAGGCGGAGCGGGCGATCGAGGGCGCACGCACCGACCGACGCCGTCGACCTGGCGGCGGCCCGCGCGCAGCTCCAGCAGGCCCTCCTCCGGATCCGCGTCGCGGAACGTCGACACCGCGAGGGACCGCGGCACCGCGGTTGAGTGCCTTGAACGACGGGATCGCCGCAACGACTCGGCGGCATCGAGTCGGTCCCCGTGGCTGACGCGAGGCCGTTCCACTGGGAGTACCGGCCGGAGCCGGTGGCCCGGGAGATCTTCCGGATCGAGGGCGGCCGGCCGCTGCAACGGGACGGTCCCGATCAGCGGCTCGAAGAACGCGGCGCTCAAGCTCCTCGCCGCGGCGACGCTGACCGGTGAGCGGTGCCGGTTCACCAACGTCCCCGAGATCGAGGACGTGCGGGTCATGGCCGAGACGCTGCGCGACCTCGGCGTCGTCGTGGATCACCCGGCGGACAACGTCTACGAGGTCGCCTCGGGCGACGTCGAGTGGCTGTTCGTCCCGCTCGAGGCGGCAGCCCGGATGCGCGCCAGCTTCATCCTGCTCGGCCCGCTCCTGGCCCGGTTCGGGCAGGTCATCATCAGCAACCCGGGCGGCGACCGGATCGGGCGGCGACCGGTCGACCTCCACGTCGAGGCGATGCGGTCGCTCGGCGCCTCGATCGAATACCGCAACGGCTACTACTTCGCGACGGCGCCGGGACGACTGCGCGGCGGCGAGGTCCGCTTCCCGTTCGTGTCGGTCATGGGCACCGAGAACGCGATGCTGGCGGCGACGCTCGCCGAGGGGACGACCGTCATCCGGCCGGCCGCCCAGGAGCCCGAGGTCGACGACCTGATCGCCTTCCTCCAGGCGATGGGCGCGGCGGTCGAGCGGACCTACCCGGACACGATCGAGATCGAGGGCCGGAAGCGGCTGCGCGGCGCCGACCATCACGTCATCCCCGACCGGATCGAGGCCGGGACGTTCGTCGTCGCCGCGGCCGTGACCGGCGGGAAGCTGACGCTCCAGGGCGCTCCGTGCGACCACCTCGCCGCGTTCATCGAGACCGTCGGCCGGATCGGTGTCGGCGTCGTCGTGCGGGACCGACACGATCGAGGTCGACGGCACCGCGCTCGACACCGACGGGTATCGCGCCACCGACATCGCGACGGCCGCCTACCCGGGCCTTGCGACCGACCTCCAGCCACCGACCTCGGTCCTGCTGACGCAGGCGACCGGCGTCTCGCACGTCCACGAGGCGATCTTCGAGGATCGCCTCGAATGGCTCGCCGAGGTCGCCAAGATGGGCGCCCAGGTGACGATGCAGGACGGTCGGCACGCGACGATCGAGGGTCGCTCGAAGCTGGTCGGGGCCGCCGTCGAGATCGGCGACCTGCGGGCCGGCGCCTCGCTCATCCTGGCCGCGCTCGCGGCCAAGGGGACGACCACGATCCGCGGTGCGCACCACGTTCACCGGGGCTATGAGAACATCGAGCGCAAGTTCCTGGATATCGGAGCCAGCATCTCGCGCGCCGCGGAAGGGACAGCAGACAGCCCTCATGAAGATCGGCATCGACCTCGGCACGGCCAACATCCTCGTCTACGTCAAGGGCAAGGGCATCATCATCACCGAGCCCAGCGTGGTCGCCGTCTCCGACGACAACCGGATCGTCGCGGTCGGCGAGGAAGCGCGCGAGATGATCGGCCGGACGCCCGGCAACATCCACGCCATCCGCCCGATGAAGGACGGCGTCATCGCCGACTACGTCATCACCGAGGCGATGCTCAGCCACTTCATCGGCAAGGTCCGCAAGGGCCGGCGTCGGCTTCGGCAAGCCCGAGGTGATGATCTCGGTCCCGGCCGGCGTGACCAGCGTCGAGAAGCGGGCCGTCCGCGACGCCGCGCTCAAGGCCGGCGCCAAGGAGGCCTACCTCATCGAGGAGCCGCTGGCCGCCGCGATCGGCGCCAACGTCCCGATCAGCGGACCGTCCGGCAACATGATCATCGACATCGGCGGCGGGACGAGCGAGATCGCGGTCATCGCTCTCGGCGGGATCGTCGTCTCGCACAGCCTGCGGGTCGGCGGCAACCGCTTCGACGAGGCGATCGCGACCTACATCCGCAAGAAGTACAACCTGATGGTCGGCGAGCGGACGGCCGAGCAGGTCAAGATCGAGATCGGGACCGCCCTCCCGCTCGATCGCGAGCTGACGATGGAGGTCCGCGGCCGCGACCTCATCGCCGGCCTGCCGCGAACGATCCCGATCACCAGCAGCGAGGTCATGGAGGCCATCGAGGCGCCCCTCCAGCAGCTGGTCGCGGCGGTCCGGTCCGTGCTCGAGCAGACCCCGCCCGAGCTCTCCTCGGACATCATCGACAAGGGCATGGTCATGTCCGGTGGCGGCGCACTTCTGCGGAACGTCGACAAGCTGTTGACCCAGGTCACGGGTGTCCCGTGCCACGTGGCCGAGAACCCGCTCAGCTGCGTCGCCCTGGGCACCGGTCTCGCGCTCGAGCACTTCGACTTCTTCAAGAAGTCACTGGTCCAGCAGGTCTGAACATGCACGCGGACACGGGTGGCGCCCGGCGCGGCAAGCGGATGGGTGCCGTCAGGCGGAGTGCCGACTGGCGCGGAGCCGTAGGCACCCAGGAGCTTGACGCCCCGGGTGACGGGCCCCGCGACACATGAGCCGCGCGTTTGCGGATCTGCACTGCCACTCGCGGGGTAGCTTCGACTGCTTGTCCGATCCTCGGGACATGGTGAAGGCGGCACATAGCCGGGGATTGACGCATCTCGCGATCACGGATCATGACCGGATCGACGTCGCGCTCGAGGCTCGGGATCTTGCGCCTCCCGAGCTCACGATCATCGTCGGGGAGGAGGTCAAGACGCTCGAGGGCGATCTGATCTGCCTCTTCCTCGAGAAGGCGATCCCGCCGGGACTGTCCGCCGTCGAGTCGATCGCGCGGGCGCGCGATCAGGGCGCGTTGGTCGGGATACCGCATCCGTTCGACTCGCGGCGTGGGTCATTGCTGCGGGACGCGTCGCATGGAAAGCCTCGTGCCCGATGGTCGATTGGGTCGAGACGCACAACGCGCGACTGGTCGGTCATGGCAACGAGGATGCCCAGGCGTTCGCGCTCGAGCATGGGCTGCCGGGGATCTCGGTCTCGGACGCGCATTCGGTGATGGAGGTCGGGGTCGCCTACACCGCGTTCGATGGCAACCCGTCGACCGCGGCCGGCCTGCTCGCGACGTTGCCGAGCGCGGAGATCATCCCGGGTCGTGCGAGCTACCTGGTCCGGCTCTGGACGCCGGTCGCCAAGGGCGTCAATCACGTGCGCGGCAACCGTCGGATCGCGGCGGGACCTGCGGCCGACCCCGGGGACGCCACGGACCCGCGATCGTGAGCGAGCCGGGCGGGCAGGACCATCGTCCGGTGGTCGACGAGTCGGTCGGTCCGGTAGGGTCCGGTGCGATGGAGGCCACACCCACCGCCGACGCCGCGATCCCGCACCACGACCCCGATTCGCTGCTGGAAGCGCTCGAGGACGAACCGACCGACGTCTCGCAGATCACGCTCGGTCAGCGGCTGCGCCAGCCGCGGACGATCCTGTCGATCGTCGTCCCGCTCGGGATCATCGCCTTCTTCCTGTACCTCAATCGGGAGCGGCTGGCCGCGGTCCCGCAGCTGATCCTGCAGGCGAACCCGGCCTATGTCGCGCTCGCGTTCGTCGTCTTCTACCTCGGGTTCCCGCTGCGTGGCTATCGCTGGGAACGGCTCCTGCGCGAGACCGGGTTCGTCATCAGCCTGCGCAACTCGATCGAGATCCTGTACATCTCGTGGTTCGTCAATTGCGTGGTGCCGGCCAAGCTCGGCGATGTCTATCGCGCCTACCTGCTCAAGATGAACAGCGCGGCCTCGCTGAGCCGGACGTTCGGGACCGTCTTCATCGAGCGGATCCTGGACGTCTTCGCCATCGCGATCCTCGGTCTGGCCGTCGGTTTCTACAGCTTCCGGAACGGCTTGCCACCCGCGATCCGGCTGGTCTTCGTGGTCGGGATCGTGGTGGTCATCGTGGCCGCCGTCGGGACTGTTCACGATGCGCAACTTCGGACGACGGATCCTCGACCGGCTGCCGGTCCCCCCGCGGATCCACGAGCTGTACGACCGCTTCGAGGAGGGCGTCTTCGGCGCCGTCGGGCTCCGCCACCTGCCGGTCCTCGCGTTCCTGACCGGGTTGATCTGGCTGACCGAGGGCCTTCGGCTCTACATCGTGGTGCTTGCGTTCGGCTTCCCCAACGTCGAGATCGGGCTGTCCGGGGCGATCTTCGTGGCTCTCATCGGGTCGCTGCTGACCGCGATCCCGCTCAGCCCGGCCGGCCTCGGCTTCGCCCAGGCAGGCGTGGTCGGGGTGCTGACCGTGGCCTACGGCGTGCCGCTTCCCGAGGCGACGGCGATCACCATCCTCGACTGGGTGATCAGCGTGCTGTCGATCATCGTCTTCGGGGCGATCCTGTACGTGGTCTCGCCGATGCCGCGCGGGATGGGGCGCATCCCGCAGCCGCCGGCCGCCCCGGTGCCCAAATCGCGTAAGGCTGTATCTTTCGACAAACGGTCCCGGTCGGGCCCAATCACGACCGCGACAGTTCGGCCCCGGGCGTCCCATCCGGCAGCTTCGCCACCCAGACGGTGAACCGAACCGGGACGGGGGACGTACCAAGGTCAGGGGACCCAGACCTCTGTGCCCGGACCGGACACGCCTGCTCCGCACCGCACTGCCCTTTGCTCATCGTGGGACGAGGCGCTGACCCGGTACCAACGGGTGATACAGGCGTTCAGACGCCCCACCGATAGTTCGGGCAGGGAAAACCTTCACTTCGGCTCGATCCCATGGAGCGCCCAGGCAACGATGACGACCCAGAACGGCCGAGCGTTCAACGAATGGCTGCGAGCACAGCTCAAGGCCAAGAAGATGTCGCAACGGCAGCTTGCCCAGCAGTCGGGCGTGGACCATTCCACGATCTCGCGGCTGATCCGCGGCGACCGGATGCCGTCCCTCGGGACCGCGACCAAGCTCGCTCGCGGCCTTCGTGAGCTTCGCGACGACGCCGACACCCCGCAGTATCTCGGCCTGGTCGCTGCCGGCAACACGAACCCCACCGCGCGTGTCGAATACGCGCTGCGCGCCGACGAGCTCCTGAGCGAGCCGCAGGTGCGCCAGATCATGGAGTACTACCTGGCCGTGCGGATGCGCCGCTACGGCCGCACCTTCCAGCCTGCCGATGTCAACAACGGCTCCGATCGGTCGTCCGGGCGACCCCCGAACGGCCGGTCCCAAGCCTCTGCCAGCCCGGTCACGGCCGGGGTCGGGTCGACCGTCAGCACGGTCCGTCCGGTCTCGCGCTCGCTCAGCCGGGAACCGGGGCGCTACTAGCACATACCAGGGCACGGCCCGGATTCGCCCTCCACGGTCCGGGTCTCGGGGCAGCGAACGCCGACGTCTGGGGCGTCGGCGTTCGCGATTCCCGGGTGTGTCGGGGCCGTCCGCGGCCCGAGCCCGCGGCTCAGCGGCCCAGCCGCCCGAACGCTCTCAGCGGACCGCGAGCGCACCGGGTTCGTAGATCGAGATCGTCCGGTTCGGCGCCGCGACGAACCGGTCGACGGCTCGCCGAACCGGTCGGGTGGCGCGACCGTCGCCTCGGCCGGGCCGCCACACGGCGCCCCGATCGCGACCTCGAACCGTGAGTCGCAGATGACGACGATCGTGCCGTCGACGACCGGCTCGCCGCCGGGCGCCCGGACGCGTGCACCGGCCCGGATCAGCGGGTAGCCGTACGCCTCGGTCGACTTGAAGTCCGGCAGGGAGACGAGCGTGATCACGTCGTCACCGGCCGCGGCGATGATCCGATCGGCAGCGGCCGCGGCGGCCGGGAAGCCGCCGTCCGGATGGACGGCCGGCGGCTGGTGGGCGACGTTCCAGGCAAGGAAGGCGACGACTCCGACGATCGCCAGGAGCGGGTCCGAACGGGATCGCCGCCCGCCCACCGGGTACCGCTGTGGCCGACTCGGACGGGGGCGCCCCCTCAGAAGGCGTCCCTCCGCGCGCCCTGCCCAGTCTCCACAGCGCGGCGATACCGATCCCGAGCAGCGTGAAGACCATCGGGTCCGCGAAGGCGTGATAGTGGTCGTTCGGGAGGTCGGGGACGATCGTCGCGAGGCTCGGCGACAGGAACGTGAGTGCGAGCGCCGTCCACAGCAGCCCGAGCCCCAGCCAGCGCGCCGCCTGCTTCTCGCGGACAGTCCCGCTCCGGCTCGACCAGATCGCGATGGCGATGACGACCGAGACGGCGACCAGCGCGACCCACCCGGCGTCGGTCAGCAGCCCCGTCACCGGCCAGGACGCGACCCGGATGGCGATGACCAGGAATGCCACCAACGGCCCGAACCCGCCCGGCGCGCCGCCGGCCTGGATGTAGTCGAGCGCGGCATGGATCTCGGAGAAGTCGTTGGTCAGCTCGTGGATGACGAGCGGCACGAAGGCCAGCGCGATGATCCCGAGACCCGCCAGACCGGCCACCCAGACCGACCGTCGCTCGGGTCCGGGCGGTCGACGGCGCGCATCGGCGACCAGGATCGCCGCGATCACCGGCAGGAGCGTGACGCCCAGGACGTGGCACTGCATCGTCACCGCGGTCCCGATGGCCGCCACGATCCAGCCACGCCTGCGCCGGGTCGTCCAGGCGTACCAGGCACCGGCCAGCGCGATCGAGCTCGACAGGGCGATCAGGTTCGGGTTCCAGATGAAGGTCGACTCGTCGACGGCGGATGCCGAGACGGCCATCGCCAGGCCCGCCACGAGCCCGGCGACGGGGCCACCGATCGAGCGTGCCAGCCACCACGTCACGAGGACCGCGGCGATCCCCGCCAGGGCGATCAGCCCGGCGACCGCCAGCGGTGAATCGCCACCGGTCAGGAAGGCCGCGGGCGAGAGCAGGTAGTAGTAGAGGGCGCCGTGGTGGACGTCGCCGATCGAGGTCGGTGGCCCGAGCAGCGGCACGATCCCGTTCTGGACGAGCGCGCGCAGGACGAGCATGTCGTGCCCCTGGTCGGCGTCCCACGTCCCGCGTGTGGCGAGGTTCGGGAGGCGGAGAAGGCCCGCGACCACGACCAGCCCGATCGGGACGACCGCCCACAGCAGTCTGGAAGGGCTCCGCGCAGGGCCCGTCATTCCGTGGGACCCGCCGGCCCGGCCGACGGACCGGTCCTGGCCCGGCTGCCCCGGACCGTCATGGCCTCGGGCGGCAGGTCGGCGAGCGGGCGACCCGCGGCGATGTCGAACGCGCGGGCCATGTTGATCGCGTCGTAGCCCTCGTCCATCCCGGGTGTCTCGAGGTAGTAGGCGACGTGCGCGAGCGCCGGATGACGGAGCAGGTGACCGAGACCGACCGCCCCGATCCGGCCGGCGCCGAGGTGCTCGTGGCGGTCGAGATGCGAGCCGCGCTCCGACTTCGAATCGTTGAGGTGGATCATGACCAGCCGGTCGAGACCGATCCGGTCGTCGAAGTCCGCCAGGAAGGCATCGATGGCGGCCGGTTCGGACAGGTCGATCCCGGCCGCCCAGGCGTGGGCCGTGTCGAGACAGAACGACGACCCGGTCACGGGCGATGCCGCGAGCGGCGGCGGCCTCGGCGATGTCGGCCAGACCGGCCACGTCCATCCCGAGACCGAAGCCGC
Source organism: uncultured Chloroflexia bacterium (assembly GCA_963743855.1). Classification (GTDB taxonomy): domain Bacteria; phylum Chloroflexota; class Limnocylindria; order Limnocylindrales; family CSP1-4; genus SPCO01. The sequence continues at coordinate 23,549 of CAVURK010000003.1, forward strand.
TCCCCGGCGAATTCTCGAGGACGATCGGTGGCGCATCGGGTCCGCCATCGACCTCGGCGAGCACGAGCGCAAGCCCGTCCGCCAGCCGCTTCGTCCCGGCCTCGACGCCGGCGCCGCGGTGCGAGCCGATGTGGACGTTGACGAACCGCCCGGAGAACCCCGGCGCGGCTCGCAGATCCGCCGCGAGGACCTCGACCGAGCGGCCGAAGAAGTCCTCCTCGGGACCGGCGAGGTTGACGAGGTAGGAGGCATGGACCGCGATCGGCCGGATGTCGAGCTCGGCCAGGCGGGCACGGAACGCGGCGGCTTCGGGCGGGGGCTCGGCGCGGCGTCGCCAGGCGGTCGGGTTGTCGACGAAGATCTGGAGCGCCTGCGCCCCGATCTCGTGCGCGCGATCGACCGCCCGGACCATGCCGTCGCCGAGCGGCAGGTGCGCGCCGAGGCGTCGTCCGTCGGGAAGCATCCCGGGATGGTACGCGAGCGCCCGTTCGGCGGCTGCTGCATCGCCGCTGACGCGACCTTCGCTTCCTACGGCGGCGTCGCCGCGACGCTCCGCCTGACGGAAGCTGCGGCGCGCGCCCGCGTCGCCGCGGCAAGACGGCGCAGGACGACACCCGCGTCGGTTCGGAGTAGGTCAGGTTCGCGCTGCTGCTCGGTCTGGGGCGCTGGGGGCTTTGCTGCGGCCTTGGGTGTAGTCGCCGCCGATGACTGGTTCGATGAGGCCGTAGTCGTCGTCGTGGCGGCGGTAGAGGACGGCGACGCGCTCGGTCTCGGCGTTGACGAAGACGAAGAACTGGTGGCCGAGCTCGTCCATCGCGGCGATGGCGTCCTCCTCGAACATCGGCTCGATGTCGAAGCGCTTGACCTTGACGATGCGTGGGTCGCGGCGCGGCCCTCGGAGCCGTCGGCGAGACGGCGGAGGATCTGCTTCTCCTCCTCGGGCCGGGCGCGCAGGCGCGGCTTCTCCTTGTGCTCGACCGCCTGTCGCTCGACCTTGTCGACGACGTCGTCGAGCGCCTCCTGGTAGCTCGAGCCGGTCGCGCGGCTGCGCAGGATCTGCCCGTGGACGACGAGTGTCAGCTCGGCGAAATGGGAGGTGGAGGCACTCTTGTGGTGCTCGCTCCAGAGCTCCACGGTGGCATCGGTCTGATCGTCAAGCAGCCGTTCGATCCGTTTGAGCTTGCGCTCCGCGTACTCGCGGACGCGTTCGGGGACCTCGGCATTCTTGCCCTTGACGATCGTCCTCAAGCGTACCCCCCGGGCCAGTGGCCGCCTGTGCGGGTCCGGCGGTGGGCGCGATGTTCGGGCCGTTGACCGCCTGCCACCGAGTATACGCGCGTCCCGTTCCGGCCCGGTTCATCGCTCCCGGGCGACGGCGATCGCGCTGACCGCGGTCGCGCCGGCCCGTCGCAGGGCCACGCCGCAGGCGGCCAGGGTCGCGCCGGTCGTGACGACGTCGTCGACCAGCAGGACCCAGCGACCGGCGACCGCTCGCGCACCCGAGCCCCGGCCGGCAACGTCCGTCGCGCACCGCGAACGCGCCCTCGACGTTGGTCGCCCGCTCGTCGCGGCCGAGCTCGAACTGGGCGATCGTCGCGCGTCGCCTCTCGAGCGCGAGCGCGATCGGCAGGCCGAGCTCGCGCGCGGCGACCGCCGCGATGAGCGCCGCCTGGTCGTAGCCGCGCCGGCGCTCGCCGATCGGCATGGACGGGGACCGGCACGACGACCACCGCGCCGGACCCGACCCGCGCCCAGCGCCGCGCGACGGCCGCCCCGAGCGGCTCGGCGAGGCGTCGCTCACCCTCGTACTTCAGGTCGTGGAGGCCGTCGCGCACGGGTCCGGCGAACGGCGCGCACCACTCGAGCTGGAGGAGCGGCGCCGGGATGTCGGCCGGCAGGCCGATCGGGGTCCCGCCGGGCAGGCCGAGACGGGCGTCGAGCGCCGGGACGCAGGTCGCGCACAGCGGCGGGCCCTCGCGGCCGCAACCCGAACAGGCCGCGGGAAACGCGAGATCGAGAGCGGCCGTCGGTCGAACCGGCGCAGGGCTGCCATCGCGCGATGATGGCCGCGCGCCGCTTCACTCCGGCTTAGCGGCGGGCTCCAGCGCGATCCGGTCGCCGACCGCCGTCCCGCTCCGCGCGATCGTGCCGACCGGCAGCTCGAGGACGCCGTTCGCCCCGCGGACGAGCGGGACCAGCCCGGTCCAGGCGCGCAGACCCGGGTGGACCGACAGGACCGCCCGAGCCCCGTCCCCGCCGTCGCCCGTTCCATCGGGCTTGCGCCAGGAAGACGGCGTCGATCGGCGAAGCGCATGAACATCATGTGGATGCCGTTCGTGCCGGTCAGCCACAGCCCCGTGCCGGCTCGAGCGCCGGACGGCCCATCAGGCCCATGAACTTGGCCCACAGGCTATCGGCGACCTCGAGTCGCTCGGCCAGCGCCGTGCCAGCGGTCGAGATTCTGCGGCGCGCAACGCCGCGGTCACGCGAGTCGTTCGGATCCGGGATCCGGATCTAGACCTTCAGGTTCTGGACGATCAGGATGATCGCCGGCCCGAGGATGACGATGAACAGCGACGGGAAGATGCAGCCGACGAGCGGGAACAGCATCTTGATCGGCGCCTTGGCGGCCTGCTCCTCGGCGCGCTGGCGGCGCTCGATGCGGAGCTGCTCGGACTGGACCTGGAGCACCTTGGAGATCGAGACACCGAGCTGCTCGGCCTGGATGATCGCGCCGATGAAGTTGGTCAGCGGGACGACCTCGGTGCGCGGCACGATGTCGCGCAGCGCGTCGCGGCGCGCCTTGCCGACACGGACCTCGGCGAGCGCCCGACGGAACTCGTCGGACAGCGGCCCCTGGAGCTTCTCGACGACCTTGCCCAGCGCGGCGTCGAAGCCGAGACCGGCGCGGACGGAGATCGTCAGCAGGTCGAGCGCGTCCGGGATCATCAGCAGGATGGCCTTCTGGCGCTTCTTGACCTTGCCGCCCGAGCCAGAACTCCGGCGCGGTGTAGCCGAACAGGGCGCCGACCACCGGCATGAGGATGCCGCCGATGATGAACGGGAACCCGATGCAGCCCGACGACCCCGAACAGGAAGAAGAACAGGATCGCGCCGACGATCGCGCCGATCGCCTTGATGCCGAGCCAGTCGGCGACGCGCAGGTCGCCCGGGTTGCCGGCCAGTGCCAGGCGTTTCTCCGTCCGGTCGCTGAACGAGGTGCTGGTGACGCGCGAGACGCTCCCCGACAGGCGCATGCGCGAGCGGGCGCAGGGTCCGCTCGACGAACGGCTGCTGGAGCTCGAGCTCCTCGAGGTTCTTGGCCTGCATCGACCCGAGCTGGGTCAGCCGGGCCTGGACCGGGTCGACCGGCGAGCTGCCGGCCAGCCCGATGACGATGAGGAGGATGGCGCCGGCGGCGAGGGCCGCGACGACGATGGCGAGGATAGGCATCGTCTCTAGACCTCGATGTCGACGATCTTGCGGATGAACATGAAGCCCATGAACATCATGAATCCGCCGAAGATCAGGATGATGACGCCGGCCGGCAGCCCGAGGATCTCGGGCGGGTTGTCGAACATCGGTGCCATGAAGCCGGGCGCGGCGATGAACAGGAAGCCGGCGAGGCCGATCGGCAGGAAGCCGACGACGTAGCCGGACAGCCGCTGCTGCGCGGTGAGGGTCCGGATCTCGCCCTTGATGCGGACGCGCTCGCGGATCGTGTAGGCGATCGAGTCGAGGATCTCGGCGAGGTTGCCGCCGACCTGGTGCTGGATGCTGATCGCCGTCGCCATCAGCTCGAGGTCGTCCGAACGGACGCGGCGGACCATGTTCTCGAGCGCCTGGTCGAACGGCAGACCGAGGTTGACCTCGCGGATGACGCGGCCGAACTCGGTCGAGATCGGCGGTCGCGATTCGCGGACGACCAGCTCGATGGCCTGGAGGAACGACGACCCGGCGCGCAGCGCGTTGGCGATGAGGGTGATCGTGTCGGGCAGCTGCTTGTTGAATGCCCCCAGCCGGCCTGCCTTGCGGCGACTGAGCCAGAAGCGCGGGAGCAGGAAGCCGACGAAGGCGCCGATGAGCAGGAAGAGCGGGTTGCCGAGAGGCTGGCAGGAACGGCGAGAGCAGGAGCATGACCAGCGGGACGCCGACCACCGCGCCGACCCAGATCATCAGGAACTCGGACGGCTTGAGCTTGAGGTCGGCGCGGGCGATGTCGCGGGCGAGGTTCGCCCCGAAGTCGCGCTGCTCGACGACCTGGTTGAGGTTGTTGAGCGTCGCGCTCTGGGCGATCAGGTCGGCCACGCCGTCCCTGGCCGCTGGCGGCCGCCTTGCGCGCCTCCTGCGGCTTGGCTGCGTAGCGCTCGAGCCGGTCGGAGATGCCCGACCCACCCGAGGTCGCGACGCCGATCGCGATCAGGATGATCGCCAGCGGCGGCGACCCCGCGACCACGAGCGCCATGGTATCCACGGGTCGTTGCTCCTTCCCCGGGGCCTAGTACGTGAAGCCGAAGAGGCCGGGCGGCAGGTTGATGCCCATCACTTCGAACTTCTCGACGAACTTCGGCCGGATCCCGGTCGGCTTGAGCCGGCCCTGGATCTTGCCCTCGACGACGCCGGTCTGCTCGAAGATGAAGACGTCCTGCATGACGATGACATCACCTTCCATGCCCTGGACCTCGGTGATGTTGACGATCTTGCGGGTGCCGTCCTTGAGACGGGACTGCTGGACGATGAGGTCGACCGCCGAGGCGACCTGCTCGCGGATGGCCCGCAGCGGCAGGTCGACGCCGGCCATCAGGACCATCGTCTCGAGCCGCGACAGCATGTCGCGCGGGCTGTTGGCGTGGCCGGTCGACATCGAGCCGTCGTGGCCGGTGTTCATGGCCTGGAGCATGTCGAGGGCTTCGCCCGAACGGCACTCCCCGACGATGATCCGGTCGGGCCGCATGCGCAGGGCGTTGCGGACGAGCTCGCGGATCGGGATCGCGCCCTTGCCTTCGATGTTCGGCGGGCGCGACTCGAGGGTGACGACGTGCTCCTGGCGGAGCTGGAGCTCGGCGGCGTCCTCGATCGTCACGATCCGCTCGTCGTTCGGGATGAACGACGAGAGGACGTTGAGGGTCGTGGTCTTGCCGGAGCCGGTGCCGCCGGAGACGAAGATGTTCAGGCGAGCCTCCACGCATGCTCGAAGGAAGTCGAACATGTCTGCGGTGGCGGTGCCGAAACGGATCAGATCGTCGACCGTGAACGGCGACGCGGAGAACTTCCGGATGGTGATGACCGGGCCGACCAATGACAGCGGCGGGATGATGGCGTTGACGCGGGAACCGTCGGTGAGGCGGGCGTCGACCATCGGCGACGACTCGTCGACGCGGCGGCCGATCGGGGCGATGATCCGGTCGATGATGCGCATGACGTGGTCGTCGTTCTGGAAGACGACGTTGGTCAGCTCGAGCTTGCCGGAGCGTTCGATGTAGACCTGGCGCGGGCCGTTGACCATGACTTCGGTGATGGACTCGTCACGCAGGAGCGGCTCGAGCGGGCCGAGGCCGATGATCTCGTCGGTGATCTGCTCGAGCATCCGGACGCGCTCGGCGCGGGTCAGGGCGAGGCCTTCCTCGTCGATGACCTTGCCGAAGATCTCCTCGATCTGGCGCCGGACCTCGACCTGGTTGGAGAGGTCGAGCTTCGGGTCCAGGTCCTGGATGACCCGGTTCTGGATCCGGAACTTGACGTCCCGGAACGACTCGCGGACCGGGGCCTGGCTGGTCAGCCGGCCCGAGGTCGCCAGTTCGGCGGCGGGCCGCCCGGCGCCGCGGGCAGGTTGGACCCCGGTGCTCCGGGTGCGCCCGGTGCCCCCGGCGCTCCGGGCGCCGCCGGGCACCGGATGCTCCCGGTCGAGCGCTCTCGATCCGCTTCAGCAAGGACATGGCCTACACCCCTTCTCGCCCCGAGGGGCCGACTGTGACTGCGTTCATCGCCATGCGAACAGCGACTTCTTCTGGGTCGATTTTGCGATCGGTGGTTTCGCTGCTGGTGGTGGACCGTTCTCCGACGACGGAGCGGGCCAGCCGCAGGATGTCCTGGGAGACCTGCGCCTCCCGGTTGGAGAGGAAGAACGGTACGCCCCGGTTGAGCGCAGTAGACCACGCTCCGACCGTCGCTGACGATCGTCTCGTCGACCTTGCGGCCGATCGAGTGCTCGACGTCCGCGACGCGGATGCCCGAGCGCCGAATCGGCGCGGTTGAGGACGAGCCGGACCTTGCCCGCTCTCGTAGCCGAGCTGTTCGGCGACCTCCAGGAAGAGGCGCATGTTCTTGATGCTCGTGATTTCGAGACTGAGCATCGTCAGGATCACATCGGCCGCGTCGAGGATGGCCAGGGTCGTGTCGTTGAAGTACGACGTGCAGTCGACGACGACCAGGTCGTGGTCGCGGCGGAGCGCCTCGAGGATCTTCTTGACCCCGGACGGCGGTGATCAGCTCGGCCGTCTCGGGCGACGGCGGCGCGAGCAGGACGCGGATGCCGGCCGTGTGGTTGATCAGGAACGTGTCGAGCGAGTCGAGCTCGCCGGCCTCGAGCTCCGGGAGGAGGTCGGCGATCGACTTGCTCTTCGGGTTCAGGTTGAGCAGGACGCCGACGTCGCCGAACTGGAACGAGCCGTCCATGATGACGACCTTCTTGCCGAGCTCGGTGGCGGCGGCGACCGCGAGGTTGACCGCGACCGTCGTCCGTCCGACGCCGCCCTTCGGGCTGAAGACCGCGACGATGATCCCGGGCTCGCCCGGCTCGCCGGTCCGCGCTCCGGCCGTGCCCGGCCGCGGCTGCGACCGGCATGACCGCCATCCGGCTCTGCTTGTCGCGCTCGCGAGCGCTGACCTGGCGGATCGAGGCGGTCAGCTCGTCGCTGCTGAACGGCTTGACCAGGAACTCGCGGGCCCCGGCCAGCATCGAGCGGCGGAGGTAGTCCGCCTCGCCCTGGACCGACATCATCACGACGGCGGCGCCCGGGACGGCCGACGAGAGCTGCTCGGTGGCGGCGATGCCGTCCATGTCCGGCATGTTGATGTCCATCAGGACGACGTCCGGGTTCAACCGGGTGGCCATCTCCAGCGCCTCGCGGCCGGACGCCGCGGAGCCGACCACGTCGATGTCGCTCTCGAAGCCAAGCAGCTTCGTCAGGTGATCGCGGGTCTCTGGGATGTCATCGACGACGAGGACACGGATCTGGTCGGCCATCTCGCTCTGGTTGGTCCTTGCGGTGGTGCGATGCGATGGGTCGGTCGGTGAGTCGGGGCCGCGACGGGCGCTGGACCTCTCGGTCCAAGCGCCCGTCGCCCCTGTCTGGGATCCGTCCGGCCGCCGAGCGTCCGGACCGGCGTGGCTACGGCTTCTTGGTGGCGATCGGGCCCACGGTCTGGATGATCTCCGGCGGAAGGACGCCGTACGAGTCGACCAGGGTCTTGAGGATGATGCCCGTCGTCACGGTCGGGACCGGCGGGAGCGCCGCGCCGGTGACCGGGTCGATGAAGTCGTCGGGCGAGCGCAGGGCCAGGGTGACGTTGCCGTCCATCTGGGCGAACTTGATGACTTCGGCCTGCTGGGCGGTGACCGCCAGGATGACGATCTCCTGCTGGCCGTTGAGGGCCGTGCCGGGTCCGCTCGGCGCGCCGGACGGAGCCGGACGAGGCGGTGCCGGTGTCGGCCGGCGGCGCGACGGGCGGCAGCAGCGTGCCCATGACCTGCAGGCCCTGGAGCAGGAGCTTGACGCTCGTGCCGTTGAGGCCGGTGACGACGGTGATCGAGTTGTCGACCGGGCTGACCGTGGTCACGGGGAATGTGTCGGCGGTCAGGCCGACGACCATGTCCACGTAGTCACCGGTCTTGATGACCGTCCCGACGCCGCTGACCTGGTCGACCTGGACCGCCATGCAGCGCAGGGTGGCTGGGCATTCGATGTTGCCGGATCACGCCGGTGCGTGCCGCCGTGACGGTCGCCGAGTGATCTGGGCGCCGGTCGCGACCGACTGGCGGGCGATCTGGCCGACGACCTGCGACGGGTCGGTGAAGGCGCCCGGCAGGATCGCGGTCAGGTTGAGTCGTGATCGTGCTCAGCTCATCGGCCGTGATCTTGGTCGAGAGCGGGATGTCCTTGGTCGCGACGACGACCGGCCCGGTCGTGGGCGGCGACGGCGTCGGCGTGCCGCCGCCGCCGCCGCCACTGCCGGCGAGGAGCAGGATGCCCGACGAAGGCGACGATCGCCAGGAAGACCCCGACGAGCAGGACGAGGCGATTCGAGCGCTTCAAGTTGGTTCTCCCCGAGACGAATGAGGTGTGACAGGTGGCACCACTCTAGCACCGCCCAAAGGCGGCGCGACTATACCAAAGGGCTAGGACCATTAGGAGGAAAGGACAGGAAATCGTGCACGCCGCAAGGAAGTCTGCAAGGTTGCGGATCGGTGCCGCTGGTCGCTCGCCCGGCAACGACCCGCTGGGTGGTGCGCGGCGGGACGAAGAAAACGGCCGCCGGACCCGAAGGTCCGACGGCCGCCGATTGAGTGTGTCTGCGACCCGGTTAGACCGAGTTACCGACCGTGCTCAGGATCTGTGCTGACCTGGCTGCCCAGGAAGATGCAGGGCGACGATGGCGACGATGGCGATGAGTGCAAGGATCAGGGCATATTCGGCGAGGCCCTGGCCTTCCTCGTCCCGATCAAGGAAGTTCATGATCGCGAGATAGATCGAAGTCATGAGTTCGAAAGCCACCTCCTTTCTTCGAAGCTCCCCGGCGAGCCGAAGGCTGGCGACACGGTACGGACCGAATCCGCTCGGCGTCAAGACCCGTGGGCGAGCTGTCAATGGTCGCCGTCCGAAACGTCGAACCGCCGGCGCCCGAAGGCGCCGGCGGTCAACGACGTGTTCTGAGCGCGAACGGTGCCTAGACCGAGTTGCCGACCGTGCTGAGGATCGCGCTGACCTGGCTGCCCAGGAAGATCAGCGCGACGATCGCGACGATGGCGATGAGCGCGAGGATCAGCGCGTACTCGGCGAGGCCCTGACCTTCGTCGTCGGTGCGGAAGGACTCGATGCGATCGCCTGTGCGAGCGTAGTCATGCGGATCCACCTCTTCCGTGCGAGCGTCCCCCGGCGATCCCCGAAGGAGACGACGGTACGAATGGCCATGACCGCTGTCAAGCGTATCGACGGGCAACGCGGTGCGTCGCCGAACCGACGGACCGCCTGGACATGAAGAACCGCCGGTCGCCGACCGGCGGTTCAGTGATGAGACTGGTGGATCGTGCCTAGACGGACTTGCCGACCGTGCTCAGGATCGTGCTGACCTGGCCGCCCAGGAAGATGAGGGCGACGATCGCGACGATCGCGATGAGGGCGAGGATCAGCGCGTACTCCGCGAGGCCCTGGCCTTCGTCGTCGATCCGAGATCGATGGATCGAGTGATGCATTCGTCGAAGGGACGCCATTGGGTATATCACCTCCTTTCGTCTGGATTACCCCCGGAAACGTCAGACCGCCGGATCCCAGATGGGATCCGGCGGTCACCGTTCCGTGAAAGAGACCCGAACTAGACGGAGTTGCCGACCGTGCTCAGGATCTTGCTGACCTGGCCGCCCAGGAAGATCAGGGCGACGATCGCGACGATCGCGATCAGCGCGAGGATCAGCGCGTACTCGGCGAGGCCCTGGCCTTCCTCGTCCCGATCGAGGGCATTGAGGACCTTGAGATACATGTCCGTGATGAGTGCCATGTGCGGAGCGCCTCCTGGATGAGTTCATACCCCCGAACTGAGGGCATCGCCACTATATGTACGGGAACGACCGCGGCACACTAGGCTGATGGTACGGGGTCGACACCCCCGACCGATGGAGCCGGGCCGATCGCTCGAGCCCGCGCTCAGCCGCCGGTGGCGGCGTCGATCGCGCTCCCGATGATCCCCAGGAAGTCCGCCAGCGTCCCGCCGAAGACCCCGAGGATCAGCACGGTGAACGAGGCTGGTCAGGGCGAGGATCAGCCCGTACTCGACGAGGCCCTGGCCGGCGGCCGCCAGCGGGGCCGCCGGCCGGGTCATGCGCGCCGGGGCGGCGGGCGGCTCGATGGGCGGCGAGATCGCCGACGAGTCGGAGCTCGGCGCCGTCCGCGCGACAGCTCGGCGATCATGCCCGAGGGTCGACGCCCGGCTCTGGATCTCGCGCCAGGTCGATGGCGGCAGCACGACGATCGCCTCGCGCCGGGCCGCCTCGACGGCGTCGCGGGCATCCGCCCGGCGGTCCTCCATCATCGCGGCGAGGGCCGGCGGCAGGTCCGCGTCCGCGGCGGCCTCCGGGCATCGCGTCCGACCTTGGTCTCGGCCGCGTTGCGCGAGGCGCGAGACACGGCGCCTCGACCTGGTCGGACCAGTCGAGACGGACCGAGACGCGTTCGGCGCGGACGCCGAGGTAGGCGGCCATCGCCTCGTCGAGGATCCGGAACAGGCCGCTCTCGAGGTCCATCGGCAGCCGGCGGTCCTGGCCCATCGAGTCGAACTCGACCGGGACGCCGGCCCGCCGGCCGCGCTCGCGGGCGGCCCGCCGCAGCGTCGGCACGAGGCCGAGGTCGTCGAGGACCATCGGGCGGACGTCGAAGATGAACGACTTGGTCGCCTCGAGCGTCTGCTGGACCATCGCGACGAGCTGGCGGACCTCGTCGCCGGCCTTGGCCGGGTCGCTGGTCACGAGCCGCTCGACGATCTGCGCCTGGAGGACGATGTTGGTCAGGCTCTGGGCCGGGCCGTCGTGCATCGCCCGGGCGATCTCGCGGCGCAGGTCCTCCTGGGCGCCGAGCAGCAGGCGCGAGACCGCCGGCGGGACGCCGTTCGGATCGCGGGCGAGCCTTGGCCGCGGCGCGCCGGTCCCCTTGGCCGGACGTGGCGCGAGCGGGACGTCACCGAACGCGCCGAGCGCCTCGACATACGCGGCGAGCGCGTCGCGGTAGCGGCCGAGCGCGCGTCGCTTGCCCTCGAGGACGTCGACCTGCGACTCCATCAGCGCCGCGCGCTTGGTCAGCAGGACGAGCTGGGCGTTGAGGTCGGCGGCGATCGCCGGGTCGAGCGTGGTGCCGGCCGACGTGGCGGCCTGCGGTCGCTGTCGTGAGCTTCTCGGCGGCCGCGGCACGGCGCGATTCGTGACGGGTCGCCTCCGTGCGTGCCTGCGCGACGAGCAGGTCGACCTCGGCGAGCTCGCCGTCGAGCTGCGCCAGCTCGTCGGCCATCCGCCCGGAGAGCTCGGGCAGGCTGGTCGGGCGGCGGCGGTGAGGATGCGAGGTCGGTCATCGTCTCGTGCGGTGTCGTCGACGGCGTCGTGGTTGTCGTTGTCGATCGCTCAGTCTTCCGGCATCCGGATCCAGCCCTGGCGCATCGCGTAGACGACGGCCTGGGTCCGGTCGTTGACGGACAGCTTGCGCAGGATCGAGCTCATGTGGTTCTTGACGGTCTGCTCGCTGATCGACAGCGCGTAGGCGACCTGCTTGTTGGTCATGCCCTGGGCGATGTTGTCGAGGATCTCGACCTCGCGCGGGGAGAGCGGCGCGAAGATCGGGGCGGCGTCCTGGCCGTAGACCGCCAGCTCGCGGAACTCCTTGAGGACGCGCGAGGCGACGGCCGGCTTGGAGAAGACCTTGTCGTTGATGAGGTACTCGCCGGCGACGACGCGGCGGATGATCGTGACCAGGTCGTCCGGGCCGACGTCCTTGAGGATGAACGCGGCGGCGCCGGCCTTGATGGCGTCGAACAGCGCGTCCTCGTCCTCGGTCTGGGCCAGCACGATGATCCCGGTCGAGGGCAGCTCGCGCTTGATCCGCTGGGTCGTCTCGATGCCACCGGGAGCCGGCAGGGACAGGTCCATCAGGATGATGTCTGGCGAGGTCTCGAGGGCGCGATCGATGGCGCCGCGCGAATCCTCCGCCTCGCCCACGATCTCGAAGTCGGGCTCGTGGCCGAGGATGTTGGCGATCCCCACCCGGAACAGGGCGTGGTCGTCGACGACGAGGATCCGCGTGATCTCGTCGAGGGCTCGGCGATCCGGCCCGCCACGTCGGCGATCCGGGCCGCTGTAGTCCATGGCACTCATGAGCTCTCCTCTCCCGTGACGGGTCCCGGTCGGGATCGCCAGGCGGACGACGGTCCCGCCGTCCGGCCGCGATCGTACGTCGAATCGTGCGCCGATCAGCTCGGCGCGCTCGCGCATGAATTGGAGCCCGAAGTTCGGCGACCGCGGGCGGCGACCGCTCCGATGTCGAAGCCGCGGCCGTCGTCGCGGACCTCGAGCGACCCAGCCGTCGTCATCGAGCCTGGTCGCCACGACGACGTTGCTCGCCGCCGGCGTGCTTGCGGACGTTCTGGAGCGCCTCCTGGGCGACGCGCAGGGCGACCGTCCGCTGGCCGTCGGTCAGGACATCGGTCGGTGCCTCGAGCTCGATCGAGATCTCGAGCCCGGTCAGCGTCGCGCATGTGCTCGACCGAGTCGTTGATCGCGCCGTCCAGGCCGAGCTCGTCGAGCATCGGCGGGCGGAGCTGGCTGATGAACGCGCGGACGTCGCCGAGCTCGCGGCGCAGGAGCTCGCGCAGGAAGCGCAGCTCGGTGCGGGCGAGCAGCGGGTCCGAATCGATGATCCGCTCGATGTACTCGACCTGGAAGATCGTGTTGCTCAGCGCCTGGGCAGGTCCGTCGTGGATCTCCTGGGCGAGCCGCGAGCGTTCGGCCTCCTGGGCCTCGACGATCCGCATCTGGGTCTCGCCGCGGTGTCCGGGCCGCCGACCTCGGTCAGCAGCGTGGCGTCGCCGCGCTCGAGGAAGAGCCACGTGCGCTCGAGCGTCCGCTCGGCGAGCTCCAGCTTGGCGAGCTCGGACTGGTGCTCGCCGAGGTCCTCGGTGAGGATGTCGACGTCGCCGCGGAGCGCCCGTCGACGGGCGTCGTCGGCACCTGCCTCGGCCGCGTCGGCGGCGCGGTCGACGGGGGCCGTGCTGGTCGGTCGGTGGCCGTCGAGCGGCGCGCGATCCTCGGTGTCGAGCTCGTCGCGGAGCGCCTGCCAGCGACCGAGCGATTCGGCGTAGGCCTCGCGATAGCGCTCGCGGACGCTTCGCAGCGTGTTCGCGCTGTAGCCGACCGCCGCCTTCGCCTCCGCGTGGAGTCCGTCGAAGCGGCTGTCCCGAACATCGGTCCCTGCGCGTGCTGGCTCCATTGGCTTTGGAGTATAGGGGTCCGTCATGGGCAGACGACCTCGAACGCGCGAACGTGGCCGAGCGCGCTGTCGACGGTCTGGTCGGTGGCCGCCGTCAGGTCGATCTCGCGGAAGCAGGAGGCGCCGTCCACGTTCGCGTCGAGGTCCGCCGGCCAGTGCGTGCTCGCCGCGTCGATCAGGACGACGAGCTTGGAGCCGAAGGTCGAGGCGAGGTCGAGGACGTCGCGTGGCGGCTCGTCGGGGAGTGCCAGCGACTCGATCCGCTGCGTCTCGGCCATCCAGATCGGGAAGTTGGTGATGACCGGGCCGGACGAGCCGTCGAGCGGATGGCCGACCGAGGCCATCACGGCGGCCAGCTCGCGGTACTGGTCGGCGGTGGTGCTCGAGCCCGCCCCGAACGACGGCAGCAGCGCGACCGAGAAGAGGAGCGAGCCGAAGATCCCGAGGAGCGCGCCCAGCCAGGCGACCGGCCGGGTCCAGCCGAGCCGGAGCCCGACCCGGGCGATCAGGGCGTCGAGCGCGAGCAGGGCCGAGATGACGAGCAGGACCTGGAACGGCCCGGCGGCGTGGAGGAAGGTGCCCCACGTCGTCGCGACCGGGAAGACGAGGCTGGTCACGAGGAACGTCGCGAAGCTGACGATGACCAGCGGCCGGATCGCGGCGCCGCGGATCGCCCACGGCAGGCCGATCAAGCCGATGAGCGAGATCGGCAGGCCCGGGAGGAGCAGGACGCTGAACAGGTTGTGGGCGAGGCCGTCGACCCGCATCTGGAGCAGCTGGGCGGGACCGACCGCGAGGTAGCGCGACAGGGTCGGCGGGTCGTTCCAGGCGAAGATGTCGAAGCCGGTGATCGAGAACGCGTTGGTGATCGCCTGGCCCGGGCAGCGGGCTGCCGAAGACGACCCAGTCGCGGATCGCCCAGGGCAGGAAGACGACCAGCGCGACCAGGGCGACCGCCCCGATGAGCCGGGCTCGAGCCCGCCGATCCAGGGCGGCGATCCCGGCCGCGACGATCAGCCAGGCGAGACCGAGGTAGATCGCCTCGTTGCGGGTCAGCGCGGCCAGCCCGATGAGCACGCCGAGGCCGATCACCCGCGCGGTCCAGCAGCCGCCCGCCGCGCGGATCGCGCGCGAGCCGCGCCATCAGCAGGCAGGCAGCAGAGGGCCAGGACCGCGAACGGCATCGTCGAGTCGGGCAGGGCCGAGTGGAGCAGGAGCGGCAGGTAGACCGCGCTGGTCAGGCCCGTCCCGATGGCCAGCGTCCGGGCGCGTCCCTGCGGCAGCCCGCGTTCCGCGGCGACGTCCGCGGCCAGCCGCCAGGCGAGGACCGGGACGATCGCGCCGAGGACGACCGACGACCACTGGGCGGCGGCGAAGGTCGCGCCGAGGAACGCCATCGGGATCGCGGCGAGGAACGTCGGGAGCGGCAGCCAGACCTCGAAGGCCGGCCGCGGGAACTCGAGCGGCGGCGTCTGGTAGCTCCACATCGCGTCCGAGACGAGCCCGCGGCCCTCGACGAGGTTGCGCGCGACGCCGAAGTAGTAGGCCGTGTCCTCGGGCTTCGGGAAGACGATCTGCGCGGCGAAGATCACCCGGACGATGAACGCGACGACGAAGATCCCGGCCGCCGAGACAGGACCGCCTCGCGCCGCGTCACGGCGTGATCCCCGCGGCCGGGGTCGGCAGGACCGGGTAGACGGCCAGCTCGGTCGGGCTGCCCTGGCTCATGATCGGCGGGCCGAGCCAGGCCGGGAGCGGTCCGCCGTCGAGGATCGGGGCGACGGCGCTGGACCGAATCGGCGCGGTCGAGGACCAGCCAGCGGATGTCGTAGGCGCGTGGCGACCTCGTGGATCGTGTCGAGCGGGTCGTTGACCAGGACGACGCCGCCGTGGCCCGACCAGTACTTGGTGCTCGACGCGTCGATCGACATCACCCGGTCGCTCGGGGGCGCGCCGGCCGCGTCGAGCGTCGTGCGCGACGGCCAGCGCTGCGTCGCGCACGGGCCGCCCAGGCGGCGTGGACGACGAGCGAGCCGAGCGAACGCGGCGCACGACGGCGAACGCGATCGTCGCGCCGCCGAAGCACCGCGTAGCGCCGACGTCGCGATCCCAGGCCGGGCGGCGGGCGGCGACCCAGGCGACGACGACGACGATCCCCTCGAGGGCGAGGATGTAGCTGTACGGCGCGAGCGCGACCGCCGAGTGGATGAACGTGCCGCCCGGGACGTGGACCGCCGAGACGAGCGCGGAGAAGGCGAACAGGATCGCCGCGTAGACGAAGAACGGCCCGAAGTCGGTCGAGCGACGGCGCGCCCAGCCGCCGACGATCATCAGCGGGCCGAGGACGAACGCCGCAGACCAGGGTCAGCGTAGATGATCGATCGCGGCGACCGCGCCGCCGATCCGGGTCCAGATGAGCGGCCCGATGCCCATGCCCGAGCAGGTGGTCGAGGGTGGCCGGGGTCGTGATGCTGTTCCACTCGTCGATGTCGCGGATGAACAGGACCTTGCCCGAGGTCGTCGACGGCGAGAGCGACCCGAAGACGGCCAGCTGGCGCGCCCACCACGGCGCCATGACGAGGAGGAAGACCGCGACCGCAGCCGACCGCCGCCGCGAACGGGATGCGTCGGGCGCCGGCGACGCCGGCCGAGCGCCAGGCACGCCAGCGATCGACCAGGCGAAGACGAGCCCGAGCGACGACCAGCACGAGCAGGCCGTCGTTGCGGGCGAGCGTGGCGAGCCCGGCGAGCAGGCCGGCCAGCACGAACGAACGCCCGGGATGACCCGTGCCACGTAACGCGCGCGCGGCCATCCAGAGCGAGCGCGATGACCAGCGGCTGGTAGAGCGAGAAGTTGTCGGGCTGGGCCATGTAGACGGTCGACAGGAGCGGGATGGCCACCAGGATCCCGGCCCCGATCGCCACGAACGGCCGCGCGCCCGCGTCGCGGGCGATCACCCAGGTCAGCGGCGCGGCGATCGCGCCGATGAGCGCGAACGGCACCGCCGAGGCCCAGGCCACGTCGCCGAAGAGCGATCAGGAACGGGACCTGGACGATCGACGCCAGCGGCATCCAGTGGGCGTTCGACGGGATCGGCAGGGTCGGGACCGCCGGGATCTTGCCGCCGACCTCGGCGAAGATCCAGATGAAGTCGACGTTGAAGCCCTGGCCGGCGTGCAGGGCGCGCGCGACGTCCACGTAGTACGCGGAATCCGGGTAGGCCGGGTCCGGGAAATGCCAGATCAGGAGCCCGCGGACGACGAGGGCGAGCCCGTACAAGAACAAGGGGGTACGCACGGCCGGTGCAGCGTAGCACCGGGTTTCGATCGATGCCGACCGGTACGAATGGCCTACCCCGCCGCGACTAGGATGACCGCGATGATGGCCGACGTGCCGCGCATATTCCGCTCCAAGAGTGTGCACCGCGTCCTCATCGCCGCGAGTGTCATCGGCCTGCTGATCGGGCTCGATACGCTGGTCCTCCACCTCCGTCTCGACCCGCTGGCGGACGTGCGTGCCTACTACGACGCGGGCGCGCGCCTCAACGCCGGGCTGCCGCTCTACGTCCAGACGGCGACCACGGACGACCCGGGGTTCTACCGCTACCCGCCGCTGCTCGCCATCGCCTTCCGGCCGCTCGCCCTCCTGTCGTACGAGACCGCGGCACTCATCTGGGAGGCGTTCCTGATCGTCCTGTTCATCGGGACGCTGGTCCGGCTCGGGCTGCGCAACGAGTGGACCTGGATCGTGACCGGCTGGCTGGCCGCGCCGATCGCCTGGAGCCTGGCTGTCGGTCAGGCGCAGGTCGCCGTGACGTTCCTCGTCGCCCTCGGGGCGCCGTGGGCCGTCGCCCTGGCCGCGAACGTGAAGCTGCTGCCCGTCTTCGTGGCGCTCTTCTGGGTCGGTCGGCGCGACTGGCGCGCGGTCGGTCGGTTCGCAGCGTGGATGGTCGGGCTCGTCGTGCTGCAGTTCGTCCTCGAGCCGAGCGCGACCATCGCCTTCCTCGGGTTCTCCGATCTGGCGCAGGTCGGGACCGTCGAGAACATGTCGCTGTACGGCTTCTCGCCGATCCTGTGGGCGGCCTCCGTCGTCCTGCTCATCGGCCTGGCGCTTCGCTACGCGCCGACCAGGGCCGGCTGGGCACTGGCGGTCTCCGCGTCCGTGCTGGTCAGCCCGCGTCTCCTGATGTACCAGCTGTCGACGCTCCAGGCGGGCGTCCGATCGCCCGACGCGCCGGCGACGGAGCCGGCGACGGACGCCGTGGTCCCGGCCGACCCGCTCTCCGCCCCGACGATGCCGTCATGACGACCACGGTCGCGAGCCGGCCGATGCGGAGAGCGGTCCGCGACGGCGCCGTCGTCGCGGGGCTGCTCTTCCTCGGCTACCTGTTCATCGTCGTCGCGCCACAGCAGGGGACCGTCGGGTACGACGCCTTCGCGTACTGGAACGTCAACGCGGCCGACCCGTACCAGGTCGGTGTCGGCGGGCTCGGGGCGTTCAACTACACGCCGCCGATCGCGTGGCTGTTCGGCCCGTTCGGCGCGCTCGAGTGGCCGACTTTCCTGTGGATCTGGCTGGCGCTGCTCGTCGGCAACCTCATCTGGCTCGGTGGGCGCGGCGTCCGGGTCATCTGGCTGCTCGCCTTCCCGCCGGTCGCGCTCGAGCTCTATCACGGCAACATCCACCTGTGGATCGCGGCCGCGATCGTTCTCGGCTTCCGCTATCCGTGGACGTGGGGCTTCATCCTGCTGACCAAGGTCACGCCCGGGATCGGGCTGCTGTGGTTCGCGGTGCGTCGCGAGTGGCGGGCGCTCGGCGATCGCGCTCGGGGTCACCGGGGCGATCGTGGCGGTGTCGCTCGTCCTCAACGCGAACCTGTGGCGGGAATGGATCGCCTTCATCGCCTCCACCCCGGAAGGCGGCTCGGTGGCGCAGTTCAACATCCCGATCCCGCTCTGGCTGCGGCTGCCGGCCGCCGCCGCGCTCGTCGCCTGGGGCGGCCTGACCGACCGACGCTGGACGGTCCCGGTCGCGGCGACGCTGGCGCTGCCCGTGCTGTGGGTCAGCGGGTTCGCGATCTGTGCGGCGCTGGCGGCCCGGTCGATGTGGCCAGCGAAGGCCGGCCGCCGACGGTCGCCGAGACGGCGGAGGTCCCCACGTCCGAGGCGGACCTTCGCGTGACTTAGGGTGCGGCAGACGCCCGGCTACCATGCGCGGGTGACTTATCCCTCCGGCGTGGTGTCAGCGCCTGCCCGGCAGATCGCCCGGTCTGATCTCGGGCCGGACTCGTTCGCACGCCGGCTCAGCCATGACCGCGTTGCAGACGCTCCTCTCCGAGTTCGCCATCACGATCTCCGATGGGGCCGTCTGGCTTGCGATCGCCCAGGGGCTGCTGTTCGGCGCCGTCTGCCTGCTGTTCGGGATCTGGGTGGCGCGGCTGGTCGGCTTGCTCTCGCTCCGATGCGCCGGCCGGCGAGACCCTCGGCGTCGGTCTCGCGTCGGGTCTCATGGTCCTGGCCGCCTGGTGGGCCGCGATCTGGTCCGGCGGACGGAGCTCGTTTACCCCGGTCGCGGTCGGCTTCGCGATCGCTATCGGGCTTGCCGGTTGCTCGCCGACTGCGACCCACGACCGACGCCGATGAACAGGCTGCTGCGCCGGCAGAGGCCGTAGGCGAGGACTCGGACCGGTCGAACCGCAGGTCTAT
>CAVURK010000004.1:0-443311 GCA_963743855.1 uncultured Chloroflexia bacterium
CGTGATGGTCGGCGCCGAGCATGTAGATGCACAGGTTGGCCCCACGCTCGCGCTTGTCGAGGTAATAGGCGATGTCAGCGGCGACGTACGCGGGCGCACCGTCGCTCTTGATGACGACCCGGTCCTTGTCGTCGCCGAAGTCGGTGGTGCGCAACCAGACTGCGCCGTCCTTCTCGTAGACCTTGCCAGCCTCGCGAAGCTTGGCGATGGCCTCGTCGACCCGGCCCGACGTGTGCATCGAGTTTCGTGGGTATAACGTCGAAGTCGGTGCCGAAGTCGTGCAGTGAGGCCTTGATGTGGGTAAACATCAGGTCGACGCCGATGGCGCGGAAGGTCTCTCGCATCTCGTCGTCCGGCAGGCCAGTGCGCCGGGGTCTTTGGCGAGCACCTGGGGCGCGATGTCTTTGATGTAGTCACCGGCGTAGCCGTCGTCAGGCGTGGGCTCACCCTTCGCGGCGGCGATCAAGGAGTTGGTGAACCGGTCGATCTGAGCGCCGTGGTCGTTGAAGTAGTACTCGCGCACAACACGGGCGCCCTGTGTCGACAGCAGCCTGCCCAGGGCGTCGCCGACCGCGGCCCAGCGGGTGCCGCCGATGTGGATCGGACCGGTGGGATTGGCCGAGACGAACTCGAGATTGATGTTCTGGCCGTTGAGCGCGTCAGAATGTCCGTATGCCGCGCCGGCATCGATGACGTTGTTGACGATGACGCCCTGAGCGGACGCATCGATGCGCAGGTTGACGAAGCCGGGGCCCGCGACGTCGGCGGCGGCAATCCGTCGGCCTGCACCAGCGCGGCGGCGAGCCAGCCCGGCCAGTTCGCGCGGGTTCGCGCCCGACCCTTTGCCCAGCTGAAGAGCAAGATTGGTGGCGTAGTCACCGTGGTCGGGATTGCGCGGGCGCTCGACGGTGACCGTCCCCGGCAGTGCGGAGGTGTCGAGGCCGTGCTCGGAGAGCACCGCGGCCGCGGTGATCTTGAGCAGCTCTGCCAGGTCGGCGGGGGTCACGAGGGTCCATCCTATGGTCTGGCATGGTCAGGGCCCCGAATCCGTTTCCGGTCATCGCGATGGGTTAGTCTGTCGAGGCCCATTGGCGCAGGTTGTGCACGTGCGCCCCCGTAGCTCAGGGGATAGAGCGTCTGCCTCCGGAGCAGAAGGCCGCAGGTTCGAATCCTGCCGGGGGCACCAGATTCTTCGCAGGTAAACCGGTGTTTCTGCCCATCCGCCTCAAAGCGGAACATCCGAAAACACCCTCGGTGTCACGACGATGTCACAACTGCGCCCAAACTCTGCCCAGCAGCCCGCAGGGCATCGTCCTGGCTATGTGCGTAGATCCGCGCTGTGGTCGCTGCGTCATATAGGCATCGGTGTGTGCCGACGTAGACATAGAAGACATAGACCAGGGAGATAGCAGACCAGGGACAGTGTGCGGATGAGCAATCACGACGAGATTGAAGTGCTGATCTACGACAGCCCCAAGGATGGGGTCCACGAGTGGCGGGACTCTCAGGGTTGGCGCTGGGACGACCGTAAGCCCTATGTGTGGTACGCCGAGTTTGAGGATTCGTACACCACCGGCTGGCTGCTTACATGGCCGGTTTTCGACGACCCGGCGGAGGAGGTTGAGTGGTTCACCACGCCGTTGAGCAAAGAACCCGAGGGCGCATCCATCCGTACCTACGACGAAGCAGTCGGTGCATCTAGGCAGTATCTGCTGCGGCGTATCACGGGTGGGTCAAACAGTCCGCCGGTCGTCTTGCCAGCCGAAATCGAGCCCGGCGAATTTGAACTGACATTCATGGTCGACTCCTACGGCGAATCTACGCCGATGGAGATCCACTTCACCTGGGATGAAACCTCCACGGCGAACTGGTGGTGCGACATCTGGGAGGGTGCTCCCGACCTGTCGCCCGGTTCGAGTGCTCCCGCGCATGGGTGGGCATCATGGCTCAACGGCCAGGATGTGCTCATCGCGTTCACCTGGCCCGACGTCGGGGTCGACGGTTGGGCACATATCAAGGGTGGCGCACCAGGCAACGGCGATTTCGACGCGCTGTTTGAAGAGGAGACGTGGGTCGAGTTCGGAAAGAAGATTCTGGCAGCGGTACACGGCTCCTCGTTGCCTGGCATGACTAGGCAGACGTACGACTGATTGATCGCGGGCAAGTTTCGACGGTCCGCCCCGGACGGTCAAACCAAACTCGCGCCTTACCTGGTTGGGCATCACCCGAGTCCCAGGGGGCTGCCCAACGTTGATCCGAATAGTCGTTCATAAAATGCCGGCGACGGTGCGCATCCCGACCTATCCGGGCTGAGGCGTTACACCGGGTTAGCAATGCAATCCCCTGTGGTTGCGGAGTTGTCAACGCCGGTGCGCAAGCGATTGACTGCTCAGTGGCGGCATCGCTCGTATGTCGCGATTAGGGCCTGCTCGGCGGGGCCGGGCACGTATGTGCGGGCGACGCAGCCAGCGATCGCGACGGTGACCGGCCCGCTGGCACGCACATTGAAATCGAAGCGTCCCTGATATTGATCGGTCGCCGTGTAGAGCACTGGCGCTGGGAGCGTCGCCGCGATCGGCAGGTGCGCTTGGGCGAGCCGCAGCGCCTCGCCCACATCGTGTGATCGGGTTTTCTCCGAAATCCACACGGGTGCAATCGGGTTGCCGTTGACGACCAGCACGTCGGCGTGCGCGATCGCCTGATCGGCGTTGACTTTCGCCCACACATCCATCTCCAGTGGGGTTGGCAGCCGCTTGGAGGTTTTGACTTCCGCGGGGTGCTCACGGCCAGCGCTGATAGTCCAGTCGCCGCCGGCCAGCTGCGGGAAATTGGAGGCCAGGGTGCTGACAGCGGCGGTCACCGCGGTGTAATCACTCGAGTCGCCGAGCTGGATGGCGCCGGAACTGCGATGGCCGCTGTCGGGTGGCCACGCCTGAGAAGGTGGGCCGCCGCTGGCCCCCACACGCAACCGCGGGGTGGGCGACGGCTGCGTGCACAGTGACTGCAGCGCCCGGTAACTGTTCGCGCAGGGCGGCCCAACTGCGGGCCTGACTGACGATCTCCTCGCCATTGGTTATCGACGGACTGACACTGTCCACGGTGAACACGCTTGTACCGCTGCGTATCTCCAGACCGACGCGGTAGCCGGCGTAGTCGCCGGCATGTAGCCCGTCGAGGTATCGCGAGACGATCGCGGCGGCCTGATCACCGGTCATCCCGTCGGCGACGTTGGCGTACAGCCGCACCGAGACCGGGCCTTGGGCGACGTTGCCGGCGACGTCGCTGTTGGCGGACAACACCGCGGGCATTGCGCGGATCTGCTGGGTCAGTCGGTCGGCCTCTAAGGCCCGATCCGCGGGATGCGCCGAGCAGGCCGCCAGCACCACCAGCAGTCCCACCAGCAACCAGCGACCCACCCGCCGTGTCCCTCCGGGCCGCCGCGGCACCGCCCCCGCCATCAGCGGCGGGGTACGCCACGCCGACGCGGTCTCATGGCAGGTGATCGTGATCCTCCTCGCGGTGTGTCGGAGACGACCCCGCCCACGCTAACCGAGGCCACCGGCGATCAGTCGCCGACCCAGAAATCCATCTCGCGCAGCTTGGCGGCCTTGAGTCCTTGAGCTTGGCCCGCGGGATGTCCGGGTTTAGCTCCAGGAACGCTCATCGCCGGTTACGTCCCGCGCGGTAGACGCCGACCGGTCGGGCCGAGACGTCGCTCGACCGGTCGACCACATACCATCCAGCTGGTCCCGGAACCCGGGGCCTGACAATCGCCAGCCCGACGCCATAGCGATCCGACGCTCGTGGAGGGACGAGGACCATGGCTGGATCGGAAACATTCGACGTCATCGTCGTCGGTGGCGGAGCGGCCGGTTGCGTGGTCGCCGCGCGTCTGGCCGAGTCCGGTTCGAGGTCGGTCCTCCTGCTGGAGGCGGGCCCGGACCTTCGCGCCGAGCCGCCCGGGAGGTCGCGGGACGGCTGGCACATGACGCGCGACTTCGACTGGGGGTACGCCTCCGAGCCGAAGGAGTTCGGCGACGTCCAGAAGCTGCGCCGGGTGAAGCTTCTCGGTGGCACGTCGTCGATCGTCAGGTTCGCGCTCCGCGGATCCCCGGCCGACTACGGCGAGTGGGAGGCCCTCGGCAACACGGCCTGGGGCTTCGAAGACGTCCTCCCCTACCTGCGTCGGCTCGAGGCCGACCTCGATTTCGGGGACGAGCCGTGGCACGGTGCGAACGGGCCGATCCCCGTGACCCGATACGCCGACATCGAACGAACAGACGTCCACCTCGCCTCACTGGAGGCGCTCGAGCGGGTCGGGTTCCCGGCGATCGAGGATCACAACCGACCGGGTGCCGTGGGTTTCGGCCCGATGCCGATGAGCAGCCGCGATGGCCGGCGGATCACGACGGCATCGGCCTACCTGCCGTACGGGCAGACACCGGCCAACCTGACGATCCGGCCCGACAGCCAGGTCGCGGAAGTGATGTTCGAGGGCCGGCGGGCCGTGGGGGTCCGTCTGGCTGGACGGCGTCACCATCGCCGCGCGCTGTGTGGTGCTCAGCGCCGGAACCTACGGGAGTCCGCCGATCCTGATGCGTTCGGGGATCGGGCCGGCCGAGCACCTTCAGGCGGTCGGCGTTGTGATCCGCGTCGACCTCCCTGGCGTCGGAGCGAACCTCGCCGACCACCCGAGCGTCGAGATCGACTGCGACTACCAGGGATCGGTGCGCACGACGCCCCTTCTGCACACTGTCGCAACGTTCCACAGCTCGACGGCCGCGACGCACGAACCCCCGGACCTGATGCTGTGGATCTCCGAGCCGTCCTCGAACCCGGATGGCCCGCCGATCTTCGAGATCGACCCGGTCCTGCTCAAGCCCCGCTCGAGGGGCCGCGTCACGTTTGCGCTCGGCCGACCCGGCGGATCCGCCGCGGATCGAGCTACCGATGCCCGACCCGTTCGATGTCGAGCGCCTGGCAGAGGCGTATCGCCGCGGCTGGGAAGTGGCGACCCACCCGGAGATGAGCGCGTTCTGCAGCGCGCCAAGCACGCCCCACCCTGATGCCGATGACCTCCTCGGGTGGATACGTCGGTCGGTCTACTCCATCCCACATGTGGTCGGCACATGCGCGATGGGACCGTCGCCCGCCGACGGAGCGGTCGTGGATGCCGCCGGTCGGGTCCACGGCACCGAGCAACTCTTCGTCGTCGATGCGTCGATCATCCCGACGGTGCCATCGGGCTTCACCCACATCCCCACGGTCATGATCGCCGAGCGACTTTCCGATGTGATCGCCGGCCTGTCGGGCGCGCGGGAGACCCGCGGCGAGCGCCGTCTCCCCGACCACGTCGCGCCCCGGGGCCCTCGGATTCGGCGGGCTCCCGGGACGCGCGGCGAAGACCGGCTCGCGACCGTCGCGGACGGCCAGCGATGCCGCCACGAACCCGTCGAACAGCGGGTGCGGCCGCTCGGGGCGTGACTTGAACTCCGGGTGGAACTGGCTGGCCACGAACCACGGGTGGTCCTTGAGCTCGACGATCTCGACCAGCCGGCCGTCGGGCGACTGGCCCGACAGGATCATGCCGGCCGCCTCGAGCGTCTGGCGGTAGCGGTTGTTCACCTCGAAGCGGTGGCGATGCCGCTCGTAGATGACCTCCTGGCCGTAGACCGCGGCGGCCTTCGAGCCGGGGGTCAGCTTGGCCGGGTAGAGCCCGAGACGCATCGTGCCGCCCTTGTCCTCCATGTCGCGCTGGTCGGGCATGAAGTCGATGACCGGGTGGTCGGTGAACATGTCGAACTCGGTCGAGTTCGCGTCGCCGGTGCCGACGACCTCGCGGGCGAACTCGATGACGGCGCACTGCAGCCCGAGGCACAGGCCGAGGTACGGGACGCCGTGCTCGCGGGCGTAGTGGGCGGCGAGGACCTTGCCCTCGATCCCGCGATGGCCGAACCCGCCGGGGACGAGGATCCCGGCCGCGCCCTCGAGGCGCTCGTGCAGGTTGTCGTGGGTCAGCGCCTCGGAATCGACCCAGCGGACCTTGGCGTCGACCTCGTGCGCCCAGGCCGCGTGGCGGAGCGCCTCGGTGACCGACAGGTAGGCGTCGGGGAGCTCGATGTACTTGCCGACCAGCGCGATCTCGAGGATCGGCTTGGGCGCCTTGATCCGGGCGACGAGGGCGCGCCACGAATCGAGGTCCGGCTCGACCTCCGGATCGCCGAGGCCCAGCTCGCGGACGACGAGCTTGCCGAGGCCGGACGCCTCGAACATCAGCGGGACCTCGTAGATCGTGTCGGCCGTCTCGGCCGGGATGACCGCCTCGCTGGCGACGTCGGTGAACAGGGCGATCTTCTCGCGGATCTCGTCGGGGACCGGGTGGTCGGAGCGCAGCACGATGACGTCCGGCTGGATGCCGATCCCGCGCAGCTCCTTGACGGAGTGCTGGGTCGGCTTGGTCTTGAGCTCGCCCGTGGCGGCCAGCGCGGGGAGCAGCGTGACGTGGACGTACAGGACGTTCGCCCGCCCGACGTCCTTGCGCATCTGGCGGATCGCCTCGAGGAACGGCAGCGATTCGATGTCGCCGACGGTCCCGCCGACCTCGACGATGACGACGTCCGGATCGCCGTCGCGGGCGACCCGCCCGATCCGCTCCTTGATCTCGTTGGTGATGTGCGGGATGACCTGGACCGTGCCGCCGAGGTAGTCGCCGCGGCGCTCCTTGGCGATGACCGCCTGGTAGATCCGGCCGGTCGTGACGTTGCTGAGCTGGCTCAGGTTCTCGTCGATGAACCGCTCGTAGTGACCGAGATCGAGGTCGGTCTCCGCGCCGTCGTCGGTGACGAACACCTCGCCGTGCTGGTAGGGGCTCATCGTGCCCGGATCCACGTTGATATACGGATCGAGCTTGAGGATGGAGACCCGCAGGCCACGCGCCTTGAGGATGCGTCCGACGCTGGCGGCGGTGATGCCCTTGCCCAGAGAGGAGGTCACGCCTCCGGTCACAAAGACATACTTCGCCATGGGTCAGGTCCTCCGGGGGTTTTTCCAATGCTACCGGATGAGGCTCCCGGCGTCGAATCCGAAGGCCGTCGACGGGCTCGCGCCGAGGGAGTCGATCGATGGAGTTCCGCGATGTCGTGATGAAGCGGCGCGCCGTCCGCCGCTTCGAGGAGGGCGGCGTCGAGCCCGAGGTCATCGAGCGGATCGCCCGGCTCGCCCAGCGGACGCCGTCGGCCGGGTTCAGCCAGGGCCAGCGGCTGGTCGTCGGTCACGGACCCGATCGGCGTCGTGAGGTCGCCCGGATCTGCGGCGAGGACGAGATGGTCGAGGCGATTCGGACCGTGGGTCAGCGAGTGCGCCGCCCAGTTCATCCCGTGCGTCAGCGAGGCGATCTACCACCGCCGCTACCAGGAGCCGGACAAGATCCGCGACGACGGCACGGAGATCGACTGGCCGGTCCCGTTCTGGTGGGTCGACATCGGCGCGACGATGCAGACGATCATGCTGGCCGCCGTCGACGAGGGGCTCGGCTGCGGGTTCATCGGACCGGACGTGGATGGGCTGCGGGCGTACCTCGGGATCCCGGACGAGTTCGTCCCGATCGGGGTCATGCCGGTCGGCCGGCCGCTCCCCGACGTCCGGTCGCCGAGCCTCAAGCGCGGCTGGGTGCCGTTCGAGGAGTTCGCGCGCTGGGAGCGCTGGAGCTAGCCGCCCGGCGGCCACGCATCCGGCGGCGGATCGACGCGACCCGCGCCCCACACCTCCGCGCCACAGAAGAGCGGGCGACGTCGCGGCCCGGGCAGCGTCTCACGGATCCGCGTGCCACGCCGCGAGGGTCTCGTCCAGCCACGTCTCGATCTCGCGGAACTCCGTCCAGCGGCGGAAATCCCAGCCGCGCCTCGAGGCAGATCCGGACGAGCGACCGCTTGGCCCACACGATGTCCGCATAGCCCGCGGCGTAGCGATCGCTCTCGCCGTCGCCGATGAACACGACGGCCCGCCCGGCGGCCTGGTGGGCGAGGACCCGGTCGCGCTTGCAGGTCCCGCACACGAAACAGCTCGGGTTGCCGTTGGGAAACTCGATCCGGGCACGGCGGCCCTCGAACGTGGTCCGGGCCGTGACGACCGGCAGGTCCCCCACCCCGAGCGCCTCGAGCGCGGGTGCGATGAAGAACCCGAAGCCGTCCGAGACGATCTCGACCGGGATCCCCGCCTCCTGCGCGCGTCGGGCGAACGGCACGAACCCGGGGTCGTGCGGCTGGGCAGCGGCGGTCGCGAACAGGGCCTCGGACGGCGACGTCGACCAGCGACATCTCGAGCTCCATCAGCCGTCGCGATCCGGTCCGGCCCGCGTCG
The DNA here is from genome assembly GCA_963743855.1 of uncultured Chloroflexia bacterium. Classification (GTDB taxonomy): domain Bacteria; phylum Chloroflexota; class Limnocylindria; order Limnocylindrales; family CSP1-4; genus SPCO01. The sequence continues at coordinate 8,359 of CAVURK010000004.1, forward strand.
TAGGCGGCGACCGTCGGTCTCCCAGGCGCCGGGGACGTGCTCGGCCATGACCGTGTCGGAGACGTCGGTCAGCGCGATCGTCCCGTCGTAGTCGACCAGGATCGCCAGCGGCGGCTCGCCGGGCTGGAGCGGTCGGATCGGTGGTGCGACGCCGTCGGCCCGGCTCACTGCGGCCGGCTCACCGCGCCACTTGGCCGAGCGCCCGGATCGCACGGCGGCCGGGCCACGAGCCGCGCCGGATGAGCGCGACGCCGCCCAGGATGATGACGCCGCCGACGACCTGGACCCAGCCGATCGTCTCGCCGAGCAGGACCGCCGCGAAGACGACCGCCAGGGGCGTGACCAGGAACTGGAGCGCGGTGACCCGAGTCGGCCCGAGCAGCTTCACGCCGTGGAGGACGATCACGTTCGAGAAGCCGGCGGCCAGCGTCCCCGAGTAGATGATGGCGAGGAGGATCGGCAGCCCGAGGTTCGACAGGCCGCCGGACAGGTCGGCGTTGACCAGCTGCGCGACGCCGAGCGGCGCGATGAACAGCGTGCCGGCAACGATCGCCCAGGTCGTCGTGACCAGCGGCGAGTGGCGGCGCAGGATCTTCGCGCCGAAGACCGAGTAGATCGCCCAGCACCCGGCCGCCACCAGGGTCAGGAGCGTCACCGACGAGCGAGCCGCCCATCGCGATGCCCTGGCTCGCCGCCGATGACGATCGCGACCCCGGCCAGCGAGACGAACGCCCCGACGAGCTTGATCGACGTTCGGCGTGTCCATCCCGGTCGCCATCGCCAGCAGGGCCGTGATGACCGGCGTCGTGGCGATGATCAGCGCCGAGTCGCCGGCCGGGATCATCTGGAGCGCGACCGGCCAGAGGATCTGGTAGCACCCGAACCCGACGATCCCGAGCGCGACGATGGGGAGGATGTCCCCGCGCGGCAGCCGGATCGCCCCCTCGCGATAGCGCAGCAGCAGGAGCAGCGTGACCGTGGCCAGGCAGTAGCGCAGGAACGTGAACCCGATCGGCGGGAGGATCCCGACGGCGCCCTTGACCACGATGAAGTTGCCCGGCCCAGAAGACCATGACGATGAGCACACCAAGCTCGGCCGCGAGCTTGTCGCGCTGCGTGGCGGAGCTCGCGTCGGTCTCGATCGCGGACGCTGTCGCCGTCTCGGTCGTACGCGTCGCGGGTCCGGCCGTGCCGGACAATCCGACGCCCGCCGGGCCGGCGGGCGTCTCGTCGAGGGCGAGGGCGGGTTCGCTGTCGATCAGGCGCCTTCCTGATCGAGCTCGAGGAGCTCCTCGTCGTCCTCTTCGGTCACCTTGAGCCAGACGAACAGTCCGGCCAGGACGGCGAGCGGGATGACGATGAGCGCCGCGAGGGTGATCCCCAGCGCGACGGCGACGGTCTTGAGCGCTCGCATGTGTCTACCTCCAGGTCTGCGGTGGATGGGCTGCCCCGGTCAGGGCTTGGTCTCGGCGTGACGCAGGCTCGGGCCTCGCGCCACCATGTCCGCGATGTCCTCGCGGGTGAATTCCGCCAGCTCGTGGCGACTGCCGGCCTGGTTGGTCATCAGCAGGCGAAGGACGAACGCGCCTTCCTGCTCGAAGAAGAAGACGTCGTGCGGCTTCTGATCGTCCATGTAGCGGCCGATGACCCGGAACGCCGTCTCGTAGTGACCGGACACGTGCCCGGCGGCCGTCCCGCGACGCGATCCGGCTTCCTCCATGAACCGCGCGATGTCGTCGTCGAGGAAGGTCAGGGTCTCCTTGGTCTGGCTGCCGACCGACTCGGACCAGGTCCCGGTGTTGCCGCCGGCGACGACGAGACCCTGGACGATGTACCCGTCCGGAGCCTCGAGCAGCAGGACGTCCTTCATCCCCCGCTGATCGAGGAAGGCGCCGATCGAGCGGAAGACCTCTTCGAAATCCTGGCGAGGGCTACCCTCGTAGATCCGCATGCGGTCGGGGACCTCCTCGCGGTCCGACGCCTGATGGGCCGGGTGCCGAGCGAGTGTAACGAGCGCCCCTCGACGCTGGCAAGGCACGGAGCACCCATCCGTGGTCCCGAAGCCCCGCTATTCGGCCCGTGTCGTCGCCGAGCGGTCAGGTGGTCGCGAGCCGGACGGCGAGGTCCCCGGCGGCCCGTGCGTCGTTGACGATGAGCGCGGTATTCGCGCGGATCGAGGCGCCGTCGGTCAGGACTGCGATCCGGGCAAGGAGCCAGGGCGTCAGCGCCGGCCCTGCGATCTCGGCGGTCGCAGCGTCGGCCAGGGCGCGCTCGACGGCGGCTCGTGCGACGTCATCGGGAAGTGCGTCGTCCTCGGGGACCGGGACGCAGACGAGGATCCCGCCGCCGAGCCCGAGGCCCAGGTGGACGGCCACGAGCTCCGCCGCACCCGCCAGGTCGGCGACCGAGCCCGGGGCGCCGATCCCCGCAGAGCGAGCGTAGAAGCCCGGCAGCTGGTCCTGCCCGACCGCGATCACCGGCACGCCACGTGTCTCGAGATATTCCAGCGTCGCCTGCACGTCGAGGATCGCCTTGGGGCCTGCGCAGACCACCGCCACCGGTGTCCGACCGAGCTCCTCGAGATCGGACGAGATGTCGAAGGTCGGCGCCGGTCCGCTGAGGGCGCCGCGGTGGACACCGCCGATCCCGCCGGTCGCGAAGACCACGATGCCGGCCGCGTGCGCGGCGAGCATCGTGGCCGAGACCGTCGTCGCAGCCCAGCCGCCATCGGCGAGCGCAGCGGCCAGGCTCGGGCGCGCGGCCTTGCGAACCGATCCCGAGGGGGCTGTCGCAAGGGCATGGAGGGCCTCCTGGTCGAGGCCGACCAGGAGTCGTCCGGCGTGGACCGCGACCGTTGCAGGGATCGCACCTGCCTCTCGAACTGCAGCCTCGGACGCCCGCGCGACGTCGAGATTCTGCGGGAAGGGCAGTCCATGGCTGATCAGGGTCGACTCGAGGGCAACGACGGGCCGGCCGGCCGCGATGGCGGCCGAGACCTCGGAGCTGACGTCGAGTTGGTCAGTGAGCATCGTTCGTAGCCTAGCGGGCGGGCGCGGTGGAGGCGGAAACGTCTGGCCCGTCTGCCCGGTTTGTGCGATCAGCCGAGGGGCAGCTCGGGACGCGGCGTCGACAGCTGGCGGGCCGCCGCCCGATGCCCCGCCAGCGCCGCCCGTTGGAGCGAGGCCGGCAGCGACCGGCCGGCCGCGCGCGCCGCGAACCAGCCGACCAGGAAGCCGGCATCGAACGCGTCACCGGCGCCGGTCGTGTCGCCGGTCTCGAGACGCGCGGTCGCGACCTCGAAGCGCACCCGTTCGGAGCCCAGGCGCGCCAGCACGGTCGCGCCCTTCGGACCGCGCTTGACGACGGCGGTCGAGGCGAACTCGAGCAGGCCGTCCACGCCCCGGGCGCCCAGGAGTGCCTCGGCCTCCGCGGCCGTGGCGAACAGGAGATCCGGTGCGACCTCGGCGATGAGCGAGCGCGCCGCACGCCGGCCGGCCGCCAGCAGCGGTCCGATCGAGGCGAGATCGATGCTGACCGCGGCATCGGCGGCGCGCGCCAGCTCGATCGCCCGGCGTCCAGCCAGCCCAAGAGGCGCGCCGAGGAGCGAATAGACCGGCAGATGGACGGCGTCCGCTCCCGCGAACCAGTCAGCTTGCAGGTCGCCCGGCGCGAGCAGATCCGCCGCGCCGCGATCGGCCACGAAGCTGCGCTCGCCGCCCGGTGCGACGAGGACCCCGATCCGGCCGGTCCGCGCGCCGACGGGACGCGACACGCGGGCGGTCACGCCATCGGACCGGACAGCCTCGACGAGCGCGCGTCCCGCCGCGTCGCGACCGACCGCCGCGATGAGCGTGGTCCGCGCCCCGAGCCGGCCGAGCCAGCGGGCCGTATTGGCCGCCGAGCCGCCCTGCACGAGGGCGATGCGTCCCGGCACGTCCGTCCCGGACTCCAGCGCGCTGGCCGGAGCGAGCACCACGTCGAGCATCAGATCGCCGAGGACGACGATCCGCACCGGGCTGGGGCCCCCGCCGGATCGCCGGCCGGCCAGGGTGGGCCGGTGCGGTCGGCCGGGACGCCTCGGGCGGGCAGGACGTGCCGGGCGCCCGGGACGTGGCAGGGGAGGCATCATCGGAGGATAGCCGTGCCACGACTACAATGACCCGACCGACCGGCACGCCCGAACCCCACGCCCGAACCACCGACGGAGTGATCCGATGACCGTGGCCACCGACATCGACCAGCTCTCGATCGACACGATCCGGACCCTCTCGATCGACGGCGTCCAGAAGGCCAACTCGGGGCACCCGGGCGCCCCGATGGGCGCCGCGCCGATGGCCTACGTGCTGTGGACGCGCTTCCTGCGCCACTCCCCCACCCAGCCCGACTGGCCGGACCGCGACCGATTCGTGCTGAGCGCCGGCCACGCCAGCATGCTGCTCTACTCGCTCCTCCACCTGACCGGCTACGCGGTCTCGCTCGAGGATCTCGAGTCGTTCCGCCAATGGGGCAGCATCACGCCGGGGCACCCCGAGTACGGCCTGACGCCAGGCGTCGAGGCGACCACGGGTCCGCTCGGCCAGGGCTTCGCGAACGCGGTCGGGATGGCCATCGCGGAGCGCCGGCTGGCCGCCGAGTTCAACCGACCCGACCACGCGATCGTCGACCACCGGACCTATGTCATCGCCTCGGACGGCGACCTCCAGGAGGGGATCGCCTCGGAGGCGGCCAGCCTGGCCGGCCATCTGCGGCTCGGGAAGCTGATCGTCCTGTACGACGACAACCACGTCCAGCTCGACGGGCCGACCGCGATGGCCTGGTCGGAGGATGTCCCGTTGCGGTTCGATGCCTACGGCTGGCACACCCAGCGCGTCGAGGACGGCAACGACATCGCCGCCATCGAGGCCGCCATCGAGGCCGCCCGCGCCGACGAGCGCCCGAGCCTGATCGCCGTCCGGACCCACATCGGCTTCGGCAGCCCGAACAAGCACGACAGCCAGAAGGCACACGGCTCGCCGCTCGGTCCCGAGGAGGTCCGCCTGACCAAGGAGGCCTACGGCTGGGACCCCGACCGCTCGTTCTACGTGCCCGATGCGGCCCGCGATCGGTTCCGCGAAGCGATCCCCGCCGGTGAGGCGCTGGTGGCCGACTGGGACGAGCGGTTCGAGCGTTACGCGTCGGCCGATCCCGCCGCGGCGCTCGAGTTCCGCCGCCGGATCGACCGGTTGCTGCCCGAGGGCTGGGACGCGGACCTGAAGACCTACGAGACCGGCGACCGAGGTCGCGACGCGCAACGCGAGCCAGGACGCGATCCAGTCGCTCGCGACGCGGCTGCCCGAGCTGTTCGGCGGCGCCGCCGACCTGTCCGAGTCGAACCTGACCGATGTCAAGGGCGAGGCGAACTTCGAGGCCGACGAGGCGGGTCGCAACCTGCGCTTCGGGGTCCGCGAGCACGCCATGGGCGGGGCGACCAACGGGATCGCCTATCACGCGCGGGTTCATCCCGTATTGCGCCACCTTCCTGACTTTCAGCGACTACATGCGTGGCTCCGTCCGGCTCGCGGCGCTGTCCGGGCTCCACCTCGTCTACGTCTGGACGCACGACTCGGTCGGGCTCGGCGAGGACGGCCCGACCCACCAGCCGGTCGAGCACTACGCGGCGCTCCGGGCGATCCCGAACCTGACCTTCGTCCGGCCCGGTGACGCCAACGAGACCGCGGCAGCCTGGGCGCTGGCGATCGAGCACCGTGATGGACCGGTCGCGCTCGCGCTCACGCGCCAGAAGCTGCCGACCCTGCCGGGGACGGATCGCCTTGCCCGCGAAGGAGTCGCCCGCGGCGGCTACATCCTGCGCGAGGCCTCCGGCGGCACGCCCGGCTTGATCATGATCGGGACCGGCTCGGAGCTCCAGCTCGCCTGGGCCGCCGCCGAGACGCTCGAGGCCGAGGGCATCCCGACCCGCGTCGTGTCACTCCCCTCCTGGGAGCGCTTCGACCTCCAGGACGCCGCCTATCGCGATGCGGTCCTGCCGCCGTCCGTCCGCAAGCGGGTGAGCGTCGAGGTCGGCGTCTCGCTCGGCTGGGAGCGCTGGGTCGGCGACGAGGGGGCGATCGTCGGGCTCGACCATTTCGGCGCGTCGGCGCCGGCCGGGACGATCTTCGAGCATTTCGGCTTCACCGCAGAGCGCGTCACCGAGGTCGGCCGGCTGGTCGTCCGCGACGGGCTCCACGGCCGGATCCCGACCCTCGATGGCGGCCACTTCGCGCACATGGACCCCAACCACAGCTAGGGCGGCGCGGCGAGCGCGCTTCGCGCGGGTCGACCCGCGCTCATCTGCCATTCATCGACAGTCGTCACCCTCGGCAGGAGTCCGTGAATGACCCTGCCCCGCGAGGTGACGATGTCCCGCCGAGACCAGCTCCGCGCTCAGCGTGAAGCATCCATCCGTGACCGCTCGCGACGTCTGCGTGACGGCTCGCCCCGCCGCGAGGCCTGGGCAGCGGAGCCCTCCGACCCGGCGTCACAGCTCGAACGGCTGACCCTGGCGCTGCTTCCCCTGCGTGCCTTCCTCGGCGTGACCTTCGTCTATGCCGGTATCGACAAGCTCACGGATCCGAACTTCCTCCAGGCGACCGGGCCGGGATCCATCGGTGCCCAGCTGGCCGGCTTCGTCAAGGTCTCGCCGATCGCGCCGCTCGTCCAGATCCTCGGCCAGCCGTTCCCTGTCGCGGTCGGGCTGCTGATCGCGGTCGCCGAGATCGCGATCGGCCTCGGTGCGCTGAGTGGTCTCCTGTTCCGGCTGTCCGCGGCCGGTGGCTTCGCCCTGTCGATCCTGTTCTGGCTGACTGCATCCTGGGCGACCAAGCCCTACTACTACGGGCCTGACCTGCCGTACGCCCTCGGTTGGCTGACCCTCGCTCTCGCCGGGACCGGCGGTCGGTTCACCATCGAAGCCTGGCTGGACCGGGAGTTCGAGGGCGGATTGGCCGATGAGCCGGTCTCGCCCGAACGACGTCTTGTGCTCAGGGCGGGGCTCCTGGGCGTCGCAGCGATCGCGGTGGCGGGTCTGGCTGGGACGGTCGGGGCGTCCGTGCTCGGAAGACCGCGGATCGCGGACGCGGTGGTTGATCCGCCGGTCGATGCCGGCGGATCCGTGGCAGGTACCTCAGCGTCGGCGGCGACGCCACCGACTGGAGGCGGGCCGAGCCCCGCGCCGGGAAGCCCGGCCGCGACGGTCGCACCGGGATCCCTGGCGACGCCGGCGCCACCCACCGGCGTGCTGGTCGCACGGGTGAGCCAGCTCGGATCGGGCCGGGCCGTCACGTTCGATGATCCGAACACCGGCGATCCGGGCGTGATCATCAAGCTGCGCGATGGGCGGTTCGTGGCGTATGACACGGTCTGTACCCACGCAGGCTGCACGGTCGAGTACGACCGCAGCTCCGGGTACCTCCTCTGCCCCTGCCACGGGGCGGCCTTCGACCCGGCGAACAAGGCCGAGGCGATCGCCGGGCCGACGAACCAGCCGCTGGCATCGATCCCGATCCACATCGATACCGCAAGCGGGCGGATCACGCTGGTCGGGTAGGACGTCGCTCGTCGGCCGTATGCTGAGGCCATGCGCATCGCATTCGCGGCCGACCACGCCGGCGCCGTCATGAAGGACGGCCTGATCCGGCGGCTGGCGCTCGAGGATGCGGGTCACGAGCTGATCGACCTCGGCGGCGACGGCTCCGACCCGACCGACGACTACCCGGACTTCGCCCTCAGCCTCGGCCGCGCGATCGTGGCCGGCGAGGCGGATCGCGGGGTCCTCATCTGCGGCTCGGGCGTCGGCGCGTCGGTCGCGGCCAACAAGGTGCGCGGCATCCGGTCGGCGGTCTGCCACGACACGTATTCCGCGCACCAGGGCGTCGAGCACGACGACATGAACATCCTGACCCTTGGCGCCCGTGTCATCGGACCGGAGCCCGCCTTCGAGTGCGTCATGGCGTTCATCGGCGCGAGCTTCAGCGGGGAGCCGCGCCATCGGCGCCGCCTGGCCAAGGTCCTCGCCATCGAGGCGTCCGGAGGCTCCTGACAGACCGCTCCGCGGTCGATGGCTCTTGACACGACCGTCGCCCATGCGACCATGCCCGAGCGCGTGAGGGATGGACGTGGAGGAAGCGACGCTTCGATGAAAGCGCCTGGGGGATCGGCGCGCGGCGGACCCGTGCTCGCCGAGCGTTCGAACGGCAGGATCGCGCGCGGCGTCCATCCGATCGTCGCCGCCATGATCGCGCTGGCGCTGGCCGTCCTGGCCTCGATCGGGTCAGCCCCGGTCACCAACGCCGATCCGCCACCGACCTGGACGGGACCGTGGCTCGAGGTCAATCCGGACCACGGTCGGGTGACCGCCCCGTTCACGGGCGCCTACTGGTACGTCACGGAAGGCTGCTCGTTCGCGGTCGTGTCGTGGAGCTGGGACGGCAAGGACCTGGGGACATCGAAGCTCGACCCCACCACCTGCAAGGCGACTTGGCCGTTCCGTTCGCCACCGACCACCACGCTCGGCTCGCACGTCATCGCCGCCGTGGCCTGTGACGTCAATCCGACCGACGGCAGCGTGACCTGCAACGACAAGACCATCGCGCGGGTCACGTACGTCATCGATCCGACCCCGACCCTCAAGCTCAAGCCGACCAAGGGCCTGGCGACAGCAGCGCTGGCGGCGACCTATCGGACGAACAGCGACGGCTGCGGCTATACGACGGTCGCATTCACCTGGGACGGCAAGGCGATCGACCTCCCGGTCACGTTCGACGCGAGCACCTGCAGCGCAGTCCTCGACCTGGCGAAGGCGCCGGTCCCCGCCCCCGGCAAGCACACCCTGACCGCGATGGCCTGCGAGGGCAGGGCCTGCAACCCCGAGACGCTCGCCAAGGCGACGTACACCGTCACCCCGAAACCGACTCCGACCCCGACGCCACGCCCGACGCCGACGCCGACACCCACTCCGACACCGACGCCATCGCCACCACCGAGTCCGACGCCGGCGTCGTCGCCGAGCGCGGCGCCCACGGCCGCACCGACCGGCGAGGTGCTGGGCGAGACATTCCGGCCGACCGATCCGCCGCCGTCACAGGCGATCGCGATCGTCGTGCCGGTCGCTGAACCGCCGGCGGCGCCCCCGCCTCCGGCCGGCAACCCGTACGTGCCGGCGATCGCGTCGTTCGTCGGTGGCGTCGGGACCGGGCCGGTCGACACCGCGGTCGTGGCGACCAACCTGTGGCTGACCCTGCTGTTCGTGTTCGTCTTCGCCCTGACCGCGGAGATCTTCAACAGCACGATGGACGCGAACCGCGACGAGATCGGTGGCTGGTGGAGCCGGCTGATGCGCGGCCCGCTGCGGATCCTTCGGCCGATCGTCGCGTCGGGCGCCGGGCTCGAACGGCTCGCCTCGTCGGGCCGTGCCGGGAGCCTGGTCCAGGCGTTCATCGTCCTGGCCCTGCTCGGGCTGATCTATGGCTTCCTGAGCCCCGACTTCGGGCTCAACCCCCAGAGCGTCGTGCTGTTCATCTCGCTCGTCATCGGACTCGGGTTCATGACCTATTTCGCGGAGGGCTCGTCGAGCTACCTGGCGATCCGACGCTACAGGGCGCGGGCGACGGTGCGGTTGTTCGGGACTGCCGTCTTCGTGGCGATCATCGCGGTGATCGTGTCCCGCTCTGTCAGCTTCCAGCCAGGGCTCGTCTACGGTTTCATCGCCTCGGCCGTCATCGTCGCCCCGGTCGCGCTGGCGCGCCGTGACGACGCCACCCTCGTCCTCGTCCCGGCGCTCGGGCTGCTCATCGTGAGCATCCTCGCCTGGCTGCTGCTGACCCCGGTCCGGTCGGTCGCGGACACGGACGGCACCTGGCTGCCCGCCCTGGCCGAGACGGTCCTGGCGATGATCGTCATCGCCGGGCTCGAGGGCCTGGTCGTCGCGATGATCCCGCTCCGCTTCATGGACGGCGCGGCGGTGATGAGCTGGAGCCGGATCGCCTGGCTGCTCACCTTCGGCACGGTGACCTTCCTGTGGTGGCAGCTCCTGCTCAACCAGAACCACGCATACGCCGCCGCGTTCGAGCAGACCAACGTCCAGGTCGTCCTGTTCACGCTCGGGTTCTTCCTGGTGACGACGGGCGGGCTGTGGTCGTACTTCCGGTTCCGCCCCGCGCGGACCGAAGCCGAGGCCTGAGCGCACCCTCTCATCGGCCTGTCACACCTGCGCCACACTCGCGCTTCATGCTCGGCGGCGTACCATGGACGACCATCCACGGAGGCACCGATGACCGACCCGACCTCGACCGCGCTCGCCGCTCCCCGCCTCGCTCTCGGTGATGGTGAAGCCGCCTATGCCGCGGCCGTGGAACGGGCTCGGACCGAGGAATGGCCCAACCGCCTCTTCGCCCGCGATGTCGCGCTCTGGACGACCGACTCCCGGGTCGCCGAGACCATCGCCGAGCGGCTCGGCTGGCTCGATTCGCCGGCCCATTTCGCCGAGCAGATCGCCGGGCTCGAGGGCTTCGGTGACGCGGTGGTGGACGAGGGCTACACGACGGCGATCGTCGCCGGGATGGGCGGCAGCAGCCTCGCCCCGGACATCCTGCACCGGACCTTCGGGTCGCTCGACGGCTACCTCGCGCTCCGGATCCTCGACTCGACCGACCCCGCCTACGTGTCGGCGACGCTCGACGATCTCGACCCTCTCCGGACGCTGGTCATCATCGCGTCGAAGTCGGGGACGACGACGGAGCCGAACGCCTTCCTGGCCTACGCCTGGGACCGCGCCGAGAAGGCCCTCAAGGCCGTCCCACATCATCGCTACGAGCACCCCGGGGCCTATTTCGCGCTCATCACCGATCCGGGCAAGGCCGACGGGATCGCCCACAGCAATGACTTCCGCGAGGTGTTCCTCAACCCGCCCGACATCGGCGGGCGGTACTCGGCTCTGACCTACGTCGGGCTGGTGCCGGCCTCGCTGATCGGGATCGACCTCGACGCTCTGCTGGCCTCGGCGCTGGCCATGGTCGGCGCCTGCCACGAGCCGGATCCGGCGGCCAACCCGGGCGTCTCGCTCGGGCTTGCCATCGGCACGCTCGCCAAGGCGGGACGCGACAAGCTGACGTTCCTGCCCGACGACGAGATCGCGAGCTTCGGAGCATGGGCCGAGCAGCTGCTCGCCGAGAGCACCGGCAAGCACGGCGTCGGGATCGTCCCGGTCGACCTCGAGCCGCTCGGTGCGGTCGAGGCCTACGGAACCGACCGGGCGTTCGTCCGGCTCGCCCTCGTGGGCGGGACCGACGGTGGCCGCGATGCCCTCGCGACCGATCTGGAGGCGGCCGGCCATCCGGTCATCCGGATCGAGATCGCCGACCCGATCGACCTCGGCGCCGAGGCGTTCCGCTGGGAGGTGGCGACCGCGATCGCCGGCGCGATCCTGGGCATCGACCCGTTCGACCAGCCGAACGTCGAGGAGGCCAAGCAGCTGACGCGCGACCGGCTCGATGCCGTCGAGCACGGCCGGGATCGCCGGGCGAGCGACGCGGCCGGGCCCCCGGGCCCGATCGCGAGCGGTGACGCACTGGCCCTGTACGGCGATGCCGCGCTCCGGCTGACGACGGGCGACGGCGACGTCGTCGGGGAGCTGGCCCGCCACCTCGCCCGCCGGCGACCGAACGCCTACCTCTGCCTCCAGGCGTTCATCGCCCCGACCCCGGAGCGCGACGAGGCCATCCGCCGGATCCGCGCCCTGCTTCGCGACCGGACCCGCCGGGCGACCACGGCCGGCTACGGACCGCGCTTCCTCCACTCGACCGGCCAGCTCCACAAGGGCGGCGCGCCGATCGGCTGGTTCCTCCAGCTGACGGCGGACCACCCGGCCGATCTCGCCATCCCGGACTGGCCGTACACCTTCGGCCAGCTCATCGACGCCCAGGCGGCCGGCGACTTCGCCGCGCTCGAGTCGCACGACCTGCCGATCCTGCGGGTCCACCTCGGCGCCGACCCAGACGCCGGGCTGGCAGCCCTCGAGCGGGCCCTCACGGCGGCCCTCGACGCTTCGACGGAGGCATGACGGAGATGCGCATCGGGTTCATCGGTCTCGGGCGGATGGGCGCCAACATGGTCCGCCGGCTGGTCCAGGACGGCCACGAGATCGTCGCCTACAACCGGACGCCGGAGAAGACCAGGGAGATCGCCGGCGAGGGGCAGGGCGCGATCGCGGCCTTCTCGATCGCCGAGCTGGTCGCCGCGCTCGAGAAGCCGCGCTCGGTCTGGATCATGGTCCCGGCCGGCGACGCGACCGAGGCGCAGATCACCGAGCTGCTCGAGCATCTCGAACCGGGCGACACGATCATCGACGGCGGCAACACGAACTTCCATGACGACGTCCGGCGCCACGCGGAGCTCGCCAAGAAGGGCATCCAGTACGTCGATGCCGGCGTGTCGGGTGGCATCTGGGGCCTCCAGGTCGGCTTCTGCCTGATGGTCGGTGGCGAAGCCGCCGCCGTCGACCCGCTCGTCCCGGTCTTCACCACGCTCGCGCCGCCGAACGGCTATCTCCACGTCGGCGGACCCGGGGCGGGGCACTACGTGAAGATGGTCCACAACGGCATCGAATACGGGCTGATGCAGGCCTACGCCGAGGGCTTCGAGATCCTCCACGCCAGCGACTACGAGCTCGATCTCGGTGCGATCTCCGAGCTGTGGATGCAGGGATCGGTGGTCCGGTCGTGGCTCCTCGAGCTTGCCGGCCGAGCGTTCAAGGCGAACGGCCAGGACCTCGAGCACATCAAGGGCTTCGTCGCCGATTCCGGTGAGGGGCGTTGGACGATCCAGGAGGCGATCGACCACGACGTCCCGGCGCCGATCATCACGCTGTCGCTGCTGACCCGCTTCCGATCGCGGCAGGACGATTCGTACGGGGCGAAGGTCCTCGCCGCGCTCCGCAACGAGTTCGGCGGCCACGAAGTCAAGACCGAGTAACAGGTCAATGGCCGCGACCCGACCACCACGGACGAAGACGCGGACGCCGAAGAAGCCCGCCGACTCCAAGGCCGCCGAGAAGTCCGCCCACGAGCTGCTCGAGGCCGCCGAGGAGGCGCCCGCCGACCAGCCGATCCCCGCCCAGCCGTCGCCGCGCGGCAAGGACATGCCGCGCACGATGCGCGAGCTCCGGCTGTCGCGCGAGGGCAAGCGGCCGTCACGCGCCAAGTCGGTCGAGAACGTCCTGCGCGAGGGCCTGCGCCTGGAGCGCGTGCCGGATCCGTCGATGCTCGTCCTGTTCGGGGCGACCGGCGACCTCGCCCATCGCAAGGTGCTCCCGGCGCTCTACCAGCTGTGGCGGACGAACCTGCTGCCGCTCGAGTTCCTGATCGTCGCAGTCGGGCGTCGCCCGTTCGACGACGACGGTTTCCGCGCGGAGGTCCGCAAGACGCTCGAGCTGCACAGCCGGGTCCTCCCGCTCGACGAGGCCGCCTGGGCCTCGTTCGCCAAGACGATCTGCTACCAGCGCCTCGACTTCGACGACACCGCGGGCTACGACGGCCTCGCGACCGAGCTCGACGAGCTCGACACCAAGCACGGGACCCGCGGCAACCGGCTCTTCTACCTGGCCACGCAGCCGGCACAGTTCGCCGAGATCGTCGCCCAGATCGGGCGGGTCGGGCTGGATCACGAGCACCACGACGGCGGCTGGCGGCGGGTCGTCATCGAGAAGCCGTTCGGGCACGACCTCAATTCGGCCAAGCGGCTCAATCGCGAGGTCGGCAAGGTCTTCCGCGAGTCGCAGGTCTACCGCATCGACCACTACCTGGGCAAGGAGACCGTTCGCAACCTGCTGGTCTTCCGCTTCGGGAACGGCATCTTCGAGCCGCTCTGGAATCGGCGCTACGTCGACCACGTGCAGATCACGGTGGCCGAGTCGATCGGGATCGAGAACCGCGGCGCGTTCTACGAGCAGACCGGGGCGTCGCGAGACGTCGTCCAGAACCACCTCCTCCAGCTCGTCAGCCTCATCGCGATGGAGCCGCCGGCGACCTTCGAGGCCGACGCCCTTCGGGACGAGAAGGTCAAGGTCCTGCGCGCCATCGAGATGACCAAGACGGACATCAACCACCACGTCGTTCGCGGTCAGTACGGTCCGGGCTGGGTCGCGGCAACCCAGGCCAAGGGCTACCGCGAGGAGCCCGACGTCGACCCGAGATCCGAGACCGAGACGTTCGTCGCGGCGCGGCTGATGATCGACGACTGGCGCTGGTCGGGCGTCCCGTTCTACGTCCGGACCGGCAAGCGCCTGCCCAAGCGCGCGACCGAGATCGCCATCCAGTACCGCGAGGTCCCGCACCGCCTGTTCAAGGATCGCGGGGTCGAGCCCGACGCCAACCTGCTCGCGATCCGGATCCAGCCCGACGAGGGGATCATGCTGCGGTTCGGCGCCAAGGTCCCGGGGCTCGGCCTCGATGTCCGGTCCGTGACGATGGACTTCACGTACGGCTCGGCGTTCAGCGTCGACTCGCCGGACGCCTACGAGACGCTCATCCTCGATGCTCTCCAGGGCGACGCCTCGCTGTTCACCCGGGCGGACGAGGTCGAGGAGGCGTGGAGCATCGTCGATCCGATCATCGACACCTGGGCGTCCAGCCCCGCGCCCGACTTCCCCAACTACGACGCGGGATCGTGGGGACCGCCGGCAGCCGACGAGCTGCTCGCCCGCGACGGCCGGCACTGGCGCCGGATCTAGCGGGACAGCGATGACGATCGAGGCACCCGAGGCGCCGGTCAAGCTCGGTGAGCCCGTCCTGCGCTGGTCGGCAAAGGCCAGCTCGATCGCCGAGATCGAGGGCCAGCTGTCCCGGATCTGGGCCTCGGAGGAGCTGACGACCGGCGACGACGGCGCGCCCAGCCACCTCGTGTCGGCCCGGACCAGCGTGATGAACCTGATCGTCGTCGCGCGCCGACCGGAGCTGGCCGAGCGTTCCGCGGCGACCATCCAGATGCTGACCGGGCGGCACCCGTCTCGCACGATCGTCATCCAGTCCGCCGATCCGGATGGGCCGTCGTGGCTCGATGCTCGGGTGGAGGCGCACTGCATCCAGGCACGGCTCGACTCGGCCGAGACCTGCGCCGAGACCGTCCATGTCATCTGCGGCGGCGAGGCCGGCCGGCACCTGGCCGCGATCGCGACCCCGCTCATCATCCACGACCTGCCGGTCACGGTCTGGTGGCCCGGCGAGCCATCCCTGCGCGACCGATCGGCGAAGGACCTCCTCGCCGGCGCCGACCGCCTGATCGTGGACGGGTCGACCTGGAGCGGTGATGGGCTCGACCGGCTGCGCGACATGGCGGGCCTGCTCGAGAGCACGACCCTCGCCATCAGCGACTTCGCCCACGTGCGCCAGTCCCGCTGGCGCGAGGCGATCGCCTCGATCTTCGACGATCCGGAGTTCATGCCGTTCCTGCGCTCGCTGCGCCGGATCGCCGTCACCTACAGCACCCACGACGAGACCGGGGCGCCCGGCTCGACCAACCTCGTCAAGCCGGTCTATCACGTCGGCTGGCTCAGCTCGCGGCTCGATCTGTCCGTCGTCAAGGCCCTGGCGCCGGTCGGCGGCGGTGCGCGGGGGGCCGCGACGGCCGCATCGCGAGGTCCGCGGGCGGGTGCGGCCGGCGGCAAGCCGGTCATCGGGCGAGGGCTCGTGGCGACACTGTCGGACGGTCGCGCCGAGGTCGGCGTCGTGGTTCGTCCGGTCGTCTCGACAACGCCGGCCGGGACGACCCTGCGCGTCGAGCTGCTGGCCGAGAGGCGCGGCTCGGAGCTGCGGGCCGACGTGACCGCCGAGGCCGAGACGGTCCGGGTCCGCGTCTGGCTGGACGGGGTCGAAGCGCAGGACCGGCTCTTCCGCGCACCGCGTCGCGGGCGAGGTCGACCTGCTCGCGGAGGCGATCGAATCCGGGCATCGCGATCCCGTCTCCGTCGGGTCGCTGGCGGCCGCCGCGCGCCTGATCGGCCCGAAGGGAGAGACACCGTGACCGAACCCGAGATCGTCACCGCCGCCGACGCCGACGCCGCCGCGGACGATGCCGCCCGGTGGATCGCGACGACGCTGGAGGCTGCGGTGCAGGCTCGCGGCAGCGCGCACTGGGCGACGACCGGCGGCTCGACGCCGGTCGGGATCTATCGCCGGCTCGTCGCGCCACCGTTGCGCGACGCGGTCACCTGGGACGCCGTCCACGTCTGGTGGGGCGACGACCGCTACGTCCCGCGCGACCACCCGTTTTCGAACGTCAAGGCCTTCGACGACGTCATGCTCGCCATCGGCACGATGGAGGAGGGCACGGCCGGCAAGCCCTACCCGGGCGTCCCGCTGCCGGCCGGGAACGTCCATCCCTTTCCGACCACCGAGGCGATCGGCCACGCCCGCGGGGCTGCCTGGTGTGCCGCGACCTACGCGGATGAGCTGCGTGAGGCGAGGCTGCCCGAGGTCGATGGCTGGCCGTCCTTCGACCTGCTGTTCCTCGGCGTCGGCGGCGACGGGCACCTTCTGTCGGTCTTCGCCGACTCACCGGCGCTCGACTCTCCCGAGCTCGGCCTCGGCGATCCCGGCACCGACCCATATCGAGCCGCACGTCGAGCGGGTCACGCTCAATCCGGCGATCGTCGGCGCGGCGCGGCAGTCGCTGGTCGTCGTCCAGGGTGGCGACAAGGCAGCGGCGATCGCGGAGATCTTCGGGCCCGTGCGTGACCCTCGACAGTGGCCCGGCCAGCTCGCCCGCCGGGCAGGGGTGACCTGGATCCTCGACGAGGCCGCCGCGGCGGGATTGCCGCGCTGAACGCGCCCGGCGCGCCGTCGCGGTTCGTCACCTCGGCCGACGGGACGCCGATCGCGGTCTTCAGCAGCGGCGACGGGCCGCCACTCATCCTCGTCCATGGTGCGACCGCCGACCACACGACGTTCCGTGTCGTCGGACCGCGGTTCGCGGAGCGGTTCGCCGTCCATGCCATCGACCGGCGTGGGCGCGGAGCGTCGGGCGACGGCCCGGCCTACGCCATCGAGCGCGAATACGAGGATCTCGCGGCCGTCGCCACGGCCCTCGCCGAGGCGTCCGGCGCGCCCGTGGGCGTGTTCGGTCATTCGTATGGCGGACGATGCGCCCTCGGTGCGGCTCTCCTGACCAACGCCGTCGGCCGGGTCGTGTCGTACGAAGGGGCACCCGCCCCGGCCGGATCGAGCTATCACCCGAACGGGATCGAACGGCGTCTGCGCGAGCGGCTGGCCGTCGGCGACCGCGACGGCGCGCTCGCGCTCTTCCTGAGCGAGGTCGTCGGGATGTCCGATGCGGACCTGGCCGCCTACCGGGCGGACCCCGTCTGGCCGGTCAGGGCCGCCGCGGCCGGGACGATCCTGCGTGAGCTCGAGGCCGAGGCGGACCCCGCTGCATCGCTCGATCGGCTTGGCGCCGTCCGCCAGCCCGTCCTCCAGCTGCTCGGCAGCGAGAGCCTGCCCGTCTTCCGCCTCGCAACGGAGGCCCTCGATGCCCGCCTCGCCAACGACCGCATCGTCGTCATCGACGGCGCCCGCCACGCCGCCCACCATACCCACCCCGCCGTCGTCGTCGAGGCCGTCGAGTCGTTCCTCGCCTAAGGTCGCTGGCGCGCCGACCACGACGCGACGGACCGCCACCGGCGCAGGCGGCCCGGGGCGCGGCTCGCCGTCGAGCCCGGGGACTCGACGGCGGCGCGCTGGTCCCGGAGCACCCCATCGGGAGGTGATGGGTGCATCCGGAGGGGACCTCCGCCGTCGCGCCACCTGTGGGCGCGACGTCAGCGCCAGTGTCGGCCGTTCAGATGAACCTCAGGTGAATCGCGGGAGGGAGAGGCGGAAGGTCGTTCCGGAGCCGGGCTGGCTCGCTGCCGTCAGGCGACCGCCGTTCCGCTCGGCGAGGCTCCGGGCGATCGCCAGCCCCAGGCCGCTGCCTTCCGCCGCGCCGGCTTCCGGGTGGACGCGGTAGAACGGCTCGAAGACGCGCTCGAGATCCGCTGCTGCGATCCCCGGTCCGTCGTCGGTCACCTCGACAAGTGCCTGTCGCTCCTGGACCCTCGTCGTGATCCTCACCGCGTCGCCGTTCGCGCCACGACCATACCGAACAGCGTTATCGAGGAGGTTCACGAGGATCCGATCGATCTCGGTCGGATCCGCAGAGACACGCACGTCGGGGCTGAGTGCGAGGCGCGTTCGAGGATGCTCCGGGTGGACGCCCGCGAACGCCTCCACCGTCTCGGCGACGACCACGGAAAGGTCCGTCAGTTCACGGCGGTCGTTCGGCAACTCGTCGCTCCGGGCGAGCAACAGCAGGTCGTTCGTGATCCGTGTCAGGCGGCGCGCCGAGCTCGCATCGACGACCAGGGCGCGACGGAGCTCGTCGGCGGTCTGGGCGGTCGCCAGGGCACCCTCGGCAGAGGACAGGATCGCCGCGAGCGGGGTCCGCATCTCGTGGGATGCATCCGCCACGAATCGGCGCTGACGGGCGTGCGCCTCCCCGATCGGGCGCAGGGTTCGCGCGGCCAGGACCCATGCGGCCACGCCGACCAGGCCGATCACGAGGATGTCGGCCGTGACGAGCGCGAGCCCGACCCGCTCCACGGTCGTCTGGTAGGCGACCGCTGCGACCTGCTCGCTGGTGAGCTCGGGGGCGAGGTCGAATGCCGGTGCGAGGATGGTCACGAAGCCGACGTAGAAGACGACGCTGAACAGGCCGATGACGCCGGCGAACAGCGCGATGTACAGGGCCGTCAGGCGGATGCGGGCGCGTCGAAACATCAGGCGGCTCCCTCCGGTCGAAGCCGATATCCCGAGCTCCGGACCGTTTCGATCAATCCGTTGCGCCGACCGCCGTCGACCTTCCGCCGGAGGCTGCGGATGTAGACCTCGACGATGTTCGACTCGGCCGCGAAGTCCGCGTTCCAGAGGGAGTCGATCAGCCGATCTCGCCCGAAGACCTGGCCGGGGTGCCGGGCCAGCAGCTCGAGCAACGCGAACTCACGGGCCGTCAGGTGGATCGGGCGACGGGCCCGCCAGACGCCGAGCGTGGCTGGATCGAGCTCGAGGTCACCGACCACGATCCTCGGTGCCCGATCCTCGAGCCGGCGTCGACCGAGGGCCCGGACTCGCGCCCTGAGCTCGTCCATGCTGAAGGGCTTGGCGAGGTAGTCGTCGGCACCGCTGTCGAGCCCGCTGATCCGATCGTGGACGTCATCGAGAGCGGTGAGCATCAGGATCCCGCCCGAAAACTGGGCTCGTCGCAAGGCGGAGCAGACGGCGAAGCCGTCGAGGCCGGGAAGGACGACATCGAGGATCACGAGATCGTAGTCGTACGTCTCCGCCCATTCGAGGGACTGCCGTCCGTCTCCGACGATGTCGACGGCGTGACCATCGGCCACCAGCACGCTCTTCACTGCGTCCGCGATGGCGACTTCGTCTTCGACGATGAGGATCCGCATCCTGCCGATCGTATCGCAGGACCACCTGAATCCAGGATGAACAGCCTCGCGGCAGGGCCTCGGTCCCTTCAGGTGGCATTCAGGTTTCCGGACGACCGTGTGGCCGATGGCCAGCCATGCCGTGCCCAGGATCCCGGTCGTTGCCCCCCGATCGGATCAGGGCGGCACGTCCACGACGGCCAGGCTGCGACGCGTGATCGCCATCGGGCTCGCACGGGCGACCGCGAGGATCACGGGCGCCGCCGGTCACCAGGGGACCGCCCTTCCGGGCATGGTCGCTGAACGCATCTGGCCCGAAGCGCTCTCGACGCTCGGCGGCCAGCTTCGAACGACGATCCTCGTCGTCGGCACCAACGGCAAGACGACGACCGCCGGCCTCATCGCGGAGATCCTGCGCGGGACTGGTGCCGGCCGATCGCCAATCGCTCCGGGGCGAACATGCGCCAGGGGATCGTCGACCACGCTCGTCCGAGCCTCCGACCTCCATGGCCGTCTCGGATGGAGCGCCGACGGATCCCCGGCTGCCGTGCTCGAAGTCGACGAGGTAGCGCTGGGCCAGATCCTTCCCGAGCTCGGACCGTCGGTCATCGTCGCCACGAACCTGTTCCGGGATCAGGTCGATCGCTACGGCGAGGCCGACGCGATCGTCGACGGCTGGGCGATCGCCCTCGCAGCGGCGGCCCCGGGCAGCATCCTGGTGCATTGTGCGGACGACCCACGCCTGGCGATGCTCGCCGACGCAGTCGAGGCCCACGTGCCGGCCATCACGTTCGGCCTCGCGAGCGTGCCCTCCGACCGGGCACAACGGCCGGCCGACAGTGACGCGATCGCCGATCCGATGTCATGCCGGACGTGCGGCCGGCAGCTCGTCTATGACTGGCGCAGCATCGGTCACCTGGGCGCGTTCTCGTGTCCGGGAGGTCATCTCCGGCGGCGCGATCCCGATATCGCCGTCGAGGTGATGCCGGCCGTCCCCTCCCCCGACCCGACCAGCCCGCCGGCCTGGGGTGACGCTGGCTGTGCATGGGCGCCTGGGCGACGCGATCGCCCGCCCCGCGCTGGCCGGACTTGCCAACGCCTACAACGTCGGCGCCGCGATCGCCGCCGGGCTGGCCATCGGTCGAGCCATCGAGCGGAGCGCGGCGGCGATCGACGGCTACGCCGGGCCATTCGGACGTCTCGAGTGGATCGAGATCGACGGTCGGCACCTCCTCGTGATCCTGATCAAGAACACGGTCAGCCTGGCCGAGACGGTGCGCCTGAGCTCCGCCCTGGCGGCCGATGTCGTGCTGATCGGGCTGAACGACGCGCCCGCCGACGGCCGCGACGTGTCCTGGATCTGGGACGCGCCCATCTCGGCCCTGGTCGGCGACCGGACGGTGATCCTGACCGGGAACCGCGCCGCGGACATCCATCTGCGCCTCAAGTACGACCGCGAGGCCGGGGCGACCGCGGCGAGCTCGATCACCGAGGTGAGCTCGCTCGCTGCGGCGCTCGACCTCGCGATCGCCGGGGCCCCTCCGCGAGGCATCGTGATCGCCGCCGCCACGTATACGGCGATGATGGGTCTGCGACGGATCGTCGAACGTCGAGGCGCTGCGTTGCCGGCGCCGCATTGAGCGCGGCGGGATGGTGACCCGACCGCGGCGGCTGCGGATCGTCCACCTCTTCCCCGACCTCCTCCGGTTCTACGGGGACGGCGGAAACGTGATGACCCTGGTCGAACGTGCCGAGGCCCGCTCGATCGCCACCGACGTCGTCCAGGTGCGCGTCGGCGCCGGCCGGATCCCGCCCGCGGATCTCGTGTTCATCGGGGGCGGACAGGACCGCGAGCAGCTCACCGTCGCCTTCGAGCTCGAGCGTCTTGGTGATCAGCTCATCGATCTGATCGGTGGCGGGACTGCTCTCCTCGCCGTGTGCGGCGGCTACCAGAACCTCGGCGTCGGCTATCGGACTGCGCTGGGCGAGGAACTCCCCTGTCCCGGGCTATTCCCGGTCTCGACCGATGCCTCGGTCGGCGGGCCACGGCTGGTCGGGCCGGTTCTGGCGACGGTCCGTCGAGAGCTCATCGCGCTTGCGTCCGGCCGTGTCGACACTCGGCCCAAGGCGAACGTGGAACGGACCGTCGTCGGCTTCGAGAACCACGGCGGGAGGACGACGCTCGCGCAGGGCGGGCGACGGTTCGCCACGATCGAGATCGGGCACGGCAACAACGATGTCGACCGCTCGGAAGGCGTTCTGCTGCTGCCCGGAGAAGCCGGACTACGCGGCCTCCGGATCGGCACGTACATGCACGGTCCGCTGCTCCCACGGAACCCGCATGTCGCGGATGCGCTCATCGCGTCGGCACTGGGCCAGGGAGATGAACCGGTCGAGCTGGTCCCACTCGACGACAGCCTCGAATGGACCGCTCACCGCGCAGCCCGCGACCGCCTCCGCCGAACTGCCCGCAACGACGGGCGCGTCCCCGGCTGGGCGCACCGGACCTTGGATCCGCTCAAGTCACTGATCGGATACTGACACCAGGGCCGCCGGGCGCCGCGCCGACATGCCAGAATCAGGCCGTGCTTGATATGGGGGTTCTCGGCTGGATCGTCGTCGGCTTTCTGGCCGGCGCGATCTCGGGCGCGCTCGTCGGTGGCAAGACCGCCCGCGGCTGTCTCCCGAACATCGTGGTCGGGATCCTGGGCGGCCTCCTCGGCGGCTGGCTCGCGAACGCGATGGGCTTCACGAGCGTCCAGGGCTTCATCGCCGCGGTCATCGTCGCCGTCTTCGGATCGCTGGTCGTCCGGGTCATCCTCGGCGCGATGAGCGGTCGCTGAGAGTCGGGGCTACCATCGACCCATGACCGACGCGACCGCGACCACGACGACACCCATCGACGACGCCGCCACGGCGACGCGACCCTATTCGCCCGGTCTCGAGGGTGTCGTCGCCGGCGAGACGAGCCTGAGCCTCGTCGACGGCGCCCGTGGCCGCCTGCTCTATCGCGGCTACCGGATCGGCGATCTCGTCGAGCACGGCACCTACCCGGCGATCACCAACCTGCTCTGGACCGGCGACTGGGATCCGACCCATCGACTCCCGACCGGCGCGATCCCGCCGCCGGTGATGACCGTCCTCCGCGCCCTGCCCGCCACGACGAAGCCGATGGACGCCCTGCGGACCGCCGTCTCGGCCTGGGGAACGACGCAGGATCTGCCCTGGCCGCCGACGATCGAGCATGCCCGGGCGCTGACGTCGTTCTCGCCGTCCGCGCTGGCGGCCTTCGCCAGGCTCCGCGCGGGCAAGGATCCGATCGATCCCGACCCGTCGCTCGACCTCGTCGAGGGGTTCCTCTACCAGCTCAACGGGGAGCGGCCCGACGCCGCCACTGCCCGTGCGCTCGATGCGTACTTCATCGTCGGCGCCGAGCACAGCTTCAACGCCTCGACGTTCACTGCCCGGGTCGTCACCTCGACCCGCTCGGACATCGCCTCGGCGGTCACGGCGGCGATCGGGACGATGAAGGGGCCGCTTCATGGCGGTGCCCCGTCCGAAGTGGTGGACCAGCTCGCGCAGGTCGGCTCCCCCGAGCACGCGGAGGAGTGGGTCCGCGGCGCGATCGATCGCGGCGAGCGGCTGATGGGCTTCGGCCATCGCGTCTACCGGGCGTACGACCCGCGCGCCGCCGCCCTGCGCAAGGTCGCCGAGGGGATGGAGCACCGCCCGGACTGGCTCGAGCTGGCGATCCAGGTCGAGGATGTCGTCCTGCGCGTGCTGGCCGAGAAGCACCCGGACCGGCCGCTCAAGACGAACGTCGAGTTCTACGCCGCACCCGTCCTGATGGGTGTCGGCCTGGCGCCCGACCTCTTCCCAGCGACGTTCTCGCTGGCGCGCCACGCCGGCTGGACCGCGCACGTCCTCGAGCAGGCAGCAGACAATCGTCTGATCCGACCGGACGTCAACTACATCGGTCCCGGGGAGCGCGACCTCCCGGCCTGAACCCGCCCAGCGGCGTCGCCGCGCAGAAGGATGACACCGTTGCCCAAACCCTGGCCATCCTGTCCCAAGACATGACCGACCTGTCGACGTACGTGGACCTCGGTCGGAGCCGACCGACCTGGCCGACGTTCCTGAGAGACCGCCTGCCGGAGCTGCCCGTCGGCGGCCTGCTCGTCGCGAGCGCCGTCTGGCTGGCGATCGTCCTGCTCGCCCAGCCCGATGGGAATCGCCTGGGGACCGGCCAGGAGGCGATCTCCTACTGGGGCCCGCGGCTCGATGCGATGTATGCCCAGGCCGACTGGACGACGACCGGCGCCTACGTCTACTCGCCCGCCTTCCTGCAGCTGATCTCGCCTCTCAGGGCCTTGCCGTGGGTCGCGTTCCTCGGCGCCTGGACGGCCATCCTGATGCTCGCCGTCCGCTACCTGACGGGGCCGCGCCTGTTCGCCGCCGGCGTGCTCGTCGCGAGCGCCGAGATGGCCGGCGGCAACATCTCGCTGTTGCTGGCCGCGGCGATCGTCGTCGGGTTCCGCTGGCCGGCGGCCTGGGCGCTCATCCTCCTGACCAAGGTGACGCCCGGGATCGGCCTTCTCTGGTTCGCGGTCCGGCGCGAGTGGCGGAACCTGGGGATCGCGCTGGGGGCGACGGCGGCGGTCATCGCGATCTCGGCGGCGATCATGCCGGGCGCCTGGCTCGACTGGATCCGCGTCCTGTCGTCGATCGCGGGCCGGGACCCGACCTGGGCGGCGGTGCCGATCCCGCTCATGGTCCGCCTGCCGTTCGCGGTGGCAGTCGTCGTCTGGGGCGCCCGGACCGATCGCCGCTGGACGGTTCCCGTCGCCTGCATGCTGGCCCTGCCCGCCCTGTGGTACGGCGGCCTGACGATGTTGCTCGCTGTCATCATCCTGCGCGAACCCGAGCTGGCCGCCCCGACCGAGGCAGAACTCCCGACGATCGGCTGACGGCCGCCGCGCGGACCTGAGCGCTTTCTCGATCCTTGGGACCGCCCCTAGAGCCAACCCCGCTTCCGGAAGTAGGCGACGAGCAGGATCAGCAGCAGGCCCATCATCAGCATGATCCCGACGAAGGCGAACTCCTGATCCTCACCGGGACCGGCACGTTCATCCCGAAGATGCTGGCGATCAGGGTCAACGGCAGGAGCACGACGCTGACCGCGGTCAGGATCCGGAACGAGTCGTTCAACCGGTGTGACAGCACAGACTCATTCGTCGACTCGAGCGCCTCGATGACCTCCTTGTAGTTCTCGAGGGTGTCCCAGATCCGTTCGGCGGCATCGGAGATGTCGTCGAAGTAGATCTCCAGCTCCTCCTGGAGGTAGCGCTGCTTGGTCCGCTCGAGATCGCGCAGCACGGCCCGCTGCGGGCGCACGATCCGGCGGAAGTTGATGATCTCCTGCTTCTCCTCGGAGATGTCGCGGACGATCTCGGTCGAGCGCCCCTCGAAGATGCTGTCCTCGATCCGGTCGAGCTTCATCTCCATCTTGCGCAGCATCGGGAACGAGGCGTCGACGCAGGTATCGACGATCTTGTAGAGCAGGTAGCCCGTCCCCTTCGAGAAGGTCGCCTCGCGCAGGTCGTCCTTCTCGCGGTAGCGCTCGAACATCGCGGCCAACGGCGGGAGCGGGATGTTGGGCAGCGTGATCAGGTAGTCGGGGCCCATGAACAGGTCGAGCTCGGCCGTCAGGATGCGGCCGGTCTCCTTCTCGTACATCGGGAAGTGCAGGACGATGAACACGTAGTCGTCGTACTGGTCGAGCTTCGGCCGGTTGTTGCGCGAGTAGATGTCCTCGTAGTCGAGCGGGTGGAAGTCGAAGTTGGCCTCGAGCCAGTCGCGATCCGCCATTCGCGGCGATTCGATGTGGATCCAGCGGATCCCGGCGCCCTCGATGATCTCGGGCGCCGAGACATCCGTGGAAGCGACCGCGTCGACGAGGTTGGTCCGGCTTCGGCCGCGGGGTCGCGGCAGCGGTCGCGGGAACGCAAGGTTGGGCACCACGCCATCGTAGTCGCCGACCGATCGCGAGTACGGGCGTGACGGGCGCCACCTACCATCGGCCGATGGCCATCCTCGAGACGCACGACATCGGCAAGCGCTACGGCCGGCGCAACTGGGCGCTCCGTCACGTCGATCTCCAGGTCCCCGATGGGAGCATCACCGCACTCGTCGGTCCGAACGGTTCGGGCAAGTCCACCCTGCTCAAGGCGTGGGTCGGCTTCGAGCCCCCGACCGAGGGCTACCTGACGGTCGACGGCATCGACCCGTGGAAGGACCGCGCCGGCGCGATCGAACGGATCGGCTACGTGCCACAGGCGCCGTCGCTCTACCGCGAGCTGACCGTCGACGAGCACGTGCGGATGGCAAGGACCCTCCGACCGCGGTTCGATCCGGCGATCGCCCGGCGCCGCCTCGATGACCTCGACATCCCTCTCGCGTCGCGCGCCGATGAGCTGTCCGGCGGACAGCAGGCACAGGTCGGACTCGCGCTCGCGCTCGGCGTCCGTGCGCCGGTCCTCCTGCTCGACGAGCCGCTGGCCAGCCTCGACCCGCTGGCGCGTCGCGAATTCCTCCACGTCCTGGTCGACGCCGTCCACGCCGATGGCGCAACGGCCCTCCTGTCATCGCACGTCATCACCGACATCGAACAGGCCTGCGATCGGCTGCTCGTCCTCGGCGCCGGCAAGACACTGCTCGACCTGTCGATCGCCGGAGCGATCGCAGAGCACCGGGTGATCGAGGCGGCAGACGCGACCGAAGGCCTCCCGCCCGGGTCTCTCGTGGGCGTCTTCCCCGGTCCGACCGGGGAGCGGCTCAGCCTCGTCCGTGGCGATGCGTCGGTCGGTGGCCGTCCCGCCACCCTCGAGGAGGTCGTCCTCGGCCACCTCGCTGCCGCGCGCAGGCCACGGACCGCCGCTGCCATCGTGGCCGCCGCGGGGAATGCGGCATGACCGCCGGGCGCTTCGACTGGATCCGCCTCACCCTCCGGCTCCATCGCTTCGAGCTGGTCGCGTTCGGGACGGCGATCATCGCCCTCGTCGTCGGGTCATTCGTCGTCGCCGCGTTTATCGACGGCTTTCGTCTGCCGCCCGAGTGCGTGACGCTCGATGGAGCGACGCCGTTCACCTGCCAGGAGGCGTTTCACAAGCTCGACAACGCGCGCACGCTCGGCGCGCTCATCACGTCGCCGATCCTGCTCATCTCGTACGCCATCGGTCTCTTCCTCGGCGTGCCGGTCATCGCCCGCGAGCTCGAGCGCGGCACGGTCCGCCTGGCGTGGTGGCTGACGCCATCGCGCTGGCGCTGGTACCTCGCCCGGCTCCTGCCGATCCTCGTCGTCCTGGGGGTCCTCACCTTCGCGGCAGGCGTCGCGACGGACCGGATGTTCGCCGCGAACAACCCGTCGCTCGACATCTCGAAGGCGTTCGATGGCTACGGTGCCCGCGGGGGCCTCCTGGCAAGCCGTGCCATCTTCATCTTTGCCGTCTCGGTGTTCGTGGGGTCGTTCATCGGCCGGGCTCTGCCGGCGGTGATCGTCGCCGCACTCCTGGCGACGATCGGCCTGACGGGCGGGATGACCGTCCATCACACCATCCTCGCCAGCGAGGCCATCGCGATCCCGCTCGATCCCTTCCAGGGCAGCGACATCAGACCGGGCGACATGTACATCGATCAGAAGTTCGTCCTGCCGGATGGCACGCTCGTCGGCTACGAATACTTCAACGGCGGCGATCCGTACGACCAGGACGGCAACTCGCTCTACCCGCAGGTGACGCTCGTGATCCCGGGCGAGCGCTACCAGTTCGTCGAGACGCGCGAGGCACTGGCACTGGCCGGGGCAAGCCTCGTCGCGCTGCTCCTGGCAGGTTTCGTCGTCTCGCGGCGGCGGCCGGGCTGACCGGTCAGAACTGGACCGGCGTGGGCGGCCGGTCCGCGGCGGGGACCTCGGTCTCCGCGGCCGTCGCCGGGCCGTGCCGCGACAGGATCGTCACGGCGCCGGCCAGGAAGATGACGCCGGCCACGACGAACAGCCCGTGGATGCCGCTGACCGAGACGACCAGCGCGCCGGCGGCCGGTCCGACGATCCCGGCCGCGTACAGCGGCAGGTAGACGAGGTTGAGCGCCGCCGAGCGGCGGTCGGCGGGCAGCTCGGTCGCGAGCAGCCCGAAGATCATCGAGCTGATCGTGGCGGTCGAGGCGCCGAGAACGACGGCGAGCAGCGCCAGCGGCCCGATCGACGGGACCAGCGGCATCAGGATGACCACGGCCCCCGCACCGCCGAGCGCCGCCACCAGGACGGGCCGGAAGCCGATCCGGTCGCCGATCACGCCACCGAGCGGCGAGACGAGCGCGCCGACGAGCGCCGCGGTCCCGGCGACCAGCGCGATCGCCGAGGCGAGACCGGGGCCGCGGCCGGCGATCTGCTCGACCAGGACCGGGATGTACGGGCGGCTCATCTGGATCGCCACGTACGAGATCCCGAAGATCGTGAAGATCCGGCGCGTGGCGTGATCGGTCAGCACGCCACGGAGGTTGGCGAAGGCGAGATCGACGATCCGGCCGGTCGGGACGACCTCGGGCCTGACCTCCTTCGACCCGAACGTCACGAGCAGTGCCGTCCCGATCGAGAAGAGAGCCGACAGGCCGAAGACCGGCGGAAGCTCCCAGCCGAAGCCGTCGATCAGGATCCCGGCCAGCGCCGGTCCGACCGCGAAGCCGACCGCGCCCGACATCCCGAAGATCGCGATCGTCGTGCCCATCCGGGCACGTGGCGTGACGTCGCGGATCCCGCCGAGCATCACCCCGGTGTTCCCGAGCTGGAACCCGATCAGGAGCATCGCCAGCGCGACCTGCCACGGCTCGCGAGCGAGGGCGACGGCCGCGAAGACCACCGCCTCGACCAGGGCGCTCCGGACGATGACGACCTTCCGGCTGTACTTGTCGGCCCAGGCGCCCCACAGCGGGACGAGCGGCATCCCGACCACGAAGACCAGGGCGCTGAAGATCCCGACGAACGCGAGGCGCTGGCTGTCCGGGACGCCCATCTCGCGGAGGTAGGTCGGCAACAGCGCGAAGATCTGGCTGACGCCGAGGCCTTCGACCATCGAGGTGACCCAGAAGACGGCAACGAGGACCCGCCAATCCTGGACAGGCCGCGCCGGGACCGGGGCCGGTTCGCGGATGGGGGTGGCTGTCGCGGGCACGTCGCGAGCCTACCGGATGGCGCGCGGGGATGTCCGCGGCACACGAAAGCGCCCGAAGGAACTGATGGGGACCTCCGTTCGACGGGTCCTGCCGCTGCGAACAAGTCCGCAGTGCCTGGTCGTCGCCGAGTCCCTCGCTCGCCGGCCTTGCGACCTGCGAACCTGGTTCCCGGGACCGTCCCGAGGATCACTCCCCGAACCGGTCTGGCGGTTCAATCTGCCCCTTCGGGCAAGACGAAATGTACGGCGGGGGCCACTGTCGCCACAACGGGCTTGTCCACGAACTTGCGCGACCCGCGCCGGAAGTTATCCCCGAACTTCGGGGCGATGTGGACGGACTGTGGATACACTCGCCAGGGAGGTGCCGCATGCGTCGTTTCTTGGCCAGGCTGGTCACGGCTCAGGACGGCTGGGCGCGTCCGCTCGGCGACTTCAACCATCGGTGGTTGAACGCCCTGTTCCGCCCGATCCGACCGCTCAAGGACTTCCTCAACGGCACCTGGATCGGGCACCCGCTCCACGCCGCTGCGACGGACATCCCGATCGGTGCACTCCTCCTGACCGTGATCCTCGATGTCCTGGGCCAGACCGCGGCCGCGGACGTTGCGCTCGTGGTCACGATCCTGTTCATGCTCGCCGCGGCGGTGACCGGCGCCGCCGACTACACGGACACGGACGGCGCCGCCCGGGTCCGCGCCACGGTGCACTCGACGCTGATGGTCGTGGCGCTCCTGCTCCTGCTGATCTCGCTCGCCCTGCGGGCGACCGGCGGCACGGACCGGACGATCGCCGTCGCCCTGTCGTTCATCGGGTTCCTGATCGTGACCGCCGGTGCGTTCGTCGGCGGCGACGTCGTCTACCTGTTCGGCAACATGGTCAGCCGGCACGCCTTCCGCGGCTCCGGGACGAAGTGGGTCAAGCTCGACACGGGAGCGGTCGCCGACCTCGCGACCATCCCGGAGGCGACGCCGACCAGGATGAAGGCCGGCGTCAACGACCTCGTCCTGGTCCGTGTCGGTGACAGCGTCCACGCCCTGCACGCGGTCTGCGCTCATGCCGGCGGACCGCTGGCAGAGGGCACCGTCGTCGACGGCTGCATCGAATGCCCGTGGCACGCCTCGCGCTTCCGGCTGACCGATGGCCGACTGCGCCAGGGACCGGCGCTCTACGACCAGCCCGCCTACGAGATCCGCGCAGCGGAGGGCGGCGGCTACGAGGTCCGTCGAGCCGCCGGCTAGGGATGGCCGAGATCGAGATCGACGATCCGAGCCTGATCGTCCTGGTCGGCGCCGCCGGCGCCGGCAAGTCCACCTTCGCGGCGCGCCACTTCGCGGCCGACGAGATCCTCTCGTCGGATCGCTTCCGGGCGATCGTCTCGGGCGACGAGGCGAACCAGGCGGCGACGAAGGCCGCCTTCGGCCTGCTCCACCCGGCGTTGTCGAAGAGACTGGGCGAGGGACGCCTGGCCGTCGTGGACGCGACGAGCGTCCAGCATGCCGCGCGACGGGCATTGGTCGCCCGAGCGGATGCCGCCGGCGTCCCGGCCTTCGCGATCGTCCTCGATCTTCCCCCTGACACGGTCATCGCGCGGAATGCCGCCCGCCCGGCCAGGACGGTGGACATGGCCGTCGTGCGCCGCCAGCTCGCCGGCGTGCGGACCTCGCTCGACGGGCCAGCGGCGCCGCTCCTGGGCGAAGGCTTCCGCCGGGTCGTGGTCCTCCGCGATCCGGCCGAGGTCGATCTCGTGACGTTCCTGCGGCGCCCGAGCCCACGCGGGCGACCCGGCGCTTCCTAGGTCGTCCCGACCGCGATACAGGCGATCGCCGTCACGGCCAGGGCGATCCCGATCGCATGCGTCCGGGTCACCCGCTCGCCGAGGAAGACCGTGGCCAGGATCACGGTCGTGACCGGATAGAGCGACGACAGGACTGCAGCCACGGCCAGCGCCCCGGCCTGGACCGCCAGGATGAACGCGCCGTTGCCGACCATGTCGAGCAGTCCGACGGCTGCGATCGCCGGCACGAGCCGCCGCTCGGGGCGCCAGGCGGACCTGGTCACGACCACGGCCCCGACGAGAAGGATGGCCTCCGCTCCACGGATGACGACCAGCGGGCCGAAGGCGTGCCCGTCGCTCAGCTGCGCGGCGAAGACGCTGAACAGGCCGATCGCCACGCCCGCGATCAGCGCCAGACCGATCCCGGATGGACCGCTGGTCTCGTCACGGACCCGCGAGACGAGGACGACCGCCAGGACCGCCAGCGCGATCCCGAACAGGACGAGCGGCGGCGGGACGCCTTCGAGGACGATCCCGGCGCTGACCGGGATGAGTGCCGCGATGACCCCGGTGACCGGCGCCACGATCCCCATCCGCCCGACCGCGAGGCCCCGGTAGAGCGCCGTGATCCCGATCCCTCCGGCGATGCCGGCGAGCACGCTCCAGCCGAGATCGGGCCCTGTCGGCATGGTTTCGTGCGCGACGAACGCGAGGACGAGGGCGAACGCCATCCCGACCAGCTGCGACAGGAGGACGACGCCGAACAGCGCCGTCCGCCTCGTCAGGAGACCGCCACCGAAGTCGCCGCCTCCCCAGGCGAGCGCGGAGACGAGGCCGAGGACGATCGTCGCGGTCTGGGTCGCACCGATCTCGTTCAGGGGCGACGTCCGGGTGGGGCGGGGTCGACGGCTGCAGCAGCGGGGGCAGCGACCGGAGCGGGGTTTGCAGGCGCAGCCGGTGCCGGGCCGTTGGCCGTCTCGGTCGCGGGTCCCGTCACCGACGGAGCAGGCGCGCCGCTGTCGACGCTGGTCGGCCCATCGAGCACGACGACCGCATCGGCTGCCTCGTCGTAGCGAGGCGAGGTGGTCAGGTAGACGACCTGGAAGTCGCCGGCGACCGACTTGAGCAGACCGAGAGCACGCGCCGCGCGTGCATCGTCGAGGGTCACGAACGGATCGTCGAAGACGAGCGGCGGGCGCCGGTCGCCGGTCACCAGCCGGACGAGCCCGAGCCGGGCGACCAGGTAGACCAGGTCGAGCGTGCCCTGACTCAGCGAGCTGACCGGGACCCAGTCGTTCTTCTCGGGGGCGTGGACCTCGATGTCGAGTGTCCGGTCGTCGACCCGGACGCGCCGGTAGCGGCCCCCGGTCACGGTCGCAAGGTCGCGAACCATGTGCAATTCGAGGTAGCGGGTGGCGGTCTTCATCGTTGCCTGCTCGGCACGATCGATGGCGGCGAGCGTCGTGGCGAAGACCCGCTGGCGGCGCTGTGCCGCGGCCAATTGCTCGCGCCAGGCGGCGAGCCGCTCGGCCTGCCCCGCGACCTGCTCCGCGTCGACGCCGTTCGCCTCGACCCGGGCGCGGGCGTTGGCCTCGTCGTCGCGCGCTCGCTCGAGGGCGCCTTCCTGGTCGCGGACCTCGACCTCGAGCCGCTCCCTGGCGCGCGGCTCCTTGGCGATCGGGCCCAGCGCATCGAGCGCGCTCGTCTTCTGTTCGATCTCGAGCGCGGCGGCGTCGCGCAGCGACGGCAGCGGCCCGGTCGGTTCCTTGCCGATCAGGCCCTCGAGCTGGGCGGTCAGGCGATCGATCTGCCCGACGTGCGCCTCCTCGCGCGTGAGCAGGTCCTCCGCTTCGGCCAGATCGGTCATCCCGAGCGCCGCGAGCTGCGCCGCTGACCTGGCCTCGGCGTCACGCAGCTCCGCTTCCATGTCCGAGCGCCCGCGCAGGCGCCGGTCGATCTCGACGTCGCGCATCTGCGCCTGCAGCTTGTAGCTCCGCCGGAGCCACAGCGCGACGGCCGCCACGACCACGCCCGACGACCGCGATGACCGCGCCGATCAGCTGGACGATGACCCCGAGGTCGACGATGCCGAGGAACTTCAGCAGGACCGGCCCGGCGACGATGAGCAGGCCGATGACGACGAGAGCGAGCGACAGCCGCGAGAGCGGCCGCCAGGTGGGCTCGGGCGCGACCGTCGAAGTCGACCCGGACCTCGCCCGACAACGCGGCCCGCAGCTCGCGGATGCGCCCGTCAAGCGTGCGGAGCCGTTCGACCGTGGTGCGCAGCACCGCGACCGGGGTGGCCGACGGGTGGGTGTTGGCGAGTTCCTGGATCTCGATGTCGACGTCGACGGCCTGCCGATAGCGGTCGTAGCGCTCGCTCGCGGCATCGCGCTCTGTGGTGATCCGTTCGGCCTGGCGGGCCTTGTCGAGCAGGCTTCGTCGTTCGGCGAGGGCCGTCTCCGCGTCGGCACGCCGATCGCGGGCACCGGCCAGTGCGTCGCGGTCGCGCTCGAGCTGCGTGAGGGCAAGCTCCCCCTGATCGAGTGCGGCATGCGACTGCTCGACCGCCTGTTCGGCCAGCTTGAGCCGGCCCGGGTTGCGGTCCCCGCGCGTGTTGAGGTCGTGGAGTGCCTT
The DNA here is from genome assembly GCA_963743855.1 of uncultured Chloroflexia bacterium. Lineage (GTDB taxonomy): Bacteria > Chloroflexota > Limnocylindria > Limnocylindrales > CSP1-4 > SPCO01. The sequence continues at coordinate 41,492 of CAVURK010000004.1, forward strand.
GTCGAGCTTCTTGCGGGCGCGACTGGTGCCCCGGTCGGCGCCGCTGATCGACGCCTGCAGCCGATCGCGCAGGGCGCCCTCGTCGCGCGACAGGTCGCTCAGCTCGAAATGGTGGACCGACGCGGTCGACCGGAAGAATCCCTCCGTCGGCATCCCGGTCAGCTCGGCCATGATCTGGTCGGCCATCGCCGGATCGGTGATCGACTGGCCCTCGTAGTCGAGCCTGACCGTCCCGCGCGCCCCGGCGAAGGTCTTCTCGAGGGTGCCGAGATGCTGGCCGTCCTCCTCGTCCTGCTCGAAGTCGATGGTGATGATCGAGCGCGCGTCGCTCGGCGCTCCCCACGGGCGCAGGCCTTCGAGCTCGGCCGCGGTGCTGGTCGCCCGCTTGGTGAGCGCCAGCTCGAGGGCGCGCTGCACGGTCGTCTTGCCGGCCTCGTTCGGGCCGCGGATGACGGTCAGGCCGGGCGCCAGCTCGATGTCGAAGGTGCGATACCGGCGAAAATCGCGGCCGCTCAGCTTGCGGATCCTCACAGCGAGACCTCGTGGCCGGCGAGGAGGAGACGACCGAGCCGGAGTGCGTCGCGGTGCTCGGCGGCCTCGGCGGTCGATCCGGCGGCCTCGAGCTCGGCGATGTGGGCCTCGAGGTCGCGGATGAACGCTCCCGCGATCGTGTCCGGCGACGGCAGCGGCCCCTCGGTCAGGGCCGGGACCGACGCGTCGCGGACGCGGACCTTGAGGAACGACGGCGCCAGCGCGATCTCGATCTCGTCGAGGTCGAGGTCGAGGTCGTCGCGTCGGACACCGACCAGCCGGGCATCGAGGACGAGGTCGGGATCGGCGCGCGCCGCCAGGCTGTCGATGAGCGCGGGCTGGCTGGCCACGGTCGCGGCGTCGATCTCGAGCTTGGAGAACGTGGTCTTGCCGACCTGCTTCTCGACGATGGTGGTGGACCGCTGGCCCGCCTGCTCGTCGAGCGAGACCAGCAGGACCTTGCCCGCCCGATCCTGGTCCAGGGCGACCGCCTCCGGCGCACCCGAGTAGGCATATGCCACGCCGCCCGCCTTGCTGCTCTGGGCAGAGTGCCAATGGCCGAGCGCGAGGTAGTCGAGGCCGCTCGCGGCGATCTCGGCGGTCGTGATGACGACCTCGTCGCCGTCGGTCTTGCCCGGGATCGCGATCGAGCCATGGACCAGCCCGACGTGCCAGGTCACCGGGGCCGGCTCGGCGGCCGCCGCGGCGACATCCTCGGCCACGTCGGCGAGCGGGCTGTGTGGCGCGCGCTTGGTCGGGAAGACGCGGCCGTGGACGATGGTGTCGCAGCGCGGCCAGATGGACCGACGGGTGGTCGGGATCGAGGATGGTGACCATGCCATCGCCGGGGCTCGTGCCGGCCAGGGCGGGGAGGTCGTAGGCGCGATAGATCGAGGCGCGGTCGAAGACGTCGTGGGTGCCCGGGATGATGACCGTCCGGATCCTGCCCTCGGCGAGCCGCTTGAGCTCGGCCGCGACGCGCTCGACCGAGCGGCGTGGCTGGACGTTCGAGTCGAACAGGTCGCCGGCGATCAGGAACAGGTCGACCTTCTCGGCCAGGGCCAGGTCGATCGCTGCCTTGAACGCCGCGAACTGGCGCTCCCGCTGGGCGGCCGCCTGCTCGCCGAGATCGTCGTGCCGCGCGCCGAGATGGACGTCCGCGGTATGGATGATCCTGAGCATGCGCTGCGACTGGCCTCCCCTGGCGGTCACGGTCGGACGACCGAGGAGTCAGCCGGTGCCCCGGCGTTCGGGACGCTGAGCGCCCCGGGGCGTTGGCGCGAGCGAGGCGCCCCCATGACTCCCCGCTCGCCGACTCCAATGTCGTCGGCCATTGTGACAGGTACGGTGGCACGGTCGCCAGCGGCATATCCCGCGGTCCGGCGCGCCCGTTCGGGCCGTCCAGGCCCGCTCGTCGAGGTCGCTCGGACCCGCTCGCCAGCCCATTTCGGCGACCCGTTGTATCCTGCCGGGCAACTACACCGGTGCGCCCCGTATCAGGGACCCCACATCGGCACCTGGGAGCGCGTCCCCGGCAACGTCCCGCCATCAGCGCCATCCCGTCCGCCGATGCGGCCGCCCTCGGAAGGCGCACCTCTGGAGCGAAACGCGTCTCGGAGGAGCATCGTGACCTACGTCGATCGAAGCCTGAATTGCGTCGATTGCGGAGTGGAGTTCATCCACTCGGCGGCGGATCAGGAGTACTACCAGCAGAAGGGGTTCATCAGCGACCCCAAACGCTGCACGAGCTGCCGCGCGAGCCGTCGGGCAAGCCGCGATGGTGGCTATGACGTCCGCGACATCGGCGGACCGCGCGGCTACGAGCGTGGCGATGACCGCCCGAACCGCGAGTATTTCGCGGTCATCTGCTCGTCCTGCGGCAACCAGGCCCAGGTGCCGTTCAAGCCGCGGATGGATCGGCCCGTCTACTGCTCGGACTGCTTCCGGACGGTGAAGCCGGACTGAGCCGGCGCGGGTCGTGCCACGACCGCGCTGCGGATCTCAGAGCCGGAACGTGTCGCCCGTCCGGTAGCGATCGCGATGGCGGCCGCGCCAGACCGTGACCCGCGAACGGCCACGCACCTCCCAGGTCCCGGCCCAGCCGACCAGCGCGGTCTCCTCGTCGATGCCGAGGACGACCGAGCCGCGCGGCGCCTGGAAGCGCGATCAGCGCGGACAGCGGTTCCGGCCAGGCGTCGTAGTGGGGCACGACCGAGGCGCCCGGCACGAACCCGAGCCCCGGCCTCCAGCGGAGCGGCCAGGGCGCGACCCGGAACCGGAGATCGAACGTCTGCCCGGCAAGGACCATCGCCCCGGCCGAGCAGCCGGCGAGCACGGCGCCGCGCTCGTGGGCCGCCGCCAGCGAGGCACCGACGGCGCTGCCGCGCAGGGCGTCGAGCAGGTAGCCGGGCTTGCCGCCCGACAGGTAGATCAGGTCGGCCTCGCCGATCGCCTGGGCCGCGGCGGGATCATCCGCCCCGGCACGATCGCGGACGAGCACCGGCTCGACCTCGGCGCCCAGGGCCCCGAAGTGGGCGACGCCCATCGCCGCCCAGTGGCTGAAGACCTCCTCGCCGTCGGGGTACGACGCGGTCGGCAGGATCGCAACGCGCGGCCGCGCACGACCGGTGGCGAGCAGCAATCCGGCGTCGACATCGGCCATCGCAGGGAGGAATTCGCCGGCGCCGATCAGCGCCACGGGTCCCGGCATGGCGGAGAGTCTAGCGGGACCTTGCCCGAATCCCGGCACCGCTGCGACACTGCCACGACATGACCTCTCGGCAGCGCTGGACCCTGATCTGCACCGTCATCGGCTCGGGTGCGGTCTTCCTCGATTCGACCATCGTCAACGCGGCGCTCAAGCACATCGGGCAGGACCTGCCGGGGACCCTGGTCGGCGTCCTCGAGGGCCAGGCCTACATCGTCGGCGGGTACCTGGCGGTCCTCGCCGCGCTGCTGATCCTGGCCGGCGCGCTGTCGGACCACTACGGGCGGCGGCGCGTCTATTCGATCGGCCTCGTCGGCTTTGCCACGACGTCCGCGCTGTGCGGGCTGGCGCCGAGCCTCGAGTGGCTGATCGTCTTCCGCCTCGCCCAGGGCGCCACCGGGGCGCTGCTGATCCCCGGATCGCTGGCCCTCATCACGCACGCCTTCGACGGCGCCGAGCGCGGCCGGGCGTTCGGGATCTGGGCGGCGTCGACGGCCGCGCTCACCATCTTCGGTCCGATCGTCGGCGGCAGCCTGGTCGACACGCTCGGCTGGCGCGTCGCGTTCCTCATCAACGTTCCGCTGCTCGCCTTCGCGCTGTGGGCGACCCTGACGCACGTGCAGGAGTCGCGCGATACCGAGTCGACCGGCCGCTTCGACTGGCTCGGGGCGCTGGTCGCGGCGCTGGCGGTCGGCGGTCTCGCGTTCGGGGTCATCCGCGGGCAGGCCAACGAATGGAGCGACACGGCGGCCTGGATCGCGATCGCGATCGGCGTCGTCTCGCTCATCGCCTTCCCGATCCTCATGGCCAGGCGCCCGAACCCGCTCGTCCCGCTCGAGATCTTCCGGTCCCGCGCCTTCTCGTCGATCAACCTGGCGACGTTCTTCATCTACGGCGGCCTGTACGTGACGTTCTTCTACCAGGCGGTCGTGCTCCAGGGGGTCCTCGGCTATACCGCGCTCGGCGCCGGCCTGGTCGGGCTGCCGGGCGGGCTCATGTTGGCGCTCCTGTCGACGCGGATCGGGACCATCGCCGGGCGGATCGGGTCGCGCCGGTTCCTCATCGCCGGGCCGTTGCTGATGGCCACCGGTCTCGTCTGGTTCTCGCGTCTGCCGCTCCACTCGGCGCCGTGGCGCGCGGCGATCGAGAACCCCGCGACTCTCGTCCCGCCGGTTGACGCCCTCACCGACATCCTCCCCTACACGATCCTGTTCGGGCTCGGGATCTCGTGCGTCGTCGCGCCGCTGACCAGTACGCTGATGGGCTCGATCTCGGGACGCTTCTCCGGGATCGGGTCGGCCATCAACAACTCGATCTCGCGGGTCGGACAGCCGCTGCTCGGGGCGATCATCTTCATCCCCATCAGCGCGATCTACTACGCGTCGCTCAGCTCGCTGGCCGGGGTCGACACCTCCGATCCCGCCGTCCGCCGCGCCTTCCAGCCGCTCAACCCGCCCGGCGCCGGTGCGACCGCGGCCCAGGTTGCCGCCTCGAACCAGGCCTCGATCGACGCGTTCCACCTGGCCATGCTGGTCTGCGCGGGGTTGCTCGTCGTCGGGGCGCTGGTGTCGTGGTTCGGACTGCGCGAGGGTGCGGGCGCGCCGGTCCCGAGCGCTGCGACCGCGGCCGAACCGCCCTCGGCGTCGGCCTGACGGACGCGCGGCCACGCGAGCACCGATCGCCTTGACCCCGATGAGCCGATGACCCGCGACTGGGATGCCGCGACCTACGACCGCGTGGCCGGGCCGCAGACGCGCTGGGGCTCCGTCGTCCTGGACCGCCTGCCATTGGCCGGGGACGAGCGCGTCCTCGACGCCGGCTGCGGGACCGGGCGGGTCACCGAGCTCCTGGCGACGCGCCTCCCCCGGGGACACGTCGTTGCGCTCGACGGCTCGGCGGCGATGCTCGGGGCCGCCCGCGAGCGCCTGGCACCGTTCGGCGACCGGATCGAGTACATCGTGGCGGACCTCGGGCGTCCGCTGCCGCTCGACGCGCCGGTGGACGCGATCCTGTCCACCGCCACCTTCCACTGGGTCCTCGACCACGACGCGTTGTTCGCGAACCTGGCTGCGGTCCTGCGACCTGGCGGCCGGCTCGTCGCCCAGTGCGGCGGAGCCGGCAACATCGCGACTGTCTCGCGGGCGCTTGCCTCGATCGGCGACGGGTGGCTCGGACCGGTCTACTTCGCGACGCCGATGGACACCGTCCGGCGGCTCGATGCGTCGGGCTTCGTCGACATCGACTGCTGGCTGACCGACGAGCCGACGCGATTCGAGCCGGGCGAGCCGTTCGAGACGTTCCTGCGGACCGTCGTCCTCGGCGCCCACCTCGAGCGGCTCCCGCCCGAGGAGCACACGGCGTTCGTCCACGAGGTCGCGACGCGCATGCCCGAGCCGCTGATCGACTACGTCCGGCTCAACATCGTCGCCCGCCGGTCGAGCCGCTGATCCGAGACCGCGTCAGCCCGTGACGCGGAACGGCGCCCCGTGGCCGGGGATGACGACGTCCGCTGCCGCCAGGACCCGCGCCCGGCCGCGCTCGATGGCCGCCTGGTCAGCGGCCAGCGGGTCCACCTCGGGCGACCGGTCGGTGCGCCACCACAGGTGCGTCAGGGCATAGACGCCGTCGTCGGCGGTGACGACGAGGGTCGCGTCCTCCTCGGTATGGCCGGGGGTCAGCCACAGCTCGCTGTTGGGTCCGAGGTGATGGCCATCGCCGTCGTGGTCGAGCCACAGGTCGTCCCGATAGCGCGCCCAGAAATCGACGACCTCGGCATTCGGGAAGAGGGCGATGTTGACGGTGTGGTCCGGGTGGTGGTGGCTGAGGAAGACGTGCGTGACCGCCTCCGGCGCGACGCCCAGCGCCGCAAGCGGGTCGAGGATCAATGAGCGCCGCGCGACCATCCCGGGGTCGGCGACGATGAGAGCGTCGCCGTCGCGAACGAGGACGACGCTGCTGCCGACGCGCTCGTTGGCATATCCGGCGTGGAGCAGGTGGACGGTGGTCATCGGCCGATGCTACGCGCCGGAGCGGTGCGCCGGACTGTCGTCGCGACGGACGGGATGCACGAGAGCGCGCGCCGCGTCCGTGCCATCCTCGCGACCGTGAACGCCGATCATCCTGCCGACCTCGTCCTGTCGGGCGGTCGGATCCAGACGATGGACCGCCGGCGGTCCCTGGCGAGCGCCATCGCCGTCCGCGGCGGCCGGATCGTGGCGGTCGGCGACGACGAGGCGGTCGGCAGGTTGATCGGACCGCGGACGAGAGCCGTCCAGCTGCGCGGCCGCACGGTCACGCCCGGTTTCGGCGACGCGCACGTCCATCCGGTCAGCTCGGGTCTGACCTTGCTGCGCTGCGGGCTCGACGGCGTCCGTGGCCTCGATCGCTACCTCGACGTGATCGCCACCTACGCAGCCGCCCACCCCGACGAACCGTGGATACAGGGCGATGGCTGGTCGATGGCGGACTTTCCGGGCGGGATGCCGCGGCGCGAGGACCTCGACCGGATCGTCCCCGACCGGCCGGTCTATCTCGACAGCCGCGACGGCCATTCGGCGTGGGTCAACTCGATGGCCCTCGAGAGGGCCGGGATCGGCCCCGACACCCTCGATCCGATCGATGGCCGGATCGAGCGCGACCCCGACGGCCAGGCCAACGGGCACGCTGCAGGAGGAGGCCCAGACGCTGGTCTCACGCCTGCTCCCGCCGGCCACGATCGACCAGCTCGTCGAGGCGCTCCGCCGGGCGCAGGCCCACCTCCACGCGCTGGGGGTCACCAACTGGCAGGACGCCGATCGTCGAGCCCGACGAGGGCGGGATCGCGTACCCCGCGTTCGTCGAGCGCGGGCTGCTCACCGCGCGTGTCGTCGGCGCCCTCGGATGGGACGACCGGCGTGGCGCCGACCAGATCGACGATCTGGTGGAACGTCGCGAGCGGGGCCGGTCGGCTCGCTACGCACCCACCAGCGTGAAGATCTTCCAGGACGGGATCATCGAGAACGGGACGGCCGGCCTGCTCGAGCCATACCTCGACACCGACGGGACGGCCGACGACGGACCGCGGCCAGAGCCTGATCGATCCGGCGGCCCTCGCCGGCCACGTAGCCCGGCTCGATGCGCTCGGGTTCCAGGTGCACGTCCATGCGATCGGCGATCGCGCCGTGCGTCGAGGCGCTCGACGCTGTCGCGGCGGCCCGTCAGGCCAACGGCATGACCGACACGCGCCCGACGATCGCGCACATCCAGGTGATCCATCCCGACGACATCGGACGGTTCGCGCGGCTCGGCGTGGTCGCCAATGCGCAGCCGTACTGGGCCTGCCACGAGGACCAGATGGACGCCCTCACGATCCCGCGGCTCGGCGCCGTCCGCGCGGGGTGGCAGTACCCGTTCGGGTCGCTGCTGGCGGCGGGTGCGACGCTGGCGATGGGCTCGGACTGGGCCGTCTCGACCGCGGACCCGCTGCTCGAGATGGAGGTCGCCGTGACACGCGTCTCGGATCTCCACCGCGGGGAGCAGCCACCCTTCCTCCCCGACGAACGGATCGAGCTGATCGAGGCACTCGCGGCGTTCACGGTCGGGACCGCCTGGCTCAACCACCTCGAGACCGAGGTCGGCTCGCTCGAGGTCGGCAAGGCGGCGGACCTCGTCGTCCTCGACCGCGACCTGTTCGATCGCGCCGCGGGCGCGATCGGCGAAGCGCGGGTGGTCGCCACGTTCGTCGACGGCGTCGCCGTCCACGAGACGCCTGCGCTCGAGGGCTGACGCGCGACCGACCCGGAGATGGACGGATGACGATGTCGAATTCGACGCCGGACGTCGGTGGTTGTCGCGCCCCGCGCGGGGCGATGCTCCTGATGCGCCGAGGAACCGATCCGAGGCAGCGGAAAGGAGATCCAGTGAACGCCATCTCGATCATCTACGTCAACGAACACCTCCAGAGCCTGAGGGCCGAGTCGCAGCGAAAGCGCCCCATGGCGTCGCTGGGCGAGAAGCGCAGCCTCCGCGCCCGCATCCACGCCGCTTCGAAGTACGTCCGCCGGTCCATCGCGGCCGACGAGATCACTCCCTCGCTTCCCGGTCCTCTCGCATTGGCCATACCGGGTCTGATCTCCCTACAGACCCGCTCCTCCTCCGAGACACGACGACCTCCGTTCCTCCGACGGGGGTCTTCGTGTGTCTAGGGCAGGTCGGCCGGCGTGTCGATGTCGCGAAGCGTGACGCCGTCGGGGTCGAGCGGGCGCCATGACGCCTCGGGGATGACCCGGGTCGCGAGGACCTCGATGAGGGCGCGCAGCCGGCGTTCACCGTCCGCGTAGAGGCGGCTCGCCGCCTTCGATGCCGGTGCGTGACGCAGGACGACAGGCAGCGGACGGGCACGCCCGTCGTGCTCGAGGACGACCGCGTCCACGGCGGCTGAATCGAGCCCGGCGATCATCGAATCGATGACGGCCGCGACGAGGGTCGGCGTGTCGCCACCGATCACGAGGACGAGCGGGCCGGCCGCCTCGCGGAGTCCCGTCAGCAGGCCCGCCAGCGGGCCTTCGAATGGCGTCGGGTCGTGGACCAGACGCGTCCCCGCGGGGAGCGACGGAGCGCCGTCCGGCGCCGCGACGACGAGGATCTCGCTGGCGAACGGCCGGACGGCGTCGATCGCGTGCTCGAGCAGCGGCCGGCCGTCGATCGGCTCGGCCAGCTTGTCGCGCCCGAACCGGCTCGACCGGCCGCCGGCGAGCACGATCGCCGTGACGGCGGGCCTGGTCATCCGCCGGCTCCCGGCCGCGATCCCGGCCGCAGCCCTGGGCCCGGGCAGGTGGCCGTCGGGTGTCCGGCGCAGGATCCCGCGGCGGTCGAGGTCGGCGAGGATCGCCATCACGTACTTGCGGCTCGTGCCGGTCGCGTCACGCAAGGCGGCCGGTGTCAGCGGGGCACGTCGGGCGAGCGCGACGGCCGTTGCAGCGAGCTCGCTGTAGGTCGAGCCGGCGTAGGCGAGGTCCGCGTTCGAGGACGACGATCCGGCCGGCTACGCTCGAGGGCACGGATCCCCTCGGGCGGGCAGCCGGCGGCACGCGCGGCCTCGGCGAGCGGTGGCGGCGCGGGAACGGCGAGCGACTGCTCGAGACGATCCATCGCCGCGGCCAGGAGCGGGTCGTCGTCCGACCGTGCCGTGGGGCGCGGAGCCCGGCCGTCGGACCAGGGCGCCATCGCGGACGAGGCGACCGTCCGCGATGAGCCGGTCCACGAGAGTCGATCGCGGCGATCGTGGCCATGCCTCGCTCGAACGTCGCCCGTCGCCGGAGCGCTCGAGCCGCGACCGTGCGAGCAGCGGTCAGCTCGATGGCCGGATCGGCCGAGGCGACGACGGCCTCCGAGCCCGCCGACCTCGACGTCGGGTGCGAGGTCGCGCGAGCCGATCGCCCCGTGCAGGTCGAGCCGAGCGGCGGCGACCGCGACGCCGTTCCCGTCGAGCACGGCCGCGGCGAGCGTGCCGACGCGCTCGGGGGTCTGCCGGCGACGCGAGATCCCGCGGGCCGGGAGCGGATCCAGCACGACGCCCCCGACGATCCGATCGGCTCCGGACGAGCGGCGGAGCACGAGCCGATCACCGGTCGCGACAGCGATCGCGGCCGCGAGACGGAGGATCGCGACAGCCGATCCGTCCGGCAGGTCGATGGCGTCGCGGCCACTCCGCCCCACGCTCGCGTCGACCGCTGCCGTCCCGAGGTGGACCCGCACCCGCGCGCGATCCGGGAGCGCGGTCACGAGCCGGACGAGGATCCGGTCGCTGGCGACGACCGATGGATCGTCGGTCAGGACGAGGCCGCGATGGAGCTCCACGGCCTCGACACCGGCCAGGTTGAGCGCGGTCCGACCCGGTCCGGCAACCTCGACCGTCGCTCCGTGGACCTGGACCTCGCGAACGCGGACGCGATCGGTCGCCCGGCACGAGCCGGAGGGTCGCGCCACGGACCAGCGTGGCGCCGCGGAGCGTGCCGGTCACGACGACCCCACGACCCTTGACGATGAAGACGCGGTCGATCGCCAGGCGCGAACCGGTGGACGGGAGGCCCGGGCCTTCCGCGGCGCCGACCCGTCCCGCGTAGCCCCGCGAGCGCGTCCCGGAGGCCGTCGATCCCTTCGCCGCTGACCGACGAGACCGCCACGACCGGCGAACTGGCCAGCGACGTGTTCCGCAGCAGCCGGCCGACCGCGGCGACGACCTCGGCCGTCCGTTCGGCACCGGCCACGTCGATCTTGGTCACGGCGACGATGCCGGTCGTGATCCCGAGCGCGTCGAGCAGGGCGAGGTGCTCGATCGTCTGGGCGCGCGGGCCATCGTCGGCGGCGACGACGAGCAGGGCGGCATCGATCTCGCCCGCCCCGACGAGCATGTTGCCGACCAGCCGGTCGTGTCCTGGGACATCGACGAAGTCGAGCTCGTCACCGCTCGGCAGCGTCAGGTGCGCATAGCCGACGTCGATCGTCATCCCGCGGCGCTGCTCCTCGGGCAGCCGGTCCGCATCGATGCCGGTCAGGGCACGCAGGAGCGCGGTCTTCCCGTGGTCGATATGGCCGGCGGTCCCGATGACGACGGTCATCCGCAGGCCACCGCCTCGCGACCGCGTGGTGCAAGGGCACGCGCGAGCGCCTCACCGAGCGTCGCGTCGTCCGCCGGGTCGATCGTCCGCAGGTCCAGCAGGACGGCCCCGTCCTGGACGCGCGCGACGACGGCCGGGTCGCCGGTCCGCAGGCGACGCGCGAGGGCGTCCGGCGCGCGCCCGGTCACGACCAGCCCGACCGACTCGAGCGTCTCGCCCGGCAGCGAGCCGCCCCCGATCGCCGGATCCCATCTCGGTCACCGAGACGCGGGACCGGGCCGCGGAGGGCAGGGCCGCCAGCAGCGCATCGGCCCGCTGCCCGAGCGCCGCCGGGGTCGCCGCGATCATCTGCCAGACGGGGATCTCGGTCGTGGCCCGGCCGGCTCGATAGAGCCCGAGGGTCGCCGCCAGCGCGGCCAGGATGACCTTCTCGGGCCGGACCGCGCGGGCGAGCGGGTCCTTCCGGATCCGGGCGATGAGGTCGGCGCGCCCGACGATCAGCCCGGCCTGCGGCCCGCCGACCAGCTTGTCGCCGCTGAACGTCACGAGGTCGGCGCCGGCCGCCAGCCGCTCGCGCGGGGTCGGTTCGTGGGCCAGCCCGAAGGCCGCCGTCTCGAGCAGCGCCCCGCTTCCGAGATCGTCGATGACGATGGCGCCGTGCGCGTGGGCGAGGCGAGCGAGCTCGATCGCGTCGGGCGCCTCGACGAACCCGGTCTGGGCGAAGTTCGATGGGTGGACGCGGAGGACGACCGTCGCCCGGCCATCGGCGAGCGGCGGCTCGAAGTCGGCCGCGCGCGTCCGGTTGGTCGTGCCGACCTCGACGAGGCGAGCGCCGGTCCGCCGGACGATCTCCGGGATCCGAACGCCGCCGCCGATCTCGACCAGCTCGCCGCGCGAGACCGCGACCCCGTGCTTCCCGGCGAGGCCGACCGCCAGCGCGACCGCCGCCGCGTTGTTGATCGTGACCAGCGCATCCTCGGCACCCGTCAGCGCGATGAGATGGGTCTCCGCGACGCGGAACCGCGGCCCCCGCCGGCCCGCCTCACGATCGAATTCGAGCAGCGAGTAGACCGACGCCGCGCGCATCGCGGCCTCGATGGCGACCCTGGGCCACGGCGCGCGCCCGAGGTTCGTGTGGAGGACGACGCCGGTCGCGTTGAGGACCGCGGTCAGGCCGTTCGTCCGTGGATCGGCGAAGCCAGCGAGCCGCGCCACGACGTCTGCCGCCAGCGCGTCCGGGGTCGTCGGCGCCTCGCCGGCCGCCAGCCGGGCGCGTTCGCCGTCGACGACGTCGCGAGCGATCGCGGCGACCGCCTCGGGCGCCACCTCCTCGCCGAGCCGCGGCCGGACGGCGGCGAGCACCCGCTCGACGCTCGGTGGACGCGGACGCCCGGTCGACATGAGCCCTCCGTGATCGGATCGCGTGCCGTGGCGGGAACGCGTGGGAGTCGAACCCACCGCGCCGCGCCGAGCGCCGCGCCACTGGTTTTGAAGACCAGGGGACCCACCGGGACCCGACCGCTCCCGGGCGATGGTAGCCCTATCATCAGGCGCATGACCGCCACCGCGCCGCGTCCCTTCCGCCTCACCGACCTGACCGATTGCGGCGGCTGTGCCGCCAAGCTTGGAGCGGACATCCTCGCGGAGGCACTGGCCGGACTCGGCGCCGAGGCGGCCGCGACACCCGACGCTGCGCTGCTCGCGGGACTCGAGCAGCCCGACGACGCCGCCGTCTACCGCGTGAGCGACGATCTCGCGATCATCGGAACCCTCGACTTCTTCCCGCCACTCGTCGACGACCCGCGGACCTTCGGCGAGATCGCCGCGACCAACGCGCTGTCGGACGTCTTCGCGATGGGCGGCCGCGTCCTGTTCGCGCTCTCGATCGCGGCATTCCCCGAGGAGCTGCCGCGCGAGGTCATGACCGAGATCTTCGCCGGCGCCTCATCGAAGGTTCGAGAAGCCGGCGGGACGCTGGCCGGCGGCCACACGATCAAGGATCCGGAGCCCAAGTACGGGCTGGCGGTGATCGGTGCCGCGCACCCGGACAGGCTCCTGCGCAAGGGCGGCGCGCGACCCGGCGATCGGCTGCTGCTCACCAAGCGGCTCGGGACCGGCGTCCTGGTGTCGGGCTCGCGTCAGGGCAAGACGAGCGAGACGCGACCTGGCGGCCGCGATCGACGGGATGCGCCGGCTCAACCGGGCCGCTGCCGACGCGCTGGTCGCGACTGGCGTCATGGCCGCCACGGACATCACCGGGTTCGGCCTGCTCGGGCATGGGCTCGAGATGGCTCGCGCCTCCGGCACGCGGTTCCAGTTCGATGCGGCCGCCCTCCCCGTCCTGGCGGGCGCTCGCGAGCTCGCGGCCGCGGGGGTCGAGACCGGCGGTGCGGCCCACAACCGCCGATTCGTCGCACCGTCGCTCGAGGTCGGCGAGACCGTGACCGCCGATCTCGTGACGCTCGCCCACGACCCCCAGACCTCGGGCGGGTTGCTGGCGGCCGTCGCCCCGGATCGCGTCGAGGCGCTCGAGGCCGCCTTCGAGGCAGCCGGCGTCGAGCGCTGGTGGATCGGCAGCGTCGCGACAGGCGAGCCTGGGGTCAGCCTGGCCTGAACCCTGCCTGCACGGTCACGCCCGCTGCGTGCGGTCCGAGCCTGGCGCGGCGGAGGCGCTGGTCTCGATCGGCATCGGTGTGTCCCAGCGCCCGGTCGCGATCGATTCCGACAGCAGTGCTGCAGCCAACCTCCGACGGAGCTCGCTGGCGACGTCACCCTGCGCACCGGTGTGGACCTGTTGCTGGAGCCTGACCGAGGCGCCGTCCATGCCGATCCCGGTGACCCAGACGTTCGTCGCCGCATCTGCCGGGTAGCGGTCGGCCCACGCGGCGTCCTCGCGCATCTCGCTCGCCACGCGGGCCATCGCCGCCAGGGCCGCGTCGAGCTGGCCCGCATGGAGGACGTGGACGTCGACGACCGCGACGGAGAACAACCGGGTGAGATTGGTCGGCAACCGAAGGAGCCCATTCGAGACGGCATTCGAGGCGCCCGTCGCGTCGCGCAGGACCGTCCGGCGAAGACCGATCTCCTCGACGACACCCTCGGTCCCCGAGTGCCCGCCGACGGTCACGTAGTCGCCCTTGAAGAACGGGCCCTCGACGAGGATGAGGAAGCCCATGACGTAGTCCAGGACCACATCCTGGGTGGCGAACACGACAGCCACCACCACGAGGACGATGACCGCGAGGATCGGCCACAGCTCGAAGACGGCAAGGACCATGATCACGAACCCGGCCAGCACGGCGAGACGGAGGAGCTTGCGCACCAGGTCCTCGATCGTCTCGATCCGCTTGTCGACCTCTTCGGCCGAGCTCGACCCGGACGGGAGATGCGCCGCCTGGGCACTGATGACGGTCGGCACCAGGCGGTGGATCGCGGAGAGCCCGACCCGGTAGATCGCCAGCAGCACGACCGTGCCGATCAGCAGGCCGACCCCATGGCCAAGGATCCAGCGAAGCGTCTCGTTCAGATCCATCTCGCTCCCTCCGCAGTCGCCCACCGACCGAAGGGAAACCATAACGCCCCCGACCTGGACGGTCGGGGGCGTCTTGGATGTGCGTGCCGGCGGGGCCGGCAGGTGGCTCAGCCGGCGGTGGCCTTCGTGGAGTCGATGTACCGCCGCAGTGCCGACCAATCCTGGTTGGCGGCGAGCTTGGCCTGTCGTGGCCAGGTGTGGGCGTTGTGGCCGGCGAACAACGGAGAGTTGGCCTTGGTCAACGTCTCTTCGATGGCCTCGGGCGTCATCGCACTGAGCTGGGCGAACGTGGTGATACCCGCGCCCTTGAGTGCGTCCGCATACTTCGGGCCGACCCCGTCGAGGATCGACAGGTCGTCGCCCTCTGCGATCTCGGCCGCTTCGACGGCCGGGACGGCCGTCTCGACCTCGGCGACAGCCTCTTCGGCCACCTCGTGGACCTCGGCACGCCCACCGAGATCAGTGAGCTTGGCCGAGACGTCGATCGCCATGGCCGGGTTCACGAGCACGCCCACGGCGGCCTCACCGGCAGAGAGCTGGCTGGCGATCCGGTCGCGGTCCGCGGCCTTGAGGCCGAGGCCCTTGTGATGGAACGCACCCAGCAGCCCGCCGCCGATCACGCCGGCGAGCAGGGTCGGCGGGGCGATGACCGCCAGCACGAGCCCGATCCCGGCGCCCTTGCCGACGCTGCGCTTGCCGAGCTTGTGGGTCTTGATCTTGCCCTTGTTGTCGAGGGCGAGGACACCGATCGCATCGAGCTGGAACGATTTGTCCGACTTGTCCCAGGCCTTCAGCGATTCGACCGCGTCGTCGGCGGTCGCCTCGTCCTTGAAGAATGCCAGGACCACTGTCTTGCCTGCCATGTGCAGCCCTCCGTTCGGCTCATGCCCCCGGAAATGGGGGCCAAAACGCAGACCACGAGCGACGAATGCCAGCGGTCACGAGGTTTTGTTCCGGAGGTCTTCGACCTGGGCGAACCGTTTCCCAGGCCGCATCGCACCGTTCCTCGCTCGATCCCTTCGGGCATCGAGCTGACGGGGCGACGAAGCGTGTTGACTGCCTGATCGGACCCCCGCCAGTCTGCGTGAGCGACAGTATCATGCCCGGAACGATGGGGACATCGGCGAGGATGAAAACCCTCGATCTGCCCAAGGCGCCTCTTGTGGGCCGTTTGGCCCCGAGCCCAGTCCTCGCGGCGGCCGCCCCCGCGGCGCGACCGTTCGTGCCACCTAGTCTCCCGGGGACTATCTGTCACTCCAGGCCGGATCAAGTTGCCAGATACCCTCCCGGAGACTGGTAGTCACGGATCCTAGGCCCGAATCCCCTCCAGATCCCCGGATCCACGCTCAGATGCGCGGGTCAAGGCCTGTCCGGCCGGCCGAATCGGTCACGAATCTGGCCTACCAGTCTCCCCCAGACTATCTGTCCAACACGGAGGCGGCGGTCGCCACCTTGGCGCCGCAGTCGCCGGCGTGGCCGCTACCCCGGCTCGAGGTCGTCCCTGGGCGGCCCACCCGCGCCGGTGGTCTCTGCGGGCAGGTTCCGGGACAGGAGCGCGGCGACCCACTTCGTCCGCTCGTTGTGGTTCAGCACGAGCACGATCAGCACCGTGATGGGCATCGACAGCAGCGCCCCGACCGGACCCATGAGCCAGACCCAGAAGAAGAACATCGTGAACACGAGCCACGTCGAGAGGGACAAGGCCCGGCCCGTGAGCGTCGGCTCCAGGACGTTCTCCGCGAGCAGATTGAGCAGGACCCCGCCGACCACGATGACCGCCGCCGCGGGCAGCCCCGACTCGGCGAACGCCAGGATGGTCGGTGGCACGAGGGCGATGACGAGGCCGATGTAGGGCACGAAGCTCAACAGGAACGCCCCGACGGCCCACAGGAGTGCGTCGTCGACCCCGACGACGACCATGAGCGCGAGCAGGCTGACCGCCGTGACGGCGTTGATCCGGACGCGGGTGAGCATGTACGTCACGGCCGCGCGAGCGATCGACGGGACCTCGCGGAACATCGGATTGCCGCTCCCGAGTCCGCTGGCCATGAGCGTCGACAGGCGTTCGCGATCGAGCAGGAGCAGGGCAGCGATGACCGTGGCGAAGGCAAGGCTGCTCCCGACGCTCACGACGACGTCGATCACGCCTCGGAGGATCGCGACGAGGACATCCGGGGAGACGACGTCGCGGATCGCGGTCGGGGCTGACGCCGCGGATCCATCCGCGTAGCGAGCCCGGATCTCCCCGCCGTACGTGTCGAGCGAATCGGCAAGCGAGCGTGCCGAGACGAGCGCCAGGAGCACGACGGCCCCTCCGATCAGCACCACCAGCCCGATCGTGATCGTCAGGGCGACCGGTGCGGACCGGCCGCGGTCGACGAGCACGCCGAACAGTGGCGCGGCGAGGGCGGCGAGGAACAGGCCGAGGCCGAGCGGCGCAAGGACAGGCGACGACCAGCCGACCAGGAAGAGGGCGATACCGACCAGGACCGCGGTGACGAGCATCGCGAACAGGTTCGTGGCGCCTCGGACCCATTCGGGGACGACCGCAGAACGCCCGGCTGGACCGGCCTGGCGCTCCGCGTCGTCCATCACGGCCTCCTCATGGCGCGCATCGGTCGGTCACGACGATCGCCCGGAAGGCCCGGGCGGACCCGGCGGCTCCGGAAAGCCGGCTCATCGCCGGACGATAACGGAAATATCGGTCGTCGCTCCGAGCATCCGCTTCGGTCACAGTCGCGCGAAGCACCTCCGCCCGCACGGAAGGTCCCCAGCCGCGCGACAATGGACGGCCGCGACAGCGTCATCGCGGCCCGACCGCCGAGGAGACCCCATGCGTCGTTTCATCGTCGAGGTGGTGATCGACACCGTCCTGCTCGCGGTCATCCTGCTGCTCCTCGGGGTCGTCTCGGTCCCTCAGCCTTTCCCGTTCGGCACCGGAAGCGCCCAGATCGTCGCGCTCCGCGGCGCAGGGCTCATCGGCTTCGCCAGCTGGGCGGCGGTCCTCGTCCTGGTCAACCGCTTCGCGCGGCCCGTTCTCGTGGCGCTGACCGGACGACTCCTGTTCTCGACCATGGGCCTGTTCGTCGTGATCATCAACGCGATCGCGATCTGGCTGACCTCGGTCCTCGCGCCGATCAAGATCGGCATCGTCGCCGACCCGACGTGGCTGTGGATCGTCGTCGGTGCCGCGCTGTACACCGCCCTGTCCACGGTCGTCGATGCGCTTCTCGGGCTGAACCGGCCCGATCTGGGCGCCGACCGAAGCCACGGGATCTGGGGCTTCCTCGAACGCCTGCCGACGCCGCGTCGCAACGCGATCATCGAGAACCTGCGCCTGCAGCAGGTCTACAACGCGATCTACACCACCGGTCTCGATATCGCCCTGTCCGAGACGCCGATCGGCCCGATCCGGAGCTGGTTCGCCCGCGTCGTCCTGGGCGAGACCGACGATTTCGTGGATGCCGGGGGGCCGGCGCGCATCCGGGCGATGCTCCAGCAGCTCGGCCCGACCTACGTGAAGATCGGCCAGATGATGGCCAGCCGGAGCGACATCCTGCCGCCCGAGTGGATCGAGGAGCTGTCGAAGCTCCAGAGCGAGGCGGCCCCGTTCGGCTACGAGGACGTCGTCGCCATCGTCACCAAGGAGCTCGGCTCTCCACCCGAGGTCCTGTACGCCACCTTCGATCCCGTGCCCTTCGCGGCCGCGTCGACGGCCCAGGTCCACCAGGCCACGCTCCACGACGGGACGCTGGTCGCGGTCAAGGTCCAGCGACCGCGCATCCTGGCCAAGACGCAGGCGGATCTGGGCGTCATCCAGCAGCTCGCGGGCGTCGCAGAGCAGCGCCTCGCGATCGCGCGCAAGGTGGGCCTCCGCGGGATCGTCGCGCGAGTTCGCCAAGGGCGTCCTCAAGGAGCTCGACTACCGCAACGAGGCGTACCACGCCCGGCGGCTTGCCGACGGGATGCAGCGCTTCCCGGAGATCCACGTCCCGCTCGTGTGGGACGACCTGTCCGGTCAGCGCGTCATCACCATGGAGTTCGTCAACGGCATCAAGATCTCGAAGGCCGACGAGCTCCGCGCCGCCGGCTTCGACACCGCCGAGCTCGGCACTGTGTTCATCCGCGCGATCATCAAGCAGGTCCTGGTCGATGGCTTCTTCCACGGCGACCCGCACCCGGGCAACATCCTGGCCGACCCGATCTCCAAGCAGATCATCTTCCTGGACCTCGGGCTGGTCGGACAGCTCACGTCGCAGCAGCGGATCGACCTCCTGGGGCTGATCTACGCGATCAAGGAGATCGATATCCCGGGGATCGGCGACGGGCTGCTCGCCCTCGGCAAGCCGACCCGCCAATTCGACGAAGCGGGCTACCGCGACGACATCGATCGGCTCGCCCGCCAGTACCTGATCTACGGCAAGGCGTCGTCGCTCGGCGACGCGCTCAGTGCGTTCCTCGGTGCGGTCTTCGACAACGGCCTGCGGCTCGACAGCGAGCTGACCCTCGCGATGAAGGCGGTCATCCAGGCCGAGGAGACCGCGCGTGCCCTGTCGTTCGACATCGACCTCGGCGAGGCCGCCGTGACCGAGGCGCGGGCCGCCCTGCTCGAATTCGTTCACGCCGGAGAAGATCCAGAAGCAGGTCCAGGCCAGCGTCGTCCGGATCGGCAAGGAGCTCGCCCGCAAGGTGCCGACCCTGGAAAGCGCCACCCTGAGCTGGCTCGACCAGTACAACAAGGGCAAGTTCGTGGTCGAGGTGGACACGTCGGGGCTCGAGAAGTCGATCTCGAGCGTCAGCGACATCGGCCGGCAGGCGACCGTCGGGATCATCGTCGTCGGGCCAGCTGATCGGCACGGCGATCGTGATGGCGGTCCTGCTCCAGCCGTCGCTGACCCAGTTCCAGGGCGTGGCCTACATCGCGATGATCGCCTTCGCGGTCACCCTGATCGTCAGCTTCGTGGTGCTGTTCCGGGTCTTTCTGGCCCCGAGCCGCAACGACGACCGCTGAGGAGCGTCCGGGGCCAGTCGCTTCAGCCACTCTGATCCGACGCCGGATCGGGACGTCACACGTCCGTCATCGACCGGTCATCGCCGCGTCATCGTCCGATCGCACCGTCCTCGTCAACGGCCGACGCCCGTCGGCTGGTACGGATGGAGGACACACGATGCATCGAGGTAGGCGCCTCATCAGCCTGGCCGGGGCGATCGCGGCGATCGCCACGACCCTGTCTGTGAGCACGGTCGCAGCCGCCGGCGGCTCGACCGTCGGCCACGTCTATGTCAACAACAACAGCGCGGGGCAGAACACCGTCGCAGCCTTCGACCGGCACGCCGACGGCTCATTGACACCGATCGCCGGGTCTCCGTTCGTCATCGGCGGCGCCGGGACCGGGGCGCCGTACGGCTCGGCCGGCGGCCTGCAACGGAGCGCTGACGGGCGGTACCTGCTCGCCACGGATCCGGCGTCGAACCAGATCTCGGTCCTCCGGATCAAGCCGAATGGCGGGCTCCAGGTCGCCGACGTCGAGGGATCGCACGGCACCAGCCCGGTCAGCATCGCCGTCCACGGCAGCCTCGTGTATGTCGCCAATGGGGGTGCGGGCGGCAGCAACTACACGGGGTTCCGGCTCAACGCCGGCGGCCATCTCAGCCACATCGCGGGATCGACCTTCGTCCTGCCTGACGTCGCGATGCCCGGGCACATCCTGATCAGCCCGGATGGCCGCCGCCTCGTCGCAACGCGGGTCGGCCCGAACGCCGGCCCCTCGTTCCTCGATGGATTCAGCATCGGCGCCGATGGCCGGCTGACGCCCGCACCCGGTTCGCCATTCAGCTCGCCGCGGATCGGGCCGTTCGGGAGCACGTTCTCGCCGATCCACGGAAACCAGCTCTTCGTGTCCAACGCGCATGACGGCGCGAACGCCGGGTCCGTCTCGGTCTATGACGTCGCTGCCGATGGCTCGCTCGATGCGATCTCGGGCTCCCCGTTCGCCGACGACCAGACCGCCCCGTGCTGGGTCGCGATCAGCCCGGACGGACGAGCCCTGTTCGCGGTGAACACGGCCGTTCCGTCGGTCTCGCGCTACGCCGTGGCTGCCGACGGCTCACTGAGCCTCGTCGGCTCGACCGGGTTCTCGAGCCCGGCGGGCCTGCGGCCGTTCGACGCCCAGGTGTCACCCGACGGCAAGTACCTGTACGTCGTCGACGCCGGCGTGGCGAAGGTCAGCGCATTCTCGGTCGACGGCACGTCCATCAGCGAGCTTCCCGGCTCCCCGTTCTCGATCCCAGGCGGCGCCGCGCCGTTCGGGATGGTGGTCGACTGACGATCACCCAGGGCGGGCTGATCTCCGGCTGACGCCGGCGGACCTCCCGCGGGAGCACATCGGGAACAGCGGCCCGTCCGATGCCACTCGGACGGGCCGTTCCTCGTTCGCTCCGGCAACAGCGCGACACCCTCGGCCGCCTGCGCGACGCCGCGCTACACTCGCTGCGTCGTCGACCCGCAGGAGGCCACCCGTGGCGAAACCCTACGTCCGACTGACCCAGCCCCTCGTCCGCGACACGAAGGGCGGCGAGCTTCGACCCGCGTCATGGGACGAAGCACTCGCTCGGACCGTCGACGGGTTCCGGGCCGCAAAGGCGGCTCATGGCCCGACGACATTCGGCACCTTCAGCTGCTCGAAGGCGACCAACGAGGTCAACTTCGCAGCCCAGAAGTTCAGCCGGACGGTCCTGGGCAGCAACAACATCGACAGCTGCAACCGGACGTGACACGCCCCTAGCGTCGCCGGTCTGGCGACAGTGTTCGGTGCCGGGGGCGGCACATCCTCATACCGTGAGGTCGAAGAGACCGACCTGATCGTCCTGTGGGGCAGCAACGCCCGCGAGACGCATCCGATCTTCTTCCATCACGTGCTCAAGGGCGTCCGCAACGGCGCCCGCCTGTACGCGGTCGACCCGCGTCGCACCTCGTCTGCCGAATGGGCGGATGGCTGGCTCGGCCTCGACGTCGGCTCCGACATCGCGTTGGCCAATGCCGTCGCGCGCGAGATCATCGCCGCCGGCCTCGAGAACCGCGAGTTCATCGATCGGGCGACGAGCGGGTTCGCCGACTACAAGGCGAAGGTCGAGTCGTACACGCTCGAGTACGCGGAGCGGGAGACCGGCGTCCCGGCCGAGGCCATCCGCGAGCTGGCCCACGCGTTCGCGACAGCGCCCCGGGCGATGATCTGCTGGACGCTCGGGATCACCGAGCATCACAACGCGGTCGACAACGTCCTGGCGCTCATCTCGCTCGTCCTGCTGACCGGCCACGTCGGACGCTACGGCAGTGGCGTCAACCCGTTGCGTGGCCAGAACAACGTCCAGGGCGGCGGCGACATGGGCGCGCTCCCCGACCGGCTGCCGGGGTTCCAGCACGTCGAGAACGACGAGCTGCGGGCCAAGTTCGACGCCGAGTGGGGTGTCCCGGTCCCGCCGAAGCGCGGCTGGCACCTGTCGGGGATGTTCGACGCGATGGAGCGCGGCGACCTGACCGCGGTCTACTGCATCGGCGAGAACCCGGTCCAGTCCGAGGCCGACCAGAAACGGGCGATCCACCTGCTCGAGGGCCTCGACTTCCTGGTCGTCCAGGACCTCTTCCTGACCAAGACCGCGGAGCTCGCCGACGTGGTCCTGCCGGCCACCGCGGCCTGGGCCGAGAGCGAGGGGACCGTCACCAACTCCGAGCGCCGTGTCCAGCGCGTCCGCAAGGCGGTCGAGCCGCCCGATGGGGCACGCGATGACCTGGCGATCATCTTCGACCTGGCGAACCGGATGGACGCGCGATGGGGCGACGCGGATCCGGAGGCCGTCTGGAACGAGGTCCGCCGGCTCTCCCCCGTCCATGCCGGGCATGTCGTACGCCCGCCTCGAGACCGAGGGCGGCCTGCAGTGGCCGTGCTACGACGAGACGCATCCTGGCGAGCTGTTCCTCCACTCGCGGCTCTGGGAAGACCCGGTCCCCGGCAATCGCGTCCCGTTCGTCCCGGTCGATCACGACCCGCCGGTCGACAAGCTCGACGACGACTTCCCGATCCGCCTGACGACCGGCCGGCGGCTCGACTCGTACAACACGGGGGTCCAGACCGCCGGCTACACCTCGCCGCTGCGCCGCGGCGAGAGCCTCGACATCAGCCCCGAGGACGCCGCGACCTACGAGCTCATCGACGGCGAGCAGGTCCGGGCGATCTCGCGCCGCGGCCAGGTCGAGGTCCCGATCCGGATCGACCCGTCCCTGCGACCGGGGCTGACGTTCATGACCATGCACTTCCAGGACGAGGTCGCGGTCAACCTCCTGACGATCGACGCGACCGATCCCAAGTCCGGCACGGCCGAGTTCAAGGCGACGGCCATCCGCATCGAAAAGCTGGCGACGCCGGCCGCCGTCTGACCAAGCTGGACATGGCGACGGCCCGGACCTGAGTCCGGGCCGTCGAGAGTGGCAGGGCGACTGTCAGTGGACGGTGATGGTCGCGTCCATCCCGTCGTGGATCTGGCAGACGTAGGTGTAGGTGCCTGGCGTCGCGCCATTCAGGGAGATCGTCCAGGAGCTCAGCAGGTCACTCTGGCGTAGGCCGAAGCTCCTGGCTTCCCTGGGCGGCGCGATCGTGCCCGAATCGGACACGGTGCCGGCGAGACCCGGCTGGGTCACCAGTGAGACACCGTTGCCGCCATCGAACTCGATCTCGTCGGGCCCTTGACCGGGGTTGTCGGGACAGGAGAAATCGGGTGGCCCGAACGGCGTATCCGATGAACCGTTCTCGCAGAGGTTGATCATGTCCGTCCCGAAGTCCGTCGGGAAGGTCACGGTGTGGGGCTCGTTCGGCGAGCGGGGCGTGAAAACGACCGTGTCACCCGGCTTCGCATCGAGGTTGCGGGGGAAGAATTCGAGGAGGGCGACCTTCCCGTCCTTGCTCGACGTGCCGGCCGTCACGTGGAGGGTCCGGGACCCATCCTTGTTCTGGGAGATCGCGTCATGGTTGGCCTTCTTGTCGGCCTGCCAGGCACCCTTGAGGTCCTTGCTGACCTGCTTGGCGACCTGCTGGTCGACGTCGGCCTGGCTCGGGACCTTCGCATCCCCCGCGACGACCTTGAGCGTCCCACTCATGCCGGGATGGATCCGGCAGAGGAAGGTGTAGGTCCCGGGCTGGGCGGAGACGTGGACGTCAACGGGACCGGGAGGGCCCAGCGGGCTGATGTTGATGGTGGAACTCCCGTCGAACGTGCACGACGGCAGCGGCGCGGGTCCGCAGGTCGGCAGCAGCGCGGGGATGTTGAACGCCGTGTGGGTCGTGCCGTTGGGGTTGAGCGCGGTGTCGTCGGTATCGTCGATGGCAGCGCCGTTCGTCTGCCAGTCCTGCTTCGCGGTGTCGCCGGCGGGGAGGACCGTGAGCGTATGGAACCCCTCATTCGTGAACTGGAGGTCGGATCCCGCCCGGACCGTGACGCTGCGCGGGAAGAAGTCGTTGAAGCTCCACAGCCTGCCGGCCGGGACGGCGGACGGCATGTCGGCCGTCAGCGAGGGGGATGCGTCGGATGCTCCGACCGGAGCCGCCACGACGAGCTGCCCGAGCATGAAGAGCGACGCTCCGGCCGCAGCCAGACGCCATCGGGTCCTGATCACGTGAGTGCACCTCCAGAGCGCTCGGAAGGACCCTCGCCCCCAGGTCGGTCCAGAAGGGTCTGGTGTAGTCGAGCCGGCTAGGTCCCGTCCACCCAGATTTGCCGAGGTTCGCCTGTTTCCAGATGCGTCCGGTGCGTGGACGCACCGAACTGGTCCGCAGGCTCAGCTCGACCGCGGAGGATCCGTCGGACCGGCGATCGGCGGCGTCGGGATCGGCGTCCCCGGACTGCTTCCCCCCGAGCGCGTTGATGGCGAGCTCGAGACCGACGATCAGGGCCGCCCCGAGCAGCGCGATCTCGATCCCGACGGCCAGCCCGACGACGGCAAAGGCGATGATGGCGAAGCCGGCCTTCTCGATCGTCGCGCGGTTCGCAAGGATGGTGTCGCCGAGGTCGGCTCGGCTCGTGCCCGCGGCGGCAGCGGTCGAGCCCACGGTCGTCCCTGCCTGCCGGGCGGCACCGCCAGCGCTGGATGCCGCCGAGACGGCCCACGCCGGCCGGCCCCACAGGTAGGCGATGACGGCGACGATCGCGGTGGCGATCAGGATGAGCAGGGTCAGGCTGCGCAGGTCGTCAAAGACCGCGTCGAGCGACGATCGAACGGCGCCGGCCAGGTCCTGGTCGGCGATCCCACCGACGATCACGCCCTCGACACCGCGGATCAGCCCGCGGGCGATCACGAAGGCGACGATCGTCCCGAGTGCCAGGAAGATGACCATCCGTCGCCGCCGGTCCGCCAGCCAGAGCGCGAGCGCCACGAGGATGACGCTCAGGATGATCAGCAGGATGACGATGATGTCGAAGGCCTTGACCGCCGTCCGTGCGGCCAGGATCTTGTCGGCGGGCATCAGCTGGATCGTCCCGAAGTCATCGGGCAGGGTGATCCCCAGCGCCGTCGCGACACGCCCCGTCAGGATGGCCGGCGGATCGCCGGACGAGAAGTCCGGGAGCTGGACACCGGCCGGGATGAGGCCGATGTCCTGGAGCTGGGCGAGGGCTGCGCCGATGAGCGGAAAGACGTCGACCGTCACGTAGCCGTTGACGATGTTGACGTTCTCTGGGTCGCCGCGGAGCACCCGCATGATCTGGGCATGGGTGATCGACACCGACTGGAGCAGCGCCGCCTGGATCCTTGGGTTGGCGAGAGCGATCTGGAGCCGCCGATCGATCCCGTCACGGATCGCCACGGTCAGCGGGGCGGCCAGTCCCTTCGCCGCGTCGGGGAGCCGCGCCTCGATCCTGGCCTGGACGCCGACCGCGTCGACGACCTGTTGGCTGATCCGGGTGCTGAGCGGGTCGATGACCGCCGGATCGGCGACGACGTTGGTGACGAGGGCCGTGAACCGATCCGTGTTGAACAGGACCTGGTGGGTCCACACCGCCACGCTCGTCACGACGATGGACAGGCAGGCGAGGACGAGGACGAACCCCGCCAGGATGCTGCGGCGCCGGCGGGCACGCGGCGGCGGTGTCGCGGCGTCCGCGACCGGTTCGGTTGCCATGGTCATCTCCAGCTCCCTCCGGTTTGGGTGTCAGACACCCGGTTGGGCCGCGATCCGGCCCGACTTGATCGCGCCGAGGAATGTGTCGAAGTCACGTTCGGTCTGGTCTGCATAGAGTGTCGCGAAGGCACTCACGGCATGGGCGAATGCATCATCGCTCCCCAGGTAGCCCGGCGATCATGGCCGGATCGCCCGAGCGCGCGTGGCCGCGGGCCAGTGCCCAGGCGCACAGCTGGCCCCACGTCTCGAGGTCGTCGACGGTCATCGCCTCGACGACAGCGACGCCTTTCTGGTCCTGGAGCTGGCGGACGTAGATGTGGCGGCCGTGCTCGCCGACCGTCCAGCCAAGCAGGATGTCGCTCGTCGCCTGGAGCCGCCTCTGTCCGGTCACGACCCGCTCCCCGTGCGATGCATAGGGGCTGGCCTCGACGAACCGCTCGAGGACCGATGCCTCGGCGACCTTGACCTGGAGGAAGAGCGGGTCGTCCTCGCCGACGCCCTCGAGGAGGGCGACATAGGCACCGAGCCCGACGCTCCCGATGCCGACGACCTTCATCGCCTCGTCGACCAGGTGATAGCGATCGAGCAGGACCCGTCGGTCCTCCTGGAGGCTGTCGCGGTAGAGCCGATAGGCCGACTCGGCCAGGGCACCGGTCAGCTCCTCCGGGTGGGTGATCATGGGCGGGCGGTCGACGATCCGGCGCACCCCACCGGCGACCTCGGTGATCTTCGGCAGCTCGTGGAGCGCGTCGTGGTGGGCCGCCGCCTTGATCGTCGAGCGCAGGTAGCCGCGCGTCCGCGTGTTCACGTAGGTCAGGATCGCCGCCGCGTCGACGCTCGAGTAGTAGACGTCGATCGCGGGCATGGGAGCGTACCCGGCCATGCGCTCCTGGTAGGACCCGACCGCAGACTTGACCGCATGGTGGGCCTGGTGCGCATCGAACCCGCGCGCCCGCGCCGCGACGACGATGCTCGCGGCCAGCCGGAGGAGATCCCATTCCCATGGGCCGACGAGAGTCTCGTCGAAGTCGGTGATGTCGAACACGAGGTCCCGCTCCGGCGAGGCGAACATCCCGAAGTTGCTCAGGTGGGCGTCACCGCAGAGCTGGGTCCGGAAGCCGCTCACCGGGATGCCTGCAAGGTCGGCAGCCATGGGCAGGGCCGCACCTCGGAAGAAGGCGAACGGCGAGGCCATCATCCGGCCGTAGCGGATCGGGATCAGGTCCGCGATCCGCGTGGTCGCCTGCTCCTCGAGGAGCGCGACGGGGTCCGGCCGGTCCTTCGACGGGCGCCAGCTCGCGACGCCGGAGAACGGCGCGAGTGCCCGGGCCGCCTCCCCGTCCTTGAGCCGCTCGGCGACCGTGCGGCCCTCGGTCATGACGTCGGCGCGGTCGTCCGCTCGAACGCTTCGACCACTTCGACGACGGTCGGGAAGATATTCGCGGCCCCGATCTTGTCCGTCAGGCCATAGGCGTCGAGCAGGTGCTGGACGACTGGGTCGACTTCCGTCATGGCGAACGTCACGTTGACCTTGGTCAGCTCCTCGACCACGGCCCGGATCGCGTCCGCGCCCGAGTAGTCGACGTCGCCCATCGCCGAAGCGGACAGGCAGAGCCACTTGAGCGGCGGATCGGCGTTGGTGACCAGCTCGAGGATCTCGGCGGTGAAGCGGGTCGCATTCGCGTAGTACAGGCTCGCGCCAAAACGATAGATGGCCAGGCCGGGCAGGGCCTCGATCCCCGATTCGACCGGCGAGAACAATGGCCGGCCCTGGGAGTCGAGAGCGAGCAGCCGGTCATACGGGTGGTAGCTGTGCTGGATATGGATGATGATCGACAGGATGATCGCGAGGATGATCCCCTGCTCGACGCCGATGATCACGACGGTCGCCGCGGTCAGCAGCGCGACCACGAACTCGTCGAGCCGGACCCGCAGGATGTCGCTCATCCCCTTGTAGTCGATGAGCTTGATCCCGATCAGGAAGACGACCGACGCCAGGACGGCGTTGGGCATGTAGGCCAGCGGGCCGGTCAGGAACAGCAGGACGACCACCACGATCGCCCCGGCGGTCAGCTGCGACAGCTGGCTCCGTCCGCCCGCGCCGTCGACCATCTCCGTCTTGGTCGGGCTGCCATTGACAACGAAGGTGCCCGACACGCCCGCGCCGAGGCTCGCCAGGCCGAGGCCCACCAGGTCGACGTTCTCTTCGAAGCTGTCGCCGTACTTGATCGCGTAGGCACGGGATGTGGCCGCGCTCTGGGCGAGGATCACCACGACGATGGCGATGACGGTCGGCAGCAGGACTTCGATATTGGCCGTCGTGATGACATCCTGGGGCAGTCCGATCGCCGGGAGGCCGCCCTGGATGGTGCCCAGGGTCGTCACGCCCTTGGCGGCAAAGTCGAGCGCCTCGCTCAGCACGATCGACCCGACGACCGCGATCAGCGCCCCCGGGATCTTCTTGTTGACGACGCCGAGTCCGACGATGGTGGCCAGGACGGCGATCGAGACGGCAAGCGTGGCGGTGCTGGTGTCGCCCGCGGCGATCGCGCGGAGCGTGTTGGCGAACTTCTCGAGCGTGGTGCCGCTCCCGGCATCGACCCCGAAGATGCCCGCCACCTGCCCCATCGCGACCTGGATGCCGACGCCGGTCAGGAAACCGATCAGCACGCTGCGCGACAGGAAGTTGGCGATGAAACCGAGCCTGAGCAGGCGTGCGGCGAGGAGCAGGACGCCGCACATGAGCGCAGCGAGACCCGCCAGGGCGACGTATTCGGTCGATCCGGCAACGGCGCCCGTCGCCACGAGGCCGGTCGCCAGGATCGCGGCGGAGGCCGAGTCGGCCCCGACGACCAGGTGGCGCGACGAGCCGAAGATGGCGAACAGGAGGACCGGGAGCAGCAGGGTGTACAAGCCCGTGACAACGGGCATCCCCGCGATCTTCGAGTAGCCCATCACCTCGGGGATGGCCAGCGCGGCCAGGGTCGCCCCGGCGATGAGGTCGATCGAGACGCGGGCGGGATCGATCGGCAGCAGTCCCTGCAGGATCGGCAGCGGCGTGCGCGCCTTCGTCGTGGCCTTGGACGTCATTCCAGCCCCCTCGAGCCGACTCCGCCTGCCGCTCCTCGACCGGCGGATGTCACGTGCCGCGAGTGTACGAGGTCGGTGCACCCGGGCATCACCCGAATCGGACGACTGCCGTGCGGCTGCATGGTGCTAGCCTTCCGTTCCGCCTGATGCGATGGGTCACCGGGCAAAGGAGGATCGTGATGGCTACCAAGACGGCGGGCAACGGCAAGCGCCCGGCCAAGACGACGGCGAAGACCGCAGCGGCTGAGGCCAAGACGACGGCCCGGACCGCGGCGGCGGCCAAGACGAGCCGGACCGAGGCGAAGGCGGCCGCCAAGACCACGGCGCCGTCGGCCAAGGCGACCAGCAAGACCGCTTCGAAGACCGCTTCGAAGACGTCGGCCAAGGCACCGTCTCGGCGTTCCGTGAAGCAGACCGCCGCCCTTGCCGAGCGTGCGGCCGCGGCCGAGGCGATCGACGGCGCCGTGCGCGTCGAGGCGGGTCTCGACGTCGTCGCGGCTGCGGCCGATGCCGCAGCTGCCGGACGTGCTGCTGTCGTCGAGGGTGCCAGTGACTTCACCCGCGGCACGGACGAGCTGATCGTCGCCGGCCGGGTCGCAGCGCTTGGCGACGTCGTGGCGGCCGCCGGGATCAACGATGTCGAGCAGGGCGCCCAGCTCCTGGCCACGTCCGAGGACATCGCGATCCTCGGCGCCGTCGTCGGCGCGATCAGCGAGGACGACCTCGAGCGCGGCCTCCAGATCGCGCGCGTGAGCGGCGAGCTCGGTGCCGTCGCGATCGTCGTCCGCCGGATCGGGATGCCGGTCCTCGCCAGCTTCCTGGCCATCCGCGGCGACGAGCTCCTCGGCGTCTCGGTCGATGCGATCGTCCGCGCCGGAGGGACCCGTGCCATCGCGCGGGCGCTGGCCGCGACGGGCGAGCAGGTCGAGGTCCTCGGTGAGACCGAGGCCGCCGAAGGAATCGCCCGCCTGGTCGTGGCCGAGGGCATCGCCGAGCGGAGTGACGAGCTCGCCGAGTCGGGCGCCGCTCTCAGCTACGAGGGCTTCGAGGAGATGGAGCTCGGCGAGACCGTTCGTCGTTCGGCCGTCGAGATCGGCGCAGCGGGCTTCGCCGAGGCCGGGCAGGGGATGGAGGAGATCGGCGCCGCCGGTGCACTGGCCGACGTCGCCGACGAGCTTCGCAACTAGGCCCGCCCCGTGGTCCGCTCCGAAAGGGCGGACCTGCACCCCTACAACGCACGCGGGCGACAGGCTGGCATCCCGGGACGGCAACGCCGCGTCCGCGGCCTGTCGCTAGACTCGCGCTGATGGATCTGCACGTCATCGGCCCGCTCGCCTCGCCGGCCGAGCGCGCCGCGGTGGATGCCGTGCTCGGCCCACCCGAGTCGGGCTGGGTCGGTGGGGCCCGTGACTCCGGGACGGAGGGGCACGCATCCCGCGGCGGGCATGCGATCCGGGCGCGACGCAGCGAGCTCCTGCCGGCACTCCACGCGGTCCAGTCGCGGATCGGCTGGATCAGCACGCCGGCACTCAACTACGTCTGCAAGCGCCTGGCGGTCGCGCCGGCCGAGGCCTACGGCGTCGCGACCTTCTACGCCCTGTTCGCCACGACTCCGCGGCCACCGCTGGTCGCCCACGTCTGCGACGACATCGCCTGCCGGCTGGCCGGCGCGGAGGACATCTGCGCCGACCTGACACGCGCCGTCGGGGCCGCCGATGAGCCGATCCGGGACGGCCGCGCGACGTGGCTGCGCAGCCCCTGCCTGGGCCTGTGCGACCACGCGCCGGCGGTCATGTTCACGGCGGCGGGCGAGACCCCCGACACCTACACGGTCGCGCCGGTCGACGCGGTCGGGGTCATCGCCGGGCTCGAGTCCGCCGGCAGCCCGCGACCGACCTCCAGGGGGCGAGCCGATCTCCCACAGCCCGCCGCCGATCGGCCCCACCTGCTCGCCCGGATCGGCGTGGTCGACCCGACCTCGCTCGACGACTACCGGGCGCACGGCGGGTACGCGGCCCTCGAGCGGGCCATCGCGATCGGGCCCGACGCGGTCATCGCGGAGGTGACCGCGTCCAAGCTGATGGGTCGCGGCGGTGCCGCGTTCCCGACCGGCCGCAAGTGGGCCGCCGTCGCGACCCAGCCCGCCCAGCCGCACTACCTCGTCTGCAACGCGGACGAATCCGAGCCCGGGACATTCAAGGACCGCGTCCTCCTCGAGGGCGACCCGTTCGCCACGGTCGAGGCGATGACCATCGCCGCGTTCGCCACGGGCGCGTCGCGCGGCTACCTCTACCTCCGCGGCGAGTACCCGGAGGCCGAGACGCGGATCGCCGGCGGCGATCGGCCCGGCCCGCGAGGCCGGGCTGCTCGGCGACGACATCCTCGGCTCGGGCTTCGCCTTCGATATCGAGCTCCGGCGCGGCGCCGGCGCCTACATCTGCGGCGAGGAGACCGCGCTCTTCGAATCGATCGAGGGCAAGCGCGGCGAGCCGCGCAACAAGCCGCCCTTCCCGGTCGAGGTCGGGCTGTTCGGCAAGCCGACTGTCGTGAACAACGTCGAGACGCTGGCCAACGTTCCGGCGATCGTGCTCGAGGGCGGCGAGGCGTTCGCCCGGATCGGCACCGAGGGATCGACCGGGCCGAAGCTCTTCTGCCTGTCGGGTCACGTCGCGCGGCCGGGCGTCTACGAGGTCGAGTTCGGGGCGACGCTTCGCGACCTGATCGAGCTCGCCGGCGGCGTCCCGGGCGGTCGCGCGATCCGGACGATCCTGCTCGGCGGCGCGGCCGGCGTCTTCGTCGGACCGGACGCGCTCGACATGCCGCTCACCTTCGAGGCGACGCGGGCGGCCGGCGCGACGCTCGGCTCGGGCGTGATCATGGTCTTCGACGAGACCGCCGACCTCGTCGACACGCTCCGCCGCATCGCCCAGTTCTTCCGCGACGAATCGTGCGGCCAGTGCGTCCCGTGCCGGGTCGGCAGCGTCCGGCAGGAGGAGCTGCTGGCGCGGCTCGCGGCCGGATCGCAGGTGCGGCCACGCGACGAGGAGCTGGCACTCCTGCGCGAGATCGGGCAGGCGATGCGCGACGCGTCGATCTGCGGGCTCGGCCAGACGGCGTCGTCGGCGATCGAGTCGGCGCTGCGACAGCCGGGTATGGTGGCCCTGTGAGCGACGGCCTGAGCATGGATCGCGATCCCGCGCCCGATCCGCGGACGCCCCATCTCGGCGAGGCGCCCGGCGCCCAGCCGTTGACCGACATCCTGCTGACGCCGCCCGCCAGGTCGAGCCGGCCGCCGACCGCTCCGGTCGTCGAGGCGCCGCCGGCTGTGACCCTGACGATCGACGGTGCGGCTGTCTCGGTCCCGGCCGGCACGACGATCCTCGGCGCGTGCCGGAGCCAGGGGATCGACACGCCGACGCTGTGCTATGCCGAGAACCTGACGCCGGTCAACGTCTGTCGCGTCTGCGTCGTCGAGGTCACCGGGTCGCGCGTCCTCGTCCCCGCCTGCTCGCGGCCGGCCGAGGCCGGGATGGAGGTCCAGACCGACTCCGAGCGCGTCCGACTGTCGCGCAAGATGGTGCTCGAGTTCCTGGGCTCGTCGGTCGATCTCTCGCTGGCTGGGCCGATCGCGCCCGACGGCTCGATCGCGGCCTATGCCGAGCGCTACGGCGCCGATGCGACGCGCTACGGTCCGCCTGCGGCGGCCGCCTACTCGGGCGAGCGCGACGAGCACGAGGCGGGTCACCACCACGCGCCGGCCGGTGACGCGACGGCGGCCACGGTGGCCCAGCCGACCAAGGTCGACAACAACCTCTACGTCCGCGACTACGGCAAGTGCATCCTCTGCTACAAGTGCGTCGACGCCTGCGGCGAGGAGGCCCAGAACACGTTCGCGATCGCCGTCGCCGGGCGGGGCTTCGACGCGCGGATCTCGACCGAACAGGCCGTGCCGCTGCCCGAATCCGCCTGCGTCTACTGCGGCAACTGCATCGGTGTCTGCCCGACCGGCGCCCTGATGTTCAAGTCCGAGTACGACATGCGCGAGGCCGGGACCTGGGACGAGTCGGCCCAGACGGTGACCGACACGATCTGCCCGTATTGCGGCGTCGGCTGCGCGGTCTCGCTGCACGAGCAGGACGACCGGATCGTCAAGGTCACCTCGCCGACCGACTCGTCGGTGACCGACGGCCACCTGTGCATCAAGGGCCGATTCGGCTTCGAGTTCGTCAACAACCGCCCGCCCAAGGCCTGACCGGGACCCGAGCCGGCCCCCCTAGCCGGGCCGCCGGCCGGCCAGCAGGAACGTCTCCGTCGAGCCCTTGCCCTTGAGCTCGATCGCGCCGCGCGGCTCGAGGTCGTAGCCGTCGCCGAGCGCGTCCGGCGACGGCCGCCGAGACCTGGATGGTGCCGGCCGGCGCCGTGGTCTCGAGGCGGCTGGCGACATTGACGGCGTCGCCCCACAGGTCATAGACGAACTTGCTCGTGCCGATCACGCCGGCGACGACCGGGCCGGCATGGAGCCCGATCCGGACCTGCCACGGATCACCTGCGTCGCGGACTGCGGCCTGCATCGCGAGGGCGAGGTCAGCCGCGGCCTGGATGTGGTCGTCGGACGTCCCGGCCAGCCCGGCGGCGGCCATGTAGGCGTCGCCGATGGTCTTGATCTTCTCGACCCCGAACGCCGCGCACGCCGCGTCGAAGGCCGAGAACAGCGCATTCAGCGAGGTCACCAGCTCCCCGACCTCGAGCCGCGCCGAGATCTCGGTGAACCCGACGAAGTCGCTGAACACGACCGCGACGTTGTCGTACCGGTCGGCGATGAGCTGCTCACCGTTCCCCAGCCGCTCGACGATCGCCTCCGGGAGGACATTGAGCAGCAGCGCGCGCGAGCGGGCCTTCTCCGCCTCCAGCTCGCCGCTGACCCGGTCGAGGAACCGCAGGTTGGTGTCGCGGATGGCCTCGACATCCTCCAGCTGCTTCTCGAGACGGCCCAGCCGCCGCGTGAGCTTGGCGATCTCCTTCTCGAGCGACTCGGGCGTCCGATCCTCCGGCGCCGCCGGCACGTCGCTCATGTGCCGAGCAGGAGGGTCACGAACGTCTCGTTGAAGTAGCGGCTCGTCTCGACACCGTGGACCGGCCCGATCTCGCCGAAGCAGTAGATGCCGGCCATCGGGATCGCCGTCCCGAGGACAGACCGTGCGAGCTCGGTCTCGACGCGCGTTCGCGACCCGAGGAGGAAGCGCCGGACGGCACAGGAGAAGATGAGTGCGGCCTCGGGCCTGGCGCTGGACGGGAACGCCTCGGTCGCGCGGTCCAGCGCCGCTCGCGTCCCGCCCAGGATGTCGTCGCTGTCGGCGGTCGTCAGCTGGACGACGGCGCCGATCGGGATCTCGCCGGCGACGAAGACAGACCCGATCGCCGGGTCTGTCCCCGTGATCGCCCGGTAGTAGGGCTCGTCGCCGCCGGCCTCGACCACCGACAGCGGGTTCCCGTACGAGGCCGGACCGGTCACGTCGAGGTAGCGGGCGAGGAATTCGGTGGCGGGCCGGCTGTCGATCTCGAGGACCGCACCGGATTCGGACCGCGTGACGATCCCGGTGGCGCCCAGCATCCGCCAGCCCGTCCCGACCGCCGTCGAGACCGAGATCGGGCCGGAGAACAAGAGGACGGCGACGCCGTCATCGGTCACGACGTCGCCAGCGAACTGGTACGACGGCCTGACGGCGCTGAAGTCGCGACCTGCCGATGTGCCACCGACGATGACGACACCGTCGGGCAACGCGCGGGCCATCGCATCGAGCGTCGCCTGCGGGTCGGCGGCGAAACCCTCGGCCAGCATGATGCAGACCTTCGGCTCGCGGTCCGTGGCGGCGAGGGCCTGGGCGGCGGCCGCTCGACAAGCACCGTCGCTGTCGCGGCTCAGGCCCGTCCCGAGGCCGGCGGTCACGTCCACGACGTCCGAGGCGAACATGGCCAGGGTGACGGAATCCTCTTGGTAGCCCCGGGTCGAGGAGATCTCGGCGGCCGACGTCGAGCCCATCACCGTCGCGTCGGGAAACGCCTCTCGGAGCGCGGTCGCGACCGACGGATCGAAGCTGTCGAAGGCGGAGAAGAGGATCCCCGCCTGCGGCCGGAGGTCACCGAGCGCGGTCTTGCACTCGGCGATCGCGGCGGCGATCGCGTCCGCCGGCGCGACCTCGTCGCTCTGCCCGACCGCCATCGTGAACACGGCGAACCTCCATGGGCAACTGTACCCATCCCGGCGTCTGACGACGTTCTAGCCCAGCCCGCTCAGGTCCCGCAGGTCCACCCGTCCGTCATGGGCATAGACGTTGAAGCCGTCGCCGCGCAGGAAGCCGACGAGCGTGACGCCGAGACGCTCGGCTGTCTCGATCGCGAGGTCCGACGGCGCCGACACCGCACAGACGATCGGGATCCCGCCGGCCGCCGCCTTCTGCACGATCTCGAAGCTGACCCTGCCCGAGACCATGAGGATCCGGTCATTGAGCGGCATCGCCCCGGCCAGGACCTGCGAGCCGACCACCTTGTCGAGCGCGTTGTGTCGACCGACATCCTCGCGCAGGGCCAGCAGCTCGCCCTTCGGGCTGAACAGCCCGGCGGCATGGAGGCCGCCCGTCTCGTCGAAGGCGCGCTGAGCGGCACGCAGCAGGTTCGGCAGCGCAAGGATCACGGACCGCGCGACGACCGGCCCGGCCGGGAGCGGCGCCACGCGCAGCGCGACCTCGTCGATCGACGCCTTGCCACAGATGCCGCACGACGCCGTTGCGACGAAATGGCGCTCGGCGACCTTCGAGTCATCGAACGGCCGCGAGAGCCGGACGACGATCGTGTCGTCGGGCTGGCTGAGCGACCCGGGGTCGCCACCGGCCGTGCCGAGGACCTCCTGGTGCTCGAGCAGGCCCTCGGTCCACAGGAACCCGACGGCCAGCTCGGCCTCATTGCCGGGCGTCCGCATCGTGACCGCGACCGCGACCGGGTCCTGGTGCGGCCCGGCCGCCCGGATCTCGAGCGGCGCCTCGCCGACGACACGGTCATCGCGGACCTCGAGCGATGCGCCGCGAACGGCGACGATCCGCCGGCTGGTCACGTGCCGGACCGGCGGGACCGGGTCGCCTGTCAACTCTGGCACGTCGCCCCACCCAAGACGGATGCGAACGTGGTCAGGGCCGTCTTCGCGGTGTCGGCCGCCTCGGCCGCACGGCCGAGCGCGGGCAGGCCGCCGAGACCTCCACCCGAAGTGCTCCAGTCGACGAACCGGTCCGCCGCGCCTCCGTACGCCACGAGCATCGCCAGCGCCGACGCGTGGGCGTCCGCGTAGCATCCGGCCGGCGGGTGACCGAGCAGCCACTCGCGTTCGCCGTCGACGAAGTCGAGGATCGCGACGGCGGCCACGCGGACGGCGTCGAGGTCGGCCGCGCTCGAGGCGTTCGAGAGGTCGCGATCGAGGCCGTCGACGGTCGCCCGGTCGTCGTTCACCCGTGACAGGAAGGCAGCGTAGGCCTTGATCGCACTGCCCGAGGCCAGCGGCGGCACGTTGAGCGGGTGGCCTGGGCTTGACGGAGCGGACGCGGAGGGTGTCGCGTCGGGAGCGGTCGTCGCGGAGCTGCCCGGGGCGGCGCTCGACGTGTCGCCGGAAGCAGTGGGTGACGACGCCCCGTTCGGGGAGCAGCCGACGAGGAGCACCGCGATCGTCGCCAGCAACGCCGCCCGGATGCCGATCCCTCGAGGCGGCCGACGAATGCGCGACATGGGCCCATCATAGGCGGCGATGCCGTCCGAGCCCTTCCTGACAGCGAGCCAGCGCGCCTTCATCGAGGCAGCACGTCGTGCCGTCCTGGCCACGATCGGACCCGACGGCCGGCCTCGTACCGTGCCCATCTGCTACAGCCTCGACCCGGACCGTGCCAGTGCTCTACACCCCACTCGACGAGAAGCCGAAACGCGGCGACGAGCCGCTCGCCCTCGCCCGGGTCCGCGACATCCGCGCCGATCCGCGCGTCAGCGTCCTGGTCGACCGCTGGGACGAGGACTGGACCCGCCTCGCCTGGCTCCGTGTCGAGGGAACGGCCGAGCTGCTCGGACCGTCGACCGCAGCCGAACACACACGCGTCGTCGCAGCACTTCGCGCGCGCTACCCGCAGTACGCGAACCATCGGCTCGAGGAGAGACCGATCATCCGCATCGCGCTCGAGCGGGCGACCGACTGGGGCCGACTGACCGACATGGAGGACTAGACATGGACCAGCAGATCGTCTGGATCGCCGACGCATGGCCCGGCGGCGAGCACCTGGCGCTCCACACGTTCGTTGACGGCTCGATCCTCGCGGGCGGCGTGGCGATCGGCGTGATCGGCCACGAGCCGACGCGGGTGACCTACGCGATCCGCTGCGACCCGGAGTGGCAAGTCCGTTCCGTGGAGATGGAGATCCAGGGCGCCGAGCGCCTCTCGGTGACGTCCGATCGCCGCGGTGGCTGGACGACCCCGGCGGGCGAGCCGGTCCCCGGGCTGACCGGTTGCATCGACGTCGATATCCGGGTGACGCCGTTCCCCAAGAGCTTGCCGATCCGTCGACTCAGGCTCCAGCCCGGCGAGTCGCGTGACGTCCGAGTCGCCGTCATCGACGTCCCGGGGCTCGCGATCGCGCCCGCGACCCAGACCTACACCTGCCTCACCTCGACGGACGCCGGTGGAACCTATCGAATTCGAGTCCGACGGCGTCCGGACCGACCTCGTCGTCGATGGCGACGGGTTGGTGGTGAGCTACCCGGGAGGCTGGCACCGCGCGGCATCGTGAAACGCAGGCGCGGCACTCGCCTCAGCGGTCGAGGAAAACGACCTCGGCCATCGGTCGGAGGCAGTGGGTCGAGCTCATCGCCTCCAGATATCCACCGGCGTTGAGCGTCGCGACGATGTCGCCCTCCTCGACCGGCGGCATCGGGTAGTCCTCGGCGAACACGTCGCCGGCCTCGTTGATGTGACCGGCCACGGTGACGATCTCGGTCCGCGCCGCGTCGGCCGCGCGGCAGACGACCAGCTCCTGCGCGAACCGGTAAATGAAATACGAGCAGTTGACATTCCAGCCGAGGTCGAGCCCGACGAACGTGACGCCGCGTCGTCGCTCGACGGTGACGACCTCGCCGAGCAGGATCGCCGCGTCCTTGGACAGCAGATCGCCTGGCTCGCACGCGATCGTGACCCCGAGCGGGCCGAGGTCGCGGGCAAGGGCGGCCGCGTAGGCGTCGAGGTCGACCGCTCGCTCGTCCTCCCGCGCCGGCGCACCGAGCCCGCCGCCGACATTGACCTCGGCGACCGGATGACCGGCAGCGCGCAACCGCGTGACCGCTTCGATGGCCGGCGGCAGGGCGCGCTCGAAGCCGGCGAGCCCATCGGCCAGCCAGCCCGAGCCGGCGTGGAAGTGGACCGTGTCGATCGTCAGGTCGTGGCGGCCGGCCGCCGCGATCGCGTCATCGAGCCGCTCGAGCCCGATCCCGAACTTCGTCGGCCGGTCGCCGGCGTACTCGAGGTGCTCGTTGTAGCCGGCTCCGACGCCCGGATCGATCCGGAGCCCGGCGGCCGTCCCGGGCGCGCGTCGCCCGTACCGCTCGATCTGGCTGATCGCATCGAGGTTGAGGTGGATGCCGTGGGCCAGCAGGAGGTCGAGGTCGCGCTCGGACACGTTCGTGCCCGTGTAGCTGATCTCGTCGGGGCGCCAGCCGCAGTCGATGGCGCGCTCGACCTCCCCTGGCGAGCAGGCGTCGATGCCGACGCTCTCCCTGGTCCCCGGGGCGCCGAGCCCGCGGAAGATCTCGAGGACCTCGGGGCGCGGGTTGGCCTTGAGCGCGAACCGGACACGGAACGGGAGCCCGATCCGCCCGAGCGCAGCCTGGAGAGCCCGCGCGTTCTCGGCGAAACGCGTGCGGTCGTAGACGAGCAGCGGGGTCCCCCGCGTGCGCGCCAGTTCCTCGGCGTCGCGACCGACGATCCGCAGACGGCCGTCCGCGATGTCCAGACCGGGCCGGACCCACCAGGGTCGCTCGGTCACGCCCCGTCGTGCGCGTGCGGATGCGGGTGCATGTGGATCGCGGTCGCTCCGCCCGTACCCGTCGCGGCCGCGCCTCGCGGCGTCCAGCGGTCGGGACCGACCTCGACGGCGACGCCGACCGCCTCCATCAACCGCGCCGACGCCGCCGCGATATCGGCGATGGCGCCCTCGAATGCGTCGGCGTTTCGCGCCGACGGCTTGGGATAGCCGCTGATCTTGCGGACGTACTGGCGGGCGGCGGCCTCCAGTTCGCCCGTCGTCGCCGCCTCATCGGGGCGACGCAGGGTCTTGATGCTTCGGCACATGCCCGTACGGTACGTCACCCGGCTATCCTCGGCCGGTGACCGCAGCCGCACAGGTCGTCGAAGCGCTCGGGATGCGCGCGCATCCCGAGGGTGGCTGGTACGCGGAAACCTGGCGCGCGGCTGCCCCGCCCGGGGAACGACCCGCCGGGAGCGCGATCCTCTACCTCCTCGGCCCCGGCGACCGATCGCACTGGCACCGCCTCGACGCAGACGAGGTCTGGCAATACTCGGGCGGCGACGCGCTGGAGCTCAGTGTCTGGTCGCCGGGCGATGCGGCGATCACGACCCACCGGCTTGGACGAGACGTGACAGACGGCTCGGTCGTCCAGGCGGTCGTGCCCGCACATGCCTGGCAGACGGCGCGCTCGCTCGGCGCGTGGACGCTGGTCGGCTGCATCGTGACCCCGGCATTCGAGTTCGATGGCTTCGAGCTCGCGGCACCGGACTGGGAGCCACCCACGACGGACTGACTCAGCCGCCTTCGCGCATCCCCCAGGGCGACCCATAGGCGGTGAGCATGTCGAGGAACGGCACGGCGTCGAACGCCTCCGGACCCAGCACGCCCACGCCCGACCAGACCCCGGTCGCGAGCAGCTCCAGCGCCGCGACCGGGTTGATCGCCGTCTGCCAGACGACGGCCTGTGAGCCGTCCTGGGCCATGGTCACCTCGTTGTCGACCACGTGATAGAGGTAGACGCGGCGCGGCGACCCGTCGAGGCCGGTGCCGGTGACGAGCGTCCCGGCGCACGTCTTGCCACGCATCCGGTCGCCGATCGCAGCCGGATCGGGCAGGACGGCCGCCACCACGTCCCGTGGCGACACCTCGACCCCACCGACCCGGACCTTCTCCGTCCGGTCGAGCCCGAGCGTGTGGAGCACCTTGAGGACGTTGATGAACTCGTCGCCGAGGCCGTATTTGAAGGTGACCCGCTTGGCCTTGACCCAGCGCGGCACCAGCAGCACCTCCTCGTGCTCGACGTTGACGCATTCGACCGGGCCGATCCCCTCGGGGAAGTCGAACACCTCGGGCTCGCTGAACGGCGGCGTCGTGTACCAGCCGCGATCCGCCTCCCAGATGACCGGCGGGTTGAGGCATTCCTCGATCGTGGTCCAGATGGAGAACGACGGCGCGAAGTCGTAGCCCTCGACGACGAGGTTCGCGCCGTCGCGGACACCGACCTCGTCGATCTCGCTGAACAGATGATCCTGGGCGTACCGCGCGAAGACGTCCGACAGCCCGGGCTCGACGCCGACGCCGACCAGCGCCAGCCGTCCGGCGGCCGACCATGCGTCGGCGCGCGCGAACTGCTCGTCGCCGAGCTTGACGCCGGTCCGCTCGTACGGAGCATCCGGGTCGGGGTGCGACAGCGACATCGCCATGTCCAGGTAGTCGGCGCCGGCGGCGAAGGCGCCTTCGAAGATCGGCATGACGAACCGCGGGTCGACGGCGTTCAGGACATGGGTGATCCGATGCTCGCGACAGAGTGCCTCGACGGCGTCCGGGCGCGACGCATCCACGCGGGCCGCGACGAGTCGCGTGTCGTCCGGGAAGCGCGCGACGGCCCGCTCCGCGCGACCGATGTCGTAGTCGGCGACGACCATCTGCTCGAAGAAGTCGCGTCGGACCGCGATCGGCACGACCGCACTGCCGACACCACCGGCGCCGATGACGAGGATCCGCATCCGATGGCCTCCGCTCTCAGGTCCTGCGCGAGGCACCAGTCTCGCCGACACCGCCGGCCGGCGTCGGCGCGTTGCGCGGACCGGGCGTCAGGAGCGTGAGGCGAGCTTCCAGTCGATGGTCCCGGTGAAGCAGTGCCCGAGCTTGGCGCAGGCGCCGTGGCTGAGGTCCCAGGTGCGACCGGACACGTACGGGCCGCGATCGATGACCGGAACGGTCAGCGTCACGCCGTTGTAGCGGAAGGTGACCAGCGTGCCGCACGGCAGCGTCCGGTGGGCGACACCCGACGAGGGTCTTGGTCAGCGTCTGGCCGCACGCCGTGCCGTGGCCGTACAGGCCCGGGCCGTACCACGAGATGTTGCGGTCGTGACGCCACGGGCTCAGCGGGACCTTGCTGATCGTGCCCGGCGTCGCGACCCGCTGGGGTGGTCGAACCGGAGCCAGGGAAGGCTCGTATCGCAGGCCTGGCTCGATCAAGCTCGAGCCGTGATCCAGGTTCCCGGCGGACCGGGCCCCTGGATCCTGGGGCTGGATCGTCATCGCCGTCCCACGCGCAAGCGCTGCGACCTCGACACGATGGAAGAGACCGGGGTCCACGGTGGACGCTGGGCTTGGGACCCGCGAACCGACTGGACCCGGGACGGCGACCATGGCGAGGATGGCGATGAGCGCCATGCTCGCGACGACCTTCGGGCGTCGCACGTCTGACCCGACGGTAGCATGGATGCGCCGGATCCGGTGATCACGGCGCGGTTCATCGGGTCGGCGAAAACGTGGCAGCATCGTTCCAGATGCCCACCCGGACGTTCCCCAGCCAGGGCCCGCTCGACCTCCGACGCACGCTCGCGCCGCTGTCGCGCGGACCCGCGCGACCCGACGATCCGCCTCGCGCAGGGGCCGCGCCTGGCGAGCCTCCCGCACTCCCGCCGGCCCGGCGACCGTCGCGCTCATCCAGGACGGCGAGAGCGCTCCGGGCGGAGGCATGGGGACCGGGTGCCGACTGCGCTCTCGACGGCGTCCCGGCACTGCTCGGCCTCGACGTGGACGCGGGCGAGATCCCGCCCGGCCATCCGCTCGTGGCGCAGCTCGCCCGCCGCTTCCCGGGCGTCCGGATCCCGCGCAGCGGCGCGGTCCTCGACGCGCTCGTGCCCGGCGATCCTCGAGCAGAAGGTGACCGGCGAGGCCGCGCGACGAGCCTGGCTCGGCCTGATCCGCGTGTACGGCGAGGACGCGCCGGGCCCGCCCGAGTGGCGCCTTCGGCTCCCGCCCGCCCCGTCGATCCTGGCCGGGCTCCCCTACTACGTCTACCACCCGTTCGGTGTCGAGCGACGGCGGGCCGACCTCATCCGCCGGGTCACGTCGCGCGCGGCGTGGTTCGAGGGCGATCGCGGACCTGCCGCTTCCCGAGGCCTACGCGCGGCTGACGGCCGTGCCCGGGATCGGGCCGTGGACCGCGGCGGAGGTCGGTGTCCGGGCGCTCGGCGACATCGACGCGGTCAGCGTCGGCGACTTCCACCTGCCCGAACCTGGTCGCCTACGCGCTGGCCCGCGAGCCGCGCGGGACGGATGCCCGGATGCTCGAGCTGCTCGAGCCCTATCGCGGGCAACGGGCGCGCGTCGTGCGGCTCCTGGAGCTGAGCGGCATCTGGGCGCCGCGCTACGGACCGCGGCTGTCGCTCCAGCCGATCGAGGATCGCTAGGCCTCGACGGACTCGGCGACTCGCGGAACAGGGCGACCGCCTCGGCGAACGCGGCGACGGTCGCAGGAGTGCAGGGCGTGAGGACGGCGATGACGTGATCCGCACCGGCCGCCGCGTGCGCCCGAAGACCCGCCGCGATGTCGGCCGGACTCCCTGTCAGGAACGGGCTGTCGTCATCCGGATCCGGGGCCGGGGCGCCGTCGGCGTCCGGGTAGCGCACCTCGATCCCGATCGTGATCGTGAGCGTCGCCGGATCGCGCCCCACCCGCGCGCATGCCGCCGCGAGGTCGGCGCGGCGACCCGCCAGCCGCTCGTCGGGGAGGCCGAACCAGGCCGCATTCCAGGCGTCCGCGTGGCGCGCCGTCAGGTCGAGCATCCGCGGCCCCTTCGACGCGACGAGGATCTGCATGTCGGGTCGGGCGGGCGGGAGGAGGACGAGGTCGCGGGCGGTGACATAGTCTCCGGCGAGGTCGGCGCGGCCGTGGCGGACGAGGTCGGTGATGACCGTCAGCGCCTCCTCGAATCGGGCGACCCGATGGTCGTACGGGTAGCCGAACGCCTCGTATTCCGGCTCGTGCCAGCCGGCCCCGATGCCGAGGATCAGCCGTCCGCCACTGACGTGATCAAGCGTCGACGCCATCTTGGCCAGCAGCCCGGCGTTCCGGAACCCGGTGCACATCACGAGCGTGCCGAGATCGACCCGGCTCGTCGCCTCGGCGATGGCGGACAGGATCGTCCAGCACTCGTAGATGCCCGACGTCTCGCCGTCGGCACGGATGAGGAGGTGATCGAACACCCAGACCGAGTCGAGCCCGGAGCGCTCGGCGGCCACGGCCACAGCGCGGATGGCCGGATAGGGCATGATCCCGGCCGCCCCACCATCGCTTTCGGAGATGGGCAGGACGATCCCGATACGCATCGACCAAGCCTAGACGAGGGCGTACGCTTCGGCCCGGAGGTGGCGCATGCCGGGATTCGACAAGTCGCCTGCGGGCCTGGTCGAGCGGTTCGACACGGTGGCCGGCTGGTTTCCCGAGGTCGAGCGCCGGCTCACGTTCGGCTATCCGTGCCTCTACGTCGGCGGCAACATGGTCAGCGGCCTCCACCAGTCGACCTGGCACGTGCGCCTCGAGGGATCGGATCTCGAGGCGGTACAGGCACTCGATGGCGCTCGCCCGTTCGAACCGATGCCCGGACGACCGATGAGCGGCTTCACGATCCTGCCTGCCGCTGTCATCGACGACGATGACGCGATCCGCGATTGGGTCGGGCGGGCGGTCGCCTTCGGCGCCACCCGGCCGCCGAAACCGTCGAAGACCCCGGCCAAGCCGAGAACGCCGAAGACGCCGAAGAAGACCTCGGCGTCCTAGGCATTCGAGCCCCGGCGGTGGGACCGACCTCGGCTCAGGGGCGAGCGGCCGGCCTGATGTTCTGGTTCATCTGGAACAGGTTCCGCGGGTCGTAGCGGCGCTTGACGTCGGCGAGCCGTTCGTAGGTGCCGTTCGGATACGCGGCGCGGATGCGCTCGTCGCCTTCGACCTCGAGGAAGTTGGCATAGACCCCGGCGTCGTGCGCGCCGAGCGCGTCGTGGATCGCGACGGTCCAGGCTCGCTGGGCCGGCTCGCTGGCCGGATCCTCGTAGGGCGTGATGATGGTCGCCATGATCGGCGCGTCCCGATGTGCGAACGAGGTGGCATCGGCCGGGACGCGAGCCATGGCGCCGCCGAGGACCCGCAGCTGGACCATCGCCATCGGCGAGCTCGGTGCCGCAGTGGCGTCGAGGATCGCGTCGATCGCCTCGTCATCGAGGGCATCGATGAAACGGGAGCGGTGGACCGCCAGCCCCCGACGCTCGGCCGCCGCGGTCAGCTGGTAGATCGCCGGATATGGCATCGGCATGGCCATGTCGAGGAGCGGCGTCGCGACGTCGCGGAACGGCTGGAGGGCGGCCTGGCCGGCGGC
The DNA here is from genome assembly GCA_963743855.1 of uncultured Chloroflexia bacterium. Lineage (GTDB taxonomy): Bacteria > Chloroflexota > Limnocylindria > Limnocylindrales > CSP1-4 > SPCO01. The sequence continues at coordinate 85,830 of CAVURK010000004.1, forward strand.
CGGATCGCCGGCCCACACGAACATCACGATCAGGGACCGCGTGCCGACCAGCTCGGCCGGGACGAACGGCGCGGGCGGGATGCCCATCACCGATGCGATCACGGTGAGCTCCTCGGGTGCGCTCGCGGCGATCGGGACGAGGCTGCGCAGGACCTCGCGGGTGGCCGGCATGAACAACGCGCCGCCGAGGATCTCGCCGACCGGGTAGAGCCGGAACTGGAAGCGGGTCGCGACACCGAAGTTGCCGCCGCCACCGCGAACCGCCCAGAAGAGATCAGGGTGCGAGTCGGCGCTGGCGGTGACCTGCCGCCCGTCGGCCGTCACGATCTCGACAGCCAGGAGAGCATCGATGGCCAGGCCGTGCTTGCGCGCCAGCCAGCCGATCCCGCCACCGAGCGTGAGACCGGAGATCCCGACCGAGCCCGCGTCGCCGAACGGCGTCGCGAGCCCGTGGGCCGCCGCGGCGACCGTGTACTCGGACGCGGTCAGCCCGGCCTGCGCCCAGGCGAGCCGCCGGTCCGGGTCGATATGGAGCCCCTTCATGGCGCCCAGATCGAGGACGATCCCGCCGTCGTTGGTGCCGTAGCCCGCCAGGCTGTGGCCGCCACCGCGGACAGAGAGGCGGAGACCGGATTCACGGGCGAGCGAGACCGTTCGCGCGACGTCCTGGGCGTCGACGGCGCGGACGATCAGGGCCGGGTGCCCGTCGGCTGCCGCGTCGTGCACCTGGCGCGCCAGGTCGTAGTCGGGACTGCCGGGCAGGACGATCGAGCCGTGCAGGCCGGCCTCGAAGGTCTCGATGTCGAGCTCGAAGTCGTTCCCGAGATCGTTGACGTCGGCGTAGTCGTGGCGGAAGGCTTCCATTCGGGTGACTCTCCGGGGGTGTGGGGGTGGATGGGTCGCCCCGATGGTCGCCGCGAGCCAGTCACGCGGGCAGCGGACGGCCGTCGGCTGGCCGCATGGACATCCGTCCAGCGGTGGCACGGACCGCTGACGGTCCGGCTATCGTCGGCATCGACCGGGTGACGGGCGACTGTCGGAGGGATCGTGTCGGCGACGTTCTGGAACGAGGCGATCGAGACGATGTCGGCGCCCGATGTGCGACGTCTCGAGGACGACCGCCTCGCCGAGCAGATCGCCTACGACTACGCGACCAGCCCGTTCTATCGCGACCGGCTCGACGCAGCCGGCGTCCGGCCGGCCGATGTCCGGCATCGCGAGGACCTCGAGCGGATCCCGTTCATGGAGAAGACGGAGATCGCCGAGTCGCAGGCGGGCGGGGCGCTCCTCGGCGTCAACCAGTGCGCGCCGCTGGACCAGATCGTCCGGATCCAGGCGACCGGCGGGACGACCGGCCAGCCGATGCGGATCGGGCTGACCCGGCGCGACATCGCCGACTACGGCGAGATGGGCGCACGGGCCCTGTGGACGATGGGCTGTCGGCCGGGCGAGATCGTCTTCGAGTGCATGAACTACAACCTCTACTCGGGCGGCCTCAGCGACCACCTGACCTTCGAGACGCTCGGCGCGGCGACCATCCCGTTCGGTGTCGGTCACAGCGAGCGGCTGCTCTCGATGATGGCCGGCATCACGGATCCGGTCGGCATCTGGGCGACGCCGTCGTACGCCGTCCGGCTTGCCGAGGTGGCCGCAGGACTCGGGATCGAGCCGCGATCGGTGGGGCTTCGCCGGGGCTATTTCTCGGGCGAGGCCGGCCTGCAGGTACCCGGCTATCGCGAGCGGATCGAGGAGACCTGGGGGATGGTCGCCCGCGACCAGTACGGGACCGGCGAGCTCGGCCTCCACTCCGGCGAATGCGACCAGCGAGATGGCGTCCACTTCGGTGGCACCGGTTTCGCGATCGCCGAGCTGATCGATCCCGACAACGGCGCCGTCCTGCCGTTCGCGGACGGTCAGCAGGGCGAGGTGGTCTACACCTCGATCCGGCGCGAGGCATGCCCGCTCCTGCGGATGCGCTCGCACGACCTGATGCAGGTCTTCACCGAGCCATGCCACTGCGGGCGGACCGGCTTTCGGTTCCGGATCCTCGGCCGGTCGGACGAGATGTTCATCGTCAAGGGCGTCAACGTCTTCCCGCTCTCGATCCAGGCGGTCCTCATGCAGCTCGCCCCGCGGGTCACCGGCGAGTTCCAGGTCGTCATCGACCGTCCGCCACCGATCGACTATCCCGTGCGGATCACGGTCGAGGTCGCGCGCGACGTGCCCGCCGCCGGGTATGACGAGCTCGCGCGGCAGGTCGCCGACCCGGCTCCAGGCCGAGCTGAACTTCACGGCCGCCGTCAGCCCGGTCGCGCCGAGCGCGGTCGCCACGGAACGCAAGACCCGGCGCGTCGTCCGGAGCTATCGAGGGGAGGTCGAGTGATGGCGAACGTGGAGCTCGAGACGCGGGGCGACGTCGCCGTCATCACGCTGGCGCGCCCGGAGAAGCTCAACGCCATCGACGACGAGATGCTCGACGGCCTTCTCGACGCGATCGAGACGATCGAGCGGACCGACGCGATCGGCGCGGCCATCCTGACCGGCCGCGGCCGCGCCTTCTCGGCCGGTGGGGACATCACGGCCATGTCAGGGATGGACGAGCCGGCCTTCGCCGCGACGATCGCGCGGTACATGCGAGTGTCCGCGGCTTTCCGGGCCTGCCGGGTCCCGATCGTCGCCGCCGTCCACGGGTACGCGCTGGCGGGTGGCTTCGAGCTGGCCCTGATGTGCGATGTGCGCTTCGCGGCGTCCGGGGCCCGGTTCGGCCTGCCCGACACGCCGCTCGGGCTCAGCCCGACGAGCGGGATGACCTACCTGCTGCCGCGGGTCATCGGTCTCGGCAGGGCGATGTACCTGACGCTCTGGGCGGAGGAGATCGATGCAGACGAGGCCCTGCGGATCGGCCTGGTGAGCCGGGTGCGTCGATCCGGACGCGCTGCTCGCCGAGGCGGAGGCGTTCGCACAGCGGATCGCCGGCTATCCACGGATCGGGGTGGTCGGCACCAAGCGCGGGTTCCTCGACGCGCTCGACACCGACTTCGCCGCCGCGACGCGGGCCGAGGAGGCCGCGGAGCTCGCCTGCTTCCGAGCGCCCGAGACCCGGGCGCGGTTGAGCGCGTTCGCCGACCGGAAACGGTCCTAGCGCGCCGTCGTCGCCGAGGCCGGGACCGCCGCGGCCGCACCGGCCGCGGCGCCCGGAACGTGCCGGTAGAACGGCGTGTGCTCGGCGGGGAGCGGCGTGTTGCCCAGGATGAGGTCGGCGGCCTTCTCGGCGACCATCATGACCGGCGCGTAGATGTTGCCGTTGGTGACGTACGGCATCGCCGAGGCGTCCACGACGCGCAGGCCGTCCAGCCCGTGGACGCGCATCGTCAACGGATCGAGCACTGACTGGTCGTCCACCCCCATCCGTGCCGTGCACGACGGGTGGAGCGCGGTCTCGGCGTCGCGCGCGACCCAGTCGCGGACCTCTTCGTCGGTCGTCACGACGGGCCCCGGCGACGTCTCGCCGCCGTTGTACGGGTCCATCGCCGGCTGGTTCAGGATGTGCCGGGCGACCCGGACGGCCTCGACCCACTCGCGCCGGTCCTGCGCGGTCGAGAGGTAGTTGAAGCGCAGGGCGGGATGGTGGTGGGGATCGGTCGTCTTGAGGGAGACGGACCCCCGCGCATCGGAGTACATCGGCCCGACGTGGACCTGGTACCCATGACCGGCCGCGCCGGCACTGCCGTCGTAGCGGATCGCCAGGGGCAGGAAGTGGAACATCAGGTTCGGGTAGGCGACGTCGTCGTTCGAGCGGGCGAAGCCGCCACCCTCGAAGTGGTTCGTCGCGCCGGGACCGCGTCGCAGGAACAGCCACTCGGCACCGATGAACGGCCGGCGCCACAGCTCGGTCGCGGTCGGCTGCATCGAGACCGGCTGGAGCGACTTGTACTGGATGTAGACCTCGAGATGGTCCTGCAGGTGAGCGCCGACCCCGGGCAGGTCGGCCACGACCGGGATCCCGAGCGCGGCCAGGTCATCTGCCCGGCCGACCCCCGAGAGCTGCAGGAGCTGGGGCGAGTTGATCGCGCCGCCGGCCAGGATGATCTCGCCGCCGACGATGCGTTCGGTCCCGCCGCCCCGCCGTTCGATGTCGACCGCGACGGCACGGTTTCCGTCGAACACGATCCCGGTCACGAACGTCCGGGTCCGCACGGTGAGGTTCCTGCGGCCACGGACGGGCTTCAGGTACGCCTGGGCGGCGGACAGGCGTCGGCCGTCGTGGATGTTCCGGTCGAACGGGGCGAAGCCTTCCTGGCGGTAGCCGTTGACGTCCTCGGTCAGCTGGTAACCGGCTTCCTGGCAGGCGGCGAAGAACGCGGTGAACAACGGGTTGGTCGCCGGTCCCCGCTCGAGCACCAACGGGCCCGAATGCCCGCGCCACGGATCGTCGGGCGCGGCCGCCAGGCAGTTCTCCATCTTCTTGAAGTACGGCAGGCAATGGGCGTAGTCCCACGAGGCCATCCCCGGATCTGCCGCCCAGCGCTCGTAGTCGAGCGGGTTCCCGCGCTGGAAGATCTGGCCGTTGATGCTCGAGGAGCCGCCGAGGATCTTGCCCCGCGCGTGATAGACGCGCCGTCCGTTCATGAACGGTTCGGGCTCCGACTCGTACATCCAGTCGTAGTAGCGACTCCCGATCGGGAAGGTGAGGGCGGCCGGCATATGCACGAAGACGTCGAACCGGTAGTCGGGTCGGCCGGCTTCGAGGACCAGGACGCGCGTCCCGGGATCGGCCGAGAGGCGGTTGGCCAGGGCACAGCCGGCGGACCCGCCGCCGACGATGATGAAGTCGTACCTCGGGGCGGTCATGGCCCCGGATGCTAGCAGCCGGGGGCAGGCTCGGCGGCCCCGCGACGGCGAACGGCGGCGGGCCGTTTGACCCGCCGCCGTCGTGCTGCCAGTCCGGACCTGCCCTTGGCCCGGCTCCTCCCGGCAGCTGAGGGGATGAGCCGCTGAGGAGTCGCCTCCGCTCGGGACCGATCGGCATCGCTCGGCTCCTTCCGTCGATACGTCGCCGCACGTGCTGCGGTTTCGACCCACTCGGGGAACCTCCGAGTCCGCCATCATGGCCGCGAGACAGGAGGGCAGGCAGGTGACCGATCTCGACTACGGGCGCTTCGAGGCGCTCACATTCGATTGCTACGGCACGCTCATCGACTGGGAGACGGGCATCCTCGCCGGCCTGCGTGCGGCGGTGGCGACCCGCGGCGTCGAGCCCCCCGACGACGAGCTGCTCGAGGCGTTCGCCCGGGTCGAATCGGGGCTCGAAGCTGGGCCGTACCTGCGCTATCGCGAGATCCTCGGGCGCTGCCTGCGCGAGGTCGCCGCCGACTACGCGGCGGCACCCGACCTCGCCGACGTCGCCGCCTTCGCGGACTCGGTCGGTGACTGGCCGGCCTTTCCCGATTCGGTGGCGGCGCTGGCCCGGCTCCATGAACGGTTCCGGCTCGGCGTCATCACCAACTGCGACGACGACCTGTTCGCCCGATCAGCGACCCGACTCGAGACGACGTTCGACTGGGTCGTGACCGCGCAGCAGGCCGGGAGCTACAAGCCAGACGAGCACAACTTCGAGGTCGCCTTCGAACGGATCGGCCTGCCGCGCGAGCGGATCCTCCACGTCGCCCAGAGCCTCTTCCATGACCACGTCCCGGCCAAGCGGCTTGGCCTCACCACGGTCTGGATCGACCGCCGGCACGGTCGGCCGGGTGGCGGTGCCACCCCACCGGCCGAGGCCACTCCCGACGCGACGTTCCCGGACATGGCGTCCTTCGCGGCAGCCGCGACCGGCGCCTGACGACCGAGAGGCTACGAGCCGGCGTCGGCGGCCGCGATGAAGTGCGGGAGCAGGGTCGCCCAGCCACCGCCATTGCGATCTCGCCACGACTCGGCCTCGGCGCCGAGCGCCTCCCAGCCGCGGTGCTCGATCTCGACCAGCGTCGTCGCCGCACCCCGCTCGGCGAAGCGGATCTCGACCTCGGTCGCGTCGGTGCGGTCGCGCCCGATGTGCCAGAGGTAGACGAACCGGTTCGGCGGCTCCCACACCGTCACCTCGCCCCAGTCGTGCTCGATCCCGGCGGCGGTCCGTTCGAAGATGCGCCCGCCGGGGCGTGGCTCCAGCACGACCGCGAGCCCCGGCTCGCCGGAGACCGTGTGGTCGATCGGCCACCACTGCCCGATCCGCCCCGTCCAGACCGCGAAGGCATGATCCGCCGGACAGGCGACCTCGAAGGCGAGGTGGATCGGTTCGATCACGCGTCGGGCGTGGTGTTCTCGGCGACGAGCCGGAACCGCGCCGCCGCGTCGCCCCAGACCTGCTCGAGATAGGCGCGCACGGCCTCGACACCCTCATCGTGGAGCCGGTAGATCCGGCGGGTCCCACGGGGCTCCTCGACGACCAGGCCGGCCGCCTTGAGCAGCCGCAGGTGGCGCGACACGGCCGGCCGGCTGATCGGGAGGGCGTCGGCGAGCTCCCTGACCGAGCGATCGCCCGAGCCCAGCAGCTCGACGATGGCCCGCCGGTTCGGATCGCCCAGGGCGTCGAACGGGTCGCCGGCCGGCGCCGCCGCCGCGCTCCTGGTCACGAGCTAGATCGCCCGCATCTTGTTGTTCTTGGCGTCATGGGTGACCTCGGCCAGGCCGAGCGCCTCCATCAGCGGCGGCATGTAGACGCCGAACCGGCCGCGCAGGCCCTTCTTGAGGCCGTACCAGCCACCGAGCGGGTTGTCCTCGGAACGCCCCCATGCCTCGACCGAGCCTTCGGGCGCCGGCTTCTGCTCGTCGGCGCCACCGAGCGGCATCCAGTCCCCGTGCGCCTTGAGCATCGCGTGGAGGTCGTCGATGGCGCGCTTGTCGTACTTGAGCTGCGTCCCGCCGACCTGGCAGATGATGACCGGCGGATCAGCCGCGTCGTCGAGGTACATCTGGTACTCGGATGTGCCGGGTGGCGTCTTGAGCACCCACGGGTCTGCCTTCGTGCCGCTGCCGGTGTGATTCGCCATGTCGCCTCCCTCGCGTCGTTCACGTGTCGGCCATCGGTAACGTATGCGTTACGGTAGCATCGTTGTCGAGCGGTGCGCACGGGCACCATGAGACGAGCCCGAGTCGCGCGCTAGGGATGGACTTTGCGTCCACGCGAGGTGGATACTCCCCGGCACGACGTGGCGCCGGATCCCCCAACTCCGGGCGTCTTCCCTACTGCGACCGGCATGCCCAAATCCGCTGCCGGCCCCAGAGCGTGGACGCCCGCCGTATCGATCCGAGAAAAGCGCCACAAGGAGGAGCGCGCCTGACCCAAGGGCGTGTGTTCGGGTACGGAGGAATGGTCCATGCGACGTCCTGTCGATAGCCTGATGCGCCGACGGGGGCTCGTCCTCGTCTTCTGCGCGATGCTCGTCATGTCGGTCTTTCCGGCGGCGACATTCGCCCACCCGCCGGCTGGCGGCGACCTGAGCGTCCCGCCGACGGGCGATCCGGAGCGCAACCCGTTCCTGCAGCCCGGGCGCGACCCGCTCGACGAGGGCGACGACGAGGACGAGGAGCTGCTCAAGGCCAACGACGCGGTCATCACCCGCCGAACCGCGGGCGACGTGCACCTGTCGGTCGGCCAGGCCGGCGAGGCGCGCGCCGCGGCACACGATGCCAGCAAGCACCTCGCGCCGGTCGCTCCGATCTCGCCGACGACCTTCAACAGCCCGTGGACCGAGATCAGCCCGAACCCGATCGTCCAGGTCACGCGCGGCAGCAGCAGCTTCTACGCCGTCGCCGGCCGGGTGAGCGCGCTCGCGATCCGCCCGAGCAATGGGCTCAAGATCCTCGGCGCCGCACAGGGCGGCATCTGGACATATGACGAGGCGACGGGCGTCTGGGTCCCGCGGACCGACAACCAGTCGACGCTGTCGATCGGTTCGATCGCGATCGCTCCGTCCAACGACAACATCGTCTACGCCGGCACCGGCGAGGGCAACCTGTCCGGCGACAGCTACTTCGGGAACGGCTTCCTGAAGTCGACCGACGGCGGGATCCACTGGGCCCCGATCGGCGGCAAGACCTTCCACGGCGTCTCGATCGCCAAGGTGATCGTCGATGTCAACGACGCCAATCACGTGTACGCGGCGGTCATCCGCGGCCGCGCCGGCAGCCGGCGCACGACTCCGATCGACGTGTCGAAGTACGGCCTGTGGGAATCGAAGAACGGCGGGAAGACCTGGCAGAACATCAAGAAGGTCACCGACGAGCTTCACGGCGCGACGGACATCGTCCAGGATCCCGGCAACCCGAACACCCTGTACGCCTCGTTCTGGGCGGACGGCATCTACCGTTCGACCGACGCCGGCAAGCACTGGCAGCGGTTCATGACCGGTGTCCCGGCCGATGCGACCTTCGGGACCAATGGCGGGACGCGCTTCGCGCTCGGGATCTCGCATCCCGCGGGGCACGATGCCGTCCTGTACGCAGGTTTCGAATGGACCGTGGCTGGCGTCAATCAGCCGTCGCGGATCTGGAAGTCCGTCAACGGCGGGGCGTGGAGCCTGTTGCCGGGCGGCACGCCGGGTGGCGCCGACAGCATCTCCGGCTACTGCGGCACGCAGTGCTTCTACGACAACGTGATCGCGGTCGACCCGAACGACGCGAACACGGTGTACGCGCTCGGACTGTTCAACTACGACATCGGGTCCGGCGGCATCTTCCGCTCCACCGACGGCGGCCAGACCTGGAAGAACCTCGGCTGGGACCTGCATCCCGACTACCACTCGATCGCCATCGACCCGGCCGATACCTCGCAGGTGATGATCGGCAATGACGGCGGCGTCTGGTTCTCGGACGACCAGGGTGGTCGTCTCGGCGCCACCGATCCGATCGACTCGGTCGACTGGCAGGACCTCAACGGCACGGTCGACCCGAACACGGCCGGGGTCATCCACCGGACCGGGCTCGCCATCACCCAGTTCACCAGCATCGCCAACAATCCGACCCTCCCCGGCCGGGTGTGGGGCGGGACCCAGGACAACGGCACCCTCCGCAAGTCGACCGCGAGCGCATCGTGGTTCGACGTCGAGAGCGGCGACGGCGGTCAGGTCCTCGTCGATCCGACCGACTTCAATTACGTGTACGGCAACTACTTCGGGATCAGTGCGTATCGGAACACCGACGGTGGGGCGGGATTCTTCACGAACTCGTTCATCACCGGCGGCATCAACCTGGCCGATCGTTCCGATTTCTACGTTCCCGAGATCATGAATCAGGGCAACCCGAACCAGCTGTTCCTCGGCACCTACCGCGTGTATCGGACCGATAACGCGAAGGCTGACGAGGCCGCGGCCGTCCACTGGACCGCGATCAGCCCGGACCTCACGTCGGGCTGCACCGGCGGCGCGGCGAATGGGGCGCGCGGCTGCCTGATCAGCGCGCTCGGCGTCTCGAGTGCGGGCAACGGCGTCTACGCCGGGACCCTGGAAGGCTGGGTCCAGTTCAGCCCCGACGCGGTGACGAACCCGTCGCCGACCTGGACCCGCGTGGGCCAGAGCGTCTTCCCGAACCGCCCCGTCAGCGACATCGCGGTCGACCGGTCGAATGACCGGATCGCGTATGCAGGCTTCAACGGGTACAACGCCGGCACGCCGTCCCGTCCGGGTCACGTTTTCGCGACCACCGACGGCGGCGCGCACTGGAAGAACATCAGCTCCAACCTGCCGGACGTCCCGGTCAACTCGCTCCAGATCGACGCGAGCTACCCGAACACGCTGTATGCCGGCACGGACGTCGGCCCATTCGTGACCTACAACGGCGGCAAGAGCTGGCAGGTCCTCGGCAGCGGGTTCCCGACCGTCGAGATCTGGCAGCTCAACCTCGATCCGGCGAACCGGAACCTCGCTGCCGGGACCCACGGTCGCGGTGCGTGGACGATGCATGACGCGGCGACCGTTCCGGCCCTCGTGGTCGGCAAGACCGACTCGGGCGCTCCGGTCGGCCCGGGCAAGGACATCGCTTACACGATCACGGTCAACAACATCGGCAACGCCGATGCGACAGGGGTCACGGTCAGCGACCCGATCCCCGCCAACACGAGCTTCAAGAGCGCCGGGGACGGTGGCGCCCTCAGCGGGGGCAAGGCCACCTGGACGGGTCTGACCGTCGCCGCCGGTGACAGCATCACGCTCCATTTCAGCGTGACCATCAGCTCGAGCCTGGCCTCCAGCGTCAAGTCGATCATCGACGACGGCCTGACGGTCACCTCGGCCCAGAACATCGGTGCCACGGGCAGCGCCCATGTCACCCCGATCGCCCCGGCCCACGCCGTGACGGTCTCCCCGACCCCGCAGAACGACGGAGCACGTGTCGGCGGCTCGGTCGACTACACCTTCCACATCACGAACGCCAGCTTCAACGATGACTCGTACACGCTCGGCGTCACGTCCGGGGCGTTCACTGCGACCGTCCTGGATTCCACGTGCACCACACCGCTGACATCGGTCAGTGTGTCCAGCGGCGCGTCGGCGGATGTCTGCCTGCACGTCACCGTGCCGGGCGGAGCAGCCAATGCGGCAACCGACACGGCCACGCTCACCGCGACATCGACGGGCGATCCGTCGGTGAGCGCCAGCGGCACGGCGACGACCACTGCGGTCGCCGTCGATGTCCTGGTCGTCGACAACGACCATCACGGCAACCCGCCGCTGCCGGACGTCCGATCGTTCTACACGACGGCCCTCACGAGCGCCGGCCAGACGTTCGACGTCGCGGATCTCGAGACGAACCCCGTCCTGCCGCTCGGCTACATGAAGGCGCACAAGACCATCGTGTGGTTCACCGGGGCCTCGTACCCCGACCCGGTCGGACCATATGAGACCAACCTCAAGGCGTTCCTGGATGGAGGCGGACGGCTGCTCATGAGCGGCCAGGACATCCTCGACCAGGGTGCCGGCACCACCGACTTCTTCAAGAACTACGTCCACATCAACTGGGACGGCACGGAGACCCAGAACGACAAGCCGACAGCCAGCGTCACGGGAGTGACCGGTAACCCGGTCACGAACGGGATCGGCACCGTCCCACTCGACCACAGCGTCCTCGGCGCAGCGTTCGAGGACCGGGTCACGCCGATCGCACCGGCCACGGCCGCCTTCACGGACTCCACGGCCCAGGCCGACGGTCTCACCGTCGCCTCGGGCGCCTACAAGGTCGTCTTCCTCGCCTTCCCGTTCGAGGCGTTCGGGACGGCGGCCCAGAAGGCCGACCTGATGACGCGCGTGTTCACGTACTTCAACGCCCCGTAGGGCTGATCCACCGGACCTGATCGGCCGCTCCGCGGCCGGACCTGACGAGCGGGAACGGAACCTCCGTTCCCGCTCGTTCGTCTGCTCAGGGGTACCCTCACCCCATCAGTGACGAGGACGACCACGAACAGGCGTCGAGACCATGACCCCACCCGCGCACGAACGCCGCTTCGACATTCGCCGTGCCGTCGCCATCCTGCTGCCGTTCTTGCTGGCAGCCTGCAGCTCCTCCGCCGGGGCGACGGGCTCGACGACCAGCTCGCCGGCGGGGAGCCCGGCACCGTCGATATCGGTCGGGCGACCGACACCACAGGCTTCGGGGACGAGTTCGACGACGGACCCGGCGGGTGACGTGACCCCGGCCTTTGTCGACATCGTCGCGCTCGCGGCCGACGGGCAGGCGGGGTCTCTGAACGTGTCGATGACCCTGGCCGCCGCCGTGCCGACCGGCTCGCCGGCCGTCGGCTCGCTCGCGTACACATTCGATCTCGACACCGACGGAGACGGCACGGCCGATTACACGGCGACGCTCGGGCTCCTCCCGGGCGGTGGCTTCAGCCCGACCCTGGTCGACAAGCACACCGGCAGCAAGCTGACCGCATCCGACTTCCCGGGCACCGCGACGGTCACCGGTCCAACCATCGCACTGACTGTTCGGTTCGAGGCCCTCGGCTGTCCGCCGACGGTCGCGGTTCGCGGGGCGTCCCAGCAGGTCAAGGCCGGCGCGACGGCCGGGGACCAGGTCCCTGACGCGCCCGACGCCTGGGTGACTGTCACGGCGGCTTGCCCGCCGTCCAGCTCGTAGGCGTCCGCCAACTCTCGCTGAGAGCCTCGTCGCGATCCCTCGTCGGCTGTGGAAGGCCTTGCGACCTAGGCCACCCCACGGTCGAGCGAGCCGTCGTCCAGCCGGCGGTCGGGGACCGCAAGGAGCGCCGAGATCTCGGATGACGCCAGCGGACGGGCGAAGAGGAAGCCCTGCCCCAGGTCGGCGCCGAGGCTCTGCAGCTCGGCCAGCTGGCCGGCGTCCTCGATCCCCTCGGCGACGGTCTCGAGATGGAGCGTCTCGCTCAGCTGCAGGATCGAGTGCAGGAGGGCCGTCTCGTCCGGTCCATCGGCCATGCTGGCGACGAAGGAGCGGTCGATCTTGAGGATGTCGATCGGGAACTGGCGGACGTAGCTGAGCGAGGAGTAGCCCGTCCCGAAGTCGTCGATCGCGAGCCGCACCCCGAGGGATTTCAATGCCCGCAGGGTGGCCATCGTCGCGTCGGTGTCCTGGATCAGGACACCCTCGGTGAACTCGAGCACGAGGCGGGTCGGGTCCATCCCCGTCTCGGACAGGACCGCCGCCACCTCGGCGACGAACCCTGGCTCGGCGACCTGGCGGCCGGACACGTTGACGTTCATGGTGATCGGCCGGCCGGGCGTCGCGGCGTCCCACGCGCGCGACTGACGGCATGCTTCCAGCAGCACCTGCCGACCGAGCGGGATGATCAGCCCGGTCTCCTCGGCGACCGGGATGAATTCGGCCGGGGCGACGACCCCGTGTTCCGGATGTCGCCAGCGCAGGAGCGCTTCGACGCCGACGATCTCGAGCGAGGCCAGGTTCAGGACCGGCTGGTAGAGCACGAAGAACTCGTCGCGCTCGAGGGCTCGCTCGAGGTCGCCCTTCAGAGCGAGTCGGGCCAACGCGGCGGCATGCATGCTCGGCTCGAAGATCTCGATGCGGTTCTTGCCCTTCCGCTTCGCCATGTACATCGAGATGTCCGCGTTGCGCAACAGCTCGTCGGCGGTCTGGCTGCGCGACGTCAGCACCGCGACCCCGACGCTGGCATGGACGAACAGCTCCTTGCCGCCCTCCGTGAACGGTGCCTGGAGGGCAGCGACAAGCCGATCGGCGACCACCGTCGGGGCGGTCGCCGCGGGCGGGTCCTCGACGAGGATGGCGAACTCGTCGCCGCCCATCCGCGCGAGGGTGTCGCCGTCGCGGAACGCTCCACGAAGCCGCTCCGCGACGCGCTGCAGGATCACGTCGCCCTCGCCGTGGCCGAGGCTGTCGTTGATCGTCTTGAAATCGTCGAGGTCGACGAACAGGACGGCCACCGGTCGCGGCGCCCGCTGCGACAGGGACAGAGCGTGCTCGAGGCGATCGACGAACAGGGCGCGGTTGGCGAGACCCGTCAGCGAGTCATGGAACGCCTGGTGACGGAGCTCGTCCTCGAGCTCCTTGCGCGAGGTGATGTCGCGGTAGTTGACGACCACGCCGCCGACCGCCGGGTCGTCGAGCAGGTTCTTGCCGACCGCCTCGATCCAGCGCCACGAACCATCCGCGTGCTTGACCCGGAATTCGCCGGCGACCATCGTTCCGGGGGTCCGGACGACATCGCCCAGCAATTCCTCGCCCCAGGCAACGTCATCGGGGTGGATCGCTCCGAAAGCCGAGCGGCCGACCCGATCGTCAGCCTTGAAGCCGAGCACCCGCTCGACCGCCGGGCTCTCGTACTCGATCGTCCCGTCGGTGGCGACGATCATGTTGACGTCGACCGAGTTCTGGACGAGGGACCGAAACCGCTCCTGGCTCCGCCGCAGGTCCGTGGTCAGGATCTGCTCCTTCACCGCCTGTTCGACCAGGCGGCGGTTCTGGGTGGTCAACCGGCGCGATGCGATCGAGAAAGCCGCGTAGAGCAGGGCCAGGATCCCGAGTGCCATGGCGCCGACGATCAGCAGGACGTCCTGGCGGGTCTGCGCGATATCCGCGACGATCGGTGCGGCGTCTTCGTAGACCTCGTACGCCCCGATGACCTTGCCCCCGTCGGCCGAGTGGACCGGCAGGTAGATCGATAGAAGCCTGTCCGCGAGGCCGTGCTCGAAGACGTTCTCGGCATCGGTCCCGTCCGAGAACTCAGTGGATACCTCCCCGCCGAAGACGTCCATCAGGTCGTCCTCGACCTCGAACTGACGGCCACGAAGCGCGCGGGAGATCGGAGAAGACGACCGTGCCGTCCTCGCCCCAGATCTTGATCCGCAGGAACTTCCCGGTCGAGACCAGCCGCTCGAGATCGCCGTCGAGTCTGACGCCGGCGGCGCCCGTCGGGTCGGCCAGGACCTCGCTCGTGACAAGCGGATCGACATAGCCGCGGACGACCGCCTCGGTCGTCCGGACCGCCTCGGCCACCGCGGTCGTCTGGAGGTGATCCGAGACGTTGTTCGACACGAGGATGGCGGCGGCCACGATCAAGACGCCGGAGACCGCGAGCACGACGGCTCGCAGGCCCGGCCGCCATCTCGCTCGGAACGAAGGACGCACCATGGGTCGCACCCGACCGTAGTTGGTGCTCGAACGCCCCACAAGGAACCGTTCGCTGCATCGACTGGTACCTCTGCCGGTCCCGGGTCCGGTCCGCCCCGGCCACAGCGGCCACCCGGGCGACGCTAGCGGCGCGCGATGCGCCCTCGCTGAGCTACGCGCTCACGTCGCGACGAGCGAAACCCCAGGTGCCCAGGGCGATACCGCCGACCGCGATGACGACGCAGGCCACGACCCCGACCGGGTCCCAGGCGCCCGTCATCGGCTGTCCGAGGTGGGCCGTCAGGGCCAGCTGGTGGACCCAGTCCGGCAGCTTGAGCGCGGGCGCGAGAAGGTCGATGAGGTAAGTCACGATCACGACGAGCGCCGTGATCTCGGCCGCCAGCGAGGTCCGCCACAGGCCACCGACCGCGACGCCGACGCCGACCATCGCCATCGCGAAGAGGCCCAGGGCAGTCGAGCCGAGCATCGCGTCCCCAGCGGCCACGCCGCCCGAGGCGGCGCCAAGCCCGATCCCTGCCGCGAAGATGGCAGTCATGACGATGATCCCGAGGATCGCGGCGATCCCTCCGGCGACCACCCAGCGAGCCCGGCTCAGGGGCGAGGCGAGGATGGAATCCAGTCGTCCGCCGGTCTCGTCCGAGGCCCATTTGGCGACGAGCGTGGCACCCGCGAACCCGGCCGCGATATAGAACAGCTCGACGTACAGCTGGAGGAAGCCACCGGCCGATCCGAGGTCGAAGGTCGGGAAGATCGTGGCGAACACCTTGAGGAGGTCGGCACTCTGCCGGATCTGCTCGGCCATCGGTCCGACCAGCGACGCCAGCAGGGCGCCCATGAGCCCGAGCCCGATCCCCCATGACAGCGCTCGCGGCAGCTGGTCGCCGAACGCTCGGCTGATCGGACCGCGGACGCCGAGCACTGTAGCCGGCAGGGCTGGCAGCGACAGGCCGGCGGTGACCCCGAGGTCGCGCCGCGTGAACAGCTCGACGCCGATCGCGAGGAAGACCGCCGCCACGATGCCGACGAGCGCCAGCCCGGCCCAGTCGTACTCACCGACGAGCGCGATGTGGTCCGCGGTCCAGCGAAATGGGCTGATCGCGGCCAAGGGCCCGCCGATATCGAGGCCGTTGGCGACCCACAGCACGATCATCGCGATGCCCGCGACGCCAGCGGCACCGGAGCGACCGAGAAGCGGGCCAAGCGCGAACGCCAGCCCGCCGAAGAACAGGGCGATGAACCCGACCCACAGGGCGAAGCCAAGGGCGGACAGTGGCGCGATCTGGTCGCCGAGTGCCGGATCGCCGAATGCGTTCGAGCTGAGCGTCGTGGACACGGTGAGGATGAGCAGCGCGATGGCCAGCATCGTGAGATGCGCGGCCAGCTTCTCGATCGCGACGCGACGCTTGCCGAACGGCGTCACCGCGACGAAGTCGAGGCTCCCGCGGCTGACCTCGCTGGCGAGCGTCGAGGAGAGCGCCAGGATCGACCACAGCGCTGTCCCGAGGGCGAAGATGGCCCCGTACTTCCAGCTCATGTAGCCGCCCAGCGTGCCGAGCTTCTCGGGCTTGCCGAACAGGTTGACCATCGCCGCCGGGATGCTCCCGATAAGCTTGTCGATCTCGAGCCGCGACGCAGGCGTCGGAAAGACGCTCGAGATGGCGGCGCTCAGGACGAGCGCCATCCCGCCGAGGAGGCCGGCGGCGATGATGAACGCGAGGCGCGAGTCGCGGATGGCCTTGCCATAGATGCTCCCGAAACCGTAGAGACGACGGCGGAGCGGGATGGGCGGGAAGGTGACCGAGCGGGCCGGCAGACCGGCCTGGGCGGTCATGACGCGGTCCCGGCCGGAGTGGCCGGCTCGACCGGCGCCCCGCCGTCGGGGCCGTACTGGGCGAGGAATGTCTCCTCGAGGCTCGGCTCGCGGCTGTTGAACTCGAGGAGCTCGTAGCGCGCCGCAGCCCGGACGACCGGCGTCATCGGACCTGTCACCCGCAGGTGCAGGACGTGGTCGGTCGTCGACACGTCGCTGACGCCGGGGAGCTGCTCGAAATCGGCCGTCGGGACCGGACCCGCGAAGCGGAGCTCGACCTGGTGGTGGGCGAGGTCGCGCAGCGCGTCCACGCGGTCCACCTTCGCCAGCTGGCCGTCACGGATGATCGCCACTCGGTCGCACGACTTCTCGACCTCGCTCAGGACGTGGCTCGACAGGAAGACCGTCCCGCCGTCGCCGACGACCTCGTGGAGGACCTCGAAGAACGACTGCTGCACGAGCGGGTCGAGCCCGGACGTCGGCTCGTCGAGGATCAGCAGCTCCGGACGATGCTGGAGCGCGATCAACAGGCCGACCTTCTGCTTGTTGCCCTTCGAGTACTCCTTGAAGCGTCGCGACGGATCGAGGTCGAAGCGCTCGATCAGGCTGGTCCGGTAGGCCTCGTCGACGCCGCCGCGCAGATTGCCGAAGTACTCGAGCGTCTGGGCGCCGGTCAGCCGATCGTAGAGGGCGAATTCGCCGGGGACATAGCCGAGCCGACGATGGATCGCGATCGGATCGACGTGGGTGTCGATCCCGAAGATCTTCGCTCGGCCGCTCGTCGGCCGGATCAGGTCGAGCAGGACGCGGATAGTGGTCGTCTTGCCGGCGCCATTCGGGCCGAGGAAGCCGAACACCTCGCCGGTCTCGATGACGAGGTCGACATCGATGATGCCGCGGTGCTCGCCATAGCTCTTGGTCAGTTTCTCGGTCTCGATGATCGCGGTCATGTGGTCCTCTCTCGACGAGCCGCCGGTGTCAGGCGGGAACGTCCTGTGTGGTGGCGGGCGGGGCGGGGGCGACCGGCTCGTCCCCGACGCGTTCGCGCAGGTAGCGGGCGATGAGAGCGGGATACTCCCGCTCGAAGAAGGTGTAGGCGGCGTGGACCTCGCGGAGTCGAGCGCTCACCGCCGGCGGACGATCGGCGAGGACCGCAAGGCCGTCCTCGGTGATCGCACGGAACCGGCCGTACATCGATCCCGCGTTCTTGAGGAGCGCCTCGAGGGCACCCGCCGGCGCCATGAAATACTCATGACGGTCCCCCCGTCGTCGCCCGCGCCGGATCATGCCGGCCGATTCCAGGAGACGGGCGGTTCCGCTGATCGCACCGCGACTGGCGTGCAGCTCGGTCGCCAGGTCGGACGCGGTCTGCTCGGGGGGATCGCAGATGAGCAGCCAGGCCCACATCCGGCCGGCCATCGGGGTCATGCCGCTCGAGCCCAGGAACTGGCCCATCTCCTCGACGAAGATCGCCTCACCCGGTGTCATGAGCGAATGCTACGCTGGTTCGGAACGTTCAGTCAATACTGAACGTTCGATACATCACCGCCGTCGTCTCCCGTCTCCCGGTCAGGCCACGTCCTCGCGGCGATGCGTCGGGGAGCTCATCGGCTCGTTGACGCCGAACCACGACGCCGGCGGGACCGCCCAGTACGAGGCCATCGATTCCAGTCGCGGTGCATATCCCGCATGCGCCGTCTTGAAATCCTCCCACGCGCGATCGGGCGGGACGAGTCGGTAGCCGGCGTGCCCCAGACGGGCGTAGACCGCGTCGAACGCGGGACGGTCGATCCCGTCGAACGAACCATGGCCGAAGCCGAGGTTCGTGATGTCCTCGACGAGGTGCGAGCCGACGCTCGTCATCAGCTCGGCGTGCCCGCGCGGGATGCCATCGATCGTCGTCAACACGAGGCTGGCGGTGTCGAGGACGGTCCCGAGCGCGCTGATCCATGACAGGTTGTCATGGCTCGACCGGAAGAAGCCGAGAAGCGGGTAGGCGACGTGCGAGTCGAGGACCTCCGCCGCCCAGCGCTCCCACTCGCCGAACATGTCAGGTAGTCGATCGGCGAGGTCCATCCTGGCGAGGGTCTCGAGGAGGACGACCGCCGACGGCGGGCTGCCGGCCTTGGCCTGGAGGAGGACGACAGGGATCTCGCGGCGCTGGTATGACCCGAACAGCGAGAACAGGAAGGTGACGGTCAGGGCCACCACGCCAAGACCGCTCGCGGCCGCGGCCACCACAACGAACCGAGACGCTGCCCCGTTCGCGACGATGTCGCCGTAGCCAAGAGTCAGGACCGAGCTCGCGGCGAAGTAGATCGCGGTCCCGAGATCGGGCAGCGTCGGCTGCATCTCGTCGCGAAGAGCGAACAGGATCAGGCCGTAGCCGATGATCATCACGCCGAGCCAGATGATCAGAAAGAGGATGGTCGCGGCGGGCGCGAACAGTCCCAGCAGTCGGTCATGGGAGCTGATGTCCTTGCCACCGACAGCACGCACCACTCGCCACAGGCTGCGGACGATGTACCGCCCGAGACGGAACCAGCCGGGCGTCGGCCGCGGGACCACGATCGTCTGGAAGACGTCCCAGAAGACGAGCACCAGCAGCAGCAGGCCGAGCGCGAATTCGATGATCTGCATCGCTGCGTATCATCCGCCAACCCATGCCACGGGATCGCGCTTCCGTCGCTCCGGCCCAGGAACGAAAAAACGGGACCGTCACGAATGACGGTCCCGTCGAGTGCGCCCGAAGCGCGAGTGCTAGCTCGTGGCGGGGCGGGTGCCGAGCGTCACGGAGATGTCCTGCGTCTGGCCGTTGCGAAGGATGGTGAGCTTGATCGTCTGGCCGGGACCGAAGCCGGCGATCACCTGGTCGAGGGTGTGGGTCGCATCGAGGGCCGTCCCTTCGATCGAGGTGATGATGTCGCCGGGCTGGAGACCGGCCTTGTCGGCCGGGCTGCCGGCGACGACCGTCGGCTGCGAGGCGGCACCGGCGCCGGTCTGACCCTGGCCGTTCTGGCTCTGGCCACCCTGGCCGAAGGGGTCGGTGCCCTGACCGAACGGATCGCTGCCCTGTCCACCCTGGGCATTGGGGTCCTGCCCACCCTGGGCATTGGGGTCCTGCCCGGTCGAGCCCTGCGCGGCCGCCGCGTCAGCGGTCGGGATCCAGGCGCCGTTGTCGACGGGGAGGCTGTTCGCCTGCTTGATCGTCGGATCGATGGTCTCGAACACGAGGCCGAGCCACGGGCGGGCCAGCTGCTGGCCGGCCGACGCCTGCGCGAGCAGCGGCTTGGCGATGTTGATCGGGATCGCGAAACCGATCCCCTGGCTGTCACCGGCGACCGCCGTGTTGATGCCGACGACCTTGCCGCTCGGATCGAGCAGCGGGCCGCCGCTGTTGCCGGGGTTGATCGCGGTGTCTGTCTGGATGAGGTTGTGAAGGACCTCGTTCTCGACCGGGATGTCACGGCCGATGGCCGAGATGATGCCGCTCGTCACCGAGTCGGTGAACGTGCCGAGCGGGCTGCCGATGGCGATCGCCTGCTGGCCGACCTGGATCGTGGACGAGTCGCCGATCGGGGCCGTCGGCAGGCCCGTCGCGTCGACCTTGACGATGGCCAGGTCGGTGAGGGTGTCGATGCCGTAGATGGTGGCCGGCAGGGAGCGGCCGTCCTTGAGGTTGACGGTGAGCTTGGAGGGGTTGCCGGCGACGACGTGGTGGTTGGTCAGGATCAGCCCATTCGCGTCGAAGATGACGCCCGAGCCGGTCGCTGTCCCGGTGCCGCTCTGGCCGGTCGTCGGGTCGTTGATGGTGACGCCGTCCGCGACGATCGTGACGACTGCCGGGCTGACGTTCTTGAAGATGTCCGCGACATTGGCCTGGCCGCCCGCGGCCGGCGCGGACGTGCCGCCCGTGGTCGAGGGTGCCGTGGTGCCGGCAGGGGCCGGGGTGGAGTTCGCGGCGGCCGGCGTGACCGCCGAAGCGTTGGACGGGTTGTTGTGGGTGCCGTTCGACGCCTGGACCGCCAGGTACGTCCCACCCGAGGCGAGCAGGGCGGAGGCGAGGACGGCGCTCAGGACGAAACCGGGGCCGATCGGGCGACGCTGCGCGTCGGCGGATCGATTGGAGCTCGCGGCGGCCGAACCGGCATATCCCGAGACGGCAGGGGCCGGGGCGTAGACCGGCGCTTCGTTGGAGGTGGGGGCCCACGCGACGCGCTCGGTGATCGGGTCATTCGGGGCCGACGACATGCTCGGCGGCATGATCGGAGGTGCGACGCTGGGCTGGACCGGCGGCTGAGGCGCGCCGGAGGAGGGCGGAGGAGGCGGCTCGTACATTCAGGATCCCCTGTACGCCGGACCGCATCTCTTCGGCGAGTGCTGGAGTCCGGCCATCGGTCCTGACTGTCTCGCCCGTTTCTGAGAGTCAGGTGATAACCGGGTCGACCTTGCGATTCCTTATCACTGCCTTCACGCCGCCGATCGCGGCGCACGCTCATACTCCGATCTCCAACGCCAGAGGAGCCAGATGTGCTAGCCGATTCGATGGTGGTCACGACGGTCGCGGTCAGCGACCTCGAACGCTCGAAGCGCTTCTACGAGGATCAGCTCGGGCTGCCGGTCCTCGACGAGCAGCCGTTCGCGATCCGGTTCGGCGCCGGCCACGGGAGCCAGATCTCGGTGCGGCGCGGTCAGCCGAACGTCGGCCAGACGGTCGGCCACTTCGAGGTCGCCGATATCGACGCCGAAGTCGCGGCGTTGATCGCCCGGGGGGTCGAGTTCGAGGAGTACGAGACGCCCAAGACCACCAACTTCATCGCGACCATCGGTCCCGCCCGCGGAGCGTGGTTCAAGGACCCGGACGGCAACATGTTCGGTGTCCGCGAGGGTCCGGTCCCGGCTTCGCGATAGGTGATCGGCCGAGCCTCAAGCCTCAGCCGAGATCGCCTAGAACCGGCGGCGGCCCGGTGTGACGACGGCGCCGACGACGGCTGCCTTGGCGATGGGCGATGGGCCCGGCGAGACCGCCGCACCGACGACGGCGGCCTTGGCGACCGGCGAGCGACCGGGGCTGACGGCGGCACCGACGACGGCCGCCTTTGCAACGGGTGCGCCGATGACTCCGACGCCTCGACGACCTGGTCCGAGCGGCATGTCAGCCTCCTACTTCTGCGAGTTCGTCTGCTTCGACGGCGGCGATGAGGGCCTGGATCGGGATGCGGCCGTTGGCGATCAGCTGGCCGCCCGCCCGGCGCATGGCCGAGGCGAAGGGCGCGGCCCACAGGTTCTCGTAGACGAGGACGCCGGCGACGCTGCCGGGGTCCATCGCGGCGGCGAGGTTCTCGACGTCCTCTTCGGCCAGCGTCTGGGCAAGCTGGGCCTCGAGACGGGTGAGCTCGCCGAGCTCGGGGAGATCGGACAGCTCCATCGCCTCGACGGATCCGTCGTCGTTCTTGCTCAGGATCAGGACGTCCATGATCCGGATGGTCCCCGCGTCGTGCAGCCGGAGAAGCTCGTCCGCGCCTTCGCCGGTGAAGTTCTGTTGGCCCGCCGGGAACTCGACGATCAGGTAGTCGACGGGTCCAAGCTCGTCAAGCGAGCGGTCAGTCATGGCTTCTCCATCCTCGCGATCGGGAGCCGAGCCAAGTGGATGGACCGCAGGATGCAGCCGACAGAGACCACGGCGGAGTACCCCCGCGCACATCGTACGTCATGGATGGTCGGCGTCGAGGACGGGATATCCTCATGGGAGCACATGGGCGATTACTTTCGTCACCTCGCACACAGGATCAGCCCTGGTGGTGGGTTCCTGGCAGGTGTTCCTGCTCGCCCCTGGTGCTGGGCAGACGGGAAGTGATCATGCGCCGACGCGATCGCGCTCTGCAGCTGAGCCCATCTCGAGGCTTCGACCAGAACAATGGCCCCGGCTCACCTCGGGGGAAAGGGAGCCAGGGGCCGAGATCAAACCCT
This sequence comes from uncultured Chloroflexia bacterium, assembly GCA_963743855.1. GTDB lineage: Bacteria > Chloroflexota > Limnocylindria > Limnocylindrales > CSP1-4 > SPCO01. The sequence goes on from CAVURK010000004.1 coordinate 108,235, forward strand.
ATCGGAGGCAGGTTGCTGTTCGGCAGGCAATCGCCGTAAGAACGGTGAACTGTTCGTCGCATGCAAGCACGGGACCCTCAGCCAAACTGCGTGCCGCCCGGCTTGAGCATCCGCTGATCGGCGGGTACGTCCACCTTCGAGACCACCAGATAGGCGACGAGGACGGCGATGCACACCCCGAACACGATCGCGACGACCGCGTCGCCGATCCCGAGGCCGCCGAGCGTTCCCTTGCCCAGCCAGTCGGCCACGGATGCCCCGAGCGGACGGGTGATGACGTAGGCGGCCCAGAACGCCGCGATCGGGTTCCAGCCCAGGAAGCGGTAGCCGATGCCCGGGACCGCGAATGCGACCGCGAACAGGAGCGCCGACGCCGGATAGCCGAGCCCGAGGGTGGCCGCCGTGAGGTCGCCGGCGGCCGTACCCAGGGCGAAGGTCGCGATCACCGCTGCCCAGTAGAAGAGCTCTCGTCGCGGGGTGTCGATCGAGTGGATCGAGAGCGTCCCCTCCACTCGATACCACCCGACGAAGACGGCCGCGAGGGCGATGGCGAGGCCGGCCGCGGAGACGGCATACGGGATATCGAGGACGACGTGGAGGACGTCGGCGACCATGGTCCCGAAGACCGCGACCATCACGACCGCGAGCCAATAGATCGGCGCCCGGTACCGGTTCGCCCGGAGCTGGACCCCGAGCGCGATGGCAAGGCCTATCGTCGCGACGACCACCGCGAGATATGGATCCACGTGGAAGACGAGGTAGTCGGAGGACGCCTCGCCCATCGCCGTGGACAAGACCTTCACGACCCAGAACACGACCAGGATCTCCGGCACCTTGAGAAGCGGGGTGCGGGCCCGATCGGGAGAGCGCATCGCGCCAGTATGGCCCGGGTCGTCGGCCGAGGGACCCGGGCGACCGTGCGATGATCGTGGCCTTGTGAACGCGTCAGCGATCTCGCCTTCGTTCCTGCCGGTCGCCGACACCCGGCGGCCACGGATCGGTCGTGCGGTCGTCGGTGCGATGCTCGTCGCCGGACTCTTCGAGATCCTGGCGCTCGGGGTGAAGGACATCCGATCGCTTGGAGATCACGCGCCGTGGATGGACGACCCGTATGACGTCATGACCTCGTTCGCGATCTTCCTCGTCCCGATCGTCGGCGCCATCTCGGCCGTCCGGCTGGCCCTCTGTCGGCGGTTCGAACCACTGCCGCTGACTCGCGTGATCGATGTGCTCCATGGGTGCGTCGTGCTCCTGGCCATCGTCCTCGCGACGGCTGCGTCGGATTGGATCGCCGTGGTCACGGGAGCCGATCGCGGATCGTGGACGTCAGTGACGTCGGCGCTCGTCGCCGGACTCGGGCTTCTGACCCTGGTCGCGCTGCTCGCCCTCGGCGCCGTGGTCGCAGCAGGCCGCCGATTGCCTCGGACCGATCCCGCCGATCTGCCTGCGTCCGACGGCCTCGCCGACGTGACGGAGATCGCCGGCCGCATCAGCCGACGCCTCGGTCCGTTCGAGCCGGTCGCATCGCGAAGCATTCGAGTCGTGGACAGCAACGCCTGGGCGTGGGTCCGTCGTCGACCGATCACGGCGGCCGTCTTGGCCGCCGCGGGCGTCGCTCTCCTGTTCGGCGTCGGCGCGCTGCGGGAGGGGTATTCGCCTCCCCTCCTTGCATTCGTGCTCGTGGTCGCCTGGTCCGGGATGTTCGTGCTCATCGTCCCAACAGGCTCATACCTTGGGGTCGTTCGCTCCCCCGCCCGCATGGACGGGATCCAGCGGCGCCTTCTCGACGCCGCGCTCGTCGGGACCGGCGCCGTGCCGATCGCGCTTGCCTTCCGGGATTCGCTCTGGTGGCTCGTCGGTTCATCGACGGAGCGGGCGAGCCCTGCGGACCTCGAGCTGCTGATCGCGATCGTCGCAGGGTCGGCCGCGGGGCTCACCCTCGTCATCGAGACGATCGGCCACGTTCACGACGCCCGAAACCGGGCTCGCTAGGGGTCCGGCCGCGACGTTCCCATCGGGTCCTCGGCCCGCAATCAAGCCCGCGGTGGTCTGAACGGCCCTACGGGATCAATCGTCGAGCGCGCCATTCGGCAGCGAGCAAGGCACAAACGATCTCCCCGGTCCATTCGTCCTTCAGGAACTCGCTCTCGAGGAAGTGCGCCTCGCGGCGCATCCCGAGGCGTTCCATGACTCGCAGGGACGCGGCATTCCGGGGGTCGCACCCTGCCACGATCCGGTGCAGGCCCACCTCCTCGAACCCGAACCGAAGCATCTCGCGGGCACCCTCCGTCGCCAGGCCACGCCCCTGCACGTCCGGGTGGAAGCTCCAGCCGATCTCGCCCTGACGGCTCCGAGTGCTGGTCAGTCGAAGCATGAGCTCACCGATCGTCCGGCCGGTCTCGCCGTCGACGGCGGCCAGCACGAGTGGATCCCCGTCCGCCTCGATGCGGGTCTGCGTCACGCGCATCTCGAGCTTTGCCCGCGCTTGGTCGAGGTCCATCGGTTCCCACGGAAGATAGCGGCAGACGTCTTCGCGGCGGAACATGTCGTGGAGCGCCGGGAGATCGCCCGGCTCGTACGGCCGAAGGGTCATCCGCGCCGTTCTGAACGGGAACAGGGGTTCGACCATCCGGGAACGATACCCGGCGGGAGTCCGTCCACGGGCTCTGGGTCAGTCGCGCCACAAGGCGCAGGGTCGGGGCTCCCGAGCCTCCAACGTGGGTCAGCGAAACCGGGCGCCCGCGGTCCGCGTAGGTCCTCGCAGGAACCAGACCGCTCGACCCTCGATCGGTGCAACGGCTCCGAGCGAGGTGGATGATGAAACCCAGAAACCTGATGGCTGCGACCATCGTCGTCGTCGCCGGTCTGGCGGCCGGCTGTTCCGGCACCGCGACCGTCTCGCCTCCTGCCGATGTCGCCACGACCGTCCCGACCGCCATCCCAAGCTCGACTCCAGCCGCCACTGTGCCGGCTGCGACCCCGGTCGCCTCGGTGCCAGCCGCGACACCCGCCGCATCCGCGAGCGCAGCGGCTGCCGGAGGCCCGACCATCATGGCCGCGACTGTCGGCTCCAGGGGCACCCTGATCGTGGCGGGCAACGGGATGACCGTCTACACGTTCACGAAGGACACCCCGAACAGCGGCAAGAGTGCATGCACCGGCGCTTGCCTCGCGACATGGCCGGCGTTGACCGTCCCGGCCGGCTCGAAGCCCTCGGGCGCGACAGGCGCAGGCGGCAAGCTTGGGACGATCACCCGATCGGACGACGGCTCGCTCCAGGTGACCTATAACGGACTGCCGCTGTACTACTTCTCCGGGGACCACGCCGTGGGCAATTCGAATGGCGTGTACACCGGATGGGAGGCGGTCAAGCCATGACCGACCGCATGACCGCTTTGGCGACGCGAGGTGCGGTTCGTCGCCTCGGGTGGCTGTTCATGATCGCCCTGCCGATCGTCCTGGCCGCCTGCGGCAAGGGCGGTACGAGCGGCTACTAGCAGCGAGCCAGCGTGCCACACGGCCGGCTCGTCAGGGCCGGCCGTGGACTTCAGAGAAGCCTTCGCGACCGTCGATCTCTCGCACCGCCATGCTTCCCAAGAGGGCCCTGCCTCCGCTCATTCAGCGGCGGTGATCACCGACGTGGTGCCGTCCTGGACGGCATCTCCGAACGCCACGGACGCGGATCGTTGCGCACGGACCATGGCGGTCGATGCGAGGGCGCACCCGACGAGGGCGACGACGATGAGCGCGAGGGTGAGCGTGATCGCCGCGACCGTCGGCTGTGTACCCGGCAGCGCGGCCTGATTGAGGAACACGCTTCCGAACGTCGCGACGCCGATGACCAGCCCGAGCTGGATCACCGTGGTGACCACGCCGCTCGCGTCCGCGGCGTCCTGTGGTGCCACTTTGGACAGAGCGACGGTCAGGATCGGGCTCGCAGCCATCCCTTGTCCGAACCCCGCCACGAACAACGCGAGCGGCAGCAGCAGGCCACCGTCGCCGCCGCCGGACGCGGCGACTGCCGTCAGCGAATAGCCGACCACGGCGATGACGCAGCCGGCCGGGATGACGAGCTGGTGCCAGGCGACGGGCAGCCGACGCCAGTTGAGGCTCGCGAGCGCGAAGCCCAGGGCCATCGGCACGAACGTCAATCCAGCCTGAAGCGGCGAGTCGCGAAGGCCGATCTGGAGATGCTGCGTGAACGTGAACAGAAAGCCACCGTACGACGCCATCGCCAGGACGATGGCGACGAGCGCGGCCGACATCCCAGGTGCTCGGACGACCCGGGCCGCGATGAGCGGTGCGCCCCCGCTGCGCTCGACGTAGCGCTCGATCAGGGCAAAGACGACGATCGCGACCCCGCTCAGCGCGAGCGAGGCGATGGCCCACACTGGCCAGCCTTCCTCGTTCCCGAGGACGAGCGGCACGACCAGGAGCAACACGGCGGCGGCGAGTGAGATGAGGCCACCGAGATCCAGCGGCCGGACAGGCGCCGGAACGTCCACGGGCAAGAGGCGGATCGACGCCGCCAGCAGCAGCAGGCCGATCGGCACGTTCACCAGGAACACCGGCCGCCAACCAGTTCCGAACAGATCGGCCGTGACGAGGAGGCCGCCAAGGACCTGGCCGACGACGCCGCCGAGCGCGAGCGTGGCCGCCCACAGGCTCAGTGCCTGCGCCCTCGTCGGTCCGGCGAAGTTGCGCTGAATGAGGCTGAAGACCTGCGGCACCATGAGTGCCGCGCCCGCACCCTGGATCGCCCGAACGACGATCAGCGTCTGGCTGTCGGGCGCGAGCCCGCACGCAAGGGACGCTCCCGTGAAGATGGCGAGGCCCCAGATGAAAGTCGGCCGGAACCCGAACCGCTGGCCCAGCCGCGCACCGGTGATGAGCAGCACCGCATAGGCGATGACGTAGCTGGCCACGATCAGCTGCAGCTCGGCACCGGTTGCATGAAGGTCGCGCCGGATCGTCGGGATCGCCACGTTCACGATCGACGCATCCAGGACGGCCATGAACTGGCCCGTCAGGATCAGGGCGAGGAGGAGTCGCTGCCTCGAGGTCAGGCCCGTCGGGAGCGTCGACTCCTGGGCGGACGCGACGGCAGAAGCACTCATCGGCAGCACCATACGCTGGACGGCGTGAACATGAGCCGTCGGCGACTGGCCGAGGTCCGCACTGTCCTGGTCGCCTGGACGCAAGGCCTCACGTCTTCAGGCGGCTCTCCAGGCGAGCCTCGAGCTCATCGGCGACGGCGCCCGCCAGGCTCGTCCCGAAGCGGCCGGCCAACCGCTCGAAGAGCGATCGGTGGAGGCGGACCGGTGCCGAGCGAGCCGGCACGCCGGCGGCCTCGGCCGCCAGCTCGACGGCGCGTTCCAGGTCGCCGATCTCGTCCACCAGCCCCAGCGCGAGGGCCTCGTTGCCGAGCCAGACCTCGCCGGTCGCCAGGTCGCGGACTGTCGCCTCGGGGAGGTGTCTACCCTTGGCGACTCGATCGACGAAGGCGTCATAGAACGCATCGACGACGGCCTGCTCCTTCGCTCGCTCTTCTTCGGTCTCGTCGCGCCACGGCGCCCCCATCCCCTTGAGCCTGCCGGCACGGTTCTCGGTGACGCTGATGCCCAGACGGTCGAGCAGTCGTGGCAGCCTCGGACCGGCCGAGATGACGCCGATCGAGCCGACGATCGCATGGGGCTGGGCGATGATCCGGCGAGCCGCCATGGCCGCAAGGTAGGAGCCCGACGCGCCAGTCCCCCTGATCGCCGCGATCAGTGGTTTCTTCGCGTCAAGACGCTCGAGGGCAAGGTACATGTCGTCCGAGGCGGTCGCGGAGCCGCCCGGTGAGTCGATGTCGAGGACGACGGCGGGCACCCGCTTCGACTCGCGGAGGCGACGGACGAGCTCGATCCAGTCTGCCGTTCGCGCGCCGCCGCCGATCGGTCCGTACAGCCGCAGGATCGCGACCCGACCGGTCGGGAAGAGCCGGCTCACGCCGGGGATGAGAACTCGTGGATCCAGGCGGTCCATGACTGCGTCAGCGTAGTCCTGTTGCGGGATCGTGGCGGATGGATGCTTGGTTCACTCGAGATGGCCGCGTGCGGGCGGGGATAATCGCCCCGAGGCGGTCCGTCCGCGCCGGCTGGACACCATCTCGAAGCGAGGTCGCCTGGATGCCTTCTCTTGCGGAACTAGCCCACGGGAGGGTGACGACACCGGAGGACCTCGACTGGCTCGGCGACAAGCTTCGGCTTGACGCGCCGCCGATCCGTGACCGTTATGTGCGCTTCTTCACGTTGCTCGTCCTCTCGACGATCATCGCCGCAGGGGGACTGATCAGCGACTCGGCCGCGGTGATCATCGGGGCGATGATCGTGGCGCCGCTGATGACGCCGATGATGGGCGCGGCCTTCGGGATCATCTCGGGGAATGGCCGGACGGCGGTCATCGCGGTCCTGACAGTCGGGATCGGCGTGGTGGTCGTGGTGGCCATCGCCGCGTTGATGGCCAGGCTCGTGCCGACGGGCGAGCGGATCACTCCCGAAGAGCTGGCACGAACATCGCCTCGGCTCCTGGACCTGGTGGTCGCGCTTGCCGCGGGCGCGGCGGGCGCCTTTGCGACGGGGCGAGACGATGTGTCCGACGCGTTGCCTGGCGTCGCCATCGCCGTTTCGCTGGTGCCGCCGCTGGCTGTCGTCGGGATCACCCTGGCGGCGGGCCGCGGCGACCTGGCGGAAGGAGCCTTCCTGCTGTTCTTCACGAACTTCGTGGCGATCGTGCTGGCGGCGGTGATCGTGATGACGGTGATGGGATACGCGGCGGTGGCCCGATCCCTCACTGGCCACGGCTCGCGCCGAGCTGCCACGCTGGTCATCGCTGTGGCGTTGGTGGCCGTCATCGTGCCGCTCGCCGCCGCGAGCTACCAGGTGTTCCTCGACGAGGAGCTGAACGCCGAGGCGACCACGGCTCTCACGACCTGGCTGCAAGGCACCGACTACCAGATCATGTCGGTCGACGCCAACGGCGGGAGTGTCGACGCGCGCATCAGCGGCGACGGGCCGCAACCGTCGTTCGACAAGCTGTTGGCCGAGCTTCGAACGCAAGCCGGCTCGGTGACGATCACGGTCACGGCCTATCCCGCCACGACGACGGCTGGCAGGAGCTAGTAGATCGCGTCGAGCGCCTGGAGGATCGTGGACTGATGGTCGCGCCACGACTCCCAAACCGAGACCGCCCACGCATGGACACGGGCGTCGTGGTCTTCGGCGCTCTGCGCGTCCATCGCAGATAGGACGGTCAGGTCGCCCGGTCCATGCGCCCGATGAAGCACCGGGAATGTCACCTGGCGGGCAAGGGCGGCTCGAAGCACGACGGGCGAGCTCGATGGGGACGCCTGGCGCTCGACGACGGCGCACAGGCTGACCAGGTGGACGAACACAGACTGTCGATCACGGCGATCGGCCCCGTCCCCCGGGTGCTGGGCCATGTAGGCGTCAACGACCAGGTTGTTCGCGTCGGACCTCGGGAACCGGAGCGCCTCGTCCGCGCGCAGAGCACCGAAGGCGGCCCAGCAGCCAGGAGCACTCGGGACGTAGGAATGGACTGGTCCATCGATGTCAGACACGACCGCCCCGCACTGCGGGCACGGGACCTTCGTCATTCGTGCAGGGCCTAGCGCGTGTCCGCCTCGATCGGCCGGAGACGTGACGTGTGGAAACCGGGGATGGGATGGTGGGCGCGCGCCTGGAACGAGAACGCGACCTCTCGGCCGTCGCAGTCGATGAGTCGAAACTCGCCGTCCTGTCGGCCGTCGGCGAGGAAGCGCTGCCATGCCGCGGGCGTGCCCGGTGCGAGGTCGGGCGCTGCGATGTCGTCGATCCGTCGGCCGAGCAGATCGTCCGGCCCGTAACCGAGGGCGGCCCCGACCCCGTGGCTGGCCGCCACGTATCGGTGCTCGTCGTCCGCCACGAGGACGAACGAGCCCGCACCCTCGTCCATGAGCTCGTGATATCGAACCCACGCCGAGACGACTGCGACGCAGCTCGAACGGTAGTCGGGGTCTGCCGGGTCAGTCCCTTCCCAGCGGCGCTCGGCCTCTCGCCAGGCAAAGAGCGCATCCGTGATCGACGCCGTCGGCATGCTGGTCTCCCGCGAGTCCGCGATCCCCGATGGGGCGGGCATCATGCGCCCCGGCCGGTCATTCACCTAATCCGCACCACCGTAAGCCCGACCGAGCTTGGTCTCGATGCGGCCGTCGCCGATGATCTCGACTCACGGGATGCGCCCGAGGGCGGTCTTCGCCTCGGCTTCCATCGCGGCGTCGGACACGGTGGGCGGGCCGGTCAGCTCGGTCAAGGCGAGCAGGACCGCGCCCTTCAGGGCGTAGAAGGCCACGCCACCGAAAGGCGCGCCGCTGGTGGTCGTTCCGCGGAGGAGAGCGGCGTCGACGCCCGGTTCGAAGTTCGGCAGCTCGGTCAGCTTCATGTTCGGGATGCCGGCATCTGTCGCTGTCTTCTCGAGCTGTGCCTTGAACGCAGGCTCCTGCTGCTTGGCCGTCGCGGCGTCGGGCGCCTGCACCACCATCACGTCGAATTCGATGCCCTCCTGACCGTATTCGCAGATCCTGCCGTTGTTGTCCATCGTCGTCGAGCTTGGCGAGTACGACCCCCACTCGATACCCGTCACCGTGGCGACTTCGTCGACCGGGACGAGCTGGCATGGATCGATCGATGTCGCCACCGCGCTCGGCCCCGCGGACGCGTCCGCCGGCTCCGATGCGGCGGCTGAGGGCGCCTCCGGTCGTGGTCGCGGATGGCGCCGGCGCCGCGGTGGTCGACGGCGACGTCGACGCGCCGGCCGATGTGCAGGCCGCGAGGCCCGAGATGGAGAGAACGACAAACGCGACCGGCGCGCGCAGTCCGGGCAGATGGGCGTGGGTCATGAGCTCGTTCCTCCGACTGGTCGGTCCATGGTCACCACGCTAGCGCCGGTCGCCGCCCGGATGAAAGGGGCGGATGCCTCGATCAGTGATCCCGGCTCGGGCGAGCAGGCACATCACTCGACAGGACTTGACGTGCAGTAACTGCAAGAATATAGTTACTGCACCGACCGACCTTGGTCGTGGATCAGACGAAGGGTTTGGAAACCGCCATGACACAACTAGCGCTGGAAGCGCGTGACATCCACAAGTCGTACGGCCGCGGCCAAGCGACGTTCGAGGCGCTGAAGGGGGTCTCGCTTGCGATCCACACGGGCGAAACGGTCGCGATCGTGGGCAAGAGTGGCTCAGGCAAGTCCACGTTGATGCATCTGCTCGCGCTCCTCGATACCCCGGACCAGGGATCGCTGTTGATCGATGGCTCCGCGACGGGTGACCTGCAGGTGCGCCAGGTGGAAAAGATCCGGAACGAGGCGTTCGGCTTCGTCTTCCAGCAGTTCTTCCTGATCCCGCAGGCGACCGTGCTCGACAACGTGGTGCTGCCTCTCAAGATCGCCGGGGTCGGCCCGCGCGAGCGCAGGGAGCGAGGCATGGCGGTCCTGCGCCAGCTTGGGATCGAGGACAAGGCCACCAACAAGGCGGTCAACCTGTCCGGCGGACAGAAGCAGCGCGTCGTCATCGCCAGGGCCCTGATCAACAACCCGCAGGTGATCTTCGCCGACGAGCCGACCGGAAACCTCGATACGGCAACGGGCGAGCTCGTCGAGGACATCCTGTTCGGCTTGAACCGCGACCACGGGATCACCCTCGTGATCGTGACGCACGACACCGCCCTGGCCGCTCGATGCGACCGCCAGCTCTACATCCGCGACGGCCGCCTGGTCTCGTCGCTCGACGACCTCACGCCGGCCGCGCCGGTTGCAATGCGAAAGGTTCTCTCATGAAGCTCAAGGACATCATCTCGACTGCGATCGGCAACAGCTTTCGCAGCAGGCTACGCACGACCCTGACCGTCGTCGCGATCTTCGTCGGCGCATTCACGCTGACGCTCACCAGCTCCCTCGGGACCGGGATCACGAGCTACATCGACACCCAGGTCGCCTCGATCGGCGCATCGAACGTGCTGACCGTCCGGCGCGCCGCGGATGACACGGCCGCGGTCACGAAAGGCCCGGCTCCCTATGACCCGGCTACCGCTACCTCCGGAGACGCCGGGGCCTTTCCGGGTGGCGGATCGTTCCTCCCGGCACCACTCACGGACGCGGACATCGCGTCGATCGGAGCCACCACCGGCATCGTCTCGGTCGACGCGGTCGTGAACGTGCGTCCCTCCTACATCCAGTCAGGCAGCGGCCAACGGTTCCAGTTGAGTGTCAGCTCCGGCCTCGTCGTGGGCGACGCTGACCTGGCCGCAGGCGCACAGCTGTCGCCGGCCGGCGATGACGAGCTGCTCCTGCCGACCTCCTACGTCAATGCTCTGGGGTTCGCATCACCGCAGGATGCGGTCGGCCGTGTCGTGACGATCGGGATCGCCGACTACCTCGGCAAGATGCACGAGCACGAGGCCACCGTCGTCGGCGTCCAGAACGAGACGCTGTTCGGCGACAGCGCCACTCTCGGCCAGGGGCTGACGAATGCACTCCTGGGGATCCAGGACATCGGTCGGCCGCAGACCCTCCGACCGGGCTACATCGCAGCCAACGCCACGATCGCGAACGATGCGACCGATGCGCAGGTCGCGGCGATCAAGGCGAACCTCGCCGACCAGGGCTTCGCGGCGCTGACGGTCAAGGATCAGATCGGCACGATCCAGACCGTCATCGATGCAATCGTCGGTGTGCTTGATGCGTTCGCGATCATCGCCCTGATCGCAGCGGCGTTCGGCATCGTCAACACGCTCCTGATGAGCGTGCAGGAGCGGACCCGTGAGATCGGGCTGATGAAGGCCATGGGGATGAGCGGCAAGTCAGTCTTCGCCCTGTTCAGCGCCGAGGCTGTCTTCATCGGGTTCCTCGGCAGTGCCATCGGGGCTGCCGTCGCAACGGTCGTCGGCTCCATCATCAGCGGTGCCCTGTCACGAACGGTGCTCTCCGGACTTGAAGGACTCCACGTGATGCAGTTCGCTCCGTCGTCGATCGGATTGATCATGCTCGTCGTCATGGCCATCGCCTTCCTCGCCGGTACCCTGCCGGCCAGGCAAGCTTCGCGTCAGGATCCGATCGATGCACTTCGCTATGAGTAGCCGGCAAGCAGGTATCGGGTGCGAACCATGACTGGCCTGAGAGAGCGGAAGCGCGAAGCGACGCGCGTTGCGATCGAGAGGGCCGCCCTGGCCCTCTTCCTCGAACACGGCTACGACGCGGTGACCGTCGACATGATCTGCGCTGAGGCGATGGTGTCGCAGCGCACGTTCTTCAACTACTTCGGCACAAAGGAAGGCGTGCTCCTCGGGGGCACGCCTCCCTTCCCGGATGACGAAGCGATCGCGGCCTTCGTCCATGGCCACGGCTCCGAGTGCCCTGGAGGGATTCATCGGGCTGATCCTCACCGCCATGACCGGCTATGAGCACGACCTTGAGCTCGAGCGCTCCCGGGCCCAGGTCATGCAGCGGAACCCCGAACTCGCGGTCCGCGTGCTCGACCGCTTCAGGGACCAAGAGGATCGGGCTGTGGGCATCCTGCTCGAGAGGTTCTCGGTCGAGGGCCGAACGGTGGACGACGAGCCCGACCTGGAGGACCAGGCCCGCATGACGGTCGCACTGGCGATCGCCGCACTGGTCTTCAGCATGGGCAAGCGTCGTCGCAGCCCGACAGGCTCGGGCGATGCCGATGCCGTTGCCTCCACGGTCGTGGCCATGATCCGACGCGTCAGCACGGCTTAGAAGCGCACCCTGGATAGGTACGCGGCCGCCGACGCGGCATCTACTCCACGCACCATGTCCCAACCATCGGAGGACCATGCGGGACAAGCCGAGGCAATTCGCGCCGGAATATGGCGCGCAATTCCAGGACCAGAGTGTCGCGGCGGCCTATCCCAACCGACCGCCCTATCCCGCCGAGGTGTTCACAGTCCTGCGTGGGTTGATCACGGACGCACCCCGGACGGTCCTCGATGTCGGTTGCGGCACAGGGGATATCGCGAGGCGGCTTGGCCCACTGGTCGAGCGGGTCGACGCGGTCGATGTCTCGGCCGCGATGATCGCGCGGGGACGCCGAGAGGCGGGCGGCGATGCCTCGAACCTGCGGTGGGTGCGATCGTCGGTCGAGGAAGCGGCACTGGCCCCGCCGTACGCCCTGATCACCGCCGGCGAGAGCCTCCACTGGTTCGCCTGGGATGTCGTCTTCCGGCGGTTCGCCGAGGTGCTGTCGCCGCACGGTGCCCTGGCGATCATCGACCGTGACTGGGATCTCTCGTCGGAAGTCCGGCGGCGACTCTCTCCCGATCATCGGCCGGTTTTCGACGAATCGGGAGTTTCGGCCATTCGATCTCCCGGCCGAGCTGACGTCGCGCGGCCTCTTCAAGCAGGAGGGCCAACACCGGATCGGCCCCGTGTCCTGGCGCCCGACGATCGCCGAGTACATCGAGTGCCGTCACTCACAGAACGGCCTCTCGCGGCAGAGGATGGGAAACACAGCCGCCGCTGCATTCGATGCAGAGACGCGCGCGGCGTTGCTGGATCTCTGCCAAGTCGGGGCGCTCGAGCTGCGCGATGACCGGCTCGTCCTTGCGGTCGCAGCCACGATCACCTGGGGTCGACCGTCCGATCGAAACCTCCGGGAGCTCTGAGCGAGGCGGAGAAGGTCAGGTGATCGGCCGCTCGTAGATCTCGAGCTGCCAAACCGTCGTCGTCCGGTGCATGCGTTTCACGAGGCCGTGGGCGGCAAGGATGCTCTCGACCTCGGTTGTGCGATGGATGTACGTGCGAAATGGCGACCGCAACAGACGGAACCGTCCGTTCTCGAGCATCGTGCCGAGCCGGCCAAGCCACGTGTCACGCGGGTAGACGAGGCCGTAGCGGTGACGCGCGAGGGTCGCCGAGCGACCGACGAGCTCGACCATATCCCCGTAGCAGCAGATGACCCGATCGAGTGCGACAAGGTCAGCGGGTTGGACCCGATCCGCGAGCGTGACGAAGTCTCCGGTGAGGTACTCGACGCGATCGCCGTGGCCCTGCCGTTCGGCCTCCTCGTGAGCGACGGATACATACGCACGCGACGCGTCGATATCGACTGCGGTGGCGGCTCCCGATCGCAGGAGCTCGTGGTGGACCGCGCCAACGCCACCGCCGATGTCGAGCACCGTGCGCCCGTCGACCCCGCCGGCGGCCAGGCCATCGATCAGCGCGCGTGTCAGGCCCGTTGGACCATTCCGACGGTAGGCGCGCAGACGCTCGGCCGCATGGCGAGCGTCGAATTGACGATCGAATGGAGAGTCCCCGGGTGAGCAGCAGGCCATGGCATCGATCGTAGCAAGCGCTCAGGCATCGGGCGCCCGGCGCAGGCGCTCCAGCTCGCGGCGCAGGCGCTTGCTCGGCCGGCCCTCCCCTCGGACGCGCGCGATCGCCGGCCCGGCCTGCGGCACGACGGGCGGGCTGTGGTCCACGTAGCAGGTGGCGGCGATGGCGGCCCCGACTCGCGACTCGATCGGCTGCACGACCTCGACGATGCGCTCGCGATCGGCGATGAGCGCCTCCACCCGATCGCCGGCTCGTACCTTCGTCGACGGCTTCGCTGGGGATCCATTGACGAGAACGTGGCCACCCTCGCATAACCGGGTCGCGAGCGGGCGCGTCTTCACGAGACGCACCGCGCACAACCAGCGATCGACACGCGTCTCGTCGGTCGCGAGGGGAGCAGTCACGCGTCCTAGGATGGCACGGCTCACACGGGTCAGGACCCCGTCAGGCAGCCCGACCGACGGCCGTCGCATCGGGGACTTCGATCAGTCGCCCCGTCCGAACGTCGTACACGTAGCCGTAGATCGCGATGCTGGCCGGGACGAGCGGATGGTTCCGGATGCGCCTGACGTCGTCGGCGACGCTGCCGGTCTGGTCAGCGATGCACAGCCAGTCGATGTTGGCGGCCTCGGCCGAGCCCGGGCCGGCCCCAATGTCGTAGAAGCCGTCGGGGCCCAGCGCCGCCGTTTCAAGGCTGTTGGCCAAGAGGTCACTGATGACCTCATTAGTGAAGAACTCCATCCCGCAGTCGGTGTGGTGGATGACGAACCACTCGGCCGTGCCGAGGAGCTTGTACGAGATGACGAGGGAACGGATGGCGTCGTCGCTGGCTCGGCCGCCTGCGTTGCGGATGACATGGGCATCGCCCTCGCGGAGGCCGGCGTATTTGGCGGGGTCGAGTCGGGCATCCATGCAGGTAAGGATGGCGAAGCGTCGTGCCGGCGGGAGAGCGAGCTCTGCTTTGGCGCCGAAGGTCTCGGCGTAGGCGGCGTTGGCGGCGAGGACTTCATCGTGGATCGTCGACATGGCGAGATGTCTCCTCTGCGCTGAGATCAAGGAAAGAGGGAGCGCGGGTCAGGCCCGGACGAGTTGGACGTCGAGGACCGCAGGTCGCTCGAGCGTGTTGCCGACGGGCGAGGTCCGGAAGACGTGGTCATGGAGGGCATCGACGTCGGCCTGCGACGCATCGGATGTCAGGTACACCTTGGCGTCGACGTGCTCGTACCCGGCGTGGCCGTCCTTGAGGCCGAAGAACACGGGCAGATCGATGTTCCCGACGAGCTCGATCCGCAGGTCGTCGATGGTGATGCCACGGGCGACCGCCCCGGCGGTATATCCGATGGCGAGGCAGCTGCCGAGGGCTCCGAGGATCTGTTCCACCGGGTTGGACGCGGTGTTCGTCCCCCCAAGGATCTCGGGTTCGTCGGCGAAGGTCGGTGGCAGATCACGGACATGGATCTCATTGCGAAAGCCGCCCCGCCAGTGGACCTCGGCGCGGAACGGGGTGCCCTCAACTGGGGCGGCGGCTTGGAGCTGCTGGGCGAAGGCCAGCACGGCGCTCGTGTTCACGCCGTTGGGCAGAGTCTCGGTCGTCATCGATTGGGTCTCCTGGGGGGCGAGCCGTTCCGGCTCTGGAGGTGGAGCTCGATGCGGTCCCGCTCGCGGTGCGGGGTCGGCGGCGCACCAGGGAGACCGTTGGGACACAGAAAAGCCGCAGTCGTTGGACTGCGGCCCCGGGACCGGCGGTGAGACTCCGCGCGCCGTCCTGATCAGATGACGCGGACCTATCGCCCTGTGTCCCCTCCTTGGGGCCGCCAGGGCATACACATCTCGCCAAGTCGAGGGAGTGTCATGGCCCGACTGTACCGAGTCGAGAAGGGAATGTCTACTATTTCGGTAGGGTTAGTTCCGTTTCTGTCTCAAACGGCGCGGACACGACCGACTGCGACCACGGAGGCGACAGGGCGCGGTGTTCGGGTGAACATCGGCGCGGCGGTACCGCTACGCTCCCGATGGCCTCGTCGCCTTGTCTGTCCGGGGTTTCAGCGAAACTGAGGGATGGAGCGCGTGAACGAAATCCCATCGAGCCCAGGCGAACAGCTGCCCGCGAGGTCACCCCGCGCCGTCTCCGAGTCAGCACCGGCCGCCCCGCTCAACGAACTCGACGATCCCGGACTCCTCGCCATCCTCTCCCAGGAACACGCCGGCCTGCTGGCGACCCGGTCGCTGACCTGGACGGAGTCGTTCAGCCGGGCCGCGTTGTTCCTTTCCACCTTGTCAGCGGCTGTGATCGTCCTCGGCCTCGTCGGTCCGGCGACGCAGTTCGGACCCGAGTTCTTTGCCTTCGCGCTCGTCCTCCTGCCTGTCGCTCTGTTCGTCGGGGTGGCGACCTTCCTCAGGATCGACGAGGGCAACCGTGAGGACATCTTCTGGGTCGCCGGCATGAACCGGATCCGCCAGGCATATGTCCGGATGCGGCCCGCTGCGGCGCCCTTCCTGATCCTTGGCACGACCGACGATGTGCCCGGCATCACGCGGTCATTCGGCCCGCTCGCCGGGACGTACACATTCGCCCACTTCTACGTGACGATCCCGGGGATGATCGCGGTCATCGATGGCGTCCTCGCCGGAGCGATCGCAGGCATGGCCACGACGTTCACCGGCGCGTCGATCGCGGTGCTGATCGCCGTCGGGGCGACGGTTGGCGTCGCCACCGCGTTCCTGCTGGCCCGGGTCTCTCAGCGCGGATTCATGCGGTTGATGGAGACCGAGAAGCCGGCGTTTCCCTCAGAGCCATGACCAGAGCGCTCCCCTGCTGCGCGCGCGGGAGCTGGAGCGCACGGTTGGCCTAGTTCTATCGATTTCGCCCGATGGGCGAATCGGGCAATAGCTAGACGGTGCCGGTTCGGCAGAAGGTCAGGGCGCTCAACCGAACCTACGCGTCCTGACCACGTCTCGTGGTCGGCCGCACACCGACGCTGACCTCGCGATCGTGACTCCACGTCGCCATCAGCCGCACGTGGGAAACCGTGACGTCGATCCGCCGCCCTTCCCTGACGCTGGCCTTGCTAGCCGCCGCTCTGCTGATGACCGTCGTCGTTCCGACCGCGGATGCGCGGATGCCACGAGCGCGGGCATATCACGCCGGCCGCGCGATCACCCTGGACACGAACCTGTTGTCGGTGAGTGGGGCATCGGCCTGGGCGATCGACGAGTACCTGAAGGCGAAGACGTCGCTGCCCCCGCTCGGGATCGCCTTCGTCGCGGCGGAGAAGCGATACGGGGTCAACGCCCGCTTCCTCCTGGCAGCCGCCATGCACGAGTCGTCCTGGGGAACTGCCTACATCTCGCGAAAGAGGCACAACCTCTTCGGCTATAACGCCTATGACCGCGGCCCGCTCCGCTTTGCGACCGCCTTCGCGTCGTATGCGGCGGGCATCGATGCCACGGCGAGGTTCATCAAGGAGTCGTACCTGACGCGCGGTGGTCGCTGGTGGGGAGGGCGGCCGACCCTGCGGAGCATGCAACAGTTCTGGTCCTCGTCACACCGCTGGGGGATCGGCGTGAGCCGGATCGCGACCGCGATCCATCTTCAGTCCCTGGCTCGTCGGTCGATCAGGTTCGCCGCGCCGGCCGTCGACGGTCCGCTCAACGGCCAGAGCCAGGCTTCGGTCCGTCTCACGTGGACCGGCGGCGCCATCCCGGCGGGGGTCGGCTTCGTCGCCACCTGGAGAACGATCGCGCTCGATTCGGAGGTCGTCGCCGGGCCACTCGTGCCTCCCGTTCCGTCGGGGCCGGGGCTCCTCGATGGCATGACGCTTCAGGGTGGCTCCGCCAGCCTGTCGCCGGTGGCTCCGGTGCCGAGCGCCCCGGAACCGGCCGGCCCGACGCGCGTCACGGCGCGCCGGATCCGAACCGAGGCACGCGCGATCACGATCAATGTGCCGGCGCCGCGTGAGCCCGGAAGGTACCAGCTCGATGTCGACATGCTCGATACGGGCGGTCGTCCGCTGCCTGCTGCCGACGTGGTCGAGATCCCGAGCGTCGAGGTCCGGGTGTGGAGCGATCGAGCCGTGACGTACGACCTCGCCCCGACTCTCGATGGCACGGGAGTCGTCGTCCGGGTCACGAACACGGGGCTCGTCGCGATCCCAGCCGTGCAAGACAGGAACTCGTCCGCGTCCCGCGATCCCGACGCAAGGATTGTGCGGTCGGTCGTCACCCTGACCGCATCGACGAATGACCCGACGAACCCGTCGCCGGTTCGGCTCCTCGAAACGCCGCTCGTCAGCGACCTGCTACCGGGCGCCTCGGTCAGCTTCGACGTGCGTGAGATCGCCGCCAAGTCCGGCCGGACCGCGAACTGGCTGTCGGTCCACCTGAGCGTCCTCAGCGACCCGACGTGGCTCGAAACGCATTCGCCGGCCGACGCCTGGTTCTGGGGTGCGGAATAGGACGGCTATTCGCCCGTCGCCGCCCAGTGAGGGCGTACACCAGTCCCGGCTACGGCATTCGACCGTATCAACGCGATGGGACTTGACCTCGTGATACACCCGAGCGCCGAAGCGGAACGCTACGGCTGGTCCGAAGCCTTCGGCTCCGAGCCTCTGGTGTATTCGATTAGTCGTTCTGGTCGGGGCGAGAGGATTTGAACCTCCGACCTCATCGTCCCGAACGATGCGCGCTACCAAGCTGCGCCACGCCCCGACCGAGGGTGCCCGTTCACAGGGCTTGGGGATGATAGCGCAAGCCGGTGCTCCGGACACTCGACGTCGTCGCGAAACCACTGCCCAGCCTGAGACGTAGGGTTTTGTGCCAGTCATTCGCGACCTACCCAGAGGAGATCCTCATGCGATCGACCAACTATCGACACCGAATCAGCGGGCTCGGGGCGATCGGGGGCGTCCTCCTGCTCGTCGCCGCGTGCAGCAGCGCCGGCGCCACGACCGCGCCGAGTGCCGCCGCAGTCCCGTCATCCGCGCCATCTGCCGCGGCATCCGGTGGGGCGGCCGGAGCCCTCGCCATCGCCATGGCCACGGGCACCGTCGGCGACTATCTGACAGGCGCGGACGGGAAGACCCTCTACGTCTTCACGGCTGACTCTGCGAACACCAGCACCTGCACCGACACCTGCGCCCAGACGTGGCCGCCGTTGGTGGTCAGCGGGAGCGCACCGACGCCCGGTGCCGGCGTGACCGGCGCTCTGACGACCTTCGCCCGGCCCGATGGCACGATGCAGGTCGCGATCAACGGATTCCCGCTCTACTACTACTCGGGCGACACGAAGGCCGGCGACACGACCGGCCAGGGCAAGTTCGGCAAGTGGTTCGTCGCCTCGCCGACAGGCGCAGCGCCGGCCGGCTCCGCGGCACCGTCCTCGAGCTCCGGGGGCTACTGAGCTCACCCCCGGTCCGAGCAGATCAGAACGGCCCCCGCAGTCGCGGGGGCCGTTCGTTGCGTCCTGGTCAGCCGGCCGGCGTCAGCCAGACCGGGTAGTCCCGGGTGTCCTCGGGCGTCCCGTCCTTGGCCGACGGGTTGTACGCGCGAAGGGTCCCCCACTGCGCCTTGGTGACCGTGTACTGCAGTGACGCCGCAAACGTGCCGCGGCAGCCGGACCCACACGTGGCCATGACCTGCTGGTCGAGGATCGACGCGCCGGAAGCATCAAGGATCGCGATCCGGAAGGTCGCCTCGAAGACGTCCGCGTTGCCCGACACCGGACCCGGGTTCGACAGTGCGGCGCCGTAGGCCGGCCGGTCGACGAAGATCGCCGGCAGCTGATCGACGTAGTCGGTGCGACCGACCGGCCCATCGAGGACGATCCCCTCGCTCCCGAAGACCGTGACCGTCTGGCCCTCGATCTGGAAGACGACCGAACGGACGGTGCTGAACTGGGTCAGCGTGTAGACGACCTGGGCGAGTCGGTAGTGCATCGAGGCACTCCCGCCTCCCGTGTCGAACTCGGTCGACAGGTTCACGGTCGCGACACCGCTCTTGATCGATATGCCCAGGAGACGGGTGCCGGTCGGGATCGCGCTGGTGATCGTCCGTTCCCGGGTCGAATCGGGATCGGGGCCGATGAGGAGCGCGGTCATCGCCGCGGTCGCGACGGCGGCGGACTTCGGGACGATCCGCAGGACGGGCACGAGACCCGCCGTGCCCGGCTGGCCGCCGAGGACGAAGTAGGCCCGGACGATCATCGTCGCCGTCGGCGTGCCTGGCGTTGCCGAGGCGCCCGGGTCGTCGCTCGGTCCGTTCGTCGGCTCGTCGGATGGCGCCGACGACGGGCTTGCCGACCCGCTCGGGGCAGGCGTCAGGTCGGGGCTTGACGGCTCGGCCGACGGGCTCGCGGTCGAGACTGGCGTCGGGACGGCCCCGAGGCCTCCGGTCGAGCCGGTGCAGGCGGCGAGGGCGATGACGAGCAATCCGGCGAGAACGATGGTCGACGTTCGGTTCACGTGCTGGACTCCGGCTACGGGATCTTCGGAGCCCCAGCATCGCCTCGGCTCATGGCCGTCTCGTCGCCGGCGGGTAACGGTTCGGTCACAGGCAGCCGCAGCTCGACGACGAGGCCGCCGCCCGGTCGGTCGGTCGCGGTCAGGGTCCCGCCGCAGCAGCGCCGCGTGCTCCGCGGCGATCGCCAGTCCCAGGCCGCTGCTCCCGCCGTGGCGCGACGGATCGGCCTTGTAGAAGCGCTCGAACAGGTGCGTCAGCTGGTCGGGCGGGACGCCCGGGCCGCGGTCCGCGACGGCCAGCACGATCGCATCCCGGTCGGCGGCGAGGGTGACCTCGACCGGCGACCCCGCCGCGTGCTCGCGGGCGTTGTCGAGCAGGTTGCCGAGGATGCGTTCGAGGCGTCGTGGATCGGTGTCGGCGACGAACGGCTCGACCGGGAGCGCGAGGACCGCATCGGGGAGGCGGGCCGCGGTGACCGTGCGGACCAGCCGTCCGAGGTCGACCGGTTCGAGGGCGATCCGCTCGGCACGGGCGTCGAAGCGCGACACCTCCATCAGGTCGTCCACGAGCGTGCGCAGCCGACCGATATCGGCCACGAGCAGCTCGCCGGCCCGCCGGCTCTGTGGCGGCAGGGCGCCGAGGTGCTCGCGCACGATCGACGCCTCGGCGACGAGTGCGGCGAGCGGGGTCCGCAGCTCGTGCGCGACGTCGGCCACGAAGCGCCGGTTCTGGGACTCGGCGGCTTCGAGCCGGGCGATCGTGTCGGCCAGCGCTTCGGCCATCCGGTTGAACCGGTCCGCCCACGTCCCGAACTCGTCGTCCGAGGTGACCGGCACGCGGGCCGACAGGTCGCCGCCCTCGATCCGTTCCGCGGCGCGGCTTGCGGCTTCGACGGGGGCCAGGACGCCGCGGGCGATGACCCGCGCCACGAGCAGGGCGACCAGGATCAGCACCAGCGTTCCGATCAC
This sequence comes from uncultured Chloroflexia bacterium, assembly GCA_963743855.1. GTDB lineage: Bacteria > Chloroflexota > Limnocylindria > Limnocylindrales > CSP1-4 > SPCO01. Next base: position 129,051 of record CAVURK010000004.1, read on the forward strand.
CAGCGCCAGTCGGAACTGCGCGAGCGCCGCCTCGAGCTCGGTCGTGTCGTGGATGAAGTAGAACGCCGGCCCTCCGGCGCCGGCTCGGCCACCGACGACGAGGCTCGGCTGGCCGGCGACCGTCGTCCAGGCGTAGGCCAGCTCGCCCGCTGCGACCCGTTCGCCCAGGTCCGCCGGGCAGCGTCGGGAAGGCCGCTTCGAGTCCCTCGCCCGAGACGGCGACCCCGTTGGCACCGAGGTCGACGATCGCATCGACCCCGCGCTGGTGGAACGTGTCGAGCAGGCGGCTGTCGGTGATGTCGTCCTTGGTCGGGATTCGGGGGCAGGTCGGCGGCCGGGATGATGACCGACAGGTCGAACGACGCCTGGTCCTGCGCGTCGCGCAGGACCTGTCCGCGCAGGCCGTTCTCGACGAACAGGTAGGCACCGGTCCCGAGCAGGATCGGCGGTCAGCGCCACCAGCGCGACGAGCGTGACCGTCAGCCGCGCCCGGATCCCACGCAGCGCGCGCATCGGCTAGCGCGCCGCCTTGTAGCCGGCGCCACGGACGGTGACGATCAGCTCGGGGGCGGCCGGGTCGGTCTCGACCTTGGCCCGCAGCCGGCCGATCGCGACGTCCACCAGGCGCGAGTCGCCGAGGTAGTCGTAGCCCCAGATCCGATCGAGCAGGACGTCGCGCGTCAGCACCTGCCCGGCGTGACGCGTCAGCTCGGCGAGCAGGTCGAACTCGGTCCGGGTGAGGGCGACCGGGTTGCCGTCGCGGGTCACCGTCCGCCCGGCCAGGTCGATCCCGACCGGCCCCAGCTGGAGACGGTCCGCGTCGCCGGGGGCCCGGCCGGCCCGACGCAGGGCGGCCCGGACGCGGGCGACCAGCTCGGGCACCTCGAACGGCTTCTTGACGTAGTCGTCGGCGCCCGCCTCGAGACCGACCACGACATCGATCGTGTCGGCGCGCGCGGTCAGCATCACGACCGGGATCGTCGAGTCGCGCCGGATCGCACGGCAGACCTCGAGCCCGTCGAGCCGCGGGAGCATCACGTCGAGCAGGACGAGGTCGAACGGCTCGGCTGCGAAGCGCTCGAGGCCGGCCGCGCCGTCGTCGGCGGTCTCGACCGTGAAGCCCGGCGTTGCGCAGGCCGATCGCGGTCACCTCGCGGATCGACGGGTCGTCCTCGACGAGCAGGATCCGGGCGTCCATCCGTTCCCTCGTGCGGGCCCGCCATGGTCGGCCGGCCACCCGCGGCAGTATGCCAGCCGGCCCACCGAGGTCCGGGCTACTCGAGGGCAGGGTCGAAGGCAGGGTTCTCGAGGGCCGCCTCGAAGGCGGCGTTCTCGCGGGCGCGCTGCTCGGCGTGGATCGGCAGCGTTCCGAGCGCGGCGAGGACGAACGTCAGGGCCATCAGCCCGAACACGATCGGCAGGCCCTGCGTCTCGCCGTAGGCCTCGATGACGACGCCATAGACCGCCGTCCACAGCGACCCGACGCCGAACGCCATCGCGAAGTAGAAGGCGTACGAGGCGTCGCGGCTCGACGGCGGGGCGATGTCGCCGAGGAGCGCCTGGAGCTGCGGGCTCTCGGAGAACGTGAAGAGGCCCATCAGCACGATCCCGACCCACAGCCAGAGCAGCGACGAGCCGGCCGCGAGGAACACGACGAAGCCGAGTGCGCCGCCGAGATAGACCCCGACGATGAGCGGCTTGCGCCCGACCCGGTCGGACAGCCAGCCGGCGACCAGCGGCATCGGCACGGAGAACACGATGAGCGCGCCGTACATCAGCCCGGAGGTGGCCTCGTCGAGGCCAAGGACGCGGGTCATGTAGATCAGCGCGAAGAGGTTGACGACGCCGAGGCCGCGACCGCCACCGCCGAGGGCGGACGTGAGGTAGAGCCAGCGCAGGTCGCGGTCACGCAGGATCCGTCCGAAGGCCGCCCGGACCGTCCCGCTCGCCTTGGCGGCCGCCCGGTCTGTGCCGGCCTCGCGCACGAAGAGCAGGATCGCGATCGCCACGGCGATGGCCGGCAGCCCGAACGCGATCGACGCGCCACGCCAGCCGACCGCGGCGATGAGCGGGACGCCGATCACGGCGACGACGACGGTCCCGACGTTGCCGCCTGCGATGTGGGCGCTGATCGCGAACCCCCGACGGTCGGTCGGGAACTGCTCGGCAAGCAGGCCGTTGCCGACCGGATGCTGCGGCGACCCGCCGATCCGCGAGGCCACGTTCGGGATGGCGAAGGTGACGAAGCTCGACGCGAACGCCTGCAGCGCGAACCCGCCACCGAACAGGATCCCGCCGAGGCCGAGCAGGTGGCGCCGCGACGCGACCCGGGTCAGGCCGGCGTAGCTCAGCTGGACGATCCCGGACAGGAATGCGCCGATGGCGGCCAGGAAGGCGATGGTCTCGACGCCGACGCCGAACTCGTCGATGATTCCGAGGAAGATCAGCGGCAGGACGACGGCCTGGGCGTGATTGATGGCGTGCGCCACGGACAGCAGGCCGAGCGAGCGCATCGGGCGGATGTCCCTGGGCAGCACCCTCGTATGGTGCCGCATCGTTGGCCTACCGATGTGGGCCAACGCGCGGGCGTCAGGGAGACCCTCGGTGCTTGGTGGGGCGCGGCTGCGGCGCGCCCCCGACCTATCAGTGCTTCTTCTTGGGGACCTCGTACAGGGCGGCCTGCGGGTCCGCGTGCTTGGCATGGCTCGTGCCCGCGGCGTGGACCGGCTGCTTCTTGGGCAGCACGTAGAGGAGCATCAGCGCGATCGGGCCGAACAGGATGCACAGGAAGGTCCAGAGGCCCGCGCTCCGGCCGAACTTGGGCGCGTTCTGGTAGGCGTAGACGGCGCAGACGATCCAGACGACGGCCGCGAGGACGACGAACCCCGTCCCGACGAGTGTTGTTTGCGGATCCATGACGGTGGAGACCCCCTGACAGCTTGTCGCGGGAGCGGTCGATATCCCGGTCCGAGACCGGCGCCCGGTCGTCGAGCCATTCGAGCCGCTGTGCGGTCACATCATGACCGAAGACAGGCTCGCCGAAGGCGTCGATCCGCTCTCAGTACTGGAAGAGCAGCTCCCGGTACTTGGGCAGCGGCCAGAGGTCGTCGGCGACGAGCGTCTCGAGCTCGTCGGCGACGTCGCGCAGGGCGTTCTGGGCCGGGATGACCTCGTCGCAGAAGGCGCGCGCCTCGGCCTGGACCGAGCCGGCCTCGTGGGCCGCGTGCTGGGCGTGCTCGAGCGCGTCGATCGCGTCGACCAGGGAGTCGGCCAGGCCGGAGACCTGCTCGCAGACGGCGTTGATCCCGCGCGACGACGGCGCCGCGGCCAGCTGGCCGAGGTACTGCGCCGTGGCCGGCAGGATCATCGTCCAGGCGATGTCGAGGGCGCAGCTCGCCTCGATGTTGCTGGACCTTGACGTAGCGCTCCCAGTTGATGTCGACGCGCGACGGCGAGCTCGCGCTCGGAGAGGACGCCGAACTTCGCGAACAGCTTCTTGGCCTTGTCCGTCGTCAGCGACGGGCAGGGCGTCGACGGTCGTCCGGTTGTTGGGCAGTCCGCGGCGTTCGGCCTCGGCATGCCACTCCTCGGAGTAGCCGTTGCCCTCGAAGAGGACCTGCTTGTTCGCTCCGACGATCTTCGACAGGATCGTGGTCAGCCCGGCGAAGTCGCCGGGCTTGAGCTTCTCGAGCTCGTCGGCGAGCTGGTCGAGCGAGTCGGCGACGGCCGTGTTCAGGACCGTCTGCGGCCAGTAGATCGGGGCCGACGAGCCGACCGCCCGGAACTCGAACTTGTTGCCGGTGAAGGCAAACGGCGAGGTCCGGTTGCGGTCGGTGGCGTCCTTGGGCGAGGACCGGCAGCGAGGTGACCCCGAGGTTCGCCGAGCCGCCCTTCTTCGAGCCGGAGGTCGCCGCCCTTGCCGAGCTGCTCGACGACGTCCTCGAGCTGCGAGCCGAGGAAGATCGACATGATCGCCGGCGGCGCCTCGTTGGCACCGAGGCGGTGGTCCTGGCCGGCGTCGGCGATGCTCGCCCGGAGCAGGTCGGCGTGGACGTTGACGGCGCGGATGACCGCCACCAGGAAGGCCAGGAACTGGGCGTTGGCGTGCGGGTCGTTGCCCGGGTCGAGGAGGTTCTCGCCCTCGTCGGTGGCCATCGACCAGTTGTTGTGCTTGCCCGAGCCGTTGATCCCGGCGAACGGCTTCTCGTGGATCAGGAACATCAGGCCGTGCTGCGTCGCGAGGCGGCGCATCAGGCTCATGACCACCATGTTGTGGTCCGAGCCGACCGAGGTCGGCTCGTAGACCGGGCGCCATCTCGAACTGGCCGGGGGCCACCTCGTTGTGGCGCGTCTTGGCCGGGATCCCCAGCCGCCACAGCTCGCGGTCGAGATCCATCATGAACGCCAGGATCCGCTCGCGGATCGAGCCGAAGTACTGGTCCTCGAGCTCCTGGCCCTTGGGCGACGGAGCGCCGAACAGCGTCCGGCCGGTCAGGACGAGGTCCGGCCGCTGCTCGGCAAGGCGGCGGTCGACCAGGAAGTACTCCTGCTCGGGCCCGATGTTGGTGAAGACCCGGGTGGCCGTGTCGTTGCCGAACCAGCGCAGGATGCGCAGCGCCTGCGCCCCGAGCGCTTCCTGCGAGCGCAGGAGCGGGATCTTGTGGTCGAGCGCCTCGCCGGTGTACGAGACGAACGCCGTCGGGATCGTCATCGTCACGCCGTTGGGCTCGACCTGGAGGAAGATCGGGCTGGTGACGTCCCAGGCGGTGTAGCCGCGGGCCTCGAAGGTGGCCCGGATGCCGCCCGACGGGAACGAGCTGGCGTCCGGCTCGCCCTGGACGAGGTTCTTGCCGGAGAACTCGGCGATGGTCTGGCCGTCGCCGGTCGGGGTCAGGAACGAATCGTGCTTCTCGGCGGTCGAGCCGGTCATCGGCACGAACCAGTGGGTGTAGTGGGTCGCGCCGTGGGCCAGCGCCCACTCCTTCACGCCATGCGCGACGGCGTCGATGATCGCCGGATCGAACGGCTCGTGGCCCTCGATCGTGCGCCGCAGCTTCTTGAAGATCGGCTTGGCCAGGTACTGGCGCTGGGCGACCTCGTCGAAGACGTACTGGCCGTAGATGTCGGCGCCGGCGTCCTCGAGGTAGTCCTGGGTCTTGGCGACCCGGTGCCTGGCGATCTCCGCGATGGCGTCCTGTCGCGCAGTCATGGGTCTCCTGCGGTTCGTCGTCTGTGCACGTGCGCACGACTCGATCCGTGCGCCAAGGTTGCGATGAGACTACCAGCGACCCGGGTTGCGATTCAGCACCGAAAGTGCCCGCCGGAGGTCGCCGGACGGTCACACCGGGTGGTCGACTCCGGTCGGCTGCCGGGCCGCGACGAGCTGGTCGAGCAGGCGCCCGAACTCACGTTCGACATCGACGTAGCGATCCGATCGCCAGACGATGCCCAGGCGCCCGTCGGGCGCGATCCGGGTCCAGACGCGTCGGCGCGGCCGGTAGAACGTGATGGTGATCCCGGCGATGAGGCACGCGAACGCGATCCAGACGAGCCCCTGGCCCGGGTCCGCCTTGGCGATGAGCAGGCTGAACTCGCCGAAGTCGGTGAGCCCGATCGACAGGTCGAGATCCTGTGACACCCGGACGTCACCCTGGTGGAGGGTCACCGGCTGGTACGGGTCCTCGATCGGCAGGCCGTCGGAGCCGACCCCGGTCACCTTGTACGGGATCGCGACCACGAAACCCGTCCCGTCGGCGTCCTTGTCGAGCACCAGCTTGAGCCCCATGTCCCGTCCCGGGATACCGATGGTCGCGTAGGGCAGGCCGTCCGCGGCGTCGGTCATCGGGACCGGTGCGTCCCACAGGACGGCCCCGGCGGCGCTGCGCAGGACGACGTGCGGCGCCGGTCCGAACCCGTTCTGGTGGAAGGTGTAGCCCGCGATCGACAGCGGATCGTTGACCCGGATCGTCTTGCGCGCGATCTGCTTGCCGTCCTGGTAGACGGCGAGGTCAGTCGTGAAGTCGGTCGGATGTCCGGTGTCGAAGCCCGGCGCCTCGAAATCGATGTTCTTGACCAGGAGCAGCCCGGGCGTGCCGATCGGCTGGACGGTCAGCGATTCGCCCTCGGCGACCACGAGCCCCTGCTCGTCCCCGAGCCGCGAGGTGACAGCCGCGGCGACCAGGAAGGTGACGAGGCCGGCATGGGTCAGCAGCGTCGCCATCTTGGTGTACTGGTGGCGGTCGCCGTACAGGAACCGCGTGCCGCTGGCATCGGTCGCCTCCCGGACGTGGAAGCCGTTCTTGCGCAGGACGGCCCGCACACCCTCGGCCGGCACGCCGTCCATCGCGGCGCGGTCCGGCAGGATCGGATCGAAGAAGGGCTCGGGCTGGGCGACGCGGATGTCGCTGACGCCGCGCCACAGCTTCGGCGTGCGATCGAGCGTGCAGACGACGATCGAGGTGACGAGGACCACCAGCCCGGCACTGAACAAGGGCGAGCGGAAGACCGCGAACAGCGACAGCCGTTCCATGACGTCCACGATCGCCGTCCCGAGGACCGGGTCGTAGCGGGCGTGGAGCTGATCCATCGCCGTCGCGTAGTCGGTCGCCGAGCGGAAGGCGAAGTCGGGCAGCTGCTTGATGGTCATGCCGACGACCGCCAGCAGGGCCAGGAAGATGATCTGGAAGACCGCGAAGTCGACCGACGTGAAGAGGTGCCACAACCCGTAGCCCATGCGGGCTGGGATGTTCCGGCCGGACGGTCGGCTGGTGGCCGCCGAGACGGCGGCCGGGCTCGCGATGGCTCGAGCCCCTAGACGGCGTCGAGGGCCGGGACGGGCCGCTCGGCGGGTCCGGAGGAGGTGGTCCCGGCGGAGGCCTGGGCGGCGGCCTGCGCGGCGATCTCGAGAGCGGCGGTGAGATCGGTCTCGAGATCCTCGAGATCCTCGAGCCCGACCGAGACGCGCAGGAGGCCGGGCGTGATCCCGGCCGCCGCCAGGTCGGCCTCGCTCGATTGCCGGTGCGAGGTCGACGGCGGGTGGACGACCATCGTGTGGACGCTTCCGAGCGAGGCGGTCAATTCGGGGAGCGTCAGCCCGTCGATCAGGGCGCGACCGGCGACCCGGCCACCCTCGACCTCGAAGGCGAGCATCCCGCCCGCGACGCCCGATCGGAACTGGCGCACGGCCACCTCGTGCTGCGGGTGGCTGGCGAGTCCCGGGTAGAGGACGGACCGGACACCGGGCTGCCGCTCGAGCCAGGCGGCGAGAGCGGCCGCGGTCGTGGCGTGGCGCTCGGCGCGGATGGCGAGGGTCAGGATCCCGCGCAGGACGAGGAAGGCATCGAGCGGGCCGAGCGTCGCGCCGGTATCGACCTGGACGCGCTCGACCTCGGCGACGAGGTCGGCCGGCCCGGCGACCACCCCGGCGATGACGTCGCTGTGGCCGCCGAGGAACTTGGTCGCCGATTCGGCGACGAGGTCGGCACCGAGCGCGAGCGGGCGACAGACGTACGGCGACGCGAACGTGTTGTCGACGACGTAGCGGGCGCCGTGCGCGTGCGCCAGCTCGGCGAGCGCCGCGTGATCGGCGAGGAACGTGGTCGGGTTGGCGATCGTCTCCGCGTAGAGCAGCCGGGTCGGGGACGCGGCGAGGGCAGTGGCGACCGCGGCGTGGTCGGTGGTGTCGACGAAATCGACGCGGACGCCGAACGCTCCGAACGCGCGGAGAAGCTGGCTGCGCGTCGATCCGTAGGTCGCGATCGGGGCGACGATCCGATCGCCGCCGCGGACGATCGAGGCGATCGCGGCGTGGATCGCGGCCATCCCCGAGGCGAGCGCCACGCCGGCGGCGCCACCGGCCAGCTCGGCATAGGCGGCCCCGAGCGCGCTCGTGGTCGGGTTCGAGATGCGGCTGTAGGCATAGCCGGCGCGGCCGTTCGAGGCGACCCGTCCCAGCTCGTCGGCATCGGCCGACGCGAACGTCGCGGTCTGGTAGATCGGCACGCTGGTCGGCGTCTGGTCGAGCTCCGGCGCGCGTGACGCGGCCCGGATGGCGCGGGTCGAGAAGCCTCGCGGCTCCGGGCGGGGTCGCGGCTGGGTGTCGCTCACGGAGCGATGCTACACCGGAGTGGCGGTGCGCCCGCTGCGCGGGACGGAGATCCCCGTGACGCGATCCTTGCCGGCTCGTTTCGAGGCGTACATCGCCCCGTCGGCGCTGATGATCAGCTCGTCCGCGGTCCGGCCGTCGACCGGGTAGCTGACGACGCCGATCGACAGCGACGGCCGGTTGTCGGCGCCCGGCAGGTCGACCGCCATCGCGTTGACCCCGATCCGGATCTTCTCGGCCAGCACGAAGCCGCCGGTCGGGTCGGTCTCGGGGAGGAGCACGACGAACTCGTCACCGCCGTAGCGCGCTGCGGTGTCGATCTGGCGCACGCCCCGGCTGATCACCTCGCCGACCGCCCGCAGGACGCGGTCGCCGTAGAAGTGTCCGAGCCGGTCGTTGATCGTCTTGAGCTCGTCGAGATCCATCATCAGCAGGCAGAAGCCGCGTCCGGACCGGGCGCTCCGGGCGATCTCGCGGTCCATCGCCGCGAAGAAGAACGAGCGGTTGAACAGCCCGGTCAGCGAATCGACGGTCGACAGCCGGATCGCGGCATCGCGCGTCCGGCGCTGGGCGCGGGCGATGACCATGGCGACGTACGACAGCAGGATCAGGGCGGTCAGGTTGATCCCGACGACGGCCGCGGCGGACGGGCCGAGCGAGCCCGCTGCCGATCCCGCGATCACGGCAAGGACGTAGCCGATCGCGGCCGCAGCGGCCAGCCCGACCGTGATCGGCGGCGAGACGACCAGCGCGGCCCCACCGACGATCAACGGGAAGGCGAAGAAGAACGGGCTGGCCACGCCCCCGGTCAGGGCCACAAGGAGAGTCGCGACCGTGATCGCGACCGACCCCTCGACGACGAACTTGGCCGGGCCGAGCGTGTCGGGCGGCAGGAGGTCGTGGACGATCACGATGAACAGGCCGGAGAACGCGAGCAGGACCAGGATCGCCGGCTCGGTCGACGGCCACAGGTTGGTGGTGGCGACCACCGCGGTCGTGGCCAGGAGGAAGATCCAGGACACGATCCGGACGACACGGTCGTAGGTCTCGGTCGGGACCCCGTCATCGGTCGTGTCGCCCGAGATCCCGCCGATGACAGCCGCCTCCGCGGCGCGTCGTTCGACGTCCATCGCCACGTCGGGCACCGGTGCGATCGGACTGGGCTTGCCGATCAGCGGCGGGACGACGATCAACGCCATCACCGCGAGGTTGGCGGCGACCGCGATGACGATCAGGACCAGGACCGGATCCACTGGCGGAGACGACCTCGTTCGGGTTCGGGGCGCCAGCGAACTGGGCGCCCGCTTCGGGCCATCTTAGTCGCCCAAGGTCATGGCCCCGCCTCGTGGACGGGCGGTTCGGTGCGGTGAGGCAACGCGTTCCGCTGCCCCGCGCCGCCCGCTCGGGTGATCAGCGCGTCCCGTACTGGTAGGTCTGCTTCACCAGCCGGAGGTAGACGAACGTCTCGGTCTCGCGCACGCCGTCGATCGCGCGCAGCCGCTCGGCAAGGAAGACGAGCAGGGCGTCGTTGTCCTCGCAGACGGTCTCGATGAGGAGGTCGTAGCTGCCGGCGGTGATGACGACGTAATCGACCTCGGGCATCTTGGCCAGATGCTCGGCCACCTCGATGAGCTTCGAGCTCTCGCAGCGGATCCCGATCATCGCCATCTGGTGGAAGCCGAGCTTGAGCGGGTCGGTGACGCCCACCACCTGCAGGATGCCGCGCTCGATGAGCCGGTTGGTCCGGGCCCGCACGGCGGCCTCGGAGACGCCGAGGTCGGCGGCGATCTGGGTGAACGGCCGGCGACCGTCGGCCTGGAGGTGCTCGATGATCCGCTTGTCGAGCGGCGAGACTTCGTCGGTCGTGCGCCCGGTCAGGGCGCGCGAGCGGGGTGGTCGGACGGGCAGGCTCATCGCGACGCCTTGGGCTTGGCGGTCGGCTTCGGCTTCGCGGTCGCCTTCGGCGGCGCGGACGACTTCGGGCCGGCGCTGGGGCTTGCCGGCGGCGGGGTCCCCGCGCCCGGGAGCGTCACGATCGTCCGCGGCACGAGCGGCGACAGGAGGCGATCGAGCGCCGCGCGCAGCTTCTCCGCCGAGGCGAGCTGGCTGCCGTCCGGGATGTGGGGAGTCGGCCCGGTCGAGATCGGGCCCCAGCGGACCAGGATGTTGAGGCCCATGAACTCGATCGGCGCCTCGTTGATCCCGGGGCGATCGCCTGCTGCCCAGTGGGTGGCTGTCTCGAGGGTCGCGGCGGACCGGTACTGGCCGATCGACAGAGGCCAGCCGTCGTATGTCGCCTCGATCTCCTTGACCGGGTCGTGACCGGCCCCGCCGCTGTTCGCCGTGTTGGGGGTGATGAGCAGCCCGGCGGCGCGGAGGCCGAGGTAGACGTCATCGGCCTTGACCGGCGCGACCAGGTGCGGGTCCGGCGTCGGGCTCGGGGTCGGGGTGGGCGCGGCTGTCACCACCGCGGCCGACGGGGCGCTCGAGCCACAGGCCGCGACCAGGCAGGCGGCGACGATCAAGGACGCGAACAGCTGCAGGCCGGGGCCACGCGGTCGACGGTCGAGGGTACGCATCGCGCCCGGATGCTAGCACGCGGTCTCGCCTCTTCCCGGGGGTTCATCCGCCGCGATCGAGATCGGATAGTACCGGCCCGAGCGCGACGATCGATTCGAGGGTGATCGGATCGACCACGAGCTGGACGTGGGCGATGCCCTCCCGTGCGAACCCTCGCAACGTCTCCGCGAGCACCGCCGGCTCGCCATCGACTGCGGCGATGCCACCCTCCGCGGTATCGCCCTGCAGGCGGCCGGCGCCGCCGGCGAGCCGGACCAGGACCGCCACGGACCGCTCCACTTCGGCCGGATCGCGACCGACCTCGACGCACGCCTCATCGACCAGGGACCTGAGTGCCGGCACGCCGGACGGCCGGTTCTCGATGTCGCGGTACCAGGAATTCCACGAGTCGGCATGGGCCATCGTCGCGTGCAGCATCCGAGGCCCATTCGACCCGATCATCAGCGGTGGGCCGGCCGTTCGCGGTCCACGCGGAAGCAGCTCGCAGTCGCGCGCCTGGTACCAGCGCCCCTCGAAGTCGATGGCACCCTCGCGGAGCAGGGTCCGGATGATCGTGAACGCCTCCTCGAAGCGCCCGATGCGATGGTCGAACGGGTAGCCGTAGGCGTTGAACTCGGTCTCGTTCCAGCCGGCGCCGAGACCGAGCACGAAGCGACCACCGCTGATCTCGTCGATCGTGGCCGCCTGCTTGGCGAGCAGGGCCGGGTTGTGGAAGTTGGTGCACGCGACGAGGGGACCGAGCTCGATCCGCGAGGTCACCCCAGCGATCGCCGCGAGCGTGGTCCAGGCTTCCCACGGACCGGCCGGCGGACGGTCCTCCCAGCGATAGAGCAGGTGCTCGCCGACCCACACCGAGTCGAAGCCGTGATCTTCGATGGCGCGGGTCATGTCGAGCAGTTCCGGCCAGCGCACCTCGCGCTCGACCTCGGGGAGCTGGATGCCGACCTTGAGCGGCCGACCGGTCGTCGTCGTCATCGCCGAAGCGTAGCGCCCGACCGTTGACAGATGGGCGCCCGTCCCCCACCCTGCGCCCGACATGACCTCGACCCACCACATCACGCGGTCGCAGCAGGGGCCCACCCGGGCCACCTCGACCTGACGCCGCGCGCCCCGACGGGCGCCGACCCCAGCACGAGTGACGCCCCGGCATCAGCCGAGGCGTTTTTCTTGCCCTCCAGCAGCAAAGGAGTGCCAGTGGATCCCGCGTTCGCGTTCCGCGGCTTCGTCCTCGGCTTCACGATCGCCGCCGCGGTCGGTCCGATCAGCCTGCTCGTCATCCGCCGGACGCTCGCGGAGGGCCGGCTGGTCGGGCTCGTCTCCGGGCTCGGCGTGGCGACCGCGGACGCGACCTACGGGGCGATCGCCGCGTTCGGGCTTGGCGCGATCACCGACCTGCTGGTCAATGCTCGGCAGCTGCTCGGGCTGGTCGGCGGCATCTTCCTGCTGTGGCTGGCCTGGCGGACCGCGCGCGCCGCCCCGACCGAGGTGGCCGTCGTGACCGAGCGGCGCAGGGGCCTGCCCGGCGCCTACCTGTCGATCCTCGGCCTCACCCTGACGAACCCGATGACGATCCTGTCGTTCGGTGCCCTCTTCGCCGGGCTCGGCGTGACGAGCGGGGCGACCGGTGACGCGGCGCTGGTCGTCCTCGGCGTCCTGCTCGGGTCGACGACGTGGTGGGTGGTGCTGACCACGGTGGTCGGGGCGCTGCGCTCACGGGTGACGCCGACATGGATCCACCGGATCAATCTCGGGTCAGGCGTCGTCATCGGCGCGTTCGCGATCCTCGCCATCGCGTCGGCGCTGGCGGGGTCCGGCCCCGGTTGAGGCCCGGCCCGGATCAGTCGGGCGCTGGCGCGTCAGAGAAGAGGGTCAGGTGGATGCCGCCCGGAGCGTCGAGCCGGGCGTTCTCCGTCTGCCACGGCGTCCGCGTGGCGTCGGCGACGACCTGGGCACCGCCGGCGGCGAGCGTCGCGGTCATCGCCCGCGAATCGGCGACCTCGAACGCGACCCGGAACTGTCCGGCGACGCGGCGACCGACCTCGACCCGGTCGATGAACTCGGCCTGCCCGGATCGGCGATCTCGAGCGTCGCTCGGCCCGCCTCGAGGATGACGACACGGCCGTCAGGTGATTCGTAGGCAGCCCGCTCCGGGAGACCGAGCACGTCGCGGTAGAACCGGACGGCGGCCTCGTAGTCATCGGCGGTGACGACGAGCCGCATCTCGCGAACGGGCCCGGGCTCGCTTCGTGGGGCGGGTTCGCGCTCTGACATCGGTGACCTCCCTCCAGGATCGCGCCACCGCCGGGCGTGGACTCGTCCAAGGCGTCAGCGCGACCAACGACAGGATGATGGCGACGAGGACGGATCGTCAGGCGCGATCGGGACGACCGCCGTCAGACCCCGACCGGCTCGCGGACGAGCACGACGGTCGTCCGGCCCGGGTTCCATTCGCCGTAGAGGATCAGGACCTTCTCGAGCCTCGTCTCGACGCCGAGCCGGCTCCGAACCTGCTCGTTCTCGAATGGGAAGACGACCTCGTCGATCCGTCGCATCGCCGCGTCGAGGTCCGGCACGAGCTTCTGGCTGCCGATGACGAGGATCAGCCGACCGGCACCGGCAGCGTAGGAACCGAGCTGGCTGCCGGTGGCCGACGCCACGACCATGGTGCCGTCCGGCAGGATCGCCGCGACGCTGCCGACCATGACATCCGGGGCTGCGGTCAGCTTCCGCATCTCTCGGCCCTGCGTCGCCCGGTCCATCGTGGCGAGCCGTGGCCGGATCGCGTCGAAGCGTTCCGATTCGACCAGCTCGGCGTACAGGCCGATCTCCTCGAGCGTCTTCGACTTGCCCGAATGCACTTCCGACCCGTCGGGGATCATCGCCAGGACCGCCTCGCGCGCCTGGTCGCCGGTGTCGACGACGATCGCCTCGATGTTGTTCGTCCTGAGCGCGGCTGCAACGGCCTCGAGCTGGTCGGCGCCGTCCGACGCCACGACCTGCTCCGGAGGCGACTCTCGGGTCGTCATATCGGCAGGACCGCTGCGAGAACGCCGACCGCGACGCCGATGGCGATGCTGGCGAACCCGATCTGCCGCGAACGCGCTCGATCGCGTGCCTTCGCCTCAGGATCGGCCACCTCGATCATCGGGCCGACCTCGCCGAAGTTGTAAACGCCGCGCGAGCCGAACCCGGCGCAGAAGTGGAAGCGCGCCTGGAGATACCCGGACGCGGCGGCGATCGCCGGCAGGGCGATCAGCAAGCGAGCAGGCGCCGGCGCGTCGACGAGCACGAGGACCCGCGAACAACCCGACCGTGACGACGAGACCGACATGTCCGGCTCGGCGACGACGGGCGATCTCGGCCGGCCCGATGTTGCAGACACCGGGCTGGTAGTCGAGCGGCACCTCGGCGACCGGCGATGAGGCTCGGCGGGTTGGTCGGAGTGGCGGTGGCCTGGATCATCGATGCGTCCTCCTGGTACGCCGGGTTCAGTCGATCTCGAGAACGATCTTGCCGCGGGTCCCGGCCGCGAAGGCGGCGAGCGCGGCCGGTGCGTCAGACAGCGGGAAAGGCCGCACAGCGAGACGCAGGGTCCCGGCGGCGACCTGCGTCGGCCAGTGCCGTGATCTTCTCGGTCGTCGGGTCGCCTGCGACGTTCGTCGCTTCGATGCCACGGGCGGCCAGCGCCTCGACGTCGGCGGCGCCGAGCGTGCTGGCGATGTGTCCACCGTCGCGCACCAACGCCGCCATCGAAGCGAATGCCTCCTCGCGGTTGACCACGTCGATGAGCGCGTCGACGCCGGCGGGGAAACGGCTGCGGATGACAGCGGCGACGTCGTCGGTCCCGTAGTCGACCGTCTCGGTCACGCCGAGTGATCCGAGATACGCCGCTTCCTCGCCCGCCTTGGCCGTCCCGATGACCCTCGCGCCACGCTGCGCGGCGAGCTGGACGGCGAACGACCCGACGCCACCGGTCGCCCCGACCACGAGGACGGTGTCGCCCGAGCCGATCTCGATCGCGTCGAGGGCGCCGAGGGCCGTCGCCCCGGCCAGCGGGATCGCCGCGGCTACATCGAACGCGAGACCCGGCGGCTTTGGCGAGAGGACGACGGCAGGCCCGGCCATGAGCGACTCGGCGAACGTGCCGACCTCGAGGGGCGGCGCGGACGGCACGAACCCGATGACCTCGTCACCGACGGCCACGTCGGTCCGGCCGTCGCCGACCGCGTCGACGACCCCCGAGAAATCGCGCCCGATCACCGTCGGGAACCGATGCTCCATCATCGCGACGAGGTAGCCGCTCGCCTGGAAGACGTCGAAGCCGTTGACGCTCGCCGCACGGATCGTGATCCGGGCGCCCCCATCGGTCAGCTCCGGCTGCGGCACGTCGATGACGGCCGCGGGCTGGTCGGGGGTCGTCAGGGCAAAGGCCTTCATCGTCGCCTCTCGAAAATGGAAGGGTGGCTCCGGTTTCGAGAAGAGCCTAGCACGGACCCGAAAACAGGCTCTGGCCCGGGGCTGCAGCCGGGCGACGAGCGACCGGTCGGAACCCCGTCAGCCGACCTCGGTCGGTTGCAGGCGGACCATCGCCTGGAACATCTGGCGCGCGGTCGGAGGCTCGGGCAGCGGCTCCGCCCCCTCGGCGGCAAAGGCCTGGAGCATGTACGCGACGAACCGTCGCCAGGTCTCGGGCGCGGCGTCACCGGTCGCGGTCACGACGCCCGCATTCGCCATCAGGACCATGACCAGGTCCTCGGGGACGAAGTCGGCCCGCAGCCGACCGGCTGCCTTGGCACGGGCGATGAGCTCGACGCAGCCCTCGTAGGCGCGGACGCGCTCCGATTCGAAGCCGGGCGCGGTCGGGAAGGTCATGGTCAGGACGTCGGTGAAGCCCTGGTCCGCCGCCTGCATCGCGCAGACGCGCTCGAGATGGAGGCAGAACCCGACCCACGGATCGGGCTCGGCCAGCGCCTGCGCGACCGCGTCGGCGTAGGCGAGCATCTTGGCCTCGAAGGCCGCGGCGATCAGGTCGGGTCGCGTCGGGAAGCGGCGATACAGGGTGGCGATGCCGACACCGGCCCGCCTGGCGACCTGTTCCATCGAGACGTCGAGGCCGCCTTCGGTGAAGGCCTCGCAGGCGGCATCGAGGATCTTGGCGCGGTTGCGCTCGGCGTCCGATCGGAGTCCCCTCGGCTCGGTCATGCCGACAGCGTACACGCTGAAACGGAGGGTGCCTCCGTTTCGGAGGAGATGGTCGGGGAGGCGGGACTCGAACCCGCGATCTCGTGCTCCCAAAGCACGTGCGTTACCAGGCTACGCTACTCCCCGGGGCCGGGGGTCATCGTACATGGGAACTCGATGACGACCCTCCCTGACGGTGTGCCATCGTCAGTCGGCGCAGGGTCAACGCAACATTCATCCGCCGCCCCATCTCGCCGTCGAGGCCGTGGTCGAGGAGTTGCTCGGCCCGCTCGAGGCGATATGCGACGGTCCGGTCTGCCAGGTGGAGTCGGCGCGCCGTCTCGCGTCGGTTGCCCCCGGCATCGAAGTAGACCTGCAGTGTCTCGACCAGTTCCTCGCCCATCCGGGGATCGGCCAGTAGCGGTCCGAGCTCGCGCTCGATGATGGTCGCGGCAAGGTCCGGGTCGCTGAGCAGAAGCCGCTCGACGCCGAGCTGGGCGACGTCGTCGATCATGCCGTGCCGGCCGATCGCCTTCGCGATGCGCAGCCCTTCCTGCAGCTCGAGCAACGTACGCGACCACGCCCGGACACCGTCGGCGGCCATCGCGACTCCCACCCAGCTGGGCATCCCGGCGGATCCGGCGCCGGCGCCGAGCACGTCTCGCACGGCGTCCGTCAGCCGAGTGAACTCCTGCCGATCCGGGCCAAGGATGCCGACGATGGAGCCTCGCCAGGTGACCGCCAGCGGGATTGTGATGCCGGTCCCAGGCCGATCGCGTGCGCTCTGGCGCCGGATCAGGTGGTCGATGCGTCGCGCCAGAACGTCGAGGTCCTCGTCGTCGAGCCCCGGGTCGTCCGGGGTCGGGTCGACATCCGGTCCTGGCAGGATCGCGACCAATCGAAAGGTCGTATCAGGATCGAGGCCGTATCGCATGGACAGGCGTCGCAGGCGTTGCCCGGCCCGGCCGTCGCCGGTGACCGCACCGAGCAGTTCATCGAGCGCAGCGCGACGGGCGGCCACATCGCGAGCGAGCAACTCGCCTTCCGTCGCCCGATAGCCCTCGCCGATCGCCAGGGTGGACATCTCGCTCCAGAGCAGCAGCCACCGACCGAGTTCCACGAGCCGCTCCGGTGGATCGCCACGTCGGATCAGCTCCGCCGACCCGTGGGCCCACATGACGCTCCTCGCCTCGGCGTTGACACCGACGAACAGGATCAGCCTCTGACCCTCGGCCGCCGCGATCGACCCCGACGCGAACTGGAGCGCGAGGACGGTGTCGAGGTCAAGCCGGTCCGCTTCGAGGGCTCGATTGGCTTCGTCGACGAGGTCGTCGAACGTCGCTGCGGCGAGGCGCACGCCGAAGGGAGCGGCCGATCGATCACCTCCGGCACGTGCCCGAAGTGCCGTTATCGCGGCCTCCACGTCTCCCGCGTCGGCGTCGACATAGGTCGTCAGATAGGCGAGCTCGACGCGCGCTCGCAGTTCCTCGGGGACGTCGACGAGACCCACGGGCAGCGCCGCGACGACCGCGTCGATGTCCGGCAGGACATCAGTGATGACGTTGCGACGTTCGGAACACATCCGAACAAGAGTTTACGCCCGACGACACGCTGATTGCGACATGTCAGCAACGGGGGCCATTCGTCATCGAGAAGCTGCAAGAGACCAGCCGTTGCACGGGTGCTGCAGCGGGCGGCGCGCCGTTCTGCTCGGTCGGGGTGATGAGGCGGCGGGCATGGTCCCCGACCATTGTCGAAGCCGCTCGTATTTGGCCGAGCGCCAGGTCCTGATTGCATGGTCGGAGCCGGCGTTCTTCGCTCTCGTCAAGACTCATCCATGCAGGAATGGGAACTCATCGTGCGCACGCGGAAACTCATCATCGGCGGGATCGCCACCATCATCGTGCTCGGAGCCATCGGCGCGGCTGCAGGCGGGTCGGACACCACGGCCTCTACCATCCCGACGACCGACCCGGCGGCATCGACGGCTCCGGCCGCAAGCACCGCCCCGGCTCGATCGACAGCTCCGGCAGCGAGCACTGCCCCGGTCGCGACCGACGAACCCGTCGCGACCGCGACGGAAGAGGCGGCTGCCGCTGCCGGCAACCTGGTCAAGATCGGCCAGTCGATCCAGGTCGACGACAAGCTGACCGTCACGGTTCTCGACGCGAAGTACGCGACCAGCAATGGCGCATATCAGAAGCCGGCGAAGGGCTACGTCTACATGGGCCTGAAGGTCCGCTACGAGGCGTCTGACGAGGCCTTCGTGTCGAGCAGCGACTGGAACGTGCTCGCAGATGGCAAGAAGCAGGGCCAGTGGACGATCCTCATCGGCGACAAGTGGGAGCCCAGCCTGCCGTTCGATCAGCTGGCCGCGGGGGCGAGCGTCGAAGGATGGATCACGTTCGAAGTGCCGCAGCCGGCGAAGTACGCAGAAGTCCGGTTCGACAACAACATGTTCTCCGACGACGAGCCTCAGCTCATCCTGCAGGTGCCGGCCAAGTGACCTGTCGCCAATCGGCAGCCGTCGCCTGACGAGCTCCCGTTCGTCGAAGCCCCCGGATCCTTCCGGGGGCTTTCGATTACCCGGTGAAGCTGGGTCCTCAGTCCCTGGGTGCCGGGCCGATGCTGCCGCTGAAGATGCCGGTTCCACTCGATGCGCCAAGTCGGCAACCAAAGGCTGGCGGTTCTGCATGGTTCAAGCGTGGGAACTGCATTCGACATCGCGCAGGCTGTGGTGACCGGGGGTCGTCATCGTCGGCGCCGGTCATAGCACCGAAAAGGAGCGAACGACACCATGAGTGAACCGTTCACGTTCGAGCGGCTCACGCCACGCCAGCGCGACGTGATCATCCGCAAGGCCGAAGGCAAGACCTACGGCCAGGTCGCCTACGAGCTGGGCGTCACCGAGCAGACCGTCAAGAACCATCTGGGCCTCGCCTACTCGAGGCTCGGGGCCGAGCACCTGATCGAGGCTCTGCGCATCCTCGGCTGGCTTCGCCTGCCGGGCGAATCCCAGCCAGCTGGCTGAAACCCGGCCCAACCGACCGCGACCACCGGCCGGCAGCCGCTACGCCTCCGCGATCACCCCGATCGACACGCGGAACCCGGCACGGCGCTGGAGCGGCGGCATCAGCGTCCCCTGGCCGATGGGCGTGTCGCCCGGGAAGGCGCGGACCCACTCTTCGTTGAACATGTCGAACTCGCTCGGTTCGCGCAGAGCCCAGTTGGCCCAAACGACCTTGTCGAGCGAGCTGCCGGACGCCTCGAGCCGTGCCTTCAGGTTCTTCAGGCACTGGCGGGTCTGGTCCTTGATCGTCCCGCCGATCACCCGGCCGTTTTCGAGGTCGATCGGGCCGATCGAGGAGACGTAGATCATCCCTCCGGCGCTGACCGCCCGACCCTGGCCGAGCGTCGATCGGACCACCTCGGTGCCGACCCCCTTCTCGCCATCGACGAAGCGGCCCTTTCCGCGGTGCATCGAGCCCGGCTTGACCTTGTCGATCGAAGGGATGCCGAATTCGCCCGGCGGCAGGTCGACCCCGCTCGCCTTGAAGACCCCCATGAACGTCGGTCGGATCCCGGTCGGCTTGAGCTCGCCCTCGATCTTGCCGTCCTCGCCGATGCCGGTCTGCTCGTAGGCGAAGATGTCCTGGGTGAGGATCTCGTCGTCCTCGATCCCATAGACCTCGGTGATGTTGATGATCTTGCGCGAGCCGTCCTTGAGCCGGGCGGTGTGGACGATGAGGTCGACCGCGGAGGCGATCTGCTCGCGGATGGCCCGCAGCGGCAGCTCGTAGCCGGTCATCAGGACCATCGTCTCGAGCCGTCGGAGCATGTCCGGCGGGGTGTTGGCGTGACCGGTCGACAGCGACCCGTCGTGGCCGGTCGTCATCGCCTGGAGCATGTCGAGCGCCTCGCCCGAGCGACACTCGCCGACGATGATCCGGTCCGGGCGCATGTGCATCGCGTTGCGGAGCAGGTCGCGGATCGTGATCTCGCCCTTGCCCTCGAGGTTCGGTGGCCGCGCCTCGAGCGTCAGGACGTGGGACTGGCGGAGCTGGAGCTCGGCGGCGTCCTCGATGGTGACGATCCGTTCGTCGTCGGGGATGAACGACGACAGGACGTTGAGCGTCGTCGTCTTGCCGGAGCCCGTCCCGCCCGAGACGAAGACGTTGAGTCGCGCCTCGATGCAGGCCCGCAGGAAATCGAACATCTCGGGAGTCGCGGTCCCGAACCGGATGAGGTCGTCGACGGTGATCGGCTTGGCCGGGAACTTCCGGACCGTGATGACCGGTCCGATGAGCGACAGCGGCTCGATGATGGCGTTGACGCGCGATCCGTCGGGGAGTCGGGCATCGACCCGCGGGCTCGACTGGTCGATCCGCCGACCGAGCGGCGTGATGATCCGGTCGATGATCCGCAGGACGTGCTCATCGTTCAGGAAGACGGTGTCGACCCGCAGGATCTTGCCGCCCCGCTCGATGTAGAGGTGGTTCGGCCCGTTGACCATGATCTCGGTGACGGACTCGTCGGCCAGCAGCGGCTCGAGCGGCCCGAGGCCGCCGACCTCTCCGATCAGCTCCTCGACCAGCCGGGCGCGCTCGTCGCGGGTGACCGCGAACCCGTGGGCGTTGATGACCCGATCAACGATGCCCTCGACCCTGGCTCGCAGCTGGGCCGGATCGGTGACATCCAGGAGCGTGCTGAATGCCGCAGTGACCTCTTCCTGGAGGCGGAGCCGGATCTGACGCAGCAGCTCGTCGCGGGCCGCGACGCGCGCCGGTGTCGGCGGGGGCGGCGGCGCGGGCGGTTCGACCGGAACCGCGTTCGGGCCGGTCGTGGGCTGTTGTGCCCGCTCGACCCGCTGCAGCAGCGACATGACGAATGCCTCCCCTCGGGCACGTGTGACGTGACCATGATCCCGGGTGTGCGGGCCATCGCCCGATGGCGGCGGCTCGCGTGTGGTGATGAGTCCGTGGCGAGGATACCCCCGCCGCGCCAGTCCGGCCCTCTCCAGGACCTGATTCGTTGCGTCGAGTCAACCGATCACGCACCTCGCCGGGCCGGCCGGCCCGTTCCGCGGACCGATTCGGTGCGTCGAAGCAACCGATCGCGCGCCGATCCGCGCGACGCCCCACGACCGTCGGTCAGGGCCAGCCGATCGTCGCTGTCAGGTCGGTCGTCCCGAAGCCGTCCTCGACGTTCTGGAGGACGAGGCGCCAATCCCCGGGAACCACCGGGAGCGTCTGGTCGGTGTTCGTGGACGGCCCCTGGTTCGGCATCGAGACGTCGCCCGTTCCGGACGTCTCGTCGAACAGGTCGATCTCGTAGGTGAACGGGTGACCGCCCCAGTCGGCGACGAGATGGACCGAGCCCGTGTCACGCGCGGTGAACCGTGCCTGGATCCCGTTGGTCTCGGGGAACGCGGTCCCATCGAACCGGGCGTGCTCGATCTTGACCGAGGGCGCCAGCGACTGGAAGGTCACGGTCAGGTCGACGACAGGCGCGGCGGCTCCGGCCCCCTGGAGGGTGACCTGCCAGTTGGCGTGCGCCTGGCTCGTCTTGCCGGTGAAGGTCCCCGACGTGATGTCGTTGCAGCCGATCACCTTCGAGCCGACCTTCAGGCACATATGTGTCTTGCCCGGTGGCGTGTGCGAGGCGAGCTTCGCGCTGACGGTCCCGGCGCCGTCACTGCTGAACGAGATGATCCGCTGCTGGGCGCCCGGCGTGCCGGTCGGATCGAGCTTGAGGCTCAGGAAGGTCAGCGTCGCCAGTGGGGCGGGGAGCGGCGACGCCGACGGGCTCGCGCCCGCCGATGCCGCCGGTGTCGCGGCCTCGCTGCTCGTCGGGGTCGCCGTGGGCGTCAGCGTCCGGCCCGCTGAGGCGGACGGGCCGCCCGAGGCCGAGGCGGCCGCGGCACTGCTTCCCGACGGGGACGCGCCGGCACGACCCGACCCGCCGCGGCTCAGCACGAGGAACGCCCCGGCGGCAACGACCACGACGAGGAGCGTCGCCATGACGCCGATCACGCGGCGGAGCGTCTGGTCGGTCATGGGGCCATCGTAGTCGACGGGCTGTCGCCGGCGCCGCGTCACGCCGGCCGGGGTCGGCCCGTCACAGGACACAGACGCCGGGCGATCATGGCAGGCTGATCGATCGCCCGGCGTCTCCATGCCCGGCGCGGCCGAGAGTAGACTCGGGTCCGACACCCGAGCCGCCACCGAACGACAGAGGAGTCGACAGCCCGCGTGCAAGCCACACGGATCCGGCCTGACACCAGGCCGACCGACCTCCGCCGCCTCGCCGCGGCAGGACTGTCGGCGGTGATCCCGGGGCTCGGCCAGCTGTACAACCGCCGACGCCGTCTCGCGGCGCTCTTCCTGATCCCCTCACTGATCCTGCTCGGGATCGCCCTCCTGCTCGTCCAGACCCAGTCCCCGGCCCGGCTGGCGGCGTGGGTCGTCTCGCCACAGGTCCTCGGCACGCTCCTGGCGCTCAACGCCGTGCTTCTCGCCTGGCGCCTGGTGGCGGTCTTCCAGGCGTTCCTCGACACCGGACGGACGGGTCCGACCGGCAGGCTCGGGATCGCGGGCATCGTGATCATCGCGATCGTCGTGGTCGTGCCGCATCTCGCGGTCTACCGCTACGGGTCGATCCTCGGCGACACCTTCGACCAGATCTTCACCGGTGACGTCCTGGGCGCAGCCGACAGGCGTGGCGCCGCCGCCCGCCCGGCCCTGCACGACGGCCAGCGGATCAACGTCCTGCTGGTCGGCGTCGACCAGCGCGGCAAGCGCACCGCCAACCTGACCGACACGATGATGGTCGCTTCGCTCGACCCGGTCGGCCATACCGTCTCGCTGCGTCTCGGTCCCGCGTGACCTGATCGACACGCCTCTCGGCGATGGCAACACCTTCGGTCCCAAGCTCAACTCGCTGATGTCCTACGCGGACGCTCGACCGCAGGACTTCCCGAAGGGCGGGATGCGAACCCTCGAGGACGCGATCGGCGCGCTGCTCGGCATCCCGATCCACTACTACGCACGGATCGACTTCCGCGGCTTCATCAAGATGGTCGACGCCGTCGGCGGGGTCGACATCGACGTCCCCCACGGTTTCTCCGACCCGGGCTATGACGGCTATCACGTCGGCGAGAAGGGCTACTCGATCACCGCCGGCCCGCATCACTTCGATGGTGCGGATGCGCTTGCCTACGCGCGGTCGCGCAAGGGGCTCGGCGAGAGCGACTTCACCCGCCAGGCGCGCCAGCAGCAGATCCTGGTCGCGTTGCGCGACCGGGCGACGCGGGGCGGAAGCCTGCTCTTCCAGCTCCCCGATCTGCTCTCCGCTGTCGGCCAGACGATCCGCACGGATCTGCCGGCCGATCGCCTCCCTGAGCTGGCCGCGATCATGCAGGACGTCGGCCACAAGGACCTGACGAGCGTCGTCATCCGGGCGCCGCTGGTCAAGTCGAAGGCGACGCGCTACGGCGACTCGCAGGAGCCCGATCTCGCGGCGATCGCGGCGGTCGCGGCCGGACTCTTCTCGCAACCGGGTACCGACCCCGTGCCGTGGCCGAGCCCGAAGCCGACCAAGGCCCCCAAGGGAAAGCCTCGCCGTCACCAGCGTCCTAGTCGCGCGACCAGCGAGGCTGGACCGGGCTCGTGCCGATGGCCCTGCCGAACCGTTCGAGGAGGGCGTCGAGATCGGGATCCAGGGCCACCAGCCGGCGGTGGTCGGGTGCCACGAACCCCTCCGCGACGGCCTGGTCGAGCCAGGCGAGCAGAGGATCCCAGAACCCGTCTCGTCCGAGCAGCCCGATCGGCTTGACGTGGAGACCGAGCTGCGCCCACGAGGCGACCTCGGACAGCTCCTCGAGCGTCCCGAGACCGCCGGGCAGGGCGATGAAGCCGTCGGACAGGGCGGCCATCTCGGCCTTGCGCTCGTGGAGCGTCTCGACCACTCGCAGGTCGGTCAGTCCCGGGTGGGCCAGCTCGCGATCGACCAGCCGGCGCGGGATCACGCCGATGACCTCGCCGCCGGCCGCCAGGGCCGCGTCGGCGACGGCGCCCATCAGCCCGACCCGGCCGCCACCGTAGACCAGCCCGATCCCGCGGCTCGCGAGACCGGTCCCGACCGAGGTGGCGAGCGCCAGGTAGCCCGTCCCCCGGCCCGGGTTCGCGCCACAGAAGACGCAGATCGCGCACCGTCAGAACCCGAGGGCCGCCAGGCGCGGCGTCATCCGGCGGGCGGCGCGGGCACGGTGCGAGATGGCGTTCTTCTCGGCCGGGGTCCACAGGCCGAGCGTCCGGCCGCCCGGGCGGCTCCGAGGCCGGCTCGAAGATCGGGTCGTAGCCGAACCCGCCGCTCCCGCGCGGCTCCGTGGCGATCCGGCCGCGGCAGGTTCCGCGTGCGGTCACCAGCCGGACGCCGCCGCGCGGGCCCGCGGTCTCGGGGAGTGCCAGGGCGAGCACGCAGACGTAGCGCGCGCCGCGGTCCTCGGCAGGCAGCCCGCGCAGCGCGTCGAGCAGCTTGGCGTTGTTCTCGGCGTCGGTGGCGTCCTCGCCGGCGTAGCGCCGCGTCCGGACGCCTGGCGCGCCGCCCAGGGCGTCGACCTCGATCCCCGAATCGTCGGCGAGCGTCGGCAGGCCCGTCGACCCGGACCCCGAAGCGGGCCTTGATCGCGGCGTTCGTCTCGAACGTGGCCCCGTCCTCGACCGGATCGCCCTCGATGCCGAGGTCGTCGAGCGAGACGAGGCTCGTGTGGTCGAGATCGAGCAGCTCGCGCAGCTCGCGCAGCTTGTGGACCGAGCGGGTGGCGACGACGAGGCGGCGGTCGGTCACCGCTTGACGGTGGCGAGGACGGCGGCCTGGGCCTCGAACAGGCTGGCCAGGCCGCTGTCGGCCAGGTCGAGCAGGCCGTTCGCCGCGCCCGGTCGAACGGCTTGCCCTCGGCCGTCCCCTGCAGCTCGACGTACGCGCCGCCGTCGGTGCCGACCACGTTGAAGTCGACCTCGGCGCGCGAATCCTCGGAGTAGTCGAGGTCGAGATACGGCAGCCCGTCGACGATGCCGACCGAGACCGCCGCGACCTTGGCGACCAGGTGCCGCTCCATGCCGTACGTGATCAGCGCCGCGGCGAGCGCCACGTAGCCACCGGTGATCGACGCCGTCCGCGTCCCGCCGTCGGCCTGGAGGACGTCGCAGTCGACCGTGATCGTCCGCTCGCCGAGCCGCGACAGGTCGACCACGCCACGCAGCGAGCGCCCGATGAGCCGCTGGATCTCGTGGGTCCGGCCGCCGATCTTGCCGCGGACGGACTCGCGGTCGGTCCGCTCGGCGGTCGCCCGCGGGAGCATCGAGTACTCGGCGGTGACCCAGCCCGTGCCCTTGCCGCGGAGGTGCGGCGGGACGCGGTCGGCGATCGTCGCCGCGCACAGGACCTCGGTGTCGCCGACGCGGACCCGGCACGAGCCCTCGGCCCACTTCTGGACGCCGAGGGCGAAGCTGATCGGGCGCAGGTCGCTCGGTCCGCGCCCGTCGGCCCGGACGGTGGCTGGCCGGTTGCCGATGGTCATCCGTTCCTCTCCTCAGCCTTGGCAGCATCCCACAGCGCGTCGAGCGCGGCGAAGTCGAGGTCGCGCAGGGCGACCCCCTGGGCGGCAGCGCCCCGCTCCACGCTCGCGAACCGGCGCTGGAACTTGTCGTTGGCGGCGCGGACGGCGGCCTCGGCCTCGATCCCGCGCCGGCGCGCGACGTTGACCAGCACGAACAGCAGGTCGCCGAACTCCTCGGCGCGCTCGGCGTCGTTGGCGGCCTCGCGCAGCTCGTCGGGCTCCTCGGCGACCTTGTCGAGCACGCCGTCGATCGACGGCCAGTCGTAGCCGAGGTTGGCGGCCCGCTCCTGCATCTCCTGGCTGGCGGCCAGCGCGGGCATCGACGGGCTGATCCCGTCGAGCGCGCTCTTGACCGGGCGAGCCGCGACCGTGGCGCCGTCGTCGCCGGCCTCGGTCGCTTGCCCGGCCGCGGATGCCCGCTCGTCGGCCTTGATCCGCTCCCACTGGCGGTTGACGTCGGAGGCCGTCCTCGCGACGGCGTCGCCGAAGACGTGCGGATGGCGCCGGACGATCTTCGAGGCGATCGCCGCCTGGACGTCGGCGAGGTCGAAGACGCCGGCCTCGGCGGCGAGCTGGGCGTGCAGGACGACCTGCAGCAAGAGGTCGCCGAGCTCCTCGGCGAGCTCCGGCGTGGCCCCGGCCTCGAGCGCGTCGTAGACCTCGTAGGCCTCCTCGAGCAGGTGCTTGCGGAGCGACGCGTGGGTCTGCTCGCGGTCCCACGGGCAGCCGTCGGGCGGGCGCAGCCGGTCGGCGATCCAGGGCATCGCCCAGGGACCCGCGACGGCCAGCTCCGGCGCGACCGGCCCGAGGTAGAGCGGGCCGTCGAACGCGGCCGGTCGAGCGTCGCGACGGTCAGGCCGTCAGCCGCCCCGAACCGTCCGACCGGGTGCTCGGCCGGGTAGAGCCGCCGAAGCACGGACAGCGGATCGCGCCCGACCGGCCCGGCCCGACCGGGCAACGGCGCCCGCCCCGTCCCTCGCCGGCCTCGGCACGGAGCGTGGCGAGCGGGACGACGATCAGCGGGCGCGACGGCTCGATCGGTGTGCCGACGAGCGTCTCGCCGGCCACGACCTGGAGGCCGTTCGCCGGATCGAGTCCCCAGCGAAGCCGCGCCTCGGCGACGAGCGCGTCGAGCACTCGCCCCTCCCGCCTAACCGGTCGTGCTGCTGGCCGTGATGGTTGGGTCGCGCGTGATCGTCGCCGCCGCCTTCTTGGCGTTGTACCAGGTCGCGAAGGCCGTCGAGCTGAGCTGCTCGAGCTGGCGTCCCGCGGGCGTCCGCGTCTCCTCGGCGAAGACCTTGAACAGGTACGAGCCGTCGCCGGCGACGGTCGTGACCTCGCTGGTCTTGCCGATCGGCGCCGCGAAGATCGCGTCGGTCAGTGCCTGGCTCAGCTGGCCCTTGGCGACCCAGCCCAGGTCGCCGCCGGCGCTGGCGGTCTGTGCCTCGGAGTTGTCCCGGGCGAGGATCCCGAAGTCGGCGCCGCTGTCGGCCTGGGTCTTGAGGTCCTTGAGATGGTCGGCGTCGGTCGGGTCGTACATGATCTGGATCACGTGCCAGCCGAAGGCGGACTTGACCGGCGGCAGGATGTCGCCGGGCTTGAGGCCGGGCGCCAGGATCGCCGCCTTGAACGCGGCGTCCACGTCGCTGGTGCTGTCGAAGTACGGGAGCTTGCCGCCGGTGCCGGTCGGACCGAGGTCGGATTCCTCGTCGCTCTCCTTGCGGGCGATCGAGTCGAACAGGCCCGGGTCGGTCTTGAGCCTGGCGTAGGCCTCGGTCGCCAGCGACTGCGCCCGTGCCCAGGCCGGATCGTCGGCCGCGACCTTCGAGGCGTTCGCCGGATCGCCCTTCGGTGAATAGAGGATGTGGCGGACCTTGATCGCGTCCGATGGCGGGATCGTCGTCGGTTCGGCGATGTAGATCTCGGACACCTTGCGCTGCGGGCCGGGAGCGGTCACGTCGGCGACGATCTTGTCCTGGAGCTTCTGGTGCAGGACGTCGGCCGCGACGACGGTGCGGTAGTGGTCGAGGTTGACGCCGTCGTTCTGGATCTTGGCCTGGTAGGCCGGATCGACCGCCTTCGGCGCGATCTCGGTCGAGCGGCCGATCCGGTAGGTCCCGTCACTCCCCTCGATGACAGCCGTCGGGGTGTTGACCGGGGCCGCGAAGAGGGCCGTCAGGAAGGCCTCGTCGGACTCGAGTCGTCGGCCTGCACCCAGCCGAGATCGCCGCCCTGCGGCGCGGTGGATGCGTCGGTCGAGACCGTCTTGGCGACGTCCTCCCAGGTCTTGCCGCCCTGGATGTCCTTGAGCGCCTGCGTCTGCCTTGGCCTTGGCGTCCGCCTTCTGTGCATCGGACGGGCCGATGGCACCCGGATCGGTCGCCGGGGCGACCTCGATGTCCCAGACGTGACGCTGCTCGGGGGTGGTCGCCTCGGTCGCCAGTTGCGCGTCGACGTCCTGTGGCGTGACGGCCACGCCCTCGCCGGCCGCGAGCGAAGCCTGGAGCTTCGAATCGACCAGCCGCTCGAGCGTCATGGCGGGCAGCTGCTGGCGCTGTTGCTCGAGGGTCTGCTGACCGCTGTCGCCCTGGGCCTGGGTCAGATGGCCGGCGTTGACCTCGGTCGAGATCCGCCGCTCGGCCTCGTCCAGACGCCAGGTCTCGACCTGGAGCCGGTCGGCGTAGTCGTCCTTCGTGATCGACTGGCCGTTGACGGAGCCGACGGGTGCGAGATGGTCGTTGTAGTAGGTCAGCCCCGCAGCCACCGCCAGGATCACGATCGCGATGACGACGATCAGGCCGAAGCCGAGGTTCAGGTAGAGGTTCCGTCGGTCCTGGGTCTCCCACGATGCTCGGTGGGCGCGCTTGACGACGGGTTTGGCTCGAAAGGTCATGGTTCTGGGTCAGTCCTGTCACATGGCCGGCGATCGCCGGGGATGGAGGGCCGCGGTATGGTACACCGCCCCCTCGGAGGACCGTGTCCGCGACCCCGTCTTCAAGCTCCCACCCGGTCCAAGGACGGCAGGATGAGCTGGTCCGTGACGCGTGTTGCGGAACCTCCATCTGCGACATCGAAGGAGGCCTCCCGGAAACGGTGGACTCGCTCGATGTCGAAGACTCCCGCCCGAAGGTACTGAGCGAGGGGATCGGTGGTCTCGAAGACCGGTCCGGGCACACCGGTCCGATAGTCGAAGTAGAAGCCACGCTCCCGCTCGTAGGCCTCGTAGTCGGGGGCGAAGAAGGCCATCGGCCGGCCGAGCAGCGCGAACTCGTAGATCGCGCTCGAGTAATCGGTCACCAGGATGTCGCTGACGAGCATCAGCTCGTTGATGTCGGGATGGTCCGAGGCGTCGATGGCGAAGCCGGCCAGCTCCGGCCCGATGGTCGTCGTCGACCGCACGAACGGGTGGAGACGGACGAGGACCACGTGGTCGTCGCCGAGGACGTCGCGCAGCCGTCTCAGATCGAGGTCGTCGGTCGCGTGCGCGTCGGTGATGCTGTCGCCGCGGAAGGTCGGCGCGTAGAGGATGACCCGGCGATCGCCGCCCAGGCCATAGCGCTCGCGGACGGCGGCGCGGGTCCGGGCGAGCCGCTCCTCCCCGAAGAAGACGTCCGTCCGCGGGATCCCGAGGCGTGACACGAACCGCTCGAGAGGCTGGCGGAACGCCTCCGCGTAGAACGGCGCAGCCGACTGTGAGGCGACCAGGCAGACGTCGTAGTTCGAGTGGATGCGGACCCGGCGGGCGAGGGCGGCGTCCACCCCGAACGTCTTGTCGAGCACGCTGTAGCCGACCTTCTTGAACGCCCCGCAGGCGTGCCAGGTCTGGATGATGGTCGTCCCGCGACGTGGCCGGATGACATAGATCGGGAAGAAGTAGTCGTCCACGACGAAGACGCGCGACGTGGCGAGATACCAGCCCGCGACGACCGCTCCCCAGGCGGCGATGACCCTGCCGCGAAGGCCGCCCCGCGTCCGATGAGCCAGTGCGACGACGGTGATCTCCGGGTGACGTGCAGCCAGGTCGTCGCGGATGGCCGCCAGGTTGCCGCCGAGATTGGGCGCGTGCGCCGTCGCGAGCACGACCCGCGATCGGAGCGGCAGCCAGACGCCGGCGCCGTACCCGATCCGCACGAGCAGGATCCGGATGGTGAGCACGAGGTCGCTCACCGGCGAAGGATGAGCTGGTCGATCACCCGATCGGTCGAGCCGGCATCGAGGTGAGAGAAGTGGCTCGCCGCGAAGGCGGCCACCTTTTCGACTTCGTAGTCGTCGCGCCGGATCGCGTCGAGGAGCTCCGGAAAGGTCCGCACGATCCGCCCAGGGACGAACGTCTCGAACGGTTCGTAGAAGTCGCGGCTCGCCACGTAGTCGTCGAGGTCGTAGGCATAGAACAGCATCGGCCGGCCAAGGGTCGAGAACTCGAACACGATCGACGAGTAATCGGTGATCAGCAGGTCGACCGCGAACAGCAGGTCATTGACGTCGAGGGTCGTGGTCGATCCATCGAGCAGCCGGTCGCGGAACGCCTCCGGGATCGGCGGGGTCGTCGTCACGAACGGATGCATCCGGATGATCACGACCGCGTCGCGTTCGACGGCCAGCGCGTGGAGGGCGGCGTAGTCGAGCCGGTCGAAGTCGTAGTCCGCGGTCCGTGGCCCGTCGCCGCGGAAGGTCGGTGCGAACAGGATGGTCATCCGGCCTTCACTCGCGGGGAACGCGGCACGTGCCGCGGCGAGTCCCTCCGCGCGGGCCTCCTCGTCGAAGTAGCGGTCCATCCGCGGGATCCCGGTCGGGACGACGCGTGCCTCCGGGATCCCGAACGCTTCCGCGTAGAACGGGACGTCGTGGTCGGAGCTGACGATCGCGTACGTGTAGTTCTTGTGCACGAGCGAGAACGGGTCGGGCCCGCCCGGCTTGCCCACACGGCTGTAGCCGACCGTCTTGAACGCCCCGGCCGCGTGCCACAGCTGGACGATCCGGACGCCGTGGTCGACGCCGATCCGGTAGATGATCGGCTGGTAGTCGTCGACGACGATGACGTCGGCCCCGGCCAGCAGCAATGGCAGGCGCAACCGGTCGCGCAGGCCGCGGCGGTGGGCGACGCTCTCCCGGAACAGAGTCTGCAGCGTGTAGGACCTGTCGAGCCCGCGGGCGCGCATCCGGTCGTGGACGTCCTTGAGGTTGCCCTCGAGACCGCCGCGCGAATCCGACGTGAACAGGATCCGCCGACCCGACCCATCGGTCACCCGTCGCAGGGCGTGGAGCGCAAAGCGGAAGAGTGCGCCGCGCAGGGTTCCGGCATGCACGGCCAGGCGAGCCCGTAGCCGCATGTGCCCGGCGAGGTCGCGATCGAAG
Source organism: uncultured Chloroflexia bacterium (assembly GCA_963743855.1). Lineage (GTDB taxonomy): Bacteria > Chloroflexota > Limnocylindria > Limnocylindrales > CSP1-4 > SPCO01. The sequence continues at coordinate 159,890 of CAVURK010000004.1, forward strand.
CCGGCGTCTCCGTCGACCCTGACACTCAGCTCGAGCGATCCCTCGGGGGTCACCATCGGCGTGACGACATATGCCCCGCGACGAAGACGGAATGTAACGCCGTCACGGACGGGATCGACTGGCGCCGGGGTCTCGATCGGCAGCGGGACCACCGGCCCGTGCGGCCCGTCCGTCGTCGTCACCAGCCGCCAGCGGCCTGCTGCCAGCGGCTGGAGCCCTGGCCCCTGCATCACGTTGATCCGGAGCCTGATCCGGTCGCCGCTGATCGTCGCTTCGGTCGGTGCCACTCGACCCGGGCCATCGACGTGGTCGAGACGGAGACGATCAGGCGTCAGCTCCCCACCGGCGACGGACCGGGCGTCGACCTGGAGCTGGATGCGTTCCCAGCGGATCGACGCGATCGCGAGCGCCGGCCGGCTTGGGCGAACGTGCATCGGGCTCCTTCGACGACGGGGTGGGCTTCGGGGGTTTCGGATTTCCGGCTCTGGGCGATGTCGGGGTCTCGAGGACCCGCGGAGGGCTTGCGGACCGTCGCCGATGATAGCCGTGCGACCGGGCCGACAGTCCGCGCGGTACTCTCCATCCGACAGCGAGCCCGTGCCCAGGGTCGTGCCGACGAGCCCGGGCGCCCACGGAGGACCGCATGAAGATCGGGATGATCGTGCTCGCCGGAGGGATCGGCAAGCGCATCGGACGGCCGTTTCCCAAGCAGTTCCTCCTGCTCGGTGGCAAGCCGCTCATCATCCACGTGCTCGAGAAGGCGCGCCAGACCGCCGACATCGACCGAGTCGTCATCACCTGCCCGGAAGCGCATCTCGAGGAGACACGGAAGCTGATCGCCAACCACGGCTTCGATGCGCGCTACACGTGCATCGTGGGTGGGACCTCGCGCCAGGAATCGGTCTACCTGGGGCTACGCGAGCTCGACGACTGCGACTCAGTGATCATCCACGAAGCGGTCCGGCCGCTGGTCACGGCCGACGAGTTCCGCGAGCTGATCGATGCCGCGGATCCCAACGCGATGTTCGGCATCCCGATCCCGTTCACCGTGCTCAAGGGCCACGAGTACGTCGAGGACCTGCTGGAGCGCGACGAGCTGGTCAACGTCCAGCTCCCCCAGAAGTTCGACCGGGCGGCGCTCGCGGCGGCCCACGATGCGGCCCGACGCGACGGCGCGACCTTCACGGAGGATGCCAGCCTCTTCCATCGCTATGCCGACGCCAGGGTCCGGATCCTGCCCGGGTCGGAGCGCAACATCAAGATCACGGTCCCGACCGACATCGTGACCGCCGAGGCGATCTACGCCGACAGCATCGGCCGCGGAGGCTGACGGTGGGCAGGGTCTGCGTGATCACGGGTGCCAGCCAGGGCATCGGGCGAGCGGCTGCGGTCCGGATGAGCCAGGAGGACGATGTGAGCGCCCTCGTCCTGATCGCGCGGAACGCGGCCGGGCTCGACGAGACGGCGGCGGCGCTGCAGCGTGACGGGAAGGACGTCGAGCTGATCCCGTACGACCTGATGGACCTCGACGGGATCCCGGCGCTCGTCCGGCGCATCCACGATCGGTTCGGGAGCATCGACATCCTGCTCAACATCGCGGGCTATGCCGATCCGCAGTCCCTTCTCGACACCGACGCCGACAACATCGTCAAGACCTACACGATCAACGTGTTCGCGATGCTGCTGCTGATCCGCGAGACCGCGCGCTACATGTACGACCGGCCGGCCAAGATCCTCAACGTGGCCTCGACCGCCGGGATCACGTCGCGACCGGGGTGGCTGGCCTACGCCTCGTCGAAGGCGGCCGTCGTGTCGCTGTCCGCCACGCTGGCGGACGAGCTCGCGGGGAGCGGCATCAAGATCTACAGCATCTCGCCCGGGCGGACCGCCACGGAGCTGCGCCGCAAGCTGGCGCCCGAGGAGGACCCGAGCTCGATCATGCAGCCGGGCCAGGTCGCCGACGTGATCGCCCAGCTGATGCGCGACACCGAGGTCACCCTCGACGGCCAGAACATCATCGTCCGCACCCGGGCCTGAGGGGCGGATGGACCGGACGGGCGGATGAACCGGCTCGAATACCGACTGGCCAGCACGCTCCTCCGGCTCGTCCGGCTCATCGCCGGGCTGCTCCCGCGACATCCCGACCGAATCGTCCTCGCCACGGCTCGCGTGTCGACCCTCGACGGCAATCTCTTCTACATCCATCGGGCGATGCGCGCGCGCCACCCGGAGCTCGACGTGGTGCTCCTGCTCGAGCCGTACAGCTACGGCCTGGCCGGCAAGCTCGCCTACCTCGTGCGGCTGATCCGCGGCATGTACCACCTCCAGACCGCCGGCCTGTTCGTCGTCGACAACGCCTACCTGCCGGTCCACGTCGCGCCTCACCGGCCGACGACGACGGTCGTCCAGGTCTGGCATGCCGCCGGCGCGCTCAAGCGCTTCGGGCTCGACACGCGGACGCCGCTCGCGGAGCCCGAGCGGACGTTCCTCCACCGCTACTACGACGCGGTCGTCGTCGGCGGTGCATGGTCGCGCGGGCCGTACGCGGCCGCCCTGCGGACACCCATCGAGCGGGTGCTGGCGCTGGGGTCCCCTCGGACCGACTTCTTCTTCGACGAGGCCGATCTCGCCGCGGCACGGGCGCGTGTGCTGGCCATCCATCCCGCCCTCGCCGGCCGGCGGGTGGTCCTCTACGCCCCGACCTTCCGCGGGCGGGGGGTCGCCAAGCGGGCCGCGCCGGGTCTCGATGCCGAACGCCTGCGCGCCGCGCTCCCGGCCGACCACGTGCTCGTCCTCAAGACGCATCCCAACCTCGATCCGGCCGCGACGCCGACGGCCGGCTTCGATGTCGTCGCCGACCCCGCCGCCGAGATCAACGAGCTGCTGGCAGTCACGGACATCCTGATCACCGACTATTCGTCGTCGGTGGTCGAGTTCGCGCTCCTTCGCCGGCCGATCGTCCTGCTCGTCGGCGACCTGGCCGAGTACGAGGTCGATCCCGGCCTCTACCTCGACTATCGGACCGAGATGATCGGGACGCAGGTCACCGACACCGACGGCGTCATCGACGCGATCGCGACCGAACGGTTCGACCTGAGCGGCTACGACGCCTTCCTCGATCGGCAGCTCGGGCCGGCCCGCGGCGGTGCCAGCGACCGGTTCGTCGAGCACTTCGTCGAGCGCCCCTGAGCCGTCGCGGAGCCAGGTGGTACCCTTCCGCCCGATGTCCGCCACGAGTGAGGTCCCGGCAGCCTTTCGCAATGCCGCCGGCAACCCGGGTCCCGTCGCGCTCGTCAGGGAGGGCATCGGCGACATCCGGTCGCGTCGCCGGCTGGTCCGCTACCTGGTCCAGGCCGATGTCCACAAGCGTGGCGCGGACACCCTGCTCGGCAACATCTGGTGGGTCCTCGACCCGCTCCTCCAGATGCTCGTCTACGTCGTCTTCGTCACGATCATCGTCCCGAACGGCAAGCCGCCCGACTATCCGCTCTTCATCTTCTCGGCGATCCTGCCGTGGAAATGGTTCTCGGCTTCGATCACCGACGCGACCGTCTCGATCGTCAGCCAGGACCAGCTGATCAAGCAGATCCAGTTCCCCAAGATCGTCCTGCCCGTCGCGGCGACGACGGCGGGGATCGTCAGCTTCGCGTTCGGGACCGTCGCGCTCGGGATGCTGATGATCTTCTTCTCGGACAGGATCACCCCGTGGCTGGTCTTCATCCCGGTCATCGCCATCGTCCAGTTCGTGTTCACCCTGGCGTGCTCGTTCCTGGTGGCGGCCGGGAACGTCTTCTTCCGCGACCTCGGCAATGTCGTGGGTCACGTCCTCCGTCTGTGGTGGTTCCTGTCCCCCGGGCTCTACAGCCTGGCCAGTCTCGATCAGATCAGGGTCTTCAAGGATCACGCGTGGCTGACGACGCTCGCGAATGCCAACCCGTTCGCGATCCTGTTCGAGGCCTACCGATCGGTCATCTACGGAACGCCGACGACGATACCGAGCGGGCCGCCGAACATGGTTCCGCTCGCCGTCCTCCTCGTGGCGAGCCTGGTCCTGCTCGGCCTGACCACGATCGTCTTCAAGCGCCTCGAGCCCAACTTCGCCAAGGTCATCTGATGTCGCTCCTGCGCCGCCCTCCGAAATACGTGAAGCCCGAGCCCGCCACGACGTACGCCATCGGCGCCGAGAACCTGGGCGTCCGCTACGACCTGCGCTTCACGAAGAAGACGACCATCCGGAGCTCCGTCGGCCAGATGCTCGGGCGCGGCCAGGTCGAGAAGTTCTGGGCGCTGCGCCACGTCGACCTGCGCGTCCAGCGGGGAGAATCGCTGGCGGTGATCGGGCCGAACGGCGCGGGCAAGAGCACGCTCCTGCAGGTCCTCGCCGGGATCATCCGGCCATCCGAGGGTGCGGTGGACGTGTTCGGCCATGTCTCGGGGCTGCTGACCCTCGGCGCCGGGTTCGACAAGGAGCTGACCGGCCGCGACAACATCCTGCTCGGCGGCGCCTTCCTCGGGCTCGACGACGCCGTGACGCGCGACCTCCTGCCCTCGATCATCGAATACGCGGAGCTCGGCGAGTTCATCGACGCCCCTCTGCGGACGTACTCGTCCGGGATGCGAGCGCGACTCGGGTTCGCGATCGCGACCTCGGTCGACCCCGACATCCTGCTGCTCGACGAGGTCCTCGCCACGGGCGACGCGAACTTCCGGGCGAAGTCGAAGGCGCGGGTCATCGAGATCGTCGGCGCGGCAAAGGCCGTCGTCCTGGTCACCCACGACATGAACTGGGTGACCGAGTACTGCAACCGGGCGATCCTGATCGAGCGCGGCGAGATGGTCATGGAGGGCGAGCCCGCCGACGTCGTCGAGGTCCATCAGGTCCACACGGAGGAGGCCCGGGCACGCACCGCCGAGGCCGCCCAGAAGGCCGGGATGGACCCGCGGATCGTGCCCGTCCGCTGACATCGCGGCGGCCAGCGGCGGCGGCCAGCGGCTGCGGCTAGCGATCCCGGCGGTCAGCGGCGGCGGCGAACGACCGCCATCACGACACCGACGACGCCCGCGACGGCAAGGGCTCCGCGCCAGTCGACGAGCGGGCGGATCTCCCCGTCCACCTGCCGCGCGATGACGACGCCCGCGAAGCTCTGCCGCTCGAATGTGACGCGCCCGCCGAGGACGCTCCAGGCTGCGCTCTGATCGAGCCGCACCTCGCGAGCGAACAGGTTGCGCACGAACGACTGCCGGATCCGTGCGTCACCGGCCAATGCGATGGCGACGCCACTCATCTCGGTCGAGACAGTGTCGGCCCGGGCGATGGCGATCCCGCCCATCGTCACGTTGACGTCCTGGGCATCGACCCGTGAGATGCCGCCCTGGCGGACGTCGACCCGGGTCGCCTTGACGGTGTCGATCCCGCCGTTGCTGAGGTTGAGGGTCCCGACCTCGACGTCCCCGTAGCCACGGCCGGTGACCGTCTGCGTCGTCACGAGGTCGGCTGGGGCCGCCACCGGGGATGTGCTGACTGGTCTGGCTGCTCCGACCGGCTTCTCGGCCGCCGGTTTGGCCGTGGTCGCCGGCTTCGCCGTCGTCGGCGGCTTGGCCGAGGCTGCGCGCGGCTTGGCCGTCGCTTTCGCGCTGGTCCGCGTCGAGGTCGCTGCCGGCGTGCCGACGGCGGTCGTGCGGGCTCGGGTCACCTTCGGTTTCGGGGTCGGGGCGCCCGACGCGCCGGTCGGGTCGTCGCTGGCGGGTCGGTCGCTCATGCGGCTAGCCTATCGCGCCCCGCCGCCGAACGCGAGGGATCCTTTCTCCGACCCATCCCGCTGCGCAGGCGGCGTGGCCTTGTCCGCGGACGAACGGACGAACCTCGGCTATCCTGCGCGAGGCACGGCCTCGGTCCGTCACCAGACCGGCCCCAATGACATCGCCATTCCAGGAGGGGCGCTGCACGTGAAGCGCACGACGACCGCGGGCGCGATCGGCCTGGTCGCCGCGTCCGCGCTGGTGATCGGGATCGCCGCGACCTCGCTCGGGAGCTCGCCCGCTCCGACCCCGCAGGCCGCGATCTCGACGCCGACCCCCGTCGCGACGACTGCCCCGACGGCCACCTCGGTCCCGACCTCCAGTCCCAGCCCGACGCCGCTCCCGACCGCGACCCCGGTGCCGACACCGCTGCTCGTCCCGGCGCCGCTGACCGGCCTGCTCGTCACGCCCGCGGTCGCGGCGCGCCATCCGATCGCGGTGATGATCGACGACCTCGGTCCTGCCCGGCCGCAGTCCGGGCTGTCGGAGGCATCGGTCGTCTGGCAGGCGCCCGCCGAGGGCGGGATCCCGCGCTACATGGCGATCTTCCAGGACACCCTGCCGAAGGCGATCGGCCCGGTCCGCAGCTCGCGCTACTACTACATCGCCTGGGCCGCGGAATGGCGAGGCGATCTACGCCCACTCCGGCGGCTCGCCGCAGGCGCTCGCGACGCTCGCGCGCCAAGGGCCACGGCCAGCTACGTCTACAACGCCGACGAGTTCCGCTTCAGCGGGACGTTCCATCGGATCACCACCAAGGCCCCGCCCCACAACCTGTACACGACCGGCGCCAAGCTGCGCAGCGATGGCCAAGATCCTCGGCGCCAAGGACGGGACGTACAAGGCGGTCTGGACAGTTCGCACCCGACGCCCCGCTCGAGCTGCGGCCGTACGGCGGCACGATCACCGTCGGCTATCCGTACAACACGATCAAGTACACCTACGACCGGACCACGAACACGTACCTCCGCTCGGTGACCGGCGAGGCCAAGGAGACCGACGCGATCGACGGGACGCGGATCGCCCCCAAGAACGTGATCGTCATGCGGATGGACTTCGGGCCGCTGAACGACGGCCATCCCGGCGCACCGCGGCTCGAGGCGACGGTCGTCGGCCACGGGACCGGCCTGGATCTCGACCAACGGCAAGACGATCAAGGGCACCTGGAAGAAGACGGCGATCACCAAGCCGACCCTGTTCTACGACGCCAGCGGCAACCCGGTGACGCTGACCGTCGGGCCAGACCTTCGTCCAGGTCGTGACGACCAGCACGGTCGGCTACCCGGTCACGTTCAAGGCCGGCGTCGATGACCGCCGCCGCGCGACGACCGACCCCGTCGGGCGGCTGACCGCCGCTCAGTCCCGGATCGCCGGCGACGCCGACCTCGGCGTAGACGGCACGCGTCTCGTCGGCCACGTCGGCCCACGTCCGCGTGCCCGGCAGCGGCCCGTTCTCGCGCGATCGCGCGCGATCCCGTCGTGGACGCCGTCGTCGGCCCAGATCGTGGCGATCGCGACCGCCAGCCGGTCCGGATCGCGCGGCTCGACGAGGAGGCCGGCCGGGCCGACCATCTCGGGGAGCGGCCCGACCGCCGACGCGACGACCGGCGTCCCCGCCGCGAGCGCCTCGATGACCGGCAGGCCGGCCGCCTCGCGACAGGACGGGCAGGATCGCCGCCCGCGCGCCGCGGACCAGCCCGGCGAGGTCGCTCGACCGGCAAGCGCCGGGGCGTAGGCGAGCGAGCTCGCCGACCGGGCTGGCGGGCCGCGGCCCGGGCGACGCGAGGCGCGGTCGTCCGGGCTGGCGCCGACCAGCAGGACGCGCGGCGGCCACGGGACGTCGTCGGCGAGACCGGCCGGGCGGCCGGCCGCGGCCAGCGCGCCGAGCGCGCTGAGCAGGGTCGCCAGGTCCTGGCGGGCGTCGAACCGCCCGGAGAAGACGAGGTAGCGCTCGCCCAGCCCGAGCCGCTCGCGCGAGCGTCTCGCGCCGGTGGCGAGCTCGCGCCGCTCGCGGCGGTCGGCGTTGCCGCGGCCGAACGCCGGCCGGGGCGGCGAGCACCGACGATCCGCAGGCGGTCGCGTCGGATCCGGAGCACGCGCCCGGCTGCCCGCGCGGTCGCCTCGGTCCCGACGATGACCGCCGCCGCGTCGCGCAGGAGCTGGCCGCGCAGGCGCTGCCCGAACCGGCTCGCGACGGACTGCGCCGGAACGCCTCGGGCAGCTCCCACGGGGCGAGGTCGAGGAGGGTGACGACGACCGGCAGGCCCGAGGCGATCGGGAGCGGCCGCCGCCCGACCGCGTGGTAGACCGCACCGGCCGCCCCGCCGCGGTCGGCCCGCCAGGCGGCGCCGAGCTCGGCGCCGCGGAGCAGGAACGGGTCGACGGTCAGTCGCGCCGGATCGCAGCAGGCGGGTCGGTGGCAGCTGGCGACGGCCGACGACGTCGAGGTGGCTGAAGGCGTCGGTCGGGTCGTCGCCGTCGGAGCCCGATCAGGAAGGCGAACGACTCGCCGGCCAGCGGCTCGGCGTCGTAGGCCGCCGAGCAGGCTCCCCGAGGTAGGCGGCGGCGATCGGCGCCCGATCGGGCGTCCTGGAGCGGCCGGGCGTCGAGGACGACCCGCAGCCCGGGCGGTCGCGGGTCGGCCACGTCCCCGAGCCGCCCTCGCCCGGACCGCTCACCGCCGCCCGTGGGGACGTCATCGGGCGATCGGTCGCGACGTCGGGCCGCGCCGGAGCGCGTCCCGAGCGCAGCTGGACGACGACGACGAGCGCCTCGACCGATGATCCGGCGGCACATCTTCGACTGGCCGACGCGCCGGTCGCGGAAGGTGATCGGGACCTCCCGGATCCGGGCGCCGGCGCGGCTCGCCCGAAAGGTCATCTCGATCTGGAAGACGTAGCCGCCGGCATGGACCCCGTCGAACGGGATGGCGGCCAGCGTCGTCGCGCGCCAGGCCTTGAAGCCGCCGGTCAGGTCGTGCGGTCGCGAGGCCGAGGACGACCCGCGCGAAGAGGCTGCCGCCGCGCGAGATGACCCGCCGGCCGAGTCCCCAGTCGACCACCGCCACCGCCGGCCGTGTAGCGCGAGCCGATCACGAGGTCGGCCGTGTCGTCGACGATCGGCCGATGAGCGCCGGCAGGGCTCGCCGGGTCGTGGCTGAAGTCGGCGTCCATCTGGACGATCGGTCGCCGCACCGCCGGCGAGCGCGACCCCGAAGCCGTCGAGGTAGGCCCGCCCGAGGCCCTGCTTGGCCGGACGGTGGCGGACGCGGATCCGCTCGGGTCGGCCGCGGCCAGGGCGTCGGCCAGCCGGCCCGGTGCCGTCGGGCGACCCGTCGTCGACGACGAGCAGGGTGGCCGCCGGCAGCACGGCGAGGATGGCGGCCGCGATCGGCTCGACGTTCTCGGCCTCGTTGTAGGTCGGCAGGATGACCCAGACGCCCGAGCCCGCCGCGCGGTCGGCCGCGAGGGCGACAGGCGTCGGGGTCGTGGTCGGCGCGCTCGTCGCCGTGCTGGGGGTCGGCTCTGCGGGCATCGTTCGCCAGTCTAGTCGGCGCGCCGTCGATGACGGCGGCGGGCTGGCGTGGCTACTGCCCGCGGACGATGACGGTCTTGGTGAACGTCGACGTGCCGATCCAGTCCGTGGCCGTCACGACGGCCGTGTACGTGCCGGGCTTGAGCAGGACCCCGGCCGCCGTCCGCCCGTTCCAGGTCCAACCGTAGGTCCCGGCGTCGAGCTGCCTGGCCTGCCAGATCCCGCGAACGACGGTGGATCCCTGGCGGATCGAGATCGTGACGCTCGCGGGCCGACCGAGGGTGAACGACGACCCGCGCGGTCTGCCCCGCCCGCGAGATGAACGACGATCGTGACCAAGTCACGGAACGGATCGTCCGGTCGACGTTGACCGCGAGGTTGCGGACCGTCCCGTTGCCGGCTCGATCGAGGCCCCAGACGCGGAACGTGTAGCGGCCGTCGGCGACACGCCGTCCCGCGCTGTCGCGCCCGTCCCAGGTCCACGACCCGGTGCTCGTCCTGCTGATCGCCCAGCGGCGGACCTCGGCGCCGTGCTGGTCGAGCAGCCGGGCCGAGCCGGTGATCCAGGAATCGGCCGCCATCGACAGCGTCGACCGAGTCCGAGTGCCCGTCACCGTTGGGCGAGATGAACCCGGTCGAGGAATGGAGCGCCACCGCGGCGGGGCGGCGATCGACGGTCACGACCTTCTGGACATAGGTGCGGTTGTTGGAGGCGTCGGCCGCCCAGACCGTGATCCGGTAGGCGCCGTCGCGGACGACCTTGCCCGTGGCGTCCTTGCCGTCCCAGGTGACGATGACCGGCTTCGCGTTGACGCTGGCCGTGCGAACCGCCGACGCGGCGACGCCGTTGACGATCGGATCGACGTACCAGCCGAAGCGGATGTGCCCGGTCACGTTGACCCGGATCGTCGTGCTGTCCACGAGCCCGTCGCCGTTCGGTGACATGATCGGACTGCTGATCGATGAGCTCGATACGACCGGCGGGACCGTGTCGGTGATGAACTTGGCCTTGAGGGTCGCCTGGAGCTCGGGGCGGGTGCCGTCGTAGCCGAGCGCCCAGATCCCGGCGCCACGCAGGTTGTAGTGGTTGATCAGGTCGTACTTCAGGCCGAGCGCCTTGGCGTCGTCGTAGTACAGCTCGCGCCACGGGTTGACGCAGCCGTAGGCAGTCGTGCAGTTCTGGCGCCGGTAGACGGTCCACGCGACGCCCTCGACCGGGTCCCACTTGCGGCCGTGGTCGGCGGCGTAGCCGACGGCGGTGCTGTAGACGACGGTCGTCGAGTCACCGTTCTTCGTTCCCGAGATGTTCTTGGCATCGAGGCCCGCGGTCGCGGTCGACCAGGCCCGGCCGTAGTACGGGACACCGAGGATGACCTTGGAGGCCGGCAGCCGGGCGAGATAGGCGCGGATCGTGTCGCCGATGTCGTAGCTCGAGCCGCCGAGCGGGGCGACCGAGCCGACCGGGTTCGACGATCCGCGTCCGGTAGTCGTAGCCCATGACCACGACGGCATCGGCCCCACCCGAGGCGGTCGCGTCACCGATCGGGTAGTTGCCGATCCAGCCGGTCGTGTCGAACGTCACCTGGTAGCCACGGGCGACCTTGTTGAGCTCCGAGCGGACCGACCGGACGAGGGCCGTGAACTCGTCGCTGTAGCCCGAGATGATCGGCTCGAAGTCGAGGTTGACGCCGTCGGCGCCACGATCGCGCACCGCCGCCGCGATCTGGCGGGCGAGGTTGGCGCGGTTGGCCGAGCTGCCGAGCAGCGACCGCTGGCGGGAGACGCCCGCAGACGTCCAGGCGAAGCTCTGGACGGTCAGCACGACCCGGGCGCCGCTGGCATGGGCCGCGTTCATCACGCTCGTCATCTTCGAGCTTGTCCAGCCGCCCCAGCCGACCGTCGGCGACCCGTCGCTGTTCGTGCGCTGGAGATCGCCGTTGCCCGCGGCGCCGACGCCGAAGTAGGCGATCGTGGACAGCGTCTCCCAGTCGAGCCGGGTCGAGCTGTCGGTCAGCTCCCAGTACGGCAGGAAGCCGAAGACCTCGCGCTTGAGTCCGCCCGGATCGACCGCGGCGGTCAGCCGCGCGAACGGGGCAACGCCCGGGTCCACGTACGGGACGTCGGCCGCGCCGATAGCGTGGCCCTGAGCCGCAGGTGCATTGCGCAGTGGTGGGCCGAGTGCGGTCGCGGCGCGCAACGAGCGCCCGCTCAGGCGCCCGGCCGGGAGCTCGCGCGGCTCGACGCCACCGACCGCCCAGCGGTCGGACGGGCGCGGCTTGAACGGCACGCTGACGCGGTCGCCGGGCGTGAACCTGGTCTTGTCGGCGGCGTGGGCGACCGCCTCCTCGTACTGGATCGTCGGCTGGAGCGTGTCGGTCGGTGCCGCATCGACCACCTCCGACGCAAACACCACGGTCGATGGGGCGAGCCCAACGAGCAGCACGGCCGCCGCCGCGAGCGCGACGATGCGCGAGGCGGCAGGACCCGGGCGGCGGGCGCTCGAACGGCTTGTGGTCAACGGCACGACGTTCCTCATCCGGAGGGCTGAGACGTCCCAGCCTCTTCCCGGGGGCAGCGCCGGTCTACGGCTCGATGGTCCCGGTCAGGGATAGTACGGGGTAGTCTGGTGCGGTCCGGTGTGGTCCGGCGGACGGACCCTGGGAGCCCGGTGACCGGGCGGGTCAGTGCAGCGTGTACGTGCTGATCGTCTGCTGCGTGCCGCCCTTGGTGTCGATCCCCCAGACCTTGAATGCGACCTGGCCTGCCTTGCCGGTGGACTTCAGCTTGATCGTCGCCTTGTACGTGTAGGTCCCCGTCCGGGTCATGCGCAGGTGCCACGCGGCCAGGCCGGGCTGGCTGATGTAGAGCGTCGGGGTCTGCGCCAGTGTCTCCGCGGACACGACCGAGATGGTGATCGTCTGGCCACGAGCGGGGGTCGTGTCGCTCGGCCTGATCGTGAACGCGTCGACGTAGAACGCCACCGTCTGGGTGACTGTCAGCGTCCCGTCGGTGGCCGTGACGAATGCGGTGTAGTGGCCGCGCGGCAGGAGCGAGCCGTCGCTGCGGCGGCCGTCGAAGACCCAGAAGTAGGTGCCGGCCGGTTTCGCCGAGGCGTTGAGCCGGGTGTTGACCGTGGCACCGGTCCAGTCGTGGATCGACCAGGTGACCGTCATGGGGCGGTTGAGCACGAACGACAGCTTCGTCGTCGGCGACAGCGAGTCCTGGTCTTGCGGGAAGAAGATCGAGGCCGAGCTCTTGAGCGAGCGCAGCGCACCGATCAGGGTCACGGTGCGATCGACGCCCGGTCCGGTGTTCCCGGCGATGTCGCGGGGAGCGACCCGGAACGTATAGACGCCATCGGGGGCGTACGCGCCGGACGACGTCCGACCGTCCCAGGTCACGGGCGTCGCCGCGCTGCCGTTCGGGATCGTCCAGCTGTCGACGACCGTCGAGGCGCTGTCGAGGATCCTGGCGACCAGGGCGCCGCTCTCCGAGTTGGTCGCGGACAGGCTGACCGTGTCGGTGGTGCCGTCGCCGTTGGGCGTGAACGCGAGCGGAGAACCGGCTGCCGGTGAGAGGCCGGCCAGGAACGGCGGGTCGGTGTCGACGGTGATCTGACGTGTCGAGTGGGCGGGTGCGTTGTCCCAGTCATCGACCGCGCTGACGTCGACCGTGTACTGGCCGTCCGCGACCGCGTGGCCGCCGACGAGTCCATCCCACGTCGTCGTGAACGTCGAGCCGGTGCCGGTCTTCTCGAGCAGGACGTGAGAGGCGCTGTCCTTGACCTGCAGCTTCCAATCGACCAATTCGGTGAAGCGGCCACGGATCGATGCCACGTCACCCTGCCCGTCGCCGTTGGGCGAGAACGGGGGACCCGGGTCGAGGACCCGGACGACGGGTGGCGTGCTGTCGCGCGGGTGGAGGTCGGGGGCTGCCATATAGCCGGTGATCGACGGATCGTCGATGCCGACGACCTGGACCAGGGCCGCGCCCGCGGCCGTCACCTGGCCGGGCTCGTCGACGAGGCGCAGGCGGGTGCCGGCCGGCAGAGCCTGGACCGAGGCGGTCGAGGTGTCGGGCGAGGCGAACAGGCTGGCTCCATCGGTCGAGACCGAGGCGTTGCCCGGAACGACGAGGCTCGTCGGATCGACGCCGGTGTCGCCGTAGCCGGCCGACACGACCTCGTCGGTCGTGATCCCGATGGTGCCGACCGTCAGCGAGCGATAGAAGCCCGAGGTCGGGGTGATCGGATCCTGGAAGACCATCGCGCCGGGCGTCCGGCTCGAGGCGAAGCTGACGATGTTCCCGTTGCCGACCGGGACGGTCCGCCACAGGTCCTCGATCGACTGGTGGGTGGTGAACAGCGCCCGGAGGTAGCGCTCGGAGCCCGCGTGACCGTCGGCGATGACGGCCCCGGCGCCGGCCTTCAGGAACGCAGCGGCATAGTTGTCAGCGCGCTGGCGGGCGACCGAGATGCTCGGCTCGGGGTTGCCCGGTTCGGAGTTGCCCGAGGCGTAGCACAGGTGGTTCAGGATCACAAGGGCGCCCGGCGCGAGGTCGAGCGTCGCGATCGACGGCTCACCGTAGTACTTGAGGTCGGAATCGCCGGCGCCGGCCGTGGTGTTGAGCCCGAAGCCGTCCTTGGTCGTGTACTTGGCGTCGTAGGTGTATGGGCTGGGCCAGCCGTTGCCGTGGCCGAGATAGATGACCACGGACGCGCCGACCACCGCCGCCTTGACCTTCGCCCAGGTCGCGTTCGGGCTGTAGACCTTGACGACGTTGGGCGTGTACTTCTTGGCCTCGGCGTAGGCGACGTCGGCGTCTGCCCGGTAGCCGGCGGTCGCGCCCTGGGTCGCCCCGACGATGATCACGACCTTCGGATCGCCGGTGGCCGCCGCGACGGACGGGACGGCGATGCCGAGAGCAGCGACGACGACGAGGGCGAGGGCGGCGACGGTCTTGCGCAAAGCGTGCTCCGAGAACTGGGGCGAGGCGGGATGAATGCCTCTCCAGACTCGGCGCGCAGGGCGCTCGACTCAATCGCGGGATGGTCCCGAGACCGCTAGCCCCTTCGGGCCGCTGCCTGGGTGGTACCGGGGGGACTTGTGGGGTTCGGAGTCAGACCCCGTCGGCGCGCAGGCGCACCACGAGCTCGGCCAGCGACGGGTTCGCGGCGTCACGCTCGGACGTGACCGGACGTCCGCCGGGGGTCGCGGCGAGCGTGGGCCAGTCGATCCCGACGTCTGGATCGTCCCAGGCGAAGCCGAGCTCGTCGGAGCCGTCATAGGTATTCGTGACGAGATAGATCAGCTCGAGCGAGTCGAGAGCGAGGAAGCCGTGCGCGACACCGGTCGGGATGTAGACCGAGTCATCGGCGCCCAGCTCGCGGGTCTCGACAGGGGCGGTGGGCCTCGACCCCTCGATCAGCGGCCGGACGTCGACGAGAGCGACCAGCGCCCGACCGGCTGCCACGATCCACAGGTCGTCCTGGCGGCGATGGAGATGGAGGCCGCGGAGGACGCCGGCCGCCGAGGTCGACAGGTTGGCCTGGACGAAGTCGGCGGCGGGGAAGTCCGGCGCCCGCCACAGCTCGCGGAACGAGCCTCGCACATCGGCATGGCGAGCGATGGATCCGTAGCGGACGCCGGGCAATGCCGATGGCCGAGGCTCGCTCATGCCCGGCTCCGGACGGCGCGGAGCAGCGCCGGGGCGTAGTCGGCCATCGCGTCCGGCCAGGATCGCATCGGCTCGCCCGTCGGCAGCGGTGTCTGGGCCAGGACGCCCCAGCGGGGGACGCGCGACGGCCTGGTCCAGGTCGCGGCAGGGACGTCCACGACCTCGATGTCCAGCTCGGCGCGGCCGACCACGTAGCGCGCCCATTGGGACCGTGTCGCGAACAGCCCGTTGACGAGGTGATGGATGCCAGCCGTGGCGTCCTCGGCCAGCAGCCCGACGATGGCCTCGGCGACATCCGCCGTGTAGGTCGGCGTCCCCCACTCGTCCGAGACGACCCGGAGCGGCTCGCCGGCTGCCCGGGCTCGCTCCACTGCGTCGAGGATCCGGCTCGGGTAGTCGCGGCCCGGCGACCCGAACAGCCATGCGGTCCGGGCGATCCCGAGGACGCCGCCCCGGGCTGTCCCAGGCGAAGCCTCGAATGCAAGCGTCGCCAGGCGCTCACCCTCGGCCTTCGATGCGCCGTACGGGTTCGCGGGCGAGACCGGGTCGGTCGCGAGATACGGATGACCATCGAGCCGGTCGCCGTCGAAGACCTCGTTCGTCGAGATCATCAGCAGGTCGACGCCGCGCGCTGCGCAGGCCGCGGCGAGCACCCCGGTCGCGACCGCGTTCCGACGCAGGGCAAGCTCCGGGTCGAGCGCGCAGCCGTCGACGTCGGTCCAGGCCGCGGCGTGGACGACGACCTCGGGTCGGTCGCGGTCGAGCCGCGAGCCGATCCCCTCCGGGGCGTCGAGATCGAACGCGTCTCGTCGCCAGGCGGTCGGCCCGGTCGCGCCGGTGAACGGGGCGTCCGCGAGCGCCGCGATGAGGGCACTGCCCAGGCGTCCGGCAGCACCGGTGACGGCGACACGCATCAGCCGGGCGAGCCGGGGCGCCCGGCCGGGTCCGGCGCGGGACCGTTGACGGTCGCCGCCTGCCCGGTCGCGAGCCGACCGGCGTACTGCCGCGCATACCAGCTGTCCCAGTCGCCCGATCGGGCCGCGCGCCACCACGCTTCGTTCGCCTGGTACCAGGCGACCGTCCGGGCCAGGCCGTCCTCGAACGAGGTCGCCGGTCGCCAGCCGAGCGCCGCCACCTTGGCGTCATCCATCGCGTAGCGCCGGTCGTGCCCGAGCCGATCGTCGACCTGCATCACCAGCGACCACGGCTTGCCGAGGAGCTCGAGGAGGAGCGCCACCACCTCACGATTGGTCCGCTCCGACCCGCCGGCCAGGTTGTAGGTCTGGCCGGAGGCGCCGTGGCGGAGCACGTGATCGATCGCGCCAGCGTGGTCGCCGACATACAGCCACTCGCGCCGTTGGAGCCCATCGCCGTAGAGCGGGAGCGCCCGATCGTCGATGGCGTTGGTGATGAACAACGGGATGAGCTTCTCGGGGTGGTGATACGGGCCGTAGGTGTTCGAGCCGCGGGTCACGACGGCATCGACCCCGTGGGTCGCGACGTAGCTCCCGACGAGCAGCTCGCCTGCCGCCTTGGCCGCGGCGTAGGGCGAGCGAGGCGCAAGGCGGTCGTCCTCGGTGGCCCGCCCCTCGTCGATCGAGCCGTAGACCTCGTCGGTCGACACCTGCAGGAAGCGCGGCGCGCCGGGCGCGATGCGGCACGCCTCGAGCAGGACATGGACGCCGACCACACCGGTGGCGAGGAACGCCTCCGGATCGAGGATCGAGCGATCGACGTGCGATTCGGCCGCGAAGTTGAGGACGGCGTCGGCGTCCGCGACGAGCGGCGCGACGACGGTCGGGTCGGCGATGTCGCCGCGGACGAATGCGTACCGTGCCGCCATCTCGGGGTCGTCGCGGACGGGGGCCAGGTTCGCCTCGTTGCCGGCATAGGTCAGCTTGTCGAGGACCGTGATCCGGGTCCCGTCTCGGCGGGCCAGCACGTCACGGACGTAGCACGATCCGATGAAGCCGGCGCCACCGGTCACGAGCAGGTGGTCGAACCGTCGCCCCGTCGTCACGCCCTCACCCGACCGGGCGGCTGACCGGTGGCGACAGGTGCCCGGCCGCGTCATCGGCGGCAGCCAGCTCGGCCGCCCGGAGCAATGACGGGACGGTCCCGGCGTCGGCCCAGTGGCCCTCGTAGACGGGGCTGTAGAGACGCCGGTCGGGGATGTAGTGGTTGAGGACGTCGGTGATCTCGAGCTCGCCGCGGCCGGACGGCTGCAGGTGCCCGATGACGTCGAATGCGTCCGGGCGCAGGAAGTAGACGCCGATCGGGATCAGGTCGCTCTTCGGATGCTCGGGCTTCTCCTCGAAGCCGACGACGTGGCCGTCCGGGCCGAGCTCCGCGACCCCGAACCGCTCCGGGTCCGGGACCCGATAGAGCAGCGTCCCGGCGCCGTACGGTCCGTCCTCGAAGGCGCTCGCCACGTCCGCCAGCGCCGGCCCGCGCAGGATGTTGTCGCCGAGCACGCAGCAGAACGCATCGTCACCGACGAAGTCGCGGGCCAGGCCGATGGCGTGGGCGATCCCGAGGGCGCCCGGCTGGTAGCGATAGGTCAGGTCGATCCCGAACGCCGAGCCATCGCCCAGCAGCTCGACGACGTCGCCGACGCTCTTGCCACCGACGATGACCATCACCTCGCGGATCCCCATCCGGGCGAGGGTCTCGATCGGGTAGTAGATCATCGGCCGGTCGTAGATCGGCAGGAGATGCTTGTTGGTGACGATCGTGAGCGGGTAGAGCCGGGTGGCTGTCCCACCGGCGAGGACGATGCCCTTCATCGTCGGGAAGCGTAGCAGTCGGGCCCTGCCGGCACGACCGGTCGACCGAGGGTCAGGGCTTGGCCGTCGGCGCGTGCGTCGGGGTGGCCGCCGGGCTCGGTGAGATGCAGGGCTGCTCCCCTTGCGGCAGGACGCTGCCCGAGCAATCGATCGGCTGTTGCTCGATCGGTGGCAGCCCGCCCTGGTAGTCGGTGATGACCAGCAGGAACTCGAGCTTGTCGAGGTCGGCGGCGGGTTGGAGATAGGCCGTCTGGACGACATCGTTCGCGTCGCGCTTGACATCGACGACCTGGCCGATGAGCAGGCCCTTGGGATACGGCGAGCGGACGCCGCCGTCGAGGGCGATACCGGCCGTCACGACCTCGTCGCCCGGCGCGACCTTCTCGGTCGAGTCGATCTGGCTCATGGTGAGGACGCCGCCGAGCTGGCCGACGACCTCGCCGGTCGCCGCGTTCGTGGTCAGCTGGCCGATGACCGTCGATTCACTGTCGGTCAACAGGACGACCGTGGCGCTCGACGGGCCGACCTCGGTGACACGGCCGGCCAGCGCGCCACCGGCCGCGACCGCCACGTCGCCGACCTCGATCCCGGCGTCGGTCCCCTTGTCGAGCACGACGAGCCGACGGAACTCCGAAGACTCCCGGGCGATGACGGTCGCCGCCGCGGTCTTGAGCTCGAACCCGGCCCGCAGCTGGAGGAGCGCTGTCAGCTGGTCATTCTCGCGGCGGACCTCCTGGAGCCGGGCATTCTCCGTGGTCAGGCGCTCGTTCTCCGCACGCAGCGAGGCGTTGTCGACGCGCAGGCGGTCGATCTCGCCGATCGAGGCGACCACCGAGGCGATGCCGCTGGCCGCCTGGTCGAGGCCTGACTGGATCGGTCGGAAGGCGAAGCCGATCCCGTTCTGGACATCGCGCACGGCCGGGTTCGACGAGAAGGCCATCAGCAGGACGGTGACGAGGAGCAGCACGATGAAGACGATCCCGCGACGTCGGGCGGCGCGGGTCGCGAGGATGGCGGTCATGTCGGTCGCGTTCGGTCGGTGTCGCTAGCGGTCGCCGGTCAGCGCGGCGGCCGCGAATAGGTCTCGGAGACGAGGACGCGCGCCATCTTGTCGAGGTCCTGGAGGACGACGCCCGTCCCCCGCGCGACGCAGGTCAGCGGGTCGTCCGCGATATGGACCGGCATCTGGGTCGCCTCGGCGACACGCCGATCGAGACCGGCCAGCAGCGCACCGCCGCCGGCCAGGACGATGCCTTGGTCCATGATGTCGGCGACCAGCTCGGGCGGGGTCTCCTCGATCGTGTCCTTGACGGTGTCGACGATCTGCTGGACGGATGGCTCGATCGCCTCGCGGATCTGGTCCGCGCCGACCTCGACGCTCCGGGGAAGACCGGTCAGCAGGTCGCGACCGCGGAGTGCGACGCGCTGGGCGTCCCATTCACCTGGGTAGGCCGAGCCGATGGCGATCTTGATGTCCTCCGCCGTTCGCTCGCCAAGGAACAAGTTGTACTCGCGGCGGGCGAACGTGACGATGTCCTGGTCCATCTCGTCGCCACCGATCCGGATGCTCCGGCTGACCACGATGCCGCCGAGCGAGATGACCGCCACCTCGGTGGTCCCGCCACCGATGTCGACGATGAGCGAGCCGGACGGCTCGCTGACCGGGAGCCCGGCACCGATCGCCGCCGCCATCGGCTCCTCGATGAGACCGGCCCACCGGGCGCCGGCGTTGAGCGCGGCGTCGCGGACCGCTCGCTTCTCGACCTCGGTGACCCCCGACGGGATGCCGAGGAGCATCCGTGGACGGGCGATCGTGCCGACCCGGTCGTGGACCTTGTCGACGAAGTACTTGATCATCTGCTCGGTCACGTCGAAGTCACTGATGACGCCGTCGCGCAGCGGGCGGACCGCGATGATGTTGGCCGGGGTCCGGCCGACCATCCGCTTGGCCTCCGCCCCGACCGCGAGGACCCGCTTCGTCTTGGCGTCGATCGCGACGACCGATGGCTCGCTCATGACGATCCCGCGGTCCCGGACGTGAACCAGCGTGTTGGCGGTCCCGAGGTCGATCCCGATGTCGCGGGAGAAGAGGCCGAGGATCCGGTCGAGCATCTGCAGGTGGCGTCCTTCGTGGTGGGTCGCTTGCGGTGGTCGCGGACGGGGGCGCGGGCATCGCCGGTATCGGGCGCATCGCGCGGATCCAGGCCGGGTCGGGCGGGCAGCCCGGGCAGTATACCCGGTCGTTCAGGGGCGACCGGAGCGGCCTACTTGAAGGTCATCGTGGAGGCGTCCATGGTCGTGATCGTGAGCACGCCGCTCTTGATCGAGTAGTTGGCGGAAGTGCTGAGGGTGGCGATGAAGACCGTCCCGAGCGACCCCTCGGGGCAGGCGACCAGGGTGCTCGGGCCCGGCGTGATCGTGAGGCCGTTGGACGCGGTCGCGACGTAGGAGCCGCCGACCTGGTTGCAATCGGCCTTGGACGAGAACGTGTTGTCGGACTTGAACTCGATGGTGTAGTTCGCCTGCTCGGCGTCGGGCACGACCGTCTGCGAGGTCGGCGCCGTCGTCGTCATCGCCGTCCATTGCCAGGCCTTGCCGGTCAGCGAGCTTCCCGACGAACAGCCGGCGGCCACGAGCGTGGCGCCAAGGACGACGACGATGAGCACGAGCCTGCGCATGGATTCCCCCCGTTGCGTTCTGGTCGACCGACCGATGATACCGGGCGGCTTCGGCCGCGATCCTCAGTCGACGGCGCGGGCCCCCGCTGCCGGCCGGTCGAACGCGACGCCGCGATCGCGGAGCGAAACGTAGGCGTCGTGACCGATCACGAGATGATCGAGCAGCTGGATGTCGAGAAGGCGACCCGCCGCGAGGGCCTCAGCGGTGAGGTGGAGATCGTCCGGGGACGGCGTCGGATCCCCGGACGGATGGTTGTGGACGAGGATGACGCCGGCCGCATTGAGCCGGACGGCGTCGCGGAACAGCTCGCCCACCCGGACCAGCGACGACGACACGTTGCCCTGGTAGACGGTCGCCACCCGGAGGACGTGGTTCTTGGTGTCGAGCATCACCACGCGCAGCTCCTCGCGTTCGAGACGGCCCATCTGGAGGATCAGCCGATCGGCGACATCGTGCGGGCCACGGATCGTCCAGCGCGACGATGGCCAGTCCGCCAGCAGCCGGCGACCGAGCTCGAACGCGGCGACGAGCTGGGCGGAACGGGCCGCGCCGACCCCGCTGACCGCCGCCAGCTCCAGCTCCGTGGCACGCGCCAGACCGGTCAGCCCGTCATGGCGCGCCAGGGCATCGGCGGCAAGGTCCACTGCCGATCGGCCACGCGTCCCCGAACCCCAGATGAGCGCGATCAGCTCCGCGGACGTGAGGCCGCCGACGCCCCGCACCGCGAGCCGTTCGCGGGGGCGTTCGCCGAGCGGGACCTCG
The DNA here is from genome assembly GCA_963743855.1 of uncultured Chloroflexia bacterium. Lineage (GTDB taxonomy): Bacteria > Chloroflexota > Limnocylindria > Limnocylindrales > CSP1-4 > SPCO01. Next base: position 181,126 of record CAVURK010000004.1, read on the forward strand.
CGGATCCGGCGGCCGCGGCGCCCCGCCTCGCCTCCCAGCTCCGCCGACGTTTCGGGCGAACCGGCCACGCGACACCTCCGGGGCGGACACACGGTAGCGGTCGGGCGTCCCCGGGCCCGAACGACGGGAGCCCGCCGATTCCCCCCGCCATCCGGACCTCGAGGACAGTGCGCAGACTACCGACAGGCCCTCACCGGAGGCTCAACCCGGGGTGCACCACGGCTCACCGCGTCCACCCTGGCGTCGTCGGGCGCGGTGATCCTCAGAGGGAGCGGCTGGCGATCTCGGCGATGACCAGCAGGATGCCGTTGAACGTGGCGTGCAGCCCGAACGAGGCCCACATCGTGCGACGCTGGACGAAGAGCACGCCGAGTGCGAGAGCGATCGGGATCCGTGAGCCGAACCCGACGACGGCCAGACCGAATGCCTCGCCCGCCGACGAACCCGAGACGGTCAGGACGTGGGCGAACGCGAAGACGAGCGCTGTCTGGATGATGCCGCGCCGGAGGCCCATCCCACGCACCCAGGCCGTCGTCGCGAAGGCGCGGAACAGGATCTCCTCGCCGAACGGGGCGACCAGCACCCCCGCCAGCAATGACAGGGCAAAGCCGAGCGCGTCACCTGTCGGTGGCAACGGGCTGACCGGGGTGACCGGGAACACGGCCAACAGGACGTACGACACGACCACGGTCAGCCCGATGATCGGGATCGCCCACAATGCGCCTCCGCCGATCTCGGCCAGGGCCCTCCGGTCGAGGCGAAGGACGCCCATGTCGCGCCAGCTCAGCGCTCCCGTATCGACCACCAGGAGGCGGACGAGCCAGATATAGACGACGGCCTGGACCGTGACCGCGATCAGCGCCGCGAGCGGGCCGTCGAGCGGCATCCCGACCGCGGCGAGCGGCAAGGCGACGAGGACGCCGGCCAGGATCGAGACCGGCAGGACTGCCGCGAAGACGAGCCACGGCGACGGGCCGACGTACGGCAGGACGGCACGGACCCGGCGCTCGACGCCCTGCGAGCCGGCGGCCGAGATCAGGCCGATCGACAATGCCGCCAGCCCGACGATCAGCAGGACGCGAGCCGCGGTCGTGTCGCCGCTCATCACCGCGATCGCGATCATGCCCAGGCCGAGGAGCGTCCCGAGCCAGCCGATCACGAACAACGCCGGAGCCGAGCGACCTTCGATGGTGAAGGTCGACGCCCCGAGCCGCGCTGGCGGGTCAGATGGCGGGACTGAAGGAACGACGCCTGATCCTGTCACGGCCGCCGCGTCGTCCCGTGTCGCGGGGACGATCGTCCCGGGTTCGAGGGTCGGGTCGGATCCGGTCGGGCCAGACGTCCCGCCCGGATCTGGGACGGGCGGTCGGTCGGACGAGCTCAACGCTCGGGCAGCGGATCCTGCGCGGACGACGGGATCGCGCCCGGAACGGGGCGAGCCGGCGTCTGGTTGCGGATCGACGATGGGATGCTCGTCGGTGTCGTGGCGGTGCTTCCCCCACCGGCCGCCGCAGCGGCCGGGACGGTGATCCGACCGGTGGCCTCACGACCCTGCGGCAGGGCACCGATCGCGGCGGGGACCTCCCGGCGCTCGAAGTCCTTGCCGCACCAGGCGCACAGCGACCAGTCCATCCCCACCAGCCGGCTGCAGTTCGGACAGACGCGCTTCAGCCGTGTCCGGCAGGTCGGGCAGATGATCCACTCGTCGTCGATGCGGCGCTCGCACGTCGGGCAGTGGTGGATCGACTCGACCTCTGCGAGCAGAGCCTCTTCGGCAAGGTTCCGCTCCCAGGTCTCGCCGATCTTCTCGTGCGGTCGGACGAGCTTGTAGATCCAGTAGGCGAAGACGAAGAAGATCGGGGTGAACAGGATGATGCCGGCGGCGGCGACGTACGGCAGGATCGGGTTGTCCGAGCGCTGCTGCATGTCGCGGAACGCCCAATACGCGCACGCCAGCCAGATGATGACGAGGTAGAGCCCGACGGCTCGCAGCCCGAACTGGACGATGTCACTCTTGAAGATCGTGTTGAGCGAGTCCGCGATCGGCTGGAGAATCTGGTCCATACGTCTGGAGCGCTGCCTCCGTGGGCATCTGATCGGCCGGTCGAATGCCCGGTTCGGTCCGTTGCCCGGGCAGTGTAGCAGGGGCCGCTGTCAGCCTCGGGCGGCACCCGAGCCCTCAGACGGACGGCTCCTCCAGAGCGTGACGGGTCGCCCACGATGCGAGCACGCCACCGATCGCGAGCCCCACGCCACCGAGCCCGGTGACGAGAGTGCCGACGTCCGAACCGAGCGGCCCGACGATGTACGGCCACACGAGGCCGATCAGCAGGCTGCCCGTCGCGAGGCCCAGCACGCCGGTCCGCAGCCAGACCGGGATCGGCGTGTGGATGATGCCGAGACCGAGCACGACGAGGACGCCGGCCAGAACGAGCATATGGGTCGGCGACGCGAGCCCCCACGAATCGAAGTAGCCACCGATGTGTGCTGCGCCGATGACGACCCTCGACCAGGGGAGCAGGAAGCCGAGGGTGGCCATGGCGGCCCCGACGATGACGAACCAGCCGGCGATCTCGACGTAGCGGGCCGCGGCATCGACGTCGACCGCGTCGTCCGCCGGCAACTCGATCGGGGTCGCGCTCGCCGTCGCGTTCGAATCGATGCTTCCCGGTCCGCCGGATCCGGTCGCGCCGGTCGATGCTGTCCAGGCCGGCCCGGCCATCGCAGCTGACAGGGCGAGCGTCGGGGGTCGGTAGCCGGCGGCCGGCGCGACCGCCCGCCTGGCCGAGGCGTGGGGCATGAGCGCAGCGAGGCTCTGGTACGGACGGGGGGTGAGGATCGCCTCGTGCGTGTCGGTCGTTGGCGGGCGCGCCGGCGCGGATACGTCAGTGGCACGCTCCGGGGATGCGGTCGCCGAGACTGCGGCGGCGATCGCCACGGGTTCGGGTTCGGGTTCGGGCGCGGAAGCGGGCGGCCCCGGCTCGGCCCGCGCGACCGGATCGGGCGCGACGGCGGGCGGCTCTGGCGCGGCCATTGCGACCGGCTCGGGTTCGGGAGCCGGCGTCTCGGCCGGTTCGCTGTCGGGCTCGACGAACGCCACGGGCGCCGCCTCGGCGGTCGCGACCTCGGTCGACGGCTCGGGTGCGAGACCCTCGTCCAGCTCCGCCGGATCTGTGTCGACCAGCGCGTTCGTCGAGGCATCGTCGCCATCGGCGGGATCGGACACGACGGCCACTCGGACCGGGCCGCGGGTCGCGCCCGCGACGGAGGCGAGCAGGGCGCCGCAGGCAGGGCACGAGAGACGACCGTACGGGAGCGATTCGCCGCAGTCGATGCAGGCCATGGTCCGGGTCGTCAACGTGGCACCTCGCCGTCCGGGGCGGCCTGGGGCCGACCGGACTACAGGGTTGCAGACGAGTGATCGGCCCGCCAATCACCCGGTCGGCGGTCGGTGGACCCCCCGAACGTCCCCTCGCGCGCGACCTCGGCGACCGTCCAGACAGCGGCGCGCCAGGCGCTCACGAGGGCGATGAGCGCGAGCCCGACGAGCCACACGACGACGAACAGGACAACGACTGCGACGGCCGCCGTCAGGTCGCCCGAGCCGGCCAGCACGTCCCCGACGGCGGACCAGGCCGAAGCGGCCGCCATGGCGCCGACGACGACGACCACGAACAGGACCGCGCTCGGCAGCCAGAAGCGGACCAGGTTCGAGACCGGATGCCGGAGGCAGGTCGCGATCGCGGCGCGGAGCGCAGTCCCGACGCCGTCCCCGGCCAGGCCGATGCGCCGCGCGGCCACCGCGCCGAGCATCTCGCCGACCATCCAGGCCAGGATCACGGCGATGACGACCTCGGGCGTCTCGCCCAGCACCCGCTGGACGATCGGTGTCGAGGTGTCGAGCGGACTCGTCAATTCGCGGTAGGCGACCACGACGACCCGCACCGTCCCGAAGGCGAGGGCCACCGCCAACGGGATGAACGCAATGGCTCGTGCGGCCAGGATGCGCGCCGCGAGTCCGGCGGTCCCGCCACTCACCGGCTCGTCGGCCGGCCGGCCGAGCGATCGGACGCCGTCGTCGGCGGCGACCATCCGGATGCCCTCGAGCTCGAGCGCCGCCGCCAGCCATCCGCCGATCACCAGCCAGCCGGCGACGGCGAGCACCGTGACGACGGCCATGCCGACGAGCGCGCCCGAGATGGACCCGAAGGCGATCGAGGCCAGCGCCGGGCCGAAGACGTTGCCGATCCCGACCGTCGTGGGAAGCACGACGATCGGCACCAGCACGAGCGCGATCCCGCCACGGATCAGGAAGCTGGCGAGCGCCAGCGGCCAGGTCGCGGGTGTCCCGAGTGTCGCGAGCAGCGCGCCGATCAGCGCCGCCCGACGGTTCACGGCGCGGGGCTGGTGGACGCTCCCGGGCTCGGGATCGCGAGACCGGGGGCGAGGACCTGCAGACGCTGGAGAGCGGACTGGACGAGCGCGATCTCCTGGCCGTAGCGCCCGAAGTCGCCGTCACGGAGGGCCTGCTGCGCAAGCTCGAAATGGTCGTTCGCGTAGGCGATGAGCCCGGGGATGTCGGAGGGCAGGCCGGATGGCGGAGTCGCCGTCGGGCTGCTTCCCGGCGTCGGGGTCGGAGAGGCGCCCGGCGCGGGTGACGGCCCCGGTGTCGCCGTGGGAGGCGGGGTCGGCGAGCCGGCCTCGGCGGCCAGCAGGAGTTGTAACGCGCCGCCGAGCGTGTCGGACCAGACCACCTGGCGGGGCGAGGCGACCACGATCCGGGTGAACGCCGGGAACGCGGAGCCGGTCGACTGCAGGTAGATCGGCTGGAGGTAGATCAGGGCGTCATCGAGCGGCAGGACGATGAGGTTGCCGCGGATGACCTTGCTCCCAGACTGGTTCCAGAGGGAGATCTGGGCGCTGATGACCGGATCCTGGTCGATCCTGGCCTCGATCTGGACAGGCCCGAAGATCGTCGTGTCCGCGGGGAATCGATAGACCAGCGTGGACCCGTAGTTGGCCCCGTCGTTCCGGGCGGCCACCCACGCGATCATGTTGGGTCGACTGGTCGGCACCATCGGTTGGAGGAGCAGGAACTCGACCCCGGTCTGGCCGGGCAGGTGCATCTCGACGTAGTACGCCTGCGAGGGGAGCGTCTGCTCGCTCGAGGTTCCGGTCGGGACGGTCCACAGGTCGTCCTTGCGGAAGAACTGCAGCGTATCGGTGACGTGGTACCGGCCGAAGACCCGGGTCTGGACGTTGAAGAGCTCCTCGGGCACGCGCACGTGGGCCCGCATGTCGGCCGGCATCGCGCTGAGCGGCTCGAACAGCGACGGGAAGATGCCCTCGTAGTCGCGGATGATCGGGTCGGTCGGGTCCGAGACGTAGAAGTGCATCGTGCCGTCGTAGGCGTTCATCGTGATCTTGACGCTGTTCCGGATGTAGTTGAACGAGTCGCTGCCGAGGTTGGTCGAGTCGAGCGTGCCCGGATCGAACGGCTGGGCGTCCGGGAATCGGTCGGACGTCGTGAACGCGTCCTGTACGTAGACGAGCTGGCCCGTGCCGTCGATGACGATGTACGGATCCTTGTCGTAGTGCAGGAACGGGGCGATCATCCCGAGCCGGTCGGCGATCGAGCGGTGGAAGAGGAGCTGGCTGTCGGCCGTCACCTGGTTGCTGATGAGCAGGTCGAGGTCACGGAAGCGGGCGGCGAAGAGGAGCCGCATCAGCGTGTTGTCGAGCTTGACCCCGGTCGTCCCGGTCCAGCGCGTCTGGGCGCCGACCGACCCGCCCGTGTCCGTGTCGCCGGTCGGGTAGTCGAACTCGTCCTCCTGGGCGCCGGTGACGATGTAGGACGACGGTCGCTCCCCGAAGTAGATCCGCGGCTGGTTGATCGTCGGCGCGCCGCCGACCGAGGCCGGCGGGAGGTTGCCGATGAGGAGGTTCGGCTGCCCCTGGCTCCCGGCCTCGTTGACCGGCACCATCGCGACGCCGATCCCGTGCGTGTAGATGATCCGCTGGTTCACCCAGCCGGTCGCCGTCGGGTTCTGCTCCGGGGCGAGCTCGCGCGCCGACAGCATGACCTGGCGCTGGGCGTCGTCGATCGTGTAGCGGTCGGTGTCGACGTCGGTGAAGTCGTAGTACTTGCGCACGGTCTGCAGCTGGTCGAGGCTGGTCTGGAGCGGCCGGGGGTCCCACAGCCGGGCGCTGGCGAAGGTCGGGGCGTTGGCCGTCACCTCGGCGGGCGTCAGGACGGCGGTCCCGGTGAACGGTTGGTCCGTCCATCCCCCGAGGTCGAAGGCCAGTCGGGTCATGTTGATGTTGTTCGCGATGTACGGCAATTCCTGGGCGTACTGGTTGGGGGCGACGGTGAAGCGCTGGACCGCCTCGGGGTAGAGCCGCCCGATGACGATCGAGGCGACCAGCCAGATCCCGATGGTCAGCCCGAGCGGCCAGATCATCCGCGTGAAGGCGCCGCCGACGAGGAACGCGGCAGCCATCCCGGAGATGATCGTCAGCACGTCGAAGGCCAGGAACTGGGCGTTCTGGTCGGTGAAGCTGACGCCCGCCGCGACGCCGCGGCTGCTGTACGACAGCTCCAGCTTGTCGAGCTGGTAGCCGAATGCGACCGACAGCAGGAAGAGCCCGCCGAGGATCGCCAGGTGGACCCGGACCGGCGTCGAGAAGACGAGCCCGCCGCGCGACGCACCGACCAGGTAGCGCGTCAGGCACAGGATCAGGGTGGCCAGGACGATCCCGTTGAAGATCCCCTGGACGAGGCGCAGGAACGGCAGCTCGAACAGGAAGTAGCTGATGTCCTTGCCGAAGATCGGATCCGTGACGGACGAGGTCGCCGAGAACGGGACGCGGTGGATCCAGAGCAGGACGGTCTCCCACGCTCCGGAGACCGAGGCACCGATGAGCAGCGCCAGGACGAGGGCGAACCCGCCGAGCGCCCAGCCGGCGAGCGGCGTCAGGTCCGGCATCTCACCAACGTCGAAGGTGACTGCCCCGGCGGCCTGGTTGCCGAATCGGTCGCGTCCGCCGAACTGCGAGCGGCCACTGCGCCGCTCGTCGGCGGCCTGGGCCGCGTCGTTGATGCGGTCGACCAGCGAGCGCAGCGACCCGGCCCCGTCGGCCGAGGGCGGTGGCGTCAGCCGACCGGCGACCCACAGGTTGCCGAAGAAGACGATCGCGGCGACCACGAACGCCCCGACACCGAGGCCGAAGGTCGCGATCAGCCGCGTCCAGAAGACCGAATCGAACCCGACGCTCTTGAACCAGAGGGCATCGGTCCACAGGTCGATGCCGACGCTGAACAGCAGGATGACCGCCAGGATCGCGACGATCGCCACGCCGATACCGAGGCGGCGACCTGCCCTGGCCGCCCGACTGGACCCGCCGTCGTCCGGACCGCCCGGGCCGCGACGACGCGGTGGTCCGCCACGGCGACGGTGGTCCGTGATCGACAGCGGCACGACGCGATCGTCGTCGGCAGTGTCGCCGGACTCGTCGGCGGGCTCGTCGGTGTCGTCCGTCGCGTCCGCCGCGCGCTCGTCGCGGTCCTCGTCGGACGGTCCGTCATCGTCGCCGTTGCCGTCCGGCTGCCGGGTCGAGCGGCTTTTGCGCGGCCCGCCCGCGTCGGGGTCCTGCCCGCGCGCGATGGCCTCGCGACGGCGGAGCTCCTCCATGAAATCGTCGAACAGGTCACGCATTCGTGCGCGAGTCTACCTGCCTTCCGCGATCAGCCCTTGTGGAGCCCCTCGATGGCCCGGACGAAGCCGGCAAGGACCATCTCCGCGAGCCCGTTGACGCGGAGCGTGGCCGCCCTGGCCGGTTCGAACCGAAAGGCCGCCCGGACCGCCAGCGGCGTTCGCCACGGGCGGGTCGGGTCGTCCGGCGGCGCGACCAGCCCGAGACGCATCTGGAGCCTGCCCGCGTCCTCGAGGATCAGCCCGGAGAGCGCGCCGCTGACCCCCGGGCCGAGGCGGCCGAGCGGCGGATCGGGAGGTGGTCCGGCCGTCGGCGCTACGTCGCGGAAGCTGACGACGCCATCCGCGTCGGCGACCCACAGGATCGCCATCCACCAGCCGTCGGGTGCGTCGGATGGCCGGCCCATCCCGGCCTGGAACGTGGTGGAGCCGATCCGCACGGGCTGCTCGCGGAGGAACGATGGACCGGGCGCGGGGAGTCGATCGGGCATCGGCGCAGGATAGCCGGGCACGGCCGGTGGCCGGGCCACGCGTCAGGCGGTCGGTGCGTCCCCGGCAGGGGCGTCGGTCTCGCTGACGGCCTCCGTGGCGTCGGGGTGGAGGGCGGGGACCGCTTCTGGCACGAGACCCTCGATCGGCGCGGAACCGGTCGCGATCGCCTCCAGGCCCTCGGGGAGATCCTGGACGCGACCCTCGGCCAGGGCCTCGGCGTAGCGGGCACCGGCCTCGGCCTGGAGGTTGGCGACCTCTGCCTCGATCTCGAGCCGCAGGATCTCGCGCTGGACGGCCTGGTCCGGTGGCGCGAGCGCCCCGGCTTCGACGACCGACGGGGTGCCCGGTTCGTAGTCGCCGCTGATCCACGACAGCAGCCGGCTGCGACTGGGCTGCTTCTTGAGCCCGCGGACGACGTCCTGGTCGATGGCGGTCACGCCGGGCAGCTCGTGGTCGTCGTCGGAGGTCAGGTTCGCGCCACACGACGGGCAGGTCGCGGCGTCAGGGGTCAGCGCGGCGGAACACCACGGGCAGATGGAGTCGGACGTCGCGTCCGTCGAGATGGATTGGTCGGCCATGGCCCGAATGCTACCGCGCGGCGTCAGCGATTCGATGGCCCATCGGTCACGATCGGGTCAGGACCCATCACTCCCATTCGATCGTGGCCGGCGGCTTCGAGCTGATGTCGTAGACGACGCGGTTGACGCCCGGGACCTCGTTGACGATCCGGGACGAGATCTTGCCGAGGACGTCGTACGGCAGCTTCGCCCAGTCGGCGGTCATCCCGTCCTCGCTCGTGACGGCCCGGATGGCGACGACGTTGGCATAGGTCCGGCCGTCGCCCATCACCCCGACCGAGCGGACCGGCGTCAGGATCGCGAACGACTGCCACAGGCTCCGGTAGAGCCCGGCGGCCTTGATCTCGTCGATCACGATCCAGTCGGCCTCACGAAGCGTGTCGAGCCGTTCGGCCGTCACCTCGCCGAGGATGCGGATCGCCAGCCCGGGACCGGGGAACGGCTGGCGGAGGACCATCGCCTCGGGCAGGCCGAGCCCGACCCCGACTCGGCGCACCTCGTCCTTGAACAGGTAGCGCAGCGGCTCGATGAGCTGGAAGCGGAGGTCGGCCGGCAGCCCGCCCACGTTGTGGTGGGTCTTGATCTTCTGGGCGGCCTTGGTCTCCGACGTCGCCGATTCGATCACGTCCGGGTAGAGCGTTCCCTGGGTGAGGAAGTCGATCCGCCCGAGCTTGGTCGCCTCCTCCTCGAACACGCGGATGAACTCGTCGCCGATGATCCGGCGCTTCTCCTCGGGGTCCTCGACGCCGGCCAGGCGGGCCAGGAAGCGCTCGCGGGCATCGACCATCACGAGGTTCATCCCGAGGTCGCGCTCGAAGGTGACGCGGAGCAGCTCGGATTCCTTCTTGCGCATCAGCCCGTGGTCGACGTAGATGCAGGTCAGCCGATCCCCGACCGCTCGATGGACCAGCGCCGCAGCGACCGCCGAGTCGACCCCGCCAGACAGGGCGCAGATGACCAGCCCGTCCGACCCGGTCTGGCGGGCGTGCGCGTCGACGCGCTCGCGGATCCCGTGCACGGTCGTGTCGATGAAGTTGGCCGGCGTCCAGGTCTGCGCGATCCCGGCGATCTCGACCACGAAGTTGCGCAACACGTCACGACCGCGCGGCGTGTGGACGACCTCAGGGTGGAACTGGATGCCGTACAGGTTGCGCTCGGGTGCGGCCAGGCCCGCGTACGGCGTCGAGTCGGTCTGGGCCGTCGAGCGGAAGCCGTCTGGCAGCCGGGTGATCGAGTCGCCGTGGCTCATCCAGACCGGCTGCTCGCGCTCCAGTCCGACGAACAGCCCGTCCTCCGAGGTGATCGTCACGTTGGCCGGGCCGTACTCGCGATGATCGGCGGCCATCACGTCGCCGCCCAGCTCACGGGCCATCAGCTGCGCCCCGTAGCAGATCCCGAGGACGGGGATCCGCCCGGACCAGATGGCCGGGTCGGGCCGCGGCGCGTCGGTGTCATAGACCGAGTTCCAGCCGCCGGACAGGATGATCGCCCGGGCGCCGCGTCGCTCGATCTCCTCGTATGGCGTGTCGTGCGGCAGCAGCTCGGAGTAGACATCGAGCTCGCGGACGCGCCGCGCGATCAGCTGGGCGAACTGGCTGCCGAAGTCGAGGACGACGACCGTGCCGGGTTCGGTGGCCGCGGCGCCGGCCGGCCGGTCATCGCGCGAGCGGTCGGGGGCCGGGGCCTTGAGCGCGGTCTCGAGGTAGGCCTCGACCTCCGCGTCGTCAGGGGCGAGGATCCGATGCCCGGCGTTGGCCGCCTCGCCGTGGACGGTCTTGCCCCGCTTGGTCGGCGGCGGGGCGTCCGGGCCGGTCTCCTGCTCGGTCAGCTCGGCAAGCTCGGCCTGCTCGGGCGGAGCCGGCGCGTCGCCGCTCGCTGCCTCGTCGTCCGTCTCGGTCGCCTCGGCCAATCGGTCCTCCACTCGCCGGGTGCTGACCGACAGTCTACCCGGCGTCGGGGTGGGTCGGCCGGCGGTCGGCGGCGGGCATCAGCGATCGCTCACGGCCGGTTGCGCATCGCCTCGGCGGCCATCGCGAAGTAGCGCTCGAGCTCGGCCGCCACGTCGGCCGGCGGATCGAGCTCGGCCACCGCTGCGCGCATGTGGACCAGCCAGCGATCGCGCTCAGCCGGGCCGATGGCGAACGGCGCATGGCGCATCCGCAAGCGCGGGTGTCCGCGCTCCTGGTCGTAGGTCGTCGGGCCGCCCCAGTACTGGATCAGGAAAAGGGTCAGCCGGTGTTGCGCGCCCGCAAGGTCGGGCTCGGGGTAGATCGGCCGGAGCGCCGGGTCCGACCCGACTCCGGCATAGAACCGGTCGACGAGAGCCTCGAAGAAGGCCGTCCCGCCGGCCCGGTCGTAGAGCGTCGCGCTGTCGGTCATGGCCGACCGAGGATAGATCAGGCGTCGATCGCCATCGGCCGGGTGCCGGGTCGCGTCGCCGGCGAGGGGCCGGTCGGCGGAACGCCCTTCCAGGCGAACCGCGCCGCCACGACCCACAGGCCGATCATCCAGAGCAGCAACCCCAGACCCTGCGCCATGGCCCGGTCGGATGGCAGCGAGCTGGTTGCGCCGAACGGGTCCGCCCCGGTCAGGGTCAGAAGCAGCCCGTAGACCGCCACCCCGATGCCGATCGCGGCGAGGTAGCCGACAAGGCTTCGGCTCCATGCCCGGCGACGGATCAGGCCGTAGGCGGCGACGCCGTGGGCAAGTCCGAAGGCGACCGTCAGCGGGATGAGCCACGACAGGGCCAGCCGGTCCAGCGAGGTGGTCGGCAGCACGACGCCGCCGATCGCCAGCACGACGAGCCCGGCCAGCGACGTGACGATCGCCGCGAACCCACGGGTACCGCGCCGGTGGGCGTAGCGGGGCAGCCGGGCAGTTCCAGCCGTAGCGGTCATGCCGTGGCTCCGAAATGACCGTCGCGGCCCTGGTCAGTGATCGAAACGGCCGCGGCCCCACGGGCCGGATGGATGGTCATGATCACCTGGCTCCTTCGAGGGTGGGGATCCGCCAATCGGGATCCGCGGCGATCAAGCGGTTCGCGGTCTGACCGGACCAGCGAGCGACCGCCGCGAAGAACGCGGCTCGTCGAAACGAGACGATGCGAGCGTCCTTGCAGGTGCAGCCGGGGACGAGGCAGGCGCGACTCCGGTCGGGTGCGACGATGGTCGGGCCTTCGATGATCTGGATCTGCTGCGGCTGGAACATGTGCCTGTCTCCTTCCCGCGGGTCTCCGGTGGAGGGATCCCGGTGGCAGGAACGTATGCGGGCGCGGGTCCCGCGAGCATGGGCAAGGGGCGCCGGAACGGATGGACAGATGTCCATCCGTCGGCAGCGGGCCGGCCCGGCCGCCGGCCACCCACCGCCTCAGTCGGCTCCGGACGCCTCCAGGCGGCGTTTCAGCGCCTCGAGATCGAGCGCGGCCGCACGCTTGGCCTGCGGCGCGACCATCGACTCGAACATCCGGAACCGGAGCGGCAGTCCGAGCCGGAGCGACCAGCGCAGTCGCGTGGCCAGCTCGTCGAGGGCGATGACCGCATCGATCTGGATCGAGACCCCGTCCTTGTCCTTGCCGCGAAGCGCGAATGCGGCGCCGGGCTGGAGGACCGTCACGGTCCCGTCGAGGACGGTCGAGCGACCGGCGACGGTCTGGTGGATCCGCAGCCGGGAGCCGGCGACCAGCGGCCCCGGATCGAGCCGCTCGACGCGGACGATCCCCGACGCGATGAGCCACGACGGGTAGCTCTCGACGTCGACCAGTGCAGCGAAGACGTCGGCCGGCAGACGTCGGATGTCGGTCTCGACGTCGACTGCGATGGTCATCCCGGGTGCTCGGTCTCGACCGGGCGCAGCCGAAACGACGGTCCGTGGCCGAGCCCCTCGGACGGGGTCCCGTAGCGCAGGATCAGCTCACGGATCGCCCGGGCGTGGTCGGCGGGTCCGAGCAGGTCGGCGATGGCATCGAACGACCGCTCGCCGGTCCGCACCCGGCAATGCGGGTCCGCAATGAGGTTGCGTCCCCACGCGGTGTCCGTCGATCCGGCCGCGACCAGGATCGCTCCGGGTTGGGCGTCATCGTCGACGAACCCGACCGTCACCGAGCGCTCCAATCCCGACCGGTCGCCACGGGTCTCGATCCGGACGAACCGCCCGGATGCGACAAGGTCGTTCTCCATCGAGCCAGTCGGGGTCTGCACCGGATCGGCCGTCGTCAGGACGCCTCGGGCGTCTCGGACGGCTCGGGCGACTCGGAGGCGCCGGGCGAACCCGAGGCTCCGGGCGACCCCGACGCACCGGGTGACCCCGACGCCGCCGGAGACTCCGACGGCGCGGCGGACGCTGCGGCGGACGGCACCGGCGTCGCGGCCGGGGTCGCGGACGGTGGCGCCGCGGAGGCGGCCGGTGCCGACGCGGCCGGCGCTGACGGCGAATCCGAGGGTGGCGCGAGGGTCGGGCCGAGCGTCCAGCCGGCGCCCGTCGCCGGGCTCGAACAGGCCGCCAGGACCACCACCAGGATGACCGCGAGGAGACCCGCGCCGACCGTGCGCGAAGACGATCTGATGATCACGTTCAACGGCTCCGCTGCCAGGACTTGCCCTCGGTCTGGGTCGAGGGTGCATAAACCATCTCGACCCGCTGCATGTCGCGGATCGTCCGGGCGCCGAGCGCCGCCATCGACTGCCGGAGCGCCCCGACCAGGTTCTCGGAGCCGTCGGTGACGTGCGCCGGACCGAGCAGGATCCGCTCGACCGACCCGAGGGTGCCGACCTTGATCCGCGTCCCCCGCGGCAAGGTCGGGGACGGCGCCGCCATCCCCCAGTTCATGCCCCGACCCGGGCGCTTCCTCGGCGCGGGCCAGCGGCGAGCCGATCATCAGGACATCGGCGCCGGCGGCGATCGCCTTGGCAAGCTCGCCACCTCGACGCATGCCGCCGTCGGCAACGACCGGGACGTAGCGGCCGGTCTCGACATGGAAGGCGTCGCGTGCTGCCGCGACGTCGCTGATCGCGGTCACCTGCGGGACGCCGATGCCGAGGACCTCGCGGGTCGTGCAGGCTGCTCCCGGGCCGACCCCGACGAAGACCGCGGCGGCGCCCTGCTCCATGAGTGCGAAGGCCGCCTCGGCGTTGGTCGTGTTCCCGACCGCGACTGGGATCGGCATGTAGCGAGTGAACTCGGCCAGCGACAGCGGGTCGTATTCGGTCGCGAGGTGGCGGGCCGAAGAGACCTGGCTCTGGACCAGGAAGAGGTCCGCGCCGTGCTCCGCGCAGAACGGCCCGAACCGGCGGGCGGCGCCCGGCGTGGCGGCCACTGCGGCTCGCGAGCCTGCGGCGTGGATCTCGTCGAGCCGGCGGGCGATCAGCTCCTCGCGGATGGGCGCCTGGTAGGCCTCGGCGAGGACCGCCTGGACGTCCCCGTCCGCCGCCGCTGCGATCCGCTCGAGGATCTCGGCCGGCTGGTCGTAGCGCGTCTGGACACCTTCGAGGTTGAGGATCGCGAGCCCGCCCAGCCGGGCGAGCGCGCCGGCCATCCGGGCGTCGACGACGGCGTCCATCGCCGACGCGAGGATCGGGATCGCGAGGTCGATGCCGCAGAACGTCTGCGCGAGATCGACATCGGCCGGCTCGATGGTGTCGACGCCCGGCGCGAGGGAGACGTCCTCGAAGCCGTAGGTCGGGCGGATGGTGTCCACTTTCGAGTGGAAGACGCGTCGCTGGGCGGCGCCGGATGGCCCGCTGGTGGAGGTCGCTTCGGTCCGATCGATCACTCGGCTCTCCATTGGGGCGCCACGGTGGGTCACTCGACCAGTCTATCCGAGGCGTCGGGGCGGAGGATACTTGCCGAGGTACGGAGGGTGACCGATGGCGAAATCCAAGGCCGAGCAGCATCGCCAGGACGTCGATCTGGCGCCGGTCTGGCCCGACCCACCGGTCGAGACGATCGGCGGATCGGCGCGGACCATCTCGGGCAAGACCTATCGGACGGAGCTGGCCAAGCTCCAGATCGAGCTGGTGAAATGCCAGGAGTGGGTCCGGGCCCAGGGCCTGAAGGTCGTCATCCTGTTCGAGGGCCGCGACGCCGCCGGCAAGGGCGGGGCGATCAAGACGTTCACGCTGTCGCTCAACCCGCGCTTCGCCCGGGTCGCCGCGCTGCCGGCCCCGTCGGAGCGCGAGCGCAGCCAGTGGTATTTCCAGCGTTACGTCGCCGCACCTGCCGAGCGCCGGCGAGATCGTCCTGTTCGACCGGAGCTGGTACAACCGGGCCGGCGTCGAGCGGGTGATGGGCTTCTGCACCGACGCCGAGTACCAGGAGTTCATGCGCTCCTGCCCGGAGTTCGAGCGGATGCTCGTCCGCTCCGGGATCATGGTCGTCAAGTACTGGTTCTCGGTCAGCGACGACGAGCAGGAACGGCGCTTCCAGGCTCGGCTCGACGACCCGACCAAGCGCTGGAAGCTGAGCCCGATGGACCTCCAGTCACGCGCCCGGTGGGTCGAGTACTCCAAGGCCAAGGACGAGATGTTCGCGCACACGGACATCAAGCAGGCGCCCTGGTACGTCGTCGACGCGGACGACAAGAAGCGGGCACGCCTCAACGTCATCCACCACTTCCTCAGCCTGATCCCCTACGAGGACCTGACGCCCGAGCAGATCGTGCTGCCGCCGCGCCAGCCCGATCAGGGCTACATCCGGCCGCCGAGGACCGAGCAGACCTACGTCCCCGAGGTCTACTGACCGCTACCAGCGGGTCAGCTTGGGCGACTCCCCCACCCCGGACCGGTCGCCCGCGAGGGTCAGCTCGAACCAGGCCGCGCGCTCGGGCTCGGACAGGTCGTCGCGGATCCGTTCGATCGCGGTCCGGTAGCCCGGCCAGATCACCTGCTGGTGGGCCTCGTCGAGGTCGTGCCAGTTCGCGCTGTCGTGCTCGGACGACAGGGTCGGCTCGGCATCCGGCCGGAGACGGACGGCAAAGACCGCCGCCGTGACGATCGCGTCATACGACGGCTCGTGGAACTGGTTGACGAGGTCTAGGTCGTAGAACGCCTCGATGTCGTCGGCCCCGAAGCCGGTCTCCTCGGCCAGCTCGCGGAGTGCGCCCGCGGTGACGCGTTCGCCGGGCTCGAGCGTGCCCGAGACGCACTGCCAGAGACCGGGCAGGATCCGGCCCGCCGAGCGCCGGATGAGCAGGATCTCGGGTCGCTCGACGGCGCGCGCCGTCCGGCCGACGCGGAACATCCAGCAGTCGACGCAGGTCGGGTCGGAACGGGCTCACGCGGGGACCCGGGTCGCCGTCACGCGGCTCACAGCCGCTCGAACCGATCGACCGGGACGACGAAGACCGTCGCGCCACCGACCTCGACCTCGAGCGGATAGGGCATGAAGAACTCGCCCGGCTCCATGATCGGTGGCATCGGGTTGACGACCTGCGTCCGGGACGTGCAGTTCGCCCGGACGATGCTCATCACCTCGTCGACGTCGGCGTCCTCGACCCCAAGGATGATCGTGGCGTTGGACTGCTTGAGGAAGCCGCCCGAGCTCTGCAGGCGCGTCGCCCGGAACTCCTTGTCGAGGAGGGCGGCGACCAGGGCCCCGGCATCCTCGCTGTGGACGATGGCGACGACGAGCTTCACGCGCGGAGTATCGGTGCCGCGAGCGACCGGGGTCAACGCCATTCGACGGTCGGGGCCGGCGGGCCGGGGTGTACGATGCGGCCCCGATCGACCCAGTCCGACGTGCAGGAGTCCCCCGTGTCGACAGACCGACCGTCCAGCGATCCCCGCGCCGCGCTGACCGGCGCGATCGATGCCGTCGCCCGGAGCGCGACGCTTGAAGCAGCGCTCGACGGCGTTCTCGCCGCGGCCGCGGACGCCCTCCGACCGACGATGGGCGCGATCCTCATCTCCGACCCCGACCGGCCGGGCCTGACGCTGGTTGCGTCGCACGGGATGGACGAGGCAGCCGACGGCGCGGCTCGGGCTCGCCGTCGCGGACCCCGCCGACCCGTTCGCGACCGCCGCCGGAACGCGGGCCGTCACCTTCGATCGCGAGGCGACGATGGCCGACGGGTCGGCATTCGTCGGCGCCTATCTGCCACTGGTCGTCTCGAGCGCCGGCGTCGAGGCGTCGGTCGGAGCGATCGGCTTCGGCTGGCCGGCCCCGCGCGTCCTCGACGACGCCGAGCGCGAGACTGCTGACCGGACTGTCGTCCCTGGCGGCGCTCGCGGTCGATCGGGCACGGCTGGCGTCGACCGCCGCCGAGCGCTCCGAGTGGTTCGAGCGGATGGCACACACCGATCCGCTGACCGGCCTCGCCAATGAGCGGACGATCGGGCGGATCCTCGAGCTCGAGCTGGCGCGGGCCGGCCGGCAGGGCAGCGAGGTCTCGCTGGCGATGTTCGACATCGACGACTTCCGGGCGACCAACGCCGAGGGCGGCCACGAGGCCGGCGACGATGTCCTGCGGCGCGTCGCCTCGGTCCTGGCCGAATCGGTCCGGCTGGTCGACACGGTCGGTCGGGTCGGTGGCGACGAGTTCGTCCTGGTGGCCCCGGGCTCGGCCGGCACGATGGTCGCCCAGCGGATCCTCGACGGGATCGCGGCACTCCCCGCGGTCGCCGGCCGGCCGATCACGGTGTCTGCCGGGGTGGCCCGTTTCCCGGCCGACGGCACCGATGCGGCCACCCTGATCGCGGCAGCGACCGACGGGTTGACCCGTGCTCGA
The DNA here is from genome assembly GCA_963743855.1 of uncultured Chloroflexia bacterium. Lineage (GTDB taxonomy): Bacteria > Chloroflexota > Limnocylindria > Limnocylindrales > CSP1-4 > SPCO01. The sequence goes on from CAVURK010000004.1 coordinate 198,627, forward strand.
GCCGAAGGACGCGGCACGGTCGCCTCGGGGGTCGAGCCGGAGGGATAGCGGACCGGGCGGAGCAGTTCTCCGCGGTCCCCGCCGGCGATCAGCCTGCGGCGGTCGCCACGCCCTTCGAGATGATCGGCAGGGTCGGCGCCGTGGCGCCCGGGCCGGGCTCGAGGGTCAGCGCCACGACGACGCCAGCCGCGGTCGGCGCACCGGTCGCCGCGAGCGATCCGGTCCCGCTGTTCCCGACCGTGAAGTCGCCGAGCGCGATCGGGACCCCGTCGCCACCGATGGCCCATGCGGTATAGACGGTGCTGCCGGTCGTCGCCGCGAGGTCCTGCATCGCGAGGCTGACGGCGCCCGACGCGCTGATCGCGGCCAGGCCGGACCCTCCGCTGCCGTCCGCCGCGGTCAGGATCGCGGTGTGTGAACCGGGCTGCGCGGCGACGTCGAGGACGGCGGCGACGCTCTGCTCGTAGGCTTTGGCGGTGTTGACCTGGCCCTGGAGCAGCAGGTTCCAGCCACCGAGCAGCACGATGGCGAGCACCGCGGCGATGCGCAGCACCCAACTGGCTGTCGAGGCGCCAGCGCGGCGGGCGGCTCGCTCGTCTGCGGTCGGGAACGGCGTCGGAGCGAGCGCAGCGGCGGCGCGCGATGGGCGCAGGACCGGCGCTTGCCGGAGCCGCGGTCCCGGGGGTCGCCGCGACGACGGCAGCCATCGCCGGCAGATCCGGGGCGTCCGCGCGTGCCTCCAGGTCCGCCGCCGCGGCCGCCATGATCCGTGCCCTCAACCCCGCCGATGGCTCGACGACCGGCACGCTCGCGTCGAGGACCGGCAGCACGCCACCCAGCTCCGCGATCTCAGCATGGGCATCGCTGCAGGTGGCGAGGTGAGCGCGCACCGCCTCTTCCTCGGCCGGCGGAAGCGCGCCAAGCACGAATGCGCCCGCCATCTCGCGGACCTCGTCGCAGGTCAGGTCGGGCATGGCGTCCGGGCCGCTCACGAGGATCCCTCGTCGAGGACGCGACGCATCGCGAGCAGTCCGAGCCGCATCCGGCTCTTGACGGTCCCGAGCGGCGTCCCGGTCCGATCGGCGATCTCCTGCTGGGTCATCCCCCCGAAGTAGGCAAGCTCGATCGCCTCGCGCTGGACGACGGACAGCACGCCCAAGGCTCCCTGGACGGTGGCCGCATCGAGGACGGCGACGACCTCGTCCCACACGTCGGGAAGGGTCAGCGCGCTGGGCGGCGGCAGCTCGACATCTGGAAGCTCGGTCGTGGGGCGTCGCCGTCGGACGGTGTCGATGGCGCGATGGTGGACGATCGACAGCAGCCACGTCTTCACGCTGCCGCGTCCCTCGACGTAGCGAGCGGCATTCCGCCACGCACCGAGGAACGCGTCCTGGACGACATCCTCGGCGAGGGTCGGATCATTCGTGATGCGGTACGCGATCGAGTAGGCCATCGTCCTGTATCGGTCATACAGCTCTTCGAGAGCACCAAGCTCTCCATCCGCCAGACGCACGAGTACGGCCCGGTCCGCCTCATCCGCCGGGGACGAGATACGGGGCCGGGGCGACGGGTCCGCCTGTCTCATCCCGTTGTGCGCGCGCCGGCCGGTCTTGGTTCACTCCGCTCGACCAACCGGTCGGTCGCGGCGGCGACGGCGGCGGCCACCTCGGGCGCCGGAAGCCGCGCGTCGATGACCACGAAACGGTCCGGGTTCGGCGGCCGCCAAGGCCAGGAAACCGTCGCGGACCCGACGGTGGAAGGCGAGGTCGAACTCCGCCTCGAAGCGGGTCACGTCATCCGGCGCGACCCGCGCGAGGCCGACCTCGGCGGGAAGGTCGAGGAGGATCGTGAGGTCCGGTACGAGGCCGTCCGTGGCGGCGGATTCGAGCGCGCGGAGACGGGCCAGCGGGACCCCGGCGCCATAGCCCTGGTAGGCCAGCGTCGAGTCGGCGTAGCGCGCGCAGATGACGGTCCGGCCGGCCGCCAGAGCCGGCCCGATGACCTCGGTCACGAGCTGGCGGCGGGCTGCGTTGAACAGGAAGGCATCGGTCAGCGGATCGGTCGCGGCGGCGGCGTCGGTGCGCGCCAGCAGGACCTCGCGAAGCCGTTCGCCGAGCCAGGTGCCGCCCGGCTCCCGCGTGAGGTGGACGTCGTGACCCGCCCGCTCGAGGTGTGCCGCGAGGGCCGACGCCTGGGTCGTCTTGCCGGCCCCCTCGGGTCCCTCGACCGTGATGAACCAGCCGCGGTCGGGCGCCCCGGGACGTGTCACGAGCCGAGTGTAGCGGACGGCTCCCGGATCCTCGGTGCATTCATCCACACGGGTGCTGCCCGCGTATCACCGCTGAGGTCGTCCGACGCCCGGTCGATCGGCACCGCCGCATCCTGCGGCATCATTCGGGACGCACCACGATGACAACCATGGATCGCACGATCACCGCCGACCTCACGTGAGCCAACGCGGGCGTCCCCGCCGACGCCGACGGCTCGGTCTGGCCGTCCTGTTCGGCCTGGCCGCCGTGCTGCTCGTTCCCGCGCTGGCCGCCGCGCACCCGCTCGGCAACTTCACGATCAACCACTACACCGGCATCCGGGTCGAGCCCGGACCGGATCCTCCTCGACGTCGTCATCGACGAGGCCGAGATCCCGGCCTTCCAGGCACGGCTCGACTTCGACACCGACGGCGACGGCGAGGTCTCCGACGCCGAGACCGACGCCGGTCGAGGCCCCGCCTGCCAGAAGCTCGCGCCGTCGCTCGCGCTGACGGTCGACGGCACCGCCCAGACGCTCACCGTGGTCGAGGCCGGGCTCCATTTCCCGCCGGGCGTCGGCGGGTTGTCGACGATGCGGCTGGTGTGCGGCTTCAGCGCGTCGCTGGGCAGCCCGCTCGCCTCGGGCAGCACGATCGGCTATGCCGACAGGTCGTTCCCCGACCGGCTCGGCTGGCGCGAGATCGTGGTCAGCGGCTCGGCGGTCACGCTCGCGGCGCAGGGCGGCGGCGAGCTTCGGACGGCGACCACCTCGGCCCGGCTGACGCTCTACCCGACCAACCTGCTGACCCAGGCGCTCGCCGACAAGTCGGTCGCCATCGCGGTCACCCCGGGTGGACCGACCCTCGCACCGCTCGACATCCCCGATGCCGACCCGCTGCCCGGGCGCCGTCGCGGGCCACCGCGACCGACGCGCCGCCGCCGGCCGCGGCGGTGACGGGTGGACCGGTGGCGACCGCCGGCCGCTCCGGCAGCCCCGGCCGTCGCGGCCGCCGGCTCCGTGCCGGGTGGCGTGACCAGCGGCGACCTGCCGTCGATCTTCCGCACGGCCGACATCTCTCCGCTCGTCCTGCTCGTCTCGATCCTGACCGCCGCCGCCCTCGGCGCCGGCCACGCCCTGACCCCCGGGCATGGCAAGACGCTGATGGCCGCCTACCTGGTCGGGACGCGCGGGACGCCGCTCCACGCGGTCGGACTCGGCCTGTCGGTCGCGCTGTCGCACACGCATCGGGATCCTCGTGCTGGCCGGCCTCGTCGTCGGGGCGCAGGGGATCCTGCCGCCCGATCTCGTGGTCAAGTCGGCGCCGATCGTGGCGGCGGTCTCGATCGTCGCGATCGGTGGCTGGATGCTGTTCAGCGAGGCACGGCGTCGCTGGCGCCTCCGGGTCGCCGAGCGGGCACACGCCGCGGCTCACGCCGGCAGGCGAGGCGCACGAGCATCCCCACGACCACGCCACGAGCACGCATCGACGCCCGACGGCCTGTCGGCGCCCACGATCTGCCACGGCGCGGTCACGCACGAGCACGACGACGACCACGACCACGACCGACGACCACGACCACTCCCCGACCGCGGCCCCCGGCGAGCACAGCCATGGCGGCGTCCGCCACAGCCACCTGCCGCCGGCCGGGACCAGCATCTCGTGGCGAAGCCTGTTCGTCCTCGGCCTGGCCGGTGGACTGATCCCGTCGGCAAGCGCCCTGCTGATCCTGCTCGGATCGATCGCCGCCGGTCGCCCGGCCTTCGGGTTCGTCCTCGTCGTCGGCTTCGGTCTCGGGATGGCGATGGTGATGGGCGGGATCGGGCTCGCCCTGGTCTTCGCCCGCGGCCGGCTCGATCGGGTCGATTCCGCCTCGTCGCTCGGCCGGGCGAGCCAGTTCGTGCCGCTCGTCGCCTCGTTCCTGGTCTTCGGGCTGGGGCTCTACCTCACCTTCCAGGCGGTGGCCGGCAACACGACCTTCTGAGGCCGCGCGACGGCCCGGACACGGTGCTCCGACGCGGCTAGGGCGAATGCCCAAGGTGTGAGGGGCGAGGCCCTCTGCTAGGCTGCGCCGCTCATGCGAAGACCTGACAGATCGCGCCCTCGACACGGCCTCCGCCAAGGGCGCGACGTACGCCGATGTCCGGGTCGTCCGCCGGCTCGAGGAGAGCATCACCGTCAAGACCGGCCGGGTCGAGGGTGTCGCCTCGGCGGAGAGCGAGGGTTTCGGGGTCCGCGTCCTCGTCGACGGCGCGTGGGGCTTTGCCGCGTCGCACGTCCTGACCGCCGCCGAGGCCGACCGCGTCGCCGACGAGGCGGTCCGGATCGCCCGGGCGAGCGCGACCGCGCTCCGCGACCGGACCCGTCTCGACGACCGCCCGCCGGCCCACGGCACGTTCGAGACGCCGGTCGAGGAGGACCCCTTCACGGTCCCGCTCGAGACGCAAGATCGCCGACCTGCTCGCCGCGGACCGCGCCGCCAGCCGGGTCAAGGGGATCGCCTTCACCGAGTCGATGTACGCCGCGCAGCGCGAGTGGAAGACGTTCGCCGCGACCGACGGCAGCCTGACCGAGCAGACCATCACCCACGTCGGCGCCGCGGTCGAGGCCAACGCCGTCGACGGCGACGAGCACCAGCGCCGGAGCTACCCCGATTCGGGCGGTGGCTGGGGCGGCGGCGGCTACGAGATCGTCCGCCGGCACGCGCTCGCTGAGCGGGCGGAGCCGCTGGCCGAGGAGGCGGTCGCGCTGCTGACCGCGCCGCAGTGCCCGTCGGGCCGGTTCACGGTCATCCTCGATCCGAGCCAGCTCTATCTCCAGGTCCACGAGTCGTGCGGCCATCCGACCGAGCTCGACCGCGTCTACGGCACCGAGGCGTCGTACGCGGGGACCAGCTTCCTGACCACCGACAAGCTCGACGAGGGCTTCCGCTACGGCTCCGACCTGATCGACATCGTCGCCGACGCGACCGCGCCGGGCGGGATGGGCACCTTCGGCTGGGACGACGAGGGCGTCGCCGCGCAGGCCGTGCCGCTCGTCAAGAACGGGATCTTCGTCGGCTACCTGTCGTCGCGCGAGACCGCGCCGCGGATCGGCCGCCAGAGCGGCGGCGCGATGCGGGCCGACGGCTGGAACCGGATCCCGCTCATCCGGATGACCAACATCAACCTGCTGCCGAAGCCGGGGATGAGCCTCGACGAGATCGTCGCCGACACCGACGACGGGCTCTACCTCGCGTCGAACCGGTCGTGGTCGATCGACGACCGCCGGCTCAACTTCCAGTTCGCGACCGAGGTCGCCTACGAGATCAAGGGCGGCAAGAAGGGTCGGCTGTTCAAGAACCCGACCTACACCGGGATCACCTACGACTTCTGGCGATCGTGCGACGCGGTCGGCGACGAGCGGAGCTACGTGATGCTCGGCACGCCGAACTGCGGCAAGGGCGAGCCGAGCCAGACCGGCCACGTCGGCCACGCCGTGCCGGGCGCCCGGTTCCGCGACGTCCAGGTCGGTGTCGGCAAGTGGTAGGCGCCCGATGATCGACGACCGGGCGAACGACGCGCTGGCGATCGCCGAGGCGACCCTCGCCCACGCGCTCGGCGGCGACGTGACCGAGGCCGAGGCGCTGGTGATGGCCGACGATTCGGCGCTGACCCGGTTCGCCAACAGCGAGATCCACCAGAACGTCGCCGAGACCAACGTCACGATCAACCTGCGGGTCGTCGTCGGGCGAGCGGATCGGCGTCGCCTCGACCGACCGGACCGACGACGAGAGCCTGCGCCGGCTGGCCGAGAACGCCAGGGCGATCGCGCGCGTCGTCGAGGAGCTCGACGACTGGGGCGGGCTGCCCGGCCCGACCGAGATCCGCGACGTCCCGGCCGCCTACAGCCAGGCCACCGCCGGCGCGACCCCCGAGTTCCGGGCAGAGGCCGTCCGTGCGGTGATCGGCGCCGCGGACGATGCCGGGGTCACGGCCTACGGCTCGTTCGCCACCGGGACGGAATCGATCGCGGTCGCGAATTCGGTCGGCGCGCGGGCCGCCGGGACCCGGACGACGCTCGCAGCTCATCACGGTCTCGATGGGACCGGGTGGCGGCAGCGGGTACGCCGAGGCCGCTGCGGTCGACGCCACGTCGATCGACGCCGCGGCGCTCGGTCGCGAGGCCGCCGCGAAGGCGCGGAGCGACGACGAATGCCGTCTCGATCGAGCCCGGCGACTACCCGGTCGTCCTCGAGGAGTACGCGGTCGTCGACCTCCTCGACATGCTCGGCTATCTCGGGTTCTCGGCACTCGCCGTCCAGGAGGAGCGCAGCTTCGTCGAGCTCGGCAAGCGGATCGGGAGCGATCTCGTGACGATCGTCGATGACGGATACGACCCGGCCGGGCTGCCGTTGTGGTTCGACTTCGAGGGCGTCGCCAAGCAGCGGGTCCCGCTCGTCGAGGCGGGTATCTGCCGGGGTCTCGTCTACGACAGCCAGACCGCGGCACGCGCCGGCGTGGCCTCCACCGGCCACGGCCTGCCCGCGCCGAACCCGTGGGGACCGTTCCCGCTGAACATGGTCATGGAGCCCGGGACGGCGACACGCGAGGAGCTCATCGGCGGGCTCGACCGCGGCCTGCTCGTGACCCGCTTCCACTACACGAACCCGGTCCACCCCAAGCTCGCGATCGTGACCGGGATGACCCGCGACGGGACGTTCCTGGTCGAGGACGGCGCGATCGTCGGTCCGGTCAAGAACCTGCGCTACACGCAGAGCTATCTCGCCGCGCTGGCCGGCACGGTGGCCGTCGCCAGCGAGCGCAAGACGCTCAAGGGCTTCCTCGGCGGTGTCGTCGTGCCGGCGATCCGGATCGACGGCTGGACCTTCACGGGCGCGACCGAGCACTAGTCTCCGGGCGGCCGACCGCGGCGTGGCGGCCTTGCTGGCCGTGGACGCTGACAGATAGTCTCCCCCGGACTGGTAGGCACGGAATCGCGCCTCAGGGTCTGTCGATCGGGCAGGATTTCGTCGACAACGAGCGTGGGGTCGGAGGCCTGACCCTCGCCCAGGCGACCGGATCGCTGACGACCGGTCCCCCGGAGACTATGTGTCACGAACCGACCCGCCCGGTTGCCAGCTAGGCCCGTGGGGACTTTCTGACACCAGGAAGCCACGGCGGGCCGCGAACCGTCCGCGCGCCACGCGACTCCCGCGCCCACGCCGCAGGTTTCGAAACGTTCACTCCGGGGCCGAACGTTCTCAGACAACCCTCAGGAATCTCCGCGAACGTCGAGGGACCGATACACACCGCGGCGCCCGTGCCGTCCCCGACATGACTACGGAGATCCGACCCATGCCCGATCCGTCCCAGATGCCCGCAGCTCCGACGACCGACCTGCGCGCCCTCCCCGATCCTTCCGATGCGCGGGCGACCGCCGAGGCGATCATGTTCGAGATCCGGCGAGTCATCGTCGGCCAGGACGCGATGCTCGAGCGGATCCTCGTCGGGCTCCTGTCGGGCGGCCACCTGCTGCTCGAGGGCGTCCCGGGCCTGGCCAAGACCCTGACCATCAAGACCCTGGCCGAGGTCCTCGGCGGCTCGTTCAAGCGGATCCAGTTCACCCCGGACCTGATGCCGTCCGACCTCGTCGGGACCCGGATCTACCGCCCGGACCGCGGCGAGTTCGAGGTCGAGCCGGGCCCCGTCTTCGCCAACTTCCTGCTCGCCGACGAGATCAACCGGGCGCCGGCCAAGGTCCAGTCCGCGCTCCTCGAGGTCATGCAGGAGCACCAGGTCACGATCGGCCACGAGACCTTCAAGGTCCCCTCGCCGTTCCTGGTCCTGGCCACGGAGAACCCGATCGAGGCCGAGGGCACCTATCCCCTCCCCGAGGCGCAGGTCGACCGGTTCATGCTCAAGATCCTGCTCGACTACCCGAACCCCGCCGATGAGGCGCAGATCGTCGCCCGCTCGCTCGTCGGCGCCGCGGCGCCGCGCGAGATCCTCGACGCGGACGGCCTGCTCCGGCTCCAGCAGACCGTCACCGAGGTCTACGTCGACCCGCGGCTGATCAGCTACGCGGTCGCCCTCGTCGAGGCCACCCGGAAGCTCACCTACTGGGGCGCGCCCGACCTCGAGACCTACGTCTCGTACGGCGCCAGCCCGCGCGGCTCGATCAACCTCATCCACGGCGCCCGCGCGATGGCGCTCCTCCACGGCCGCCGCTACGTCCTGCCGTCGGACATCATCGCCCTCGCCCCGGACGTCCTGCGCCATCGCCTCGTGCTGAGCTACGCGGCCCTGGCCGACGGGATCACCGCCGACACCATCGTCAACCGAGTCGTCTCGCTCGTCCCGGCCCCGCGGCTGGAGATGGCGATGGAGCCGACCGCATGACCCAGCCCCGCGACACCGATCCGGCGCGGCCGGGCGTGGCGCGGCCGACCTCGGACCTCGCGCGCATCGGCGGGCGGGACCGGTCCGCGGCACGCCCGGGTCCCGGGCCGATCGCCGACCGGCTCGTCCGCCAGCTCGAGCTGTCGCTCGACCGACGTGTCGGTGGCCGGATGAGCGGCGACCACCTCGGTCGCGGGCACGGCAACGGCCTCGAGCTCGACCGGATCCGACCGTACGAGCCGGGCGACGACGTCCGCAAGATCGACTGGAACGCCACCGCCCGCACGCTCGTCCCGCAGGTCCGCGAGGACGTGCCCGACCGCCAGCTGACGGCCTGGCTCCTGCTCGACCACTCCCCGTCGATGCACTTCGGGACCGCCGATCGACGCAAGGCCGACGTGGCCGAGGGGGCCGCGCTCGTCGTCGGCCGCTTCGCCGCGCGACGCGGCAACCGACTCGGCGTCGTGACCTTCGGGGCCGGCCGCGAGACGGTCAGCCCGCCCGCGGGCGGCAATCGCGGGATGCTCGGCCTCCTGCGCGCCATCGCGACAGAACCGCCTGAAGAGGGCGGCGGCGAGACCTCGGTCGCCCGGGCGCTCGCGCTCGTCGGCGCCATCCGGACCACGCCCGGCGTCGTCGTCGTCGTTTCGGACTTCCGCGGCCCGCGCGACTGGATCCCTGCCCTCACCGAGGTCGCCGGCCGGCACGCGGTCATCGCCCTCGAGATCACCGATCCTCGCGAGGACGCCCTCGTCGACGTCGGCGAGCTGACCCTCGTCGATCCCGAGACGGGACAGATGCTCCGGGTCGACACCGGCGATCGGAAGCTGCGCACCGCGTTCGACGCGGCCGCCTCGGCCGATCGCGCATCGCTCGCGGCCGACTTCCGACGCCTCGCCATCCGTCATCTCCGACTCTCCACCGACGGTCCGTGGCTGCCCGCCCTCGCGAAGGGCTTCAGCCGGACCCCCGACCGAACAGGACGACCCGCATGAACTTCCTCGCCCCGCAATTCCTCCTCGGCCTCCTTCTGATCCCGGTCGCGATCGGGTTCTACCTGTGGGCGCAACGCCGCCGCAGCAAGTACGCCGTCAGGTTCACCAACCTCGCGCTCCTCTCCAACCTGACCCCGCGCCGCCCGTCGTGGCGCCGCCACCTGCCGCCCGTCCTCTACCTCGGCGCGATCGCAGCCCTCCTCATCGGGCTCGCCCGGCCGACGATGGTCCTCCAGGTCCCCCGCGAGGACGCGACCGTGATCCTGACGATGGATGTCTCGGGCTCGATGCGCGCGACCGATGTCTCGCCGACCCGGCTCGATGCCGCAAAGGCATCCGCCTTGTCGTTCGTCGACCAGCTGCCGGAGAACGTCCGCGTCGGCGTCGTCGCCTTCGCCTCGGAGCCGGTGACGCTCGTCACCCCGACGACCGATCGGGTGCAGATCAAGTCCGCGATCAACAGCCTCACGGCGCGTGACGGGACCGCGATGGGCGACGCCCTGATGCAGGTCCTCGACATCGCCGACAAGGTCCAGCAGGAAGGCGCGGAGACGCCCGACGCGACGGCGGCACCGAATGCCTCGGCCGCGCCGAACCCGTCCGCGAGCCCGGATCCATCGGCGGCGCCCGCGAGCAAGCCCCTGGTCGCCGCGATCCTGTTGTCGGACGGGGCCAACTCCGTCGGCCAGGCGCAGCCGCTCGATGCGGCACAGCGTGCCAAGACCATGGGCGTCCCGATCTACACCATCGGCCTCGGCACGCCCGATGGCACGGTGGATGTCCAGGACAACCTCGGCCAGACCGTCACGCTGAACGTCCCGCCGGATACCGAGACCCTCAAGCAGATCGCGTCGATCACCGGGGCGCAGGCGTTCGATGCGCCGACCGCGGCGCAGCTCGCGAGCGTCTACGACAACCTCCAGTCGCGCATCGGCTATACCGAGCAGCGCCAGGAAGTGACGTTCGCGCTGGTCGGGGCAGGGCTCCTGCTGGTCGTGCTGGGGGCCGGGCTCTCGGCGGTCTGGTTCGGCCGCCTGCCGTAAGGTCGCGGAGCGGCCCGGGATGGACCGCGAGTCGGGTACGCTCGCGGTCCAACCACTCCACGCTGCCGGAGTCTCGATGCCCGTTTTCGATGTCGACGCCCTGCGGACCCAGTTCCCGGCCCTCGCCCGGCAGCAGGACGGCCGGCCGGCGGTCTTCCTCGACGGACCGGGCGGCACGCAGGTCCCGCAACGGGTGATCGACGCCGTCGCCGGCTACTACCGCGACTTGAACGCGAACTCCGGCGGCGCGTTCACGACCAGTGAGGCCGACCGACGAGATGGCGGCCGAGGCGCACGCGGCCGTCGCCGACTTCCTCGGAGCGGCGTCGCCCGACGAGATCAAGTTCGGCGCCAACATGTCGACGCTCACGCTCCACATCGGCCGGTCGATCGGGGCGACGCTCCAGCCGGGCGACGAGATCCTCGTGACGACCCTCGACCACGAGGCGAACGTCTCGACCTGGCGGGCGATGGCTGCCGATCGCGGCATCGAGGTCAGGACCGCCGACATCCGCCTCGACGACGTCACCCTCGATCTCGAGGACCTCGAATCGAAGCTCGGACCGCGGACGAAGCTCGTCGCCGTGGGCTATGCGAGCAACGCGGTCGGCTCGGTCAACCCGGTCCGCGAGATCGTGGCGCGTGCCCACGAGGTCGGCGCCCTCACCTTCGTGGATGCCGTCGCCTATGCGCCGCACGGTCCGATCGATGTCACGGCGCTCGACACCGATTTCCTCGCCTGCTCAGCGTACAAGTGGTTCGGCCCGCACGTCGGCGTGCTGTACGGCAGGACCGAGGTCCTCGATCGGCTGCCGGCGTTCAAGGTCCGGCCGGCACACGACCGATTCGAGACCGGGACGCCGAACTACGAGGGCATCGCCGGAACGCTGGCGGCGACCGACTATCTCCGCGATGTCGGCCGCGACTACGGGGACGTGGCCGGCGCACCGGGCGCGGCGGATGCCAGCGAACGCCGTCGCGAACTGGTCGCGGCGATGGTCGCGATCGCGGCCTACGAACGGGAGCTGGTCGGTCGCCTGATCGCCGGGCTCGGCGCGATCGCCGGGCGTGACGATCCATGGCATCACCGAGCCGGCACGGTTCGCCGCGCGCGTCCCGACCGTGTCCGTCTCCATCGCGGGAGTCCATCCCGCGGGCAGCGGCCGAGGCGCTCGGCCGCGACGGGATCTACGCCTGGGACGGGGACTTCTACGCGACCGGGCTGATCGAGCGGCTCGGGCTGGCCGACGCGGGCGGGGTCCTGCGACTCGGGCTCGTCCACTACAACACGGCCGCCGAGGTGGACCGCACGCTCGAGGCGGTCGAACGGATCGCCCGCGGGTGACCGAGCGACCCACCATCCGCCGCCGGCTGGCCCGACCGTTCGACCCGGCCGAGCTGCGCCGGATCAAGAAGCTGTGGGTCCGCCATTCGATCGCCGAGGACGCCCGCGACATCGACGGGCTGATCGCCACCCTGTCCGAGGACTGCGTCTACGAGATCGTCCCGACCGGCCAGCGCTGGGAGGGTCACGCCGGCGCCCGGGCGTTCTACACGGAGCTGTTCGCGGCCTTTCCCGACAACGCCTTCGCCCTGACCGAGATCGTCATCGGGCCCCAGGGCGCCTTCGAGGTCGCGACCCTGACGGGCACCAACCAGGGTCCGTGGGCCGGCGTCGCGGCGTCCGGGATGGCCGTCTCGCTCGAGGTCCTGATCCTGTTCCCGTGGGATCCCGTCACGGAACGGTTCACCGGGGAGCGGATCTGGTTCGACCGCGGGACCCTCTGAGCAGGCCTTGCGTGATGGGCGGACGGGCCCCATCATCGCGCCGGGCCGGCGACACGTCCGGCGAACTGGGGGACCACCGAACATGTCCATGAGCCGATCCGTCAGGGCCGCTGCCCTCTTCATCCCGATCGCCTTGGTCGCTCGCCGCGTGCAGCGGCTCGGCCACGTCGGGCAGCCCGGCCGCATCGAGCGGGGCGGCACTCCCGACCGCCAATACGCCGGCCAGCCCGGGCAGCGAAGCGACACCCGCGTCGCCCGGTGTGGGCGGCGGCGCGATCCCGTCCTTCGACCTCAGCGTCCTCACCCATGGCCTCTCCGACCTGGACTCCTACCAGGCGGTGATCACCGTCGGCGGGACCGAGGTCTACCGGGGCACGACCGTGAACAAGCCTGCGGTGGCGCGCGACCTGACCATCTCCGGGACCCGGATCGTCACGATCGGGGACCAGGCCTGGGTCGCCCAGCCAGGCGGCAAGCTGACGTCCGGTCCCCGAGACGATGGCGACCACCCTCTTCGCGGCGTACGACCCGAGCCTCATGGTCGGTGCCTTCGCGGGTCTCGCCTGGTCGCAGAACTCGTCCGACCAGGGGGTCGAGCAGAAGAACGGCGTGAGCGCCCACCACTACCACATCGATTCGACGACCATCCAGGGGGGCTTCACGGGGCTCCCCGCGGGCGCGGTGATCGACGTCTGGATCGCGGTCGACGAGGGTTACCTCGTCGCGTTCGAGGCGACCGGGACGACCGGCGGCGACATCTCGATCCAGGTCACCAACGTCGACGACCCCAACAACAAGGTGGAAACCCCGAGCTGACCGTCCCTACCAGGCGGCCAGCGCCCAGATCCCGGGATCGGGTTCCGGGGCGGCATCGCCGATCTCGGCGAAGAGCGCGACCGCGCGCTTGAGGTGGTCCATCGCGTCGGCCTCCTGACCAGCCTGGTGGAGGAGGTCCGCGACGTGGTTCTCGACCGCGGCCTCGAGATGCCGGTCGCCGATCCGGCGGCAGTCCTCGATCGCCGCGGACGCGGCCTCGACCGCATCGTCCACCTTGCCGTCGGCCGCGAGGACGATGGCCAGGGCCGTGCTCGCGGCGATCGCCGCAGTCGGGTCCGGATCGTCCGCCGCCAGCGTGCGGCTTCGTTCGAATGCGTGGCGCGCCGTCGCGAGGTCGCCGCGCGCCTGCGCCACGAGTCCGAGCCAGCCGCTCGGCGACACCCCCGCCGTGCGGATCGCCCGACGAGGCCGCGAGCGCCCGCGCTTCGAGCGCCGTCTCGGACGCGACGTCCAGCTCGCCCGCCTGGAGCGCGACACGGCTGCGCTCGACGAGGGCGCGGACGAGCAGGATCGACGACAGGTCTCGGGCGGCCAGCGCCGCGTCCAGGTGGCTCGCGGCTGCAGACAGGTCGCCGCGCCGTCGATGGACGCGGCCCAGCGACACCTCGATGGCCGGCAGCTCCTCGGCCGTCGCGAGGGCTGCGGCGGTCTCGAGCGCCGCGATCGCCGCCGGGTATCGCCGAGCCGCGCGCGCAGCTCGCCGATGCGGGCGTGGATCCTTGCCGCGTCCGGACGACCGAGCGCGAGGGCCGCCTCGAGCTGGTCGATGGCCTCTCGGTTGGCGAAGACGGCTTCTGCCCGCTCGGCCGCGTCGAGGAACGCCACGGCGGCCTCGATCGGCCGTCCGGCGGCCCGCTCATGCCCCGCGATCCGGGCGAAATGCGAGATCGGGTCGCGATCGGCATCGGCGGCGTCGAGCCGGAGAGCGTCTGCGGTGCGCCGGTGCAGGAGACGCCGACGCGCAAGGCTCGTGGTCTCGTACGCCGCGTCGCGCAACCGACCATGGCTGAAGTCGTAGCGGAGCCCGTCCGGGCCCACTTCGATCTCGCGGACGATCCCGCGCCGGACCAACTCCTCGAGCGCGTCGACCGTCTCCTCCTCGGAGCGACCGCTGGTCTGTCGAAGCGTCGTCAGGTCGAACGATCGACCGATGACTGCTGCCGCCGAGAGCACCTGAGCGGCGATCTCGCCGACCGAGGCGATCCGCTCTCGGAGCAGCTCACGGACGCCGCGCGAGACGCCTCCGCTCCCCGGCTCATCGCTGGCCAGCATCTCGACGATGTGGAGCGGCAGCCCCTCGGAACCGGCCACGACCGAATCGATGAGGGCATCCTTGTTCCCGCCGGTCGAGGGCTCCGACGCGCGCACGAGCGTCTCGACGGCCGCGCGGTCGAGACGCTCGAGGGCGAGCACCAGGACGCCCGGGACCCGAGCCAGGTCATCGGCCGTGGCGAGGCCATCGTCGGTCATGTCCTCGCGTCGCCAGGCGAGGAGGAGGGCGATCGGACGGCCGCGGAGCCGGCGCGCGAGGTACATGGCGGCCTGCCTGGTCGACTCGTCGACGAGATGGAAGTCGTCGATCCAGACGAGGCCCGGGGTGGCTCCGCCGGCCAGCGCCGTGAGCGCGTCCGCGACCGCGTCGAGGAGGCGCACACGGGCGTACTCGCCGCCGATCGGTGCCGGCCGGGCGGATCCGCGCAGGGCCGCGGGGAGGTCCACGAGGCGCCCGACCTCGCCGAGCGTGGTCGGGTCCAGGCTCGCCAGGCGTTCGACGCCACCGGCCGTCGCCAGGCCGGTCCGCAGGAGATCGGCGATCGGCCCGTAGGCGATCGCCTCCTCGCCCGGATAGCCGCGCGTGGCGAGGACGATCCCACCATGCGCCCGGACGTCGTCGGCGGCGACCTCGGCCAGCCTCGTCTTGCCGATCCCGGCCTCACCTTCGACGAGGATCAGCCGCCCGTCGTGGTCCGCGGCGGACACGGCGGCCAGGATGACGGCCAGCTCGTGGTCGCGACCGACGAACGGCAGGCCCGCCAGGACCGGCGGGTCGGGTCGCCCGACCGCAGGTCGCAGCTCGACGGTCGCCGGCGACGCTGGGCACGGCGCTCTTCGCGGATCGACTCGTAGAGGTCGGTCGTCTCGCGCAGCGGCGCCACGCCCAGCTCGCGATCGAACAGCGCGACGAGCGACCGGTACTGGCGGATCGCCCCGGCCCGATCGTCTGCGGCCGCGAGGAGCTCGATCAGCCGTCGCTGCCCGGGCTCGTCGAGCGGGTCGATGGCGACCCGCCGCCGGGCGGCATCGATCGCCCCGGCCGTATCGCCGTCGCTGGCCCGCGCCGCCCCGAGGCGATCGAACAGTGCCCCGACCGTGCGCTCGACCCGGACCGCGCGGGCCGCCTGCCAGTCGTCGAAGGCCGGGCTGTCACGCAATGCGAAACCGGCCAGGAACGGCCCGCGCGCGAGGGCCGCCGCTGCCTCGAGGTCGTCCCGCCGCTCCGAGGCCTCGAGTCGCTCGAGGTCTGCCAGATCGACCGAGGCGCGCACGGGGTCGAGCGCAACGCGCGTCCGTTCGATGAGCAGCCCGACGTCACCGACAGCCGACCGGAGCGCAGACAGCGTTCGACGAAGGGCGCCGCGGGCCGCCTCGTCGTCGGCCTCGGGCCAGAAGATCGCCGCCAGCTCGTCACGTGCGAACGGTCGACCCTCCGCGGCGACCAGCGCGACGATGGCGAGCGCCTTGCGCGTATCGACCACGATCGGTGCCCCGGCGACGAGGATCTCGAGCGGCCCGAGCAGGCGGATGGCGAATGGCCTGGCTGTCGGCGTGGCGATCGATCGGCGAGACACGTCGTAACGGTACCGGAGACCCGAGGCATACCGTAACGTTCTCGGCACGATGGCCGGTCACGATGCCCCGATGGACAACGTCCGAGGCGGCAGCCTGCCAAAGAATCGGTTCCTGTCCGCGCTGATCGCTGTGTCCGTCGTCGCGGCCGCGGCGGCAACGACGAGCGCGTGGCTGGATGGCACGGTGGCCGCGGACCTCCTGCTCGCAGCCGGCGCGCTGATCGCATTCATGGTGGTCGGCACCATCATCGAGGTCCGGCGCCCCGGTCAGATCATCGGCCGGCTTTGCCTCGCGATCGGCACCCTCCTGCTGGCCTGCGTGGTCTCGCGCATGGTCGCTGTCGCCATCGATTCGGCGCCCGGGCGATTGCCGCCATTCGGCGCAGCCCTGGCGGTCGTCAGCTCATCGATCTTCGCCGTGGTCTTCGTCCTGAGCGGACCACTCCTCATCAGCAGGTTCCCGAACGGGCGCGACCGTGGCTGGATGGCGACCCTTGTGGACGTGGCGATGGCCGTCGCCGGCGTGGCCATGCTGGCCTTCGCGTTCCGGCCACGGTTTCTGGATATGGGCTGGGTCGAAGGGGTCGAGAATCCGCTCGGCATCCCTGCCATCTCGATCCTCGGGGACGATGTCTCCAACCTCGCATTCGTGGCGTACGGCGCGCTGATGACGGCGGCCTCGGTCGGGCTGGTCCGCCGGTATCTCCGAGGGGACGCGGTCGTCCGGGCCCAGATCCGCTGGTTCGCGGCCGCGATCGGGACCTCGCTTGCCCTGTTCGCGCTGGTCTTCCTGACCTCGGACCAGCCCGCCGGCGACCTCGTGTGGGGGGCGTGGATCCTGTCGCTGCTCCTGCCACCGATCGCGATCGGCGCGGCGATCACGCGCTACCGCCTGTACGACATCGACCGGATCCTGAGCAATGCGATCGCCTACGCGCTGGTGTCGTTCGTGCTCGTCTCGACGTTCTACCTCGCCAACCTGCTGCTGGTCAGCTGGCTCTCACCGCTGGTCGAGTTCGAGGGGCTGGCGGTGGCCGGATCGACGCTCCTCGTCGCAAGCCTCTTCGCGCCGGTCCGCTCTCGTGCCCAGGCGTCGGTCGACCGCCGCTTCCACCGCGCGCACTACGACGCGGAACGGATGGTCTCCGACCTCGCTGCCCGCATACGAAACGAGGTTGACATCGCCAGCCTGCAGGGTGACATCCTCGACGTCGTGGATCGGAGCGTCGAACCGAACGGGGTGGCGTTGTGGCTGAAGGCGGGCGCGGGACGGTGAGGCGCCGTCACTGGCTGGCGATCGGGGTGTGGGTCGCCACGATGACCGCGTCGCTCATCGCCCTCGCGATCCTGGGAGCGACCCGCGACACCGTCGTGCCCTCGTCGTGGGGTTTCCGTGGAGCGTCGGAGGCGTTCGCCCTGACGTGCGGGACAGTCGGCGTCATCGTGGCGATCCGGCGTCCGGACAACCTGAACGGCTGGCTCTTCTGTGCGATCGGCGCGCTGTTCGCGCTCCAGGCGCTCATCAACGAGTACGTGATCGCGGGCGCCCTGGTCGTGCCCGGCGGCCTGCCGGCCACGACATTCCTCGGCTGGACACTGTCGTGGGTCTGGGTCCTGCCGCTCAGCATCGCCCTGATCTATCTGCCGCTCCTGTTCCCGACGGGCAGTCTTGTCTCGCGCGGCTGGCGCGCCGTCGCCTGGCTCGGCGTCATCGGGATCGTCTTGTTCGGCATCGCGCTGGCGTTCGCGCCCGGCCCCATCCAGCAGGCCTCGTTCATCACCAACCCATTCGGTGCCACTGGCATCGACATGAAGACATATGCGGCGATCGTCTTCGGGCCCGCCTCTTTCGTGTTCATCACCGCCATCGTCCTCGCGCTCTCGTCGCTCGTCGTGCGGTTCCGGCACGCGTCGGGCGACGCCCGACAGCAGATCAAGTGGTTCGCGCTGGCGACGATGATCGCCGGCGCCACGTTCGGTGTGTATCTGGTCCTGTTCGCGTCGGTCGGCACGTCCGGGATCAAGGCGGCCGAGGTCCTCGTGATCGTGACGCTGATGGGCGTGCCGACGGCGGCCGGGATGGCGATCCTGCGCTATCGCCTCTACGACATCGACCGGATCGTGAGCCGGACGATCTCGTACGGCGTCATCACGGCCTGCTGGTCGCCGTCTTCCTCGTCGCGTCAACCTGGCACTGCAGGCCGCGTTGAGCTCCATCACGTCGAGCAACGCCTGGGCGGTCGCTGGCTCGACCCTGCTCGCCGCCGCGCTGTTCACGCCGGTCCGCCTGCGCGTCCAGCGCGTCGTGGACCGGCGCTTCGATCGCGCCCGCTACGACGCGGATCGGCTGACCATCGAGTTCGGCGATCGCCTCCGCGACGAGGTCGACCTGTCGACGCTCGGGGACGAGCTCGACGCGACGGTCCGCCGGGCCTTCGCGCCCTCGAGCGTCGGCCTCTGGCTGCGGGCGGACCGGTCGAGAAGGTCGTCGTCGGTCGCGACCTCGGAGCGATCACCCGACGGCGTGACGAGAGCGCAGTCAGACCGACGGACCGTAACGTTTCCGGAACGCCGACCCAGCAACATGAGGATCGAGATGAGTGAACTGACCCGTCCGATCCGCCGCCTCCTCGGTCGAAGCGACCGCGGGGTCGAGCCGCCGCCCCTGCCGCAGCCGCCGCTCGCGAGCCCGCCCTGCAGTCGGCCGACGCCGTGGCGGCCGGAGCCGTGACGCCGGTCGCGGTCGACATCGCCGAGTCCGACCCGCTGATGGCCTACCTCCAGACCGCACCGGGGCCGGTCGAGGTCGGGCGGCTCGAGCTCGATTCGCCGGCGGTCCGCGCGCTCCGCGAGGCGGGTGTCGCCCTGGTCGTCCCGCTCGTCTCGCAGGGCGAGCTGATCGGCACGCTCAATCTCGGTCCGCGCCTGTCGGAGCAGGACTACTCGACCGACGACCGACGACTGCTGACGACCCTTGCCGCCCAGGCAGCGCCGGCCATCCGGGTCGCCCAGCTCGTCCGCGAACAGGCCCACGAGGCGGCCGAGCGCGAGCGGCTCGAGCAGGAGATGCGGGTCGCGACCCTGATCCAGCAGCAGTTCCTTCCGCGCCAGCTGCCGAACCTGCCGCAATGGCAGATCGCCGCGTACTACGGGCCCGCCCGCGCGGTCGGTGGCGACTTCTACGACTTCATCGAGATGCCCGGTGGCCGGATCGGGATCGCGGTCGGCGACGTCACGGACAAGGGCGTGCCTGCGGCGCTGGTCATGGCCCGGACGCACAGCGTCCTCCGTGCCGAAGCGTCGCGCAGCGACTCGCCCGGGGTGATCCTGGCCCGCGCCAACGAGCTCCTGGTGCCGGAGATGCCGGCCCGCATGTTCGTGACCTGCCTGTTCGCGATCCTCGAACCCGAGACCGGACGGATCGTGATGGCCAATGCGGGCCACAACCTGCCCTACATCCGGACCGACGCCGGCGTCGTCGAGCTGCGCGCGACCGGGATGCCGCTCGGCCTGCTGCCGGGCATCGTCTACGAGGAGACCGAAGGGGTCATCGACCCGGGCAGCAACGTCCTGCTCTACTCGGACGGCCTCGTCGAGGCCCACGACCCGGACCAGGAGATGTACGGGTTCCCGCGCCTGCGCGAGGCGATGACCGTCGACGACGCCGGGAGCGAGCTGCTCGACCGACTGCTCGACACGCTCCATACGTTCACCGGCCCCGACTGGGAACAGGAGGACGACATCACCCTGGTCACGCTCCGCCGCGCCTCCGGTGTCGCGAGCGAGCTCTCGGGCGAGGCTGACCAGTCGCAGCTCGTGACGGCCTTCTCCGTCCCCGGCGAGGAGGGCAACGAGCGCATCGCGATGGACCGCGTCGCGGCCGTCGCGGCCGGCCTTGGCCTCTCCCCGGCGCGGCTCGAACGGCTCAAGACCGCGGTCAGCGAGGCTGCCATGAACGCCATCGAGTACGGCAGCCAGGGTCGCCCCGAGGTCCCGGTCGACATCGTCGTCGAGACGACGGCCGAAGCGGTCGTGGTTCGCATCACCGATCGCGCCCTGTCCGGCGTCGTGCCGGATGACGCCGAGGCGCCCGATATCGAGCGCAAGCTCGCCGGCGAGCAGAAGCCGCGCGGCTGGGGCCTCTTCCTGATCAAGAACATGGTGGATTCGATGGACGTGACCACCGACGGGAGCACCCAGACGGTGACCCTGACGATGGCCCGCGAGGAGCGGAGCGATGGATGACCGCCAGTTCGGCGCCGTGATCACCGAAGTCCCCGAGGAGGTGCGCGTGCGCCTCAGCGGCGACCTCAACGGCCGGGCCGATGCCACCCTGGCCGATGCCTACAGCCAGGTCGCGGCCCTCGGCCCACGACGGGTCAGCCTCGACTTCGGGCATGTCGGGTACATCAACAGCACCGGTATCGCCCTCGTCGTTCGGCTGCTGGCCGACGCGCGACGCGATGGCCGGACGGTCCGGGCGATCGGCCTGACCGACCACTACCAGGAGATCTTCCGGATCACCCGGCTCTCGGACTTCATGGAGATCGTCGAAGGAGATGCCGCATGAGCGCCACCGTGATCGAGCTCGACCAGGACGGTCCGACAGCCATCCTCCGGATCGAAGGCGATGTCACCTCCGCGAGTGAGTCGGACCTGATGGCCGCCTACGGCCTCGCCGCCGCCAATGGCGCCACGGTCGTGATCCTCGACTTCAGCAGGCTCGCCTACATGAACAGCGGTGGCATCGGGCTGCTGGTGACGTTGCTCGTCCGTGCCCAGCGCGGCGGCAGCCGACTGGTCGCGACGGGCCTCTCGGAGCACTACCGGCAGATCTTTTCCCTGACCCGACTCGACGAAGCGATCGAGATCCACGATGACGAAGCCGAGGCCGTCGCGGCCGCCGGCGCCTGACCCGGCCCGGACCGGAGAACGAGGAGACGGAGATGGTCGACACGAAGGACGCCGCGCCGACGACCGATACCCGCGCCAAGAGCGACGTGGCGAACTGGGCGCGACCGGTCGATCGCCTGTCCGCCGCGGGCGTGGCCGGCGCGAAGGACGACGCCGTCACCGGCAAGCGGGTGTCCGGCCCGCTCCAGGGGTTCGGCCAGCTCTGGCAGAAGACATTCACGGTCCGTCTGGATGGCATCGACACCACGCCCGAGGCGGTGATCGCGATCTGGAAGGCGCACTTCCCGGAGTTCTGGCCGAAGGGCCAGCGGTTCTACGCCCCGCTGTCGGGGATCGCGCCCGGCGAGGTCGCCCTGCTCGAGATCCAGCCGGTGCCGGGAGCCCCGGTCAAGCTGTCGACCGGTGTCCTTGTCCTCTACGCCGACGACGAATTGTTCACGTTCATGACCCCGGAAGGCCATACGCTGTCCGCGTGGATCACCTTCTCGGCGCGACGCGACGGCGACGTGACGATCGCCCAGGCGCAGGCCCTCGAGCGACCGTCCGACCCGTTCGACGACATCGCTTACAAGCTCGGCGGCAACCGCCAGAACAACAAGTTCTGGGAGGCGACCCTGCGCAACCTCGCGATCATGGTCGGGGTGCCCGTGCCGGTCGTCGAGGTCCAGATCACCTGCATCGATGGCAACCGGCAGTGGCGTCACTGGCGGAACGTGCGCAACAGCGCCACCGTCCGATCCGCCCGCCGCACCCTGACCGCACCGGTCCGCTGGATCACCCGGCGAGGGTGACGGGCCGGCGAACGTGAGCGGCCCGGCGCACGGCGGCGTGCGCTCCGAGGTCGATGCGATCGTCGTCGGGGCGGGGCCGAACGGCCTGGCCGCTGCGATCACCCTGGCCCGTGCCGGGCGCTCGGTCCGTGTCTACGAGGCTGCGCAGGAGGCCGGCGGCGGGACGCGGACGATGGAGCTCACGCTCCCCGGGTTCCGCCACGACATGTGCTCGACGATCCTGTCGCTGGCCACCGAGTCCCCGTTCTTCAGGACCGTCGACCTCGCCGCGCACGGGGTCGAGCTGATCCACCCGGACGCCCCCATCGCCCATCCGCTCGACGGCGGCCGGGCAGTGCTGCTCGAGCGGTCGGTGGCGGCCACCGCGCAAGATCTCGGTCGACCGGACGGGCTGGCCTGGGCGCGGCTGTTCGGCCCGCTCGTGCGCGATGTCGAGAAGCTCAGTCCGGAGATCCTGCAGCCGGTCGTCCATCTGCCGCGTCACCCGCTGGCCCTCGCGCGGTTCGGACTGCCGGCGCTGCAGATCCGCCCGCGGCCTGGCCCGCGCCCGGTTCCGGGATGAACCCGCGAGGGCCCTGTTCGGCGGCATCTCGGCCCACGCCATGCTCGACCTCGATCGCCCGTTGAGTGCCTCGTTCGGGCTCGTGCTCGCGACGTACGCCCACGCCGCCGGCTGGCCGATGGCCCGCGGCGGCGCGGCGGCCGTGGCGGCGGCGCTCGTCGCCGAGCTCGAGGCGGCCGGCGGCGAGGTGGTCACCGACCACCGGGTCGATGCGCTCTCGGACCTGCCGGCGGCGCGAGCCGTCCTGTTCGACACCGGTCCGCGCCAGCTCGTCGCGATCGCCGGCGACCGGTTGCCGGGCCGGACCCGTCGCCGCGCCGAGCGCTTCCGCTACGGATCGGGCGTGTTCAAGCTCGACTGGGCACTCGACGGCCCGGTCCCCTGGGCGGCGGACGGTCCGCGCCGGGCGGCGACGATCCATCTCGGGGGAACGCTCGACGAGATCGCCGCCGCGGAGGCCGACGTCGCCGCCGGCCGCCATCCCGAGCGGCCGTACGTCCTCTTCGTCCAGTACGCCCCGTGGGACACCTCGCGGGCGCCGGAGGGCAAGACCACCGCGTGGGCCTACTGCCACGTGCCGGCGGGGTCGGACGTCGACATGACCGACCGGATCGAAGCGCAGGTCGAGCGTTTCGCGCCCGGGTTCCGCGACCGGATCCTGGCCCGCTCGGTCCACGGACCGGCCGCCATGGTCGCGCATGACGCGAACTACGTCGGCGGCGACATCAACGGCGGGATCCAGGACATCCGCCAGCTCATCTTCCGGCCGTGGCCGTCGCTCGATCCGTATCGCGTGGGCCCCGGGCTGTACCTGTGCTCGTCATCGACGCCGCCCGGCGGCGGAGTCCACGGCATGAGCGGGATGCTCGCGGCGGGATCGGCGCTGCGCCATGAGCTGCGCTGATCCCGATCAGCCGGGCAGATTCGCGGCCGTGGCCACCGGACTCGCCTCGAGCTCGCGCCGCAGCCACATCCCGAACACCAGCGCGCCGACCGCCGGCACGAGCGACAACAGCGTGAACACCAGCAGCACCACGATCACGACCGTCTGGACGTCACCCAGCGAGTCCTCGACCGTCCCCGAGCCGAGGCGTGTCGCCAGCGCCTGCGTGCTGCCGGCGAGCTTCCCGAGCGAGGCGGCATTCGTCGCCAGGGCGTCGCTGTTGGCCTTCAGGGCGGTCGACACGAGAGCAAGCTGGGCATCGATCCCGTCGAGGCTCGCGGAGATCTTCGCCACCGAATCCGCGGCCCCGCCGAGCGGGCTCGCGCCGAGGATGCTGACCGAACGCAGCGTCGCCTCGAGCGACGACAGGCTGTCCTGGAGCCCATTGATCCGGTCCGACATCGCCGGCAGCGCGGTCGCCGCCTGTCCGAGCGTCGAGCTGAACGTCTGCGCGGTCGCCGACGCATCGGAGAGCGCGGTGGCGGTATCCCCGGTCGTCACAGCGATCTGGTCGATCGTCGTCGTCACCTCGGTCTGCAGGCCGCCGATCCGGCCGTTGACCCAGACCAATGCCCCCAGGGCAAGCGCCGCCACGACGATCCCGATCACGCCATAGACGACCAGCCCACGGCTGAGCTGGTGCAGGCCGCGTCGCAGGTCGATCGGCTGCGGCTGCCCCGCGGGCTGTCCGGGGGTTTGGACCATCGTCATGCCTCCCATTCGATGACGTCACCGACAGCGGTCGGGACCGTCTGGACGTCCGGCGCGAGCTCGGCGGCGTACTCGACGAATGCCGCGGGCGGCTCGATCAACCGCTCGGGAAAGACGCGGCCGAGGGCGTGCGGCCAGTACGTCCCCCAGTGGATCGGCACGGCCGCCCGTGGCCGGATCAGCCGGAGAGCCTGGGCCGCGCGATGCGGGTCGAGGTGGAGGCCGCGTCCCAGCGTCGGGCCCCAGCCCCAGACCGGGATCAGGGCCAGGTCGATCGGCTCACCGAAGGCACCCATCCCGTCGAACAGGTCGGTGTCACCGGCGAAATAGACGGTCCGGCTGCCGCGGATCACGAACCCGAGCGGCGGGGCGGTCGGGCCGAGGGGCGGCCGGTAGCCGGAATGGACGGCCGGCACCGCCCGCACGACCACGCTCCCGATCCGCGCCTCACCGCCGACCGCGATCTCGCGGACGTCGCTGAAACCCGGCGCCGCGCATCCACGCGCCCGAACCGTCCGGCACGAAGATCGGCAGGTCGGCGCCGAGATGGCGGAGCGACGGCACGTCGAGGTGGTCCCAATGCAGGTGCGAGATGAAGACGGCGTCGATGTCGCGGAGCCGCTCCCGGTCGGGGACGGGGACGACGCGTCGCAACGGACCGACCCGGGCCCGGGTGACCGGGTCGGTCAGCAGGCGCACCCCGTCGAGCTCGATGACCACTGACGAGTGGCCGATGAAATCGAGGGCGAGGGGCCCGGTCAACGCCAGCCGCTGCGCGCCGCGTCCGGATAGAGCCGCACCCGGCGGTACGGCTCGCGACCGCGTGAGCGCGAGACGAGGTTCGCGCGCTCGGCCATCTGGTGCTGGAGCCGCCGGATGTAGGCGTTCTGCGGCGACAGCTCGACGGCTTCCGACGACGACAGGACCGACTCGATGGCGTCCTCGGTCTCGCGCAGGGCGGCCTCGCGGGGATCGATCTCGAGCGAGAAGATCGAGGTCAGGCTCGACTGCATCTGCGGGATCGTGTTGCTCTTGAGGACGTAGATCGGGACCGCCCGCTCCTCGGCATCGCGGAGCATCGGCGTCTTCTGCTTGTACTCGTTGCGGAGTGTCATCACGACGTCCGCCTCGTCCACGTCGCGCGCGATCACGACCGGCAGCTGCAGGTCGCGGATCGCCTGCTCGAGGCGCTTGCGGCTGATCCCCTGCGGCAGGACCCGCAGCGTCGGCAGCGGCGAGCCGCCGGGGACGAGCACGGTCCCGCCGTCCTGGCCTTCCTCGGCGCCCAGCGGGAGCCGGTCGAGATCGTCGTCCTCGAGGTCGTCCGCGTTGACCGGGCCGGTCCCGTCCTCGGCCTTCATCGCGTTCAGGGCGCGGCTGGCCTGGTCCGCCCACGCCTTCTGGCGCTGGAGCTCGCGGGCCTCGCGGGCCCTGGTCTCGGCCGCGGTCGCGGCCGCGCCGCGCTCGAGCGGTCCGCGGTCGGCGAGGTCACCCGCGACGAACGGCGCCTCGGCGACGCTCGCCGGTCCGCGCCCACCGCCGGGCGGTGCCGCGAATCGTTCACCCGGCAGGGTGCCTGCCCAGCCACCCTCCGCATTCGGGCCACGCGTCGCCGGCTCGCGACCCGAACCGCCGCGCGACGAGCGCCAGCCACCGGTCGCGCCCGGGCGATAGCCGGGGCGAACGCCGGATCCACGCTCGGCCTCGCGATAGCCGCCGTTGCGGTACGCCCCGTCGCCGCGCCAGCCGGGCTCCATCCGCCACGGCGAGCCCGCCCCGACGAGCCCGGCGAACCGCTCCGCCCCGAGCTGCTCCCTGGGCGACGGCCGCGGCCGGCCCTGGCTGCGATGGACGCCTTCCTCGTCGCGCCAGCGGAGCTCGGGCGAGACCTGGTCGCCACGGAGCATCGCGTCGATCGTGTCCGCGACATCGGCGTGGACCGCCACCCGCTCGCGGTCGACGATCTCGACGATGACGTCGAAGGTCGGCGGGGCCTTGCGCTCGAGCACGCTCTTCTGGGTCCGCCGCCGGCGCGCCTCCTCGTCGCCGAGGGTCACGCTCTGGATCCCGCCGATCAGGTCGGACAGGGTCGGGTTGAGCATCAGGTTGTCGAGGTTGTTGCCGTGGGCGGTGCCGATCAGCTGGACGCCGCGCTCGGCGATCGTCCGGGCGGCCTGCGCCTCGAGCTCGGTCCCGATCTCGTCGATGACGATGACCTGGGGCATGTGGTTCTCGACCGCCTCGATCATCACCTCGTGCTGCATCGACGGCGTGCGGACCTGCATCCGGCGCGCCTTGCCGATGGCCGGGTGCGGGATGTCGCCGTCGCCGGCGATCTCGTTCGATGTGTCGACGACGACGACGCGCTTGCCCATGTCGTCGGCGAGGACGCGGGCGGCCTCGCGCAGCATCGTGGTCTTGCCGATCCCCGGGCGGCCCATGATCAGGATCGACTTCCCGCTCTCGACGAAGTCGTTGATGATCTCGATCGTGCCGTAGACCGCCCGCCCGATCCGGCAGGTCAGCCCGACGATCTTGCCGTTGCGATTGCGGATGGCGCTGATCCGATGGAGCGTCCGTTCGATGCCGGCCCGGTTGTCGTCGCCGAACGAGCCGATGTGCTCGACGACGAAGGCGATGTCCGCGTCGGTGATCTCGCGATCGAGCAGGCTCACCTCCGAATCCGGGAAGCGCGCCTCCGGCCGCCGGCCGAGGTCCATGACGACCTCGATCAGCGCGTTGCGGTCCGGCAGGGCGTTGACCGCGGCCACGATCTCGGGCGGCAGCGCGCCGAGCAGGGCGTCGAGGTCATCGATCGTTTCACGGGGGCGCTCACCTGATTCCACGCGAGCCTCCACTTAGCGGACGCCGGCCGGCACGAGGGCCGGTTCGGCGACACGGACGAGGGTTTCCTTCATCAGCAGGTTGACGCTGGCGATCGAATCGAAGCCTGCCTCCTCCAGCCGTCGGTCGATCGGGGATTCGTAGGTCCGGACCGGGGCGATGACACCGTGGTCGTGACGATGGTCGCCGCCGCGCGTCGTCCGCGCGGCGATGACGCCAAGACCGAAGTCCACGAGGTCGGTCACGTTCGCCTCGGGACGGGCGAGGACCTTCAGGTAGTGCGGCTGATCCTCCTTGGCGACGCCGACCTGGAGGAACGCGTCGAGCTGCGTCCCGTCCTTGCCGCCTTCGGGCGAGGCCTGGACGAACCCCTCGACGTCGGCGAAGCGCAGGATCGGGGTCAGGCTCGAGCGCGGGACGCGCCAATGCGCCCCCTGGCGCTCCCAGTCGGCGAGCCGGATCGCCTCGAGACGGGCGACCGGGGCGGGCGTCGCGCTGGCGTACAGCCGGGCGAGCGGGAGCGCATCGAGCGCGCGTCGTCGGGCGGATCCCGCAGCCGAGGGCGCGGTCGTCCGACCACGGCTCGGGGAGCGCGTCGCCGGACTGCCGGAACAGGACGCGCTCCTCGCCGTAGCGCATGAAGCCGGCCTGCATCAGCAGCTCGACGTTGCCGTCGGCGTCGGCGCAGGCCACGTGGAACCGGGCCGCGGCGCGTTTGGCGCCCTCGCGCAGGAGCTGCTGGACGAGGCGGAAGCGGATCTCGCCGGCGTTGGCCATCCCGACCGCATCGAGCTCGACGATCGTCCACTCGTCGCGGACCGCCTCGCGCTCGACCCGGACGAGCCCGGCGATCCGGCCCTCCTCCTCGTAGACGAACATCAGGTCGTTCGGCCGGAAGGCACCGAGCGGCAGGCGGAACAGGCTGAAGACACCGATCGGCGGGCCGTTGACCGGGAGCCCGAGCGAGCGCGTGTTCTCGGCGTCCGACTGGCACAGCCGCGACAGCTCGCCGAGCGCGGCGAGGTCGGTCAGGCGCGCGGCACGGACCTTGCCGGGGCTGCGCGGCGACCGCAGCGCGCTCATCGGTCCAGCCGGTGGTGACGGGCAGACTGCGACCGACGGGTCGGGTACGGGCGTCGGCCGGATCCCTCGCCCGGGTCGTCGTGCTCGGCGGCCATCGTCGCCATCGAGCCGATGGAAGCGGGTCTCGCCGGCGAGCTCCGGGTGGAACGCGGTGGCCAGGATGTTGCGCTGGCGGACGGCGACGATCCGGCCGTCGTCGAGGCGGGACAGGATCTCCACGTCCGGCCCGGTCCGCTCGATGATCGGCGCGCGGATGAAGACGGCGTGGACCGGCGTGTTGCCGAGGACCGGCACGTCGAGCTCCGATTCGAACGAGTCGAGCTGGCGCCCGAACGCGTTGCGCTCCACGGTCACGTCGAGGAGCGGCAGGATCGGCGCCTCGCCGCCGGCGATCTCGGTGGCCAGGACGATCATCCCGGCACACGTCCCGAAGATCGGCTTGCCCTCGTCGGCCAGGTCGAGGATCGGCTCGTGGAGCCCCCAGCGCTCGATGAGCTGGCGCATCGTCGTGCTCTCGCCGCCCGGCAGGATCAGCCCGCTGACATCGGCCAGGTCGGCCGGTTCGCGCACGCGAACCCCGTCCACGCCGATGGCGTGGAGCGTATCGAGGTGTTCGCGGAAGGCCCCCTGGAGGGCCAGGACCCCGATCCTCATCGGCGTGCTCGCCGGCGGGGTCGTGATCCGCCTTACCAGCCCCTGACGGCGAGACGCTCCTGGTCGGGGATCTCCTCGAGGGCGATCCCGCGCATCGGCGCACCGAGTCCCTTCGACACTTCGGCGATCTTCTTCGGATCGTCGAAGAAGGTCGTCGCCTGGACGATCGCGTTGGCCATCCGGGCCGGTTCCTCGCTCTTGAAGATGCCCGAGCCGACGAAGACGCCCTCCGCACCGAGCTGCATCACCAGGGCCGCGTCGGACGGCGTGCTGATGCCGCCGGCGACGAAGTTGACGACCGGCAGGCGGCCGTTCGCGGCGACGTCCTTGACCAGCTCGTACGGCGCGCCGAGCTCCTTGGCCGCGACGAACAGCTCGTCGTCGCGCATGCCCTGGAGCCGGCGGATCTCGGCCAGCACGTCGCGCAGCTGGTGGACGGCCTCGACGATGTTGCCGGTCCCGGCCTCGCCCTTGGTCCGCATCATCGCGGCGCCCTCGTTGATCCGCCGGAGCGCCTCGCCGAGGTTGCGGCAGCCGCACACGAACGGGACCTTGTAGGCGTGCTTGTCGATGTGGTTGCGCTCGTCGGCCGGGGTCAGGACCTCGGACTCGTCGATGTAGTCGACGCCGAGGGCTTCGAGCACCTGGGCCTCGACGAAGTGGCCGATGCGCGCCTTGGCCATCACCGGGATGGTCACCGCGTCCATGATCCCGACGATCATCTCGGGATCGGACATGCGGGCGACGCCGCCGGCCTTGCGGATATCGGCCGGGACGCGCTCGAGCGCCATCACGGCGACCGCGCCGGCATCCTCGGCGATCTTGGCCTGATCTGGGGTGACGACATCCATGATGACGCCGCCCTTGAGCATCTGGGCGAGACCCTTCTTGGTGGCCCAGGTGGACGTTTCGACGGTCATGAGGGCAGGGTTCCTCTGGTGGCTCGCGCTCGGATCGCCGGCCGGGTCTGGCCCCGGGGTCGTCGCCCGTTCGAGTCGGCCGAGCCCCTCGCGCGCGGCGATTATCGCACGAGCGCATCCAGAGGCCGCAAGAGCGGCCCGGGCGGTGGCCCTAGAAGCGGAACCGGGTCATGTCGGCCGGGAAGTCGGACCAGGCGAAGGCCTTGACCGGCGGCAGCTCCCAGAGGCCGCCCTCCGTCCAGTGGTCGGCGCTCGCCTCGTAGTCCTCGGCGGCCTTGTACTTGGCGTAGCCCGCCAGGATCGGTCGGCCAGCGGTCGACCGCGGCGCGACGAGCTCGGTCGCGACGCCCTCGACGATCACGACCTCGTCCCCGATCTCGATGTGGATGGCCAGCTGCGGGTTCTCGCGCAGGTTGCGCTGCCAGCGGGTCGGGCCGCCCTCGACATACCAGCGCCCGTCCACCCAGGCGCCCCAGATCGGGATGATGTGCGGCGCCAGGTCGGATCCGGTCGTGGCCAGCCAGTAGACGATGGCGCGCTCGAGTCGCTCGACGGCCCACGACCACGGCAGGGTCCCGTCGAGGGTCTCCGGGATGCCGTAGCCCGGGACGTGCGGTCGATCGGCTCGTGGCTCGGTCATGACCGGGAGACTAGCGCGCGACGGTCCGGATGACCCCCGACATCAGCTTGGTGGCCCGTCGGGCGGCGGTCGGCGAGAGCCGCGACAGGGCCTCGACGAGGTCGATGACGTCCTGGTCGGGGAGACCGCCGAGCAGGTCGAACAGGCGCAGGATCGTGGCGTCGGGGACGCGTCCGAGGAGCTCGAGCGAGCGTTCGAGCTCACGCGGCTCGAGCTGGGGGACGAGCCCCACGGCGCGGTCGAACAGGCGGACGAAGACGAGGAAGGCCGAGAGCCACTCGCGCAGGGCCGCCAGCTCGGCGTCGTCGGGATGTTCCTCGAGGGCGGCCGCCGCCTCGCGCTCCTTCGATTCGAGGACGGCGACGATCGGGTCGCCTTCGCGGACCTTGCGCTCGGCGATGACCCGGCCGAACCACTGCCAGTGGTCGCCGACCGCGAGGTAGGCGGTCCCCGCCGGCCCGCGACGTCCGACCCGTCGCGGCTCCGGGACCCGTTCGACGATCCCCCACGATTCGGCTTCGGCAAGGGCAAGGCTGGCCGCGCGGTGGCTCAGTCCGAGCGCTTCGCGGACCTCGCGTTCGGTGAGCGGTTCCTGGCGCGCCATCAGGTAGGCCTGGACACGGGCGATCGCCGGTGCGACGCCCCACGCGGCGCCCATCTCGCCCCAGGCCTCGGCGAGCTCGATGCGGATCTGCTCGGCGATCTTGCTCGGCTCGTGTTCGGACGTCGCCGCCGGATCGCCGGGCGCGACGCCATTCGAGGCGTGCGCGTCTGCACCGCCATCGATAACGTGCGACATTGACAGTAGCCTGTTTGTCGCTCATAACTTGCTATGACAGGGTAGCACGCTACTGGTCCGAGAGACAGCCTGTGGACCGCTCGGTCGGCATGAGAACGTCGTTTTGACGGTTATGCCGTAGATTGACGCCGGAGCGGCTCGTGCCGAACAGTGGGCGTGTTCGTGGCCGATCGCACAAGGATCAAGATGCACCGCTTCGGTCCAGCCGCCCGACTCGTCGTCGCCATCGCCGTCGTCGCCACGCTGGCGAGCGGTGGCCTCGTTTCGACTGTCCAGGCGGCAGCCCCCGACCGCTCCGAGATCGTCCTCGTCCTCGACTTCTCGGCGTCGATCCTCCAGGACAAGGCCAACCGCGATCGCTTCGCCGGTGCGCTCGAGGGGATCGCCAACCGGGTCGACGAGACCTCGGCGGATCTCGTCGCCGGCGACACGACGGCGAGCATCGTCCAGTTCGCGGCGAAGGCGATCGACACCCCGGGCTGCGTCGACCTGCACCTCCTCGACAGTCCGGAGACCGTCGGCACGTTCGCCGACTGCCTCCGGACTGTCGCCGCGGCGTACCGGAAGGGGCTCGACCCGAAGCTCACCGCGAAGATCGGCGTCGATACCAACTACGTCGCGGCGATGGAGCAGGCCGCGACACACCTGCCGGCCGATGCCGTCCGACCGGCGGTCATCCTGTTCACCGACGGCAAGCACGACGTCAAGGGCGTCCCGTCAGCGAGGTCCAGCCCACGCGTGATCGGCTGTTCGGCAATCGGACGCCGTTCGCGCTGCTGCCGGTCGGGATGGGCCTCGATCCGAAGGACCGTGGCCCGCTCGAAGCCGGGCTCCAGAAGATGCAGATCCTCCGCGACATGCCGCCCTGCGTCAGCGGCGCGACGTTCGAGTGGCCGCAGTCGTGTTCGAGACCGCCGAGCAGGCGGGCAACGCGGTCGCCGTGGCGCTCCAGGATGCGAGCTGCACGTTCACCGTCGCCGCCACGCCGCCGCCCGAGCCGACGCCGGCGCCAGCGGTCGCCATGGTGTCGGCGGTCGTGGCAACGCCCGGCGATGGCCAGGTCACCGTTGCATGGACACCCGTCCCGCCAGCCGCGGACGCCCCGCCGATCACCGACTACAAGGTCCAATGTCACGCTGGCGATGCCGCGCCGATCGAGTCGACCGAGGGCGTGTCCCTCGAGCGGACCACGGTCGTCACGGGCCTCGCCAACGGCAGTCCGTACATCTGCGAGGTCGCAGTCGTCAGCGGCACGACCGTCGGACCGTGGAAGGCCGCGGATTCCATCGCCATCCCCGTCGGTCCGCCACCCACGCCCGGGAAGCCGACGGTCACCGCATTGACCAGGCGCTCCAGATCAGCGTGTCGCCTATCCCTGGCATCACGAAGCTCCACTACGAGTGCTCGGACGACAACGGCACGACCTGGCCGGCCGTCGCCGATGTCCTCTCCAACAACGACCCGACCACCCAGGTCGGTGACCTGACCAACGGCGGGAGCTATGTCTGCCGTGCGTTCGCCACGAATTCGATCGGCACGAGCCAGGCGTCGCCGATCTCGGATGCCGTACGACCATGCGGGTCGTCGTTCGACTGCAACCCGATCCTCGTGCCGGCCGTCGGGGTCCTCGGCATCGCGCTCGTGGTCGGGGTCATCCTCGCGATCCTGGCCGTGCTGCGATCGCGACGGCGAGGCTACGTCCTCGCCGTGATCGACGTCGTCTACACGGCCAATCTCGGCTACGGGTCGAAGCTCGGGATGGCCTTCGTCCGCGACCCGGACACGAAGCGCGTGACCGACGTGGTCGCCGACAAGGCGAAGACCGCCGAGATCCACATCCATCGCATCAGCGGCGGCCGGTTCGAGCTTCAGGACCGCCACGGCCGGATCGTCGCCACGGACGGCGTGCCGATCATCGTGACCGATGGGCTTGGCGCCCGGCACGAGGTCGTGCTGCGCGCCTTCAACACGAACTCGGCGTCACCGGTAGCCACGCGGCACTGAGGCGGGCCCTGCGTGCGGCGACCGCCGCGTGGGGCCGGAGCGCGACCTATCATCGGGCCATGCCCGTCCTGCGCAGCCGGCTCGACCCCGCGGCCGCCGAGACGCGGGCGAACCACGACGCGCTGACCGGCCTCGTCGCCGACCTCCGCGACGCGCCAGGCAGCAGGTCGCGGGACGCGGCGCCGGTGGCGACGAGCGCTCGATCGCCCGCCATCGCGAGCGCGGCAAGCTGCCGGTCCGCGAGCGCATCGAGCGCCTGCTCGATCCCGGGCTCGGCGTTCCTCGAGCTGAGCCCGCTGGCGGCGACCGGCCTGTACGACGACGACGCGCCGGGCGCCGGGATCGTCACCGGCGTCGGCCGGGTCGAGGGGACGACCTGCGTCGTCGTCGCCAACGACGCCACGGTCAAGGGCGGCACCTACTACCCGATGACCGTCAAGAAGCACCTCCGCGCCCAGGAGATCGCGCTCGAGAACCGGCTGCCGTGCATCTACCTGGTCGACTCGGGCGGCGCGTTCCTGCCGCTCCAGGCCGACGTCTTTCCCGACCGCGACCACTTCGGCCGGATCTTCTACAACCAGGCCCGGATGTCGGCCGCCGGGATCCCGCAGGTCGCGCTGGTGATGGGCTCGTGCACGGCCGGCGGCGCCTACGTCCCGGCGATGAGCGACGAGACCGTCATCGTCCGTGGCACCGGGACGATCTTCCTCGGCGGGCCGCCGCTGGTGAAGGCCGCGACCGGCGAGGACGTCACGGCCGAGGAGCTCGGCGGCGCGGAGGTCCACACGCGCCGGTCCGGCGTCGCCGACCACGAGGCGCTCGACGACGAGCACGCCCTCGCGCTCGGGCGCTCGATCGTCTCCAACCTCAACCGCAAGACGCCCGAGCCGCCGTGGGACCGGCGGACCCCCGAGGACCCGGCGGTCTCGGCCGGCCGGCGACGACGCGACGGCCTCGCTGTACGGCGCGGTCTCGCTCGACCCGCGCCGGCCGGTCCCGGTCCGCGAGCTGATCGCCCGGCTCGTCGACGGATCGCGCTTCCACGACTTCAAGCCGCTCTACGGCGAGACGCTCGTCACCGGCTTCGCCCACATCGCTGGCTACCCGGTCGCGATCATCGCCAACGACGGGATCCTGTTCAGCCAGTCGGCGCTCAAGGGCGCCCATTTCATCGAGCTCGCCTGCCAGCGCCGCATCCCGCTCGTCTTCCTCCAGAACATCACCGGCTTCATGGTCGGGCGCGAGTACGAGGAGGCCGGGATCGCCAAGGACGGGGCGAAGCTCGTGACCGCCGTCGCCTCCGCCGAGGTGCCCAAGTTCACGGTCCTCATCGGCGGCTCGTTCGGGGCCGGCAACTACGCGATGGCCGGGCGCGCCTACCAGCCGCGCTTCCTGTGGTCGTGGCCGAACGCCCGGATCACGGTGATGGGTGGGCCGCAGGCGGCCCGCGTCCTGTCGACGGTCGGCGGCGACTTCGCCGACCGACGCGGAACGCGACGCCTTCGAGGCGCCGA
Source organism: uncultured Chloroflexia bacterium (assembly GCA_963743855.1). GTDB lineage: Bacteria > Chloroflexota > Limnocylindria > Limnocylindrales > CSP1-4 > SPCO01. The sequence goes on from CAVURK010000004.1 coordinate 233,146, forward strand.
TCCTCGAGACGTACGAGCGCGAGGGCTCGCCCTACTTCGCGACCGCCCGGCTGTGGGACGACGGGGTCATCGACCCGCTGGACACGCGCCGCGTCCTGACGATGGGCATCGAGGCCGCGCTCCACGCGCCGATCCCCGAGACGCGCTTCGGCGTCTTCCGGATGTGAGTGACCGTCGTCGCACGCTGGCTGGCCATCGTCGGACTTGTCGCCGGATGCACCGTCGTCGGCGAGGCGCCGCCGCAGCAACCGGAACCGTGCGCCGAGGTCTACAGCACGCAGCGTTGCCTGGCGATGACGGACGCGGCTGCTGCGGAAGTCAGCCGCACGCGCGATGACGTATCGACGGTCCAGATCGTCCCAGACCCGCCGCCAAAGGGCGCCGTCCTGGGCGGTTCCTGGTACATCGACGTCCGAGTCACGTTCACCGACGGTTCGGCCCATGACGCGAAGATGTGCGGCGGCATCCCAAGCGGGCCTCCGTGCATGGACACGCCGCATCTCGACCGCACAGTCGTTGTTCGCAGATGGAGGCGGCTACAAGGACGTTCCCTGCCCCGACGGTGCGTCTCCGACGTACGTGCGGACAGCCACTCCCCTACCTTCGAACCGACAGCCCTCGCCGCGGCTCGACCCTTGGAAGTCGCACGATCGTCGATCCCGATCGACCACGTCGGCGACTATCGGGTCTCACGTCGGCAAGGCGACCATTCCGAACGGCGTCGTGTCCACAGCGTCGTTCGGGTTCGACGATACCTGGCCCACCGATCTCAGCCTGGAGGAAGGTCTGGCCCAGATCGAACTCCGCTCTCTCGAGCCTGATGGGAATCCGTTCCAGAACTACTACGACCACGGTTGGCGACCCGGCGTTGAACGCGTCGAGGCGTTCCTCGTGTTTCACGTGCTCTGGTTCGAGAAGGGCGCCGTGCTGCAGGTCCGCGACGTCGTCGTCCGGTAGCATCCGGGCATGCCGCACGTCGCCCGCCTGAACATCGCGCCGGTCCGGAGCCTCGGGCTCGAGACGCGCGACGAGATCGTGCTCGGTCCGCTCGGCGTCGCCGAGGATCGGCGCTTCTTCGTCATCGACGATGGCGGCCGGCTGCTCGACCAGGTGATCCTCGGCGAGATGGTCCAGGTCGGCGCCTGGACGAACCCGGACGCCACGGTCCTGCGGCTGACCTTCCCGAACGGCACGGTGTGCGAGGACGAGGTCCGGCTCGGCGATCCGATCGAGGCGCCGATCCACGGCCGCGTCGGGCTCGGCCACATCGTCAACGGGCCGCTGGCCGACACGCTCGGGGCGTTCCTCGGTCGTCCGGTCCGGATCGTCCGCTGCGATCGGGTCGGCGGCACGCGACGCGGCGCATCCGGCCACGCTCGTGACCGATGGATCGCTCGACGCGCTCGGCGCCGTGCTCGGCGTCGGTGACGTGGACGCTCGCCGGTTCCGGATGCTGATCGAGCTCGACGGTGGCGGGGCGCACGAGGAGGACACCTGGGTCGGCGGCCGGATCGGTCTCGGCGAGACGGTCCTGCGGATCAGCGGGCAGGTGGCGCGCTGCGCGATGACGACCCACGACCCCGACACCGGCAAGCGCGACTACGACACGCTCCGCGCGATCAAGGAGTACCGCGGCCAGATGAACGGCAAGGACCTGATGTTCGGGGTCTGGGGCGAGGTCGAGACGCCCGGCCGGATCCGGCGCGGCGACGAGGTCCGGGTCCTGGCCTGACCTCGCGTCAGCGGAACGTCGAGTCGGTCCTCGACGGATCGTCCGACGACGACGCGTCAGACCGCTCGGTCGCTGACGGCTCGCCCAACGGCAGGTGGACCGGCGGCCCGAACCGCCGCACGAGCATCACCCAGCCGGCCGACCCCAGCGCGATGAGCGGGGAGATCCGGACCGCGGCGGTCACGCCGGCCCGCAGGATCGTCCCGGCGACATCGTCCGCCGCCGTGATGCCCCGTCAACCAGCCCGACGAGGATGAACGCGCCGATCATCGCCGAGGTGACCGCCGCGACCGGCGAACCGATCCCGATCGCGACGCCGGCGCTGATCGCCGACGAGCGCGACCCGAGCGCCGCCGAGGTCAGGCCGGCGCCGAGCAACGCCAGACCGGGCATGCTGAACAGGGCGATGACGATCCCGGCCGGCAGGTCCATCTGCGGGACGGACGCGACCAGCGGCGGCGGGACGACCGAGGCGATCACGACGAGCGAGCCGAAGATCGCGGCCGCGGCGAACGCACCCCGCCGCGCGGCGTGCATCCCGGCCAGCCGCCGACCGGTCGGATCCGGACGCCAGTTCGGGTCCCACGGACCCATCATCGAAGTCGCCGCCGAAGCGCCCCCGCGTGCACGTCGGCGAGCCTAGCAGAGGCCGCCCACGCCTCCGAGCCCGACCAACGGCGGGGGTCATCAGGGACCATGGACGACGACGGCGTGCCGTACGATGCCGCGGTGAATGCGATGCCCGGCGCCAGCCTGCGGGTCGAGCGGACCGGACCCGATGGCGTCGTGGCGCGCGTGACGCTCGATCGGCCGGACGTCCACAACGCGTTCGACGCGACGCTCATCGCCGAGCTCCGGACCACGTTCGCGCTGCTCGCCCGCGAAGCGCCGACGCCAGCTCCGGGCGGTCGTCCTGGCCGGCGACGGATCGTCGTTCTGTGCCGGCGCCGACCTCGACTGGATGCGCGCCGCGATGGCCCTCGACACCGAGGGCAACGAGCAGGACGCGATGGCGATGGCCGACATGTTCGAGACCATCGACACGTGCCCGGCGCCCGTCATCGCCCGGGTCCACGGCGCGGCGCTCGGTGGCGGGATGGGGCTGTGTGCCGTCGCCGACCTCGTCATCGCCGAGTCCGGGACGCGGTTCGGGTTCACCGAGACGCGGCTCGGGATCCTGCCGTCGGTCATCAGCCCGTTCGTCATCGCCAAGATCGGCGAGAGCCACGCCCGGGCACTCTTCCCGGGCGGCCGCCGGTTCGACGCCACGCGCGCCGCCCGGATCGGACTGGTCCACGAGATCGTCGAGGGCGAGGAGGCGCTCGACGCCGCGGTCGAGGCGGCCGTCGCGGACCTGCTCGCTGCCGGACCGACCGCGGCCCGCGCGGCCAAGGCGATCGTCCGCGAGGTCCGCGGCCTGGGCCACGGGTCGGCCAAGTGGCACACGGCGCGGGTCATCGCCCGACAACGCACGAGCGAGGAGGCCCAGGAGGGCTTCCGGGCGTTCGCCGAGAAGCGCCGGCCAGCCTGGGCGCCGGACCCCGACGACTCGGCTGTCCGGCGCGTGACGGTCACGCTGGCGATCCTGCCCGTCTATGCGACGATCGCGACAACGATGGCCGACGAACTGAGCCCGAGCGAGGCCGCGGCGCGGATCGGGCCGACGACGCGCTCGGTCCAGCGCTGGATCGCGAGTGGGCGACTGCCTGCACGACGCGTTGGGGGACGCTGGCGTGTCGCGACTGACGCGATTGACGCGTTCGTCGGACGCCCGGACCTCGTCGGCCGGCCGAGCCCCAGCCCGACTCGGCATCACGCCGATCCGCACCGTCTTCATCGCCAACCGTGGCGAGATCGCCGGCCGCATCACCCGGACCTGCGATCCGGCTCGGCATCCGCGCGGTCGTGCCCGACACGGACGGCCCCGACGGGCTCGACCTGCTCGACATCGACGCGGTCGTCGCGGCGGCCCGTGACGCCGGCGCCGACGCGGTCCACCCCGGCTTCGGGTTCCTCGCCGAGAACGCCGACTTCGCCGAGGCGGTCATCGCCGCCGGGATCCGCTGGGTCGGCCCGCCGCCGGCCGCGATCCGGACGATGGGCGACAAGGCGGCAGCCCGACGGCTCGCGGCCTCGCTCGGGATCCCGGTCCTCGCCGGCTACGACGACGCCGACCAGACCGACGCCGCGCTCCTCGCGGCGGCGGAGCGCGATCGGCTTTCCGCTCCTGGTCAAGCCCGCGGCCGGCGGCGGCGGCAAGGGGATGCGGACCGTCCGCGGCCGCGAGACGCTGGCCGATGCGCTCGCGGCCGCCCGACGCGAGGCGGCTCGCCGCGTTCGGTGACGATCGGCTGATCCTCGAGCGGCTCGTCGACGGCGCGCGCCACGTCGAGATCCAGGTCCTGTTCGACGAGCACGGCACGGGCGTCCACCTCGGCGAGCGCGACTGCTCGATCCAGCGGCGCCACCAGAAGGTCCTCGAGGAATCGCCGTCGCCGGCGGTCGAGCGAGCCGCTCCGGGCGCGGCTCGGGCGACGCGGCGCTGACCCTCGCGCGGCGCGGTCGGCTACGTGAGCGCCGGCACCTGCGAGTTCCTCGTCGACGGACGCGGGCGGCGCGACCTTCCTCGAGATGAACACGCGGCTCCAGGTCGAGCACCCGGTCACGGAGCTGGTCACCGGTCGCGACCTCGTCGCCGACCAGCTCGCGGATCGCGGAGGGACGGCCGCTCGGGCTCGGCAGACGCGCCGGCACCGGGCGGCCACGCGGTCGAGGTCCGGCTCTACGCCGAGGACGCCGAGGACGGGTTCCTGCCGGCGACCGGGCGGGTCGACGCGCTGCGCTGGCCGACCGGCGACGGGATCCGGGTCGACGCCGGGATCGAGCTCGGGACCGAGATCGGCGGCCGGTTCGATCCGATGCTGGCCAAGATCGTCGCCTGGGGGCCCGACCGCGCCGCGGCGCTCGAGCGGCTCGCGGGCGCGCTCGATCGGACGGTCGTCCTCGGCGTCGTCACGAACCTGCGGTTCCTGCGCTGGCTGGTCCGCCAGCCCGTCGTCCTCGCCGGCGACGCCCGAACGGACACGCTGACGCGGATCTGGCCGCCCGACGACTGGGCGCACCGAGACGGCGATCCCCGACGACGCCTGGGCGACCGCCGCGGACGCCCTGCTCGCGACGACCGACGACGCGAGGCGACCCGTGGGCCGGCGGCTGGCGGCTCAACGCCGCCGCGGTCCGTTCGGCTCGACGCCGAGGGCGTGGGTCGCGATCGATCGCCGTCGGACGCGACGCCGAGCCGCGCGGCCGCCCACCGTCGAGTTCGTCCGCGTCGGCGACACCGTCCACCTCGACCTCGCCGGTCGCAGCGTCGCCTTCCGTCTCGCGCCACCGCCCGACGTCGACGCCGCGGCCCGGGCGGCCGTCGCCCACGGGCGTCGCCGGCGCGACCGGACCGGTCGAGGTCGTCGCGCCGATGCCCGGCGCCGTCCTGACGCGTCCACGCCGCGGTCGGGCAGCGCGGTCGCCGCCGGCGACCCGATCGTGACGCTCGAGGCGATGAAGATGGAGCACGTCGTCGTCGCGACGATCGCCGGCCGCCTCGGCGAGCTGTCTCGTCGAGCCCGCCGACCAGGTGACCCGCGGCCAGCGTCCTCGCCATCATCGAGCCCTGACGGCGCCGGTTCGGGTACGCTCAGCGGCGTTCGACCGGAGGATCCCCATGGCCCAGCACGAGACCGACGCCGACGCCGCTGCCGCAGACCCGCGACGAGCTGCTCGCGCTGCATCGCGAGACGCGTCGCACGGCGGAACGCCGCGAAGCACGGCAGCCCGGAGCACGTCGCCGCCATCGACCTGCTCGGCCGGATCGAGGTCGAGGTCGCCCGCATCGAGCGGGCGATGGACCCGCCGCTCGTCTGACCGGGCGACACACGTCGCGATCGGCGATCGGACGATGACCGAGCGCGTCCGGATCTACGAGGTCGGGCCGCGCGACGGCCTCCAGAACGAGGCGACGCCGATCCCGACCGCGACCAAGGCGCGCTTCATCGAGCTGCTGGCCGCCGCCGGCCTGCGCGAGATCGAGGCGACGAGCTTCGTCGCGCCGCGCGCGATCCCGCAGCTGGCCGACGCGGACGCCCTGCTGACCGGCCTCGTTCGGGCGCCGGGCGTCCGCTATCCCGGTCCTCGTCCCGAACCTGCGCGGCATGGCGCGGGCCGAGGCCGCCGGCGCCGACGCGATCGCCGTCTTCACCGCGACGACCGACGCGTTCACGACCGCCAACATCGGGATGACGGTCGACGAGTCGCTCGCGGCGTTCGCGCCGGTCCTGGCGCGTGCCGGCGAGCTCGGCTGGTGGCGACGCGGCTACGTCTCGACCGCGTTCGGCTGCCCGTACACCGGTCGCGTCGAGCCGGCACGGGCGGTCGAGGTCGCGCTCCGGCTGCTCGAGCTCGGGGTCGACGAGGTCTGCTTCGGCGACACGATCGGCGTCGGCGTCCCGGCCCAGGTCGGCGCGCTCACGGCGCTGGCCGTCGAAGCCGGCGTGCCGCTCGCGCGGATCGCCTACCACTTCCACGACACGCGCGGCACGGCGCTCGCCAATGTCGCGGCCGGGCTCGACGCCGGCGTCCGCTGCTTCGATGCGTCGACCGGCGGGACCGGCGGCTGTCCCTACGCGCCAGGCGCGGCCGGCAATCTCGCCACGGAGGACCTCGTCTACTTCCTCGACGCGTCCGGCTGGGAGTCGGGCGTCTCGCTCGAGCGGCGTCCTCGACGCGGCTCGGTTCATCGCCGACGCGCTCGGGCGGCCGCTCGCGACCAAGGTCGGCCAGGCCGGCGGCTGGGATCCGGCGACCGGCGCCCCGACGTTCCGATGAGCGAGACGCGCGCGAACCGGGTCGCCGCCGGCCGGGCCTTGCGGGAGAGCACGCCGAGATCGTCGCACGCGGTCTTCACGCCGCCCGCCGGTCGCGACCCGATCGCGATCCTGGAAGCCTCGAACGAGACCCGCGTCCCCGAGCTGATCCCGTATCGCTTCGGCCGGATGGCCGTCTCGCCGTTCGCGTTCTACCGGGGGACTGCGGCCGTCATGGCGGCAGACCTCGCCGAGACGCCCGTCACGGGCCTGCGGGTCCAGGCCTGTGGCGACGCGCATATCGGCAACTTCGGCGAGTTCGCCACGCCCGAGCGTCGGGTCGTCTTCGATGTCAACGACTTCGACGAGACGCTGCCCGGTGCCTGGGAGTGGGATGTCAAGCGGCTCGCGGCGAGCATCGACCTGGTGGCACGGGGCCGCGTGCCCGACCCGGCGAAGCGACACGAGATCGTCTCGCTCGTGGTCCGCGAGTACCGCGCACGCATGCGCGGCTTCGCCGAGCTCGCGACGCTCGATCTGTGGCACGCGACGATCAGCATCGATGACGTCCTCGCCCATTTCCCGAAGCGCTACCGGCCGCGGGTCGCTCGCCACCTGGCGCGCGTCCATCGCAAGACCCATGCCCGGGCGGTCGAGAGGCTGACCGAGCCGGTCGACGGACACCAGCGATTCGTCGAGTCGCCTCCGCTCATCGTCCGCTTCGGGAGCAACGATGACGACATGGACGCGGCGCGGGAGGTGCTGCAGGGCTATCGGGCGTCGTTGTCGGACGATCGGCGAAACGTCGTCGATCGTTTCGAGCTGGTCGACATCGCCCACAAGACGGTGGGTGTCGGGAGCGTCGGCACGCGCTGCTGGGTGGCCCTGTTCGAAGGTCCCGAGCGCCCGGGCGGCGACTTCATCGTGCTCCAGGTCAAGGAGGCCGGACCGTCCGTCCTCGAGCCCTACATGGGAGCCTCGGCGCTGACGCATCACGGCCTGCGGGTGGTCACCGGACAGCGTCTTACCCAGTCGGCCAGCGATGGCTTCCTCGGCTGGACGGAAGAGCCCGACTCGGGCCGCCAGTACTACGTCAGGCAGCTCTGGGACAAGAAGGGCTCGGGAGACGCGGAGCTCATGGACCCGCTCGGGCTGACCCACTACGGCGCGCTCTGCGCCTGGGCGCTCGCCCGGGCGCACGCGCGCACCGGCGACCCGGTGATGATCGGCTCCTATCTCGGCATCGGCCGCGCGTTCGACGACGCGATCGCGCGGTTCGCTGCCGCGTACGCCGATCAGGCCGAGCGTGACCACGCGCTGCTGCTCGAGGCCATCGCCGACGGCCGGCTGCCAGCAGAGGATGAAGCGCGGGCCTGAGCACGATCCGGTGTCTCTGCTATCGTCCCGCCAGATGGACGGCGTCGTACTCGTTCTGAACCAGAATTACGAGCCGCTCAACGTCTGTAACCTGCCTCGTGCCTTCCGCCTCGTCTTCGGGGAAAAGGCCGAAGTGATCGAATACGACCACCAGGTGATCCGGACGCCGCGGACCGAATATCGCGCGCCCTCCGTCATCCGGCTCCAGTACCAGATCCGGCGACCCCGACCGCGAGTCAAGCTGTCGCGTCGCGAGGTCTTCGCGCGCGATCGGCATACCTGCCAGTACTGCGGCCGCCAGTCGCACGACCTGACCCTCGACCACATCGTCCCGCGCCACCGCGGCGGCGGACACACCTGGGAGAACCTGGTCGCGGCGTGCAAGCCGTGCAACCACCGCAAGGGTGGCAAGCTGCTCGACGAGGCGCGGCTGCATCTGCTGCGGCCGCCGTTCGAGCCGCGCAGCGACATCTACTCGCTGTTCACGCCGTATCTCGCCGACGAGCACAACGAGGCGTGGCGCTCCTACCTGTTCCTGGGTCGCAACTGACGGGGCGTCCGGTCGTCATCGGGGACCAGATCCCGGCCGCCGTCGACGGCCTGCTCGGGACCCTCCGGACGGCCGGTCACGCGGCCTATGTCGTCGGCGGCTCGCTGCGCGACCTGACCCTCGACCGGCTCCCCGCCGACTGGGACCTCGCGACCGACGCACGCCCCGAACGCCTGGTCGAGCTCTTTCCGGGCGCCGTCTACGAGAACCGATTCGGGACGGTCACGGTCCGGCAGGCGGGCGAGACCTTCGAGATCACGACCTTCCGGACCGATCACGACTACGACGACTTCCGGCGGCCGCACCGAGTCGAGTTCGGCGACACGATCGAGGTCGATCTGGCCCGCCGTGACTTCACGGTCAACGCGATGGCCTGGGGGGCCCGGCCGGGTGACCCGCCGACGTTCATCGATCCCTACGGCGGCATCCTCGACATCCATGAACGCGTGCTGCGAGCGGTCGGCGAGCCCCGGGAGAGGTTCGAGGAGGACGCACTCCGGATGATCCGGGCGGTCCGGCTCGCCTCGACCCTCGACTTCGGGATCGAAGCGGCCACGCTGGCCGGGATCCAGGCACGCGCCGGGCTGGTCGTCCACCTGTCTGGCGAGCGGATCGCCGCCGAGCTCGACAAGCTGCTCGGCGCACCCATGCCGTCGGTCGGCTTCCGGTTGATGAGCGACACGGACCTGCTCGAACCGATCTCGCCCGAGCTCGCGGCGCAGCGCGGGATCCCGCAGAACAAGGTCCCGGGTGAGGACCTGTGGGATCACACGCTCCGGTCGGTCGACGCGGCGTCGCCATCGAGGCCCGTCGTCCGGCTGGCTGCCCTGCTCCACGACATCGGCAAGCCGGCGACATTCGCAGACGGCCATTTCCTCGGGCACGATGCGGTCGGTGCGGAGCTGGCCGGCGCGCTGCTCGACCGGCTGCACGAACCGCGCTCGGTCCGCGATCGGGTGGTCGACCTGGTCCGGCTCCACATGTTCAGCTACGAGCGGACCTGGTCCGACGCCGCGGTCCGCCGGTTCATCGGCCGGCTCGCGGCGTTCGGCGACGGCATGGTCGACGACCTGCTCGAACTGCGCGAGGCCGACAACGCGGGATCGGGTCTGCCCCGGTCGGCGGGTGGCCTCGACGAGCTCCGGGCGCGGATCGTCGACCAGCTCGCGGCGGACGTCGTCCTCGACCGAAGCGGGCTCGCGATCGATGGCTCGGACCTGATGACCGAGCTCGGGCTCGCACAGGGACCGCTCCTCGGGCGCATCCTAGACGAGCTCCTGGAGCGCGTCATCGTGGACCCGGCACTCAACGATCGCCCGACGCTGCTCCTTCTGGCCCAAGCCGCCCTCACGGAGGATCGATGATCGAGCTGTTGCTCCAGGCCGAGCGCGCCCTGTCCGTCGGGCTGCTCGACCGCGCCGAGACGCTCTATCGCCAGGTCGCCCGCGCCGACCCACAGAACTCGATCGCGGTCGTCGGGCTGGCGCGCGTGACACTGGACCGCGGCGATGACGAAGGTGCCCTCGAGCTCGCCCGGCGCGCGCTCGAGATCGACTCCGAGAACGTGGCCGCCCAGCGGATGGTCGCCCGGCTCGAGGAGGTCATCGACTACCGGGTCAATGTCGACGAGGCGCTCGGCCTATCCGCGACGGACGTGGATGCTGGGGACGACGACGAGGCCGATCGCACGCCCGAAGCCGCGGTCGAGGCAGATGCGCCGGCGGTCGAGGCAGACGAGCCGGCGGGCGAGTCGAGAGCCGTTGGTCGAGGCCGACGAGACCGCGATCGAGCGAGCCGGGCCGAGCCCGAACCGGCGACGGCCGCCGAGCCCGAACCGGCGACGGCCGCCGAGCCCGAGATCGAGTCCGAACCGGAGCCCGAACCAGAGCCGGCGACACAACCGGCAGTCCCGAACGAGCCCACGGCGGAGGACCAGCCAGAGCCGATGGCCGAGCCCGCGGTCGAGCCGGAGCCGGTCATCGAACCAGAGCCAGGAGCAGAGGCCGAACCGGTCGCCGGGGCGGGGCATGCAGCCGAGGCCGAACACCACGTTGAGCCCGAGCAGGACGTTCAGCCGCAGTCGGGATGGGAGCCCGGGCCCGAATCGGAGCCCGAGCCCGAGTCCGAAGCCGTTCGCGAGCCCGATCGAATGGCTGAACCCGGATCCCCGGAACCGACGTCGCCAGTTCTCGGAGCAGCCCCGGAGCCAGACGCCGGCCCCGAGAGGGTCGACGAGCCAGCAGCGGCCGGACCAACCTCAGCCGTGCTCGGTGCCGGATCGGACGCTGTGCCTCCGCCCGCGGCCGCGCCCGGCGATCCGGAGGTCGCGCTCGACGCCTCCGGCCGTCAACGGTCCTTCCTGGACCGCCTCTTGCGCAGAGGCTGACCAGCGGGCGCTCCGAACCACGTGGTCAGCGCTTCACCAAGCCCCGCCTCGGCCGGGTCTCCCACCCACGCCACATACCCGTCGGGCCGGACCAGCACGGCGGGAGGAGCACTGACCGGCCCGACCACCGGAAGCTCCCATGGACCGTCGGACGTGGCGTCGACCATCTGGACCCGATCTCCCCAGGGACCGATGTCGAAGCCGCCGCGCTCACCAAGGTTGAGAAGCACCGGTCGCGCGCTGTGCAGCAGGGCGAAGACATGCAGCGGCCCATCGGCGGTCAGCAGGTCCAGATCGGGCATGCGGCGTCCGAGCAGAGGATGTCCCTCACCGAGGTCGTAGTGGACGTCGAGGCCGGACATCATCGCGGCGATCCGCGTCCGCGGCTCGTCCATGCGGAGCAGCTCGGACACGATCTCGCGCAGGGCTTCGGTGCGGTCATCCGTGCGCAGCAGGGCCACCTGCGCCATCGTGTCTCGGAGGACGCGGGCAGCGACCGGGTGCCGTTCGGCGTGATACGTGTCGAGGAGGATGTCCGATGACGTCTCCCTGACGACCTGCGCCAGCTTCCACCCCAGGTTCACTGCATCCTGGACCCCGATGTTGAGGCCCTGTCCGCCCGTCGGGTAATGCACGTGAGCGGCGTCGCCGGCCAGCAAGCACTCGTCCCTTCCGATACGCCGCCGCCTGCCGAGCCGCGTCGGTGAATCGCGAGATCGACGTCGGACTGTGGACCCCGAAGTCGGTCCCGTACACGGCGATCAGTGCGGTGCTGAGGTCACTCAGCGTGGGTTCGTCGGTCCGGCCGACGTGCGGCTCGGTCAACATGACCCCGACCGATCTCCCGTTCTCCAGCCTGCTCAAGGCGTGGATGCCGTGCGCGTCGCGACGCAGGCCCAGCTCGGGCTCCCCGGTCATCTCGACCTCGGCGATCAGGTTGCTGATCGTCGGACCCCACCCGGGAAACTCGATGCCTGCGGCCTTGCGGACCAGGCTTCGTCCGCCATCGCATCCGACGAGGTATTGCGCCCGGATCGTCCGGCCGTCTGACAGCTCGACGTCGACGCCGGCGTCGTCTTGCGTGAAACCCGTCACCGCGACCCCGCGATCGATGGGCACCGCAAGCTCGTCCACCCAGCCGGCGAGGATGCGCTCGATGTGCGCCTGCCGGAGCGCGAGCCCGTAGTTGTGGCGCGTGGGAAAGTCGCTGATGTCGAGGCGGATCCAGGCGAAACCGGCGACCTGGGCCACCTGGCCCTCCGACAGGAACCGATCGGCGATCCCGCGCTGATCGAGCACCTCGATGGTGCGCGCGTGGAGGCCCCCCGCACGCGAGCCGACGAGGTCCTGGGTGGTGCGCCGTTCGACGATGGCCACATCGATGCCCGCCAGCGCCAGCTCGCCCGCCAACATGAGCCCCGTCGGACCGCCTCCGGCGATCACCACCGCGTGCTCCGCGATCGTCACCCACCGAGTATGACGGCTGGCCCGATCCGTCCCGGATGTCGTACCGTTTTGGTCATGATCACCGATCGCTCGTATGCGATCCGTCCGGCGGAGACCGAGGCCGATCTCGAGGAATGGACGCGGGTCAGGCGCATCGTCAAACCCGACGACCCGCCACCATCGATCGAGATCCTCAGGGCAGAGGCCGGTCCTGACCGCCTCCTCGTCCTGGTCGAATCGGCAGGTCAGATCGTCGGCAGCGGCCTCGTCGATCGCTCGCAGACGACCGGCTCGTACGTCGCCCCGAGGATCCTCCCCGATCACCGGCGACGTGGCGCGGGGACGGCGGTCCTGCGCCACCTCATGGATCACGCCGTGTCACGCGGCTTCACCACGGTCGGAGGCCACGCGGAAGACGACGCGGCAGTCGCCTTCGCGACGAAGCACGGCTTCGAGGAAGTCGATCGGCAGGTCGAGCAGGTCCGTCGCCTGACGGCTGGCGAGCCGCCCGGCCCGCCCCCTTCGTCGTTCATCGGCCTCACCTTCACGACCGTGGCGGACCGACTCGAGCTCCTCCAGCGCGCCTACGCCCTCGCCCGTCAGGGATATGCGGACATGGCCCTGCGGACCGGGCCGGCGTCGGTGTCGGTCGAGGCGTGGCTGCTCGAGGAGGCATCGCTGCCGGGCGGATCGTTCGTCGCCCTCGAACACGGGATCATCGTCGGGTATGCCGGGCTCCTGGCCTGGGACGGTGACCCGGAGCGTGCCGAGAACGGCCTGACGGTGGTCGATCGCCGCTGGCGGGGACGCGGCCTGGCGACCGCCCTGAAGCGACGCCAGCTCGCCTGGGCAGCCGCCAACGGCATCCGCGAGATCGTCACCTGGACGCAGGTCGGCAATGAGGCGATGCAGCGGGTGAACCGCGCCATCGGCTACGAGACGCGGACGATCAGCCGCACGATGCGACGCGACCTCCCCTGAGGCGCCCCGCGCCTTGGCCGGCGGCCCGTCCCGGACGGGCGTTGGACGCATCTTGCGCCTAGTCGGATAATCCCCAGTCTGCGCGGCCAGACGCCCACCGCGACACTCGATGTCCGCGGTCCACGGCAGTCGGCCCCTGGGAGGAGGTGGATCGGGAACAGGTCGACATCGACCGACCCGACCGGAGCCCACACCGCTCCGCGCACCGGGTCGCCTCAGCAGGGTTTGGGAAGGCGCTCGCGAGCTCCGACTCGGGGCGGCGTTCGAAGAGCGGCCCAGCAAGGAGGTCTCCCACTGTGAAACGAACCAGGCCACTGGCCGGTGCGCTCGTTGGCATGCTGATGCTCGGCGCTTCGGTGATCCCCGCGAACGCGGCCGCGCCGCCGCCCGCGCAGACGGCGCTCCAGCGTGAGCCGGTCTGCGAAGGCCACAAGGCGCTCTGCGTCGACACGTTCGACACGCTCGGCGAGAGCTACGTCGGTCACGACGAGCCGTCGGTGCTCTTCCGATCCGGCGTCTCGGGTTCCGGCAATGACTTCACGTACGACGTGACGCTGCCGAAGGACCCGAGCCAGAAGCCGAAGAACGACGGCTCCGGCGGGACCTGGAACTTCCAGCTTCGGCCGACCTTCTGGTTCGGACTGACCGTGTGCGACACGGAATCCGCGCCGGAGTTCACCAAGACATGCACGCCCGACTCGGACGCCAACGCTCTCGAGGGCCTCGACCCGTCGCAGCCCGACTACATGGGCAAGCATCCGGGCAACGCGTACATGGAGCTCCAGTTCTACGGACCGGGCTACGTCCCGCAGTTCGAAGGGTTCGGCTGCAGCGCCAAGCAGTACTGCGCGGCGATGACGATCGACAGCCTCACCGAGGACACCAACACGGGCGTGGCCAACAACGAGGACTGCGGCAACTACATCCTCGGTGGCAACGAGCCGATCAACTGGGCCTACGTCACCAAGAGCGGCAAGTCCCAGGCGCCGGCCAATCCGCTGTTCACCGGCACGTTCGACAGCTTCAACCCGGCCGCCGTGAACCCGGACTACACCAAGGACCTGATGATGAACCCGGGTGACCGGATCACCATCCACATGCACGACACCGCGGACGGGCTCCGGATCGACATCTCGGACCTGACGACCCATCAGAGCGGGTCGATGACGGCCTCGACCGACAACGGGTTCGGGCACATCCTGTACGAGCCCGACTCGGACACCTGTCACGTGGCGCCCTACGCCTTCCACCCCGAGTACGACACCGGCAACCCGCGTGGAAACACGTGGTCGGCACACACCTACAACGTGGCGTATTCGGATGAGATCGGGCATTTCGAGAACTGCCTGCAGCTCACCGCGGACAACAACTGCGCTGTCTCGACGGAGAACGGCGGTGTCCCCGACCAGGACGACGGCAGCAACTTCTGCGTCCCGGGCAAGGACTCGCTGCGGATCAAGATCAACGGCTGCTTCTTCGACGACGAGGATTTCGATGGGCAGTCGTACCGCAACGACTGGCCGGGGACGAACCCCGATCCGAAGCAGGACGCGAAGTTCCATCCCGACTGCGGTGCTGTTCACCAGCCCGCTCATCAAGGGCGTGACCAACTACTCGGACGTCAAATTCGAGGCGGACCTACCTCGTATCGAGGCGTCCGACTCGCAGTTCAATCCGCCGTTCTGCGACCGGAGCACCGGAGCCAACTGCGTCAATCCACCAGCCGGGGCCGCGTTCTATCCGTTCTTCACGACCCGGATGGATCACGGGACATGCACGTGGCAGGAGGGTGGCAACTACATCCCCGGCACGACCAACCACTTCGGCGGCAACTCGACCAGCGCCTACGGGCCTCTGCTCTTGACGCCGTACGCCTCGACGGGGAACCAGATCGTCAATCGCTACAACAACTTCCAGAACGACCTGGGTGGCAACCCCTGTCCTCACAGCTAGGCCGCTGAGGCCAACCCACGACGGGGCGGTTCGTTTCGCGGACCGCCCCGTTCTCCATGTCCGTCTCGCGGGCCGACGCGCCGCTATCGTTCACCCATGACGCGGATCCTGGTCACGGGCGGCGCCGGGTATGTCGGTTCGGTTTCCGCGGAGGCGTTCCTCGCGGCCGGCCATGACGTGGTCGTGCTCGATGACCTGACGACCGGCCATCGCGCGGCGGTCCCACCTCAGGCGACGCTCCATGTCGCGACCTACGTCGATCGGGAGGCGACAGCTCGCCTCCTCGAGACCGAGGGGATCGAGGCGATCCTCCATTGCGCCGCACGCTCGCTGGTCGGCGAATCGATCGCAGACCCGGCGAAGTACTACCGCGAGAACGTGGCCGGCGGCGTCGCTCTCCTCGACGCGGCACGGGCGGCGGGCGTCGGAAGGGTGGTCTTCTCCTCGAGCGCGGCCGTCTACGGCGTCCCGGACCGCACGCCCATCCCGGAGGACGCCCCACTGCGGCCGATCAACCCATACGGCGAATCGAAGCGAACGTTCGAGAGCGCCCTCGACTGGTACGGCCGGGCGTACGGCCTGCGGAGCGTCTCGCTCCGCTACTTCAACGTTGCGGGAGCGACCACGACGCTCGGTGAGGACCACGGCCCGGAGACCCATCTCATCCCGAACGTCCTCAACGCCGCCGAGCGCGGCACGGAGCTGACGATCTTCGGCGACGACTACCCGACACCCGACGGAACATGTATCCGCGATTACATCGATGTCGCCGACCTCGCCGATGCCCACCTGCGCGCGATCGAAGCGACCGCTCCTGGCGACCCCCGGACCGACAGCGCGCTCGCGCTCAACCTCGGGAATGGCGGAGGTTTCTCGATCCGCGAGGTCATCGCCGCAGCCGAAGCCGTCGTCGGCCATCCGATCCCATACGCCGTCGGCCCACGCCGCGAGGGCGATCCCCCGGTGCTCGTCGCGAGCGCGGAACGAGCCGCCGAGATCCTCGGCTGGCGGCCCGCCCGCCCCAGCCTCGAGTCGATGGTCAGCTCCGCATGGCTCTGGCGCCAGACCCATCCCGACGGCTATCCGGACTGATCGCCCGGGCCTGGCCGGCGCTGCGGCGGTGCCGCCGAAGGCGCGAGTGAGCAAGGGAGCGAGCGCACCCCAAAGTGCGTGTGCGACCGGCGGAGCGAGCAACGCGCGGATGCGCCGCCCTGGACGGGCGGGCAAGAGGATGCCCCTCGCCGACCCTGTATGAGTCCCCAAGGGGCGAGGGGCAATGCGCGATCCGGCGAGGATTCCAGTCACTCCGAGTCGGGGAGGCCCAGAAAGGATCACCCACCCGATAGCGCATATGCAGGTTGCCCGAAGCAACCGACCGCTGCGAGGATGAAAACTCGCCCGGACCCGTGGAGTCCGAGACCCGCTGGTCTCGTGATCTGCCCGCCCCGGCCGGGTAGGATGTGCCGATGGCACACGAGACACGACCGTCGGAGACGACGGGTCCACGCGAGATGCTCGCCACGCTCCGACCCCAGGTCTACGCAAAGGGCTCGCCGAACAAGGTCGTCGAGCCGATCGTCGAGCCGCTGTGGGTCGGCGTCCGGACTCTGGCGGCCGTCGATGACGCAGGGGCCGCGATGGTCGACGCCGACGGCCTGCCGATCCCCGATGTCGAGCCGCTTCTTCGCGGCCTGGCCGAAGCCGCCGTGGCGGAAGACCTGCTGATCGACGGCTTCCTCACCAAGCAGGGTGGCCAGACGGGCAGCGTCTACCTCTGGTCGGACGACCTGCCCTCGATGTCGACCATGTTCGGACTCCGCCGCAACCGCGCGGTCGACGCCGTCAAGCTCAAGGAGGGCGCCCTCGACGACGTGACCTTCGAGCCCGGCGACGAAGTGCGCCTGGTCGTGACCGATCTGCTGTGGGTGGACGGCGCATCGCTCCTCGACGTCCCGCTGCTCGAGCGTCGACGGCTGCTCGAGAGCGCCATCGTCGAGTCGGATTTCGTTCGTCTCGGGGCGTACGTCCGTCCTCCGATCCACACCTGGGTCGGCTCGTGGAAGGCGCAGGGCTTCGACGGATTGACGTTCAAGGCCGCCAACAGCCGCTATCGACCGGGCGAATCGAACCCCGAATGGGTCGTCAGCGGGATGCCTCGCCGCTGAGGATGGTACGGTGACGCCGTGCCCCAAACCGCGCTCACGCCGGCCATCCGCAACGAGATCGAGCGGCTCGGCCGGGCCGACATCATGGTCGGCATCCCGAGCTTCAAGAACGCCGCGACGATCGGCTACGTCGTGCGCGCGGCCCAGGCCGGTCTCGTCCAGTACTTCCCGGACCTTCATCCGGTCCTGGTCAACTCGGACGCCGGGTCGCCCGACGGCACCGGCCGCGTCGTGGTCGAGACCGAGCCGCCCGATTACATCGAGCAGATCCTCCTCGTCCGACCGACCAACCGGCTCGAACGGGTCAGCCTGACCTACCCGGAGATCGACGGCGTCGGCGGCAAGGGCGCCGCCCTCCGGACGATCTTCGAGATCGCCGATGCGCTCAAGGTCCAGGCACTCGTCGTGGTGGACTCGGACCTGCGCTCGATCGTCCCCGAGTGGATCGAGCTCCTCGCCGGACCGATCGTCAAGGGCGGCTACGACTTCGTGGCGCCGCTCTACGCGCGCTACAAGTACGACGGCACCATCACCAACACGGTCACCTACCCGCTCACC
Source organism: uncultured Chloroflexia bacterium (assembly GCA_963743855.1). Taxonomy (GTDB): domain Bacteria; phylum Chloroflexota; class Limnocylindria; order Limnocylindrales; family CSP1-4; genus SPCO01. The sequence continues at coordinate 251,153 of CAVURK010000004.1, forward strand.
CGGGCGCTCTACGGCCATCGCATCCGCCAGCCGATCGGCGGCGACTTCGGGGTGTCGGGCGACCTGGTCCGGCACTACCTCGAGCTCGACGACTGGACGCCGGACATCAGCCGGTTCGGCATCGACATCTGGATGACGACGTCCGCGGTGACCGCCGGGTTCGCCGTCTGCCAGACCCGGCTCGGGGCCAAGATCCACGACCCCAAGGACCCGGGCTCGGACCTCGGACCGATGTTCCGCCAGGTCGTGGGCACGATCCTGCGGCTCGCCAACCGCTACCCCGATCACTGGCTGCGGGATCCACGGCAGCCACGACGTCCCGGCCTATGGCTTCGAGCGGATCATCGAGCCGCCGCCGCTCGAGGTGAACACGTTCCGGCTCCTGTCCGAGTTCCACGCCGGCTCGCTGACCCTCGAGCGACACGTGGGCGCGGATGCTGGCCCCGGCGACGCTCGAGACGGTGCTCGAGCTGGCCGCCGAGGCCGGGCGTCTCGAGGACGCCGGCCGGTCGCGTCTCGGGGTCGGTGGCGACGTCGCGTCGACCAAGGCGACGACCCTCGAGATGGCCGATTCGGTCGCCGCGTTCCACTTCCCGGACGACGTGTGGGCCCGGGTCATCTACGACTTGATCATCGCCGCGCGCGACCCGCAGCCGTCGCTCGAGACGCTGGTCGCCTCGCTCGTGCCGATCTACTTCGGGCGGGTCGCCAGCTTCGTCATCGAGAACCGCAGCGTCACGACCGACCAGGCCGAGGAACGCGTCGAGCGCCAGGCCCGCGAGTTCGAGCTGCTCAAGCCGTATCTCGTCACCCGCTGGAACGAGGCCGTCGCGGCAGGGCCGGCAGCACAGGCTGCCCGATGACCACCCGGACCCCGCTCCCGATCCGCATCCTGATCCCGGTCGCCAACCCGATGACGGCCGAGGAGCTGATCAAGCTCGGCGCAGCGATGGTCGACGCGCGAGCCGGCGAGATCTCGGCACTCGGCATCGTCGAGGTCCCCGAGGGCATGCCGCTGTCCGAGGGAGCGACGCGCGCCCGGCACGCCCGGCGACTCCTCCAGCGCGTGCTCGACTACGCGCCCGATGGCACGGCCATCCATCCGATCGTCCGGATCGGGCGACACGCCGCCGAGGGGATCGTCGAGGCCTCGGCCGAGCAGGAGGCCGACCTCATCATCTTCGGCTGGGGCGGCCGGGCAGCCGGCGGTCGCGACGGCACGGGCCCGACCGTCTTCTCGCCGACGATCGACGAGGTCGTCCGCGAATCGCCGTGCGACATCGCTGTCGTCAAGCAACGCGGCTCGAAGGAGATCCGGCGCGTCCTCGTCCCGGTCCGCGGCGGACCACACGCGGAGCTCGCCCTGCGCTTTGCCGATGCGATCGCCCGGCATCACGACGCGACGGTCGTCGTCCTCCACCTGGTCCCGCCGGGCATCACGCTTGCCGTCAGGGCCCAGGCCGAACGCGCCCTCGCCGCCTTCATCAAGCAGCACATCGCCGGTCGCAGCGAGGCCGTCCTGCGCGAGGCGCCGAACGTCCGGAACGCCATCCTGCGCGAGGCCGAGCGCTCGGACCTGGTCGTCATGGGCGCCTCGGCCCAGCCCGGCGGGGCGGATGGCGAGACGTACCTGTTCGGCGCACTGCCGGAGGCGATCGCCGCCCGCGCTCGGCCGACCGTGATGGTCGTCAAGACCCGCGAGTCGATCGAACGGACCACGTTCGACCAGCTGGCCGCCAAGGCCGAGACGCTTGCCGCCGCGGACCGCGCCGCCGAGGAAGCCCGCGCGGTCCCGGTCCGTGTCGAGCGCTGGTTCGGTGAATCGAACTTCCACCATGCCGAGTTCTCCGATCTTCGTCGCCTGGTGACGCTCAAGGAGAAGCAGGGGCTGACGATCAGCCTCATCCTCCCGACCCTCAACGAGGAGGAGACGATCGGGCCGATCGTCCGCCGGGCGATCCGCGAGATGGTCGGCCGGGTCCCGCTGCTCGACGAGATCCTGGTCGATCGACTCGTCATCGACCGACCGGACGGTCGAGATCGCCGAGGCCGAGGGCGCGCGAGTCGTCCAGCATCCCGACATCCTGCCGCGCTACGGCTCGTTCGTCGGCAAGGGCGAGGCGCTCTGGAAGTCGATCTACGAGGCGACCGGCGACATCATCGTGTGGGCCGACACGGACGTGAAGAACTGGCACCAGCGGATGGTCTACGGGACGCTCGGGCCGCTCCTCCACGAGCCGCGGCTCCAGTACGTCAAGGGCTACTACCAGCGACCGATCGTCGAGCACGGCGTCCTGACCGAGGGCGGCGGCGGCCGGGTCACCGAGCTCGTCGCCCGGCCGCTCATCAACCTGTTCTACCCGGAGCTATCCGGGATGATCCAGCCGCTGGCCGGCGAATACGCCGGGCGACGGACGCTGCTCGAGTCCATCCCCTTCTTCACCGGCTATGCCGTCGAGATCGGGCACCTGATCGATGCGACCGAGCGGCTCGGGATCGAGGGGCTCGGGCAGGTCGACCTCGAGCGACGGATCCATCGCAACCAGGAGCTCGAGGGCCTGTCGCGGATGTCGTTCGTCATCCTCCAGGCGGTCATGAAGCGGCTGGAGGAACGGCGCAAGACGCGGCTGTTCGCAGAGATGGGCTCGACCATGAAGCTGCCGCGGTCCGGGCGCGGCCGCCTCTCGCTCGAGGTCATCGAGCTGGCCGACCAGGAGCGACCGCCGATGATCCGGATCCCGGAATACCTCGAGCGACATCGGCCCGATGGCGTGCCGGAGCTGGTCGTGCCCGGGCCTGCTCGCGCAGCAGCCGCACGGCGGGCGCGTCCGACCGGACGGTGACCGCGGCGGTCCAACCGCGGACCATCCTGATCGCGCCCGATTCGTTCAAGGGCTCGCTGACCTCGGTCGAGGTGGCCCGCGCGCTGGCCGCCGGCTGGACCCGCGCCCGACCCGCCGACACGATCCTGCTCTGCCCGCTCGCGGACGGCGGCGAGGGAACGCTCGAGGCCGTCGCCGCCGCCGGCGGCTGGACTTGGCAGGAGGCGAACGTCGCCGACCCGTTGTCGCGCCCGATCCAGGCCCGCTGGCTCCGATCCGATGACGGCGCGCGGGCCGTGATCGAGATGGCGACCGCGTCGGGTCTCTCGCGCGTCGCGGCATCCGAGCGGGACGCCGCGGCCGCCACCTCGGCCGGGACCGGTGACCTGATCCGCGCGGCGCTCGACGCCGGGGTCACCTCGATCGTGCTCGGTATCGGGGGCAGCGCCACGACCGATGGCGGGGCGGGCCTGCTGCGCTCACTCGGGGCTGTTGCCGACCGCGATACCGCGCGCGCAGACCTTGCCGGCCTCGACCCACGATTGGGCGGGGTGGCGTTGGCGGTCGCCTGCGATGTCTCGAACCCGTTGCTCGGTCCCTCCGGCGCGGCGGCGATCTATGGCCCGCAGAAGGGTGCGACCCCGGCGGACGTCGCCGACCTCGACCGGCGGCTGGCCGTCTTCGCCGACGCACTGGAATCGGCGGCAGGCGCGGACGTCCGGGACGTCCCCGGCGCCGGCGCCGCGGGTGGCGTCGGTTTTGCTCTGCTCGCCATCGGGGGCCGGTTCGCGGCGTTCGCCCTCCGGCCCGGGGTGGACCTGGTGATGGAGGCGACCGACTTCGACGCCCGTCTTGCCGACGCCGACCTCGTCCTGACAGGCGAGGGCCGGATCGACGCCCAGACTGCGTTCGGCAAGACGGCCCTCGGTGTCGCACGTCGCGCGCGGGCGGCCCGCGTCCCCTGCGTCGCGGTCGGCGGAGGCGTCGAGCCCGAGGGCATCGACGCCCTCGGCGGCGGTCGGAGCGGTGGCTGTCCCCGTCGTCGAACGTCCGATGACCGTTGATGAAGCGATGGCCGCAGGCGTCGGCCCCGTCGAACGTTGCGGCGAACGGATCGCGCGCCTGGTGACAGTCGCCAGCTAGGCCCCGCCCTTCGTGCCTCCGCGAGCGGCTGTCAACCGACCCAAACGTCTTGTCGCGCGATTTGTGGCGCGGCCTGGCACCGCGTCGACACGCACGCTCGACCTCTGAGCAGGACGAAAGCGCCATTGCCCACAGGACGTCCGACGAGGAGATTACGAAGACGCCTGCGGGGGAACGAGGGCTTCAGCCCGGATCGCGTCGCAGTCGAGCTGGGGAAGTGGCACAAGATGGCGACCGGGGGGTATCGAGGGCCTTATCTACGCGCGAGGCGACACACCTCGCCAACACTCTCCACTAGCTCCGCGCGCCGAGGTCGGCGCACCCGAGGTCAGGCGATGGTCGAGTTCGCGCTCGTCCTTCCGCTCTTCCTGCTCATCCTGGCCGGGATCCTGGACTTCGGCTTCCTGCTCTACTCGCGGATGACGGTCATCAATGCCGCGCGCGAGGGCGCCAGGACTTCCATCACGACTTCGGATCCCACGACGATCCCGTCGATCGCACGCGGAGCGGCGCAGGGTGCCGCGGCCGGGATCGGGGGAGCCGGGGTCACGGTCGCGTCCACCTGCGTCGCCTTGAAGACCGCCGGCTCCTGCAATTGGAGCACCAAGACGTCCTCGCAGCCGGGTGACGCCGTGGCCGTGACCGTCAACTACACGTACCACACCTTCTTCCCGCTGCTGTTCGGAGCGACGATACCGATCAGCGCCACCGTCCAGATGGTCCTCGAGTAGCCGCGATGTCGCTGCTTCGTTCCGGGGGCCGCCGCGATGGCGAGCGCGGACAGGTGCTCGTCCTGTTCACCATGGTCCTGATCGTCATCCTGGGGTTTGCGGCGCTCGTGGTCGACCTTGGGATGCTGAGGAACAATCGGCAGACACTCGCCAATACCATGGATTCCGGAGCGCTCGCGGGCGGCACCCTGCTGCCCGTCGATGGCAGCGTCCCGGGCGCGGCCGCGGCCATCAACGCCCTCATCGTCACGACCGTCAGCGCGAACTTCCCGGGTCTGCCGAGCTCGGCATACACGATCACCTACAGATGCCTGATCGGCGTCGACACGAGCAGCCCACCGAAGCCGTACATCTCGCGTGACATCCCGATCGTGTGCGATCCGAGCAAGTCGCTGGGACGGGCACCGGTGGCCGCGGACTTCATCGGGGCCGGCCCGACCCGCTACTCGACCTGTGATCCGACACAGGGCGACATGTGCAACCTCGTCGTGGTCCAGGGCGCGCAAACCACCCCGTATACCCTGGCCCGAGTGCTCGGAGTCAACCAGGGTTCGACCGGGGTGATCACCGCTGCCGCCTGCAATGGCCCGTGCGGGGAGGCGCCGGTGAGCCCGGTCGACGTGGTCATGATCATCGACCGCACGAGCAGCATGAACGGCACCGACACGACCAATGCCAAGGCCGCCGCGAATTCGATCGTGCCCCTGTACAACCCGGCCGTTCAATGGCTTGCCCTCGGCGCCCTCGGACCGAGCACCAACGGAGGTGGCTGCGCCGCCGCGCCCGCCACCACGATCGGGACTGCCAACGCGCCAGATCTTCGTCGATGGGTCCCGGTCGGGCTGAGCGGGACAGGCGCGATGTTCAGCGCCACCTATACGACGGTCACCACCGACATCAATTGCTACACGAACTCGAGCACGGGCACAGATCTCGCCGACCCGGTCAGCATGGCCGCATACGAGCTCACCAAGAATGGCCGAGCGGGCGTCCGCAAGGGGATCATCCTGGAGACCGACGGCCAGCCGAACGCCGCGGTCGCCGGAGGGCCGAACTACTGCGCTCTGGCGAGTGCCGCAGCGACCGCCGCGAAAGCCCAGAGCATCGAGATCTTCACGATCGGCTTCGGCCTCGATGCTGCGAGCGGCGGGGACCCGGCTTGCCCGGACACGTCAGGGACCTGGAAGGGTCAGACGGCCACGGCCCTGCTCGCGAGCATGGCGACCTCTCCGGTCATCGGTACGACCACCTGCGATGACACCGAGAACGGCGATAACGACCATTTCTATTGCATCGGCAAGACCGGCGCGTCGACCGACCTGACGGGCATCTTCAAGGCGGCTGCCGGGCAGCTGGCGAAGGGCAAATCGCGCCTCGTCCAGCTCTACCCGGTGCCGGTGCTGTCAAACGTCAGTCCGGCCGGCGGGTCCCATCTGGGCGGCACCTCGGTCACGATATCCGGGTCGTACTTCACGGGGACGACCACGGTCAGGTTCGGCGGCACGGGTGTGGCGTTCACGGTCACAAGCGACACATCGATCACGGCCACGGCTCCTGCGGGGACCAAGGGCAACGTGGTGGATATCACGGTGACCACCCCGGGTGGCACGACCACGGCGATGCCGGCGGACCAGTTCACGTACAACTGACGGCTCTCGTCAATCGTCGCCGAGACCCCGGCCGGCATCGTCGCGAGTTGACGTGAGCCGTCGTGGCATCAACGATTGGCCGATGTCGTCGCCGAGCCCGACTCCCGTCCCGCGTTCGCAGCCTCGTCCGCGCCATCGACCCCGAAAACGACGGTTCAGCGACCCGGGCCGGACGTGGGCAAAACGTCTGGAGCGCTACCGGCCGGGGCTCGTGCCGTTCGTGCTCGACGCGCTCGCCGGGTCGTACGGCCGACCGACGTGGCAACGACGGCTCGACCCGACGAGTGAGCTGATCCTGACGATCCTCACGCAGAACAGCGCGGACATCGAACGCGGAGGTCGCGTTCGAGGCGCTCCGGACGCGATACCCCGGCGACGGGCGAGTCGGAGGCCCACAACCCGGGCGCCGGCTGGGGCGGCGTCGGGCTGCCCGATGGCGTTGCGCCGGATTGGGCCGCGATCGAGTTCGCGCCACTCCCCGATCTGGTCGACACGATCCGGCCGGGCGGCCTCGCCAACCAGAAGGCGCCGCGTATCCAGGCCACATTACGCCACGATCCGTGAGGAGCGTGGCGACTACTCTCTCGAGTTCCTCGGCGACATGACAGCCCTCGACGCGCGCGACTGGCTGATCCAGCATCGACGGCATCGGCAAGAAGACCGCCTCCGTGCTGCTGCTGTTCTCGTTCGGCCTGCCGCTCATGCCGGTCGATCGGCACGTGGAGCGGGTCGCCCAGCGAGTCGGCCTGATCGGCCCAAAGGCGTCGGCTGACGACGCGCACGACCTCTTCCTCGGGCTGCTCGAGCCCGACGAGATGTACGAGGCCCACGTCAATCTCATCCAGCATGGCCGCAAGGTCTGCCACGCGCAGCGGCCGGATCACGATGCCTGCCCCCTTCGCGCACGCTGCCGCTACGTGGACCCCAAGGCACCCTGAGCGGGCGGCCAGACGCGGTTTTCGGGTCGATGCCGCCGCCTATACTCGGGCCCATGTTCCACGGCGCGCCCGTCGGCGTCCACGGGGTGGCGGCCCCTCGGATCCTTCTCGTCGACGACGATCCGGACCTGCTCGTCCCGCTGGCCGAGCAGCTTCGGCTCGACGGTTTCGACGTCACGACCGCGCGGGACGGTGAGGAGGCACTCCGGCGCCTCGAAACGGCCTGGCCGGATCTGCTGATCATCGACCTGCTCATGCCCCGGATGGACGGCCTGACGCTCGCCCGCGAGATCAAGGCGCGGGCCGACCTGCCGATCATCGTGCTGTCGGCGATCGACGCCGGCGACAACAAGGCCGACCTCCTCGACGAGTTCGCCGAGGACTACATCACCAAGCCGTACCACTACTCGGAGCTGCGCGCCCGGATCCAGCGAGTCCTCCGGCGGGTCGGCGAGCGGGTCCCGCGCAAGGGTCTCTTCCTCGGACCGGACCTCGAGCTCGAGCTGCATCGCCGGCGTGCCATCGTCCGCGGCGAGCCCGTCCAGCTGACGCCGACCGAGTCTCGCCTGCTGTTCGCGCTGGCCGCCAATCTCGGACAGATCGTCACCACCGAGACGCTTCTCAGTCGAGGGCTGGGCCGAGACCGACGATGCCGAGCCGTCCTACGTCTGGGTCACGATGCGACGCGTGCGCCAGAAGCTCGAGCAGGACGCGAACCATCCGCGCCACCTTCTGACCGTGCGCGGGGTCGGCTACCGCCTGGTTGCGACCGCCGTCCCGCCGACCGACGCCGTCCCGCCGACCGACGTCGACGCGTGACGCAGGGGCCGCGCACACGCCGCGAGGGCGGCCTCAGGCTGTCGTTCCAGACCCGGCTGACGGTGACGCTCGTCGCCGCCTCGATCGTCCCGCTCGGCATCTTCGGGGTCCTGCTGCTCACCAGCGGCGCGGTCGACCCGGCGATCGGAACGCGATTCCTCCTGTTCATGTTCGCGGTCGCGGTCGATCGTCGGCGTCATCGGCGGTGCAGCGGTCGGGCTCGACCTGGACGGCGCCGCTGCGCGAGATCTCGACCGCCGTCTCACGCGTCTCGGCCGGCGACATGAGCCAGCCGATCCCGGTCACGGGCAATGACGTCCTGGCCCACCTGGCCGAGAGCCACAATCGGCTGGCCGAGCGACGCGTCCCGGCGCAATCAGCAGCTCGCGCTCATCCTGGCCGCCGTCGAATCGGCCGAGCCACGCGACGGCATCGACGCCATGGCGACCCGCGCAGCACATGACGCGGAGGCCGCCTTCGGCTTCATCTCGGCCGAGGTGCGCTTCGTCGACCCCGACAGCGTCGAAGCCGAGGAGCGGATCCCGGGCGTCTCCGTGCCGATCCGGGCCGAGCTCCGCGCCGGCGACGACCGGATGGGCCTGATCATCGCCAGCCTGCCCGCGACGCGAACCTGGGAACGAGCCGACCAGGCGTTGCTGGACCTGTTCGCCAGCGAGATCGGGGTCGCCATCCGAAATGCCGAGCTGTTCGAGCAGGTCCAGGACCAGAACGCGCAGCTCCGCCGACTGAGCGAGGTCAAGGACGATTTCCTGCGTGGCGTCAGCCACAACCTCCAGACGCCCCTGACGTCGATCAAGTCGAACGCGGAGGCGTTGGGCGCGACCGATCCGGATCCGCGCCTGACGGTGATCTCCGAGCAGGCAGATCGGCTGTCGAGGATGGTCCAGCAGCTGCTGCTCGTCGGTCGGCTGGAGTCGCAGCCGCTGCGACCGACCGTCGACGTGCTCGCGATCGGCCCGCGGATCCGGAGGGCCTGGGACGCGCTTGCCGTCGCCGATCGCGACCTCGAGCTCACGGACGGAGCGCCGGATTGGCTGGCCGTCGCCGACGGCGACCAGCTCGACCAGGTCCTGTGGGCGCTGCTCGACAACGCGGTCAAGTACGGCGTCGGCGCCGTCTCCGTGTCGATCGGCGCCGACGCCGGCCGGCGGGAGCTGTGGACGACGATCTCGGATCAAGGGCCCGGATTGGCAGAGACCGATCGCGACTGGCTGTTCGGACGCTTCGAGCGCGGCGCCGCGGGACGGACCAGCGGCAACGGCAGCGGGCTGGGGCTCTACGTGTCGCGCGCCCTGATGCGCGGGATGGGCGGCGACCTGGCCCTCGACGATGTCGTCGCCGGACGCGGAGCGACGTTCCGGATGACCCTACCGGGCGAGCCCCCGGGCGAGGCGTGACGGAACGAAATCCCGGTGCCGCGATGCACCCGCGACGCGCCGAACGGGAGGTGGATACGGTAGGGTGACGACTCGGACGTGCCGGCTCCACTGCGCCGTGTCGTCCTGAACCGAACGAGACGGGGGTCCGATCGATGGCTTGGGACGACACATTCGGTGTCGATGCATCTGCCGACGCGAGGAGCGAGGCGGTCGAGATCGTCGGAGCCAACCTCCGGCTGACCGGCTCCCTCTCGCTGGGTCGCTTTGGGCGCCTGACCGACCTGATCAACGCGTCGAGCGGCTACCTCCGCGTCCGGGATGCCCAGCTCCGCAAACGCAATGGCCAGCCGACCAGCCTGACCTTGCCGGAGATGATGATCGACCAGGACGAGATCGAGTTCATCGCCCAGAACCATGCCGATCGGCCAGAGCCCGGCAGCGCGACCGGCTACATCGAGCCCGTCTTCGACGCCACGATCGAAGCCCGCCGGCCGCGCCCGTTCGTGATGTTCACGCCGGGCCACACTCTGACCGGCAACGTCCACATCTTCGGACAGACCGATCTTGCCGGGTTCGTGGATTCGACCGATCCACGCTTCGTGCCGGTCACCGAGGTCACCGCGCGTTCGCTCGCCGACGTCCGGATCGTGGATCGGTACGACTTCGTCCTGATCAACCGGACACAGATGATCGCGGTCGCGGAGGGCGACGGCCAGGCGTCGAGCTGACGGCCGCGGTCGACCGGCGGGCGAGGCATCGCCCCAGTCGGCTCGGCGCGGGCCGGGGAACTCAAAGGTACGGCCACGCCTAGTCCATTTGATCTGTCGTGCGGACGCACCGCCCGGCCTGACGATGCGCCGACCGGACTTTTTATCGTCTCGATCTTTCCTGAGACGGGTCCACGCATCCGAGGGAACAGATGGCCTCACTCCCGATCCCGACCGGCAGGCGCCGGGCCGCGTTCGCCATGGTGGCGGCTGGGGCGCTCCTCGTCAGCGTCGTCGGCATCGCCGGCGCCACGACTCCTGCGCCGGCACGGGTCAATGCCTGCGTGAACAACACGACACAGGTCGTTCGCATCCCGAAGCATCGCTTCTCGCGGGCCCACCTCTGCCGACCCACCGAGCGGCAGGTCGTCTGGGGCATCCAGGGGCCGGCCGGCACCGCGGGTGCCGCAGGCGCGACGGGTGCTCCGGGCGCGACCGGTGCTCCGGGCGCCACGGGCGCTCCGGGTGGAACCGGTGCTCCGGGTGGAACCGGCGCTCCGGGCGCCACGGGTGATCCGGGCGCGACGGGTGCTCCGGGCGCGACCGGTGATCCGGGCGCCACGGGTGCTCCAGGTGAGCCGGGTGCCACAGGTGAACCGGGTGCGACGGGTGAGCCCGGCGCGACTGGTGAGCCGGGTGCCACGGGTGAGCCGGGCGCGTGGCCGGGCGCCACGGGTGAGCCCGGTGCGACCGGTGAGCCGGGCGCCACGGGTGAGCCCGGTGCGACCGGTGAGCCGGGTGCGACTGGTGCTCCAGGCGCCGACGGCCACGACGGTGCCCCTGGTGCCACGGGTGCTCCGGGTGCCACGGGTGCTCCGGGCGCGGACGGCCATGACGGTGCTCCGGGGGCCGCTGGTGGCCTCAGCAGCGTCACGATCGTGACGGGGACGGCCGCCGGCTTCGCCGGCAATGACGGCCTCGGCACGACTGTCACCGCGACTGCGACCTGCTCTTCGGGCAAGCTCGTGGGCGGTGGCGGTCGGATCACGAGCAACAACGACAAGCACTATGCGGCCGTGACCTCGTCCTATCCGAGCTCGGCTACCACCTGGACGGTCGTCGCGACGCAGGTCGCGGGGTCGTTCGCCAACGGCAATCCGCCGTCCCTCACCGCGTACGCACTCTGCGCCGCGTAACCCTCGACTCTCCGATCGAGAGGAACCCCGGCTGGGCGACCAGCCGGGGTTCCGGATCTCCCGGCGCCATGCACCCGTACAATCGGGCGCATGCCCGACACACAGGTCACCGCCGCTCGAGTCCCGCGGCTCTCGTACTTCTTTCCCGCGCACAACGAGGAGGCCAATCTCGAGGGCCTCGTGATCGAGGCGCTCGAGACCCTGCCGACCCTGGCCGAGATCTTCGAGATCATCGCCGTCGATGACGGCTCGCGCGACGGGACACCGGCGATCGCCGACGCGCTCGCGGCGGCCCACCCGGACGTCGTCCGCGTCGTCCACCACCCGACCAACCTCGGCTACGGGGCCGCCCTCCGCTCCGGTTTCGGGGCCGCGCGCTACGACCTCGTCGCGTTCACCGATGGCGACCGCCAGTTCAAGGTCGCCGATCTCGGCCGGCTGACGGCCCGGATCGTGGAGTCGGACCGTCCCGATGTCGTCGTCGGCTTCCGGATCAAGCGCGCCGATCCGCTCATCCGGACCCTCTACGCGCGGGCGTACCGACTGGCCAACCGGATCTTCTTCGGCCTCAAGGTCACCGACGTCGACTGCGCCTGCAAGCTCTTCCGGCGCGAGGCGCTCGAGGGGCTTCGCGTCGAATCCGGCGGCGCCTTCTTCTCGGCCGAGATGATCATCAAGCTGCGAGCGGCCGGCAAGACCGTCGTCGAGGTCGGGCGTCCCGCACTACCCGCGGACCGCCGGCTCGGCGACCGGCGCCAAACCATCCGTGGTCGTTCCGGGCCGTCCGCGACTTCTGGCTGCTGCGCCTCCGGATGTGGGCGAATCGCGGCCGGGCGCTGCGGCGCGGCGAGCCGATGGTGCGGCCGCAGGGGTAGGCGCGACGGCGCGAGGACATCCTCGTTCGACGCACCCGGACTGCATCGGAATGCGCTGGACATGGCCGGCGCCGACGCAAGAAGGAGGCCGGCCACCTGGGCGGGTGACCGGCCTCTTCGCGCGCTCGGATCGGTGGGAGAGTCAGACTGCGATGGTCTTCAACAGATCGTTGCGACGACGGTTCCCGTTCCCGGGTGCCCCGGGTTCGCGTCATAGCCGGCGTTGGTCTTGACGATGATGATCTGCGTGATGCTCCCTGAGATCGTCGAGCCGGACTTGGTCACGCTGCTCGTGACGATGACCGACATATAGGCGGGCAACGGACCATTCGGCGGTGGAGCGCTGTTGCCGGGATCCGTGGTGAAGGTGCCTCCGCACGTCGGCGAGGCTGGGAATTTGGCAAAGCCCTTGAACGCGGAGGGGGCGGACCCGCCACTGACCTTGTTGGTCGTGGACCACTGGCTACCCCAGAAGGTCACCGTACCGGTGGCCGTCTGATCGCCGACCACGAAGGCTCCACCGCCGACGCCCGATGCGTTGGCATAGATCAGCGTCGACTTGGTGTCCGACGAGGGAAGGTAGAACGCGTCGCCTGCGAAGATCGCCTGCGCCGTGCCCGGTCCGAGCGGCTGGGTCACCGTAACTGTGCAACTGGCCACGCCGCTCGCGTTGGTCGTCGCCGTGCATGACTGGGTCGTACCGAGCTTGAGGGTCAGCGTGCGACCCGAGATCGGTGTGGTCCCGTCTTCCTTGAGGACACCCGAGAGTGAAACGGTGGAACCATTGAGGATCGGTCCGTTTGCACCGGTGTAGGTCGTGGCTGTCTGCTCTTTGGTGACAACGAATGACTTCGTCGTCGAGCTGGGCGCGTACTTCGTGTCCCCCGCGAAATCGATCGCGAGCGTATAGGTGCCGGCTGCCTCATTCGGGGTGATCGCGCAACTCGCGATACCGAGTGCATTGGTCGTGCCCGCGCAGCTCTCCGAGCCGTTGAGAGTGAAGGTCAGGGTCTTGTTCGCGACGGGCGCGTTCGTGGTGGTGTCGACCAGCTTTCCGGATACGGTCACCGGGTCGTGATAGTCGCTCGTCGAGCCAGCGACCCATGCGACCGAGGTCGGGCGGAGCCTCGCCTCGGTGGTCACCGACGCGGTGTTGTTCGTGGAGTCCTGGTCGCTCTCGGCGGCTGTCACTGTCGCGGAATTCGTGAAGGAGCCCGCTTGTGTCTGGTGGACGTTGATCGTGATCGTCACGGTCGCGCCCTTGGCGACGTTCCCGATCGCGCAGGTCACCGTGTTGTCACAGGTGCCTTGCGTCGATGACGCCGACTCGAACACCGTTCCAAGGGGCAGCGGATCGTTGACCGTGACCATCGTCGCCGTGCTCGGGCCGTTGTTCTTGATCGTCACGGTGTAGGTCATCGTGTTGTCGACATAGACCCATGGCGTCGAACTCGTCTTTGTGATCGCGAGGTCCGCCGCGGTGGCGCCGATCGTCTTGGTCGCCACGTTGCTCGTGACCGGAGTGCTCTTGAAAGTGGCATGGCCGGTGGCATGGTTGGTGATCGACCCAGCGTTGACTTCGGCCAGGGTCACCGTGTGGGTGGCGGTAAAGGTCCAGACTTCGCCGACTTCCAGTTTGTTGTCGCCGTCGTCTCCGGAGAGATAGGCCGGGACAGCATCGGTGTTGTCGTCCGTGACGTTTGCCCCGAGCAATGTCACGTTGCCCGCGTTGGTCAGCTTGTACGTGTAGTTCAGGACCTGCCCGACGTGCGTGTAGGTCGACTCAGTCACCGACTTGATAAGGTCCAAGCCTGGGTTTTGCGTCGCGTTGATCGTCAGCGTGGCCATGTTCGAGTCGTACACGACCGAATCGAATGTGGCGTGACCTGTCGCGTTGTTCGTGACCGAACCGCCGTCCAGGTCGTTTTGGGTGACGTCGTGTTGCGCCAGGAACGTCCAGGTCTCACCGACGTCGAACTTGCCATTGCTGTTCGCGTCACCAGAGTCGTAGACAGGCTGCGCGACGACGTTGTCGTCGGTCACGGTGACCGGGGCGCTCAGCGTGACGTTGCCGGTGTTCTTGAGCGCGTAGGTGTAATCGAGTGTCTGGCCTGCCGCGAGGTAGGTGGCCTGCGCGGCCGACTTCATGAGGTGGGAGGCGGGCTTCTGGTCGGCGAGGATCGTGACCGAGTCCGCGTTTGACGTCACCGTTGCTGCCCCGAAGATCCCGGAACCCGAGGCCGTGTTCTTGACGGAGCCGTCGTCGAGGTCGGCCTGGGTCACGGTGTAGTCGCCAGTGCAGACGATCGAGTCGCCTGGGGCGATCGTCGAGTCGGTGCAGACCGCATCGCTCGATCGATCGTCCGTGATCGTGAATGGTCCACCGAGGGTGACGTTGCCGGTGTTCGTCAGGGTGTAGGTGTAGGCGAGGACCTGGCCGACATGATCGTAGAGACCATCGCTTGAGCTCTTATCGAGCGCAAGACTCGGCTGCTGCGGGATGTTCACCGACTCGGTGTCGGTGGCTGTCGCGTCGTCGGCCGGGTTGATCGGGTCACCCAACGGTCCTTCAGCACGGACGTCTGCGCTGTTATTGACGACACCGGCGTCGATGTCGCCCTGGGTGAGGATGTAGGTCGCGGTACAGGTTGCCGTCTCGCCCGGATCGAGGGTCCCGTCGAAGATGCCGCACGTTTCAGCGACCGACGGGTCATTGAGGGCGACGTCGTGGAGCGTGACGTTGCCGGTGTTGGTGATATCGAACGTGTAGGTCACGGTATCGCCGACATCGGCGCGGCCGACCGGACCGGCCACGTTGGTATGCAACGTGCCCGTCTTCAGAAGAGCGATCGTGACGACCTGGGGGACCAGGACGGTGGCGCTGTCGCTGTCGCTGACCGGCTGGCCGAGCGGCGCGCTGGCGGCGACGGTGGCCGTGTTGTCGACCTGGCCGGCGTCGATGTCGGCCTGGGTCAGGACGTGGCTGGCGGTGCAGCTGGCGGTCTCACCCGGATCGAGCGTGGCCGCCGCGGGCGGGCAGGTCACGGTCACCGACGGATCGCTGACGACGACGCCCGTGAGGGTCACGTTGCCGGTGTTCTCGAGGGCGAAGGTGTAGCTGATGACGTCGCCCGGGGTGGCCCGGCCGTCGAGGCCGAGATCGAGCGAGCCGCTCTTGTCGAGCTGACGGTCCGGACCTGGGCGACCAGGACGGTGGCGCTGTCGCTGTCGCTGACCGGCTGGCCGAGCGGCGCGCTGGCGGCGACGGTGGCCGTGTTGTCGACCTGGCCGGCGTCGATGTCGGCCTGGGTCAGCGATGTAGGCTGGCGGTGCAGCTCGCGGTCTGCGCCCGGAGCGAGCGTGGCCGCCGCGGGCGGGCAGGTCGACGGTCACCGAGCGGATCGCTGACGACGACGCCCGTGAGGGTGACGTTGCCGGTGTTCGTCGACGGCGAAGGTGTAGCTGATGACGTCGCCCGGGGTGGCCGGCCGTCGAGGCCGAGATCGAGCGAGCCGCTCTTGTCGATGCTGACGGTCCGGACCTGGCGGGACCGGGACGGTGGCGCTGTCGCTGTCGCTGACCGGCTGGCCGGGCGGCGTCGCTGGCGGCGACGGTGGCGGTGTTGTCGACCTGGCCGGCGTCGACGTCGGCCTGGGTCAGGCCGTGTAGGTGGCGGTGCAGCTGGTCGCGTCTCACCCGGAGCGAGCGTGGCCGCCGCCGGGCGCGGCAGGTCGACAGGTCACCGAGCGGGTCGCTGACGACGACGCCGGTGAGGGTGACGTTGCCGGTGTTGGTCGACGGCGAAGGTGTAGGTGATGACGTCGCCGGCGTGGCCCGGCCGTCGGGTCGAGATCGAGCGAGCCGTCTTGTCGATGCTGACGGTGCCGGCGCCTGGGCGACCGGCGACGGTCGCCGTCGCCGTCGGTGACCGGCTGGCCGAGCGGCGCGTCGGCCGTGCGGCGGTCGCCGTGTTGTCGACCTGGCCGGCGTCGATGTCGGCCTGGGTGACTGGTGTAGCGTGCGCGGTGCAGGTCTCGATCTCGCCCGGGGCGAGCGTGCCGCCGCGGGCCGGCGCCAGGTGACGGGCCGAGCCGACAGCGGATCGCGTGACGGCGACGTCGGTGAGGGTGACGTTGCCGGTGTTGGCGACGGTGAAGGTGTAGGTGATGCACGTCGCCGGCCGCGGCCGACGATCGCCGAGATCGACGGTGCTTGACGATGCGTCGACGGTCGGACCTGGCGGACACAGGACGTCGTGGCGGTGTCCGTGACCGGTGACCGGCGCGGCCGGTCGGCGGCGTGGCGTCGACGGTGGCCGTGTTGGTCGACCGAGCCGGCGTCGACGTCGGCCTGGGTGAGCGTGTAGGTGGCGGTGCAGGTGGCGTGCTCGCGCCCGGGGCGAGCGTGGCCGACCGGGCGGTCGCGGTGCAGGTGATCGGGTCGACCCGAGCGGATCGGTCGACGCCGACGCTCGGTGAGGGTGACGTTGCCGGTGTTGCTCGACGGCGAAGGTGTAGCTGATCGACGGTCACCGCCGGTGGCACGGCGTCGACGGTGATGCGAGCCGCTCTTGTCGAGCTGATCGGCCGCGACCGGGCGACCGGGACGGTCGCGCGTGTCGCGCGTCGCTGACCGGCGGGCCGATCGGCGGCGCTGCCGGCGACGGTGGCCGTGTTGGCGACCTGGCCGGCGTCGATGTCGGCCTGGCGGACGTGTAGGTGGCGGTGCAGCGTGGCGGTCGTCGACCCGGATGCGAGCGTGGCCGCGTCGCGGGCGGGCAGGTGCACGGTCACCGACGGATCGGTGACGCCGACGCTCGTGAGGGTGACGTTGCCGGTGTTGTCGACGGGCGAAGGTGTAGGTGATGACGTCGCCCGGGGTGGCCCGGCCGTCGAGGCCGAGATCGAGCGAGCCGCTCTTGTCGATGCTGACGGTCCGGACCTGGGGGACCAGGACGGTGGCGCTGTCGCTGTCGCTGACCGGCTGGCCGAGCGGCGCGCTGGCGGCGACGGTGGCCGTGTTGTCGACCTGGCCGGCGTCGATGTCGGCCTGGGTCAGGACGTGGCTGGCGGTGCAGCTGGCGGTCTCACCCGGATCGAGCGTGGCCGCCGCGGGCGGGCAGGTCACGGTCACCGACGGATCGCTGACGACGACGCCCGTGAGGGTGACGTTGCCGGTGTTCTCGAGGGCGAAGGTGTAGCTGATGACGTCGCCCGGGGTGGCCCGGCCGTCGAGGCCGAGATCGAGCGAGCCGCTCTTGTCGATGCTGACGGTCCGGACCTGGGGGCCAGGACCGTGGCCGTGTCTGTATCCGTGATGTCATCGGTCGCATCGGTGGCGTCGCCACCGGGGCGCTCGCCGCGGACTGTCGCGGTGTTCGCCCTGCTGCCGGCGTCGATGTCGGTCTGGGCAACCGTGTAGGTCGCCGAGCAGGTGGTGTCGACGCCGCCTGGTGCAAGCGTCCCCACGAGGCAGTCCGTGCCGGTCAACGGATCGGTGACGTGGATGTCGGTCAGGGTGACGTTGCCGGTGTTGGTGGCGGTGAAGCCGTACGAGATCTTGTCGCCGGCGTCGGCCCGCCCGTTCGGAGCGACGACGGTCATGTCAAGGGTCGCCGACTTGGCGATGTCGATCGACGGCGTCTGGGTCGCGGTGATGGTCAGCGTCGCGGTGTTCGACGTGACGGTCGTCGCCCCGAACTTGCCGGTGCCGCTGGCGTGGTTGGTGACCGAGCCGCCATCGATGTCGGCCTGGGTCACCATATAGGTCGCGGAGCAGGTGATCGTGGCGCCGGGCGCCAGCGAGGTCGGCGATGCCGGGCAGGCCTCGTCGGTCGCCTGGTCGTCACTGATCGCGAAGGGCGCGACGAGGGTGACATTGCCGGTGTTCTTGAGCGCGAAGCTGTAGTGCAGGACGTCGCCGACCGCGGTGTAGGTCGTGTCGGTCGAGGTCTTGATCAGGGTCAGGGCCGGAGCTTCTGCCTGGGCGAAGAAGTTCTTGCCGGTGGCGGCTTGGCCAGGCGTGAGCGGAACTGTTAGCGGCCTGCTTCCCGTGTTGATGAACCCGCCCGGCGTCGTGTAGTCGACGCTGTAGGTGCCGGCCTGGAGCCCACCGATGATGTACGCGCCGGAGACGTTGGTCGTGGTGCGTGCCGCTCGTGGCGGGCGTGCCCCCGGAGTAGCTGACGGTCACGCCGCTGATGCCGACCTCACCGGCGTCGAAGCTGCCGTTGCCGTTGAGGTCGTTGTAGACCGTGCCGCTGATGCTTGCGTTGCGCTGCTGGGCGAAGAAGTTGTTACCCGTTGACGCCTGGCCCGCGCTCAAGACGACACTGAGCGGGTGTGAGCCTGTGTTCACAAAGCCCGTCGGAACCGTGTAGTCAACGCTGAAGGTGCCGGCGCCGAGGCTACCGAAGCTGTACGCGCCGTTGACGTCCGTCGTCGTCGTTCCGGAACTTGGAGCCGGTCAGGCTGACTGTGACGCCGGCGATGCCTGGCTCGCCGATGTCGAATGAACCATTGCCGTTGAGGTCGTTGTAGACCGTGCCCGCGATCGAAGCGTTGTTATCGTCGTTTTGGATGGTGCCGAGGCCCTGGATGTCGCTGATCGTCGCGTTCGTTGGGCTTGTCAGATTGACGAAGAAGGTCTCGTCAGGCTCGGGCGTGTGCGTCATGACAGACGGTGACGTTGAACGTGGTCGTCGTCGAGCCGATCGCGACCGTCGCCGTCCCGGATGTCGTGATGTAGTCGACGGTCCCCGTGCAGGTCGCGCCTGCGGTCGCGGTCCCTGCCGCGGTCGCGTAGTTCACGGTTGAGGCTAGCCCGCTGACCGCACTCTGGGTCACGGTGAAGGTGAATGTCGTCGTCCCCGCGCCCGTGCCTTCGGCGGCTGCTACGTCGTTGATCGAGAGCGTCGGCGCGGTGTCATCGTTCGTGATCGAGCCCGTGCCGCTGTTGTCGCTGATCGTGGCGTTCGTCGGGCTCGAGAGGGTCACGGTGAACGCCTCGTTCGCCTCGAAGAGGGCGTCCTTGCAAACGTTGACGGTGATGGGCTGCGTGCTGACCCCGACCGGGAACGTCAACGTCCCGGAAGTTGACTCGTAGTCGAAGGCGCCGGGGCAGGTAACCCCTGCCGTGGCGGTGCCAGGGTTGGTCGTGTAGGCAACGGTCGAGGAAACCTCGTTCGCGCCCGACCGTGTCACGGTGAAGGTGAACGGAGTCGTTCCCGAGCCGGTGCCTTCAGCCGCGGTGACGTCGTTGATCGCCAGGGTCGGCGCCGTGTCGTCGTTCTGGATCGTGCCCAGCCCGCTGCCATCGCTGATCGTGGCGTTGGTCGGGCTCGACAGGTCGACGGTGAACGTCTCGTTCGCCTCGAACACGGCGTCCTTGCAGACGGTCACGGGGATCGTCGTGGCGGTCGAGCCCGCCGGGATGGTGGCGGTGCCCGAGGTCGTGATGTAGTCGTTCGTGCCGGGGCAGCTGGCGCCCGCGGTCGCGGTTCCGGGGTTGGTCGTGTAGTTGACGGTCGTGGCGGTGCCGGTCGCGGCGCTCTGGGTCACCGTGAAGGTGAACGTGGTGTTCCCGGCGCCGCGTTGCCCTCGAGCGCGCTCACGTCGTTGATCGACAGGCTGGGGGCCGTGTCGTCGTTCTGGATCGTGCCGAGGCCCTGGTTGTCGGCGATCGTGGCGTTGGTCGGGCTCGACAGGCTGACCGCGAAGGTCTCGTCGGCCTCGAAGACGGCGTCGTGGCAGACGGTCACGTTGATCGTCGTGCTCGTCGAGCCGGTTGGGATGGTCGCTGTGCCCGAGGTCGTGGTGTAGTCGACCGTTCCGGCGCAGCTCGCGCCGCCGGTCGCCGTTCCCGGAGCTGTCGTGTAGGCGACGGTCGTGCCCAGACCGCTGACAGCGCTCTGGGTGACCGTGAAGGTGAAGGTGGTGGTGCCGGCGCCGGTTCCCTCGGGCGCACTGACGTCGTTGATCGACAGGGTCGGGGCGGTGTCGTCGTTCTGGATCGTGCCGAGACCGCTGTTGTCAGTGATCGTCGCGTTCGTGGGCGAAGACAGGTTGACGTTGAAAGTCTCGTCAACCTCGAACGTGGCATCGTGGCAGACGGTCACGGCAATCGGTTGCGAGGTCACGCCAATCCCGAACGTCAGAGTGCCCGAGGTGGTCACGTAATCGGTCGCACCCGTGCAGTTCGCGCCAGCGGTTGCGGTACCCGCAGCCGTGGCGAAGGCCACAGTGGACGTTCCGGATCGATTCGCCCGAGTTACCGTGAACGTAAATGTCGCCGTCCCGGCACCGGTGCCCTCGGCCGCGGCGACGTCATTGATCGACAATTTGTTGGGGGTCGGCGTCAATGTCAGGTTGACGACGGCCGGGGTGCACGTGCCGTTACCGTTGCCGGAGCACGATGTGCTGCCGGACGAGCCAGCCGTCACCGTATATCCGGCAATCGCAGACGCCGCGACTGTTACAGCGGCGGGACCGTTTCCGGAATAGGACACGCTGAAGCTGTATGCACCAGTGCCATCTGTGACATCCGAACCGGAGCCTCCCCCGGAGGCGGTAACAGTTACCCCCGAGAGCGGAAGCAACGTAACGGAGTCTCGGACGGTTCCTGAGACCACCGCGTTTGAAGCCGCTACATACGGCCCCACGATCGGCCCGCCACTCCCCAACGGCGCAGCCCCGACCGGCTCCACGGACCCAGTCGACGTGTCCGCAAAGGCCCGCTCGAGATTCAGCCGGCCGTTCCCGGTCTGATCGACCGTCCCGGCCGCATCGGCCGTCCGGCCGAGCCGCCCGACGATGACCCCATTCGAAGCCGATGGATCAAGGGCGCGGAGGAGGGCGGCGGCGGCGGACACCTCGGCCGCAGAGGCCGAAGTGCCCGTCACCGACGCCGTCCCACCCCCGGCGGTGAGCGTGAGGATGTCCGTCCCAGGCGCGCCAAGGAACGTGTCGGCGCCAAAGTTCGACGACGCGTTCAGGCCGTCGTTCTGGTCGGTGTTCGAGACGCCGATGACGCCGCGATCGCCGGCCGGGAAGGTGACCGTCGACGAGCCGTCATTGCCGGTCGCGGCCACGACGACGACGTTGTGTGCCCAGGCGTAGTCGATCGCGGCCTGGAGGGCGGCCGAGTAGCCGGGGTTCGAGAAGGACATGTTGATGACGTCGGCGCCGTGTTGGACCGCCCACACGACGCCCTGGATGATGTCGCTGTCGGAGCCCTCGCCGTTGGCGTCGAGGACGGTGATCGGCATGACCTTGACCCCGGCGTAGCCGATGCCGGCGATGCCCTGACCGTTGTCCGTCACCGCGGCGATGATCCCGGCCATCGCGGTTCCGTGGCCGTTCGGGTCGGTGGTGCCGGCGGACCCGTCGAGGATCGATGTCCCCGGCACGAGCTGACCGGCGAGGTCCGGGTGCGACGCGTCGACCCCCGTGTCGAGGAGCGCGACGACTGCGCTGCCGCTGACCGGCGAACCGAAGACGTTGTTCCAGCCGATCTTCGGCAACGACCACTGGTCGGCATACCCGCTGTCGCTCGGGTCGGCCTCGGCGGTCCGGACGCGGTCGGCCTCGACCCGGCTGACGTTGCCGTCGGCGAGGAGGTCGGCGACGACGCTGGATCCATTCGGGACGTCGATGAACGCCATGCCGAGGGCGGGGATGGAATCCGTGACGACCGCGTTGGCTGCAGCGAGGGTGCTGGCCTGGGCGGTCGCTGAGGTTCCGGGGGCGAATTCGACGATGTACCCACTGGGAGACGACGCGGTGCAGGGGTCGCGTCCGGCGTGGGCTCAGACCGTCGGTTCGGCAGTCGGCTCGGCGCGGGCGTCGGTTCGGCGGTCGGCGCCGCCGTGGGCTCTGCCGTCGGTTCTGCGGTCGGAGCTGCCGACGGGTCCGCGCTCGGATCCGCCGACGGCGGAGTCGATGGCTCCGATGACGGCGGGGCGCTCGGATCCGCGCTGGGATCGGCAGCCGCTGCCGGGACGGGCGCGAACAGCGCCATGACGAGCAGGCACACCTGCATGAGGACCAGGAATTGGAGAACCCGATCCCGACGGTTCGATCGACCGTGCACCAGAGATCCCTCGCTTCTCTGTGCCAGCCATCTGGAACCTGGGCGGATCCCGGGTGACTCGAACACGCCGGCCCCGGGCACGGGGAACGGCGTGAGGGCCGGAACCCTGGGAGGACGGTCGTGAAAGTGGGCTGGAAAGAAAGAGCGGAAGAAAAAGATGATGAGTGCGACGAAGCTGCGCGACCGTGAGCCCCTGGATCCCCTGGACCAATGCGGCGGGCACTTATTCCGATTTACGGATCAGATGATCTCGATCCGTACCCCTAGGGACGGCCAACGGTACTCCCCCAAGGGAGGACGCCAATACCAGCCGACCGCACCCGCGTGCACAACGGCCGCGGTTTTCGGTGCGCATTGGCACCGTCCGCGCGCCCGGCCAGGTCATATGACCCGTCGTTGCTGTCATGCACCGGATTGCGGTCGCCAACGGGTGTGCGGTCCGGTTGGATACGCCTTATTCCGGGCTATTCAGGGCTGGACACGACCAGTATCATCGGCGGCCCTCGGCGCCTAGGATCGCGCCGTTGGTCCTATGCCATGACTGGTACTTGCACCGGTTCGGACTCATCGATGCCGATCGGCATCACAAGCACAGAGGCTGTCGAACTTATCGACGGATCAGGTCAGGGTGACCGGAGGGAATCGATACATGACTCGGGGATCGTGGTTCGTGCATGGCAGGGCGGACACGCAAGGGATTCACCTTGCTGTGGATCCGCTCTTTTTGTGTTCTCCCTGCTGCTCCAGTCCGTCGTGCCTCGCCGCGCCGCGCGCCCGTCGACCGCGGCGAGCGGGCTCCTGGCCGACACGGTCGTCGGGATTCGAGATCGACGGCGACCTGAAGCGGGAACAACGCGAGCACGAACCCCGGCGGCATCACGCCGGCCAGCACTCGATCAACAACCCGCCGATGGCCGACGGCGCACGACTGGCTCGACCCGAACGGCGTCGCCAGCGCGAGCGGCACGGACACCGCCGACACGTTCCTGTTCGAGGACGCGACCGATCCCGGTGACGTCAGCGCCTACGCCGGCGGCAACAAGGAAGACGACACCCGCGACTGGGACTACGTCAACGCCGCCGGGCCGAACCCGCAAGACCGACTTCAAGCACATCATGGCCCACGCCAGCAAGCGCGTCGGGAACAGCGCCTTCGCCTACATGGGCGCCGAGCGCATCGTCAACAACGGGACGATGGTCGTCGACTTCGAGCTGAACAAGAAGCCGTTCAAGGTCTTCCCGGCCGGCGAACCGCCCAAGCCCGACCGCAGCGACGGCGACCTGCTGATCTCGCTCGAGTATTCGAACGGCGGCGGCAACCCGATCGTGACCATCTACACGATCGTCGAACGTCCGGAACTTCCCGAGCGGCCAGACGGTCGACTTCGTCAAGGTCAGCGACGCGACGACGCTGACGCCGTCCGCAGCGCGACCAACTTCGTCGACCTGCACGAATTCGGGCTTCGGCTACACGATCCCGTGCCTTCGACTTCGCCGAGGCGTCCATCGACCTCTTCGAAGCTCGGCATCACGACGGGCTGCCCCGGCTTCTCGACGCGGCCACATCCGCAGCCGCACCGGCGGCGACCCCGGCAGCTCGCAGCTCAAGGACACGGCCCGGCCGTTCGACATCGACCTCAACAACTGCGGCAGCGTCACGATCGTCAAGAACGCGGTCCCGAACAGCGCCCAGGACTTCGGCTTCACGACGACGCGGCGGCGCGCCGCTGACGCGAACTTCAAGCCTCGACGACGACAACGACCCGACCCTGTCGAACACCAAGACCTTCGAGCACGGTCCCGCCCGGCGACTACACGGTCACCGAGGGCACCGACCGCCGGCTGGAAGCTGACCGACCTGTCCTGCGACGACAACAACAGCACGGGTAACATCGACACGGGGTGGCGACGATCCATGTCGGTCCCAACGAGCACGTCACCTGTACCTACACGAACACGAAGCTCGGCACGATCATCGTCAAGAAGGTGACAAGCCCAGCTGGCGCGTCCGGCTCGTTCGCCTTCACGGGCGACCTTGCCGGCTCGATCGGCGATGGCGGCACGATCACCAAGACCAACCTGCTGCCGGGCGACTACACGACGACCGAGGCGGATCCGACGCCGCCGTTCGATCTCGGCTCGATCGCCTGCGACGACAACGACAGCGGCGGGACCGTCGCGAGCCGGACTGCGACCTATCACCTGCAGGCCGGCGAGACGATCACGTGCACGTTCACGAACGTGAAGCGCGGCACGATCACGATCATCAAGGACGCGGTCCCGAACGACCCGCACGACTTCGCGTTCACGACCACGGGCTCGGGTCTGTCGGGCTTCAACCTCGATGACGACAGCGACCCGACCCTCAGCAACACCAAGACCTTCGACAACGTCGTCCCCGGCAGCTACTCGGTCACCGAGACCGACGTCCCGGGCTGGGAGTTGACCGGCCTCGTCTGCAACGGCGACAGCACGAGCGGCTCGTCCGGATCGAAGAGCGGGTCGACCGCGAACATCGATCTCAAGGCCGGCGGCTCGGTCACCTGCACCTACACCAACGTCAAGTCCGGCCACATCCTCGTGGACAAGGTCACCGATCCGTCGGGCGACCCGGCCAGCTTCACCTTCCATCCGTCATACGGCAGCGACTTCAGCCTGACCGACGCCGCGGCTCCGAACGACTCCGGCGACCTCAAGCCCGGCACCTACTCGGTCGCCGAGCTCGCCGCCGCCGGCTGGGACCTGACCGGCGCAACCTGCGACGACGGTAGCCCGATCGGCGCGATCAGCCTCCAGGCGGGTGAGACCGTCACCTGCACGTTCACGAACACCAAGCGCGCGACGATCATCGACAAGAAGGTCATGGTCGGCGGGACCAGCAGCGTTCGACTTCACCGGCGATCCGGCCGGCTCCATCTCGACCAACAACGGGACGATCTCGGAAGAGGTCAAGCCCGGCCAGTACGTCTCGACCGAGACCGCCAAGGCGGGCTGGGACCTGACCGGTGTCTCGTGCTCGGACAACGACAGTGTCGGCAGCGTCGGCTCCGCCAACGCGACCTTCAACGTCAGCGCCGGGGAGACCGTCACCTGCACGTTCACCAACACCAAGCGCGGTCACATCATCATCGACAAGGTGACCGTCCCGGGCGCCGACCCGCAGCAGTTCACCTTCACCCCGAGCTACAACGGCGGGCAGACATTCCAGCTGGCCGACGCCACCGCCCCGAATGACAGCGGCGCGCTCGTCCCCGGCACCTATTCGGTCGCCGAGTCGGCCCAGGCCGGATGGGATCAGACCAGCGCCACGTGCGACGACGGCAGCCCCGTCGGCGCCATCAGCCTGCAGGCCGGCGAGACCGTCACCTGCACGTTCACCAACACCAAGCACGGCGAAGTGATCGTCAAGAAGCTCATGATCGGTGGGACTGACACCTTCAGCTTCACCGGGACGCCGACTGGCTCGATCTCGACCAACGGCGGCACGATCTCCCAGGAAGTCAGCGCCGGACAGTACGTCTCGACCGAGACCGCCAAGGCGGGCTGGGACCTGACGGGCGTCACCTGCGACGACGGCGACAGCACCGGCAGCGTCGGCAACGCGAATGCCACGTTCCACGTCGATCCGGGTGAGACCGTCACCTGCACGTTCGTCAACACCAAGCGCGGCACGATCATCGTCGAGAAGCAGACCAGCCCCGACGGAGCCGCTGGCTCCTTCGCCTTCACCGGTGACGCGGCTGGCTCCATCGGCGACGGTGGCCGGATCGTCGTGGGCAACCTCAAGCCGGGGACCTACACCTCGACCGAGGCCGACCCGGGGATCGGCTACGACCTCGGAGCCATCGTCTGCGACGACGGCCAGAGCACGACCGCCAGCACGGGCGATCTCGCCAAGGCCACTGCGACGTTCCATCTGGACCCGGGCGAAACCGTCACCTGCGTCTTCACCAACGTCCAGCGCGGCACGATCACGATCATCAAGAACGCACAGCCGCACAGCGTGCAGGACTTCGCCTACACGACGACCGGCTCTGGCCTCTCGGGCTTCAGCCTCGACGACAACGGCGACAACACCGACACGCTGTCCAACACCCAGGTCTTCCAGAACCTCGTTGCCGGTGCCTACTCGGTGACGGAAGGCTCCGTCGCCGGTTGGGACCTGACCAGCATCGACTGCACGCCCCTGGGCGGCTCGACGGCCCAGATCAACGGCGCGACCGCGAGCCTCACGCTCGCGAATGGCGGCTCCATCGTCTGCGTCTACACCAACTCCAAGCCGTCGATCAGGATCGTCAAGACCGCCGGCACCGCCGCGGATGGCGCTGAGTTCGTCACGCCTCCCGGCCCCGTCACCTACCACTACCTGGTCACGAATACCGGCCCGACGACACTCCATGCCATCGTCGTCACCGACGACAACGGGACGCCCGGGACGACCGGGGACGACTTCGCGGTCACCTGCCCGAAGACCACCCTCGATGCCGGCGCCTCGATGGCCTGCTCGGCCACCGTCGACGTGACGGCCAACCGAACCAACATCGCCGTCGCCACCGGAACGTCCGAGGGCGGCACGGAGGTCGAGGACAGCGACGACGCGGTCGTCCGCGTCCCCGGCATCAACATCGACAAGACCGCCGATGATCATCTCGTCGAGCCCGGCCAGACCGTGACCTACACGATCCACGTGCAGGTCGTGAACGGCCCCGTCCACGATGCGATCGTCACCGACACGCTGCCCGCCGGGCAGACCTACACGGCGGACAGCTCGAGCCCGTCGGAGCCGACCGTCTCGGGCGACGGCCGCACCCTCACCTGGAACCTCGGCACCCTCGACGACGGCGACCCGGCCGTGACGATCACCTATGACGTCACGATCGACGCCGACGCGACGGCGGCCGTCCAGACGAACGTCGCCAAGATCTGCGTCTCCGAGCTCCCGGACGTGCGCCACGGTCGACGAGCACGTGACCCCGCAGTTCCCGGCGATCTCGATCGTCAAGACGGCCGGTGACGCCGCCGACGGTGAGGTCTTCACGACCGAGCCCGGCAACGTCACCTACACCTACGTCGTGACCAACACCGGTCCGCTCGCGCTCCACGCCGTCGCCGTCACCGACGACGCCGGCACGCGCGGCGGACACCAGCGACGACTTCACGGCCACGTGCCCGAAGACGACGCTCGCACCGACAGAGTCGATGACCTGCACCGCGACCGTGATGGTCGCGACCGACACCACCAACGTCGCGGTCGTCAACGGCCTCACCGACGAGGGCAATCCGGTCAAGGCGGACGATGACGCCGATGTCGTCATCCTCGTCCACGGCCTGGTCATCGACAAGTCCAACAACGCCCCGATCGAGACGCTCGAGCTGCCGGACGGAACCACCGCCGACCTCCCGACGGCCGACGAGGGCGACACGGTCACCTTCACCCTCCACTACACGTTCAGTGGCGACCCGGTCACCAACGGGACGATCACGGACGTCCTGCCTGCCGGCCTCCAGTACGTGGTCGACTCCGCGATCAGCAACGACGAGTTCACGTTCGCCGGTTACGACTCGACCACCCGGACGCTGTCCTGGACGGCCGCGAACGTGACCAAGAGCGGCACACTCACCTACCAGGCCGTGGTCATGGTCGGCGCGAGCGAGCTCAGCCAGCCGCTCACCAACGTCGCCACGATCGCATCCGACCAGACCGCACCCGACACCGCTTCGTCCGACGTCTTCGTTCCGACCATCCCGGCCGGTGAGACGTCCAAGCCGACGCCTCCGCCGACCGACACCCTCGCCCCGACGGGACCGAGCAACCCGGGCTCCAGCCTGATGCTCATCCTCGCGGTGTTCGGGATCCTCGTTCTCGGTATCGGCTTCGTCACCCCGGTCCCGGCCGTCGTCCGGCGTCGGAACAAGCGCTAGGCCCGTCGCCCGGCCGGTCGCTCTGACCTCTCTCGAGGGGTCCGGCGGCCGGCTGGCTCATCTCGCTTCCCCATTTCAAACGCCGCGACCCCGAGCGGCGTCCGATCGAGGCACTCCATCATCTTGATGGGGTGCCTTGGTCGTTTCAGCCGCCGATCGAGGTCACGAAGCCGGGGTCGACGAGCTCGACCGGCCCGCCATCGAAGTGCGCCCGAACACTGTCGACGGTCGCGCCACGGTCGTAGCCCATCTGGAGATGGGTGAGCAGCACCCGGCCGGCCCCGGTCCGCCGTGCCAGCTCCCCGACCGCCGGGCCGTCGAGGTGCTCCGCGCCCGGCACGACCGGACCCGGCCCGAACGAGACCTCGCACAGCAGCGTGTCGCCGGGCCGGACGAGGGCATCGAGATCGCCGGCCTTCCCGCAATCGCCCGAGTAGACGAGCCCGGACCGCGTCATCGCCGGCATCGAGCGGCGACACGCGGAACCCGTAGCTCGAAGCGGTATGCGTCACTCGCCGTGCTTCGAGCGCGAACGGCCCGACGTCCGCCGACCCCTCGGTCAGCGCCTCGATGTCGAGCGCGACCCCGGTGAAGCCGGGCTCGGCGTGGAGGGCGTCGATACGAGCCTCCAGGCCGGCCGGGCCGATGACCCGGACGCGGCGGCGCGGCGGCTCCCAGCGCAGGTAGTGGCGGAGGGCGACAAGGTCGATGAAGTGGTCGGGGTGGAGGTGGCTGACGACGACGGCCTCGAGCTCGGCCGGATCGATCAGCCCGGCCAGCCGCGGGAAGGAGCCCTGCCCGAGGTCGAGCACGAGATTCGCCCCTGCGTGACGCAGCAGGTACGAGGCCCCCGTGGCGCCTGGCCGATCCGTGTACGCCGGTCCGGCGCCGATGACATCAAGCCGCATCGGCCTACGGGTGATCCGGCGGGGCGCTGTGACCGGGTCCGACCTGCACGCGTGCCATCGTCGCCCTTCGGCGGCTTTGACGGCTTGGGTCCGCCTCCCGAGTTCGTGGACTTGCCAGGGCTTCCCGGATCCGCATGCCGCTTGGACCCGGCGACCGGGTCCTTGACCGCGGGCTGCC
This sequence comes from uncultured Chloroflexia bacterium, assembly GCA_963743855.1. Lineage (GTDB taxonomy): Bacteria > Chloroflexota > Limnocylindria > Limnocylindrales > CSP1-4 > SPCO01. The sequence continues at coordinate 280,530 of CAVURK010000004.1, forward strand.
CGGACGGCGGGTCGCTTGCGCCGGGCTGATCGCCACCGGCTTTCACCCCGTCGATCCCGCCCACCGGATGCGGTCCGTCGGACGAGCCGGGCCCGTCGCTGCTCGGCGGGGCTGCCCCGTCGAGGTCGTCGAGCGCCATCGTGCTCGACGACAGCGCCTGCACGGCGGATGCGCGGGCCTGTGCCGGGACGCTGTCGACCATGACCGGTCAGGATCGCGACGTGCCGCGTCACGGTGACTTCGATGGCCGCGGTCGCTGTCGGATCGCCCTGGCTCCCCTTGGCCGCCTCGACGACGATCGTCGAATAGGCCGACAAGGCTGCCTCGGTCGCCGGAACGTCGCCCGCGGCGGAGGCCTCCTGCGCTTCGTCGAGCCGCTGCTTCGAGCCGGCTCGCCTCGGCCTGCGCCCGATCGACGACGTTGGTCGGCAGGTTGCCCATCTCGGCCCAGAGGCGGGCGGCGTAGAGCGGGCCGCCCGCGCGCGCACCGTAGACGCTGCCGGCCAGGATGGCGAGGGTCAGCGCCCCGGCGAAGACCGCGGCCAGCGGCCGGCGCCACGAGGTCCTGGTCGCGACCGTCGGGCCAGGCAGGGTGGCGGCCGCGGCCGTGCTGGTCGAGCCGGCCGCGTCGAACGTGGCATCGGCCTCGATCAGCGCCGCCCGTCGGTGCGCGGCGGCCATCACGGCCGTGCGCATCCGGGTGGTCGCCGCGGCGCTCGGGGACAGCCGCAGATCGGCGTACGCCTCGAGGCGCCGCGCCAGCTCGATGTAGCCCGGTTCCATCTGGTCGATCACGTCGTCGTCCATCATCCCGTCCTCGGACGCTCGAGCGCGTCGGCCGCCGCTTCCGGGGCTTCCGGCTCCTCGATCCCGAGCTGTCGCCGCAACGCGGCGATCGCCCGGAACTGCAGACCGCGAACGGTTCCTTCCTGCTTGCCCATCACCTCGGCCGCCTCGCGGGCGGAGAGGCCGGCGAAGAAGCGAAGGGTGATGGCGTCACGCTGGTCATCGGTCAGGGTCGATAGGGCCGCCCCGACCGCGTCGATCTCCTGGCGGGTCATCGCCAGCTCGTCCGGCCCGGCATCCGTGCCGGCCCGGTCGACCGACTGGGCGAGGTCGGCGTGCTCGTGGCTTGTCCTGACGAAGTCGATGACCGCGTTCCGTGCCAGGCGGAACAGCCAGCCCCCGAATGGGATGCCCCGCGACTCGTACCGCGGCAGGGCCTCCAGGGCCTTGACGAAGACCAGCTGCGTCAGGTCCTCCGCGTCACTCGGGCGGCGGACGCGGCTGGCGACGAACCGGTGGATCGGCAGGTGGTAGTGGTCGAACAGTCGACCAAAAGCCCATGCGTCCCCAGCCTGGGCCTCTTTCACCAACCGCTCGATCGCGGTGTCGTCGAGGGTCACAACGAACGGCCCGTCATCGCGTTAGGTCTGGGGGTCATGCCGGGCTCATCCTACGCTCCCGGCACGGTGTCCTCGGCGCCTCAACGCACCGGAATCGGCACCTCGACGCGCGCCGGAGCCGTGGCCGCGGCGGAAGGTGAGCGCCTCGAATCCGGCCGTCGCGGCGATCTCGTAGCCGTCGCCCAGCCCCGAGGCGAACTGGGCCGGCCCCGTGCGCGTCCGAGCCGATGGTCACCGCCCGGCCGCCGAGCTCGCGGAACCGGGTCACGATCGCCGGGTGCGGGAAGGTGACACCGATCGCGTAGCGGAGCCCGCTCGTGTTGACCTCGAGCGCGGTGCCGCTCTCGACGAGCGCCCGCAGGATCGGCTCGTACAGCTCGGGCGCGGCCTCGAACGCGGCCGGCATGACGTGCGGGTAGAGATAGCGCTTGACGACGTCGATGTGGCCGATGGCGTCGAACAGGCCCGACCGGGCGGCCGCGACGACCTCGTCGAAGGACGGCGCGACGATCTCGGCGAGCGACCGGCCGACGACCCAGGCCGCCACGTTCCGCGCGGTTGTACGGCGAATCGACCCGGTCGTGGACCGAGCCGATCGTGAAGTCGTAGGCGTGGCGCGCGAGGTGGTCGCGGATGTCGGCCTCCCAGGCCCGGTCGTAGGTGAGCTCCACACCGAACCGGATCGCGACGCCCTGCGGCCCCCAGCGCTCGGCCGCGTCGCGGACGATCCGTTCGCGGTCGGCGAAGGTCGAGTAGCCGAAGGCCGGGCGCGCCGGGCTCGAAGTCGACGTGGTCCGTGATCGCGATCTCGCGGATCCCACGCTCGACCGCGGCCGCGGCGTAGACGTCGATCGGGACGTTGCTGTCGGGCGACAGGTCCGTGTGCAGGTGCGCGTCGAGGGGCAGGTCGCGCCCCTGGCCGACTCGCGTCACCCGGCGATGAGCCCGAGCTCGTGCCCGACGCGATCGAAGGCGGACAGCGCGATGTCGAGCTGCTCGTCGGCGTGGGCGGCGGTGACGATCGTGCGCAGCCGCGACTTGTCGATGGCGACGGTCGGGAAGACGACCGGCTGGGCGAAGACGCCCTCCTCGATGAGCCGATCGCTGAAGCGCCCGGCGGTGTCCGGGTCGCCCATCATGACCGGCGTGATCGGGGTCTCGGAGACGCCCGTGTCGAAGCCGAGACGCGTCAGCTCGGCCTTGAAGGAGCGCGTGTTCGTCCACAGGCGTTCCTGCAGCTCCGGCTCGTCCTGCATGACCTTGATCGCCTCGCGGCAGGCGGCGACGACGGCCGGCGGATGCGACGTCGAGAAGAGGAACGGTCGCGCGCGCTGGGTCAGGATCTCGCGCAGGGCCAGGGAGCCGGCGACGTAGCCGCCGAGCGACCCGACGGCCTTCGACAGCGTGCCGACCTGGATCGCCACGCGGCCGTGCAGGCCGAAATGGTCGACCGAGCCACGCCCGTTCCGGCCGAGGACGCCGCTGGCGTGGGCGTCGTCGACCATGACGGCCGCACCGAACTCCTCGGCCGCCTCGACGATCCCGGGGAGTGGCGCGATGTCGCCGTCCATCGAGAAGACGCCGTCGGTGACGACCAGGATCAGCCGGTACTCCCCGCCGCCCGGCCGGCCGGTCTCGCGCGCCTCGCGGAGGATCTCGCGCAGCGCCTCGACGTCGGCGTGCGGGATAGACCTTGCGGGGCGCCTTCGACAGGCGCATCCCGTCGATGATCGAGGCGTGGTTGAGCGCGTCGGAGACGATCAGGTCGGTCTCGCCGGTGACCGTCGGGATGACGCCGGTGTTCGCCGTGAAGCCGGACTGGAAGGTCAGGACCGCGGGGACGCCCTTGAACGCGGCCAGCTCGGCCTCGAGCGCCTCGTGGATCGCCATCGTGCCCGGCGATCGTCCGGACGGCGCCACTCCCCGACCCGAACTCGCGGACGGCCTGCGGCGGCGGCGTCGCAGACCCGCGGGTGGTGGGTCAGGCCCGAGGTAGTCGTTGGAGGAGAGCGAGATCACCCGGCGGTCGTCGACCGACACGATCGGGCCCTGCGCCGACGACATGACCCGGAGCGGCCGGTACAGGTGGCGCTCGCGCAGGGCGGCGACCTCGTCGTCGAGGAAGGCGAGTGGGTCGGCGCGGCCGGTGTCGTGGGCTGTCATGACGTCCAGTCCATGATGACCTTGCCGGAGTCGCCGGACCGGGCCGCGGCGAACGCGGCCTCGAAGTCGCGGAACCCGAAGCGATGGGTGATCGCCGGCGTGATGTCGAGCCCCGACTGGAGCATGACCGTCATCTTGTACCAGGTCTCGTACATCTCGCGACCGTAGATGCCGCGCAGGGTCAGCATCTTGAACACGATGGCGTTGACGTCGAGGCTGATCTCCTCGGTCGGGATGCCGAGGATCGCGATGCCGCCGCCGTGGGCCATCGCCGCGATCGCGGCCCGCAGCGCCGTCGGGTTGCCCGACATCTCGAGCGCGACGTCGAAGCCCTCGACCATGTCGAGCTCGGCGAAGGCCGACTCGAGAGTCCGCTCGCGCGGATCGAGCGTGATCGTGGCGCCCATCGCGGTCGCGATCTCGCGCCGGTAGGCGTTCGGCTCGCTGACCACGACGTGGCGTGCCCCGGCGTGGCGGGCGACGGCGGTGGCCATCAGCCCGATCGGGCCCGCGCCGGTGATCAGCACGTCCTCGCCCAGGACCGGGAAGGCGAGCGCGGTGTGGACCGCGTTCCCGAACGGGTCGAAGATCGCGGCGACCTCCTCGTCGATGCCCGGCCAGTGATGCCAGACGTTGGTCATCGGCAGCGCGACGTACTCGGCGAACGCCCCGTCGCGACCGACCCCGAGGCCGATCGTCTTGGCGCACAGGTGGCGCCGGCCGGCCAGGCAGTGGCGACAGCGGCCGCAGACGACGTGGCCCTCGCCCGAGACGAGGTCGCCCGGCGGGAAGTCGGCGACGTTGCTGCCGACCTCGACGATCTCGCCGACGAACTCGTGGCCGACGACGAGCGGCGGATGGATGGTCTTGGCCGCCCACGGATCCCACGACTCGATGTGCAGGTCGGTGCCGCAGATGCCGGTCTTGTGGACGCGGATGAGGACGTCGTTGATGCCGATGACCGGGATCGGGACGTCGCGCAGCTCGAGGCCCGGTCCGGCGGCGGTCTTGACCAGGGCGAGCATCGGGCGAGTGCCTCCGGGCGGGTCAGTCGGCGTCGATGTCGTCGCGTCGTCGGCGTCTGGGTCCGAGGCGTCCGCCTCGGACGCCTCGACGTCCTCGGTCCAGTCGATGACCGTATTCTCCACCCGGCCGATGCCGTCGATCTCGCAGCGGACCCGGTCGCCCGGCTCGAGGAAGACCGGGGGATCGCGATAGACGCCGACGCCGGCCGGCGTCCCGGTCGCGATGACGTCGCCCGGATCGAGCGTGATCGAGCGACTGATGAACTCGATCAACTCGGCCACGCCCCAGATCATGTCGGCGGTCGTGCTGTCCTGCATCAGGACCTCGCGACCGGCGTCCGGGCCCGAGCCCGGGATCCGCCACGAGCGCAGCCGGAGCGTCTGCGGGTCCGGGATCTCGTCGGCGCTGACGAAGACCGGGCCCATCGGCAGGAACGTGTCCGAGCCCTTGGCGCGGAGCCACTGGCCGTCGCCTGCCTCGCCCTCGCGCAGGGCCGCCGGAACGCCCTGCCAGTCGCGGGCACTGACGTCGTTGACGACCACGTAGCCCGCGACGTGCTCGAGGGCGCGCGCTGCCGTGACGCGTCGCGCCGTCGTCCCGATGACGACCCCGAGCTCGACCTCGAGGTCGAGCGCGTCGGTCCCCTCCGGTCGGACGATCGGGTCGCCGTCGGCGATGACGGCGTTGGCGAACTTCGAGAAGAGGAGCGGGCGGGTGGGAAGCGGCCGGCCGCCCTCGGCTGGCGTGCTCGCGGTAGTTGAGCCCGACGCAGACGACCTTGCCTGGGATCGGGATCGGCGCGATCGTCTCGACATCGTCGAGGGCGATCCCCGTGGCGCCGCTGAGGGTCTCGGCCCGTTGGCGGAGATCGTCGAGCGAGGCCGGCTCGAGGTCCGGGCCGGTCAGGTACCCGTCCATGACCGGGATCAGGCGGCGGCCGACGAGGACGGCCGTGCCCGCGTCATCGAGCGCGAGATACGAGACGAGGCGCATCCGCGGCGACCGGACCGATCAGCTTGCCGACGGCGCCGCGCTCGGGGCGGCGCTCGGGACCGGCGTGTCGGTCGGAGTCGGCGTGTCCGTCGGGGCCGGGCGTGTCGGTCGGGGCAGTGGATCCGTCGGGCGACCCGGACGCACCCGGGCTCGCGCTCGGGCTGCCACTGCCGTTCGGGGTCGGGCAGAGCGGCTCCAGGTTCGTGCGGCCGCCCCACTGGTTCCAGTACGCCGTGATCTGGGCCTGGTCGAACGTCTGGAGCGGCAGGACGCGACCCCACAGGATCGCCTGGAACGGCGAGCTCATCTGGTCGAACCGGGCGATGATCGGCCCGCAGTCCGCGACCGGCGGGAACGGCATCGAAGTAGGCCTTGAACGCGGCCTGCCCCTCGGGCGTGGCACCTGCGCTCGTCCCCTGGTAGAGGATCACGAGGCCGCCGTGCTCGAGGTTGTGGATCCAGCCCTGCGGGACGACCTGGTCATTCGGGCCGTAGACCCGTGCCGGGATCGGGCCCGAGGTTCCCGGGGCGTTGTAATGGTTGCCCGACGCCGGGGCGCAGTACGTGTAGGTGACCTTGCTGCCGGGAGTGACGTGCAGGTGGCCCATGTCGGGCTGGGCGTAGCCCAGGTTCGGGGTGGCGCCGGCGCTCGGCGAGGCGGTCGGGGTCGGTGTCCAGATCGTCGAGCAGGCGTAGACCGGCTGCGAGGCCGAGAAGAAGACGAAGAACGACAGGAGCGCGACTCCGATGACCGCCGCGATCAGGACGAGGGGCGTCCGGTTGCGCTCGAGGAAGCTCGGCTGGTAGGCCGTCCGCTGGCGCTCGCGTCGTCCGGCACGGCTGCCGGCCGGGCGGCTGGACGTGCCGGTCGCGCGGGCTCTGCCCGTCGTTTGCGTGGCCGGTCGAGGGCTTGCCGGTCGGGGGCTTCGCTGTCGGCGGCTTCCCGGTCGCCGCTCCGGATGCCGCAGTCGCTCCCGCTGCGGCGAGCTCGACGGTCGGGGCGTCGCTCGCGGCGCCGGTCGCGCCGGTCGCACCGGGCGTGGCCGTCCCGCCGGATCGGTGCTCGACGGCTTCGGCGGCGGTGCGCTCGACGGACGTGCCGCCGAGGGTTGGGTGCCGGGTCGCTGACGCCGGCGGCTCGCTTTGCTCACGTGTCGTCCTCGTGGTTCAGGTGAACGGGCAGAGGGATCCTGGGGGTTCGTGCGCCTTGTCGGTCCGTGACGCGCACGGATGAGGGTACCGTCCCGGCGGCCGGTTCGTGTCCGGGGAGGGCTGGAGCCTCGGGTCGGCGCCTCGTCACTGCTCGTTGAGGTAGGTGCGAACCTCGGGTCGAAGCAGGCCTCGGAACAGGAGGAGGCCGAGCGCCGTGACGAAGATGGCCTCGACGATCAGCCGGCTGAGGGCCAGCAGCGGCACGAGCGGGATCGTCAGGCTGGCGAGCCCCAACGCGAGCGCCCGGCCGGCCTGCTTGCGCTGCAGGACGAGCGTCGTCGTGAAGATCGTGTAGGCGAGCAGGACCATCACGATCAGGCCCTCGAGGCTGACCGGCGTCGAGATCGCCGTGTCGACGACCGAGCGCAGGCTGAGACCGATCCCGGCCAGGATCAGCGCGGCATAGACGAGGAACAGGCGGATGCCGCCGGGCATCTCGCGGATACGGGTCAGCATCGGTCGTGCATCGTACAGCGGTCGGGCGGAAGGATCGTCGCGGGCGTGGCTCGCACTGCGGACCTTGACACCGCCGGTCGCCCGCTCGTACCGTCGCGCCACCGAGCTAAACCGGTTTATCGTGACCAGCGAGGTGACCGGAGTCGCACCATGGACCAGCGCATCGTCCGGCCGCGCATCGACGACGTCGCACGCGAGGCAGGCGTCTCCAAGACCTCGGTCTCGTTCGCGTTCAACAGCCCGGAGCGCCTCGCGCCCGAGACCGCCGATCGGATCCGGCGGTCGCCGGAGCGGCTCGGATACACGCCGCACCCGGTGGCCCGGATGCTCACGCCGGCGCGAGACGCTGACGATCGGGGTGCTGACCCCGCAGCCGTTGTCCGTCGTCTTCGCGAATCCGTTCTTCGGGGCGTTCGCATCGGGGGTCGGGGCGGCCGCGGAGGCGTCGGGCTACGCGATCCAGTTCATCTCTCCGCTGCGCGGGTCGCTGGCCGGCGCGATGCACCACGCCACGGTCGACGGCGTGGTCGCCATCGGCCTGTCCGGCGACCACCCGGACGTCGACGAGATCCAGCGGGCCGGCGTCCCGATCGTCCTGGTCGACTCGACCGCGCTTCCCGACTCGAGCTCGATCGCGGTCGACGATGTCGGCGGCGCCCGGGCGGCCGCGGAGCACCTCATCGCCCTTGGACATCGGAACCTGCTCGTCATCGGCGTCGAGCCGCCGGCGCCTGTCGTGGCACTCGACCCCGATGGCGTCACCGCCCGGCGCCTGGCCGGCTACCACGAGGCCCTGGCCGCGGCCGGGATCGAGCTGCCCGCCGGAGAACGTCGTCCTCGGCCCGGCCACGATCGAGGGTGGCGCGTCGGCGCTCGATCGAGCCTGGGATGCCGGGCCTCCGCCCGACCGGCATCCTGGCCATGAGCGATGCGCTGGCGATCGGGGCGATCGGGGCGCTGAGCGCGCGCGGCGTGTCGGTGCCGCGGGAGGTCAGCGTCGTCGGCTTCGACGACATCGACCTGGCCGCGCACCTGGACCCGCCGCTGACCACGATCCACCAGCCGATCGCGCGCAAGGGCCGCGAAGCCATCGAATTGCTGCTGGCCGCGATGGATGGCCGGGCCGGCGCAGTCGCTCCCGTCCACCGGGTCCTGGCCACCCACCTCGTCGTCCGCGGCTCGACGGCCCGCTGTCGCGGCTCCGCTCACCCGCCGATGACGGTCGACACGCCGGCCTGGGTCCGCGACGCGATCTTCTACCAGGTCTTCCCGGATCGGTTCGCCGCGAGCGAGCGCGTCCACAAGCCGGGCACGCCGCGAGCCGTGGGACGCGCCGCCGACGACCCACGGCTTCAAGGGCGGCGACCTCCGCGGGGTCACCGAGCACCTCGGCTATCTCGAGGATCTCGGCGTCACCGCGCTCTACCTCAACCCGGTCTTCACCTCGGCCGCGAACCACCGCTATCACACCTACGACTACCTGGCGGTCGATCCGCTGCTCGGTGGCGACGATGCCCTGCGCGAGCTGCTCGACGCGGCCCACGACCGCGGGATGCGGGTCGTCCTCGACGGCGTCTTCAACCACGCCGGGCGCGGGTTCTGGCCGTTCCACCACATCCTCGAGAACGGGGCCGCCTCGCCGTATCGCGACTGGTTCCGGCTCGATGACGCGCATCTCGACGCCGGTCGCCCGTTGCTCGCCTACCCGCCCCCCGGGACGCCGCCCGCGGCGCTCGGCTACGAGGCCTGGTGGGGCCTGCCGGCCCTGCCCGAAGCTGAACACCGACGATCCCGAGGTCCGCGAGTACCTGTTCGGGGTCGCCGAGCACTGGCTGCGCTTCGGGATCGACGGCTGGCGCCTCGACGTCCCCGAGGAGATCGACGACGAGTCGTTCTGGCAGGAGTTCCGGACGCGCTGCCGGGCCATCCGCCCCGATGCCTACCTGGTCGGCGAGATCTGGCGGGTCGCGCCCGAGTGGGTCCGCGGCGATCGGTTCGACGCGCTGATGAACTACCCGCTCGGCGAGGCGATCCTCGGCTTCGCCGGCGGGTCGCGGCTCGACATGGCGATCGCCCGCGGCCACGACCAGTACCGGCTCCACGTCCGACCGACCGATGGCCCGGCGTTCGCGGCGCGGGTCATGGAGCTCGCGGCGGCCTACGACCCGGACGTTGCTGCCGGTCCAGCTCAACCTCCTCGGTTCGCACGACACGCCACGGCTGCGCAGCGTCCTGGGCGGACGACGTCGCCGCGGTCCGGCTGGCGTTCCTGCTCCAGGCGACGCTGCCCGGCGCGCCGTGCGTCTACTACGGCGACGAGATCGGGCTGGTCGGCGCGAACGATCCGGCGAACCGCGGCGGCTTCCCCTGGGACGAGACGCGCTGGGAGCCGGGTCTGCGCGACGTCGTCCGGGCGCTGCTCCATCTCCGGACGGCCGAGCCGGCGCTGCGCGACAGTCCGCTGCGGGTCGTCGGGGCGGAGGCTCGGCGGTCGCGTTCGAGCGCGGCAGCCGGGGCGGCGCGGTTCGTGGTCGCGGTCAACGCCGGCGACGCGGCCGTCCGACTCGCGCTGCGCTTCGCCGATGCGCCGGGCGGCGCCGGCGGCCATCTCGCGCCGATCGAGCTGCCCGGGTTCGCCGCGCCGGCCGAGACGCGGATCGTCGACGGGAACGCGACGATCGACCTCGAAGCGCAGACCGGCGCCGTCCTCGGATCGTTGACCCGTGCTCTCGCCGTCGCCTCGTGAGACGCGGCGGGTCGAGCTGGCGTTTTCGGTCATACTCCGCGGTCTGTGGCAGATCTACCGATCGACCTCGGAGCCGGGCTCACCGAGCAGCTGGTCCGGATCCTCGATGTCGAGGCGAAGATCCCAAGGGCGCTCGAGGCACTCGGTCCGGTCGGGGGACGCGATGTGCTCTTGCTCGACGGCGACGACGGGATCCGCGCTCGACAGCTCACCGAGCTCGGCGGGCGGGTCACGTTCGCTGCGTCGAACGAACCTGCCCGGCTTCGATGCGCCCGATGACTCGGCCGACGTCGTCGTGAGCCTCTGGACGCTCGTTCCGCGAGGGTCTGGCTCGCGACACCGCCGAAGCGGGCCGCGTTCTCCGGCCGGGTGGGCGCCTGCTCGTGGTCCACGACTACGGCCGCGACGACGTCTCGCGGCTGCGGGGCGACCTGCCCCGAGTACGGGATGTGGAGCCGTCGCGACGGTCCGTTCCTCAGCGGCGGGTTCAAGGTCCGGATCGTCCACTGCTTCTGGACGTTCGAGTCGATGGAGGCGGCGCCGCGTTCCTCGCGGACGGGGTTCGGAGCGATCGGGCGCGAGGTGGCGACCGCGATGAAGCGGCCGCGACTGTCGTATAACGTGGCCGTGTACCACCGAACCTTCGGCACCGACGGATGAGCGCGCAGACCGGATCCGGGGGATCGACCGGCTCGGGCGGTTCGCGGCGGCTGAGCGTCACGCCGGGCGTGGTCTTCCTGGCGGTGGCACTGATCGGGTCGCTCGTGTTCGTGCTCTACGCGATCACCGTCCGCGACGCATCGCAGATCCCACTCCTGGCGGCCGGCGGGATCGTCCTCGGGATCGTGTTCATCGCGCTGGCCGCCTACACGCTGCGGGCGACCTGGCGCGCCGGGATCGAGGCGCGCAACGGTCGAGCGCTGGCGCTCGGCATCGGCGGCGGGATCGCGGCGATCATCGGGGCCGGCTGCATCTCCGGCGCGATCATCCTGTTCCTGCTCTCGCAGCAGGCGCCCGTGGCCTGAGGCCGATCCGCGGCCGAACGACAGGCCCGACGGCTGCCCGGCCGACCGGCCCGGCGCGACCCCTCTGGTAGACTCCGGCCGTCCCGTGCCCCCATCGTCTAGAGGCCTAGGACGCCACCCTTTCAAGGTGGAGATCAGGGGTTCGAATCCCCTTGGGGGTACTCCCACTGTCTTTCGAAGAACGGCCGGACCGCTGGCATCCGGCAACTCATCCCGGCTCGACTCGCAACGATCCGCTCACGGTGTCGGTCCGCGGACCCATGGGGCCAAGGACTGATGACGATGGCGCCGATGTCCGAGCGTTACGGAGCGCTGATCGCCGCGCCTCGTCGTCGACCGCGGCGAAAGCGGAGCCGGTCGCCCGAACAGGTAGCCCTGGACGAGGCGAACATCGAGCTCGACCAGGGTCTGGGCCTCAGCCTCCGTCTCGACACCCTCGGCGATGAGCCGGCGCTTCGTCGTCCGGGCGAAGTGACGCATCCCGGCCACGAGCGCCTGCTTCGCGGGATCGCGGTCGATGCCCCGAATGAGGGAGATGTCGAGCTTCACGAAAGCCGGATCGAGCTCAAGTATGTGTCGCAGGCTGGCGAAACCGGCGCCGGCATCGTCGACGGCGAGGCGCACGGGGCGGCCAAGGCTGGCGATGCCCGTCCGGAACGCCGCGTAGTCCTGGACGATGGCGTGCTCGGTGATCTCGAGGACGACTCGGTGCGGCACGTCACGGAGAAGCTCCCGAGGTCGGTGCCTCCACGACGAGCTCGGGCGAGACATTGAGGTGGAGGAACCTGCTCTGGGACGACGCCCCTCCGCGCTGCGCCGATCGCGGCTTCGAGCGTAGCCAGCTCGAGCTCGCCTTCGAGGCCGATCGCGGCTGCATCGCCGAAGCGGCGGTCGGGCGCTGCGCCGTCGGCGAACCTGGTCAGTGCCTCGTAACCGATCGTCAGGCCCGTCCGCATATCGACGATCGGCTGGAACACCGGCGCGAAGGCCCGCTCCTCGATGATGCCTTCGATCTCGGCGTGGATCCTTCGCGCGACGTCGCGGTCGGCGAGCTGCGGCCCGAGCAGCGCACCGGCGAGATCGGCAAAATCGACGAGGGCCCCGAGCTGCTCGGACAGGCGCGCCACACCATCGGGCCTTGAAGAACCGATCGTCAACAGGCCATGCAGCGCACCCTGACTCTGGACCGGCGCGTAGGCGAACGCGCGGACGCCGAGGCTCCGGATGATGTCGCCATACGGGTGGGTCGGATCGTCGATCCACTCTGACACCCATGGGCCAGCCTTGGAGCGGCCATGGAGGTATCGACTTCGCTCGACGGTGAACGGTCGCAGCCCGAGCGCCCGGGGACCCTGGCACGACGAACGCGAGAGGCGACGCCGCACCGTCGGACTCGAACCCCAGGAGCGACGCGACGACGATGTCGGACAGGCTGCCGACCTGGCGACAGAAGAGCTCCGCCGTCGCCTCTGGGTCGCCGCCGGACGGCAGACGGCGCAGCGTATCGGCGATAAGGGCACGCTCGCGCACGAGCTGCTCGGTCTGCGACTCGAGCTCCCGCTCGTGACTCACGTCACGCGCCACGTCGACGTACCCAGTGATCGAGCCATCCGCGGCCCAGATCGGCGAGGTGACCGAGCTCACGCGGTAGTTCGTGCCGTCCTTCCGCCGGTAGACGACATCGGCCGTCCACGCCACGCCCTGGGCGAGAGCCGCGCCCATGGCGTCGTCGTACGACTTCGACTGGATGCCGCTGTCCAGGATCCGTGGCGTCTGGCCGACGACCTCGCGCTCGCATACCCAGACAGGCGTTCGAAGGCACGGTTGACGTACAGGATCCGGGTCGTCGGGTCCGTGATGATCACGGACTCGGCCGATTGCTCGATGGCGGCCGCGAGGCGGGCATGCTCAGCGGCGATCCGGCGAGCATCGGTGACGTCATGGGCGATGCCGGCCAGCCCGATGACACGGTCATCGGCGTCATGCTGGATCACGCTCGTCCAAAGCAGACGACGTTCCTCTCCTGCGCGAGTGACGATGCCGTCCTCGCGCTGACCGGCTCCGGCGCCCGACGCGATCGCTGCCGCAAAGATCTCGCGCAGGGCAACGCGCTCGTCCTCGGGCACTGCGACGTCGATCCAGTCCTTTCCCACGACCTCACCGCGCCTTCGTCCCACAAGAGCAAGGAGGAAGTCGTTGATGAACTCGACTCGACCCGTCGGGTCGAGGACGAGGGCGCCCAGATCGATGCCGGAGAGCAGGTCGCGGAGGCGAGCGTTGGCAGCACGCAGCTGCTGCTCGCCGGTGATCCGAGCGGTCACGTCGCGGGCAACGCCCTCGAGCCCGATCAGGGCGCCGTCCGCGGCAAAGATCGGGGCGCTGCGATGCTCTGTCCAGCGGACCGACCCGTCACGCCGGATCCATCTCAGGACGACGGCAGCCTCGAGCTCTTCCGCCGTCGCCGCGGCCAAGGATTCACCATCGGGGATCATGGCCCGATCGTCAGGATGGACGACCTCCTGCCACAGCGTCGGGTCGTCGAGGAACTCAGCGGGGCTGTACCCCGTGACGGTCTCTGCCGCCGGGCTCACATACTCGAGGACAGGCTCCGGCGTCAGCCGAATTCGGTAGAAAACGTCCGGGCTGCGCTCGACAAGAAGACGGAACCGGGCTCCGCTGTCCATCGAACCACTGTCGAGTGGCCCCTTAGCGGCAGGGCGCTGATCGTCAATGGCCAAGAGATACGCCTGGGTACTGGCTAGGACGCTGGGGAGCGCGGCGAGCCAAAGCCTATACCACGCCGAGCCGATCGGGCCGTTATCGTCGTGGCGAACCGCGGCGCGGACCACGACCGCCGGGACGGCCCTGCTACCATCGGACCCGATGGAGATCATGGGCATCCAGATCCGGACGATCGTCAGGGACAACGTGGCGTCGCGCTGCGACGGCTGCCTCGAGCCGATCGACGGGACGCCCTGGCGGGTGAACCTCCTCGACATCGTCGCGGCCGAGTCGCCGGTCGACTGGACCGACCGGCCGGCGATCAACCCGGGACCGTTCCAGTTCCATCCCGACCCCGTCGCACGTCCGGCGCTGGATGGCCGACAAGGGGTTCCTGTTCTGCCGCCGGGGCGAGGTCCGCGAGATCATGCGCCCGGTCCGGATCCCGACCGATCCGCCCGGCTGGGGGCTGTGCGACGGGATCCACCGCGACGACCACGAGTTCGTCCCGGCCTGATCCGGACGGCGTCCTCGCCCGCCTCGCGGATCGCGCAGAAAAGACGTGTTTGACACGGCCAGCGCGGGGACCCTATCCTGCCCCCGCCCGACCGATTTGCGGGTACCCAGATTCACCTAGATTCTGACTGCGACATCCCCCTTCATGTCGACGGGCCGAGCGCGCGTTCCCCCCACGCGCGCTCGGCCCTGTCGGCCACCTCCGGATCGAGGCGCTTCTTGTCCGACCCCGTCGCGACCCAGCACTGGCTGTCGCTCGGGCCAGCCAGCCGGCTGGTCGGGGTCGACCCGGACACGCTGCGGCGATGGGCCGACGAGGGCCGGATCGAGGCGTACGTGACGCCCGGTGGCCATCGCCGGTTTGACCGCGCGACCATCGACGCCATGGTCGCCACCCGACGGACGGGCAGCCGACGGCTGGCCAGCCTCGGCGCCAGCCCCGAGCGGCTCAACCGGGCGTACCGGCGGAGCTACACGCCCGACCACGCGGCGCACCAGGTCTCGCCCGACGACCTCGACGCCCGCGATCGGTTCCGCCGCGACGGTCGTCTCCTGGTCGAGGCGCTGGTCGCCCATCTCGACGCCGATGCCGGCGACGCCGCGGAGCGCGCGCGCTCGGAAGCCGCAGCAGCCGCCCTGGTCGACGATCTGGCCCGCCGGCTGGCCGCGTCAGAGACGAGCCTGACCGAGGCGGTCGCGATGTTCGTCGCCGCGCGGCGGCCGTTCCTCGACGCCCTGACCGGGCTGGGGCGCCGTCGTGCGCTCGATGCGTCCCGGCTCGCGGCGCTCTATGACGACGCGTCGGGCCTGCTCGATCGGCTCCTGCTCCGGCTCATCTCGACCTTCCAGGAAACGGCGCACGGCGGATGAACCTGTCTGTCGTCCTCCCGGCCCTGACGTCGATCCTCGCGCTCGTGTTTGCCGTCGCCCTGTTCGACCAGTGGCGCGAGCGACGCGGCGGGTTCCAGCTCATCTGGACGCTCGGGATGATCTTCTACGGCGTCGGCGCCGGGTTGTGAGGCGATCGGCGCCGCCACCGGCTGGAACGAGGCGCTCTACCGGACGTGGTACCTGACCGGCGCGGTGTGGACCGCCGGCTGGCTCGGGCTCGGGACGACGTTCCTGCTCGGACGGACGCGGTTCGGGTACAGCTTCGCGCTGTGCCTCTTCCTGGCCGGACTGTTCACCTTCCTGCTGCGGACCAAGCCCGAGTACGCCGGGGCGGGTGCCCTGCCGCTCCTCTACTTCATCGTCGCCGGCGTGCTGGCGCTCGCGGTCGCGGTCGAGACCTACTTCGCGAACGAGCGCTGGCCGCTCCTGGCGGCTGCGGCCGTGGTCGGCGCCACGATCCTGAGCATCGTCCTGATGGCGACCACCACGCTGCCCGCGCCGGGCTACGCGCTCGACCCGGCGACCAACGCCCCGATCGCGACGCTCTTCCCGGCCCAGCTCCGCCTGCTGACGCCGTTCCTGAACATCACCGGGGCGTTCGCCCTGATCCTCGGCGCGATCTTCTCGACCTACGTGTTCATGCCCAAGCGCCGCGTCCTGGCCTACTCGCTCGATCCCAACCAGCCGGGCGACGAGTTCCTGTTCAACCTGGTGATCAGCGTCGTCGCGATCCCGGTCAACCTGGTCGCCTCGCTGCCGGGCGCGGCCAGGGCGCTCGTCGCGGGCAAGCTCCACAGCCGGGTCCCGGCGACGATCCTGATCGCCATCGGCGCGTTCGTGGCGACGCTCGGCGACACGCTCAATCGGTTCGGGTACACGGAGTGGTTCCAGCTCGGCAAGTTCCTCGGCGTGCTCTTCCTGTTCGCCGGCTTCCTCGTGTCGATCGAGGTCTTCCACCAGATCCGCGTGCCGTTCACGTCGATCGCGATCGGGCGGTCGAGGCACGAGCCGGCGGGAGCCGAGGAGCTGGCCGCCGCGGCCGAGGAAGCCGTCGACGAGCACGCAGCGGCGGAGGCGGCCAGGGGCTGAGACCCGGGTCGGTGAAGACGGAGGCCGGACGCTCCGCGGCTCGACGGCCCTACCATGACGACGATGCCGTCATTCGCGCCCACGCCGACCTTGTCGAGCCACGCGGCACCGCGCAGCGCCGCGCCGGATGTCGCCGCCCGCCCGTCCGTCGGCGGCTTCGCGATCGTCATCGTCGCGGCGTCGCTGTTCGGGATGCTCGGCCCGTTGTCGCGCTTCGCCTACGACGGCGGGATGACGCCGCTCGCGTTCGTCGCCTGGCGCGGGGCGATCGGTTTCGTGGCCACCGCTGCCTTCGTCGCCTGGCGGATCCGCCGCGGGTCGGAGCCGCTGACCCGCCTCAGGGATCTCGACCGCGGTGCCCGGATCACCCTGGCGATCGCGGCGTTGACGGGCTTCACCCTCAATCTCGCCATGTTCATCGCGTTCGACCTCGTCACGGTCGCGCTGGCGCTGCTCGGTTTCTACACGTACCCGGTGATGGTCGCGGTCGTGAATGTCGCGTCTGGGCGCGAGTCGCTCGACCGGCCGCGGGTGGTCGCCCTGACCCTGGCCGTCACGGGGATGATCGCGGTCGTCGCCTCGCAGCTCGACCCGACCGCCGGGATCCGGTTCGACGCCCTCGGCTTCGGGCTGGCGCTCGGCGCGGCTGTCAGCCAGACGGTCTTCGTGGTCGTGAGCCGGACCGGCTACCAGCGGGTGCCTGCCAGCCAGGCGATGGCCGTCGTGATGGGGACGACGGTGGTCTGCAGTCTCGCGGTGGCGCTGCTGACCGGGGCGATCGGCGCCCTGACGTATCCGTTGCGCGACCCGTCGATCCTGCCCTTGCTGGCGTTCACCGGGCTCTTCGCGGCAGCGATCCCGTCGATCCTCTTCCTGACCGGCATCCGCCTGGTCGGCGGGACCCGGGCCGGGATCCTGATGCTGTTCGAGCCGGTGGTCGGCGTCGCCCTCGCGGCGGTCCTGCTCAACGAGGCGCTCGCCCCGATCCAGGTCCTCGGCGGCCTCGCCATCCTCGCCGCCGCCGTGATCCTCCAGCGCTCGGCATCGGGTGGCGGACGAACGATCGCCGCCCCGGCCATCGAAGCCGACGCGGCAGCATGACCATGCCCGACCGGATCCGCGTCCTGATCGTCGACGACCACGCGATGGTCCGCCGCGGGATGCGCGACTTCCTCGACCTGCACGACGATCTCGAGGTGGTCGGCGAGGCCGCGGACGGGGAGGCCGCGTTGGCCGCCACGGAGACGCTCTCGCCGAACGTGGTCGTCATGGACCTGATGATGCCGGGGCTCGACGGCGTGGCGGCGACGGCCGAGCTCAAGCGCCGTCACCCAGCGGTCGAGGTCGTGGCGATCACCAGCTTCATCGAGGAGGATCGGATCGCCGCGGTCATCGAGGCGGGCGCGAGCGGGGTCCTGCTCAAGGACGCCGAGGCGGACGACCTGGCGGGCGCGATCCGGTCGGCCTGGCACGGCGAGGTCTACTTCGATGCGGCGGTCGCCGGGGTGGTCGCGCGACGGCTGCGGACCGGCGGCGGCCGCGATACAGCCGAGGCACGGGCCGAGGCCGCGCTCGGACAGCTCACCGCGCGAGAACGCGATGTCCTGGCGTGCCTCGCCCACGGCATGTCGAACCGGGCGATCGCGGAGGAGCTCGGGATGGCCGAGCGAACGGCTCGCACGCATGTCTCGAACATCCTGGCCAAGCTCGGGCTCACCAGCCGGACGCAGGCCGCGCTGTTCGCCGTCGAGCACCGGGTCGTATCCGACCGGTGACGCTCATCGTCGGGCCAGCCGAGGCGCCGGCCATCGTGTTCGTCCATGGCACGCGGCTGACGGGCTCGATGTGGGGCCCGCAACAGGCCGGCCTCGGCGACGAGTTCCGCACGATCGCGCTCGACCTGCCGGCGCACGGGACGCGGGCCGCGGTGCCATTCACCATCGAGTCGGCGGCAGATGCCCTGTCCGAGACGATCCGCGAACACGGAGGCGGCCGGGCGGTCGTCGTCGGCCTGTCGCTCGGCGGCTATGTCGCGATGGCGCTCGCCGCGCGCGAGCCCGATCGCGTCCGGGGCCTCGTCGTGTCGGGCGCGACGGCCGAGCCCGTCGGCGTGCGGATGCTGCCGTACCTGGCGCTCGCCTCGGTCCTGGGCGGCGTCGACGATGCGCGGCTGGATCGCATCAACACCGGGTTCTTCCGGCGACGCTATCCGGCGGCGATCGCCGAGCCCATCGTGGCGGGCGGCTTCTGGTCGCGCGGTGGAGCGACAGCGTTACGGGCGATCAGCGGCGAGCGTTTCGTCCCGCGGCTGGCGGCCTATCCGGGGCCGACGCTCATCATCAACGGCGAGCTCGACCTGCCGTTCCGCCTCTTCTCGCGATCCTTCGCCGCGGCCGGGAGCGATGTCCGGCGGGTCCGCTTGGCCGGTGCCACGCACCTCGCGAATCTCGATCGGCCCGCGGCGTTCAACACGGTCGTGCGCCGTTTCGTGCAGTCGCTCGAGCCGGAGGGCGAGAGCCCCCGGTAGCGATCGTCCGCCGCGCGTTCAGCCTCCAGGCGGGTCGTCCCAACCGCCCCGGCTATACTGGCCCGACCCACCGACACCCGTCATCACGAGGTTCGATTGCGCGTTCGAAAGGCCGTCTTCCCTGCCGCAGGTTGGGGCACCCGTTTCCTGCCGGCGACGAAGGCCCAGCCCAAGGAGATGCTCCCGCTCGTCGACAAGCCGATCATCCAGTACGCGGTCGAAGAGGCCGTGGCGGCCGGCATCGAGCAGGTGATCATCGTCACCTCCAGCCAGAAGCGGGCGATCGAGGACCACTTCGACCTCTCCTACGAGCTCGAGCACCTGCTCGAGGAGAAGGGCGACATCGAGATGCTGCGGCAGGTCCGCGCGATCAGCGATCTCGCCCAGGTCGCCTACGTCCGCCAGAAGGAGCAGCTCGGCCTCGGCCACGCCGTCCTGATGGCCAAGGACCTGATCGGCCACGAGCCGTTTGCGGTCATCCTGCCCGACGATGTCGTGGTCGGCGATCGGCCGTGCATCGGCCAGCTGATCCACGCCTATCACCAGACCCACGCCTCGGTCATCGCCCTGATGGAGGTCCCGCCCGAGGAAGCCGGCCGTTACGGGGTCATCGATTCGGTCCCGACCGACGACCCGCTCGACCACGGCCGGTTGCGGCTCATCTCGAAGCTCGTCGAGAAGCCGGCCGCCGGCGAGGCGCCGTCGAACCTCGCGATCATCGGCCGCTACGTGCTGACGCCGAAGATCTTCGACAAGCTCGAGCAGACCCAGCGGGGCGCCGGCGGGGAGATCCAGCTGACCGACGCGATCGCCGCGCTGATGGAGGAGCAGGAGGTCTTCGGATACGAGTTCGAGGGCACTCGCTACGACGCCGGGACGACGATGGGCTGGCTCAAGGCGTCGGTCGAGATCGCGCTCGCGCGCCCCGACCTGGGCACCGAATTCCGCGCATACCTCCACGGTCTCCAGCTCTGACCGACCGGGCCGTGCGGTACGATGCCGCGCAGGGACACGTCGGGCGGGCGCCGCGCGACCGAAGCTGAGGGGACGATTTGGCGGAGATCGGGCAGACGCTCGGCGGTCGGTACCGACTGGTCGAGCTCCTGGGCAGTGGCGGGATGGCGACCATCTATCGCGCCACCGATACCGGCCTCGGCCGCGACGTCGCCCTCAAGCTCCTTCGACCCGAGTACCTCCGCGACCCCGATTTCTCGTCGCGCTTCCGGCAGGAGGCCCAGGCGGCGGCCTCGCTGAGCCACCCGAATATCGTCACGGTCTACGACTACGGCGAGGACCCGAGCGGCCCGTACATCGTCATGGAGCTCATCGACGGCGAGGACCTGGCCACCATCCTGCGCCGGAGTGGCCCGCTCCCGCCCCGCCAGGTCGCCCGGATCGGGGCGGGCGTGGCTCGGGCCCTGGCCGCAGCGCATGCCCGCGGTCTTGTCCACCGTGACATCAAGCCCGGCAATGTCCTGATCGGCACCGACGGCGCTGTCAAGGTCGTCGACTTCGGGATCGCCCGGGCGATCGCCGAGGCCCAGGTCACGCTCCCCGGCACGACCCTCGGGTCGGTCCATTACTTCAGCCCGGAACAGGCGCGCGGCGAGCCGGCCACCACGTCGTCGGACATCTACAGCCTCGGCATCGTGCTGTACGAGATGCTGACCGGCGTCCGGCCGTTCGAGGGTGACAGTGCCGCCTCGGTCGCGCTGGCGCGGCTGACCGGCCCGATCCCCGATCCGACCACGGTCCGCCCGTCGGTCCCGGCCGACCTCGCCGCGATCACCCGTCGGGCCATGGCGCTCGACCCGAAGGACCGCTGGCCGTCGGCCGCGGTCATGGCCGATGCGCTCGAGGCGACCCTGGCGCCGGGCAGCTCGAGCGCGGCCGATGCCGCTGCAGCCGGCGCGCTCGCTGCTGCCGCGATGGTCGGCGCGACCGCGCGACCCAACCCGGCCGGGATCCCGTACGTCCCCGATGCATATGTCGGCGCGGACACCGCGATGACAGCCGCGACGGGTACACCACCACCGCCGCCGCCGGCGACGACGCCGCAGGACGACGATGAGGGCAAGACGAGCCCCCTCGTGTGGATCGCCGGGATCATCGCGATCCTGCTGCTGGCTGCCATCGCCTTCCTCGTCTTCCAGCTCACCTCGGGCGGCGCTTCACCGGCCACGCAGGTCACCGTCCCGAACCTGGTCGGCCAGACCTCGGCCGCCGCAACCCAGCAGGCCGCCGCCCTCGGCCTCACCCTGACCCCGACCGGCGTGGTCTCCTCGGATCAGCCCGAGGGAACGATCCTCTCGCAGGACCCGCCCGCCGGGACCAAGGTGGACACGGGCAGCGTCATCAAGGTCAACGTCGCGACAGGCCCCGGGACGGTCCCTGTCCCGGACCTCAGGAACCTCGATGAATCGAGCGCGCTCCAGGCGCTCTCCGATGCCGGGCTGCGGGTCGGGGTCCGGACCGAGGCGTTCGATCCGACGATCCCGGTCGGCCTCGTCGCCTCGCAGAGCCCATCGGGTGGCATCGTCGTCGCCAAGGGAACGCCCGTCGACTACGTGATCTCGAAGGGGCCGGAGCCCACGCCGTCACCGACCCCGACGCCGACACCGACTCCCACGCCGACTCCCACGCCGACACCGACTCCCACGCCGACACCGACTCCCACGCCGACTCCCACGCCGACACCGACGCCCACGCCTGCGCCGACGGATACACCCGTCCCCTCCTAGGTCACGGCCTCGTCCCGACCGATCCGGGCCTGGCTGCCCGGCCTAGCCGCGTCGGTCGCCGTTCGGGCGCTGGCGGTGGATCTCGACGGACGCGTGATCGAGCGGTCCGCCGAGCTGGACCTCGGGCTTCCGGATCCGCACGACGACCTCGGGCACG
This sequence comes from uncultured Chloroflexia bacterium, assembly GCA_963743855.1. Taxonomy (GTDB): domain Bacteria; phylum Chloroflexota; class Limnocylindria; order Limnocylindrales; family CSP1-4; genus SPCO01. The sequence continues at coordinate 302,199 of CAVURK010000004.1, forward strand.
TCGAAATCGGTCAGCAGCTCATGGCTGATCGCCTCGGCCAGCGCCTCGAGCAGCCGGAACGACGTCGACTCGACGATCTGGCGGACCGCGTCGTAGACCTTGGCGTAGTCGACCGACTGTTCGAGGTCGTCGTCGATCCCGGCCGGCTGCAGGTTGAGCAGCAGCTCGACGTCCACCTCGAACGGCTGCGGCGCAAGGAGCTCATGGTCGTAGTAGCCGTGGCGGCCCTGGAACTGCATGTTGGCGAGCACGATCCGGTCGCTCAGCTCGGGCCTCCTTCGGTGGTCGTGTTCAGCGGCGTCCTACGAACGACGGCGTCGCTCATCCTCGCCGCACGGGCATTCGGCTGGACGTCATGGACCCGGACGATGTCGGCGCCGCCGGCGATCCCGAGCGCGGTCGTCGCGAGCGTCGCCTCGAGCCGTTGGTCGACCGGCAGATCGAGGACCCGCCCGAGCGTGGACTTGCGGCTCGTCCCGAGCAGGATCGGGCGACCGAGCATCCGGAGCGTCGAGAGCTCGCGGAGCAGCTCGAGGTTGTGGTCGGGCGTCTTGCCGAAGCCGAACCCCGGATCGACGATCAGGTCGTCCCACCGCACGCCGAGGCGGAGCGCCCGTTCGAGCGCCCGCTGGAGATCGGCGATCAGCTCGGGGAGGAAGGTCGTGTAGCGCGGCTCGGCGCGGTTGTGCATGACGACCAGGGGAACGCCGTGATCGGCGGCCAGTCGAGCCAGCGTCTCGTCGTCGCCGACACCCCACACGTCGTTGATGAGGTCGGCACCGGCGGCCAGGGCGGCCTCGGCGACGGATGGCTTGGTGGTGTCGATGCTGAGCGGCGTGTCGGGCAGCGCCGCACGAAGGGCCGCGATGACCGGCACGACCCGGCGGCGCTCGTCGGCCTCGTCCACGGGCCGGTGGCCGGGTCGGGTGGACTCACCTCCGACATCGAGGATGTCGGCTCCCTCCTCGACCATGACGCGGCCGGCGGCGACCGCCGCCTCGACCGCATCGTCGTCGTCACCTACCACCAGGCCGTCACCCGAGAACGAGTCCGGGGTGATGTTGAGGATCCCCATCAGGAAGGTGCGCTCAGCCCACCGGAATGTCGTGGGGCCGATCCGGGTGGCGCTCGGCGCGCCGCTCGGGCCTGGGTGGGTGGGGTCGGCGGTCTCGGTCATGCCTCGGTCGGGTCCGGGTCGCGCAGGTCCGGGTCATCGACGAGGTGACCGCGCGCCGCCCCGACAAGATAGAGCGAACCGGCGACCACGACCGGCCCGGGTCCACTCCCCGCCAGCGCGAGGGCAGCGAGCGGGTCCGATTCGGCGGTGATGGTCCGGTGCTCGGCCGTGCCGCCCGGCACGGCCCGCCACCGAGCGGCGAGGTCGTCTGCAGACATGGCTCGCGCGACGCCGAGGCTGGTGGTGATGACCGTCGCGTCGGCGAGGGCAGACGACCCCGCCAGCGCGCGGATCACCCCGTCGACGTCCTTGTCGGCCATCGAGGCCGTCACGAGGGTCACGCGCCCCGGCTGCAGATAGGGGCGCAGGTCGTCGAGGGCGACCGCGAGCGCTGCGGCGCCGGCCGGGTTATGGGCCCCGTCGAGGAGCACGTCGCGATCGCCGATCCGCAGCAGCTCGAGGCGGCCGGGCCAGGTCGCGGTCGCGTAGCCATCGCGTCGGGCAGCGTCCGGGACCGTCGCGATCCCGGCCGCCTCGAGCGCGTCGAGCGTCGCGTCGGCGATGGCCGTGTTGACCGCCTGGTGCCGCCCGCGCAGGCCCACCCGGGTCGGCCCGAGTCGCGGCAGGTCGACCTCGAGCCCGTCGCGGTCCCAGCCGAGGATCGGCGGCGGTTCGACGATGGCCAACGGCACGTCCAGCCGCCGCGCGCGCCGGCGGACGACCGCCAGCCCGTCACCGCGCGCCCCGGTCACCGCCAGGTCGCCGCGCTCGATGATGGCGGCCTTCTCGCGGGCGATCTTGGTGATCGTGTCGCCGAGCCGGTCCATGTGGTCGAGATCGACGTTGGTCACGACCGCCACGCCGCCGTCCCAGGCGTGGGTGGCGTCCAGGCGCCCGCCGAGACCGACCTCGACGAGCACGACGTCGGGGCGAGCCTCTTCGAAATAGGCGAAGACCACGGCGGTCAGCAGCTCGAACTCGGTCGGCTCGCCATAGCGCCGGGAGATGCGGTCCGCGGCGACGATGGCACGTCCGACCAATCGGGCGAAGTCGGCGGCCGGGATCGGCCGGCCGTCCACTGCGACCCGCTCCCGGTAGCTCACCAGGTGGGGCTTGGGCGTGCTCCCGACCCGGTAGCCGGCGGCTCGCAGCGCCGCATCGGCGAGCGCGAGGACGCTGCCCTTGCCGTTGGTCCCGGCGATCAGCGCGCCACGGACCGATCGTTCGGGGTGATCGAGCTCGCGCAACAGCGCCCGCGTCCGACCGAGCCCGAGACGGATGCCGAACCGCCCGCGCTCGGCCAAAGCCGTGAGCGCCTGGGCGTAGGAGAGGTCCCCCGGCTCGGTCATCGCGGAGCCGTCACTCGCGGGACAGCTCGTCCTCGTAGAAGACGCACTGGTTGAAGCGCGGGGTCAGGCACACGTCGTTGACGTAGCCCTGCTCCATGTGGACACCGCCGCGCAACTGGCAGCGCGAGGTGTTGGTGTCCTGGCGGATCAGGGCCTTGAGCAGGTGGGGCGCCTGGATCGGGATCGCGCCGCGGCTGCCGGTCATGTAGAAATGCGGGCAGACGTTGCGGCGCAGGTTGGGCAGGCCGAACCCGGGCCGGAGCATGGCCGGCATCGCGGGCATCGCCCCGGAGCCGGACGCTGCGTTCGCCGAGCGCGCCGACGGCGACACGCGCGCGATCGGACCGACCCCGAACTCGGGGCGTCCGGTCGGGTTCGAGCCTCGCTTGGCGGATCGCGGATCGCGCGCCTGCACTGGTTGGGTCCCTCGTCCGTGGGCGCCCGCGACGAGGGTCGTCACGCGCGCGACCCGGCCAGAGTACATCGCACCGCACCGCGGAGTACACGCGACTCGGCTCCCCTCTCCGGTCCCATCGACCATGCGCGAGCCGCCGTGCGACAATCCCGAGCGATGACGACGCGGCGCGACCACCGACAGACGCATGTCAGGCCACGTCCCCCGTCCACCGGCCGGCCCGTCCCCGTCAAGGTCAAGGCACGCGCCCCTGCATCGACCCGACTCGCGGGCCACCGGCCGATCCAGCGCAGCGGCGGCCTGCCGTGGATCTTCAAGATCGCGCTCATCGCGGCAGTCGTCGCGCTCAGTGCCGGGATCCTGTACGTCGGTGTGCGTGGCTTCGGCGTCGTCGTCGGCGGGGTCGGTTCGACGCTCAGCGGGTTCGTCCAGGGCGTGACCGCAACGGCGTCACCGACGCCGATCGTCGACGAGATCGCGGACGCCCCGTCGCTCGACGTGCCTGCCGAGGCATATACGAGCCAGCCGACGGTCGACCTGGTGGTGACCGTGCCGGCCAGCCTGATCGGCGACAAGACCCACAAGATCCGGCTCTATCTCGCGCTCCCCGATCAGCAGCCGGCAGCGATCAAGGAGGTCGCGATCGCGTCGACCCCCAAGACCGTGATCCCCGGCATCGAGCTGACCGACGGCATCAACGATTTCTCGGTGTCGATCATCGGGCCGGCCGGCGAGTCGGATCATTCCCTGCCCGCGCGCTACATCTTCGACGACACGCCGCCGAAGGTGACGATCACCTCGCCGAAGAACAACGCCGTCGTCAACGGCAAGGCGGTGACCATCAAGGGCAAGACGCAGGCACGGAGCACGCTGCTGGCCCGGAACGACGCCAACGGCTCGTCTGTCTCGGGCACGGCCGGGACCGACGGTGCCTTCTCGCTCAGTGTCGCCATCGCGGCAGGGGTCAACAAGATCACCATCACGGGCACCGATCCCGCAGGCAACACCGCCAATTCGACCGTGACCGTGAAGCGCGGAACAGGCAAGCTGACGGTCTCGCTCACCGCCTCGACCTATCAGATCAAGAAGTCCAGGCTGCCCGAGCCGGTCACGCTCTTCGCAACGGTCACCGATCCGGATGGACAAGCGCTCGCGGGCGCAGCCGTGACATTCACGCTGAGCATGCCGGGGATCCCGACGATCAGCATCGACGGGACCACCGGGAGCGACGGCAAGGCCTCATTCAAGACCTCGGTCCCGAAGGGCGCCGACATCGGCCAGGGGTCCGCGACCGTGCTGGTCACGACCACGGACTTCGGCTCGACCGAGGACTACACGGTCATCTCGATCGTCAAGTAACGGCCGCCGGCGGGCGCCCGGTGGCGCAGCCGTTCCGGAGTCGACAGCGGCGCCATTCGCAGCTACCATCCGGGCATGCCGATGTGGCGCTGTCCGCACTGCGGGACACCCCAGGCCGAGACGGCCAGGTGCTGGGTCTGCCGACGATCCAGCACCGCCTGCGCCACCTGTCGGAACTTCCGTCGGTCGGTCGCGGGTCAGCTCGGCTACTGCGGGCTCGATCGTGAACGGCGCCCCCTCCGCGGCGATGAGATCCGGGCCTGCTGGGAGGCGTCGGTGGCGCTCGCCGAAGACCCGCTGGGGCCAGTCCGACTGCCGGCGTCCGCGCGTCCGGACCTGGCCCTGGATCGAACCCCTGTTCGGAAGCTGGAGTTCGTCGACGTGCGATCCGACACCGATCAAGAAGCGGCGGTCGTCACCGGCAGGCGGTGGCGGTGGCGTCACCGAGGAACAGGCCGTTGTCGGGGTCTCAGCGGCGATCGATCCAGCGGAGCCCCGCTGGAGCCTGTGGGGCGACGCCGAGGTCTGAGCGGCTCCGCCCGGCCGTGCGCGTTCCGGGCCCTACAATCCGGCCGGCCGTGTCCCCAGGGTGACCTTCAACATCAGGTGCTTGCCGTCGCGCAGGACATCGACGGTGACCGTCGTGCCAGGCGAGAACTGCGCCAGCGTGGCGTCGAGCGGGTGCTCTTCGTCGATGACCTTGCCATCGATGCTGACGATGATGTCACCGTCCTTGATCCCGCCGACGTCCGCCGGCTTGCCGGGCTCGACGCCGGAGACCGGCTGACCGTTCGCATCGAAGCCGCCCACGAGCGCCCCGACCATCACCGGGAGCTTCTGCTCATCGGCCAGCTGGCGGGTGATCGACACGAAGTGGATGCCCATGTACGGCCGGCTGAGCGGCTGGCCGGCGACGGCCTGGGCCATGATCGGCCGGGCGATGTCGATCGGGATCGCGAAGCCGATCCCGTTGCTGTCCTGGGCGATCGCGGTATTGATGCCGATGACGTTGCCGCCGGCATCGAGCAGCGGTCCACCCGAGTTGCCCGGATTGATCGCGGCGTCGGTCTGGATGAGGTTGGTCAGCGATTCGTTGTTGTTGGTCGTGATCGCGCGACCCTTGGCCGACACGATCCCGCTGGTCACCGAGTTCGAGTAGGTCCCGAGCGGGCTTCCGATGGCGACCACGAGCTGGCCGACCTTGAGCGCGTCGGACTCGCCGATCGCGGCGGTCGGCAGCCCGGTGGCGTCGACCTTGACGATCGCGAGGTCCGTCAGCGTGTCGATGCCGTAGACCGTGCCGGACAGGACCCGGCCGTCCTTGAACTCGACGTCGAACTTCTCGCCGCCCTCGACGACGTGGTGATTCGTCAGGATCCAGCCGTTGCTGTTGAAGACGACCCCGGAGCCGACACCGGTCGCCGGGATGACCCCGTTGTTGCCCGAATCGGTACTCCCCGTGACGGTGATCCGCACGACGGCCGGGCTGACCTTGGCGGCCACGGCGATGGTCGCCGACGATTCGTCGACGGTGACGGGCTGCGTCGAGCCGGTATTCGTCGCCGTGGTGGAGGCCGGCGCCGGCGGTGCGGGTCGATCCAGGGCGCCGGCCGCGCCGAGCGCCAGGACCGTGCCGCCCGAGGCGAGGACGGCGGAGAGGAGCGCCGCGGCAAGAACGGATCCGCCTCGGCCACCCCGGTTCGAATCGCTCGTCACGGTCGCTGCCGGGACCGGCGCGACGGCCGGCTCGTACCAGCGCTCGGGGGTGACCGGTGGGGTGTCGTCCCACGAGCGTGCCCAGCCGGCGCGCGGCTCGGGAGCGGGCGTATAGCGGTCGGCGGCCCCGAGCGGTTCGGCGGCGGCACCGTACGGCTCGACGACGGGCGATCCCGGATCCGGCGGAGGCGCGTCGGAGGTGTCGGCGGGGCCGTCGCCGCCATCGGAAGGCCCGGCGGCGGGCTCGGGGACGATCGGGGCCACCGGATCGGCGGACGAGGTCGCCGATTCGGTGGAGGAAGCAGTGTTCGAGTCGGCCACCGGCGGCTCGGCCGGCGAGAAGGCGTGACGCTCGGTCAGGTCGCCGGGGTCGCTGGTGTCGTGCTTGGGATCGTCATGCATGTGTCGACAGAATCCTTGGTTCGGCGGCCGGTGAGCGACCGCGAGGTCTGATCACGTATCAGGGTGCTGGTTCAGGGTTGACCTGCGGGCGTTCGGTAGGTGAAGTTTCCTGCACGTTCGGCAAAAGGCGTGCCGGTTCCAGGGTGCCGCCCTCGGGACTGCGTGCCCTGCCGTCGGCCGCCGACGCGACCGCGGCCCGTTCGGCAGCGGGCGTCCCTTCGATGAGCCGCGGATCCCGCGGGAGCGTGACCACGAACCGCGATCCGGCGCCGACCCGGCTCTCGACCTCGACCGTGCCGCCGTGCATGTCGACGATCGAGCGCACGATCGCGAGCCCGAGTCCGCTCCCGCTGCCGCGTGCCTCGTTCGCCCGCGAGCCGCGGTAGAAGCGCTCGAAGATGTGGGGCAGCTCGGCCGGATCGATCCCGACGCCCGTGTCGGCCACCTCGATCCGTGCCCCGTCGGGGGTCGGCGCGGCCTCGACCGTCACCGAGCCGCCACGCGGGGTGAACTTGACGGCGTTGGCCACCAGGTTGGCGACCACCTGCCCGATCCGCTGCGGGTCGTGTCGGATCCGGATCGGGACGCCGGGATCGCGGAGGGTGACGCGGACGCCGCGACGGCGGGCGGCGCCACTCGTCTGTTCGACCGCCGATTCGACGGCGGCGCGCAGGTCATCGGGCCGGAGGTCGAGCAGGACGAGCCCCGAATCGAGCTTCGACAGCTCGAGCAGGTTCTGGGCCAGCCAGTCGAGACGCTCGATCTGCTGGGCGCTCGACTCGAGGAACTCGTCGCGTGCCTCCGGGTCGTCACCGGCGCCTTCGCGCAGCAGCTCGTTGAACGTCCGGAGGGCCGCCAGGGGCGTGCGGAGCTCGTGTGACACGTCGGCCAGGAAGTCCCGGCTGCGGTCGCGATCGCGGCGGATGATCTCGACGCTCTCCTCGAGCCGATCGGCCATGGCGTTGAACTGGACGGCCAGCTCAGCCATCTCGGACGAGCCCGCCCGGACTTCGCTCTCCGGGACGCGCCGGGTGAGATCGCCTTCCGCCAGGCCGCGCGATGCCTCGGTCAGGCGGCGCAGCGGGGTCGTGAACCGGCGCGCCATCGCGGCCGAGACCAGCACGCTGAGGAACAGCGCGAAGAGCGCGACCGCCAGGAGGAGGCCCGTGACGTTGGCCAGCGCGGTCGCCCGGAACGTGTACGGGTTCGAGAGCGTGATCCGGACGGCGTACGGCGTGAAGACCCCGCCGGCCCCGTAGTCCTTGGCCCATGCCGTGTCCTTCTCCTGGGTCTGGCCCGGCTCCGGCGACGCCTCGAGATTGATGTCGATCGGCGCTCCCTGGGCCGGGACGAATCGCTGCGACTCGCCGTCGGCGACGAACTGGCCGAAGGCGATCTCGACGTCGGCCTGGCCGAGGCGGTCGGCGATGAAGCGCTGCAGGTCGTGGTCGGCCATCCGCTGGAGGACGATCGGGTCGACCTCGCCGCCGGCCCCGACGACCGGCCGCCCACCCGCGGCGAGGCGGGCCACGCCCTCGACGTAGGTGTCGACCGATTCGGCGCGCTGGTCGAGGTCGGCCTGCTGCTGCTTGGTGAAGTAGTCGTCGAGCCGGTTGATGACGAGGACCGAGACGACCAGCAAGGTCAGCGCGACGACGGCCAGGAAGGCCATCGTCAGGCGACCCTGGAAGGTCCGTGGAAGGAGCCGGCGCAGACGACGGGGGAGACGGGCGCGCCGCTCCACGGGACGATCAGCGCTCGGCGAACGCGTAGCCGACACCTCGCACCGTCAGGACGAACATCGGCGCCGCCGGGTCGTCCTCGATCTTGTCGCGCAGATGGCTGACGTGCACGTTGATGGTCTTCTCGTCCTGGTCGAGCGCCTCGTAATCGCGCAGCAGCTCGAGCAGCTCGGAGCGGGTATAGACGCGGCCCGGGCGGGACGCGAGGTGGCGGAGGATCTCGAACTCGGTCGGGGTGAGGCTGACCCGGCGGGTGCCGCGCTGGACCCGGCGGCGCTCGAGGTCGATGAGCAGGTCGCCATGGCGGATCACCCGGCCACCGACCGCGTCGGACAGATCGCCGTAGGACCGGCGCAGGAGAGCCTTGATCCGGCTCATCAGCTCGCGCAGGCCGAACGGCTTGGTGAGGTAGTCGTCGGCACCGAGCTCGAGCCCGATGACCTTGTCGACCTCGTCGTCGCGCGCGGTCAGGACCAGGACCGGCATCTTGGCACCGGCCGCGCGGAGGCGGCGGAGGACCTCGAAGCCGTCCATCCCGGGCAGTCGCACATCGAGCACGACGAGATCGGGCGCCTGACGCGTCGCGATGTCGAGCCCCTCCTCGCCGGAACGGGCGACCGCGACCTCGTACCCCTCCTGCTGGAGGGCGTACTGGATCCCGCGAGCGACGGCGTGCTCGTCTTCGACGATGAGGATGGTGGCTGCCACGCGGGGATGCTACACCGGCGGGCGCGAAACGCCGCACGACATGCCACGGCGGTCCCGGGTACGACCCGTGGTACCCTAGCGGACGCTACCGGGCGCCTCGCCATACCGGCCCCGCCGGCGAGCCGCAGCCCACACAGATTTCGACCCCGAGCCTGAGGTTCCAACGACATGTCCACCGCCCGCGCGACGCTTGCCGCCGAACATCGCGATCTGACCGGCAAGAAGGTCGCCATCCTCCGCCGTGCCGGACGCCTGCCGGCCGTGGTCTACGGTCACGGCGTCGAGTCGAACAGCGTCTCGATCGATGCCCACGAGTTCGAGCAGCTCCGCCGTCACACCGGCCCCAACGCGCTGGTGGACCTGTCGGTGGACGGCAAGAAGGCCCTGCCCGTGCTCGTGTCGGCCGTCCAGGTCCACCCGGTCAACCGCCGGACCCTGCACGTGGACCTGTTCCTGGTCCGGATGACCGAGGAGCTCACGGTCGACGTCCCGCTCGTGGCGACCGGTGAGTCGCCCGCCGTCGCCAACCAGGGCGGCACGCTCCTCCACCCGATCGAGTCGGTCCGGATCCGGGCCCTGCCAGATCATCTGCCGCAGTCGATCGAGTACTCCGTCGAGTCGCTCACCGACTTCGATGCGACCATCCACGTCCGGGATCTGGTGATCCCGTCCGACGTGACGCTGCTGACCGACGGTGACGACATCATCGCCAAGGTCCAGGCGCCGCGTGTCGAGGAGGTCGTCGAGGTCCCGGCCGAGATCGGCGAGGGCGCACCGGAAGGCGGCGAGGGCGGCGAGACGCCCGAATCGTCCGGCGGCACCGAGTCCGGCGACTCGTCCGAGGGCTGACGCCCGCCGTTCGAAGCCGAACGGGGCGCGTCAGGCGGATCGTCGCCCGGAGGCGAACACGATCGGAAAGCGCATCGTCATCTGCTGCGGCGTCAACGCCGCGAGACGATCGCGCAGCCCGGCGATGAACCGCGTCCGGGTCCCGGGCTCGAGGCTCGCGATGAGGGTCTCCTCGTGGAACTCGGCCATGAAGCCGATATAGCCCTCGACCGTGAAGCGGTGGGTCAGCTCGCCGGCGCGCGCAGAGACGCCCGCGAAGCCGGCGCGACGCAGTTCCCCGGCCGCCCGATCGACCGAGGGGAGGTCGCCGGGACGGCCCGGGTCGTCGTCCTCGTCGTCGCCGATATCGAACTCGTCGAGCAGGTCATCGAAGATGTCGTCGGGCGGGAACGCGCGGCCATCCTGGAGCCACGAGACGTAGGCGAAGGTCGCGCCCGGCCGCAGGACGCGCCGCACCTCGCGGAGCACGCGTGCACGATTCGGGACAAGCTGCACGACGAACGACGAGAGCGCCAGGTCGAACGTTCGGTCCGGGAACGGCAGCTCGTCGGCGAATGCCACGACCGTCTCGAAGCGCTCGCGAACGTCGGCCCCCAGCCGGCGCGTCGCCTCGCCGTCGGCCATCGCGCGCATCTCGGCCGACGCGTCGATCCCGACCACCGACAGTCCCGGCCAGCGCGTCAGCGCCTCGATCGCAAGCTGACCGGTCCCGGTCCCGAGGTCAAGGACGTGGCCGCCGGCGGCGAGGTGCTCCGCCGTCTCATCCAGCAGCTCGAGGACGGCCGGGGTGAGCACCGGTGCCCACCAGCGTGCATATCCTGTCGCGATCCGGTCGTAGCGCTCGGCCTGCTCCGTCATCGACGCATCGTGCCACGCCGGCCCGGCGTGGCGCGGATCATCCCGCGAACCGTGGCGCCGTCTACCCCTCGGCGAGGGGAGCCGGTGGCAGCGGGCTCGCCGGAGCATCATTCCGCGGGCCGGATCCGGCGCCCGACCCAGATCGCGACGAGGGCGATGGCGCCCAGGACAAGGAGGATCGGCAGCCACACGATCGCGAACCAGATGGCCGCTGTCGCCACGTTCTGGAGCACGGACACCATCGTGGCCGCCGCCTCGTCGATGACCGCGCCCGGCTCCCAGCCCTTGCCGGCGACCTCGACGGCGACGACCGGCACGTTGTAGTCCACCGTCATCGACGCATATGACGCGCGGTCGTTGAGGTCCTTGAGCTGCGCCGTCAGCGTCTGGATCTGGCCACGGGTGGTCGTGAGCTGGGCCTGGACCTCGAGGACGTCGGAGATCTTGGTGGCGTTCTCGGCGATCCCCTGGAGCGCGGTCTCGCTCGCGCGCAGGTTCGCGATGTTGGCCTCGAGGTCGACGACCTGGCCGGTCACCTCGACCGCCTCCGTGTGCTCGGCGACGACCTTGGTGGTCGAGCCGCCGACGCCGTGGAGCAGGTCGAGCGCCGCCTCCCACTTGTCGGCCGGGATGCGGTACGTGATCTCGGCCGACGGTCGGTCGGCGTCATCGCTCGTGGTCGAGGCGCCGATGTAGCCGCCCAGGCCGACGATCCCGTCACGGGCCGCCTTGAGCGCGGGTGCCAGGTCACCGACCTGCAGGGTCATCGTGCCGGTCCGGATGATCTTGGTGTCGTCGACTGCGGCAACCTCGCCGCCGTTCGAGCCGAACGACGGCGCCGGTGCGCCGTTGGCGGGCGGCTGGCCGACCACGTCACCCGTGCTGCCGCCACCGGCGGCCGGGACCGGGTTCCCGACGGGACCGCCGACCGTGCTGAGGATGCTCGAGCTCGAACCGGAGCACGCGGCCAGCACGAGTGCGATCGCGATCAGCGGAAGGAACGAACGGATGGTGCGCATGAGATGGACCTCCGTGGGTCGCGCGGCCAGTCTGGCCTCGGCGGCAACCGCGTGACGCGGTTCCTTTGTGCCAGGTTCCGCGTCGGCGTCAGGACGTCGCAGACGAAGGCGCACGGGAGCACGCGAGCGAGCGCACCCTGAGGTGCGTAAGCGAATGAGCGGACCGGGCAACGCACGTGTGCGGCGCCCTGGCGCCGACGCCCACGACGCAACAGCGTGGCCGCGCGAGTCGTCCTGACCCCGAACCGCCTGCCCGCGCCTGCCCGCGCCGGCCGCTACGGAGGACGGCCCATTGGACCGATCCATCGCCCGCCGAGTCCTTGCCGCTGGTGCGGTCGTCGGCGTGCTCGCCGAGCTCCTCCTCGACGGACCCGCCTACGGCATCAACGTCCTCGCGGTCGTGATCGCGAGCCTGGTCGCCGGCTGGCTCCTCAGGCGGCCCGGACGGGCTCCCGACCCGCTCGACGCGTGGCTGCCGGCAATCGCGATCGTGCTGGCTGCGTTCGTGGCGGTCCGCGGCGATCCGTTCATCGCAACATTGGACGCGTTCGGCGCGGTGCTCTTCCTCGCCGGGTCGATCGTGGCGCTGTCGGGGCTGGCGGTGACCCGACGGTCCGCGTCTGCGATCGCTGCGATGGGCGCCTGGACGGTCGAGGCGACCGCAGTCGGTGCCGCACGCGCCGCGGGGACCTACCGACGGACGATGTTCGATCGGTCGCAGCGCATCCCCGAACGTGTCCTGCCGGTCGTTCGCGGCGTGATGCTCGCACTCCCGATCGCGCTGATCCTGGTCCTCCTGTTCGCATCGGCAGATCCGATCTTCCGGCGAGGGGTCGCGGACGTGCTCGGCCTCCAACTCGACCTGGGCGCGCTCCCGGGCCGGATCGTCTTCGCGTTCGCATGTGCCTGGCTGGCGGCCGGGCTGCTGTCGGTCGCGGCGGTCGGGATCCCGCAGGTCGAGCGCTCGTCGCTCGGCGCGGCCGCACGGCCCGGTGTCGCCGTCCCCTCCTGGGTCATCGGGACGACCGAGGCGCTGGTCGTGCTCGCGATCGTCGACCTGATCGTGGGGCTCTTCGTCGGCCTCCAGATCGCCTACCTGTTCGGCGGCCTCGATACGCTGGTCGCCGCCGGGATGACCTACAGCGACTACGCGCGGCGCGGCTTCTTCGAGCTGGTTGCCGCGGCCTGTCTCGCCGGGGCCGTCGTCGTCGCCCTCGAGACCAGCGTCGTCCGAAGAAGCCGCCCCTACCTGGCCGGCATGTTCGCGTTGCTGGGACTGACCGGGATCGTCCTCGTCTCGGCCGCGGTCCGACTCCGGCTCTACCAGGACGCCTACGGCTGGACCGAGCTTCGGCTGTACATCTTCGTCACGATCGCTGCGCTTGGCGGCGGCGCTGGCGGTCATGGCGGTCCTCGTCGCCGTCGAGCGGATCCGCTGGATCGGGCACGGGCTCGTCGTCATCGGCGTCGTCGCGCTGGTGGGGCTCAGTGCCGTCGCACCCGCTGCATTCGTCGCCGAGCGGAACGTGGAGCGGGTCATCGACCCGTCGCTCGTCCCGCCCGATGGCCACGCCGGGCTCGATGCCGACTACCTGCGCGTCCTCCCCGACGATGCGATCCCGGTCCTCGTCGCGGCGCTCCCCCGGCTCCCCGTCGTGGAGCAGCACAAGGTCCTGTTCCTCCTCGACACCCGCCGCACCGAGCTGGCGACGGATCCCGCGTTCGCGTCGCCAGCCGCCTGGAACCTGGGACGCGAACAGGCGAGAGCCGCCATCGCGACGCTCCCGTGACGGTATCGTTGTCCCGTGGCACTCCCCTTCGAGCCCCCGATCGAGCCGATGCTGGCGAAGGCGGCCGACTCGCTGCCGAGCGACGACGGCTGGCTGTTCGAGCCCAAGTGGGACGGCTTCCGGGCGCTCGTCTTCCGCGACGGCGACGACGTCTACACGCAGTCGCGCGACCTGAAGCCGCTCGATCGCTACTTCCCGGAGCTGGCCGACCCGCTCCGGGCGGCTCTCCCGGAGCGATGTGTCCTCGACGGCGAGGTCGTGATCGCGCACGACGGCGCGCTCGATTTCGACGCCCTCCTGCTGCGGATCCACCCGGCGGCCTCGCGGGTGCGCGATGCTGGCAGAAGCAGTCACCGGCGAGCTTCGTCGCGTGGGACCTCCTCGCACTCGGCGACGAGGACCTCCGCGCGATCCCGCAGGTCGACCGCCGGGCGCGGCTCGAGGCGATCCTCGGCTCGGCGGCGCCGCCGGTCCATCTCACCCCGGCGACGCTCGACCGCGCCACCGCCGCCGATTGGTTCGAGCGGTTCGAGGGTGCCGGCCTCGACGGCGTGGTCGCCAAGCGGCTCGATGCGCCGTACCAGCCGGGCAAGCGGGCGATGCTCAAGATCAAGCACCAGCGCACCGCCGATTGCGTCGTGGCCGGGTTCCGCTGGCACAAGAACGGTCCGGGCACCCACGTCGGCTCGCTGCTGCTCGGCCTCTACGACGACGAGGGGACCCTCCACCACGTCGGGGTCACGTCGTCCTTCTCGTGGGAGCGCCGGGCGGAGCTGGTCGACGAGCTCGCGCCGCTCCGCGAGAACGCGATGGACGGCCATCCGTGGGGGAGCTGGGCCGAGTGGGCCGCCGAGCTCGAGGCGTCGGGCCAGCGGGTGCCTGGCGCCACGTCACGCTGGAACCGCGGCAAGGACCTGTCGTGGGAGCCGCTTCGGGCCGAGCGTGTCGCGGAGGTCGCCTACGACCACCTCCAGGGCGATCGCTTCCGCCACGCGACGACGTTCAAGCGCTGGCGCCCGGACAAGCCGGCGTCCGACTGCCGCTACGACCAGCTCGAGGAGACGGCGCCGTTCCTGCTGGCGGGGATCTTCGGCGCCAGCTGATCAGCGTTCGCTGAACCCGCCATCACGGGCGTCGACCAGCTCGATCCTGTTGCCGAAAGGGTCACGGATGTAGCAGCGCCGGACAGCAAACCCGCTGTCGTCTTCCTCGATCGCGACACCGGCCGAGACGAGGCCCTCGCGAGCGGCGTCCAGGTCCCGGATGCGCAGTGCTGGGTGCGCCTTGGCCAGCGGCAGGAACCCGGTCTCCGGGGCGAGGTGGACCGCGGCGCCCGGACCGACGAACCAGCAACCACCGTGCACGGCAAGCTCCGGGGGCTTGGCGATCTCCCGAAGACCGAGGATCGAGCCGTAGAACCGACGCGCCTCGTCCTCACCGCCTGGCGGCATCGAGAGCTGGACGTGATCGACGCCGACGACCTCGATCACGCGGGCGCCTTCGATGGCGCGTCCCCGGAGTCCGCGGCCTCGCCGGCCTTGGGCTTCGGCTTCGCTGTTCGCGCCCGAGATCCGGACGTCGCCGCCCTCCACGCCTCGATGTCTTGCCCTGCCCACGGGTCGAAGTCACTCTCCAGCGGCTCCTGCGTCGGCCGATCGGCCTCGGGGACATGGATGAGGTTGACCCGGACGCGATACCAGACCGCCGATCGTCCACGCATCCCATCGACGAGGATGTCCGGCGGCTCGAGATACGGCACGACTTCCGGATGACGAGCCTTCCAGCGCTCGAGGCCCTCGAGCGCCTCGTCCTTGAACTCGGCTCGCGAGATCTCGACGACGGGTATCGAGGTCTTGCGGCGCCCGGTCGGGGTCGGTCGCGAGCCCGCCCACTCGGTCGGGAGGCCGGCGTTCGCGTCGCCGGCGGCGACCGCAGCAGCCCGCTCCGCCGCCACGTCCGGCGGCGGCCCGCCACCTTCGCCCCGGCCCGGTTCGTACTCGGACTTGGGGCGGCGCGCCTTCGAGGGCTGGACGCGCGGCGGCTCGCCGGCCTGTTTCGCATAGTTCGGCGGCCACGGCGCATCGCCCAGGCCGGTCGCCTCGTCCCGCGCGCTCAGCTCGAGCAGCCCCTCGAGCGAGCCGACCGCCTCGTCGATCCCGGCCCCCGGGTCGCCGATCTCCGCGTACCGGGCCGGCACAGTGGCGATCGTGAAGGCCTCCGCCTCGACGGTCGGCACCTCGTCCCAGGTCAGCGGTGTCGAGACACGGGCGTCCGGCAGGGGCCGAACGGAATAGGCGCTCGCCACCGTCCGGTCCTTGGCGTTCTGGTTGTAGTCGAGGAAGACGCCGTGGCGCTCCTCCTTCCACCATTTCGAGGTGGCCAGCTCGGGGACCCGGCGCTCCACGTCGCGGGCGAGCGCGAGGGCCGCCCGGCGGACCTCGGGAAACGTCCAGCGCGGCTCGATCCGGACGTTGATGTGGATCCCGCGCGAGCCCGATGTCTTCGGCCAGCCGACCAGCCCGACCGCCTCGAGCGCCTCACGCGTCGCCAGCGCGACCAGCCGGATGTGATCCCATGGCACGCCCGGGACCGGGTCGAGGTCGACCCGCAGCTCGTCGGGATGGTCGAGGTCCTCGGCCCGGACGGGGTGCGGGTTGAGGTCGATGCAGCCGAGGTTGTTGACCCAGGCCAGGCCGGCCGCGTCGTCGAGGACGATCTCGTCGGCGGTCCGTCCGGACGGGAAGGTCAGCGTCGCGGTCCGGACGAAATCGGGGATGTTCTCGGGGGCACGCTTCTGGAAGAACGGCTGCCCGGCCGCACCATCGACGAACCGCTTGAGCGCCATCGGCCGGCCACCGGCTCCGCGCAGCGCACCCTCGGCGACCGCCTGGTAGTAGGTGACCAGGTCGAGCTTGGTGTGGCCGGTCTCCGGGAAGTAGACCTTGCGCGGGTTCGAGATCGTCACCTCGTGCCCGTTGATCGTGAGGATCTCCTTTTCGGTGGCCATGGGTGACACGATACCGCTCGACACGGACCGCCGGTCCGGCCGATGATGGGTGCGCGACGCGATCGTTCACGAACCTGTCGATTCGGCGTCGGACCATTCGTCGTGAAGGTGCGGGTCGCCGCCGGCGGCTCCCGAAACGGAGGCCAGGCATGCAATACGCCCTGTTGATCTACACGCCCGAACCGACCGAGCCCGTTCCCGCCGACGTGAGGGAGGCCCAGACGGCCGAGTACGACGCCCTCACCCAGCGGCTCCGCGACAAAGACGCGATGCTCGGTGGCGAGGCCCTCAATTCGACCGCCACGGCGACGACCGTCCGCGTCGTCGACGGCCGGACGATCACCACGGACGGACCATTCGCCGAGACCAAGGAGTCGCTCGGGGGGTTCTACCTCATCGAGGCGGCCGACCTCGACGAGGCGATCGCCTATGCGGCGATGATCCCGGGTGCTCGGTTCGGATGCGTCGAGGTCCGACCGGTCTGGGATTACACGGCGGCGGGCGTCGAAGCGCCGACCGCCTCGGCCACACCGGGGAACTGAGGCAGTCGCGATCGAGCCGACCACCGCGCCGACGGACGCCGCCCGCGACGCCGTCGATCGCCTTTTCCGCGAGGAGCAGGGTCGCGCGATCGCAACGCTGATCCGGGTCACCGGTGACTTCGACCTTGCCGAGGAGGCCGTCCAGGACGCGTTCATCAGCGCGCTCGAGACCTGGCCCGAGCGCGGCATCCCGGCGAATCCCGGCGCGTGGATCACGACGACCGCCCGCAATCGCGCGATCGACCGGCTGCGCCGGCGCAAACGGCTGACCGAAAAGACCGAGACGCTTGCCCGCGAGGCCGCGCTCGAGTCCGACCTGCGCGCCATCGAGGATGGCCCGGCGGAGGACGACATGCAGATCGCCGACGATCGGCTCCGGCTCATCTTCACCTGCTGCCATCCGGCGCTGGCGATGGACGCCCGGGTCGCGCTGACGCTGCGCACGCTTGGCGGCCTGACCACGCCCGAGATCGCCCGCGCCTTCCTCGTCCCGGAGCCGACCCTCGCCCAGCGGCTGGTCCGTGCCAAGCGCAAGATCCGCGACGCCGGGATCCCCTACCGCGTCCCGCCGGCCGAGCTCCTGCCCGAACGGCTCGACGGCGTCCTGCGGGTGCTCTACCTCGTGTTCAACGAGGGTTACGCGGCGTCATCGGGCGATTCGCTGATCCGCCGCGAGCTGTGCGCCGAGGCGATCCGGCTGGCACGGGTCGTCGTGTCGCTACTCCCCGACGAACCCGAGGCACGGGGGCTGCTGGCGCTGATGCTCCTCCACGACGCCCGTCGCGACGCCCGGGTGAGCGCGAGCGGAGAGCTGATCCTGCTGGACGACCAGGACCGCGGCCGATGGGACGCGGGCCGGATCGCCGAGGGTCGTGCCCTCGTGGAGGCAGCGCTGGCTGAACGCCGTCCGGGCGCGTACCAGCTCCAGGCCGCGATCGCCGCGCTCCATGACGAGGCGACGACGCCGGCCGACACCGACTGGCCGCAGATCGCAACGCTCTATCGCGCCCTCCACGAGCTGACCCCGACGCCGGTGGTCGAGCTCAACCTCGCGGCGTCCGTCGCGATGGCCGATGGGCCTGCGGTCGGACTGGCCATGATGGACGGCCTGGCGGCCACGGGCGAGCTCGAGGAGTACCCATACCTTCACGCGGCGCGCGCCGACCTCCTCCGCCGGCTCGGGCGCTGGTCGGAGGCAGATGCCGCCTACATGCGCGCCCTCGAGCTCACCACGAATGGCCCGGAACGTGCGTTCCTCGAGGGCCGGATCCTCGAGATCGACGCCCGCCGTCGCCCGTTCGATCAGACCGGGACGCCCTCGTAGGCCTCGCGCAGCTTCGCGATGTCGAGCTTGCCCATCCCGAGCATCGCCTCCATCGCCCGCTTGGCGCCCTCGGCATCGGAGCCGGCGAGCATGTCGTTCAGCACCCGCGGGACGATCTGCCACGAGACGCCGAAGCGGTCCTTGAGCCAGCCGCAGGGGCCGGCCTCACCGCCACCGAGGATCAGCGACGACCAGAGCCGGTCGATCTCGGCCTGGTCCTCGCACTCGACGACCAGTGAGATCGCCTCGTTGAACGTGAAGTCCGGCCCGCCGTTGAGGGCGGTCAGCCGCTGGCCCGCGAGCGTGAAGTCGACGGTCAGGACGTCGCCCTCATGCGTGCTCGGGTTGTCGGCCGGGGCGTGGAGCACGCGCTCGATCCCGCTGTCGGGCACCAGAGACGTGTAGAGCCGGGCGGCTGCCTCGGCTTCGCCGTTGAACCACAGGCATGTTGCGATGGACGTCATCTCGATCCTCCCTGGTCTCGCTGGAATCAGTGATCCATCGTATCGATGCGGGGCGGTCGTGACGACTGCGAGGACCGAAGGAGCCGTTTCAGGGACCTATCGTCTGGGGCCGGCGACGTGTCAGGCGCTCGTCCGATCGAGATGCTGGAGCAGCTCGTGGGCCGCGAGCTCGATCTCCTTGTGGCGCCACTCCGCGGCGCGGTACTGGCAGGCGATGATCCCGGAGCGATGGATCCGCCGGAAATCGCCGAAGACGAAGCCGTAGCGCGCCTTCGTCTCATCGGTCGCACCGACGGTCAGCCCGAGGTGCCAGGCGGCGTATTCATCCCAGGAGTGCGAGGCGAGGAACCGGTTCTCGTCTTCGGGGCTCGGCTGTCTGTCTCCCCAGTCGCTGTCCAGCACGTACTGGTGTGCGTCGATCAGCGTGCGAGCGCGGGCCACGGCATCTTCGTTGAGCGTGTAACTGGCCATGACCCAGTATGCGACGGGTCGCTGAGGCGCTTCACGCCGAGGCGGGCACCGCCTCGAACACCGTCGCGAAGTCGTCCTTGATGCTCGCCACCGTCCAGCCACGCGTGGCTGCCTCCGCCAGGGCCCGCTCGGCCAGCGTGTCGTAGGCGAACTCCCGTTCGGCGTCGTCGTGATGGACAAGGAGCCCGAAGCGCGCCGATTGGAGCATCTCGATGTCGCCGTCAGAGTTGCCACCGGCGAACAACGGCCGACGACCGGTCCGTGACCAGATATGCACGGGCTTGCCGGGACCGTCGTCGATCGGCTGCTCGACGCCGGCCATCCGAACGATGGCGCCGTCGCGGAACTCGGCGGTCGGCCCGGACCCGATGACCCGCTCGCGCGGGATCCCGTACATCTCGTCGCCGACGACGCGGACGAAATCGCGACCGCCCCCGGTGCAGATGAACACCCGGAAGTCATTGGCTTCGAGAAAGCGGAGCAGCTCGATCATCGGCAGATACCCGGTGGCGGCGTACGGGATGCCGAGGGTCGGGTGTCGGGCATCGTCGAAGAACGCCCGAACCTGCGTCTCGAACTCGTCGGTCGTGATCCCGCTGAAGGCCGTGCCGAGGCCACGCAGCAGCTCCGGGACATGATCGAGCATCCCCGCCAGCCAGGCACGGTCGCCCTCGGCCACGGCCTTGAACGGCTGCTCGGCGGCAAGACCCGGATCGGCGGCGACCATCGCCCTCCACTTGCGGAAGATGAAGTCAGCCTGGACGTAGAGTGGCTTTTCGCACCACAGCGTGCCGTCATTGTCGAAGGCGGCGATCCGGTCGGCCGGTGTCACGAACCCAGGGCCCGGCTCCGTCACGCTCCGGACGAAGTCGACGATCTGCGTCTTCGCCGCGCCGTCCTTCCAGTTGCCCAACACGTCCATCGCCGTCCCCCTGTGTGTGCCCTCCCGGTCATGGTAGGCGCACCGGCTGCCTCGGGGGAGGCACCGCTGCTGATCGCGGCCAGTGCAGCGCCCTACACTCCCGCGATGCACGCCCGGTCGCTCCTGCCCGCGCTGGCCTGGATCGGCACATACAGACGTGCGTGGCTGGGCCGCGATGTGTTCGCCGGGATCGTCCTGACCGCGATCCTCGTCCCGGCCGGGATGGGCTATGCAGAGGCATCCGGCCTGCCGGCGATCGTCGGGCTGTACGCCACGATCGTGCCGCTGCTCGCCTACGCAGCGCTCGGTCCGTCGCGGATCCTCGTCCTCGGCCCCGATTCGGCACTTCTGCCGCTGATCGCCGCGGTCGTCGTCCCGCTCTCGGCCGGCAGCCAGGACCGGGCGATCGCGATCGGGGCGCTGCTGGCGCTCGTCGTCGGTGTCGTGATCATCGCCGCTGGCGTGGCCAGGCTCGGCTTCCTGACCGACCTGCTGTCCGCGCCCGTCCGGCACGGCTACCTCAACGGCATCGCCCTCATCGTCTTCGTCAGTCAGCTCCCCCGGCTGTTCGGCTTCAGCACGACTGCTGCGAGCGGATTGTTCGACCAAGTCTCGTCATTCGCGACGGGCGTCCGGAACGGGGAGACCAACGCGGTCTCGCTCGCCATCGGCGTTGCCTGCCTGGCGGTCATCCTCGGGCTGCGGGCCGTGCGTCCGGGCTTTCCCGGGATCCTCGTCGCGGTGGTCGGCGCCACGATCGTCAGCGCGGTCTTCGATCTCGCAGCGACGTCATCGATCGCGGTGGTCGGGCCGCTCCCGGTCGGCCTGCCGCCGATCACCCTCCCGCCGCTGGCCGTCTCGGACCTGTTCGCCGTGGTCCCCGCGGCGCTCGGGATCGCCCTGGTCGCCGCGACCGACACGAGCGTCCTGTCACGCACGTTCGCCACGCGGCGCGGCGACGAGGTCGACCCCGATCGTGAGTTCATCGCGCTGGGCGGGGCCAACCTCGCGACCGGGTTGCTGTCCGGGATGCCGGTCAGCAGCAGCGCGTCTCGGACGCCGGTCGCCGAGACGGCCGGCGCCAAGACGCAGCTGACCGGCGTGGTCGGCGCGCTGGTCATCGCCCTGATGCTGGTCGTCGCACCCGGCCTCCTGGCGTCATTGCCGATCTCGGCCCTGGCCGCGATCGTGATGGTCGCTGCGCTCTCGCTTGTCGAGGTGGGCGCGATGGTCCGCCTCTGGCGACTCGGGAGCAGCGAGTTCTGGCTTGCGATGATCAGCTTCGCGGGAGTCGCGCTGATCGGGGTCATCCCGGGCGTCTTCATCGCCGTGGCGGTCTCGCTGCTCGAGTTCATCCGGCGCGCCTGGCGGCCGCACGATGCGGTCCTCGGTCGGGCCGACGGGGTCAAGGGCTACCACGACATGACCTACTACCCGGAGGCGCGGCAGATTCCGGGACTGATCCTGTATCGGTTCGACGCGCCGCTCTTCTTCGCCAACGCCGACGTCTTCCGGGAGCGGATCCGGGAGCGGGTCGCGGACTCGAAGAGCGTGGTCCAGTGGGTCATCGTCGCCGCCGAGCCGATCACCGATGTCGACACCACGGCCGCGGCCATGCTCGACGAGCTGGTCGACGAGCTCGCCGGGGAGGACATCACGCTGGCGTTCGCGGAGCTGAAAGACCCGATCCGCGCCAAGCTCCGTCGATACGGCGCGCTCGGGAACGTGCCGGACGACCGCATCTTCCCCACGGTCGGCACCGCGGTCACGGGCTACCTGAAGGCCACGGGCCAGTCGTGGACCGATTGGGAAGACGACGCGCGACCGAGCCGTCAGACCTCGGACGCCTAGCCTGCTGCTGCGTGAGCGCGCCGCCGGTGTGCTAGCGTCAGGGTGATCGTGACCCGCGGGAAGGAGGTGAGACCCATGAACGCACCATCGACGATGGGTACTCCCCTGCAGGGCACGGTCGCGCGACTGAGGTAGTCGCCACCGGGAGCGCCCCCACGCATCTGCGAAAGGCGACTTCCCATGAATACGACGCTTTCTTCAACTCCCTACCCTGCAGCTGGCGAGCGAGCGCTGGTTCTCGGTGGCGGCGGATCGACGGGCAACGCGTGGCTGATCGGCGTCATCGCCGGCCTGTTCGATGGGGGGCTCGACGTGGCGACAGCCGACCTGACAATCGGTACGTCAGCCGGCTCGACGGCCGCGGCCCAGATAGCTGGCGCGACCGCGACCGAGCTGCTTGCCGCCATCCTTGCCGACGCTCCCCTGCAACGGACCGGTCCGGTCGAAGCCGACCGAGGACGCGTTCCGACCAGGCAGGTGGTGAACCACCTGGAGAGAACGAGCAAGATCATCGCCTCCGCCGACGGCGCGGCTGACATGCGCCGCCGATTGGGCGCGGCGGCACTCCATTTGGGTGCGGCGTCGGACGGCTCGTGGCAGACGCAGTGGCGCGCCACCGTCGCTGCGCGGCTGCCCAGCCGGCACTGGCCGCAACGAATGGTGCTCATCACGGCGGTCGATGCCCAGACCGGTGAACCGGTCGTGTTCGACCGCCACAGCGGAGTCGACCTGGTCGACGCCGTCGCCGCCAGCTGTGCCAGCGGCCTCCCCTACAGGATCGGGGACAGCCTGTACATCGATGGCGGCTACCGATCCAATGCCGACAATGCCGATCTGGCAGCCGGATACGCCCGGGTGCTGGTGCTGTCACCCTTCGGCGGCAGATCGCGCACGCCGGTGGACTGGGGCATGCATCTCGCGACACAGGTCGACGAGCTCCGCGCGCGCGGCAGCAGGGTCGAAACCATCTTTCCGGACGGCGACTCGGAGCACATGTTCGGCCCGAATGCGATGGATCCGTCCATGCGTCCGCCCGCTGCCCGTGCCGGTTTCGATCAGGGAAGAGCCCTCGCCGACGAGCTCACCGACTTCTGGCACTAACGGCCCTCGAACCGGATGCGTCGCAGGCCGATGGAGGCGACGTGCCTCCTACTCGTCGTGCGCCCTGACCCCGCCCACCTACTTCGCCGCGCGCACCGCCGAGATGATGGCCGGAACGATCGTGTGGAGGTCGCCGATGACCGCGTAGGTCGCGTGCGTCACCATCGGCGCGTCACGGTCGGTGTTGATGGCCATGATCGCCTTCGCGGACCGGGCGCCGACCATGTGCTGGATCGCCCCGCTGATCCCGCAGGCGATGTACAGGTCGGGGGCGATCCGGGTCCCGGTCTGGCCGACCTGCTGGGCGTGTGGCCGCCAGCCCGCCGAGGTCACGACGCGCGAGACACCGACCGTCCCGCCGAGCAGCGCGGCCAGCTCGTCGAGCTCGGCGAAGCCCTCGGCACTCCCGACGCCGCGTCCGCCACCGACCACGACGCGGGCGTCGGCCAGCGAGATCTTGCCGGCCTCCGCCGGCACACGGGACGTGATCCGGACGCGCAGATCGCCCTCGCTGAGCTCCGGCGCGAAGGGCTGGACCGCGACCTGGCTTGGGGTGGCCGCGATGGCGGGCTCGACGGCGTGCGGCGCAACGGTCAGGAGCCGGATCGGGCCATCGAGCCGGGTCTCCTCGAGGAGGCTGCCGCCCCAGCGCTGGCGGGTGGCGGTCCACGCATCGCCCGGGCGGACGTCGGTGCAGTTGGCGGCGAGCGGCAACCCGGTCCGAGCCGCGGCATGGGCGAGGACCTCAGCGCCGCGCTCGCTGCCGGTGCCGATGACCGCGGCCGGCCGCTCGCGCGCGATCAGCTGGGCGAGGCTGGCCCCGATCGCGGCCGGTGCGTATCCATCGAGCCGTGGATCGTCGATGGCGTGGAGGACGGTGACGCCGTGGACGCCGAGTGCACCCCCGACCTCCGCCGCACCCGCGCCCCACACGACCGCGTGGAGCGGCTCGCCGATCGCCCCCGCCAGGCTGCGCCCGAGCGTCAGCGCTTCGGCGGAGAGCCGGTCCGGCGCTCCCCCGTCGTGCTCGATGACGACCAGGATCATCCGAGGAGCCCCAGGCGCTTGAACACGTCGACGACCCGCGGTGCTGCATCCGGACCCTCGCCGAGGATCTCGACGGCACTCTCCTGCTCGACCGGAACGCGCAGCCGGATCCGGGCCGGCGCCGTCGCGGCCGCCCCGAGCGCCACGGTCTCGATCTCCTTCTTGCGTGCCCGCAGCCGACCCGGCACCGACGGGTAGCGCGGCAGGTTGATCCCCTCCTTGACGGTCACGACCGCCGGCCGCGGGATGTCGTAGATCTCCCAGCCGCCGCCGGGTGCCTCGCGGCGGACGGCGACGCCATCGTCGCGGACCTCGAGGCCCTTCGCGCCCGACACCACCGGTCGATCGAGAGCGACCGCGACCCGGACGCCGACCTGGTAGTCGCCCGTGTCGGCGGCCTCGTTGCCGAGAAGGATCAGGTCGAACGGGCCATCCTGTGCCTCTCGCGCGCGGATCGCGTCCGTGATCGCGTTCGCGGTGGCCATCGCGTCCCACTCGCCACCGTCGGTCTGGAGCAGGATGGCCCGATCGATGCCGATCGCCATCGCCTCGCGGAGCTGGTCGGTCGCCTCATCCGGGCCGAGCGTGAGGACGGTGCTGGACCCGCCGTTCGCCTCGATGAGCCGGACCGCCTCCTCGACCGCGCACTCCTCGTGCGGGCTGACAGTGAAGCCGAGATAGCGCGTGTCGATCGCCTGCTCGTCGGCGGTCAGGGTGATCTTCCCGGCCGTCGCCGGGACCCGCTTGACGCAGACAAGGATGTTCACGCTCAGGCCCGGACGCGGTTGTTGTCCGGGTCGAACAACGGCGTCGACCCGACCACGTCCACGCGTCACTGGGTAGCGCTCCCCGAAGTACTCGACGAGGAGCTTCGTCCCGACGACAGCCTGCTCGGGCGGCAGGTACGACAGCAGGATGTGCTTCCCGACCGACGGCCCCGACCCCGCGCTGGTCACGAACGAGCGACGACCCTTGGCGTCGGTGATCGGCCCGCCGTCGGCGGTGAGGATCGGCTCTTTGCCGAGCATGTAGCGCTTCACGCCGCTGGCCGACGTGTTGTCGTCGACAGTCAGCGTGCAGAGCGTCGCGACGGCCGGTCGCGACCGCTGTTCGAGGTACGCGTCGCGTCCGATGAACGCGGCCTCCTTGACCTTCGGCCGGAGCATGTCGGCCTCGACCAGGTCCCATTCGAGCTCGAGCTCGGCGCCGTGCGCCCGGTAGCCCTTCTCGAGCCGTCCTGTCGTGCCATAGACGCCGATCCCGAACGGGACGATGCCATGCGGCGCGCCGGCCTCGGCGAGCGTGTCCCACAGCCGGGCGCCCTGCTCCATCGGGACGTACAGCTCCCAGCCGAGCTCGCCCACGTACGAGATCCGCGAGGCGAGGACCGGGATCCCGCCGAGCTCGATCGTGCGGGCCGTCCCGAACGCGAAGGCCTCGTTCGAGACGTCGTCCGAGGTCGCCGAGGCGACGACGTCGCGCGCCCGCGGCCCCCAGATCCCAGCCGTGCACCAGGTCGAGGTCGCATCGTAGAGCTGCGCGGAACCGTCGGCCGGGAGATGGTCGCTGAACCACTTGCGGTCGCCCATCCCGTGGGCGCCGCCGGTGACGACGCGGAACAGGTCCGTCCCGAGCCGCATGATCGTCAGGTCCGACTTGATCCCGCCGGCCTCGTTGAGGAGCGGCGTGTAGACGACCCGCCCGACCGGGACGTCCATCTGGGCCACGGCCATCGACTGGACATGGTCGAGCGCACCCGGCCCGCTGATGTCGAAGATCGCGAAGGCCGACAGGTCGACCATCCCGACCCGGTCGCGCATCGCCAGGTGCTCGGCGTTGATGATCGGCGACCACCAGCGCGATTCCCACTCGGCGGCGCGGGGCATCACCCGATCGCCGTACTCCTCGAGCAGCTTCTCGTTGGAGGCGTACCAGAACGGCCGCTCCCAGCCCGCGGTCTCGAAGAAGACCGCGCCGAGCTCGCGTTCGCGCGGGTTGAACGGGCTGAGCCGGACGTTGCGATTGCTCGCCCACTGCTCGGCCGGGTGGACGATCCCGTAGGTCTTGTTGAAGCCCTCGGCCGAGCGCGCCTTGACGTGGTGACGCGCCTTCTGGTGGGCGTGGAAGCGGGCGATGTCCGACCCGTGCGGATCGATCTCGGGCTTCCCGTCGGTCATCCATTCGGCCACCATCCGGGCGATCCCGGGGGCTTCCTTGATCCAGATCGCGGCCGCCGCCCAGAGACCCTTCACCTCGGGGGTCTCGCCCAGGATCGGCATGCCGTCCGGGGTCAGCGACAGGAGGCCGTTGATCTGGTGGCGGATGCCGACCCGCTCGTCACCGAGGATGTCCGGGATGAGCTCGAGGGCTTGCTCCATCTGGAGCTCGAAGTCCTCGGGCGTGAACGGCAGCTCGGTCGGCGATAGCTTCGATTCGGCGATCGAGGGGATCTCGTCCGCATCCATGAGGATCGCCCGATGGGCGTACGAGCCGACCTCCATGTCGCTGCCGTGCTGGCGCTCGTAGCAGTTGGTGTCCATGTCGCGCACGATCGGGTAGGTGATCTCGCCGACCGTGTCGGCCAGCATCGGGACGGGTCCCACGCTGATCATCTGGTGGACCGCCGGGGTGAGCGGGATCGCGGCGCCGGCCATCTCGGCCAGCCGCGGGCTCCAGACGCCGGCCGCGATGACGACGACGTCGGCCTCGAAGTCCCCCTTGTCGGTGCGGACGCGGGTCACGTGGCCGTCCTCGACGTCGATGCCGGTCACCTCGGTCATCGGCGACAGCCGGAGCGCCCCGAGAGCCTGCGCGCGCTCACGCATGAGCGTGCCGGCGCGGAGGGAGTCGACGACCCCGATCCCGGGCGTCGAGAAGCCGCCGAGGATGATGTCGGTATTGATGTAGGGGACCATCTCCTTGATCTGGGCGGGCGTGACGAGCTCCGATTCGATCCCCCACGAGCGCGACGACGCCATCCGGCGCTTGAGCTCCTCCATCCGCTCGGGCGTTCGGGCGACCTCGATCCCGCCGCTCTGGGTGAAGACGCCGAGCTCCTTGTACTGCTCGACGCTGTCGGCGGTCAGCGCGGTCATCTCGCGCGAATGGTCGGTCAGGAAGATGAAGTTCGAGGCGTGGCCGGTCGACCCGCCCGGGTTCGGGAGCGGGCCTTTCTCGATCTGGACGATGTCCTTCCAGCCAAGCCGGGCGAGGTGGTAGACGAGGCTGTTGCCGACGATGCCGGCGCCGATGACGACGACGCGCGCGGCATCGGGTCGTGTGCTCAATCGATCCTCCTCGAGCCGAGTCCGGCCGGTGCTCCGCGGACGACGTGACGACCGGCGACGACAGTGTGGGCGGCCATTCTACTGTCGCGAACGGCGCTCGGGCGACACGCAACGAGGACCGGGATGGGACATGGGAATGCGGAGGAGCCGGTTCGCCAACCGACCCCTCCGCATCAGATCGATGCGTGCCCTGTGGCGGTTACTTGGACTGGAGAGCGAAGGTGACCGATGCCGCGCTACCGATGTAGCGATTGGCGTCGGCACCCGTGGGCGTCCATGTGGACGTGAGCGAGTACTTCCCGTTCTTCTGCTTGAGCGCCAGGGTGGCCTGAGCCACACCGCTGGCGTTCGTGGTTGCGCTGATCGTCTGCGTGCCGAGCTGGAACACGATCACCCGGCCGGCGAGCAGCTTGCCCGTCGCGTCGTGCAGGATCGCGCTCAACGTGATGGCCTTGTTCGGACCCCCGGTGAGGGCACCGGTGTACGTGACGGAGCTCGCCTTCTTCGCGATCGCGATGCTCCCTGTCCCGGCGTTTCCGACATACAGGCTGTCGCCGGCGAACGTCGCGCTCGTCGCGTACGTACCGCCATCGAGCAGGGGCGTGAACGCGGTCGTCGCGATCCCCCCCGAACCGGTCACCGACGATCCGGCCGCCGCCCCATTGACGGCGAACGTGATCGAACGGCCGCTGACGTTGGCACCGAACTGGTCGACCAGCGACGCCCGGAGCGTGCCGGCGGTGTCATACGTCCCGGCGGTGTCGCCGAGGTAGCCGACACTGACGGTTCTGGCTATGACGTGGACGATCCGAGTCGAAGAAGCGCACGCCGTCCAACGATCGCACGCCGTGAACGTCGCGGTGTAGTCACCCGGCGTCGTGTAGGCGTGGGTCACATTCGGTCCACCGGACGCCGACGGGCGAATCGTCGCCGAAGCTCCAGCTGTACGTCAGGGTCGACTGATCGTCCTTGCCTGGATCCGTTGCGCTGCCGTTGAAGGCGACAGATCGCCCCCAGGCGGCGGTCGTGTCCGGACCCGCTCCGACCACCGGTGCCAGGTTGCCGACCTCGATCGAGAAGGTCGAGGTCGAGGTCAGACCGGTCGCGTCGGTCGCAGTCATCAGGCCGCTGTAGGTGCCCGGGCCCTGGAACGTGTGCTGCGGGTTCTTGCCGAAGGCGACGCCGCCGTCCGAGAAGTCCCAGCGCAGCGTCGGGAAGCCGCAAACGCTGCTGCTGCCCGAGCCATCGAACGTGATGGGCGATCCTTCGTTACCGCCGTACGTATGCAACGTGCCGCCGCCGGCGTTGGCGATCGGCGGGATGTTGTTCTTGGCCAGGGTCCCGAGCGTCACGGACGCGTCGGGAGCGCTCATGTCGAACGAGACATCGGTGGGGTCGGTGGTCTTCGATCCGAACGAGCCCAGCGAGAAGACGTCGACATCAGGGCCGACCGCCGGACTTGCGACCACTTCGGCGACGAGCGCCGTGGTCGCGGCAAGCGAATCGGTCGGCGAGTAGGCATTCCCGGTGAGCCGATACGCGACGTCATTGCCGGCCGGATCCGTGCACGAGAGATGGGACGAGTCGGCCACTGTCGAGGGCGACGACCCGATCTGCTGGAGGTCGCGACGCTGCTCAGCGACCGCCAGCGACGCGGCCTGGATCCACTCGGCGATGCCCTGCCCGTGACGGAGAGCGTCGAACGCAGCGTTCGTCAGCAGCTTGCGCCGCTGTCGAAGCCGGCGCGCCATGCCTTGCTTCTCGCAGCCGCCGGTGGACCGTCGGCCGTCGTGGATGTCGATGTCATGGAGGCGGCCGAGGGTGCCGGTCTCGTTCGGATCCACGACGGGACGGTGACGTTCCGTCATCCGCTCGTGAGCGGGGCCATCTATCGGCTCGCTACGCCGGAAGATCGCCGTTCGGCACATCTCGAGCTCGCTCAGCTATCAATCGGTGCAGAGGGAGCGGATCGGCGGGCGTGGCACCTTGCGGCCGCAGCCGATGGGCCGGATGAGGTCGCAGCCGAAGCCCTCGAGGCTGCGGCCGCGAGAGCCCAGGGTCGATCTGGCTACGGCGCCCAGGCTCAGGCCCTGCTGCGCGCCGCGGAGCTGACCGGGGACGACGAGGTCCGGGCGCGACGCCTGCTGGCCGCGGCAACGGCGGCGTACTGGGCCGGCGATCCGGCCCTGGCGGTCCGCTCGGCCGAAGAGGCGCTCTCGCTCGTCCGCGAGCCGTTGCTCCACGCCGCGGTCCTTCACCGGCTGGCGATCATCGCGGACTGGCACGGACAGTGGCAGGATCGAGTCATCTCTTCGGGAGCACTCGAGCGAGAAGTCGCCAGCGTGGAACAGCTCGATCCGGCTCGGGCAGTCGGCCTGCTGGGGGTGATCCTGCAACGTCGGTTCCAGAGGCTCGAGACTCGCGAAGCGCTTGTGCTCGCTGAGCGACGGATGGCGATGGCTGCTGAGGTCGAGGACGAGCGCTACCTGCGCGCGCTCCAGGACCTGGCTCGCGCGACAGGCCTGCGAGGTGATTCGAAGCGGTGCGGGGCGCTGTGCGATCAGATCCTCGAACTCGAGTCGCCCAAGGCTTCCTTGGGATTCGCCACGAATATCGCCGAGCCGCTGCTCTGGCTGGAGCGTTACGACGAGTGCCGGCGATTGCTGACTGCCAGTACCAGCGAAGCCCGTGCCCAGGGCAACGTCGTGCGCCTGATGTTCGAACTCACCAACCTGGCCCTGCTCGACGTGCGCACCGGCTCATTCGTCCAGGCGTTGGCCGGCGCGTCGGAAGTGGCCGAGCTGGCGTCAGAAACCGGGAACGACTACCTCCTCGCCTGTAACCTCGCGGTCCTGACCCGGCTAGCGGCATTGCGGGGCGACCAGACTGCAGCCCGGCAGGATGCGCGGCACGCGATCGAGATCGCCGATCGGCTCGCCGACGCGCTGATCAAGGCCGAGGTCGAGATGGCGCTGGCCGAAATCAGCGCTCGCCGACGGGGAGGCGGCGGAGGCCGTGCGCCTCCTCGAGCCCCTCCGTCGGATGGCCGAGGCCAACGAAGTCCGCGAGCCGAGTGTCCTGCCCTTCGCCCCGGACCTGATCGAGGCCTACGTCAGGACGGGTCGGCTTCTCGAAGCGCGGACGGAGCTCGAACACCTGGAGGCGGTGGCGTTGGCTGTCGATCGGCGCTGGGCCTTGGCGGCGGCGGCTCGGTGTCGGGGTCTGCTGGCGCCGGCCGACGAGATCGATGACTCGTTCGGGACGGCGCTCGAGCTGAGTCGGAGCGCGGGTTGGTCGCTCTTCCAGGACGCTCGTACACAGCTGCTCTACGGAGAACGGCTGCGACGCTCGCGACGTCGGATCGACGCGCGTACCCAACTGCATTCGGCCATCGACGCGTTCGACAGGCTCGGTGCAGCTCGATGGTCGGAGCGCGCTCGCGCGGAGCTCGAAGCGACGGGCGAGACGATCGCGCGCCGAGACCCGACCGCCCCGGAGAAGCTGACGCCACAGGAGCTACAGATCGCACTCCAGGTGGCCGCCGGAAAGTCGAACCGCGAGACCGCGGAGGCTCTGTTCCTGAGCCCCAAGACGGTCGAATTCCACCTCACCCGCGTCTATCGCAAGCTGGATCTCAATTCACGGGCCGAGCTCATCCGGTTGCTCATCGAGGAAACCCCGGTCGCGACGGGCGGCGCTAATCGCCCGACCTGATCCAGCCATCGCGACGTTCCACATATGTCCATCGATCAGGGCGTCTCGGCGATGCCATGGGCACCCGTCGGTGGGAGAATGGGCGGTCCAAGCGACGAAGCCATGAAGGAGGCAGACATGGCACAGGCGACAGTGGCGATCATCAACAAGCCGGCCTGGATCGACCTTGCGACGAAGGACCCCGAGTGGTCCCGCGAGTTCTACGCCAAGGTCTTCGGCTGGCGGGTGGAGGTCAGTCCCGATCCGCAGTACGGCGGCTACGCCCTGGCCAAGATCGGCGACAACGACGTCGCCGGGATCGGACCGACGATGAGTGCCGATGCCCCGACCGCATGGAACATCTACATCGGCACGGACGACGTCGCCGACCTGGCCAAGCGGGTCAAGGCTGCCGGCGGGACCGTGGTGGCGGAACCCTTCGCCGTCGGCGACCAGGGCAGCATGGCGGTCTTCCAGGATCCCTCCGGTGCGTTCATCTCGGGCTGGCAAGGAACGCGGATGGGCGGTTTCCAGACAGAGGGCCCGAATGCCTTCGGCTGGGCTGAGCTCAACGCCCGCGGTCTCCAGCCCGCGCTCTCGTTTTACAAGGATGTCTTCGGCTGGACGGCCAAGACGAGCCCGATGGGCGAAGGCCAGCCGCCCTACACCGAGCTGCAGCTCGACGGCCAGAGCATCGCCGGGGCCATGGAGATGAACCCGATGGTGCCGGCCGAGGTGCCGAGCTACTGGATGGTCTACTTCGAAGTCGATGACGTGGACGCCAGCCACCGAAAGGCCGTCGAGGCGGGCGCCGCCGAGATGATGCCGCCCGGCGACTTCCCGGGCGGACGTTTCTCGATCGTCAGCGACCCGCAAGGCGCCACGTTCGGTCTGCTCAAGACCACCGGCCGGTAGTCGCGCCGCTCATCGCGCCATACGGATCGCCCCGCCGGTCACGGCGGGGCGATCTCGATCCCAGGGTGGTGTCGGGTATCGACCTGACGGCGGGCGAAGGCTCAGGCGCCGGCCAGCGCGCCCGTCCTGGCGGTCGACGTCGTCGTGCCATCCGGCCCGGCGACGAGGTATCCGATCATCGCGAAGAACCCGAGGTTGAAGATCCCGAGCAGGAGCATGGCGACGAACCACGCCTTGCTCGCCAGTCGCCAGGTGTTCAGAAGCGTCCCGATCCAGGAGACGAGCCCGCCCGCGAAGCCGCCGATCACGGCCAGTGATCCGAGGATCCCAAGGCTGAGGGCGACCCAGGCCAGGCCGCTGAGGCGCAACCCGACGATGTCGGACCCGCTCATCACGAAGACGTCGTTGGCGTTGGCGAGCCAGATGGCGGCAACGAACAGAACGGCGCCGGCGACGATCGCGATGCCGCTCCCGATGAAGAGCTTGGTGACGGTCGACTTGGACATCCGGGTCCCTTTCAATGAAATGCGCAGCAGGAGGCGATGACTGGGCGGGCAGGTCAGGCGACGCGAGCCAGTGGCCGGTCCTCCATCGTGATGACGACCGTTCCGCGAGCGTGGCCGGTCGCAACGTGATCGATGGCTTCGCGGGTCTGCCGAAGGGGGTAGGTCCGGTCGATGACGGGCGTGACAGCGCCGGCTTCCACGAAAGCGGTCAGCGCGACCAGGTCGTCGTGGTTCTGTGTCTTGACCGTCGGGCTTGCCTGCTGGCGCACGACCATCGAGGCGAGCATCGCCCGCACGGTGCGGCCGAGCTTCCCGTCGGCATGCCCGCCGCCATTGGAGATCAAGGTCCCGAGCGGGGCAAGAGCCCGCCGGACCTGGGCCATCGACTGGTTGCCGACGTTGTCGAGGATGAGGTCGTAGCGCTCGGTGCCCGTCGTGAAGTCGACCTGCGTGTAGTCGATGACGTGGTCGGCGCCGATCGACCGGACCAGGTCGACATTCTTCGTGCTGCAGACCCCCGTCACCTCGGCCCCGAGCGCCTTGGCGATCTGGACCGCGAACGTGCCGACGCCACCGGAGGCGCCGTTGATGAGGACCTTCTGACCGGGCTGGACCTTGCCGTCGTCGCGCAGGAGCTGGAGCGCGGTCGAGGCGGATACGCCGATGGCGGCCGCCTGCTCGAACGTGAGATCGGCCGGCTTCTCGAGGAGCTGATCCTCCGAAGCTCGCGCGAACTCCGCGAAGGCTCCGGCGCACCAGCCGAACACCTCGTCGCCCGGCTGGAACCGGGTCACATCCGTGCCCACGGCTTCGACCGTCCCGGCGACGTCGGTCCCGGGCACGCGGTTCTTCGGCTTGCGTAGTCCGGTCGCGAAGCGCATGACGAACGGCGAGCCTGTCATGAGGATCCAGTCGCCGACATGGATGGACGCCGCGTGGACGCGAACCAGCACCTCGTTGGCCGCGATCTCCGGCTTGTCGATGTCCTGTGACTCAAGGACCTCCGCCGAGCCGTAGCTGTCCTGAACGATCGCCTGCATGGCTGAGCTCCTATCGACTGTACGGTGTAAAGTCCGTTGGCGCGACTGTACGGTGTAAAGTTCGGCCTGTCAAGCCCCGCTTGATCTGGAATCGAGAAGCGCGAATCGTCGCCACTCGGTAGGTTTTGATCACTGGACCAACCAACCCGATGTCGAAGGGGGAAGGCGCGATGAAGATCAAAGTGGCGAGCATCTACGTCGACGACCAGGAGAAGGCGCTGCACTTCTACACGGACGTCCTGGGCCTGGTGAAGAAGACGGATGTCTCCAATGGCCCATACCGGTGGGTCACTGTCGCCTCAGCCGAGGAGCCCGACGGCACCGAGCTCCAGCTCGCACCCAACGACAACCCGGCGGCCAAGGCATACCAGCAGGCGATCTTCGGGCAGGGCCAGCCGGCCTTCATGTTCTACGTGGACGACGTCCAGAAGGAATACGACCGCCTGACGGCCGCCGGCGCAGTCTTCACGATGCCGCCGACCAAGGTCACGGGCTCGACCATCGCGATGGTGAACGACACGGCCGGCAATCTCATCCAGCTCACGGCGCTCGATCGCTGGTCGTAGGCGTCTGCCCAGGACGCCGCCTCACGTCGTGCGTGGCGAGTAGCCCAATTCGGTAGTGGTCGCCGCTGAATGGCGGGCGTAGCCTCGAAGCGTGGATGAGTCTGCGCATCGACTCCGCGGGCCTGACGGCCTCCCCGTCGTCGGTCTCTTCGGCGGCGCCCTGGTCCTGGCAGGGCTCACGGTCATTGGTCTGACCGGTCCGGCAGCAAGCCCGGCGGCCTCCATTGCCCTGAGCGCGGCGACAGTGATCGCCTTCGGCGTCGTCGTCGGCTCCGGCACGGTCCTCGTTCGGCGGCTGCGCCACGCGGCCGCGATGCTCGAGCGCGCCGTCCGCCAGGTCGACGAGGCGGGCTCTCGCCTGCGAGTCCTCGTCGAGCATGTTCCAGCCGCCGTCTACATCGACATGGCCGATCCCGATGTCTCCGACGGCGGCCGGCTTGCATACATGAGCCCGCAGATCACCGGGATCCTCGGCTATCGGCCCGAGGAGCTCGTGGACGACCCGGAGCTGTGGCCGAGCCGGATCCACCCGGATGATCGCGCGGCCGCGCTCGCCGCATACGAGGCACATTGGCAGACCGGCGAGCCCCTCCGTGCCGAATACCGCGTGATCGGACGTGACGGCACCGAGGTCTGGGTCCGGGACGAGGCCTACGGGATGCCCGACGACACCCGGAGCGGCCGACAGGTCTCGCAGGGCCTTCTTGCCGATATCACCGACCGGAAGCGGCTGGAGTCGAAGCTGATCCACGACGCGCTCCACGACCCGCTGACGGGGCTGGCCAACCGTGTGCTCCTCCGCGATCACCTCGAGCGTGCCCTCACCAGGCGTGGCCGCGCTGACGAGACGATCGCCCTCCTCTTCGTCGACCTCGATGACTTCAAGCGGATCAACGACTCCTACGGTCACGCGGTCGGGGACCAGATCCTCGTGCGGGTCGCCGAACGGCTTGTCGGTGCGGTCCGGGCCGAGGACGTCGTCGGCCGCCAGAGTGGCGACGAGTTCGCCGTGCTCCTCGCCCAGATCCGCGACGCCGACGAGGCGATCGCCTCGGCCGACCGGATCCTCGGCGAGCTGCGCCGACCGATCCTGCTCGGCGCCCACTCGATCGTCGTCGGCGGCACGATCGGGATCGCCGTAGCGCTGGATCCCGCCTCGACCGCCGAGGACCTGTTGACCCAGGCTGACGCCGCGATGTACGCGGCGAAAGCCGACGGCAAGGGCCGTCACGCCGTCTACGACCGGTGGATGCCGACCCGGACCTGGACCGAACTCGAGGCGGCCGGCTGAGGTCGAGGTTCGACTAGCCGAGCCACTTGGGCTGGGTCAGGCTGAACCAGTTCCCGGAGTCGTCGCGGAAGAGCGCTTCGATCCCGTACGGCCGTTCGGCCGGTTCCTGGAGGAACGTGACGCCCTTGGCCGACAGCTCCTCGAACGTCTTCCGGCAGTCGGCGGTCTCGAACACGCCGCCACCGAGCGAGCCCTTCGCGACGAGCGCGCGGACCGTCTCGGCGTCCTCGGCGCTGAACATCGGCGGGGCCGGGTAGGCGAGAAGGATGTCCAGGTCCTTCTGGTCCTTCGGGCCGACCGTGAGCCAGCGGAAGCCGTCGAGGACGGCGTCATTCCGAAGCTCGAACCCGAGGGTCTCGGTGTAGAACGTCCTTGGCCCGGTCCTGGTCGAGCACGAACACGTTCACGTGGTTGAGGCGGCTGATCATCGGTGCTCCTTCGGCTGCGGTTCGTGGGTCACCGTAGCCCGGCCGGGCCGTGGTCGTGCTTCTTCCCGATTGCTCATCCTCCGGGTGCGGCCGCGTCCACATCAGGACCACGCAGCCGGGGATCGGCGGGACGCCCGTCCGGTCGACCGCTTCGTCGCGGTACTCGCTCGGCGAGCGTCCGACGAGCTCGCGGAAGCGTGCGCTGAACGAGCCGAGGCTCGCGAAGCCGACGAGGAAGCAGATCTCGGTGACCGACAGGTTGGCGGTTCGCAGGAGGGTCTTCGCTCGCTCGATCCGGCGCCGGGTGAGGTAGGCACGCGGCGTCTCGCCGTAGGCTGCCGCGAAGGCGCGGGCGAAGTGGAATCGGGAGTAGCCGGCCTCGCCGGCCATCGCGTCGAGGTCGAGCGGCTCCGCGTAGTCGCGATCGATGAGGTCGCGAGCTCGCCGCAGCGCCGGCAGGAGGAACAGTGCGTTCTCGGTCATCGGCGTCACCAGCATGCCAGACCCGGTCTCGGTGACGCCGCAAGGGTCAGAGGCGCGGCAGGACGAGCTTGGCCATCGCGAGGTCGGCTGCGTCGATCGTATCCGGAGTCGCCTGGAAATCGATGATCGCCACGACGACCTGGTAGCCCTTCGCCTTGACATTCAGCACGCCATTGTGCGGATAGCCCTTGTAGGCGGCGTCGCCGATGCCGGAGACGGGCGTGCTCAGCGAGGAACCGCTCAAGGCCTGCCACAGGAAGTCTTGATACGTCGAGACCGTCAGTCCGACCGACTGGGTGTCGCTCTGGGTGCTCGCCCATTCGCAATCGGATTGGCCATCGCTGTTCTGGAGAACACCGGGATTGACGGCGAACCCGGTCGCCTGCTGGATCTCCTCGACGGTCAGAAGACCGCACGCAGCCGTGGTCGCGCTCCCTCCGACGGCCGTCGAGCTTGCGCTCAGGTCGCCGGCCGAGGCGTTCGGCGCGGGAGCCCGAACGCCGCTCGGGGCAGCGTCGCTGCCGCCGGGCGATGCCGAGGCGGTGCAGGCTCCGAGCAGCAGGATCGCCGCGGCCATGGTGATGGTGCTGCGGACAATGGGGACGCGCATCAGTCGACCTCCGATCAATCACCTGTCTTGAGGCGTCGATCGTCGGCCTCCCTCGGCTCCGAACGAAAGAGGCGAATCCCCTGATCTGTCGGGCGCTCCAGTCGCGCCGGTCCGGCGTGACCCGGCGCTCAGCCGGGCGGCGTGCTGGCCTTGAGCTCGGCGAGCTGGGCCCGCGCTGCGGCGATCAGCTCCTCGTTCGTATTCGCATGTCCCGCCAGTCCCCAGCCGCCGTCGGGAGCCTCGGTCAGCAGGACCCAGGTGCGGTCGGCCAGGGAGGGATCGCCGGCGGCGTCCGCGACGAGCGCCGTCAGCCGCGAGACGACCGCGATCTGCTTGGCCCGGTCGAGCGCCCCGTTGTTGGTCAGCACCTGGACCCGAACGTAGGTGCTGTCGCCGTCGACGTTCGAGAGTGCCGACGACGGCAGCGCGTGGACGAAGGCGGCGGTGTTCTTGCGGAACATCGGGATGTTCGGAACCTGCTCGATCGTCATCAACTCGGTCGCCAGGCCCTGGGCGAGCGCATGGGGATCGGCGAAGGTCCCCTCGGCGGCATAGACGTCGATCATCGGCACTGGGATCTCTCCTTCATGTGGTCGCCTCGAGCGGCGTCGGTCAGGGCGCGCGGGTTGCGCGGGCGCTCGGCGTCACCCCACGGCTGCCGCGCCAACGGATTTCGCCGCTCGTTCGACAAGGGCCGCGACCTCGTCAGGATGCGAGACCATCGCGACGTGGCTCGCCGGGACTTCGACGATCGTCGCTCCCATTCGGGCCGCAAAGTGCCGCTCGACGTCGGGTGGGATCGCTTCGTCGTTCTGTGCCACGAGGTACCAGCTGGGGAGCGATTTCCAGGCCGGGATCCCCATGACCTCGGCGAAGCCGGGCCCCGCGAGAGGCTGCTGGACGGCCCACATCGCCCGCGCCTGCTTGCGCTCGACATCGGCTGCGAAGTGCCCGACAAAGTCGTCCTCCGACAGCCAGACAAAGCCCCGCTGGTCCGTGAACATGTGGACGAGCGCCGGCGTCACCGGCCCCTGCGAGAGCAGCCCGCCGAGCGACTCGCCCTCGTCCAGGCCGAACGCGGCGACGTAGACGAGGCCAGCGACGTTCGGGGCGTCCGTGCCGAGCGCGGTGATGATCTGGCCGCCGTAGGAATGTCCGACGACGATCGTCGGGCCGTCCTGGAATGCCAGCACCTGTCGAAGGCGGGCGACGTCGTCGGCCAGTGAGGTGAGAGGGAACTGCGGGGCGCGGACGCTGTAGCCGGCTTCCTGCAGGCGCTCGATGACGCCGCTCCAGCACGACCCGTCGGCCCAGGCGCCGTGGACGAAGACGATGTTCGGACGACCAGTCATTTTCCGATGCCTCCTGTGCTCGAGAGGTCTCGCGGTCGGACGAGACGCTCGCGCGAATGTCTTTCGAGTCTGGTCGTCGGCGAGGGCACCCCGCATCACTCGAACTCGTCATTCGTTCGGGGGTCATGTGCGGCCGCCGTATGCTTGTCGGGTCGAATGGCGATCCACGCGACTCCAGACACCGATGCGCCCGACGTCCAGGCGGGTGGTCCGACCTCGCCTCCGGCGCACCAGACAGGCATCCAGGGCCGCGAGTCCGAGCTGCGCCTGATCGGCGGAGTGCTCGATCGGGTCGCCGCCGGTTCCGGTGGCGTCGTCGTCGTCGAGGGGGCGAGCGGGATCGGCAAGAGCCGCCTCCTCCTCGAAGGCGTCCGGGATGCGAAGCGGCGGGGGATGTACTTCGGCGTGTCGATGGCCGAGCCGGCCGAGCGGGCGGTCGAGCTCGCGGCACTGCTGGGTGCGCTGTTCGACGGCCCCGCGCCGCTTCTCGACGAGCGCGTCCTCCCGTCGATCCGGGCAGAGACCGGCCAGCGCTTCTGGCTTCTTCGCGACCTGCAGGACCGGCTGGAACGGGCTGCTTCTTCGCGACCGCTGGTGATCGTCATCGACGACGCGCAATGGGCTGACGCCGGCACGGCCGCGGCCCTCCGATCGCTGACGCGCGCGCTCGCCGGATCCGCCATCGCGTGGCTGATCGCCTGGCGCCCATCCCCGGAATCGGCGCCCGACACGGCCAGCGCGATCGAGCAGCTCAAACGGAACGGCGCGACCGTGATCACCCTGGCCCCGCTGGACGAGGCGGCCGCCGCGCTGCTCGCAGCCGATCTCCTGGGCGGGCGCCCGGACGAACGCGTCCTCGATCTCGTCGAGCAGGCTGCCGGCAGCCCGTTCCTCCTCGTCGAGACATTGCTCGGACTGAAGGAAGAAGACCGGATCCGGGTGGTGGATGGCCGCGCGGAAGTCGATCGATGGCGGGTTGCCAGACCGCGTCCGCGCGGGGATGCGCGAGCGGCTCGGACGGCTGTCCCGGCCGGCCAACGAGGCGGTGACGGTCGCCGCATCGCTCGGTCGGACGTTCACCTTCGGAGAGCTCGCGGAGACGCTCGGCTGGCAGCCATCGGTGTTGCTCGCGCCGGTCGCCGAGCTCCTGGAAACGAACCTGTTCGTCGAGCGCGGGGAACGGCTGGCGTTCTGGCACGACATCACCCGGGAAGCCGTTCGGGAGACGATCGCCGCCTCCGCTCGTCGTGCCCTCGACCGCTGGGCGGCCGAGGTCCTCCTCCGGAGCGGCGCACTCCCGGTCGAGGTGGCGATGCAGCTGGCGACGAGCGCCGAGCCCGGCGACGAGGTCGCGGTCGCGACGCTCCTCGACGCGGCAAAGACGCTGATGGCGACCGACTCCGGGACGGCTGCGGCGTTCGGGCGTCGAGCGCTGGAGATCTCTCCGGACCACCATCCACGTCGCGCCGAGATCGTCAGCACCACGGCGATCGCGCTGCACATCGCGGGCAACAGCGACGAAGCGATCGCCTTCGCGGATCGGGCCCTGCGCGAGACGTTTTCACCTGCCCAGGAGGCCGAGGTTCGCCTCAGCATCGTCGGGATGTTCGCGATCTCGCCGGAGATCCGGATCGCGCGGGCCGACTCGCTCTCAGCCTGCCGGAGATCCCGGATCTCCTGCGGGCCAGGCACCTGGCGTGCCTCTATCACAACCTCGTGACCTCGGGCAGACCGGAAGAGGCTCGGGCGATGCAAGGCGTGGCGGATGAGGCCATCCTGCCGTCGGGCGACGTTCGAGCCACGTTCACCCTGCACCTCGCAGAGAGCGCCGTGGAGTACGGGGAGGGCGACTTCGAAGCAGCACGGGTTCTCGTCGAACGCGCCGATCGCGACGGCGTCGTCGCCGGCGATGACCAACGGCTGCGTCTCGGTCATATGTGGCGCGGCGAGATCCTCAGCGTTCTCGACTGCTACGCGGATGCCTTTGCCGTCGCCGACGACGGGCTCGAGGCGGCGCGGCGCGACCGCCAGGGCTGGGCGTACCAGATGTTCGAGACCTGGCGCGGCCGCCTGCTGTTCCAATCGGGTCAGCTGCGGGCGGCCCGGTCCACGCTCGAACCACGGTTCGCCGACGAGGACGGCAGTCACGCGATGGCCGTGCTCGATGCCGCCGGTGTGGCGGCCTTGTCGCGACTCGCGCTGCATCTCGGGGATCAGCGCCAGATCCGAAGGTTGAGCGCCGCCGCGCACGTGGTTGTCGAGAGTGGGACGCCGGCCGTCCGCCGACATGCTGCCTGGGTGCTCGCGCTGTTCGCAGCAGCGGAGGGTGACGGGGAATCCGCGCATCGCTGGGCAACGACGCCGGACCGACAGGACGGGCGCCCCCTTCTCCCCCGATTCCCGGTCGACGTCACCGACGAGGTCCACCTTGCCCGGATCGCCCTGTCGATCGGCGACCGTGCTCTCGCGAAACAGGCGCTAGCGACCGTTCGACGCCGGCGGGAGCTCAACCCGGGCGTCACGACGATCGCCGCGGTCGAGGCACAGGTCAGCGGCCTGGTCGATGAGCGGATCGAGGACCTCGAACGCTCGGTCCAGCTCTTCGAACAGAGCCCGCGCCGGCTCGCGCTGGGATCCGCACTCGAGGACTACGGTCGGTCCCTTGCCGCGACCGATCGTGACAGGGCCATCGCCACGTTGGGCCAGCGCTCTCGAGCTGTATCTGTCGCTCGGCGCCGAATGGGACGCTCGGCGCGTCCGCGGGCGCCTGGCCGAGCTGGGAGTCCGCAGACGGATCGTCGTCGCTCACGAGAACGGGAACGGTGTGGCGTCGTTGACGGGCGCGGAGACGGAGGTCGCCAGGCTCGTCTCGGACGGGATCAGGAACCGTGAGATCGCCGATCGGCTGTTCCTCTCGCCGCATACGGTGAACAGCCATCTGCGCCACATCTACACGAAGCTCGCCATCAACTCCCGGGCCGAGCTCGCTCGCATCGTGACCGAGCAGGAAGGCGGCGGACCGGCGCGCCCCGAGCACCGCGGGCCGGACGCATGACGAGCCACGAGGTGATCGTGGCCGACGTGGTGTCGCGTCCAACGGCGGTCGTGGCGGCAACGACGACGTGGCAGGAGTATCCGACCCTGTGGAAGGAGCTGCTCGACGAGGTGTGGGGCTGCTTGCGCGCCGGCGGGATCAGTCGAGGCTGCCGCAACGTCATGCTGTATCGCGACGACGTGCCGCACGTCGAGGTCGGCGTTGAGCTGCTCCAGCCCTGCCCGCTCACCGGACGCGTGGTGGCGTCCACCCTGCCCGCCGGTCGGGTGGCGATGACCACCCATCGTGGTTCGTACGCAGGTCTCGGCTCGGCCCATCGGGCGGTGATCGACTGGTGCGCCCACGGGGGCCACCGCATCACCGGCACGCGGTGGGAGGTGTATGGGCCGCACTCCGAGGACCAGGCCGAGGTGTGGACGGAGGTCTACTGGCAGCTGGCGTGATGGACCCGCCCTGGGTCGTTCGCGACTAACTGTTCAGTCGAAACGACCGACGACGCGTCCCGGCGTCAGATCGCCGAATCGCCTGCTTGGGCGCGGAGCCGTTGACCGACCGCCTCCAGGATGGCACTCCGGATCTCGGGTGAGGCGTCGAGCATCTCGTGGAACATGTGATAGGTCATCGACAGGAGCCGACAGGGTGTTTCGGCGATCGCCGTGGCCGTCCGCGGACCGGCGTCGAGCAATGAGATCTCACCGAGGAAGTCGCCAGGTCCGATCGTCGCGATCGTCTGGCCGCCGCGTTCGATCCGGACCGTGCCCGACATGATGATGAAGAAGTAGCCCTCGCGGGATCCTTCGTGGGTCAGGACCGTGCCCGCCCGAACGTCGACCTCGTCGGCGATCGCTCCGAGCTCCTCGATCCCGGCCGTGGAGATGCCGGCGAACAGTGGCACGCGCTCGAGGAGGTTCTGACGCTGCTCCACCGCTGCCCCTTCCGATTCGATCGCCCGGCGCCCTGCCGTCCCCGGTGCGCGTCGGTGCGTCGCTTCACTCGCCGATAAACTAACGCACCGACCTGCAAGAGGGATGATGACCGACGGCTCCCGCCCGATCACGCACCCGCTCGTCGCCGAGCTCGCCCGAGCGCGGCTGATCGCGATCATCCGGCTCGCGCACGTGGTCGACATCGGCGCGATCGCCGATCTCCTTCTCGAAGGGGGCATCCGGTACATCGAGATCACGCTCACGACGCCGGGTGCCATCGAGGCGATCGAGGTGCTGCAGCCGCGCCGTGCAGAGGGCCTGCGGGTCGGCGCCGGGACCGTGCTCGGCGAAGCCGATGCGACAGCAGCGGTCCGCGCAGGTGTCGACTTCCTCGTCAGCCCGACGGTCGAGCCCGACGTCGTCGCGGTCGCCCACGAGGCAGGGCACGCGGCCTTCATCGGCGGCCTGACGCCGACCGAGATCCTCGCCGCCTGGCGAGCCGGTGCCGACGTCGTGAAGGTGTTCCCCGGCCGGGTCGCGACCCCGGGCTACTTCTCGGACGTCAAAGGACCGCTTCCACACATCCCGCTGATGCCGACCGGGAACGTCGGCCTCGAGACCGCGCCTGCCTATCTCGAGGCCGGGGCGCTCGCGGTCGGTGTCGGCAAGGCGCTCATCGATCCGAGCCATCTCGATGCCGGCGACCTCGACGCGGTTCGCGCGGACATCGCCCGATGGCGCCGCTTCATCGACGAGGGCACCGCGCCCGTCTGACCGAGGGCCCGTTTACCGCCTGACAGGGGGCCCTGTTCGAGCCACATGCGTCCGGCGCTGCCCGAGGCACGGGTCCGCGAGCCTCGCGCGGGTCAGCCGAGGATGTCGCCGGGATCGGTCTTCCGGATGCGTTCGGTCAGGGCCGTCAGGATCCCGAGCCGCACGGCGCTGTCCCACTCGACCATCTCGAGGAAGTCGGCACGCCGGATGACGAGCGCCTGCACCGGGCCGACGGCCGTGACCGTGGCGGTCCGCGGCCGTCCATCGATCAGCGAGATCTCGCCGAGGAAGTCGCCCGGCCCCAGCTCGCTGACCAGGGTGCCGTGTTGCGTCACCTGCAGGCGGCCGTCGATGACGATGTAGAACGTCTCGCCGGGCTCACCCTCGCGGGTGACCGTCTCGCCATCCGCGAAGGCCGTCTCGGAGGCCCGGTCCGCGACGGTCTCCAGGGCATACGTGGGCATGCCGTGGAAGAGCGGGACCTTGCGCATGTGATCGATGACGTCGCTCATCACACCCTCGCGTGCGGCATCGGTCGGACAACCGGAGGAGGTGGAGCCGACACTCGGACTTGAACCGAGGACCTGCTGTTTACGAAACAGCTGCTCTACCACTGAGCTATGTCGGCGCCGACCAAGGATAGCCGATGTGCTCGGGCATCTGGCACAACGCTCGAACGTACACTGACGAGACCATGACCGAGCTGCCCACCGGGACCGCCACGTTCCTGTTCACCGACATCGAAGGCTCGACACGCCTGGTCGAGGAGCTCGGTGCCGACTACGGCGCGCTGCTCGCGCGACACGACGAGCTCGTCCGGATCGCCTGCTCCGGCGGCGGCGCCGAGGTCGGTACAGAGGGAGACTCGTTCTTCTGCGTCTTCGGGACTGCCGGCGATGCCGTCGCGGCCGCGATCCAGGTCCAGCGGGCGATCGCGGCGGAACCGTGGACGCGAGGGGCCCAGGTCAAGGTCCGCATCGGCATCCATACCGGAGACGCCGAGCTGGCCGGCGGCGTCTACGTCGGTATCGACGTCCATCGGGCGGCGCGGATCATGGCGGCGGCCCATGGCGGCCAGATCCTCGCGTCGGAGGCGACCCGAGCGCTCGTCAGCCGCGCGATGCCGGCCGGCGCGAGCCTGCGAGACCTCGGCGAGCATCGCCTCAAGGACCTGCCTGCGCCCGAGCGGCTCTACCAGGTGACGGCGGAGGGCCTCGACGCCGATTTCCCGCCGCTGCGCACGATCGACTCGACACCGAACAACCTGCCGGGCTCGACGTCGGCGCTGGTCGGTCGCGCGGCCGAGCTCGACCAGCTCGCGCGGCTGCTTCGGGGCGACACGGTCCGGCTCGTGACGCTCACCGGCCCGGGCGGGATCGGCAAGACGCGACTGGCCGTCCAGGCGGCGTCGGACGTCCTCGAGCACTACACCGACGGCGTCTTCTTCGTCGACCTGGCGCAGGCGCGCG
This sequence comes from uncultured Chloroflexia bacterium, assembly GCA_963743855.1. Lineage (GTDB taxonomy): Bacteria > Chloroflexota > Limnocylindria > Limnocylindrales > CSP1-4 > SPCO01. The sequence goes on from CAVURK010000004.1 coordinate 346,707, forward strand.
AACCCATCGCCGTCCTCGTCGCGATCGCCCAGACGACTGGCCTCTCGGTGCCGGGCGACCACGACCTGCGGGACGCGCTCGCCGAGCACCTTCGGCCGCGCCAGCTCCTCCTCGTCCTCGACAACTTCGAACAGGTGATGGCGGCCGCCGATGACGCCGCCGAGCTGGTCCGCAGATGCCCGAAGCTCGCACTCCTCGTGACGAGCCGCGAGGCGCTGCGGGTCCGTGGCGAGCAGCTCCTGCCCGTGCCGCCGCTCTCGCTGCCGACCGGGTCGGCCGGTGCGATGACCTCCTCCGCAGTGACGCTCTTCGTCGAGCGCGGGCGTCAGGCGCGGCCCAGCTTCGGCCTCGATGACGAGACGGCGGCGGTCGTCGGCGAGATCTGCGCGCGGCTCGACGGGTTGCCCCTGGCGATCGAGCTGGCTGCGGCGCGACTTCGCCTGTTCTCGCCGACCGAGCTGCGCGACCGCCTGCGGGGCGGCCTCGATGTCCTGCGCGGCGGGGCGCGCGACCTGCCCGACCGCCAGCGGACGCTGCACGACACGATCGCCTGGAGCGACGAGCTGCTCGACGACCACGAACGAGCGCTTGTTCAGGGTCCTCGCCGTCTTCCCGTCGGCGCAGATCCAGGACGTCGAAGAGGTGTGCCTCGGGATCGATGCGCTGAGCCGGCGTTGACGTCGTCGACGGGCTCGGCTCGCTCGTCGACAAGAGCCTGGTGCGGACGACGAGCGGGGAGCGTCAGCGACTGTCGATGCTCGAGACGATCCACGAGTACGCCACCGCCGAGCTCGAGCGCGATCCGGACCTCGCGTCGGCAGCGCGCGGCGCTCACGCGGACCATTTCGCCTCGTTCGCGCTTCGCGTCAACGAGCGGATGCGGGGCCACGAGCGCGCGGCCGCGATCGACGAGCTCGCCGCCGAGCTCGACAACGTCCTCGTCGCGTGGCGCTTCTACGTCGAGGCCGGCGACCTCGCGCGCGTCAAGTCGATGCTCGACCCCCTCTGGACGGTGTACGACACGCACGGCTGGTACCACGCGGCGATCGGGATCACCAAGGACCTCCTCCACCTCGTGAAGTCGGGCGACGAGGCGGCCAAGACGTCCGACAAGGCCATCGCGCTGCGTCTCACCCTGGCCCGCCTGCTCCTCGCAGTCGAGGGCTACACGCCGCGCGTCGAGGACCTCTACCGCGACACGCTCGCGGTCGCGTCGGCCGCGGGGGGCCTGCCGCACCAGGTGCCGGTCCTGCGCAGCCTCGCGTCGTTCCACCTCCAGGTCGGCCACATGGACAAGGTGGCGAGCATCGGGCGTGACGTCCTCGCCATCGCCGACGCCGAGGACGACGACGGCATGCGCATCGACGGCCTCGTGATCCTGGCCGCGCCGACGGCGTTCATGGGCGACCTCGCGGGAGGCATCGAGCAGTTCGACCGGGCGATCGGCCTCTTCGACTCCGAGCGGCACGGTCGTGACTCTCTGCGTGTCGGGCCGAGCCCGGTCGTGGTCGCGCACTCCGTCGGGGCGCTCTTCCTGTGGATGAGCGGCTACCCGGATAGTGCCCAGCGGCGTGCCGTGGCGTCGATCGCGCTCGCCGAGCGGCTGGCCCACCCGTACTCGCTCGCGTACGCGGTCTTCCACGCCGCGATGCTCGACTTGTGGAGCGGCGAGATCGACTCGGCGGGCGAACGGGCCCGGCGGGTCGTCCAGATCGCCACCGAGCGCGAATTCGCGCTCTGGCACGCGAGCGGCCTCATCGTCGAAGGGATGACCGTCGCGGCGTCGGGCCGCCCGGACGAGGGCCTGGAGCTGACCGACCGGGGATTCGGGCTGTACGAGAACCTCCGGACCCCGCCGATCTTCTGGCCGCGGGTCCTCGGCCTCCGGGCAGAGGCGCTCGCGCACGTCGGCCGCCTCCCGGAAGCACTGGACGTGATCGTCGAGGCCGTGCGCGTCGCCGGCCCGGACGACACGATGGACCTCATCGGGCTGCTCCCCTGTCGCGCGGACCTCCAGCTCGCCTCGGGCGACGCGAGCGGCGCAGAAGCGTCTCTCGAAGACGCTCTGGCCAAGGCGCGCTCGATCGGGGCGCGGTCGCCGGAGCTCGCGATCGCCCTGCGGCTCGCGCTGCTCGATGCGGCGTCACCGGAGAGACGGGCAGCCGTCCAGCAGGTCCTTGACACGTTCACCGAGGGCTTCGAAACGGCACCTCTTCGCGACGCTCGTGCCTTCCTGACCGGCGCGGTTTCGTCCGTCCCGTAACCCGCTCGCCGTCACTCGGCCTGGAGTACGGGCGCGATCCGGGCTCTTGCCGCCCGCTGCGCCGGCAGGAACGCACCGAGGACCGCGATCGCGAGACCAGCCAGTGCCAGACCGGCGATCGCCATCGGGCCATAGACAGCGAACGTGCTCTCGGGGACCCGCGTCTGCGCCGCCACCTGGCCCATGTAGCCGAGCGCCGCACGTTGGAAGACGATGCCGAGCGGGACGCCGAGGAGGCCGGCAACGAGCCCGGCGGGCACGACCGAGGCCACGACCATGGCGATGACCTGGCGCGGGGTCAGGCCGAGCGCCTTGAGCACGGCCATCTCCCGCGTCCGCTGCCGTGTCTCGAGGAGCACAGTGTCGAACACGCCGCCGAGCGAGATGACCACCAGGACCACGCCCATGAACGTGATGACCGACAGGAACAACAGGAAGCTTGCATCGAGATCCGAGCCGTCCATCGTGCTCGCCGAGACCTGCTGGTTCGTCGCTGTCGCCAGAGCTGTGCTGTAGTCGCGCGGTGACGTGCCTGTCGCCGGCTGGACCTCCCAGCGCGTCGGCTGCGCCCCTGGATCAAGAACCAGGAGGTCGGACCACGCCCCGCGCAGGATGAGGTGATCGGGCGATTCGTCGGCCGTGTCGAAGATCTCGCCGACGAGCCGGACCGTGACCGATCGCGCGCCGTCGGCCAGCCTGATCGTGTCGCCCAGATGGAGACCGGTCCGGCTGAACACGATGGTCGGAGCGACCGCCTCGCCCGGTCCGGTGAACCACCGGCCGGCGATCAGCTCGTAGCCGATCCAGCTCGCGTCCCCGTCGTAGCCGACGAAGGGGACGTCGCCCAGTCCACCGGCGGTCACTCTCGTTTGGCCGATGGCCGTCGAGTGCGCGGTCCCGGGTTGCCCGGCGATCACCGCGCTGATCGCGGTTCCGCTCGCGGTGGGGTCCTGCAGCTCGACGCGGACGGGGCTGGCATCGGCGCGGTCGAGCTGCGTCTTCACTTTCAGGAGCGATTGGTTCAGGCCGTAGGCGAAGGTGATCGCGGCCACGCCGACGAGCAGCGCGCCAAGGGTCATGGCCGCACGGGTCGGATGCGCGAGCCCGGTGGCGACCCCGAGGCGGACGGGGATCCCGACGGGAAGCCTCAGCCCGAGCCGGCGCAGGCGTCCCCCGTCAGCTCCGTTCGACGGAGTGGCTCCGTGGGTGATCGCCGCCACGGCGCTCATCCGCCCGGCGTGGATGGCCGGCCCGAGGGCGGCCACCAGGGCGACACCGACGCTCACGACCAGGACGATCGCGACGACGGACCAGGACAGCGCGAAGGTCCCCGGCAGCCCGAAGGACTGGGCGGCGTCCTGGACCGTCGGCTGGCTGGCGATCGCGCCGACGATGACGCCGCCGATCGCGCCGACGGTCACGGGGACGAGGATCTGCCCGATCAGGATGGCGGTGACTTGACGGAGGCGTGAACCCCACGGCCTTCATCACGCCGATGTCGCGGTAGCTCGTCAGGACGACCCCGCCGACGACGTTGGCGATCGTGAAGGCGGCGGCCAGCAGGGCGAAGATCGAGAACGCCAGGAGGACCGGAACGTACAGCTGGGCGATCTGATCGACGTTCGACCTGAGGTCCAGGTCGGTCGTCGTGGAGACGACCGCGCCTGCCGGAAGATCGGCGGTGATCCGTGCCGCGGCAGCACCCCGGTCGGCTGCGTTGGTGGCCGGTGCGACCCGGTAGAGCATCTGCTTCACGGGCGCGACGCCGGGCGTGAGGGTGGCGAGATCGGTCGGACTGATCCAGCCCGTGACATCGGGCGTGCTCACCGACGCCGCGATGCCGACGACCGTCAGCGTGACCGCGGGGCTGGGCGGTGCCTGTTCCGGAGCGATCACCGGCGGAGCCGGCCTCGCGACTGCGCCTCCCCCGGACGGGTCGCCGAGCAGGTCGTTCCCCTTGTCATCGGGCTGGACGATAGAGGGAGACGCGAGCGCCCAGGACAGTACCGAACCGTGCAGCCGTGTCCTGGTCGATCACGATCTCGCCCGGTGCCTGCCACCAGCGGCCCGCGATCATCGCCACGTTGTCGATCGACGCGTCCGGTGCAGGCCGGCCGGAGATGACCAGGTTCCCGTTCAGGAACCCCTTTCCCTCCATCTGGGCACGAGCCACCGGCCATGGACCGGCACTCGCGGTCACGCCCGCCGCGGTCGCCGTTCGGGCGAGAGCCGCGTCGCTCGTCGCACCGTCGTAGTCGATCACCAGGTGCGCGCCGTTCGCCGTCGCGAAGGCGGTGTCGAACGGCTCATTCGTCTCGACCAGGATGCTGAGCGCCAGCGTCGCGGCGCCGGCCGCGAGGAAGAGGACCGTCGCAAGGACGACGGTCTGGAGTCGCCGGCGCCGCAGGTCGGCGACGGTCTTGGCGGCGACCGCGCCCATCACGCGACCATCCGGGCAGTGCTGTCGGCGGTGATGCTGCCGTCCACCAGACGGACGATCCGGTGTGCTCGCGCGAGAGCGAGCTGCTCGTCATGGGTCACCAGCACGATCGTCTGGCCGTGCCGATTGAGATCCTCGAGCAGGCTCAGCGCGATCTCGCCATTGCGTCGGTCGAGTGCGCCTGTCGGCTCGTCGGCGAGCAGGACAGCAGGGCGGTTGACGATGGCGCGCGCGATCGCGACGCGCTGACGCTCTCCCCCGCTGAGCGTCGCAGGGAACTGCCGTGCCTTCGCCGACAGCCCGAGCTGGGCGAGAAGCTCCTCGGTCCGCGCTCGCGTGTCGGTTCGTGAGCCGCCGGCGAGCATGGCCGGGATGCCGATGTTGTCGGCCACGCTCAGATCGTCGAGCAGGTGGAAGAACTGGAACACGAAGCCGACGGACGTGCGCCGGAACGTCGCGGCGCCGGTCTCGCTCAACCGGTCCACCCGCACGCCATCGACCTCGATCTCGCCGCGTGTCGGGCGATCGAGGCCGCCGATGAGGTTGAGCAGTGTCGATTTGCCGCCGCCGGACGGGCCCATGATCGCGGTGATCCGGCCCGCTTCGACGTCCAGGTCGACGTTATCGAGGGCAGAGTGAGTCGTCTCGTCATAGCGCTTGGTGACGCCACGGAGTCGGATGAGCGCTGGCATGGCTGGCCTCCACGGGATGGACGTTCGTTTCATCGAAGGCTGGCGGCGAGCGCCACGACGGGTCATCGGCCAGCTGGGCGGAAGCGCACCGCTCGAAGGGATGAGAGACGCCGGACTCCACCATTCGGATGAGGCCTCCTCCTCCGCGGGCCGGATGGAGATCCCTGCGACGACGGCTAGAGTGGACGCGATGGCCGACAGGATCGATCCACCGTTCGAGCCGGACGAGGCGCCGTCCTGGCCCTGGCTCGAGTGGCTCTATGCGCTCGGGCCGGTGGTGGCGCTGACGTTGGTCGGCCTGCTGACGATGGAACGAGAGAGGCTCGGTGGGTTCGAGCCGACGGTCGTCCTGGTCGTGCTTCCGCTGGCGGCCCGGCGGATCTGGCCGACCCCGACGCTGATCGTCGTATCGGCCGGGGCGCTGTTGACCAGCGCTGGGTCGGATACGCCATGGATCCAGGTCTGCGCCGTCGGCCTGGCGAGCTTTACGGTCGGCGAGCTGAGCGACGATCGGGTGCGTTCCGGGCTGGTCGCGATCGGCATCGCCGCGCTCCTCGCGGCCGGCTTCATGGCACAGGGAGCCGACAGGTTCGAAGGGCTCGTCCTGCCGTTCGCCGTTCTCGTCCCGACGTGGCTGCTGGGCGACCTGATCCGGGCCCGGCGGATCGACGCCAGACGACGGGCCGACGCGATCGAACGGTCGCTGCGCGAACGCGAGATGCGCCTGGAGGCCGCTGCCGCGGAAGAGCGCCGGCATGTCGCGCGCGAGCTGCACGACGTCATCGCCCACGCGGTGAGCGTGATGGTCATCCAGGCCGGTGCCGCTCGCCAGGTGTTGCGGACATCACCGGACCAGGCGGAGCAGTCGATGTTGGCGGTCGAGTCTGTCGGTCGCGACGCGATGGCCGAGCTTCGCCGTTTCCTCGGCGCGTTGAGCGACGACGACGAGGCGGCGGGGATCGCCCCGCAGCCCGGGATCGCTGCCCTGCCCAGCCTCGTCGATCGGGTCCGCGAGGCAGGACTTCCAGCGTCGCTCGAGATGGACGGTGACGCGCGTCCGGTGCCGGCGTCGCTCGACATGACCGTCTACCGGATCGTCCAGGAGGCGCTGACCAACGCGCTCCGATACGCGCGGGAGGCGGCGACCCTCGTGCGCCTGAGCTGGGAGTCCGATCAGCTCCGGGTGGAGATCCTGGACGAGGGTCCGGCCAGCGCCGAGGGCGAGGGCAGCGGCCGGGGCCTTGTCGGGATGCGTGAGCGCGCGTCGCTCGTCGGCGGACGGCTCGAGGCCGGGCCCCGGCTCGGCGGGGGTTACGCGGTCCGCGCGTGGCTGCCGCTGGAGCCGACCGCGACGACCGGGCCTGGAACGACGTGACCGCACCGCGACTTCGCGTCCTCATCGCAGACGACCAGGCCCTGGTCCGCGCCGGCTTCCGGATGATCCTCGAGGCGCAGCCGGACATCGACGTCGTCGCGGAGGCCGCCGACGGCGAGGCAGCCGTCCGGCTGGCTCGGCGGCACCATCCTGACATCGTGCTGATGGACGTCCGGATGCCCGGTGTCGACGGCCTGGAGGCGACCCGGCGGTTGGTCGGGACCGCGGGTGCCGACGGCAGCGTCGCGGGTGCACCGCCGCGGATCGTGATCCTGACGACCTTCGACCTCGACGAGTACGTCTACGCGGCACTCCAGGCCGGAGCCGCGGGGTTCCTGCTCAAGGACGTGTCACCCGAGCATCTCGTCGGGGCCGTGCGGACGGTCGCGCTCGGTGATGCGCTCCTTGCGCCGTCCATCACGCGCCGCCTCGTCGAGCGATTCGCGCGGCCGATCACGGCGCCCGCGGTCGCACCAGATGTCCTTGGGCGGCTGACCGCCCGGGAGACGGAGGTCCTCGGACTTCTCGCCCGTGGCATGAGCAACGCGGAGATCGCCGAGCAGCTCGTCGTCAGTGAGGCGACCGTCAAGACGCACGTCGCGGGGATCCTGGCAAAGCTCGACCTCAGGAACCGGGCGCAGGCTGTCGTGATCGCCTATGAATCCGGGCTGGTCCGGGCTGGTGCAGAGGCCAGGACGAGCGACTGACGCTCACCGAGGCCGGAGACGGCGTCGCCTCGTCTGACCGCGACGAACGACCGGCGCGTCAACGCGTGCTGACGCGCGTCTCGACGGTGTTCGCCCGAACGTAGTCCCAGTCCAGCGCGATGCCGAACCCGGGCCGGTCCGGCAGCCTGTACCGCCCGTCGGCGAACCGGGTGGACATGTCCGTCAGGTGCCAGAAGAACGGGTCGCGCTCCTCGTCGAAGCATTCGACGAAGGTGTGGTCGGGCACGCTCGCCAGGAGGTGCGACGAGACCTGCGGCTCTTCGTGGTGGCCGAGCTGGACCCCGAACGCGGCGCACAGGCCGGCCGCCTTGCGCCAGATCGTCGGACCGCCGGCCCAGGACGCATCGAAGTTGGACACGTCGATCGCCCCGTCCACGACGAGGTCGCGCAGGCCGTGCAACGTGGTCTCGCTCTGGCCGGCGCAGACGGCCACGCCCCCCTGGTAGCGCACGTCGCGCATCCAGCGCCGGTCGTTGGTCCACCGGCAGGGCTCCTCGAACCAGCGCAGTCCGAGGTCACGGACGCGTCGTGCGAATTCGACCGCCTCGGCGAGCTCATAGCCCTGGTTGGCGTCCGCCATCAGCACGAAGTCGGGGCCGGCCGCCTCGCGCGCCACGGCGAAGCGGGCGGCATCCTCGGCCGGTGAGCGGCCGCCGACCTTGAACTTCAGGCCGCCGAAGCCCTGCTCGACATAGCGCCGGACGGTGTCGGCCGTCTCGGCCGCGTCGAGGTGGTAGTAGCCGCCGATCACGCTGATCGGCACCTCGTCCGTGACCGCCCCCCACAGGCGATAGAGCGGCAGCCCCACCGCCCGGCCGAGCGCGTCCCAGATCGCGGTGTCCACGGCCGCGATCGCCTGGAGCGCGAGGCCCCGGTCGCGCAGGATGTTGTTGGTCGCGGGCTCCATGGCCCGCCAGGCGCCTTCCGGGTCGCGCGCGCTCCGACCGAGGACCGCGGGCGCCAGCTCGTCGTGGATGATCGCGGTGATGAGCGCCTGCTCGTCATCCGTGTCGCCCGAATAGGTCTCGGCGATGACGCCGTCGGCCGTGGTCAGCCGCACCACGATCGTGCAGCGGTTGACCATCGAGTACGCCGAGCCCGAGAACCGCCGCGCCAGCGGCACGCGGAGGGCGATCGTCTCGATCCGGTCGATGACCAGCGAACCGGGCGCCAGCGTCTCGACAGCGCTCTCCGTCGTCGCGTCCGTCATCCGACGCCCGCAGCGGCCGGCGGCACGATCTCCTCGGCGGCCGCTGTCACCGGCAGCTCGCTGTGGGCCGTGGCCGGGGTCGGGGGCCGGATGGGATCACCGGTATGTTCCGAGAAGTGGCACGCGACGGACTGGCCGGACCCTGTCGCGTCCACGAGCTGGGGGACCTCGGTCACGCATCGGCTCGGATTGTCGAGCTGTTCGCGCAGCCAGCAGCGCGTGTGGAAGACGCAGCCAGTCGGCGGATCGGCCGGGCTGGGCACGTCGCCCTTGAGGATGATCCGCTGTCGCGAGCCCTTCACGAGCGGGTCGGCCACGGGCGCCGCGGACAGGAGCGCGCGGGTGTACGGGTGCGCCGGCCGGGTGTAGACCTGACTGCGACTCCCGAGCTCCATGACCTTGCCGAGGTACATCACCGCGACACGGTCCGAGATCTGCCGCACGACCGACAGGTTGTGGGCGATGAACAGGAAGGCGATGCCGAGCCTGTCCTGGATGTCCTCGAGCAGGTTGATGACCTGCGCCTGGATCGAGACGTCGAGCGCGGAGACCGGCTCGTCGAGGATCAGGATCTTCGGGTCCAGCGCGAGTGCGCGTGCGATCCCGACCCGCTGACGCTGCCCACCCGAGAGCTGGTGGGGATACCGCTTGGCGAATTCGGACGTCAGCCCGACAAGGGACATGACCTCCTCGACCCGCGCCCGCCCCGTCCCCTTCTTGTACTGGCCGTGGATCTTGAGCGGCTCGGCGATGATCTCCGAGATCGGAAGTCGCGGGTTCAACGATCCGTAGGGATCCTGGAACACCATCTGGAGCTCCTGCCGCAGGGGACGCAGGTGCTTCCGGTCGAGATGGGTGATGTCGACGCCGTCGACGAGGATCCGCCCGGACGTGGGCTCGAGGAGCCGGACCACGGCCCGAGCGGTGGTCGACTTGCCGCAGCCCGATTCACCGACCAGGCCCAGCGTCTCTCCCGCCGAGACGGCGAGTGACACGCCCTCCACCGCGTGGATGCGACGGTCCGATCGCCGGAATGGGCCACCCCCGACGCCGTAGTAGACGACGAGATCCTCGATCCGGAGGAGCGGCTCGGGCGGCACGGCCACGGCCGTTGCCCCCGTCGGCGGTGTCGTCGTCCCGGTGGTCGTCTGCTCAATCATCGGTGGTCGTGCTCGGTGGCGCGCTGGCGGCGCCAGGCTTCATCTCGGACCAGAAGTGGCAGGCCGACTGGTGGCCGGGACCGACCACGATGGGTTCGGGCCGCTCCTCGCGGCAGAGGGCGCGGTCGGCCGATCGCGCGCAGCGCGGATGGAACGCGCAGCCGGAGGGCAGGTGGGTGAGGCTCGGCGGCTGACCCGGGATCGGTTGCAGCCGCTTTGGCTCGCCGCCCATTCCCGGGATGCTCCCCATCAGCCCCTCGGTGTAGGGGTGCAACGGCATCCGGAAGATCTCGTCGCACTCGCCGATCTCGGCGACGCGACCTGCGTACATGACCACGATCCGGTCCGCCAGCTCGGCGACCAGCCCCAGGTCATGGGTGATCAGGATGGTCGCCGCGTGGGTCTCCTGGCGCGCGATCTCGAGGATCTCCAGGACCTGCGCCTGGATGGTGACGTCGAGCGCCGTCGTCGCCTCGTCGGCGACCAGGATCTTCGGGTCGTTGGCGATCGCCATCGCGATCATCGCCCGCTGGCGCATCCCGCCGGAGAACTCGTGCGGATACTGGCGGCAGCGCTCCTTGGCGTCCGGGATGCCGACCAGGTCCAGCAGCTGGATCGTCCGGGCACGGGCCGCATCGCCGGTGGCTGCCCGACCGTGCGCCCGGATCGTCTCGTCGATCTGGTCCCCGACCGACATGACCGGGTTGAGCGACGTGTTGGGGTCCTGGAAGATCATCGCGATGTCGCTGCCGCGGATCGGCTGGAGGTCGTTGGTCGACAGCTCGAGCAGGTTCTGGCCGTTCATCATCACCGCACCGGACACCTTGGCCGTCGTCCGTCGGAGCAGGCCCATCGAGGCCAGCCAGGTCACGCTCTTGCCCGAGCCCGACTCACCGACGACCCCGAGCGTCTCGCCCGCGTAGACGTCGTAGGTCACGTGGTCGACGGCGTGGACGAGGCCGTCCTCGGTCAGGAAGTCGACTGTCAGGTCGTGGATCTCGAGGACCTTCCGCCCGCTCCCGTTCCCGTCCGTGCCGATCCGGGGAGCCGGCTCCGCCACGTCGGTCACCGGAGGACGCTCCTTTCCTGCGGCATCGTCAAGCGTCGCCCGACGTTCGTGGCGATCATGCGACCGACCCGACCGGCTGTGCGACGGTCCAGGCGGCAAGCTGCGTCGGAGACCTCCTCGATCAGGCGCTCCAGCGACCCTGGAGCCAGAACGGCGATCGTCTCCTGGTAGAGACCCTTGCCGTACGTCTCGGCCGTCGGAAGGTAGGCGACCCGGCCGCCATCCATGAGGGTGATGACGACCAGGGCGACGTCCGGGAAGCGCTCGCGCAGCTCGCGCTGCAGGACGTTGTAGTGCTCCGCCTCGACCGCCAGCCAGAACGCGTCGCCGGTCTGGATCAGCACGATCGCGAGGGGGTAGTCCGGTCCGGGCGGGAGGAGCGACAGCTTGTCGATGAGGCGGTACGCCTGCTCGGCCTTGCCCCGACAGTCGGCCGCCCTTTTCTCGTCGCCGGCCGCGCGCGCGACCGCTTCCTCGGCCGTCCAGCGCTCGCGGTCGAGGTGGGCCTGGTCGAGGGACGGCATGTCCGTGCGGTAGGCGAGCGGGACGGTCCAGCGCCGCAGGCGCCAGCGAGCGGCGGCCGCCCGTTCCTCGTCGCTGAACGGCACGTGTTCCCACAGCCCGAGGGTCGTGCCCGAGATGGACGGGCCCTGGTAACGGAACGAGGTCGCCGGCGCCGGCATGGATGCCAGTGCCGACAGCGCCGCGTATCCCAGCTGTCGACCGTTGCGATCCGCGACGGCCGGGTCGCCGACGAAGCCGTCGCGCGGGCCGGTGTCGCCCGACGCTCCCTGCAGGAAGACGCACGGCGCCCCGGTCGCCGCTTCGACGACCTCCCGCATGGCGCCGGGATAGTCGGGACTGATCAGCGAGTTCTGCCAGGCAAGCGTGGTCGGGTGGCAGCCGTAGTTGACCAGGGTCGCCAGCACTGTGCCGTCGGCGCCGGTCACCCGGCCCACGAGGACGGTCGGATCGAACGGGCCGTTGGGGTTGAAGCCGCAGACGTACTGCTGGCTGTCGGCGTCCCACAGGTCGCGGTTGCCGCCCATGTCGCTGTCGGCCTGACCGAACACGATCGTCGCGGGCTGCACGGCCGCTCGCGCCTCGATCACCGCGTCCGCGATCTCCACCGCGAGCCGGTCGAGGTAGGGCTCGATCAGCTCGCCGCCGGGCAGGGCGGCCTGGTCGAGCTTGCACGGCGGCGCCGAATGGGTGTGGGAGAAGGTGCACATCAGCTGGCCGGTGACGCCCGTCCGATGCCGGACGTCGGTCAGCAACCTCTCCTGCTCGTTGGCGAAGAGGATGCACATGTCGAGCGCGACGATGATCTCCTCGTCGGACTCACCCGCCGTCTCCGTCGGGCTCCGGAGGACGACGGCCGTGGCGGTCAGGGGTCGGTGGACACCGGTCACCCGATCCCATGTCGCCCGCGGCCACCAGCGACCGTAGATCCCGACCGGGGGCGTGATGTCGCGGCGTGCCAGCCCGAACAGGAGGTCGCCCTGGTGCGCGCCGATCTGGAGCACTGCGCTTTCCTCCGGTCGACGGTCGATGATCAAGTATCAGGTCCGAAGGTATCAGGAATCGGGACCGGCCGCGTCCCATCGCGCCCATCCAGCGGCGCATCCCTGAAGGCGTGGATGGCACGGCCGAGCTCCCCAAGGACAGCCTCGGCGATCGCCTCTCCCTTCTCGGACGAGGCGACGGTCGGGTCGCCCATGACGCCCTCGTTCGAGTCGCGCCGGAAATCGAGCGCGATCCCGACCGGACCCAGGTCGCGGAAGTCGATCCCACTGAACGACGTCAGAGGCCGCGGCATGTCCTTCCGGGCGTCGGCCATCGTGACCAGCTCCGGTCGCAGGTGGAGCTGGAGCGAGGTCTCCATCTCGCAGGCGTGGCCCATCCCCCCGAGCTCGCTCGTGCCGATCTCGCGGAGCTGCGGGACGATCAGGTGCCAGTAGGACGCGACGCCGACGAACAGCCCGAGCTCCTCGCTCATCTGCAGTGCCGTCGCGCCGAGGATCGCCACGTTGCCACCATGCCCGTTGACGATCAGCACCCGCCGGAACCCGTGACGGGAGACGGCCGCGCAGATGTCCCGGATCAGGGCCGCGTAGGTCCCGAGCTGCAGGCTGATGGTCCCTGGATAACCCATGTGGTGGGGCGACATGCCCCATGGCACGGGTGGCAGCACCACGACGCCACCACCGGCCACCGTGGCGGCTCGCAGGGACAGCTCGGACGAGTCGTGGATGTCGGTGTCGACGGGAAGGTGCGGGCCGTGCTGCTCGATGGCGCCCGTCGGCAGCAGCAGGACCGTCCGCTCGCGGTCGAGCGCGTCGATCTCGGGCCAGCTCAAGTCCGACCAGCGCAGCGACGCTGACCGCTCCGAGGCGACGATGGTCAGCCGCCGCGTCGGACGCGCGGGTCGAGCGTGTCGCGGAGCGCGTCGCCGAGCAGGTTGAACGACACGACCGTGAACACGATCGCGAGGCCCGGGAAGACGCTGATCCACCAGGCGATGCGGAGGAACTCGCGGCCGTCGCGCAGGATCGCGCCCCACTCCGGGGTGGGAGGCGGCGCGCCGAGGCCGATGAAGCTGAGCGCCGAACCCGACAGGATCGCGTCACCGATCCCGATCGTGACCATGACGATGACCGGCGCAGCCACGCTCTGGAGGAGGTGGACGAACATGACCCTGAGGTCGGTCGCGCCCGCCGAGACGGCGTACTCCACGTAGCCGTTGCCCTTGGCCCGCTTCACGTTCCCGCGGGCCATACGCACGTAGTACGGGATCCACGCGATCCCCAGGGCCAGCATCACGTTGTTGAGACCCGGGCCGAGGACCGCGATGACCGCCAGGGCGAAGACGAGGGCCGGGATCGCCATCATGACGTCCATCACCCGCATCAGGATCAGGTCCACGCGAGGGGCGTAGCCGACCAGGACGCCGATCGGGACCCCGATGGTGGACGCGATGATGACCGGCACGAGCCCCAGCGTGAGCGAGAGCTGGGCGCCGTAGACGACGCGCGTCAGGACGTCCCGGCCGAGCTGGTCCGTGCCGAACGGGAACGTGATCGAGGGTCCGATCAGCTTCTGCCCGGCCACGACCGCGGTCGGACTGTCGTGCAGGAAGAACGGTCCGATGAGGGCCACGGCGAAGATGAAGACCACGCCGATGAGGCCGATCTGGCCCGACCGGTGCCGCATCAGGCGCCGGAAGAAGACCCGGATCGGCGCCTCGACCTCGGCTAGCCCGGTCGCGGCACCATCGAGCGCGAGCTCTGCGGTCGCCACCTCAGGAGTCGCCGGCCCGGATCCGCGGATCCAGGAAGCTGTACGAGACGTCGACCACGAGGTTGACGATGACGAAGATGGCGGCGATCAGCAGGATCCCTCCCTGGATGACCGGGATGTCGCGCTTGAGGATGGACTGGACGACGATCGTGCCCAGGCCGGGTCGCGCGAAGACCACCTCGATGACGACCGCGCCGCCGAGCAGGGCGCCGACCTGGAGGCCCAGCATGGTGACGATCGGGATCAGCGAGTTGCGGAACGCGTGGCCCATGACGACGGCCCGCCGGCCGAGGCCCTTGGCCTCCGCGGTTCGGACGTAATCGGACTGGAGCACCTCGACCATCTCGGAGCGGGTCAGGCGGGCGATGATCGCCATCTCCGCGATCCCCAGCGCCAGGGCCGGAAGGATCAGGGTCTGGATGCCTTCAGAGCCGGTCGCCGGTAACCATCTGAGGTTGACCGCAACGACCAGGATCATGACCAGGCCGAGCCAGTACTGCGGGATCGACGCTCCCAGGACGGCCGCGGTCATCGCGGTCGAGTCCACGAAGGAATTGCGTTTGAGCGCCGCCACCAGACCTAACGGTATGCCGATGAGTATCGCGACCAGCATCGATGCCGCGATCAGGATCAGCGTGTAGGGCAGCTGGCTCATCAGCATGTCGAGGACCGGCTGGCCGGTCCGGAACGAGCGGCCCATGTCCCCGTGGAGCAGGGCCACGGCGTAGGCGCCGGCACGCTCCAGCACGGGCTTGTTGAGCCCGAGCGACTCCCGGATGGCGTTCTGCTCGTCGACCGTCATGAGCTTCTGGGTCATCGACGCCTGGACGACGTCGCCAGGGATCAGCTGGAAGATGAAGAAGATCAGGAGGGCGGTCGCAAACAGGACCGGGATCGTCAAGAGGACGCGCTTCGCAACGTACAGAGCCAACCAGGGACTCCTGTGATGAAACGTCGCAGGCGCAGCGGGGGCTGCGCCTGCGACAACGGACTTCCTTGCCTGGGAAGCCGGCTTGCTACTGGTTCATCGTCACGTTGGCGAAGTACTTGTAGAAGCCGGTCCCGTCGACCTTCAGGCCCTGCACGTTCTTGTCGAACGCGGAGAAGAACTGGAACTCGAAGATCGAGACCCAGTATGCCTGCTGCATGACGTAATCCTGCCATTCCTTCACGAGGGCAGTCCGCTTGGCCGGGTCGACTTCCGACAGCGCCTGCGTGTACATGTCCTCGATCTTCTGGTCCTTGCCGAAGCCGTTGACGCCACCGGCGAGGTTCGAGGCGGTCGAGTAGGACATGACCTGGACGGGGTTGGTGTCGATGCTGCCCATGGCGGGCATCTCGTACTTCTGGGAGCCGGCGGCTGCGTAGTATCCGCCACCCTCTTCGGTGACGACCTGCGCGTCGAAGCCGACGTTGCGCATCTGGTCCTGGAGGACTGTCACCCAGTCATTCCATCCCCGGTTCTCGAGGATCCGAACGGTGAGTGCCTTGCCGTCCTTGTAGCGGATGCCGGTGTCCTTGTTGGGAACCCAGCCGGCGCCGTCGAGCAGGGACTTGGCCTTCTCGACGTCGAACGGGTACATCGTCTCGACGGCCGGGTCGTAGTCCGGGAAGTCCGGGGTGAGCGGACCGTACGCGGGCTTGACCAGGTCGAAGTAGACGGTGTCGATGATCGACTGACGATCGACCGCGTACTCGGCCGCCTGGCGGACGGCCAGGTCGTTGAACGGCGCGATCTGCGTGTTCATCCAGTTGCCCTGCGGGAGGCCCGGCAGGGGGATGCCCAGGGTCGTCAGCTTGTCGTTCGTGCGCAGGCTGCCGAGGTTCTGGAACGGGACGAGATCGATGAACTGGACGTCACCGGCCTCGACGGCCGCGGTGCGCGTCTGGGGATCGTTCAGGTACTTGAAGGTGAGGGTATCGAGCTTGGCCGGGCCGGCCGTGCCCATGACGTCGGGGTTGCCCCACGTCCAGTCGGGGTTCCGGGCGAGATCGATCTCAACGCCCTGGGTCCACTTGACGAACGAGAAGGGACCGCTGCCCATCGGCTTGCGGGGTGCGTCCGCACCGACCGACGCGACGTACTTGGCGTCGGTGATCCCGGTGCTCGGGTCGGCGAGGGTGATGTACATCGACGGCTGCGGCTTGCTGAAGGTCAGCGTGACAGTCGTCGGATCGACGACCGTCGAGCCGGAGTAGACCAGCTTCAGGGCCGAGTTGACGGCATTCGGGATGCCGGTATCAGTCTTGAGGCGGTCGAAGTGGGCGGCCACGGCGGCAGCATCCAGGACGTCGCCGTTCTGGAACTTGACGCCCGGGCGCAGCTTGAAGGTGAACGACGTGAAGTTCGGGTCGTTCGTCCACGACAGGGCGAGGCCCGGGACGGGCGTCAGCTGACCCTGCGGGATGTTCAGGAGCGTCTCGTACATCTGGCCCGTGACCTGCAGCGCATCGACCGTGATGGCCGAGTACGGATCAAGACCGGCTGGCTCCTGGTTGCCACCGAAGATCAGATTGCCGCCCCCGGCGGCTGCTGCCGATGGGGCGGTGGACGGGGCTCCCGCCGATGTGACGGGGGCAGTGGACGGATTCCCCCCTGTGCTTGCCGCGGGACTGGGGCTTGTCGCGCTGCTTCCGCAGGCCACCACGAGCAGGCTCGCAATGACCGCGTACACGACGCCTGTTGATCGGCGCACCGGCTCCTCCTATATCTTTGATCAGATGCCCTCGGGGACAGCTGGATTGTTGTCCCCGACCGAGGCCATGTCAATCGCCAATGCGTGGATTCGACACCTCTATTCCGCTGCCGTCGGACCGCCGTTGCAGCGTCCGGATGGGCACGTCCGCGCCGTCGATGAGCTCGCCGTCGCTCGTGCCGGAAGGCCAGAAAGGGCTCCAGGACAGCGGATCGCGACGCATCACAGCGTCCCGCCGTCGACGAGGTGAAGGTCGGGGGCGGCGCCGCCCGGCGAAGGGTAGACGAACAGGATCGAGAGCGGGATCAGGCCGGTATTCGTGAAGCCGTGCGCCCCGTCCGGTCCGGCGGGCGCGAAGACGACGGAGTGGGGCCCGATCGGCGACTCGATCCCATGCCGATCGACCGTCACCCCCGTGCCGGACAGGATGAACTGGAGCTCGCCGATCGAGTGCCAATGGGTCGGGATGACCGCGCCCGGGGCCAGGACGTTGACGCCCCCGTTCAGATCGGCGCCGGGCACGGACGCGTCGACGAACATCGCGACGGTCGATCCCGGGACCTTCGCCGCGCGGGGCCACTCGGTGCCGGCCTCCCGGACGGACGGCCGTGGGCCCGTCGGCCACGGGACGGCCAGCCGGTGTGTCGTCGATGGCGGCGTGGTTCTGCTCCCCTGTCGACATCACGCCACGAGGCCGACTCGCGATTCGACGTCGCCGAGTGCCTCGTCCAGGATCCCGACGATCTCGGCGAGCTCCGCGCGCGTCGAGACGAGCGGCGGCCCGAGCGCGACGAACCAGGCGGACGCGCGAACGAGCAGGCCCCGGGCCCGCGCCTGCGCGGCCACGGAACCACCGAAGCCGTGGACCCCGCCGCCGGCTGCCTGCGCCTCGTCGGTGAACACGATCCCCTGCAGGAGGCCGCGGCCGCGGGCCAGCCGGATGCTCGGATGGCGATCGCGGAGGCCCTCGAGCTGCGCTCGAAGGTAGGCGCCGTTCTCGATCACCTGTCCGATGACCCCGTGGCGCACGATGTAGTCGATCGACGCGAGGGCCGCCGCGCACGCGACCGGGTTGCCGCCATAGGTGTGGCCCGCGAAGAACTGGATCATCTCCTCGGGCTCGCCCCAGAACTGGGCCGCGACCTTGTCGGTCATGAGCACGATGGACAACGGGCTGTAGCCGCCGGTCACGCCCTTGCCGCAGCAGATGATGTCCGGCCAGGCTCCCGACTGCTCGGCCGCGAACCAGGCGCCGGTGCGGCCGAAGCCGGTGATGATCTCGTCGAAGATCAGCAGGATGCCGTACCGATCGCACAGCTCGCGGAGCCCGCACAGGTACGCGTCGGGCGGCACGACGACGCCGGCGGACATCATGATCGGCTCGGTGATGATGGCCGCCACGCTGTCGGGCCCCTCGAACTCGATGGTCTCGCGGACCAATTCGAGATAGAGCCGCGCGGCGGTCTCGGGATCGGCGACAGGGGTCGGCGGATCGTCCGGGTCGGGCGTGTGGAGGTGGACGAAACCGGGCGCCATCGGCTCGAACGGGAGCTTCCAGGTGGGCCAGCCGCTGGCAGCCAGGGCGTGACCCGTGCCTCCGTGATAGCCCCGGTAGTGCGACAGGATCTTGTAGCGTCCCGTCTGCCCGCTCTGGCGGTGGTATTGCCTGGCGAGCTTCATGGCCGATTCGGTGGCCTCGGAGCCGCCCGACAGGAACTTCATCGTGGTGTACGGGGGCGGTGCGAACTCGAGGATGCGATCGACCAGCTCGAGGGCCGTCGAGGTCGTGGCCATCGTCGGCGCCCCGAACGCGAGCTTGCCGAGCTGTGCCGTGACTGCGTCGATGATCTCGGTGTTGCCATGGCCGAGGCTGGTCGTGAACACGCCCGACAGGCCGTCGATGTAGGAGCGCCCGCCCGTGTCGATCACCCGGATACCGTCGCCGCGATCCAGGACGAGCGGATCGTCAACGAACGACTTCATCTGGTTGAAGTCCACCATCAGGTGGCGGGCGAGGGTCATTGGATCGCCTCAAAGATGATCAAGTATCGCCGATTGGGTCCAGATGATAGCCGATGCATCCTTGGTTGCAACGCAGGAATATCTGCAGCCGGGTGATCATTCATCAACTAGTATCAGGACGGATCTGGGATCGACGGTCGGGTTGCGCCGGCTGACCCGGCGCTCCGCCACGAGTCGACTGTGGGGAATGGAGCAATTGATGGCCCGACGCGAAGACACGACCCACCTCGATGCGGTCCTGACCGAGCCTGAGGACCGGCAGACGCTCGCCGAATCGATCACGGGTCGCCTTCGCCAGCTCATCCTCGACGGTCAGCTGCCACCCGGACAGGCCCTGCGACCGGCCGACCTGGCACCTCGGCTCGGCGTCTCGGCGATGCCGGTCCGCGAGGCGCTCCGCATCCTGGAGGCCGAGGGCCTGGTCACGTTCAAGCCCCGGATCGGCGCCCGTGTCGCGGAGATCCAGGAAGAGGACGTCGAGGAGCTGTACCTGATCCGCGGGGCGCTCGAGGGCCTGGCCGCCCGCCTTGCGGCCACGAACCTGACCGAGGCCGACCTGGCGCAGCTCCACGAAGCGTTCGACGAGATGACGGCGGCCCGGGACCGCCACGACTTCGAGACCTTCAGCCAGTACGACAAGGAATTCCACCGGCGCCAGTACGCCGCGTCGGGCCGTCCCGGCCTCGTCAAGCGGATCCTCGATCTGTGGGACGTCGGACGGCGCATCTACGCCATCACGCCGCGGACCGCAGAATCGATGGAACCGGCGTACGAGGCCCACCGCGCGATCCTCGAGGCGCTCGACCGCCGAGATGCGGAAGCGGCCGAACAACGGACGCGGATCCACACGGAAGAAGCGGCTGGGCGGATCCTGGCGGCCCTTCGTGACTTGCAACGGGACACCGAAGCGGCGGCTCCGGAAAACGAGCTGTCGACCGCCTAGGCGGTCCGCCTGCCGGCGACACGCCGGCTGCGCCATCACCCGGCGCCGGGACCGCCATACAGCGGTTGCCCGCGCCGTCCCACCTCGATCACGGACAGGGCGTGTCCACCGAGGTTGGCCACGAACAGCCGGTCGAGGTTCGGTCCCCCGAAGGCGCAGTTGGTCGGACGGTTCAGGGCCATGCCCAGGACGTCCTCGACGAGGATCTCCGGCTCGCCGCCCGGCTCGACCCGATAGATCCGATCGGACGAGTACATCGTGACGTAGAGCGCGCCGGCGGCGTCGAGGGCGAGCCCATCGGGCACCCACTCGAGCGTTCCCGGCCGGCAGACGGGCTCCGGGACTGCCGCACCACCCTCGGCGATCCTGAGGCGAACGACCGAGTGAAGCGCAGACTCGACGACGTAGAGGTATTCCCCCGCGGCGTCGATCGCAAGGCCGTTCGTGTACTGGAACGGCCCCGCGTGGAAGACCTCGCCCCGACCTCCCGGTGGGAACCGGTAGATGACGCCGTCGGCAACGTCCCAGCTCCCGCTGTCCGACACGTACAGGGACCCGTCGGGCCCGAAGACCGGGAAGTTCGGCGTTCGCATCGGGACGCCGTCGACGGCGTCCGCGAAGGTCTCCCAGCGTCCGTCCTGCTCGACCTTCACGACCCGTCCCGGTGAGTTGCAGACGAAGCAACTGCCACCCCGGTCGAACGCCAGCCCGCCCGAGAAGCCACCGGTGCGCGCGTGCTCGGTCACCCGGCCGTCGGGCGTGACGATGTAGATCTGGCCCTCCTCGCCGCCGGCCCAGATCGTCCCGTCAGGGGCGAACGCCAACCCCTCGGGATGGTCCAGCCCGGACGCGAAGACGGTCGCGACGAGCGGGCGATCTGTCATGTCTCCATCCTCGCGGTTCCCGCCGCCATCGAGACGCGACCGTCGGAATCGACCCCGGTCACTGCGTCCGTCGTCGCTTCGAACAGCGACAGCCTGATCCATCCGGTCTGGCTGACGTGCGGCCCGATGGTGCGGGCCTGTCCGCGTTCGATCGCCCGGGCGAGGCCATCGCCGGGCCAGCACGACACAGGCTCGATGCCGACCAGCCGCGCTCGACCGTAGAACGGGAATCGAGCGCCGTTCAGCTGCTCCCACAGCCAGAGATGTGGGAACGCCTCGAGGTCCCAGGCCAGGCCGACTCCCTGCCCGCTCTCGGGATCGCGGACGGCGGCCCACCCCGCCGGACGGTCGGGGAGATAGCAGACCCGCTCGACGACGGCGTCGGGGACGCGGTCGAGGGCCGCGATGCCTCCGCGTCGCAGCGGGGCCTCCGGCCACGTGCCGACCGCACCGGGCTCGAGGTCGGCGTCGCGATCGTCGAACGCGTCATCGACGTGCAGCGGGCCGGCCGGCAGGTCGATCCGCATGCCGGGCCTGGCTGCGATTGCCGGGTGGTGACCCCAGGCATATGACCACGTGCGGTCCGAGTCGTTCTCGATCCGTTCCTCGACGACGAGGGCGGGCCGATCGGCGGCGATCGAGATCCTGCGCTCGAGCTGGAGCGGGAGCCGGGTCGCCGATCGGAGGACCAGGTGGTTCGCCGATACCTCGATGACCTCCGCCGGCGCCGACGAGACCTCGCCGTGGACGGGGTGCGGCATGCCGTCGACGGTGCACTCGGCCCCGGCGTTCGGGAACATCACCTGCCAGCCGCCGCGATAGTGGGAGAGCCAGTCGAGCGAGCCCGAGCCGTAGGTCATCGACCGGCCGGCGGGCAGTGGCGACGCCCAGTCTTCTTGGAACAGAGCGTTCGGGCCCCCTGGTCGCCCGATGAACACGATCTGCCCACCCCGGTCGGGATCGACCTCCACCCGGAGCGAGCCCGACGCGAGCTCGATCACGACCGTCGCCGGATGCTCGTCGACCCGCGCGCCATCCCTGCCGTCTGTGCGGGCGACGTCACCTGGCTAGCTCCGCGAGCAGCTCCGCGCTTTCCTCGACGAGCAACGTCGCCGCCTCCGGCTGGAACGCGCAGATGTCGACCTCGTAGCCGCCGCGCGCCCACTGGTCGATCGTCGGCAGGTAGTTGCGATAGCCGTTCGTGTAGCCGGACACGAAGGTCTGCCCGAACGGCGATGCCGCAGCGATCGCACGACCGAGCTCGATGAACGGCTCGAGCGGGACGCCGATGAATGCCAGCGGTCCGATCCGGAGCCCATGAACCTCCAGCGGGTAGGCGTCAAGGCCGACAAGAGCCTCGGCCTGCTCGGCGCTCATGCACAGGCCCTTCGTCTGGACGCGGAGCTCGCGGATCTCGAATGCGTCCGCTCCGCGGTCGATGGCCGCCTTGAGCTCCGCTCGACGCGATGTCGCCGCGCTGCGCAACGCGATCGGGTCGCCCAGGTCGAGACGGACCGGCATCATCACGACCCGGGACGCGAACCGCAGCGTCTCGTCCGACGGCGGCTGTGGCTCGTACTCGAACCGGGCGAGCCAGGACGACGGGTCGTGCTCCTGGGCGAGTCGCTGCCGGCGGAGACGGCCGGTCGACCGGCTCGCGACGGCGGCGGCGTCGTGGCCGAGCATCGTCCCGAGACGGCGGTAGGGCTCGAGCTCTTCGACGAAGGTCTCGGTGGTGCCGATGTCGCCCGGGGTGCCCTGGAGGAACAGGCAGTGCCCACCGAGCGATTCCTCGACCGTCCGGCGCGCCGGCCCGGGGTAGTCGGGGGTGACGTAGTGGTTGCCGCCGGCCAGGATCGTCGGGTGCGCGGAGTAGTGGACGATCGTCGCCACGGGCGTCCCGGACTCGCCGTCGAGCCGGGCGACCCGGACGCTGTGGTCGACCGGTCCTTCCCAGTTGTGCGCGACGCGGACGCCCCCGCCCGGCATATCGGCGCGCCGGTTCACGGCGAGCGGCGACGTTCCGGTCCCGTGGCCCACGGTGACGGGCTCGAGGCTTGCCCACGCCGTCCGCGCGGCGCCGGCCAGCTGTTCGGCGACCATGGTCATGTACGGGTCGACGGCGTCGAGCCCCTCGAACATCCAGCCCGCACCGGTGAGCTCGCCGGTGACCGGGGCGGAGTGGTTGTGCGTGGCGGTCACCCGTACGGCCGCCGGGGGGATGCCGATCGCTTCGCCGATCGCGCTGCGCATCGCGCTCGCCTGCACGTCCGTGATCAGGCACAGGTCGAGCTCCGCGATGGCGACCGCCGTCGCGTCGTCGGTGACCACCAGGACTGTCGCCGTGAGATCCATGTCGTTGCCGAACGACCGCTCGTGGAGCGCGTTGCTCCAGCCGCCCATCGGGAACCCGACGGGCGGGGTGATCAACGCCCTGCCGGCCCCGGCTCGGAGCCGTGGAGATGTCACGCCATCCTCAACGGACCAGGGACATGCGCTTGGTCATCCCGCCGTCGACGTAGATCGTCTCGCCGGAGATGAACCCGGCGGCATCGCTGGCGAGGAACGCGACCGTGGCGGCGATGTCCTCCGGGCGTCCGTTCCGCCCGACCGCCGCGCGGCTGGCGTACCACGCCTCGTCCCAGTCCAGCTCGTCGTAGCGCTCGACCACGATCACGCCGGGTGCGACGCAATTCACCGTGATCCCGTGCTGGCCGACGCTGACGGCACTGGCCCGGGTCAGGGCGTGGATCGCGCCCTTGCTCGCCTCGTAGGCCGCCGACCCGGGTGCTGAGACGAGTCCGTGGACGGAGCCGATATTGATGATCCGGCCGCCTCGCCCCGCGGCGACCATGTGGCGCGCGGCGGCCTGGGTCGCCAGGAACGGCGACGTGACGTTGACCGCGAGCGTCTCTTCGAAGAGCTCCTGGGCGAGCGACTCGAACGGCGCCATCTTCGTCGTGACGGCGGCGTTGTTGACCAGGATGTCGATCCGCCCGAACCGCTCGACCGCGGCGTCGACGACCCCGGCGGCCAGGCTTGGGTCGCTCGGCGAAGTCGGCCTGAACCGTTTCGACGCGGCGGCCCATCGCGCGACAGCCCGCCGCCACGGCGTCGAGCGATGCGGCGTTGCTCCGGTAATGGAGCATGAGGTCGGATCCCGCCTGAGCAAGCGCTGTCGCGATGGCCGTGCCCAGTCCGGTGCCGGCGCCCGTCACGACCGCGACCCGGCCCGTCAGGCCGCTGTCAGACACCGAACGCCTCCCATCCATGAGCGGCCGGGCCCGTTGCCGGAGGGCCGGGATTTGATCAAGTATCGACGCTATCGCGCGACCGTTGGGCTGTCAAGAAACAGAAGGCTCAGACGACGAAACGGTCGCCGGGACCGACCAGCGTGACGGGGCCGTCGTACTGCTCTCCCGCCGAGCGCACCGTGTCCGCGGGATCGCAGCCCATCCGCAGGTGCGTGAGCAGGAGAGCCCGGACCCCCGACGCCGTCGCCAGGCGTCCGGCCATCGGCCCGTCGAGATGTGGCATGCCGGGCGGCACGGGACCAGGCCCGAAGGTGACCTCGGTCAACAGGGTGTCTCCCGGCCGGAGCAAGGGCAGAAGGTCGTCCGGGTCGGCGCAGTCGCCGCTGTACACGATGCCGGCTCCGGACCCATCCGAGCCGGAGACGCGGAATGCGAAGGCCTCACCTGCATGGTGTACGGCGCCGACCTCGACCGTGAACGGGCCGGCGGCGCACGACCCGGGGACCAATGGCTCGATATCGAACGCCGCGGCTGCGAACCCCGGCTGGTCGTACGTCGCATCGAGTCGCCGCCCGAGCGCCGAGGGGCCGAGCACCCGCAGCCGGCGGCCGGGCTGGAACTCCGCGCGGCACAGGTAATGCCGCAGCGGGATCAGGTCGATGAAATGGTCGGGGTGCAGGTGGCTGATGAAGACGCCGTCGGAGCTCGCTGGGCTCGACAGCGTGCGCGAGGCTCGGGAACGTGCCCTGGCCGAGGTCCATGACGATCGCGTCGGAGCCGGCGCGCACGAGGTAGGCCGACCCCAGCGACCCGAGCTGATCGCTGTAGGCCGGGCCCGCGCCGAGAACGATGAGCTCGAGCACCGTGCCACCCTCCCCTCTGCCGCCTCGCCGGCACAGGGTACGACCTGTGATGATCCATCGACGATCGCTTGGGACGGTCCGCGAACCACGCCGACCGGCACGGAAAGGGACGGGCGGAGACAGATGCGCACGAGAGGCGGCCGCTCCGACACCGGAGCCCGATCGCACCGACGACGAGACGGCCGCCAGGCCTGAGGTCAGGCCCACGGGAGGGAGCGCTGCCTTCGCCGGTCCTGTCGGCGTCGCCATCCCGGCCGCCAGCCTGTCGAGTCGGGACTACCTGATCGACACAGACCTGTACCCGTCCGAAGGGAATTGGGCGTTCTGCCGGTTCACGAGCGACGAGGTCCCCGCCATCCGCCTGGGCTTCGAGCTCGGCGGGTTCAACCCGGGTCCCGTGGCGGCCACGCCGAACCGGACCTATCTCCAGCTGCATCTCGAGGTCATGACGCGCGAGGGCGCCCTGTTCTGGCTCCCATCGGGCGAATACAGCGCTGGGAGCGTCAGGTCGGACCCGGACCGGCTGGATGTCCGCCTCGAGAACGGCGATCGGGAGGTCTTCCGGTTCCAGGGATGGCCGGACATCGGCTGCCACGTCCGTTCGGACGACGGGGACCTCGAGGTCGATCTCACGTTCGAGCTCACGACGGTCAGCGTCCTCCCCGACGCGCTCCTGCCGTTCTGCGTCTTCGCGATGTGGGAGTCGATGGGTCGGGCGCATGGCCGGGTGAGGTACCGCGATCGCGTCGTCGCCCTCGAGGGCACCGTGTTCTTCGACCATCCACGGGTCATCGAACGGGACCATGAGGTCGTTCCGCGACAGATGTACATCTACACGACGCTGCGTCTCGAGGACGGAGGCGGGCTGTTCGGCTACTACGCGATCGATGCGCGGGGCGATCCCGTCGAGGGCTACTGCTTCTGTGTCTACCTCGACGCAGCAGGCGCCGGACGTTTGCTGTCCGATGGCAGGCTGGCGCGCCTGGATCTCGACGAGGACGACATCGCGAACGGCTGGCAGGTGACGTGGCGGAACGCCGGGCTGGTGCTCGAGGCCGACGTCAGCGTGCGACCCGGCCCGATCCTCAGGTCATGGGGCAGCCCGAATGCTCCGCAGAGCCGACGCGCGTTCGGCTTTCCGCCGCTGGTGCTGGATGCAACGGTGCGGATCCACGAGGACGACACCGTCCGAGAGCTGCGGGGCTCCGGGCTCGCCGAGTACTTCGATGCCGACCTGGCCGGCGCGGACCTGGCGAGGCGCGTCGAGCCGCGATAGATCGGGCGCTCCACCGGCGTTGCACCTGCTGGATCGGCGAACTTGATCGAATATCTGATCACAGACGCGATAGACTTTGGCCGCTCCGAGCGTCGTCCACCGGGACATCCGGGTCCCGGCTGTCGCACGAGCCGAAGCTGGAGGCTGGGACATGGCTGGGATCGTCCAGGCAGGCGTCGGACGCGCCACCATCACGCCCCCAGTGGGGATCGCTCACGCCGGCTGGGGCGCCCAGGTCCACGAGCGCGCAGAAGGCGTGGACCAGGACTTCTACGTGACGGTGCTCCTCGTCCGCGACGACGACGTCAGCTGCGCCATCGTCGAATACGACACCGGGACCATCATGGCCGCCGATGCCGAGAGGATCGCCGGCGACATCGCCGAGGCGGTCGGCATCCGACCGGCCGACGTCCTGGTGTCGTACACCCACACGCACTCCGGCCCGTTGATCCACCCCCTGAACGTGCGGGCCGGGATGGAGCTGGTCGCCCCCTACTGGGAGACGCTCTTCAGCCAGACGATCGGCGCTGCCCGCCTGGCACACCTTTCGATGCGTCCGGCCAGGATCGGCGCCGACTACGGCAGCTCCGCGGTGGCGGTCAATCGACGTTTCCCGACCCCGGAGGGCCGGATCGTCGTCAGCCAGAACCCCGACGGTTTCACCGATCCGACCGTGACCGTGGCCCGGATCGACGGCACCGATGGCACGCCGATCGCAGCGATCGTCGGGTACGCCTGCCACCCGATCACGCTGGCATTCCAGAACCGCCTCCTCAGTCCCGACTATCCGGGTGTCGTTCGCAGCGTCGTCGAGGATCTGACCGGCGCGACGTGCCTCTTCCTCCAGGGCTGTGCCGGCGACCAGATGCCGATCGAGGGACTGACCGGCGACACGACCGTCCACCGTCGACTCGGGAAGCGGATCGGCGCCGAGGCTGCCGAGACGTACCTCCAGATCGACCCCGAGGGACGTCGCTGGGTCTTCGACCGGGTCGTCGAATCCGGTGCTCCGCTGGGACTCCAGCGGACAGAGGCCGGACCGCCGGCTTTGACAGGCATCCGTGTCGCCACCGGATCGGTGACGATGCCGATCCGGCCGCTCGGCGACGCGAAGGCGCTCAGGGCCGATGCCGACGCGATCCGCGACGAGCTCGATGAGCTGCGCGCGGCGTCTGCTCCCGACGCCGAGATCGCCGACGGGATGTTCCGCCTCAAGCGAGCGGAGATGCGCTCGGCGTGGCTCGAGAGGTTCGAGGGTCGCGCCTCCATCGATCTCGAGCTGCACGGGATCCGGATCGGGCCGTTCGCGGTGGTCGGGTTCCCCGGTGAGCCGTTCGCCAGCATCGGGGTCGCCGTCCGAGAGCGATCGCCGTTCCCGGTCACGCTCATGACCGGCTACATGAACGGGTGGAGCGGCTACGTCCCGACCGACGACGCGTTCGAGGTCGGTGGCTACGAGGTCGAGTGGGGGTCCGCCTTCGATCTCGGCGCCGCCGACGCGCTGATCGAGGGCGCCGTCGCTCTCCTCGAGCAGCTGCGCTAGGCGGCCTTGGCTGTGGCTTGCACGCTGACGACCCGACTGAGCCTCGTGATGGCGACGTGAAGGTCGTCCGGGAAGCGGACCTCCCGGTGCGAGCTCTCGTCGGCCGGACGTCGGTCGTGCTGTTCGGCGCGGGAAGCGGGTCGGACGCCCTGACGCACAGCGTCGCGTACTTCGATGTGGGACATGCGCCCGGCCATACCCACGTCAGCGACGAGGTCTTCTTCGTCGACAGCGGCGCCGGACAGGTCTGGCTCGACGGCGTGCCGTGCACGATCGGTCCAGGAACCCTCGTCCACACGCCGGGAAACGTGGAGCACAGCGTCCACACGCTGCCCGGCGGGCCGATGCGACTCGTTGCCTTCGCGTCGCCGCATATGGTGCCCGGGAGCTACCCGGATCTGCCACCGCGCTCCACGGACACTGTCGCGGCACCGAGCGGAGGGAGCCCTCTCGTGACAACGGAACCCACGGAACCCGGTACCGGTCGCGGCCTCGGCCTGTCGATCGAGACCGAGCGGATCGACGTCGCCGTCCGACGGATCGCCGGCGGCGAGGCCGTCGAGCTGGCCGCCGGCGGCCGTGACGTCGTGCTCAACGTCCTCGACGGGAGCGGCGAGGTCCGCTCGGATGGCAGCCCCGTCGCCGTCGCTCCGGGGAGCGCGATCCTTCTGACCGGGGAAGAGTCGGCCGTCCTGGTCGCAACCACGGATCTGCGATACATCGAGGGCCGGGCGACCGGCTCCCCGGTTTCCTCGGAGGCGATCCGATGACCGGCCCTGCGACGCAGCCTGTCGCCCTCGTCACGGGAGGCATGCGCGGCATCGGCGAAGCGATCAGCCAGACGCTGATCGACCGCGGCTACCGGGTCATCGTCGCCGACATCGACATCTCGAGCGGAGCCTCCGACAAAGGCCCGTCGACGCTCGCCGACGTGGCGACCACCGTCGAATGCGACGTGTCCGACCGCGACTCTGTCACGCGGGCGATCGGCAGTCATCGAGGGCCTGACCGATCACCTCGACGTCCTGGTCAACAACGCGGGCATCGCGCTGCCACGAAGATCGGCCGAGCTGACCGAGGCCGATTGGAACGTCGTGGTCAACGTGAACGCCGGTGGGATGTACCGGATGAGCCAGGCATCGTTCGGGCTCCTCAAGGCTGCCGAGCGGTCCGCCATCGTCAGCATCTCCTCGATCAACGCCCACATGGGTGCGCCCGGCCGGCTGGCCTACTCGGCGTCCAAGGCAGCGATCGAGGCGATGACCCGGGTCCTTGCCGTCGAATGGGCGCCGTTCGGGATCCGGGCCAACGCAGTCGCGCCAGGCTTCACGGACACCGAGCTGGCCCGTCGACTCGAAGCCCTGGGTGTCGCAGACGTCCAGGCGCGCTCGGAACGATCCGTCTTCGACCGGTACGCCGAGCCTGCAGAGATCGCGGGGACCGTCGCGTGGCTGGCCGGCCCCGACTCATCCTTCGTCACGGGCCAGGTCGTCGTCATCGACGGTGGCTTGCTGATCAACGGCCGGATCGGCCGAGACGCATTGTTCGAATGACCGGCAGCGGCGGCACGCGGCTGTCGGCGCCCAGCCCCAGGAGGGTTCGAACGTCATGCAGGTGAACACGGTGCTCGGCGAGGTCTCCCCGGCCGACCTCGGCTGGACGCTGCCCCACGAGCATCTGCTCATCGACATCTACGTCCGCTTCCAGCCCCACCGCGAGTACATGCTGTTCGACGTCGACCTCGCCTGCGCCGAGCTCGCCCCGTTCGCTGCCGCCGGTGGGACGACCCTCGTGAACGTGACGACCAACGAGATCGGCCGTTCCCCTCTCCTGCTGCGCGAGATCGCCACCCGGACCGGCGTGAACATCGTGATGGGCACCGGGCGCTATCGCGAGCCGTTCTACGAACCCGACCTGTGGAAGCGGCCGACACAGGAGATCGCCGAGGAGTTCATCCGCGAGATCGAAGTCGGTGCCGAGGACGGCATCAAGGCCGGGGTCATCGGCGAGATCGGGGTCCACGAGCGTCACGTGTCGCCCGTCGAGGAGCGCGTGCACCGAGCCGCCGCGCGCGCCCAGGTCCGGACCGGGCTGGCGCTCACGACCCACTCGATCGCCAGCACGATCGGCCTCGCGCAACTGGACATCTTCGAGGAGGAGGGCGTCGACCTCCGGCGCGTCGTGATCGGCCACAGCGACACGTATCCCGATCTCGACTACCACCGGGCGTTGATCGGTCGAGGGGCCTTCGTCGAGTTCGACACGATCCGCGGAGCGTCGGAGTACGACACGGCACGGACCCTCGGGCTGATCACGCGATTGGTCGACGAGGGTCACATCGAGCACATCCTGCTGTCCCAGGACGTGTGTGCCACCTCGCACCTGACGGCCTACGGTGGATCCGGGTACGCGTACCTCATCTCGACGTTCACGGATCGGCTCCGCCAGGCCGGCCTGGCCCAGGAACAGATCGAGCAGCTGTTCGTGCTCAATCCGAAGCGCATGCTGAGCGGCTCCGCATGAATCGACGCGATCCCTGGCCGGCGGCGACCGAGGCATGGATGGACCCACCATGGCTGATGACCGGGCGATCGCTGACGGCCTGGTTCACCGTCCCCTGGCAGATCATCGAGGCCTCGCTGAGCCCGGACCTTCGGCCTGCGCACGCCGACTCGACACGGATCCGCCTGCGGTTCTACGACCTCACCTACACGGCCCTGTC
This sequence comes from uncultured Chloroflexia bacterium, assembly GCA_963743855.1. Taxonomy (GTDB): domain Bacteria; phylum Chloroflexota; class Limnocylindria; order Limnocylindrales; family CSP1-4; genus SPCO01. Next base: position 377,147 of record CAVURK010000004.1, read on the forward strand.
AGCCGATCGACCAGGCGTCGCGGCGCCGCGCACGGGACGGTTCCGTGAGGCGGTCTTCGGCGTGCCCGCCCGGTTCGGGGAGACGGTCGGCGAGGTATCGGTCTGCATGTGGGCCGACGGGACCGACTACACCGCCTGGGGCCGCGAGGTGTTCGGCTGGCCGGTGCTTCCCGGATCCTTCGAGCTGGCTGGCGCATTCTGGGATGGCGGCACAGCACCTGGCACCACCGCGAGGATGACCGCCGCAGCCGGGTCCGTGGCGCTGGCTGACGTGGATCTCACAGCCCAAAGCTCATCGGCGTCCCCTGCCGGGATCTGGCTGACGCCGCGACGTCGCCTCGAGCGCGCCGGCCTCGGGGCGGACGACCGGGACGTGCTCGTCGTGCGGCCCGAGGTCCGCCGTCCCGGCCGATATTCGTCCGGATCCTGCCGCGTCGTCGTCGACCTGGACCCGACGCATCCATTCGGTTCGTTGGCCACGATCGATGCGGAGGTCGAGGGCGCGGACGGATTCGAGATCGTGGTGGGGGCCGACGTCGATGTCCTCGGCTGACGGACGGCCGGACGGCATGCTCGGTGTCTGGCACTTCAGCTTCACCGTTGCGGACATCGAACGCTCCGTGCGGTTCTATCGGGATGTCCTCGGCTTTCAGCTCATCCACCAGCAGGAGCAGGCGAACGAGTACACGGATCGGCTCGTCGGCTATCCGGGGGCCCATCTGCGGATCGCACAGTTCGCCGTGCCGGGCCAGCCCCGCGGCCGCTCGACGCACGATCTGGAGCTCGTCGAGTACGTCACTCCCCGAGGGCAGCGCGGCAGCATCGAGATCCGCAACCCCGGGGCAGCCCACCTCGCGTTTGCGGTCGAGGCGATCGACGCGTACTACCAGAGGCTCGTGGCCGCCGGCGTCCACTTCTTCTCGCCGCCGAACCTCATCACGGCGGGCGTCAACACGGGCGGGTTCACCTGCTATTTCCACGATCCCGACCAGATCGTCCTCGAGGTCCTCCAGCCGCCGACCATCCCCATTTCCCGCGAACCGGCTCCCTGCTAGAGTCATGGTGAGATGACGACACCACGCCCCACCCGCCGCGCGACGACCAAAGGTTCCCCCCCAACCCCGGATGAGCTCGAGGCCGCCTGGTCCCCCCCTCAGCCTCCGCAGGAGACCTGGACCCCACGCCCCTGGGTTCCGGCCGCGGATCGAGCGGCCGCCGGTCGAGCCGCTCGCCAGAGGGCGCCACGGACCAGCCACGCAGGATTCGTCCCGGCTGCGGATCGCGATCCCGTGGCGATCATCCTGGCCCAGGAGGAGGATCGCCTCCAGGAGCTGCTCCCCCTCCGGCATGGCCGGATGGCCGCCTCCTCGTTCGCGTTCTACCGTGGTGCGCCGGCGGTCATGGCCTTCGACCTCTCCACGACCCCGCGGAGCGACATCATCGTCCAGGCCAGCGGCGACGGGCACCTCTCGAACTTCGGGCTGTTCGCATCACCGGAGCGGACGCTCGTCTTCGATTCGAATGACTTCGACGAGACGCTCCCCGGACCATGGGAGTGGGACGTCAAGCGGCTGGCCGTCAGCGTCCTGATCGCCGCCCGGGCGAACGGCTTCAGTGCGGCCGAGGGCCGGACGACGGTCTTGACCACCGTGCGCGCCTATCGCGAGCAGATGGCCCGCTTCTCCACGATGCGCCTGCTCGACATCTGGTACGCCCGGACGACGGCCGAGGACATCGAGACGGCGGCCATCGAGGGCAGCCGCGCGATCGGGATCAGCAGCAAGGACGCGAAGACCCGGCTCGGCGCCATTTTCAGCAAGGCGCGCTCGAAGGACCAGATGAAGGCGATGGGCTCGCTGACTGCCGTCGTCGACGGCGAGTGGCGGATCGTCGACGACCCGCCGGTCGTGACGCACATCGAGATCCCCGGCGGAGCCGACGCACTCGAGAAGACGTTCAGTGACTACCGGTCGACCCTCGCCGAGAACCGCCGTGAGCTCATCGAGCGCTTCCGCTTCGTCGATGTCGCGCTGAAGGTGGTCGGTGTCGGCAGCGTCGGCACCCGCTGCTTCGTGATCCTGCTCGAAGGCCGCGACGAAGGCGACCCGCTGATCCTCCAGGCCAAGGAGGCGACCGCCTCCGTGCTGGACCCGTACGTCGAGTCGAGTCACCACAGCAACCACGGCGAGCGTGTCGTTGTCGGCCAGCGGCTGATGCAGGTAACGCCCGACATCTTCCTCGGCTGGACCCGCGGCCCAGGCGGTCGCGACTTCTATTTCCGCCAGCTGTGGGACATGAAGGGCTCGGTCGACGTCGCCACCCTGCGTCCGCCCGGCCTCGGCTTCTACGGCGGGATCTGCGCTCAATCACTGGCTCGAGCGCACGCGCGAAGCGGGGATTCGGTCGCGATCACTGCCTACCTGGGCACGTCCGATACGTTCGACGCGGCCGTCGCCGACTTCTCGGAAGCGTATGCCGACCAGAACGACAAGGACTACGCCGCGTTCAAGGCGGCCATCGCCGACGGGGCGATCGAGTCGGCTCCAGGCTGACCGCAAGAGGCTCCCAGTCAGCCCTCACCCGTACCGAGGGAGGCGCGCAGGGCCGCGATCTCCGCCCGCTGGCCGGACACTTCGGTCCGGAGACCAGCAAGCTCATCGACGATCGCCGCGACGGCCGCCGAGCCAAGAGCGGCCTCCGGCCCGGCTGCCGGGGCGGGTGCCGGCTCGTCCGGTGACGAGGGCGAGACCAGCAGGCTGGCGAGGATGCTCGCGAGGGCGCCGATGATCCCGATGCCGGCGAACATGACGAAGACGCCGGTGAGTCGGCCGAGGGTGGTCACCGGGTAGAAGTCGCCGTAACCGACCGTGGTGATCGTCACGATGCCCCACCAGATCGCATCGCCGCCGGTCTTGATGTTCGACGCCGGGTCCCGACTTTCGAATTCCAGGACCAGGAGGCTCGCGATCGTCAGCGTCATCCCCGCCAGGAGGATGGTGATGAACGTCGCGTACTGGCTGCGGTTCCTGAGCACGTCGATGACCAGGTCCTTGCCGGCCTGACCGCGGAGCAACCGGGTGATCCGGGCCAGTCGGCTGATCCGGGCAAGTCGGAACAGGGCGGTGATCCGCAGGATGCCGAGGGTCGGGATGGACCCGAGAAGGTCGAGCCAGCCGCGGCCGCCGATGAAGTAGGCGCGTTTTGGCTTCGCTCCGCTGATGTTCATCGCGAAGTCGAACAGGAAGATGAAGCAGATGGCGTTGTCGTACACGAGCAGCAGCTCGTGCTCGGCTTCCGATAACGGCAGGAGCAGCAGGGCCATGATCGCCAACGAGAAGACCGTCAGGACCAGGATGAAGATGTTGTAGGCATTGCCGTGATGACGGAGCACCGGTGCCTCGGCCGCGGTCATCCTAGGTGGACCTCCAGACTGGCGGATCAGGCTTCGTGGTCGTGACGAGCGACTGGCGCTCGCGCCGTCGAGGGTATCAACTCCGAGCGCGGTCCAACCGGGCGATCACCGACGGGTATCGACGCAGGGCCTCGAATGCGCCGCGCATGGCTTGGACCGCCGCGCGCTGGAGCGCAACCAGTACTCCTGTCGACGGCGACCGTACTCGGATAGGGGCTGACAGCGGGTCATTCGGCCCGGCACTGGGGGGACCAAGGGCCCTCGGTGCTGGGGGCGCGCGCAGCGACGATCAACGTCGGATCAACTCCCTGGCACCCACCGAGGTCCGTCATGCTCGCCAGTCACGTCCCGACCGTCCTACCGCACGACGTCATGCGATCGCTTGCGGACATCTTCCGCCCTGGCGAGGAGGTCCTCGGCTCGGTCTCGTCGCTCGCCGGCTCGCTCGTCCTGACCGACCGACGTGTCCTCATCCTGCGCGAGGGCCGTGGCTATCGCCCGCAGTCCGGGATCCGCTCCTGGGACATCGAGCCCGGGATCGTCTTCACCTTCGGGCAACCCCGCGGCGGTCTCGGCCGGTTGATGATCGGCACGGGGAAGGCCGCGACGAGCTTCTTCGTCAGGACAAGCGACTGGGACGCGGCCCTTCGTCTCGTCTCGCAGGCCCATCGGCTCGCGCATCAGGGGACGCCGACGACCGGTCCACGCCCGGCATGACGGCCCCGGCCCCCGCGCCGAGGGCCCCCGTCCCCACGTCGAGGTCGTAGGATGCGGCGATGCATCTCGCGGTCGCCCTCGTCCAGCTCGATGCCCGCGAGGACGTAGCGCGCAATATCGGAACTGCCGTCTCGCTGGCGGACGAAGCTGCCGCTGGCGGAGCTCGTCTGGTCGCGCTCCCCGAATACCTCCAGTACCGCGGGGACGACGACGGCTTCCGCGCGTCGGCCCGACCGATCCCGGGCCCCCACACCGATCCGTTCGCCGAAGTGGCGCGACGGCGCAGCGCCTGGATCCTGGTCGGCAGCACCGCCGAGACGAGCCAGGACCCGGCTCGCCCATACAACACGTCGGCCCTCATCGCGCCCGACGGCACGATCGCCGCGACCTACCGGAAGGTCCACCTCTTCGACGTCGACGTCGCGGACGGCCCGGCGGACACCGAATCGGCGCGCGTGACCGCCGGTGATCGGCTCGTCTGCGCCGACGTCGATGGGGTCTCGGTCGGGCTGTCGATCTGCTACGACCTGCGCTTCCCGGAGCTCTACCGGGCGCTCGCCCGAGGCGGCGCCGAGGTGCTGACCGTGCCCTCGGCCTTCACCGAGCGGACCGGCCGGGATCATTGGGAGGTGCTCCTGCGGGCTCGCGCGATCGAGAACGCGGCCTACGTCCTCGCGCCGTCACAGATCGGCGGCCCGCCCGGCCAGCCGGCCTACGGTCATTCGATGGTGATCGATCCGTGGGGCACGGTCGTGGCCCAGGCGCCCGATGTCATCGGGATCACCCGGGCCGAGCTCGACCTGGATCGTGTGGCGTCCCTGCGACGCCAGATCCCGGTCCTCGCGAACCGGCGACCTGACGTCTATGGGGCGGGTGGAGGCTGATCGGCCTCGGCTACTGGGCGAGGCCCAGGTAGTAGAAGTTGCTGCCTGCGGTGGGCGGCTGGCTGACCGGACCCGGCACGTTCGTGTTGCCGTTCATCGAATAGGGGATCGTCCCGATGAAGCGGCCGTTGATCTGGTCGACGGCCGGCTGGGTGTAACCGGTGATGACGAACGCGGCGAGCGCGGTCACGCAGTACGTGAAGTTGTTGCCGTTGCCGCCGGTGTCGCATGCCCCGTTATTGAGCGGATCGTTCGTGGCCCGGACGATCGGAATGAGGACGGTCAGCTCGTTGTCGACCCAGGTCTGGAGACATCCCCGGACAGCCGAGGCGTTGGTCACTCCTGGATCGCCCGGGAACTCGAAGGGCAGCGTGAACGCAGGATTGTTCGGGGTGCACAGGCTCGTCGCAAGCGCGCCGGCACTGTTGCTTCCGTCCCACGACATCCAGCCGAAGTTGCCCGGCCCGTTCGAGCCGCTCGTCAGCGCGTAGATCGAGCCCTCCGACATCGTCGTCGGCGCGACCAACGCGATCGGCAAGAGCTGGCCGGCGGGGGCTCCCGGCGGCTGGCCGGTGACCGAGGTCGCTGTCGTCTGGACGGTCCAGGTGGTCTTGCCCATGACGCCGAGCAGGTAGGTCTGCGGGTGTCTTGGTGACACCGACCGTGACGCCGAGCGCCTTCTGGCCGCTGACTGCGCCGGGCGGTGCCGTGTCGGTCGAGGCGACAGGGCCGAGGTCCTGGAACCCCGATCCCGTGCGCGGGCCGACGTATCGCGCCGTCCACGAGCAGATCGACCCGACGGCGGTGGAGCAGTTGTTCTGCGCCATCCTGGTCGCGATCGCCGTGTAGACGTTGTCGGTGCCTGTGTACGCCTGGTTCTTGACGTAGTAGTCGGCCAGCCGCTTGGTCCCGGCCAGCGACGCGATGTCGGCCGAATTCTGGCTGTCACGGCGGGTCAGGAAGACGTTGCCGCCGTCGATGACCAGTCCGCTGACGAGGATCAGCAGGATGAGGGCGCCGGCGAAGATCGCCAGGATCTGACCGTCCTCACGCCGTTCCTGGCTGCGACGGTGGGCTCATGGAGTGATTCCTTTCGCGGTTTGTGTCGATGACGGATGCGACGTCACTGGACGACGACCGATGCCTGGCCAGAGATCACCGGACTGCCGAGCAGCTGGCCGATGACCGGAGTCAGGAAATGGAACTGCTGGTTGGCCGGGGAGGTCGGCGTGGAGACCGTGACCTGCGAGCATGTAGCCGGCGCGACAGGCGGCCGAGGCGACGGCCGTTGACGCGTCACCACCCTTGCTGTAGCAGGTGACGGTCGGCGTCGAGACGTAGGCCGGGGCGCCGGCGATGCGCCCGAGCGCGACCGCCGCCGTGCAGGCGAACCGCGTCTGGGTGACGACGCTCGCCGGGCAGGCGTACTGCCACTGCTCGACCGATCCGTAGCGGGCGCCCTCACGGGCACCCTCGTTGAAGGCGTTGGTGAGGTAGACGTAGCGCCCGATGTCGATGATCCCGAACACGATGAGCAGGAAGATCGGCAGGACGAGGGCGAATTCGAGCAGTGCCTGACCACGAGACCGGCGTCGGCCCCGGAGGCTGATGCGTCCCATCACTGGGCGCTCACTGTCGCGCTGGTCGTCGCATTCATGCAGCTGTAGGCCTGCTGCCCTTGCGCGATGACATGGAAGGTGTCGGCGGCTCCGACCGGGTTGGTCGTGAAGCCACCGGTGAAGTCGGTCTGCCAGGTCGTCCGCCCCTGGGCGACGGTCTTGTTCGATCCATCAGCCGTCGGGTTCAGGGTGTCGACCATGTTCGGCACGACCTTCTTGCCGCTCGAGCAGGTGGACGTGGTGACGGTGACCGATGGCTGCTGCCCGCTGACGATCACGGCGTTCGTCGCCGATGCGCTGGCCACCATCGCGTAGGACTGGGTCCCGCTGAAGGTGCGCGGGAAGATGCAGCTGAACGTGTCGCCAGGCGATCCGCTTGCGGCGAGCGTCGGTCGGGACGACGCAGGAGGCGGGCAGGCTGATCGGCGAACCGGCTTGCGTCACCGAGACGTTGAAGTTCGCTCGCGGCACCGCCCTGGTTGACGACGGTGAGGTAGAACCAGCCGCGGGGGTTGTTGATCTCGGCGAGCGTCGAGCCGTTGTCCCTCGCGAGTGACAGGGCGCCCGAGGGGTAGGTCGCCACGCCGTTGACGCCGTAACCGATGCCGCCGAGGCGGTACGCGGACGCCAGGAGGTTGATCGCGAGATGGGGCGCCGGCGTGACCTTGATCGTCGCCCCGCCGTTCGTGGCCCCGGTCGGGAGCCCGACGGCGGAGCCCGCGGCGGCGATCGACGACGTTGTCGTCGGAGCTCGGGCTGCCGGGGTTGGTCGAGGTCGCGCTCCGGCTGAAGGAGCAGAAGGCCGGCGCCGCCGCCTTGGCCAGGCTCGTCGGCAGTGTGTTGCAGTTCCCGGGTGCTCCCACGTTGACGCCGTTGATCGTGAAGGCGTAGGTCAGCGAGGACAGGTTGATGTTGCCCGTGTTCCGGATGCGGACCTTGTAGTTGACGGTCGTGTTCTCCTGGAACTGCAGGTAGTTGTCGACGTTGGTGCTGTCCTGGCACGGCTCGTAGTAGTAGCCGGCCGAGGACACCGAGTCGGCCTGGGTGCAGGCCGTCGTGATCGCCGCGCGTATTGGACGAGCCGGTCTTGTCGACCCAGACGAGCGCCTCGAGCCCGGTCGGGTCGAAGGCATCGACGACGACCGTCGATTGCGCCTCGGCCTGGAGCGTGATGTTCTGTCCGACGATCGTCGACAGCAGCGGCGTGATCAGTCGGAAGGGCGAGGTGACGGTGACCTGGTACGTGTAGCCGTCGACGCAGTTGTTGATCGGCTGGACCAGCGTGCCGGCGGTATCGCGGCAGGCGACCGTCGAGCTCAGGAGGCTGACCCCGTTCGGTCCTTGAGGTTCGACGCCTCGTTCGTGACGTGCCACGCGACGTTGTTCGGGTCCGCGCAGTTGACGTTGGTCGCGTCGTCGCACAGCGGGCTGCGCGCGCCGTACAGGGCGCCTTCCTTGGCGGCGTTCTCGACCGCCACGTACGCGTAAAAGAGTCGACCGAAGTCGACCGTCGCGGCGAGGAGCAGCAGCAGGATCGGCAGGACGAGCGCGAACTCGACGACGCTTTGGCCGCGTGAGCGCTCTCGATCGCGGATCTTCGGCAGATGCATGAAGGTCAGGACTCCCTGGCGACGTGGCGTGTGGATGACCACGCAACAAGAGCGTCGCGCGGGCACCTTTCACAGTCACTTGAAACGGTGCCAGGGTGCATAGCCCGAACGTTCATCGGGCTCGGACAAAGGTCCTCGGTTGTCGTCGACCGGGCCACGGCAGCGCCGGCCACCGGCGGACAAGGAAAGAGCCGCGACCGGTGGTCGCGGCTCTCGCTTCGGCTCGCTGTGATGCGCGCGGCGCCGGTCTAGTGGACCAGCTGCACCCCCAGCGACGCGCCCTTTGGCTGTGGATCCGTCGTGGTCGGTCCGGGCAGGATCAGCTGCCGCAGGACGCCCTCGATGTCCTTGCCGCCGTCGCACGCCGTCAGCTGCATCCCGGCGAAGCCGATGATGTGATACCAGGCGTTCGCGCCCGTCCCGCCTGCGACATCCCAGATCGGAACGATGACGGTGATGTCGTTGTCGATGTAGTAGCTGCAGTCGGCGCTCGCCTTGTTGCCGGGCAGGCTCCCGATCCGGTCCGCAGGCGCGGCGCCGTGGGTGACGGCCGTGCAGCAGCCGTGGCTGTTCGGCGGCGGCCCGATCTCCGACTGGAGGAAGGGCTTCGAGTTGTCGCAGCCGTCGTTTGTCATCCCGAGCCCGAAGCCGGTGCACTTGCCCGCGGCCCCGAACTTGAGCCAGCCGAACCCGCCGGGGACGTTGAGACTGCCCGGGGTGAGATGCACGGGTGCGCAATCGGGCAGCGTCCCGACGTCGCCCGAGCAGAGCGGGTACGTGTCGTATGTCGCCTTCGAGACGCCAGCAGGAAAGACATCGCCCGGGGGACCGGCCAGCGACCAGCCGCCCTTGGCCGTTGCGACGGAGCTGGCCGTCCAGTCGCCGACCCCGATGATCCCGAGGAAGAATGGATGCCAGCTCTTGCTCGTCCCGACGCTGACGCCGGCAGTGCCCGCGGGGATCTTGCCGTCGCCCATCGTCCCGACGAACCCGTTCGGGGCGCCGGACGTCGTGATGTAGACCGGCCCACTCGGAGCGCCGAAGGTGATCGGAGTGTCGCCGTTCGCCTGGATGGCGGCTGTGATGGCGGCTGTGACGTTGGCGTCATTGCCATTCGTCGTGTCGCCCGCAACGAATTCGGCGATGACGCGGGCACCGGCCAATGCCGCGAAGTCCGCAGCGTTCTGGGACCCCCGGCGCTGGGCGAATGCGTAGCCACCGTCGATCGTCAGGCCGACGGCCAGGATGATCGCTGTGGATGCAAGCGCGAAGAGAGCGATCATCTGACCGCGCTGTCCGCGAATTGAAGATTGGCGGGCCATGTCGACTCCCTAGTTGAGGACCATCGTGGCCGACCCGGAGTTGGTGTCTCTCCAGATCTGCCCGAGGACGGGTGTGATGGGCTGGTATGTCATGTCCACGCGGACCCACAGGACGTTCTTGGCGGCGGTCCGATTGGTCGTCGGACAGTCGGTGTTCGTCCAGTTGGCCGGCGGCACGGTGCCGACCGGCTGACACGAGAAATAGACGTCCTTCACGGCGCCAAAGGGAGCGACCATCCGGTTCGCGGCGGCCGTGACGTCGGCCTCGAGACTGTTGGTTGCCCCGTTGACAGTGGCCGGGCAGACGTGGGCGCCGGGATTCGCTGCCGTGATCGCGGCAGCCGTCGCCACGCAGCTCGGATCGGTTGCCGTCGTCGCGCCGATCCAGCTGGCCTCGGCGGCACCGAGCCTCGCGGCCTCGCGCGCGGCCTGCGAGAGCACGTTGCTCATGTAGACGTACCGGCCGCCGTCGATCAGGCCGAACAGGAGCAGGAGAAAGATCGGGATCACCAGGGCGAACTCGACGAGAGCCTGGCCGCGCCCTGAGCGGCGATGGAGGAGGCTCATTGGAGCGGGATGCTGAATGGTGCCGACGTATCCGTGCCGGCGTCATTCGTGACCGTGAGGCGTCACCTGGACCGTCGAGCCAGCGTATGAGTGTGCGTAGCCATGGACGACCGTAGCGGTCGCCGGCGTCGCGCCATCGCCGAGGTTCCAGGACCAGACCGGGTGGCATGACGGATCCGACATGAATGCACTGGTCGTTCCATCGAAGGTGAACTGGGTAGCTTGGTTGCCACCGTTGTTGGCCGCTTTCCAGTTCGTCGGGACGCCAAACTTGTTGAGGATCGCTGCCGGCGAGACGGTGAAGACCGCCGTCGGTGCGCTGCACGTCGTGGTCCCCAGGCTGATCGTGGTCGTGAACGGAGTGCTGTCGCCAGCCGCATTCGACACGATCAACTTGACCGTATACGTGCCCGCGGCGGCGTACTCGTAATCCTGTGTCACGCCTTCGCGAAGCTGATCGCCGCTCGGGTCGGTGCTCGCGCCGCCGAAGTCCCAGTTGTAGCCAACGTTCTGGCAGGGACTGGCAAGGCTCGACGACGCACCCGCATCGACGGAGATCAGGAACGGGTGATTGACGGGATCAGGACTCTGCCACGTGAAGGTCGGTGTCGGCGGCAGCGTCGAACAGGTCGGCGGGGGTGGACCGCCGCCGGCCGCAAATTCGACGACCGCCGCGGTGGCAGAAGCCCCGATCGGGAGGCCGCCCGGCCAGAAGCTCCCGATCAGTGGTGTGAAGAAGGTGAACGTCTCGTTGATGCTGACCGTGATTCGGTTTCCCGGTCCCGTCCCGCCCTGCGCAGCCGAGCACAGCAAGGCGGCCCCGCCGCTATTCGTGCAGGACGAAGACGCGGTGATCGTGCCCTCGCCCCTCTGGTTTTGGACGTTGGCTTCACGCAAGGCGACCGTCTTGAGGGTCGCCGGAGAGGACAGTGGGTTGAACGCCGCGTAGGAGGCGGCTTCACGGGCCGTGTTGCTCAGCTGGATATAGGTGAACAGGAGCCGCCCGAAATCGACGGCGATGAGCAGGAAGAGCATGAAGACTGGAAGGATGAGTGCGAATTCGACCAATCCTTGGCCGCGCGACCGTTGCTGATGACGACGCCTAGGCACGCTGAACATAAGACGATGGACCCCCGGTGTAGATGCGAAAGCGAGAAGCTGCGGACGGGACCTTGCCGGGTCACCGTGAAGATCGGGATGAAGGCCTGTAGCGGACTTCCTCAATAGGCTGGACTCGGTGCATGACGACACCGGGAGGGGGAAGTCCGGACCCGGACAGTTCGGGACAGGCAGCGAGCCCGCGGTCGAGGGCGACGCGGACCTCCGGTCAGGGCCGCTGACATCGCGGCGGCCCCACCGAGGAACCTCAGCTGGTCGTCACCCACGCCGCACAGCCCGGCGGAGGCCGCGCTGGTGCCGACTCGACACCAGGCTGGCGGCGCGAGCGCATGCGGATACGACGATGTGACAGGCGCAACATCGAACGACTGGAGCCCCCGGTTCAGTTGTGATTGCTGCGATCAGCGTGCCAACGGTACCTTGCAGGTCACATTGCAATCAGGACCATCGACTGCACCGGACTGTACCGGACGTCGTCAAGGAGCCATTTACGGTGCGCGTCGGCACCGTGGCGAGGGATTCGTCACTAGGACTCTTGGCGCCGGGTGACAGATGCCAGGCAGGCCCGGCCGTGTGAGTTTCGTCGAGAGAGCCCAGCTGAGGCGCACAGAGGCGTGCCGGATCGGATCTTGCCAGGCTCGGACATCGCCGGTGCGTCGTGGGTTTCGGGGAAGGTTCGGTCCCGGGGGCAGGTAAGACCGGGGCCCCACCCCCGAGCCTGGTCGATCAGCTTGCGATCAGCAGCCCTGGGCTCGCCCTATCGTGACCGAGTTGGAGCCACCAGTCGCGGGCACCTCGCCGTCTCCAGCGCACACCGCGGCACCGACCGCCGAGGTCGGGACTAGAGACAGCAGGTGTGCGGCCGCGTCTACGAGGTTCGACGCGGCCAGATGATGTGCCGCGGATCCCCGGCGATCAGCACGGCGCCCGTCATTCCAAGGATCGGACCGAGCAGGCCCGAGATCCCGAGGACGGACGCGAGCATCGCGCCCAGACACCACCCGCCATAGAACCAGAGAACAGCAGCCAGTACGCGCTTGGACATGCCCGTAGATTCGCGTGCGTCCGCGCTCAGAGCCATAGCCCGCTCGTACCCGCCCAGACGTCGCGTCTTCTTGTCAGCTGGGGCCAAGGTGCACCGACTTTGTGCCGATCGGTGCGGAACGTGGTGGTCCGGCGTAGTACCTACGTCCTCCCGTGCAATGTGACCTGCAAGGTCCCGCTGCCACGCTCCAGCCACATCAAACCAGTCAGACCGAGGTTTCAACTCGATGCTCCGACCGTCGAAGGTCTCTCTGCGACGAAGCTCCCGTGGACAGAGCATTGTCGAGTTCGCCCTCGTTCTCCCGGTCCTGCTGCTCCTGATGCTCATCGCGATCGATTTCGGCCGCATCTACCTCGGCTGGGTCAACCTCCAGCAGATGGCCCGGATCGCCGCCAACGACGCGGCAGATCACGCGTCCGCATGGGGAACCCCGGGCGACCCGGCCGAACAGACGCGATATCGACAGCTCATCGCGAACGACACGGCGGAGCTCAACTGCGACCCCCAAAATCCCATCCCGGATCCCATCATCGCCGGCGGCACCGCGCTCGGAGCGCAGGTCACGGTCGGCATCAGCTGCGAATTCCACATCATCACGCCGATCATCTCCAACATCCTCGGCGGCACCGTCCTGGTGAGCGCAGAGACGACATTCCCGATCAAGGAAGGGGCGGTCGCCACTGTGCCGGGGGGCGGGGTTCCGATCATTGCAGCGCCGACGGCGAAGTTCAATGCCAGCCCGCAGACCGGCTGGGCGCCCCTCAACGTCACATTCACGGACACGTCCATTGGCACTCCCACGAGTTGGATCTGGGACTACGCGGTCGGCGTCGGCGGGACGGGAACGGGGAGCGTTAGTCCTGGAACGTCGATCACCCAGGGCCCGCGCACGGTGGCCTACGGCTGCACGGGATCGCCTGGCGACACCTGCACGTTCGGGGTCTCCCTGACGGTGGCGAATGCTGGCGGGAGCGACCAGAAATCGTCACCGAACTTCATCACGGTCACTGTTCCGCCGGCGACGGGACCGATCGCCGAATTCACAGGGTCGCCATTGTCAGGTGTCGAGCCCGTGACAACGAACTTCCAGTTCGTGGATCTACGAGCGGGCGCTGTGACATATACGAGCTATCAGTGGGACTTCACCAATGACGGCACGTTCGATGCGACCGGAACCACCGCCTCGCATACGTACGCCACGTCCGGCGCCTACTCGGTGACGTTGAAGGTCACCGACAACACGGGTGCGACAAACACCCTCACGAAGACCGGATACGTGAACGTCGGGCGCAGGCTGTGCACAGTCCCCGACTTCTTCAATGTCCGCCAAGAATCAAGCGCAGGCTCAGTGGAACGGCGCGGGTTTCACCACGACTGTCGGGTTCCTGCCTGGAGGCAACAACTACAAGATCAAGTCGCAGTCGATCGTCGGCGGCACGATCGACCCGCAGCCCAGCGGATGCGCGTCCACCATCACGGTGGGACCGTGATATCGCATGGCGGGCGCCTCCGGAGGACTAGGTCGAAGGGCCAGGCCATGGTCGAGCTCGCCCTGGTGCTTCCGGTCGCCCTCTTGCTACTCATGGCGGTCTTCGATTTCGGTCGAGCCATATTCGTCTACAACGGCCTGACGAATGCCGCTCGGGAAGGGGCGCGCCTGGCGATCGTCAACCAGGACGAGGCATCTGTCTCCCAGCGTGTCCAGGAGATGGCCTTTGGAGGCGGCCTGTCGAATGCGGGCGACCCGAATCTCGTCAACTACTACAAGCAGGAACCGAATCTGGCAAACCCGACCTCGAACCCGCAGTGCACCACGATCGTCACGGGATGCATCGCGGTCGTCACCGCCAAGGTTTCTTGGACGGCGATCACGCCGATCATCGGATCGATCATCGGTCCGATCAACTTCACTGCCCGCTCGGAGCTGCCGATAGAGCTCGTGTGCCCGAATCCCACATTTCCGAGCTATGCGACGGCAGACCTCTGCCCGAAACAGCCATGACGACACCCTATCCGACAACACATGAAAGGACGAACGCCGTGAAACAAAGTCAGGCACGCCATCGGGCGAGCGGACAGATGATCGTGATCGCGGCCGTTGCCATGATCGCGCTCATCGGCATGGTCGGCCTGATCATTGACGGCGGGGCCCTTTTTGCGCAGCAGCGCCTCGCGCAGAACGGCGCCGATGCGGCATCCACCGCAGGGACGCTGGTCATCGCAGAGAATCTCGGGTCGGTGACGGATATCCGAACCCAACACGACGTGTACGTCGCCGTCACTGCTATGGCCGCGAAGAACGGCCTGGCTGGAGCGACGGCCGTGTACACCGATGACGTCGGTCAGCCCATCGGGGTCCCGGTCACCGACACGACAGATGCGATCCCCGACTTGGCCCGAGGTGTGCGGGCGGGCGGCCAGCGGACCGTTTCGACGACGTTCAGTGGTGTCTTGGGGTTCAACAACCTGACGGCGTCGGCGGAAGCCACCGTCGTGGCCGGCAAGGCGAGCGGCCAATGCGTCCTCGATGAGGACGGCTGCACGCTGCTGCCGTTGACCTTCCCAGTCCAAGTGTCCGAGTGCGACTCGCATGGAAACCTGATCCCAGGGAATTGGATCGGCGCACCGCCGCCCGGCCCCGATGCCGGTGATCCGTACTGGCCCCTGGTCGGACAGGAGTCGCTTCCGTCGACGTCCAATCCGACCGGCGACACCTCAAAGATGGCGATCCTGCCCCTGTGCAAGAGCTCCAGCGGCGGGTCGGGCGCGTTCGGCTGGCTCGATCTCGATCCGAACATCCCGAACCTTGCCGGCGAGATCAACGGGCCGCTGACGACAGCGGTGAACATCCCTGACTGGTTCCAGACGCAGCCCGGGAATCCCAACTCGGTCGATGATGAGATCTCGCAGTACATCGGCTCGACGATCCTCATCCCCCTCAACAACGGAGCATGCCGGGTCAATCCGGCGCCATCTGCGATCTGCCCGGATCCGGGGTCGGATCCCGTCGGCAATAACACCTGGTATTACGTCCATACGCTGGCCAACTTCTATCTCCAGCAAGTCAATGTTCAGGGATCGAATACCTCGGCCTGCGCAAGCGCTCCCGGGTCTCCGACGGTACCGGTCACGACGGGAGGCGGCTTCCTCGGTTGCATCAAGGGTTGGTTCGTCAACTACGTGACCTCCGGCCCGGTCGAGCCCGGCGGGGACATCAGTCGTGGCCACACGTCGATTGCGATCCAGCTCATCAAGTAGACACCTGTGAGTGATCGTGCTAGTAGGTCGTTGACGTCAGGAGCGATCTTCAAGGCGTCGTCGATTGACAGGTCGACCACCTCATCGAGCTTGCGGAGTCGAAGCGGCTAGCACGCGGATCGGAGGTCGTCCTCGCTCAACGGCGTGAGTCAGCGCCGCATAGGCCCTCGCATGCGGCGCGCCTCGTGGCCGAATAGCAGGACCGTGCGGGTGCCATCGTGTGCCCGGTACCATCGCGGAGACCTGCCGCTAAGGACCGAGCCCCCGTGTCCGATCTGACTGACCATCCCCCTAGCGTCACCACAACGCCGATCCGCACTGCGGTCCGCGCGGCGGTCGGGAGTGCCTGGGACCGGGCCGTCGCGGCCGGCGCGTTGCCGGCATGGCCAGAGGGTGCCGACCGACCCGAGGTCGCGATCGAGCGCCCGGCCGATCCCGTCCACGGTGACTTCGCGAGCAACCTGGCGATGCGGCTTGCCCGTCCGTATCGGATGGCGCCGCTGGCGATCGCGGCCGCCATCGCCGCCGAGCTGGGTTCCGAGGCGGCCCGTGACGGCTCCTCGTCCCCGATCGCGTCCGCTGAGGTCGCCGCGCCCGGCTTCCTCAACGTCCGGCTGCGCGACGGCGCGCTCGAATCGACGGTCGCGTCCATCCTCGCCGACCCGGCGGGCTGGGGGCGGGTCGCGCCGGTCCGGCCGCGCTCGGTCAACGTCGAGTTCGTGTCGGCCAACCCGACCGGACCGCTGCATGTCGGGAATGCGCGCGGCGCCTTCATCGGCGATCTTCTCAGCCGCGTGCTCGAGGCCGGCGGGCAACAGGTGACGCGCGAGTACTACTTCAATGATTCGGGTGGTCAGATCCGCAACCTGGGAGCGTCGGTCGCGGCGCTGCGGCGAGGCGAGCCGGTCCCGGAGGGCGGCTACCAGGGCGACTACGTCCACGACCTCGCGGCCGGGATACCGGCCGACCTCTGGGCGGCAGCGACCGAGCCCGGCGCCGACACCGACGGCGAGCTCGGTCGATGGGCTGCAGGTCGCGTCCGTGAAGGCATCGAGGCGAGTCTCGAAGCCCTCGGCGTCCATTTCGACGTCTGGACCAGCGAAGCCCGCCTCCACGACGAAGGCTGGGTCGCGCGCGCGGTCGAGCGCCTGCGCGAGCGCGGCCACGTCTACGAGCAGGATGGCGCGGTCTGGTTCCGTTCGACGGCGTACGGGGACGACAAGGACCGGGTCATCTTCCGCTCGAACGGCGAGCCGACCTACTTCGCCGCCGACATCGGCTACGTGACCGAGAAGTTCAGCCGTGGCTTCGATCATCTCCTGTACGTCTGGGGCGCGGACCATCACGGGACGGTCGCACGCCTGCGCAATGCCGCCGAGGCGATGGGCTACGACCGCGAGGCCGTCCAGATCCTGCTCTATTCGTGGGTGCGCTTCGTCCGCGACGGCCAGGAGGTCTCGATGAGCAAGCGGGCCGGCGAGTTCATCACCCTCGACGAGCTGCTGGCCGAGGTCGGCGTGGACGCGGCACGCTGGTTCTTCGCCTCACGTGCGGCGACGACCGAGATCGACTTCGACATCGAGCTGGCCAAGAAGCAGTCCAGCGAGAACCCCGTCTACTACGTCCAGTACGCGCACGCCCGGATCGCCTCGATCCTGCGCAAGGCGGCCGCGACCGGGCTGGCGCCCGCGACCGAGGTCGACGGTGCGCTCGCGGGGGCGCCCGAGGCGGCGCTCGCGCGCGCCGTCGTCCGTTTCCCCGAGGTGGTCGAGGACGCGGTCGCGGCCGAAGAGACGCACGGGATCACCGCGTACGCGACCGAGCTGGCCACCACGTTCCACGGCTTCTACCGCGACGCGCGGGTGGTCGACGCCGACGAGCCGGCGCGCTCGGCGGCCCGGCTCGCCCTCGCCGATGCCACGCGGATCACGCTGGCGAACGCGCTCGGCCTCCTGGGGATCGCTGCGCCCGAGTCGATGTAGGCCGGCCCGCTCGTTCCGATCGTCGAGCCGGGCCTGGGGCGGACTCGGCCCCGACCCAGGCGGACCCGGCCCGACCCGCCGGGCACATGGGCGTGACAGATAGTCCCCGGGGGACTACTAGGCACGGATCTCGCCCGTCAGATGGCCCGCGGGCGTCTCAGCAGTCCGGCTCTGAGCGTGGCTCGAGGGGCACGACTACCGGCTTGGCTCAGATCCTGTGACTACCAGTCCCGGCCAGCCTATCTGTCACGAAACCGCGACCTGACGTGACAGGTAGTCCCCGAGGGAATACGCGGGAACGATCGGGCCGCTAGCCGGCCAGACCCAGGACCGAGGCGGCGTGACTCAGCGTCGAGGCGTCACTGGCGACCAGGACCCATCGAGTCGTGCCGCCGACCCCGGGGAGGACCTGGGCCGAGCCTCCGGCCTTGGCGATCGCCGTCTTGGCGGCCGCCTCGAACTCGGTCGCGTCGGTCGTGGTGTCCCACACGGTGTGCATCGCGACGGCCCATGAGCCGTTCGGGCCGTCCATCACAGCCAGCCGGTCGCCACCCCAGCCGGCGGCGGCCTGCGTGGCGTCGGCATCGGCGACGCCCGCGCCTTTCAGCCAGATCCCGAGCTGGAGCTCCCCGAACGTGTCCTGGAGCGGGACGGTCCATCCCGAACCGAGCCGGGTGGCCAGATCGGCCGGCATCGAGACCGCGATCGGGGCCTCGCCGGCGGTGTACTTCTCGGGGTGGAGGATCTGCTCGGTCGACTGGGGCATCTTCGTGAAGTAGGCGTTGACGGCGGGCCAGCCGCCGGTGCCCTGCACGTTCGCCACGTAGTTGAAGCCGGTCGTGTACGGGAACGTCAGCGTGTCCCGCAGGATCGACGGGGTATTCGCGACGACGGCCTGGGCGGCCGGGTCGTTGCCGGACGCGAGGAGCTCGCCCAGGTCGGACGCGCTGAGGTTCGCCGCAGCCCATTGGGTCATGGTCAGGACCGCGTCGCCCTCGTAGATCGCCTGCCTGGCCAGCAGCTCGTCGCTCTGATCCAGGACCTTGTCGAAGTCCTTGAAGATCGTCGAGTTCTGGTCCTGAAGCGCGTGCGTGTACTCGTGCGAGAAGTAGAAGCGTTCGGTCGCGCCGGGCTGCCCTCCACTCTTCGAGACGACATACAGCTTGCTCTCGTCGCTGCGGTAGAACGCGGCGACGCCGCTGCTCAGCAAGTCGAGGCTCAGGGTCCGCAGGCTCGCGTCGGCCGGGATCAGGCCGAGCGCCTTGTACAGTCGCTCGGTCCCGGCCAGGTAGGCCGGCGGCGTGTCCTGGTCGAACTCGGTCGTGAGCAGCGTCCGCAGCTCGGTCGCGTCGATGAACTGGCGGGCGACCGGGCTGCTTCGGCTCGAGCCCGCGGATGGCGACGACCTGTTGCTCGACCGCGTCGTAGATCGCGTTCGCCGCGGCGTCATCGCTGGCCGACGGCGAACCCGACGGCCCCGCCGTGCGTCGATGGCGTCGCGGAGGGCGCACCGCTCGGGGTGGCGGAACCGAGGGTGGGCGCGACGGACGGCGCCGTCGTCGCCGTCGCGCCACAGGCCGCGCTGACCAGCGCGACCACGAGGGCCAGGGTCGCGATGGCCGGCAGGCGTCGACGGCGGGTCGGTTCCGAATGGGACATGGGCGGGATTGTCGCACGGGAGCCGAGAAATCCTGTTTCGGGTCGCTCCGATATCGCTTTCTTAATCGCTTGCGACCTCGACCCTGAATCACGTAGTCGTAGTGTCTGGGTTGGACGAACCCGAAACGGTTCCATCCCTCCCTCCCTCGACCGGAGGCGCCGATTGGGCAGGCGCCTCCGGTCTTTCGATTCTCGGTGCCGGAAAGCACCGCGGTCGTGCGGCGAAGCCGGCCGCACCGCCGCTCTGCAAGCCAGTCTGCAAGGTTGCCGGTCGACCCTGTCACGGTGACCATCCAGCGCCGCCGATGGATCTGGATCGCGGTCGGCATCATCGCCGCTCTCGCGATCGCCATTCCCGTGCTGGGCGCCGATCCGTCCCCGTCGGCCAGCCCATCCGGGCAGGCGAGCCCGGACGCGACAGCTTCACCCGAGGCGACCCTTCGTCCGAGCGACCGCACATCCGAGCAGCCGCCACGCCGGGCAGACCGCCGCACCGGAGGCCCCCAAGCCCGATCGGACCGCCGAGCCGGCCGAGACAGCGGAACCGGGCGACCATGGCGGAGCAACGGCAACGGCAAGCCGGACAAGGCCGACAAGGGACCCGAAGTCGACGTCACGGTGCAGGGCACCGTCCAGCAGACGACCGACGGTCAGGGTCGCCCGGCCTTCACGCTGACCGCCGCCGGCAAGACCTGGGAGCTGTCCGCGGGGCCGCCCTGGTTCTGGGGCGACAAGAACCCGCTCAAGCCCTACGTCGGCAAGTCCGTCACGATCGCCGGGTCGACCGACGATGGTGGGACCGAGCTGGACGTGGAGACCGTCGATGGCACCGCGATCCGCGCTCCGGGCAAGCCACCATGGGCCGGCGGGCCGTGGGTCGTCGGGCCGACGCACCCGGGCTGGAAGCCCTGGATGGCCGACGGCAAGCCGGGCAAGCACGACAAGGACAAGGCGGCCACTCCGACTCCGACCGCCACTCCCTGACGACCGTCGGGCCGGGTGCCCGCCCGTGCAGCGAGTTGTGTCAGACTCGGGTCGATGGAACTCACGTGGTACGGCCGGACGTGCATCCGGTTCCGGGGCAAGGACGCCGTCGTCGTCGCAGACCCATTCCAGTCGGTCGTCGGGCCGACAGGGCGCGGGATCAGCGGCGACATCGTCACCTTCAGCCACCCCGATGATCGACCGCTCGCCCGGGCCAAGGGCAAGCCGTCACGCGACGGGCAGACGCTCCTCCCATCGAGCCTCGACGACGCGTTCGTGCTCGACGGCCCCGGCGAGTACGAGGTCAAGGAGATCCTGGTCACCGGCGTGCGGACGTATCGGGACGACGCGCGCGGTGCCGAGACCGGGAAGCAGGTCGCCTTCGTCGTCGAGGTCGATGGCGTCCACTCGATCCACCTCGGGGACATCGGTCACCTGTTGTCCGAGGAGAAGCTCGGCGACATCGGGCCGGTCGACATCGCCTGCGTCCCGATCGGTGGCTCGCTGACGCCCGCCAAGGCGGCGGCCGTGATCGCGCAGCTCGATCCGCGGATCGTCGTTCCGATGCCGATCTGCGACGACGACGCCGAGTGCGCCGAGGCACTCAAGCGCTTCTTCCACGAGATGGGCGCCGAGGCCGTCACCCAGCCGAAGCTGTCGGTGACGGCGACGAGCCTGCCGCTCGAGACGACCACGGTCCTGCTCGAGGCGCGCGGCAAGGCCGTCTGACGCCGGGGCCAAGGGGCGCACTCGGACGGCGCGGCATCCCGCGGCTCAGCCCCGGTCGACGACCACCCGCCCACGCTTGATGACGGTCCGCGCGAGGTCGGCGGCCGGCCAGTACGGGATCTGGGTCGAGGTCGGGACACGCCAGATCGACGAGATCGGCGCTCTTGCCCGGCTCGAGCGACCCGACCTCCTCCTCGAGACCGATCGACCAGGCTGCGTTGGCGGTGACGGCCGCCAGCGCCTCATCGGGCGTCAGGCCCAGCTCGAGACAGGCGACCGTCATGGCGAGCGGGAGGCTGGCGGTCGGTGAGGTCCCCGGGTTGAAGTCGGTGCCGAGCGCGACGGGGATCCCGTTGTCGATGAAGGTCCGGGCTGGCGCTCCGTGGTCCTTCATGAGGAACCAGGTCGTCGCCGGCAGGACCGTGGCCACGACCGGGCGGCGGCCATCGGGAGAGGCCGCCGCCGCGGCTGCCGCGCCGGCAAGTGCCTCGATCCCGGCCGGGGACGGCGTCGCAAGGTGGTCCGCCGAATACGCCCCGAGCTCGGCGGCCAGCTCGGCGCCGCCCGATGGTGCGAGCTCGTCGGCGTGCAGTCGGAGCTGCATCCCGAACCCCGCGGCCGTCTCGAGGATCCGCCGCGACTGGTCCGCGCTGAACACGCCGCCCTCGCAGAAGACGTCGCAGAACCGGGCCCGGCCGTGGGCGGCCACGCCGGGGAGCTGCTCCTCGATGACCGACCGGACGTAGGCCTCGGTCCCATCGGGCCGCGACCTGAACTCGGGCGGGACCGCGTGCGCGCCGAGATATGTCGGGACGATGTCGATCGGGCCCTCCTTGCCGAGCCGGTGGGCCGCCTCGAGCAGGCGGATCTCCGTCTCGAGGTCGAGGCCGTAGCCGGACTTGGCCTCGATCGTGGTCACCCCGTGGCCGAGCATCTCGTCGAGCCAGCGGCGGCCGTGCGCCATCAGCTCGTCCACCGATGCGGCGCGGGTGGCAGCGACGGTCGAGAGGATGCCGCCGCCGGCCTCGAGGATCTCGAGATACCCGGCGCCACGCTGGCGCATCCCCCACTCGTCCTCGCGCGAGCCCGCGAACAGGAGGTGGGTGTGCGGGTCCACGAGGCCCGGCGTGACGGTGCCTCCGCCGGCGTCGATCCGCGCGAACCGTCCGAGCGGGTAGCCCTCCGCTTCGAGTGCCGCTTCCAGTGCGGCCCGTGGTCCGACCGCCGCGATCCGACCCTCCCAGCAGGCGACGACCGGCGCGTCCGGTGCGTCCGGCCCACCGACCTCCGCGGCCGACAGCCGACCGACATCGCCCTGCCGCTCGCCCGCCCGGATGCCGCCGGCAACGGTCACCACCTCGGACGCACCGACGATCAGCAGCCCGGGTGTCGGCTCCTCGCTCCGCCCGCCGTGGATGAGCCGGAACGGGCTGCCGCTCATCGCGCCCGTTCGCTGGCCCGGGCGGCTTCGAGACGGAGCTCGAGGGCCTGCATCGGCGAGAAGTCGCGCAGGCGGAGGAAGGAGGCTGCTGTCGCGAGCCGGCTCTCGATCGGGTCCTCGGGAGGTGAGCCGGCCCGGTCGGCGACTGCCAGGAAGGCGGCCAACGGCGCCAGCCCGATCAGCTCCGACTCGGCGAGCTCCACGCCGTCCTCGGCGGCCACGTCGCGGACCGTCTCCCAGACGATCCACAGGGGCGTCGTCGCGAAGTCGAGGACGTTCATCGAGACCTGCGCGCGGCCGAGCTCCTCGATCCAGAAGCCGTTGGCCTGGACCTTGGCCAGCCCGCCGCCGGATTCGCGGACGCGCCGGGCGATCCGCTTGGCGAGCTCGCAGGTCGGACGAGTCGAGATTGATGTTGTAGGCGATCAGGAACGGCCGTGCGCCGACAGCCACGGCCCCGGCCGATGGATGGAGGTTCGACGGACCGAAGTCGGGCTCGCGGCCACGCTCGACGATCTCGCGCTTGAGACCCTCGTACTGGCCGCGCCGGACGTCGGCCAGCTTCACCCGCTCCGGTCGCGTGGCGGCATTCGCATAGAGGAAGACGGGCAGCTCGAAGCGGGTCGCGATCCGCTGGCCGAACGCCCGTGCCAGCTCGACGCAGTCGTCGATGGTCGTCGCCGCGAGAGGCACGAACGGGATGACGTCGACCGCCCCGATCCGTGGGTGCTCGCCCGTGTGCGTGTCCATGTCGATCTCGTGGACGGCGGCCTCGATGAGACGTTCGAGCGCGTCGGTGACCGCCGCGTGCTCGCCGGCCAGCGTGAAGACCGAGCGGTTGTGGCTGGGATCGCTGGTCCGGTCGAGCAGGAAGACGCCGTCTCCAGCCTCGATCGCATCGGCCAGACGGTCGACGACATCGAGCCGACGGCCCTCGGAGACGTTCGGGACGGATTCGATCAGCACCCGACGATGCTAGTCCGCCCGGGAGCCCGCCGAGGGCTCGCCGCGCGCGGATCAGGCGGTCGCGTCGTCGCGCATCGGGACGCGGATGCCGCGCTCGCGGGCGACCTCGATCGCCCGTTCGTAGCCGGCGTCGACGTGGCGGAGGACGCCGGTCGCCGGATCTGTCGTCAGGACGCGTTCCAGCTTCTGCGCGGCGAGCGGGGTCCCGTCAGCGACGATCACCATCCCGGCGTGCTGCGAGTAGCCGATCCCCGTGCCGCCGCCGTGGTGGATCGAGACCCACGATGCGCCGGCCGCGGTGTTGACGAGGGCGTTGAGCAGCGGCCAGTCGGCGACGGCATCCGAGCCGTCGAGCATCGCCTCGGTCTCGCGGTTGGGCGAAGCGACCGACCCGGCGTCGAGATGGTCGCGCCCGATGACGATCGGGGCGCTGACCTCGCCGGTCCGGACGAGCTCGTTGAAGGCCAGGCCGGCCTTCGCCCGTTCGCCATAGCCGAGCCAGCAGATCCGGGCGGGAAGGCCCTGGAACGGGACGCGCGCCTGGGCCATCGCGATCCAGCGCGCGAGACCGGCATCGTCGGGGAACAGCTCGAGGACGGCACGGTCGGTCCGCGCGATGTCCGCCGGATCGCCCGACAGCGCGGCCCAGCGGAACGGACCGCGGCCCTCGCAGAACTGCGGGCGGATGAACGCGGGCACGAATCCCGGGTAGTCGAACGCGTCGGCGACGCCCGCCTCCTCGGCCTGGGCGCGGAGGTTGTTGCCGTAGTCGAAGACGACCGCGCCGGCCCGCAGGAACGTCAGCATCGCGCGGACGTGGGCGGCCATCGCCCGCCGCGACCGCCGCTGGTACTCGTCCGGGAGGAGGCCGCGCAGCTCGAGCGCGTCGGCGAGGGTCATCTCGTCGGGGACGTATCCGCCGAGCGCGTCGTGTGCCGAGGTCTGGTCCGTGACCAGGTCGAAGCGCTCGCCCGCAGCGGCCCAGGCAGGTTCGATCTCGGCGGCGTTGCCGACCAGGGCGATGCTGAGGGCCTCGCCGTTCGCCGCCGCGTCGCGCGCCCAGGCAAGCGCCTCGGCCGGATCGGTCGTCAGCCGATCGACATAGCCGATGTCGAGCCGGCGCCGCGCCCGCGCCTCGTCGACCTCGATGACGATGCAGACGCCGTCGTTCATGGTCACCGCGAGCGGCTGGGCACCGCCCATCCCGCCGAGACCGGCCGTCAAGGTGACCGTGCCGCGCAAGGTGCCGCCGAAATGCTGGCGGGCAGCCTCGGCGAACGTCTCGAAGGTGCCCTGCAGGATCCCCTGCGTCCCGATGTAGATCCACGACCCGGCGGTCATCTGGCCGTACATCATCAGGCCCTGCTTCTCGAGCTCGCGGAAGACGTCCCAGGTCGCCCATTTGCCGACGAGGTTCGAGTTGGCGATGAGGACCCGCGGTGCCCACGGATGCGTCCGGACGACCCCGACCGGCTTGCCCGACTGGATGAGCAGGGTCTCGTCACCCTCGAGCCGGCGGAGCTCGCGGACGATGGCGTCGAACGCCTCCCAGGAACGAGCAGCACGACCGGTCCCGCCGTAGACGACGAGGTGGTCGGGGTCCTCGGCGACCTCCGGGTCGAGGTTGTTCATGAGCATCCGGAGAGCGGCTTCCTGCTCCCAGCCGCGGCAGCTCAGCTCGCTGCCACGTGGCGCTCGGACGGGGCGTGCGCCGATGGAGCTCATGATCTCGGGCATCGTGGGGGAAGGTTACCGCCGTGACCCTGCCATGACGAGGCCGCCGGACAGTCGGGCGCCGACCCGGAGCGCCGCTCAGGCAAGCTCCCGGCGCATGACCGGGAAGCGCTCGTCGGCGATCGCCTGGACGAACCCGACCGATTCCCAGAAGCCAGGGGTCGCCGCGCTCGTGGCGTCCGGTCGAGCGCCGATCTCCGGGTAGGTCTCGACCGCGGTGAAGCCGCGACCGGCCAGGTCCTCGCAGACCGCGCTGATCAGCGCGCGTGCCAGACCGCCGCCGCGCGCCTCGGCCGTCGTCGCGATGCAGGTGATGACAGCGGGGAGCGGAGCGTCCGGGAGCGATGGATAGAGGTCGCGCGTGCGCTGCGCGCGCGGGTACGCGGTCAGCGGCCCGAACTGCGCATAGACCTTGGCGACGTCGTCCTCGAGCAGGATCTTGGCATAGCTCCCGGCGACCCCAAGGCCACGGCCGAGGAGCTGGAGCTTGCGCGGCGCCTCGGCTCCGACGGTCGGCCGCTTGATCGGTGGCGGCGCGAACGGGTTGTCGACCGGGCCGTCATCTGCCTCGCCCGGAGTCAGGAAGGGATTGGCCGGTCGGGCGGTCGCGAACGGGTTTGCCGCCGGCGCCTTGGCTTCAAGATCGGCGAGGAACGGGTTCGACGGTGGCTTCCTGGGCGCCTCGGTGCTGGCGTCGGACGCGCCTGCGGACTGGGCGAGCCACGACAGCCGCGCCGCCTTCGACCCGCGTGCCTCGTCCTCCCAGTAGTCGCACGACCGGTGATCGAAGCCCGGATCCGCGCAGGGCGGGATGCGCCCGAACGTGGCCGCGTCGGTGACGTCGAGGATCCGGATGTCGCCCATCGGCGCGAAGTCTACGGCCCCTCGGGTCGCCGAGGCTGGTCGAGATCAGCGCCAGAGCACGCCGTACGGATGGTCGGCGACGAGCGCCCGTCCGGTGGCGAACCGGTCCGGCGCATACCCCGAGATGTCGGCCGTGGTGGTCCGGCCGTCGAGGATCAGCTCGGCCAGGCAGGTCCCGATCGCCGGAGCCGTCTTGAAGCCCGTCCCGGAGAACCCGCACAGGAGGTAGAACCCGTCGGGTCCGGCCGCGCCGATCAGTGGGTGCTGGTCGGGGGTGATCCCGTCCTGGCCGCCGTGGGCCGTCCGGAACGTCCCGTCGCTCATCCACGGGACGCGGGTGACAAGACGCCGGACCATGTCCTCGATGGCGGATGGGCCGGCCGCGGTCAACGGACGGTCGGGCGACCCGCCGACCTCGTTGCTGCCCTCCACGCCGACGAGCATCAGGTCGGTGCCCTCGGGCCGAAAGTAGAACTCGTTGATGTCGTCGATGACGATCGGGAAGTCCGAACCATGGCCCGGCGGCAGGCCGAAGAATGCGGTCTCGTGGCGCCATGCCTGGACGGGGACCTCGACGCCCGCGCGTCCGGGCGAGCTCCGCGGCCCAGGCTCCAGCGGCGTCGACGACGACCGGCGCCGACAGCCGGCCACGATCCGATTCCACGCCGACGACGCGATCGCCGTCGACCGCGACACCGAGGACCCGGCAGCCGTGGATGTACCGCGCCCCGAGCCGGCGGGCCGCTTCGAGGAACCCGGCAGCCGTTCCCGACGGATCCGCGTAGCCCGACTGCGGCTCGTACGCCCCGATCTCGATGCCGTCGAGGACCACGCCCGGAACCAGCTCGGCGATCTCTCGCGGCGTGACCGTCCGCGTGTCGATCCCGATGGCCTGATGCGCAGCCACGTTGGCCCGGACCGCGCCGGCGAGGGCCGGCGGGAACACCTGGAGGAAGCCGGTCCGGACATACGCGCAGTCGCCGGCGCCGACTCGAGCGGCCCAATCGAGGAAGTACGGGAACGACAGCCAGGCCAGACGCGCGTCGCTCTCCAGGTCGTAGTGCATCCGGACGAAACCGGACGAGCGACCGGTCGCCCCGGCGCCGGTCGTCTCGCGCTCGACGACCAGGACCTGCGCCCCGCGCCGGGCGAGGTGGAAGGCGAGGCTGGCGCCCTGGACCCCCGCGCCCACGACGATGACGTCGGCGGTGACGTCCGATGTCGTGGTCATGCGTTGCCGGCGAGGTCCGCGAGCGCTCCGTCGTGGATCAGCGCGGTGGCGGCCGCGATGTCCGGCCCGGGCTCGCGGTCGCCATCGAGGTGGCTGACTCGTTCGCGCAGGCGACCGAGCGCCTCTGCCACCCCCAACCCTGGGGCGGCGCCATCCGGCCCGGCGATCCGCAGGTCGAGGGCCTGGGCCGCCACCAGAAGCTCGATCGCCAGGATCGTCTCGACATGACCGATGACGGACCGCGCGTGCCGGGCGGAGATCGAGCCCATCGACACGTGGTCCTCCTGGTTCGCGCTGGTCGGGATCGAGTCGACGGAGGCGGGATGCGCGAGGACCTTGTTCTCGGACGCGAGCGCGGCGGCCGTGTACTGGTAGATCATCATCCCCGAGTCGATGCCGGACTCCGCGGCCAGGAACGGCGGCAGCCCGCCATTGAGTCGCGGATCGACCAGCAGCGCGGTCCGCCGTTCGCTGATCGAACCGAGCTCGGCCAGCGCGATCTTGGCGAAATCGAGCGCGAGCGCGATCGGCTCGCCGTGGAAGTTACCGCCACTGATCACCCGGCCGCCGCCGGTCGCCAGCGTCCCTTCGTCGGCGACACCGCCGCCGGGAAAGACGAGCGGGTTGTCGGTCGCCGAGTTGAGCTCGATGTCGAGGACGCGCCGGAGGTGGTCGAACGTGTCCCGGACCGCGCCGTGGACCTGCGGGATGCAGCGCAGCGAATACGGGTCCTGGACCTTGTGGGCGTGCCCGTGATGGCCGGTCTGCAGCGCGCTGTCGCGGAGCAGGTGCCGGAGCTCGGCGGCGACGGCTATCTGGCCCGGATGCGGCCGGGCGAGCTGGTACGCCGCGGCGAACGCGACATCGGTGCCGAGCAGTGCCTCGACGCTCATCGCCGCGACCACGCTGGCCGTGCGACCCAGCCGGTCGGCGTCGGCAAGAAGGAGCGCGCCGATCGCGCTCATCATCTGCGTCCCGTTGAGCAGGGCGAGACCCTCCTTGGCCTCCAGCGTCAACGGCTCGAGTCCCGTCTCGCGCAGGGCGACCATCGTCGGAGTCACCGCTCCTTGGAACTCCACCCGGCCGCGGCCGATCAGCGGCAGGGCGAGATGGGCAAGTGGCGCCAGATCGCCCGAGGCGCCGACGCTCCCCTGCTCGGGCACGACGGGATGGATGCCCGCGGCGAGGAAGTCGAGAAGGCGGTCCACGACGACCGGCCGGCAGCCGCTGTGGCCCAGGGCGAGCGTGTTCGCGCGGAGCAGCAGCATCGCCCGGACGATCTCGCGCGGGAACGCCGGACCGACGCCGGCTGCGTGACTCATCAGCAGGTTTTCCTGGAGGCGGTTGGCGTCGGCCGGGTCGATCCGGGTGGAGG
The DNA here is from genome assembly GCA_963743855.1 of uncultured Chloroflexia bacterium. Classification (GTDB taxonomy): domain Bacteria; phylum Chloroflexota; class Limnocylindria; order Limnocylindrales; family CSP1-4; genus SPCO01. The sequence continues at coordinate 405,665 of CAVURK010000004.1, forward strand.
CGAGCGCCCCGAAACCGGTGGTGACGCCGTAGACGACCGCGCCGTCGGCGACGAGCGATTCGATGACGTCGCGCGCCTCCTGCATCCGCTCGCGGGCATGGACGTCGAGCGCGACGCGAGCGCCGGACCGGGCGACCGCCTCGACCTCGGCGATGGTCAGATCGGCGCCGGTGAGGACGACCACCGGACCGGCTTCGCGGCCCTCCGGCGTGGCCGCGCGACGGTCCGGGTAGAAGTGCGGGACCTCCGGCTCACTCACCGTGCCGAGGATAGTCGGCTATGCTGCCCGGCGCCCACCCGGACAGCCATGAGGGTCACGTGCTCGCGTTCATCGACACCGTCGTCATCCCGTTCCTGAACAGCCTGTACGGCGCCGTCGGCTACCTCGGCGTCCTGCTCGCGATGACGATCGAATCGGCGATGATCCCGCTCCCGTCCGAGCTGATCCTGCCGTATGCCGGGTTCCTGGTCTCGGATCCGAGCCAGATCGAGCCTCTGACCGGCCAGCCGTGGAATTTCTGGATCGTCGTGATCGCGGCCACGATCGGGAACACGTTCGGGTCGCTGATCGCGTACGGGATCGGGGCGTACGGCGGTCGGCCGTTCCTCGAGCGCTACGGCAGGTACCTGCTCATCCGGCCGCACGAGATCGAGATCGCAGACAGCTTCTTCGCCCGGCACGGCGGCGCGACCGTCTTCATCGGCCGGCTGCTGCCGATCGTGCGGACCTTCATCAGCTTCCCGGCCGGCGTCGCCCGGATGCCGCTCGGACGGTTCATCGCCTTCTCGACGGCGGGCGCCTTCCTGTGGTCGATGCTCCTCGTCTACGCCGGGACCGTGCTCGGCGAGAACTGGATCCGGATCCGCGAGACGCTCCAGCCGTTCGACCTCGTCATCGCGGTCGTCGTCGTCATCGCTGTCGTCCTGTTCGTCTGGTGGCGACTCGGGACGCCGGGTCGGCCGCGCCGTCAGCCCCGGGATGCCGCCGGCTGATCGCGTTGTTCCTCGGGCGGCCGGACGTTCCGGAACTCGCGGTACATCAGCAGGTCGTACAGGATCTTGAACCCGCCGGCGAGATAGAACGGCAGCGCGGCGTACCCGGCGCTGGCGATCAGGACGGACGCGAATGACGGCGAGATGGCCGCGCCGGTCGTCCGGGCGATGCCGGTCACGCCGGCCGCCGCCGAGCGCTCGTCCGGGTCGACCACGGCCATCACGTAGGACTGCCGGGTCGGGACGTCCATCTGGCTGAGGCTGAATCGGAGCAGCAGGACGGCGATCGCGAGCTGCAGGTTCGGCATCAGCGGCACCAGGATCAGCAGCACGTTCGACGGGATGTGGGTGAAGACCATCGTGTTGATCAGCCCGATCCGGGCGGCGATCCGCGCCGCGGACAGCGAGGAGACCGCAGCCAGCAGGTTCGCGAAGAAGAAGATCGCACCGAGCACGGCGGGCTCGACGCCGTACTGGAGGTGGAACCAGTAGGCCATCAGGCTCTGCGGGATGAAGCCGCCGCCGAACGCGTCGATCGAGAAGAGGACCGACAGCTTCAGAACGACCCGTTTCGAGCGCCCGAGACCGAACCGACGACGGATCCCGTCGGTCGAGACCTTCGCCGGCGGAGCCTCGATGGCAGGTCCCAGCCGCCAGAACCCGATCGCCATCGCGATCCCGATGACCGCGTAGCCGACGACGACCGCGCGATACGCATCGAGGGGCGCGAGACCGCCGTCGAGGAGCGCCTGGCTGAGCAGCCCCGCGCCGAGAGCGCCGGTGGCCGTCGCCACGTAGCCGACGAGGTTGTACCAGGCGAACGTCGCGGTCCGGCGGGCATCGGCGATGGTCTGGGTCAGCGCCGCCTGCTCGACGGCGAGGAACGGCCCGACCTCGTTGCCGGTCGGCGAGACGACCCCGATCGCACCGGCCAGGATGAGCAGTGGGAGCCACGTCGTGAACGCGAAGACGACTCCCGCCAGGACCATCAGGACGGCACCGGCGACAAGGACGCGGCGACGACCCAGCCGGTCCGCGTTGGTCGTCAGCCACAGCGAGATGATCGTGTCGCCGATCAGCGTCAGCGTCAGCACCACGCCGATCGCGAGGGGATCGAGCCCGGCCGCGGCGAGATACAGGACCAGGACGACCGCGAGGAAGCCGTACCCGAACATGCGCAGCGTCCGCATCGCGAACAGCAGCCGGCCATCGCGGTCGAGGCCGCGCAGACTGGCAACGAGCCCTGGGTCGACGACGGGGGCGGTCACCCCGCGATTCTAGGGACGAGACGTCTGCCAGAATGGACGCGGAGGTTCGATGCCGATGAGCTCAGATCAGCATGCCGACGACGTCCCGGGCCACACCGGAGCCGTCGCCCATCACGCGACCGACGATCATGGCGACGACCACGGCCATGACGACCACGCCCATGCCGAGGAAGCGCTCGGTCCGATCGATGGGCTGGCGTGGGGCGCCGGGGCGCTCGGACTCCTGATCGGCGTCGTCATCGCCCTGTGCTTCGCGCTGGCGACGTCCCTCCCGGGCTGAACCGGGCGGCTAGAACAGCCCGACGATATTCCCGTCGGCGTCGATGTCGATCTTCTCGCCGCCGGGACGCGACGGCAGCCCGGGCATCGTCCGCATCTCGCCGCACAACGGCGTGATGAAGCCGGCACCCGCCGACAGCCGGACCTCGCGGATCGGGACCGTGAAGCCAGTCGGGCGGCCCTTGAGGCTGGCATCGTGGCTGAGCGAGTACTGCGTCTTGGCCATGCAGATCGGCAGCGCCCCGTATCCGAGATCCTCGAACTGGGCGAGCGACTTGCGGGCTGACGGGAGGAACTCGACCCCGTCGGCGCCGTAGACGCGACGGGCGATCGTCTCGATCTTCTCGGCCAGGGGCATCTCGTCCGGGTAGAGCAGCTGGAACTTGGCGTCACCCGACTCGGTCGCCGCCCACACCGCCTCGGCAAGCGCGGCGGCGCCGGCCCCGCCGTCGACGAAGTGCGTCGCGACGACGGCGTCGCGCGCGCCGGCCGCGAGCGCGACCTCGCGGATCGCCTCGACCTCGCCTGGCGTGTCGGTCGGGAACGAGTTGATCGCGACGACCGCCGGGATCCCGAACATCGTCACGTTCTCGATCTGCTTGGCCAGGTTCTGGGCGCCGCGCCGGACCGCCTCGACGTTCTCCTCGAGGAGGAGCGGGTCGAGCGGCTTGCCGGCCACGATCTTGCCGACCCCGCCGTGCATCTTGAGCGCCCGGACCGTGGCGACCACCACGGCCGCATCCGGGCTCAGCCCCGACGCGCGGCACTTGATGTCGAAGAACTTCTCGGCGCCCATGTCGGCCCCGAAGCCCGCCTCGGTACAGACGATCTCGTTGGTCACCAGCGCGAGGCGGTCGGCGATGATCGAGTTGTTGCCGTGGGCGATGTTGGCGAAGGGACCGGCGTGGACGAACGCGGGACCGCCTTCCAGGGTCTGGAGCAGGTTCGGCTTGATGGCGTCGCGGAGGAGGACGGTCATCGCGCCGGCGACGCCCAGGTCCTCGGCGGTGACCGCCTTGCCGTCGGTCGTGGTGGCCAGCACGATCCGACCGAGCCGGGCGCGCAGGTCGAACAGGTCCGTCGCGAGGGCGAGCACGGCCATGACCTCGGACCCGACCGTGATCACGAACTCGGTCTCGCGCGGGATCCCGTCCTCGCGCCCGCCGAGCCCGATCACGACGTGGCGCAAGGCCCGGTCGCTGATGTCGAGCACGCGCGGCCAGAGGATCCCGTGGATGTCGATGCCGAGCGGGTTCTTGTGATGGAGGCTGTTGTCGAGGAACGCGCCGGCCAGGTTGTGCGCCGCCCCGATGGCGTGGACGTCGCCGGTCAGGTGGAGGTTGAAGTCCTCCATCGGGATGACCTGGCTGTAGCCGCCACCGGCCGCGCCACCCTTGATCCCGAAGACCGGCCCGAGCGACGGCTGGCGGATGTTGACCGCCGCCTTCCTGCCGATGTGGTTGAGCCCCTGGGCGAGCCCGACCGAGGTGGTCGACTTGCCCTCGCCGAGGGGTGTCGGGGTGATCGCGGTCACCAGCACGTACTTGCCGCGCGGCCGCTCGGCCTCGAGCCGTTCGATCGCCGCGAGCGTGACCTTGGCCTTGGTCGGGCCGTACAGCTCGAGCTCGTCGTCGGCGATCCCGAGATCGCGGGCGACATCGATGATCGGGCGCGGCGTGACGGCGCGGGCGATCTCCAGATCGGATGGGAAGCTCATCGGTCTCCTCGGAGCGCGGCGGAGGGAAGCAGCCGCGCGGTCGCCTGCCGTTCGGCGGCGCGGATCAGGTGGGTCAGCAGGAGCGCGTTGGTGAGCGGGCCGACACCGCCCGGGACCGGGGTGATCGCCGATGCGACCCCCATCGCGGAGGCGAGATCGACGTCCCCGACGATCCGTCCGTCGACCAGGTTGATCCCGACGTCGACGACGACCGCGCCGGGCTTGAGCATCGCGCCCGGTGATCAGGCCGGGTCGACCGGCGGCCACGACCACGATGTCGGCACGACCGACGTGGGCGGCCAGGTCGCGCGTCCGCGAGTGGCAGACGGTCACCGTCGCATCCTCCTGGACGAGCAGGAACGCCGCCGGCATGCCGACGACGGCCGACCGACCGACGACGACGGCATCGCGGCCGGCGATCTCGATCCCGGACCGGCGCAGGATCTCGACCGCGGCGTGCGCGGTCGCCGGCAGGAAACCGTCATAGCCCAGGCGAAGAAGGCCGGCATTGAGCGGGTGGATGCCGTCGATGTCCTTGGCCGGATCGATCGCGTCGATGACCTCGCGCAGGCGGATCGTCGGTGGCAGCGGCATCTGGACGATGACGCCATCGACCTCGGGGTCGGCGTTGACCTCGTGGAGGGTCGCGATCACCGCCGCCTCGGTCGCCTCCCCCTCGAGCTCGACGAACCCGGCCCGGATCCCGACCTTGGCGCAGCCGCGCAGGATCTGCTCGAGGTAGACCGTCGACGGCGCGTCACGCCCGACGATGACGACGGCCAGACCGGGCGGGCGACCCTGCTCGGCCGTGAAGGTGACGACGTCCTCGCTGACGGCGGTCCGGATCTCGTTGGCGATCGGCGCACCCTCGAGCAGACGGGCGCCGGCATCGGACATCGATCAGGCGCGCGCGGGCGCCGGCACCGCGTCGCGCGGCTCGCCACCGACCGCTTCATGGGTTGCGGCCGCGAGGCTCTCGATCTCGGACACCAGACCGACGACGCGATTCATCATCTCGCCCTCGATGTCGGGGTCGGCGATCGCGGGCATGTTGATCATCACGTTGGCCGCGGCCCCGCGGGCAGCCGCTTCAGCCAGCAGCGCCGCGACGTTCAGGTCGCTGGCGGCATTGACATTGCTCCGGCCGGCCAACGCCTCCGCCACCGACACGAGCTCGAGGCACGCCTCGACGCACAGCAGCGGCACTTCCGATGCGTGGCGCGCTGCTCCCTGGAGTGCCGACGCGCGGGCCGCTCGCTCGGGGTCCGTGTCGCGGGGCATCTTCATCGCCGCGGCGAACTCCCCGTACGCCGCGGAATCCTCGTCCGCGAGGGCGAGGAACCGATCGGCGAGCGCCAGGCCGGTCTCGTTCGCCCAGGCGTGCAGATCCGCGTGCTGGACGTATTTCGGGCGACCCATCGAGAGGGCCGCCACCATCGCCACCAGCGACGCGCCGAGGCTGGCGGCGACCGCGGATGCGCTCCCGCCACCGGGCACCGGCGCTGCCGAGCCGAGCTCGCCGATGAACGCGTCGAGGCTCAGGTCGCGAAAACGGATCGACGGCGTCGGCTCCACGAACCGATTGTACGGTTGCGAGTCGGGCTCGGTGACGAGCGCAGCGGCGACGTCGCCAGCCGGATGCCCCGGCCGCAGCCGGCGCACGTGCCGCACGTCTCTCTCGAAGAGGAACCTCTAGCCGACGCGGGACCTGCCGGCGGCCCGCGCCGGGACCAGCAGGATCGGTTCGTCGGCCCGCGCGGAGCGGCGTCTGGTCGTGATCGGTCGCGTCGGTTCGGCCCATGCGGACACGTCAGCCGGACGCCCGAAGAGGAAACCCTGACCGAACTCCAGGTCCAGTCCCAGCAGGGTCTGACGCTCCTCCTCGGTCTCGACACCCTCGGCGATGAGCCAGCCATTCGTGGCCCGCGCAAAGTGCCTGAGGCCCACGATCAACGCCTGGCGTGTGAGGTCACGGTTGACGCCTCGGACGAGGCCGACATCGATCTTCACGAAGTCGGGGCGGAGCGAGACGATGTGACCGAAGTTGGCCACCCCTGCGCCGGCGTCGTCGACGGCCACCCGGACGTCCGCCCCGTACAGGGCGATCGTCGCCCGCACCGCCGCGTAGTCGGCGATGGTGTCGTGTTCGGTCACCTCGAGGATGACCGGGCGGGTGCGAGTGTCGAGGATCGTCGATAGGCGGGCCTGATCGAGGATCATCGCGGCCGACGCATTGACCGAGAGCCACGTGCCGACGGGCAGGTCCTGGGCTGCCGCGAACGCTCGGATCAAGGTGGCCGCTTCGAGCTCGAGGCCGACCCCGGCGGCGGTGGCATCCGCAAACACGAGATCGGGACGCGTTCCGTCGCTGAACCGGGTCAGGGCCTCGTACCCGATGGCGTTCCCGGACGCGAGATTCACGATCGGTTGGAAGACCGGTGCGAAGGCGTTGGTCGCGATGATCGTCTCGATCCGCCGACGACTTGCCGTCAGGACCGCACGGGACGCCAACGGCCCTGCGATGAGGCTGCGCGCCGCGGCCGCGAACTCGATCGCAGCGGGCAGCCGTTCATCGATTTGGAGGCCCGCGAGCGGGTCGCACGTCCCGAGCGCGACCACACCGATCGGGCCATCTCCGTTGTCGATGGGCGCGAAGGCGACACCTCTCATGCCGAGGCTGTCCCAGATCCCCAAGGTGTCCCAGACGTGTGCGTGGCCGTCCTGACTGTCACCTTCGGCCCACGCGCCACCCGCGGCCCGTTTCCTGAGGTACGCCGCGGCCCGCCTCTTGATCGTCTCCCCGACGACGAACGGATGCTCGGCCTTGGCTGTCACGGCGAGGACCCTGGCCCCCTGGCCCTCGTCGAACGTCACCAGGACGGCGAGGTCGATGCCGGCCAGCTCGGCGACGGCGTCAGTGATCTCCTGTCCGGTCTCTTCGGGTGACCCGCGTTGCTGGAGTCGCGCGAGGGTGCGAGCGAATGCCTCGCGCTCGCGTGTCGTGCTGTCCAGCGACGCCTGGGTGCGAGCTTGCGTCGCCTCGGCGTCGCGGCGGGCCGTCACGTCCTCGCCGACCGACGCCACGGCGACGATGACCCCGGCGTCGTCGCGGATGGCGCTGTTCGTCCACGCGATCAGGACTCGTCCGCCTGCCCTGGTCCGCCATGTGCTCTCGATGTAGTCGACGAAGGCGCCTGACGTCATGCCCGTCTTGTACGCCTCTGTCGTCACCTGCGGTCCGTCGACCGGGACGAGCCACTCGAAGACGTTGCTGCCGATGATCTCCGCGTCCGTCCAACCGGTTCGGGCCAGGAGGTGCCGATTGACGAACAGCACCTTTCCTTGCGTGTCGAGGATCAGGGCGTGCAGTCCGACGCTATCGAGCGCGGTCCGGAACCGGTCTTCTGACAGACGCAGGGCTGCGATCGCATCGGTCAAGGACTGCTCGGCGACGCGCCTGTCATTGATATCCAGGAAGTAGACGGCGAGACCGTCCTCGGACGGAAATGCCCGTACAGCGACCCACAGGTCGAGAGGCGGGTAGTACGACTCGAAGATCGCTGTCTCCCCGGTTTCCATCGCTCGATGGAATGCGATGTCGAAGACCGTGCCGATCGCTTCAGGAAAGACCTCCCAGACGGAGTGTCCGAGCAGATCGGCGCGGGAACGCTGTTGGAGGCGCTCCGCCTCAGGGTTCACGTACGTGAAGCACCACTCCCGGTCGAGCGTGTAGAACGCGTCTGTCACGCTCTCCAGGGCGCGGGCCAGTCGCGCGTCCGCCCGCTTCCCTGTCTCATCGGCCACGGCCGTCGAGGGTGCCGTCGATCCGGTCGAAGGATCTGGTGTGACGCGGGCGACGGGGTGCACGTGCTGGGACCTCCTCGACGGTCCCCGCCACGATGGCGATCTCGAACCGCGAACCTGGATGTGCGAGCACCGTAGACGTCCTCGGCTCGCGGTCACACCACCCAACGGTCATGTCGTGCTGTGGAACTGAACGCGACCCGATCCTCAGTGATGGCGTTCGGAGCGGACCTCTCGGCGACTCCGGTCGTGGCGGATCGAGTCGTCGGTGCCGGGGCGGGCGCGGTACCGGCGCGCCCGCCCCGTGACCGACAAGACGGGCGGGCAAGGGGGAGGACCTGCCGCCCAGGGCCGGCGCTCCCGCGACCCCCAGTGTCCGGAGCGCCGATTCGATGTTCGCTGGGTCAGGCGGCCCGGCGCCGGACCTCATCATCGAGACCCGTCACGGTCCAGCGGCGCGACCGATGCATGAACGTGAGGGACAGCCGGGCTCGTGGCGTGTCGACTTCGAAGAGCGTCCGCGGACCGCTGATCACGGGGTACGCCGAGGTTTCCTCGCGGAGGGCCGCGAGGCGCGTGATCGGAAGGCGCTCGTCGCCCCAGGTGATCTCCCGTGGGCGACCACTGAACCAATCGGTCCTGACCTGGACCTCGACCGGTTCGACTCGGATGAATGCCATCTGACGATCCTTTCCGGGGGCTCGTTCGCTGGGTCGTGTCGTCCGGGGCACTCGTTCGACAGAACGTCTGTTCGGTTACGACCAGACCGTAGACCGAACAGGTGTTCGATGTCAAGCCTCGTCGGGCGGAATCTCGTCGAGCGTCGTGTCACCTTGCGTGTCACGACCTGGATCATCGGCCGTCGCTGATGCCTCGGGATCGGTCGGGGCCCCACGCGCCCGCCGATCGAGCGGGTTCCGCGGATCGCGCTCGAACGGCGCCGGCAGGCCCGTCCCGAGCAATCGGGCCCGCGTGACCGCCCGTTCGCCGTACCGCCGGCGCAGCGCGTCGGCCGCCTCGACCGCCCGTCGATGGCGAGGCTCCGCCGTCTCGAACAGGGCCATCTGCTCGCGTTCGCCGAGGTTCGACGCGGTCACCCCAAGGAGTCGGACGCGCATCCCGCGGATCTCGGGTCGTGCCAGCTCGAGGGCCGTGGCGTAGATCGGTCCGGTCATGTCGGTCGGTTCGGCCAGCGTGCGCTGGCGGGTGATCGTGTGAAAGCCGCTGTCGCGGATCTTGACCGCGACGGTCCCGGCCTTGACGCCCGCCGATCGGAGCCGGCCGGCGACGCCGTCGGCCATGGCGAGCAGGGTCCGCTCGATCACCTCCGGGTCGCTCGTGTCGACATCGAACGTGTGCTCGTGGCCGACCGACTTCGCCGGATCGCCGTCGTGGACCGGGTCGGCATCGATCCCACGTGCCCGATCGACGAGCGACGCGCCGTGCTTCCCGAAGCGGCGCACGAGCAGGTCGGGTGGCAGCGCGGCAAGGTCGCCGATCGTCCGGACGCTGTACTCGCGCAGCGCGATGGCCGTCTTCTCGCCGACCCCCCACAGCCGCCCGATCGGGAGCGGCGCCAGGAAGCCGACCTCGTCGCCGACCGGCACGACGACCAGGCCGTCGGGCTTGCGCAGGTCCGACGCGATCTTGGCCACGAGCTTCGTGCTCGCGACCCCGACCGAGGCGGTCAGCCCGACCTCCGTCCGGACCTCGTCCTTGATCCGGCGAGCGATCGTCGGGCCATCGCCGAACAGTGCCGCCGAGCCGGTCACGTCGAGGAACGCCTCGTCGATCGAGATCGGCTCGACCTGGGGCGTGAATCGCCGCAGGATCGCCATCACGTCGCGGCTGGCCGCCTGGTATCGCCGACCATCGACCGGCAGGAAGACCGCGTCCGGGCAGCGCCGGTATGCCTCGCGCATCGACATCGCGGACTGGATCCCGAAGACCCGGGCCTCGTAGCTGGCCGCCGACACGACGCCGCGGGCATCCTCGCCGCCGCTGCCCCCGACGACGACCGGCCGTCCACGCAGCTCCGGACGGTCGCGTTGCTCGACCGCGGCGAAGAACGCGTCGAGATCCACGTGCAGGATCGTTCGGGCGGACATGGTCGCTATCATCGTCCCGCTGTGGAACCCCCTGCCCGAAACGGCGGCGCCGAGCTCGACGACGCGGAGGATCCCGACGCCGACGATGCGGGGGCGGACGCCCTCGACCCGTCGTCGATGGCGAGCCGCCATCGAATCTCGCGATCGTCGTCGGTCCTGGTCGCCATCGGCGTCGGCGCGCTGATCGCCTGGGCGGTGCCGGTCACCGCGATCGTGCTCGTCTGGCCGATCCTCTTCTTCGTGCCGGGCTGGGTCGTGATCCGGCGGGTGGCACCTGGACTGCCGAACCCTGGCTCGGTCGGCGCCGCGATCGTGACCAGCACCTACGTCTCGGCCCACCTGGTCAACGTCGTCGCCCGGGTCGGCGGCTTCGGGCGCGAGTCGATCATCGTCAGCGCGGTCCTCCTCGCCGTCGCGACGCTCGTCGTCATTCGCATCCGCCATCGCTGGCTGGCACCGCTCCACCGACCGACCCGCGACGGGATCGCCGTCGCCTTCTGGAAGGACCGGCTTGCCTGGTACCTGGCGTTCGCGGTCGGGCTGATCGTCTTCGTCGTCCTGATCGGCAACGGCTGGCACGAGACCCCGAACGGCTGGGTCAGCGGCGGCTGGAACTGGAGCGACTTCCTCGTCCACGTCTCGATCGGCTCGAGCATCGCGGCCGGCAACTTCCCGCCGCAGGTCCCCTACTTCGCGGGCGAGCCGTTGACCTACCACTGGTTCGCCGACTTCCACGGGGCGATCACCTCGACCGTCGCCGGCGTCGACATCATCCAGGTCTACTTCCTGACCAGCGCGCTCTTCGCCGGCGTCCTTGCCCTCGTCACCTGGGCGCTCGCCGTCCAGCTCACCCGCAGCCGCCGGGTGGCAGCGATAGCGACCGTGCTCGTCTGCTTCGGCGGCGGGATGGGCTGGATCCGACTGATCGGCGACATGATCGCCGGTGGCGGCAACCCGATCGACCTGGTCACCCACTTCTCGTACGACAACACGTGGATCGACGGCTGGCCGTGGTTCAAGATCGCGTCCATCTTCGGGACCGGGTTCCTGCCGCACCGCGCGACGACGCTCGGCCTGCCGGGGCTGGTGACGGTCGTGCTGCTGATCGCGGCCTGTCTCGGGCGACGGCCGCTCGGGGTCCTGCTGGCCGGGGTGCTCGCTGCGCTCCTGGCACCGTTCCAGTTCTTCGCCTTCCCGGCGACCTACCTGATCGTCTTCCTGTACGTGGTCACGATGGGCGCCTGGCGCTCGCGGACGGTCGTGCGCGACGCGATCCTGTTCCTCGCCCCGGTCATCCTCGCCGCGCCGTTCATCGTCGGGGCGATCGTCCAGCAACGCGACATCGGGGCGTTCCGGTTCGTCCTCGGCTGGAGCGAGGCACGGTTCGGTGATGGCCCGGTCGCCGTCGCCTTCTTCTACCTGACCAACCTGGGCATCCCCTTCGTCCTCGCGGTCATCGCCGCGTTCACCGCCCGCCGGCTGCCCGGTCGCTGGTTCCTGGTGGCCTGGATGGTCGCGCTGTTCATCGTGCCGAACGTCGTGGTCGTCAGCGCGGTCGAATTCGACATGAACAAGTACTTCCAGATCATGTGGATCGCGGTCGCGATCCTGGCCGCCTGGCTGATCCGGCATTGGCCCAAGCCGGCGATCGCGGCTGTCCTCCTGGTCTCGGCGCTGTCTCCGTTCCTGATCGGGGTCTGGCACGCGACCGCATCCGACGTCGCGCTCGGCATCCCCGAGGAGGCTGCGGGACGCTGGATCGCCGCCAATACCCCGGATCGGTCGGTGTTCATCACGGACCCGAACATCAACTCACCGGTCGACCTGGCCGGGCGACTGCGCATCACGACCTTCGGGCCGTACGTCGCCAACCTCGGCTACGACCCGGACCCGCGCGCCGCCGACACGAAGGCGATCTATTGCGACGGACCGGAGGTGGCCGCCGAGAAGATGGCCATCTACGGCGCGACCTACGTCCTGTCCGCCGGCAACCAGTGCGACGGGGCGGACGAGACGGATTTCTCGTCGAGCCCGCTGTTCGAGACGGTCTACCAGAACGAACGGGTCACGATCTGGCGGTTGGTCGGACCCTGAGGATCGGCGGACGGGTCGCACGGGTCGCGTGGTCCGATGGTGACCTTCGGCACTACCGTCGGTGGTCGGCTCCACGCCACGATGGGAGCACCACCGGTACCGACACTGCTCTCGGTCGGCCACCGGCTTCGTGACCGGATCCGCCCGCGATCGCGGGCGCTGCGTTCCAAAGCTGTCCCGCTCGGGACGAAGGAGGCACGGCATCATGACCGTCGCAACCAAGGAATTCCAGTACGCGCCGCCCGGCGCATCGGGCAGCCCGGTACCGCTCCGCGAGCGGTACGACAACTTCATCGGTGGCGCTGGGTCGCTCCGGTCAAGGGCAAGTACGAGGTCGACCTAGCGCCGGCGACGGGACTGTCCGTTCACCGAGGTCCCGCGCTCCACGGGCGAAGATGTCGAGCTCGCCCTGGATGCGGCTCACGCCGCGAAGATCGCCTGGGGCGAGACCTCCGTGACCGAGCGTGCCCGCGTGCTCAACGCCATCGCGGACGCGATCGACGCCAACAGCGAGATGCTCGCGGTCGCCGAGAGCTGGGACAACGGCAAGCCGGTCCGCGAGACGCTTGCCGCGGACATCCCGCTTGCCGCGGACCACTTCCGCTACTTCGCCGGCGTCCTGCGCGCCGAAGAGGGCTCGATCACCGAGCTCGACAAGGGCACCGTCGCCTACCACTTCCGTGAGCCGCTCGGCGTGGTCGGTCAGATCGTGCCGTTCAACTTCCCGCTCCTGATGTCGGCCTGGAAGCTCGCTCCGGCCCTCGCCGGAGGCAACGTGTCGGTCATCAAGCCGGCCAGCCCGACGCCGTGGTCGATCCTCAAGTTCGCAGAGATCATCGAGGGGATCGTCCCGAACGGCGTGATCAACGTGATCGTCGGTCCCGGCGCCGAAGTCGGGATGGCCCTCGCCTCGAGCAAGCGCATCGACAAGGTCGCCTTCACGGGCGAGACCACGACCGGACGCCTGATCATGGGCTACGCAGCCCAGAACCTGATCCCGTCCACGACCGAACTCGGTGGCAAGTCGCCGAACATCTTCTTTGACGACGTCTTCGCCGCCGACGACGACTTCCTCGACAAGGCGATCGAAGGGCTCGTGCTGTACGCCTTCAACAAGGGCGAGGTCTGCACATGCCCCTCACGGGCGCTGATCCAGGAGTCGATCTACGACAAGTTCATGGAACGATCGCTCCAGCGGATCGCCGCGATCCGACAGGGTCATCCCCTCGACGTCACCACCCAGATGGGACCGCAGGTCTCCGCGGCGCAGCTCGAGAAGATCACGAAGTACGTCGAGCCATCGGGCAGGCCGAGGGCGCTGAGCTCCTCATCGGCGGCAAGCGCCCGACGATGCCGGGCGAGCTTTCCGGCGGTTACTACTTCGAGCCGACGGTCTTCAAGGGCAACAACAAGATGCGGATCTTCCAGGAGGAGATCTTCGGACCCGTGCTCTCGGTCACGACCTTCAAGGACGAGGCCGAGGCGCTCGAGATCGCCAACGACACCGCCTATGGTCTGGGAGCCGGGGTCTGGACCCGCGACGGCGCCCGTGCCTATCGCATGGGCCGTGGCATCAAGGCCGGCCGCGTCTGGACGAACTGCTACCACCTGTACCCGGCCGGGGCCGCCTTCGGCGGCTACAAGGGCTCGGGCGTCGGGCGCGAGACGCACAAGATGATGCTCGACGAGTACACCCAGACCAAGAACTTGCTGGTGAGTTACGACCCGAAGCCGCTCGGCTTCTTCTAGATCGTCACATCCGAGCGCCACCGGCCCGTCGGGTCGGTGGCGATTCCTTGTTCCCCGCGCCGCCTCAGCCCTTCGGCTCGACGATGATCGTGACCTCGGGCGTCATCCCGCTGAAGACCTTGATGGCGACCTTGTAGGTGCCCAGCGTCTTGAGCGGCTCCTCGAGGTCGATCTTGTGGCGGTCGACCTCGATGCCGCGGCGGGCCAGCGCGTCGGCGATGTCCTTGGACGTGATCGAGCCGTAGAGCTTGCCGCCCTCGCCGACCTTGACGCCCATGGTGAGCGTGGTGCTGGCGATCCGGGTCGCGGCGATCTCGGCGTCCTCACGCTCTCGCTTGCGCTTGTCCTCGCGGCTGGCGATGTCGTGCTGCCAGGCGCGATACGCGCCGCCGGCCGCGGGCACGGCCAGCTTCTGCGGGATGAGGAAGTTCGTGGCGTAGCCGTCGGCGACCTGCTTCATGTCGCCGCTCTTGCCGACCTTCGGCACGTCCTTCGTCAGGATGACCTTCACGCGTTGCGATCCTCCCTGTTGATCCAGGCCCGCGTTCGGGGCCCGAGACCGAGTTGCCTCATGGCATCGCCGAGACCGCCGACGAGATCGGCACCGCGGCGGATGGTCCGCCGGACCGGGCCGGGCGTCAAGCGCCGGACCTGGGCGACGTCGCGATCGAACTCGGCGCGTTCGATCCCGAGCTCGGCGAGCTTCTCGTCGAGCAGGTCGTCGGGCACGCCGTCGAGGAACAGTTCCGCGGCGAGCACGATGACGACGAGGTCATCGAGACCGCCGATGATCGGCCAGTCGTCCGGGATCAGGTCGCGACCGAGAACGAGATAGCCGGCCGCGCCGGCCAGCAACGCCTTGCGATTGGCCGGCATCCGCTCGTCCATGACCAGCGACGTGATCAGCCGCGTGTACATCGGGACACGGCTGGCGATGGGAAGGAATGCGGCCAGCGACAGCGCGCGACCCAGCCCGGCGCCGCCTCTCCTGCGTCTGCTCTGCTTGCCGTTGTCGCGCGCCATGCGCAGCCATGCCTCCTTGTTCCCGGGTCGAGGAGTCTAGCAGCCCGGTCCGCGATCCTCCTCCCAGGCACACGATCGGCACCCGGCGAGCCCTGCCTTGACATCGAACGTCCGTTCGCTATCATGCTTGGCAAGGAGGCGCGAGTGACCAAACACGACGCCGAACGGAAGGTCAAGATCCTCGACTACATCGCCGCGACGCTGCGCGCCCGGGGCTTTCCGCCCTCGGTCCGCGAGATCGCCCGGGCGGTCGGGCTGGCCTCGACCTCGGCCGTCCACCACCACCTCCAGATCCTCGAGCGCGAGGGCTACCTCGAACGCGGGGCCGCCCAGTCGCGCGCGATCCGGCTCACCCCGACGGCCGCGATCCGGCTTGGCCTGACCAGCGAGCTCGTCCCCCAGGCCACGACCGGAGACGCTCGGGTCGTCCCGATCATCGGGGAGATCGCGGCCGGCGGTCCGATCGAGGCCTACCAGGACGCCTCCGAGACGATGGCCATCCCCGACATCCTCGCTCCCGGCGGCGACGCGTACGTCCTGCGCGTTCGCGGCGACTCGATGATCGAGGCCCACATCGCGGACGGTGACTTCGTCCTGATCCGACCGCAGACGACCGCTCGCAACGGCGACATCGTGGTCGCCCAGGTCGAGGAGAACGCGGTCACGCTCAAGCGCTTCTTCAAGGAGAAGGACCAGATCCGGCTCCAGCCGGCGAACGAGGCGTATCCACCCCAGTTCTACGACGACGTCCGCATTCAGGGCAAGCTCATCGGCGTCATCCGACGCCTCGACTAGCGGCGCGGTAGACCGCCGATGCGTGCGTTGGGCGGCTCCGCCAGTCGCTCACGCACCTTGAGGTGCGCTCGTTCCTTTGCTCACCGCCCGCCTTCGCCTCGACGCCCTACCGCGCCGATTCTCGGTTCCTCGAGCGATCGATAACCCGCGCGAGGTGGATATCCACCGAGTCGTCCACAGTCGGCCGCACGATCGGGTCGAACTTGGTGGACGGTCGGCCGTTCGGAGCCGCCTTCGTTGACCGCGGTCGGGCGGCCGGACCGCAGTATCAGGCCTCCAACCGTTGATGGAGTCCAGCCCACGTGATCGATCGTCTTCCGCCGCAGAGTCTCGAGGCCGAGCAGTCTGTGCTTGGCGCGATCCTGATCGACCGTGACGCGGTCATCGAGGTCGCAGAGTTCCTTCGACCGGCGGACTTCTACCGGCAAGCCAATGCCCGGATCTACGCGGCAGTCCTCGACCTCTTCGAGCGGCGCGAGCCGATCGACATCGTCACGGTCGCCGAGTCGCTCGAGCGGCGCGACGAGCTCGAGGCGATCGGTGGGCGCGCCTACCTCTCGAGCCTCTCGAACGAGACCCCGACCGCCGTCCATGTCGCGCAGTACGCCCGGATCGTCGAGCGCAAGGCGGTCCTGCGCAACCTGATCGGGGCGGCCGGGCGGATCGCGGGGATCGGCTACGAGGACCCGGCCGAGGTCGCCGAGGCGATCGACCGCGCCGAGGCCGAGCTCTTCGCCGTCAGCCAGAAGCGGGTCGACGCGGGCTTCAGCCCGCTCAAGTCGCTCCTCCACGACGCGTACGACCGGCTCGACTACCTGCACGCCCATCGCGGCGAGATCAGCGGCGTTCGGACCGGCTTCACCGACCTCGACACCCTCACGACCGGGCTCCAGAAGAGCGACCTGGTGGTCGTCGCCGCCCGGCCGTCGGTCGGCAAGACGAGCTTCGCGCTCAATATCGCCGAGCACGCGGCGGTCAAGGAGCGCAAGAGCGTCGGCGTCTTCAGCCTCGAGATGAGCAAGGAGCAGCTCGTCCTGCGCCTCCTGTCGAGCGTCGCCAACATCGATTCGCAACGCCTCCGCTCGGGCTTCCTCGAGGAGCTCGACTTCGCGCGGATCGCGCCGGCGATGAACGCCCTGTCCGAAGCCCCGATGTACATCGACGACACACCGAACATCTCGGCGATGGAGCTCCGGACCAAGGCTCGCCGGCTCCAGGCGGAGGCCGGGCTCGACCTCGTCATCGTCGACTACCTCCAGCTGATGCAGGCGACGTCGACCAACCGGGACGCCAACCGCGTCCAGGAGGTCTCGGAGATCTCGCGCGGACTCAAGGCGCTCGCGCGCGAGCTGTCGGTCCCCGTCATCGCGCTCTCGCAGCTGTCACGCCAGCCCGAGATGCGCGAGTCGAAGGAGCCCCGGCTGTCGGACCTGCGCGAGTCTGGCGCGATCGAGCAGGACGCCGACCTCGTCCTCTTCCTGTGGCGCGACAAGGAGCGCGGCCAGGACGACCAGGAGCAGGACGGCGAGGTCATCAACCTCAAGCTGGCCAAGCACCGCAACGGCCCGACCGGCGAGATCCAGCTCTGGTTCAAGAAGAAGCAGACGCGCTTCGTTTCGTACGCGGCTGACCGCTACGCGGAGGCCGGCGGCGCGTAGGGCTGCCGATGCGAGCGTTGCGGCGGGTCGGACGGTCCCGCGGGCCGGGCCAGACTGAGGAATCGCCCAAAGGGGGCTTGACGGCGCGCGTACATTCACGGCTATGAGTTCCGGGCTCCGAGCCCGGGTTCGACCGGGCGCGCACCCCCGATAACCGCGCGCCCTCGCCGACCCGTCCCCACTCGGTGTCGCGGGACACGAGCGTCATGGCGTTCGAGCGAGGAGGGTCTTGAGAGGGTGTACCAGGACCGTAGCCTGACCTGTCGCGATTGTGTCGAGGAGTTCACCTTCTCGGCGGGCGAGCAGGCCTTCTTTGCCAGCAAGGGGTTGACCAACGACCCCCAGCGGTGCCCGTCGTGCAGAGCGGTCGCCAAGCGCGCTCGCTCGAACGAGGGCCCACGAGAGTTCCACGCCGCGGTGTGCGGGGCCTGCGGGGGTCAGGCTGTCGTGCCGTTCGCGCCGCGGAACGATCGACCCGTCTATTGCAGCACGTGCTTCGACAAGGTCCGTGCCGGGACCCTTGCCGCGCCGGCCACCATCTAGCGGATCGAGCGAGCGGCGAGCCCAAAGCCGAATCTCCCTGAGCAGCCACGAGGCCGGCCCGGAAACGGGTCGGCCTCGTGTCATGATGGCGGCTCGTCAGCAGCAGGAGGAGGCAGCCGTGGGCGTCATCATCATCCGGGAAATGGTCGGTACGAGCCCGCGGTCATGGAGCGACGCCGCCCGCCAGGCCGTCGCGACGGCCTCGAAGACCGTCCGCAACATCCAGACGGTCGAGGTCGTGAAGTCGACGGCGATCGTCGCCGACGGCGAGATCGTCGAGTACCGCGTCGAGGTCAAGATCGGCTTCGAATACGAGGGCTGAGCTCGGGGCACGGCGCCCCCAGTCGCAGCTAATCGGCGGGTGAGGGTCCGGCGCCAAGATGGTGCGCATGCCCGGACGCGATTCGCTCGTTGACATGCCCCGCAGCCAGTCCGTATCGTTCGCGCCTCCTCATCCTTCGCGGCTTGCCCAAGAGCCCGAGATGTGGGAACCGATCGTCGCCGGCTCGGGGAGTGCCGGAGCCGGTTCGATGTCGCATGGAGCCCACCGCGACAGGATGAACGGCTACCCGATCCAGCTCGGGAAGATCCAGAGTCCCGCCTTGCGCGAGGAGACGCTCGCGCGCGACCGGCTTCTTGATTGGCTCGCCGCGAAGGTCCACCAGCGCGTCGTCCTCGTGCTGGCGGACGCCGGCTATGGCAAGACCACGCTCCTAGCCGACTTCTCGCGACGGACGCGGCTGCGCACCCTGTGGTATCGGCTCGACCAGGACGACGGCGACTGGATCTCGTTCCTGAGCCACCTGATCGCGGCCGGCCGGGAACACGACGCGGGGTTCGCGCCGACATCGGCGGCGATGCTCGGAGACCTGGCGATGGGTGGCCCGAGCCGTGAGGCCGCCACGGACGTCTTCCTGCGCGAGCTGCCCGCCATCGCAGAGCACGGCGCGATCCTGATCCTCGATGACTTCCATCTCGTCGACGAGTCGCCCGAGGTCCGACTCATCGTGCGGGATCTCGTCGCCCGCGCACCGGAGCGACTGTCGATCATCTTCGCCAGTCGTCGCACGCCGAGCATCCCTCTCGCCCGGATGAGGGCGTCGGGCGAGGTTGCCGAGATCGGCACGGATGACCTGCGCTTCGACGCCGCGGAGACCGCTCGACTCTTCTCCGAGACGTATGGCCGGGAGCTCGAGCCAGACGTCCTGGCCGATGTCACGGCGCGGACCGAGGGCTGGGCGGCGTCCCTTCAGCTCGTCCAGGCGGCACTGCGCGACCGATCGCCGGCAGAGATCCGGCGGTTCGTGCGCAGCCTGACGGGCGCGGACCAGGAGCTCTATGACTACCTTGCCGAAGAGGTCGTCGGCGACCTGCCCGACGACCTCCAGCAGTTCCTCATGCGGACCTCGATCCTCCAGATCGTGTCGGCGGATCTGGCCGGGGTCGCTGCGGGCCTGGATGCCGACGAGGTCGCGCGCCTCAGCGGCGCCGCCGAGAGGCTGACCCTGCTCACCCGACCTTCTCGGACGTCACGGCTCGCGCAGCGCTACCACCCGCTCGTCCGCGAATTCCTCGAGGCCCGCCTGCGAGCCATGATCTCGGTCGATGCGGTCGCCGCCCTCCACCGTCGAGTCGCCGACGCGGCCGCCACGAGCGACTGGCGCGTCGCCGCGTACCACTACCGCCAGGCCGGCGACCCAGCCGCGGTCGCCACGACCATCGCCGCAGCCATCCCCGAGATCATGGGCAGCGGCCAGCACCAGACCGCCAGCGACGAGATCGACCATGTCCCGGAGGAGGCCCGACTGCCGGTCCTGAGCCTGGTCACATCCCGGATCCAGATGCAGCGTCAGGGAGATACGAGTCGGCCATTGCAGCTCTCGCACGCGATCTTGAGCAGCGTGGAGCCAGGTTCGCAGGCAAGCGACTACGCCCTCCTGAATCTGATGACGCCTATCTGTCAGGCGGGCCTCGTGCGATGAAGCTCGACCGTTCGCCAACGGCTTCGCGATACGACCTCGAGTCGAGCAGCTGCGGCTCATCGCAGACGGCACGGGCTTCTCATCGACGCAGGTCGGACGGCAGCGTCGAGGCTTTTCGCAGGCACCTCGAGGCCATGGCGCGATCGTCAGCGAGGGAGTGCATCCCCACTACTATCGGCGTCACGATGCTGAACTTCGCGGTCATCTCGATCGTCAGGACGACCAGCCAAGCGCGCGCGATCGGCTACGCAACGACGCCATCGATGCGCTTGAGGAGACCTCGTCCCAGATCGAGCTGTCGGCCGCATTCATGGCCAAAGGCTATGCGCTTGACGCTGCTTGGGTCGGATGACGGAAGGCCGAGGCTCGCGACCGAGCGGACGCGAAATAGCGATGCCGTCGAAGCCTGCATACGAGCGAGGCGGACATCGCCGACAGCTTCGTCGACCCTGACGCTGCCGGTCCAATGCTCAATGCGACCTCGAGACATCGGAGCGATTCGACTCGACTCGGCCTATCTCATGTGCAACTTCAGGGCGCTTGGTTTCATAGGCGAGGAGGGCACGGTACGCTGAGGCCGAGCCTGCCTTGCGAACCTGGCATCATGCCATCGATGCGGATGCTTGATCGGTCAGCAACGGTCCGCTTGACGAGTCACGAGTGCATACTCTCGCGGTCGCGTCCGGCTCGACGCGAAGGTGCCGATATGGCGCGACGAAGTCTGCTCGACAGGCAAGGAGGCAAGGAGCAGAGGTGGGTCAGCGTCGCGGAACTCCTGTGGCCTACTGCGAGGTCGGCGCCCGACTTCGGCGTCGACGATTGCGTCGATCGGCACAGGCGTCACCGTGGAATATCACGTTCGTGGCGGACCTTGTCGGCCGACGACTGGATGACCTCGACGTCGACGGCACTTCAGGCGATCGAGACGCGCGGTGCACCTGCACCCGGGTCGATGGCGCTTCGTGCTCCGACGAGACGGTCGAGTGCAGTCTCGGCTCCGGACCGGGCTTGGCGGCGGCGCGGCTTCTCGAAGCCATAGGAGATACGAGTCGACATCGCGCGCCTCCGCACCTACGCCCGAAGGCAACGCAAGCTGCCTGGCGCATCGAACCTCGGCCGCGTCCTGTCGCCGGCGACTAGCAGATCACGTCATCGTCGAGGACCAAAGCCGCGTCACGATCGTCGTTGGCAGCACGCCAAATCCAGGTTCGAGCAATTCGTCGAAGAGTCCTGGCCTCATGTGCTTCCTGCTTACGCGACCGGCGATGTCGAGCACTCGAGACCAAGTGCTGGATGCGCTCTGGCCAGAGCTCGATCCAATCGACGCCCTCAATTCACTAAATCAGACCGTGTACTTCCTCCGGCGAGTGTTCGAAGAGCAGTACGTCGACGATCTGTCACCGGGTTACCTACACCACGAATTCGGACCTTATCTGGCTCGACCCGGAGCTTGTGACTAGTCGCAGCAATCGAATGCCGATCGCTGATTTCAGTCACTGCCGCCGATACCCTCGCCGGATCAGGTTCGAGCGCCTCGTGGAGTCGTACCGCGGGCGATTTGCACTCGATTTCGAGTACGAGGAGTGGGCGGCGCCGTACCGCGACTGGTTGCACGCCTCTTATCTCGAGATCGTCGAACGGGCGGTCAGCGATGACCTCGAAACCGGACACTTCGAGCGCGGCATCAATCTCGCGCAGGCGAGTTCTGGATGTGGATCCAACGGCCGAACAAGTCGAGGTTTCCCTGCTCCGGCTCTATCGCGGCAAGCGGGCGCACATGCGGCGGCCGCCGAGCAGTACGCTCACTACGCGAGCGCGATCCGGGAGCAGTTGGGCGTGGAGCCACCACCGCTCGAATCCCTGTAGGGATAGGGAAGGTGCCGTATTGACCGGTTTGGTCCGGCATCCATATAGTCCGGGAACTTCGTAGTACCCCAGTACTAGGAAGCAACGTCAAGAACGCTCGGACGCGCAGAAGCTCCACCTGAAATGGGCACTTAGGGTGGAGCCGAGTGAGTAGTGCAACCGACCGACCCATGAGTCTGGTCGGTTTTCGTGTTTCTCCAAGGAACGCGAGGGCCGCAAGGAGGATCGAGCGTGAACGCCGAATCTGCAGCCAAGGGCTGGTAGGAACCCTCCGATGAAGGCCCAAGTTCGCGCGGATCATGGTCGCTCTCGCAAGCGTCGCCATGATCGCTCTTGCAGGTGGAGCGTCGCTGCGAGGCTTCTAGTACGTTTAGGGCGATTACCTGACTCTAGTCCGAGGGGCTAGAGTTCAGGACGATTGCCAGCGTACGAGGCAGTCGATGCCGCGATCCCTCAGGGTCTACATCGCCGGAGTCGTGACTCTGAGTGCAATTGCGCTCGTGGTTGCGACTCTTTTGTTTCCGCGCGGATCCGCGAATCGCCCTACCATGTCGCCCGTCGTGCCCGGGTCGCGGGCATACCTGTCGAGCCCTCGCAGCTTCAGATCGTCGCTCGGCATCGTGTTCTGGACCGTCCTGACACTCGTGGCGTCGGCACTGCCGGTCCGTCTGCCGCTCGGATCACATCAGGCCGTCGCCATGGCTCCGATCGTGGCCGCGATGGCACTTGGCGGTCCGGCCGTCGGCGGTTGGGTTGCCGCGATCGGAACGACCGAGATTCGCGAGGTGCGTGGCCGTATCCCGTGGTACGGCTCGCTGGCGAATCACGCTGGCGTCGACGCTTCCGGCCATCGTCGGTGGCGTCGTCCAGGTTGCATTTCTGAAGGTCGTGTCTCGCGAACGGCGAGTGGCGGACTCGCCAGCAACTTCGTCGCGACGATGCTCGGCGCCGCGTCGTTCCTCGTCCTGAATCGTGATCGCTAGTCGCGGACTCGCTTGCGCTCCGAACCGGCCAGTCCTTCGCGACGGTGATCGATGGCGATTCGCGAGATCGACCGTCTTCAACAGCTTCGCTCTGGCGCCGCTCGGCTGGCTTATGGCCGATCGTCTACTCGATCGCGTGGTGGGCGACGCTGCTCTTCGCCCTGCCGCTGTACACGACGCGGCAGGCCTCGCAGCGGTTCGTCGAGATGCGCGACATGTTCACGCAGACGATCGGCGCCTTGGCCGAGGCCGTCGACAAGCGTGATCCGTACACGGCGCGACACAGCCAGAACGTCAAGGAGATCGCGGTCGACATCGGCAGGTGATGCGGGTCAACGACCAGGAGCTCGAGGCGCTCGAGTGGGGCGGCCTGCTCCATGACGTCGGCAAGATCGGCGTCCCGGACCACGTGCTGTTGAAGCCGGAGCGGCTCAATCGCGAGGAGCGGATGATCATGAACTCGCACCCGGTCCTCGGCGCCCAGATCATCGCGCCGGTCACGAAGCTCGCGCCCGAGCTGCCGATCATCCGCCACCACCACGAGTGGTACAACGGCTCGGGCTACCCGGACCGGCTCATCGGCGACGAGATCCCGAAGCTCGCCCGGATCCTCCACGTGGCCGACGCCTTCGAGGCGATGACGGCCGCCCGCCCCTACCGCATGACGCCGCTGACCACCGAGCAGGCGCTCGCCGAGCTGCGCAAGTTCGCCGGCGTCCAGTTCGACCCGGTCGTCGTCGATGCCTTCGTCAAGACGCGGCACGCGGACGGCGTCCCGGACCCGGGCCGGCCCGCGAGCCCGCGCCAGATCCCGCTCCTCACCCAGGCCGCCGACCGGATGACGGCCGCCCGCATCGACACGACCGCCGCGGCGCCGGCCGAACGGGTCTGACCTCCCGCAGCGCCGCCCGGCTGCCTCGACGGCAGCGACCCGGACCAGCGCACTGGCACAGCAGTCGCGGTCCGTCCCGCCCGAACCGACCCGACGGGCCGCCGCCCGGCCTCGCATGATGGCCCTGTGAACGACGCCTTCCCGCGCCCATGCTGATCGGCGGCATCGCGCTCGGTCTCATCCTCGGCCTGCTGGCCGGCGGCGACATCCTCAACCTGGCGTCGATCCGGCTCCAGCGGCTGACCGCTGCTGATCGTCGCCGTCTTCGTCCGCTTCGGGACGGAATTCCTGCTCAACAACGGCATCCCGCTGGCCGAGGCGCTCCGCGTCCCGCTCCTCGCCGCGGGCTTCATCCTCCTGCTCCTCGCGCTGTGGGCCGAACCGCGGCCTACCCGGGCATGAGCCTGGCCTTCATCGGGGTCCTGCTGAACGCCGTCGTCATCATCGTCAACGGCGGCTACATGCCGGTCTGGATCACGAGCCTCGAGATCGCGGGCCTCTCCCCCGCCGACATGACCTCGTCGCTCCACTACATCCTGCCGGCGCCGCTCGACGCGAACTTCCTGCTCCACCTCGGGCCGTTCGCCGACGTCATCCCGATCCCCTTGCCGATCATCCGGAACGTGGCGTCGATCGGCGACGTCTTCCTGACCTTCGGTCTCGGCTTCTTCCTGTTCGCCGCGGTCGTCCGCGTCCCGCAGGAGCTCGACGACGCGCAGCTCGAGGCGATCCGCCGTCCGCCTCGCGGATCTGGCCGCGTCGCGGCCGGCCGCAGCGGGCCGGCGACCCCGGCGCCGAGACCGGCCTGTCGCCGGCGCTGACCGGCGCCGTCGCCCTCGAGCGCCCGCTCGTCATGGGCAGCGCGGGCGCGGGCCTGGCATCGCCGTCGCTGACGAGCTTCGAACCCGACGCCGGAGCCGCCGGCACGATCACGATCCCGATCCCGCGCCCGTCCCCCGAGGCGGTCGAGCGCGTCCGGCAGCACCCGTACGTCCGGCTCGCGCTCAACGGCTCGTTCTCGGCGCTGTGGTCCGGCCAGCTCATCTCGCTGTTCGGCGACCGGCTCAACCAGCTCGCGCTGGTCGCGGTCGTCGCGATCTCGACCGGGTCGGCGCTCGCGACCGGTCTCGTCTTCTTCGCGGCCACGCTCCCGAACCTGCTCCTCAGCCCGATCGCGGGCACGTTCGTCGATCGCTGGGACCACAAGGAGGTGATGGTCGTCAGCGACATCCTGCGCGGCGCCATCGTGCTGATCCTGCCGATCGCGGCGGTCACCAACATCGTCCTGGTCTACCCGCTGATCTTCCTCGTGACCAGCATCTCGGTCTTCTTCCGGCCGGCGCGGGTCGCGATCCTGCCCCAGATCGTTCCCGAGGAGGACCTCCTCAGCGCCAACTCGGCGCTGTGGGTCGGCGAGACGATCGCCGACGTCATCGGCTACCCGCTGGCCGGTCTCTTCGTCGACCTGCTCGGCTCGGCCGTCCCGCTCGCGTTCTGGGTCGACGCGGCGACCTATCTCGCCTCGGCCGCCCTGATCGCGACGATCGTCGTCCGCGCGCGAACGCGCTTCGGAGGTCGCAGCGGCAGCCGGACAGCGCGAAGGGCTTCGTCGCCGAGCTCGCCGCCGGCTGGCACTTCCTCCGGCGCGAGACGGTCCTGCTCGCGAACACGCTCCAGGGCGCGGTCGGCCAGTTCAGCCTCGGGATCGCCATCGCGCTGACGCCGAGCTTCGTCCAGGCGACGTTCAGCGGGTCGAGCTTCGGCTGGCAGGCCGCCTACGGCTTCCTCGAGACCGGGCTCGGCGTCGGCAACCTGATCGGCGGGTTCGTGATCGGGCTCATCGGCGCGCGCTTCGCCAAGGGTCGGATGGTCATCGTCGGCTACGCGGCCTGGGGGCTGCTGATCTTCCTGTTCGCGATGACGCAACAACCTCGGCGTCGCGATCGGGCTGACGTTCGGCCAGGGCGTCGCCAACATGATCTTCATCATCCCGAGCCAGACCCTCTTCCAGGAACGGACGCCGCCGGAGCTGATGGGCCGCGTCGTCGGCATCCGCTTCGCGCTCGTCTTCGGCTCGATGACGATCGCGATGCTGCTCGGGTCGGTCCTCGGCCAGGTTCTCGGGCCGGGTCCGGTCATCGCCGTCTTCGGCGTGCTCACGATGGGTGCCGGTCTGGCCGGGCTGGCGATCCCGGCGGTCCGCGATGCGTGACCGGCGACCGGCGGACGACTGCTCGGCGCCTTCGGTACACTGGCGCCCGCGCCGCGCCCGATGCGTCGCGGCCCCGAGGAGTGACACGCCCGCATGACTGACCGACCCGAGGGCACGCCGGAGGAGGCGCCCGCCGACCCCGCTCGCGCCGACGGAGCCGACGCCCGAGCCGGAGCCGGTGGCGGCGCCCGAGCCTGAGCCGGCGCCGACGGCGGCGCCCGAGCCTGAGCCGGCAGCGGCGCCTGAGCCGGAGCCCGAGCCGGCGCCGACGCCCGAACCGGAAGCCGGAGCCCGAGCCCGCTCGAGGCCGACGAAGAGGACGAGTCGTCCGACGACGGCGACGAGGACGAGGACGACGAGGACGACGACGAAGACGAATCCGTCCCGGAGCCGAGCTCCGACGGCCGCCAAAGCGGCCACTGGTGCGGCCGCGGCGGCGCGCCGCATCCGTCGGCGGCAAGGCGACGCGCCGGACCGACACCGCGCGCCGGCACGAGCACCGACCCCGTCGGAGCGTGCCGTCAAGGTCGCCGACCGCCGTCGCGCTACTTCGTCATCGCGACGCGTCGTGATCTTCGTCGGGATCCTGCTGTACGGGCTGCTCGGCGGGCACGGCGGCATCCTGACCCCGACCCCGACGCCCTCGCCCACCCCGTCGGAGACGGCCGCTCCGAGCGCCTCGCCGTCCGCCTCGGGTTCGCCGCACCGTCGGGGTCGGCCGGCGCGAGCGCCTCGCCCGCGGCGTCCGGCTTCGCCGGCGCCGTCAGCGTCGGCGGCACCGTCCGCGGCACCGACGCCGTCCGCGGCCCCGTCCGCCGCCGCCTCGCCGTCGCCGTCCTGAGCCGGCGCTGACCAGGGAGTCGGTCGTTGCGGCGTATCTTCGCGGCATGACCGGCCCGGGCGGCGACCCGGGCAACGACCCGGCCGAGGCCCGCGCCGCGATGGTCGCCCGCCAGCTGCGCAACCGCGGGCATCACCGACGAGCGCGTCCTCGCCGCGATGGGCGCCGATCCCGCGCGAGGCGTTCGTCCCCGAGCGAGACGCAGCGCGACGCCTACGCCGACGAGGCGCTGCCGATCGAGGCCGGCCAGACGATCAGCCAGCCGTACATGGTCGCCAAGATGACCGAGCACCTCGACGTCCGAGCCGGGCGACCGGATCCTCGAGATCGGGACCGGGTCCGGCTACCAGGCCGCGATCCTCGCCTGGCTCGGTGCCGCGGTCACCTCGCTCGAGCGCCAGGCCGTCGCTCATCCCGGACGGCGCAGGCGAGCCTGGCGAGCGCTCGGTCTCGACGCGGCTCGTGACGATCCGCGAGGCCGACGGCAGCCTCGGGGACCCGGCCGGGGCGCCGTGGGACGGGATCATCGTCACCGCCGCCGCGCCGGCCGTCCCGACAGGCCCTCCGCGAGCAGCTCGCGCGACGGCGGCCGGCTCGTCATCCCGGTCGGCTCGCGCGATCGGCAGCTGCTGACCATCGTCACCCGGCACGGCGACGACTGGCTCGGACGAGCTCGACGGGCCTGCGTCTTCGTCCCGCTCATCGGCGCCGGCGGCTTCGACGGGCGAGCGACCGGCGACCCGCCGGTGCACGGCTCGGTATACTCGCCCGGCCATGACCCACGTCTTCGTCGCGCCGCACCCCGACGACGTCGCGCTCTCGTGCGGCGGGCTGATCGCCAGCCTCCGCGAGCTCGGCCAGACCGTCACGATCCTGACCGTCTTCTCCGGCGACGGATCGTCGGACCGCCTGACCCCGTACCAGCGCGAGGCGCTCGGGTTCGGCTCGAAGGCGATGTGGCCGGCGACCGAGGCGTTCAACCGCAGCCGACATCGCCGCCGACTGGCCGACCGCCGTCCTCGTCCCGGCGTGGGCCGCCAGCGACGACCGGCTCGAGGCCACCCAGGCCGACGCCGACCAGGCCGCCAAGCGCTTCTGGCAGCGTTCGTCGTGGTATCGCCGGGCGAGCATCCGCAACGAGTCGCTGGCCGATCAGCCGGTCATCGACGACCTGCCGACCCAGGGCGCGGTCTACACCGACGAGATCATCGATGCGGCGGCCGCCGGCGACCTGATGGCCCGCCGCCGGCTCGAGGACGAGCGCTTCGCCTACTTCGCCGAGGCGTCGATCGTCTTCCTCGACCTGCCCGACGCGGTCTTCCGCGGCTACGAGGGCGACGACGAGCTGCTCGGGATGCCGCGCGCCGATGACGACGCACCGTTCGAGATGCTCCGCCAGGAGATCGCCCGGCTCGAGCCGCAGAAGGTCTACTTCCCGCTCGGCGTCGGCGGCCACGTCGACCACCAGCTGTGCCGCGAGGTCGGCATCCGGCTGCTCCAGGAGGGCCGCGCTGGGTGATGCCCGGGCCCGGAATACGCCGGCATCGTCACGTTCTACGAGGACTTCCCGTACGCGTGGTGGAACGACTTCCACGAGCCTCGACGACCTGCCGGCGTCGACCCGCTCGCCGGCCTCCCGGCCGACGTGAGCATCACGCCCGAGTTCGCCGACATCACCGACCAGATCGAGCGCAAGATCATGGGCATCAACCTGTACGAGAGCCAGATCGAGCGGCTGTTCGACAGCACGCTCGCGATGGCCGACGCGGTCCGGCAAGTACGGCGCGCGAGATCGCGGCTGTCGGCGAGCGTCGACGGGACCGCCGAGCGGTACTGGGCCTCGACCGCGTCTGACCCGATGGGTCCGCCCGCCGACGACGGAACGGCTGGTCACGCCGGTACGTCGTCGCCCTGGTGGTCGTCTTCGTCGCCGGGATCCTGATCCGGATCGTCCTGCTCCCGACGCCGGGGCTTCGCGGCGACCTCGACCAGTTCGTCCTGTGGGTCCACGGCATCGCGGACGACGGCTTCGGGCACGCCTACGACCAGAACCTGTCCTTCCCGCCGATGATGGCCTGCGTCTGGGGCGTGCTCGCCTTCATCGAGCCGGCGTTCAAGACGGTCGCGGACGCGTCCGACCCATGGATCCGCGACCCTGATGAAGCTGCCCGCGTCGCTGGCCGACCTCGGGATCGCCGGCTCTCGTGGTCTACGCGTTCCGCGACCGGCCGCTCTGGGCGGTGATCGCGGCCGCGATCGTGCTGCTCCATCCGGCCGTCATCGACGTCAGCGCGTGGTGGGGCCAGTACGAGAGCATCTACCTGTTCTTCGCGCTGGCCGCGGTCGTGTTCGCCCTGAACGGGCACAACGGGCTCGCCGCCGCCGCCCTCGCGGTCTGCCTCATGACCAAGCCGCAGGCGCTGCCGTTCATCCTGCCGTTCGCGGCCTGGTTCTGGGCGCATGGCGGATGCGCGAGAGATCGCACGGACCGCGGCGATCGGGCTGGCCGTCATCGTGGTCCTGTGGCTGCCGTTCATCCCGGCCGGACGGACCGCGCAACTACCTGCACAACCTCGGCCGACTACCAGAACAACATCTTCCCGTTCCTGTCGCTGCAACGCCTGGAACGTCTGGTGGCTGGTCCAGCTCAGCGCCGGAGGCGGGTTCGTCGTCCGACGACGACGGTCTTGCTCGGACCGCTGACGCTTGCGCACCGCCGGGCTACTGCGCTGACCGGGCTCCTGTCGCTGGTCGTCGCTCCTGATCATCGTTCGCGATCCGACGCCACGGACGTTCATCCTGGGCCTCGCCGCATCGACGCTGATCTGCGTTCACGTTCCTGACCCAGATGCACGAGCGCTACGCGTACGGCGCGCGTGATCTTCCTGTTGCTGCTGATCCCGGAGCGGCGGATCCAGTGGCTCTATCTCGTGTTCAGCGTCGTGTTCGTGCTCAACCTGCTGGTCGGCCATCCCGCCACGCCCCGGTCTTCCGGGACTGGCTGCCGTATCCGGGGCTGCAGAGCATCGTGGGGGCCGTCGTGATGATCGCGATCACGCTCGTGTCGATCCTGTGGCTCGGATCACGGTCGCCGCGCGGCGCCGATGCCGGCGCACCGGACCCTCGAGCGGCGGTGCCCGACGGAGCTGCGTCGGCGTAACCCGCGAGGCCGGGCCGACCTGGCCCCGGCAGGAGCGCGAGTGCAGGACCATCGGGTCGCGGCACGTCCGGCGAGCGGCGGGCTATAGTCCGGCCGCATCACCCGACCACGGAGACCGCTGATCACGACCCCCGCCGTCACCCGGATCGAGTCGCGCCGCCCGGACCTGCCCGACGCATTCGTCGCGCTGGCGTCGGTCGGCGCCTTCGTGACCCTGCTGTGGCTCGGCCGCGGCCTGACCTTCTTCGCCGACGAGTGGGCGGTCATGGCCGAGCGGTCGATCTCGCTCGACAGCTTCCTCCAGCCGTTCAACGAGCACTGGCTCGGGGTCACGACCGTCGTCTACCGGCTGATGCTCGACGCCTTCGGGCTGTCGTCGTACATGCCGTACCTGGCGCTGCTCGCGCATCCTGCACGTGATCGTCGTGCTCGAGGTCTACGTCCTCGCCCGGCGCGCCGCAGGCCCGTGGCTCGGTGCCCTCATCGCCCTGGTCGTCGCGTTCTTCGGGAGCGGCTTCGAGAACCTGTTCTGGGCGCTGCAGATCGGGTTCGTCGGGGCGATCGCACTCGGGCTCGGGGCGATGATCCTGCTCGACGGCCAGCCTGGTCGCGGGCGGGTCGTGGCCGCGGTCGCCCTGATCACGATCGGGATGATGACCTCCGGGTTCGGCATCTTCATGTTCGGGCTGGTCGGTCTCGACCTGCTGCTCGACCCGCGTCGTCGTCGCCTCGTGCTGACCCTCGCAGTCCCGGCGGTCATCTATCTCGCCTGGTATCTCGTCTTCGGGCGCAACGGCGTCGCCACCGCGCGCGACCCGTTCACGATCGACGCCTTCCTGAGCGTGCCCGCCTTCGTGCTCGACGGCGTCGGGACCGCGATCGGCTCGGCGCTCGGGGTCGGGCCGCTGGTCGGCCGGCTGGCGGCGCTCGCCCTGGTGGTCGTGGTCGTCGTCCGGCTTGATCCGCGGCGTCCCGGTGTCGGGGCGGGCGGTGGCCTGCTTCGGGGCGATCGTCTTCGAGTACGCCATCCTCGGGCTGCTGCGAGCACAGCTCTTCGACACGGCCGCCGAGTACAGCCGCTACGCCTACCTGTCGGGGATCGTCGCGCTGATCGGGCTCGCCAGCCTGGTCGGGCCGGTCTCGCTCCCGAGCGCGGTCCGCGACGGATGGCGACGGTCGTGGGCCTCGCATCGGTCACGACGCTGGCCCTGATCTGGAACGTCTGGCTGCTTCGCGAGGGTCGCGACCTGTTCGCCGACCGGGCGGCCGAGACGCGGGCGACGATCGTCGTCGCGACCGGCGACCTCGGTCCCGGCGTGGACCCCGACACGACCAAGCTGCTCGACCGGACCGTGACGCGCCTCCGCGAGGTCCTCGACGAATTCGGGTCGCCGCTCACCGACAGTCTGGCCGGCGACGCCGTCCCGCCGGTGGATCCGGCGCGCGTCGCCGAGATCAGGGCGAACCTGGGCAAGTCCGCCGTCAACCCCTGACCCGGCCGCGCGCGCGGCGTCTAGCGCCTCGCCGGCCGCCGCCGCGCGATGGATGACAGCCGCGCGCCGAACGCCACCCAGTACCAGTGCAGGTAGTGCGGCAGCCACTTGCGCAGCTTGAAGTTGCTCTGGCCGGCGGTCCGGTCGCGCCACGTCGTCGGGACCTCGGCGACGCGCCGGCCGGCGAGCGTCGCCTTGACCGTCAGCTCGAGGGCCAGCTCGAAGCCGGCGGTGCTCTCGATCGTCACGCTGTCGAGGAAGCGGCGCGAGTAGAGCTTGAAGTTGTTGGTCGGGTCGTGGGTCGGGACGCCGGCGAACCAGTGGAGCGTGAGCCCGGCGGTCCGGCTCATCAGCCGCTTGAGCGGCGGCCCGCCGATCTGGTGGCCGCCGCGCATGTAGCGCGACGCCGAGACGACGTCGGCGCCGTCGCGCGCCAGCGCGACCATCGGGTCGACGACGTGCGGCTCGTCGGAGCCGTCCGCCATCGAGATGAGGACGTACGGCGCCGTCGACGCGGCGATCCCGGCCTTCATCGCGTTGAGCACGCCGCGACCGAGGTCGTTGCGCAGCCCGCGGACGGCCGGGATGCTCGCCGGCGAGCCGGGCGATGACCGGGACGGTCGGGTCCTCGTCGAAGTCGTAGACGACGAGGATCTCGTGCGGCGTCGTGACACGCCGCGGACAGCGCCCGCAGCACCGGCTCGACCGCCTCGCCTTCGTTGAAGACCGGCATGACGACGCGACAGCACCGGCGCGCGCCATCACAGCCGGCCGGCGCTCCGACTCCGCCCGGATCCACGGGATGACCTCGTCGAGCATCTGGTCGAGCGTCGTCGTCGCCTCGAAGCCGAGCACCTCGCGCGCCTTGCGGACGTCCGGCACGCGGAGCTGGACGTCGTGCTCGAAGGGCGGGTCGCTGACGTAGTGGAACGGTCGGCCGTCGGTGTGGATCTTGTGCCAGATCGCCTCGGCCAGCTCGAGGACCGTCGTCGACGCGGCGGTCGAGAGGTTGAAGTCGTCGTTGACCGCCGCCGGCGATTCCATCGCGAGGCGGATGCCGTGGGCGAGGTCGCCGCCGTACGTGTAGTGGCGGACCTGGTCGCCCGCGCCGAGGATGTGGAGCGGGTCCTGGCCCTTGAGGATCTTGTGGACGAGGTCCGGGCACGACGTGGCTCAGGGCGAGCTTCACGTTGCCGCTCATGATGTCCGTGTCGCGCAGCGCCCGGCGCTCGCCGATGCCGACGCAGTTGAACGGCCGGACGATCGTGTACGGCAGCTGGTACTGCTCCCAGGCGCCCTTGGCGAAGTACTCCGAGGCGAGCTTCTGGAAGCCGTACGTCGAGATCGGCGGCGGCGAGGTCAGCTGGGCGCCCTCGGGCGTCGGGAAGACCGTCGCCGACTCGTAGACCATCGAGCTGCTGACGACGATGATCCGCTCGAGATGCCCGTCGCGATGGGCGGCGATCGCGCCGTCGAACGTCGCGGCGAGGATCCGCTCGTTCTCGGCCAGCAGGTCGTAGGCGAACTCGTGGAAGTAGCTGATCCCGCCGATCATCGCCGCCGCGGCGACGACCTGGTCGCAGTCCGCGGCGAGCTCGCGCGATCAGCGCCGACGTCCTTGGCGTCGCCCTCGACGAACCGGTAGCGCGGGTGGTCGTCGTACGACTTGACCAGCCGGCCGTACTTGCTGAAGTCGTCGAGCCCGATGACCTCGTGGCCGGCCTCGAGGAGCTCCGGGACGAGATAGCCGTTGATGAACCCGGCGGCGCCGGTGACGAGGATCCGCACTAGAGCCGGATCCCCTCGCCGAGGGCCCCCCACACGTCGACGACGTCCTTGCCGCCGACCTCGAGGCTGCGATAGGCCTTGTGCGGCGCTCCGAGGATCAGGATGTCGCTCTCCTTGAGGACGCAGTCGAGGGTCACGAGACGGTCGTCGACGACGTACGGATCGGTGGCAAGGACGCGGGCGCCGGCCCACGACAGGAGCTTGCGCAGCTTGTAGCTGAGCGAGGCGCGCGGGTCGTCCGACTCGGACTTGAAGGCCATCCCGAGGATGCCGACCGTCTTGCCGGTCAGCCCGCCGTAGCGGCGCTCGAGCGCCGAGACGATGTAGGCGGGCAGGCCCTCGTTGACCTGCATCGCGGCCTGGCCGAGCGGGAAGTGGTCGGTCGTGAACGCCGACAGCTGCATCGTGTCCTTGAACAGGCACGGTCCGGCGGCGAAGCCCGGACCCGGCAGGTCGGCGGCGCGCGGGTAGTCCTCGCGGATCGCGCGCAGGATGTTGGTGTAGTCGACGCCGGCCTCGTCGGCGATCGTGAAGAACTGGTTCGCGACCGCGAACTTCATGTAGCGCCAGGTGTTGGTGAAGAGCTTGGTCAGCTCGGCTTCCTTGGTCGTCGTCCGGATCGTCTTGCTCGCGAGCTTGCCGAACAGCTCCGTGCGCGCGCTCGGCGGCCCGATCGTCGTCGGCGCCGATGATCTGCGGCAGCGAGTGGAGCTCCTCGAGCGCGTGGCCCTCGGCGATCCGCTCGGGGCAGAAGGCGACGTCGACCGTGCAGCCGCGCTGCGGCGAGGTGCTGGGCGACGTAGCCGGTCGTGCCCGGGTAGACGGTGCTCCGCAGGGCCACCAGCGCGCCGTCGCGGAGGTGCGGCGCGATCTGGTCGACCGCCTTCTCGAAGATCGTCATCGACGGGCCGAGGAACTCGTCGACCGGGGTGCCGATGACGACGACGAGGTGATCGGTCCGCTCGATCATCGAGCCGTCGGTGCCGAAGGCGAGCCGGCCCGTCGGGAGGACCTCGCGCAGCAGCTCGTCGGCGCCGTTCTCCATGAACGGCATCTCGCCCGACGCGATCCGGTCGAGCGTGGCCTGGTTGGTGTCGTAGATGCCGACGCGCAGGCCGGCCTTGGCGAAGGCGAGGCTCAGGGGCAGGCCGACATGGCCGCCGCCGCCGAGGACGACGACGTCGAGGTCGGGGGTGGGATTGGTCATGGCGCGACTTTACCAGCCCGGTGCTTTGCGACGCCGCCTACCGGGCCGGCGCCGTCAGGACCGACCCGTCGACGCCGGAGTAGACGGACCGCCAGCCGGCGCTCGTCAGTCGGGTGCCCGAGATCGGCGTCATCTCGCGGTCGACGACGACGAT
Organism: uncultured Chloroflexia bacterium; assembly: GCA_963743855.1. Lineage (GTDB taxonomy): Bacteria > Chloroflexota > Limnocylindria > Limnocylindrales > CSP1-4 > SPCO01. The sequence continues at coordinate 440,274 of CAVURK010000004.1, forward strand.
CGCCACGTTCCAGCGGCTGAGGACGCCAGCCCAGTCGCCGCGGCCCGAGATGACGCTGTCGTAGTCCGCCCAGACGGCGGCCGGAAAGAGCTCGATGCGCGAGTCCACGGCGACCGGCAGGTCCGGCGTCGCGAATTCGAACCAGGAGCCCCACGGCTGGGGCGCGAAGAGGTGATCTCCCGGATGCGCGACGCTGCGGACCGCGGCGGTCACACCGGGCGGGGCATCCGTCAGCAAGCCGACAGGCGCACCCGTCGCCGGATCGACCGCTCGCCAGATGGGCACGAACGCGACGCCAGTCGCGATGAGGATCGCCGGCGAGGACGAGGTTGAGCCGTTGCATGGTCCTGGTGCCGAGCGTCGCGGGCCGGCCGGAAGGCGCGCCCGCGGCGGCCAGGGCAGACACGACGGGGACGATCGCCAGTCCCCACCAGGCGACGCCCCGGATCGCGTAGAGCCCGACGAGCGCGAACACGCCGAGCCAGATCAGCATCGGGAGTCGGACGGCGGCGCGCCGAACCCACAGCAACCCGAGGACCGCGACGAGCGAGACCGCGTAGATGACGCCGGCCGGGTCGCCGCAGTGAGGTTCGCTGCCATTCGCTGATCCGCTGCGTGACGAACGGATCGACCGACAGGCTCGCGGCGTAGGTCCAGACCGCCGGGCCGAACGGCGTGACGCAGGCCGCCAGGGCCGAGACCACAGCCACGGCGAGCAGCCTGTGCGGCTGCGGCACGCGATCGCGGACATCGGCGATCCAGGCCAGCCCGACGACCAGCGGCCCCAGGAAGAAGCTGCCGTGGAGGTTGGCCCACACGAGCACGATCACCGGGATCAGCCAGCACCGAGCCGGATGCGCTCGCCGGTCGGAGAGGATCAGCAGGACGACCGCGAAGAGGGTCATGCCGAAGAGCTGCGGGCGAAGAGCCATCGCCGGCGCCGCGATGATGAACGCGCCGATCGTCACCAGCGCCGCACCCCGATCGGCGAGCCCCGCCCGGCGGGCGACGACGAAGAGGCACACGACGATGACGCCGAGAAGACCCGCCCGGAGCAGCGCCAGGCCCGTCCAGCCGCCGACCTGGAAGACGGCGGACAGGATCACCTGCGCGCCCCACTGCTGGTCGAACCAGGGCTGCCCGGCGACCGTGAACGTCCAGGTATCGGTGGTCGGGATCGAGGCGGTCGCCAGGATCTCGGCGCCGGCCCGCAGCTGGTAGGTGAGATCGACCGTCGACAGGCTCGCGACGAGCGCGGCGAGGACCGGCAGCGCGACCGCCAGGAACGCCCAGAATCTCGGCAGGGTCATAGGGGCGGATGCTAGCGCCCGTCGGTGCCAGGACGCACCATGTCGATAGTCCGGGTGACATGGCGATATCGCGAGGCTAAGGTGCGCCCATGACCTTGAACTGGCGGTTCATCCTGATCGCGCTCGGGATCGGTTGGGCCGTCGCCGTCTTCGTGACGTTCACGCAGATGGGCAATCCGGTCGATGCCAAGTGCTACTACGGGTTCGACCCGAAGAACATCTGGGATCCGGACGGCTGCTTCCTCTACAGCCCACCGGTCGCCCAGGTCATGGGCGTCATCCAGACCCTCATGCCCTTCGAGACCTTCACCTTCCTGCTGCGCGCCGCGGAGACCGCCGTGCTGGCCGTGGTCGCCGGTCCGGCCCTCTTGTTCACCCTGTTCATCCCTGCCGTCGCCATCGAGCTCAACGCCGTCAACGTCAACCTGCTGATCGTCGCAGCGGTCCTGATCGGGTTCCGCTTCCCGTTCGCCTGGGCGTTCATCATCCTGACCAAGCTGTCGCCAGGGGTGGGCCTGCTCTGGTTCGCGGTCCGACGGGAGTGGCGCAACCTGGCCATCGCCGTCGGCGCCACCGCGTTGATCGCGGGCGGGTCGTTCCTGCTCGCCCCGGACCTGTGGCGCCAGTACATCGAGCAGCTCGGCAGGGAGCCCGACGACAGCATCTTCGTCATCGGCTGGCGGCTTCCGCTGGCCGCCCTCGTCGTGATCTGGGGAGCGCGGACGAACCGCCGCTGGACGATGATCGTGGCCGTCTTCCTGGCCATGCCGCGCTGGTATTTCCTGACGCCGGTGATCCTGGTCGGGCTCTTCCCGCTGGTCCGGCTGGCGCGACCGCTGCCCGGCTCGCGGTGGTTCCGCCGCAAGGGCGATCAGCCGGCGGCCGCGACCTCCGACGGACGGACCGCCCTCGAGCCCTCTTCGTAGATCGACTCGACCGCCTGGACCATCAGCTCGATGCAGAAGCGGTCGTGGACCAGGTCGTGGCCCGCCCGACCGAGCACGTCCGCATACGAGTGATCGGTCAGCAGCCGGACGATGGCCGCCGTGAGCGCCCCGGCGTCATGCGGCGGGACGAGCAGCCCGGTGACACCGTCCTCGACCATCTCGGGGATCCCGCCGACATTCGAGGCGACCACCGGGCGTGACAGCGCCATCGCCTCGAGGATCGTCAGGCCCTGTGCCTCGCGGTAGGACGGCAGGACCGCGACGTCGAGCGCGGCCGTGACGGCGGGGACGTCGTCCCGGCGTCCCGTGAAGACGACCCGATGGGCGATCCGGAGCTGACGCGCCTGCGCTTCGAGATCGTCGCGCCGGCTGCCCTCGCCGACGATCAGCAGGTAGGCATCGGGGACGGCGTGGAGGACGCCGGGCCACGCCTCGAGCAGGGTCGGGTGACCCTTCTCGGGCTCGAGCCGCGCCACGACCCCGACGATCTGCGAGCCCGCCTCCATCCCGTATTCGTCGGGGAGCGTGCAGCACGGCTCCTGGTGGTCGTAGCGCTGGAGGTCGACGCCGTTGTAGATGAGGCTGATCGGGACCGTCGCCCGGCCCTCGTCGATCAGCTTGGCCTCGCTCGCCTTGGAGACCGCGATCAGGTGGTCGAAGTTGGGCGTCAGGTCGAGCAGGGTCTTGCGATCCGCCTCGGAGCGCACCCGGCTCGAATGCGCCGTGGCGACCAGGTACGGCCGCCGCTGGCCAGCCTCACCGAGCGAGATGACCGCCCGGG
>CAVURK010000005.1:0-14842 GCA_963743855.1 uncultured Chloroflexia bacterium
ATGGCCTGCGCCAGCCCGTCGATCCCCGTGTCGTCGGCGATCCAGACCTGCTCGCCGTCGCTGGCAACCCATCCATTCAGCGGCACCACCAGCCCGACCTTGTTCGTCGCGGCATCGATCCGCACCACCGAGCCCATGTTGTCGACATCCACCCAGACACCCCCCGGTCCCGCCGTCATGATCTGCGGCCCGGCGGAGTCGGGCGAGTTGATCGGGATCGTCGCGACAACCTTGTTGGTCGCGGGATCGATGCGCGTGACCGAGCCGCTGTGCTCGTTGGCCACCCACACCGAGCCCGCGGTCACGACGACGCCCAGCGGTTGCAACCCGACCGGGATCTTCGCGAGGACCTTGCCGCTGGCCGGATCGATCCTCAGGACGGCGTTGTTCTCGTAGTCCGTCTGCCAGACGGAACCTCCTCCGGTCGCCGCATAGCCGTACTCCATCGAGCCCGTGTTGACCTGTCCTGTGACGGCGGACGTCGCCAGGTCGACGCGCACCAGGCTCGTGGGCTCGTGGACCCACAGCGACGTGTCGTCCGCAGCGAACCAGCGCGGCGCGACGGGCTCGCCGACCTGGATCCGGCCGTCGATCTTCGCCCCGGCCGGGAATGACGGAGACGACGACGGATCCGCACCCGTCAATGCCACTGGCGACTCCACGATGGCGGTCGAGCTCGTCGCCGACACGCTCGCGGAAGCCGCTGGCGTGGTCTCATGGAACGAAGGACTCGTCGGCGTCGCCGCACAGGCTCCGACTGAGATCGCGACGATCACGGCAATGATCGCGCGCCCGGCGAAAGACGGACATCGCATCTATCGAACCTCCGGTTGCACTGTGCTGGGCAGACCCCAGTCCGGCGACACGTACTGGTAGGTTTGGCCCTGGGAGTTGGAGAGCAGCGTCGTGATGCCGCTGCCATCGGCATTCACGACACGCAGGGACCTGACGCCTGTGTCGGGCTCGAAATGCGTATAGGCGATGCGCGAGCCGTCGGGGGACCAGTCGGCATCGTGGTCCCGGCCCCGGCCCCCGGTGTAGGGAATGACGCGGGTCAGGCCCGTGCCGTCGGCGTCGATGGTCCATAAGCCCACATCGGAGGAAGCAGAGCCGGTCACCGGCGGCGAGCTCGTGAACAATAGGTGCGAGCCGTCGGGCGACCAGCGGGCGGAATAGGACTGCGACAGGCCGGTCAGCCGATGCAGGTCGGTGCCGTCGGCGTTCACCATCCAAACCTCCGACGTGTCCCCGACGTGACCGGAGGGGTCGTTGATGGACCGACTGAACACGAGGCGCGAGCCATCCGGCGAGAAGCGCGGTTCACTATCAGAGCTCTTGGTTGCGTCCAGCGTGCTGGTCAGCTGGCGCGGGCGCGTTCCGTCAGCCGCGGCGATGGTGATGCCGCCCCAGTCAGCCGCGTAGGCGATCTGGGACCGATCGGGCGAGAACGTAGGCTCGAAGCCGCCGGCCAGGGTCAGCAGCGGGTGCTGCGCGCCGCCATCGGCGGCCATCTCGGAGATCCGGGTCGTCGTGCTCGACAGGGGCCTGCTGTCGATGATGATGCCGTCGCCCGTGGGGCTCCAGCTCGCGTTCCCATAGGCCACGCAGTCATCGATCAGCTGTCGCTGGCCGCTCCCATCCGAGCGGATGGTGTGGAACGTGGTGCAATAGGTGCCGGTGTCCCCGACGGTGACGCTGACGCTGATGCCGAACAGGATGAGTCCATCGCCGCCCGCGCGCGGCTCGGACCCCGCGATCAGGACTGGTTCGCCGACCTGGATCCGGCTGCCGATCGGCGCCCCGGAGGGGATGGACGCGGACGACGATGGAGCCGCACTCGTCGATGGCGGTGGCGAGACGATGACGTCCGTGGCGCTCGCGGAGGCCGCCGGCGTGGTCTCGCGGGACGACGGACTCGTCGGCGTCGCCGCACAGGCTGCGACTGAGATCGCGACCACGGCGGCGACGCTCGCCGTCACGACCACCGATGAATATCGCATCGAACCTCTCCTGCCTTGCGCTGTCATGGGGAACGGCCGAAGTTCGCAGGAAAAGGTTCCAACTACCAAGTTGCGGTCCCCGGTCAGCCACTCCGCCGCGGCGACGCGAGAACGGTCGGCTCCTGGCCTAGTTCTATCGATTTCGCCCGATGGGCGTATCGGGCAATTGATTGACGGTGCTGGTTCGGCGGAAGGTCAGGTCGCTCAACCGAACCTACGCGTCCTGACCACGTCACCTGGTCGGCCGCACACCGACGCTGACCACGCGATCGTGGCTCCACGTCGCCATCAGCCGCACGTGGTACACCGTGATTTCGATCCGCCGCCGTTGCCTGACGCTGGCCTTGCTGGCCGCCGCTCTGCTGATGACCGTCGTCATCCCGACCGCGGATGCCCGCATGCCACGAGCGCGGGCATACCACGCCGGCCGCGCGATCACCCTGGACACGAACCTGTTGTCGGTGAGCGGGGCATCGGCCTGGGCGATCGACGAGTACCTGAAGGCGAAAACGTCGCTGCCTCCGCTCGGGATCGCCTTCATCTCGGCGGAGAAGCGATACGGGGTCAACGCCCGCTTCCTGCTGGCGGCCGCCATGCACGAGTCGTCCTGGGGAACTTCCTACATCTCGCGAAAGAGGCACAACCTCTTCGGCTACAACGCCTACGACCGCGGCCCGCTCCGCTTTGCGACGGCCTTCGCGTCGTACGCGGCGGGCATCGATGCCACGGCGAGGTTCATCAAGGAGTCGTACCTGACGCCCGGTGGTCGCTGGTGGGGAGGGCGGCCGACCCTGCGGAGCATGCAGCAGTTCTGGTCCTCGTCACACCGATGGGGGATCGGCGTGAGCCGGATCGCGACCTCGATCCATCTTCATTCCCTGGCTCGTCGGTCGATCAGATTCGCCGCCCCGACCGTCGACGGTCCGCTCCACGGCCAGGGCCAGGCCTCCGTCCATCTCACGTGGACCGGCGGCGCCATCCCGGTGGGGGTCGGCTTCGTCGCCACCTGGAGCCCGATCGCCCTCGATCCGGAGGTCGTCGCCGGGCCTCTCGTGCCTCCCGTTTCGGCGGGGCCCGGGCAACTCGATGCCGCTACGGTCCACGGTGGCTCCGCCAGCCCATCGCAGGTGGCGCCAGCGCCGAACGCCCCGGAACCGACCCGCCCGACGAGCGTCGCCGCGCGCCGGGTCCGAACCGAGGCACGCACGATCGCGATCGCTGTACCGACGCCGCGTGAGCCCGGGAGGTACCGGCTCGATGTCGTCCTGCTCGATTCGGGCGGTCGTCCGCTCCCCGTTGCCGACGTGGTCGACATCCCGAGCGTCGAGGTCCAGGTATGGGGCGACCGAGCCGTGAGGTACGACCTCGCGCCGGATCCCGACGGCACGGGAGTCGTCGTCCGGGTCACGAACACGGGGCTCGTCGCGATCCCAGCTGTGCTGGACAGGAACTCGTCCGCGTCCCGCGATCCCGATGCGGGGATCGTGCGGTCGGTCGTCACCCTGACCGCATCGACGAATGACCCGACGAACCCATCGCCGGTCGGGCTCCTCGAAACGCCGCTCGTCACGGACCTGCAGCCCGGCGCTTCGGTCAGTTTCGACGTGCGTGGGATCGCGGCCACGACCGGCCGGGCGACGACCTGGCTGTCGGCCAACCTGAGCGTCCTCGGCGACCCGACCTGGCTCGAAGCGCGTTCGCCGGCCGACGCCTGGTTCTGGGGTGCGGAAAAGGATGGCGGACTGTCAGGCGGCAGTTGATCGTTTCCGGACGCCGTCGTTCGACGACCTCATGACCGTCCTTCGCTCGCGCCCAGGGTGACGAGAAGCTCGTCCAGTTGTTCGAACGTCTCGCCCATCGCCTCCGCCGCCCCGGTGCCGGCGTCGTCGAGAGCTTCCTTCGATGGATAGAGCTCGTGCATGGCCAGCAACGTCCTGCCGCCTTGTTCCGCGAAGGTCACCGTCGTGACGGAGGCCTCGTCGCTTTCCTCATTGGTCCAGACGAGGCGCGAGTGCGGAGTGACTTCCTGGTACGTGCCGAAGAACGCCGCCTGTGAGTCCCCGTATGCGAACTCCAAACGGTACCTGCCCCCGACACGAACATCCATCTCGCAGGAAAGCAGGGACATTCCCAACGACTTCGGCACCCACCACTGCCGGAACAGCTCGGGCTTGGTCCACGCCTCGAACACGATGCGCGGCGGGCCGTCGAACGTTCGCGTGACGACGAGCTCACGCTCGGACGTCCGCTCCACCGTCGTGCCGTTCTTCATGGGGGTGGTCTCACTCTCCCTTATCGCGTCCATCGACCTTCTCCTTCCGTTTCAGTTCCTCGACGACCTTGTCCAACGCATCGAAGCGTGCGTCCCAGAGCTGGCGGTGCCGCTCGATCCATGCCGTCTCCTCTTCGAGTCGGCGCGGGCCGAGCCGGCACGTCCGCACGCGTCCGACCTTCTCCGTGGTGACGAGCTCGGCCTGCTCCAGGACGCCGACGTGCTTCCGCATGCCCGTGAGAGTCATGTGGAACGTCTGGGCCAGATCCGTGATCGAAGCGTCGGCACGTCCGAGCTGCTCCAGAACGCCGCGTCGGGTGGCGTCCGAGAGTGCCGCGAAGGAGGCATCGAGCTGCCCGCCTACATACTGAACCATACGGTTCACTATACGCGGATAAATCGGCGAATGCAACCGGGCTGCACGCCGCTACCCTTCTACCGTGCGTCCTGAGACCAGATATGCGAGATCGGGCGAAGTGCATATCGCGTATCAGACCGTCGGGGATGGCCCGATCGACGTCCTCTTCATCGACCAGTGGTGGAGCAACGTCGATTCGCAGTGGGATGTCCCGCCTTTGGCGCGGATGCTCGAGCGGGTCGCGTCGTACAGTCGGCTGATCCTCCTCGACAAACGCGGCACGGGCCTGTCCGATCCCGTTCCGCTGGGCGGCATGCCGACTCTCGAGGAGTGGATGGACGACATTCGAGCTGTCCTCGACGCGGTCGGCTCGCGGCGGGCCGCACTCCTCTCCGGGATCGGCGCCTCCTACCTCACCATCCTTTTCGCCGCCACGTACCCGGAGCGAGCGTCTGCCCTTGTGCTCATTGACGGCTATGCCCGGCTACGGGGAGCCGACGATTACCTACCATGGCTTCCGCGTACATTCCCGCCTGAGGAAGGCGAGAGCATCCGCGCGGGCTGGGGGCGCGGCATCCTTCTCAGCCGTCTGGCACCCGATGAGGCGAAGGATCCGGCCATCGTCCAGGCGTTCGCGGCATACGAACGGCAGTCGGCCAGCCCCGGCACGGGACAGGCGATGCTGAAGATGCTCTACGAAGGCGACGTCCGAGCCGTCCTTCCCGCCATCCGCGTCCCAACGCTCGTGATCGCCCACTCCGAGTCAGCGCGCGTCCCCATCGAGCACTCCCAATACGTGGCCGAGCACATCCCCGGCGCCCGCTACGTCGAGCTGCCGGGCAACGAGAACCTGCCATGGGCCGGCGACCAACAGCGGCTGCTTGGGGAGATCCAGGAATTCGTGACCGGCGTTCGACCACGGGAGGACGCAGATCGGGTCCTCGCGACCGTGCTCTTCACGGACATCGTCGGATCCACGAGTCGTGCGTCGGAGCTGGGCGATCAGCGTTGGCGGTCGCTCCTCGCGGCGCACGACCACGCCGCTCGCGCCGAACTGGACCGCTACCGCGGTCGTGAGATCACGACGACCGGCGATGGATTCCTGGCCGTCTTCGACGGACCGGCTCGGGCCATCCGATGCGCCGCCGCGATCCGCGAGGCCGTCGGCGCCATCGGCCTCGAGATGCGCTCGGGCCTTCACACCGGCGAGGTCGAGCTGACCGATGCGGATGTCAGGGGGATCGCCGTCCACATCGGAGCGCGGATCGCCGCACTCGCGGGACCGGGCGACATCCTGGTGTCATCCACGGTCAAGGACCTGGTCATCGGTTCTGGGATCGGCTTCGAGGACCGCGGAGTGCAGGAGCTCAAGGGCGTACCCGGGGAGTGGCGCCTGTTCCGGGCGCAGATCTAGGACATCGAGTCCCCGAACATCCCGAGCCGCCGTTTATAAGCCGAGTTCTTCGTCGCGCAACCCGTCGAAGGCATCGAGGGTCGGCTTCGCGACCTGGATCGCCCGCTCGAGGTCCCGGTCGACGCCTCGCGTCATCGCAGCGAGCGACGCGTCGGACAGCGCATGTTGCTGGAAGGACCGCTGACGGATGAGGACCAGGCCGGCGAGCACGAGCGCGGTCAGCAGCACCTCCGGGTCATCGGGCCCGGTCTCGTTTCGCTCGGCGAGGGCCGCGGCGATCGTGCCCATGAACGGCTCCATCGCGAGGTACTGCGCGCCACGAAGCGTGGGTGACGAGGACACCACCTCCGCGAACCTGCCGGAGGATGGCCAGACCTTCCGCAGGATCGACGCCCGGCCACCGATCGGGGAAGGCCGGACCGATCAACGCTGGCCGGACGACGTCGGACAGGCGTCCGTTCGCCGGGTCTCGGATGGCTTCGGCGATCGCACGCGACAGATCGTCGGCCTCGTCGAAGAACATCGACTCCTTGGTCGGGAAGTAGTTGAACACCGTCTGTTCCGAGATCTCGCTCCGCGCGGCGATCCGGGCGACGCTGACCGCCTCGAAGCCCTCGGCGAGAAAGAGCGCGGTCGCAACATTCGAGATCCGCTGACGGAGCCTGCGCTTCTTGCGCTCGCGCAACCCCTCGTCGGGCGACAGGACCCCGGCGTTGGCGGACTCCAGGATCTCGATGATCCGCTCCGGATCGAGCCCGGTCGCTGCTTCCATGCAGCTGAGTCTACATCCATCGGTGGACTTGCACTAGACTTATGGTGACTAAACAGTTATAGTCACTCTAGTCAGGCCACCGACGTCGGCGGCCGACCCCACGGAGCCGATACATGCAACGTCCTACCCTGCCGAACACCTCTCTCGTCGTCCTGCTTGCGATCGGGTTCCTGACCGCACTTGGGACTGTCGCTCGTGTTTCCGGTGCTTCCCTTCGTCGTGGCACGGTCCACGGGGGACCCCGGACAGGTCGCGTTGTGGGTCGGCGCCCTGACATCGGTGTACGCCGGGTGCGCCCTCTTCGCCGGGCCGATCCTGGGCACGCTGTCGGACCGCGTGGGTCGCAAGCCGATCCTCGTCGTCTGTCTTGCCGGAAGCGCGATCGGCTGGATCATCTTCGGCATCGGCGGGTCCATCATGGCGCTCGTGCTGGCACGGGTCGTCGACGGCGTGACGGCGGGTGAGCAGTCGGTGGTGTTCGCCGCCATGGCGGACATCACGACACCGGCGGAGCGTGCGAAGCGATTCGGCCTCATGGGCGCCGTCTCCGGAATGGCGTTCCTGATCGGGCCCGCGCTGGGGGGCCTGCTGGCCGGGATCGACGTCGCCGCGCCCGCCTTCGCCGCCGCCGGAGCCTCGGCCCTGACCGCGGTGCTGGCCCTGGTCGTGCTGCCGGAGAGCCTGCCGGCTGACCGACGTCGTACCGACACGAAGTTCGACCTCAACCCGTTCGGCGCCTTGCGCGAGACGGCGAGGCAACCCGGCCTCGCACGGCGGATGGTCGTCTTCGCCCTCATCGTCAGCACGCTCACGGTCGTCAGCAGCAACTTCGCGGTCTTGTCGTTCGACGTTCTCGCGTGGGATCCCGTCCAGATCGGGTGGCTGCTCACGGGCGTCGGTGTCGTCGACATCATCGTCCAGGGTGGGCTGCTCGGAGTCTTCGTTCGCCTCGCCGGGGAGCGCGGCGTGATCATCGGGGGCCTGATCGGGCTGTCGGTGTCGTTCGCCATGTTCGTCGCCATCGCGGCCGTCGTCCCGAGCCCGGTCCTGATGGTGGTGGCGGGACTCCTGTTCGCGACCGCGGAGGGCAGCACGACTGCGACGCTCCAGGCCACGCTCTCCGAGGCGGTCGCCGAGGACGAACAGGGTGGTCTCGCCGGCGGCCTGTCGGCGATCTCGTCGGCGGCCGGCTTGGCACTGCCGCTGCTGACCGGCCTCCTCTATGCACAGGTCGCGCCGGCCGCGCCGTACCTGCTCAGTCTCGGTGCCATCGTCGTCGCGCTGGCCCTGACGATGCGACTGACCGATCGCTCGACGCCGCTTTCGAGTCAAGCCGCTGCGGCGGACTGAGGTTCGACCCTTCTGGGACTCGACTGGCGCCTGATCAGGCCGTCGCGTGGAGCCGGGTCGCGGGTTTCCTAGTTCGGGAACCGGCCCCACGCGGGCGCGTTTTCGTTCAGGGCAGTCTCCGCGATCACGTGGAGGTTGCTGCCATCGCGGTCCATCACGAAGAGATCGGCGACCCCGTTCAACCCAGGGTCGTGCGAGAAGACGATCTGGCTGCCATCCGGTGACCATGAGGCATGGTTCGTCCCCTGCCTCCCGATCGCCGAGGAGCTCAGGTGGGCGGTCAATGCCGCGAGACCGCTGCCATCCGGATGGATCACTTCGATGTTCTGTTCGCCGCCCTCGTTCGCTTCAGGCGGCGTCTGGAACGCGATCAGGCTGCCATCCGGCGACCATGCAGCGCCATCGGCGTTGAGTCCAGCGGGAGTCACGCGCCGGAGGTCGCTGCCGTCGATGGCGACCGTGAAGAGTGCGAACTGCTCGGGCGATGTGTAGGTGTCGCGAGTGAAGAGAAGGCGCTTGCCATCCGGGGACCAGACCGCACGGTTGTCTTGTGCACCGTTGGCACACACATCAAGGCACGTGATCCCCTTCAACGTCACCTGATGCGCGCCGCTGCCGTCGGCATTCATGACCCAAAGCGCCACGTTGTCGGGGGTCGAACCACTGCCGAAGAGCGCGCGAGTCTCGACCAGCTGCTTCCCGTCCCGCGACCAGGACACGTCCTCGGTGTCTGTGTCGAGCTGACGAAGACCGGTCCCATCAACGTTCACCAGGAAGACCCCAGCGTCCTTGCTGCGGGGGGCGCCGTCCAGGGCATATCGGGTGAATGCGATCGTGCGGCCATCTGGCGAGAGCACCGGCTTGGCGTCGTCGAAGTCCGAGTCGACCAGGTGCTGGACATTCGTGCCGTCGGCATTCTCGATATAGATCTGCTGGCGCGGCGAGGCGATCCGGTCGTCGTAGAAGACGATGCGTCCTGCCGCTGTCGGCTCGGCAAGGGATCCGGTAGGCGTCGAGACGGGCGACGGAAGGACTGTCGCACGTGGTGTCCCCGGATCGGCTGCGCTGGGAAGGGTCCCAAGGGACGGCGATGACGAACCACCGACACCAGTCCCTGCGCATCCCGAGACGAGGACGAGGATCAGGACCGAGATCGGCAGACGAGTCGCGAGTCGTGGCATATCGGTCTCCTTCAGACTGGCGATCAGCGAAACTCGAGGCTGTCGATGACCGGCTCCGCCGCAGCGACCAGGGCGTCGCGGTCGATGCCATCCACGTCGTCGACCACCGCCATCACCGTCTCGCCCGACGGTGTGTCGAGCAGGTAGACGATGGCGCTCTCCGGTCCGACGATCCCGAAGCTGAAATGCGCCTCGGGATCGTCGCTGACGAACAGGCTCACGCAGGCGGGCTCGCCATGGTCGGCCGCGCAGTGGTCAGGGCTGACGCGCGGTCGGTTCGCGACGGAGATGGTGATGCGCCATCCGCTCAGGCCACCGATCGTCACCGGGGCAAGACCGGTCGCATCGAGGTTCGGATTCCCGTCCAGCCAGTGGGCCAGGGCGCCAGCCGTCTTGCCGACGCCGTCGAGCGGAAGCCCCGTTTCCCCGGATTCGGCGATGGGCCGAGCGAAGATCGATATCCCGTCATGGAACACGGTCCCGTCCGGGTACCGGTACGAGCCTCCCGCCGTGAACGAAAGATCGACCTGCCCTCGCGAATCGAGTGTGTTGGCCCAGCCGGCGTTCGTCGCATACCCCACCTGTGGCAGGAACGAGTGCGTCTCGAACACTCCGGCGGGAAGCGGCCCAAGACAGGAGCCGCCGCTCGGCGGACACGCGAAGGCAGTCAAAGACGTGAGCGACGGCCGCGGTGTCGGCGGGCGCGACGGGTTGGCTCCCTGCCTCGACCCAAGGACGAAGAACGAGCCCGCCGCCACGACTGTCAGGACCAGCGCACCCGCAAGCACCAGCATCGCGAGCCTTGAGGCCCCCGTGGGCAAGGCCAACCAGGCTCTTGACCGCCCGACCTGGCCCGTTGTGGCGATCCTCTCGCGTGTCGAGTGGGCGAGCCGCTCGGGCGGTCGGACCGCAGCCTCTTCAGAGAACCAGCGTCCAAGACGCGTTTCGAGATCGACGTCGTCGGTCATGCGGATGCCTTTCCGGTCGGCTTCACACGTGCATCAGCATCGAGCGTGGCCCGGAGGGCCTGGTTCGCGTAATGGAGTCGCGACTTCGCCGTTCCTGACGGGATTCCCAGGGTGGCAGCCGTCTCCGAGACGGACATCCCGAGGTAGTGATGGAGAACGAGGATCGTCCTGTGCTCGACCGATAACGCGCTGAACGCTCGCTGGAGTTCATCGCGGTCGGCCAACGCGCCGGATGTGTCGGAAACGCTCGGTTCGATGCGCAGGATGCTGACCTGAGCGCGGTACCGCCGCCGCTTCCGGAATTCCTCGGTCACGGAGTTCAGGAGCAAACGCCGGAGCCACGAGTCGAACCGGGCGGGATCGCGCAGTGTCGGCAGATCGCGCCAACACCGGACGAGGGACTCCTGGACGGCATCCTCGGCGATGTCGGGGTCCTGGGCGATCATGCGCGCGATCGGGAACAGGCGCGGGATCGCGTCGAGCATCAGGACATCAAAGGCTTCTCGATCACCTCGCCGTGCCCGTTCGATCAGATCCGATCTCACGTCGCCCTCATCGCCCGTTGTCAGCGCCATCGACACTAACGGCGGGATGAGCCAGCGACTGGTTCAATGTTGATCTGGTGGCATGGGCTAGGCGGTCATGAGCGCGCGGGCGGTGGTTTGCCGCTTCGGCGCTCCGAACCCCGATCGGATCGCGTGGAGGTCTACTTTTCCGTAACGTTGTCCGGACACTATCGGGAGAGGATCGCGCCATGACGACCCTGCTCGGCGCGCGCCGCACCATCTCCGGAGTGCGGTGTGTCGACGTGGCTGCAGCCCATGTCGCCGCACGGGGTCAGGAACGCGTTCGGGCGACGAAAGGTCCGCGTCCTTGATGCGCCAATTCCGGCTGTCTGACTGGATCGCGGTCGTACTCCTGGTCGCGTCCTTGGCGATGGTCCTGTTCGCGCTCGTATCGCTCTTCAACCCAGGCCGGTCCGGCATGTCGGATACCCCGGACCTCCCGATCTTCCTTGGCGTCTGGTCTGTGTTCGTGATGCTGCCGTCCGTCGGCGCCATCCTGGCCATCCGACGTCCGGCCAATCCGATCGGCTGGCTCTTCATCGCCACGGCGCTCGGGTTCATCATCGGGATCTTCTCGACTGAGTACGTCGGCCGCGCGGGGATCGGTGGAGCCAGCCTGCCATTCGTCGTGCTGGTCGATTGGGTGAGCGCGTGGTGTGGAAACCTCTCGATCATCCTGGCCGCGGTCTGGATCCCGCTCCTGTTCCCCGACGGTCACCTCCCCGGCCCACGGTGGCGTGTGGTGGCCTGGGCGGCCGCGATCCTGACGGTGGTCGGGACGCTCGCGCTGGCGATCGTGCCCGACGGAGAACACGGTTACGCCGGCACCCTCCCGAATCCGATCGCGGTGTCAGGACCGATCGGCGAGGTCGCGGCAGCTTTCGTCAACCTCTACTTTCCTGCCCTGGTCGTCCTGTGCCTCCTGTCGCTGTCGTCCCTCGCGAACCGGTTCCATCGGTCCCGGGGCGTGGAACGTCAGCAGCTGAAGTGGTTCCTGTTCGCGGTGGGATTCCTCGTGGCAGCCGTCGCTGCCTCAGCCGCGACGCAACTCGAGGTTGCCTGGGTGGCGGTCCTGCTGGGTCTCTCATCGCTTCCGGTCGCTGCGGGTATCGCGATCCTGCGCTACCGGCTGTACGACATCGACCGCCTCGTCTCGCGGACGATCGCCTACGTTGCGGTGACGGGCGGGCTGGTCGCCGTGTACCTGATCGCAAACCTGGCGCTTTCGGCGGCGTTCAGTGCGCTCGCAAGCGGGAACTCGGTCGCCGTGGCGGTCTCCACGCTGATCATCGCCGCCCTATTCACACCCGTCCGGCGGCGTGTGCAGGTGGTGGTCGACCGGCGTTTCGATCGAGCCCGCGTCGACGGCGAGCGTACGACGGCAGCGTTCTCCGAGCGCCTCCGCGACGAGGTCGACATCGCGACCGTCACGGCGGACCTCGACGGGATCGTGCGCTCGTCGCTGCGTCCGGCGTACGTTGGCCTTTGGTTGCGGGCGCGGGGCGGGTGAGGGGGCACCGCGTCGGCATCGACGACCGCGAGGACCCGCGGAACCTACCTCGTCCTGCCATTGGTCGGCCCGATCCGGCGGACTCTGGCTGAGTCGGATCGGCCATCCTGCGGGGCGGTCCTGACCTGCGCGATGCCGACCAATTCGAGTCCGGTCCACGCGGATACTGGTCCGCGTCTGGTCGAGGCGAGAGCCTTAGCCCCGATAGGAACGACCTTCTCGGCACAGTGAGATTGGCGTCCCAGGACGGGAAGTTGGTGCACGTCGCGTAGTCGGGTCTCTGGCCAGGAGTCGCGGTCGCGCCGGACTTCACCATGGGTCTCTCGGTCGAGGGCGGCCGGACCGTGATGGTGTCAGGCAGATTGGCGCGGGCGCATTCCGTCCATCGACAGGACCAGCAGCCGTTCCGCGAGGGCCGGCCCGTCGGGCGAGGTCTCGGCGGCCACTGCGAACGCCTTCGTCATCTTCAGCAGGTCGTCGAGGTCCACCTCGTCGCGCACGGCGCCTTCAGCCTTCGCGCGATCGAGGAGCATCCCCCCGGTGGCGTTGATCATCGAGTGGCACTGGGCGAAGAGCTCGCTGGTCCGGCCTTCCTCGGTCAGGGCGGCGGCCAGGCCACGCTTCTGCGAGATCACGGTCACGAAGCCCTGCAGCCAATCGATGAGGGCGGGCCCGGCCGCCTCCGAGGTCGCGAGGCGATCCCCGTCCGCGCAGAGGCGCTCCACGCTGTCCCGATAGACCGCCTCGAAGAGCGCCAGGCGCGTCGGAAAGTGGCGGTACAGCGTCCCTGGTCCGACCCCTGCCGCGCGCGCGATGTCGTCGAGCGAAGCGTTCGGCCCGTTCTCGGCGAACGCCGTGCGCGCCGCCGCGATCAGGCGCTCGACATTCCGCTGGGCGTCAGCTCGGCGCGGCCGTCCGGCGGGAGGCGCGTCGGCGGAAATGTTGCGTGTCGGTGTCGGTTGCATGGAGCCCTTGCAAAACGGAGACTGTCTCCGTATAGTGGCGCAGAACCGGAGAGACCCTCCGGATGCGGCGATCGTAGCACGTTCCCGACCCTCGGTCGAGGGCCCGTTACCGATCCCATCCTCGCGCCACCAGGAGCCCTTGCCTGCATGTCGACCACCTCTCCCACTCTTCCTGCGGCACGCGACGAACGCTGGCTCGCGCTGGCCGTCCTGTGCGCCGGCACCCTCATGATCGTGCTCGATGCGACGATCGTGAACGTCGCGCTCCCGGCGATCCAGCGCGACTTCGGCTTCAGCCAGTCGAGCCTCGCCTGGGTCGTCAACGCCTACCTCATCGCCTTCGGCGGCGTCCTGCTGCTGGCCGGCCGCCTGGGCGACCTGCTCGGCCGGCGGCGCATCTTCCTGGTCGGCCTGACGATCTTCACGCTCGCGTCGTTCGTCTGCGGTCTCAGCCCCAGCGGTCCCGTCCTGATCGCCTCCCGGTTCATCCAGGGCCTGGGCGGCGCGATGACCTCCGCGGTCATCCTCGGGATGATCGTCACGATGTTCACCGAGCCCCAGGAGCGGACCCGGGCGATCAGCCTGTACAGCTTCGTGGCCGCGGCCGGCGCCTCGATCGGCCTGCTGGCCGGAGGCGTCCTCACGGAGCTGCTCGATTGGCACTGGATCTTCTTCGTCAATGTCCCGATCGGGATCGTGACCGGCATCCTTGCGGTGCGTCTGATCAAGGACGACGTCGGCCTGGGGCTCGGCAAGGGGGCAGACGCCCCCGGCGCGATCCTGGTGACTGCTGCCCTGATGCTCGGCGTCCTGACGATCATCCGGACGAGCGACGTGGGCTGGTTCTCGATCGAGACCCTGATCGGTGCCGTGGCGACGGCGCTCGTGTTCGCGGGGTTCGTCGCGCGTGAACACCGGACCTCGGATCCGCTGCTGCCCCTGCGGATCTTCCGCTCGCGCGCCGTCACGGGGGCCAACCTGATCATGGTCCTCGTCGTCGCCGGTTTCTTCGGGACCTTCTTCATCGGCAGCCTGTACCTCGAGCGCGTCCTGCACTTCGATGCCCTTGCGATCGGACTGGGCTTCCTCCCCATCAGCGTGAGCATCGGAGTGATGTCCTTCGTGTTCGCGGTGCCCCTGATCGCGGGATTTCGGCAACGCCGCCGTGCTGCGGTCGGCGGCCTGGTCCTGCTGCTCGCCGGAATGCTCTGGCTCGCACGGCTGCCCGCGGAGGCGACCTACCTGGTCGACGTCGGGCCGGGTCTCCTGCTGATCGGCATCGGCGCCGGACTGACCTTCCCCTCGACCGTCGGGCTCGCAATGTCGGGCGCCACCAACGCCGACGCGGGCCTGGCGTCCGGCCTCGTGAACACGACCCGGATGGTCGGCGGGTCGCTGGGCCTCGCGGTGATGGCATCACTGCTGACCACTCGCGTCGGGACGCTCGCGTCAACGGGCGCCGATCGGGATCGGCGGTCACTGGCGG
>CAVURK010000006.1:0-1212957 GCA_963743855.1 uncultured Chloroflexia bacterium
CCCTCGTCCAAGACCGTTGATGCCTTGATGCGACTCTCGCTGGCTGCGGGCGTCGACATCGAGATCAAGATGTGATGGCGACCATGGAATTCGGCCTCATCGGCCGCAAGGTCGGCATGACCCAGGTCTTCCAGGACGACGGCACGATGGTCGCCGTCTCGGTGGTCGCCATCGAGCCGAACACCGTCACGCGGCTGCGCACCCCAGAGCGCGACGGCTACACCGCCGTCCAGATCGGCACGGACGTGGTCAAGAAGCTGTCCAAGCCCGAGACCGGTCAGCTCAAGTCACTGCCCAAGGTCGCCACGATCCGGGAGTTCCGGGTCGGCAGCGTCGAGGACATCACGGTCGGCCAGACGTTCTCGATCGCCGACCTGTTCGAGGCGGGCGACCTCGTCGACGTGACCGGCGTCTCGAAGGGCCAGGGCTTTGCCGGGCACATCAAGCGCCACAACTTCCATCGCGGACCGAAGACCCACGGCTCCGACCATCACCGCGCGCCCGGCTCGATCGGCCCGGGCACGACGCCCGGTCGCGTCTACCGCGGCCTGAAGATGGCCGGCCACATGGGCGACGAGCGCGTGACCATCAAGAAGGTCCGCGTCGTGCGGACCGATACCGATCGCAACCTTCTGCTGGTCAAGGGGAGCCTCCCCGGGGCACGTGGCGGGCTGATCCTCGTGAAGAAGGCCTGACCGATGCCGCAGATCGACGTCTACGACCGGACCGGCGCGACCGTCGGCAGCGTGGAGCTCAGTGACGAGCTGTTCGCGGCCCCGGTCAATGCCGCCGTCCTCCACCAGGTCGTGACTGCCCAGCTCGCCGGCCGGCGAACGGGCACGCACGACACGAAGACCCGCGGCGAGGTCCGCGGCGGCGGCAAGAAGCCGTACCGCCAGAAGGGGACCGGCCGTGCCCGCCAGGGGACGACCAACGCGCCGCATTACCGCGGCGGCGGGGTCGTCTTCGGGCCGCACCCGCGCTCGTACGAGCAGCGGCTGCCGCGCAAGATGAAGCGGCTCGCGCTGCGTGGCGCTCTCACCGCCAAGTTCGGTGACGAGGCCATCAAGGTCATCGACACCTTCGGGCTCGACGCCATCCGGACCAAGGACCTCGTCGGCGTGCTGAGCGCGCTCCAGGCGAGTGGCCGGGTCCTCGTGGTCGCCCCGGGACGCGACGAGAAGCTCGAGCTGTCCGCCCGGAACCTGCCGACCGTCGAGATCATCCTGGCCGACTCTCTCAACGTGGTCGACCTGCTCAACGCCGACGTCGTGCTCATCGAGCAGCCGTCGCTTGCGCGGATGCAGGAGGTGTACGCATGAGCGCCCTGACCGCGCCCGAGATCATCCTGCGCCCCGTCATCAGCGAGAAGTCGATCGATGAATCCGGGCGCGGCAAGTACACCTTCGCCGTCCACGATCGCGCCAACAAGATCCAGATCAAGGACGCGATCGAGGAGCTCTACAAGAAAGAGAACGTGACCGTCGTCGCGGTCAACGTGCTGACCACGAAGGCCAAGGAGAAGCGTCGCGGGAACCGTCGGGGCCAGACCATCGGCCACACGACTCCCTGGCGCAAGGCCATCGTCACCCTGGCCCCCGGCCAGAAGATCGAGTTCTTCGAAGGGGTCTGATCGATGCCGCTACGCAGTTACAAGGCCACCTCGCCGGGGCTCCGGCAGATGACTCGCTCGACCTTCGAGGAGATCACCACCAAGGAGCCGCACAAGCCCCTGCTCGAAGCCCAGATCCGCGGATCCGGGCGGAACAACCAGGGCCGCCTCACCGTGCGCCATCGCGGCGGCGGCGAGAAGCAGCACTACCGCATCATCGACTTCAAGCGTGACAAGCTCGGCGTGCCTGCCCGGCTGGCCACGATCGAGTACGACCCGAACCGGTCGGCCCGCATCGGGCTGCTCCACTACCGCGACGGCGAGAAGCGCTACATGCTCCTGCCCCACGGCCTGAAGGTCGGTGACATCGTCGTCGCCGGTCCGGATGCCGAGGCACGCATCGGCAACGCCCTGCCGCTGTCGAGCATCCCGCTCGGCACGACCATCCACAACATCGAGCTGGTGCCCGGCAAGGGCGGCCAGATCGTCCGGTCCGCCGGCGTGTCGGCCCAGCTGCTCGCCAAGGAAGGCGAGTTCGCGACGGTCCGCCTCCCGTCCGGGGAGATGCGCCGCGTGCCGATGCGCTGCATGGCCACCGTCGGCCAGGTCAGCAACCTCGATCACGAGAACCAGAACCTTGGCAAGGCCGGCCGCGCCCGGCACCTCGGCCAGCGCCCGGAGGTCCGTGGGGTCGTCATGAACCCGCGCGACCATCCGCACGGTGGCGGTGAAGGCAAGTCCCCGACCGGGATGCCGCCCAAGACCCCGTGGGGCAAGCCCGCCATGGGCTACCGCACCCGGCGGTCCAAGACGACCGGACGTCTGATCGTCCGCTCGCGGCATCGCAAGTAGCAGGGAGGAGGTAATCGATGTCTCGCTCAGTCAAGAAGGGCCCGTTCGTCGAGGCCCGACTCCTTGGTCGGATCGAGGAGATGAACAAGCGCAACGAGAAGAAGGTCGTCAAGTCCTGGTCTCGTGCGTCGGTCATCTTCCCGACGTTCATCGGCCACACGATCGCGGTCTACAACGGCAAGAAGCACATCCCGGTCTACGTGACCGAGAACATGGTCGGCCATCGCCTCGGTGAGTTCAGCCCGACCCGCAACTATCGCGGGCACGGCAAGCACACCGACCGATCGACGGCGCTGAAGTAGGTGCCGACCGTGCGCGTCTCCGCCACCGCCAAGTATCTCCGGGCCTCGACCCGCAAGACCCGCCTCGTGACCGAGGCGATCAAGGGCAAGCCGGTCGAGGAAGCAGCCGCCCTGCTGCGGTTCATGCCGCAGAAGGCAGCCGCCGATGTGGCGCGCGTGCTCAAGAGCGCGACCGCCAACGCCGAGAACAACCACAACCTGTCCGCCGAGGACCTGTTCATCGTCGACGCCGTGGCCAACGAGGGTCCGACGATCAAGCGGTTCCAGCCGCGGGCGCAGGGTCGGGCGTTCCCGATCCACAAGCCCATGACTCACATCACCATCGTCGTCGCGGACCAGGAGGCCTGACATGGGACACAAGGTCCATCCGTACGGCTTCCGCCTGGGTGTCTCGCGCACCTGGACCGCGAAGTGGTACGCCGATAACAAGGAATACACCGCCTCCCTCCAGGAGGACATCAAGATCCGCCAGCTGATCGACAAGCGGCTGGCCAACGCCAGCGTCAGCGGCGTCGAGATCGAGCGCGGCATCAACCACGTCACGGTCACGATCCACACCGCCAAGCCGGGGATCGTCATCGGCAAGGGCGGCGCCAACGTCGAGGTCCTGCGCCAGCAGATCGGCGCGCTCACGACCCGCAAGGTCAAGCTCGAGATCAAGGAGATCCGCCAGCCGGAGCTCGACGCGTACCTGGTCGCGATGAACATCGCCGGCCAGCTCAGCCGCCGCATCGCCTTCAAGAAGGCGATGAAGCAGTCGATCCAGCGCTCGATGAAGGCCGGTGCCAAGGGCGTCAAGATCGCCGTCGCGGGCCGCCTCGGCGGGTCCGAGATGGGCCGCCGCGAGTGGGACAAGGAAGGCCGCATCCCGCTCGGCACGCTGCGCGCCGACATCAGCTACGGCCAGGTCCACGCCCACACGACATACGGCCGGATCGGCGTCAAGGTCTGGATCTATCGCGGCGACATCACGCCCGAGCGCGCCGCGCGCGACGCCGGCGTGCCGTCCCAGGTCGGGACAGGGGTCTGACCGATGTTGATGCCCAAACGAGTCAAGCATCGCAAGGTCATGCGCGGGCGCATGTCCGGGGTGGCCAAGGGCGGCCACACCGTGGCCTTCGGTGAGTACGGCCTGGCCACCCAGGAGCCGGCCTGGATCACCAGCCGCCAGATCGAGGCGGCCCGGCGCGCGATGACCCGCTCGGTCAAGCGCGGCGGCAAGATCTGGATCCGTGTCTTTCCGGACAAGCCGGCGACCAAGAAGCCGGCCGAGACCCGGATGGGCTCGGGCAAGGGCGCGCCGGACCATTGGGTCGCGGTCGTCAAGCCCGGCCGGATCCTGTTCGAGATGGCCGGTGTCGATCACGAGTCCGCCATCGAGGCGATGCGCCTGGCCAGCCACAAGCTGCCGGTCCAGACCCGTGTCGTCGTCCGCGAGTCGGTCAAGGAGGCGAACTGATGGATATCGAGAAAGTTCGCCAGCTGTCCGACACGGAGCTCGATGCCGCCCTCCGGGAAGCCAAGCAGGACCTCTGGGGAGCGCGCTTCGCGCTCTCGACCCGTCAACTCAAGGACTACAGCACGATCCCGCAGACGCGGCGAACGATCGCGCGGATCCTGACCGTCCAGCGTGAGCGTGGAGCTCGGCCGGCCGGTGCGCGGGAGATCACGCGATGACAGGAGCAGACACCCAGGTGCAAGCACAGGGCAAGCGGAAGACCAAGGTCGGTCGCGTCGTGAGCGACCGGATGGACAAGACGATCGTCGTGTCCGTCGAGCGCCTGGCGCGCCACCGACTCTACAAGCGGGTCATCCGCTTGAGCACGAAGTTCAAGGCCCACGACGAGGCCAACGAGGCGCACATCGGCGACACGGTCCTCATCGAGGAATTGCGCCCGCTGTCGGCGACCAAGCGCTGGCGTCTCGTGTCGATCGTCGCGCGCGGTGGCGACCACGCCCTGCCGGGCGAGATCGTGACCGACGAGGCCGCGACCTCCGAGGCGATCCATGGCGCCGCCCACCCGGGCCGGACGCGTGACGCCGACGACGCCGAGGTCGCCGACGAGCCGGCCGAGGAGCCCGTCCCGTGATCCAGTCGCAGACCCGTCTGAAGGTGGCCGACAACACCGGCGCCCGGACGATCCAGTGCATCCGGGTGATGGGCCGCTCGCTCAAGACCGATGCGGGCGTCGGTGACGTCATCATCGCCAGCGTCAAGCAGGCGATCCCGAACGCCGCGGTCAAGAAGGGCGACGTCGTTCGCGCGGTCATCGTCCGGACGGCCAAGGAATACGGCCGCCCCGACGGCAGCTATATCCGCTTCGACGAGAACGCCGCGGTCCTGATCAACAACCAGGGCAACCCGCGCGGGACGCGCATCTTCGGCCCGGTCGCGCGCGAGCTGCGCGATCGCAACTACATGAAGATCGTGTCGCTCGCCCCGGAGGTGCTGTGATGGCCGGCCGAACACCCAAGCCGCGCAGCCCGAAGGTGCCCGAGATCCGCACCGGCGACACGGTCATCGTCCTGGCCGGCAAGGATGCCGGCAAGCGCGGGACGGTCGAGCGGGTCATCCGCCGCCAGCCGTCGCCGAGCTCGGCACGCAGCGTCTTCCGGCGCGGTTCCGCGGCCGGTGGCGTCAGCGTGGTGGTCGAGGGCCTCAACATCGCCAAGCGCCATACCAAGCCGCGTCAGAGCGCGGGCACGAACGATCGCGTCCCCAAGATCCAGCAGGGCGGGATCCTCGACATCGCGCAGCCGCTCCCGGTCAGCCGGGTGATGCTCGTCTGCGCCAGCTGTGGCAAGCCGACCCGGATCGCCCACGCGACCCTCGACACCGGCCGCCGCGTCCGCGTCTGCCGTCACTGCGGCGAACAGATGGAGGGGAAGGCGTGACGAACCGACTCCAGGAGCGGTACACGGCCGAGGTCGTGCCGGCGCTCCAGAAGCAATTCGAATACGCGAACCCTCAGCAGGTCCCGCGCCTGTCGAAGATCGTCATCAACATCGGCCTCGGCGAGGCCCTGTCGAACGCCAAGGCGCTCGACGCGGCCCTCGGCGACATGGCCCTCATCACCGGCCAGAAGCCGATCGTCACCAAGGCCAAGCGTTCGATCGCCCAGTTCCGCGTGCGGACGGGCAACTCGATCGGCGCCAAGGTGACCCTCCGCGGTGAGCGGATGTGGGACTTCATGGACCGGCTCACGATGCTCGCGCTGCCCCGGATCCGCGACTTCCGCGGGATCCCGAGCAAGTCGTTCGACGGGCGCGGCAACTATTCACTGGGCCTCCGGGAGCAACTCGCCTTCCCGGAGATCGACTACGACAAGGTGGACCGTCTCCGCGGGCTGGAGATCAGCATCGTGACGACGGCGAAGACCGACGAGGAGTCCAAGAAGCTTCTTGAACTTCTCGGCATGCCCTTCGCCTCGTAGGCGCGGGGAGGGAGAACCATGGCCAAGAAATCGATGATCGCCAAGGCGAAGCGGACCCCGAAGTACAAGGTCCGCGGCTACCACCGCTGCACCGTGTGCGGCCGGCCGCGTGCCTTCATCCGGCGGTTCGCGCTCTGCCGCATCTGCTTCCGGGAGCGTGCGCTCCTGGGCGAGCTGCCGGGCGTCACCAAGTCGAGCTGGTAGGGAACCGATGAACATCTCCGATCCGATCGCGGACATGCTCACGCGCGTCCGGAACGCGTCCCGGGCACGACACACCGAGGTGGTCGTCCCCGCGTCGCGGACCAAGCGCGAGATCGCCCGCATCCTCAAGGACGAAGGCTTCATCGCCGACGTCAGCGAGGAGCAGGACGGCCCGACGGCCAACCTGCGCATCACCCTCAAGTACGTCGACGGGAAGGTCCCGGTCGTCTCCGGCCTCAAGCGGATCAGCAAGCCCGGCCTGCGTGTCTACGCGCGCAAGACGGACATCCCGCGGGTGCTCGGCGGCCTCGGCATCGTCATCGTCAGCACGAGCCAGGGGATCATGACCGGCCAGCAGGCGCGTCAGGCGCAGCTGGGCGGCGAAGTCCTCGCGTTCGTCTGGTAGGCAGGACGACATGTCGCGCATCGGACGCCTCCCCATCACCGTCCCGTCGGGCGTCGACGTGACGATCGACGGTCGCAACGTGACCGTGACCGGGCCCAAGGGCACCCTCAGCCGGGCGCTCCATCCCGACATCACGGTCAGCCGCGAGGCGGAGACGCTCGTCGTCACCCGCCCGACCGAGCAGAAGACCCACAAGCAGCTCCACGGGCTGACCCGGACCCTCGTCAACAACATGGTCGTCGGCGTGACCGACGGCTATCGCAAGGGCCTCGAGATCACCGGCGTCGGCTATCGGGCCACGCTCAATGGCAAGAAGCTGACCCTCAACCTGGGCTACAGCCACCCCATCGAGATCGACCCGCCGGCCGGCATCAGCTTCGAGGTCGAGAACCCGACCCGCCTCGCGGTGGTCGGCATCGACAAGGAGCTGGTCGGCCAGATCGCGGCCAAGGTCCGGGCGACGCGCAAGCCGGAACCCTACAAGGGCAAGGGCGTGCGCTACTCCGGCGAGTACATCCGTCGCAAGGCCGGCAAGGCCGGCAAGATCGGCGGGAAGAAGTAAACCAGTGACCCACGAGGAACGAGCACGATGACGCAGGTCGCCACCCGCGGCGCCGCCCGACGCAAGCGCCACGAACGGATCCGCCTTCACCTGGCGGGTACCGAAGCGCGGCCGCGCCTCGCGGTCTTCCGCAGCCTCAACCACATCTACGCGCAGGTCATCGACGATGCGTCCGGAAAGACGCTCGCCGCGGCATCGACCGTCGAGAAGGAGCTCAAGGGCTCCAAGGAGACGAAGTCGGCCGAGGCGGCCACCGTCGGGAAGCTGATCGCCGAGCGGGCAAAAGCCGCCGGGGTCGAGCGCGTGGTCTTCGATCGAGCCGGGTTCCGGTACCACGGGCGGATCAAGTCGCTCGCCGATGCCGCCCGCGAAGCCGGCCTCGAGTTCTGATCGGAAGGAGCCACCGTGGCACGAATCGACCCCAATAAGCTCGCGCTCGAGGAGCGCGTCGTCCAGATCAATCGAGTCGCCAAGGTCGTCAAGGGCGGCCGGCGGTTCAGCTTCAGCGCGGTCGTCGTCGTCGGTGACGGCGCGGGCCACGTCGGGGTCGGGATCGGCAAGGCCGGCGAGGTCCCGGAGTCGATCCGGAAGGGCGTCGAGGACGCCAAGAAGAACCTGATCAAGATCCCGATGGTCGGGACGACGATCCCCCACGAGGTCCAGGTCGTCTACGGCGCGAGCAGCGTCCTGCTCAAGCCCGCCTCACAGGGCACCGGCGTCATCGCCGGCGGCTCGGTCCGGGCGGTCCTCGAGGCGGCCGGCGTCCGCGACATCCTGTCCAAGATCCATGGCTCGACCAACCCGGTCAACGTGACCCGGGCGACGATCGAAGCACTGCGCAGCCTCCATTCGGCCGAGGAGCTCGGCGCCCGTCGCGGCGTCAAGCTCGTCAGCCGGATCCCGGGCCAGCCGGCACCGGTCGCGGCGGAGGTGTCCGGTGGCCGCTAAGCTCAAGGTCACCCAGGTCAAGAGCACGATCAGCCACATCGCGCGCAACCGGGCGACCGTCCGCGCCCTCGGCCTGCACGGGATCGGCAGCACCAGCATCATCACCGACAACCCGGCGACCCGCGGCATGGTCCGCCAGGTCCAGTTCCTCGTCACGGTCGAGGAGATCGCCGACGGCGCGTCGTCCGACACCGGGGAGAAGGCATGAAACTCCACGACCTCCGCCCCGCCGATGGCTCGCGTCAGCCGCGCACCCGCGTCGGCCGTGGGATCGCCGCCGGCAAGGGCAAGACCGCGGGCCGCGGCACCAAGGGCCAGAAGGCGCGTGCCGGTGGCGGCATCCCCGCCTGGTTCGAGGGCGGCCAGACACCGCTCCACATGCGCATCCCCAAGCTGCGCGGCTTCAAGAACCGATTCAAGATCGAGTACGAGGTCGTCAACATCGGCGCCATCGGCGCGCTCGCTGAAGAGGGCGCCTTCGAGCTCGAGTCGACCGGCAAGAAGTCGGCCTCGTCGGCACCGATCACCGTCAACCAGGACATCCTGCGCGCGGTCGGCCTGGTCAGGACCCTCAACAAGCCGATGAAGATCCTCGGCGCCGGCGAGCTGTCGGTGCCGCTCTTCGTCGTCGCCGATGCGTTCACCGCGTCCGCGCGGGCCAAGATCGAGGCCGCCGGCGGCAGCGTCAACGTCCTCGAGGTTCCCAAGACGCGGACCGCCGCACTGGGGATCGACACCGACGATGGCGCCTCCGAGGCGCCTGCGGCCAAGGCCCCGGCCGCGAAGGCCAGCAGCACTGACTCCGCTCCGGCCACGTCCGGCAAGGCTGCCAGGACGACCGCCGACGAGAAGCCGGCACCGAAGGCCAAGGCGCCCAAGGCGGCTGCCGCGAAGACGGCGAAGGCATCGGCCAAATCGGCCGCTGCTGTCGAGTCCGCTGCGGACGACACGGCACCCGTGGCCGTCTCCGAGGGCGATGCCCCCGAAGCGGACGAAACGACCGGGACCGACGAGACCACCGCGACCGACGAGACACCCGCCGCCGAGGTGGAGAGCCCCGCGGACGACGCCGACACGGACCAGCCGGTCCCGGCGCCCGAAGCCGAGACGCCGACCGGCGACGACGCCTGACCCGTGTTCGAATCCCTTCTCAACGCCTTCCGGGCGCCGGACATCCGGCGCCGGATCCTGTATGTCCTCGGGCTGCTGATCGTCTTCCGCCTGCTGGCATCGGTCCCGATCCCGGGCGTCGACAAGGCGCAGCTCCAGAACTTCGTGCAGGGCAATTCGCTGATCGGCCTGCTCGACCTGTTCTCGGGCGGCGGCCTGTCGCACTTCTCGGTCGTGGCGTTGGGGATGAACCCGTACATCAACGCGTCGATCATCATGCAGCTGATGACGGGCGTCGTGCCCTCGCTCCAGGCACTCAGCCGCGAGGGTGAGTTCGGGCGCAACAAGATCAACCAGTACACCCGTTACCTGACCGTCCCGATGGCGATGCTGCAGGGATACGGCGTGCTGGCCCTCCTTGCCTCGCAGAACGTGCTGACCGGCACGTTCGACCTGTCGAGTTTCACGACCCTGACCCAGATCGCCACCCTGACCGCCGGCGCCGTCGTCCTGATGTGGATCGGCGAGCTGATCACCGAGCGCGGGATCGGCAACGGGATCAGCTTCATCATCTTCGCCGGCATCGTCAGCCGCGCGCCCGGTGCCCTCAACGCGTTCCGGCTCAACCCGAACATCACCCTGGCGATCGGGTTCGCGATCGTGGCCGTCGCCGCGGTCGGCGTGATCATCTACATCCAGGAAGGTCAGCGCCGGATCCCGATCCAGTACGCGAGCCGCGTCCGAGGCCGACGGATGTACTCGGGCGGTCAGACGTTCCTGCCGCTGCGGGTCAACCAGGCCGGCGTCATCCCGATCATCTTCGCGGTCAGCATCCTGCTCTTCCCGCACCAGCTGGCGACCTACTTCTCGACATCGAACATCCCGATCGTCAAGCAGATCTCGAACCTGATCGTCACGTTGTTCAGCAACACGTCGCCGTTCTACATCCTGATGTACTTCCTGCTCACCATGGGCTTCACCTACTTCTACACCGCGTTCACGTTCAAACCCGACGAGACCGCCGAGCAGCTGCGCAAGAACGGCGGCTTCATCCCAGGCATCCGGCCCGGTCGCCCGACCCAGGAATACCTTTCGCGGGTGGTGACCCGGATCACCTTCGCCGGCGCCCTCTTCCTGGCCATCGTCGCGGTCTCGCCGTCGGTCATCGCCATCGCCATCCCGGACCTGGCCACCCTCGGACTCGGCGGCACGAGCCTGCTGATCGTCGTGTCGGTCGTGGTCGAGACGATGAAGCAGATCGAAGCCCAGCTGATGATGCGCAACTACGAAGGCTTCATCAGATGACGGCGGCAAAGCGGTTCACTGTTCAGTCGGAGCGATGACGGTCATCGTCCTGTCTGGGGGCACCGGGGGCGGGGAAGGGGACTCAGGCGCCGGCCCTGGCAGGCCGCCTCGGCGTCCCGGTCCTGGCGTCGGGGGAGCTGCTCCGGGCCGCGGTCGCTGCCGGCACGCCGCTCGGTCGCGAGGCCGACCGGTACATGAGCCGCGGCCAGCTCGTCCCGGACGAGACGATCGTCCGGGTCTTCCTCGACCGGCTGGCGGCGCCGGACGCCGTCGCCGGCGCGATCCTCGATGGCTATCCGCGGACGGAGGTCCAGGCCGAGGCGCTCGACGCGGCCCTGGCCGAGGCCGGACGTCGGGTCGACCGTGCCGCCTACATCGACGTCCCGCTCGAGGACCTGGTCACGCGCATGGCCAATCGGCGGATCTGCACCGCCAATGGCCACGTCTACAACCTCGTCTCGAACCCACCGGGCACCGACAGCCTGTGCGACCTCGACGGCTCGGCGCTCGTCCAGCGCGCCGACGACGAGGAGACCACGGTCCGGGCGCGGATGGCGCAGCAGGTCCCGCCGCTGCTCGATGTCGTCGAGCACTACCGCTCGCGCGGCGTCCTGACGACCGTCGACGGCCGGCAGGGGATCGACACCGTCACCGACACGCTGATGGACGCCCTGAGCGGCGCCGGGGCGATCTGAGATGGTCACCCGCAAGTCGCGCGCCGAGATCGAGCGGATGCGCCGCGCCGGCCGGATCGTGGGCGAGGTCCTCGACAAGATCGAGGCCGAGCTGCGTCCCGGCGTCTCGACCGCGCACCTCGACGCCATCGCCGAGGCGCACATCCGCGCCTCCGGCGCGACCCCGTCGTTCAAGGGCTATCCGGGGATCAACCCGCGCCGGCCGTTCCCGGCCAGCGTCTGCATCTCCATCGATGACGAGATCGTCCACGGCATCCCGGGCGAGCGGACGATCCGCGCCGGCCAGATCGTCTCGATCGACGCCGGCGCCATCGTCGACGGCTGGCATGGCGATGGAGCGCGGACCTTCTACGTCGGCGACCCGCCGGCCGAGATCGCCCAGCTCATCGACCTGACCCGCGAGGCGATGCTGGCCGGGATCGCGGCGGCCGTCCCGGGCAACCACATCGAGGACATCTCGGCCGCGGTCGAGGCGGTCGCGGCGCGTGCCGGACTGGGCGTCATCCGCCAGTTCGTCGGGCACGGGATCGGGACCGAGATGCACGAGGAGCCCCAGGTCCCCAACTACCGCACCGGCCGCCCGGGACGCAAGCTCGAGGCCGGGCTGTGCCTGGCGATCGAGCCGATGTTCACCCTCGGCGGCTACGACACGCGGATCCAGCCCGACGACTGGACCGTCGTCACCGCCGACGGCTCGATGGCGGCCCATTTCGAGCATTCGATCGCGGTGACCGACCATGGTCCGGAGATCCTGACGGTGGCATGACTCGGCGGTTGCCGGGTTCGGCCATCTTTGGTACGCTACGCGTTCGTGTGTCGGCCCGGTCGGGCCGGCACTGCGCGTGAGAAAGGGAAGCACGAACACCTGTGGCCAAGCGAGATGCGATCGAAGTCGAGGGAACGGTCATCGAGCCGCTCCCCAACACCATGTTCGCGGTCGAGCTGGAGAACGGCCATCGGGTGCTCGCCCACATCAGCGGCAAGCTGCGGATGAATTTCATCCGGATCCTGCCCGGTGACCGCGTCCGAGTCGAGTTGTCACCCTACGACCTGACCCGCGGCCGGATCACGTACCGACTCAAGTAACCGACCACAAGCACAGAGAACACCGAGGATCCGTTGAAAGTCAGAGCTTCCGTCAAGGCGCGTTGCGACAACTGCAAGGTCATCCGTCGCCATGGCACCGTGATGGTCATCTGCACCAACCCGAAGCACAAGCAGCGGCAGGGGTAACCGATGGCACGTATCGCCGGCGTCGACATCCCCCGCGAGAAGCGCGTCGAGGTCGCCCTGACCTACGTCTTCGGGATCGGGCTGCCCACCAGCCAGAAGATCCTCGCCCAGACGAACATCAACCCCGACACGCGCGTCCGCGACCTGACCGAAGAGCAGGTCAACCGGCTCCGCGAGCTGATCGACCGGCGCTACAAGGTCGAGGGCGACCTCCGCCGCGAGGTCGCGCTCAACATCAAGCGACTCATCGAGATCGGCTCGTATCGCGGCCTGCGCCATCGGCGCAACCTGCCGGTGCGCGGCCAGCGGACCAAGACCAACGCTCGCCAGCGTCGCGGACCGAAGAAGACGGTCGGCGTCAGGCGCAAGAAGTGACGAAGGACTGACGAGTGGCGGAACGCAAGCGAGCGGTCAAGACACGTCGGCGTGAGAAGAAGAACGTCCCGCAGGGGCACGTTCACATCCAGGCCACGTTCAACAACACGATCATCACGATCACCGACCTCAACGGCGCGGTCATCAGCTGGGGCTCGGCCGGTGTGGCCGGCTTCAAGGGCTCGCGCAAGAGCACGCCGTACGCGGCGGCCCTCTCGGCCGACGGCGCGGCCAAGCGTGCGATGGAGCACGGCATGCGCCAGGTCGAGGTCTACGTGAAGGGTCCGGGCGCCGGCCGCGAGCAGGCGATCCGTTCGCTCCAGGCGGCCGGCCTCGAGGTCAGCGCCATCACCGACGTCACCCCCATCCCGCACAACGGCTGCCGCCCGCCCAAGCGGCGCCGAGTCTAGAGCCCGAGGACACATGGCCCGCTACACCGGATCCGTCTGCCGCCTCTGCCGCCGGGAAGGCGCCAAGCTCTTCCTGAAGGGCAGCCGCTGCTATTCCAAGAAGTGCTCCTTCGAGCGGCGCCCGACGCCGCCCGGCCAGCACGGCGTCCGCCGCCGCAAGGTCGGCGAGTACGGCCTCCAGCTGCGCGAGAAGCAGAAGGTCCGCCGCACGTACGGCGTCCTCGAGCGCCAGTTCCGCAACTACTTCGTCGACGCCGAGAACCGGCCCGGCGTGACCGGCGAGAACCTGCTCCGCTCGCTCGAGCTGCGGCTCGACAACGTCGTCTACCGGATGGGCATCGCCTCGTCCCGTGCGCAGGCCCGCCACTTCGTCGCCCACGGCCACTTCGCGGTCAACGGCCGACCGACCAACATCTCGTCGTATCAGCTCAAGCCCGGCGACCGGATCGAGGTGCGCGAGTCGCATCGCGCCCGAGAGCCGTTCAAGATCGCCAAGGAGACGCTCCGTTCGCACCAGGCGCCGGAGTGGCTGACGATCGACGCCGCGAGCCTGACCGGGGCCGTCGTCGCGCCGCCATCCCGCGACCAGATGCCGCTCGATCTCAACGAGCAGCTCGTGGTCGAGTACTACTCGAGGTAAGCCGCACCCATGATCGAACTCGAGAGCCCGCAGATCGAGCCTGTCGAGGAAGCCGGCACGTACGCCAAGTACGAGGCGGGACCCCTCCAGGCCGGCTACGGCGTCACCCTCGGCAACGCCCTCCGCCGCGTCCTCCTGTCGTCCCTCGAAGGGGCGGCCGTCACGAGCATCCAGATCCGTGACATCTACCAGGAGTTCTCGACGATCCCGGGCGTCAAGGAAGACGTCACCCAGATCGTCCTGAACGTCAAGAAGCTCCGGCTCAAGAGCTATGCGGCCCACCCGGTCCAGCTCCGCCTCATCAAGAGCGGCGCGGGCGCGGTCACCGCGGCCGACATCGCCGAGTCGGCCGACGTCGAGATCGTCAATCCCGAGCTCGTCCTGATGACGCTCGACACCGACGACGTGACGATCGAGATGGACCTGACCGTCGAGCGCGGCGTCGGCTACCTGGGCGCCGAGCGCGCCGAGGCGCTGCCGATCGGTGTCATCGCGGTCGACGCGATCTTCACCCCGGTCCGCAAGATCAACTACTGGGTCGAGAGCATGCGGGTCGGTCAGATGACCAACTACGACAAGCTCACGATCGAGATCGAGACCGACGGGACGATCGGTCCCGGAGGAGGCGCTCAGCCGCTCCGCCGAGATCCTGGTCAACCAGTTCCGCCCGTTCGTGACGGTCGGCATGGCCGCCGTCCCGGTCGCCGCGGCCACCGGCGCAGCAGCGCTGCCGGCCAACATGCTCGACATGCCGATCGAGGAGCTCGACCTCCCGATGCGGGCCTACAACTCGCTCAAGCGCAACAACATCGTCAAGGTCGGCCAGCTGCTCCAGCTCAAGGACGACGACCTTCTCCGGATGCGCAACTTCGGCAAGAAGTCGCTCGACGAGATGAAGGAGCGGCTGCGCATGCGCGGCTTCATCGTCCCCGAGACCGAGAGCGACGGCGACCGACGACGGCGACGCCGACGAGACCTTCGACGACGAGGCAGAGGAATGAGCCGATGTCATCGCATCGGGTCGGCGGCCGCAAGCTCAGCCGCAAGCAGGGTCCGCGCCTCAGCCTGTTCAAGAACCTGACCGTCTCGGTCATCCGCTACGAGCGGGTCAAGACGACCGAGGCGAAGGCCAAGGAGATCAGCGGCCGGGTCGAGAAGATGATCACGCTCGCCAAGCGCGGCGACCTGTCGGCGCGTCGGGCGGTGGTCGCCCAGTTCCCGAACGAGCCGCTCGTTGTGGCGAAGCTGTTCGATGAGATCGCACCCAAGTACGCCGATCGCTCGTCCGGGTTCACCCGGATCGTCCGACTCGGCCAGCGCCGCGGTGACGCCGCGGAGATCGTCCAGATCGAACTCGTCTGAAGCAGGCGCCCGAGAGGGCGTCGCCCGGCGCTATCGCGCGCGGGTCGAATATGACGGAACGGACTTCGCCGGGTTCCAGGTCAATCCTGGGAAACGGA
Source organism: uncultured Chloroflexia bacterium (assembly GCA_963743855.1). Taxonomy (GTDB): domain Bacteria; phylum Chloroflexota; class Limnocylindria; order Limnocylindrales; family CSP1-4; genus SPCO01. The sequence continues at coordinate 15,549 of CAVURK010000006.1, forward strand.
CGGTCCAGGGGATCCTCGAAGACGCGCTGGCCCGCCTCGGTGACGGGGTGGAGCAGCGGATCGACGGGGCCGGCCGGACGGATGCCGGCGTGCATGCCAGCGGGCAGGTGATCGGTTTCACCTACGCCGGGCGGCTCACGGTGACGGACCTGGGTCGGGCGCTCGATGCGCTCCTCCCGCGGGACGTGACGGTGCGCGATGTGCGACGGGCGCCGGACGACTTCAATCCTCGCTATGCGGCGCGGTATCGGGAATACCGCTACACCGTCTGGAACGGGCCGCGCAGCCCGCTGCACGAGCGAACCGCGCTCGGGTTGCGGGACCCACTCGACACCGCCGCGATGGAGCGGGCCGGGTCGGCCTTCATCGGCCGGCACGACTTCCGGGCCTTCGGGGCGGCGGACCGAACGTCGGTCCGGACCGTCATGGCGGTCCGGGTCAGGCGGGAGGGCCGGCTCGTGACGATCGACGTCCGCGCCGACGCCTTCCTGCGCGGGATGGTCCGCCGGATGGTGGCCTGTCCTGATCGAGGTCGGCCTCGGCAGGATGGATGAGACAGCGGTCCGGACGGCACTCGCCGGTCCCGGACCGGCCCTCGACGGGGCGGCAGCCCCGGCCAAGGGGCTGTGCCTCAGGCGCGTCGCCCTCGGGCGAACGCCGCGAGAACCGAACGGAGAACACGAGGAACGATGAACGCGAAGACCTATTCGGTCCGAGAGGGCGAGATCGAGCGACGCTGGTACGTCGTCGACGCGACGGACGAGACGCTCGGCCGCCTCGCCTCGCGCATCGCGCACGTCCTCGAGGGCAAGCACAAGCCGACCTACCAGCCGAGCCTCGACTCGGGCGATCACGTGATCGTCCTCAACGCCGCGCGCATCGCGGTGACCAGCGACAAGCTCGAGAGCAAGCTCTACAGCCGACACAGCGGCTACCCCCAGGGCTTCAAGCAGGAGACCCTCGGCCATCTGCTCGCGCGGCGGCCGGAAGAGGTCATCCGGCGCGCCGTCAAGGGGATGCTGCCGCACAATCGGCTCGGGACCCAGCAGCTGCGCAAGCTGAAGGTCTACCCCGGGTCCGATCATCCGCATCAGGCCCAGCGGCCTGAGCCGCTCGCCTGATCAGGAGCCCATGACGATGACCATCCCCGCGTTCTACTCCGGCACCGGTCGCCGCAAGACGGCCATCGCCCGCGTCCGGCTGCTGCCGGGCGAGGGCGAGATCGTCGTCAACGGCCGGACGCTCGACGAGCACTTCGGGAACGCCGTCAACGAGGCCGAGGTCCGGATGCCGTTCCGGGTGACCGGCACCGAGGGCCGCTTCAACGTCATGATCAAGGTCGAGGGCGGCGGCGTCACCGGCCAGGCCGGAGCGATCCGCCACGGGATCGCCCGGGCCCTGCTGGAGCTGGATCCAGAGACCAATCGGCTGCCGCTCCGTCAAGCCGGCCTCCTGACCCGTGATCCGCGGATGAAGGAACGCAAGAAGTACGGGCTCAAGCGGGCGCGCAAGGCCCCGCAGTACACCAAGCGCTAGTCGACGGCGCCGCCCAGGGACGTCCATGCGTGCGTTGCCGGGGTCGCTCTGTCGCTCACGCACCTTGGGGTGCGCTCGCTCCTTCGCTCGCCCGGCGCCTTCGCCTGAACGCCCCTGGTCGGCGCTTCGCTTGACCACGATCGTGGCGACGCCTGCATGATCGCCAGCGCGGGCATGTTGGGCGGGCGGGACTTGCTGAGTGTCGCTGACTTGTCGGCGGATGAGGTCGAGCTGGTGTTCGACACTGCCGGGGTGTTGAAGGCGGAGTTTCTGGCGTCGCGGCGGCACGTGGCGCCGCCGCTGGTCGGGCGGACGCTGGCCATGCTGTTCCAGAAGCCGAGCCTCCGGACGCGGGTGACGTTCGAGGCCGGGATGGCGCAGCTCGGGGGTCACGCGATCTACCTGACCCACGACGTCGTCCTCGGCGCGCGCGAGAGCGTCCGCGACGTGGCGCGCAATCTCGAGCGGTTCGTCGACGGGATCGTCGTCCGGACCGGTCCCCACGAGGTCGCCGTCGAGCTCGCGACCCAGGCGTCGATCCCGGTCATCAACGGCCTGACCCTGCGCGAGCATCCGTGCCAGGCGCTGGCCGACGTGTTCACGATGCGCGAGCGGTTCGGCGCGCTCGAGGGCCTCGTCGTGGCCTTCGTCGGGGACGGCAACAACGTCTACCACTCGCTCGCGCTGCTCGGCGCCGCTCTGGGGATGGAGGTCCGCCTCGCGCACCCGGCCGGCTACGCCCCCAACGAGCGGATCGTCGCCCAGGCGCAGGCGCTCGCGGCCACCTCGGGTGCTCGACTCTCGTTCGGGCACGACCCGGTCGAGGCCGTCCGGGGCGCGGCCGTCGTCTACACCGACGCCTGGACCTCGATGGGCCAGGAAGCCGAGACCGAGGCGCGCCGCGATGCCTTCGCTGGCTTCCGCGTGGACGATGCGCTCCTCGACGCCGCGGGCCCGGATGCCGTCGTGATGCACTGCCTCCCGGCCCACCGCGGCGAGGAGATCACCTCCGCGGTGATGGATGGACCGCGTAGTCTCGTCTGGGACCAATCGGAGAACCGGCTGCACGTCCAGAAGGCACTGCTGGTCGAAGTCCTCGGTGGGATGGGAGCGGCATGAGCGAGGTCCTCTACGAGCAATACAAGGACGCGCTTCGACGCGGCCACGTCGCCGCGCTGCGCGGCCGTCTCGACGCGGCCGTGGCGGCCTATCACGAGGCCGCCCGGATCGCCCCGGACCGGGCTTTGCCGTACGTCGGGCTCGGCGGGGTCCTGACCCGGCTCGGGCGGTCCGACGAGGCGCTGACTGCCTATTCCGGGGCACTCGAGCGGGCACCGACCGATGAGGGCGCCCTGCGCGGGCGCGCGGACGTCCTGGCCGCGCTCGGCCGGCGGGCCGAGGCCGCCGACACGCTCGACCGGCTGGCCGGGCTCCTCGAGCAAGAAGGCAGGCTGGCCGACGCCTGCGACGTGGCGCGTCGATCGCTCGAGCTGGCCGAGTCGCGCGGGCGACGGAGGCAGGTCGAGAACCTCGTCGCTCGCCTCCGCGAGACGCCGGGCGATGCCGCCGCGGCGGAGGCGCTGGCCCGCGCCCTGAGCGTGCTCGACACGGTCCCGGGCCTGGCGCCGGTGGCGTCCGCACCGGGATCGGCGAGCGACGAGCAGAGCCAGGCGTCGCCGGCCGAACCAGCCGCTCCGACCGCACCGGATCCGGCCCTTCTCACGCTCGCGGTCGAGGAGGCGCTCGAGGCGGGCGACCTCGACGAAGCCCGCCGGCGCGCGCTCGTCGCAGCGGCAGGTCACCGTGCGGTCGGCCAGTTCCACGCCGCGATGGACGCCTGCTACCAGGCCCTGGCCATCCTCCCGTCAGACCCGGACATCCACCTCCTGCTCGCCGAGCTCTACCTCGATCGCGGCTGGCGCGGCCCGGCCGCCGACAAGCTCGTCCTGCTCGGGCGGCTGGCCCAGCTGACCGGCGATGGGGCGACGCGGGCACGGCTGTGCTACCTCGCGGCTGCCCGATTCCCCGACGATCCGAGGCTCGCCGCGGTCTGCGCCTGACCGATCGCGCCGCGCCGGGGTCCGGGACCGACCGGGCACGATGCTACACTCGGGAGCCATGGAGCTTATCGGATCGGTCCTCGATCAGGTCAAGCTGAATACGATCGTCGACATCGGGATCACGGCGCTCCTGATCTACTGGCTGTTCAAGCTCATCCGCGGGACGCGCGCGGTCCGCCTGGTCATCGGTGTCAGCGTCCTGGTCCTGGTCTACGGCCTGGCGGTCGCGTTCGAACTGCGCCTGCTGACCCAGATCCTGCAGACGGGCGCCGTCGTCGGCTTGTTCGCGCTCGTGGTCGTCTTCCAGCCCGAATTGCGGCGCGCGCTCGAACGGATCGGCCGGGTCGGCTCCTTCGGTTGGCTCCTGTCGCCGGCCGACGTGCGGGCCGCGGTCCACGTCTCGACCGAGGTCGCCCGTGCCGCGGCCGGACTGTCCGCCGACGGTCAGGGCGCGCTGATCGTCCTCCAGCGCGAGACCGGCCTCGAGGAGGTGGCCGAGACCGGCGTGATGATCCACGGCGACGTATCGGCCGACCTGCTGCGCACCATCTTCACGCCCAAGTCGGCGCTCCACGACGGAGCGGTGATCATCCGCGACGATCGGATCGTCGCGGCCGGCGCACTCCTGCCCCTGGCCGAGACCTCGATCCACACCGAGCGGTTCGGGACGCGGCATCGGGCGGCCCTCGGGATCACCGAGCAGACCGACGCAGTCGTCGTGGTCGTCTCGGAGGAGAACGGCCAGATCAGCCTCGTCGAACGCGCCCGGATCGTCCGCAACCTGACCGAGGCGGGACTCGCGCGGGCGATCCAGGGACTGCTCGATCCGGCCGGTGGCCGTCGTGGAGCCCTCGGCTGGCGGCCCGCCGGCCAGGCGGGTGCGCTCGGGGGACGGTCGCCACGCCTGCGCGAGCTCGGCCGTTTCGTCGGGCGGTCGCCCGCGTCGGGGAAGCCACAGGCGACCATGGCCCAGCCGACGGGGGTTCCGGCCGCGACAGCGGCTCCGACGATGGCGCCTGCAGGCACCGGGGCGACAGTTCCGCCCACGACAGCAACAGCGTCCACCACGACGCCGGCCGCACCGGCCGCGCCGATCTCGACGACCGATGGCGCGACCCCGCCGCCAGCCGTCACCAGGTCAGCGACACGGAAGCAGGGCGCCGGCCAGCCACACCCGAAGCCGCCCGCATCCACCTCGGCCGAGGCTGACGCCGTCGCGCCGACGGCCGCCCAGGCCCCGCGGTGAGGCGGATCTTCGGCCGGATCTTCAATAACTGGCCTCTCAAGCTCGCGGCGGTCGGGCTCGCCACCCTGATGTACGGCGGTCTCACGCTTTCGCAGAACACGCAGACGTATCCGGGTCAGATCACGGTCAGCATCATCAACCAGCCGCCCAAGACGGTCGTGATCTCGGGGCCGCCTCCCGTGACGTCGATCCGCTACTTCGCACCGAACGGCGTGCCGGTCGCCAGCAGCACATTCGTCGCCCAGGCCGACCTGAGCAGCCTGGCCGGCAAGACCGGGATCTTCAGCGTGCCGATCGAGGTCACGACCCCCGACCCCCGGATCCGCGTCCTCGGCTACGACCCGCCGTTCGCCCAGGTCGAAGTCGACCAGCTCGTGTCGAAGCCCGGGATCCCGGTCACGGTCGTGCACGGCCCGGTCCCCGACGGGTTGACCCTCGGGACGACCGTGGTGGACCCCGCGACAGTGACCATCTCGGGTGCCCAGACCCTCGTCTCGGAGGTCGAGTCCGTCCGCGCCGACGTCATCATCCAGTCGACCGGGATCGATGTCGACGAGGACGTCCGGCTGATCCCGGTGGACAAGCTCGGCAATGCGATCCGCCCGCTCGAAGTGACGCCACCGACGGCGCGGGTCACGATCCCCGTCTTCTCGGATCGCCAGACACGGACCGTGCCGGTCAATCCGATCATCACCGGGACGCCGGCCGCCGGTTTCGAGATCGAGTCCGTGACCGTCAATCCGCAGGTCGTGCTGGTCGCCGGTGACGCCGACACGCTCGCCCAGCTGGCCAGCGTCGACACCGCTCCGATCCCGATGACGGGCGTCTCCGACGATGAGACGGTCACGACCGACCTCGCCCTGCCGACCGGTGTCGTCCAGGTCGGCGACGAGACGATCCGGGTGACCATCACGATCCGCCCGGTCACGGGCACGCGGACGTTCAGCGCCGGGCTCCAGCTGCTCGGTGCCAGCAGCGAGCTGACCTATGCGCTGTCGACCGACCGGGTCCTCGTGACGATCGGCGGCTCGACCGCGGATCTCGACCGCCTGTCGGGCGCCCAGCTCGTCGTCGATCTCGATGTGGCCGGCCTCAAGCCCGGCGCGCACGAGGTGCCGGTCACGGCCAACCTGCCGGCCGGGACCACGCTCGTCGCCGCGAGCCCGCCGACGGTCACCGTCACCGTCCGCGAGCCGACCCCCGCCTCACCGGCGGTCTCGCCATCACCGTCGGGAGGCTGACCGAGCGATGGCTCGCCTGTTCGGCACGGACGGGATCCGTGGCGTGGTCAATGTCGATCTCAAGCCGACGACGGCCTATGCCCTCGGCCGGGCGGTCGCGCACCGACTTGTCACGCACGGCGGGGCGATCGTCGTCGGCCAGGACACACGCCGGTCGGGTGACATGTTCGTCGCTGCCATCGCCGCCGGGGCGACCAGCCTCGGGGTCGATGTCCACATCGTGGGCGTCGTGCCGACGCCGGCCCTCGCCTACATCACCGGGGTCGGGCCGTTCGATGCCGGGATCATGGTCTCGGCGTCGCACAACCCCGCGCTCGACAACGGCCTCAAGGTGCTCGATGCAAGCGGGCTCAAGCTCGACGACTCGGTCGAGGACGAGCTCGAGCAGCTCATCTGGCGGACAGAGGAGCTGACCGGCGCCCCGAACGCGGAGCTCGGGCGGATGGTCGAGGCGGGCGCGCGGCTCGCCGAGTACACGGCCCACCGACTGGCCCTCGCCGCGTCGATCGACGCCAGCGAGCTGCGGCTGGTGCTCGATGCCGCGAACGGCTCTGGGTCGGCCGTCGCGCCCGGCATCCTCGAGGCGACCGGTGCCCAGGTCGAGGTCATCCACGCGACCCCCGACGGGGTCAACATCAACGTCGCGTCCGGGGCGACCGCCCCGGCATCGCTGGCCGCCGCCGTCGTCGCCGCGGGGGCCGATGCGGGTTTCGCGCTCGATGGCGACGCCGACCGGCTCATCGCTGTGGATCACGCCGGGCGCATCGTCGACGGCGACCAGGTGCTCGGCATCCTCGCTCTCGACCGGCTCAGCCGTGACGAGCTGCCGGGTGGTGGCCTCGTCGTCTCCGTCCTGTCGAACGGCGGTCTCCAGGCGGTGGTCGAGGGCGCCGGCGGCCAGGTCGTCCGCACGCCGGTCGGGGACAAGTACATCCTCGAGGGGATGCAGGTCAGTGGAGCGGTCCTCGGCGGCGAGAAGAGCGGGCACGTCATCGTTCTCGAGCACACCACTTCGGGCGATGGCGTGGTCACCGCGCTCGAGGTCCTGCGGGTGATGACCCGGCGCTCGGCGACGCCTCGCCGAGCTCGCCGCGGCGATCCCGATGCTGCCCCAGCAACAACGTGCCGTGAAGGCCCGTCACAAGGACCAGTGGGAGGGCGATCCGGTCCTTCAGCGGTCGATCGCCACAGCGGTCGGCCGGCTCGGCCCGGGTGGCCGGGTCCTCGTCCGACCGTCCGGCACCGAGCCTGCGCTGCGGGTGATGGTCGAGGGAACGGACGAGGCGCTCGTCATCGAGCTGGCCGACTCGCTCGCGACCCTCGCCGGGGAGCGACTAGACTAAAGCCGGTGCCCATCCATCGGAGTCACCACGACCCGTCGGCCCGAGCTGACGGGCACGAACGGAGGACCTGACGGCATGTGCGGCATCGTCGGATACACGGGTCCGCGGGAGGCGGGCCCCATCCTCATCGAGGGGCTCAAGCGGCTCGAGTACCGCGGCTACGACTCGGCCGGTATCGCCTTGGTCGACGACGCCGGCGACCTGTTCGTCGAGAAGCGGGCCGGCAAGCTGGTCAACCTCCAGACCGCGATCGCCGACCGGACGCCGCATGCCGCGATCGGCCTGGCGCACACTCGATGGGCCACCCACGGCCGGCCGAACGACCTCAACGCCCACCCGCACCGCGACTGCACGGGCAAGATCACGGTCATCCACAACGGGATCATCGAGAACTTCCGCGATCTGCGCGAGGGGCTCGAGGCACGCGGTCACGTCCTGACCAGCGAGACCGACACGGAGGCGATCGCCCATCTCGTCGAGGAGGCGTATCAGGGCGATCTCGCCGACGCCGTCCGCGACGCCCTCGGTCGTCTCGAGGGGGCCTTCGCGATCGTCGCGATGCACATCGGCGAGGGCGATCGCCTTGTCGGCGCCCGCAAGGACGTGCCGCTCGTCGTCGGGCTCGGCGACGGCGAGAGCTTCCTCGCCTCGGACGTCGCCGCGATCCTGGCCCACACCGACCAGATCGTCTTCCTCGAGGACGGCGACGTGGCGGACATCCGGCCGTGGGGCGTGACCGTCACGAACCTCGCCGGCGACCGGCTCGAACGCGACGTCACGACCATCGACTGGACGCCCGAGGCGGCCGAGAAGGGCGGCTACGAGCACTTCATGCTCAAGGAGATCCACGAGCAGCCGGAGTCGCTGACCCAGTGCATCGCCGGCCGGGTCGACCGTTCCGACCACATCGCGCTCGACGAGCTGGCCGGGCTCGAGACGATCCTGCGGACGGTCACCCGGGTCGAGCTCATCGCCTGCGGCAGCGCCCACTACGCGTCGCTGGTCGGGGCCGCCGCGCTCCAGGAGTGGACCGGGATCCCGGTCCGCGCCAACATCGGCTCCGAGTTCCGCTATGGCCCGCCGCCGCTCGACGAGCGGACCCTCGTGATCGCCGTCACCCAATCGGGCGAGACCGCCGACACCATCGCGCCGACCCGCCTGGCGCGCGAACGCGGCTGCCCGGTCATCGCGGTGACGAACACGGTCGGCTCGGCCATCACACGCGAGGCCGACGCCGTCCTCTTCCTGCAGGCCGGCCCCGAGGTCGCGGTCGCCGCGTCGAAGACGTTCGTCACGCAGGTGACCACCCTGATCATGCTGGCCGCGGCGATCGCCAAGATCCGCGGTTCGCTCCCCGAGGCCGACGAGCTGGCCCTCGGGACCGCGCTCCGGGCGCTCCCTGCCGCGGCGGCCCGTGCCCTGGCGAGCGCGGCCGTGACGACCCCGGACCTTGCCCGGCGATACGTCAATTCGCGCGGCTTCATGTTCGTCGGCCGCGGGGCGACCTATCCGGTCGCGCTCGAGGGGGCGCTCAAGCTCAAGGAGGTCAGCTACGTCCACGCCGAGGGCTACGCGGCCGGCGAGCTCAAGCACGGGCCGATCTCGCTGCTCGACGCCGAGTGTCCGCTGGTCGCCATCGCGACCCGGTCGGCGGTCTACGACAAGCTGATCAGCAACGTCATGGAGGGTCGCGCCCGTGACGCGCGGGTGATCGCGGTCGCGACCGAGGGCGACGAGGCGATCGTCGACTACGCCGATGACATCTGCCGCGTCCCGGACACGCACGAGGCGCTCAGCCCGGTCCTCGCCATCATCCCGCTCCAGCTGTTCGCCTATCACATCGCGGTCGCACGGGGCACGGACGTGGACCAGCCGCGGAACCTGGCCAAGTCGGTCACGGTCGAGTAGGCCGCCGATGGCTGACGGCCTCGTTCCCGCCGGGACGACGGAGCTCGGGATCGACATCATCAAGGTCGATCGCATCCGGGCATCCCTCGAGCGGTTCGGGCCGCGCTTCACGAAGCGGGTGCTGACCGAAGCAGAGCAGCGCTACGTCCGCGGCCGGCCCGAGACGATGGCGGGGCGCTGGGCCGCCAAGGAGGCCGTCAGCAAAGTCCTCGGACTCGGCGTCCGCGGCATCGGCTGGCGCGATATCGAGATCGAGCGGATGCCCACGGGCCAGCCCGCGGTCCGGCTCCACGGCCGTGCCGCGGCTCGCGCCGAACAGCTCGGGATGGAGCGGATCGCCGTCTCCATCACCCACGAATCGGAGTACGCGGTCGCGATCGCGTTCGGGGTCAGGACCGCCGGCGGCCGCTATCTCTTCCCGCCCGACATCGAGGACCGCCTCGACGAGCGCGAACGGCTCATCCTCGCCCGGATCGAGCGCCTGCGCGTGACGGCCGAGGCCGGTGGCGCCGCGGCGCTCGCGTCCGACGCGCCCCAGCCACGGCCCGTGGACACGTCACGTGCCTGAGCGCGGCCCGGTCGGCTTCGGACGGCGCGAGACGGCTGTGCCGGCGCGCGATGGAGCCAGCGGCCAGACCGATCCGTTCCCGACCGGCGCGGTCAAGCTGGACGACGATATCGCCGCGTCGTTGATCCCGGAACGGCCGAAGCGCGGCCACAAGGGCTCGTTCGGCAAGCTCCTGGTCATCGCCGGCTCGCTCGACTACGCCGGAGCTGCGCTGCTCGTCTGCCGCGCGGCGGGCCGGAGCGGCGTCGGGCTGGTGACGCTGGCGGTCCCCGAATCGCTCCAGCCACTGTTCGCGGCGAAGGTCGTCGAGGCGACCACGATGGCTCTCCCAGAGGACGACGTGGAGGAGGTCGACCCGGAGCCCGCCCTGTCGCGGATCCTCGACCACGAGCACGACGCGATCGTCGTCGGACCGGGCCTCCGGCCGGGGCTCGCCACGGCCGAGCTCGTCCGGATGCTGCTGCACAGCGTCGAGACCGATAGCGCACCGCTCGTCCTCGACGCCGAGGCGCTTCGTTCGATGGCGACGATGGACGGCTGGTGGGAAGGGGACCGGCGGGCCGCCGTCCTCACCCCGCACGCCGGCGAATTCGCCCGACTGCGCGCCGGCAGCGGCGACCGCCCGCCCGACGACGGCGACCTCGCGGCCGATGATGGCGCGCGCCTGGCCGCCGCCCTCGACGCGGCTGCGACGTGGCAGTCCGTCGTCGTCCTCAAGGGTGCGCGGACGATCATCGCAGCGCCCGACGGCGCGGCCGCCATCGCGCCATTCGAGAACCCTGCCCTGGCGACCGGCGGGACCGGCGACGTGCTGTCGGGGACCATCGGGTCGCTCCTCGCGCAGGGGCTCGAGCCGTTCGCCGCCGCCCGTCTCGGCGTCTATCTACATGGGCTCTCGGGCGACATCGGGCGGGAGAGGTTCGGCGACGCGGGTCTCCTCGCGTCCGACCTCCCCGACGGTCTCGCGGTCGCGCGCAAGCGCCTGACCACGGTGGCCGAGCGCCGGACTGCCAGCAAGAGCCTCGGGTTCGCGGCGCACCGGGTGGCATCGAGCCCACCCGAGACGCCGGTCGCCAGCCCAGGCGCCGACCAGCCCGCCCGCCGACCCTGAACGGGACGCCCCGCGGATGAGCGACGCCACGGCGCGTCTGCCGATCGAGGGCCGGCTGGCCGCGGCCGGTCTCGGCCCGCTGCCTCGTCTGGCCTGGCTCGAGATCGACCTCGACGCCATCCGCGCCAACCTGGCCGTCCTGCGCGACCTGGCAGGCCCCGGTGCATCGGTCCGGCCCGTCGTCAAGGCCGATGCCTACGGTCACGGCGCCGTCCACGTGGCGCTCGCGCTCGAGGCAGCGGGCGCCGACGGCTTCTGCGTCGCCACATTCGACGAGGCGGTCCAGCTCCGTCACGGGGGGATCCGCGTCCCGATCCGCGTGCTCTACCCGATCCCGGTGGCGTTGGTCGGCGAGGCGGTCCGGCACGGGATCGTGCTGAGCGCCGGAGAACCGGCCGGTCTCGAGGCGCTCGTGGGGGCCGCCGCGGCGCTCGATCCTGGCCCGGCCGCTGGCGATCGAGCTGGAGGTCGAGACCGGGCTTGGCCGCGGCGGGTTCGACCCCTCGGCGCTCGCCGCGGCTGCTCGCCAGGTGGAGACCGCGCCCGGGACCACCCTGGCCGGGGTATGGACGCATCTCCAGGCCGTTGAAGACACGCCGCTGACCGCGCTCCAGGTCACGCGCTTCGAGACGGCCAGCGCCGCGATGGTGGCGGCCGGGATCGGATCGCCGCCGCGCCACATGGCGGCCAGCGCCGGTCTGCTCGCCGATGGCGTCCCGGCCTACGAGGGCATCCGTCCCGGGCTCGCCATCTATGGCCTCGTCCCCGACGAGGTTGCCGGCACGGTCTCCACGGATGCCACCGTGGCGCTCCGCCCCGCGATGGCCCTCGTCGCCCGACCGGTCCGGGTCGCAGACCTGCCGGCAGGTCATGGCATCAGCTACGGGCCGACCTTCCGGACCGCCCGTCCGAGCCGGATCGCGACGCTGCCCGTCGGCTACGGCGACGGCTGGTCGAGGCAGCTCTCGAATCGGGCGACGGCGATCGTCCGCGGCCGGCGCGTGCCGCTGGTCGGGAACGTCGCGATGGACGCGGTCATGGCCGATGTCACCGATATCCCCGGCCGGCCGGTCGACACGACCGACGAATTCGTGCTGCTCGGCGCCTCCGGGGACGACCGGATCACCGTCGCCGAGCTGGCGCGGGAGCGCACCACCAACTCGTGGGAGGTCGTGACAGCGATGTCGAGGCGATTGCCTCGGGTGTACCATGCCGCGGCGGGGCCGGTCGGTCTGCGAACGCTCACCGAACCGTGAGGTTGATTTCCTGTGGCGCGCATCGAGCTGTGGAACGGTGATATCTGCGACCTGGAGGTCGACGCGATCGTGAACGCGGCGAATCTGTCGCTCTGGATGTCGACCGGGGTGGGTGGAGCGCTCAAACGGGCGGGCGGTGACGCGATCGAGTTCGCGGCCGTTCGACAGGCCCCGGTCCCGCTTGGCGGCGCCATCGTCACGCCGGCCGGCAACCTGGCCGCCAAGTACGTCATCCATGCCGTCTCGCTCGACCGCGAGCGACGGACGAGCGGCCCGGTGATCGAAGCCGCGGTCCGCAGCGCCATGGCCCGGGCACGCGAGATCGGCGCCACGAGCATCGCCTTTCCGGCGCTCGGGACGGGCGTCGGCGGGTTCCCGCTGGAGGAGGCAGCCCGCATCACCGTCGATACGGTCCGCGAGGAGCTGAACGGCAGCCCGCTGATCGCGCACGTCGTCTTCGCCCTGCGCGGGTCCGCTGCGTACAAGGCGTTCGGTGCGGTCCTCCACCCAGCCCAAGAGCCGATCGGGGGAGGTCCGGCGTGAACATCCCGTACGAAGCCACCGAAGAGCAACGCGACGAGCTGGTCGAGCAGGTCGCGCGCGAGATCCAGCTCCGTGGCCTGACCGGCCCGGCGGTCCATTTCCTCGAGGCGAGCCGTCCGTACCGGGCGCTCGGCGCCAACGCGATGCTGTTCTTCGATCCGGTCCTGCGTGGCCTGTTCGGCGGGGAGCTGGCATCGGCCAGCGAGATCCTGGCCGACGACACCGGGATCGAGCTCCTCATCGCCCGTCTCGAGGAGACCGACGACGAGATCGCCTGGGACGCCTGACCGGACGGTCGGGTCGGACCCGCCCGGCTGCCGGGCCGGGTAGCATGCGCAGGTGACGAGCGAGCCCCGAGCCTTCCTCGCCCTCGATACGGGTGCTGCCACCATCGCTGCCGCGCTGATCGGGCGAGTCGGCGCCCGCTGGCGCCTGATCGGGTCGCTGTCGATGCCGGCCGGGGCAGACGTCGATGCCGTGGTGAGCGCCCTCGGCGATCGCGCCGTCGCAGCCGATCCCGGGCTGGCTGCGGCACTCGACCTGCGACGCGGCAGCGCCGGCGACCTCCCACGGCTCGAGGTCATCAGTCACGCCCCGCGAAAGATGGCGGTGGTCGCCGCCTCTGAACGGGCGCTCGCTCCGCTCGTCGCGAGCGCGTCGCGCAGCGGCTGGCGGACCGTTTCGGGCTCCGCCGAATCGATGGACCCGCTGGTCATGACGACGATGCTGCTCGAGGCGGGCGTCAGCGCGATCCTGGTCGGCGCCGGTGACCCGCCCGCGGCCGACGAGCGGCGCGCCCTTGGCGAGCTGACCGCGCTGGTCGCCGCGGCTGCGGGTCGCCGGCCGGAGGTCACGGTGATCCTGGCGGGCGGGATGGCCGAGCACCTTCCGACCTTCGGCGACGTGGCGAGCCGGAAGGGCGACGTCCTGCTCGGGCCTGCCGCCCGGCGTGGTGCGCCGGGCGGGCCCCTCGCCGAGCTGCTCATCGAGGTGGCCCTGCCCGTCGACGACGCGCGGCGCTCGCTCGGGTTCGGCGCGACGGCACTGGCCGAGGTCCTCGATCGCCGGGTCGAGATCGTCGAGATCGGCTATGACGCCGGCACACGCGCCGCCGCCTCCCCGAGCGTCGGTGGCGGTCCGACCTCGATCGACCTCGCGATCATCCCGACGGCGGCCCTCGCACCGCCCGACCCCGACGACTCCGTGATCGACCGCGTCGGGCAATGGTCGACCTGGGGCGCCGACCGGCATCGGCTGCGCGATCGCATGCGCGAGCTGCGCGTCGCGCCGTGGGCCGATGCCACCGGCGAAGGCGTCACGCTGCGGATGGCCGCCGCCCGGGCCGCTCTCGGCCGTCTCGCCGAATGGACCCCCGAGTGGATCGATCGCCCGCCGCCCGACCTGATCGTCGCGACAGGCGGCGCGTGGGCCGTCGCACCGGCACCGGCGGTCTCGCTCGCCCTGGTCGATGTCCTCCGCCGGCCCGGCACAGGCCAGTTCGCGCTCGACCACGCCCGGATCCTGGCGCCGCTCGGCTCGATCCCCGATGCGGGCGAGCGCCGGGCGATGGTCTCGGACCTGATCGACGACCTGCTCGCGCCGCTCGGGACGATCGTCACGCCGGCCGGGATGCGGACCGGCCGAAGCGCCGGCTCGGTGGTCGTCCGCGGCTCGACGGGCTCGACCCAGCTCGACCTGATGCCCGGCGGCCTCGCCCTCATCGACCTGCCGCCCGGCAGCTCCGCGGTCGCCGAGTTCCGCTTCCGCGACACCGTCCGGATCGGGGCGCGCGGCCGTCACTTCGCGATCGACGTCACCGGCGGGCTCGGCGGCCTGATGGTCGACCTGCGTGACGTCCCCCTTCGCCTCCCGGACCGGGCCGACCTGCGGGGCGAGCTCCTCGAATCGTGGCAGACCTCGGTCGTCAGCGGGCGGGACGCGTGAGCGCCAGCGACGTCCGGCTCGTCCCGGCCCGCCGGCTCATCGCGGCGCCGGTCGATGCCCTCTTCACGCTGGCACCGGGCGATCGCCCGCTCGTGACGGCCGGCGATTCGGTGGTGGTCGGTGCACCGATCGCGGAGCGGCTGCGCGACCCACGACTCGACGAACGCGAGATCGCCGAAGAGGTCGCGGCGCGCCCGGGTGGGCGATGGGCCGGCGCGACGCGCCGCGGCGAGGATCGGGGACCAGGCGGGGAGTTCGAATTCGAGTGGCACGACCGCTGGCGGGTGGCGACTGGGGACATCGCGGATCCGGTCGAGGCGCCGTTCGCCGGCATCGTCCGCGACGTCCGACCCGGGGTCGGGATCACGATCCGGGCTGCCGGCCGCGGGATCCGCGGGATCGTGGCGCTCGGTGGCCCGACGCGCGGGCGGCTCCAGACCGGCGCCGATGGAGAGCTGCGATCGGGTGGTCTCGACGTCGGGTCCGCCGGGACCATCCTCGTGGTCGGCTCGCGGGTCGACGCGGAGACGCTGACCCGGGCACGCGCGATGGGTGTCTGCGGGGTCGTCGTGGCCGGCCTGTCGAGCAAGGAACGACGCGATTTCCTCGCCTCGGAGGCCCGCCAGCGGGCCGCCCTGCATCGCTTGCCGTCGTTCGCGGTGCTCGTCCTCGACGGCGCCAGCCGGCGACCGCTGGCGGGAGCCATCCAGGCGGTCCTGGCCGCCCTGGCCGGTCGCGAGGTCGCGATCGTGATCGATCCGCCGACGCTCGTCTTCGACATGCCGAACCTGGTCATCCCCGACCCGCCGGTCGACCTCGTTCGGATCCGGGCGGGAGCCCTGGCGGGGCGCGAAGGACGGTTCATCGCGGCTATCGGGCCACGCCGCTTCGCCGGCGGTGTCCAGCTTGAGGCGGGGCTGGTTCATCTCCCTGATGGGACGACCGCCGCGATCCCCCTCGGCGACCTGGAGCGCTACATCTGAATCGTCCTTCGGCTACGCTCGGGCGACCATGACTGCCAGCGTCTCGAACGAACGACACGTGCTGAGCCCCGATCCGGCGACGACCACCTCGCTCGGCGTCGCGCTGGCCTCGGCCGCCGCGCCCGGCGACATCGTCTGCCTGTGGGGCGACCTCGGGGCGGGAAGACGCACCTTGCCAAGGCCTTCGGCGCGGGACTGGGGGTGACCGAGACCGTCACCTCGCCGAGCTTCGTGCTGATGGCCGAGTACGCCGGTCGGCTGCCGCTCTTCCACATCGATCTCTATCGGCTGGCCGACGCGTCGGACGCGCTCGCCGGCGGGCTCATCGACGACCGCCAGACGCGCCGGCGTCACCCTCGTCGAGTGGCCCGATCGGCTCGGACCGGCGCTCCCTGCCGAGCGGCTCGACGTCGTGATCGACGGGGCGGGCGAGGACCCGCGGGCGATCACGCTCCGCGCACTCGGACCAGGCCCACGCCGCTACCTCGAGGTGGTCCGATGACGGCCGACATCATCCTGGCCGTCGACAGCGCGACGACCCGGGTCGTGGTGGCGGCCGGGACCCTGGACGGCACCCTCCTCGACGCAGAAGACTGGCCGGCCGGCTACCGCCATGGCGAGACCCTCCTGCCGGCGATCGATGCCCTGATGGAACGGCTTGGGCTCGAACGGGATCGGCTCGCGGCGATCGTCGTCGGAACCGGACCCGGTGCGTTCACAGGTCTGCGCGTCGGGATCGCGACGGCCAAGGGGATCGCCCACGCACTCGGCCGGCCGATCATCGGCGTCCCCACCGGCGAGGCGCTGCTGTCGGGGGCCGGCGACGACGCGCTCCTGCTCCTTCCGGCAGGCCCGTCAGACAGGCTCGTCGTCCGGCGCGGCACGCCCGCGCGGTTGCTGGTCGGCGACGACGATGCCGGGATCGCTCCCGAGGCCGCCGTCGTGGCGATCGACCTGCCCGGGCGCGCGCCGGCCGATGCGCTCGAGCGCGGCGAGGCCGCCAGGGCTGGCCTGGCTGCCGCACTGCTCCGGATCGGAGCGTCCAGGCTGGCCGCCGGCGACACCGACGATCTCGCGCGGCTGGTGCCCGATTACGTGACCCTGCCACGGGGCGTCCGGACGGATGCCGGGGAGGTGTCGTGGTCGCACGACCGCCGATGATCCTGCGCATCGAGCCGATGCGGATCGAGGACCTTCCGGCGGTCCATGCCATCGAGAAGGCGAGCTTCGACGCGCCGTGGCCGCCGGAGGCGTATCGGAACGACCTCGAGACGAACCGGCTGGCCCAGTATCTGGTCGCCCGGATCGGGGATGAGATCGCGGCCTACGGCGGGATGTGGCTGATGGTCGACGAGGGCCACATCATCACCTTCGCCGTCCATCCCGACTGGCGTCGCCAGCGGATCGGCGAGCGACTGCTGCTCGCCTTTCTCGACCTCGCCTCCGACCGCGGCGCGCACGAGGCGACGCTGGAGGTCCGGCTGTCGAACCTGCCCGCCCGCCGGCTCTACGAGAAGTTCGGTTTCCGTCCGGTCGGCCTCCGCCCGCGCTACTACAGCGACAACGGCGAGGACGCCCTGATCATGACGACCGAGCCACTGGCCGACGCATCGATGCGCGAACGGATCGCACGCCTGCGCGCCGCGGTGGATGCCGCCCCGGCGCCGTCGCGGCCCCCGGCGGACGGCACGTGACGGTCGGCCGGTGAGCGGCGGGCTCGTCCTCGCGATCGAATCGTCGTGCGACGAGACCGGGATCGCGCTGATCGAGGACGGTCGATGGATCCGCGCCAATGTCGTGGCCTCGCAGGTCGCGCTCCACGCCCCGTCGGGCGGGATCGTGCCCGAGGTCGCGGCCCGTGCCCACCTGCGCTGGATCGTCCCGGTCCTCGACGAGGCGTGGGCCGATGGCGGCGCGACCTGGGACGACATCGAGGCCGTGGCGGTCACCTACGGGCCGGGCCTGGCGGGCTCGCTCCTCGTCGGGATCAACTTCGCCAAGGCACTCGCCTGGATGCACGACCGGCCGCTGGTCGGGGTCAACCATCTCGAAGGGCACGTCTACGCGGCGTGGCTCCATGACCCGGGCGAGGACGACCGTCCCGATCCCGTGTTCCCGCTGGTCGCGCTGGTCGTCTCGGGCGGGCACACGTTCCTGGCCGAGATGCGCGACCACCTCTCGTATCGACTGCTCGGCACGACCCTCGACGACGCCGCGGGCGAGGCGTTCGACAAGGTCGGCCGGCTGCTGGGGCTCGGCTATCCAGGGGGTCCCGCGATCGGCCGGGCGGCCGTGGCGGCGACGCGCCACGACCGCGTCTTCCCACGCGCCTGGCTCGGCGATTCGTACGACCTCAGCTTCTCCGGGCTCAAGACGGCCGCGCGCCGGATCGTCACCGAGGCGCGTGCCGATGCCGGTCTCGCCGACACCCCCGACGCGCCGCTCCCCGACGACATCGTCGCCGAGCTCGCCTGGGGGTTCCAGGACGCCGTGGTCGATGTGCTGACGACCAAGACGATCCGGGCGGCACGCGCGACCGGTGCCCGCTCGATCGTGCTGGGTGGTGGGGTCGCGGCGAACGCCGAGCTCCGCCGACGGCTGGCAGGCGAGGCCGACGCCATCGGGCTCCCGCTCATCGTGCCGCGCCCCGACCTGTGCACCGACAACGGGGCGATGATCGGCGCGGCCGGAGCCCGCCGGTTCGCCGCGGGCGAACGGTCCGGGCTGGACCTGGACGCCAGACCGTCGCTGCCCTTGGCCCGGAGGTGAGCGGAGCCGCTGCGCCGCGGGTCGATCCTGACGCGGTCCGGGCGACGCTCCGGGCGGCGGGGCTGCGGGCGCGTCACGGGCTGTCGCAGAACTTCCTGGCCGACCCGGATGTCCTCGACGCGATCCTCGCCGAGGCGGACCCGGCCCCGGGACGGCGCGTCCTCGAGATCGGACCGGGACTCGGGCTTCTCACGTCCGCGCTCCTCGACGGCGGGGCCTCGGTCACCGCGGTCGAGCTCGATCGCGGGCTGGCGGCCTTCCTCCGCGAACGCTTCGATGGCGTCGAGACGCTTCGCCTCATCGAGGGCGACGCGCTCGACCAGGACCTCGTCCATCTCGTCGAGCCGCCCTACGACGTCGTCGCCAACCTGCCGTACCACATCACCAGCCCGATCCTCCACGCGCTCCTCGGCGCGCCGCCGCGGCCCGTCAGGCTCGTTTTGATGGTCCAGCGCGAGGTCGCGGAGCGGATCGCCGCGCCGCCGGGGAAGATGAGCTACCTGTCGGTCTTCGTGCAGTACCACGCACGCGTGCGGATCGCCTTCGGGGTGCCGGCCGCCGCGTTCGAGCCTGAGCCCGCGGTCGAATCGGCGGTCATCGTCGTCGAGCCCTACGACGCGGACGACCGCCTCGGCCCCGAGGACGAGGACGAGCTGTGGCGGCTCGTCCAGGCCGCCTTCCGCGAGCGCCGGAAGATGATCCACAACGTGCTGTCGCGTCAGCTGCCGCTCGACGCGGGACGCGTGACCGGGGCCCTCGAGACGGCCGGGATCGCACCGGATCGCCGGCCGCAGACGCTCGCGGTCGGGGAGTGGCTGGCGCTCCACGACGCGCTCGGCCCGATCGGGCCGGACGGTCGAGGGCGCCGTGCGACCGAGCTGCCGCCGTGACCGACCCTCTCCGACGCCTCTCCCCGGTCGTTCGCCTCGCACCGGCGAAGCTCAACCTGACGCTCGCCGTCATCGGCCGCCGGGACGACGGCTACCACACGCTCCACTCGGTCTTCGTGCCGCTGGCGCTGGCCGACCGGCTCAGCCTCGCGCCCGTCGGTGGAGACCGCGACACGCTCCATGTCACGGGCGGCGACGCGGGGCCGCCTGCCGACAACCTCGTCCTGCGTGCCCTGGCTGTGGCGCGCGCCGCGGTCGGCGGGGGCTGGCCGGGCGGCCCCGGTCCTGCACCCGCGCTGGCGGCCCGTCTCGAGAAGCGGATCCCCGTCGCCGCCGGCCTCGCCGGCGGGTCATCCGACGCGGCCGCGACCGTCGACGCGGCGCTCGAGGCATGGGGGGCCGAGCTGGACGAGGAGGCCAGGCTGTCTGTCGCCGCGCGGCTCGGCTCGGACGTGCCGTTCTTCCTGGCGGGCGGCCCGGCGCTCGTCGAGGGTCGCGGCGAACGGGTCGCACCGCTCCACGGTCTCCACGGGTCGCCGGGGGTCGTGCTGGTCACGCCGGTCGTCGCCGTCCCGACGCCGGACGTCTTCGCCACGTTCGATGCCATCCGCACGCACGGCGACGGCGCGGTCCGGATGTCGTCGGCGCACCTCGCCGAGGAGCTGCGCTCCGGGCTGACCGCCACGGCCCTCGTCGCGCGGGCCGGGGTGCTCGCGTCGGCCAACGACCTGCTGCCGGCGACCTCGCTGGTCGTCCCGGCGCTGGTGCCGTTCAAGCGGGCGATCAGCCGACTGCTCGGTCGACCGGTCGGGCTGTCGGGCTCCGGCCCGACGCTCTGGGCGCTCTATGATTCGGGCGCCGAGGCCGCGACCGCAGCCGAGATCGTTCGCGACGCCCTGCGCGGGGGGTCGATCGCCGCTCCGGGATCGGATGAGCCATTCGTCTGCGCGACGACGATCGTCGGGCACAGCCAGCAGGGGAGGGAACCATGACCCGCCACGCCATCTCGACCACCGGCGCCCCGGCGGCCATCGGCCCGTACAGCCAGGGGATCGTCAGCGACGGCCTCCTGTTCTGCGCCGGCCAGGCCGCGCTCGATCCGGCGACCGGCGCGCTCGTGGAGGGCGGCATCGAGCCCGAGACCGAACGGGTGATGGCCAACATCAGCGCCGTCCTCGACGCGGCCGGCTGCACCTGGGGCGACGTGGTCAAGACGACGATCTTCCTCGTGGACATGGCCGACTTCGCGACGGTCAACGCGATCTACGGTCGGTCGGTCGCCGATCCGCCGCCGGCACGCTCGACGGTCGGCGTCGCCGCGCTCCCGAAGGGGGCCAAGGTCGAGATCGAGGTCATCGCCCGCCTCGGTTGACACCCCCGACGAGCCACCCCTACGATGCCCCGACCCTGTGATGACTCCTGAAACCCTCGCGCCGGGCCCCGCTGGGGCCGGGAGCGACCACCGCTCTGCGACCCGGGCCCGACGGCGCCGCCCCTCGTGAACCCCCCAAGTCCCGCGCCGACATCCGGCACGGTCGCGGTCGTCCTTGCGGCCGGCCTCGGCACACGGATGCGCTCGGCCGTCCCCAAGGTCCTCCATCCGCTGTGCGGACGTCCGATGCTGGCCTACGCGCTCGACGCCTGGGCGACCACCGAGGCTGCCGCGGTCGGCGGCCGGCCGGTCGTCGTCTTCTCGCCGACGGTCGCGGCGATCATCGATGCATTCGCCGATCGCGCGGTCTTCGCGCTCCAGGACGTCCCGCGCGGGACCGGCGATGCCCTCGCGGCCGCGCTGGCCGTCGTCCCGGCGACTGCCAGCGAGATCCTCGTGCTGTCGGGTGACGTGCCGCTGGTCACCGGCGCCGACCTCGACACGATCCTCGAGGCGCGTCGCGAGGACGACGCCGCGATCGCGCTCGCGAGCGTCTACGCCGCCGACCCGGCCGAGCTCGGCAGGGTCGTCCGCGGCGAGTTCGGCACCGTCGAGCGGATCGCCGAGGCGCGCGACGCCACGCCCGACGAGCTGGCGGGCAACGAGATCAACGCGGGGCTGTACGCCTTCGACGCTGCCTGGCTGCGCCGCCGGATCGACGCCCTGACGCCGTCGGCGGCGACCGGTGAGCTGTACCTGACCGACCTGATCCGGCTCGCCCGCGAGGACGGCCGGCTGGTCAGCGCCGTGGCCTTCGAGGACGACGGGCGGTTCGCCGGCATCAACGACCGCTCCCAGCTGGCCGCCGCGGAGTGGACGCTGCGGGTCCGGCTCAACGAGGCCCACATGCGCGCCGGGGTCACCATGCGCGACCCGTCGACGGCCTATCTCGACTGGACCGTCGAGCTGGGCGAGGACGTCGTCCTCGAACCCGACGTCATCCTGCGCGGGACCACGACCGTCGGCGCGGGGAGTGTCATCGGCGCCGGCAGCCAGCTCATCGATGCGACGATCGGGGCCGGTGTCCGGGTCTGGGCCAGCATCGTCGAATCGTCGACGGTCGAGGACGACGCGACGATCGGTCCGTTCAGCCATCTCCGGCCGGGGACCGTCGTCGGCCGTGGCGCCGAGGTCGGCAACTACGCCGAGCTCAAGAACACCCGCCTCGGCGCGGGATCGCGCCAGCACCACATGAGCTACCTCGGCGACGCCGAGATCGGCGCGGACGTCAACATCGGCGCGGGCGCGATCACCGCCAACTACGACGGGACGCACAAGCACCCGACGACGATCGGCGCCGGAGCGTTCATCGGCGTCGACACCATGCTCGTCGCCCCGGTCGAGGTGGGCGAGGGCGCGCGGACCGGCGCCGGCGCGGTCGTCACCCGCGACGTCCCGGCGGGCAAGCTCGCGGTCGGCGTCCCGGCGCGCATCCGCGAGCCGCGTCAGCGTTCGGGCGAGACGACGGCCGGATCCGCGCCTGCGGCGACGCCGGGGCCAGGTCACCCATCCGAGCCCGAGGCCGCCCCCGACGAGCCGCCCGCCTAGATGGACTCCCTCCTGCAGATCCTGGTCATCGTCATCCTGACCTTCTTCGAGGGCGTCTTCGTGGCCTCCGAGATCGCCCTGGTGACGATGCGCCGGACGCGGATCGATCAGCTCGCCGAAGAGGGCGATCGGGCAGCGGCGCGGGTCAAGAAGCTGGTCGCCCAACCGGGCCGCTTCCTCGCGGTCACCCAGATCGGCCTGACCTTCCTCGGCTTCCTGGCGTCGGCCTACGCCGCGGTCAACCTGACGGCCAGCCTCGAGAAGGTCCTCGAGCCGTTGATCGGGAATGCCGCGGCAGCCGCCGCGCTGATCGTCGTGACCCTGCTCCTGAGCCTGTTCACGATCGTCTTCGGCGAGCTCGTGCCCAAGAGCCTTGCCCTCGCCCATACCGAGCAGTTCGCGCTCCGTCTGAGCGGCTTCATCACCGTCCTGCTCCGGATCCTCGGCCCGCTGGTGGCGGCACTGACGGCGGTCACGAATGCCGTCGCCCGGATGCTCGGGGCCGGCGACGAGGCCCACGACGTGATGAGCACCCAGGAGCTGTCACTCCTCGTCGAGCGTGGTGGCGAGCAGGGGATCCTCGAGGCCGAGGAGGAGCAGATGATCCAGGCGGTCATCGAGCTCGGCGACCAGCGCGTCCACGAGGTCATGGTCCCGCGCATCGCGATGGTCTCGTTGCCGGCGGGTGCGACGCTCGAGGAGGCGATCGACACGCTCATCGATCAGGGCCACAGCCGGATCCCGGTCTACGAGGAGACGATCGACGAGATCGTCGGGATCCTGTACGCCAAGGACCTGCTGCCGTTCCTCAAGGGTTCCGCCGCCGAGCGGCCGGCCCTTCGCTCGATCCTGCGCACGCCGGTCTTCGTGCCCGAGTCGATGAGCGTGGACGACCTGCTCCACGAGTTCCAGCGGCGGAAGGTCCACCTCGCGATCGTCCTCGACGAGTACGGCGGGACGGCCGGCCTGGTGACCATCGAGGACCTCCTCGAGGAGATCGTCGGCGAGATCCAGGACGAGTACGACGAGGAGGAGCCGCTCATCGTGCGGCTCTCCGACGACGAGGCCCGCATCGACGGCCGTGCCGACGTCGACGACCTCGCCGAGCTGTTCGACACGAACCTCGGGCTCGAGGATGCCGACGAGTACGACACCGTCGGCGGGCTCATCTACCACCGCATCGGCGGCGTCCCGAAACCGGGCGACCAGGTCGCTCGTCGATGGCCTCACCCTGACCGTCGAGACGACCGACGGGCGGCGTGTCGGGAAGGTCCTCGTGGTCCGCGATCGCGAGCGCGACGGCCCGGAGGACGACGAGGCCGATCGCTGACCGAGGGTCAGGCGCTGATCACCGAGACGATGATCTGCTCGAGCCGGGCGCGTGCCTCGGGCCTGACGACGCCCGCCGCGTCGAGCTCGGCCAGCGCCTCGTCCCGATGGCGGCGCGCCTCGTCGCGGGTGTACTCGCGGGCGCCGGTCCGCTCGAGGATGGCGATCACCTCGGCGACCTCGCCGGCCGTCGGCTGGTCGAGGGCATAGAGCTCGACCAGGCGCGCGCGGTCCTCGGGGCCGGCGTGCTCCCAGGCGTAGATGACGGGCAGGGTCTTCTTGCGATGCGCGACGTCCGAGGGTTCCTTGCCGGTCGCCTGTTCCGGACCCCAGATGCCGAGCAGGTCGTCGTTGAGCTGGAAGGCCAGCCCGAGCGCCCAGCCGAAGGCGCGATAGCGGGCGATGACCTCTTCGTCGGTCGTGGCCAGCAGCGCGCCGGCCTCGATCGAGCCCGCGATCAGCGCCGCCGTCTTGCGCCCGATCATGTCGAAGTAGAGCTCGACGCTCATCAGGCCGTCCGAGGCGCTCATCGCGATGTCGAGGTACTGGCCCTCGCACAGGGCGAGGCAGGTCTCGTCGTAGAGGCGCATCAGGCGCAGCACCGTCCGGTCGGGGAAGCCGAGGTCGGTCAGCCGGTGGAGGGCGATCCGCGACAGGCTGAACAGCGTGTCGCCGGTGTTGATCGCCTGGGGGACGCCGTGGATGGTCCACAGGGTGGGGCGATGGCGACGCTCGACGTCGCCGTCCTCGATGTCGTCGTGGACGAGCGAGAAGTTGTGTCCGAGCTCGACCGCGGCGGCGCCGGGCAGCGCGCGCTGGTGCTCGCCGGTGATGCTCGCGTAGGCCAGCAGCCCGAGCAGCGGCCGCATCCGCTTGCCGCCGGAGGCACCCGAACCGTCGAGCGCGAGGTGGTAGCGGACCATCTCGTAGAGGCCGTGGGTCGAGGGATCGCGGTCCTGGACGAGGCGGACGATCTCGCCCTCGGTGTCGGCGATCAGCTCGGCGAGATCGATGCTCGGGGGACGTCGTCGTCATGTCGGGCCGAGTGTACACGAAACGTGTACCACACAGGTAGCCTGATTGCCGCCGGCCGACCGCCACGACGGGATACGACGCCGGCGCGGGGGACGCGACCGCACCGGCGTCTATCGACCCCTACGCAGAACGGGCCGATCTGGATCACTTCCTGTCGTTCCCGGGCCGGCCGGGCGGTTCGCGCCGCCCGGTGGTACCGTCGCGGCGATGCCCATCCCGCGCCGGTACACGACCGAGGCCATCGTCCTGTCGCGCTTCGATCTCGGCGAGGCCGACCGCGTCCTGACGCTCATCACGCCGGGGATCGGCAAGCTCAAGGCGATCGCCAAGGGTGTCCGCCGGCCGACCTCGCGCCTCGGCGGCAGCCTCGAGCCGTTCGCCGAGCTGACCGTGGCGCTCGCGCGCGGCCGGACCTTCGATGTCGTCACCCAGGTCAGCGTCGGGCACGCCTGGCTCCGGCTCCGCGACTCGCTCGAATCGGCGGCCACCGCCTGGTACCTCGCCGAGCTGGCCGATCGCTCGCTCGAGGAGCGTCACGCGGCCGAGCCGCTCTACACGCTCCTGCGCCGCGCCTACGAGCTGCTCGACGCGGAGATGGCGCCCGGGCGTGTCGCACGCTGGTACGAGATGCACCTGCTCGATGAGCTCGGCCAGCGCCCCGAGGTGGACCGCTGTGTCGAGTGCGACCGGGTCCTCGAAGCCGACGAGCGCTTCCGCTGGGTCCCGCCGCTCGGCGGCATCCTGTGCGAACGCTGTCCGGGTCCGCCGCAGGACCGAACGGGGATCACGCTCGAGGCGGTCAAGCTGCTCAAGGCCTACCAGCGTCTCGACATCGAGGCGATCGCCGCGCTCCGCCTGTCGGCCTCGGTCGAACGCGAGGCGGAGGCCGCGCTGCGCGACTTCGTGCGGGTGGCGCTCGAGCGCGACGCACGCTCGCTGGCGTTCCTCGACGAGGTCCGCGTGCCGGCCCAGCCGCGGGCCGTTCGCCCGTGACGGCCGCTCGTGCGTGATGGCCTCCTGCCGATGACAGCCGCTCGTCGCGCGTTCGCGGTCGGCGCCGCGGGGGTCGCCACTGCCGTCGGGGCGCGCGTCGTCGGCCGGCGGCTGATGGCCCGGACCGAGGCACGCCTGTGCACGACCGCGGACGTGCCGCCGGCCCATGTCTCGGATCGCGCCCGCGAGCTCCACCGTCGACTGTGGGTCGCCGACCTGCACGCCGACTCGCTGCTGTGGGGCCGCGACCTGCTGGAGCGCGCGGACCGCGGCCAGGTCGACGTCCCGCGCCTCATCGACGGCAACGTCGCGCTCCAGGTGCTGGCGGTGACGACCAAGTCGCCGCGCCACCTCAACATCGAGCGCAACGACGACCGACAGCGACGACGTCCTCTTCCTGGCGCTCGCCCAGGGGTGGCCGCCGGCGACCTGGCGGCGGCTCCTCCCGCGCGCCCTCCACCTCGCGGGACGGGCCAAGGCGATGGCCGGGCGCTCCGATGGCCGCTTGACCGATCATCGCGTCGCGCGCCGATCTGACCGCCTACGAGACGGCTCGTCGCGATCGACCGGCCATCACGGCCGCCCTCCTGTCGATCGAGGGTGCCCACGCGCTCGATGGCGATCCGGCGAACGTCGAGGTGGTCGCCGACGCGGGCTTCCGGATGATGTCGCCGAGCCACTTCTTCGACAACGCGTTCGGCGGGTCCGCACACGGGATCGAAAAGGGCGGCCTGACGGCGCGCGGGCGCGAGATGGTCGAGCGGATGGAGGCGCGGCGGATGCTCGTCGACGTCGCCCACGCCTCGGCAGCGACGATCGACGACGTCCTGGCGATGGCGACGCGGCCGGTCGTCGCCTCGCACACCGGCGTCTGCGGCACGTGCGACAACGCGCGGAACCTCACCGATGCCCATCTGCGCGGGATCGCGGCGACCAGCGGCCTCATCGGGATCGGCTTCTGGCCGACGGCCTGCGGCGGCGACGATGTTGCCGCGATCGCCCGATCGATCCGCTACGCCGTCGACGTGGCCGGCGTCGAGCACGTCGGGCTCGGCTCGGATTTCGACGGCGCGGTGCCGCAGCCGATCGATGCGACCGGGCTGGTCCAGCTGACCGACGCCCTGCTCGAGGCGGGTCTCGCCGACGACGACGTGGCCCGGGTCATGGGCGGGAACGCCCGGCGCCTGCTGGCCGACGTCCTGCCCGACTGGTAGCATCGACCGACCGACCCCTCCCGCGACCGACCATCCCAGGCACGGCCGCTCCCCGGAGACACCCCGTGACCGACGCCCCCACCCGCGACCCGAACGACGTTGCGCCCGCCGTTCCCGAGCTCGACACGATCGTCTCGTTGTCGAAGCGTCGCGGCTTCATCTTCCCGTCGTCGGAGATCTATGGCGGGATCAACGCCGTGTGGGACTACGGCCCGCTCGGTGTCGAGCTCAAGAACAACGTCAAGCGGGCGTGGTGGCGGTCGATGGTCCAGGAGCGCGACGACATCGTCGGGCTCGACGCCGGGATCCTCATGCATCCGCAGGTCTGGGTGACGTCGGGCCATGTCGGCTCGTTCAGCGACCCGCTGGTCGAGTGCCAGACCGATCACCGGCGCTTCCGGCTCGACGAGCTGCCCGGCACCGAGGACCTGAGCGCGACGGACCTGGCCGACCCGACCATCGTCGAGCGTCTTGGCCTGCGCTGTCCGGTCGATGGCGGCCCGCTGTCCGCGCCGCGACGGTTCAACCTGATGTTCAAGACGTTCATGGGTCCGCTCGAGGACGACAGCGCGGTCATCTACCTGCGGCCCGAGACGGCGCAGGGTTCCTACGTCAACTTCAAGAACGTCCAGGGCTCGACGCGCAAGAAGCTCCCGTTCGGGATCGCCCAGATCGGCAAGTCGTTCCGCAACGAGATCAGCCCCGGCAACTTCGTCTTCCGGATGCGCGAGTTCGAGCAGATGGAGATGCAGTACTTCGTCCGGCCCGACGAGGCGGCCGCGGAGGCCTTCGAGATGTGGCTCCCGAAGCGCCGTGCCTGGTACGAGCGCTATGGCGTGACGCCCGAGCGGCTGCGCCTCCGCGAGCACGCGCCCGACGAGCTCGCCCACTACGCCAAGAAGGCGGTCGACGTCGAATACCGGTTCCCGTTCGGCTGGAAGGAGCTGGAGGGCGTCCACAACCGCGGCGACTTCGACCTGTCGCGCCACAGCGAGGCGTCGGGCGAGAAGCTCGAGTACTTCGACCAGGCGACCAACGAGCACGTCATCCCATGGGTCGTCGAGACGGCCGCCGGCGCCGACCGGGCGGCATTCACCTTCCTGATCGACGCATATCGCGAAGAGGACGTCCGCGGCGAGACGCGGGTCTCACTGGCGCTCCATCCGGATCTCGCGCCATACAAGGTCGCGGTCCTGCCGCTGCTCAAGAAGCGCCCCGAGATCGTCGAGCTGTGCCATCGCATCAAGGACGACCTCAAGCGCCACATGATGGCCGTCTACGACGACACGGCCGCGATCGGGAAGCTCTACCGCCGGCAGGACGAGATCGGGACGCCCTGGTGCATCACGGTCGACGTCGAATCGCTCGAGGACGGCGCGGTCACCGTTCGCGACCGCGACACGATGGCCCAGGAGCGGATCCCGATCGAGGGCGTGACCCGGCTGATCGTCGACCGGCTCGACGCGGCTCGGAACGACCCGGGCTGACCCGCCCGCGGGGATCGTCCTCCGCGAGACCTACTCGTCGGCGTTCGCCTCGGCGGCGTCGATGGCGGCGGCCAGGTCCGCGCCGGCGACCCCACGCGGCTCCTTGCCCTTCGGCCAGTAGAGCTCCTTGTGGACCTGGTCCTCGGCGTAGCCGCGGTCGAGCAGGGTCGCCTCGGCGGACAGGATCATGTCCGGGTTGCCGCAGATGTAGGCGATCGAGTCGGCCGGCGTGAGCCCCAGCTCGTCGAGGACCGGACCGAGGATCATCTCGACCCGGCCGGTGCGGCCCATCCAGCCCTCGTTGCGCGGATCGTCCGGGCGCGAGACGGTCGGGATGTAGGTGACCGGGTAAGCGCCGGACTCCTGCCACTCGTCGAGGAGCCGGCGATAGCCGAGCTCGTCCGCGTACGAGACGCCGTTGAGGAAGATGACCCGCCGGGGTCGGCGATCGATCAGGAGCTGACGCATCATCGCCACGAAGGGTGCGTTGCCGGTCCCCGACGAGATGAAGATGTGCGTCCGGTCGTCGTCGGGCTGGAGCATGAACTTGCCCTTCGGCCCGATCATCCGCATCCCGTGCCCGACCGGCAGCCGCCACAGCAGCGGCGTGAACGTCCCGCCCTGGACGAGGCGGACGTACATCTCGTAGCCGTCAGTCCCGGCCGTCGCCGGCGCCGATGCGACCGAGTACGGGCGCTGGACGATGCGTCCGTCGACCATCACCCCGATGGTCATGTACTGGCCGCTCTCGAACGGGGTCGGATCGCCGTCGAAGCGGATCCAGAAGTAGGCGAGTGAATCGTTCTCGTCGACCCGGCGGACGAGGGTCGCGTTGTACTGCTCGGCCGCGGGTTCGATGACCCGCGGGTCGTCGGGCAGGATCGTCTCGGTCATGGTCGGGTTCGGCGCCTCCGTCGGGGTCGGTGGGTCGATGGTACCCGGGCGGGGGACGGTCGATGAGACGAGACGAGGCCCGGAGCGCGTCGCGCCCCGGGCCTCGTGGGGAGGAGCACCGACAGGAGTCAGGTCGGTGCCATGGATGGCGTCAGACCGGACGGCTGGTGGACCTGCTGTCGGCACGGCCGATCGAGCACGCGAATGCGATCGCGCCGGTCGCGGCTGCGCTGGCTCCTGCCTGGGCGACCGCGCGGCCGGTCGCGGCCGTCTCGGCCCCGGCACAGGAGACGGTCGGGTTGAACGGCGTGAACAGGCCCGCCGGGTTGTCCTGGTAGAGCCACAGGTGGAGCGAGAAGAAGGCCGGGATGTCGTACCGGTTCGGCTCGCCGGTGGCCATGAACATCTCGCCGAACAGGCTCGGCATCTCCGAGCCGTGCTCGGCGATCCAGGGTGCCTGGAAGACGACGTATTCGAGCGCAACCAGGTGGAGCTTGCCGTGCTTGTCAGGCGCATAGACGAGCGCCTCCGGCTTGGTCGGATCGACGGTCGTGTCGAGCAGCGAGCCGTTGATGTAGTGGAAGCCCATCGCGCCCGTGCCGTCGAACGACGAGATGCACTCGTGGAGCGGCGCCGGTGCCGGAGGCTGGCCGTAGCCGGCATCGGCCGCCTGCTTCAGGCTCGCGAAGCGCGCCGTGGCGGCGCGCACCTCCGCGAAGGCGCTGCCATGTCCTGCCGGCGGGGCGGCGGTCGCACCGGACACGGCCAGGCTGGCGAGCACGGTCGCCGAGAACAGGGCGGCTGCGAGCCGCCGGGACGTTCTTGTCATCGTCATACCTCGATCGGGAGTTCGTAGATCTCGGGGGTCGGGTGCCCGGCTCGTTCGTGGATCCGGAGCACGGACTCGCGGGATGGCCCGGTGGCCAGGCAGAAGACCTTGCCCGGCATCGGGGTCCAGCCAGGCATGCTCGAAGTTCACGCCCTCGTCGGCCTGGATCGCCAGGTCCTGTCGGTGTGCCTCCGCCAGCTGCTCGGCGCTCACCCCGAAGAAACCGGAATGCACGTCCATGAATTTCGCCATCGCGACCCTCCTTGGTGGATCGGCCCTTTCGGACCGTTGGCACAACGCAGACTCGATGCCGCCCGCGACCGCGTCATCGGGCGAACGACCGATGACCACCCCGAACGGGTGCCGAGATCGCGGGGCCGCCGCGTCCCGGCCGCACGAATCCCGAAACCCGGGGACGCCATCGGTCGAATGACCGATGACCGAGACGACCGCGTCCTACACTCTCCAGCCATGGACCGTCCGCTCCGTGCCGTTCGCTGTCCGCTCCTGATCGGGCGAGACGACCTGCTCGAGCTCACCGATCGGCGGCTGGACGATGTCCTCGCCGGCCACGGGCAGTTCCTGCTCCTCGCGGGCCAGGCGGGGATCGGCAAGACGCGTCTCCTCGGCGCGATCCGCCGCAAGGCGGAAGCCCGAGGGTTCGCAGCCGTCGAAGGCGCGGTCGCGCCGCAGGATCACGACGTCCCGGCCTCGTCCATCCTCGACCTGGCTCGCTCGATGCAGCGGATACCCGTGTTCAGCGCTCTTGGCGAGGCGCTGCTCGAGCTCGACAAGGCCGTCCTCGCCGCGGAGCACGCCCAGCGGCGAAGGCTCGTCATGGAGACCGTGGAGCTGATCCTCGGCTCGCTGCCGGGACCGACGATGCTGTCCTTCGAGGATCTCCAGTGGGCCGATGACGTGAGCCTGGAGATCATCGCGGAGCTCGCGCGCCAGTCGCGTGACAGGACGCTCCTGTTGACAGGCGATTATCGGATCGAGGACGTGCCGCGGGGAACGAGCCTCCGTCAGTGGCGGGCGCGGCTCATCACCCAGCGGA
The DNA here is from genome assembly GCA_963743855.1 of uncultured Chloroflexia bacterium. Lineage (GTDB taxonomy): Bacteria > Chloroflexota > Limnocylindria > Limnocylindrales > CSP1-4 > SPCO01. Next base: position 46,765 of record CAVURK010000006.1, read on the forward strand.
TCGCCGAGGAGGTCCGGCTCGTCCCGCTCGATGCGGCCGAGACTGCCCTCGTCACGACCCTGATCCTCGACACCGGGCTGCCGGCACCGCGCGACGTCGCGGCCGCCGTCTACGAGCGCACCGATGGGATCCCGCTCCACATCGAGGAGCTGCTCGGTGCCCTCAGCGCCGAGGCGCGCGCGGACGGGACGGCGATCCGCGAGGCGGGCGTCCCGGAGACGATCGAGGACGCCATCATCGCGCGGATCTCGACCCTTTCTCCGGAGGCTCAGGCGACCGCTCGAGCAGGAGCCGTCATCGGCCGCTGCTTCGTCCCGGACGTCCTGGCCGGGATCATGGATGTCCCGGCGAACGCGATCGAGGCGCCGCTCCAGGAGCTCGTCGACCAGTTCGTCCTCGACCCGCCCGGGGTCCGGGGGCTGTACGACTTCCGTCACCAGCTCCTGCGCGACGCGCTGTACCGAACGATCCCGCTGTCGGAACGTCGCCGGTACCACGCCCGGGCCGGCGAGTTCGGGGCACGGCTCGAAGGGGCGTCGGAGATCCATGCCTCGGTCCACTACGAACGCGCCGGGCTCCGTCGCGAGGCATTCGATGCGGCGTTGGCCGGTGCCCGGGAGGCGGCCCGACTCTCGGCGCGGCGAGAGGCGTTCGAGCTCTACCACCGCGCGGTCAACAACATGCCCGAGGACCTGGGCGTCCTGGAGCGTGCGGCGATCCTGGAGGCCTGCGCCGACCAGGCCCTCTCGATCGAGGAGCACGAGGTCGCCGAGTCGCTGGCGGGCCAGGCGGCGACCGCCTATCGCGAAGCCGGCGAACCGGCCCGCGCCGTCATCGTGCTTGCCAACGCCCTGACCGTGTGGCGACGTGAAGGCCGGCCGGTCTCCGAGCGCCTGGCACTGACGAGCGAGCTCCAGGCCGAGGTCGGTCGGCTCCCGGACAGCCGCGACGTCCTCGAGGCGCGCGCCCTCACCGCGCTGTTGATGGCGTTGACCTACATGGATGCCCGGTCGCTCGACGCGGCCCGTCTGGAGCTCGACCGGCTGCCCGCCCTGGGCGACGAGCTCCACGATCCCGAATGGCGGGCGATCGCCGAGTGGAAGCACGGGCTTGCCGACATGCTCGTCGGTGAGCTCGACAGCGGGATCGCCCGCGTCGGCGTGGTCGCCCACGAGGCGGTCGGCGAAGGCTGGGAGTCGACCGGTGTGACCGCCTTCAGGGAGGCCTCGACGGCTGCCGCCGCTGCCCTCGACTACCCCGCGGCAGTCCGCTGGATCGACGAGGGCATCCGCTACGCGGATTCGATCGAGCAGTCGCATTGCGCGCACGTCATGCGGGCGACCCTCGCGATGGTCTCGTGGGCTGCCGCGGACCCATCGGACGCACAGCGTCGGGCGCGGCGGGCGATCGTCGACAAGGGGTGCCGACGCGGCGCCATGACCGCGCACTGGGCCCTGGGATACGTCGCGATGTCCCGTGGCGAGCTCGACGATGCGACCACGGCATTGACGGAGGCCCTCGCGTTCGGCATCGCGAGCGAGGAGATCGAGATCATCCTGCCCCCGATGTGGGGCCTGGCCGAGGTCGCCTTGCAGGCCGGGGACCCGGACCGGGCGCTCGCCATCTGTCGCGACGCACTCGCTCGGGCGGTCGCGGTCGACGAGCGTGTCCTCCTGGCGCCGTTCGTGGTCACGGGGGTGCGAGCCGCGCAGCAGGCCGGTCGCCCGGCCGAGGCCATCGCCTGGCTCGCGGCGTGCGAGACGCAGGTGGGCTCGATCCCGGAGGTCGCCGATGCCGCCCTCGACCACGCTCGCGGCATGGTGGCGCTCTCCGAAGGGGCGACCGGGATCGCCCGCACCGCCCTCGAAGCCGCGGTCGAGGGCTGGGACCGGCATGGGCGTGCGTGGGAGGCCACCTGGGCGCGCCTCGATCTCGCCCATAGCCTCATCCGCACGAACCGGTTCGCCGATGCCGCGACGGTCACGACGGCGGCCCGGAAGGCGGGCGATCGCCTCGAGTCGCCGGTCCTGACGGAGCGCGCGGATGCGCTGCTCCGGATGGCCCGCGGACACGCATCGGACGACGAACCGTGGCGGCCGTTGACCTCACGCGAGTTCGAGGTGGCGCGTCTGGTCGGCGAGGGCCTGACCAACGCGGAGATCGCCGACAGCCTTGGCATCGCGCCCAAGACGGCGAGCAGTCACGTGGAGCACATCCTGACCAAGCTCGGCGCGTCGCGCCGGGCCGAGATCGCGACCTGGGCGAGCCAGGTCCAGACGCGCCCGGCGCCCCGGACGACGCAGCCCGTGGAGCACGCCACCCGAGTCTAGCCGCGCGGGTTCCAGCCAGCCGGCTTGTGGCGGCCGGCGGGATCGGGCGGGCGGCGATGTACGATCGGTCCGAGCCGACCGACCGATCCAGCGCGACCAGGAGATGCCCATGGCCACGACGCCGCATGCATTCGAGGGCTTCCGGCGCGACGCGATCCAGTTCCTCGCCGACCTGGCCGAGAACAACGATCGATCGTGGTTCCAGCCACGCAAGGCCGACTACGAACGGCTGCTCAAGGAGCCCCTCGAGGCGCTGTGCGTCGCCCTCGACGACCGGTTCCGCGAGCGCGGCATCCCGCTCGGCGCCGATCCCGCGAGATCGCCGTTCCGGATCTACCGCGACGTCCGTTTCTCGAAGGACAAGTCACCGTACAAGACGAACATCGGGGCGTCGTTCCCGTACGTCGGCGGCCATCCGGACGCCGGGGGTTACTTCCACCTCGCGGCCGGTGAGATCTACGTGGGTGGTGGGATGTGGCACCCGGACCGGACGAGGCTCGCCGCCTGGCGCGCCGTCGTCGACCGCGGCGTCGGCCTCGAGCCGCTCGATGACCCTGCCTTCGTTGCGACGTTCGGTCACGTTGGCGGCGAGCGGGTCAGCCGCGTACCCACCGGGTTCCCCAAGGATCACCCGCGGGCCGACCTGCTGACGCTCAAGGACGTCACGTTCGGCCGCCATCTGTCGGACGACGAGGCGATGTCGGCCGGATTGCCCGACATCATTGCCGATGATTTCGCGACGGCCGTGCCGGTCTTCCGCCTGCTTGGATCGTTGTCAGGCTAGCCCAGGATCGACGACGACGGCGTCACGCGCCGCCCGCCAGGCCAACGACACGGACGATCCGATCTACTTGCAGTGGGTCGTCGAGGTACTCGTGAAAACGTCGACGGAGCCAGTTTCGTCGGAGACGGTGCCGTCGATCGTGAATGTGCCGGCCAGGTCGGCGAATTGATCCGTCGTCGTGGTCTTGGTAGTGCAGCTCCCGGACTTGGTCGTCGAGCGTGTCGTTGTCGTCGAGATCGGCCCAGTCGGACTGTCGGTGGCCGACACCGTCACGGTCCTCGACGAGGAGCAGGTCCGCCTGTTGCAGCTGTCGAGCGAGATCTGCGTCGCGTCGAGCGACACTGAAAGATCCGCCCCGATCGCGACGGTGCCGCCGGACGCGCAGCCGAACTCGTCGGAGATGCTCGTGAACCGACCGTTGCTCGAGATCGAGTAGGTGGATATCTGGAGGCACGGCGGACCGGCCGACCCGTCCTCATTCGAAGACATCGACAGGGTCGTGTCGGTGCACACCTGGCGGCCGCCGGACGTCGAGCAGCTCGACGAGCTGCTGAAGAAGCTCGTTCCGTTCGGCGATGTATCTGCGGCCACCGGCCCGACCACCAGAAGCAGGCTGATCGGGACCGCCAGGAACGCGACTGCAAATCGGCGCACGGGGTACCTCCTGTCATACCGACGAACTCTGCGGGCCACTGACTCGGCTTTCGACCACTCCGTCGGTCGCCGACGATAGCCCTCGGGCGTCTCGACAGCGTCTCGATGAACGCGCACCCTGGGCTCGAGCGCGTCGGTTTCGGCCGACCCCCTCGAACGACGAGCCCCATTTCGGCCGCGTGATCCGACACGACGGCCGATGATGTCGCGACGGCGGCTGCAACCGAGGCGCAACCGGAGTCGGACCGGACGCGACGGTACAATCGGCGCGACACACCGAAGCCGAACGCGGGCCGCCAGAGCCGCGCCCGCCCCCGGAAGGATCCGCCCGATGACCCAGACCGCAGCGACCGCCTCCGACCGTCCCCACCGCGCCGCCAAGCGCTACATCTACGCGTGGGGCGGGGGCCATGCGGAAGGCGACGCCACGATGCGCGACCTGCTCGGCGGGAAGGGCGCGGGGCTCGCCGAGATGACCAACGCGGGCCTCCCGGTGCCACCCGGTTTCACGATCACGACCGAGGCTTGCAACGACTACTTCACGGCTGGGGAGAAGCTCCCCGACGGCCTCTGGGACGACGTCCTCGAGGCGGTTCGCGAGGTCGAAGGGCAGACCGGCAAACGGTTCGGCGATGCGGCGGATCCGTTGCTCGTCTCGGTCCGCTCGGGCGCCAAGTTCTCGATGCCCGGGATGATGGACACGGTCCTCAATCTCGGGCTCAACGAGGGGACGCTCCACGGGCTGATCGCGCTGACCGGCAACGAGCGTTTCGGCTGGGACGCCTACCGGCGGTTCATCCAGATGTTCGGGCGGATCGTCATGGACGTGAAGCCCGAGCGATTCGACCACGCGCTCGAGGCCGCCAAGGACGCCCACGGTGCGGCCCAGGACACGGATCTGACGGCCGACGACCTGCGCGAGCTGGCGACCGAGTTCAAGGGGATCGTCCGCGAGGACACCGGTCGCGACTTCCCGAGCGACCCGTTCGAACAGCTCGACCTGGCCATCAAGGCGGTCTTCGCCAGCTGGTTCGGCAAGCGCGCCATGGACTACCGCAACAACCAGAAGATCGCGCACGACCTGGGCACGGCGGTCAACGTCGTGACCATGGTCTTCGGCAACATGGGCGACGACTCGGGGACGGGGGTCGCCTTCACCCGCGACCCGAACACCGGCGAGAAGGTCCTCTACGGCGAATACCTGACCAACGCCCAGGGCGAGGACGTCGTGGCGGGCATCCGGACGGCCCCCAAGATCAGCCAGATGCAGACCGACATGCCCGCCGTCTACGGCGAGTTCGTGCGGATCGGCGAGCAGCTCGAGAAGCACTACCGCGACGTCCAGGATCTCGAGTTCACGATCGAGCGCGGCAAGCTCTACATGCTCCAGACCCGCAGCGCGAAGCGGACCGCAGCCGCGGCAGTGAAGATCGCCACGGACCTCGTTGCCGAGGGGCTCATCTCGAAGGAGGAGGCGCTCGGTCGGATCGAGCCGGCGCACGTCGACCAGCTGCTGCGCGATCAGTTCGACCCGGGCGCCCGCGAGGCGGCGCCGCGCATCGCCAAGGGTCTCAATGCGTCGCCCGGCGCCGCGGTCGGGAAGGCCGTCTTCGACGCCGACACCGCGGTCGAGTGGGTCGGACGCGGCGAGCGCGTCGTCCTCGTTCGGATCGAGACGTCGCCCGACGACTTCCACGGGATGGCCGTCGCGCAGGGGATCCTGACCGCCCGCGGTGGCGCGACGTCGCACGCGGCGGTCGTCGCCCGACAGATCGGCAAGCCGTGCGTGGCCGGTTGCCACGAGCTCGTCATCGATTACGCGAAGCGGACTGCCGAGGCCAACGGCGTCACGTTCGCCGAGGGCGACTGGATCAGCGTCGACGGCTCGACCGGCGAGGTCTTCCTCGGCGCGCTGCCGACCGTCTCGGCCCGCTTCGAGGACCAGCCCGATCTCCAGACGATCCTCGGCTGGGCCGATGAGGTCCGCCGGATGCAGGTCTGGACCAACGCCGACAAGCCCGAGGAGGCCGCCCTGGCGCGCACCTACGGCGCGCAGGGGATCGGCCTGTGCCGGACCGAGCACATGTTCCGGGAGGGCGAGCGGCTCGAGATCGTGCGCGGCGCGATCCTGGTCGCCATGGCCGCCACGCGGGCCAAGGCCAAGAGGGCCGCCGGCGGCTCGCTGACCGCGGATGAGACCGAGGCGGTCGCGATCTTCGACGGCGCGATGGGCAAGCTCGAGATCCTCCAGCAGGGCGACTTCGAGGGGATCTTCCGGGCGATGGACGGCCTGCCGGTCGTGATCCGGCTGATCGATCCGCCGCTCCACGAGTTCCTTCCGAACCTCGAGGACCAGCTGGTCAAGGTGACTCGAGCCGAAGCGACCGGCGGTGCGTCCGAGGAGGACAAGGAGCTCCTCGCGACGATCAAGAGCCTTCACGAGCAGAACCCGATGCTCGGGCTGCGCGGCTGCCGGCTCGGGCTGATGATCCCGGACTTCGTCAAGGTCCAGACCCGGGCGATCCTCAACGCCCTGATCGCGGTCAAGGCGTCGGGTGGGCATCCCAAGGCCAAGATCATGATCCCGCTCGTCGGCCACGTGAACGAGCTCAAGGCGACCAAGGACCTGCTCGAGGCCGAGGCCAAGGCGGTCGAGGCCGCGGCGGGCATCGAGGTGGAGTACGTCTTCGGGACGATGATCGAGGTCCCGCGCGGCGCGCTGACCGCGGACGAGATCGCCGAGCACGCCGATTTCTTCAGCTTCGGCACGAACGACCTGACGCAGATGACGTTCGGCTACAGCCGCGATGACGCCGAAGGCGGCTTCCTGCTCAAGTACGTCGAGGACGGCATCCTGCCGGTCAACCCGTTCCAGACGCTCGACGATGCGGTCGCCGGGCTGATGAAGACCGCGGTCGACAAGGGTCGAGCGACCCGCCCGGACATCGAGCTCGGGATCTGCGGCGAGCACGGCGGGGACCCCGAATCCATCCACAAGTGCGAGCGGATCGGGCTCGACTACGTCTCGTGCTCGCCGTTCCGCGTGCCGGTCGCGCGGCTGGCCGCGGCGCAGGCCGTCCTGGCCGGAGCGGAGCGCGACAAGTAGCGTCGGTCGTCACGGGATCCGAGATGAGCCGCCGACCGCCTCGCTGGGACCCGGACGATCGCGGGATCGGGGTCGCCGATGCACGCGGGCACCTCGCGCTGATCGACGCGTTGCGTCGCGCGGCCGACGAGGAAGGCTGGGTCGCCGAGGCACCCGAGCTCCACCTCCTGCCCCATCTACGTGACCAGGCGGCAGCCGGGTCGGACTGGGCGATCGGCCCGACCGTCGTGCGACCGGACGGCACGTTCGAGGTCGATCTTGGATGGACAGGCGCGCCTGATGCCGACCTCCGGATCGCGGTCTACGGGCTGATCGGGGCGATCGCCGAGTCGTCGACGCTGATCCACGAGCGCCGCGATGGCGACCACCGCGTCTTCGACATCGTCAGCGGGATGTTGGCCGGCGACAGCAGGTTCGCGCCGCACGGACACACGCTTCGACTCCGGATCAGCGGGGCGCCCGGGACGGTCGCAGCCGCGGACCCCGACGCCTGACGCCCCCGTCTCGCCAGGCATCCGCCGGCCGGCTCCGTCGGATCTTCCTCGACACGGCTCCGCTTCGGCGGGACCGCGACTACCGCTGGCTGTGGTCCGGTCAGGTCGTCAACGGTATCGGCAACCAGATCACGCGTGTCGCGCTGCCGTTCCAGGTCTACGTCCTGACGCAGTCGACACTGGCGATCGCCGCCCTCGAGTTCTTCCAGCTGGTGCCGATCCTGCTGTTCGCGCTCGGTGGCGGCTCACTGGCAGATGCGGTGGACCGTCGCCGGCTGCTCATCGTCACCCAGATCGGACTGGCGGCGTGCAGCCTCGCGCTCATCGTCCTCACCGTGACCGGACCGCCGGTCGTGCTCGCCCTGTTCGTCGTGGCCTTCGTGGCGGGTGGGCTGGCGGCGGTCGATCAACCGGCGCGGGCATCTGCCATCCCGCGGCTCGTCCCGCCGGAACGGCTCCCGTCGGCCATCGCCCTCAACCAGCTGAACTTCCAGCTGGCCTCGATCGTCGGCCCGGCGATCGGCGGGATCCTCATCGCGACCGTCGGGCTCGCCGGCGCGTACACGGTGGACCTGGTCTCGTTCGTGGCATCGCTCGTCGCCTTGCTCGCGATCCATCCATTGCCGCCCATCGGCGTCGTCGCCCGCCCCGGCCTCGAGGCGATCCGCGAGGGACTCCGCTTCGCCCGGCGTCGACGGGCGATCCTCGGCTCGTTCGTGATCGACCTCAACGCGATGGTCTTCGGCATGCCGACGTCCCTGTTCCCGGTCCTGGCGCTCAGCGTCTTCGGGACGGGAGCGGCGGGCTTCGGCCTGCTCGCAGCCGCGCCGGCGGCGGGCGCGTTCCTCGGCGCCCTGTTCTCCGGGTGGGTCGGCTCGGTCCGCCGGACCGGCCGGGCGATCCTGTTCACGGTCGTGGTCTGGGGCCTCGCGATCACCGCGTTCGGCCTCGTGACGATCTCGTTCCCTCTCGCTCTGTTCTTCCTCGCCGTGGCGGGCGCCGCCGATGTCTTCTCGGCCGTCTTCCGCTCGACTCTCGTCCAGCTCGAGACGCCCGACGAGCTCCGTGGCCGGGTGATGTCGATCCACGCCCTCGTCGTGACCAGCGGGCCCCGGCTCGGCGACATCGAGGCGGCCCTGGTCGCGGCCCTGACCAGTCCGCAATTCGCGATCGTGTCCGGCGGGATCGCCTGCGTCATCGGGGTGTGGGTCGTGGCTCGCCGGTTCCCGGAGCTGGCCGACCACGTCATCCGGTCCGGGATGGGGGCGACCAGGTGAAGTCCGGGCACCTTGTGCCGCGGCTCATACCCAAAACGGTTCCGCATCGCACCGATTCGGCGAGGCCGTACTTGACCGGGATGAGTCACAGGCGCGAAGGTACGAGGGTCCTCATCCCATCACCGCGAAGCCGGACGACACCACCCGCATGACAACCGCCAGGGGAGCCAGGGGCCCACTGGGGGCGCTGATCATCATCGCGCTCATCCTGCCCTTCAGCGCCACGAACGTGCTCGCCGACAGCGGTGCGAGCGTACCCGCGGGCTTCCGCGACGAAGCGTTGCTGACCGGCCTCGTCCAGCCCATGTCGGTCGTGTTCGCCCCGAACGGGAACGTGTTCGTCGCCGAAAAGCGCGGCACGATCCAGTTCTACACGAGCATCACCGACACGACGCCGACCCTGTTCGCGGACCTCAGCACGAACGTCCACAACTACTGGGACCGCGGCCTCATGAGCCTGGCGGTCGACCCCGGGTACCCGGCACGTCCCTACGTCTACGTCATGTACGCCTACAACCACATCCTCGGCGACCCGGCAGCGGCGCCGCGCTGGCCGTCGGCCGACGCCGACGTGCCACCGGGCAGTCCGTACGACGATCGCTGTCCCAATCCGCCGGGCTCGTCGACCGACGGCTGCGTGATCTCGGGACGCCTCTCGCGGCTGACCGTCTCGAATGGCGTGATGACAGGCACCGAGCACGTCCTCGTCGAGGATTGGTGCCAGCAATTCCCGAGCCACTCGCTCGGCACCGTGATGTTCGGGCCCGACGGGGCGCTCTATGCCTCGGCCGGCGACGGCGCGAACTTCTTCAATGCCGACTATGGGCAGTTCGGTGGGTCGGCCGGCTCGCCGACCCCGCGCAATCCGTGTGGCGATCCACCCGGCGGGACCGGCGCGACCCTGACCGCGCCGACTGCCGAAGGCGGCTCGCTGCGCAGCCAGGACCTGCGCACCACGGGGGACCCCGTCGGGCTCGACGGCTCGGTCATCCGGATCGATCCGGACACCGGAGCGGCCTGGCCGACGAACGCCATGGCCGGATCGACGGACCCCAACGCGCAACGGATCATCGCCTACGGCCTGCGGAACCCGTTCCGGATGACGATCCGGCCGGGGACGTCGGAGGTGTGGATCGCCGACGTCGGCAACATCAGCTGGGAAGAGGTGGATCGGCTCGCCGACCCGTCGGCCGCTCCGCGCAACTTCGGCTGGCCGTGCTGGGAAGGGCCAGCGACGCAGGGAGCCTACGTCGAGATCGGCCTGAACCTGTGCGATTCGCTTCAGGCCAGCGCGGTCACGTTGCCGTACATGTCGTACAAGCACTACATCCCGGTCACGGACAACGACGGCTGCGGGACCGGCAGCTCGTCGATCTCCGGTTTGGCGTTCCTGTCCGGCTCGAGCGGCTACCCCGACTCGTATGACGGCGCCCTGTTCTTCACCGACTATGCCCGCCGCTGCATCTGGGTCATGCCCGCCGGCGCCGACGGCCTCCCTGACAAGAGCGCGACGACCCTGTTCGCGAACCTCGACCGGGCATCGGACGTCCCTGGCGGAGCCGTCTTCCTGACCATGTCGCCCGACGGCGACCTCGTCTATGCCGACTACGACCGCGGCGAGATCCGGCGGATCCACTACTACGTCGCGAACCAGCCACCCGTGGCGTCGTTCACCACGACGCCCTCGACGGGGCCGGCACCGCTCCACGTCGACTTCGACGCGCACGCGACGACCGACGCCAACAACGACAACCTGACCTATGCCTGGGACCTCGATGGCGACGGACAGTACGACGACGCGACCGGGCTGACCGCGTCGACGACCTACACAGCCAAGGGCAACGTGGACGTCGGCCTGAAAGTCACCGACTCCGGTGGCCTGTCGGACACGACGACACGGACCGTCTCGGTCGACAACGGCCCGCCGCAGGTGACCATCGACACGCCGTCACCAACACTGACCTGGAAGGTCGGCGACGCCATCTCGTTCAGCGGGACCGCCACCGATCCCGAGGACGGGACGTTGCCTCCGTCCGCCTTCCAGTGGACCCTCACGATGCGCCATTGCCCGTCCGACTGCCACTCGCACATCATCCAGACCTTCACCGGCGTCTCGTCCGGGACCTTCGACGCGCCTGCCCACGACTACCCGTCCCATCTGCTGCTGTCGGTGGTGGTCACCGATTCGGACGGCTCGACGGCGACCAACCAGCTCGAGCTCTACCCGAAGACGGGCACGATCTCCACCGACACGTCGCCGGCCGGGATCGCCACCACGCTCGGTGACGTCAACGCGGTCGCCCCGACCGTGACCGGGATCGTCGGCACCCAATTGACCGTCACCGCCCCCGCCAGCCAGGTCATCGGCGAGGGGACGTGGAGCTTCCGAAGCTGGTCCGACGGCGGCGCCCGGTCCCATACGGTCCTGGTGACCGAGGGGGCGCAGCACCTGACGGCGACCTACGCGCTCAGCGGGACGACCGACGCGTCGGCCACCTGCGCCGGGGCGGGCGCTGCCGTGACTCCGTCGGGGCTGTGGCAGGCCGGCAAGTTCGGCACCGCCAACGACGTCGACTGGTATCGATTCAAGCTGACCAGCACGACCCGGATGCGGCTCGTCCTCGGCGACCTGTCTGTCGGGGCCAACATGAGCCTCTACCAGGGCTGCACGAAGCTCCTCCAGAAGGCGGATCGGGCCGGAACCGGCACGGAGGAGATCATCCGCAATCTCCCGGCGGGCACCTATGCCGTCCGGCTCTACGGCCAGGGTTCGCCGACGACCCCGGCTCACGCCTTCCTGATGCAGAAGCTCGGCAGCGGGGTCCGGGTGCTCTCCCTGCGCGCTCACGTTGAAGGCAGCTCACTCCGTTTCATCGGTGAGGTCTACAACAACTCCAGTCGGACGGTCGGCCGGGTCATCGTGACCGCGCGGCTGTACGACGCCAAGGGCCACCTCCTGGCGACGCGCAGCGCGAATACGCTGCTGCCATACGTTCCCGGCCTGACCAGGGCGCCCTTCACCATCGACGGTTCTCGTCCGGCCGGGTATGACCATGTGTCGGTGACGGTCAGCGCGCCGGTCTCCAGTCGGTCGGTCGTCGATCCTTCCCGCACGACCACGACCTCGGCTCCGGACGCGGGAGGACACTGGGTCGTCGCCGGGAGCGTCAGGAACCAGCTCACGACGACGGTCGGCACCCTGGCGATGGCGGTCACCCTGTACGACAGCCGCGGCCGGGTCCTCGACGTCGCGAGGGCCAGCGTGGGGTCGACGATCCTGAGCCCCGGTCACTCGACGACCTACAGGGCGACGATCCCCACGATCGGGCTGGTCCCGGATCGGGTCGCCATCCGCGGCATGATGGGTCGCTGAGCGGGAGGACCAGATCGCTGCCGGGCCGTGCTGACCGCAAGCGCCACTGGCCCGCGCTCGCGGTGCGCCACGCCGACGGAGCGACGCGAAATCCACGTCGCTAGACTCGGGCCATGGTCTCCACCGATGGCGCCCGATCGCCCCACCGGGTCACGGTCGTGGGCGGCGGGTTCGCCGGCCTCTACGCTGCTCGCGGCCTCGGGATCGATCCCGAAGTCCGGGTGACGCTCGTCGATCGGCGCAACTTCCACCTCTTCCAGCCGCTGCTCTACCAGGTCGCGACGGGCGCCCTGTCACCGGGCGACATCGCGCAGCCGCTGCGCTCCGTGCTGCGCAAGCAGCGCAACACGACGGTCGTCCTTGGCGAGGCGATCGGGCTCGACCTCGACAAGCGCGAGGTCCTGCTGGCGGACGGCGGGCCGATCGGCTACGACACGCTGATCGTCGCGACCGGCGCCCATCACTCCTACTTCGACCATCCCGAGTGGGCGGCGTTCGCCCCCGGGCTCAAGTCGATGGAGGACGCGACCGAGATCCGCCGCCGGATCCTGATCGCCTTCGAGGCGGCCGAACGCGAGGCCGATCCCGAGCGCCGGCGCGCGTGGATGACCTTCGTGCTCGTCGGGGGCGGGCCGACCGGCGTCGAGCTCGGGGGCGCGCTCGGCGAGATCGCCCACGACACGCTCCGACGCGACTTCCGCTCGATCCGCTCGGGCGAGGCGCGGATCATCCTGGTCGAGGCGATGGACCGGATCCTGCCGACCTATCCGGCCGATCGGTCGGCGTCGGCGCAGCGGCAGCTCGAGCGTCTCGGTGTCGAGGTGCGCACGAAGACGAAGGTCGTCGACATCGACGAGGCGACCGTCCGGGTCGATCGGCCCGGACGGGACGCCCGACGAGATCCCGACCCGGACCGTGCTGTGGGCGGCCGGCGTCCTCGCCTCGCGCTTCGGGCGCTCCGTGGCGGAGGCGACGGGCGCCACCACCGACCGCGCCGGCCGGGTGATCGTCGAGCCCGACCTGACGATCCCGGGGCACCCGGAGATCTTCGTCGTTGGCGACGCCGCGGTCGAGCCCTGGAAGCCCGGCAAGCCGACGCCGGGTGTCGCCCAGGGCGCGATCCAGGGCGGCAGCTACGCCGCGAAGGCGATCCGGCGGCGGGTCCTCGATCGGCCGGTCGAGCCCTTCGCCTACAGCGACCACGGCGACGTGGCGGTCATCGGCCGGCTCGCCGGCGTGACCAACATCGGCTGGCTCGGGCCATTCGGGCGCCAGAGCGGGTTCATCGCCTGGGCGCTCTGGCTCGGGATCCACATCTTCTACCTGATCGGTTTCTCCAACCGGATCGTCGTCCTCGTCCGCTGGGCCTGGACCTTCGTGACCCACGGCCGCGGAACGCGCCTGATCACGGGCAGCCAGCTCCTCCCGCCGATCGAGGAGCCCGAGCCGCCGGTCCTCGCGCCGATGGAGGCGGACGGCGAGACGCCCGGCGGGTAGGGGCGGGCGCCGGCCTCAGCCGGCCGCCGGCACCTCGAGCAGGAAGGTCGTGCCGTCCGGTCCGGTCCGCTCGACGCCGATCCGCCCGCCGCTCGCCGCGAGCAGCTCGCGGGCGATCGTCAGCCCGAGCCCGAGACCGGTCGGCCGGCCGGTCGACGGATCGGTCGCGCGCGACGTGTCGGCCCGGTAGAAACGCTCGAAGACGTGGGTCACGTCGTCCGGCGCCGATGCCCGGGCCGTGGTCGGTGACGCGGATCCGGACGATGCTCCCGTCGCGTCCCGCGCTGACCGCCACGACACCGCCGACCGGGCTGTGGACGAGCGCGTTGGCGACCACGTTGCGGACGGCGCGGGCGAGGTGACCCGGATCCGCCCAGGCGACCGTGCCGGGGCTGACGTCCACGTCCAGGCTCGCCGACCGATCCCGCCTGCGGCCCGTCGAGCGCGAGCGCGATCTCCGGGATCGCGGTCGTCAGGTCGACCGCGGCGGGCCTGGCCTGGAGCGGTGCCGCCTCGGCCCGCGCCAGGTCGTCGATGTCGGCCACGACCCCGCCGAGCGCGGCCGCCGCCGAGCGCGCCGCCTCGAGACCCGCGATGTCGTTCGGGACGACCCCGTCGATCATCGCCTGGAGCTGGGACTCGAGGACCGTGGCGGGCGTGGCCAGATCGTGGGCGATGTCGCTTGCCGCGCGGCGGCGGAGCATCTCGGAGCGTTCGAGCCGGTCGGCCATCGCGTTGAACGCCTCGGCCAGCTCGGTCGATTCCTGGTCGTCGCCGCCGGTCGCCCGGGCGCTCGCGTCGCCGGCCTCGAGCCGACGAGCCGCCGCGGCGACGTCCCGCAACGGGCGGGTGAGCCGGCCGGCGATCGACGTCGAGACGAAGCACGATCCCGAGCACGCTGACGAGTCCCGCGACCGCGAGCGTGGCATTGAACACCGGCAGGAAGCCGCGGTCGCCGGCCCGTGCCGGGATATCCGCCTCGAGCGTGGCGACGGGCTGGCCGTCGAGCTCGATCGGGGTCGAATAGGTCGTGACGTCGCCCGTCGGGGCCTTGCCGTACGCCGCCAGCGTCGTGCCGTCGGTCGAGACGACCCGGACCTCGCCACCGAGCGTGTTGGCGAGGCGCATCACCAGCGCCTGGGCACGGACCAGCCCGGCCGGGCGCGCCAGGCGATCGGCGAGGGTCACCGCCGCGTCGTCGAGCCGCTGTTGCTGCTGGTCGGTCAGGACGGTCTGGTAGCTCGTGCTGACGACGCGATTGACCACGACACCGACGAGCAGCAGGACCGCCACGACCGCGATCCCGAGCAGCAGCCCGAGCCGCCAGGCCAGCGATCGATGGGTCTTCGGCGTGCGGATGCGTCGCTCGGCGGCGGCGCGGCGATCGGTGGCGGATCCGGTCACGAGCCGTCCCGCGATGCGACGAGGCGGTAGCCGGTCTGCGGGATCGTCTCGATCAGCCATGGGCTCGCGGCGTCGTCGCCGAGCTTGCGTCGGAGGTTCGCGACGTGGACGTCGATGACCCGGTCGTAGACCTCGTCGGGCCGGCGGGTCACGACCTCGAGCAGCTGGTCGCGGCTGAGCACCGCGCCGGGGCGTCGGGCGAGCGCCGCCAGCAGCCCGATCTCGCCTGGCGTCAGGCGGCCCCGGATGGGCGTCGCCTCGCCGGTCCGGACCAGCGTGAAGCGCCGGCTCGCCCGATCGACGACGAGCCGGCCGGCGTCGAAGGAGAGCGGTGGCTCGTCCGTCGGCGGCGTCGCCCCAGGCTTGCCCGGCCCGCCGCCCGCGGCGCGACTGCGGCGCAGGATCGCCGCGACCCGCGCGGTCAGCTCGTGCGGGTTGAACGGCTTGGCGAGGTAGTCGTCGGCACCCATCCGCAGGCCGGCGATCCGCTCGACGTCGCTGCGCTTGGCCGAGGCGATCAGGACCGGTGTGTCGCCGCGTTCGCGGATCGCCGCGAGGACCGCCTCGCCGTTCGATGCCCGGGAAGCATCAGGTCGAGGACGACGAGGTCGATCGGCTCGGCGTCGAAGGCCGCGATCGCCACCCGGCCGTCGGTCACGACGGTGACGGCGTGCCCGTCGCGCTCGAGGTAGAGCCGGAGGAGCTCGCCGAGGCGTGGTTCGTCCTCGACGACCAGGATCCGGGCGCGCGCGACCATGGGCGCATCCTAGCCCGACCCACATCAAGGAAACGTGAAGGTCGTTCATGGTCCGTGCCGGTTGGCTGGTCTGCGGACATCGGCCGCCCGCCATGACGGCACATCGCCGCGTTGTCGCTTCCGCTCGGACGCTCACGCACCTTTGGGTGCGCTCGCGTCCGTGCTCGGCTCCGCCTTGCGCTGCACCATCCTGGTGGGCGGATTCTCGGTTCGGGCGTGCACATACGTTCTTGACACGGCCGACCGTATGGTTGCCACCTGACGCGGCCACGATGGCCTCACCTCCGAGGATCAACCCGATGCCTTCGCTCCGAACTGCCGGCCTGGCCGGCCTCCTGGTCGCCGCCTCGCTGGTTGGTGGGACCATCATCGGGTCCGTGGCGGCCGCGACGGCCCCGCCCGCGCCGCAGGCCCTCCCGGCTTCCGCGGCTGCTTCGAGCGCGCCTCCGGACCGGACCGCCAAGGTCGCCGAATACTGCGCGGCGTTCCGAAAGGCGTTCGCCGCCGACCTCGGCGTCGATGAATCGGCGCTCGCACCGGCTGCCAAGAAGGCAGCGCTCGCGACGATCGACGCCGCGGTCGCCGCCGGCGAGCTGCCGGCAGCGGCCGGCGACCGCCTGAAGGCCAGGATCGACGCCGCCGACGCGGACGGCTGTCCGTTGCTCGCGGGCCGGGTCGGTCGGATCGCGGCGGCTGCCGGTGCCGGCACTGCCGGCCGGGTGACCAAGGCGGCGCTCGGCGTCGTCAAGGACGGGGTCACCGCCGCCGCGAAGGCGCTCGGCATCACCCCGGCCGAGCTCGGCTCGATGCTGCGGAACGGTCAGACGCTGAAGGACGTGGCTGGCACCAGGAACGTGCCGTACGAGTCGGTCACGGCGGCCGTGGTCGCGGCGGTCAAGGCGGACCTCGATGCGGCGGTGGCCGCCGGGACGATCAAGCAGGCCCGCGCCGACCGGGTCCTCGCCAAGCTCCAGGCGAACCTGGCCGACGGCCGGCTGAGGGCCGCACCGCCGGCCGCGCCCGCGGCATCCGCGGCACCGTCCAACGGCGGCTGACCAGGGGCATCACTCGAAGACGATCGACCTGGCGGAGGCCCGCGCCCGCCCGCAGCCGGTCGAAGGCGCCCTCGAGGCCGTCGAGACCGATCCGCCGGTCGATGAGCCGCTCGACCGGCAGCTGACCGGCCAGGTGCAGCGCCGCGTAGCGCGGGAAATCGACCGCCGGTTCGGCGAAGCCGTAGTTGGAGCCGAGGATCCGGCGGCTGCCGTCGACGAACGGATAGACGGCGAACGATGCCCGTGCGTCGAACGGGGTCATCCCGACGAGGACCGCCGTCCCGCCGAGCGGGAGGCAGTCGATCGCAAGCTCGACGGTCGCGACCCGGCCGATCGCCTCGAACGCATAGTCGGGACCGCCGTCGGTCAGCTCGCGCAGCGCCTCGATCGTGGCAGCCCGGTCATCGCCCGCGATGAGCCCGTCCGTCGCACCGACGGCGCGGGCCGCGTCGAGCTTGTCCGCCACGCGATCGATCGCGACGATCCGCGACGCCCCGGCCAGGACCGCACCCATGACGCATGACAGGCCGACGCCGCCGAGCCCGATGACCGCGACGCTCGAGCCCGGCCGGACCTCGGCGGTCTTGAGCACGGCCCCGACCCCGGTCGACACGCAGCAGCCGATCAGGGCCGCGACGGCCGGGTCGACGCCGTCGGGGAGCGCGATCGCGGCGGCCTCCGGGACGACGGTCGCCCCGGCCATCGTCCCGATCCCGCAATAGGACAGGACGCGCTCGCCATCGGCCGCGGTCAGGACGGTCGCCCCGTCCGGCATCCGGTGACGGAACGACGGCGAGTCGGGGCAGGCCCACGGGCGACCCGAGCGGCACGATCGGCACGTGCCGCACGGCACCAGCCACGAGAGCGCGACCGGCTGGCCGACGGCGAGGGAGCGGACGCCGGGCCCGACCGCCTCGATCACGCCGGCGCCCTCGTGACCCATGGCGATCGGCGTCGGGCGCGGCCACTCGCCGTCACGGACGTGCAGGTCCGAGTGGCAGACGCCCGAGGCGAGGATCCGGACCCGGACCTCGCCGGCGCGCGGCTCGGCGAGCGTCGAGCGTCTCGACCGTCGTCGGCTGGCCGAGCGTCCGCAGGACCGCGGCGCGGGTCGCGGTCACGTCTCGGTGACGCGCCGGCGCTCGGCGTGGCGGGCCGGCTCGTAGGGGACGTAGGCCGGCCACCACATCGCGCCGTCGACGAGGGCGTCGATGTCCTCGTCTGCCGGGACACCGGCCAGGCCGGCCGCGACGGCCTCGCCCGCGACGGCGACCGCGATCGAGCGTGTCACCGACCGCAGGTCGCCGACCGGCGGGTAGATCGCCCCGCTCGCCAGCCGGGCGTCGGTGACCGCTGCCTCGAGAGTCCGCGCCGCCAGCAGGAACATCCGGTCGGTCACCGCCGAGGCTTCGGCCGCGATCGCCCCCAGGCCCAGACCCGGGAAGACGAAGACGTTGTTCGCCTGGCCGACGGCGTGCGTGCGCCCGTCGACCTCGACGTCCGCGAACGGCGAGCCGGTGGCGACGATGGCGCGGCCGGCCGTCCAGCGCATGATGTCGATCGGTGTGGCCTCTGCGTTCGAGGTCGGGTTGGAGAGCGGCATCACCATCGGACGCTCGACCCCGGTCGCGACCGCCCGCAGGATCGCTTCGTCGAACGTCCCGCCGATCCCGGTCGTGCCGACGATGACGGTCGGTCGAACGCGCTCGACGGTCTCGAGCGCGGATGGGAACTCCGTCGAGAAGCCGTAGCCGCTATAGGCGGCGGCCGGGAGCGCCAGCTCGCTCTTGGTCGCGTCGAGGTCCTCGCGGCGGTCGTGGACCTGTCCGCGCGAATCGACCAGGACGAGCGCGCGTCGCGCGTCTGCCTCGGAGATCCCGGCCTCGAGCATCGCCAGGCGGAGGAGCCGCGCGATCCCGATCCCGGCGGCACCGGCCCCGACCAGCACGACTCGCGTGTCGGCCAGGGTCATGGACAGGCCGCGCAGCCCGGCGAGCACGCCCGCGACGACCACCGCGGCCGTCCCCTGGATGTCGTCGTTGAACGACGGGACTCGCGCCCGGTAGCGATCGAGGATCCGCAGCGCGTTGGCCTGCTTGAAGTCCTCCCACTGGATGATGCAGCCCGGCCACACCTCGGCCACGCCCGCCACGAACGCCTCGACGAGGTCGTCGTAGGCGGGTCCGCGCAGCCGCGGCGCTCGGTGGCCGAGGTAGAGCGGATCGGCCAGCAGCGCCGGGTTGTCGGTCCCGACGTCGAGCGAGACCGGCAGGGTGAGAGCCGGATGGATGCCGCTGGCCGCCGTGTAGAGCGCGAGCTTGCCGATCGGGATGGCCATCCCGCCGGCGCCCTGGTCGCCGAGCCCGAGGATGCGTTCGTTGTCGGTCACCACGATCAGCCGGACGTCCTCGTACGGGCCCTGGCGCAGGAGCTGCGGGATCCGATCGCGGTCGGCCGGCGTGATCCAGACCCCGCGCGTCCGCCGGATGATGTGGCTGAACTCCTGGACCGCCCGGCCGACCGTCGGGGTGTAGACGATCGGCAGGAACTCCTCGAGGTGCTCGGCGAGGAGCCGGTAGAAGAGGGTCGCGTTGCGATCCTGGAGGGCGGCCAGCCCGATGTACTGCTCGAGCGCGTCGTCCTTGTGATGGAGGTGCTCGAGCTCGAGCTCGATCTGCTCCTCGATGGTCAGGATCCGATCGGGCAGCAGCCCGCGCAGCCGGAAGGCGTCTCGCTCGGCGTCCGTGAAGGCCAGGTCCTTGGTCAGCAGCCGGCTGCCGAGCAGGCCTGGACCGGTCAACGCGATCGAGGCGGGGAGGCCGGCCGCGATCGCGTCGTAGGGTGGCGGGAGCGGTCGCACCGCACGAGGATACCGGCGCGCGACGCCCTCGGTGGGTGGTCGTCAGCCACCGGTCACCACGACCGTCCCGACCATCCCGTAGGCCTCGTGACCGGGCAGGTGGCAGATGTACAGGTATGTCCCGGGTGTCGAGAACGTCACGGTCGTCTCCTTGGTCGCACCGGCCGGGATGGTCACCTCGGTCGGACGGGAGTCGTGGACCGGCTCCGTCCCGGTTCGGTGGCGCTCGTGGAGGGCGGCATCGCCGACGATCCATTCGTGGTCGATCGGATCCTCGTTCTTGAGCACGATCCGGACCGGGACCCCGGCCGGGACGGTGAACTCGCCGAGCCCGTAGTGCGAGTAGTGGATCGGGATCTCGATGTCGGACGCCCCGAGCCCGGACGGGTGCGACCAGGCCGCGGCGACGCCCGCGAGGCCGAGCGACAGCGCGATGCTGGCGATCAGCGCGAACCGTCCGGGGCGCCCTCGGGTGCGCATGGCAGCCACCCGATCAGGCGACGGTCATCGGCGGCCGCCGCCGGATCAGCAGGAGGATCCCGCCGATCCCGCCGACGATGAACGTGAGGCCGACGATCGCGCGGACGACGTCGAGGGTGGCCGCGGGAACGACGGTCGCCCCCGGCAGGTCGAGGCCGGCCATCACCCGCGACGGGGCACCGGCGCCCGAGGCGTCGATGGCGAGATCGAACCCGAGCTGCGCCGGCGCCGCATCGATCCCGATCTTGGTCAGCCATGCGGATGACGGTATCCAGCTCATCCCGCGATCCGAGCGCAGGTCGTCGAGGAGCGACTGGGTCGCCGGTGCGCTGTGCTCGAGCGCGAGTCCGTCCGTGCCGGTCGGTGCGGGCAGCAGGGCAGGCGACCGGTCGGTCAGCAGGTAGACATCGGCGGTGACGCGCTCGGCCGGCGTCTTGCCGAGGGCAAGGATGCGCAGGGGGACCCATGGGTTGGCCGTCGGGATCGTGATGTGGACCGGTGTCCCGTCACCGACCGCCTGGCCACGCGCCGCTGCGGCGTCGGCATCGAAGACGGCCGCCAGGAAGATCGGCGAGCGCGCCGCGTAGAAGTCGAGCACCTCGGGTGCGTCGGGCGGAAGGCGGAAGCCGTGCGCGGTGGCCCATTGCCCGACAGCCGCCGAGCCGCCGCGCAGGACCGTGATGTCAAGTGCGTCGATCCGGACCTTCATGATCTCTTCGGCTGCCCCTGCTGCATTGAGACGTCCGTCCGCCGCGGCGAACGCAGGGACCGGGATCCGTCTCGCGGACGAGCCGCTGGAGCGTCCAGTCGCCGCCTTTCTCGACGCTCGACGGGACGCCGGGGAGTGGCGTCAGCGACCCGAACGCACCGCCACCGCCGGCGAACTGGAAGGCGGTCACGTAGTGCTCCTGGCCGTCGTGATAAGCGGCGAGGGTCGTCGTCTGGAGGAGGTTGACCGCGCCGTTCGGCCCGATCAGGCCGCCGCACGCGAGAGCCGGGCCTGCCGACAGGGCGATGACCAGGGCCGCCGCCCCAAGAGCCAGGGAACGCCGGGCCGCGACCCGCTTGATCGATCGGTGCATCGTCGATCTCCTCGTGGGCGACCGGCCTGCGCGACCGGTCCTGTTGCGCCCCAAGACTCCGTGTCGGCTGCTTGTGTTCCCTGCGCTCTCCGACGGCGCCCGGTCCGGGGCGCCACTAGCCCCATCGCGGGATACGGGACCGTCCCGTGGCGTGTCAGAGTGCGCAGATGCATCCGCGCGTTCCGCGCCCCGCGATCGGGCTCCCCAGCGCCCTCGCCATCGGCTTCGCCCTCGCGCTCACGAGCCTGTCGTGGGGCATCTCCGCGAAGCCGGCCGCCGCCGCGGACTTCCCGTCCTACGACTCGGGCTACCACACCTACGCCGAGATGGTCACCGAGATCATGGCCGCGCAGGCCGCCCACCCGGACCTCGTCGCGGTCCACTCGATCGGCAAGAGCTACGACGGCCGCGACATCTGGGTCGCCAAGGTCTCCGACAACGTGGCGACCGACGAGAACGAGCCCGAGGTCCTGTTCGATTCGCTCCATCACGCCCGAGAGCACCTGTCGCTCGAACAGAACCTGGCGATCCTGCGCTGGCTGACCGAGGGCTATGGCACCGACAGCCGGATCACCGATCTGGTCAACACGCGCGAGATATGGATCGTCTTCGCCGTCAACCCCGATGGCGCCGAATACGACCTGACCGGTTCGCCGTTCCGCAACTGGCGCAAGAACCGCCAGCCGAACCCGGGCTCGACCGCGATCGGGACCGACCTCAACCGCAACTATGGGTATGACTGGGCGTGCTGCGGTGGGTCGTCAGCGTCCAAGTCCTCGGATACGTATCACGGTTCGAGCGCGTTCTCGACCCCCGAGACACGCGCGATGCGCGATTTCATCCAGAGCCGGCGGATCGGCGGCGTCCAGCAGATCAAGACGGCGATCACGTTCCACACCGCCGGCGAGCAGGTCCTCTGGCCGTACGGCCACACCATGACCGACATCCCGGCGGACATGACGACCGACGACCACGCCGCGCTCGTCGCGCTGGGCAAGCACATGGCGGCGAGCAACGGCTACACGGCGATGCAGTCGAGCAGCCTGT
Source organism: uncultured Chloroflexia bacterium (assembly GCA_963743855.1). Classification (GTDB taxonomy): domain Bacteria; phylum Chloroflexota; class Limnocylindria; order Limnocylindrales; family CSP1-4; genus SPCO01. The sequence goes on from CAVURK010000006.1 coordinate 68,965, forward strand.
ACATCACCGATGGCGACGAGATCGACTGGGCGTATGGCGCCGAGCACATCTTCATGTACACCTTCGAGCTCTACCCGAGCCACAGCCAGGTCAGCACGAACGCACGGTTCTATCCGCCCGATGAGGTCATCGGGCCGCAGACGGAGCGGAACAAGGCGGCGATCCTGTACCTGATCCAGGCTGCCGGCTGCCCGTATACGCTGATCGGCAAGGCGACCCAGGACTGCGGACCGATGTACGACACGTTCGAGACCTACGGCGGCTGGATCGCCAACCCACTCGGCACCGATACCGCGACCGGGGGTGCGCTGGCAGCGTGGCAACCCCACCCCGACGAGCCGCCAGGCCGGGACCGTCACGTCGGGCTCCCGAGCTCTCGTGACCGGTCCGATGGCGGGCTCGTCAGTCGACCTCCTTCGACGTGGACGGTGGGGTCACGACCATCCGCTCGGTGCCGATCACGCTCGGCGCCCAGACCGGGTCGCTGACGTTCCGCTATTACCTGGCCCACAGCTCGAACTCGTCGGTGATGGACTACTTCCGGGCGTATGTCGAGGACGCGGCCGGGCACCGTACGGTCGTCCGCGAGGAGCGCGGAACGGCGAAGACGGACCTGCCGAGCTGGTCGACCGCGTCGATCTCGCTGACGCGGTGGGCGGGTCAGACGATCCGCATCGTCTTCGCCGCTGCCGATCTCGGTCGCGCGAGCACGGTCGAGGCGGCGGTGGACGACGTCCGCGTCACCCGCCCGTAAGGGGCAGCCGGACCCGGATCGAGGTCCCGCCGCCGGCCGGCGTCCCGGTCGGTGAATCGGCGCTGATCTCGCCGCCGTGGGCGACCACGAGCTGGCGGGCGATCGCCAGGCCGAGCCCCGAGCCGGCCGAATCGTCGCCCTTCGCGAAGCGATCGAACACGTGTCCCAGGAGCGCCGGATCGATCCCGCTGCCCGTGTCGCGGACCTCGAGGCACAGCCAGCGGCCGTCCTCGACCGACCCGAAGACCGTGACCCGGCCGCCGCTCGGCGTGTGACGCAGGGCGTTGGCCACGAGGTTCGACAGCACTTCGCGGATGCGGACCGGGTCGACCTCGACGATCGGGAGGTCGCCGTCGATCGCTGCCGCGACATCGACGCCGGCGGCGCTCGCGGCGGGCTCGAACGAGCGGACGACATCGCCGACGAGGACGTCGGGGTCGGTCGGCTCGGGATGGAGCGCCAGCGTCCCGGCCTCGGACAGCGCGAGCGTTCGGAGGTCGTCGATCAGCCGCCCGAGGACCCGTGTCTCGTCGAGGATGACCCCGAGATGTGCGGCGTCGGGCGGATAGACACCGTCGACGATCGCCTCGAGATTCCCCTGGACGACGGTCAGCGGCGTCCGCAGCTCGTGGCTGATGTCGGCCAGCAGCGTCCGGCGCTGCGTCTCGTCGGTCTCGAGCCGCGAGATCATCGTGTCGAAACCGTCGGTCAGCTGGCTCACCACGCGAAGACCGCCCGTCGAGCGTGAACGGACGTCGACGCGAACCGAGTAGTCGCCGGCCTCGACCCGGCTCGTGGCATCGACCAGCCGGTCGAGCGTCCGGGCCGTCAGGAACAGGGTCCGGCCCATCCCGACCAGCACCCCGATGACGACCGCGAGGGCCACCAGCCCGGGCACCGGCCCGAGCTGCGAGACGACGATCGTCATCCCGGCGACCAGCGAACCGATCACGAACAGGAAGAGCAGGCCGAAGATGCAGCCGAACCCGCGCCAGCGCGCCCACGGTGGACGGGCGTCGATCCCGCCGCGCGCCATCTCCTCCATCCGGTGGCGGCGCCATTCCTCGCGAGCCGTCCGCATGTCCCCCCGCCGCAGCCGTCCCCAGCCGGCCTGCGCCGACTCCCATTCGCTCGGCGTCCAGCCCGGCGGCGGTGGCGTGGCCGGGCGCCCGCGGCGGGGCGGCCATCCTCCGGTCCCGGCGGGTCGCGGATCCTCGCCGTCGCCCTCGGACATCAGTCGGCCGCCCGATCGTCGGCGAACCGATAGCCGACGCCGTAGACGGTCAGGATGTAGCGCGGCCGGCGCGGGTCCGGCTCGACCTTGCGGCGCAGGTTCTTGACGTGTGAGTCGATGGCGCGCTCGTAGGTCTCGAAGGCGATCCCGTGGAGCGCGTCGAGCAGCTGTGCGCGGGTGAAGATCCGCCCGGGCCGCGCCGCCATCGTGGCCAGGAGCTGGAATTCGGTCGGGGTCAGGTCGACCACCGTGCCCTCGACCTCCGCCCGCATCCGCGGCAGGTCGAGGACGACGTCGCCGGCCCGGATCGTCTCGGCCGCCTCGGGCGCCCGATCGGCGCGGCGCAGGACGGCCCGGACGCGCGCGACGAGCTCGCGCGGGCTGAATGGCTTGGTCAGGTAGTCGTCGGCCCCGAGCTCGAGCCCGAGGAGCTTGTCGAGCTCGTCGTCACGGGCCGTCAGCATGACGATCGGGATCGTCGAGCTGCGGCGGAGCTCGCGGGTGACATCGAGGCCGTCGAGACCGGGCAGCCCGAGGTCGAGGACGACGAGGTCGGGCCGACGCTGGCGGATCGTGGCCAGCGCGCTCGGGCCGTCTCCGGCGGTCAGCACGGCGAAGCCGGCGTGCTCGAGATAGTCCCGGGCGAGCGTGGCGATCTTGGGTTCGTCGTCGACGACGAGGATGGTCTTCATCGGTCGCATCGTAGAGCGGGAAGCGCCCCCGGACGAGGGTCCGGGGGCGCGGGGAGTGGGGGAGAGCCGATCAGGACGGGCTGGCCGGATCGGTCGGCGGCGTCGGCGTCGGCGGGTCAGAGTGAGCCCGGCGGTGCCAGTCGTCGAATGTGTCGTGCGCTCGGGATTCCCACGGGGAACGGTCGTTGGCGTAGGTGCCCTGACCGCCGGGTCCTCCCCACCCGCCCGGACCCCAGCCGCCACGACGGCCGGGGCCGCCGCGCCAGAAGATGGCCCGGATGAGCGCGAAGACGATGAACAGGAAGAAGAGGGTGCCGAACAACCAGAACAGCCCGAACCCGAAGCCGAACGGGTGCCAGCCGATGCCGTAGCCATAAGCGGGGACGACGACGGGGGTGACGACCGTGCCACCGCTCGTGGTGGTGGTCGTCACGGCGGTGCTCAGGCCGGCCTGGTAGGCCGTGTTGGCGATGATCCCGCCGCCGATCGCGAGGACGGCGATGAGAAGGATGGCGGCGATGACTCGACGCATGTGGTGTGGGCTCCTTTGTCCGTGTGCAGGGATCCGACTCGGATCTGTTGAGGGCATCCTCGTCTCCGGTTGTGGAGCCGATGTGGAGGCGGGATGGCGGTCTGCGCGCCGTCGGTGGTCTTGACAGTGATACGTCCCACTGGCAAGATAGCGGCGTGCCAGAGGACGAACGCTACTCCCTCACCGAGCTCGCGGATCTTGCCGGGGTGACTCCCCGGACGGTCCGCTTCTATCTCGCGCAGGGCCTGCTCCCGGCGGTGGGTCAGAGCGGACCGGGCAGCAAGTACGACGCGGACCACCTCGCACGGCTGCGCCTGATCCGGCGTCTCCAGGCCGAGCATCTGCCGCTGGCCGAGATCCGACGCCGGCTCGACGACCTCGATCCCGGCGACATCCGCGACCTGGTCGGCGATCCGGTACCGCCACCACCGCCGGATTCGGCGCTCGAGTACCTGCGGACGGTCCTCGCGGCTCCGGCGCCGGCTCGCATGCGACCGACACGGCGAGTCGTCCCGACGGGTGCTGCCGACGCCAGCGTGACGGACGGCGCGCCACCAGCCGAACCACCGGCCGCGGGTGCCCCCATCGAACGCTCCCAGTGGGAGCGGATCGTGCTCGCGCCCGATGTCGAGCTCCATCTCCGCCGGCCGCTGTCGCGCGCCCAGAACAAACAGGTCGACCGCCTCGTGACGATCGCCCGTGAGCTCCTCGAGGAGGACCGACCATGACGACCCGGACCACTACAACCTTCAGCGTCCGCCAGGACCGCCGCCTGATCCGCGCGACGGCCCACAGCCAGCGGTTCCTGCTCGCGACCATCGTCGCGCCACCGGCCGTCGCCGAACGCGCCCGCCCACCGGTCAACCTCGCGATCGTGCTCGACCGCTCGGGGTCGATGTCCGGCGACAAGCTCCGTGTCGCCAAGGCAGCCGTCGCGGAGGCGATCGCCCGTCTCGGGCCGGACGACCGGTTCAGCGTCGTCGCCTACGACGACGTGGTCGAGGTCGTGATCGCATCGACGGCCGCGGCCGGCGAATCGCGCCGGGCCGCGCTCGAGCGCCTCGGGACGATCGCGGCGCGTGGCAGCACGAACCTCGGGGAGGGCTGGCTGCGCGGCTGCGAGCAGGTCGCCGGCCATCTCCTGGAGCCGTGGCATCAACCGCTGCCTGCTCCTGACGGACGGCCTCGCCAACGTCGGGATCACCGACTCGGACGAGCTTGCCCGCCATGCCGGGGAGCTTCGCGCGCGCGGCGTCTCGACCTCGACATTCGGCGTCGGCAACGACTTCGACGAGCGGCTTCTCCAGTCGCTCGCCGATGCCGGCGGCGGCCATTTCTATTACATCGCCGACGCCCCGCAGATCGCGGACGCGATCACGTCCGAGGTGGGCGAGACGCTCGAGGTCGTGGCCCGCGACGTCGTCCTTGATGTCACCGCAAGAGACGACATCCGGATCGAGCCGATCAGCCCGTACCCGGCCAGCGGGCACGGCAATCGGACGACGATCGCGCTCGGCGACCTTGCCTCCGAGCAGGCCGTCGAGGTCGTCCTCCGCCTCTCGTTCCCGTACGGCGACCTCGGTCGTGAGACCGGGGCCATCGTCGCCGTGACGGATCGCGACGGGACGTTCGCCGCTGGCGGGCTCGGCGAGACCGAGCCGGTCCGGTTGACCTGGAGCTACGCCGACCACGACGCCAACGACCGCCAGTCGCGTGATCGCGACGTCGATCGGGCGGTCGCTCGGCTCTTCGCCGCCAGGGCTCGACAGGACGCGGTCCAGCGCAATCGCGGCGGTGACTTCGTCCATGCACGCGCGGCGCTCACCGCCACCGCGCAGCGCATCCGCTCCTACGCGGGCGACGACGAGGTGATGCGGAGCCTGGTGGACGCCCTCGAGGGCGAAGCGCCGATGTTCTCGAGGACGATGGCCGAGCCGGCGTTGAAGCGAGGCTCATTACGCGAGCGCCAACCTCCTGCGCAGTCGCGATGGGCAGGGCAGGTCGCTCAGGCGAGGATGACTCTCCCTATGTCAGCGAGATCGGCGTGTCGCCGATCGTGCCTTGAGCGCTTGATTCGCGGCGTATAGTCCGCGTCGAGGGACGTCCGATACCGTTCTGCCAGTGCCCGGCAGCGGACGTCCACACGTGGGAGGGCGTTCATGACAATCGAGCAGATCATCGTCGGGCTACTGGCGATCGGCATCGGCCTCGCCTGGGCGTTCTACGGACTGAAGCTGTTCACGATCCTGCTCCCGATCTGGGCCTTCTTCTTCGGTCTGATCGCGGGTGCCCAGTGGAGCGCCGACATCTTCGGGCAAGGCTTCTTCTCGACGGTCCTGTCGTGGGGCATCGGGCTCGTCTTCGGGCTCGTGCTCGCGGCGATCTCGTACTTCTGGTACTACGCCGCGATCGTCATCCTGGGCGGTGCGGTCGGCTACGCGCTCGGGGTCGGCTTCTTCGACTGGCTCGGGCTCGGGACCGGGGTCATCGTCGTGATCATCGGCCTGATCATCGGGGCGATCTTCGCCATCGGGACGTTCATGCTCGGCGTGCCGATCCTGCTGGTCATGGTCTTCTCGGCGTTCAGCGGAGCGGCGGCCGTGGTCAACGGCGTCCTGATCCTGTTCGGGACGATCAAGCTCGAGACGCTCAACCAGGGCATCTTCGGTGCGCTGTTCACCCAGGGGATCGTCGGCACTGTGATCTTCCTGGTGCTCGGCGCGGCCGCGCTGTTCTACCAGATGCGCGATGTCGGCCAGACGATCACCTCGATCGACCGGAGCGCCTACCGCTACTAGGCGCGTCATGGACCAGCGGTCGCTCGTCGCCGCCATCGACCAGGGGACGACGAGCAGCCGCTGCATCCTGTTCGACCGCGCGGGGCGACCGGTCGCCGGTCATCAGCTGGAACATCGCCAGATCACGCCGCGACCCGGCTGGGTCGAGCACGACGCCGACGAGATCCTCGAGCGCGTGCAGACCTGCGTCCGGGTCGCGTTGCGCGAGGCCGGCGCGGATGCCGGGACTCTTGCAGCGGTCGGCATCAGCAACCAGCGTGAGACGACCGTGGTCTGGTCGCGCCGGACCGGACGCCCGGTCGCGCCCGCGATCGTCTGGCAGGACACCCGGACGGCGGCCGCCGGCGATCGTCTTGCGGCTGCCGGCACGGGCGGGGCAGACCGCTTTCGTTCCCTGACCGGGCTGCCCATCTCGACCTACTCCTCGGCGCTTGAAGCTCGCCGCGATCCTCGAGGCGGGCGGTCCTGACCGGCGCGCCGCGGCCGAGGCCGGCGAGCTCCTGTTCGGGACCATCGACACGTGGCTGATCTGGCAGCTGACCGGCGGCGTCGATCGCGGCGTCCATGTCACCGATGTCACGAACGCCTCACGGACGATGCTGATGGGTCTGGCCTCCCTGGCCTGGGAGCCCGAGCTGCTCGATGCCGTCGGCGTCCCCGCGGCGATGCTGCCCGATATCCGCTCGTCATCGGAGGTCTACGGGCACGGGGTGGGGGACCTGGTCGGCGTCCCGATCGCCGGCGACCTCGGCGACCAGCAGGCGGCGCTGTTCGGGCAGACCTGTTTCGAGCCCGGTCAGCTCAAGTGCACCTACGGCACGGGTTGTTTCATGCTGATGCACACCGGCGAGCAGCCGGTCGCCTCGCGTCATGGGCTGATCACGACGGTCGCGGCGCGGCTCGGCGAGGGTCCCGCGACATACGCGCTTGAGGGTTCGGTCGCCGTCGCGGGAGCCCTGATCGGCTGGCTGCGCGACAACCTCGGGATCATCGGCGACGCGTCCGAGGTCGAGGCGCTCGCACGGTCCGTGCCGGACAGCGGCGACGTCGTCTTCGTGCCGGCCTTCTCCGGGCTGTTCGCGCCGCACTGGCGGAGCGACGCCCGCGGCGTCATCGCCGGGCTGACGCGCTACGCGACCCGCGGGCACATCGCCCGCGCGGCGCTCGAGGCGACCGCCTACCAGGTCAACGACCTCGGGGTCGCGATGGTCGCCGATCTCGAGCGCGACCTGCCGGGCGAGCTGCGGGTCGACGGCGGGATGATCGGCAACGAGCTGTTGATGCAGTTCCAGGCCGATATCCTCGGGCGACCGGTCGTGGCGCCGCGGATCGCCGAGACGACCGCCCTGGGGGCCGCCTACGCGGCCGGCCTGGCCGTCGGGTTCTGGAGCGGCCTCGACGAGCTGCGGGCGATGGACCAGCCGGGCCGTCGCTGGGAGCCGGACATGGACGAGGCGACCCGCGCCGCCGGGATCGCCCGCTGGCACAAGGGCGTCGAGCGGACGCTCGGCTGGGTCGAGCCCGGCTCGTAGGCGGAGCGGGCGGTCCGCCGTCAACCCGGGGCGAGGACGTCCGCGATATCGAACAGGCTCTCGACGACGGCGCCCGCCCCGGCGCCTGCGAGCGCGGCGGCGTCGACGGCCGCTCCGGCGGTGACCCCGATCGGCAGCATCGCGGCTGCGACGGCCGCGACCATGTCCCAGGTCGAGTCGCCGACGTACCAGCAGCGCTCGGGCTCGACGCCGAGCTGTTTCGCTGCGAGCAGCAGCAGATCGGGTTCCGGCTTGGCGTGTTCGACGTGGCTGGCATCGACGATGGTCGGCTCCCGGTCGAGCCCGAGGGCCGCCACCGACGCGGCGACCTGTGCCTTCCGGCTCGAGGTCGCGATCGCCCATCGAAGCCCGCCACGCTCGATCGTTTCGACGAGCTCGCGGACACCCGGCAGCGGGCGAGGCGCGCGATTGAGCCGCTCGTAGCGCTCGCCGGACAGGCGATCGATCTCCTCGGCGCGACTGTCGTCGACCGGCGTCCCGCTGAGCGCTGCGATCTCGCGGACGAGCCGACGTCCGTCGAGACCGATCAACGGCGCCAGGCGCTGACGGGTCGTCGGGAGCCCAACCTCGGCCAGGGCGTCGAGCCACGCGGCTATCCGCGTCTCGACCGTATCGATGAGCGTCCCGTCGAGATCGAACAGGACCGCCGCGGGATGAGGCAGGCCCGTGAGTCCGGTCGGCATCGGGCTACCGCCGCGCTGGCCAGAAGGCGCTGATGCCGACGGTCACGACGCGCGTCTCGGAGCCATCGGCGCGGATGCTGGTGAGATGGACGACCCCGTCCGCGCCGACCAGCGGCAGGACGATCGACGCGCCATCGGGCGACCAGAGGTGGTGGCTGAGGGCGTACTGGTCGAAGTAGGGGAGGAGCTGCTGGACGAAGGCGTCCGAGACCTGCACGGATTTCTGGGATCGGATGACCCCGGATCCACTGGTCACGAAGACGAGCCGGAGCGGAACCCCGGGCACCGCCGCCGGGGCGGCGACTAGTGCCGTTGGTGACGCTGCGGCACTGCGTCCTCGCCAGCACGATGCCGCCGTCACGCGCGATGTTGTCGTCGCCGGGCTGCGCGACCTGGAGCGCCGCGAGGGTCGCCCCGTCCGGCGACCAGAAGAAGCCCACGACCGAGTCCGCGAGGAGGGTCCGGACAGCACCGGTCGGGGCATCGATCAGCCGCAGCGGCCCGATGGGCAGGCCAACGGCGCGTCCGGGGGCGCCGGGGGCGATGAACGCCAGCTCGTCGCCGGTCGGCCCGAAATCGAGGGCGGTCGTCCCGAAGACGGCGATTGCATGCCGCGTCGCGCCGTCGGTCGACTCCACGACCACCTGCTCGGGCGACCCCGGGCTGGTGAAGGCCCGGAATCGTGCGTCGGCCGTGACCGCGGGGACCCGGAAGCTGCCCGGTGTGACAGCACTCCGCTCGAGCGCGGCGCCGTCGAGCCCGATGGTGCCGAAGAAGCCGTCGCCGCCCTCCACCCCGCTGTGGACGATCAGATGGTCCGGCCCCGCCCACGCCCAGTAGAGCGGCGAGCCCGACTGGATCTGGGTCGCGGGGCCGGTTGCGTCGGCCGGCGCGATGCGCAGCGCGAGACCGGTCGGCTCGGTCGTCAGGAACGCCAGCCGGCGGCCGTCCGGCGCCCAGTAGAGGTAGAACGGCGGCCGGTCGGCGCTGTGGTAGAGGATGACCGGGTCGGTCGCCGCGCCCCCGTTCGTCGATGGCGTGAAGACGTAGACCGCCGCGTCTACCGCGGTCGTGCCGACGACCGCGATCCGCGATCCGTCGGGCGACCAGGCCGGGAAGCTGAACTGCGTGCCCGGCCCTCCGATCGCGGTCATCCCGCTCCCGGTCGCGTCCATCGTCAGGAGGTGGCCATCGGGATCGATGACGGCGAGCCGTGGGACGGTGTCGGTCGTGAGGGCCGCCGTCGATCGCGGGACCGTGTCCGGCTGCACCGTGACCACGCCGCGACCCGAGATGAAGGCGAGGAAGACCATGGAGACGACGAGCGCGAGGACGATCGCGACCTGGATGATCCGTCGGCCGCGCCCGGGCGGCACGGGCGGTTCCACGTCCGGTCCCTGGAGCTCGACGGGTTCGATCACCCGCCAACGATACGGGACCTTGCCGACACCGGCCGTTGACGTCCCGATGTAGCATCGCGTCGCGCCGCGCGATGTGTCGCGGCCCAAGGAGGGCGACAGCCACTGTGGCGACACGCAAGCGGAAGACCGTCTACCCACCGGCCCGGACCGACACCAAGCCGGCCCCCCGCGCCGGAGCAGGGCCCGAACCATACATTCGCCCCACGGTGGCGACGATCGACCTGAATGCCGGGAACGGCCGGGCCGGATTGTCGGTGGGTGACCGGGTCAGGATCGCGGGTGGCGGTCTGTACGCCGGCGAGGCCGCAGTCATCGAGAAGCTGACCGCGGGTGTCATCCCGGCGGCTCTTGTCCGCACCGAGGCCGGCCGGACGCGCCAGGTCCGGACCATCGACCTGGAGCCGATCGCCCGCGACGGTTGATCGTCCGCGTCGCGTGATCGCCCGGGTCGCGTGATCGCCCGCGGGCCCGTGCGGGCGACCCGGCGGTCCTGTCCGCGCTGAGGGTCCTATCGCCACTGGTACATTCGGACCGTGGCCCTGTGATGTCGGTTGTCGCACGTTTGCGCCAGACGAGTGCAGTCCGCTGGACTGCCCGGCCGGGGCCCGGTTCTTCGTCGTCGGAGGGATCACGGTGGGAGGCACCAAAGGATCGACCGAGCGGCCCGGGACCGCGCGTTCGATCCGGGCGTCAGCCGTGACGACGAGACCGACACCGTACCGGCACGCCCGTAGCCTGCGGTGTCTTCGATCTGCAGGAGTGCTCCCTGATGGCATCGAAGAAGGGATCGCCTGACCGGCGGTCGTCGACCCCAGCGCTCCCACCCCCGTCACCGAAGGAGCCGTCGCGACCCGTGCGATCGGTGTCGCTGCTGCACCTCTATACGGCGGCGACCATCGTGGCCGGTCTGGCCGCCCTGGCCTGGGCATCGGTCACCTACCCGATCTGGCCGACCATCTCGCTGACCAAGACCGGCGGGTCAGAGGGGATCCTGCTCGGCCTCGTGTTCTGGATCGTCATCGGGCTGCTCGGCGGGACCCGCGTCGCGCATCTCCACGGCCACGGCGTCCTGACCTTCCACCTGCCGTTCATCATCGCCGCGACCGCCCTCGGTGGTCCCGTGGCCGGCGGCTGGGTCGCCATGATCTCCACTCTCGAGGCGCGGGAGCTGCGCGAGGTGCCGTGGTACGGGACCCTCGCCAACCACGCCGGGGTCGCGCTCGCGGCGGTCCTCGGAGGGGTCGTCTTCGATCTCGTTCGGAACGGGCCACTGGGGGCCGTGACGACCGAGCCGCAGGCCGCCCAGCTGGTGGCGATCGTCCTCGGGACGTTCGTGCTGTCGGGCGTCTCGGCGGGCATCGCCGCCGGGACGGTCATCCTGCGCGACGGATTGACGCTGCGCGAGGCAAGCCGGCTGTACGACACCGCGTACCGCACGACGTCCGCCAGCGAGGTCATCCTCGGCTGGATGCTGGTGCTCGTGTACGGGACGATCGGCTGGTGGGCAGCGCTCCTGTGCGCGTCGCTGGTGCTCGTGATCTGGCAGGCACATGACGCGATCGAGATCGCCCGCCATGACGCCCTGACGGGACTTCTCAGCCGGTCGGGCTTCGACGCCCGGTTGGAGGAGATCCTCGTCGGCGTCCGGCGCGGAGCGGGTCGGGCGGCGCTCGTCGCGATCGACCTCGACGGCTTCAAGGCGATCAACGACACCCACGGCCACGCTGTCGGCGACGAGGTCCTGCGCGAGGTCGGCGTGCGACTGCGCGATTCGATCCGGTTGACCGACGCCGCCGTCCGACGCGGCGGGGACGAGTTCGGCGTCCTCCTGGCGGGCGTCTCGGATTCGGTCGCAGCCGAGGCGCTCGCCGTCCGGATCTGGAGCAGTCTGTGCGAACCGGTCGAGACCGTCGCTGGCTGGGTGACCGTCGGAGCATCGATCGGGGTCGTCATGATCGAGCCCGGCAGCCGGGATCTATCGGTGGATCGGCTCCACGCCCTGGCCGACCACGAGATGTACGACGTCAAGAAGCGCAAGGGCGGCGGCGGGGTCGGGATGCGGCGGGCCGGCGAAGCGGTTCGGGTCGGCCCGACGGTCGGCGCCCAGTCGCTAGGGTTATCCTCCGCGGATGCCGATCCGTGACATCGAGGTCCAGGGCGGCCGGTTGCCGGCCGAGGACGCGGGCGCCGGTCCTCCGATCGTGCTCCTCCACGCCGGGGTCGCCGATCTCCGTGCGTGGGATGGGGTCGTCCCGCCGCTGGTCGCGGCCGGCTATCACGTCATCCGCTACGACGCGCGTGGGTTCGGGGCCTCCACGACCGACGACGTCGAGTTCAGCCATCGGGCGGACGTCATCGCGGTCCTCGACGCGTACGGACTGGGTCGGGCGGCCCTCGTCGGGAACTCGCGCGGCGGGATGGCTGCGCTCGATACGGCGATCGAGTATCCGGAGCGGGTCGTCGCCGTGGTCGGCGTGGCGGCCGGGGTCAGTGGCTTCGATGGCGACGCGACACCGGAGGAGACGCGTATCTTCGAGGCCTACGAGCGTCTCGAGGAGGCCGAGCCATTCGATGCCGATGCGCTGACCGACTACGAGGTTCGGGTCTGGATGGACGGGCCGGGGCAGTCACCTGACCGGGTCTCGCCGGCCATCCGCGAAGCGCTCCGGGCGATGGATCGGCCGATCAATGACCCCGGCCGGGTCCGCGGGCGATCCATCCCTCTCGATCCCCCGGCCAACGATCGCTTGGCCGAGTTGCGCTGTCCTGTCCTCATGGTCGCCGGGAGGCTCGACTTCGGGAACGCCGCCTGGTCCGCGATGCGGGTCGCGTCGGCGGCACCGAGCGCGCGCGCCGAGGTCTGGCCCGACGTGGCCCACATGATCGGGATGGAGCAGCCCGACCGCCTGGCGGCGGCGATCATGGCCTTCCTCGCACCGCTCGACCGCTGGACGTGACGCAGCGGCCGCGCGATGCGCGGCCGCCGAGCCACTTGCGGAGCGGGACGCGTCAGCTCCCGATCTGATGGACCGTCGCGTGGACCTCGCTGGCCGGCACCGGGTTCGCGAAGGTCAGGACGAGCACCCGGGCGACGCCGACCGTGTCGCCCTGGCAGACAGGCTGGATCGAGCGTCATGGTCCGTCCGTCCGGATCGATCGTCAGGACGTGGCGGGTGTCGGACGGGCAGCCGACCCACGTCAGCACGACCGACGCCGGATCGCTCGGCAGGTTGGCCACGCCGATGTCGGTGGCGGCCTCGTTGCCTTCGGACTGCTGGCCCGAGCGGGCCGTGACGAGCGTCCCCGATTGGTCCGTGACCTCGACGAAGGCCTGCCCACCGATGTCGTCGATGAGATCGACCCGGATGACGGCAGGCGAGGCTGGCGACCGGGCTCGGGACGGGGCTGGCGGAGGCTCGATGGCGCCACCGACGCCGTCGGCGACGCGCTGGGCTCGGGCGGGACGACCACGGCTGCGGCGTGTCGAACAGGCCGCCAACCGTGGCGACCGCGAGACCGGCAGCGAGGAGCAGAGCCGCCGCCGCGACCAGGGTCACGGTCCGTCGAGCTGCCGCGGATCCGGCCGAGCCCATCGGATCGCGGCGCATGACAGCGAGTGGATCGCGTCGGCGTGGATGCCGGCGGGCGTGGTCGAGGGCGCTGCCGATCGCGCGTTCGGGCGCGATGGACGAGCCATCGGCCAGCCAGTCATCGAGCCGGCGGTCGAGGTCCTGCGGTTCGTTCATGCCGTCCGCTCCTTCGGGTCATCAAGTCGGTCGTCGGCGTCGATGGCTGCGCGAAGCGCTCGCGACGCGTGGTGGATCCGTGAGCCCGCCGTGCCGATCGGGATGCCGAGGACGTCGGCGATCTCGGCCAGCGACAGGCCGTTGTAGTGCTGCAAGACGAGGACGGCTCGTTGCTCCGGCGTGAGCCGGCTGAACCCGCGCTCGAGCTGGTCCCGATCGGCGATCCGGCCGTAGTCGTCGGAACGCCGATCGGCGATGGCAGGTGGCTCCCCTTCGTCGGGGAGCAGGCGGACGATCGGTCCGCCGCGCCGTTCGTGTTTCGCCTGCGCGACGCTGGCGCGGACGATCAATCGGTAGCTCCAGGCGTCGAACCGGTCCGGGTCCCGCAGCCGCGGGAGCTCGTCCCAGATCGTCACCAGGGTCTGCTGGAGGGCATCCTCGGCGAGATGGTGGTCGCGGAGGATGCGATGGGCCGTCGCGAAAAGGCGACCGGCTGACGACCGGACCAGGGACTCGAACGCCACCTGGTCACCGGCCGCCGCCTGTTCCACGAGATCACGTTGCATATCCGTCGTCTCGATCCCCCGGCTCAGGGGAGCCATTCGGCTCCGTTCGCACGGTATGGGGTCGCCCGGCCGCGTCCTCTTCAATCTTCGTCCCGGCTGTCCAGCCAAAGGCCGGTCCCAGGCCCGAGCGAGTCGCCTCAGAGCGTCCCGGGCGGATCGCCATCGCGTCTCCATGGCGTCTCCACGATCGACCGTGACCATGCCCCTTGACACCAACACCGACCGACAACGCGGCGCTGGGCGTCCAGCCACGCCGCCAGACAACACCAGAGAGGACCACATGGAACCGATGATCCAGGTCAGCCACCTGACCAAGCGCTACAAGAAGGCGTCCGTCGCGGCGGTCGACGACATCAGCTTCGACGTCATGCCCGGCGAGCTGTTCGCCTTCCTCGGGCCGAACGGCGCCGGCAAGACCACGACGATCTCGATCCTGACGACGACGCTGTCCAAGACGAGCGGCACGGTGACCATCGCCGGCCACGACCTCGATCGCGAGGCGACCGCGGTCCGCCGCAACATCGGGATCATCTTCCAGAACCCGAGCATCGACCACGCACCTGTCGGGCGAGGAGAACATCCGGCTCCACGTCGCGATCTACGGCATCTATGGCTACCGGCCGTTCTACCGGCTGATGCCGGCCGAGTACCGCGAGCGCGTCGAGCGGCTGGCCGCGGTCGTCGGGCTCGGGCGACGACCTGTTCAAGCCGCTCAAGACGTTCTCGGGCGGCATGAAGCGCAAGCTCGAGATCATCCGCAGCCTGATGCACCGGCCGGGCGTCCTGTTCCTCGACGAGCCGACCTCGGGCCTCGACCCGGTCAGCCGGCGCGGCCTGTGGGACTACCTGCGCGAGGTCCGCAACGACCGACGGCACGACCATCTTCCTGACCACGCACTACCTCGAGGAGGCCGAGGCGGCCGATCGGGTGTGCGTCATCGACCACGGCCGGATCGCGGTCCTCGGCACGCCGGACGAGCTCAAGCACCAGCTGCTCGATCGGGCGATCTGCTCGACGCCGATCGACCGTCCGGCGCTCGTCGCCGAGCTGCGCGGCGCTCGGCCTCGACCCGGCCGGACGACCCGACCGGCGCTGCTGCGGGTCGCCTTCGAGGCCGCGACCGCCCAGGACCTGATCGCCCGGATCCGGACGCCGCTGTCCGTGCTCCGGGTCCACGAGCCGAGCCTCGAGGAGGCCTACGTCGAGCTCCTGCGCCAGCCCGAGGAGGCAGTGGCATGACCGCGCGAGATCACGACCGGAGCCGGACCGAGCGATCGCGACCCGGGCGGCGCCGGTCGCCGGGCCGCGTCGGCGCGACCCTCGGCCGCGAGGTCAACGCGATCTTCGCGATCGCCTGGCGCGAGGTCCTGCGGGCGGTCAAGAGCCCGCTGTCGATCGCGTTCACGTCATCTTCCCGATCCTGTTCATCGGCGATCCTGGGCGGCAGCATCAGCCAGAACCTGGGCGGCGCGCTGCCGTTCGCCTACCTGCCCGTACATGCTCATCGGGATGATCGCCAACACGATGTACCAGGGCACGATCACCGGGGTCACCAACCTCGTCGAGGAGCGCGAGAACGACTTCACGGCCGAGCTGTTCGTCGCCCCGATCTCGCGCTACGCCGTCCTGCTCGGCAAGCTGATCGGGTCGGGCGATCGCCGCCGCTGTTCTCGCTGATCGGGATCTTCGCGATGATCTTCGTGATGCAGATCCCGATGGACGCGGGCGACCTGCTCCGGGTCCTCGCCCTGGCGCCGGTCCTCGCCCTCGCCGGCGGCGCGCTCGGCGTCTTCTTCATCGGCTTCACCCAGGATCCCAAGGTCGTCGGCCGTCGGCGTCCCGCTGCTGATCTTCCCGCAGATGTTCCTGTCCGGGGCGCTCATCCCGGTCGCCGCCTCGACCGGGCATCCTGGGCTTCCTGGCGCAAGATCATCCCGATGACCTACAGCATCGACCTGGCCCGCAACATCTTCTACTGGGGCAAGCCCGAGTACGCGGCGGCGGTCCTCAACAGCGCCGGGCTCGACCTGGCCGTGACGGTCGGCTTCTTCCTGGTCTTCACGATCGTCGGGACGTTCCTGTTCGTCCGCGCGGACCGGAACAGATAACGCCGCTCTCAGCGTCATCTCAGACGGCCGACCCAGGATCAAGGCTGTTACTCCTCCCCGCACGGACGCCGGCGGGCCCCGGATCGGACTGACGATCTCCTCCCTGTCAGTCAGGATCGCGGCCCGCCGGCGTTCGATCTTTCCGACGACTTGACCCGTTCGC
This sequence comes from uncultured Chloroflexia bacterium, assembly GCA_963743855.1. Classification (GTDB taxonomy): domain Bacteria; phylum Chloroflexota; class Limnocylindria; order Limnocylindrales; family CSP1-4; genus SPCO01. The sequence goes on from CAVURK010000006.1 coordinate 85,216, forward strand.
CGTCCGGACCCACCCTTACCCACATGACCCGACGGCCCATGATCGGCGTCGGTGCCGTCGTGGTCGCCGTCGCGATCACCGTGGGGATCGCCCTCGGTGCGCCCTCCGGCGGGCCGAAGCCCGGTCCCTCGTCCGACCCATCAGCCCCAGCCGACGGTGGCTCGGCCGCGTCCGTCCCGACCCCCCTGCCGATCCCCGGGCACGAGGTCTTCGGCTTCGTCCCGTACTGGGAGATGAACGGCGACATCGCCGCGCACGTGGCCGCGACCGATCTGACGACGCTCGCCCTCTTCTCCGTGACCCACACGAAGACCGGCGCGATCGACACCAAGCAGACCGGCTACAAGCGGATCACCGGCGACATCGGAACGCAGCTGATCCGCGAAGCGCACGCGCGTGGGACACACGTCCAGTTCGTCTATTCCAGCTTCGGGACGGCCCGCAACAAGACCCTGTTCACGTCGCTGAAGATCCAGGACGCGACGATCGCGGGCCTCGTCGCGCTCGCCTCCCAGGTCGGGGTCGACGGCATCGATGTCGACGTCGAGCAGCTCGGGCCAGAGCTCGTCCCGGCCTACGGCGCATTCGTCGGGCGGCTTCGCGCAGCGCTCCGTGCGGCGATCCCGGATGCGTCCGTCTCGGTCGCCACGACATCGGGATTGAACGGCGCGGCCATGGCGGTGGCCGCGATCGGCGGCGGCGCGGACCGTGTCTTCCTGATGGGCTATGACTACCACTACGGAGGCTCCGAGGTCGGCGCGTCCGCGCCGATGGCCCGCCGTGACGGCGCCGTCCAGGACCTCCCATGGTCGCTCGATCTCTATGCCGCGGCCGGCGTCCCGGTCGACAAGACGATCCTGGGGCTGCCGCTGTACGGGACGCGCTGGCGGGTCGCCGGGCCGGAGCTCGGCGCGCCGCGGCTCGGCAACGGCGCGATCTGGGTCCCTGCCGACAACCCGAAGTTCCTCGCCGATCCGCCCGCCCCGCCCGAGTTCGACCCCCTCGAGGTCGTCGAGTTCTACGCGGTCGCCCCGACGGTCAGCCCGGTCCCCGGCGATTCGCGCGCGACGGCGGGCTGGCAGGCCATCTATGTCGACTCGCCCGAGACCCTCACCCCAAAGCTGGCTCTCGCCGACGACCGTGGTCTGGCCGGTGCCGGTTTCTGGGCGATCGGGTACGAGCGCGGCCTGCCGGGCTACGGCGACCTCATCGCCCGCTTCGCAGCCGGCAAGCTCGAATCCTCACCGTAGCAGCGGGATCTCGGCTGCCTGACGCGCACCTATCATGGACGCATGGTGGCCGGGGAAGGGGCCGACAAGGCGACTGACAGGGGCGTCCGCAGGGCGTCGAATCTTCTCGTCCTCGGTTCATCCGCGGGCGGGATCGAGGCGCTGTCGCGCGTGGTCGCCGACCTGCCGGCGGATCTCCCAGCCGCGGTCGTCATCGCCCAGCACCTTGACCCCCGGCGGTCGAGCCACCTGGCCGAGATCCTGGAGCGCCACGCTGTCCTGCCGATCACGGTCATCGACGGGATCACACGGCTCGAGGACGGCGTCATCTTCGTCGTCCCCGCGAACCGCCTCGTCGAGGTCACCGAGGACGGGCTGCGGCTTCGGCCCGCCCGACGCGGAGCGATCGCGCCGTCCGTCGACCTCCTGTTCACGAGCGCAGCCCAGGACCCATGGCGAGCGCGTCATCGCGGTCGTCCTGACCGGGACCGGGTCCGACGGATCGGCCGGAGCCTGGAACGTGAAGCAGGCCGGCGGGACCGTCGTCGTCGAGAACCCCGAGACCGCCATGTTCGCGTCGATGCCGGCTTCCGTGTCGCCGTCACTGGTGGATGCGACGGCCGACCTCGACGCCCTCGGCAACGTCATCGTGGGCATCCTCCAGGTCATCGAACGGCCGGCGCGAGCCCGGTCGACGACGACGCCTTCGGCCGGCTGCTCGACCGCATCCGCGATCGGAGCGGGATCGACTTCGGCGCCTACAAGCCGGCCACCATCGTCCGCCGCCTGCGAGGGTCGGATGCGGGCGACCGGGAGCGCGGACATCGCCGGCTACGCCGCGCTCATCGAGCGGGACGCGACCGAGTACGACCGGCTGATCAGCAGCCTGCTGATCAAGGTCACCGGGTTCTTCCGCGACGCGCGGCTGTGGGACCACGTGCGCGATCGAGATCATCCCGGGGCTGCTCGAGACGGCCCGGCGCGAACGGCGCGAGCTGCGCGTCTGGTCGGCCGGGTGTTCGTCGGGCGAGGAGGCGTACTCCTTGGCGATGACCATCGCGGAGGCGCAGCGCGACGACCCAGACCTGTCGACGTCCGGATCTTCGGGACCGACATCGATCCGGGCGGCGATCGCGTTCGCGAGACGCGGCATCTATCCGGCCGGCGCCGTGCAGGACGTTCCGACCGCGCTGCGGAGCCGATACTTCATCCGCTCCGGCACGGGCTTCGACGTCGTCAAGCGGCTGCGCGCCGAGGTGGTCTTCGGCGAGCACGACCTGAGCGCGCGGGTGCCGTTCCCGCGGATCGACCTGCTCCTGTGTCGCAACGTGCTGATCTACTTCACACCCAGGCTGCAGCGCGCCGCGCTCGAGACCTTCGCGTTCTCGCTGCGGACCGGCGGCGGTCCTGGTCCTCGGCCAGTCCGAGTCCGTGACGGCATCACCCGGCGCCGTATGCTGAGGACCACGCGCGGCTGCGGATCTACCGACGGCTGCCCGGTCATCGAACGGTCCCGCACGCGTGGCCGAAGGTGGTTCACACGGCTCGAGAACCCGCCACCCGTTTGAGCATGGCCATCGATTCGACGCGTCGCGATGCGGCAGCGGCGCTCGATCCCGCCGCGACGGCGGAGTCGATCCTGCTCGGGCTCGACGTCGGCGTCGTCGTCGTCGATCCGCACTACGACATCGTGCGCATCAACACGGCCGCGCGACGCGTGCTCGGCGTCCATGGCACGGCCTTCGAGCAGGACTTCATCCATCTCGCCGACGTGCTGCCATCGAGCGCCGTCCGCAGCGCTATCGACGCGGCCCTCCGCGGCAAGCCCAGCCACGGGGTCTACGAGATCGAATCGGTCGACGTCGCCACCGACGCGACGCGCTTCATCGAGGCGCACGTCCGTCCCGATCGCGGGTTCACCGGGACGGTCGATGGCGGCCGTCATCGAGCTGACCGACATCACCGCGATCGAGCGCGAGCGCCGGGGCCACGCCCGCACACGCCAGCGTCTCGACAAGGCCGCGGCACTCAACGAGCGCCTGTTGCGCGCCAACGACGAGCTGACCGCCTTGATCGCCGAGCTCCGCCTGTCGAACTCGGCGATGCTCCGTTCGAGCGAGGACGCGCAGGCCGGGCGCGAGGAGGTCGAGACCCTCAACGAGGAGTTCCAGGCGACCAACGAGGAGCTCGAGACGCTCAACGAGGAGCTGACCGCGACCGTCGAGGAGCTCCGCATCGCCAACGAGGACCTCGCCGCCCGGACCGAGGACCTCCGTCTCCAGGCTGCTCGCCATCGAGCAGCAGAAGCGGGCGACCGAGGAGGAGCACGACCGCCTCGGGTCGATCCTGGCCAGCATCGGCGACGCCGTCGTCGCAGTCGATCACGACGGCAAGACGGTCCTCACGAACCTCGTCTATGACCGGCTGTTCGGCGGGCCGGACGCCGAGATCCGGCTGGAGGACGTGGCCGGTCTGCCGTTCCTGCCCGAGGACCGGCCCCAGCGTCGGGCCGCCCGCGGCGAACGGTTCCGGATCGAGTTCGCGGTCAGCGATCCCGACGGGCAGCGGCACTGGTTCGAGGCGGTGGCCGAGCCCCTGACAGTGAAGGATCGGACGTGGGGCGGCGTCGTCTCGATCCGCGACGTCTCGGAGCGGACGATGCGCCTCAGCCTGGAACGGCTGATGGGCGCCGCCGGCCACGAGCTCAAGACGCCGACGGCGGCGATCCACAACTACCTGCAGCTGATCGCGCGACGCCTGGCCAGTGGCGAGACGGACGATGCCGACCTGTACACGGGCCGGGCGATGATCCAGGCCCAGCGGCTCGACGAGCTGGTCGACCGGCTGTTCGACGTCACGCGCATCCGCAGCGGGCGGCTCGAGATCGTCACCGAGCGGGTGGACCTGGTCAGGATCGTCCGCGAGGCGACCGAGGTGTCGTCGGTCATGGTCAACGCCCCGGCGATCGAGTTCAGCGCGAAGCCCGCCTCGCTCCCGATCCAGGGCGACGCCGGTCGCCTCGAGCAGGTCTTCCTCAATCTCGTGGCCAACGCCATCGAGCATGCCGCGGGGACCGGCTCGATCGAGGTCTCGGTCAGGCGATCGGGCGCCTTCGCGGCGGTCGAGGTTCGCGATCACGGCCGTGGCATCGCCGCGGAGGATCTGCCCGTCCTGTTCGAGGCCTACACCCGCCTCGGCCAACCACAGACCGTGTCGGGCCTCGGGCTCGGCCTGTTCGTCGCCCGCGAGATCATCGCGGCCCACGGCGGCTCGATCACGGTGACGTCGGAGATCGGAACGGGCACGACCTTCACGGTCCGGCTGCCGGCAGAGGCACCGGTCAAGCGCACCAGAGGTCGCGCCAGGAAGGTCGCCACGTGACTGTCCGTCTGGCGATCGTCGAGGATCACCCGGCGCTGGCCGACGGGCTCGCGACGCTCCTCCGTGGGTCGACTGATGTCGAGGTCGTCGGCACGGCTGCGGACCTCGCCGAGGCGACCGCCCTCCTCGAGCGGGAGGCACCCGATGTCGTCCTCTGCGACATCCGCCTGGCACACGGCGATGACGGCTTCGAGCTCGTCCGGCGTTTCGCGCCGAAACCGGCGTTCATCATGCTGACCGTGGCCTCCTACCCGAGCTATCACGCCCGGGCGGTCGAGCTCGGCGCGATGGGCTATCTCTCCAAGATGGCGACCGTCGACGAGATCCTCGACGCGATCCGGACGGTCGCGGGCGGGCACTCGGCCTACCCGAGCGATGCCCGGCGGTCCGCCGAGGACGCGCTCCGGGTCCCGACCGCTCGCGAGCTCGAGATCCTCGTGCTCGTTTCCGAGGGCCTGTCGAACGGCGAGATCGCGGACCGGCTGTCGCTCCGGGTGAAGACCGTCGAGAGCCAGCTCCGCCGCCTGTTCGACCGGTACGACGTGACCAGCCGAACGGCCCTCGCCCGGCTCGCGTCACGCCAGGGCTGGATCGACGAAAGTCACTAGGGCGCGATGCTCAGGCGGAAGCGGGATTTCATCCTCGCGAACGGATCGGGGCGGGCCTATCGTCGAGCGGCGAGATCGTAAGGGTCGACCATCACCCCGCCCCTCCGGGACTTGTGTCCCCTTCGGACTCGTAGCCCCTCGCCGCCCGGACGAGCAAGATCGGATGACGAGGGGCTCACCCTTGCCCGTCAGGCAGCGGCCCCGGCCTCGATCGACCCAGCCGGCCCGTCGGGTTCGTCCGGGTCGCCTTCGATCGTGACCCGCGGGATCCAGTCGAGGAAGCGCGGCATCCACCAGTTCCAGTCGCCGAGCAGGGTCATCGAGGCCGGCAGCAGGACGCTCCGGATGACCGTCGCGTCGAGGAAGACGGCGACCGCGAGGCCCAGGCCGATCTGCTGGATGAACACGAACTTGAGGCCGACGAAGACGGCGAAGACGACGACCATGATCGAGGCCGCACTGGTGATCGTGCCGGCCGTCACGGAGATCCCCTTGGCGACGGCCGCACGCGACTCCAGCCCGCGGTCGCGCGCCTCCTTGATCCGGGTGAGGATGAACAGGTGGTAGTCCATCGACAGGCCGAACAGGATCGTGAAGATCAGGAGCGGGACCCAGCTCTCGATGACGCCGCTCGGGGTGATGCCCAGGGGACCGGCGAACCAGCCGTTCTGGAAGACGAGCACGAGCACCCCGTACGCGGCGGCCGTCGATAGCAGGTTGAGGATGATCGCCTTGATCGGGATCACGATGGAGTGGAACGCCACGAGCATCAGCAGGAACGACAGGCCGAGCACGAACAGGAAGATGAACGGCGCCCCGTCCGAGTAGACCTGGGTCACGTCGATCGACGCGGCCGCCTCGCCGCTGACGTACGTCTGGACGTTCGGCAGGCTGCCGAAGATCGACGGGTCGAGCTGGCTGCGGACCTCGCGGACGATCGCCCGGTTGGCATCGTCATTCTGGGTCCCGCCCATCGTGAACGAGACCATGGCGACCTTGCCGTCGTGCGACAGCGTCGACATCGACCGGCGCGGTCAGCCCGGCGATCTTGAGGCCCTCGGTCTTGAGCCGCTCGATGGCCGCCTGCGTCTCCGGCTGGTCGGCGTCGGTCACGACGACCTGGAGGTGCAGCTCCGTTCCCTGTGGCCACTTCTCGTTGAGCAGGTTGATCCCGGCCACGCCGTCGATCGAGGCGGGGAAGGCCGTGATGTCCGTGTTGCCGGTGCGGAGGTGGAGGACCGGCAGGGCCAGGATGATCAGGAACCCGGCCGACAGGATCGTCATCGGGACCGGCCGGCGCATGACCGCGGTCACCACGCGGCCCCAGAACCCGCTGCCCTCCTCGCGTGCCGCGCGCTCGTCGAGCCAGGCCAGCGCACCGCGGCCCCAGCGGCTGATCGGACCCAGCGGCAGGAACGCCGCCAGCCGCGGCAGCCACGCCGCCGGCCGACCGGCGTTGACCCGGTCACCGAGGATCGACAGGGTCGCCGGCAGGAACGTGAGGCTGCCGATGACCGAGACGAGGACCACCGAGATCGTGCCGATCGCCATCGAGGTGAACAACGAGATACCGAGGGTGATGAGGCCGGCCAGCGAGATCATGACGGCCAGCCCTGAGAAGAAGACAGCCCGGCCGGCCGTGCTGCTCGAGACCTCGATCGACTTGTCGCGTGGCCGGCCGGCTCGCCGCTCGACCCGGAACCGGGTGATCATGAACAGCGAGTAGTCGACCGCGACGGCCAGCCCGATGAGCACGATGAGCTGGGTCGCGTTCGGGCTGACCGGCCCGGTGACCTGGCTGTAGATGCCCAGGATCCCGAACGCGGCGAGGAGCGAGCTGATCGCGAGGACCAGCGGCACGACCGAGGCGACGATGGCGCCGAACGCGAACAGCAGGATGATGAACGTCAGCGGGATCGTCAGCCGAAGCGACTGGTCGAGGCCGTCGTTGATCAGCGTCGTGATGTCGTCGCCGATGAACGTGCTGCTGACCGCGTGGATGGCGAGGCCGGGGTTGGCCGCGCGGGCCTCGTCGAGGATCGGCAGGACTGGTTCGAGCAGCGCCGCCACCCGATCCTTGTCGCCCGGGACGCGGGCGACGATCCGCACGGTCGAGCCATCGGCCGAGACAAGGCCGGCCTCGGGCGGCGCCTGGAACGGATCGACCAGCTGGTCGAAGGTCGGCGTGTGGACGCCATCGATGTCGACCCCGGCTGCGTGGAGCTTCGCGACGAGATCGCTGACGGCGGCCTTGAACGCCGGGTCGCTGGTCGCGCCCGGGGCGCCGCCCATGACGACCAGGAACTGCTCGAACGGGTCGTTCGTCCCGCCGGCGTTGAAGACGTCGTCGGCCTTGGTCGCCTCGAGCTGGCGATCGTTCGGGCCGGCGTTCGCGTCGGCCGCGTCGATCCCGCCGCGGCTCAGGCTGAAGGCGAAGGTGCCGATCGTGGCCACGAACCACAGGGTGACCACCAGCCAGCGGTGTCGGGCGCTCCACATCGCGACGCGGACGGTGGCGGGCTCGCGGCTGCCCTGGTGGGTCGAAGGATCTGTCGTCATCGCGCGGGTCTCCTGGGGTCTGGCGTGCCGGACGGAGGCTCCGCCAGATGCTGTGGAAGTCTACGAGGTCGGGGCGCGGATCACGATTCGGGCCCCGATCTCGCCCCGGAAGGCGACCAGGCGATGCCCCTCTGCCTCGAGAGCGATACGTTCGCCAGGCGGGATCGGTTCGAATGGCTCGATCGCCAGCGTCGTCCCGTCCGGCTCGGCGGTGACGATCCGCCAGGTCCCGGCAAGGATGCCATCGACGAGGAATGTTCCCATGCTGGCGCCATTTCCCGGCGGGAGCGGGATGCTCCGTCCCGCGGGGATGATCCGCGAGCGGTCGTTGTGGCCGAGCAGGACGTTGTCGTACTCGGGCAGGAAACGGGGCGGCGCCGGGGTGTCGGCGTCGGGACGTGGCGCGTCGGGGAGGTCGAAGAGCTCGCGACCGCGCTCGTCGCGGAACGTCTCGAGCCGTGGCCGCAGCCGCTCCACGACCTCGCGCAGGCGAGTCAGACCCGGACCAGGCCTGGATGTCCAGCACCGATGCCGGCCCGAAGGCTCCCAGATAGCGGACGACCAGCTCGTCCATCGACGGATGCTCTGCCAGCGGCCGACCGAGCCAGGCCTCCATCGTGGTCCGCGCCACCGGCCCAGTGCGGCCCCACAGCCCCCGCGGCGGGACGTGGACGAGCGGAACGAGGTAGCCGACGGCGTATGAGAGCGAATCCGCCGGGATGTCGGGCCAACGCTCGCCGAGCAGCCGCGCGAGCTCCGGGCTCGTGCGCGGCCGGATACTCGACGAGCTCGCGACCGGCGGCCAGGACGTCGCTGAGGTCGGTCCCTGCGACCGCCCGGCCGAACGGGCTGGCCCGATAGCCACGCCCGAGCACTGGCTGGATGAGCGGTCGCAACGTCAGCGCGTCATCGGCGGTGACGAGGTGGATGGTCGCTCGCATCAATGAGGTCCGGACCGCGCGCCGATCCTCGATCGCCTCGGACAGCTCGTCGGGCTCGAAGTCGCGGAGACGAGACCAGAGCCCGACGTACGGCGCGAGGGGAGCCTGCGCCTGGAGCCCGACGAGGTGTGCGATCGCGGCCTCGGCGGTCATCGACTGCCGTTCGAGCAGGAGCTGGCGGGCGAGCAGGGCCCGGTTGAGCGCGCGCTGGCTGAGCATCGGCTACACGCTATCGGATGGGCAGCACCAGCACGAACTTGCCATACCACTCGAGGCGCGAGGTCTTGTAGCCGGGGGTGTACGGGTCATCCAGCGTGCTGTCGGTCTCGTAGTAGCGCTGGAAGCGCCAGCGGTAGTTCATCGTGATGCGCAGCCACGTGTACGAGATGACCCGGTTGACCGCGTTGGACTTGCGGAGTGGGTCGGTCAGGTAGAAACCGCCGACGGTGAACGTGTTCGTGTACTGGCCGGCGGCGTTCCGAGCGAACGGATCGCCCGCCAGGTTGTAGTAGCCGGTGATCATCTGCGCATGGCCGCCGCGCCAGCCGAGCAGGCCGACCGGCTTGCCGGTGGCGATCAGGGCTCGAACGGCGGCTCGCATGGCCGAGTCGTAGCTCGTATACGCGACGTCGTCATAGACCCGCGCGCCGGCGACCAGCGTGCCTGATCCCCAGCCGTAGTAGTTGAGCGCATTTCGCCAGCCGTGCGGATCGGAGCCGAGGCCGCCGACCATCGTGTCGTGGCTGCGCTCCCAGGCCATGATCCGGTCGCGGACCGAATTCCAGACCGTCGGCTTCCAGACGAACCCCTCGCCCCACTCCCGCGGACCGAGATGAGGTTGAGCATCGTCCGGACCGAGGTCGCGGTACAGGCCGTCGCACTTGGGTCCTGGAAGCGGAACTGGGCCGCGACGAACAGGTTCATCGTCCGGGCGACCACCTGCGGTATCGGGGTGGGCGTCGGCGTCGGGCCGGGAGTCGGTGTGGGGGCGGGCGTCGGCGTCGGGGCTGGCGTCGGCGTCGTTCCGGGCGTAGCCGACGGGGTGGGGGAGGCGGTCGGCGTCGCAGTCGGCGTGGCCGTCGCGAGTCGGCGTGGCAGTCGCGGTCGGGGTGGGGCTCGCGGTCGGTGTGGCGGTCGCGGTGGGATCGGCGGCCGGCTCGTTCGGCGTCTCTGCCGGTGCCGAGGGCGACGAGGTCGGATCAGCGGCCGCGGCCGGCCTCGGCAGAGCGATCAGCGCGACGGACAGGCTCAGCGCACCCGCCAGCACGGTCCGACCGAGGACCGTGCGCCCGAGGGTCATGACACAGCCGGCGCGTCGCATCACCGCCACCGTACTCCGTGTGATCGGCCAGTCCACAGTCCGAAAGTCGGGGTGTGCCTTCACGTCCCTCGTTCGCGAGTCTGGGCAGCCAGATCGGATCCGTCAGTTTTCGGAACCCTCGTGCCTCGCAAGCAGGTCGACCAGGTCGCTCTCGGCGGCCGCCTTGGGGACGATCCGCCGCGCCAGACGCTCGGTCTCTGCGCTCAGCTCGGGGAGCTTCGGGTCGTCTGGGGCCAGCCGGCCCTTCTCGTGTTCGATCTCGGTGATCCGGGCGGAATCGGCCGCGATGTCTTCGGCCGTCGCTCGCAGGTCGTGTTCCAGCTCTGACATGTCACTCACCCCTCAACCAGCCCCGACCGTGCCGGGGATCCAATGGCCATCCCGATAGACGTACCAGATCGACAAGGCCTCGCCGTCGAGTTCACGCGCCCTGACGACCGCGTCCGGATAGTCCGTGCGAAGGCGAGCCTGGAGGTCCAGCGGGGAGTCGACACCATCGGTCACCATCCCCTCCGCCAGCGCGACGAAACGGGCGTCGTCGCGCGGGTTCAGGACGAGGGTGATCGGCACAGCGGCCCTCACTACGGATCGGATGTCCACGCCGTAGTCCACCATGGGCACCATTGCAAAAGCATCTCGCCGTGGGCGCGGAGGGGACAACGACGCGTTATCCGCGCGCCGCGAGGCGAGGGTCAGGCCGGCCCGTCTTCTCCGTCGCCCTCGGTCTCGGTGATGTCCTCGGCCCTCTCGGTCTTGCTCAGGTGGCTCAGCTCGATCAACGTCGGCGCGTCGTCGCGTTCCTTCCAGCGTGTCTGGAGGAGGACTTCCTCCGTCTCGCCGACCAGGCGAAGGACGACCGTGAAGCCGGAGCCGGATCGCTCGATCGAGTCGATGGTGGCTTCGGTGGCGGGCAGGGGCAGGAGCGCCACGACCTCCCCGAGGTTCCGTTGGAGCTCCTGGCTGAAATCCTGGGTCGCCAGGCCGACATCGCCGATCACGAGCGCTGCACAGAGCGCTTCTGCGCGCTCACGAACCTCGGGCTCTTCCATCGGCCAACTCTACGCTACGCGAGGCGCTCGATGACCGCGAAGCGTTGGAGGACGACGAGGGCGTGGATCAGAGGAGCGCGTCGGTCGCCTCGTCAGGGACGCCGTCGTAGTAGCGATCGAGGACCCTGCTGAAGACCGGATCGTCGGGCGCGGCCCTGTGGAACAGGGTCATCGAGGAACGAAGCTTCATAGCGTCGATCGAGCCGAGGATCTCGCCGGCCGATCCGGCATCGTTCGACAGGACCAGGGCGGCGCACTCGCGGAGTCGCGCTCCCAGCACAGGGTGAGCAAGGTAGTCGCGGGCCTCGTCCAGCGACGAGATCGCATAGAACCGCGAGGTCTCGCTCCGCCCCAGGCCAACGAGCTGCGGGAAGACGAACCACATCCAGTGCCCTGTCTTGTGCCCGCGGCGCAGCTCATCGAGGACGCTGTCGTAGAGGGCCCGCTGCGCGACGAGGAATCGGTCGAGGTCCGAGGCCATGACCCCGCGATTGTGCGTCACCGCACCGTGGCCAGAGGTGGCCTGAGTCCATCGTCCAAATGTTCAGTAGTCGAATCCGCCGTTGAAGGCGGGAATGCCGCCATCCGGTAGCGGCTCGCCATCCGGTTTGGCCTCGAATCGGACCGTTGCACGGCCACGGCCATCGAGCGAGAAACGCAGGTTGACCCATCTGCACCCGACCTCGCCCCAGTAACGTGCCAGGGCGTCGATCTCCGACCATGTTCCGCCTTCGGTCAGCAAGGGCCTGTAGGCGTCGAACGGGAAACGCTCATCCGGAATGACTGGGGTGTCGGGTCGGAGGACCAAGGCGAAGCCGTGGCCCGCAGCGTGCGCGCTGCACAGTGCGGCGAGTTCGTCGGGTCGATTTCCCCGATAGGTCCGTCCGTCGGCCGTCCGCTCGCCTGATGCCATCGGCCTAGGGTGACCTCGATCGGTCACCCATGCAATGTGCGTCGCGGGCCTTGGTTCCGGTCATCGGATACTCCTATGGGGTATTGACAAAGGGCTTGACAAATCGGCCTCAAATGGCGCAGAATACCGGGACTAGGGCTTGTCAAGACTTGACAGGCCCACAGCCATGTCCAGCCCCAGGAGGCGCCATTTGGCGGTCGGTGTCGCGGCCGAAGTGAAGAGCAGACTGTCCGTCGTCGATGTGGTCGGCGAAACGGTCAGCCTGAAGAAGGCGGGCACGACCTACAAGGGTCTCTGTCCGTTCCACGGCGAGAAGACACCGTCATTCGTCGTCACGCCTGCGCGCGAGAGCTGGCATTGCTTTGGCTGCGGCCTGGGCGGAGACATCTTCAGCTTCGTGATGCAGCGCGACACCGTGCCGTTCCCTGAGGCACTCCGCATCCTCGCCCAGCGCGCCGGTGTCGAGATCGATGAGCGAACCAAGCATGAGGACGCGCACAAGGCGCGGCTCCGCAGCGTGCTCGACAGCGCGATCGCCTTCTACCACGCCGTTCTGACGAATTCGAACGCCGGCGCGGTGGCCCTCGACTACCTCCACGGTCGCGGCTTCAGCGACGAGACGATCGCGACCTACCAGCTCGGCTGGGCGCCGAGTGGCTGGGACCAGATGACCCGGACGCTCGGCACGAAGCGGGACATCCGCCCCGACGAGCTCCTCGAGGTCGGTCTCGCCTCACCGCGACAGTCCGGCCGCGGCGGTGTCTACGACCGGTTCCGGGCGCGGGTGATCTTCCCGATCCGCGACCAGAACGGACACGCGGTCGGCCTCGGTGGGCGCCTCCTCGAGGGCGACGGGCCGAAGTACCTCAACTCCCCGGCGACCCCTCTGTTCGACAAGAGCCGGACGCTCTATCCGATCGACAAGGCAAAGGGCGCCATCCGCAAGGCAGGCCAGGCCATCATCGTCGAGGGCTACACGGACGCGCTGATGGCGCACCAGGCCGGCTTCGACAACGTCGTCGCCTCGCTCGGGACCGCCCTGACCCCCGGCCAGGTCGCCCTTCTGACGCGCTACACCTCGCGCATCGTCCTCGCCTACGACGTCGACGCGGCGGGGGAGAAGGCGGGCACGCTCGGAGTGACCGCATTGGCCGGGCTCATCGGACAGCTCCAGGCCGACACCTCCGGGGTCAACCTCGAGGACGTCCGCGTCGCGCGGCTCCCCGACGGGAAGGACCCCGACGAGGTCGTCCGCGAATCGCCCGCGGTCTGGGAGGCGGCGATCGCGAAGGCGAAGCCGCTGGTCGAGTACCTCATCGACCACCATGCCGGCCTGTTCGACCTCAAGACCTCGTCCGGCCGGATCGGCTTCGTCGAGGCGGTCATGCCCGCGATCCGCGGGATCGTCGACCCGCTGCGGCGCGATGAGGCGCTCGGCGAGGTCCGGCGCGTCTCGGGCGTCGAGGAACGAGTCCTGCGCCAGGTCCTCGAGCGTCCGGCGCGCAACCCGATCGCGGCCGGGCGACCAGGTGGCGCCACCGATGGTGCGTCGCGGTTCAGCGCCGATGCGGTGCTTTCGTCGCCGGACGCGCTCCCGATCCACGACATCCTGCGCGCGATCACGCCGGTCGAGTCGGAGCTGCTCCGGCTCCTCCTGCTCGTTCCCGAGGAGCAGCTGCGCGTGGTCGATGAGCTCGGTCCCGACCAGCTGCCGAGCGAGGTCGCCCGCGAGCTGTTCCGGGCGATCGTCTTCCAGCGAGCGCCGAACGACCAGGGGATCCACCCGCCATTCGACGGCGTGGCACTCCTCCTCTCGCTCGACGATGAAACGGCTGCGCTCGCCCGAGCGTTATATGCCAAGCCAGGTCCCGATGCGCGCGGGCTCGACCCCGCGCATCTCGACTACGAGATCACTCGTCTTCTTCTCGAGCTGGAGGACGACCAGCTGCGTGATCGCAGCGACTACAACGAGGCCGCTCAGGGAGAGGCCGAACGTGCCGGGGATCGCGATGCGATCGCCCGGTTGATGCTCGAACGACGTCAGATCAATGAAGCGCGCCTGTCACTCGACAGGCGGCGAGACCAGACCCGGCTGCTCGCCAGCCACCGGAGGTAACCCATGTCCGCCGATCCCCTAGACAAGCAACTCGTGGAGGCCGTCCTGTCGCGGCCCCGCCGCGCCAAGGCGGACCTCGAAGAGGCCAAGCTCGCCGGCCTGCGTCCGTCGCGGCCCAAGGCGGGCGTCGCCATCGCCGGTGACGACGACGACGAAGACGATGACGACGATCTCGATCTCGGGGCGGAGGGCGCCGAGGACGGCGCCGACGTCGGGATCGTGGTCGTTGCCGAAGACGGCGCGGTCGACCCGGCAGCCAAGCTGCCTGCCGACGCGCCCGCCAAGCTCGACCCAAAGGAGGTCGAGGAGCCCTCCGCCGAGGAGCTCGAGGCCATCTCGGCCGACATGATCGGGATCGACGACCCGGTCCGGATGTACCTCAAGGAGATCGGCAAGGTCGCCCTGCTGACCGCCGAGGAAGAGGTCGTCCTGGCCAAGGCCATCGAGCTCGGCGAGCAGATGGTCGAGGCGCCCTGGAAGGGGATCGTCTCGCTCCACGAGTGGACCCTCCACGACACCGAGCGCAAGACACGCACGACCAAGCCGCAGCACCGTCTGCCGTTCGGCGAGGAGGCACACGACCTCGTCAGTCGCGCGATCTCGGACAAGACGACGGCCGATCTTCTGGTCGCCTCGCCCGACTTCCACCTCATCAAGGCCGGCCGCGACGCGCAGTCGGAGGGGACGAAGGAACGGCTCAAGGAGGCCAAGAAGCTCGTCCACACCTACAACGAGGACCCATCGCCCGGCACCTTCCTGCCGCTCCTCGACTGGGCGTACCTGGCGGTCCACAACGGCGACCTCGACTCGCGCGACAACATCGGGCTGCGCGCGATCTGGGAGTGGACGCGCGAGGACGTCGCCTTTCCCGCGCTCGAGCGCTGGATCCTCGCCGGCAACGACGCGGACCTGCTCAAGCGGATGGGCTACGACCCCGAGGTCCCGCTCAACACCAAGCTGCGCGACCGCAAGGGCACGATCGTGGTCATCGGCCGCGATGCCCGCGAGCAGCTGACCTCGGCCAACCTCCGGCTGGTCGTCTCGATCGCCAAGAAGTACATCGGTCGCGGGATGTCGTTCCTGGACCTGATCCAGGAAGGCAACATCGGGCTGATCCGGGCGGTCGAGAAGTTCGACTACGAGAAGGGCTTCAAGTTCTCGACCTACGCGACGTGGTGGATCCGGCAGGCCATCACCCGGGCCATCGCGGACCAGGCGCGGACGATCCGTATCCCGGTCCACATGGTGGAGACGATCAACCGGCTCATCCGTGTCTCGCGTGGGCTCCTCCAGGAGCTCGGGCGCGAGCCGACGGTCGAGGAGATCGCCGAGGCGATGTCCAAGGGCCAGGAGGTCCAGGTCACGCCCGAGAAGGTCCGCGAGATCATCAAGGTCTCGCAGGAGCCGGTCTCGCTCGAGACGCCGATCGGCGAGGAGGAGGATTCGCACCTCGGTGACTTCATCGAGGATCGCGGGGCCCTTGCTCCGGCCGAGGCCGCATCGCACCAGCTCCTCAAGGAGCAGGTCGAGGCCGTCCTCGACTCGCTGACCGGGCGCGAGCGTCGCGTCCTCCAGCTCCGGTTCGGCCTCGAGGACGGGCGTGCCCGGACGCTCGAGGAGGTCGGCAAGGAGTTCAACGTCACCCGCGAGCGGATCCGCCAGATCGAGGCCAAGGCGCTGCGCAAGCTCCGCCACCCGTCCCGCAGCCGCAAGCTGAAGGACTACCTGGAGTAATCGGCGGCGACCCCGGCCTCGCGTGCCCGAGGCCGGGCCTGCCTGCTAGCATCGCCGCGTGCCGCCCAGCAGGAAAGCCCCGTCGAAGAAGCCGCGTCCCGGCGCGAGCGGACCTGGTCCGCTCGTGTCTGTCGCGTGGCTGGCCGAGCATCTAGCCGACCCGGATCTCCGGCTCGTGCATGTCTCGCCCGATCGACGTGTCTACAACAAGCGCCATATCGCAGGCGCCACCTATAGCGACATCCACAAGGAGCTGGCGCTCAAGGGCACGGCCCCCGAGACGGGAGACGCGGAGCGCGAGTGGCTCGTCCCGTCGCCCGAGGAGACCGCACGGACCCTTCGCCGGTGGCGTGTGGGCGAGGGCGACCGGGTCGTCTTCTACGACGACGTCGGGATGAACCGCCAGGCGATCCGCGGCTACTGGCTCCTCCGCCTGTACCGCTACCCACCCGATCGGGTCCACATCCTCGACGGCGGGATCGAAGCCTGGCGACGGGCCGGCGGGGAGACCACGACCGAGGTCCCCGAGGCGGACCTCGCCGACGGTCTCCGGACCCCGGTCACGCTCGGCGATCGCGACGACGCCCTCATCGCGACGTACGAGCAGGTCCTCGGCTGGAGTCGCGAGGCCTCGAAGCCCGACGGCCCGACCCGCATCCTCGACGTCCGGACCGCCGCCGAGTGGATCGGTGAAGACCTGCGGGCCAAGCGCGGCGGGCACATCCCGGGCGCCCGCCAGCGCTGCTTCGTCGACCTGCTCACCGAGGAGGGCACGTTCCGCCCCATCGACGAGATGGTCTCGCTCGTGCGCGCCAGCGGCGCCGATCCGGGCGAGATCCGGGCGACCTACTGCCAGGGCGGCGTCCGCGCCGCGCTCGTCTGGTTCGTTCTCCACGAGCTGGCGGGCTTCGACGAGGTCCGCAGCTACGCGGGCTCGTGGGAGGAGTGGGGCAACCGGGCGGACAGCCCGATCGAGCTGCCGTAGAGGGCCGGTCGTCGGCGAAACGGTCTGGTATCGGTTGCGAAGGCTCGCTACGCTGGCGCCGTCGGGGATCGCCACAGGAGGGACACCATGTCGAGCTCAGCCGACGCCGCGGCCGATCAGACCCACACGATGATGCAGGACGTCGCCGACCACTGGGGCCTGGTGGTCGCCATGGGCGTCGCCAGCGTCGTCCTCGGGCTGCTGGCGATGTTCTATCCCGGTGCGACCATCGTCACGGTCGGCATCTTCTTCGCCGCCTGGCTGTTCGTGGCCGGCGTCTACGAAGTCGTGACCTCGTTCACCCGAGACGGCGACACGGGCAGTCGGGTCCTGCACGCGATCATCGGCGTCCTGTCGGTCATCGTCGGGTTCGCCCTGCTGCGGACACCGTTCCAGTCGGTCGAGGTCTTCATCTTCGTGCTCGGCATCTTCTGGCTGGTCCAGGGGATCATGACCTTCGTGGCGGCCTTCTCGCGGAAGCAGGGACGCAACTGGCGCCTGTTCAGCGGGATCCTCGGCGTCCTGGCCGGGATCATCATCCTGGTCTATCCGATCACCTCGGCCGTCACCCTCGCCTTCATCGGCGGGTTCTGGCTGGTCATCCTGGGCGTCACCCAGATCGTGGCCGGGTTCCGACTGCGCCGGACGCGCAGCATCATCTGGGACGGATCCCGCCCGGGGTGAATCCGGGCTGCCGGTCCGGGACCGCCTCCGTGCTATCCTGTCGCGCGGCGCCGGACCCCGGCGCCAACGACGTTCGCGGGCCCGGTTCGTCCGGGCCCGGACGTGATCCGCTCCGGCGTAGCTCAGTGGTAGAGCGGGCGGCTGTTAACCGCTTGGTCGTAGGTTCGAGTCCTACCGCCGGAGCCAACCTCCAGTCGATCACGAGTCAGGCGGCGCGCGAACGCGACGACCGCAGGCGAGCCCGCCCTCCGCCTCGGGCATGTCGGACGGGCGAGGCCATCGCGGAGTAGAGTCAGCGGCGATGGCAAAACAACGCGTTCTCTTCGTCAGCACAGAGAATGCAGCCCGGTCGCAGATGGCCGAGGGAATGCTCCGGGCGTGGGCGGGCGACCGATACGACGTCGCCAGTGCCGGGATCGCATTCACCGCTGTCCGCGCTGAGGCGGTCACGGTCATGGCCGAGACAGGGATCGACATCCGCGACCAGCGCAGCAAGGGCATCGACGATTTCCTCGGCCAGTCCTGGCATTGGGTCATCACGGTCTGTGAAACGGCCCGTCATACCTGCCCCCTGTTCCCAGGCGCCGCCAAGACTGATCATTGGAGCCTCGAGGACCCGTCTTCGACGGATGGCTCGGATGATGAGCAGCTAGCCGTCTTTCGACGGGTCGGAGCCGAGATCGCCGTTCGCGTCCGGCAGTTCGTGCTTGTGGCGGATCGCCCCTATACGCAAGCCACCACACCGGTCGTCGACCTGCCGACGAGCTAGGCGTCCCGGCCGGGCGGCCTGGATCTGATCGTCCTACCGACCTCCCACGATGCGATACTGAGCCATGCCCGTCCGCACGGTCATCGAACGGGGACCCAAGGCAAAGCGCTCGGTGGCCTTCGGCGTCGACTGGCCGGGCTGGAGTCGGGGCGCAAAGAGCGCCGGAGCTTGCGCTGGAGACGCTCGAGTCCTATCGCGAGCGCTACAGCCAGGTGGCCGGTCTGGCCGGGATGGCACGCGACTTCGCCGCCACCGGGCCTCTCGAGATCGTCGAGGACAGGGTCGGCACCGGATCGACCGACTTCTGGGGTATCTCCTTCTCGCCCTGCGCGACCGAGCAGGATCCCATGGGCGAGGCGGAGCTCGAGCGTGCGATCACGCTCCTGCGGTCCTGCTGGGCGTTCTTCGACGACGTCGCGGCGCGCGTCTCGCCGGTGATGCGCAAGGGCGTGCGCGGGGGAGGTCGCGACCGCGACCGGATCATCAGCCACACCATCCGCGTCGAGAGCGAGGACTTCGCGACACGGGTCGGGTTGCGGATACCGGAAGGCGCGGCGCTCCCTCCGGACGCTCGGCGCCGGTATCGGGAGGACTATGTCGCGGCGATGCGCGCGTACAACGCGGGCGAGGTCGAGCGACGCATGCGGTCCTGGACGTTGCCGTTCCTCATCCGACACTCAGCCTTCCACACGCTCGACCACGCGTGGGAGATGGAGGACAAGGACCTCTCGGTCCCGGACGGAGCCTGACCCGGGCGCCGGGTCCGTGGCTCGGGATCAGCCGGGCAGCAGCTAGCGGCAGGACTCGTTCCAGGCCTCGATGACCGGTGTGTCTCGGTCCCAGCCGAGGACCGAGATGGTCGCGGTCCCGAGGGCGAACAGGCCGCCCGAGACGCGGCGGCAAGCCCAGCCAGCGGGCTGCCAGGACGCGGAGCAGGTGGCCGTGTCCGAAGAGCAGGACATCGCCGTCGGCTGCCCTGACCCGGGCGATCACCCGGTCGGCCCTGGTGGCGACCTGGTCGATCGTCTCGCCGCCCGGCCACGGTCCGCTCCAGATCGTCCAGTCAGGGAACTCGTTCCGGATGTCGGCGGTCAAACGTCCCTCGAGGATGCCGTAGTCCCACTCGCGCAGATCGGGGTCTGCGATCGCGGCCTGACCGTATCCCGGCCAATGCGGCGGTCTCGGTGGCACGCGACAGGGGACTGGTCAGGACCAGCGCGAAGGCGTGATCGGCGAGCCGTCCGCCGAGCGCCCGGGCCTGGGCCTGGCCGGTCGGCGGTCAACGGGACGTCGGTCCGACTCGTGTGCCGGCCGAGCCTGGCCCACTCCGTCTCACCGTGCCGGACGAGCCAGACGTCATGGCGCGATGCGTGCCGGGTCGCCGGGCGTGCCTCGCATCAGGCTGGCCGCAGGTCCGTGTCGGGGCGAACGGCGTCGGCCGGGTCGGCGGCGAAGAACTGGCGCGACCGCCAGCCGAAGAGCGGGGCCAGGAATGCGCCCGGGACCTGCGAGATGCGCGTGTTGTAGCGGTAGACCTGGTCGTTGTAGAGCTCGCGGCGGTCCGCGATCATCGCCTCGAGACGCTCGATCTGGTCCTGCAGGTCCTGGACGTTGGCCTGGGACTTTGATGTCCGGATAGCGCTCGACGACCGCGAACAGGGAGCGGACAGCGGCGCTCGTGGCCTCTGACGTGACCGCCTGGTCGGGGATCGGCGCGGTCGGGACGTAGGCCGCGCGCAGCTCGGTGACCCGGGTCAGGACGTCCTTTTCGTACGCCATCAGGCCACGGACCGCGGCGACCAGGTTGGGCAGCTGGTCGTGTCGCTGCTTGAGCACGACGTCGATGTTCGACCACGCCTTGTCGATCCGCTGACGGAGTGCCACGACAGCGTTGTAGCTTGCTAGCACGATGAAGCCGACGACGATCAGGACGAGGATGACCGCAAAGCTCGCCGCGATGGCCGGGGGACTCACTCGTCCGAGCCCGCCACCGATCGACACCGCCACGACCATGGCCGAGGCGATGGCCAGGATCGCTCCGAGGAGGCCGACCAGGAACTGCGTCTGACGTCGCTCGACGACCTGCCCCGGGATCCCGAACGCGATCAGCAGCGGTACTTCATCGGATGCCGCGAGAACCAGCGTCCCGGGGGCGATCTCGAAGGTCCGTTTCGACTCGCGAGGCCTCGTCCGCTCCGGCGAGCGGGAGGGAATGAGCCGCCGGGTCGATCCGCGGAGCACTGACCGGACGCCCGATGCCGAACCCGGGGATCGCGGCATTGCCCCACGCGGCCGTCGGATCGTCGGCCAGCGCCCCGGTCGCGCGAGCCGCCGCCATGTCCGCGGCGATCTCCGGATCGTCGAGCGACGGACCCGACTCGGTCCCGACATCGGCACCAGCGGGGTCGGCGAGATCGGAGAAGGGGAGTGCCTGGCCGACGATGGTCACCGCGTCGCCCGGTTCGAGTCGCGTCTCGCGATATGACCGACGGCCGCGCCGGTCGAGCAGGCCGGGCCGGAAGGTCGGCGCCTCGTCGGGAGCCCTGACCTCGAGCAGCGCCGCCGTGGCCAACGCACGGTCCATCTCACCGATCTGGGTCGATCCTTCGCGCCTCAGGTTCAGGCCCGACGGCTCGTCGCCGGCCATCCCGGTCTCGCCTTCGAATTTGACGGGTGCGTCGAATCGAGCACCGCGCGGGAAGATCCTGATCGCGCCACTCGGATCGCGCACCTGAAAGCCGATCGCTCGTTCCTCCGTATAGCCCGAGTCGGGGACCCGTGCGTCGCCGCCGTTGCCGACGGTCGAGCGGTAGTAGACGCAGGGCGTGCTCTGGAGCAGCGACACCAGGGTCATCTCGGCCGGTTCGATGGTCCCGCTGATGCGGACCTCGCCGGCCGCGATCGAGCTGATGGTGGAGGTGGACGTGTCGGCGACCTGGATGAGCGATCGGTAGTCGCGCATCCCGCGTCCGAGGAGGACAAGGCCCGCGACGACCCCGAATCCGGCGAACACGGTCAGCCAGACGGACGACTGTGGATCCACGGCCCCATCGTACGGGACCGGCCCCTCAGCTCGAGCGCCGCGGAGCGACGGCCATGACGATGAGCAGGATCCCCAGACCGATGGCGGCGATCGGCCACCACAGCCCGAGATCGAGCGCGGGGATGAGCTCTCGGATGAGGAACAGGACGCCGACGACCACCAGCACGGCGCCGATGACGAAGCCCGCCCGCGCACGGTCGGCCGGGTCGCGTCGCTGCCGGCCGGGGGCCGTGGAGACGCCAGCCGACGACGGCGGCGTCCCGCCACCCGGCGCAGCACCCGCTGGGTGTACGCGAGGTCCAAGGTCGGTCGGCCGTTCGGGGACCACGATGGCCATCACGATGTACACGAGGAGACCGACCCCGCCGGTCAGGATGGCGACCAGCGCCCAGACGATCCGGATGATCGACGGATCGATGTCGAACAGCTCGGCGACGCCGCCGGCGACACCGGCCAGCATCCGGTCGTCGCGCGATCGATAGAGTCGTTCAGTCACAGCCGTCCTCCGGGTCGAGCGTGAACGAGCCCGCGTTGGCCGTCGTCTGGAGCTCGATCTGGACCGCCGCCGACTCGAAGCCGGGGGTCGTCCAGGTCGACCCGTCCTTGACCACCCCGTGTCCGTCGTACGCATAGCTGCCGACGATGCCCTCGCCAGTCTCCAGCTTGAGTGCGGCGCCATCCGGCGCGCACAGCTTCACGGCGCCGGCGTTGGCTTCGATCGTGCCGTGCAGCGAGAGGTTCGGGAGAGTCAGTCCGAGCGACCCGGCATTGAGGCTCGCGTCGAGCCCATCGATGGCCTTGATCGATCCGAGATCGACTGTCGCCGACGCTGCGTTGAGTTCGAGATCCACGCCGCCAAGGGTGGCTCCGCCGAGGTCGATCGTCGTCCCGCCGGCGTTGACGTGAAGGCCGAGGTCCAGGGTCGAGAGATTCGGCACCGCGACGTCCCACCGATCGCGTTGGCCGAACGCCCAGAACGGGCCGTGGTGGTCATTCCGCGAACGGACGCTGAGTGACGCGTCGGTCGTCGTGATCTCGGGTCCGATCCCGTCGGCGTCGGTGCCTCCGACGTGCCAGCCGTCGTCGGAGGCCACCGAGACCGTCATGTTTCCGCAGTCGAGCTGGAGGTCGATCGTGCCGCCGGTCGCGAACGTGCCGTCGCGTGCCGGGAACGCGACCGACCCATCGTTCCCTCCGCAGATGCCGGTCGATAGCGGCAGGAACCCGACGCTGAGCAGCCCGCCGACCATCGCCCCGAGCGTTGCGGCGACGATCAGGCCACCGACGAAATCGAGTCGCGTGCGGCCGAGGATCAGGCCGACACCGATCCCGACCAGGATGAGCGGCCACAGCTGCCAGAGCCGGCCGACCTGGTCGGCATCGAGGGCGCCCGACCTGACCAGCAGCGGGATGGCGCCTGCCAGGATGAGGAAGACGCCCCACCCCAGGAAGCCGCGACGGATATGCATGCCGCAACGGTAGCCGACGGCTCGTCCCGGGCGAGGCCGAATGTCGTGGTCTTGCGGTGACGGCCGTGTGCTAGCCTCGTCACGAGGTCAGGGGAGGCGTTCCCTGGACGAGCGATCGGCAGACGGAGGCTCGATGCGACTCAGCGAGTGGCGGGCGAAGGCACCCAGCAAGGATGCGGTCGCGCCCAAGGTCGTCGCCGTGATCGAACAGGCCCTGCTGGCGCTCGGCGGCGATCAGGACCCGGAGTGCTGGGTCGCCTGGGGGGATGATCCCGGAATCCGGTATCTGGTCCTCGTGCCGACGCCCGCCGGGATGCTCCAGATCAGCGTCCGCGTGATGGTCCCGGGCGAAGGCCCGCGTGCGGCCGGGAAGATCATTCGCTGGGCACGCCTCCAGCTGGGCGAGCTGGCGGTCGAGATCCAGGGTGGACACCGGCTCGTGACCTTCCAGGTCGAGAGCCTCGTCCTGACCGGCGCCGATGCGGCGGCCGACGGGATCTCTGCCTTCGCCCAGGCCCTGTTCGCCGCGGCCGATGGACGGGTGCCACCACCCGCCAAGCGCTCGACCGGTCGACCAGCGACGGCGACGAAGAGCGTCGCGACCGCGAGCGCCGCCACCAGGGGCACTGCCGGTGTCCCGCGGTCACCCGCCAGCAAGCGATAGCGCGACCGGAGGTGCCGGAGCGTCCGAGCGACCTCGTCCCGTCAGGCAGCGTCGCGGCATGACGATCCGCCGGGACCGCACGGCATTGCCGGGACCGGCCATCAGCCCGATCCGTCGCACGATCCGCTACTGGCTCGCGCGCCTGATGGCCGCAGCCGTGACCCGTGCCTACATGCGCGTCCGGCTCGATGGACGCGAACGGCTGCCGCCAGGCCCCGCCATCTACTGCTTCAACCACATGAGCTGGGCGGATCCGTTCGTCCTGATGGCGACGCTCCCGTTCCGGCCGCGCCTCTGGTTCTTCGGCCCCAAGGAGGAGGACATGGGCGTCGGAGGCCGTAACCGGCTGATGATCTGGACCGGCACGACGATCCCGTACAAGCCGGCCAAGAACGACCTCCTCGATGCGACGCGCCGAGTCGGCGCGGTCGTGGCCACCGGAGCGGTCGTCGCGATCGCCGGGGAGGGGCGGATCCACGCCGGCGAGTCCGACCTCCTGCCGCTCAGCGAGGGTGCCGCGTACTTCGCCCTGAGATCGGGGATCCCGCTTGTGCCGATCGCGATCGCCGGGACGAGCTGGTTGCGCTTCGGTGGCCGGATCAGGGTCCGGGTGGGGGAGCCCATCCCGATCGCCAGCCGGCCGACTCGCGAGGCAGTGGACGAGGTCACGGCCGCTCTGTCGCTGGCCCTCCACGACCTCGTCGCCGACGCCCCGGACCTCGCGCCGCCCGGACGGTTCGGACGCTGGCTCACGGAGCTGTTCAACGACTGGCCGGAGGGATCGCGCGAGGCGGCCGGCGCGGCCTCGCTGGCCCCCGGTCTGGCATACTTCGACCCGCCCGAAGCGACGGAGGCGACGTAGGAGGACCCGTGGCAGCGACCGGACTCTCGGCCAACCCGAAGCAATACCGCGTCCGCCTCCGCGACCAGAGCGATGACCAGATCGACGCCTGGGCCGCCGAGCTGATGCGCGATGTCGCGATCCGGCGCGGGGTGGTCAAGGTGGTCGACGACTTTCGCCGCGCAGGTCGGCTCGACGAACGGAGTTTCGAACGCGTGTTCGCATCCGGCGGTGGCCCGCCGGCCGTCATCGGGCGGGATGCCAAGGGCCGCCTGATGGTCCCGGCGATCACGCTGTTCGCGCTCGTGCCCGGGATCCGCGCCCAGGTCCCCGACGGGCGCGACCGGCTGATCGAGTACCTCCTCGAGAACTTCGACGAGATCGTCTACGTCTGACGGACCGGCCGGCGGTCGCGGCCGGCTGGCACGCATCGGCGGTCTCGTCCGGCTCACCCACCCGTTTCCGTGTCTGCTCGATGGCCTCGTGGTGGGTGTCGTCGCGGCGATCGCCGGTGCCGACGGCTCGACCGCCCTGCGGCTCGGGGTCGCGATGACCCTCCTCCAGGCCTCGATCGGGTCGCTCAACGACCTGGTCGACGCGCCCCACGACGCAGGCCGAAAGCAGGGCAAGCCGATCCCAGCCGGTCTCGTCTCGCCCGATGGAGCTCGTGTCGCGATCGTGACCGCCGGGGTCGCCGGGGTGGCCCTGTCCGTGCCATCCGGGCCGGCGACCATTGCCCTCGCCGTCGTCGTCCTCGCGATCGGCTACGCCTACGACCTCCGGTTCAAGGGAACGGCCTGGTCGTGGATCCCCTTCGCGCTCGGGATCCCGCTCCTCCCGGTCTTCGGCTGGCTCGGGGCGACGGGCGGGCTGGTCGCCCCGTTCGCCATCCTGCTGCCGACCGCCATGCTCGCCGGCGCCGCGCTGGCCATCGCCAATGCGCTGGCGGACATCGACCGTGATGCGGCTGCGGGCGTCGACTCGGTGGCACGCCGGCTCGGCCCAGGGCGAGCCTGGGCGACGCATGCGGTCCTGCTCGCGGTCGTGGTCGGCGTCGCGTTGAGCTCCCTGGCGTTGGCCGGTCGGGGCGGACCGGGGCCTGTCGCCGCGGCGATCGTCGCGTGCCTGATCGTCGCCGCGGGCATCGCCCTCGGCCGACGTGGCGACGCCGCACGCCGGGAACGGGCGTGGGAGCTCGAGGCCGTCGGTGTCGGCCTGCTCGCGGCGGCCTGGCTGGCAGGCGTTCCGCTGGGCGGCTAAACGTCCGCTCTGGTCGCCCGGCTAGATACCGCCGTCAGTTGCCGCCGTCCTCGCTCCGCACCATCGCGATCGCGTTCTCCAGGCGGAGCTTGGCGATGGTCAGGTACTTCGCCAGGTTGGCCCGATCCGTCGCGCCGATCGAACGGACCTCGGCGCTCCCCAGGACCCCGACCAGCTCGTCGACCGCGTCGACGAGGCTCTGCTTCGCGTTGACCAGGGAGTCATCCGAGATCTCGCGGGGTGGGGGACTGGCCTCGGACGTCCACACGCCCTGTTCCTCGGACGTGTCGGCGTCGGCCGCCTCCGCGATGCGCGGCTCCGGGACGTCCACGCCGTCATCGACCTCGGTCCCGGGCCGCGCCCGTCGCCCCTCGATCTTGTCGCGCAGCTTGATCAGAGTCAGCTCACCGCGCGCGACCTGCTCGGCCAGACGCCGGCGCTTCTTGGGGTCCTCGACCTTCATCAGCTCGTAGGCATGGGACAGACTGTCCTTGCGCAAAGACACCAGCTCGCGGATCTCGGGCGGAGCATCCGCCAGGCGGAGCCGGTTCTCCAGGTATCCCTTGTCCTTGCCCAGCTTGTCCGCCAGCTTGCGGATGCTGTAGCCGTGTTCGTGGACCATCCGGTCATACATCGCGGCTTCATCGAGCGGCGTCAGGTCCTCGCGCTGGAGGTTCTCGATGATCGCGATCTCCAGCGCGGTGTCGTCGTCGATGTCCTCGATCAATGCCGGGATGGTCTCGAGACCCGCCAGACGCGAGGCTCGCCATCGACGCTCGCCGGCAACGATCTGGTAGGTGTTCGGGCCGAGCGGTCGGACAAGGATCGGCTGGAGGACCCCATGCTCGCGGATCGACGCCGCGAGCTCGTCGAGCGCCGCGGGCTCGAAGACCAACCTCGGCTGTTCCGGGTTCGGCTCGATGTGATCGACGTGGACGATGCGGACTCCGACCGAACGCGTCGGACTGTCCGGCGTCAGCAGGCTGACGATCGCCGGCGAGAGCTCGGTGTCCTCGGACAGCCGCCGTGCGGCTGCGGCGCGGAAGTCAGTTCGGGCCAAGGTCGATCACCTCCCGGGCGAGTTCGCGATAGGTCCGAGCCGCATCGCTGGAGCTGGCGTATGTCGTGATCGGCCGACCGACGAGTGGTGCCTCGCCAAGCTTGACGGTCACGCGGACGATGCTGCTGAAGACGTGGTGGTCGCCGACGACGCGCAACTCGTCGAGCATGTCGCGGGCGAGGTTGGTGCGACCATCGAAGAACGTCGGGAGAAGGCCGAGGATCCTGAGGTCGCGATTCAACTTGAGACGGATCGCGTTGATCACCTTGACCAGGTTGTTGAGGCCCTTCATCGCGTAGTACTGCGTCTGCACCGGAATGATGACGCCGGTCGACGCGACGAGGCCGTTGACCGTCAGCAGTCCCAGGTTCGGCGGACAGTCGATCAAGACGTAGTCGTAGTCGTCGATCTGACCATCAAACGCCTCGCGCAGGATCTGTTCGCGGCCGAGGGCGGTGAAGAGTTCGCCTTCGGTCGACGCAAGATCGATGTGCGCGGGGGCGACGTCGATGCCCGTCGTCTCGGTCGGCAGGATGACCTCGCTCAATGTCGAGCGACCGTCGGCCAGGACGTCGGCCATCGACCGTTCGACTGTGTTGAGGTTGATGCCGAGCCCTGCCGTGAGATTCGCCTGCGGATCCATGTCGACGCAGAGGACGCGGAATCCTTCTTCGGCCAGAGCGCCTGCGAGATTGATCGCCGTCGTCGTCTTGCCGACGCCGCCTTTCTGGTTGGCGATCGCGATCACGTTCGTCACCGGGGCATCACCTCAGGATTCTGACGGGCGGCCGGGGCCGTCGGGGGAGGGGAACGAGTCCGTTCATCGTACGCGCCCCGGTCGGTTTCTGGCACCCGGTTATCCACACGCTTCGCGAGTTGTTCACCGAATCTGTGGATATCCGAGCCGTCCGGACGCTGTCCGTGGAGCGACGGATACGTGGCGTTCTCCGTCCGAACGAGCCGAGATGCGTGGCTATGATGCAGCTGTCTTTGCGCAAGGACACCAGGAGGTCCGATCCCCGTGTCGACGAATGAAGAGCGGCTCGACCGGCTCGAGCAGATGCGCGTCGAGTCGCAGCTTGGCGGCGGAGCTGTCCGGATCGAACGACAGCACGCGTCAGGAAAGCTGACGGCGCGCGAACGGCTCGAGCTGTTGCTCGACCCGGGTTCGTTCGTCGAGCTCGATGCGTTCGTCACCCATCGCGCGACCGGGTTCGGGTTGTCGGAAGAGCACATCCTCGGTGATGGAGTCGTGACCGGACACGGGACGATCGACGGCCGTCTCGTCTTCGTCTTCAGCCAGGACTTCACAGTCTTCGGCGGATCGTTGTCCGAGGCATATGCCGAGAAGATCTGCAAGGTCATGGATCTGGCGATGCGCGTCGGCGCGCCGATCATCGGTCTCAACGATTCGGGCGGGGCGCGGATCCAGGAAGGCGTCGCATCGTTGGGCGGCTATGCCGACATCTTCCTGCGCAATGTCCTGGCCTCGGGCGTGGTGCCGCAGATCTCCGTGGTGATGGGGCCGTGCGCCGGTGGCGCCGTGTACTCGCCGGCGATGACGGACTTCACGATCATGGTCGAGCACACGAGCTACATGTTCGTCACGGGACCGAACGTCGTGAGGACGGTCACCCACGAAGAAGTGGATTCGGAATTCCTTGGCGGCGCCATGACGCATACGACGAAGAGTGGGGTCGCACATCTCGCCGCAACCGATGAAGCCGAAGCGCTCGACTCGGCCCGTCGGATCCTTGCCTACCTGCCGCAGAACAATCTGGGTGACGCGCCCTCGGTCGTCTCCACCGATCCCGCCGACCGGATGGATGTCGCGCCTCGACCGGATCGTCCCCGACGATCCGCGGACGCCGTATGACATGCACGACGTGATCCGCGGGATCGTCGACGACGGCGCGTTCCTCGAGATCCAACCGGGTTGGGCGCCGAACATCCTCATCGGCTACGCGCGACTCGGCGGTCGGAGTGTCGGCATCGTCGCCCAGCAGCCGGCGGTCCTCGCCGGGGCGCTGGACATCGATGCGTCGATCAAGGCGGCGCGGTTCGTCCGCACCTGTGATTGCTTCAATGTCCCGCTGGTCACCTTCGTCGATGTCCCGGGGTTCCTGCCGGGCGTCGCGCAGGAACACGGCGGGATCATCAAGCACGGCGCAAAGCTGCTGTACGCCTATTGCGAAGCGACGGTCCCGAAGCTGACGGTGATCACCCGCAAGGCGTACGGCGGCGCCTACGACGTCATGAGCAGCAAGCACATCCGGGCCGACATGAACTTCGCGTGGCCGACCGCCGAGATCGCCGTCATGGGCGCGGCCGGCGCGGTCAGCATCATCTTCAAGGATGCGATCAGCGCCGCCGACGACCCTGCCGCCGAGGAGGCCCGTCTGGTCGCGGCCTACGAGACCGAGTTCGCGAACCCCTACATCGCCGCGTCGCGCGGATATGTCGATGAGGTCATCAAGCCGTCCGAGACACGGCCGCGGCTCATCCGTTCGCTCGAGGTTCTTGCCGACAAGCAGCAGACGAACCCGAGGAAGAAGCATGGCAACATCCCGCTCTGAGGGAACCCGTCTTTGCGCAAAGACGGTCGCTCAGTGACGGGTCCGCCGTTCAACCGGGTGCTGGTGGCCAACCGCGGGGAGATCGCGGTCCGCATCATCCGGGCGTGCCACGAGCTCGGGATGGAGGCCGTGGCGGTCTATAGCGATGCCGACGTCGGCGGCCCAGCACGTCCGGCTCGCCGATACCGCGGTCCGGATCGGACCGCCGGCACCGACCGAGAGCTACCTGCGGATCGACCGGATCATCCAGGCTGCCCTGGACACGGGCGCCGAGGCGATCCATCCGGGCTACGGCTTCCTGGCGGAGCGGGCCGCCTTCGCACGTGCGGTGGAGGATGCGGGACTCGTCTTCGTCGGGCCGTCGTCGGCGACGATCGACGCGCTCGGCGACAAGCTCCATGCCCGACGGACCGCCCGGGACGTCGGGGTCGCGGCCGTGCCGGGGACCCTCGAGCCGGCACCCGTCGACCGACCAGACCAGGTCGCGGCGATCGTGGCCGAGGCCGAGGCGATCGGCTTTCCCTTGCTGGTCAAGGCCGCGGCCGGTGGTGGCGGCCGCGGGATGCGCCGGGTCGTGGCGGCCAGCGGATCTGCCGGCCGCCCTGGCCGATGGATCGCGCGAGGCGGCATCGGCTTTCGGTGACGGGTCGGTCTATCTCGAGCGCGAGATCGTCCCGGCGCGCCACATCGAGGTCCAGCTGCTCGGCGATGCCACGGGGCGGGTCGTGGCCATCGGCGAGCGCGACTGCTCGCTCCAGCGGCGCCACCAGAAGCTGGTCGAGGAGGCACCGGCGCCGGGGCTCTCCGTGGACGAGCGCCGTGAGCTGCACGCGATGGCGGTCAAGGTCGCGACGGCGGCCGGCCTCCAGAATGCAGCGACCGCGGAGTTCCTCCGAGGCGCCGACGGCTCCTTCTGGTTCCTCGAGGTCAACACCCGACTCCAGGTCGAGCATGGCGTCACCGAGCTGGTGTCGGGGCTCGACATCGTCCGCGAGCAGTTCTGGTTGGCTGCCGGGCGGCCGCTGTCGGACGACGCGCTCGCCGCCGCCGAGCGGGCGACCGAGCCGACGGGCCACGCGATCGAGGTCCGGATCGCGGCCGAAGACCCGTCCCGAGACTTCGCCCCGACGCCGGGTCGGGTCGCGGCGGTGGGTGATGCCGGCCGGTCCTGGCGTCCGTGTCGATACCGGGATCGAGGCCGGCGACCGGGTCCCGGCCGAGTACGACAATCTGATCGCCAAGGTCCTGGTCCACGCCGGGGACCGCGGAGCGGCGATCGCGCGTCTTCGCCGGGCGCTCGACGAGACCGAGATCGGGGGCATCCAGACGACGCTTCCCTTCCATCGCTTCGTGGCGCGCAGCCCGTCCTTCGCCGCTGCCGAGCTGTCGACGGGCTGGGTGGACGAGCAGTGGGATGGACCGACCGCGTTCGGTCGGGCTGCCCGTGTCGCGCTGCTGGCGGCCGGGCTCGACGCCATCACGAGCGGCCACGCGATCGCGACCGGGGGACCGCCCACGTCGCCAGCGGCCGGTCCCGGTGGGGCAGGGGACGACGGCTGGCGCCGGGCGGCCCGGGAAGCCGCCACCGACCGGTGGCCGCGGTGAGCACCCAGCCGATCCGTGAGACCGATGCCGGGGGCGACGACGCCAGCGACCCGGGCGCCGGTCCGACGGCCGAACCCGCCGCGGATCGGATCGTCGACCCTCGGGCCATCCGGGTCGCGCTGGGACCCGCGGGAGGGCACACGGGCGTCCCGCCTGTCGTCATCGGACCGGGGCCTGCCGCCGACGACGGGGTCGTCATCGTCGATGGCGAACCCCGTCAGCTCCGGCTCGAGCGGTTCGATCCCGTCCACACCATCCTTGTCGAGGTCCTCGACGACCCGACCCGGACGCCGGTCCTGCTCCTGGCCGATGATGGCCCGGCCGGCCAGGGCGGCCGTCGCCAGGTCGTGGTCGACGGCTGGCTGGTCGAGGTGGAGGTCGGATCCGAGCGCCACGCACTCCCTTCGCGAACGCGCTCGTCGAGGCGGGTCGGCGACCTCGCACGACGGACCGACCGAGGTCCGTGCCATCATCCCGGGCCGGGTGGTGTCGGTGTCGGTCGTCGCAGGCGACGCCGTGCTGGCCGGCGAGCAGCTCCTGGTCGTGGAGGCGATGAAGATGCAGAACGAGCTCCGGGCGCCACGGGACGGGGTCATCTCGCGGGTCGCCGTCGGGGCCGGCCAGACCATCGACGTCGGTGACGTCATGGTGGTCCTCACGTGAGCCCCGCCGACGAGCGTCCGGCACGGCATGCCAGGCCGGCCGATCGGCCGACCGGCGAAGCACCCGACCCCGGACGGGACCGCTGGCGCGAGACCCTCCGGGCCAAGGCCGTCGCGGGCGCCCCCGAGCGGCGCGAACCCTTCGAGACCTCGTCGGGGATCGTCATCCGCGATCTCTACACGCCGGCGGACACGGCGGGCCTCGACGAGGCTCGCGACCTCGGCCGGCCGGGGGAGTACCCGTTCACCCGCGGGCGTCCAGCCGACGATGTACCGGAGCCGATTCTGGACGATGCGCCAGTACGCCGGCTTCGCGACCGCCGAGGAGACCAACCGGCGCTTCCGCTACCTGCTCGAGCAGGGCCAGACCGGGTTGTCGGTCGCCTTCGACCTGCCGACCCAGATGGGCTACGACTCCGATGCCCCGGACGCGGAGGGCGAGGTCGGGCGGGTCGGCGTCCCGATCTCCAGCCTGGCCGACATGGCCGTCCTCCTCGATGGACTGCCGCTCGGCGAGGTCAGCACCTCGATGACGATCAACGCCACGGCCCCGATCCTGCTTGCGCTGTACGTCGCCGCGGCCGAGGCCCAGGGGGTCCCGCGCTCGGCGATCGGCGGCACGACCCAGAACGACATCCTCAAGGAGTACATCGCCCGCGGCACCTACATCTTCCCGCCGCGACCCTCGATGCGCCTCGTGACCGATGTCTTCGAGTTCTGCGCCGCCGAGCTTCCCAAGTGGAACACGATCTCGATCTCGGGTTACCACATGCGCGAGGCCGGTGCGACGGCCGCCCAGGAGCTCGCCTTCACGCTCGCCGACGCCATCGCGTATGTCGACGCGGCCGTCGCCCGCGGGCTCGACGTCGACGACTTCGCCGGGCGCCTGTCGTTCTTCTTCGCCGCCTGGTCCGAGCTGTTCGAGGAGGTCGCCAAGTTCCGGGTGGCGCGGCGGATGTGGGCGACGATCATGCGCGACCGGTTCGGGGCGACCAACCCGCGCTCGTGGGTCTGCCGCTTCCACGTCCAGACCGCCGGATCGAGCCTGACCGCCCAGTCGGTCGACAACAACGTGGTCCGGACGACGATCCAGGCGCTCGCGGCGGTCCTCGGCGGCGCCCAGAGCCTGCACACGAACTCGCGCGACGAGGCGCTCGCCCTGCCGACCGAGGAGGCGGCCCGGCTCGCCCTGCGAACACAGCAGATCATCGCCTACGAGGCCGGCGTCACCGAGACGCCCGACCCGCTGGCGGGCTCCTACTACGTCGAGAGCCTGACCAACGAGCTCGAGGCAGCGGCGTGGGCATATCTCGACGAGATCGAGGCGATGGGCGGGACCCTGGCGGCGATCGAGGGCGGCTTCCAGCAGCGCCAGATCCAGGAGGCCGCCTACCGCGTCCAGCGGTCGATCGAGTCGGGCGACCAGGTCGTCGTCGGGGTCAACCGCTTCCGCGACGACGAGGTGACGACCCCGCCGCTCCACCGGATCGATCCCGATGGCGAGCGCCGCCAGATCGAGCGCGTCCGGCGGGTCCGTGCCGAGCGCTCGGCCGAGGCGTGGACGACCGCCATGGATCGCCTCGAGGCGATCGCCCGAGGGGACGGAAACCTGATGCCGGCGATCCTCGACGCCGTCCGGGCCTACGCCACGGTCGGCGAGATCAGCGACAGGCTCCGCGTGGCGTGGGGCGAGCACCGCGAGCTGATCACGGTCTGACCCCGAGCCGGATCCGCCAGCGACCGTGCCAGCGTCCGGTGCCGTCCTCGACCAGCAGCTCCATCGCGCTGACCCGCCTGGCGAACGGCAGGCCGCGGCGGGCCTCCGCGGCGATCGGATCGAGATCGAGCGTCGTCGACTCGACGAGCGTCAGATGCGGAATGACCTCGTCGAACGCGCCCTCGTACGGCGGATGGTCCGGGAAGCGCTCCACGATGGCCGCGGTCAAGCCCGCAAACGGCGCCGAGGGCTCTGGGACCAGGTAAACGGCACCGGGAAAGCGGTCGACCCGGGCGAAGCGGACCTCGAACGGCTCGACCCTCGTTGCGATCTCGGCCAGCTCGCCCCGGACCGCCGGACCGAGCCGATCGACCGGGACGAACGGGAACAGGAGCGTGACGTGGGGTGGCACCCCGACCGATGCCATGCGATCGTCGCGTGCCCGAAGGCGGGCGAGCGCTGCCGGGAGTCGCACCCGGACGACCACGCCGCTGGTCGGATCTGCCGTCGCCATGGGCGACAGGGTACGCTGCGCCGATGCCGCCCATGCCACCCAGCGAGGGGCTTCCCGACCCGATCCGCTCGCATCGGGCGCGTCCACCACGTGGCCCTGATCGTGAGCTCGATCGACGAATCACTCGGGCTGTGGCGCGATGCGCTCCACCTCGACCTCGAGACCGTGATGGACATCCCCGACGACCGGGTCCGGATCGCCTTCCTCGGGGTCGGGGAGTCCAAGATCGAGCTCGTCGAGCCGACCGACGACACCACGGGCGTCGCCCGCTTCCTCGCGAACAAGGGCGAGGGCTTCCACCACGTCTGCTTCGAGGTCGCGAACCTCGCCGAGGCGCTGCTTCGCCTCGAGATCGACGGTATCGAGCTCATCGATTCGGCGCCACGCCGCGGCGCCGAGGGACCGGTCGCCTTCCTCCATCCGCGATCGTGCCACGGGGTCCTGGTCGAGCTCATCGAGGCGCCGGGCGGCCCGGCCTGGACGTCGCTCGGCTTCTAGCGACCGATCGCGACGGTCAGACCGGCTTCGTCGCCAGCAGCGAGAACATCAGTGGCAGCTCGCCGCCGGCGTCGGGCGGCAGCCGCCACATCCCCTCGACCTCGTCGTCCTCCACGAGGAACTCGAGCTGCCAGTCGAGGAACGGGTGCTCGACAAGTGTCTCGACCCGTAACCCGGCGTCGATCAGCGCCGACACGATCTCGCCGAGCCCATGGTCCCAGCCATGCTCGGCCTGCTCGCCGACGTCCGCATCGCGGTCGGCATAGGAGCCCTTGACCTCGAAGATGAGCGGTTCCTGATGCTCCCAGTACGGGTAGCGCAGCCGGAGCTCGCCCGGCCCGACACCCTCGTCGGCGAACGCCTGGACGACCGGGTGGATCTCGGTGATGAAGAACCTCCCGCCAGGGGCGAGGAAGTGCGCAACGACCCGCGCCCATCCGCGGATGTCGGGGAGCCAGCCGAGCACGCCGCGCGAGGTGTAGACGATGTCGAAGTCGCCGTCGAGCGCGGCCGGCAGGTCGTACAGGTTCGACTGCACGAAGCGCGCGTCCGGGAAGCCGAGCTCGTCGGCCAGCGAGCGGGCCAGCTCGACCGCGGCGGGTGACAGGTCGGCGCCGGTGACTCGGGCGCCGAGCCGAGCCCACGACAGCGTGTCGATCCCGAAATGGCATTGCAGGTGGAGGAGCGAACGGCCCGCGACGTCACCGATCATCTCGATCTCGTACGGCCGGAGCCGGATGCCGCCGGCCTTGAAGCCGTCGAGGTCGTAGAAATCGCCTGCGGCATGGACCGCCGTCCAGGCGTCCCACAGGGACCGATTGGCCGCGAACGACGCCTCGTGATCGGGCGTCGCGTCGGTCACCGCAGCGACCAGGCGAAGAGCACGTCCGGGGCGCGGTCGGCCGCCTGGCAGAACGTCACGAGGCGGCCGGTCAGGTCGCGGATCCAGGGCTTCTCCTCGCGCGGCAGCCCGCCCAGCTCGTCCTCGACGAGCTCGATCCAGCGCCCGGCGATCGCGCCGAGCTCGTGGTCGGGGATCATCGCCACGGTCGTGATCCAGGTCGGGTCGACGCGCTCGATCGTGCGCTCGTCGCCGTCACCCGGGCCCTCGAGCTCGAGCCGGGCGTCGATGAAGTCGACCGGTCCGTCGCCGCCGGTCACGTTGCGGACCGCCTCGGCGAACAGGTCCAGCCAGGTCGGGTCGAGCCCGCTCCCGAGGGCGAGGTGGGCCGTGAACCGCCCGCGATCGTCGAGCCCGGCCAGATCGTCGAGACCGATCGCCATCAGGATCGCCGGCGCATCGCCCGCCACCAGGTCCATCAGGCGGCTCATCGCGTCTCGGCCGCCAGCGATTCGGCGTAGAAGATCATGTCGAGCTCACCCGGCGAGCGGCCGGCTGCGGTCAGCAGCGCGGCCGCCTCGGAGCGGTGCTGGGTGCCGTGGTTGACGACGTGGGCGAGCGCCTGCCACAGCGTGACGCCGCCCTCGGACTGATTCATCGACGCGTCATCGAGCCGTGGCGAGCCAGGCGTCGAGCGCGGACCCATTCGTCCTCCCAGGCCGCGCGCAGCTCCTCGACGGTCGGGCAGCGGCTCGTCCTCCGGCGTCGGGAAGCGGCTCTGATCCGCCGGACAGGCCGTGGCGCCAGCGCTGGTGCGCGCCGAGCGCGTGGACCAGGATGCCGCCGAGGCCGCGCTCGCCGATCGCGTTCGGTGCCGCCCACGTCGCCTCGTCGATCCCGGCCGCCGCATCGAAGACCAGGTTGGTCGCCCAGCGGTCGTAGTCGAACAGGTAGCGGATGTCGGAGTGCAGCATCGCCGGGTCAGCCGCGGTAGCCCGCGTCGCGCAGGAGAGCCGGCAGCTCGGTCGGGGAGCCGGCGACGCGGAACCCGGCGGCCTCGAGCGCGGCGACCTTGGACGCTGCCGTCCCGGCTCCGCCCGAGATGATCGCCCCGGCGTGGCCCATCCGCTTGCCCTCGGGCGCGGTCCGGCCGGCGATGAAGGCGACCTTGGGGATGTCGCGCGAGGTGCTCCGCCGCCCATGCCGCGGCCGTCTCCTCGGCGGCGCCGCCGATCTCGCCGATGAGGACGATCGCGTCGGTCGCGTCGTCCGCGGCGAAGCAGCTGGAGGACGTCGAGGAATGTCGTCCCGATGATCGGGTCGCCGCCGATCCCGACGCACGTCGACTGGCCGACCCCGGCGTCGGTCATCGCCTGGACCGCCTCGTAGGTGAGCGTGCCGGAGCGGCTGACGACGCCGACCCGGCCCTCGCGATGGATCGAGCCCGGGATGATCCCGACCTTGGCCGAGCCGGGCGAGGTGGCGCCCGGGCAGTTCGGTCCGATCAGGCGCGCGCCGGCGCGCTTGACCATCTCGACCGCCGGGATCATGTCGAGGGCGGGGATCCCCTCGGTGATGCAGAAGATCGTGGCGATCCCCGCCGCGGCGGCCTCCATCACGGCGTCCGGCGCGCCGGCGGCCGGGACGAAGATGCAGGACGTGTTCGCGCCGGTCTCGCGGACGGCCTCGGCGACGGTGTCGTAGACCGGGACGCTGCCGTCGAGCGCGGTCTGGCCGCCCTTGCCCGGCGTCACGCCGGCGACGATCCGGGTCCCGTAGGCCTGCATCGCCCGGCTGTGGAAGTCGCCCTCGCGCCCGGTGATGCCCTGGACGACGAGCCGCGTCTCGGGTCCGACGAGGATGCTCATGCGGCCGCTCCCCGGGATGCCGCCACGGCCTTCGCCGCCGCGTCGTCCAGCGAGGCCGCCGTCGCGAAGTTGGCCTGCCTCGAGCAGGACGGCAGCCTCGGCGGCGTTGGTGCCCGACGATCCGGACGATCATCGGCACGTCGCGCTCCTGGACCGCCCGCGCCTCGATCAGGCCCCGCGCGACCTCGTCGCCGCGGGTGATCCCGCCGAAGATGTTGACGAGGATGGCGTTGACCTTCGGGTCGGCCAGGATGATCCGCATCGCCGCCGC
Organism: uncultured Chloroflexia bacterium; assembly: GCA_963743855.1. Lineage (GTDB taxonomy): Bacteria > Chloroflexota > Limnocylindria > Limnocylindrales > CSP1-4 > SPCO01. The sequence continues at coordinate 122,394 of CAVURK010000006.1, forward strand.
GACCTTGTCGGCCCGCGCGCCGCCGCCGATGTCGAGGAAGTTGGCCGGCTCGCCGCCGGCCCGCTTGACGAGGTCCATCGTGGTCATCGCCAGGCCCGCGCCGTTGACCATGCAGCCGATCGTGCCGTCGAGCTTGATGAACGTCAGCCCGGCCTCGCGCGCCTCGCGATCGGCCGGGTCCTCCTCGTCGGGGTCGCGCAGCTCCTCGAGACCGGGATGGCGGGGGAGCGCGGAGTCGTCGAGCGTCACCTTGGCGTCGAGGCAGACGAGCCGCTCGACGGCGGCGCCGTCGGCGCCCGGTCTCGCGGACGATCGCCAGCGGGTTGATCTCGACGAGGTCGGCGTCGTAGGCGAGCATCGTCCGGACGAGGCCCTTGGCGATCGCGACGGCCGCCTTGAGGTGCCCGCCGAGACCCATCGCGAAGGCGAACTCGCGCGCCTGGAAGTCGAGCAGCCCGAGGAGCGGGTCGGCGTGGTGGCGGATGATCGCCTCGGGATGGTCGACGGCGACCTGCTCGATCTCGACGCCGCCCTCCGCCGAGCCCATCAGCAGGATCCGGCCGGCGGCCCGGTCGAGGACGGCCGACATGTAGAACTCGCGGACGATGTCGGCCGCCGGCGGCGACCAGCACCTTGCGGACGGTGATGCCCTTGATGTCCATGCCGAGGATCGCCGCGGCGACGCGCTCGGCCTCGTCGGCGTCGAGGCGAGCTTGACGCCGCCGGCCTTGCCGCGGCCACCGACGAGGACCTGGGCCTTGATCACGACCGCCGTCGGCGCCGCCGGCCAGGATCCGCTCCGCGGCGGCGCGCGCCTCGGCCGCGGTGTGGGCGACCTCCCAGGCGGGGACCGGGCAGGCCCTGGGCGACGAGCAGGGATTTGGCGTCGGCTTCCTGGATCTTCACGGGCGGATCAGGCTCCAGCGTGCGTCGGTGCGGGGAGAGGCGATGGTACCGCGTCGAACGGCCGCCGGACGGATTCGGAACGAACGGATGCGCGACCGACTCCTCGGAGGCCGCTCGCCGGCGTCGAGTCGCCCGCCGCGCCGCTAGAATGGCCGCATGACCCACCGAGTCACCCTGATCCCCGGCGACGGCATCGGTCCGGAGCTGGCGGAGGCGACCACCCGCGTCCTCGACGCCACCGGGATCGACTTCGAATGGGAGACCGTCGAGGCCGGCGAGGCCGACGATCGCCCAGTACGGGACACCGCTCCCGGAGCACGTCCTCGAGTCGGTCCGGCGCAACCGGGTCGCGCTCAAGGGCCCGATCACGACGCCGGTCGGCGGCGGCTTCCGGAGCGTCAACGTCACGCTCCGCCAGGCGCTCGACCTGTACGCCAACCTCCGGCCGGCGCGGTCGATGGTCGGCCTCGACACGCGCTACGAGGACGTCGACCTCGTCATCGTCCGCGAGAACACCGAGGACCTCTACGCCGGCATCGAGCACATGGTCGGACCCGATGCCGCCGAGAGCATCAAGATCATCACCCGGGCCGCGTCCGAGCGGATCGCCCGCTTCGCCTTCGAGTACGCCGTCGCCAACGGCCGCCATCGAGGTCACGGCGGTCCACAAGGCCAACATCATGAAGCTGTCCGACGGCCTCTTCCTCGAGAGCTGCCGGACGGTCGCCGCCGAGTACGACGGCCGGATCGAGTTCGAGGATCGCATCGTCGACAACATGTGCATGCAGCTGGTCCAGAAGCCGTCGCTGTACGACGTCCTGGTCCTGCCGAACCTGTACGGCGACATCGTCAGCGACCTGTGCGCCGGGCTGGTCGGCGGTCTCGGCGTCGCGCCGGGCGCCAACATCGGGATCGAGGCCGCCGTCTTCGAGCCGGTCCACGGCTCGGCGCCCAAGTACGCCGGCCTCGACAAGGCGAACCCGACCGCGATGATCCTGTCCGGGGCGCTGATGCTCCGCCACCTCGGCTATCCGGACGCGGCGACCGATCTCGAGAACGCCGTCCGCGACGTCATCGCCGAAGGCCGTGTCGACCACCTACGACCTGGGCGGGACCGACCGGGACCGCGGGCTTCGCCGACGCGGTGATCGCCCGGCTGGCCGCCACGCCCGCGCCGCGATGACCGACCTTCCCGCCAGCCTGCGCATCCCGCGCAAGCCGCCCGGCACGGCGCCGACCGGGCTCGGGATCACCAAGCGGGTCGACCGCTGGTGGGTCGCCCCGGGCGTCCAGGGCGCGCTGTTCACGATCTGCGCCACGTACCTGTTCATCAGCGGCATCCTGCTGACGCCGCTGTTCGGGACGCCCTACGAGGCCGACGGCTACCTGTCGCCGTTGTTCTCCCCGTTGATCACCCCCGACTGGCTGCCGACCTGGTTCAGCCCGGGCATCTTCATCCTGTGGATCCCGCTCGGCTTCCGGGCGACCTGCTACTACTACCGCAAGGCCTACTACCGCTTCTACTTCGCGGACCCACCCGGCTGCGCGGTCGGCGAGCCGCCGATCCACAAGCGCTACCGGATGGAGACGGCGCTCCCGTTCATCCTCCAGAACGCCCACCGATTCTTCCTGTATCTCGCGTTCGTCCCGCTCTTCTTCCTGTGGGTCGACGCGGCGTCCTCGTTGCAGGTCGACGGACAGTGGCGGATCGGGCTCGGCGTCTTCATCCTCGGGTTCAATGCCCTGCTGCTGACGGGTTATTCGCTGTCGTGTCATTCGCTCCGCCACCTGGTCGGCGGCCGGATCGACTGCTTCTCGTGCACGCGCCGGACGCAGGTCCGCCACGGGCTGTGGCAGCGGCTGACGAGCCTGAACCGCCACCACATGGCGTGGGCCTGGGCGAGCCTCATCACGGTCACCCTGGCCGACGTCTACGTGCGCCTCCTCGCGGTGGGCGTCATCGTCGACCCGTCGATCCGCTTCTAGGCGATCGATGCTCCAAGCCCCGCCGACGAAACCGCAGATCCGCCCGCACGACGTCCTCGTCATCGGCGCCGGCGGGGCCGGCCTGCGCGCCGCGATCGAGGCGAAGACCGCCGGCGCGGACGTCGGGCTGGTCTGCAAGTCGCTGCTCGGCAAGGCCCACACGGTCATGGCCGAGGGCGGCGTGGCGGCTGCCATGGCGCACGTGGCGGCGGCCGACACGTGGCAGATCCACTTCCGCGACACGATGGTCGGCGGCAAGCTCCTCAACAATCCGCGGATGGCGCAGCTCCACGCCCTCGAGGCCCCGGACCGCGTCCGCGAGCTCGAGTACTGGGGCGCCGTCTTCGACCGGACCGCCGACGGCCGGATCCTGCAGCGCCCGTTCGGCGGTCACTCGCACCCGCGCCTCGCCCACGTCGGTGACCGGACCGGCCTCGAGATGATCCGGACCCTCCAGGATCGGGCGGTCGCGCTCGGGATCCAGGTCTACATGGAATGCACGATCACCAGGCTCGTGACCGGGCAGGCCGGCGTGACCGGCGCCGTCGGCTATTGGCGGACGACCGGCCAGCCGATCACCTTCCCGGCCAAGTCGATCGTCCTCGCGACGGGCGGCATCGGCAAGGCGTACGAGGTCACCTCGAACTCGTGGGAGTACAGCGGCGACGGCCAGGCCCTCGCCTACGAGGCCGGGGCCGACCTGATCGACATGGAGTTCGTCCAGTTCCACCCGACCGGGATGGTCTGGCCACCCGGCGTCCGCGGGCTGCTCGTGACCGAGGCGGTCCGCGGCGAGGGCGGGATCCTGCGCAACAAGGACGGCGAGCGGTTCATGTGGACCTACCTCCCCGAGGATCGGCGCGACGAGTACGCAGCGACCGACGACGAGGCGGCCCAGTGGGTGACGGCCCTGTCGGAGGGCCGCGAGACCGACGGCCCGCCGACCGCCCGAGCTGTCGACCCGGGACAACGTCGCGCGGGCCATCTACACCGAGGTCAAGGAGGGTCGTGGCTCGCCGCACGGCGGCGTCTTCCTCGACATCAGCTACCTGCCGGCCGAGACCGTCCGGCGCAAGCTGCCCTCGATGTACGAGCAGTTCAAGGAGCTGGCCGACGTCGACATCACGACCGGGCCGATGGAGGTCGGACCGACCACCCACTACGTGATGGGTGGCATCCGGGTCGACGCCGAGACCGGCCGAACCTCCGTCGCCGGTCTGTATGCCGCGGGCGAGGTGGCCGGCGGGATGCACGGCGCCAACCGGCTGGGTGGCAACTCGCTGTCGGACCTGCTCGTCTTCGGCGCACGGACCGGCAGCGCGGCAGCAGCCTTCGCGGCCGACGCCCCGGAGCCGTACATGGATCCGGTCCAGGTCCAGACGGCGGTCACCGCCCTCGGCGCGCCGCTCGACCGCGAGGAGGGCGACGACCCGTACGCGATCCAGCGCGACCTGCAGGAGCTGATGCAGCGTCTCGTCGGGATCTTCCGGGTCGAGGCCGACCTCGATGCGGCCCTGGTCGGACTCGCCGAGCTGCGCCGACGCTGGACGACGGTCCGCGCCGCCGGCGGGCGGACCTACAACCCGGGCTGGAACCTCGTCTTCGAGCTCGACCATCTGCTGACCGTCTCGGAGGCGATCACGCTCAGCGCAAAGCTGCGGACCGAGAGCCGCGGCGCGCACAGCCGGCTCGACTACCCGGCAACCGACGACACGCGCTGGAACGCGGTCAACAGCGTGATCTCACGGGCCGTCGACGGAACGATGGGGGTCACCACGGCGCCCCTTCCACCGATGACCGACGAGCTGCGCGGCCTGCTGCGCAGCGGCGACCACTGACGACGGAGGCACCGATGCCCGACGCACACCTGAAGGTCTTCCGCGGCAGCCCCGGCGAAGAGGGTCACTTCGACGAGTTCGACGTCCCGGTCGAGGAGGGGATGGTCGTCCTCGACGCGCTCCACTGGATCCAGGGGCACGAAGCACCCGATCTCGCCGTCCGCTGGAACTGCAAGGCCGCCAAGTGCGGGTCGTGCAGCGCCGAGGTCGACGGCCGGCCGAGCCTGACCTGCAAGACGCGGCTGTCGGACTTCGACCTGGAGCAGCCGATCACGGTCGAGCCGATGCGCGCGTTCCCGCTGATCCGCGACCTGGTCACCGACGTGTCCTGGAACTACGAGGTCAACAAGACCATCACGCCGTTCACGCCGCCGACCGACATCCCGCAGGAGGACTGGCGGTGGCAGCAAGGGGACGTCGAGCGGGTCCAGGAATATCGCAAGTGCATCGAGTGCTTCCTGTGCCAGGACGTCTGCCACGTCCTGCGCAACCACGAGACCGAGAAGCCGTTCATGGGACCGCGCTTCCTCGTCCGCGCGGCCGGGCTCGAGATGCACCCGATCGACCAGGCCGACCGGCGCGAGTACCTCAAGGACAGCGGCGGGATCGGCTACTGCAACATCACCAAGTGCTGCACCGAGGTGTGTCCCGAGCACATCAAGATCACCGATAACGCGATCATCCCGCTCAAGGAGCGGGTCGCGGACAAGTACTACGACCCGATCCAGTGGGTCTGGAGCAAGGTCCGCGGCGGCTCAGGATCCGGTTCGAATGCCGGCGTCGAGCTGCCCGTGCTCCAGGGATCGCCACCGCCCGACCAGGCGCCCGATTGAGCGACCCGTTCTTCCCCGAGCTCGCGGGCGATCCGGGGAAGGACGCGGCGCGGGATGCCGAGGCCCGTCGACCGCGTGGCTTCGTGATCCGGACCGACGGGGCAGCGCGCGGCAACCCCGGTCCGGCCTCGCTGGGCGCCGCATTGTTCGACCTGTCGCGCGCCGACGCCCGCGATGACCGAGCCGTCCCGGACGCCTCGATCTCCGACTACCTCGGGATCCAGACGAACAACGTGGCCGAGTACACGGGCGTGGTGCGCGCGCTCGACCTCGCCCGGGACCTGGGCGCGCGCGAGGTCCATCTGCTGCTCGACTCGAAGCTCATCGTCGAGCAGCTGGCCGGTCGCTGGCGGGTCAAGGACGCCAAGCTCATCCCGCTGTGGAGCGCGGCGCGCGCGACGCTCGGCGGGTTCGACCGCTGGTCCGCGATCCACGTGCCGCGGGCGCTGAACACCGTCGCCGACAGGCTGGCCAACGAGGCCATCGACCGCGTCGCGACGGGTGGCCCGGCATCGGTGGTCCGTCGACCGGGCGACTGAGCCGGCGGGTCGCCCGGCTCGTCTCGTGCGCCGCGGGTAGGATGGTCGGGTCAGCGAGGCGGTCGGATGGCTGCGCGTCGACGACGGGGCGACCCGTCGGGTGGCGTGAGGAAAGTCCGAGCTCCGCAGCGCAGGGTGGCGGGTAACGCCCGCCCGCCGTGAGGCGAGGACCAGTGCCACAGTGACGATGCCGGCCGGCGGCGCAAGCCGACGGCCGGAGTGAAACGGGCAAACTCCACCCGGAGCAAGGCCAAATAGGAGGGCGCAACTCGCGGATGGGCAACCGTCGGCGAGGGAGAGGTGCGCTGCCCAGCCCTCGGGTCGGCCGCATGAGCCGTCGGGCGACCGGCGGCCCCAGATGGATGGCCATCCCCGTCATGCCGCAAGGCGCGACGGGACAGAACTCGGCTTACAGACCGCCTCGCTGACATCGATCGCCGACCTGGCGGGCCATCCCGCGTCGCCGGCGATCGGGTCATGCCGAGCGCGTGGTCAGTCTTCGTCAGGCCGGAAGGTGTGCGGGGCGACGCAGGCGTTGCAGATCGGCGTCGCCGCTTCGAGGTCACCGAGAGGGATCGGGACCTTGCGGTCCGGGTAGAGGCATTCGACGTCGTAGACCCGCTCGGCGCCCATCTCCACGTTGATCAGTCGCCGGAACGTGCAGCGCTTGATCCGGTGCGGCGCCAGGTGAAAGGCGTCCGGCTGGGGCGGGATGACCGGGAGCGGGAGCGCCATGCTGCGGTCGTGAAGCCTCGGGGACTCGGGTCGAATGGACGGTCCAGTCGACTCTGGCGGCGGAGCCTAGCATCGCCCCCGGCACTACGGCAACACGCGAAAGGTACTAGACTCCGCGCCGTTCCACCCAGCGGGGGGCAGACGGAGGGCGCGTGCACGACGATCCGGGGACGAGGGTCCCCGCCGCCAGCCTCCGGCGGTGCCTGGCGATTCGCCTGGTGCCGCAGTCGCCGACACTCCGCGTCCGGCGACGATCGAGCGAGGCCCGATCGCCCAACACGTGGGTCTGCCCGTTCCTCCGGGCGATCGACGACGACGGACTGCTCGGACGTCCCGATCGAGGGACCGGATCCGGTCAATCGCTGCGCCGCCCTCGCCGAGCCCGTCCCGCAATCGCTTCGCCAGCAGGAGCTGGTCTGCCTGACCAGCGGCCACGTCAACTGCCCGCGCTACCTGCGCGGATCGATGGGCACGCCGGAGGCGCTCGAACGCGTGCGCGCGTCGCGGACCCTGACACCGGCGACCGTCGGCGCGCTGTCGTTGTTCGTCCTGGCCTTCGCGCTGTCGCTCGCGTTCGTGGTCGCGCAATGGGGGGCTGGCCCTGACCGCGGCCGCACCGACGCCGACCGCCGCCGGCAGCGTCCTCGGGCGAGGTGGCGACCGCAGCCGCCCGCGACGCCTCGGCGCACGCCGACGCCGACGCCGACGGCGACCTCCGAGCCGACCCCGAGCCCGTCTGCGAGCCCTTCGCCGACGCGCCAGCCCGACCACCACGCCGAGCCCCAGCCCGAGCCCGACCCCCACGCCCGCCCCGACGCCGAAGCCGACCCCGAAGCCGCCGTCGGGGGCCAGCGCGAGCCGGCTCGCGCTGCTGAAGCCGTGCCCGGACACGCCGGACTGCTACGTCTACGTCGTTCGCTCGGGCGACAACCTGTCCAGCATCGCCAACTACTTCGGCGTGTCGTTGACCAAGGTCAAGGCGATGAACCCGTGGGTCAGCAACGGCCTGACCATCGGCCGCGGACTCCGGATCCCGCCGCCGACCCGCTAGGCAGTCGCCCGCTCGCGGGTCCTCGCGACCGCCTGGCAGCGGCTCGCAGTCCCGAGCGCCGAGTCAGGCCAGGCGTCCAGCCGCCCCGGCACCGTCGGCCCCGACGCTCGGCCCCGAGCGAATCGCCGGACCCTCGACCGCCAATTCCGTCTTGACGTGCGCCGTTTCGCCGCTATAGTGCAGCGAAGTGGCACAAAGTGGTGAGAAGTGGGGAATCCCAGGTCCCCTCGACCGCCCAGGCCAAGCCGACACAGGGGTAGACCCGACAAGTGTTCACCGGCGAGTACCGGCACACGGTGGACGACAAGGGACGGATCGCCGTCCCTGTCAAGTTCCGCGCGCAGCTCGACCCGGGATCGATGGTCTCGGGCTGGCTCGACGACTGCCTCGCGATCCACACCAAGACCGCCTGGGAGGAGCTGTCGCGAGAAGGTCGCGCGCCCTGCCGATCAGCGATCAGCGAGCACGCAGCTTCCAGCGCTACGTGTTCTCGACGGCCAGCGAGGCGCAGATGGACAAGCAGGGCCGGATCCTGCTGCCGGCCAGCATCCGCGCCTTCGTCGGGCTGACCGACGAGGCCGTCTTCGTCGGCTCACGCGATCACGCGGAGATCTGGGCGCCCGACCGGTGGGATGCCTACCGGAAGACGCTCGACGACCCGCAGGAGCTGGCCAGGGCCTTCGAGGGCATCGGGATCTAGCTCGCGACCACATGCGCTTCCAGGATCCGCTCGGGATCCGATTCGTTCGGGATGGAGGAGAGATGAACGAAGGGCACCTGCCGGTGCTGTTGGAGGAGGTCATCGCGATGCTCGCCCCGGCTGCCGGCAGCCTTCACATCGATACCACCCTGGGCGGCGGTGGGCACACCGAGCGGATCCTGGAGGCCGCCAACCCAGACGGCCGGCTCCTCGGGCTCGACGCCGATCCGGCGGCGATCGCCCGGGTCGAGGCCCGGCTCCGTCCGCGGTTCGGCGATCGGCTCGTCCTCCGCCAGGCGAACTTCCGCGACCTGGCGACCGTGGCGCCGGCGGCCGGCTTCGGGGCCGTCGACGGCTGCCTGTTCGATCTCGGGCTGTCGAGCTTCCAGCTGGCCGACACCGACCGCGGCTTCGGCTTCCGGGCCGGCGGTCCGCTCGACATGCGCTTCGACACGAGCCGTGGCGTCCCGGCCGCCGAGCTGCTCGCGACCCTCGACACCGGCGAGCTGACGGCTCTCTTCCGACGCTACGGCGAGGAGCCGAAGGCGCCACGGATCGCCCGGGCCATCGTCGACGCGCGACGGGTCGCGCCGGTCTCGACCGCCGAGGAGCTGGCCGCGCTCGTCGAGCGCGTCGCCCCGCCGAACCCGCGGATCCGCCGCCGGACCCACCCCGCGACGCGCGTCTTCCAGGCCCTGCGGATCGCCGTCAACGAGGAGCTCGAGGCGCTCCAGGCCGGTCTCGCCGCCGCCCTCGACCTGCTCCGACCGGGCGGCCGGCTCGTCGTCCTGAGCTACCACTCGCTCGAGGACCGGATCGTCAAGCGGTTCTTCCAGGCCGAGCGGCGCGGCTGCGTCTGCCCGCCCGAGGTGCCGGTCTGCGTCTGCGGCCGGAACCCGCGCCTGCGGCTGGTGACCAGCCCGTCGCTGACGCCGACCGAGGCCGAGATCGCCGCCAACCCCCGAGCTCGGAGCGCCCGACTGCGGGCCGCCGAGCGTCTCGCCGCATAGCCCCGCACCGGAAGGAGGAGCCCACGATGAGCAAGCGTCATCCAGTCCAGCCGTCGCAAGACCTACGGGCGCCGCCAGCACGAGGTGCGCGAGCGGCAGCGATCGCGGCCAGCACAGCGAGGGCTTCGAGTTCGAGCTCGGCGAGTGGGGCTCGGCCGCCCAGGCCGATCCGCTCGGCTTCCTCGATCCGCGCAGCCCGCGCATCCGCTTCGCGCTCGGCGACTGATCGATGGCCGTCTACGAGGGCGCCCGTCCTCGCACCATCGCGACTGCCGCGCGGTCCGCGGATCGCCGAGGGACCGACGCTCGACCGCCGCCGGGTCCGTGGCGCGTTCCGTGCCGGACGCCGGACGAACCGGCTCGGGCTCGTCCTCGGGGCGATCGTCGTGGCGTTCATGCTCGCGTTCTTCTCGCTCGCCCAGCAGGTCCGCGTGTCGGCGACCGGGCTCGACATCGGCCGGCTCGAGCTCGACCGCCAGCGGTCTCGACGACCGGCGGCCGAGCTCCGGTCCGACCTGAACCGGCTCGGTCGCGAGCCGGCCGATCCGCAAGCAGGCCATCGACGCGGGTCTCGGGCAGCTGTCCGAGCCGATCGTCCTGACGCCGCGCTAGACGATCGCGCGACCGATGCTGGGCCGTACCGATTCGCGCCGCCGGCTCCTCTTCCTGCTCGTCGTCTTCGTGCGTCGGTTCGTGCCTGCTGACCGCGCGCCTCGCCTACTGGCAGGTCATCGATCGCGATCGGCTGGCCGCCGAGGCTCAGTCCCAGACGACGTCACGCTCGACGACGCCGAGCAAGCGCGGCGACATCTACGACCGGACCGGGACCGTCGTCCTGGCCACGACCGTCCAGCGCGAGCGCCTCGTCGCGGCACCCGGACCAGCTGACCCCGGACAGCAGCGCAAGGCGACCGTCGCCGACGCTGACCGGGATCCTCGGGCTCGACGACGCGGACGCCGCGGCCCTCCGCGACAAGCTGAGCGGCGACGCCAAGTACGTCATCCTCCGCCACGGCCTCGACCGCGCCGTCGCCGACCAGATCCGCGCCGCGATCGCGGCCAAGACGGTCGTCGCCGTCTCGCTCGAGCCCGAACCCGAGCGCGTCTACCCGCAGACGGGCGGCGGCCCGGACTCGAGCCTCGCCGCGCACCTGCTCGGCTTCGTCAACCGCGAGGGCGAGGGCCAGTACGGCGTCGAGCAGGCAATACCAGTCGACGCTCGCCGGCCAGCCGCGGATCGTCGTCGCCGACCGCGACGCGAGCGGCCAGCCGATCCTCGACGACGCGACGGTCGTCCAGCCGCGGCGAGCCCGGCACGGACCTGACGCCTGACCATCGACGCCGGTCTCCAGCTGCGCGTCGAGCAGGAGCTCCTGGCGGCGTGGGTCGCCGACAAGGCCAAGCGCGCCTCGGCCGTCGTGATGGATCCGTACACCGGCGAGGTCTACGCCGATGGCGACCTATCCCGTCGTACGACGGCAACGACTACAAGGCGATCGCCGCGAGCCGATCCGTCGCGCTTCATCGATCCGGTCGTGGCCAGCGTCTACGAGCCCGGGTCGGTGTTCAAGATGATGACCGCGGCGGCCGCCCTCGACGAACGGCACCGTCACGCCGATGACCCGGATCAAGGACGTCGGGACGCTCCACCTGGACAAGGGCAAGACCAAGATCGACGACGCCGACCGCAAGGGCATGGGCTGGATGACGTTCGAGGACGGCGTCGCCTATTCGCGCAACGTCGTGGCGGCCAAGGTCGCGCTCGGGCTCGGCAAGAGCACACGGGAGTCGTCCGCGATCCTCTACGACATGTGGCGCGGCTCGGCTACGGGCAGCCGACCGGGATCGACGTCGCCGGCGAGGTCGGCGGCCTGGTGCGCGACCCGGGGCTCACGCCGTGGCGCCAGATCGACCTCGCCAACGGCGCCTTCGGGCAGGGCGTCGCGGTCACCCCGATCCAGCTGGCGACGGCCTACGCGGCGCTCGACAACGGCGGGACGCTCGTCCAGCCGCACGTCGTCAAGTCGATCGGCGACCGCGAGGTCCAGGTCCCGGCCACGCGCGACCGCGGTCATCGATCCGTCCGTGTCGCACGACGCTGATCAAGATGATGCAGCACGTCATCACCGAGGTGCCCGTTCTACCGCGACCGGACCCTCGTCCCGGGCTACGACGTCGGCGGCAAGACCGGCACCGCGCAGATCTGGGACCCGAAGGCGAACCACGGCCGCGGCGCCTGGAAGAACAACCTGTTCAACTACTCGTTCGTCGGCTACATCGGCCGCCAGACCGGCGTCCCGGACCTCGTCGTGGCGATCCAGATCGAGGAGGGGACACCGACCGTCGCTCCGGGTCGGCCACCTCGAGATGCCGGTGATGTCCTTCGAGCTCTTCCGGCGCATCGCGACCGATGCGATCACCACCCCCGACCTGCTGCCGACCGCGCCGACCGGCGACCCTGGCCACAGCCCCGGACCGGTGACGCACGGCCTGTGCGACACTGGCGACCGTGACCGACGTCGATCCGTCGACCCCGGCTCCGGGGCAGCCCCCGGCGCCCGCCTTCACGGCCGACGACCTGGTCCGCCTGACCGGCGGCCGGCTCCTCGCCCGGTCCGACCGACCCATCCGCGGCGCCGCCGTCGATTCGCGCGCTGGTCCGACCCGGCGAGGTGTTCGTGGCGCTGCCCGGCGAGCGCATCGATGGGCACGCCTATCCTCGCCGACGCGGTCGCCCGGGAGCGGCCGCGCTCGTCGTCGACCCGCCAGGTCGCCGACCCGTCGACTGCTCGACGACGTGACCGTCATCCGCGTCGCCGAGCCGCTGGCCGCACTCGGGGCGCTGGCCGCCGGCTGGCGTCGCCGGTTCGATCCGCTCGTCGTCGGGGTGACCGGGAGCATCGCCAAGACCTCGACCAAGGAGGCCATCGCGGCCGTCCTGGCCGGTCGCTTTCGGACGCTGCGCAACGAGGGCAACCAGAACAACGAGGTCGGCCTGCCGCTGACGCTCCTCCGGCTCGGGCCGGAGCACGAGGCCGCCGTCCTCGAGATGGGGATGTACGTCGGCGGCGAGATCGCCGAGCTGGCACGGATCGCCCGGCCCCGGATCGGGGTGGTGACCGCGGTCCAGCCGGTCCACCTGTCCCGGATCGGATCGCTCGAGGCGATCGAGGCGGCCAAGGGCGAGCTGCTCGAGGCGCTCCCGCCCGACGGCACCGCGATCCTCAACGCCGACGACCCGATCGTCCGCCGGATGGGCTCGCGGTCCGCGGCCCGCAGCCATCAGCTACGGCTTCGCCGACGACGCCGACGTCGGCGCCGAGGCGGTCAGCTCGGCCGGTCTCGACGGGATGCGCTTCACGCTCCGCGCCGAGGGCACGCGCCGGCCAGTGACGATCCCGACGCTCGGGCGACTGTCGGTCCACAACGCGCTCGCGGCCGCGGCCGTCGGTCGCGCGGCCGGCCTGACGCTCGACGAGATCGAGGCGGGTCTCGCGGGCGGCTGGTCCGCGCCGCATCGGGTCCAGCTCGTCCGTCTCGGAGCCGTGACGCTGGTCGACGACACGTACAACGCCTCGCCCCGATCCGTGGTGGCCGCCCTCGAGCTGCTGGCCGGGCTGCCGGGCCGGCGGGCCGCGGTCCTCGGCGAGATGCTCGAGCTGGGCGAGGCCAGCGACGAGGGCCACCGCGTCGTCGGCGAGGCGGCCGCCCGCACGGTCGACTGGCTGGTGGTCGTCGGTCGCGGGCGCCGCCGGGATCGCCGACGGGCGCCCTGGCCGCGGGTCTCGACCCGAGCCGCGGATCCTCCGCGTCGCCGACGCGGAGACGCGCCCGCGATGCCGTCCTGCCGCGACTGCGCGACGGCGACGTCGTCCTGGTCAAGGCCTCGCGCGGGATCGGGCTCGATCGCCTGGTCGACGGGCTCCGACACGACCTCGGCGAGCGCACCGCTCGATGACCATCGAGCTGATCCAGGGCCTCCTCCTCGCCTTCGCCCTGATGGTCATCCTGATGTCGCCGTACATCCGGCTGCTCCACGCGCTCGGCTTCGGCAAGCGGATCCGCCAGGACGGCCCGGAGAGCCACTACATCAAGGAAGGCACGCCCACGATGGGCGGCCTGCTGATCGTCGTGGTCGTCATCGGGATCTACTTCTTCCTCCGCGAGGGCCCCGGACGCGGCGACCTTCGCCCCGCTCGCGGCGCTGGCCGGCGTCGGGCGCGCTGGGCGCCTTCGACGACTACCTCAACGCCCGGACCGGGGAGGGGATCCGTGCCCGCCAGAAGCTGATCTGGCTGACCGTCGTCGCCGTCGTCGCGGCCTGGCAGATCCAGCAGACCTACGACATCACGGCCATCGCGGTCCCGTTCGTCGGCGCGGTCTCGGTCGACCCGCGGATCTACGTGCTGTTCGCCGCCTTCGCGATCGTCGCCGCGGCCAACGGCGTCAACATCACCGACGGCCTCGACGGGCTGTCGGGCGGGACGGTCGCCATCGCGTTCGTCGCCTACATGCTCATCGCGCTGCTCAACACGCCGGCCCAGCCGAACCTCGCGCTCCTGTGCGCGCTGATCATCGGTGCGCTGCTCGGGTTCCTGTGGTTCAACGTCCATCCCGGCGCAGATCTTCATCGGCGACTCCGGGGCGCTGTCGCTGGGTGCCACGCTGGCGGTCACCGCGCTGATCACCGGCCAGATCCTGGTCCTCCCGCTGATCGGGATCATCTTCGTCATCGAGACCGCGTCGGTCATCCTCCAGGTCTGCGTACTTCAAGGCTGTCCGGGGGCAAGCGGCTCTTCCGGATGAGCCCGATCCATCACCACTTCGAGCTCGGCGGCTGGGACGAGGAGAAGATCACGATCCGGTTCTGGATCGTCGGCATCCTCGCCGCGCTCCTCGGCGTGACGCTCTTCCTGGCCTCGGTGGATCGGCTGCGGTGACGACGATGACGACGACCGCGACCGATCGACCTCGACCGCCTGACGATCGACGCGATCCGTGCCGGCGCTCTGCGCGACCGGCCGGTGACGGTCCTCGGCCTCGCTCGCAGCGGTCTGGCGCTGGCCCGCTTCCTGGCCGATGCCGGGGCGCGCGTGACGATCTACGACGGCCGGTCCGCGGACGAGCTGGGCGACGCGATCGCGGCCCTGGGTGGACGGCCCGTGAGCGCTTGCCCTCGGACCGGACGTCGATCCTGCGTCGACCTGGGCCGCGGCCGAGCTGGTCGCCACCTCGCCCTCGATCACGCCCGACTACCCGACGACCGAGCCACGTCTGCGCGGCGGCGCTCCGAGCCCTGGTCGATGCCCGCGCCGGCGGCGACACGACGGTCCCGGCGCTCGTGTCCGAGGCCGACCTCTTCCTGCGGCTCTGCCCGGCCCCGACGATCGGGGTCACCGGGACCAAGGGCAAGACGACGACCGTCATCGCTTGACCGCGGCGCTCCTGGCAGCCGACCCGGGCCATCCGGTCGTCCTCGGCGGGAACATCGGGATCCCGATCGTCGAGCGACTCCTCGAGCTGACGCCCGACCATCGCGTCGTCGACGAGCTGTCCGAGCTCCAGCTGCCGACGCTGTCGCGCGGGACGACGGTCGCGGTCTACACGAACGTCACCTCGGACCATCTCGATCGGCACGGGTCGCTCGAGGGCTACCGGCGGGTCAAGCGCCGGCTGGCCGAGCTGGTCGATCCGACCGGCGCGCTCGTCCTCAACGCCGAGGACCCGATCGTCGCAGGCTACGCGGGTCCGGAGGGCGTGCGGACCATCCGCTACCGCCGCGACAGCCCGGCGCCCGGCGGCCTCGGCGTGGTCGACGGCTGGATCGTGGCGGACGGCGTGGGGCGGCTGGCAGTGGCCGGCGGCGGACCCGCGACGGCGACGACCAGCGGCCGGATCATGCCGGTCGACGAGCTGGCGATCCCCGGCGCGCACAACGTCTCGAACGCCCTGGCCGCGATCGCGGTCGCGCTCCTCTTCGGCGTCGAGCCGGAGGCCATCCGAGCGGCCGGCGGCGGCGTTCCACGGGCGTCGAGCACCGGCTCGAGCCCGTCGCGCTCGATCGACGGTGTCCGGTTCGTCAACGATTCGCAGGGAACCCAGCCCGACGCCGTCATCGCGGCGCTGCGCGCGTTCGACGCCCCGATCGTCCTGATCGCCGGCGGCCGCGACAAGGGGATCGACCTGACCGACCTCGCCCCGGTCGTCGCCGAACGGGCCGCCGCCGCGGTCCTCATCGGCGAGAGCGGCCCGACGCTCGAGAGCTCGTTCCGGGCGGCCGGGCTCACCCGCACGGCACGCGCCGCGACCCTCGAGGAGGCCGTCGCGGCGGCGGATGCGATCGCGCGCGACCTCCTGGCCGGCGACCACGACGGCCCGCGCCGGGCCACCGTCCTGCTCAGCCCGGCCGCCGCCAGCTTCGACATGTTCGTGGACTATGCCGCCCGCGGCCGGGCGTTCAAGGCAGCCGTCGCGGCGCTCGCCGCCACACGAGCCAGGGAGGGGGACCGATGAACCTCGCGCCACCGATCCCACGCCTCGAGCGGCCGCGTCGCGAGCCGATCGCCAAGGGAGACGATCGGACGACGGCCAACCGGACGCCGGTCAAGAGCCGCGCCGGGGCCGTCCGCCGCGAGCGCCACCAGGCCGACTACGTGATCCTCGTGGTCGTCGTCGCCCTGACCGCGGTCGGGATCCTGATGGTCTACTCGTCGTCCGCGCTCAAGGGCTACCTGTCGCAGGACGCCGACACGTTCGCGACCGTCGGGCCGCAGATCCAGTGGGCGATCCTCGGCATCGTCGCGATGCTCCTGATGATGCGGGTCGACTACCGCTACCTGCGCCTCGTGTCGGTGCCGTTCTACCTGTTCGCCATCGTCCTGCTCGTGCTCGTCTTCGTCCCGAGCCTCAACATCGTCGTCGGCGGGTCGGCGCGCTGGCTCAAGCTCGGGCCGCTGCCGGCGATCCATCCGGCCGAGATCGCCAAGCTCGCCCTCGTCATCTACCTGGCCCACTGGTTCGCCAAGCGCGGGAGCGGCATCCGCGGCTTCTGGGGCGGGACCGTCCCGTTCCTGATCATCGTCACGCCGATCCTCGTCCTCGTCTTCAAGGAGCCGGACCTGGGCACGACCGGGGTCATCACGCTCACCGCGTTCACGATGTTCTTCGTCGCCGGGGCGAACATCATGCATCTCGCGGTCATGGCCGCCGGCGGAGCGATGGCGATGATCGTCGTCGGGCTGCGCGGCTACCAGATGCAGCGGATCCTGGTCTGGCAGGACCCCTGGCTCGACCGTCTCGGCGCCGGCTTCCACACCGTCCAGGGGCTCCTGGCGCTCGGCGTCGGCGGACTGCTCGGGACGGGTCTCGGCGGGAGCCGGGTGTCGGTGCCCAACGCGTTCAACGACTTCATCTTCGCCGAGGTCGGCCAGGAGTTCGGGATGCTCGGGCGGGATCGTCGTGATCGCCCTGTTCCTCCTGCTGGCCTACTCGGGGATCCGCATCGCGCTGTCGGCGCCCGACACGTTCGGGGCGTTGCTCGCGGCCGGGATCACCGCCTGGATCTGTCTCCAGGCGTTCGTCAACATCGGGGTGGTCGTGGCGCTGCTGCCGATCACCGGGATCACCCTGCCGTTCATCAGCGCCGGCGGGTCATCCCTCATCATCAGCTTTGCCGCGATCGGGATCCTGTTATCGATCTCGCGCGAGACCGTGGAGAAGGGGACGTGGAACGACGATGCGATTGCTGATCGCGGCGGGCGGAACGGGCGGACACATCTACCCGGCGCTCGCCGTCGCCCGCTCGCTCGGCACGACGCCTGACGCCCCCGAGCTGCGCTGGCTCGGCGGCCATCGCGGTCTGGAGGCGACGCTCGTCCCGGCGGCGCACATCCCCCTGCGCCGCCTCGCCGCACGCTCGCTCCGGACGACCGAGGCCGACGTCCACGCCGTCCTCGACCCGATCCGCCTCGGCCTGTCCGTCCCGCAGGCGACGGCCATCCTGCTCGCGGAGCGACCGGCCGCGATCTTCACGACCGGCGGCTACGTCGCGGTCCCGGTCCTCATCGCCGCCGCCCCGCTCGGGATCCCGGTCGTGCTGTGGGACGGCAACGTGATCCCGGGCCGCGCGGTCCGTGCCACGGCCCGACTGGCTGCGGCGCTCGCCGTCTCGTTCGACGCGACGTGCCGGGCGCTGGCCGGCGCGGCACCGGGCCGGCCGTGCTACGTGACCGGCACGCCGATCCGCGACATCCGCGCCACCGACCGGGCGGCGGCCCGGCTGCGGATGGGGATCGCGGACGATGAGCGGGTCCTGCTCATCTTCGGCGGCTCGCAGGCCGTCCGCCGGTTCAACGCCGCCGTGGCCGAGGCCCTGCCCCGGCTGGTCGAGCGGGTGACGGTCATCCACGTCACCGGCGACGACGGCTACGCGGCCGCCCTGGCCGGGCGCGAGGGCCTCCCCGAACCGATCCGGCAGCGCTATCGGCCGTACCCGTTCCTGCGCGACGAGATGCTGGCCGCACTCGCGGCGGCCGACCTGGTCGTCGGGCCGGGCCGGCTCATCGACGCTCGCCGAGGTGACCGCGCTGGGCCTGCCGATGGTCGTCGTGCCGTATCCGCACGCCGCCGGCCACCAGCGGGCGAACGCCGCGAGCCTGGTCGCCGCCGGGGCCGCGCGCCTGGTCGATGACGAGGCCTTCGACGCCGGGGCGCTCGTCGAGGCCGCTGGACTCCTCGACGACCCGGTCACGCACGCGGCGATGTCGGCCGCGGCCCGGGGCCTCGGCCGGCCCGGCGCGGCCGACGCCGTCGCGGAGCTCGTCCTCGCGGCGGCGGCCCGGCTGCCCTTTCCCGAGCCGACCGAGATCGAGCGCCGCGCCCGGGGCCAGGCGGCGTGATCGCCGGCTTCGACGCGATCGCGACCGGGACGGACATCCAGCGCCGGATCGGCGTCAAGACGTCGCGCGACGAGCCGCTCGCCCGGTTCACGACGATGCGGGTCGGCGGCCCGGCCGACCTGTTCGCCACGGTCCACAACGCCCACGAGCTGCGCGCCCTCGTCCGCTTCGCCCGGACCCGCGGACTGCCGCATTTCGTGCTGGGGCGGGGGAGCGACCTGGTCATCGCCGACGCCGGGATCCGCGGCCTCGTCATCCAGGTCCGGGCCGAGGGATCGCGCACCGACGGCGAACGCTACACGGCCGAGGCCGGCATGCAGATGGCCCGCGCCGCGACCGAGACCCAGCACGCCGGCCTGACCGGTCTCGAGTTCGGGCTGGCGATCCCGGGGACGGTCGGCGGTGCCGTCTGGGCCAACGCCGGCGCCCACGACGCCGACATCGCGGCGGTCCTCGAGTCGGCCCGCGTCCTCGCGGCCGACGGGACCGAGACGATCGTCCCGGCCGCCGAGCTCGGGCTGTCCTATCGCGACAGCCGGTTCAAGGCGTCCGACGACGGGGCGCCGCCCGAAACGCCGCGCGATGTCGTCGTCGACGCGACATTCCGGCTCGCCGCCGCCGACCCGGACGTGATCAAGGCGACGGCTCGACGAGATCCGGCACTGGCGACAGGCACATCAGCCGCTCGGGCTGCCGTCGGCCGGGAGCGTCTTCCGCAACCCGCCGGGCGACTCGGCCGGCCGGCTGATCGAGGCGGCCGGACTCAAGGGGCTGCGGATCGGCGGCGCGGTCGTCTCCGAGAAGCACGCCAACTTCATCGTCAACGACCAGAAGGGCCGGGCGGCCGACGTCCGCCGGCTGGGCGAGCGGGTCCGGGCCGAGGTCCTCGCCCGGCACGGGGTGACGCTGGCCTTCGAGATCGAGTTCGTCGGTGACTGGACCGGCTGGGAGGCGGCGCCATGACCGAACGGCCGCCGATCGTGGTCCTGCTCGGCGGTCCGTCGGCCGAGCACGACGTCTCGATCGTGTCCGGGACCGCGATCGCCGCGGCACTGGCCGACGAGGGCTTCGCCGTCGAGCAGGTCCTGATCGACCTCGACGGCGCGCTGGTGGTGGCTGCCCGCCGGACATCGGCGGGACGACCGGCCGGGCGCCGCCTACGACGACCCGCCGGCGCTCGGGGCGACGGGTCCGGTCACGCTCGGTGCGGCCATCGACCGCCTGGCGGCCGCGCGGCCCGCGCCGGTCGTGGTCATCGCTCTCCACGGTCCGTTCGGCGAGGACGGCACCGTCCAGGCACTCCTCGAGGCGGCCGGGCTGGCCTACACCGGCTCGGGCGTGGCCGCCTCGGCGATCGGGATGGACAAGACGATCTTCAAGCGGCTGTGCCGCGGGATCGGCCTGCCGGTCGTCGACTGGCGCGAGGTCCATGCCGCGCGCTGGGCGAACGACCCGGCCGCCGTTCGCGCCGAGCTGACGGCCTTCACCGCCGCGACGGGCGATCCGCGGCTGATGGTCAAGCCGGCCCGCCTCGGGAGCTCGGTCGGGATCACTCTCGTCCACGATCCATCCGAGCTCGACGCCGCGCTCGAGACGGCGTTCCGACACGACACGCTGGCACTCGTCGAGACGTACCTGGCCGGCGCCCGCGACCTCGAGGTCTCGGTCATCGGCAACGGCCCGGGAGACCTCGAGCTGTACGGACCGGGCGAGATCATCTCGGGCCACGAGTTCTACGACTATGCCGCGAAGTACACGGCCGGCCTGTCCGAGACCTCGACCCGCGCCGAGGTCACCGATCGCCAGCGGGTGACGATGCAGAAGATCGCGCGCGACGCCTACCGGGCGATCGGCGCCGAGGGGTTCGCCCGCGTCGATTTCCTGCTGGCCGGCGAGACGATCATCCTGTCCGAGATCAACACGATCCCCGGGCTTCACGCCGATCAGCCTCTTCCCGACGATGCCGGCCGAGGGCGGCTACACGTTCGGCTCGGTCTGCACCCGGATCGTCGAGCTGGCGATCGAGCGTCACGCCGCCCGGGCCGGCCGGCGCCTGACCGCCGCGGACCTGCCGCGATGAACGGACGCCCCGTCGCGCGACGGAGTCGTGCGCCACTCCCCGGACGCCGGTCACGGCCGGTCCGCCGGGCATCGGCCGGCCTGTCCGGGGCGCGCGCCGGTGCGGGCCTCGCGATGCTCGTGACGGCTGCGGCGATCTACGGCGTCGGTGCCTCGTCGGCCTTCGACTACCGGACGCTCGAGGTCGCGGGCGCCCGTTACACGAACACGAGCGCGGTCGAGTCGGCGCTCGCGGTGGCGCGCGGCGAGAACCTGTTCGTGCTCTCGACCAAACCGCTGCTCGCCGCGCTCGACTCGCTCCCGACCGTCCGCGCGGCCCAGGTCGACGTCCGACTGCCGGGCACGCTGGCGGTCAGCATCGATGAGCGCGTCCCGGTCATGGTCTGGCAGGTCGGTGACCGCCGCTACCTCGCCGACGCGGACGGGACCCTGTTCGCCCTGATGCCCGCCCAGCCGCCGGCCGACGCCGCCGCGCTGCCGGTCATCGACGATCGGCGGATCGAGTCGATCAACCTCGATGTCGGCAAGAGCCTCGACCCGGTCGACCTCGACGCAGCGACCCGTCTGGCGTCGCTCGTCCCGGCCGACGTCGGCAGCTCCGCGGTCTCGCTGGGTGTCAGCGTCACCGACGCCAACGGCTTCGTGGTCGCGACGCGTCCGGGCGGCTGGTCCGCGGTCTTCGGGTTCTACACGCCGAGCCTGCGGACGACCGCGATGATCCCCGACCAGGTCCGCCTTCTGCGCAGCCTGCTCGTCGGCCGCGAGCCCGAGGTCCAGCGCGTGATCCTCGCGTCGGGGACCGACGGGACATACACGCCGCGAGCCACGCCTCCAGCGTCGCCATCGCCCAAGCCGAGCAAGGCGCGGTGAGTTGGCGGAGCGGGTCGCCGTCGGGTAGCCTTGCCCAAACCATTGGAGCGAGGACGACCACCCCGTGCTGTTACCCCTGCTCGGACTCCTCGTGGGTGTCCTGCTGGGGCTCGTCCTCAACGTCAACGTCGGGTTCGAACTCAGTCGCTATTCGGCCGTGGCGATCCTCGCCGCGCTCGATTCGGTCCTCGGCGCAGTCCGGGCCGAGCTCGACGGGGTCTACGACAATCGGATCTTCATCAGCGGGTTCCTGGTCAATGCCATCGTCGCGGTGCTCCTGACGTTCATCGGTGATCGTCTCGGTCTCGACCTGTACCTGGTGGCTCTCATCACGTTCGGCCTGCGCATCTTCGATAACGTAGCTCTCATCCGGCGCCACTTCCTGTAAGACCGCGACAGCGTCAACCGCGACAGCCCTTTAACGGAGACGAACGGAACGGTGGAACGAGAAGCGGTCCTGGTCGGCATCGACGTCGGCACGAGCAAGGTCTGTGCGCTCATCGGCGAGGTGAGTCGCGACGGCCGGCTGACGATCATGGGCCACGGCACCGTGCCCGCGTCCGGGCTCAAGAAGGGCGTCGTCATCAACATCGACCAGACGGTCCGCTCGATCGCGGACGCGGTCGAGCGCGCCGAGCGGCTGTCGGGCTGGAAGATCGACCGTGCCTTCGTGGGCGTCGGCGGCCAGCACGTCGAGAGCCTCAACTCGCGCGGACAGGTGGCCGTCACCGCGCACCATCGCGAGGTCACCCGCGAGGACGTCAACCGTGCGATCGAGGTCGCCCGGGCCGTCTCGATCCCGTCCAACCGGGACGTCCTCCACGTCGAGCGGCGCGGCTTCACGGTCGACGGCCAGGAGGGGGTCAAGGATCCGCTCGGGATGAGCGCGCTGCGGCTCGAGGTCGAGACGCACATCGTCACGGCGTCGGCGACCGCGGTCCAGAACCTGACCAAGTGCGTCGCCGCGGCCGGCGTCAAGATCGACGAGCTGGTCGTGGATTCGCTCGCCTCAGCCGAGGCCGTCCTGTCCGAGACCGAGAAGGAGCTCGGGGTGGCGGTCGCCGACATGGGCGCCGGCACGATCGACCTCGCGCTCTTCCAGGACGGCTCGCCGTTCCACACGCGGGTCCTGCCGGTCGGTGGCGCGAACGTCACCAACGACGTCGCGATCGGGCTCAAGACGAGCATCCAGGTCGCCGAGGAGCTCAAGATCAAGCACGGCACGTGCGACCTCCGCCAGATCAACCGAGGACGAGCAGATCAGCGTCTCGGTCCTCGGCGAGGACGCCGGCCGGACGGTCAGCCGGCTCGAGGTGTCGCAGATCATCGAGGCGCGGATGCGCGAGACGTTCGAGCTGTTGCGCAACGAGATCCGGGCCGCCGGGGTCGGGATGCTCCCGGCCGGGGTGATCCTGACCGGTGGCGCGTCGCAGCTGTCGGGCGCCGCCGAGCTCGGCCGCGAGGTCCTCCAGATGCCGGTCCGGGTCGCGGCACCGGCGGGGATCGGCGGGTTGGTCGACACGCTCCTCAACCCGAGCTACAGCACCGCGGTCGGTCTTCTCCAGTGGGGCGCCGCGTCGCTCTCCGCCGGCGAGCCGAACCGCTACGAATCGGCTCCGGTGGGCGGCGGGATCGGCCGGCTGCGGGACGCGATCCGGAACATCTTCCCGTAGACACGCTCGAGCTGACGGTCCGGACCGGTCGCGGTCGCGGGCTCGTGGACCTGACCGCCGACTGCGCACGGTTCGCCGCCGACGCGTCGGGCGGCGGGGACGGACTCCTGTCGATCTTCGTCCCGCATGCGACCGCGGGCCTGGTCGTGGTCGAGGTGGGTGCGGGCTCGGACGAGGACCTGCTTGCCGCGCTCGACCGTCTCCTGCCGCGCGACGAGGGGCTCTACCGCCATCGCCATGGGTCGCCCGGCCACGGTGCGGATCACGTCCTGCCGCTTCTCGCCCCGCCGTCGCTGACCGTCCCGGTCGTCGCCGGACGGCTCGGGCTCGGGACGTGGCAGTCGATCTGCCTGCTCGATCCGAACGCCGACAACGAGGTCCGGACCGTCCGTCTTGCGTTGATCCCGGGCTGACCGCGCATGGTGCCTCGGACCTGTCGCCGGCCGGTGCACCGGGGCACCACTCCGGGGCCGAAAAGAGGCCCGAACGGCGAGGTTGGGCCACCCACCGAGCCCCGTCGGGCGGTATACTCCCGCCAACCCAACGGACCCGCTCAGCACCGGGAAAGGCCACCCGGGTCCACACGAGCCACCGTCGCGCAGAATCCCAACGTGGGTCGCTGAGGAGAGCCCGATGCCGTTGCGTTCCGATTCCGAGAACTTCGCGCTGATCCGCGTCATCGGCGTCGGCGGCGGAGGGAGCAACGCCGTCAACCGGATGATCCGGGCGGAGATGATGGGGGTCGAGTTCATCGCCCTCAACACCGACGCGCAGGCGCTGCTCCAGGCGGACGCACCGCACAAGATCCGGATCGGCGACAAGATCACCCGGGGCCTCGGGGCCGGCGGTGATTCGTCGATCGGACAACGCGCCGCGGAAGAGGACTCGGAGAAGATCAGCGCGGCGCTCGTCGACTCGGACATGGTCTTCATCACCGCGGGGCTCGGTGGCGGCACCGGCTCGGGCGCGGCCCCGGTGGTCGCCCAGATCGCCAAGGAGACAGGTGCGCTGACGATCGGCGTGGTGACCAAGCCGTTCACCTTCGAGGGCGCCAAGCGCAAGCTCGTGGCCGAGAAGGCCGCTGAAGAGCTCAAGGCGCAGGTCGACACCCTGATCACGATCCCCAACGACCGGCTGAAGGACGTCGTCCAGAAGGACACCAGCATCCTCGACGCGTTCCGCGTCGTCGACGACGTCCTGCGCCAGGGCGTCCAGGGCATCAGCGACATCATCACCATGCCAGGACTCATCAATCTCGATTTCGCCGACGTCCGCGCGATCATGCGCGACGCGGGCTCCGCCCTCATGGGGATCGGCCGGGCGTCGGGCGAGAACCGCGCCGTCGAGGCGGCCCGCCAGGCCATCGCCAGCCCGTTGCTCGAGGTCGACATCGCCGGCGCCCAGGGCATCCTGTTCAACATCACCGGCTCGTCGACGCTCAGCCTGTTCGAGGTCACCGAGGCGGCCGAGGAGATCCGCGCCGCCGCCGATCCGGAGGCGAACATCATCTTCGGGACGAGCTTCAACGAGCGGCTCGGCGACGAGGTCATGATCACCGTCATCGCGACCGGCTTCGATGGTGGCAAGAAGCGCCACGTCAACCGTCACGAGGCGACCGCGGTGATGGACTCGAGTGCCACCGCCCGACCGTCCCGCGAGCGCGACTTCCTCGAGGAGCTCCAGCGCCAGCGCGAGGAAGTCGCCGACGGCGGCTCCTATCCGTCCTCGACCCCGACGTCGTCGCCGCTCGACGATCAGGCGGCCGCCGTGCTCGCGGCGCCTCGCGTCGAACGATCGGTCGGGGAGCCGACGCCGGCCAAGCGGTCGACCACGTACGACGCGGACGATCTCGAGATCCCGAGCTTCCTCCGCCGCAAGTGAGCCAGGCCGGCGACCGGCCGGCCAGTCGCGCATGAGCAGCCCGCAGACGCGCATCGAGGCGTATCGGGCCGCCCGCGAACGGGTTCTCGGCCGGATCGCGGACGCCTGCGCTCGCGCCGGCCGGGCACCCGACGATGTCACCCTCGTGGCGGTCTCGAAGACCGTCGCGGCCGAAGCCCTGCGGGACGCGGTGGCGGCCGGCCTCGATCTCCTGGGCGAGAATCGGGTCCAGGAAGGCGTCGCCAAGGCCTCCGAGGTGCCCGGCGCGCGCTGGCAGCTGATCGGTCCACTCCAGTCGAACAAGGCGCGACGGGCGCTGGACGTCTTCGAATCGATCCAGACCGTGGACTCCGTCGACCTCGCTCGGCGGCTCGACCGGCTCGTGCCCGAGGTGCAACCAGGTCGGCCCTATCCGGTCCTGCTCCAGGTCAACGTCGATCTCGATCCGGCGAAGGCCGGCTTCGCGGCGGACGAGCTCGAGGCGGCCCTCGACGAGATCCTTGCGCTCTCGCACCTGGCGGTCGGCGGTCTGATGACCGTCGGGCGGCTGACGAGCGAGCCGGCCGAGGCGCGATCCACGTTCCGCGGTCTGCGCGAGCTCTCGGAGCAGTTCCGCGGACGGTGGCCAGGGCTCGGACCGGCCCTCTCGATGGGGATGACCGACGACTTCGAGCTGGCGGTCGAAGAGGGCGCCACGATCGTCCGGGTCGGGCGCGCGCTGTTCGGTGAACGCGCGCCATCACGAACCTGGATCGCCGGCCGCCTGATCGGCCGTCGGCGGGTCTTCATGCGCTCGGCTGGTAGACTCGGGTCGATGCCGTTCGCCCATGACGCCCCCATGGCGCGCCTTCCGAGGTCTTGAGCTTCCCCACCGCCCGCTTCGCCGTCCGCCTGACGCCGCGGTCCGCGGTCGAGCGCGTCGAGGAGGTGGTCGACGGCGTCCTCAAGGTCCGGGTGATGGCACCGGCGGTGGAAGGCGCCGCCAACGCCAGCCTGATCCGGTTGCTGGCCGACGAGCTGGGGGTCGCACGGCGGGACGTGCGCATCGTCGCCGGCGGGTCGAGTCGCCAGAAGCTGGTCGTCGTCGACGGGCTCGATCCCGAGGTGATCGTTGCCCACTGGCCGGGCCTGAAGGTATGATCCGCGGGCGGATGGCTCGCACGCGGCGTCGCCTCCGCCTTCCGAACGTCATGAGCCGGTCCGACGGCTCGACGGTTCCTCGGGCGATTGGCTCAGTCGGTTAGAGCGCACGGTTCACATCCGTGAGGTCACTGGTTCGAATCCAGTATCGCCCACCATCGTGACCCCGAGCAGTGCAGGGCCTTTGGGCCCTGTTTCTGTCTCCGGACCATCGATCGCCGGGGGCAGGGGAGGGCGCTGAGGTCGCCGCCTCACCTGCGTGGATGAAGACGAAACACCATCACGAGACGACGCGACATGCCGCATGCTGCGGCTCCCATCGATCGGACGATCTCGGAGCTGCGCCCCATGAGCTGCCCCATCCACCGCCAGTCGTAGTGGCCTGACAGATGCCCACACGAGCCGCCGCTGCGGCCCGCCGCAGCTGGATCACTTCCCGCCTCGAGGAGCGCGACGACTACGGCGTCGTCCTGCTCCTCATCCTGGCCACGATCGTCATGGTCTCGGTCGGGTTCGGGTCGGTCGGCGAGTTCCTCAGCGTCTGCCTCAGCGGTTTCACCCTGCTCTTCGTCCTCCACACCTCGGACGCTCGACGACGGACGTTCCGGATCTCGGCTGTGGTCGTCGCGGTCGCTGTGGCCGCAGCTGCCGTGGGTTTCCTGAGCGGCGAAGAGGAGGGTTCGGTGGCGGCCGGCCTGATCGGGCTGCTGCTCGCGTTCGCCGCGCCCGTGATCATCCTGTTGCGGATCTTCCATTCCCCGAGGATCACCGTCCGCCTGGTCCTGGGCGCGCTCGCCATCTACCTCCTGCTTGGCCTGACCTACGCGTATCTCTACCCGGTCATCGGCGTCCTGACCGGCGAACCGTTCTTCGTTCAGACGGAGAAGGCAGGATCGATCGACTTCGTCTATTTCAGCTACGTGACCCTGACGACCGTCGGGTACGGCGATTTCACCGCGTCCACGAGTGCGGGGCGGATCTTCGCGGTCTCCGAGGCCCTGACTGGGCAGCTCTACCTTGTGTCGGCGGTTGCCCTGCTCGTCGGCAACATCGGTCAGACGATCTCGCGCGGCGATACGCCCGGTGACATCTCCATCGCGCGATCCGATGTGACCGAGACGACGAGCGATGCGGTCGATCCAGTCGATCCTGCGGATGCGAGCTGAGCCCGCTCGACCCGGGACGGAAAACGTCCGATTCCTACGTCACGTCCGTGTGTGGCTGCGCGTCAGAAGAGGCAACACAGCCTGCTCCTCCGCGTAGAAGCCCTCGGTTCCTCCCCCGAGGGCTTCTTCGTGTCCGTGACACGCCCGGATCGGCGACCGCCGACCTACGCCTCGCGCGCGAGGCGGCGCAGCACCGCGGGGAGGATCCCGCCGGCCTGGTAGTACTCGACGTCGATCGGGCCGTCGAGGCGGGCGATCGCCGAGAACCGTTGCTCGGTCCCGTCGTCCGCGCGCGCGACGACGGTCACGTCCTGTCGTGGCGTCGGGCCGCCGGCGAGCCCGCTGACCGAGATCGTCTCGCGGCCGGTGAGCCCGAGCGACGCCGCGTTCTCGCCGACCCGGAACTGGAGCGGCAGGATCCCCATCCCGACCAGGTTCGAGCGATGGATCCGCTCGAAGCTCTCGGCGATCACGACCCGGACGCCGAGCAGGGCCGGACCCTTGGCCGCCCAGTCGCGCGACGATCCCGTGCCGTACTCGAGCCCGGCGATGATCGCCAGCGGGACGCCCTCGGCGGCGTAGCGCATCGCCACGTCGTAGATGAAGCCATCCTCGCCGTCGGGGAGGTGGACCGTGTAGGGCCCCTCCTTGCCCTCGACCAGCCGGTTGCGCAGACGGATGTTGCCGAACGTCCCGCGCATCATCACCTCGTGATGGCCGCGCCTGGCCCCGTACGAGTTGAACTCGAGCGGCCCGACGCCGTGCGCCTGGAGCCATTGACCGGCAGGCGACCACGGTGCGATCGAGCCGGCCGGCGAGATGTGGTCGGTGGTGACCGAATCGCCGAGGACGGCGAGCACGCGCATCCCGTCGATGTCGCCGACGGGCGCGGGAGTCGAGCCCGAGGCCATCGAAGAACGGCGGCTTGGCGATATAGGTCGAGCCGTCCTCCCAGACGTAGCGGTCGCCCGATGGGATCGGCAGGGCGCGCCAGCGGTCGTCGCCCTCGAAGACGGTCGCGTACGTGCGCCGGAAGAGTTCGGGATCGATGCTGTCGGCGATCACGGTCCGGATCTCGTCGGGCTCGGGCCAGATGTCGGCGAGGAAGACCGGCCGGCCGTCCGACCCGACGCCCAGCGGCTCGCTGGTCAGGTCGATGTCGACCCGGCCGGCGAGCGCGAAGGCGACGACCAGCGGCGGCGAGGCGAGGTAGCTGGCCCGCGCCAGCGGATGGATGCGGCCCTCGAAGTTGCGATTGCCCGACAGCACGGCGGCGACGACCAGGTCGCCGGCCTCGATCGCGGTGGCGACCGCCTGGTCGAGCGGACCCGAGTTGCCGATGCACGTCGTGCAGCCGTAGCCGGCCAGGGCGAAGCCGAGCGTCTCGAGCGGGGCCATCAGGCCGGCGGCCTCGAGATAGCCGGTGACCGCTCGCGAGCCGGGCGCCAGCGACGTCTTGACCGTCGGACCGACCCGCAGGCCGCGGGCGACCGCGTTGCGAGCCAGCAGCCCGGCCCCGACCATGACAGTCGGGTTCGAGGTGTTCGTGCATGACGTGATGGCGGCGATGGCCACCGAGCCGTGACGGATGATGGCGGCCGATCCGCCCAGGTCGACCGCGACGCTGCCGTTGTCGGTCGCACCGGTCAGACCGCCCTCGTCGGTCAGCCGGCCGAGATCCTCCTTGGCCGCCGCCGATGGCGCGGTGGCCGGGAACGCCGTCCGGAAGTTGGCCGGAAGCCCGGGCAGCTCGACCCGGTCCTGGGGCCGTCGCGGACCTGCGACCGACGGCGCGACGCTCGCCAGGTCGAGCTCGAGCAGCTCGTCGAAGACGGGCCCGTCGCCCGGTTCGCGCCAGAGGCCCTGCGCCTTCGCGTAGCCTTCGACGAGCGCGACTCGCTCCTCAGACCGACCGGTCAGGCGGAGGTAGGTGATCGTCTCGTCGTCGATCGGGAAGAGCGTCGCGGTCGCCCCGAACTCTGGGCTCATGTTGCTGATCGTCGTCCGATCGGCCAGGGCGAGGGTCGCCAGCCCGTCGCCGGCGAATTCCACGAATGACCCGACCACGCCGTGGGCGCGCAGCATCTCGGTCACGACCAGCACGAGGTCGGTCGCGGTCGACCCGCGCGGCAGCGCGCCGTGGAGCCGGACGCCGACGACATGCGGCATCGGCTGGTAGAGCGGCTGGCCGAGCAGGACGGCCTCCGCCTCGATGCCGCCGACGCCATAACCCAGGACGCCGAGACCGTTGACCATCGTCGTGTGCGAATCAGTGCCGACCAGCGTGTCGGGGTAGGCGATCCGGCCGCCGGCGCGATCATCGGCGTCGGTCACGACGGTGGCCAGGAACTCCAGGTTGACCTGGTGGATGATCCCAGTCCCCGGGGGCACGACCCGCAGGTCGCGGAAGGCCGTCTGCGCCCAGCGCAGCAGCTGGTAGCGCTCACCGTTGCGGTCGTACTCGCGCTCGACATTGAAGGCGAACGCGCCGGGCGTCCCGAACTGGTCGATCTGGACCGAGTGGTCGATGACGAGGTCGGCCGGGACGAGCGGATTGACCTTGGCGGGGTCGCCGCCGAGGTCGGCCATCGCGTCGCGCATGACCGCGAGGTCGACGACCGCCGGGACGCCGGTGAAGTCCTGGAGGAGGACCCGGGCCGGCATGAACGGGATCTCCGCCTCGGCCGCCGCGCCGGGACGCCAGGCCAGGAGCGCCTCCACGTCCTCCGCCCGGACCACCCCGCCGCCCGCGTGGCGCAGCAGGTTCTCGAGCAGGATCTTGATCGTGACGGGAAGGCTCGCGAGGTCGATCCGATCGGTCACGGCCTCGAGCCGGTAGTACCCGTAGTCGGTGCTGCCGATCCGCAGCGTCGCCCGCGCGGCGAACGGGTCCGGGATCGATCGCAGGGATGTCATGACGCGCCTCCTTCATCGACCGCGCGTGTGCGCGGGGTCAGTCGGCGCCGGGCGGGTGCGCCCGCCCCGGGTCGAGGTTGCTTCGAGTATAGCGCGTGGCCCCCGACCGCCCCGGGACGACCGCTACACTCGACGCGTGCACGTCCGACGATCCAGGTCAGCCCGCGGACGACCCCGATGAAGGCGTGGGGCGACCTGCCCGGCGACGATCCCGAACGCGAAAAGGCGACCGATCGCGCAGAGACGGCAGCCGCCATCGAGGCGGCCGGCATCGACCTCCATCCGCCGGCGCCAGGCTCGCATCGTGACGACGACCCGGCCCACCCCAGCGACCACGCCCACCCGCATCTCCACGCCGGTCCCGGCCAGCCGCCGATCACCGGGATCGTCGGCGCCGGCGCGGTCGGGACCGCGCTCGCTGTCGCCCTCACTCGGGGCGGCTGGCCGATCCACGCGGTCGCCAGCCGGGATGCCGGGCGGCGCGAGCGGTTCCGCTCGCTCGTCGACGTCACCCGCGTCTTCGCCGACCCGGAACCGATCCTCGACGAAGTCGAGCTGATCGTGCTGGCCGTCCCCGACGACGTCATCGGGCCGTTGGCCGCCTCGCTGCGGATGTACAGCGGCCAGGCGATGATCCATACAAGCGGGGCGCTCGGGGCCGAGGTCCTCACCCCGGCGATGGCCGCCGGGACGCAGATCGGCTCGTTCCATCCATTGGTCGCCTTCGCGGACACGGAGCGGGCGGTCGCCGCGCTCCACGGGGCGACCGTGGCGATCGAGGGCGACGACCAGCTGGCAGCGCTGCTGGCCGACATGGCCGACGCCGTCGGCGCGACGGCCGTCCGTCTCGCACCGGGGTCGAAGGCGGCCTACCACGCGGCCGCGGTCCTGGCCGCGGGCGGCTTCGTGGCGCTCCTCGACGCCATCGCCGAGCTTGGTCGCGTGGCCGGGCTCGACGAGGCCGGCGCGTTGGCCATCTACGGGCCTCTCATCGAAGGAACGCTCGGCAACGCGCGAGCCCTCGGGATCCGCGACGCGCTGACCGGTCCGATGACCCGCGGCGACGTCGGGACGCTCGAGGCCCACCTCGCGACACTCCGGGAGCACGCGCCGGGCGTCCTCGACCTGTACGTCGCGGCTGCGCACCGCGAGATCGACCTCGCCGAGCAACGTGGCGCCCTGGCACCGGACGTCGCGGAGAAGATGCGCGTCGTGCTCGCATCGGCCTTGCAAGCCCCCGCCGAACCGGTACCATAGCCTCCCATGGATCACAGCATCGCGGCCAAGTACGCGGCCCGACCGGCGGCCCATTTCGTTCGCCCCTCGACCCGCGTCAGGGAGCGTCGGCTCGGCCTGCGCCCGTCGGGCTCGTTCCATGCCCAGGGTCTTCGCCCGACGGTCCTGCACGGCCCGGAGGTCGCGCCCCTCGCCCGCGTGCGGGCGAGCTGGCGAGCGATCCAGCCGGCGGTGGCGCGACGGCGGCCGAACGGTCGCCCGGGCCCGGCCGTGATCATGCAGTGGGCCAGGTCCGGGCGCCCCGGCACGGCCCGCCCGGGCGCCTCGTCGGCGCCGTGGCCAGGCTGAGGACGTCGACCGCCACCTCCGCCGGCGGGATCGTCGTTCGGTACGAATTGGACCAGCCGTGGCTGGTCGTCGGCAGCCGGCGCCGTGAGCGAGACGGCCGGACGTGGACCCTCCCCAAGGGAACGCCCAACGCCGGCGAGACGCGTGAGCAGACCGCACTCCGCGAGGTCCGCGAGGAGACGGGGCTCGAGGTCCGGATCACCGGTCCGCTCGATTCGATCGAGTACTGGTTCGTCCAGTCCGGGACGCGGATCCACAAGACGGTCCACTACTTCCTGATGGAGCCGGTCGGCGGCGACCTGGCCGCCCACGACCACGAGTTCGACGAGGTGCGCTGGATCCCGTTCGCGACCGCCCCGTCGATGCTCACCTTCGAGACCGAGCGGGCGCTCGTCGCCCGGGCGTCCGAGATCATCGCCGGCGCGGGTGCCGGGGACCGCACGGCGTCCGGTGCGTCCGCCGAGAGCGCTTCGTGACCGACGCCGTGGACCCGGCCATCCATCTCACCCCGCTCGCGGACGCGCACCGAGCGCTCGGCGCGCGGCTGATCGAGTTCAGCGGCTGGCTGATGCCGGTCCAGTACGGCTCGATCCTCGAGGAGCACCGGACCGTCCGCGAGCGCGTCGGCCTGTTCGACCTGTCGCACATGGGCGAGCTCTATGTCGAAGGGCCGGAGGCCGGCCACGCCCTGGCCGCGGCGCTCGTCTCCGACCCCCCGAGCCTCGCCGTCGGGCGCGCCCAGTACTCGATGATCTGCGTCCCGGGCGGCGGGATCATCGACGACCTGATCGTCTACCGGCTCGGCGAGACGCGCTTCCTGGTGGTCGCCAACGCCGGGAACGCGCCGACCGTCTCGGACGCGCTGGCGGAGCGGCTCACCGGGTTCGCGGCGGTGCTCGACGATCGGTCGCTGGCCATGGGCCTGCTGGCAGTCCAGGGACCGCGCGCCGTGGAGGTCCTTGCTCCACTGACGGACGTGGACCTTGCGGGGCTGCGCTACTACGCCTCGGCCGAGGGGAAGGTCGCCGGGATCGATGCGCTGGTCGCGCGGACCGGCTACACCGGCGAGGACGGGTTCGAGGTGTTCGTGGACACGACGCGGACCCCCGAGCTGTGGGAGGTCCTGCTCGAGGCGGTCCTCGCGCACGACGGGCTGCCGATCGGCCTCGGGGCTCGCGACACGCTCCGGCTCGAGGCCGGGATGCCGCTCTACGGCAACGAGCTCGACCTCGACACCGATCCCTACGAGGCCGGTCTCGGGCGCGTCGTCAAGCTGACCAAGCCCGGCGATTTCGTCGGCCGCGCCGCGCTCGAGAAGGTCGCCCGCGAGGGGCCGAAACGAAAGCTCGTCGGGCTGATCGTCGAGGGCCGCGGGATCGCCCGGCACGGCTACCCGGTCTGGTCGGGTGACCGACGAACCGGGATCGTGACCAGCGGGACGCAGTCGCCGACCCTCGGCGTCCCGATCGCGATGGCGTACGTCGCGCCGAACGACGCAGAGCCGGGTACCGTTGTCGATGTCGAGATCCGCGATGCCCGCGTTCCGGCGCGTGTCGTCGCCCTGCCGTTCTACAGGAGGGACGCCTGATCCCATGGTGCCGACCGACCTCCGCTATACCAAGGACCACGAATGGGTCCGCATCGATGGCGACGACGCGACCATCGGCATCACCGCCTACGCGGCGGAGCAGCTCGGTGACATCGTCTTCGTGGAGCTGCCCGAGACCGGGCGGGCCCTCGAACAGTTCGCGGCGTTCGGGGTCGTCGAATTGGTCAAGGCGGTCAGCGACCTCTTCGCCCCGCTCAGTGGCGAGGTGACCGAGACGAACGCCGATCTAGGCCCCAAACCAGAGCTCGTCAACAGCGACCCGTACAGCGGTGGCTGGATGATCCGGGTCCGCCTGGCCGACGCGGCCCAGGTCGACGCCCTGCTCGACCCCGACGCATACGACGCCCTGATCGCGGCCGGCTGAGCCGTCGATGCCGTACGGTCCACACACGGCCGACGACCGGGCGAGGATGCTCGGGGCGCTCGGCCTGACATCGGTCGACCAGCTCTTCGAGGACATCCCGGTCGCGCTGCGAGCCTCGCACCTCGACCTGCCCGATCCCGAGCCCGAGCTCGAGCTCGCCGCGCGGCTGTCCGGTCTGGCCGCCCGCAACCGGACCGACCTGGCCTCGTTCCTCGGCGCCGGCGTCTATCGCCACTGGAGCCCGCCCGCGGTCGACCAGCTTCTCCTTCGTGGTGAGTGGTACACGGCCTACACGCCGTACCAGCCCGAGATCAGCCAGGGGACGCTGCAGAGCATCTACGAGTACGAGTCGCTGCTTGCCGAGCTGGTCGACCTCGACGTCGTCTCGGCATCGCACTACGACGGCGCCGCCGCCACCGCCGAGGCCGCGCTGATGACCTGTCGGGCGACCCGGCGCGAGCGCGTCCTCATCTCGCGTGGCGTCCACCCGCACTACCGGGAGACGACCCGGACGTACTTCAAGGGCGGACTCGAGCTCGAGGAGATCCCCCTCGTCACCGAGGGCGAGGCCGCCGGCACGACCGACCTGGCGGCGCTCGAGCGGATGCTCGCCGAGCCTGGACGCCCGGTCGCCGGGGTCATCGCCGCCCAGCCCGACTTCCTCGGGCTGCTCGAGCCGATGCCCGAGATCGGCCGGCTCGCCCACGCCGCCGGCGCCCTGTTCGTCGCCGTCGTGGAGCCGGTCAGCCTGGCCGTCCTCGCGCCACCCGGAGCCTACGGTGCCGACATCGCGGCCGGCGAAGGCCAGCCGCTCGGCATCGCGCCGCAGTACGGCGGCCCGTATCTTGGGATCCTGGCCTCGACCGACGCGCTCGTCCGCCAGATCCCGGGTCGCCTCGTCGGGATGACGACGGACCTCGACGGTCGACGCGCCTTCGTGATGACGATGCGTGCGCGTGAGCAGGACATCCGCCGCGACAAGGCGGCCAGCAACATCTGCACCAACCAGGCGCTCCTCGCGCTGGCGGCGTCGATCTACCTCGCCACGATCGGGCCGCACGGGCTGCGCGACGTCGCGGCGCTCGGCGCAAGCAAGGCTGCCGAGCTCGAAGCGGCGCTGGCCGCGGTCGGTGCCGAACGGCTCCATCCGGGCGCCTATCTCAATGAGTTCGTCGTGCGCGTGCCCGACGCGCGGACCGTCCATCGCCGCCTGCTCGACGACGGTGTCCTGGCCGGCCTGGTCCTGGCCGATGCGGAGCCCGACGACCCGTCGCTTGCCGATGGGCTCCTGGTGTGCGCCACCGAGGTCACCACCTCGGCCGAGATCGTCCGTTTCGCGGGCGCCATGTCCGCCGTGTTGGGCCACACCGACATCCCGGTCGCGGCTCGATGAGCGTCACCGGCGAGCGGCTCCAGCCGACCATCTTCGAGCGCGGCCGCCCGGGTCGCGGCGGCGGCAAGATCCCGCACCCGCCGAAGGACGCGCTCGACCGGATCCCGGTGGCGGCCCGACGGACGACCGGCCCGGCCCTGCCGGAGATGAACGAGCCGGACGTGGTCCGCCACTACGTCAACCTGTCGCAGCTGAACTACGCGGTGGACACCGGCTTCTATCCGCTCGGCTCGTGCACCATGAAGTTCAACCCGAAGCTCAACGAATGGGCCGCCCGGCTGCCGGGCTTCGCCAACCTCCACCCGATGGCACCCGACGAGATCGCCCAGGGCACACTCCAGCTGTTGTGGGAGCTGGAGCACGACCTGGCCGAGATCTCCGGGATGCGGGCAGTCTCGCTCCAGCCCGCCGCCGGCGCCCAGGGCGAGCTGACCGGGATCCTGATGATCCGGGCCTACCACCGGGCACGCGGCGAGGCCGATCGCGACGAGGTGCTCGTCCCGGATTCGAGCCACGGGACGAACCCGGCCACCGCGTCGATGGCAGGCTACCGGACGATCACCGTCCCCTCGGCGGCGGACGGTGGCGTCGACCTCGACGCGTTCCGCGCGGCGCTCGGTCCGCGGACCGCGGCGGTGATGATCACCAACCCATCGACCCTCGGCCTGTTCGAGGCGCGGATCGGCGAATTGCTCGACGCGGTCCACGCCGCGGGCGCGCTTGCCTACATGGACGGCGCGAACCTCAACGCCATCCTCGGCCGGTTCAAGCCGGGCGAGGCGGGCTTCGACGTGATGCATTTCAATGTCCACAAGACGTTCTCGACGCCGCATGGCGGCGGCGGGCCGGGCGCGGGCCCGGTCGGGGTCGGCGAGATCCTGGTCCCGTACCTCCCGTCGCCGCGGGTCCTGCGCAACGACGACGGGACGTTCCGGCTCGAACGGGACGGGGAGCGACCGACCTCGATCGGGCGCCTGCGCAGCTTCGTCGGCAATACCGGTGTCCTCGTGCGCGCGTACGCGTACATCCGGGCCCACGGCGGGCCGGGCCTGCGCGAGGTCAGCGACGACGCGGTCCTGGCGGCCAACTACCTGAAGCATCGCCTCGCCGGGACGTACGACATCCCGTATGACCGCGCCTGCAAGCACGAGTTCGTGGCGTCGGCCGCCACGATCAAGAAGCGGACGGGGGTCCGGACGCTCGACATCGCCAAGCGCCTGATCGACTACGGCTACCACCCGCCGACGATCTACTTCCCGTTGATCGTGGAGGAGGGGATGCTCATCGA
This sequence comes from uncultured Chloroflexia bacterium, assembly GCA_963743855.1. GTDB lineage: Bacteria > Chloroflexota > Limnocylindria > Limnocylindrales > CSP1-4 > SPCO01. The sequence goes on from CAVURK010000006.1 coordinate 158,852, forward strand.
GCCGACCGAGACCGAATCGGTCGAGACGCTCGATGCCTTCGCGGATGCGCTGATCGCGATCGCCGCCGAGACCGACGCCACGCCGGAGCTCGTGACGAGCGCTCCGCACAGCGCGCCGGTCCGACGGCTTGACGAGGCGATGGCCGCACGACAGCCGAATCTGCGCTGGCGGGCGATGGCCGGCGACGTGATGCCGTGCCCCGATTGAGCCCTCGTGGAAGAGCCGACCGAACGTTTGTTAGGTCGCGAGTTGACAGTCCACGAAACGCTGTGGATAGTACCGGCAGCGCACCGACCCGATCCGTGCTGGCGCCACGGCTCGCCCATCGGCCGAACGAGCGGGAGGCTCGATCCGGACCAAAGCGAGCACATGAGTAGTGACGTTGAGATGTGCGGCGGAACGCGGTAGCGAGAGAGTCATCGGGCAGCAAACCCGTTCGGAGGAGAACCCATGCAGAAACGTCTCTTTGGCATCGTAGCCAGCATCGCCGTCATCGCGGCGGCATGCGGCGGTGCCACAACCTCGTCGCCGCCGGCGGCGACCGCAGGTGGCGCTTCGAGCGCTCCGGCGGCCTCCGCCTCGGCCGGCGAATTCGGGCGCGCCGAGCGCAGCGGCCCCGTCGGGCGCGACGGGCCCGGTCGATCCCGCCGGGATCCTTCACGTGTCCCTGGGCTCTGAAGACCCGGACACGCTCGACCCGTCGAAGGCGTCGACCAGCACGGACATCTCCGTGCTCCACGCACTCGGCCGCGGTCTCCTGTATCTCGACAAGGACCTCAACGTCGTGCCGGCGCTGGCGACAGCCATGCCGACCGTCTCGGCGGATGGGATGACCTACACGTTCACGCTCCGAGACGCGAAGTACAGCAACGGCGACCCGATCGTCGCTGGTGACATCGTCTACGCCTGGCAGCGGCTCATCGATCCGCGCCTTGCGACGTACTACCAGCAGTTCCTCGAGCCGGTCAAGGGCGCTGCCGACATCCTCAAGCTGAACGGCACCAAGGCGAGCGACGCGACGATCGACGCCGCCCTCGCAGAAGCTCGGCGTCTCGGCCCCGGACGACAAGACGTTCGTCCTGCAACTGGCCCACCCGAGCTCCTACATCCTCGACATCGTCGCTCTGTGGGGCACCGCGCCCATGCAGAAGAAGTGGATCACCAGCCCGAACGCGACCGAGGCTGCCAACTTCGTCAGCTCCGGCCCGTTCATGATGAAGAGCTGGACCCACCAGGCTGAGATCACGCTCGTCCCGAACCCGAACTGGTACGGGACCAAGCCGCAGCTCAGCGAGATCGACATGAAGATCGGTGGCGATCCGGCCGCTGATCAGGCCACCTTCGAGGCCGGCCAGCTCGACGACCTGGCGGCCAGCCCGCCTGACGTCCCGCGGATCAAGGCCGACCCGACCCTCGGGCCACAGGTCACGACCACCCCGGTCCTCGTCTTCGACTACTGGGGCTTCAACGCCAAGACCGGCCCGACCACGAACGTGCACTTCCGCCGTGCGCTGTCGATGGCCATCGACAAGGACACCATGATGCAGACCGTCTACGGCGGTCAGGGACTTGTCGCCGGCAGCCCGATCCCGCCCGGCATGCCGGGCCACCAGGGCGACATCGGCCTCAAGTACGACGTTGCCGGAGCCAAGACCGAGCTCGCGCAGGCTCTCACCGAGCTGGGCGTTGCTGACGTCACGAAGCTCCCGCCGCTGTCGTTCGGCTTCAACACCAACGCCGGCCACGAGCTGCCTGCCGCGTTCATGCAGGACCAGTGGCGCCGGAACCTCGGTGTCCAGACCACCCTCGTCGGCGAGACCTTCGACCAGTTCGTTCCCGACCGGCTTGCCGGCAAGTTCACGATCACTCGTGACGCATGGGGCTCGGACTATCCGCATCCGGACGACTTCCTGCGGGCGCTGTTCGGCACCGGATCGAACAACAACGACGAGAGCTACTCGAACCCCGCGTTCGATGCGCTGATCGCCCAGGCCGGCGCCGAGACCGACGTCGCCAAGTCCATCGCTCTCTACAACCAGGCGCAGTCGCTCCTCGTCGAGGACGCCCCCGCCGTCTTCACCCGCTGGCGCGTCGCCAACTACGAGATCGCTCCGTACGTGACCGGCATCACCGGCACCGTGCAGGACTCGGTCTTCTATGGCGACACGTTCCCGGAGACCATCGCCATCGTGCAGCACTAGACGAGGGCCGCACAGGCTTTCGTCTGAAGCTGGGGGCCGGCCCGTCCGGCCCCCAGGCAGCCCGGGCCCAGGACGCCTCGCGATCCGGGGCCCGGGATCATCCGTACCTTCGTATCGGCGTCAGCAACAGGCAAGGGGATCGAGATGATCGGGTATATCGCACGACGGTTCCTCTGGATCATCCCCGTCCTTTTCGTCGTCTCGCTGATCACCTTCACGCTCATGCACGCCGTCCCCGGCGGACCGTGGGCGCGTGACAAGGCGCTCGCGCCCAGCCTGGTCGCGACCCTGAACCAGAAATACGGGCTCGACCAGCCCGTCTACCAGCAGTACGCGACCTGGGTGACCAACCTTCTCCAGGGCAACCTCGGTCCCTCCTACAAGTTCACGGACCGCAGTGTCAACGACATCGTCGGCGGCGGCATCTGGACGACCGTCCAGCTCGGCCTGATGGCCTTCGCGTTGTCCGTCCTGGTCGGTATCCCGCTCGGGGTGATCGCCGCGTTAGGTCACAATCGGTGGCCCGACTACCTGTCGACCGGGATCTCGGTCATCGGCATCTCCATGCCCAGCTTCGTCCTGGCGCTGCTGTTGATCGTGTTCTTCGGGGTGACCCTCAAGGCCTTACCAACCCAAGGTTGGAAGGGTCCTGACACGTGGATCCTGCCGACGATCGCGCTGGCCGCTTTCCCGATCGCCGTGATCGCGCGCTACACACGCGCGTCGATGCTCGAGGTGACCCGCAAGGACTACATCCGGACGGCCCAGAGCAAGGGCGTCGCCGAGCGCGCGGTCGTGACCCGACACATGATCCGCAACGCCCTGATCCCGGTCGTGACGATCCTCGGGCCGACGCTCGCGTTCCTCGTCACCGGATCGTTCATCATCGAGTACATCTTCGGCATCCCCGGGCATCGGACGCTATTACGTCACCTCGATCGGCCAGCACGACTACGGTGTGTTGATGGCGATGACGATCCTGTATGCCTTCGTGGTGGCCTTCCTCAATCTCGCGGTCGATGTCGCCTATGCGTTCATCGACCCGCGGATCCGGTACAGCTAGGAGTCGCGAACGATGGCCACCGAAACCCTTCGTGGAGGCGTCGCCCGGCCGGCAAAGGCGCCGGCAGGCCTGTGGAGCGACGCGTTCGCGCGGCTTCGCAAGAACAAGCTGTCGATGATCGGGCTGATCATGGTGATCTTCCTGCTGTTCATCGCGATCGTCGGTCCGTTCATCACGCCCTACAACTACCAGGACCAGGACCTCGTGGCGGTCGTCGCCAACAACGGCCAACCGCTGCCGCCCATGACCGGCGGCCACATCCTGGGCACGGACCAGATCGGGCGCGACCTGCTCAGCCGCCTGATGGACGGAGCCCGGATCAGCATGACCGTGGCGCTCGTCGTCCAGATGGTCGTGCTCCTGATCGGCGTGCCGATCGGCGCGATCGCCGGCTGGATGGGCGGCCGGACGGACAACCTGCTGATGCGCTTCACGGACGTCATGTACGCCTTCCCGGACCTCCTGTTCATCATCCTGTTGACCGTCGCGTTCAAGCAGACGCCGTTCGGCCAAGCCATGGACGGGCTGTTGCTCGTGTTCGTGGCGATCGGTCTCACCAGCTGGGTGACCGTCGGTCGACTCGTCCGCGGCCAGATGCTCGCGCTCAAGGAGACGGAGTTCGTCGAGGCCGCGCGCGCGATCGGCGTCTCTGACCGCAAGATCGTGACCAAGCACCTGCTGCCGAATGGCATGGGTCCGGTCATCGTCGCCGTCACGCTCGGGATCCCGGCGGCGATCCTGGCCGAGGCGACGCTCGCCTACATCGGGATCGGCGTCCAGGCTCCGCGCGCATCGTGGGGCAGCCTCGTGGCGGATGGCCAGCAGGTCCTGCGCTCCAGCCCGTGGCTGGTTGTCTTCCCGGCCCTGTGCATCGCCACCGCGCTCATCAGCTTCACGTTCCTGGGCGACGGTCTCCGTGACGCCCTGGACCCGAAGCTCAAGGGGAAGCAATAGGTGGTCAGCGCCGAGGAGGATATGTCCGCCGCCGACGCCCCGACCATCGTCGAACTTTCCGCTGAGGACGTCCTCCGCGCACGGACGGAGGCAGTCGCCAAGGCAGGAGTCGGCCGCAAGGCCGACCACCTGCTCGAGGTTCGCGGCCTGTCGACGCATTTCTTCACGCCGGACGGCGTCGTCCAGGCGGTCGATGACGTCAGCTTCGACGTCGGCTACGGCGAGACGCTCGGCCTGGTCGGCGAATCCGGCTGCGGCAAGAGCGTGACCGCGCTGTCGATCGCCCGGCTCGTCCCGGATCCACCGGGCAAGATCGTCGGCCGGGTCGATCCTGTTCGACGGCATCGACGTCCTGAAGCTGAACCCCGAGGACATGCGCAAGCTGCGCGGCAAGGAGATCGGGTTCATCTTCCAGGACCCGCTGACGAGCCTCAATCCGACGCTCACGATCGGCTACCAGATCGGTGAGGCGATCCGCCAGCACATGGGCCTGTCGGACAAGGCGACCGTCGACCGGACCATCGAGCTGCTGTCCAAGGTCGGCATCCCGCGGGCCAAGGATCGGCTCAAGGACTATCCGTTCCAGTTCTCGGGCGGGATGCGCCAGCGCGTGATGATCGCCATCGCCCTGTCGTGCGACCCGAAGCTGATCCTGGCCGACGAGCCGACGACCGCGCTCGACGTGACGATCCAGGCCCAGATCCTCGAGCTGATCCAGAAGCTGTCGAGCGAGTTCGGGACGGCCGTCCTGATGATCACCCATGACCTCGGCATCGCCGCCGGCATGTGCGATCGGGTCAACGTCATGTACGCCGGGCGCATCGTGGAGACCGGGACCGTCGACGAACTCTTCGAGGAGCCGCGGATGCCGTATTCCTGGGGTCTGCTCGATTCGCTGCCGCGGATCGACGACGTCCGCGGCGACCGGCTGCGGACGATCGAGGGTCTGCCGCCAGTGCTGATCCGACCCCCGGACGCGTGCCGCTTCAACCCACGCTGCGTCTACGCCCGCGACATCTGCCGTGCCGACGAGCCCGAGCTGACCGCCCGCGGCACCACCGGCCACCTGGCCCGCTGCTGGGCGACCGAGCCCGAAGGCTGGATCGGATGACGGCGACCGCGCCGGCCCCCGGGGCAGCCTGCCCCCGTCCGACCGCACGATCCCGCCAATATCGTCGAGGTCGACGACGTCAAGGTCCATTTCCCGGTCCGAGGCGGGGTCTTCTCGACGACGAAGGCGGTCGTCAGGGCCGTCGACGGCGTGACCTTCGACGTCCGTCGCGGCGAGACGCTCGGCCTGGTCGGCGAATCCGGCTGCGGCAAGAGCACGATCGGGCGAGCCATGATCCGGCTTCGCGACGCGACGAGCGGGACCGTCCGCTTCGACGGCGATCGACCTCGGGTCGCTCAAGACGGACGAGCTGCGCCGGACGCGCCGTCGGATGCAGATCATCTTCCAGGACCCGTACGGCGTCGCTCGACCCGCGGATGACGGTCGGCGCGATCATCGCCGAGCCGCTCGAGACGCACAACCTGGCGCGAAGGCCCGGCCAAGGCGGAGCGCATCGCCGACCTGCTCCGGCTGGTCGGTCTCGACCCGCAGTACGTCCGGCGCTATCCGCACGAGTTCTCGGGCGGGCAGCGCCAGCGCATCGGCGTGGCCCGCGCGTTGGCGGTCGAACCGGAATTCATCGTGTGCGACGAGCCGATCTCGGCGCTCGACGTCTCGATCCAGGCGCAGGTCCTCAACCTGCTGACCGACCTGCAAGAAACGGCTCGGGCTGACCTACCTGTTCGTCGCCCACGACCTGTCGGTGGTCAAGCACATCAGCGATCGGGTCGCGGTCATGTACCTGGGCAAGATCGTCGAGATCGGCCCGCCCGAAGAGCTGTATGCGGCACCTGGTCACCCGTACACGCGGGCGCTGCTGTCGGCCGTCCCCGTTCCCGATCCGGTCGCCGAGCGCAAGCGCCGCCGGGTGATCCTCAAGGGCGACGTGCCGAGCCCGGTCAACCCGCCGCCCGGTTGCCGCTTCCACACCCGATGCTGGCTCTACGAGCGACTCGGCCAGCCCGAGGAGTGCCGGACCATCGATCCGCCGCTCGCCCCCGTGGCGGGCGTGGCCGCCCACGGCGCGGCCTGCCACTTCGCGGACGAGGCGCTCAAGACCGACGTCGGGGTCGCCCACCTGGGCGAGGTCCTCGTCCGTCGCGGGACGCCGGCGAGCGCCATCGCGTCGCTCGAATCGGGCCAGAACGAGGGCCTGACCGAGGAGCAGATCGCGGCCTTCGCGGCACCTGCCTTCGCCGATCTGTCCACTCGAAGGCACCGAGGTCGAGACGACCGACGGCCTGTCGACGGAGGATCCCGGGGCGATCGACACGCCGTCGAAGCGGAACGACGACATGCACGGCTTCTAGCGTTCGCGCGACTCTCGGAGTTCCGCTGCTAGGTCCTGCCCGACCGCCAGGCGCTGCCGGCTCGTCGACCCTGCCGCCGCCGGCTGACGGAAGTGGCAGGCGCACAGGTGGTCGTCGCCGATGTCGATGAGCGGCGGGATGGCCTCGGCACAGATCGCCGGGTTGCCCAGCTGCTCGCGCAACGGGCAGCGCGGATGGAAGCGGCAGCCGGTCGGCGGGTTGACCGGGCTCGGCACGTCGCCCTTGAGGATGACCCGCGTCCGGCGGATGGTCGGGTCGGGGACCGGGATCGCCGACATGAGGGCGGTCGTGTACGGGTGTTCCGGCGTCCTTGAACAGGGCGCGCCGATCGGCCAGCTCGGCCACCCGGCCGAGGTACATGACCGCCACCCGATCGCTGATGTGCTCGACGACGCCCATGTTGTGGGCCACGAACAGGTAGGTCAGCCCGAGCTCCTGCTGGAGCTGCTTGAGCAGGTTGAGCACCTGGGCCTGGATCGACACGTCGAGGGCCGAGACCGGCTCGTCGCAGACGACCAGGTCGGGCTCCAGGACGAGCGCCCGGGCGATGCCGATGCGCTGGCGCTGGCCGCCGGAGAACTCGTGCGGGTAGCGACTGGCGTGCCACGGCGCCAGCCCGACGAGGTCCATCATCCGCCGGACCTTCTCCGCACGCTCCGCGGACGTCCCGATCCCGTGGACCCGGAGGCCCTCGCCGATGCTGTCGGCGATCGGCGTCCGCGGGTCGAGGCTCGAGTAGGGGTCCTGGAAGATCACCTGCATCCGGCGCCGGTAGGGCTTGAGGGCCGAGCCCTTGAGGGCCGTGAGCTCCGTCCCGTCGAACCGGATCGAGCCCGCCGTCGGTTCGATCAGGCGCAGCAGCAGCCGTCCGACGGTCGTCTTGCCACAGCCCGACTCGCCGACGAGGCCAAGGGTCTCGCCCTTGCGGATGTCGAGATCGACCCCGTCGACCGCCTGGACCATCCCGATCGTCCGCTGGAGGACGCCGCCCCGGATCGGGAAGTGCTTGACCAGGCCGCGGATCTGGACGAGTGGCTCGGCCTCTGCGCCGACGGCGATCCGGCCATAGGGACCGGCGCCACGCCGCCCGCCCGGCTCGGGTCGGACGGCTCCGGATCGCGTGGCATGGCGGTCACGTCGCGACCTCCGGCCGGGCGATCGGCCGGCCGTCCTGATCGTGGTAGAGCCAGCACCGGACGTCGTGGCCCGCGCGACCGACAGCAGCTCCGGGATGGGCCTCGGTCGCCAGGGTCACGTCCTGCTCGATCCGGGTCAGGCAGCGCGGGGCGAATCGGCAGCCGACCGGCAGGTTGACGAGGCTCGGGACGTTGCCGGGGATGACCGCCAGCGTGTCCTTGACGTCGCCGACGAGCGGGATCGAGGCGATCAGCCCGCGGGTGTAGGGGTGCAGCGGCTTGGCGAACAGCGTCCCGACATCGGTCTGCTCGACGATCTCGCCGGCGTACATGACCGCCACCCGGTCGCACATCTCGGCGACCACGCCGAGGTCGTGGGTGATCAGGATGATCGATGTCCCGAACTCGTCGCGGAGCGTCGCGCATCAGGTCGAGGATCTGGGCCTGGATGGTGACGTCGAGGGCTGTCGTCGGCTCGTCGGCGATGAGCAGGTCCGGCTCGCAGGCGAGCGCCATCGCGATCATCACCCGCTGGGCCATGCCGCCCGACAGCTCGTGCGGGAACGACTTCGAGTCGCCGTTCCGGGTCCGGGATGCCGACCATCCGGAGGAGCTCGAGGGCCCGGCCGTGCGCGGCGTCGCCGCTCATCTTGCGATGCAGCTCGAGAACCTCGCTGATCTGCCAGTCGACGTCCCGCACCGGGTTCAGCGACGAGGTCGGCTGCTGGAAGATCATCGAGATCCGGTCGCCCCGGATCTTGCGCATCTCGTCGCTCGAGAGGCTCATCAGGTCCGTGCCGTCGAACAGGATCTCGCCGGCGTCGATCGTGCCCGGCGACGGCGACCAGGCGCAGGATCGACAGGCTGGTGACGCTCTTGCCGCAGCCGGATTCGCCGACGAGACCCATGATCTCGCCGCGTCCGACCGTGAAGTCGATGCCGTCGACGGCCTTGACGACGCCTTCGCGGGTCTTGAACGAGGTCCGCAGGCCCTTGACCTCGAGGAGCGGCCTGCCGTCTCGCGGCCGCGGCGGCTTGCGTGCCGACGCCGGCACGAGCTCCTCGATCGTCGTCTCGTCGAGCGGCGCGCCGAGACGCTCGGGCACGTGGGCCCCGGTCATCGATTGAGCCGTGGGTCGAGCGCGTCGCGCAGCCCGTCGCCGAGCAGGTTGAAGGCGAAGACGGTCAGGGTGAGGGCGATGCCCGGGAACAGGATCAGGTGCGGGGCCGTGAACAGCTTGTCGCTGTTCTGGCCGATCATCGAGCCCCATTCGGCCATCGGTGGCTGGGCGCCCAGGCCGAGGAACGACAGGGCCGCCACGTCCAGGACGGCTCCGGCGATGCCGAGCGTCCCGGCCACGATCAACGGCGTGATGGAGTTCGGCAGGATCCGTCGGAACAGGATCCCCCGGGCGCCCTCGCCCAGTGCCCGCGACGCGGTGACGAAGTCGCCTTCCTTCGTCGACAGCACGGCGGCGCGCATGATCCGGGCGTAGATGGGGATGGCGACGATGACGATCGCCAGCTGGGCCGTCAGCAGGCCCTGACCGATGGCGGTGACGATCCCGATGGCCAGGAGCAGGGCGGGAAAGACCAGCAGGATGTCCATGATCCGCATCAGCAGGTTATCGGTCCAGCCGGCCGCGTAGCCGGCCACCAGGCCGATCAGCGCCCCGATCCCGATCGCGAATCCGACCGTGACGAAGCCGACGAAGAGCGACACCCGGGCGCCGTGCACGACCCGGCTGAAGACGTCGCGGACGTTCGGGTCGGTGCCCATCAGGAACTGGGGCTGGTCGGCCGGGCAACCGAGGACGTGGATGCACGGCGGGGACGACTTCTTGGCCCCGTCGACGACCCCGATGAGGACCTGGTCGGGCGGGTACTGGGCGAGCTGGTCGGCGAACAGGGCGCACAGGCCCAGGAAGACCAGGATCGTCAGGCCGACGAGCGCGTTGCGCTGGTGGAGGATGTTCCGGCCGGTGCCGCGCCAGACGCCGATCTGGCGGACCTCCTGGTCGACCGCCTTGTCCAGCCCGGCGTGGAGGTTGCCCTGGAAGCTGGGTACGGTCATCGTCCGATCCTCATGCGAGCCGGATCCGCGGATCGAGCCAGGCGTACGAGATGTCGACGATCAGGTTGGCGATCAGGTAGCCGACCGCGATGACCAGGACGAACCCCTGGACGACGGCGTAGTCGCGGCTCTGGATCCCCTCGGTGACCGCCCGGCCGACGCCGGCCAGGCCGAAGACGGTCTCGGTCAGGACCGCGCCGGCGAGCAGGCTGCCGAGCTGGATGCCGATGATGGTGATGACCGGCAACATCGAGTTCGGGAGGCCGTGGCTCCGCACGACCGCCCGGTCGCTCAGGCCCTTCGCCTGGGCCGTGCGGATGTAGTCGAGGCCCATCACGTCGAGCAGGCTCGAGCGGGTGATCCGGGCGATGATCGCGAGCGGGACGGTGGCCAGGACGAGGGCCGGCAGGATCATGTGCCGGAACGCGTCGAAGAAGATGTCCCAGCGCAGGGTCAGGATCCCGTTGAGGGTGTAGATGTTCGAGACGAAGTCGACGATCCCGCGCGGCGGTCCGCTCAGGCCCTGGAGGCCCCAGGCGGTCGCCAGCGGCGTCGGATCGAGTCCCGGCGTGAGCCGGCCGCCCGACGGCAGGGCGAACGGGCTGCCCTTCAGCAGGATCGCGAAGATGAAGATCATGATCGGGCCGAGCACGAAGATCGGGATCGACACCCCGAGGTTGGCGCCGGCCATGGTCCCGACGTCGATGCTCGAGTTGCGCCGGCGCGCCGAGATGATCCCCAGCAGGACGCCGACCGGGATCGCGATCAGGAGCGCGTAGAAGGCCAGCTCGATGGTCGTCGGCAGGCGCGAGATGAGCATGTCGGTGACCGGCTGCGATGCCTTGATCGAGGTCCCGAGGTCGCCCCGGAGCAGGGCGGCAAGGAAGTCGACGTACTGCACGGGGATCGGCCGGTCGAAGCCGTGGGCGTGGTCGTAGGCGGCGCACGCTGCCGGTGAGGTGTGCTCGCCGAGGATGGCGGCACATTGCGAGCCGGGCAGCAGGTGCCCCATCACGAAGACGAGCGTCACGACCCCGATCAGGACCGGGATCGTGAGCAGGATGCGGCGGAAGATGTACCGAGTCATCCGGTCCTTCGAGGTTCCGGGTGGTCAAAGGGGGCGTCGCGGGTCGCGACGCCCCCTTGGTTCACGATGCGGGGGTCAGGATCACGACTTGGGCAGGAACCCGCCCCACAGGGCTCCCCAGTAGTCGAACGTGCCGCCGTTGCCGACGTGCAGCGGGTTGTTGGGGTCCCACTGGACCGCGAGCGACGTGACGACGTCGTTGGCGTCCAGGGCTGACCCGTCCGCGAACTTCACGTTGTCCTGCAGCTTGCAGGTCCAGATCGTGCCGTCCGTGTTCGCCGATCGCAGCTGGTCGCCAGGCTCGGGACCGTCGTCGGTCCCGCCGATCTTGTACGCGTAGAGCGTGTCGTAGACCTGCTCGCAGTTGCGCAGCGAGTCGCCGTCACTCTCGTCGCCGCAGTACAGGCCGGAGGTCTCGGCGTTCTGGTCGAAGACGATCTGCGTGGCGGTCGCCGGGCTCGACGACCGAGAAGATGTCGACGCCCAGCGGCGAGGCCTGCGCACCGGTGACGTCCGCCTTGTACGCAGCCGCGGAGGCGGCGTGGTTGAGCGGGATCATCGGGACGTGCTGCTTGATGAGGTTGTTGGCGGTCTTGTAGTCGGCGAGCCGGGCGGTCGGGTCGAGCTCGGAGGCCGCCTTGGTCAGGACATCGGTGATGTCCTTGAACTTGGTGCCGAACGCGGCATTGGCGCCGATCCCGAAGTGGTAGTCGACCCAGTCGGTCATGTCCGGATAGTCACCGCCCCAGCCGAGGAGGAACAGCGAGTACTGGCCCTTGCTCGAGTTGGTCAGGTAGGTGGCGTTGTCCTCGGTGTGGATCTTGAGGTTGATCCCGAGGTCCTTGAACTGGGCCTGGATCTCCGTCGCGGTGTCCGGCGGGTTCGGGAAGTACTGGCGAACCTTCGGGCGGAAATACAGGTCGTAGGTCTTGGTGAAGTCGAAGTTCGCAGCCTTCAGGGCCGCGATCGCCGCGTCCTTGTTGTAGGCGTACCACGGGTCGCCTTCGCACCCGCCGGCGACGCTGCACGGGGTGAAGTAGTCGGCCACGGTCGAGCCCGGGGCGTTGAACAGGTCGAGGATCCGCTTCCGGTCGATGCCCTGGGCGATCGCCTGGCGGACGGCCTCGTTGTTCCACGGCGCCTGGTCGACGTTGAAGCCGAGATACAGCGTGCTGAACGCGTCACGCTTGAGGAGCTGCAGGGTGCTGTCGTTGGTGACGGTGTCGAAGTCGTCGGGAGCGACGTTGTCCATGCCGTCGACGGTGCCGGCCTGGAGGTCCTGGAGCCGCTTCTCGGCCGTGTCGGCCCACTTGAAGATCAGGGTCGGGGCGATCGGCTTGTTGGGGCCGGTGTAGTTCGGGTTGGCGACCATCGTGATGTGGTCACCCGAGACCCATTCCTTGACCATGTACGGGCCGGTGCCGTTCGTCGTCTTGACGTACGACTTGTCCTTGGCGTGAGCGGCCAGCCAGTCGCTGTCCAGGATCCCGTTCGTGGCGAACGCGATCTTGCTCAGGAACGAGACGTCCGGGGCGCACATGTCGAACTCGACGGTGAGCCGGTCGACGGCCTTGATCTGGCTGAACTCGCCGGTGTACCCGGTCGGGGGCTTGGCTGCAGTCGATCGCGGTCGCCGGATAGGCCATTGCGTCATACGCGGCGGCGCTGGCGCTCGGGCTCGTGACGGGAGCCTGGCTGACCGGTGCCGTCGAGGGTGCCGTGGACGGTGCGGTCGACGCTGTCGACCCTCCGCACGCGGCCAATACGATCGCGAAGGACGCGGCCAGGACCGAGTACTTCAGCAACCACCTAGGGGAATCGCGACATGCTCTTGACTCCTCCTCTGTGCCCCGTCGCCCGACCGTGGTTCCTCCCCTGGCCGGGTCTTGTGGGCGCGCGTCCGCAGGGCCCGAAGGCACGCGGGTGCCGGGAAGACTAGCACCCCACGAGGCGGCCGTCACCTAGGTGCGCGCGTCAATCGCCGGGGCCGGGAGGCGGGTTGAGAAAGCCGCCGAAACGTGCGGCGAATGGCGCGAATCTGCCGTCCTCGCCGCGGTGCAGCGGATGCGCGGCGTCCCACTGGACCGCGAAGCTCAGGACCACGTCGTTGGCGTCGAGGCGCGACCCGTCGTCGAACAGGACACCGCGTCGGAGATGGCACGTCCAGACGGTCAGTGCGGCGTTCGGGTCGCAGCTCGTGGCGAGGGCCGGAACCGTCCCCGCTCCACCCGGAGCGAACGCGTACAGCCCCTCCATGACCTGCGAGCAGACGAGGTCCGCGACCGGGCTCGCCGTGTCGGCGCAGTACAGCCCATCCGGCTCGGACGTGGTCATCCAGACCAGCTGCCGTCGATCGCCCGGGGTCATCGCCGCGAACTGCTCGAGGCCGAGCGGCGATGCCGCGGCGCCCGCGACATCGACCCGATACGCGGTCGTCGTCGCCGCCCGCCCGATCGGGATCATCGGGACATGGGATCGGATCAGGTCGTTGACCTTGGCATACGCCGTGTCGCGCTTGGCGCCGATCGGCGAGACGCGGCCCGCCGCCAGGGCCTTGTCGATGTCGCCGAACGGCGGCCCGAATTCGGGCGAGGCGCCCGCCCCGAAGCGCGGGTCGAGATAGGCCGACGCGTCGGGGTAGGCGGCCGGCCCGGTCGAACAGGTGGAGGCCGTCGAGCGTGCCGTCGTCCACGCTCGCGCGATACGCGTCGTCGGGCACGACCTCGAGCGTCGCCTGGATCCCGAGGTTGGTCAGGAGCTCGGACTGGATCTCGACCGCGACCTTGCCGGGGTCGGGGAGCGACGGGGTCGGGGTCGCGCTGTAGCGGATCGTCGTCGCGAAGCCGTTCGGAAAGCCGGCCGCGGCGAGCATCTCCTTGGCCAGGGTCGGGTCGTAGTCGTACCACGCGCCACCGGCGCAGCCGTGCGGGACCGCGCACGGCGTGTACTGCTGGGCGACCTCGGCGCCCGGCGGAAAGTCGTTCGCGACGATCGAGGCCCGGTCGAGGCCGGTCGCGATCGCCCGGCGGACGCCCTCGTTGTCGAACGGCTTGTCGGCCGTGTCGAAACCGAGGTAGACGACATCCTGCCCGGCACGTGGCTCCACCTGGAGACTGACGTCATCGGTGACCGTGGCGACCCCGGTCGCGTCGATCCCGTCGATCCCGTCGACGGTCCCGTTCTGGAGCTCGGTCACCCGCGCCGCCGAGTCGGGGCTCCAGCGCACGACGAGCCGCTCGTTCTGGGCGTGGGTTCCCCAGTAGGCGTCGTTCCGCGCGAGGCTGATCTCCGAGCCACGGATCCAGTCCTCGAGCCGGTACGGGACCGGTGCCGTTCACCTCGCTGGCGATCGCCTGCGCCCCGCTCCCGGTCGTCGCGATGTGCGATCGCAGCCAGCCCGTGTCGTTGATCGCGAAGGCGGGCGCCGCGATCTTGGCCAGGAACGCGACATCCGGCCGGCAGAGCTCGAAGACGACGGTCGAGGCGTCCTTCGCCTCGATCCGCTTGAGGCTGCCGCGGTACGCGCCGTGGGTCGGATCCGGCGCCTTCGCCTGGTCGCACGGGGCGTCGTCCGAGGCGGGATAGGCGGTCGGGACGAAGGCGCCCTGGCTCGGGGTCGGGGTCTCGGGAGGAGCGGTCGGGGTCGGCGCGGAGGTCGGGAACGGCGGGACCGTCGGGCCACAGGCGGCGAGAAGGACGGCCAGCACGAAAGGGATCGAGGCGGGTCCCGCGCTCCGGCGAGAGTGTGCAGACACGGTTCCCAGCTGCTCCTGATCGACTCTGTCCCCGGGTCGCCGGCGTGGGCGTCGGGAAGACTAGCATCGGCCGCTCGGACTGTCGCTCGGACGAAGGTCAGGGCGCCTGTTCCGCGCTCGGGCGGCGGACCTTCGCGTATGCTCCGGGAGCGTGCAGACGCTCACCATCGCGCTCGCCCAGATCGCGCCGCGACTCGGGGCGCTCGACGTCAACCTCGCGAGCCATCACGCCCTGCTCGAGGAGGCTCGCGCCAAGGGCGCCGATCTGGTCGTCTTCCCCGAGCTCGGCCTGACCGGCTATCAGCTGCAGGACCTCGCGTCGGAGGTCGCGATGCGCCTCGACGACCCGCGGCTGGCGCAGCTTGCCGGCGCGACGCGCGGCCTGTCGGCGATCGTGTCGTTCGTCGAGGAATTGGCGGATCACCGGCTGTTCATCGCGGCCGCCCTGCTCGAGGACGGCGAGCTCCGGCACGTCCACCGCAAGCTGTTCCTGCCGACCTACGGGCTGTTCGACGAGCGGCGCTTCTTCGCCGCCGGCGACCTGCTGCGCGCCTGCCCGTCGCGACTCGGGGTCGGGGTCGGGATCGCCATCTGCGAGGACTTCTGGCATCTGCCGGTGCCCCAGATCCTGGCCCTCGACGGCGCCCAGATCCTGGTCAACATCTCGTCCTCGCCCGGGCGCGACCTGGCCGCCACGAACGAGGTCGGGCTCGGGACGGCGACCTCGTGGCGGACCCTGATGCGGACGTACGCCCAGCTGACGACATCGTTCGTCGTCTTCTGCAATCGGGTCGGGGTGGACGAATCGATCTCGTTCTGGGGCGGCTCCGAGGTCATCGCACCGAGCGGTCGGGCCGTCTTCAGCGCGCCGCTCTACGACGAGGGGCTGTACACCGTCGAGATCGCGCTGGCCGACATCCGGCGCGAACGGATCGCCCTGCCGCTGCTCCGCGACGAACGACTCGAGCTGCAGGTCCGCGAGCTGCGCCGGATCGTGGCCGAGCGGGCCGGTCTGGCCGACGACACGACCGCCGAACGCGGCGCCGAGCCCGGCTTCGACCTGCACGCCGCCGAGGCGCCGTCCGAGCCGATCGGGTTCGGTGTCGGCGGCGAGCGTGCGCCGCACCGGCTGGACCGCGGGGCATGACCATGACCGAGCCGGCCCCGGGCGCGCCCTTCGAGCTGCCGGTCGAGCTTGCCATCGACACGGATGTCGCCCGCCGGGTGATCGCCGAGTTCATCCGCGGCCAGCTCGAGCAGGCCGGCTTCGAGCGGGCGGTCCTGGGGCTGTCGGGCGGGATCGATTCGGCTGTCGTCGCCTACCTCGTGGCCGAGGCGATCGGCGCCGACCGGCTGCTCGCGGTGCTGCTGCCGTACCGGACGTCGTCGCCGGCCTCGCGCGCGGACGCGGAGTCGGTCGTGACGGCGCTGGGCTGCGCGAGCGAGGTCGTCGACATCACGGCCATGGTCGACGGCTACTTCGGAGACGGGACGACGCCCGGGGCGGACGGACCCGACGGACCGAGCGCCAGCCCATTGCGGCGCGGCAACTTCGCGGCCCGGATGCGGATGGCCGTCCTGTACGACCGCTCGGTCACGTGGGGCGGGCTGGTCGTCGGGACCGGCAACAAGACCGAGTCGCTGATCGGCTACACGACGCTGTTCGGCGACTCGGCCTGCGCGTTCAACCCGATCGGCGATCTGTACAAGAGCCAGGTCCGCCAGGTCGCGGTCGCGCTCGGGGTGCCCGGATGCGATCGTCCGCAAGGCGCCGTCGGCCGACCTGTGGCCCGGCCAGACAGACGAGACCGAGGGTGGCTTCAGCTACCCGGTCCTCGACCGGCTCCTGTTCTGGCGGATCGACAAGCGACGCTCGATCGAGGAGATGGTCGCTCTCGGGTTCGATGCAGCGATGGTCGAGCGGGTCGACCGGATGGTCGCCGGCGCCGAGTTCAAGCGCCAGGTGCCGCCGATCGCCAAGCTCGGGCCACGGACCGCCGGCGTCGACTACCTCTATCCGCGTCGCCGGCCGGGGTCGTCGCGCGGGTGACCGACGGGCGGGCCGCCGACGCGGGCGGGATCCTGTACGTCGTGGCCACCCCGATCGGGAACCTCGGCGACATCACGCTCCGGGCGCTCGAGGTCCTTGCCGCGCGTCCCGCTGATCGCCGCGGAGGACACGCGTCACACGCGACGGCTGCTCGACCACCATGCGATCACGACGCGGATGACCAGCTATCACGCCCAGAGCGATGCGGCACGGGCGGCTGCGCTGCTCGACCACCTGCGCGGCGGCACCGACCTCGCGCTCGTCACCGATGCGGGTACGCCGTCGGTCAGCGACCCGGGCGGCGAGCTGGTGGCTGCCTGGGCCGGCGAGGGCGGGACGGTCGTGCCCGTGCCCGGAGCGTCGGCGGTGCTGGCGGCCGTCGCCGGGTCCGGGCTCGCGGGACCGCGCTGGTCGTTCGAGGGGTTCCTGCCGCGCTCCGGGCGCGAGCGACGCGAACGGCTGGCACGCATCGCGGCTGATGACCGGGGCACGATCGTCTACGAAGCGCCGACGCGCGTGGCGGCGACCCTGCGAGACCTCGCCGAGGCCTGCGGGCCGGATCGGCCGGCGGCCGTCTGTCGCGAGCTGACCAAGCTCCACGAGTCGATCGTCCGGGGCTCGCTGGGCGAGCTGACGGTCGCCGTCGCGCCGGGCGGGGACATCCCGGCCCGTGGCGAGTTCGCGATCGTGGTCGGGGCATGGCTGGGTGCCCGTCCGGCCGATGCGGCAGACGAGGCCTCGGCACTCTCCGCGGCACAGGCAGAGGTCGAGGCGCTCGTCGCGTCCGGCGTCGCCCGTGGCGACGCCGCGCGACGGGTGTCGGTGGCGACAGGTCTCCCGCGCCGGCGACTCTATGGGCTCGACACGACTCGATAGGATGACCGGGTGACCGCCCCGGGCACCGTCGATCGGTGAACACGCTCCGCACCCTGCCGTCCATCCTCGGTCGGACGGCCACCGTGGTGGCCATCGTGGCGATCGCGACTGCGCTCCTCGCGTTCGCGCTGAACGGCGCGGGCGCCAGCCAGACGGTCGTCTTCGTGGTCAGCGCCGTCGCCCTGGCTGCCCTGGCCACGCTGATCGGGCAGGGGACCGACCAGCTCGGTCAGCGGTTCGGGCCGGCAACGACCGGCATCCTCCAGTCGGCCCTGGGCAACCTGCCCGAGCTGTTCATCTCGATCTTCGCCCTGCAGGCGGGGCTGGTCGTCGTGGTCCAGACCGCCCTGATCGGCTCGATCCTGGCCAACAGCCTGCTCGTGCTCGGCCTGGCATTCCTGATCGGCGGATTGCGCCACGGCACACAGACGTTCCACGCGCCGGCCGTCCGAACGCTCGCGACGCTGCTCCTGCTGGCCGTCGCCGCCCTGGCGATCCCGACGCTCGCCACGATGCCCGGCGAGCCGGACGCCGGCCACGAACGCGACCTCAGCGTCATCGTCTCGATCGTCCTGCTGGTCGTCTTCGTGGCGTCGATCCCGTTCTCGCTCAAGGGCGGTCGCGGCGCACGTGTGGAGGTCGACGAGCCGTCCGACGAGCCGGCCTGGCCGCTGGCGCTCGCACTCGGCGTGCTCTCGCTCGGTGCCGTCGGTGCGGCCCTCACCTCGGACCTGTTCGTCGAGGCTCTCAAGCCGACGATGGCCAGCCTCGGTCTGTCGGAGGCGTTCGTCGGGCTCGTCATCGTGGCGATCGCAGGCAACGCGGTCGAGAATATCGTCGGTGTCCAGGCGGCTGCCGCCAACAAGACCGACCTCGCGACCAGCCTGATCCTGAACAGCAGCCTGCAGGTCGCCATCGCGCTGACGCCGGTGCTCGTCATCCTCTCGCTCGTCCTCGGGACCGGCGCGCTCACGCTCGTCCTGACGCCGCTCCTCGTCGGGGCTGTCTTCCTCGCCGTGCTCCTCGCTGCGTTCATCGTGTTCGATGGCGAGAGCACGTGGCTCGAGGGACTGGCCCTGCTTGGCCTGTACGTGATCATCGCCGCGAGCGTCTGGTACGGCCCGCCGATCCGGCTGTAGGACGGCGACGACGCGGAGGGGGTCGCGCCGCCGCCGTGGACAGATGCGCTCAGGTCAGGCTGCGACCTCGTCGCTCACGGACTCGTCGTCTTCGCTGTCCTCGTCCTCGTCCTGCTCGGTCGTCCCGGGGTCGAACGACGCCTCGGCGATCGGCTCGCCCGCCCCGGCCTCACCGAGAGCCACGGCCTGGTCCGCCAGCGAATCGGCAGCCTGCTGGGCCTCGTAGTCCTTCTTCTTTCGCCCGGACAGCATCTCGACATGCGAGGCGACGATCTCGGTCTTCCAGTGCCGGGCGCCCTTGTCGTCGTCCCACGAGCGCGTCTGGAGGCGACCCTCGATGGCCACCTGCTGACCCTTGCCGAGATAGCGGCCGGCGATCTCGGCAAGCCGGTCCCAGGCGACGACCGGGTGGTACTCCGACTTCTCCTTGCCGCCGCCGAGGAACTCGTTGCTGGCCACGGTGAACGTCGTGACGTTCTTGCCCGAGGCGAGGCTGCGCATCTCCGGGTCGCGCGTGAGGCGCCCCGTGAGGAGGACCTTGTTCACGGTCCGATCTCCTTCCCGGTCGGCCGGCTGCGCCGATCACGACCCTGCGTCTCCGGCGGGATGACGCGGTCACCCTAGCGGGCGGCCCTGCACTGCCCCGTATCGCCGGCTTACCGGCGACCAAACCCGTCCAGGTCACCTTCGGGCGACCGACCCGGATGCGGGCCGGAGTACCCTGAACGCGTCGGGTGCGAGCTCAGGAGGGTGATCGGATGGGCGTCCAGCTCGAAGGTCTCGACTTCCTCTACACGCCCAGCCAAGACGTGGCCGCGGACATGGCTGACCTGACAGGCGCACTCGGCGGCCAGGTCGTGTTCGCCATCGAGGACGGCGGGATCCGGGTCGCGATGATCGACTTCGGCGGGTCGCCGCGAGTCCTGCTGACGGACCACCTCGACGGTGACCGCCCGATCTCGGTCTATCGCGTGGCCGATCTTCGTGCTGCCGAGGCCGACCTGGCCGAGCGTGGCTGGACGCCTGAACGGTCCCTCGAGATCCCGATGGGTCCGTGCAGCTCGTTCCGATCGGCCGGCGGCCACCGGATCGCGCTCTACGAGGCGAGCCGTCCGGCGGTCCTGCACCACTTCGAGGGTCGGCGCGACTTCTGAGCCACCCGATGCTTCTCATCCCGGGTGAGTCGCCGGCCCCGGCGGTCCGGGCCCTGGCGGGTCGGCGGGTCGGCGGGGCCGGCAAGAGCCCGGCGGGCACGACGACGCTAGCAGGCAGTCCTGCACCGCCGGTTATCCGCGGATGCACGCGGACTCAACCGCGCTCCGACCTGCCCGGTCAGCCGGTCGCGATCCCGCGCTGGTCGGGCGGCTTCGCGGGTCCGTCGCTCCGCCGGGAGCGCGTAGTCCGCAGCTCCGCGCCCGACAGGTCGACCAGGCCCTGCCCGTCGGCCGCGAGAGTGCCGGTCGAGGTCTCCTCGACCGGTGTTCGGCGCTGTCGCCGCGTCGTCGCGGTCACCGGGTGCGTGATCGCCAGGACAGTCTGGTCGGGGCGCGGCGCCTTGCTCGTGTAGAGATCGCAGAAGAGCGTGACGAGCTCAGGATCGAACTGCGTGCCGGCATGCTGCTTGAGCTCGACGATCGCTGCGTCGTGCGACATCGCCCGTTTGTACGGCCGGTCGTGGGTCATCGCGTCATAGGCATCGGCGATCGCGACGATCCGCGCCCCGAGCGGGATCTCGGTCGCCCGGAGCCCGTACGGGTAGCCGTGACCCGCGAACCGCTCGTGGTGGTGGAGGATGATCGGGACGGCGTCCTTGAGCGCCGCGGCGTGCTCGAGGATCACCTGGCCGATCCGCGGATGCTGCACGACGGTGCGCCACTCGGCCGACGTGAGCGGTGCGGGCTTGTCGAGGATCTCCTCGGGGACGGCGACCTTTCCGACGTCGTGGAGCAGCGCCGCGATGCGGATCCGATCGACCTCCGCATCCGGCAGCTGGAGCTGGCGGGCCATGTCGACCACGATGGACGCGATCAGCGCCGACGGCTGACCACGATAGTGGGGGAGCGGCGCGATGAACGAAGTCAGCATGTCGGTGGCCGCGTCCCGCGCCCGGAGGCCGATCTCCATGGCGCGAGCGCGCCCGATGTCCGAGATCGGGGCGCGCGGCACGCGGGCGTCCTCGTCGGGCTCCTCGAAGATGTAGGTCTGGTTCCGGCCGAGCGACTTCGCCGAGTACATCGCCGCGTCCGCGTCGCGCACGAGCGTCTCCATCCGGAGCTGCTGCCCCGCACCGCCGACGATCCCGATCGAGATCGTGACCGACAGGTCGGCGTTGCCCTCGACCGCTGAAGCGCGAGCGCTCCACGAGCGTCCGCAGCTTTTCGCTGAGCGCCGCACCCTCCTCGACGTTCGTCTCGGTCAGGATGAGCATGAATTCCTCGCCGCCATACCGGCCGATGAGGTCGCTCGTGCGCAGGTTCTCGGAGATCGTCTGCGCCACGCCACGGAGGACGACATCGCCGGCGGCGTGGCCGTACGAGTCGTTGACGGCCTTGAAATGGTCGATGTCGACGAACGCGACGCACAGCGGCCGCTCATAGCGCGACGCGCGCTCGACCTCCGCGAACAGGGCGGCGAGGAGCGCCTGTCGGTTGGCGACGCCGGTCAGGCGGTCGATGGTCGCCCGGTCGTGCGTATCGGCGAGGGCGGTGGAGATGCCGTTGATGGCGATCGCCGAGACGGGCCTCGAGGCCACCACCGACGGTCGGGACGGCGACCGTGTAGTCGCCGGCGACGATCTTCTCGGCGGCCGTCGACGAGCCGCCCGAAGCGGATCCGGACGATGATCCAGGACAAGGTGGCCGTGAGCGTGACGCCGACCATCACCGCGATGACTCCGGCGACGATCGCCTGGTCGCCGCCGGCGGCCCACCACGAGGTGAGTCCGGGATCGGTCAGGAAGAGGAGCGCAACCGCGACCGGAGCCGCGACCGCCAGAACCCCCAGCAGGCGCATCACACCCAGAAGGCTACGTGCCAGGGAGGTCCCGTCGGACTGACCGGACGTACCGTGGCGAGCGTGCCGGAAGTACGGCCCACGCCTGTCCGACGTCTGGATCCTGGTCCCCGAGGGGTCGGTTCGAGGGTGGTCGTCCTGCTATACTCCGGCCGTCCTCGACACGAGCGGTCCCCGTGAACCAGGAGGTCAGCGATCGCGCTTTCAGGGCGCATCGGCCGTCCCGTGAGGCGTCCGAGTGACCAAATGACGGCACTACGGGAGCAGTCTATCCAGCCCCCAGACCGGGATGGTCTGGGGTCTTTGATTCAGGCGGCCTTGTGGACATCCGATGCGCGCCACGCAGGAGCTCGCTGATGCCGGCCACGGTGATCGTCGGGCTCCAGTGGGGGGACGAGGGCAAGGGCAAGACGACCGATTTCCTGGCCGAGCAGGTGGCCATGGTCGTGCGCTACCAGGGTGGTGACAACGCCGGCCACACGGTGGTCAGCGGCGAGGAGGTGTTCAAGCTGCGGCTGACACCGTCGGGCGTGCTCTACCCGCACATCACCTCGGTGATCGGCAACGGCGTCGTGGTCAACCCGGTGACCCTCATCGGCGAGCTCGACATGCTCGCCTCGCGCGGGATCGACGTGTCGCGCGTCCGCGTCAGCCGGAGCGCCCACGTGATCATGCCGTACCACGTCGCGCTCGATGTCGGCAATGAGGCGCGGCTCGGTGGGGCGAAGGTCGGCACGACCGGTCGCGGGATCGGGCCGACCTATGGCGACCGGGCGTGGCGCCTCGGGCTCCGGATGGAGGACCTGCTCGATGCCGCGGTGCTGCGCGAGCGGATCGAGCGCGCGCTGCCGGACAAGAACCTGGTGCTCGACAGCATGGGCGCCCCGACCTTCGAGGTGGAGCCGTTGCTCGAGGAGGCCCTCGGCTGGGGCGTTCGTCTGCGCGACCACCTGGACGACACGACCTGGCTGGTCCAGGCGGCATTGACCCGCGGCGAGCACGTCCTGCTCGAAGGCGCGCAGGGAACCCTGCTCGATCTCGATCACGGCAGCTATCCGTACGTCACGTCCTCGAACCCGGTCGCGGGCGGCGCCTGCACAGGAGGCGGGATCGGGCCGCTCCAGGTCGACGAGGTCATCGGGGTCATGAAGGCCTATTCGACCCGGGTCGGCTCCGGACCGTACCCGACCGAGCTCCACGACGAGATCGGCGCCGGGATCGCCGAGCGCGGCCACGAGTTCGGCACGGTGACCGGGCGGCCGCGCCGGATCGGCTGGTTCGACGCGGTCCCGTTGCGCTACGCGGTGGCGGTCAACAGCGTCAGCAGCATCATGCTCAACAAGCTCGACATCCTGTCCGGGATCGAGACGATCGAGCGTCTGCGTCGCCTACGAGATCGACGGCCGGCGGGTCGAGGTCTGGCCGTCGAGCGGCGCCGCCCTGTCTCGCGCGACGCCGGTCTACGAGTCGTTCGCCGGCTGGGAGCAGCCGATCCACGACATCCGGTCGCTCGCGGACCTGCCCGAGAACGCGCGGCGCTACGTGTCCGCGATCGAGGCGCACGCCGGGGTACCGATCGTCCTCGTGTCGGTCGGGCCCGAGCGGACGCAGACGATCGAGCGCGCCTGGCGACCCATGCGCCACCGACCGGGGCTGCCGGCGTGAGCGCCCGGATGCACCTCCACACGCCGACCCGGATCGTCGTGGTCGGGAGCGGCGGCCGGGAGCACGCGCTGGCCTGGAAGCTGGCCGCCGAGCCCGGAGTCAACGAGGTCGTCGTCGCACCCGGGAGCGATGCCATCGCCCGTGAGCCACGGGTCCGCTGCGTCCGCGGCGTGGATCCGCTGGACACGGCCGCGGTCATCGCGGTCGCCCGGCGCGAGGCCGCCGAGCTGGTCGTCATCGGGTCCGAGGATCCGCTCGCCGCGGGGCTCGCCGACGCGTTGACCGCGGCGGGGTTCGCGGTCTTCGGCCCGACCGCGGCGGCGGCCCGGATCGAGTCGAGCAAGGCGTTCTGCCACGAGATCGCGGCCGCGGCCGGCGTCCGGATGGCCCGGGCGGAGGCGTTCCACGATCGGTGCCGCAGCGATCGCATTCGCGCGGCGGCTGGACGCGGAACGTCGTGGCGTGGTGGTCAAGGCCGATGGTCTCGCGGCCGGCAAGGGGGTCACGGTCTGCGAGGACGCGGACGAGGCGGAACGCGCCATCGAGGCCCTCGCAGCCGCGCACGCCGCCGAGGGCGCCGTTGGCGCGTCCGACGACCGCGATCGGGAGCCCTGGGTCGTCGTCGAGGAGCGGCTGGCCGGTCGCGAGGCGAGCCTGATCGCCATCTGCGACGGTCGGATCGCGCTCGCGCTGCCGATGGCTCGCGATCACAAGCGCCTGCTCGACGGCGATCGCGGGCCGAACACGGGCGGGATGGGCGCCTACAGCCCGCTCCCGGACCTGCCCGACGAGGCCGCCACAGACCTGCTGGCCGCATTCCACGCGCCCGATCCTCGCGGAGCTCGCCCGACGCGGGACGCCGTTCCGCGGCGCGCTCTACGCCGGCCTGATGCTGACCGACGAGGGCCCGATCCTGCTCGAGTGCAATGCCCGGTTCGGCGACCCAGAGACGCAGGCCATCCTGCCGCGGCTCGCCGTCGCCCTCGGACCGATCCTCCTCGCCGCGGCGCGGGGCGACCTCTCGCCGGCGCTCGCCGATCCCGCGGTCCCCGTCGGGAGCCTGCCGACCGTGCCGGGCGCGACGGTCGCCATCGTCCTCGTCGCGGGCGGCTACCCGGACGCTCCGCGCTCGGGCGACGCGGTCGAGGGGCTCGGGGACGCGGCGGCGACCGGGGCGCTCCTCTTCCACGCCGGCACCAGCATCGACGGCGATGGGACCGTCCGGACGACGCGTGGTCGGGTCGTGTCGGTCGTCGGTCGGGGCGTGGACGTGCCCGGCTGCGGCTGCGAACGCGACGCGGGCCGCCGACCTGATCGATGCGCCGGGCCTCGGTCGGCGGCACGACATCGGACGTGGACCGTCGCCGGACCAGGAAGCCGCCCGGCCCCAGCAGCCGGCCGGGTCGCTGGCCCGATGATCCTGCGCTATACGCTCCCCGAGATGGGCGCCGTCTGGTCGGAGGAGGCCCGCTTCGAGGCGATGCTCCGCGTCGAGCTTGCCGTCGCGCGCGCCCAGACCGCCCGTGGCCAGATCCCGCCCGACGCGCTGGCCGCCCTCGAGTCGCGCTCCCGCGTCGACGTCGCGCGGATCGCGGAGATCGAGCGCACGACGGACCACGACATCATCGCCTTCGTCAGCCAGGTCGCCGAGACGGTCGGCGCCGACGGTCGCTACCTCCATCTCGGGCTGACCAGCAGCGACGTCGTCGACACCGGTCTGGCCCTCCAGTTGCAGGCGGCCGGCGAACGTCTCCTCGGCGACCTGGATCGGCTGCTCGCCGTGCTGATCACGCGGGCCCGAGGCGAGGCCGCCACGGTGATGATGGGACGGACCCACTCGGTCCATGCCGAGCCGACCACCTTCGGCCTCAAGCTCGCCGGGTGGGCCTTCGAGGTCGAGCGCGGCCGCGTCCGGCTGGCCGCCGCCGTCGATGAGATCGGGACGGGCAAGATCTCGGGGCCGGTCGGGACCTATAGCCATCTCGAGCCGGAGCTCGAGGCCGAGGTGCTCGCCGCCCTCGGCCTCCACGCCGACCCGGTCAGCACGCAGATCGTCCAGCGCGACCGACACGCGGCGCTCCTCACCTCGATCGCCATCATCGGCGGCTCGCTCGAGCGGTTCGCGACCGAGATCCGCAACCTCCAGCACACCGAGATCGGCGAGGTCCAGGAGCCGTTCAAGGCGGGCCAGAAGGGTTCTTCGGCGATGCCCCACAAGCGCAATCCGATCCTGTCCGAGCGGATCGCCGGGCTCGCCCGGCTTCTGCGCGGGTACGCCCACACCGCGCTCGAGGACCAGCCGCTGTGGCACGAGCGCGATATCAGCCACTCCAGCGCGGAGCGGGTGATCCTCCCCGACGCCACGATCCTGCTCGACTACATGCTCGTCCGGATGACCGGCCTGATCGAGGGCCTCATCGTTCGCTCCGAACGGATGCGCGAGAACATCGCCCGCGGTCTCGGGCTCCACGCGTCGTCGCGCGTGCTCATCGCGCTCGTCGACGACGGCGGGATGAACCGCGAGGATGCATACGCGATCGTCCAGCGAGCTTCGCTCCGGGCAGCCGACGAAGGTGCGCCGCTGCGCGACCTGCTCGCCGTCGATCCGGCGGTGGCCCAGCGGCTCTCGCTGGCGCGCCTCGACGCCTGCTTCGATGAAGCGACATTCCTGCGGCACGTGCCCGAGGTGATGACCCGTCTCGACGGGCTGGCCGACCGGCTCGCCATGACCATCTCCACCCGACAGTCGGAGGTCCGCGATGGCGCTGGCAGTTGACGCCTTCCTTCGGTCCGGCAAGGTCCGCGACCTGTACGCGCTGCCGGACGGCCACCTGGCGATCGTCGCCTCCGACCGGATCTCCGCCTTCGACGTCGTCCTGCCCAGCTCGATCCCGGACAAGGGCCGCGTCCTGACCGGCCTGTCACGGTTCTGGTTCGCCGAGACCGCGTCGATCGTCCCGAACCACCTCCTCGGGGTCGATGTCGCGGGGTCTGACGACCTCCGCGGACGGGTGATGGTCTGCCGCTCGACCGAGGTCATCCCGATCGAGGCGGTCGTCCGCGGCTACCTGGCCGGTTCGGGCTGGAAGGAGTACCGGGCGAACGGGACGGTCTGCGGCATCGCGTTGCCGGCCGGCCTGCGCGAGAGCGACCGGCTCCCCGAGCCGATCTTCACGCCGGCCACCAAGGCAGAGCTCGGCGAGCACGACGAGAACATCGACTTCGAGACGATGGCCAGGCTGGTCGGCGACGACGTCGCCCGACGGGTTCGCGCGCACGCGCTCGAGCTCTACCGGTTCGCCGCCGAGCGGACCGCGTCGGCCGGGATCCTGCTCGCCGACACCAAGTTCGAGTTCGGGGTCGACCCGGTCTCCGGCGAGCTGCTGCTCATCGACGAGGCACTGACCCCGGATTCGTCGCGCTTCTGGGATGCTTCCACCTTCGAGCCCGGCCGGCCGCAGGCAAGCTTCG
The DNA here is from genome assembly GCA_963743855.1 of uncultured Chloroflexia bacterium. GTDB lineage: Bacteria > Chloroflexota > Limnocylindria > Limnocylindrales > CSP1-4 > SPCO01. Next base: position 185,778 of record CAVURK010000006.1, read on the forward strand.
ACAAGCAGTTCGTCCGCGACTGGCTGGAGACCCAGGCGTGGGACAAGACGGCCCCCGGGCCGGCGCTGCCCGACGACGTCATCGAGGGCACCCGGGCACGCTACGTCGAGGCCTACGAACGGATCACCGGCGCGAGCTTCGCCCGGTATCTCGAGGAGGATGTCATCGCCTCATGACCAGCTTCCGGTTCGCCGTCAACGTCACCCCCAAGCCCGGGATCCTCGATCCTGCCGGCCGGGCGGTCGAGGGCAGCCTCGGCCATCTCGGGATCGAGGGGGTCTCCGGCGTCCGCGTCGGACGGCGGGTCGAGCTGACCGTCGACGCCGACGACGAGGCATCGGCGCGCTCGACGGTCGAGCGGCTTGCCGGCGAGCTCCTGTCGAACCCGTTGATCGAGGTCTTCGCCATCGAGCTCCTCGGCGCGGCGTCGTCGGCCGTCGGTGTCGGGGCGGGGGAGGGCTGAGATGCCGGTGCGCATCGGTGTCGTCGTCTTCCCGGGGAGCAACTGCGACCGCGACACGGTCCATGCGCTCGAGCTGGCCGGTGCGGAGCCCGTCGGTCCTGTGGCACGAACAGGCCTCCCTCGACGGCGTGGCCGCGGTCGTCCTGCCCGGCGGGTTCGCGTATGGCGACTACATCCGGGCCGGCGTCATCGCCCGGTTCAGCCCGGTGATGCGGGCCGTGGCGGCGTTCGCCGGGGAGGGCGGGCTGGTGCTCGGGATCTGCAACGGCTTCCAGGTCCTCGCCGAGGCCGGCCTCGTCCCGGGTGCGCTGCTGCGCAACGCGACCCTGCGGTTCGCCGGCCAGGAGGTCCGCATCGCGGCGGAGCGGCTCGATACGCCGTTCACCCACGCGCTCGACGCACGCCGGCCGCTGCGGATGCCCGTCGCGCACGGCGAAGGGCTCTATTACGCGGACGATGCCACCCTCGACGCGCTCGAGCGCGACGGGCAGGTGATCTTCCGCTACGTGGATCCGGCCGGGAGCCCGGCACTCCCCGGCGACGCGGCCAACCCGAACGGCTCTCTTCGGGCGATCGCCGGGGTCACCAATGCCGCAGGCAACGTTGCCGGCCTGATGCCACACCCGGAACGGGCAGCCGAGGCGGTCCTCGGCTCGGATGACGGGTTCGGGATCGTCCGCTCGCTCGTCGACAGCGCGGCCCGCGCCGTGAATACCGCGTCGATCGCCGTCGGCGCCGGGACGCGATGACCGTGGCCGAGCGCGCCGCCGAGCCCCCGGTCGAGCCGCTCCATCGCCGGCTCGGCGTCACCGACGACGAGCTGCACGCGATCCGCGAACGACTCAACGGCCGCGACCCGAACGACCTCGAGCTCGCGATGTTCAGCGTCATGTGGAGCGAGCACTGCTCGTACAAGAGCTCCAAGCCGCTGCTCCGGACACTCCCGACGACCGGCGAGGGGGTCGTCGCCGGGCCGGGCGAGAACGCCGGGGTCATCTCGATCGGCGACGGGCTGGCGGTCGCGTTCAAGATCGAATCGCACAACCACCCCTCGGCCGTCGAGCCGTACCAGGGGGCGGCGACCGGTGTCGGCGGGATCCTGCGCGACATCTTCACGATGGGCGCGCGCCCGATCGCCGTGCTCGATGCCCTGCGCTTCGGCGACCCGGCAGATCCGCGCACGCGGCATCTCGTCGACGGGGTCGTGCGCGGCGTCGGGGGCTACGGCAATTGCGTCGGTGTTCCGACGGTCGGTGGCGAGGTCGTCTTCGACCCGAGCTACGGCGGCAACCCGCTGGTCAACGTCATGGCGATCGGCCTGCTCGAGGAGCGGCTCCTGACCCTGGCCGCGGCTCCCGGCCCGGGCAACCTCGTCGTGCTCTACGGCTCCGCGACCGGGAGGGACGGGATCGGCGGTGCCTCGGTCCTGGCCAGCGCCACGTTCAGCGACGACGACCCGTCGAAGCGTCCCTCGGTCCAGGTCGGCGATCCATTCGCAGAGAAGCTGCTGATCGAGGCGAGCCTCGAGCTCATCGAACGGGGCCTGGTCGAGGGACTCCAGGACCTCGGGGCCGGCGGCATCACCTGCGCGACCTCGGAGACGGCCGATCGGGCCGGGACGGGGATCGTCGTCGACCTCGACGCGATCCCGCGGCGCGAGCCGGGGCTCGCGCCGTTCGAGGTCATGATCTCCGAGTCGCAGGAACGGATGTGCGCCGCGGTCCTGCCCGCCAAGTGGGACGCGGTCCGCGAGGTGTGCGAGCGCTGGGGGCTCCCGGTCGCCGTCATCGGGCGGGTCACGGCCGATGGCGACATCACGATCGTGACCGGCGGCCTCGATCCCGATGGCCGTCGCGCACCGGGCGCACGCGAGCTGGCGCGGATCCCGGCCCGCGCGCTGACCAGCGATGCGATCGTCCACCAGCGCGTGGCCGCCCCGCCGACGCATCGTCGCGGCGCCCCGGCCCCCGGCGCACCGGCCGCGGTCAGCGACCGGCTCCCCGAACGCGGGATGGATCCCGGCGCGGTCCTGCTCGCGCTTCTCGGCTCGGCCAACCTGGCCTCGCGCCACGCCGTCTTCCACCAGTACGACTCGACGGTCGGGGCTGATACGGTCGCGGGTCCAGGCCGTGGCGCCGCCGTCCTGCGCGTCAAGGGCACCCGCAAGGCGCTGGTCGCCACGACCGACGGGAACCAGGCTGTCGGCGCAGTCGATCCGTGGCTCGGGGCGGCCCTCTCGGTCGCGGAGGCCACGCGCAACGTGTCGATCACGGGCGCCCGTCCGCTGGGCGTGACGAATTGCCTGAACTACGGCGACCCGACCCGGCCGGCCGCGTTCTGGCAGCTCAGCGAGGGCGTCCGCGGCCTCGGCGACGCGTGCCGGGCGCTCGGGCTGCCGGTGACCGGCGGCAATGTCTCGCTCTACAACGAATCGCCGGCCGGAGCGATCGCACCGACGGCCGAGATCGGGGTCGTCGGGCTGCTCGACGACATCGGCTCGCTCGTCGGGCCGGCCTTCGTGCAGGCGCTCGATACAGTCCTGCTCGTCGGCGATGTCGTTCCGGGGCTGGTCGGCTCGGACTACGCCGCGCTCGCCGGCGCGACGACCGAGGACGACCCGCCGGCGCTCGATCTCGTCCGCGAGGCCGCCCTCCAGGCATTCGTCCGCGAGGCGATCGCGCGGGGCCTGGTCGCGTCGGCGCAGGACATCTCGGGCGGCGGCCTCGCCGTCGCCCTCGCCGAATGCGCGATGTGGGGCGGGCTTGGCGCGTCGGTCGGGATCGCGGTCGGCCACTCGCCGGCGGTCGACCTGTTCGGCGAGAGCCCGTCGCGACTGCTCCTGACCTGCCGGCCCCGCTACGCCGCGGCGCTCGCGCTGCTGGCCCGCCAGCACGGCCTCCCGGTCGAGCCGATCGGGACGGTCGGCGGCGACCGCCTGGTCGTCGAGCTGGCGATGGCCGGTGCATCGGGCAACGTCGAGGATCGGGGCGGCGGCGTCGCCGACGCCCTCGAGGTCCCGCTCCGCGACCTCCGCCACGCCTGGGACCACGGCCTCTCCCGCGCCCTCGGCTGGGAGGGCTGATCCGCATGTGCGGCGTCTTCGGTGTCGTCCTGCCGGGTGGCGAGCCGAACGACGCTGCATCGATCGCGGCGCTCGGCCTGTTCGCGCTCCAGCACCGCGGCCAGGAATCGGCCGGGCTGGCGGTCAGCGACGGCGAGCAGCTGATGCTCTACAAGGACCTCGGGATGATCAGCTCGGTCCTCGACGAGCGGCGCCTGCCGAGCCTGCGCGGTCAGCTGGCGATCGCCCATTGCCGCTACTCGACGACCGGCTCGACGATCTGGGAGAACGCCCAGCCGACCTATCGCCTCGGTCCCCGCCGAGCGCTCGCGATCGGGCACAACGGCAACCTCATCAACACCCGCGAGCTGCTCGACCAGCTGGCGGGCGGTCGCGCCCGGCTTCCCGCCTCCACCGACACGGAGCTGCTGACCGCGCTGCTCGCCGACGAGCCGGCAGCCGACATCGTCGAGGCGCTCCAGCGGGTCCTGCCGCGCGTCCGCGGCGCGTACAGCCTGGTCATCCTCGACGAGCGCCGGGTCATCGGCGTCCGCGACCCGTTCGGCTTCCGGCCGCTGGTCCTAGGGCGGCTGCCGCACGAGCCGGGCACGGGCTCGGACGACGGGCTGTGGCGTGGCGACGACGGGGATGCCGGCTGGTGCCTGTCGTCCGAGACCGCCGCGCTCGACATCGTCGGCGCCGAGTACGTCCGTGACGTCCAGCCCGGCGAGATGGTCATCCTCGAGCGCGGCCAGGCGCCCCGCTCGGTCCGATTCGCGCCGGCGACCCCCGCCCTGTGCGTCTTCGAGCTCATCTACTTCGCGCGGCCCGACTCCTACATGGAGGGCCGCAACCTCTACGAGGCCCGGCGCAAGATGGGCGTCCAGCTCGCGCTCGAGCACCCGATCGACGCCGACCTGGTGATGCCGGTCCCCGATACCGGCGCACCCGCGGCGGCCGGCTACGCCGAGGCGTCCGGGCTCCCGTACCGCGAGGGGATGTACCGCAACCGGTACGCCGGCCGGACCTTCATCCAGCCGTCGGCCGGGCTCCGCCACCGTGGCGTGACGATCAAGCTCAACCCGCTGCGCGAGGTCGTCAACGGCAAGCGGCTGATCGTCGTCGACAATTCGATCGTGCGCGGGACGACGACCAAGCGGATCGTCGAGCTGCTCCGCAAGGCCGGAGCCACCGAGGTCCACGTCCGGATCAGCGCGCCACCGATCTACCACCCCTGCTTCTATGGCATCGACACCCAGATCGAGACCGAGCTGATCGCCGCGACCCACACCGAGCCCGAGATCCGCGATTTCATCGGCGCCGACACGCTCGGCTACCTGTCGATCCGCGGCGTGCTCGCCGCGCTCGAGCTGCCGTACGAGCGGTTCTGCTTCGCCTGCTTCGACGGCCACTATCCCGATCCGGTGCCGTATGACGCGGCCAGCCGCAAGTTCGTGCTCGAGGAGGCGGTGGTCCGCTGATGGCCGGGGCGAAGGGGACCGCCGACCGCGACGCGTACCGTTCGTCAGGGGTCGATGTCGCGGCCGGCGAGCGCGCGGTCGACCTCATGCGCGCACACGTCGAATCGACCCGCCGTCCGGAGCTGGTCGGCGGACTCGGCGGGTTCGGCGGGGCGATCGCGATCCCGGCCGGCTATCGCGACCCGCTCCTGGTCGCCTCGACCGACGGCGTCGGGACCAAGACCGCGATCGCCCGGTCGCTCGGCCGGTTCGACACGATCGGCATCGACCTCGTGGCGATGTGCACCGACGACGTCGTGTGCTGCGGAGCGGAGCCGCTGGCCTTCCTCGATTACATCGCGGTCGGGCAGGTCGTGCCCGAGTGGGTCGCCGAGCTGGTCGGCTCGGTCGCGGCGGGCTGTCGCGATGCCGGCTGCGCGCTGATCGGCGGCGAGACCGCCGAGCACCCGGGCCTGATGGACGAGGACGCGTTCGACCTGTCGGGCTGCTGCATCGGCGTCGTCGAGCGAGCCGATGTCATCGACGGGGCAGCGGTCGGGGCCGGCGACGTCATCCTCGGTCTCGCCTCGTCCGGGCTCCACTCGAACGGCTACTCCCTGGTGCGGGCGCTCGTGGCGCAATGGGATCTCGACCTCGCCGAGCCGTACCAGGCCAGGCTCCGGCGCTCGCTCGGCGACGCCGAGGCCGACGTTGCGATCGCGGCAGCCCCGAACGAGGCGATGGCGACGCTGGGCGACGTGCTGCTGACCCCGACGACGGTCTATGCCCGGGCCGTCCTCGCGGCGCGGGCCGCGGTTCGCGCGACGGGCTCCGATCTGCGCGGGCTGGCGCACATCACCGGCGGCGGATTGCCCGGGAACGTGCCGCGGGCTCTGCCCGACGGGCTGGCCGCCCGGCTCGACCCGGATCGCTGGCGGATGCCGTCGGTGATGCGCCTGTTCGGCGCGCTGGGCGGGCTCGACGACGAGGAACTCCGGGCGACGTTCAACGGTGGCCTCGGGATGATCGCGGTCCTGCCGCCGGCCGGCGTCGCGGCGGCGATCGAGGCGATCGGGCGGTTCGGGATCGCGGCCATGGTCGTCGGCGAGGTCGTCGAGGCCGGGGCCGTCGATGGGTCGCGTTATGTCGAGGCGCACCTCGAGGGCGTGGCATGACCGGCCGCGGCGATCGACCGGGGAGGATCGCCGTCGGTGTCTCGGGGGCCGGATCCAATCTGCGGGCGCTGGCCGCGGCGTCGTCACGCGACGAGCTGGGCGGCACGATCGCCCTCGTCTTCGCCGACCGGCCGTGCCCGGCCCTCGATTGGGCGGTCGAGCAGGGGTTCGAGACGGCGTTGATCCCGCGCGGCGACGACGGGACCCTGGCCGCCACTCTCGTCGCGATCGAGGCCGATGTCGTCGTCCTCGCCGGGTACATGCGCATCGTCGGACCCGCCGTGCTGGCAGCATTCACCGGCCGGGTCCTCAACACGCACCCGTCCCTCCTCCCTGCCTTCCCGGGCGCGCACGCGGTCGCCGACGCTCTCGGGCCACGGCGTGACCGTGACGGGGTGCACGGTCCACCTCGTCGACGAGACGCTCGACGGCGGGCCGATCGTGGCCCAGGACGCGGTCCCGATCCTGGCCGACGACGACGTCCGCACCCTCCACGATCGGATCCGCGGCGTCGAGCACCGCCTGCTGCCGCGGGCCGTCGCTCTCCTGCTGGCTGGCGCGCTCTCGGTCGAGCCCGGCGGTCGGCGTGTCCGGATCGACCTCGAGCTGGCCGACGACGACGTTCCGGTCCCGCGCCGCGCGCTCCTGTCGGTCTCGGACAAGACCAGCCTCGCTCCATTCGCAGCCGCTCTCGTGCGCGCCGGGTTCGAGCTCGTCTCGACCGGGGGCACGGCCCGTGCGCTGCGCGATGCCGGCCTGCCGGTCACAGACGTCGCGTCGGTGACGGCCAGCCCGGAGATGCTCGACGGCCGGGTCAAGACGCTGCACCCGCGCATCCACGGCGGGATCCTGGCCGACAGCCGCTCGGCCGACCACCGGCGCCAGCTCCTGGCCGCGGCGATCGCGCCGTTCGAGCTGGTCGTTGTCAATCTCTATCCGTTCGCGGTCGCGGCGGCTCGGCCGGGGATCGGTTTCGACGACCTGGTCGAGGAGATCGACATCGGCGGCCCGTCGATGGTCCGCGCGGCCGCCAAGAACCATGCCTCGATCGCCGTCGTGACCTCGCCCGATCAATACGACGCAGTGCTGGCGGAGCTCCAGTCGCACGGCCGGATCGGTGTCGGGCTGCGCTCGGCGCTGGCGGTCGACGCGTTCCGGCATACCGCTGCCTACGATGCGCGGATCGCCGAGGTGCTGCCCGAGCGGATGGCGATCGCCGGCGTCGACTTCCCGGACGAGCCCGGCCTGCCGGGTGCCACCGACCCGTATCCGGCCAGCCTGACGATCCCTCTCGAGAAGGTCGAGTCGCTCCGCTACGGCGAGAACCCGCATCAGCCGGCTGCCCGCTACCGGCGCGCTGGGAGCAACGCCGACGACGGCCCGTTCGCGACCGACGCGCCGCCGCTCCAGGGCAAGGCGCTGTCGTACAACAACGTCCTCGACGCCGCCGCGGCCGCATCGATCGGGCGCGGCGCTTCGCGGGCCCGCCTGCGTGATCGTCAAGCACACGAACCCGTGCGGCGCCGCCGAACGGCCGTCGCTCCTCGAGGCGTGGCAGGCCGCCCTGGCTGGCGATCCCGTGTCGGCATTCGGCGGGGTCGTGGCGCTCACCGGCGACGTGGACGCGGTCGTCGCCGAGGCGCTGGTCACGATCTTCCTCGAGGTCGTCGTGGCGCCCGGCTTCGACGACCGAGGCACTGGCGATCCTCGCCACCAAGCCCAACCTGCGGCTCGTCGTCGATCGGCGACTCGGCGGCCGATCCGTCGCGGGCGCTCCGCCCGAACCCGACCCGCTGCGATCCGGACGGCCGGCGGCGCGGTCCTCGTCAGCGCTCCCGACACGCGGCCCGACGACCCGGACGACCTGGACGGTCGCGAGCCGTCGCAGCCCGACCGACGCCGAGCGCGCGGACCTCGATCTCGCCTGGCGGCTCGTCCGCGGCGTCACCTCGAACGCGATCGTCCTCGTCCGGCGACGGGCGGCTGATCGGGATGGGATCTGGCCAGACGTCGCGCGTCGATGCGGCTCGCGGCGCGTGGCAAAGGCGATCGCCTTCGCGGCGCCGAGGCGCTGGTCGGGGCCGCCTGCGCCTCGGACGCGTTCTACCCGTTCCCCGATGCGATCGAGGTCTGTCTGGAGGCTGGCGTGACGGCATTCGTCCAGCCGGGCGGCTCGCTGCGCGACGCCGATGTCGTCGCCGCCGTCGATGACGCGCGGCGCGGCGATGCTGCTGACCGGAACGCGCCACTTCCGCCACTGAACGTGAGGCCGCGAACCGGCCCGCCCGCGACCGGCGTATCGTGACGGTTCACCCTACGCAGGCGACGTGGAGGAGATCGACGATGTCGGAGTTCCTGGCGGTCACATTCGATGGGACCGATGATGGCGAGGCGGCGCTGCGCTCGATCCGCGGGCTCGAGCACGCCGGCAAGATCGGGCTCGAGGACACCGCTGTCGTCCGCAAGGACGCCGACGGCAAGGTGACCATCCACAACGAGGTCTCGAGCGGGACCGAGACGGGCGCGGTCGTTGGGGCGGTCCTCGGCGGGCTGCTGTTCGTGGTCTTCCCGGTCGCGGCGGTCGTCGGCGGGGCGGCCGTCGGCGGGCTCATCGGGCGCAGCGTGGCGCCGGGCATCGACGACAAGTTCGTGAAGGAGGTCGCGGCCGACCTCCCGGCCGGCGGCTCGGCGCTCTTCCTCCAGCTCAAGCCATCGACCGACACGGGACTGCTGGTCGGAGCCCTCGGCCAGTTCCACGGCCGGGTCCGGCAGACCTCGCTCGACGATGAGATCGAGCACGCCCTCGACGAATCGATGCGCTGACCGACCGCACGGCCATCGCGCGCCGCGGGGCCGGATCGCTCCGCTGGCGGGCGCCGCTGCTACCATCGGCCTCCCATGGCCGACCGTCCGCGCTACTACCTGACCACCTCGATCGCCTACGCCAACAACAAGCCCGGGGCTGCACACCCTCTACGAGGTGATCGGCGCCGACGCGATCGCGCGCTGGCATCGGATGCTCGGCGACGACACCCGGTTCCTGACCGGGACCGACGAGCACTCGATCAACATCGCCCAGGCGGCGCTCGACGAGGGCCGCCCGACCCGCGAGTTCGTCGACGAGAAGGTCGCGCTGTTCAAGGACGGCCGAGGCCGCCCTCGCGATCGCGCCCGACCGGTTCATCCGGACGACCGACCCGGACCACGTCCGCGCGGCCCAGGAGATGGTCCGCCGGGCGTACGCCAACGGCGACATCTACCTCGGGACGTACGAGGGCTGGTACTGCCCGAACGAGGGCTTCCGGAACGCCAGCGACGTCGTCGAGACGGCGCGCGGCACGATCTGCCCGAACCACCCCGAGGTCCCGCTCCAGTGGCTGACCGAGCGGAACTGGTTCTTCCGCCTGTCGGCCTACCAGGAGCGCCTCGAGCGCCACTTCGCCGACCATCCCGACTTCGTCCAGCCCGACTTCCGGCGCAACGAGATGCTCGGCTTCATCCGCGGCGGGCTCGAGGACTTCTCGATCAGCCGCGAGCGGACGCCCGGCGACTGGGGGATCCCGTTCCCGATCGCCGAGAACGGCGAGACCGCGCAGCGCGAGGACGGCTCGTGGGATCCCGAGGCCGGCAAGATCTACGTCTGGTACGACGCCCTGATCAACTACATCACGGGCGCCGGCTTCCCCGACGACCCCGACGCGTTCGCCCACTGGTGGCCGGCCGACCTGCACGTCATCGGCAAGGACATCGCCCGGTTCCACACGATCTTCTGGCCGGCGATGCTGTGGAGCGCCGGTCTCGAGGCGCCGCGCCACGTCTGGGTCCACGGCTGGCTGCTGGCCGCCGGCGGCGAGCGGATGAGCAAGAGCCGGGGCAACTTCCTCGACCCGAACGACTTCGTGGCGGCCTTCGGCTCGGACGGCGCGCGCTACGTGGCGCTCCGCGAGGTGCCGTTCGACCGCGACGCCGAGGTCTCCTGGGATTCGTTCGTCCGACGCTACAACGCCGACCTCGCCAACGACTTCGGCAACCTCGTCAACCGGACCGTGTCGATGACCAAGCGCTATCTCGACGGCGAGCGCCCGGCTCCGCGCCCGGCGGGGGACTCGCCGCTCGGTGGCGGCTGGAGCGAGGCGCTGCCGGCCTATCGCGCGAGCCATCGACGGGTGCCTCCTCCACGACGCGCTGGCCGCGCTGTGGGGGTTCGTCGGCAGCGCCAACAAGGTCGTCGATGCCGAACAGCCGTGGGTCCTGGCCAAGGCCTGGAAGGGCGGCGACGAGGCGGCCGGCGACCGGCTCCGCGGCGTGCTCGGCGACCTCGTCGAGGCGTGCCGGCTGGTCGGCCTGGCCGCCGCGCCGTTCCTGCCCGGGACCGCGCCGCGTCTGCTCGCCCAGCTCGGGTACGCGTACCCGTACGCGTCCGACGGCAACGGCGGGCCGCCGATCCTCGACGAGCTCGCCTGGGGCGCCCATGCCGGGGAGCCGGGCCGGCTGGCCGCGCCCGAGCCGCTCTTCCCGCGGCTCGACGTCGAAGCGGGCACGCCCTGATCGTCCGCGGGACGGTCGGCCGGCGCGGCGCCTCGGGGATGCCCGGATGCGCCTGATCGACAGCCACTGCCACCTCAACGCCGACCGGTTCGATCCCGACGCCGACCAGGTGGTCGGCGCCGCCCGACTCGCCGGCGTCGAGCGGATCCTCGTCCCCGGCTGGAACATCGCGTCGTCGGAGCGCGCGCTCGCGTGCGTCGACCGGTTCGCCTGGCTCGACGCGGCCGTCGGCGTCCATCCGCACGACGCGGCCCGGGTCGACGACGCGGGCTGGGCGCGGATCGTCGCCTGGGCCGCCGACCCGCGCGTCGTGGCGATCGGCGAGACCGGGCTCGACTACGACCGCGTCTTCAGCCCGCATCGCCGGACCAGCTCGTCAACCTGCGGCGGAACCTCGCGCTCGCGCTCGAGACCGGGCAAGCCGGCCATCCTCCATTGCCGCTCCGCAGCGGGCCGACGCGACGCCCAGGACGCCCTGGTCGCCGAGCTGCGGGCGGCCGGCGTCGGCGGACCTGCCTGGGGCGCGGCGTTCGGGGAGCGGCCGCCGGCGGTCATCCACTCCTTCTCCGGGCCGACCGACTACGCCCGGACCGTGATCGACCTCGGTCTCGCGGTCAGCTTCTCCGGTCTCGTCTTCCGGCGCGGCGAGGAGGCTTCCGCCGAGGTCGTCGCGATCGTGCCGGCCGATCGACTGCTGATCGAGACCGATTCGCCGTTCCTCGCCCCGCCCGGCGCACCGCGCTCGCGCAACCAACCCGAGTGGGTACGCGTCACAGGGGCGTGGGTCGCAGAGCAGCGGGACACGACCCCGGATGCGCTGGGGCCTGATCTGGTCGCCGCGTACGACCGGACCTTCCCGAGTCCCCGGAGGACACGATGACCCCCACGACCCGCCGCCTTCCCGCTCCTGATCGGCGACGATGCCTCGCTGCCGCCCTGATCGCCGTGGCGTGCGGGCCGGGGACTGCCAGCCCGAGCCCCTCCGCCGCTTCGAGCCTCGTCCCGACTGCCGCGCCAACGCCCGCTGTGTCGGCGACGCCCGTCACGTCGGCGACGCCGATGCGCGTCCGCGGCGCCCGTCGCGTCACCATCGGCCGCCGAGCGCGTGCACGACCCTGCCGGCGACGGGAACCCTGCCGTCCGACCGGTTCACCGACATCACCGTGACGCCCGGCGCGACCTCGGATCGCGTGACCTTCGTCTTCGGGAATGCCTCGCTGCCGGGTCCGGCAGCGCCGCCCCGGGTGAGCGCTCGAGGTCGCGCGGCCGCCGTACAGCCAGGCGGGGAGCGGCGCCGAGATCGACATGGCCGGCGACCACGTCCTCCAGCTGACGTTCACCGGGATGTCGCTCCAGAACGATGCCGGCCAGGAGACCTACAGCGGCCCGGTCACGTTCAAGCCGGACCTCCGGGCGCTCCAGCAGGCGGTCCTGTACGACGCCTCCGAGGGCGTCGATCGGCTGGTACATCGGCTACGACGGCGAGGGCTGCGTCACGCTCGGGAACGACGGCTCGAACGTCACCGTCACGATCGCCCACTCGTGATCGCGCCGTGCGGGTTGACAGCCCCGACCCGGGTTCGCTAGTCTCCACTTAGCACTCTCGCAGTGAGAGTGCCAAGCATCGCGAACCACCGAGTCCGACGGGCGCCTGGGTGACCGGCTGGAGGGTCGGACGGGGTTCGACGCGATGCCTCCACAGAGGTTCCGGGGGACATCGCCCACACGGCCACACCCGGCCGTCCGATGTCTCACGAGTCCACGCCCGGCGGCCGGCCCTGGCCGTCACAGGAGGAATGCACGTTGGCCAAAGCCACTGCGATCACGACGAAGCTCCGCCCGCTGGGCGACCGCGTCGTCATCAAGCCGAGTGCCCGTGAGGAGATGACCAAGAGCGGCATCGTCCTGCCGGACACCGCCAAGGAGAAGCCCCAGGAAGGCACGATCGTCGCCGCCGGCCCCGGGAAGATCCTCGAGGACGGCAAGCGCGAGACGATGGATGTCAAGACCGGGGACAAGGTCCTGTACGCCAAGTACGCCGGGACCGAGTTCAAGGTCGACGGCGATGAGCTGCTCATCGTCAGCCAGAAGGACATCCTGGCGATCGTCGCGGACTGACGCCTCGTCGTCCGCATCCAGTCGACCCCATACGTTCCCGGAGGGACATTCGAAATTGGCTAAGCAACTCATCTTTGACGAGACAGCTCGTCGTTCACTCAAGCGTGGCATCGACCGCCTCGCCGACGCCGTCAAGGTCACGATCGGCCCGAAGGGCCGCAACGTCGTCCTCGACAAGAAGTTCGGCTCGCCGACGATCACCAACGACGGCGTGACCATCGCCCGCGACATCGAGCTCGAAGATCCGTTCGAGAACATGGGCGCGCAGCTCCTCAAGGAAGTCGCGACCAAGACCGACGACGTCGCCGGCGACGGCACGACGACCGCGGTCGTGCTCGGCCAGGCGATGGTCAGCGAAGGCCTTCGCGTCGTGACCGCCGGCGCCAACCCGATGGTCGTCAAGCGCGGCATCGAGGCCGCCGTCGAGGCGGTCGTCGCCGAGATCAAGAAGCAGTCGCGCCCGGTCGACAATCGCGAGCAGATCGCGGCCGTCGCCGCCATCAGCGCCGCGGATCCGGAAGTCGGCGAGATCATCGCCGAGGTGATGGACAAGGTCGGCAAGGACGGCGTCATCACCGTCGAAGAGGGCCAGAGCCTCGGCCTCGAGAAGGAATACACCGAGGGCATGCAGTTCGATCGCGGCTACATCTCGGCCTACTTCGTGACCAACCCCGATCGGATGGAGGCGGTCCTCGACAACCCGCTCATCCTGATCACCGACAAGAAGATCTCCAGCGTCGCGGACATGCTCCCGGCCCTCGAGAAGGCGGTCCAGCAGGGCAAGCCCACGCTGATCATCAGCGAGGACGTCGACGGCGAGGCTCTCGCCACGCTGGTCGTCAACAAGCTCCGCGGCACCGTCCAGGTCCTCGCCGTCAAGGCGCCGGGCTTCGGCGATCGCCGCAAGGAGATGCTCCGCGACATCGCCGTCCTGACCGGCGGCACCGTCATCAGCGAGGAGATCGGGCGCAAGCTCGACTCGGTCGCCTTCGAGGACTTCGGCTCGGCCCGTCGCGTCGTCGCGACCAAGGACGACACGACGATCGTCGATGGCGACGGCAAGGCCGACCAGATCAAGGGCCGCATGCAGCAGATCAAGGCGCAGATCGAGGACACCACCTCGGACTACGACCGCGAGAAGCTCCAGGAGCGCCTCGCCAAGCTGTCCGGCGGCGTCGCCGTCATCAAGGTCGGCGCGGCCACCGAGGTCGAGCTCAAGGAGAAGAAGCACCGCATCGAGGATGCGCTCTCGACGACCCGCGCGGCCGTCGAAGAGGGCCTCGTCGCCGGCGGCGGCACGACCCTCCTGCAGGCCATCCCGGCCCTCGACAAGATCAAGCTCGAGGGCGACGCCCAGATCGGCGTCGACATCGTCCGCAAGGCCCTCGAGGCCCCGGCCCGCCAGATCGCCGACAACGCCGGCGCGCATGGCGAGGTCGTCGTCGAGCACGTCAAGACGCTCAAGCCCGGCCACGGCTACGACGCCCTCAACGGCGAGTACGTCGACCTCTTCAAGAAGGGGATCGTCGACGCGGCCAAGGTGACCCGCTCCGCGCTGCAGAACGCGGCCTCCATCGCGGCCATGGTCCTGACGACGGAGACGTTGATCTCGGACCTGCCCGAGAAGGAGAAGGCCGGCAACGGCGGCGGCCACGAGCACGGCGGAGGGATGGACTTCTAGTCCGTCCGTTTCTCGCGAACTTGCCAAGACCCCCGGCTCCGCCGGGGGTCCTGCGATTCCGCCCGCGATCCTGGGCACCCTGACTCTGCCGAGACGCGCCGGCTCGCCCGGTGGCCGGCTGCGCGTGGCACTCTGGACCGATGGCAGCACGACCACCTCGAGACCCGGACACGGCGAGATGGCGCCGTCGGGCGTTTCGGCTCGAGTACCTGACGGTCGCATGGAACACGCTCGAAGGCGTGGTGGCGATCGCGGCGGGCGTCGCCGCCGGTTCCGTTTCGCTCGTCGCATTCGGCCTCGATTCCTCGGTCGAGGTGTTCGCCTCGCTCGTCGTCGATCTGGGAGCTCCGCGGGATCGACCGCGGACGCGAGCGCCGGGCGTTGCGGCTGATCGGGGTCGGCTATCTGGCAGTCGCCGTCTATGTCGCCTGGGACGCATCACGCGCGCTGATGAGTGGCAACCATCCAGCGGCCTCGGTGCCGGGGATGCTGTTTCTCGCAACGACCGTCGTGGTGATGGCGGTGCTCGGGGTCGCCAAACTTCGCGTCGGACGCCTCCTCGATAGCCCGACCGTCCGGGCCGACGGCCGACTTCAGCCTCATCGACGGGTCGCTGGCGCTTGCCGTGCTGATCGGCCTGATCCTGAATGCGGGCCTCGGCTGGTGGTGGGCGGACGGCGTGCTCGCGCTCCTGATCGCGCTGCTGGCGGCGCGCGAAGGCATCGAGGCGTGGCGCGGACCCGGCGAACCCGTGCGGCTGGGCTCGGATCCATCGGACACGCCAGTCCGACCGTGATCAGGCGGTCGGCGATGAGCCGCCCGCGACGAACAACGGAGCCCCGAGTCGGTCGGTGTCGACCTCGACGCCGAGGCCCGGGCCGAGTGGAACAGGCCCACGACCCTCGCGCGATCGGGGCTGGTAGCCGGCGATGTGCTCGACCGTCCAGTCGTTCATGTAGGAGGCAGCAAAGAGCTGGCCGCGTGGGACGCCCGCCGCGAGATGGCTGACGGCCGCGGTGACGAGGTCGCCGCCCCACGAATCCTCGATCGTCAGGGTCAGGCCGAGGGCCACGGCGGCATCCCGCATCAGCCGCGCCGCAGTGAGACCGCCGACGCGGCCGATCTTCAGGTTGATGTGATCCATCGCGTCCGCGGCGACCGCCCGGACGAGGGTCGGCAGGTCCGTGATGACCTCGTCGAGGACCATCGGGAGCGTGCTCAGCCGGCGGACCGCCAGGCACTCCTCGAGCGTCGGGCACGGCTGCTCGAGCCGCAGGCGGTCGAAGCCCGCGAGCAGCCGTGCCGCGATGATCGCGTCCTGCCGGCGCCAGCCACCGTTCGCGTCGCCGATCAGCGCGTCCTCCGGCCCGGTCACGGCGTGGACGGCCGCGACGCGGTCGCGATCGCGCTCGGGCGTGTCGCCGAGCTTGAGCTGGAAGTGATGGATCCCGCCGGCACCGTTCGCGCTCGACGAACGACGCCATCTCGTCGGGTGGTCCGAGCGGGACCGCGACGTAGAGCGGCACGTCGGCCTGCAGGACGCCGCCGAGCAGCGCCGCGACCGGCTGGTCCGCGACCCGGCCCGAGGATGTCCCAGCAGGCCACGTCGATCGCGCTCTTGGCGTACTCGTGACCGCGCAGGGTCGCGTCCATCGCCTGGTTGACGGCGGCCAGGTTCGCGGCGTCGACGCCGATGAGCGCAGGCGCGAGCTCGCGGAGCGCGGCCCGTGCGCCCTCGCCGAACCCGGGCAGGTACGTGCGCCCGAGCGGGCACGTCTCGCCGAACCCCTCGACCCCGCCCCGGGTCGCGATCCGGACGACCGTGCTCGGCAGGACGTTGACGACCCGGCCCGCCGACATGACGTAGTCGCCGTGCGCGTAGGTCAGGTCGTACCCGAAGACGCTCACCCGCTCGATGACGGTCGCGCTGTCGGCCATCGGGTCTTCTCCTCGTTCCTAGCGCCAGACGTAGACCGGCGACTCTCGTCGAGGGGGACCGGGCTGTGGACCGGGATCACGATCTCCACCTGGGGGATCATCGTCCGCCCGATGTGGAACATCTCGACCAGCGAGCCGCGCGGGTCGGCCTGGGCGACGGCATTGCTCGCCCGGTCGCGCCACTCGTCGCGGATCGCGTCCCACAGCGCGGCGACCGTCATCGACCCGACCGGGTGCGTGCCAGGCGAGGTTGACCTCGATCGAGCGGACGATCCGGTCCGGCGGAAACAGCGGGACGACGTGTGACAGCAGATCCAGGCGCCGGGGGATCGTGGTCGAGGTGGTCCTCCATGACCTTGAACCGCTCGCTGACCATCGGCGCCGGCGAGGAGGGTGCCGTCGGCGGCGACGGCGACCCGGTACTGGCGGATCGTCTCGCCGAGCGATGTCGGTGCCAGCAGGCCGGCGAGACCGATCCGACGTCAGCCTGCGGATACAGGTGGTAGCCGGCGTAGAACGCATCCAGGGCTTCGATGACCGCTCGACGTCACGCTCCTCGAGCGGTCGATAGACGATCCCGCGCGGCATCCGGGATCCCGACGCGGTCCGGGCGATGACCACCCGGACCGGTCCGAGCACGTTGGCTGCGACCAGCCCCGCGCGGTCGCGAGCGATGCGGCATTCGACGACTCGAGCCCGGTGGCGATGATCCCGTCGCCGACCGAACCGACGACGCGCCTCGTCGATCCGCCACGCGGCGAGACGTGAGCCGAGACCCTGCGGCGCATGTCGCTGCGGACCTTGAGGTTCTCGAGCTGGGCGCCAGGATAAGGCCGGCCGCCGACGAGCACCTCGTCGAGGAACGCGGTCGCCATGCCGACCACGCCGTCGGTGCCCGGCGCCGTCGCCACGACACCGAACAGGGTCGGGTGCTGGGCCATCAGCGACTCGATAGATGTCGTGCCGGTAGTAGGTCGTCATCGCGATCGAGGTCGTGCGCGCTTCCTCGCGCATCAGCCGGTCGATGGCCGGGCGCGTCGGCGAGGCTCCATCGGGCGCAGCGTGAACTCGGTCATGACAGCCCGACTGTAGCCGCGACCCCATGGCCGCGTCAGGGTCCAGGGTCAGTCGTCGCGCACGCAGAGATGGCCCGCCGAGACCGATCCATGAGGCGTTTGACAGGTCGGGAGCGTCACCCCGACCCTGTCCACGGCCGTCTCTCGATGGTCACCGACACACGCCGAACCCCCGAGGAGCTCCATGATCCCCCGACTTTCCGGCGCCGTCGCCCTCGTCGCCACGCTCGCGCTCGCGATCGCCGCGTGCAACGGTGGCTCGACCGGCCCTGCCCTGACCGACCCGACCGCGATCGTCACCGCCGCGCTCACGTCGGCCGCAGGCCGCCAAGACCGTCCATCTCGAGCTGACCGCCGACGGTGCGGCCAGCGTCGCGCTGCCGGTCCCCGGTGCGTCCGGCGGCGACCGACATCACCTTGACCGGGTCGACCGCGTCGGCCGACGTCGACATCGCGAAGCGGCGCCGCCAAGGTGACCTTCTCGCTTCCGTCGATCCTCGGTCTGGCGGGCGAGCTGATCGCCGTCGACGGCAAGGTCTACTACAAGACCAACCTGACCGGGCCGCTCTACGTGGAGACCACGTCGAGCGCTGCTCCGGTGGACCCGTCGCAAGGCGGGCGGCATGATCGACAACCTCGGCGACGTCCTGCTCAAGCCCGGCGTCACGCTGGTCAAGGGCGCCGACGTCGCGTGCGGCTCGAAGCAGTGCTACACGGTCACCGCGGACCTCGACGCCGCCGATCTCGGACCGACCGCGTCGGGTGCGATCGGCGGGCTGCCGGTCGATGTCAGCGGAGCGACGGCCAAGCTGACGCTCCGTGTCGAGAAGGACCTGCCGAACCACCTGGCCGGCGTCACGGCCGAGATCACGACGCCCAGCAACGGCTCGGTCAAGCTCGACCTGACGGCGTCCAAGTGGGACGAGCCGGTCACGATCACCGCCCCACCGGCCGACCAGGTCAAGCCCGCGTCGTAAGAGCCGGGTGAGTCGCCCGCCTACAATGTGGGGGTGACTCCCACCCGCCGTCGCCGGACCGGCGACCCGACGCTCGTCGACGCCGCCGAGGCCGCCGGCACGGCCGCCGGGACGGTCTTCACCGACCTCGACGAGGGCGCTCCGGTCGTCCCCGACGAGCCGGCCTGGCTGCGTGACGCCCCGGCGCGAGGCGAAGGACCCCTCGGCACCGGCGGCGGCGCCTGACCCGGTCGCCCGCGCCGCCGCTCTCAAGGCGCGCGAAGAGCAGATCGTCCGGGCGCTGAACCCGGAGCAGGCACGCGCCGTGACGACGACCGAGGGTCCGTTGCTGATCCTGGCCGGTGCCGGATCGGGCAAGACCCGCGTCCTCGCCCACCGGATCGCCTACCTGGTCAGCATCAAGGACGTCGCCCCGTGGCGGATCCTGGCGGTCACCTTCACCAACCGGGCCGCCTCGCGAGCTGCGCGAGCGGATCATCAGCCTGGTCGGCGAGGGCGGCCGGGACGTGGTCGCCGGCACGTTCCACTCGCTCGTGCGCGCGCGTCCTGCGGCGCCGACGGCGAGGCGATCGGGATCGGCCGCCGCTTCGTCATCTACGACACCGACGACCAGGGATCGCTGATGAAGCAGATCCTCCGCGAGGAGGACATGCCGCTGACCGGCGAGTTCCGCCCGAGCGTCGTGCTCGGGGCGATCAGCCGGGCCAAGAACGAGATGCTCGACCCGACCTTCCTGTCGCAGAACGCGGCGAACCACCGTGAGCGCACGATCGCCCGGCTGGCGACCCGCTACCAGGAGCGGCTGCGCAAGGCGAACGCGCTCGACTTCGACGACCTCCTGCTCGAGGCCGTCCGGCTGTTCGACGAGGCGCCCGACGTCCTGGCCAAGTACCAGGAGCGCTGGCGCTACCTCCACGTCGACGAATACCAGGACACCAACCGCGCGCAATACCTGTGGGTCCGGGCGCTGGCCGCCCGCCACCGCAACCTGTGCGTGGTCGGCGACGACGACCAGTCGATCTACTCGTGGCGCGGCGCGGACCTGCGCAACATCCTCGACTTCGAGCGCGACTGGCCGGACACCGCGGTCGTCAAGCTCGAGCAGAACTACCGCTCGACCCAGCTGATCCTCGACGCCGCCCACGCGGTCGTCTCGCGCAACACCGCGCGCAAGGACAAGAAGCTGTGGACCGACAACGCCGGCGGGACCCGGATCCAGCGCTTCGAGGCCTACAACGAGGAGGAGGAGGCGGAGTGGATCGCCCGCCAGATCGAGGGGCTGGTCGGGGGCCGGGGGAGCGCGCTGACTCGCCGGGCGGACGAGAGCGACGAGCGCTTCCGGGCGCGCGACATCGCGGTCATGTACCGGATGAACGCCCAGTCCCGGGCGATCGAGGAATCGTTCCTGCGCTACGGCATCCGCTACCAGCTCGTCGGCGGGACGCGCTTCTACTCGCGACGCGAGGTCAAGGACGCGCTGGCCTACCTGCGGATCCTGCGCTCGGACACCGACAGCGTCGAGCTTCGAGCGGATCATCAACGTGCCGGCCCGCGGGATCGGCGACAAGACCATCGAGGTCCTGCGCGCGGCCGCGGCACGCGAGGACGGCACGACGTGGGGCGCCATCGAGGCGGCGGCATCGGGCGAGCTCGCCCGGGCTCGCGCCGCGGACGCGCAACGCGCTGGCCGAGTTCGCCGCGCTCGTCCGCCGGCTCCGGGCACGGGTCGGGATCGTCGGCCTCCCCGAGCTCCTCGACGAGGCGCTCGAGGCGTCGGGCTACCGGGCGATGCTGGCCGACGGCTCGGAGGACGGCGAGGAGCGCTGGGCCAACCTGCTCGAGCTGCGCGCGGTGACGACGCGCTACGACGACCTGGCCCCCGACGACGCGCTCGACCGGCTGCTCGAGGAGACCGCCCTCGTCGCCGACCAGGATTCGTACGAGGGCGACGCCGACGCGGTCACGCTCATCACGCTCCACGCCGCGAAGGGCCTCGAGTTCCCGGTCGTCTTCATCGCCGGGCTCGAGGAGGGCCTCTTCCCGCACAGCCGGGCGCTCGACGACGAGAAGGAGCTCGAGGAGGAGCGCCGGCTCGCCTACGTCGGGATCACCCGGGCCAAGCGCCGGCTCTACCTGTCGCACGCCTGGCGCCGGGCGACATGGGGGATGGGCCAGGCGACCGTCCCGTCGCGCTTCCTGATGGAGATCCCGCCCGAGCTGATGGACGGGCCGCAGCTCGGTGGCAGCGACGATCGCGACCTCGACCTGGACCTGGTCTTCGGGGCACGGCGGACGAGCCGCTTCGGGACGCCCGTCCGCGGCGGCGGCAACGCGGGGGCGGCCTTTCGGCAGGGGAGCGGACGGCCCGGCGCGCCGCCGGCCGGCGAGACGTTCCGGCCGGGCCGGGATCTCGCCGCGAAGCGCGAGGCATACGCCGAGGGCGCCGCGTCCGGCTCCCTGGCGCGCCCGGTCCGAGCCTGGGACGACGATCTCGACGGCGGACGACGGTCCGCGACCGGCTCCGCCGAGGTGGCCGCGTCCCGTCAAGCCAGCCCGCCCGATCATCCCCGGCGAGCGCCAGTTCCGCGACGGCGACCGCGTCCGCCATGCGCGGTGGGGGGACGGGATCGTGGTCACCAGCAAGCTGACCCGGAGCGACGAGGAGGTGACGGTCGCCTTCAAGGACAGCTCGGTCGGGCGCAAGACGATGCTCGTCAGCCTGGCCAACCTCGAGATCATCGGATGACGACCGAATCAGCCGTCGACCTGGCGGCGATCGTCCGACTCGCCGACTTCGAGCCGCTCGCGCGCGCGGCGCTCGACACAGCCTCGTACGACTACATCGCGGGTGGCGCGTCGGACGAGATCACCCTGGCCGACAACGTCGCTGCCTGGTCGCGCCGTCGCTTCCGACCGCGCGTCCTGGTCGACGTGTCCGCGGTGGATGTGTCGACCACGCTGCTCGGGTCGCCCGTCGCGCTGCCGGTCGCGATCGCGCCGATGGCGACCCACGGCCTGACCCATCCGGACGCCGAGCTGGCATCGGCCCGCGCGGCGGCTGCCGTCGGCGTGCCGTTCATCCTGTCGACGATGGCGTCGCGCTCGATCGAGGACGTCGCCGCGGGCGGCTCCTGACGGCGTGCGCTGGTTCCAGCTCTACGCCCAGCGGGAGGAGAGCCGTTCGCGCTCGCTCGTGGAACGCGCCGCGGAGGCCGGCTATCGGGCGATCGTCCTGACCGTGGACCTGCCGGTCCTCGCCTTCCGCGACCGTGATCGACGGTCGGGCTTCGAGCTGCCCCGCGCTCGGCAACTTCGCCGAGCACCTCCCGACCCATCGGCCGATCGGACCAGCCGAGGACGCGACGGACGCGACGGCCGAGACCGCGCCCGTGACGCGGACCTTGACCTGGGCCGACCTGGCGACGATCCGGAGCTGGTCGCCGCTTGCCGATCGTCCTCAAGGGGATCCTCACCGTCGAGGATGCGCGGCTCGCGATCGAGCACGGGGTCGACGGGATCGTCGTGAGCAATCACGGCGGCCGGCAGCTCGATCGGGTCCAGGCGACCGCCGAGATCCTCCCTGAGATCTCCGCCGCGGTCGCCGGGCGGACCGAGGTGTGGGTCGATGGCGGGATCAGGCGCGGTCTCGACATCGCGGTCGCCCTCGCGCTCGGGGCGCGCGGCGTCCTGGTCGGCCGGCCGATGCTGTGGGCGCTGGCGGTCGGTGGCCAGGCGGGCGTCGAGCATGGCCTGCGCCTCCTGCGCGACGAGCTCGAGAACACGCTGGCCCTCCTTGGCGCCACCGCGACGAGCGACCTGCGGGCCGACCACCTGGTCTGAGCGGGTCCCGCTCGCTGTCACGTGGCACCGGCCCCGAACCGCGACCTCACCGACACCCGGCGACCATCGACCGCGACGCCGATCCGGAGCATGATCTGAACATCGGCGCGAGGCCTCGGTCCCGCCGGTCCCGATCTTGAAACCCGAAGGATGTTTCCCCATGTTCGATAACGATCAGATGCTCGAGTTGATCGAGCGCGCCCTCGACGACGATCCGTATTGCGGAGTCTGCGGCGCCCCGACCACCATCGCCGACGATGACGGCCGCCTGTGGCTCGTCTGCTCCGCCACGACCGCTCCGCGCGGGATCCTGGCCCGCCTCGGCGCCGCGGTCCTGCCCCACGAGCGCCGTCTCGTGGTCGATCTCCGGGAGGAGCTGGCCGCCGCCTGACCCGATGCCCCACCGAACGGCGCGCTCGGTGGGACCTTCGCGCCAGGGACGGCGCGGAAGCGGCGTCGCAGGATAGGGTATCGGCGCGGACTCCGGCCCCGCCACCCATGATGGCCTCACCCGAAGGATCCGCCCCATGTTGGACAACGCCCAGCTCCTCGATCGCCTCGAGCATGCCATCGACGACGAACCGTTCTGCCCCGTCTGCTCGGCACCGACCACGGATCGAGGAGCAGGGCGGCCGTGTCTGGCTCGTCTGCTCGGCATCGCCCGCACCGGTCGGCATCCTCGCCCGGATGACCCGCAGCGTCCTGCCCCACGAACAACGCCTGGTCGCCGATCTCCGGAAGTCAACGGCCGCCTGACCCCAGCCTGCGCCCCCGAGCGCCAGCTGGGAGTCGTCGAGGCGAACGCGCCAACGCGCGCATCGGCCGCCATCGCGCTGGCGCGTCCGGTACCCTCGCACGCATGGCGATCCAGCTCCCGCCGGTCGACCCGGCGCTCGTCGAGGCGGCTGCGGCGCTCGACATCGAGGCCGCGACGGCGCGCCATGCCGAGCTTGCCGCGCAGGTCGATCGCGCCAATGAGCTCTATCACGTCGAGGACGCGCCGGAGATCAGCGACGCCGAGTACGACCAGCTGTTCCGCGAGCTGGTCGCTCTCGAGACGGCCTACCCCGAGCTGACCACCTCCGACTCGCCGACACAGCGCGTCGGCGGGACCCCGACCGGCGCCACCTTCGACGAGGTCCGGCACGCGAAGCCGATGCTGTCGCTCTCGAATGCCTTCAGCCACGACGAGCTGCGGGCGTTCGACGCGCGTGTGCGCAAGGGTCTCGGCCTCGCGCCCGCCCCCGAGCCGGCGCCCGAGCTCCGCTACGTTGCCGAGCTCAAGATCGACGGCCTCGCCATCAGCCTCCACTACGACCGTGGGCGGTTCGTCCAGGGTGCGACGCGCGGCGATGGGACCACCGGCGAGGACGTGACGGCCAACCTGCGCACGATCGCGGTCATCCCGGCACGTCTCACCGAGCCCGCCACGCTCGATGCCCGCGGCGAGATCTACATGCCCAAGGCGGAGTTCAAGCGGATCAACGAGGAGCGCGAGGAGGCCGGTCTCGCGCTGTATGCCAATCCACGGAACAGCGGCGCCGGCTCGCTCCGGCAGATCGACCCTGCTGTGACCGCCGGCCGCAAGCTGTCGGCCTGGTTCTACCAGCTCGTCGAGGACGGCGACACCGTGGCGACCCAGACCGAGGCGCTGGCACGACTCGCGGCCCTCGGCTACCCGGTCAACCCCGACCACGAGCAGGACCTCGACATCGAGGGCGTCATCGACTTCACCGAACGCTGGCGCGAGGAGCGCCACCACCTCCCGTACGAGACGGACGGGGTCGTCGTCAAGGTCGACCGGATCGACCAGCAGGCCCGCCTCGGGATGGTCAGCCGGGCGCCGCGCTGGGCGATCGCCTTCAAGTTCCCGCCCGAGCAGGTCGAGGCCTTCATCGAGGACATCGTGCCGTATGTCGGCCGGACCGGGACGCTCACCCCCGTGGCGCACATGACGCCGGTGAAGGTCGCGGGCTCGACGGTCTCGCGGGCGACCCTCCACAACCTCGACGAGGTCCGGCGCAAGGACATCCGGATCGGCGACTGGGTCGTCCTCCAGAAGGCCGGTGACGTCATCCCCGAGGTGGTTCGCCCGTTCGTCGAACGACGGACCGGTGCGGAACGCGAATTCACGATGCCCGAGCGCTGCCCGGTCTGCGATACGCCGGTCGTCCAGGACGAGGGCGCCGTCCGGGTCTACTGCCCGAACACGCGCTGCCCGGCACGCCTGTCGCAGGAGTTCGGTCATTTCGTGGGCCGCGGCGGGATGGACATCGAGGGAGCCGGCTGGGCGGTCCTGTCGCAGCTCCTCGAACAAGGGATGGTCCACTCACGCGCCGATTTCTTCCGGCTGACCGTCGAGCAGCTCGAATCGCTGGAACGGTTCGCGCGAAAGAGCGCCGAGAACCTCCACGGACGGATCGCGCGCGCACGCGTCGGACGGCCGCTGGCGCGCGTGCTCAACGGCCTCGGGATGCCGCAGGTCGGCGAGCAGACGGCGATCGACCTCGCGACCTGGCTCGCCGAGCGCGTGCGCCCGGACGACTACCCGCCGCCCGACGGCGACGCGATCCCGGACCCGTGGTTCGCGGCTGTCGAGGCGGAGATGCGCCGGATCGGGACCGAGGAGCCCGAGACGTTCGCCGAGGTGCCGGGCATCGGGCCGACCGTCGCCGCAGCGCTCGGCCGCTGGTTCGCCGACGACGCGACCCGGGACGTCCTGCGTGAGCTGGTGGATGTGGGCATCGTTCCCGAGCGTCCGACGGTCCGACCGGCGGGCGAGACGAACGCCGGGCCGCTCGACGGCAGGACGCTCGTCGTGACGGGCACGCTCGAGGGCTTCAGCCGCCAGGAGGCCGAGGAGGCGATCCGGTCGGCCGGCGGCAAGGTCTCGGGCTCGGTGTCGAAGAAGACGGACTACCTGGTCGCGGGCGAGAGCGCCGGCTCGAAGCTGACCAAGGCCCAGGAGCTCGGCGTCCCCGTCCTCGACGAGGCGGGCTTCCGTCGTCTGCTGGCCGGCGGGGACGCCTGAAAGGCCGCCGAGGTCGCTAGACCCGACCCCGGGCGTAGCGCTCCATGAGCACGACCACGGCGGCTCGGGCGGCCTTCCAGTCGGGCTGGTCGCCGAAGATGTCGCCATCGGGGCCCCAGCGGTTGATCTGGGTCATCGCCGTGACGATCGCGTCGTGGGCGAGCGCCCGGTTGCGACCGGCCTCGACCTGACCCGTGACGAGATAGCGACGGACCGTGTCGAACGGCGCCGACCAGGTGCCGATCCGGATCCGATCCCCGGTCCGGAGCGACTCGAGCCACTCGTCGTCGCCGACCGGGTGCCAGTCGTGCTCGGCCTGGTGGCGGACCAGGTCGACCCGGATGCCCGCTCGGTCGAGGCTCGGCAGTCGACCGTCATCGGCCACGGTCTTGTAGCAGATCGGGCAGCTCGGCAGCTCGGCGGTGGCGCGCGGCGGCTGGCCGTACGGAAGGCCGCAGCGGCGGCAGAACGTGCCCCGGCCGTTGTCCGACGGGGTCCCGCACTGGAGACAGACGATCCCGATCACGCGGCGAACCTCCCGGTCCGGCTCGCGTCGCGAACGGCAGTGCCGATCGCCCGGTCGACACCGTCGAGGTGGATCTCCCAGGATTCCGGGGTCGAGACGGCGGCGGGCCGGCGGAGGACCCTGGGTCGGCCCGGCGCCCCTCGACGCGCGAGAAGGAGCGACAGGGCGCGCTCGAGGCGGGCGGGGGTGTTCGGTCGCTCGACGTCGTCGCCGAGGTCGTCCTGGAGGGCGACGCGCAGCTGGTCGAGCTCGATGCCACCGAGGATGATCACGACGTCCTCGACGCGACGCGGCGGTCGTCGCCTGCACTCCGATCGTCTGGCTGGGACCGACGGGCGCGGTCGCCGCCCTCGACCCGCCGTCGGCTCCGAGAGCAGGGTCATCCGAGGCGCCGGTCAGGCGCCGGCGTGCACGGTCGATGGTTGGCCACATGGTTCTGGAGGAGGCTCCGGCTGACGGTGGGCGATGCAGGTGCCCTGAGGATGCCGGGTTCGCGGTCCTGAAACCATCACACCTTCGGCGTGTTCGACCCAGACCGTATGGACCATCGACGGTCGGACGGTCAGCCGAGGGCGAGGTTGTACTGCCCCCAGATCGCCTCCGGCTGCCACGCCAGGGGGTCGCCCCGGATCAGGCGAGGCGCGCTCCAGCCTTCCACCCAGCCGCTCGACAGGAGACGCTCGAGACCGACCTCGTTCTCGGCCAGGAGCCCGGCCCGGACCAGCCTGTCAGCCCCGACGGCGGCGCGCCGGGCGTGGAGGAGGACCTCCGCGTCGCCGAGGTCCGGGGCGATCGTCGCACCGCCGCCCCATGGCGCGCGGACCACGAACCCACCGAGCGAACCGTCGACGTGCTCGAGGACGCGCGCCGTCTCCGGCGTCGCCAGCGCCCGATGGAGGTGCTCGCGGTCCTCGCCCGTCGCCGTCTGGTCGAGCCGAGCGATGGCGGGCAGGTCGGCAGGTTCGAAGGGACGGACGCGCGGATCGGCCGCCTCGCCATCCAGACCCGGCGCCTCGAGCATCCGGTACCAGGTCTGGACCTCGAACCCGAGGCCTTCGTAGAGCGGACGGCCAGCCTCGGTTGCGACCAGCAAGAGTGTCCGACCGCCGGCCGCCTCGCCGGCCTCGATGGCGGCCTGGGTCAGGGCCAGTCCGACACCACGGCGGCGCCATCCCGGATCGACCCAGACGGTGCCGATCCAGGCCGCCGGGCCGTTGACCGTGACCAGCCCGGTCCCGACGACCGTGCCGTCGACGTCGGCGACGAACGGGCGGGTCTGCGGATCGCGTGTCGCGAACTCGAGACTCGCGCGTCGGTCGCCCCACGCCTCGCGGAGGAAGGCGGCGACGATCTGGTCGATGTCGGCGGGCGTCATGGGCCGGATGATCGGGCGCTGCACCGGCCGATCGTAGCCGACACGTCGGCTATCATCGGGCGGATGGCCACCCTGTCGCGCTCCGACGTCGAGCACGTCGCCTACCTCGCCCGGCTCGGCCTGACCGACGCCGAGCTGACCCGGCTCGAGGCGGAGCTCAACCACATCCTCGACCAGTACGCGATCCTGGCCGAGCTGCCGACCGACGACATCCCGCCGACCGCACAGACCATCGAGCTCGAGAACATCCTCCGCGAGGACGTGGTCACGCCATCGCTGCCCGTGGAGGCCGTCCTGGCCAACGCCCCGGCGCGCGACGGCGACTTCATCGTCGTGCCCGCGATCCTCGACGAGCGCTGATCGACCGATGAGCCGATCTCACGCGCCTCCACGCCCACGAGATGGCCGGTCTCCTGCGCAGCGGCGAGGTCTCGTCGCGCGAGCTGACCGAGGCGCATCTTGCGGCGGCGGAGCGTGACAACCACGCCCTCAACGCCTGGCTCACCATCGATCGCGAGCGGGCGCTCACCGAAGCCGACGCCGCGGACGCCCGCCTCGGCCGCATCGCGGACGGATCCGGCCCACGCGCTCGACCGGCTGCGCCCGCTGCTCGGCATCCCGGTCGCGCTCAAGGACCTCGTGTCGGTGGCCGGCGGCCAATGCACCGCCGGGTCGCGGATCCTCGAGGGCTACCGGTCGCCCTACGACGCACACATCACCGAGCGGCTGCGCGATGCGGGCGCGGTGATCCTCGGCAAGACCAACATGGACGAGTTCGCCATGGGCTCGTCGACGGAGCACTCGGCCTACGGCCCGACCGCGAACCCGTGGGATCTCGACCGGGTCCCGGGCGGGAGCAGCGGCGGCTCGGCGGCGGCCGTGGCGGCCTATCACGCGCCGCTGTCGATCGGGACCGACACCGGCGGCTCGATCCGCCAGCCGGCCGCCCTGTGCGGGATCGTCGGGATGAAGCCGACCTACGGACGCGTCAGCCGGTACGGCATCGTGGCCTTCGCCAGCTCGCTCGACCAGATCGGGCCGTTCGCCCGAGACGCCCGGGACGCCGCGACGCTCCTCCACGCCGTGGCCGGTCGCGACGATCGCGATTCGACCTCGTCGCCGGAGCCCGTGCCGGCGACCCTGACGGCGCTGCCGGCCGACGATGACGAGGCCGCCGGCTCGCTTCGCGGCAAGCGGCTCGGCCTGCCACGCGAGTACTTCGTGGCCGGGATGGAGCCCGGCGTCGAGGCGCGGGTCCGCGAGGCCGTCGCCGCGCTCGAGGCGGCCGGGGCGACCGTCGAGGAGGTCAGCCTGCCGCACACCGACTACGGCCTGGCGACCTACTACATCGTGGCACCGGCCGAGGCATCGGCCAACCTGGCCCGCTACGACGGGATCCGCTTCGGGCCGCGGCTCGGCGACGGGGATGTCCTCGCCAACTACCTGGCGACCCGGGGACAGGGCTTCGGTCCCGAGGTCAAGCGGCGGATCATGCTCGGGACCTACGCGCTGTCGGCCGGCTACTACGACGCCTACTACCTCAAGGCCCAGAAGGTCCGGACCCTGATCAAGGGCGACTTCGACGCGCTCTGGGCGCAGGGCTTCGATGCGCTCGTCGCGCCGACCTCGCCGACCGTCGCCTTCCGGCTCGGGGACCGCCTCGCTGACCCGGTCTCGATGTACCTGTCGGATGCCTGCACGCTCCCGGTCAACATGGCCGGCCTGCCCGGCGTTTCCATCCCGTGCGGGCTGTCCGACGGGCTCCCGGTCGGGCTCCAGCTGATCGGCGCCGCGTGGTCCGAGGCGGAGCTGTTCGGGCTGGCGCGGGGCTACGAGGCGATCACCGCCGATGCGCCGTGGCGGACCCTCGAGCCGACAGCGCTCGCCAGCGCGGCGGATCCGGCTGTCCCGAGCCCTGCCGAGCGGATGGCCCGGGACGGTGTGACGGCGCCGCGATGACGACCGAGAGCGAGCCGACTCCCCGCAGCCCGCTGGCCGACCGAGTGCTCGCGCAGCGCGTCCTGGCCGTGCCGCCGTCGGGGATCCGCCGCTTCTTCGACATCGTGGCGACGATGGACGACGTCATCAGCCTCGGCGTCGGCGAGCCCGATTTCGACACGCCCCGGGTGATCGTCGAGGCCGGCGTCGAGAGCCTGCGCGAGGGCCGCACCCACTACACCAGCAACTGGGGGACGCTCGAGCTTCGACGTGCGCTGTCGCGACACCTCGAGACGCTCTATGGCGTCCGCTACGACCCGGCCAACGAGATCCTGATCACGGTCGGCGCCTCGGAAGCGGTCGATCTCGCGCTCCGTGCCACGTGCGATCCGGGCGACGAGGTCATCCTCCACGAACCGTCGTACGTCGCATACGTGCCGGCCATCGTCTTCGCCGGCGGTGTCGTCCGTCATGTCGCCACCCGGTTCGAGGACGACTTCGCGCTCGACCCGGCCGCGGTCGAGGCCGCGATCACGCCACGGACGAAGGCGATCTTCCTGGGCTATCCGTGCAATCCCACGGGTGCCGTCCTGCCCGACGAGGTGCAGGACGCCCTGGCCGAGATCGCCGTCCGCCATGACCTGTTGGTCTACAGCGACGAGATCTACGACCGTCTCGCCTACGGGACGTATCGCCACCGGGCGATGAGCGCGCTGCCGGGGATGCGCGACCGGACGATCCTGATGGGCGGGTTCTCGAAGGCGTATGCCATGACCGGCTGGAGGGTCGGCTACGTGGCCGGACCGGCCGGGGTCCTCGAAGGGATGCTCAAGGTCCACCAGTACGGGATCATGTCGGCACCGACGACCGCCCAGGACGCCGCGCTCGCGGCGGTGATCGAGGGCGAGGCCGACGTCGAGCGGATGCTGGCCGAGTACGACCGCCGCCGGCGTCTGCTGGTCGACGGGCTCAACGCGCTCGGACTCGAGACGTTCGAACCGCGCGGTGCGTTCTACGCCTTCCCGCGGATCGGCTCGAGCGGTCTCGACGACGAGACGTTCGCCGAGCGTCTGCTGACCGAGGAGCGCGTCGCCGTCGTGCCGGGCAGCGCCTTCGGACCGTCGGGTGCCGGCCATGTCCGGATGTGCTATGCGACGTCCTACGAGAAGCTCGAGGAGGCACTGCGGCGGATCGAACGGTTCGTCTCGCGACATCGGGCCGCATGACCGTCCCGACGCGGCTCGTCGGCGGCCGGCCCATCGCGATCCGCGAGATCGGCGACGGTGTCCCCGTCCTGTTCCTGCACGGCTTCGGGATCGACCACGCCAGCCTGCTCGCCAGTGTCGGACCGGTGTTCGAGCGGCGTTCCGGCTACCGACGCCTCCACGTCGACCTGCCGGGCTTCGGCGCGAGCCCGGCGGACCCGTCCATCGACAGCAGCGGCGCCGCGGTCGACTTCGTTCTCGAGCTCATCGACGCGGTCATCGGCGACGAGCGGTTCCTCCTGGTCGGCCAGTCATGGGGCGCGTACCTGGCCCGGGCCGTCGTCGCCGAGCGGCGTGATCGCGTCCTTGGCGTCGCGCTGGTGATCCCGGTGATCATCGCCACGCACGCCGATCGCGACGTGGCGTCGGCCACGATCCTCCACGAGGAACCCGGCATCCTCGACGACGTCGGCCTGATCGACGCCGCCGAATTCCGCCAGGTCGCCGTCATCATCGACCGGCCGGCCTGGGACTCGTTCGCGACGACGGTCCTGCCCGCCGGATCGGCGGCCGACGATCCGACCGTCGAGCGGATCGGCCAGCACTACGCGTTCACGACCGATGTCGATGCGATCGGCGAACCGTTCGACCGCCCGAGCCTGATCGTGGTCGGCCGGCAGGACTCGGTCGTCGGCTACCGCGACGCGCTGCGCCTCGTCGAGCGGTTCCCACGCTCGACCTTCTCGATCCTCGATGCGGCCGGCCACCTCCTCGAGGGCGAGAGACCGGCGCTGTTTGCCGCGCTCATCGACGATTGGCTCGACCGCGTCGAGCGGACCTGAAGCGACCCTCTCCTCAGCGAGCGCCGGCTCGAGCGTGGCGCTCCAGCGCTTCCTCGATCGCCCAGATCGCCAGCGGCCGGACATACATGCTGGCCCGGAAGTTCCCGGCTGCATCGTATGCCTCCGGGGTCCGAAACCAGAGTCCGCGCTCGTAGGTGACGGCCGCCGCGCCGCTCGCCGTCGACCAGCCTTCGTCGACGAGCCCGCGACCGATCATGAACGCCGCCAGGGCATAGGTCGTTCCGACCCAGACCTCGGCCGATTGCTCGCTCGACGCATCGACCGTGCCGTCGGGCCGCATCCCATTCACTGCCCCCATCCGTCCGCCGGCGAAGCCGCAGACGTTTGTTCGGTAGACGGTCCGGAGCGCGGTCTCGACCCGGTCGGCAGGCAACAGGTCGCCGAGCCCGGTCGCGTCGGCATACCACTGGCCGGCGAGCTGGTCGGCCATGATGCTGTCGGAGCTGGCCCCGCCGCCGTCGTCGTAGGCATAGTGATCGGCGTGCCACAGGCGCCGGTCGAAGGCGATCTGGCCGCGCTCGAACCAGCCCGCCCAATGCCGGCCCGACTCCGGCTCGCCCAGCCGGCCGGCCATCGCCTCGGCCGCCGCCAGCGCACCCAGCCACAGGGAGCCGGCGTAGGCCGACGGGCCGTGCATCGGCCACGTGTCATAGGTCTGGTCGGGAAGCCCGTCGTGCTCGGGGAGCCCGTCGCCATCGCGGTCGCGCGTGCCGAGATGGGTCAGCAGTGCCTCGACGGTCGGCCACGCCTCGCGGATGAGCGCGTCGCCGTCGGGCCCTGCGGCGACCGCATCGCGCCAGACCTGCAGGACGAACTTCGGTCCGAGGTCCTTCCAGTCGTTGACATCCTGGTAGTCGTAGCGGTTCGGTCGGTGGAACGGGTCGTCGTCGGGGCCGCCGACGTCGTGGGGCACGGTCCCGCCGACCTTGCGGACCGCCTCCGCGCCCGAGGCGACGATGGTGACCACGGCGGGGTCGTCGACGGCGATCGCGGCCAGCAGGTCGCGGATCCCGCGCGATTCGAGCTCGGGGTAGAGGCGGAGCACCGCGAACGACGCGTAGAAGTCGACGTCGACGCTGTCGTAGTACGGGTAGTCGGGACACTCGAGCAAGGCGAAGCGGCCCGGATCGTCGGGGTCGGCGGCGGGTCCATCGACCTCGCCGGCCTCCCAGAAGCTGCCGCCGTCGACCAGGAAATAGAGCTCGTTGAACAAGGCTGCCTTGTACCAGTCCGGCCGGTCGTCGGATTCGAGGATCGGTCGCTGCCAGGCTTCGATCGCGTCGCGCCAGCGTGGCGCCTCCTCGATCGCGTGCCGCGCCAGGTCGAATGCCCGCTCGCCGGTCTGGCCCCACTCCCTGGTGTAGCGCTTCCACCAGCGCCGGCCCGCCCCGAACTCGACGACGGGGAGGTCCCAGGCGACCGCGAAACGGAGCGATCGACGCTCGCCCGGGGCGAGCTCGACGGTCGCCGCGATGGCGGCCCCCAGCAGCTCGCCGGCCGCGCTCGGGCGCCGGTCGTCGCTCGGCTCGAGCCGGCCGTCGGTCGCGAAGTCGTCCCACAGCTCGTGGTCTGCCAGCGCATCGAAGCGGTTGCGGACCGTGACGGTCACGCCGGGCGCGCGGGACGCCGCCACGGCGAACGTCCCGCGTAGACCCGACGGCGCACCGACCGGGGCGTGGAGGATCGCCCCGTCGACATCATGGGAAGCGATGGTTTCGTGCCAGGCGCCGGCCAGCGCGGGCTGGCGAGGATCGGCGGCGGGATCCGCCCAGCTGAGCATGATCCCGACGGTTAGAGGATCCGGGCCTGGGTTTTCCACCCACCACTCGAAGGCACCGACCGGCAGCGCGCTCGACACGAGGTCGCCGGCGATGACCGGGCTGAGCTGCTCGCCGACGAGCCGGACACCGAGCGCACTCGGCTCGAATGCCTGCCACGCACGTGGGAAGAGGGCGTGATATGTGCCGCCGCCCTCGGGCAGGGTCCAACCCCAGTCGGGGAGGACGTCCGGTCGCAGTGTCGAGAGCACCGTCGCGGTCCCGGGCTCGCCGGGACGCCCGACGAAGATCGAGAAGGCGTCTGCCGCGACCGGGCTGAACCGGTGCCGGCCGACCTCGAGATGCCAGCGCGCGAAGTCGCCGCGATGCGTCCGGCCGATGCTCCCGGTCCCCAGGCCGCCGATCGGGATCCCGGCCCACGGCCCGTCGTCGATCATCGGCATGTCCACCCGCGGGTGCCCGACGTCGGGGCAGGGGAGTCCCATCGGGCGGCGCCAGGCGACCGATGGGATGTCGGGCCAGACGACCTCCGGCCTCACTTGTCGACGCCCGTCACCACCACGCCGCGCATGAACGCGCGCTGGGCGAGGAAGAAGACGACGACCGGGACCGCCATCGTCATCAGGGCCGTCGCCTGGATGAGCGTCGGCTGGGTGGAGTACAGCGCGTTGTACTGCTGGATCCCGACCGACAGCGGCTGGAGGTCCGGCTTGCTCCCGAGGTACAGGAGCGGCAGGAAGAAGTCGTTCCAGGCGAAGAAGAAATGGAACAGGCTGACCGCGACGATGGCCGGGACCGACAGCGGCACGATGATCGAGCGGAGGATCCGGAACGGGCTCGCGCCGTCGATCATCGCCGCCTCGTCCAGGTCGCGCGGGAGCGACATGAAGTACTGGCGGAGCAGGAAGACGTTGTAGGCGTTGGCGAAGAACGCGGGCACGATCAGCGGCAGCCATGTCCCGTTCCAGCCGATCTTCGTGAAGATGACGTAGAGCGGCAGCAGGGTCACCTGGATCGGCAGGATGATCGTGGCGATCAGGACGATGAACAGGACGTTCTTGAACGGGAACCGGAACCGGGCGAACCCGTAGGCCACGACGATCCCGGACGAGACGGCACCGATCGTGCTCAGGACCGCGATCGCGGCCGTGTTGAACAGGAGCCTCGGGAAGTCGAGCTGCGACCAGGCCGTCGTGAAGTTGGCGATCTCCGGCGCGAACGTCCAGGACTGGGTCAGCGTCCGCCAGTGGCCGTCCCACGTGATCGGCGTCGCCGCCGGATCGTTCGGGTCAACGAAGATGCTCTGCTCGCGACCCTTGGTGACCAGCATCAGCTTCTCGGTCGTCCCGTTGATCGGGACCTCGTAGATCGGGTATTCCTCGCCCTGGTAGGTCCCGGTCTGCGGCGCCGCGGGATAGATGGGCGCGCCGGGCGTCGACGCCTGGCCGGGCTGCTGGAAGGCCGTCGTGACCATGTACGCCAGCGGCAGCAGGAATGCGCTGACCAGGAGCATCGCGAACATGAACAGCGAGGCCCTGCCGAGGTACTGCCGGTAGGCCCGGGCGATCGGGCCGCGGTCGGCGAACGAGGTGGCGTGCGTCTCGGCGACCGTCGTCATCGATCGGTCCCGGCGTAGTAGACGCGCTTCCGGGCGAACACGAACAGGGCGACCGTCAGGACCAGGACGAGGGCGAACAGCAGCCAGGCGATGGCCGCGCCGTAGCCCATCTTGTTGAAGACGAACGCCTCGCGATACAGCTCGAGGTTGATGAACAGCGTCGCGTTGTCGGGGTCGCCGCGGCCGTTGGTCAGCGTGTACGCCTGGGTGAAGTACTGGAACGTCACGATCAGGCTGATGACCAGGTTGTAGAGCAGCACGGGCGACATCAACGGGATCGTGATCCGCCGGAAGAGCGTCCACGGTCCGGCGCCATCGATCCGCGCGGCCTCGTACATCTCGGTCGGGACCGACTGGAGGCCGGCGATGTTGATCAACATGAAGTTGCCGATCCCCCACAGCCCGATGAGGGACAGGGCGGGATAGATCCAGGTCGTGCTGTTGAACCAGTCTGGTCCGGGGTGGATCCCGAAGAAGGCGAGGATCGCGTTCATCCAGCCGGTCCCCGGGTTGAGGAAGCCGATCCAGACGAGGGTGCCCGCCACCAGCGGGATCTGGATGGGCATGTAGACGAGCGTCCGCAGGATGTTCCGGCCGAACAGGCGCTGGCTGTTGAGCAGGACGGCGAAGCCGAGGCTGGCCAGCATGGTCAGCGGCACGGTGACCGCGGCGAACTCGAAGGTCACCCGGACCGACTGGGCGACGTTCGGATCGGTCGCCATCCGGGCGTAGTTGTCGAACCCGATGAACTTCCAGCTCTCCGGATGGAGCAGGTCGAAGTCGGTGAACGACAGGACCATCGAGGCGATCATCGGTCCGGCCGTGAACAGCAGGAGTCCGATGATCCATGGTCCGATGAAGATGTAGCCCCAGGCAGCCTCTCGGGTGCTGGGTGTGAGCTTCCAACGGCTCCGGCCGATGCGTGGTGAGGGAGAAGCGAGGACCTCGGTCGACTGCGTCATGGCCTCAGGTCGGCTGGTCGGGAAGGGTGGCTCCCTCGGGTCGGGGGGTCCCGAGGGAGCCGGGAATGGAGGAGCCTAGCCTACGATGCCGGCTCGTCGAAGATGCCCTGGAGGGTCGTCTTCAACGTGTTCAGCTCGGCGTCGATGTCGACACCGGCCGTGGTCCGGTACTTGTTCTGGAAGGCCTGCCATGCGGCCTTGGACTTGGCGTAGTTGGGGACCCACGACTGGTGGTTGGGGACGTCCGGGAAGGCCAGCATGGCCTGCGGGATGGTCCAGTCGAGCTTGATCCCCGGGAAGGTCGCGTCGATCGACTTGAAGAACGCGTCCTGCTGGGCCGGGTTGGCCGGCATCGCACCGTAGAGGGTCAGCAGCTCGGGCGACGCCACGAGCGCGGTCAGGGCCTTGAAGGCCTCGTCCGGATGCTTGGTCGTGTTGAGCAGGCTGAAGGTGTCAGCGTGGAGCTTGGCGGTGGTGACGCCGTTGTAGGACGGCGCGATCGCCCATCCGAACGACTTGACCTTCGGCTTGGCCGGTGCGGCCGGGTAGACGCAGCACGTGAACCACGTGTGCGACTCGTTCATCGCCAGGTTGCCGGACTCGAACTCATTGCCCTTGTCGAGCAGGTCGCTGCTGATCTGGGCTGCGCTGGGGATGAAATGGTCGGTCCAGACGCCGGCGTTGTACCACTTCTCGCCCGTCGTGACGTTCGCCGGGATCTGGGCGGTCTTGCCATCGGCGGCCACGAACGAGCCCGGCCCGAAGAGCGACGACTCGGCCAGCGGGCTGTTGTCGGAGTACTGCATGTCGAAGCCCCACTGGACGACCTTCGTCGGGTCGAACTTCGCGCTGGTGGCGTCGTTGCCCGCCGAGTCGACGGTCAGCTTCATGCCGAGCGTGCGGACGGCGTCCATGTCCCACGGCTTGCCCTGGTAGAGCTCCCCGACCTTGGTCGGCGGGTAGGGCAGTCCTGCCTCGTCGAAGAGGTCCTTGTTGAAGTACAGGTACGACGGATAGACCGCGTACGGCACGCCGATCGTGGCGCCGTTCGCGCCGAGCTTGAAGAAGTCGACGAGCTTCGGGTCGACACCGGGCACGCTGTAGCTGGTCTTGGCGATGAGCGGCGCCAGGTCGAGCAGGTTGTCGCGGAAGAGGTTGAGCCCCTCGACGCCGACCGGGCCGATGATGTCCGGTGCGTCGCCGGCCGCGATCGCGGGTCTTGAGCTTCTGCGCGGCGACGTTGTTGTTCTGGATCTCCAGCGCGATGTAGACGTCCTTCTGCTTCGCGTTGAAGTCGTTGACGAACTGCGCCTCTGCCTGGAGCTGCTGCGGCTGGGCGCCGGCGCCGAGGCCGACGAACCAGCTGATGACGACGCCGCCATTGGGGCCGGGCGCATCCGGAGCGAGCGGCGGCGGGGTCACGTGCCGGCGGCGGGGTCGACGTGGCGGCTGCTGCCGCGGACGCCGCGGCCGTGGCGGCTGTGGTCGGAGCGGTCGATGCGGTCGTTCCACCGCAGGCCGATGCCACGATGGCGATGAGGCCCAACAGGGCCATCAGCGCGCGGGGCCTGGATCGAGAGCTGTTGCATCCTGGTATCTCCTCCTCGTAGTGAGATCTAGTCGATCTCCCACCTCAACGGGGGCTGGGGTGTGGACTCCCGGGGCCGGTGGCCCGCGGCGTCCGCCGGTCGCCGGCCGGCTCAGGGCGAAGGCCTCCCGGCGCTCGATGCGCGCCGTACCAATTCGGTGGCCAGGATCACGCGCCGAGGCACGGGATCGGAGCCCTCGACGGCATCGACAAGCAGGCGGGCCACCTCGTGACCCATCGCCTCGATCGGCTGACGGACGCTGGTCAGCTGGGGCATGGTCGTGGTCGCGACGGGCGAGTCGTCGAAGCCGACGACCGCGACGTCGGCCGGGACGCGGCGCCCGGTGGCGGTCAGCACGGCCAGGGCGCCGGCGGCCATCAGGTCGGACGCGGCGAAGACCGCGTCGATGTCGGGGCGCGCCTCGAGCAGCCGACCCATCGCCGTCGCGCCGCTCTCCTGGGTGAAGTCGCCGATGATCTCGAGACTCGGATCGGGCGCGATGCCGGCATCGGCCAGCGCCTCGCGATAGCCGGTCAAGCCGATCGACGCCGGCCGCCATGTCGCGCGGCCCGGCGATCGTGGCGACGACCCGCCGGCCGCCGCGCGATCAGGTGCGCGACCGCCGACTGGGCGCCCTGTCGGTTGTCGACGTCGACGTAGCTCGCCTTGGTCCCCTTCGGCGGTCGACCGACGAGGACCAGCGGGATCCCGGCCGCGGCGAGACGGGCGGGGAGCGGGTCGTCGGCATGGAGGCTGACGAGGAGCGCGCCGTCGACGTGGCCGGCCATCAGGTAGTCGGCGGTCCGGCTTTCGTCCGCCAGCGTGTCGGGCATCAGCAGGATCAGCTGGCGATCGCGGGCTGCGAGCTCGGCGCTGATCCCGCGCAGCAGGCGCGGGAAGAACGGGTCGCTGAACAGCCGGCCGGTCGGCTCGGTGATGACCACCGCGATCGAGTCGCTGCGCCGGGTGACCAGGCTGCGGGCGGCGCGGTTGGGGACGTAGCCGAGGCGTTCGATGGCCGCCTGGACGTCGATCCGGACGTCTGGACTGACCCGCGGCGAGCCGTTGACGACGCGCGAGACGGTCGCCCGAGAGACGCCCGCGAGATGGGCGACCTCTTCCAGCGTCGTGCTGGTGCGCCGGGTACGACCGCTGGAGCTGGGCCACGTCAACTCCGACTTCTGTGAGAGCGCTCTCACGCTTGATGAGCAGAGTATCAGGCGTTGTCAAGAGAGCGCTCTCACGCTCATTCGGTCGACGTTTCGGGGGCGGCGAGGCGTCCGGTCCGGTATCGGACGGTGCTCCATCCGGTGTCGGCGTGAGCGCGGCGGCGCTATGCGACACTACGGCGCATGGAGCGACGGAGCGACCTCGCGGGTCGCCGATCATGACAACGGCCGCGACTCTCGAACGTTACGAGGCCGTCATCGGGATCGAGGTCCACTGCCAGCTGCGGACGGCCTCGAAGATGTTCTGCGGCTGCTCGACCGACTACGACGGCGCGCCGCCGAACACCCACGTCTGCCCGGTCTGCCTCGGCCTGCCGGGCGCGCTGCCGACGATCAACCGCCGGGCGGTCGAGCACGTCCTGACGACCGGGGCCGCGATCGAGGCGACGGCGCCCGCCGCCACGCGCTGGGATCGCAAGAACTACTTCTACCCGGACCTGCCGAAGGGCTACCAGATCAGCCAGTACGACCTGCCGCTCGCCTCGCTCGGCCGCCTGACGTTCGACACGTCGGACGGGCCGTTCACGCGTGACGATCACCCGCGCCCACCTCGAGGAGGACACGGCCAAGCTCGTCCACGGCCACGGACGCCGACGGCCGGAAGGTCAGCCTGGTCGACTTCAACCGGTCCGGCGCGCCGCTGATGGAGATCGTCACCGAGCCCGACATCCGGACCGCCGAGCAGGCCCGCCGCTATGCCGAGGAGCTCCAGCTGCTGCTGCGCTCGATCGGCGCCTCCGACGCCGACATGGAGCGCGGCCAGCTGCGGGTCGAGGCCAACGTCTCGCTCCGACCGCGCGGCACCGAGCCGTTCGGGACGCGGGTCGAGGTCAAGAACATGAACTCGTTCCGGTCCGTCGAGCGGGCGATCGCCTTCGAGATCGAGCGGCAGGCGGCGATGCCTCGACGCCGGCGAGCCGCTCCTCCAGGAGACGCGCGGCTGGTCCGAGGAGCGCGGCGAGACCTACCGGATGCGGGTCAAGGAGACCTCCGACGACTACCGCTACTTCCCGGAGCCGGACCTGCCGCCGCTGCACGTCGACGCCGGCCTGGCTGCCGAGATCCGCGGCCGCGCTGCCGGAGCTGCCGGCGGCTCGTCGCGCTCGCTACCGGGACGCGCTCGGGCTATCGGCGTACGACGCGGCGGTCCTCGTCGCCGACCCGGACGCCGCGGCGCTGTTCGAGGCGACCCTGGCGGCGCGACCCGGCGCTCGAGGCCAAGCCCGTCGCGAACTGGGTCACCGGGGAGTACCTCCGGTCGCGCAACGCCGCGCGACGCGCCGATCGCCGTCGCGCCGGCCGAGCTCGCGGCGATCATCGGCGCGGTCGTCGGCGGGATCGATCTCGCGCGCCCAGGGCCGCGAGGTCCTCGACGCGCACGTCGCGCACCGGCGAGACGGCCGCGGCGATCATCGCAGGCGCGCGGCTTCCGCCAGATCTCCGACAGCGGGCGCTCGTGGCGACGGCCGTCGACGAGGTCCTGGCGGCCAACCCGGCCGCCGTCGCCGACTACCGCGCCGGCAAGGCCCAGGCGGTCGGCTTCCTCGTCGGCCAGGTCATGAAGGCGACCCGCGGCCAGGCCAACGCCGCGCTCGTGCAGGCCGCCGTCCGCGAGCGACTCGAGGCAGATCCGAAGGAGGGCTGAGACGGGTGGGGCCGATCAACATCGTCGCTGTGGCTGGCCGGGGTCGTCCTGATCGCCGTCGGGCTACACGCGGGCGCGCGGTCCGTGGGCGCGCTACCAGGCGCTCAAGGCGCAGGACGCCAACGTCGCCCGCTACGAGGCGTGGCGCGGGCGGCGTCCGCGACGACGGCACGACCGGCGCCTCGGTGGCGATGGCCGTCCTGCGCCGTCAGGCGCAGATCGGCGCCGGCGATCGCGATCGTCGGGGTCGTGCTCGTCTTCTTCGGGTTCCTCATCCACTGACGCCGGGCGGCGGCTCCGGGGCCAGCCGCCCGCCGATCCGCCCCAGCTCGATGCTGGTGCAGCGGTCCATCACGACCTCGAGCCCGCCGGCGCGTGCGATCGCGGCGGCCTCCCAGTTGACGATCCCGAGCTGGAGCCACAGCCAGCGCGCGCCGACCGCGACGGCTTCGCGGGCGTGCGGGACGCACAGCTCCGGCCGGCGGAAGACGTCGACGAGGTCGAACGGACCGGTCGCGGCGACGGCGTCGGTGATGCGTCGCGAAGGCGGGCACGCCGAGGACCTCGCTCTCGTTCGGATTGACCGGCACGCAGTCGTAGCCCTCGGCCAGGAGGTGGCGCAGGACGCCGTACGACGGCCGGCCCGGGTTCGACGACGCCCCGATGACCGCGATCCGCCGGGTGGCCCGGAGCGCACGCTCGATGCCCGCGTCGTCGAGGACCGGGACGGGACCACGGCCCTCGCGCGAGGTCGAGGTAGGCGGCCGCGCGGTCGCGCTCGTCGCGTGTCAGGTCGCGGCCTCGCGTTCGTACGGCTGGCCGTCGGCGGCCGGCGGGATGCTCCGCCCGACGAACCCGGCCAGGACGACGATCGTCACGAGGTACGGCAGCGCGTCGTAGAACTGGCCGGGGATCGAGAGCGAGGCTCGTCCCGAGCTCGCCGCTCGGCGGCGCGAACTTGATGATCTGGCCGAGCGCCTGCGAGGACGAGAACAGCAGCGCGGCCCCGAACGCCCCGAGCGGCGTCCAGCGGCCGACGATCATCGCCGCGAGGCCGATGAACCCGCGCCCGCCGGTCATCCCTGCCTGGAACGAGTTGCTGGCCTCCATGCGACAGGTAGGCGCCGGCCAGCCCGGCGAGCACGCCGCCGTACAGGACGTTCCGGTAGCGCATCCGGATGACGTCGATGCCGACCGTCTCGGCCGCCTTCGGGTGCTCGCCGACGGCGCGCGACCGGAGGCCCCAGCGCGACCGGAACAGCCAGATCTGGAAGCCGATGACGATGAAGATCACGGAGATCGCGATCGGGCCCTGGTTCAGGAACATCGCCAGGATCCAGCCGATGACCGGGAGGTCGGTGAGCTGCGTCGGCGGCACCGCACGGCGGGAAGTAGCCGGCGCTCTCCGGCGAGCTGGCCGAGACGATGGTGTACAGGTAGGCCGTCAGGCCGGCCGCCAGGATGTTGATGATCGTGCCGCTGATGATCTGGTCGGCCCGGACCGAGATCGATAACCAGGCGTGCAGCAGGGCGACCGCGACCGACGACAGGACCGCGAGGACGAACGCGATCAGGAGGGCCGGCGTGACGCCGAAGAAGGGCGACGGGTCGGCCGGCAGGAGTGGCGCCAGGACGACCCCGACGATCCAGCCGACGAAGGCGGCGGTCAGCATCATCCCCTCGATGCCGATGTTGACGACGCCGGATCGCTCGCACATGACGCCGCACAGGGCGGCCAGGACGATCGGCGTCGCCGACTGCATGATGATCGGCGCGTTCTGCGGCAGCACCGCGATCAGATAGCCCGACGAACTGGAAGAGGAAGCCGAGGACGGGGATGTCGTACAGGGCGGTGATCACCTGGTCCATCAGGAGATCGCCTCCTTGGCGTACGACTTGGTGATCGTCTCGGTCGC
The DNA here is from genome assembly GCA_963743855.1 of uncultured Chloroflexia bacterium. GTDB lineage: Bacteria > Chloroflexota > Limnocylindria > Limnocylindrales > CSP1-4 > SPCO01. The sequence goes on from CAVURK010000006.1 coordinate 227,790, forward strand.
GCCCAGGCTCCCGCTCACGCCGCGCAACCGGAAGACGCGGGTCAGGACGGGACCGATCACCAGGAAGAGCAGGATCATCGCCTGGATGACGTCGATCAGCTCGGGCGGGATCGAGGCGTCGATCTGCATCAGGCCGGCGCCCGCTCGCATCGCGCCGAAGAGCAGGCCGGAGAAGATGATCCCGATCGGGTTGGAGCGGGCCAGCAGGGCGACCGCGATCGCGTCGAAGCCGACGGTCGTCCCGAACGAGCTCGTCATCGAGTGCGTGACGCCGAGCACGATGCACGTCCCGGCGAGGCCCGCCAGCGCGCCGCACATCGACATCGTGAGGACGATCAGCCGCTTGGGTCGCATCCCGGCATAGCGGGCGGCATCGGGGTTGGCGCCGACGGTCCGGATCTCGAAGCCGAGGGTCGTCCGCTGGAGCAGCCAGCGGACGACGAAGACCATCGCCAGCGCGATCAGGATGCCGAGATGGCCGTTGACGCCGATCAGGATCGGGAACGCGGCATTGCCGACGTCGTGGGTGATCGGCGACGGCGAGCCGGGCACCTTCAGCGGACCGCTGACGGCCCAGGCCAGGATCGAGATCGCGACGTAGTTGAGCATGATCGTGGTCACGACCTCGTGGGCGCCCGAGACCGCCTTGAGGATGCCCGGGATGAAGCCCCCAGAAGCCGCCGACGATGACCCCGGCCAGGATCGCGAGCGGGATCGCGATGATCGGCGGCTGGTCCGCGACCGCGACGCCGACGGTGACCGCCCCGAGGGCGCCGATCAGGAACTGGCCCTGCGCGCCGATGTTGAACAGGCCGGCCTTGAAGCCGAGCGCGACCGACAGCCCGGCGAGGATGAGCGGGACCGTCTCGACGAGCGTGTTGACGATGGCGCTCTCGCTGCCGAGCGATCCCTTGAGGAGCGGCGACGTAGGCGGTGATCGGCAGCAGCCAGTCGAACTGATGGTCGGGCAGCAGCAGCTCCGACGCCGAGGATCACGATGGCGCCGACCAGCGAGGCCGAGCAGGATCGACACGAGCGGCAGGCCAGCGATCCGCCAGATGCGTCCGGCCAGGTCGCGGGGCGCCGGCGCGGCTGGCGCCGCGGGCGAGGTCATGGCGTGCCGGCCCCGGCGACGCCGGTCGCCTCGGCCGGCGCGCGGGTCGCGCGCCGGTCGCCATCAGCAGGCCGACCACGTTCTTGTCCGCGGTCCGCCCGTCGACCGTGTCGACGATGCCGCCGCGGTACATGACCGCGATCCGGTCGGACATCTCGAGGACCTCGTCGAGCTCGGCCGAGACGAGCAGGATCGCGGTCCCCTCGTCGCGCATCCGGAGCGCCTGGCGGTGGATGAACTCGATGCTGCCGACGTCGAGGCCGCGCGTCGGCTGGTCGAGGATCAGCAGCTTCAGCGCGCGGTCGAACTCGCGCGCGACGACCAGCTTCTGCTGGTTCCCGCCCGACAGCGTGCTCGCGGACACGCTGGGCGAGGGTGCCCGGACGTCGTACTTCGCGATGCCCTCCGCGGCCGCCTTCGCGATGGCCGGGAAGTCGCGCAGGACCCCGTGCGCGAACGGCTGCACGGTAGTAGCTGGTCAGGACCATGTTGTCGGCCAGGGAGAAGGGCAGGACGAGGCCGAACCGGTGCCGGTCGGCCGGCACGTAGGCGACGCCCGCCTCGTTCATCTCGCGCGGCGCGTTCGACGGTGACGTCCTCGCCCGACAGGTCGATCCGGCCGCCGGCGACCTTGCGCAGCCCGATGATCGCCTCGACCAGCTCGTCCTGCCCGTTGCCCGCGACGCCGGCGATGCCGAGGATCTCGCCGGCCCGGACCTCGAGGTCGACGCCGCGGACGGCGGGATTGCCCTGGTCGTCGGAGACCTGCAGGCCCGTGATCGTCAGGACGGGGCCCGCCGGGTGCGACTCGCCACGGTCCACCATCAGCTCGACGGCCCGCCCGACCATCAGCTCGGCGAGGTCGGCCTCGTTCGTCTCGGACGGGATCCGCTCGCCGACCACCTTGCCCCGCCGGATGACCGTGATCCGGTCGGCGATCTCGAGGACCTCGTAGAGCTTGTGGCTGATGAACAGGATGCTGTGACCCTCGGCGGCGAGGCGGCGCAGGACCTGGAAGATCTCCTCGGTCTCCTGCGGCGTCAGGACCGCGGTCGGCTCGTCGAGGACCAGGATCCGCGCATCGCGGTAGAGCGCCTTGAGGATCTCGACCCGCTGCTGCCAGCCCACCGACAACGAGCCGACCTTGGCGTCCGGGATCGATCTCGAAGCCGAAGCGCTGGCCGAGCTCACGGATCCGCCGGCTCGATTCCTTGCGGTCGAGGAAGACCGGGTTGGCCATCGTCTCGTCGCCGAGGAGGATGTTCTCGGCGACGGTGAAGACCGGGACCAGCATGAAGTGCTGGTGGACCATGTTGATGCCGCGGGCGATCGCGTCGGTCGGACCGGTGATGGTGACCGGCTCGCCATCGAGCAGGATCTCGCCCTCGTCCGGACGTGCGAGCCCGTAGAGGATGTTCATGAGGGTCGTCTTGCCGGCGCCGTTCTCGCCGAGCAGGGCGTGGATCTCGCCGGGCTTGACGTCGAGGTCGATGCGAGTCGTTGGCGACCACGCCCGGATAGCGCTTCGTGATGCCGCGCATCTCGAGAGCGGGTGCTCGAACCGCGTCCGACCGGGCTGGTCATCGGCGCTGCGACCCTCGGTGCGGTTGATGTTCGAACGGGCCGGCCGAGGATCGGCCGGCCCGTTCGCCGTCTGGCTGGTGTTGGACGCTACTTGGTGTAGACGCCGCAGCCCGTCGCCGGGCAGGTCACGAGCGTGCCGGCGACCATCGCCGCCATCGCTGCGTCGACCTTGGACTGGATGTCCGGGGTGATCAATGCCGCGAGGTCATGGCCCGGCGAGGCGCCGATGCCCTGGGTCTTCGCGTTGAAGAGGACGTCGCCGGCCAGCTTCTGGCCTGCGGCGAGCTCCTGGATGACCGTCCCGGTCGCCAGCTGGAGGTGCTTCTCCGCGCTGGTCACGATGCACTTGGCGGCATTCGGGTACGAGATCGCCTGGTCGACGTCGACGCCGACGCCGTAGATGTTGGCGTCGCAGGCGGCGTCGAGGACGCCGTTGCCGGTCTTGCCGGCGACCTGGAACAGCACGTCCACCTTGTTGGTGGTGATGAACGACTGGGCGAACTTCTTGCCACCGACCGGGTCGTTGAACGCGGCGTTCGAGAAGTCGTTGGTGACGTAGGCGGTCTTGACGACGATGGCCGGGTTGACCGACTGCGCGCCGAGCGCGTAGCCCTGGATGTAGCGCACGCACGGCGCGCACAGGGTCGTTCCGCCGATGGCGCCGATCGTGCCGCTCTTGCTGACGGAGGCGGCGATGATCCCGGCGAGGTAGCCGGCCTGGTCTTCCTGGAAGTCGATCGAGATGTAGTTCGGCGCGACGACCTTCGGGTCGGTCGGGCAGGGGACCGTGAAGTCCGGCCGAGCCGTCGGCCTTGAGGCAGATCGGTCCCTGGTCGACGCCGATGAACTGGACCGTCGGGTTCTTCACGGCCGCGGTGCCGGTGGCGGCCGCGTTGTTGAAGCCGACCGTCACGATCATGTTGAACTTCTGGTCGACGAAGGCCTGGATGAGCGTCGCGTACTGGGACGGGTCCTTCGGGACGACGGCCGGCGGGAGCGGCGGCGCCGATGGCGGCTGCCGCGGCGGTGACGCCCTTGTAGGTGTACTCGTTGTAGTTCTTGTCGTCGAGCGTCCCGATGTCGGTGACGACGCCGATCTTGAGGTCCGACTGAGCCGAGGCCGACGCGGCCGCGCTGGCCGATGCCGATGCCGATGCCTCGACGGACGGAGCGGCGCTCGGCGGAGCCGCGGTCGCAGCCACGGACGGCGCCGTGCGTGGCGCCGCTGCTGCTACAGGCGGCGACGAAGATGGACAGCCCAGCGAACAGGGCCAGTCCGGTACTACGGATGCGCATGTGTCCTCCTCAACATCCAGGACCGAATCGTCCGCGACGGTCTGCTGACCAGGGATCGTTTCGGCCGGGGACAGTCGACCCCTCTCGGCCGACCGCTGGCGCACATCGTAGCGACCGCGGGCGTTGGGCGGCAAGCGGGGTTCCGCGCACCTCCTGCGGCCTCGTCGAGGCGCTGCGCTACGCTTCGTCCGTGGCTGTCACACCCCTCATCCTCGACTGCGACCCGGGTCATGACGACGCTCTCGCGATCGCCCTGGCACTGGCCCTGCCCGAGCTTCGGCCGCTCGCGATCACCACCGTCGCCGGCAACGCCCCTCTCGACCGGACGACGCGCAACGCCCTCCGGGTCCTCACCCTTCTCGGCCGCACGGACGTGCCGATCGCGGCGGGCGCGGAGCGGCCCCTGATCCGCGAGCCGTGGGTCCCGCTCGAGGTCCACGGCCTGTCCGGGCTCGACGGCGCTGACCTCCCCGAGCCTGCGGTCGGTCCGGCCCCGATCAGCGCGCTGGAGCTGACGAGCGCGTTGCTCCGGGATGCCATCGAGCCGGTCACGCTGGTCGCGACCGGGCCGCTGACGAACGTGGCGACCTTGCTCCGGGCCACGCCGGGTCTGCGCGACCGCATCGCAGCCATCTGGCTGATGGGCGGCTCGCTCGGCGAGGGCAACACGACCGCCGCGGCCGAGTTCAACATCTGGGCGGACCCGGAGGCCGCCGCGATCGTCTTCGAGTCGGGGATCCCGATCCGGATGGCCGGCCTCGATGTCACCCACCAGGCGCTCGTGCTCCCGGCGGACATCGCGCGGCTGGAGGGGCTCGGGACCCGGCCCGGACGGGTCTTCGCGGACCTGATGCGGTTCTTCGCCCTCCATCACCGGGAGCGCTACGGCTGGGACGGCCCGCCGATCCACGATGCCGTCGCCGTCGCATGGCTCGCCGAACCGGATCTCGTCGACTCGACGCCGCTGCGCATCGACATCGAGACCGCCGGCGTGCATACCCGCGGTCGGACCGTCGCCGATCGAGAGCGGCTGACCGGGCGGCCGGTCAACGCGACCGTCGGACTCCGGGTCGATCGCGAGCGGCTGATCGACCTCGTGGTCGACGCCGTCGGTTCCTTCGGATGAGCGCGACCCGACGTGACTCGGCGCCTCGGTCGGATGCGGCCGCGATGGCGATCACCCCGCGTGAGCTCGGGTTCGACCCGTCCGATGCCGCGTTCATCGCCGACCCGTACCCGGTCTACCAGCGCCTTCGTGACGAGCACCCGATCCTGTGGAACCCCGAGACGAACCAGTGGCTCGTCTCGCGACACGCCGATCTCAACCGCCTCCTGCGCGACAGGCGCCTCGGTCGGACATACCTGCATCAGGCCACCCACGCCGAATTCGGCCGGCCGGAGCCGCCCGCCGCGCACGCCCCGTTCCACGAGCTCAACGACGCCGGGATGCTCGACCTCGAGCCACCCGATCACACGCGTCTGCGGCGGCTCGTCCTGACCGCGTTCACGCCGCGGACGGTCGAGGCGATGCGCGGCCGGATCCAGGGCATCGTCGACGGGCTCATCGACGGGTTCGGCGGTGCCGGCGAAGTCGACCTGATCGCCGACTACGTCGAACCGCTCCCGGTCACCGTCATCGCCGAGCTGCTCGGGATGCCCGCGGCCGATCGGCACCTGCTGCGCCCCTGGTCGGCCGATTTCTGCCTGATGTACGAGATCGATCCAAGCGAAGAGTCCGCGCGCAAGGCGGTCGCCGCGAGCCTCGAGTTCGGGGCATACCTGCGCGAGCTCCTTGCCGAGCGTCGCAGGCGTCCCGGGGACGACCTCATCAGTGCCTTGGCAGCGGTCGCCGACGACGGCGACACGCTGACCGAGACCGAGTTGATCGCGACCTGCGTCCTGTTGCTCAACGCCGGCCACGAAGCCTCGGTCAACGGCGCCGGCAATGGCTGGTGGACGCTCCTCCGGCATCCCGCGGCGCTCGCCCGGCTCCGGGCCGACCCGGCGCTCCTGCCGACCGCGATCGAGGAGCTGCTTCGCTTCGACACGCCATCGACCCTGTTCGAACGGTGGGTCCTCGAGCCGGTGGAGGTCGCCGGCGCGGAGCTCCCACGCGGCGCCGAGATCGCGTTGCTGTTCGGGTCCGCGAACCGCGACGCGGCGGCCTTCGACCGGCCCGATGAGCTCGATCTCGCCCGGAGCCCGAACCCCTACATCTCGTTCGGCGCCGGCATCCACTTCTGCCTCGGGGCGCCGCTTGCCAAGCTCGAGCTCGGGATCGCCTTCGAGACGCTGCTCCGGCGCGTCCCCCGGATCGAGCTCGCAGAGACGCCGCGCTGGAAGCCGACCTTCGTCCTGCGCGGCCTCGAGGCGCTGCGGGTCCGGGTCTGACACGGGTGCGCTACGTCGCGCTCGGCGATTCGTACACGATCGGGACCTCGGTGCGGCCGGCCGAGCGTTGGCCCGACCAGCTCGTGCGCGCCCTGGGACCGATAGAACCGACACTCGAGCTCGTCGCGAACCTGGCGGTCAACGGCTACACCTCGGCCGACCTGATCCGGGCCGAGCTGCCGGCCGTCGCGCGGCTCGACCCCGGCTTCGCGACGGTCCTCATCGGTGTCAACGACGTCGTTCGCCGGGTATCGCTGGACACATACGTCGCGAATGTCGCCACGATCCTCGACACGCTCCTCGGGCAACTCGCCGCCGACCGGATCGTGGCCGTCGCGACCCCCGACTACACCGTGACGCCGGCCGGTGCCGACTACGGCGATCCGGCCCGCCAGCACGACGGCATCGTCGCGGTCAACGGCGCGCTGGCCCGGCTTGCGGCCGAGCGCGGGATCGCGTTCGTGGACATCTTCGACATCTCTCTCGGCGCGGCGGCGGACAGGGCACTGATCGCCACCGATGGGCTCCATCCGAGCGGAGCCCAGTACGCGCGCTGGGTCGAGCGGATCCTGCCTGTCGTCGCGGAGCGCATCGGGCGCTGAAGGAGCGTGACGAGCGGGGCGTGGCGCGACGGGTCAGCGCTCGCCGCGCTTGAGCTCGTGGAGACGCTCGTCGGAGATCCCGAAGTGGTGGGCGATCTCGTGGTAGACGGTGTCGGCGACCGCCGCAGCGAGGCGCTCCGGGGTCCGGTTCGCCTGGACCAGCGGGATCCGAAAGATCGTGATCTTGCTCGGCGTCGGTGCCCCATCGGCCGACCAGCGCGTCCGAGGCACGCCCTGGTAGAGGCCGTAGAGCCCGTGCGCGTCGACGAGTGCCAGCTGTTCGGGCGTCGCAAGGTCCTCGATGACGATCGCGACGCTCCCGAGCTGGTCGCGGAACGGCGCCGGCAGGCGCTCGAGGGCGTCGATGACCATGCCCTCGATGTCGTCGTCGGTCGGCTCCCAGGTCAGCATCCGGAGACCTTACCCGGTGTGGTCGTCCCGGGCCGCCGCCGCCGTCGTCCGGCTCGGCGACCGTCCGGCGAGCCGCGCCGTGGTGGCCCGACTACCATGGTCATCCCGTGACGACCCTGGCACCCAACGACTTCACGCACCTCCACGTCCACACCGAGTTCAGCCTGCTCGACGGTCTCGGGCGGATCACCGAGCTGGTCGACACGGCAGCCCAGCTCGGCATGGACTCGATGGCGATCACCGACCACGGCGCCCTGTATGGCGCGGTCGCCTTCTACCAGGCGGCGCGGACCAAGGGCATCAAGCCGATCATCGGCGTCGAGACATACGTCGCCCGTCGGTCGATGACCGACAAGGAAGGCAAGGCCGACGCCCAGCCCTTCCACCTGATCCTCCTCGCCCAGGACCTGGTCGGCTACCGGAACCTGTGCCGGCTCGTGACCGACGCCCATATCGACGGCTACTACTACAAGCCGAGGATCGACCGTGACCACCTGGCGCGCTACAGCGAGGGCCTGATCGGGCTGTCGTCCTGCCTCAGTGGCGAGATCCCCAAGGCACTCGAGGTCGAGGACTGGGAGCTCGCCCGGAACCTCGCCGGCGAGTACGGCGACATCTTCGGGAAGGATCGCTTCTACCTCGAGCTCCAGGACCACGGGATGCCGGACCAGCGACGCCTCAACGAGCAGCTGCTCCGGCTCGCGCCGGAGGCCGGCCTGCCCCTCGTCGTGACCAACGACCTCCACTACGTCCGCGAGGACCAGTCCGAGGCGCATGACGTCCTGCTCTGCATCGGGACGGGCAACAACCTCGACACGCCCAACCGGATGCGCTTCGACACGCACGAGTTCTACGTCAAGTCCGCGGCCCAGATGGCGGCCCTCTTCCCGGACAACCCGGAGGCGATCCGCAACACGCGTCGCATCGCAGAGATGACCGACATCACCTTGCCGCTCGGGCAGCTCCGCATCCCGCATTTCCCGGTCCCCGACGGGTTCACGACCGAGACCTGGCTTCGCGCCGAATGCCAGCGCGGTCTCGAGCGCCGCTACGGGACCGTGACGCCGGAGCTCCAGGCGCGGCTCGACTACGAGCTCGGCGTCATCCTGACGATGGGCTATGCCGGCTATTTCCTGATCGTCGCCGACTTCATCGCGTTCGCCCGCGAGCAGGGGATCCAGACCACTTGCCGGGGCTCGGCTCCGGGCTCGATCGTGACCTACACCCTGGGCATCACCCCGGTCGATCCGATCCTCTACCAGCTCCCGTTCGAGCGCTTCCTCAACCCCGACCGCGTGACGATGCCCGACATCGACGTCGACTTCGAGGACGGCCGCCGGGAGGAGGTCATCGCCTACGTCGGGCGCAAGTACGGCCAGGACCACGTCGCCCAGATCATCACTTTCGGGACGATGCTGGCGCGGGCCGCGATCCGCGACGTCGGCCGCGTGCTCGGCCACTCCTATGGCGAGGTCGACCGCATCGCCAAGGCGGTCCCGAACCAGCTCGGGATCCGGCTCGACGAGGCGATCTCCACCTCACCCGAGCTGCGCGGGATGGTCGACAACGAGCCGGGCGTCAAGCGGATCACCGATTTCGCGCGGCACCTCGAGGGCGTGGCCCGCAACGCCAGCACCCATGCCGCCGGCGTCGTCATCAGCCGCGAGCCGCTGACCGAGCTGATGCCGCTCCAGAAGGCGACCAACTCGGACGGCCTGATGAGCCAGTACGAGATGCACGCCATCGAGGCGCTCGGCCTGCTCAAGTTCGACTTCCTCGGCCTCTCGAACCTGACGATCCTGCGCCAGGCGGTCGACCTCGTCCGCGCCAACCGCTCCATCGAGATCGACCTCGACGCGATCCCGCTCGATGACGCGACGACGTTCGAGCTGCTCGCCTCGGGCGAGACGACAGGGGTCTTCCAGCTGGAGTCGGCCGGGATGCGGCGCTACGTCCGCGACCTCCAGCCGACATCGGTCTACGACCTCGCCGCGATGGTCGCGCTGTACCGCCCGGGCCCGATGGACAACATCCCCGCCTACATCCGGCGCAAGCACGGCCAGGAGGCGGTCACCTACCTCCATCCGCTGCTCGAGCCGTACCTGGAGAAGACCTACGGGATCTTCGTCTACCAGGAGGACATCATGTCCGCGGCGATCGCCCTGGGCGGGTTCACCGGCCCCGAGGCGGACACCCTTGGCTATGCGATCCGGAAGAAGAAGTCGGCGGTGCTCCGGGCGCAGAAGGAGAAGTTCGTCAGCCAGGCGGCCGAGCGCGGCGTCGAGCCGAATGTCATCGATGCCGTCTTCAAGGCGTTCGAGCCCTTCGAGCGCTACGGGTTCAACAAGGCCCATGCCACCTGCTACGGGCTGATCGCCTACCAGACCGCCTACATGAAGGCGAACCACACGGTCGACTACATGACCGCGGTGCTGACGGCCTTCCGCTCGAACGAGGAGAAGGTCGCAGCCGCGGTCGCCGAGTGCCGCCGGATGGCGATCGAGGTCCTGCCTCCCGACGTCCACCACAGCGCGCTCGAGTTCACGGTCGAAGGTGATGCGATCCGGTTCGGTCTGCTGGCGGTCAAGAACGTCGGGCAGGGCGCCATCGAGTCGATCATCGCCGCGCGCGACGAGGGTGGCCCGTTCCGCTCCCTCACCGACTTCTGCACCCGGATCGACCTGCGTCTGGCCAACCGCAAGGTGCTCGAGGCACTCGCCAAGGTCGGCGCGCTGAGCGCCTTCGGTCACCCGGCCCAGATCCTGCTCGGGCTCGACGACGCGGTCGCCGCGGGTCAGGCGACCCAGCGCGACCGGATCTCGGGGCAGACCTCGTTGTTCGACCTCGGGGCGGCCGATGCCGCCGCCTTCGAGCGTCCGCTGCCGACCGCCTCGGAAGCGCCCGTCCGCGAGCGGCTCCGCTGGGAGAAGGAGCTCCTCGGGCTGTATCTCTCGGAGCACCCGATGGGCGAGGTCGCCGAGCAGGTCGGCCGCTACGTCACGGCCTACTCGGGCGACCTGCGCGACGAATTGCTCGACGGACAGCGGGTCGTGATCGGGGGGATCGTGACCGGCGCCCGGACCGTGATCACCAAGGCCAAGGCGACGATGGCGATCGTCACGATGGAGGACCTGCAGGGCACGATCGAGGTGGTCGTCTTCCCGCGGCTCTACGAGCAGACGGCCGCGACCTGGCGAGACGGCGAGATCCTGCTGGTCGCCGGGCGGGTCGATCACAAGGGCGAGGAAACATCGCTGCTGGCCGATCTCGCGGTGGAGTGGGACGCGGCTGCGGCAGCCGGTGAGGAGGCCTTCGCACGACAGGTCGCGGCCGGGGAGCGGGGTGGGGGAGGCCGCCGTGGTCCCGGCGGATCGAACGGCAACGTCAGCGGCGGGCACGGGAACGGACAACGCCCCGGTGCGTTCCCGGCCACGGGACGACCGGCGGTTGCCGTCGGGCCGGGCCAGCCGGCCGGCGTCGCGGTCGGCGCCGCGAGTGGCGGCGCGGCGCAGGTCGCGGTCCCGTACGTGTCCCCTCGTCGGGGAGGTGCCACCGAACCTGGCTCGGCAGTCGCCCTCCCGACGATCGCCCCTGCCGAGCCCGTCTCGACCTATCCGGAGACGCCGGGTGTCGCCCGGGGCCCGGACCAGGACGACGAGCCGTCGGTCCCCGATGAGGCGCGTGCCCGGATCGTCGCGGACGCGAGCGCGGACGCGCCGATCGACGCCGGCCCGGAGACCGTCCTCCACGTGCGCTTTGCCGGAAGCGCGCCGCCCGATCGCGTGGTCGGCGCGATGGAGACGTTCAAGGCGGTCCTGCGCGACCGGCCGGGCGTCACGCGCGTCGTGATCCACGTCCCGGCGTCGGGCGGCGGCGCGGCCCTGCCGATGGAGCTTCGGCGCGGGGTCGCCTACGACGCTGAGCTGCTGGCCGAGGTCCGCCGACGTCTCGGCGACGGACTCGTCGACCTCCGCCTCGCCTGAGAGACGGCCCGGGAGTCAGCCGCCCGCGGCCAGCTCGTGGAGCATCTCCGCGAGCTCGGCCGGACGCGACAGCATCGGCGAGTGGCCGCCCTCGATCTCGACGGCCTCGACCCCGAGCCGGTCGCGCGCCGCGGTGCGCTGCCAGTCCGGATTCGTCGCCCGATCATCGCGGGGAGTGATGTAGGCGCTCGGGACGCCCGGCCAGTCCAGCAACGGGCTCGGCTCGGTGATGAACCGGTAGCACTGTGGTCGCAGCCTCGCGTTCGCCCCTGCCGCGACGTCGGCCGGCGCGTCGTGCCAGAACAGCTCGGTCGCGGTGTCGGGACCGACGGACCAGACGTCGTTGCCGAGATCGGTGAACTGCGGGTTGCTGAGCGAGGTCGGCGCGTCGATCGGCTCGGCGGCGCGCTGGTCGTTCGCGCTCAAGCCGGCTCGCGGGAGCATCGCGGCGAGGAAGATCATGCGCCGGACCGTCGACCCGTCCGCGACGAGGGGAGCCACGAGCCCGCTCGAGGAGTGCGCGACCAGGACGGGTGGTTCGCTCCAGTCGATCGCATCGATGATCGTCCGGGCATAGGCGCTGGCGCCGGCGTCCGGGTCGCTGATCGGCAGGTCGACGGCGGTGACGCGGTCGCCGAGCCGCTCCAGGTGGGGTCGCACGAGGTCCCAGATCCAGGCACCCGCGTACGAGCCGTGGACAAGAACGATGTTCATGTCTCCCTCCTCGCCAGACCGGCGGTCCAGCCGGCCGGGTCAGCCGCCCGGGTCAGCCACCCCCGGTCACGCGACGGATCGCCTGGACCGATGACAGCTGCTCGTGGTAGTCGGCGCGGATCGCGTTGAGCGTCGCGTCGTCGATGTCGAGCTCCTCCGCGATCTGGTTGATCGTCGCGGTCTCCTCGGCCGAGATCGTCCCGTTGGCGGCCATCACCGCGAAGCAGGCGCGCAGGACGACGATCCGCTGGTCCATGTCGGCGAGCGCCTTGAACTCGCGGGTCACGACGTAGTCCTCGGTGCCGCCGACGGTCTTCGCCTGGAGCTTGGCCATCTCGGTCACGAGCACGGCCGTGGCCTCGTCGATCGACTCGTGCGCCTGGAGCTCCTGCTCGATGGCGGCGGTCTCCTCGTCGCTGATGTCGAGATCCGCATTCGCCGCCCGGGCGAGGGTGTACGCGGCCGAGGCGATCAGCCGGGCCCGCTCGGGCGGCATCGCCTCCAGCTTGGCGACGATCCGGCGCACCGTGGCCGTGTCACCGGCGGAAGTCGGGGGAGCGGCTGCGGCCGGTGTCGCGGCCGGCGCCGGCTTCGAGTGGAAGAAACGATCGAACATGAGGCTCCTCTACCAGCGTTGATACGCAGGATGGTCGGGACCGACGGCGACGAACGTGCCGCGGCATGTGGCGGTGATGATGCCACCGGAGGCCAGTTCGGCGTCGACGACGACCCGATCGCCATCCACCGAGACGGGCCAGGCACGCAGCTGGACCGGCCGATCGATCGGCGTCGGACGGCGCAGGCGGATCGCGTAGTCGGCCGTCACGCAGCCGGGCGGGCCGGCCAGACCGCGCTCGCGCATCAGCCGCATCGCGGCGGTCCAGTTCGCGTGGCAGTCGAGCAGCGTCCCGATGATCCCGCCGTTGAGGACGTTGTCGAACGCCGCGTGGTGGGGGAGCGGCTGCCACTCGGCGTGGAGCTCGCCGGTGGCCATGGGTCCGCCAGGCCCGTCACCGACCTCATGGCTCTCGATCCGGAGGCCCTCGGGGTTGGCCGGCCCGCACCCGAAGCAGCGCGACTCGGGCGCGTATCTGCGCTGGAGGCCCCCATCCGACATGACGCCGAGTCTAGCCGCGGCCGCCACCACCGGTCGGTAGCATGGCTCGATGCGGACGATCTTCGAGGCGGTCCGGCTCATCGACGGCGTGGCCGACACCGTGCACGAGGACGTCGACGTCGTCGTCGATGGCGAGCGGATCACGGCGGTGGTCGCCCACGGCACGCCGCCGCGGGAAGAGCCCGCCGGTGACGGAGCGCAGGTCGTCGTCATCGATGGTCGCGGGCAGACGCTGCTTCCGGGACTGATCGACGCCCACGCGCACTACACCTTCGATCCGACCGAGGGCTCGATCGCGACGATCGCCCTCCGCACGGACGCCGAGATCCTGCGCGACAGCGGCCGGACATGCTGCGCTCGCCCTGCGCGCCGGGATCACGACCGCCCGCGGCGCCGGATCGATCCGCAACCTCGAGGTCGTCCTGCGCGACGCCATCGCGGCCCGGCAGGTTGCGGGTCCACGCATGGTCGTCGCAGGCAGCGCGATCGGAGCGACCGGGGGGCACGGCCACGCGTTCGGGCTGGAGGCGGATGGCCCCGCGGCGCTCGCCGCGGCGGTCCGCCGCGTCATCCGCGATGGAGCCGACGTCGTCAAGGTGGTCGCCTCGGAGGCGGCGATGCTGACGACGACGGGACACGAGCCTGGGCGGATGGTCCATGGAGCACCCGAGCTGACCGAAGCGGAGCTCCGATCCGTCGTGGACGCCGCGGCCGTCCTCGGTGTCAAGGTGATGAGCCACGCGCAGGATGGCGAATCGGTCCGCCGTTCGGCCGTGGCCGGCGTCGACAGCGTCGAGCACGCGTGGCTCGCCGATCGCGCCGCGATCGAGGCGCTCGCCCGGTCGGGCGCCTTCCTCGTCCCGACGCTCGTGGTCACCGACGTCAACCGCACGCTGTCGGGTCTCACCCCGGTGCAGCGCGAGCGACAGGACCTCATCGAGCAGCGCCATCGCGCGTCGACCGAAGCGGCGATCGAGCTCGGGATCCCGATCGCGACCGGGACCGACACGGGCGAAGTCGGCGTCACGGCCGACATGGTCGCCCGCGAGATCGCGCTTCTTCACGAGCACGGGGCATCGGCGATGGCAGCCATCCGCGCCGCGACCTCGGCCGGGGCGAGGCTTCTCGGTCTCGATGACGAGATCGGTCGCGTCGCGCCCGGCTATCTCGCAGACGTGGTCCTCGTCAACGGCGACCCGCTGGCCGACCTCGGGCGTCTTGCGAACCCCGTCGTCGTCTTCCAGGCGGGACGGCAGGTCGTCTGAGGCCCGCCGCCCTCATCGACGGAGGTAGCCCGGGATGTCGGGCTCCGGACCGCGCCACAGGTCCAGCTCCTCGGTCGCGAAGCGGCCGTAGTAGTTGATGAAGTGGGCCTTGTGACGCTTGAGGGTCTGGCGGACAGCGTCCTTGGGTGCGTCGCCATGGACGTGGACCATGACGACCGCCCGGCCGTCACGCAGTGCGCGCTCGTATGCGGCGAAATCGACCAGCTGGTCCATCAGGGTGAAGTCGAAGGCGCGCCTCAGCCGCCCCAGCCAGCCCGAGACCTCGCCCGTCCCGTCGACACGGTCGGCACCCTCCTCGCCGCGCAGCAGCTCCATGTCCCGCGCCGCGATCCCGCTCGTGGCGAGCTCCGACATCGCAGCCGCCGCGTCCTTCGGGTCATCGATGACCGCGAGGAGGCGATTCGTCGGGTAGCCGATGGCTCGATGCGGTGCGGCGTCCGGCATGAGGCGATTGTCGCACTCGCGGGAACCCGACTCGGGCGTCACGAGACCGCAACGCGAGAGACCTGACAGGACGGATGGCCGTCACGGCCCGCGTCGTAGCGTGCATCCGGCGGGCCACGGAGTGCCCGGCCCGCCGCTCTTGATCAGCCTCGGTCCGGAGTCCCGGCCGGGCGGGCAGCTCGCACGAGAGGAGACCGGTGACCGACGAGGCCAGCCGTCACCGAACCCAGCCGACGATCCTGCTTGCCGCCGGGCGCGGAGACGACGATCCAGCCGCGCTCTGGACGGCCCTCCTCGAGGTCGCGCCCGCGGCTGTCGACCGGGAGCAGGCGCATGGTCCCGCGTCGGCCCGCGCCGGGTCGAGTGCCCGCCTCGGCGGTGGCGGGCCGGTCGTGTGGGCGGTCACCGGGATCGACGGGTCGGTCGAACGGATGCGGGCCGTCCTGCGGGAGGGACACGATCGTCTCCTTGTCGTGCCGATCGGTGTCCTCGACACTCCCGACGGCTCTCTCGATCCCGCCGCGTCCGGCGACCCGCCGCCGTGGCAGGCGCCACTCGGGGAGGCCATCGACCGCCTGCGCGCCGCGTATCCGCAGGCCACGATCTACGACATGGGACGCTCAGCCAGGGGCCTGGAGGCCGCGGCGATCGCGGAGCTGGTCGCGATCCCACGGAACGGGTCGGCATCGATGCTGGCCGGCGCGATCACCCGCGCGTTCGACGGCGATCCCGCGGAGGTCGCGCGCTTCGCGGCCCGCCTCCAGACCGGGCTGCCGGCGGGCACGACGATCGCGCTGCGCGGCAGTGCCGTCGTCGGTCATCGGCACGACCAGGAGATCCCGTTCGACGGCGACGGTCCGGGAACAAGCGACCTCGATGTCGTGATCGTCGGCGAGACCGCAGTCGACCTGTGGGTCCCGGAGGCGCGGCTGTTGGGCGGGATCAACACGTTGCCACTCTCGGACCACGCATCGTGGGTGGCACCTGCGCTCGATCCCGTCCGTCGACAGGCGCAGGGAGTCATCCGCCGGCCGCTGAGCATCCAGGCGATGGCCGGCTGGTTCCTCGACCTCCGTGCCGTCGTCCAGCGGCAGCCGTACGTCGTGCTCCACTCTCCGTCGTGAGCCTGAGGATCGCGACGTACAACATCCGCAAGGGCGGCTCACCTCGTCGGGCGGCGATCGCAGAGGTGCTGAAGGCGCTGGACCCGGACATCACGGTCCTCCAGGAGGCGACGGATCCGACCGTCGTCGAGTGGCTCGCCCAGTCGACCGGTGCCGCGGTCTCCATCTCCCAGCGCGGGCGCTCGGTGGCCGTCATCGCTCGAGCGCCTGCGCCCGCTGCCAGATGGCATCGTCTCCCGACCGGCAACACCTTCGCCGAGGTGGACCTGCCCGGGGGGATCCGGTTGCTCGGCGTCCATCTGAGCTCCGGCTTGTCGGCACGGGGCGAGCGTCGCCGAGCGATCGAGGTCGACCGGGTCCTCACCGTCGCTGCCGGCCCGCCCGGTCCGGGCCGCACGGTCATCATCGGCGACCTGAACGCCATCTCGCCGAGCGACGCCCTCTCGGTGGCGACGCTCCCGGCGTGGATCAGGCTGCTGCTCCGAGTCGATGGCGGGATCAGCACGAGCGTCGTCCGGCGGGTCCTGGCGGACGGCTTCGTCGACGCCTACCGGCTGCTCAACCCGTCGGGATCGGGGGCGACCCTCCCGGCCGTGGCCCCGACCGTGCGCCTCGACTACGTGATGCTCGGTCGCTCGCTCGTGCCGGCCGTCGCCTCGTGCCGGATCGGCGATGCAGCGCTTCCGTCCTTGCTGGCAGCTTCCGACCACCTGCCGCTCGTCACGGTCCTCGATGTCTGACCCCGGCACGGGCGACATGGACCTGCAACGTCAGGCGGTCTCGGGTGCGACGCGTCCGATCACCCGGGCGCGCCACGATGGCGATCACGCTGGAAAGGAGACACCACGATGGCTGAGCTGACGACGAAGAAGCGCAACGCCGAACCGAAGTCCGACTTCGGGCTCCCCGAGGAGCGCAAGTACCCGATGCCCGACAAGTCGCATGCCGCGAACGCCAAGGCACGTGCGACGCAGCAGCGGAAGAAGGGCAACCTGACCAAGGCCGAAGAGACGAAGATCGACCGGAAGGCCGACCGCATCCTCGACAAGTAGATCGCGCGCTCCGGGTCCCGAACGGCTGGTCCCGGAGGAGGGAGTCGAACCCTCATGCCCTTGCGGGCAACCGATTTTGAGTCGGCCGCGTATGCCATTCCGCCACTCCGGGTCGGCGGTCAGTGTACGGCGGCCGACCCGCGTGTCGACGTGCGCGGGAACCGGATCGGCGAGAGACGCCGTCTTCGCCGAGACCGATGCTAGACTCGCCCGGCCTCAGAATCGCCGTCCGGAGGGATCCCCCGACCGTGGAGGACCTTCGCTCGACGACGGTCCCAGATGACCCCGTCCAGCGCCGCGACCTCATCCTGCTCGAGCGAGCCCGCGATGGCGACCTCGATGCGTTCAACGACCTCGTCGTGCTCTACCAGGACCAGCTGTTCGCGCTCGTCGTGCGGATGGTCCCGGATCGCGACCAGGCGTCGGACTGCGTCCAGGAGGCGTTCTTCTCGGCGTTCCGCAACCTGACCTCGTTCCGTGGCGGGAGCGTCAAGTCCTGGCTCAACCGGATCTGCGTCAACGCCGCGATGGACACCCAGCGCGCCCGCAAGCGCCGGCCCGTCCAGCCCTACCCGGAGCTCGACGACGAGAGCTGGCAGCCGCCGGCCGGGACCGAGGCCGACCCCGAGCGGACGGCGATGCTCGCCGAACGGACCCGCGCCCTGTCCGGCGCGCTTGCCGGGATCACCGACGACCAGCGGGCGGCCATCGTCCTGTACGACGTCGAGGGCTACGACTACGCCGAGATCGCCGAGATGACCGGTGTCTCGCTCGGGCACGGTCAAGTCGCGGATCCATCGCGGCCGGCTCGCGCTGCGCGATCTCCTCGGCGACCGGATGGAGCTGTTCCGTGGCTGACCCGCACGCCGACCACGCCGATCACGACCCATTGCTGATCGTCGGCGTTCATCGACGGCGACCTGGCGTCGCCGGACCGGACGCTGCCGCGGCCCTCGTCGCCACCTGTCCCGGCTGCGCCGAGCTCCGCGACGATCTCCTGGCCCTGTCCGCCGCGACACGCGATGCTGCCGACACCCGCCCGAACCCGCGACTTCCGGCTGACCGCGGCCGATGCTGCGCGTCTCGCGACCCGGCCCGGGGAACCGACCGGTCGAACGGCCCGTCTGGCGGGTGTGATGACAGACTCGACCATCCCCGCCGACCACGCCCGCCACGACACCCTGCTGGTGGCATCGCTCGCCGACCACTCGCTCGCCCCGACCGAGCGATCGGCCGCCGAGGCTCTCGTCGCCGCCTGCGACGACTGCGCCGCGCTCCACGTGGACTTCCTCGCGCTGCGCGACGCGACCCGGGCGATGCCGACCCCGCCCCGACCGCGTGACTACGCGCTCACCGCCGACGATGCCGCGCGGCTCGGTCGTCGCGGGTGGCGTCGCCTCATCGCCGCCTTCGGCTCGCCGCGCGACGGCTTCAGCAGGCCGCTCGCGGCCGGGCTGACGACGCTCGGTCTCGCCGGCCTCCTCCTGGCCTCCGCACCCTCGCTGCTCCCCAGCCTCGGATCGGCGACCGTGCTCAGCGCCGTCGGAGGCCCGGTCGGGCTCGGGGCGCCGGGTGCCGAGCCCGGCTCCGGGGAGGACCGGGTCCTGGCCCCGGCGCCGTCGTCGGCCGGCGGGTTCGTCCCGAACGCCCCCCAAGCGACTGGTGCCGCAGCCGCGGCAGCATCGGCCCCACCAAAGAACGCGGTCCCTGCCGCCGGTGCGCCGCAGGCAGCTCCGACCGCCGCACTCCCGCTGGCGGACGGCCAGGGGACGGAGGGCGTCACGTCGGGCGCCGGGGCGCCCGCGCCGGACCAGGCCACGGGCTCGCCGACGTTCGAAGCGAACCCCGGGACGGTCAATCAGCCGGGTGTGCCGCTGCTGGTCGTCGTGTCGGGTGCGTTCCTGATCGTGGGGCTCTCCCTGTTCGCCATCCGCTGGAGTGCGCGCCGCCTCGGCGACGGCTGACGACCCTCGACATGGGTCCGGCGGCCGGGCCCACGGGTACACTTGATCCGTGCCCACCGAACGCCTGATGCTGCTCGACGGCAACGGGCTCATCTACCGCGGATACTTCGCCCTGCCGCCCCTGACGACCTCGAAGGGCGAGCTCGTCAACGCCGTCTTCGGCTTCTGCAGCATCGTCCTGCGCGGCATCCAGGACCTCCAGCCGGACTACGTCGCGGTCGCCTTCGACCTCCAGGGCCCGACCTTCCGGCACGAGCAGTACGCCGAGTACAAGGCGACCCGCCAGCGGATGCCCGACGACCTGCGCGACCAGTTCCCGAAGGTCCGCGAGGTGGTCAAGGCGCTGCGCATCCCGGTCTACGAGCTCGCCGGCTACGAGGCCGACGACGTGATCGGCACGCTCACGGTCGAGGCCGAAGCGCCGCGGTCTCGACACGACGATCGTGACCGGCGACCTCGACATGCTCCAGCTCGTCACCGACCACACGCGGCTGATGACGACGCGGTCCGGCGTCGAGAACACGATCATCTACGACCCGGCCCGGATCGCCGAGCGGTACGACCTGCGGCCCGACCAGATGATCGACTACAAGGCGCTCAAGGGCGACCCGACCGACAACATCCCGGGCGTGCCCGGGGTGGGGGAGAAGACCGCGGCCAAGCTCGATCCGCGAGTTCGGGACGCTCGAGGCGCTCTACGAGCGGATCGACGAGGTCAAGCCGGACAAGCTGCGCGAGAAGCTCATCGAGCATCGCGACTCGGTGTTCATGGGCAAGGACCTGTCGACGATCGTCCGCGACCTGCCCGGTCGCGTTCGACCTCGAGGCGGCGCGCCTCGGCGACTACGACCGCGAGACGGTCATCCGGCTCTTCCGCGAGTACGAGTTCCGGACGCTGATCGAGCGCCTGCCGGCGATGACCGGCGAGACGGCCGGCGCCGCGGCCGAGACCCTGCGCGGGGTGGCGACCGACGGCTCCGTGCCGGCGGCGCGCGTCGGCAGGCGGTGCGCGGCCGTCGGGCTGGGGGTCGGCTCGGCCGGTCCGGCCGCCGTCCGAGGGCGGCGGGCTGCAGCTGTCGCTCGACTTCGACTCCGTCTCGCGGCCGGCGGCCGCCGCCGCGCGCCGCGGAGACATCCGGCGACGGCCGCGACGTGACGGCCGACGGACCGACGCCCCTCGGCCGGCGGTCGAGCCGGGCGACCTGCCGACGGCCCTCGCGGCCGCCATCGCCGACCCGTCGCGGATCGAGGTCCACGCGGGCGACCGGATCGCGGCGCTCGAGCCGTGGCTCGCCGCCCAGCCTGCCGTCGGTGTCGGGCTGCTGCTCGACGATCCGCGGCCGCGCAAGGGTTCGGCGCTCGCGCTCGCGCTGGCCGGGACCGACGGCCGGACGGTCGCGGTCGAAGGCCCGGACGACGCGGCGACGCTGCGCCGGCTGGTCGACCGGCTCGAGGTGCCCGTCGTCGGTCACGAGGTCAAGCCGCTCCTCGTGGCGCGCATCTCCGACGACGCAGACGCGCCACCGACCCCGATCGCCTTCGACACCCAGATCGCCGCCTACGTCCTCAACGCGTCGCTCCGCAGCCAGACGATCGCCGACGTCGTCGCCGAGCAGCTCGACCTGATCCTGCCGCCGGTCGCCGAGCTCGACAGCGCCGCCCGGGCCGGGCTCGAGGCGCTCTCGGCGCTGGCGGTCCGCGACCCGCTCGAACGACGGCTCGTCGACGACGGGCTCGACCGCCTGTACGCGGAGATCGAGCTGCCGCTCATCGCGGTCCTGGCGCGGATGGAGGCGACCGGCGTCGCGCTCGACCTCGAGGCGCTCGACGTGCTCGCCCGGGAGTTCGCTGCCGAGATCTCGCGGCTCGAGGCCGAGATCTACGTCGACGTCGGGCACGAGTTCAACCTCGGCAGCCCCAAGCAGCTCGAGCAGATCCTGTTCTTCGAGCTCAACCTGCCCAAGGGCAAGCGGACCAAGACCGGCTACTCGACCGACGCGTCGGTGCTCGAGGACCTGCGCCCGGCGCATCCGATGATCGACAAGCTGCTCGAGTGGCGGATCTACACGAAGCTGCGCTCGACGTACGTCGACGCGCTGCCGACGCTGATGGCCGCCGACGGCCGCCTCCACACGACGTTCCACCAGGCCGTCGCGGCGACCGGCCGCCTCTCGTCGTCCGACCCGAACCTCCAGAACATCCCGATCCGGACGCCGCTCGGGCGGCGGATCCGGCGTGCCTTCGTGGCCGGCGGCGCGGACCTGACCCTCGTCGCGGCCGACTACAGCCAGATCGAGCTGCGGATCCTCGCCCACGTCTCGGGCGACGAGCACCTCCGCGACGCGTTCGCGCGCGGCGCCGACCTCCACCGCGAGACCGCCGCGCTCGTGCTGCACAAGGAGCCGGCGGAGGTCACCCTCGGCGAGCGGTCGATGGCCAAGATGGTCAACTTCGGGATCGCCTACGGGCTGAGCGACTTCGGGCTGTCGGAGCGGGCGAACATCCCGCGCGCCGAGGCCCAGGCGTTCATCAACACCTACTTCGCGACGTATTCGGGGATCAGCTATTACATGCTCGCGATCAAGGAGCAGGCGCGGACCCAGGGTTACGTCACGACGCTGCTCGGCCGCAAGCGGCAGATCCCGGAGCTGGCCGCGCGCAACCCGACCCTGCGCGCCGCCGGCGAGCGGATGGCCATCAACATGCCGATCCAGGGCACCGCGGCGGACATCGTCAAGATCGCGATGATCCGGCTCGACGAGCGGCTGCGGGCCGGCGGGTTCCGGGCGCGGCCGCTCCTCCAGGTCCACGACGAGCTGCTGCTGGAGGTCCCGCGCGACGAGGTCGATCGACTCGTGCCGCTGCTGCGCGAGACGATGGAGAGCGCCCTGCCGCTCGACGTCCCGCTGACCGTCGACATCAAGGTGGGCGACGACTGGGAGTCGATGATGCCGCTCACCCGCGCCGACGCGATCGCCGCCGAGGCCGACGAGGCGCCCGAGGAGGATCCTGTCGGGGTCGAGCTCTGAGGCTCCCCTCACCGCAGCGGCGCGCCGGCGTCGGGTGCCCTATCGTCTCGGGCGATGCCTGAGCTTCCCGAGGTCGAGACCGTCGCGCGTGATCTGCGTCCGCGCATCCTGGGCGCGACGATCACGGGCGCTCGCTGCTCGTGGGCGCGGACGCTCCGAACGCACACGCCAGAGGCGTTCGCGGAGGCGGTCGCGGGCCGACGCGTCGAGGGCGTCAGCCGCCGGGCGAAGCTCGTCGTCGTCGAGCTGTCCGGTGACGCGGCGCTGACGATCCATCTCAAGATGACCGGCCAGCTGTTCGTCGTGCCGGCCGACGCGCCCGAGGATCCGTACGTGCGCCTCGTGCTCGAGCTGGCCGACGGTCGCGAGGTGCGCTTCCGCGACATCCGCAAGTTCGGGAAGATCGGGCTGTACGGGCGCGACCCGGTCACCGGCGAGCTGGTCGCCGAGGTCGGCGGCGCGGCGGTCTTCGCCGGCCTCGGCCCCGAGCCGCTCGACGACGCGTTCACCCTCCGCGCGTTCCGTCGCCGCCTGCGACGTCGGTCGGGACGGCTCAAGCCGCTGCTGCTCGACCAGTCGTTCGTGGCCGGGGTCGGCAACATCTACGCCGACGAGGCGCTGTGGGCGGCACGACTCCATCCGTTGCGGACGGCCGGGACACTCCACCCCGCCGACGAGCGCCGCCTCTACGACGCGGTTCGAACGATCCTCGCCGAGGCGATCGAGCGGCGCGGCAGCTCGATCGACGACTACACGGCGCCCGACGGCGACGGCTCGATGCAGGAGCGGCTGCAGGTCTACCAGCGGACCGGCGAGCCCTGTCCGCGCTGCGGCCGGCCGATCAAGCGCATCGTCATCGGGGCGCGGTCGACGCATTTCTGTTCGTGGTGCCAGCGCCTCGGTGCGGCCGATCGAAAGGGGGCGGCCTCGATCCTGCGCGGGATGACGGGTGGCCGGCGGCGGACGGGCGGCCGCTGGACCCAGCTGGCAGGGGAGGGGACGCTCGGGCTGACGCGTGACGAGGCCGAGACCGCGGCCACCAGGGCACGGACCGAGCGAACGAAGCGGGCCGCGGCGACCCGGCGGGCGGCTGCGCGGGCATCGGCGGCCGCGCCCAGCTCGGGGGCCGCCCCGATCGCGACGGGCACACCCGTGCCCAGGGAGCCGGTCCGATGAGCATCCTCCGGCTGTCGGGGGTGACGCGCGAGGTCGGCACGTTCGTGATCCTCGATGCCATCGACGCCTCGGTGGCGCTCGGCGATCGGATCGGCCTGGTCGGACCGAACGGGGCGGGCAAGACGACGCTCCTGCGGCTCGCGGCGGGGCGCGATGAGCCTGACCTCGGCGAGGTCCACCGGAAACGGGGCCTGACCCTCGGGCTGCTCGCGCAGGAGGCCCACTTCGACGAGGCGTTCATGGCCTCGCCCGACCTCCGGACGGCGGTTCGGACGGGCGCTGCCCACCTCGATCGGATGGCCGAGACGCTGGCCGCGATGGAACGCGACGGACGCGTGGCCGAGCCCGCCTACGCCCAGCTCCTCCACGAGTTCGAGGTGCTCGGCGGGTACAGCCTCGACCAGCGCGTCGAGACCGCGCTGACCGGTCTGGGCTTCACCCGCGACGAATGGTCGAAGCCGCCGTCGGCTCTGTCGGGCGGCGAGCAGACGCGGGCGTCTCTCGCCCGCCTCGTCATCGCCGACCCGGACCTGCTGCTGCTCGACGAACCGACCAACCACCTCGATCTCGACGCGCTCGAATGGCTCGAGGAGCACCTCCGCCGGCGAGCCGGGTCGCTCCTCGTGGCGTCGCACGACCGGGCCTTCCTCGACGCCACCGTCGATCGGATCTGGGAGCTCCGCGACCGGAGGCTGACCGCGTTCCGCGGCGACTACAGCGCCTACCACCGGCAGCGGATCGAACGCGACGCACGGACCGTGAAGGACGTCGAGACGCAGGCCGAGGCGATCGCGCGCGAGAAGGAGCTCGTCCAGCGCTACAGGAGCCACCGCAAGTTCAGCAAGATGCACGAGCACGAGGCCCGGCTCGAGCGCCTCGAGACGGAGCGCCGAGAGGCCCCGAAGACCGGCCGGAAGCTCGCCATCCCGGCCGCCGCCCTGGTCGGGACAGGACCGTCGCGCAGTGGCGAGATCGTGGTGCGCGTCGAGGATCTCGCGGTCGGCTACCTGCCGGGTCGCGGCGGCGAGGCCCCAGACGGCTCCGTCGCCACGCAGGCGAAGGTCGTCGCCCGGGCGCCGTTCCTGGCCGCTCAACGCGGAGAGCGCATCGGGATCGTCGGGCCGAATGGCGCGGGCAAGACGACCCTCCTTCGGACGATCGCCGGCGACCTACCGCCTCTCGACGGGTCGATCACATTCGGGAACGCCGTCCAGATCGGCTACCTCGCCCAGCTGCGGAGTGCCGCCATCGCCGGTGCGACCGTGCTCGACGCCCTGACCGAGGCCGTCCCGGTCACGGCCGGAGAAGCCCGCGCCTACCTTGCCCGTTTCCTGTTCCGGGGCGATGACGCGTTCAAGGAGGTCCGGATGCTGTCGGGCGGCGAGCGGTCGCGGCTCGAGCTCGCGCTGCTCGGGATCCAGCCGTCGAACCTGCTCCTGCTCGACGAACCGACGAACCACCTCGACATCCCGGCGCGCGAGGCGATCGAGGCGTTCATGACCGAGTCGCCGGCGACCCTGCTGGTCGTGTCGCACGACCGGCGCCTGCTCGAGACGGTCTGCGAGAAGCTGTGGGTCGTGGGAGATGGATCGGCGGTGGCGTTCGATGGGGGGTACCGCGAGTGGCGCGCGGCGGTGGCCGGGGGATGGACCGTGGCAACCGCGATCGAAGAAGAGACTGCGCGGCTGCGTGGCAACCGCCGGCCGGCCGGTCACACGCTCCCCGCGACCTCCGGCGCCGCGCCCGCCGGCGCGGCGCCTAACGGTCGCGCTGCGCGTGCGCCCGGTCGCCCGTCGGGGGTCGTTGGCACCACACCCCCACCCAACAAGAAGAGTGGTGGGAAGAAGGAAAAGCTGTCCAAGGAGGCGTATCGGCGGGGGAAGGCTGCGGCCGAGGGGGAGCTGACGCGGCTGGGGTTGCGGAAGAACCATCTCGAGCTGGCGATGGGGGATCCGGCCGTGCAGGCGAATTTCGTGGAGATGCGCCGGGTGACGAGCGAGCTGGCCGATATCGACGTCGCCTTGGCGGCCGCGGAGGATGCGTGGCTCGATCTCGAGGAACGCGCGCCCTGAGGGTTCCGGGGGCCGGGCGCTGTGCGCGGAGGCACCATCGGTACTGGTGGGCCGTTGCCGTTCGGGTGATGTCCCCGGTCCCCGGCCTAGTCCTACGGTCCGGGTGACCCACCCGGGCGCGCCGTGTCCGGCCGGTCCCCGCGTATGGGGCGCTGCAGAAGCTGGTGGAGACGGCTCGACGGGGTGGGATCGCCCGGTCGGTTAGAACCCGCATCCAGGGATTCATGGCCGGGACGTCCGGTTCGATGAGGGTCTGGCTGTTCACGCTGCTCCTCAGCGCGGCGACCGTCGTGCTCGCCCTCCTGGTCGTGCCGCCAGCGGCGCCCGTCATCGCGCCCGTGACGATCCCGATCTGGCTGCTCGGCGCCGGGTTCTACCTCGCCGAAGCGAAGGTCATCCATCTCCACATCGGGCGGAGCGCGCACTCGTTCTCGATGAGCGAGATCCCCCTGGTGGCCGGGCTCTTCCTCGTCTCGCCGCCGGCGTTCATCGTCGCGCGGGTCGTCGGCTCCGGGCTCGCCCTCGTCTTCAATCGTCGCCAGCGCGGGGTCAAGCTCGCCTTCAACCTCGCCCAGTTCTCCCTCGCGTCGGTGATCTCGGTCGGCCTCGTCCACGCCGCCGTGAATCCCGGCAGCGGATTCGGGCCCGGCATCTGGGCCGCGGTCCTGCTGGTCGCTCTCGTCGAGAACGTCATCGGCGTCCTGAGCGTCAGCACCGCGATCTCCCTGGCGGAGGGGACAGCGCAATATCGCCGGATCCCCGAGATGCTCAAGATCGGGATCGTCGTGTCGTTGACGAACGCGAGCCTCGCCCTCCTGGCCCTCACGGTCCTGTGGGCGGATCCGGCCTCGATCTGGCTCTTCGCCCTGCCCATCGCGACCGCGGCCCTCGCGTATCGTGCCTACATCTCGGAGCGACAGCAGCACGAGAGCATCGAGCTCCTCTACGAATTGACCCGCATCCTGCAACGCAGCCCGGAGCTCGACACCGCGCTCATCTCGCTGCTCGAGCACGCTCGGAAGATGTTCCGGGCGGACGTCGCCGAGATCCGCCTCCTGCCGCGCCGGGAGGGCGACGACGTCCTCCGCTGCCAGGTCGGACCCGGGAACGCGTTCACCGTCATGGAACCTGTCGGGCCGGCCCTCGATGACCCGATCCTGATCCGTGCCGTGGCCGAGCGACAGGGGCGCCTCGTCGACCTGCCTCCTGCCGAACCGACCGAGGAAGGCGGTCGGCACTCTGTCCGCAAGGCTCTCGTGGCGCCGCTCCTCGGCGAGTCGTCCCTGGTCGGGACCATCCTGGTGTCGGACCCGCTGAGTGACATCAGCACGTTCGAGGCGGAGGACCTCAAGCTCTTCGAGACGCTGGCCAATCACACGGCGGTCGCCCTCGAGAACGGCCGGCTGGAGCAGTCGCTGGAGCAGCTCGGCCGGCTGAAGGAGGAGCTCCATCACCAGGCCTCCCATGACCCGCTCACGGGCCTGGCCAACCGGTCTCTCTTCACGCAGGTCGTTGCCTCGCGACTCGAATCGCGCGACCCGGCAGGGACGGTGCCCGTCGTCCTGTTCGTCGACCTGGATGACTTCAAGCTCGTCAACGACAGCCTCGGTCATGCCGCGGGCGACGCCCTCCTGATCGCGGTCGGCGATCGACTCCACTCGGTCATGCGCGCCACGGACATGGCGGCGCGACTCGGCGGCGACGAGTTCGCGGTGCTCCTGCTCGATACGCCCGATATGACGGCCTCGATGCGCGTGGCGAACCGGCTGACGGCGGCGATGGGTCCGTTCTTCGAGATCGAAGGCCGCGACATCAACGTCCGCGCGAGCGTCGGCGTCGCCGCCGGCCGGCCGGGAGTCGACAGCGCCGGCGACCTGCTGCGCAACGCCGACGTCGCGATGTACTCCGCGAAGGCCCGTGGCAAGGGCCGCGTCGTCGTCTTCGAGTCGTCGATGCAGGAGGCGGTGATGGCCCGCGCCCAGCTGTCGGTCGACCTGGAGCATGCGATCGGGGCCTCCGAGTTCGTCCTGCAGTACCAGCCGATCGTCGAGATCGCGAGCGGTCGGATGGTCGGCGTCGAGGCGCTCGTCCGCTGGGAGCATCCGGAGCGCGGCCGGATCAACCCGGACGACTTCATCCGGGTCGCCGAGGAGTCCGACTCGATCCTCGAGATCGGGCGCTGGGTGCTGAACCAGGCATGCCGACAGGTACGCGCCTGGCACGGCCTCGTTGCCGACGGCTCGTTCACGATGAGCGTCAACATCTCGGCGAGGCAGCTGGCCCAGGCCGACTTCGTCGACGAGGTCCTCACGATCATCCGGGCGGCCGGCGTGGATCCCACCGAGATCGTGCTCGAGATGACCGAGACGTCGATGCTCCAGGACATCGCCTCGACTCGCGCGAAGCTGCAGGAGCTCCGGGATGCCGGTATCGGCATCTCGATCGACGACTTCGGGACCGGCTACTCGTCGCTGAGCTACCTCCAGCAGTTCCCGGTGACGACGCTCAAGATCGCCCGGGACTTCGTCGACGTCGATTCGAAGGACTCGGACGCGTGGGAGCTCGCCAGCGCGATCGTGGCCCTCGGCCGGACCCTGCGGCTGTCCGTCATCGCGGAAGGCGTGGAGCAGTGGTCGCAGCTCGGGCGCCTGCGGAAGCTGGGCTGCGAGTTCGCCCAGGGCTTCTATTTCGCGCGGCCGCTCGACCCGGCGGCCATCGAGTACCTGCTTGCCCACGGCGGGGTCCTGAACGGCGACGCCGGCCTCGACCCGTCGCTGGAAGCGGCCCGTCCGGCGCGGGTCGGCGAGGCCCGCTGACCGCTCGATCCGGGCGCTTCATCGCAAACCGGTTCCCCCGTGCAACGACCGGGACCTTTGTCCTATTGGTCCCCGAAGAGCCGCCCGACATCGTGCTCATCAGACGACGGCAGCCACATCGGCTGTCGCAACGTACGGTCTGCAAACTCGGCAAACCCGTCGAAAGGCGGGGACGCAAAGCCAGGGATCTTCCGGGGAGACCGCTTCCCAAAGACCGCCCGGCTGCCAGGCACCGCACATCGGCCCGACCAAAGGTGGTATCGATGCTGCAGGTGGATCGTCCGGATGGCGGCGCTGCCCGTCCGACACGCACTGGGCCCGACCGTGGCTGGAGCCTCGACCTGTCCGCCTCGGGTCGCATCGGCGCGACCCTGACCGCCCTCATCCTGGTCTCGGCGATCGCGCCGGTCGCCTCCCTCGCCGCCGGCTATGACCCCGCAGCCGACGTCAACTCGATGTACAACACGACGCAATACACCGGTGCGACGGCCTGGTGGGACGCAGGCTACACGGGCAAGGGCGTCGACGTCGCGCTCATCGATACCGGCGTCTCGCCGGTCGCGGGCCTGGCAGGGTCGGGCAAGATCGTCTACGGGCCGGATCTGTCGTTCGAGTCGCAGTCGCCCGATCTCACCAACCTCGACACCAACGGCCACGGCACGTTCATGGCCGGCATCATCGCGGGCAAGGACGGCGCGCTGACCGAGCCGTACTCCGACGCTCCGGCCTCGGCGTTCCGCGGGATGGCCCCCGACGCCCGGATCGTCAGCGTCAAGGTCGGCGTCGCCGACGGCGGCACCGACGTCAGCCAGGTGATCGCCGCCATCGATTGGGTCGTCCAGCACAAGAACGACGGCGACCTCAACATCCGGGTCATCAACCTCTCGTACGGGACCAACTCGGCGCAGGATTCCCGGGTCGATCCGCTGGCATACGCCGCCGAGCGGGCGTGGAAGGCGGGCATCGTCGTCGTCGCCGCCGGCGGCAACTACGGCTTCCAGAGCCACATGAGCAACGCTCCCGCGCTGGCCGATCCGGCCATCGACCGCTACGTGCTCGCCGTCGGCGCCTCGGACTCGGCGGGGACGTCGAGCCAGCTCGACGACAAGGTCCCCGCGTTCTCGCCGTGGCCGAAGCGCGGCGCCACGCGAAGCGTCGACATGATCGCGCCGGGGACGCACATCGTCAGCCTCCGCGTCCCGAACTCGTACATCGACGACAACCACCCCGAGGGCCAGGTCGGGTCGCGCTACTTCCGCGGCAGCGGCACCTCCGAGTCGGCCGCGATGGTCTCGGGCGCCGCGGCCCTGGTCCTCCAGAAGCACCCGGACGCGAGTCCCGACCAGGTCAAGCAGTTCCTGACCACTGCCGCTGTCCCGATCAGCGCGAAGGCCCAGGCGATCGGCGGCGGCGAGCTCCAGCTCGGGACCGCGCTGGCCGCCCCGGTCCTCGACGCGAACCAGACGTGGCCGTCCGCGACGGGGACCGGCAGCCTCGACCAGGCGCGCGGCACCGACCTGCTCACCAGTGACGGCGTGACGCTGACCGGCGAGCAGGACATCTTCGGGCACCCGTTCGACTCGGACGCGATGGCGGCCCTCGAGGCCGACGGGCACAGCTGGTCAGGTGGGACCTGGAACGGCAACACCTGGTCCGGCAGCTCCTGGTCCGGCAACAGCTGGTCCGGTTCGTCGTGGTCCGGCCACTCGTGGTCGGGCAGCTCGTGGTCCGGATCCAGCTGGTCCGGGAACTCCTGGTCCGGCAGCTCCTGGTCGGGCAGCTCGTGGTCCGGCAGCAGCTGGAGCGGCAGCTCGTGGTCCGGCGGCAGCTGGTCCAGCGCGGCCTGGAGCTAGCGCCGGTCCGACCGACCCCGCCTCCTCGTCGGGCCGACGTCGCGGCCTACACTGCGACCGTGACGCCTGACCGGACGACCCGCCCAGACGGACCGCTCCGGATCGGCCTCACCGGGCCGATCGGCTGCGGCAAGTCCACGGTCGCGCGCTGGCTGGCCGAGCGGCCGGGCGTCGTCGTCATCGACGCCGACACGGTCGCCCGGGACGTCCTCGACGTCGGGGAGCCAGCGCTCGACGCGGTCGTCGCGCGGTTCGGTGCGGGCTTGCTGCGCGACGACCGATCTCTCGACCGCGCGGCACTGGGCCGGATCGTCTTCGCGGACCCGGCAGCGTTGCGGGACCTGGAGGCGATCGTCCATCCGGCGGTCCGGCCGCGGATCCTGGCGGCCATCGCGGTCGCCGACGAGGAAGACGAAGATGTCGTCGTCATCGAGGCGATCAAGCTGGTCGAGGGCGGCCTCGCCGAGATGTGCGACAGAGGTCTGGCTGATCACCTGCGACGCGGCTGCCCAGCGAGAGCGGATCGTCGGTCGGGGAGCGTCGGAGGACGATGCCAGCCAGCGGATCGCGGCCCAGACCGGGATCACCGACCGGCTCCGCCCGGCGGCCACGCGGATCATCGACACATCCGCCGATCCCGGGGCGACCCGTGCGCTGGTGGAGGCGGCCCTGGCCGAGCTGCTGGATCGGTATCGGGCCTGACCACCGGACCGACGGGCCGGCCGCTCGCTCCGGAACGGAACACCCGTTCTGTTCGTGCGTGGACTGGTAGACTTGGCTCGAGATGCCCGACTTCAAGCTCGTTGCCCCGTTCGAGCCCACCGGCGACCAGCCGAAGGCGATCGAGTCGCCTGTCGGAGGGGCTCGCGAAGGGTCTGACCGACCAGGTCCTGCTCGGGCGTCACGGGCTCCGGCAAGACGTACACGCTGTCGAAGGTCATCGAGCAGCACAACAAGCCGACCCTCGTCCTGGCCCACAACAAGACGCTCGCCGCGCAGCTCTACGCCGAGTTCCGCGAGTTCTTCCCGGACAACAAGGTCGAGTACTTCGTCAGCTACTTCGACTACTACCAGCCCGAGGCCTACCTGCCTCGGAGCGACACGTACATCGAGAAGGACTCGTCGCGCAACGACGAGATCGACCGGCTCCGCCACGCCGCGACCCACGCGCTGTTCGAGCGGCGCGACGTGATCATCGTCGCGTCGGTGTCGTGCATCTACGGCCTCGGCGCGCCGGTCGACTACGGCGCCACGGTCCTCAAGCTCCGGGTCGGCGGCCAGTACCGACGCGACGCGGTCCTGCGCACGCTGGTCGACCTCCAGTACCAGCGCAACGATGCCAGCGATGAGCCGGGCCCGGTTCCGTGTCCGCGGCGACACGCTGGAGCTCCAGCCCGCGTCGGAGGAGACCCTCATCCGGGTCGAGTTCTTCGGCGACGTCGTCGAGCGGATCACCGAGCTCGACCCGCTGACCGGCGAGCTGCTCGCCGAGCGCAAGGAGACGCAACGTCTACCCGGCGACCCACTACGTCACGCCGCAGGACAAGCTCAAGGAAGCGATCGTCGACATCGAGGCCGAGATGGAGGAGCGCGTCGCCGGTCTCGAGGCCGAGGGTCGCGTCGCTCGAGGGCGCCCGACTCCGCCAGCGGACGACGTTCGACCTCGAGATGATGCGCGAGCTCGGCTACTGCACCGGGATCGAGAACTACTCGCGCCACCTGTCGCGACGCGAGCCGGGCAGCCGCCCGTGGACCCTGCTCGACTACTTCCCGCCGGACTGGCTGCTCGTCGTCGACGAGTCGCACATGACGATCCCGCAGGTCGTCGGCATGTACAAGAACGACCGGACGCGCAAGGAGATCCTGGTCGACTTCGGGTTCCGGCTGCCGTCCGCGCTCGACAACCGGCCGCTGACCTTCGAGGAGTTCCAGGCGACCGTCCACCAGGCGATCTACATGAGCGCGACGCCCGGCCCGTACGAGCTCGAGCGGAGCAAGCGCATCGTCCAGCAGCTCATCCGTCCGACCGGCATCGTCGACCCGCGGATCACGGTCCGCCCGACCGAGAGCCAGATCGACGACCTGCTCGAGGAGATCCGCGGTCGCGTCGAGCGCGGCGAGCGAGCCCTGGTGACGACCCTGACCAAGAAGATGGCCGAGGACCTGACCGACTACCTCAAGGAGCTCGGGGTCAAGGTCCAGTACCTCCACAGCGAGGTCGACACGCTCGAGCGGGTCGCGATCCTGCGCGACCTGCGGCTCGGCGTCTTCGACGTCCTGGTCGGGATCAACCTCCTGCGCGAGGGGATCGACCTGCCCGGAGGTGACCCTGGTGGCGATCCTCGACGCCGACAAGGAGGGCTTCCTGCGGTCGGCCTGGTCGCTGATCCAGATGATCGGGCGGGCCGCGCGCAACACCGGCGGCGAGGTGGTCATGTACGCCGACCGCGTCACCGAATCGATGCGCGTCGCGATCGACGAGACGGATCGCCGGCGCGCCGTACCAGGAGGCCTACAACATGGAGCACGGGATCGAGCCGACGACGATCATCAAGGGCATCCGCGACATCAACGAGCGGCTGCGCGCCGTCGCCGAGTCGACCGTCGTCTACGCCTCCGAACGGAACGGCGACTTCAGCGACGCGGACAAGGCCAAGGTCGAGGCGCTCGTCGGCACGGATGGAGGCCGAGATGAAGGCGGCCGCCAAGCAGCTCGAGTTCGAGCGCGCCGCGGCCCTGCGCGACGAGATCCAGCAGATCCGGCTGCGCGTCCTCGAGCAGGACGCCTCGATCACCGTCGGACGCGCGGCCGAGCGCGCCGGACGCGCGGGATCGGACGGTCGCGGACTGACCGGCGCGGCGGACCGTGCGCGCGGTCGTCGCTCGGCGGCCGCGATCGCTCGAGGCGGGCCCGGCGATGGAGGTCACCAGCGTCGACGGTCCTGCCGGCCGACGAGGAACCCGTCGAACACCCTCGACGGCGTGCCAGGCGACGGCGACATCGCCGATGGACACGGTCGCCGACTGGCTGCCCGGGATCCGCGACGAGCACGAGGACGACGGCCGGCTGGCAGGCCCGCTGGCTCGATCGGCCGACCTGGGACCGGACCGTCACCCCGAACATCCGCAAGCGGACGGGCCAGCGCTCGCCACGCCGCCGCTGACAGGGGCCGCGCGGCGGCCGATGTCGATCGCCGAGCACGCCGGAGGTTGCACGAAGGATGGCACCTTGGCGCGCGATGGCCGCACACTGGCAGGATGCTGCGCTCGTGTAGGGCCATCGTCCTCTGCAGTCGTGGTCCTCCTCGCGTCCGCGTGCGCCAACCTCGACTCGCGTGTCGACAGCGCAGCGGGCGATCACGACGGCCTGATCCTCGACGTGCGGACACACGCGACGAGTGATTCGCTCGTCGTCGACGCGACCGTCCGCAACACGCGCGCCGCGGTCGTCCACCTCGACGCCAGCCAGTGCGGCCGGGTGACCGAGGTGATCCTCGTCCGCACGACCCTGCAGCCGGAGGGGGCGACATACACTGGGTCTCTCGGTTCCGTGAAACAGATGATCCTCGCCGAGCAACGGTCGGCGCAGTTCGCGGACTCATTCGCACCGAGGGACGTGGCCGGGGGGTCGGCGCCGCCGGACTGCGTTCGCCCGACACAGCCGATCGATCTCGCGGCTGGCGGTTCGATCGCCGAGTCCTGGGAGCTGCCGTTCGGCAGTGCCTACGCCCTGGCCGCCGTCGGGTCCGGGCATGCGGTGATCCGCGCCGAGGCGGTCGAGTCGGTCGCGGCGGACAAGCTCGGCTTCCTCGACATCCTCCAGCCCGGCGACGCGGATGCGGCCCGGGTCGGGCGAGCGGTCGCGGTCGCGCGCCCGGCCTCGGCGGTCCTCGATCGGCCTCCGACGCGGCCGGACACCGGTCCGAGTCTGGGCCAGATGTACGACACGATGGTCGAGAATCCGGCGGTGCGCGACTTCATCGAGGCGCAGCCATCGGATTCGTGGCGCGACGCGAGCATCGCACTGGCAGGACCCGTCGAGTTCCGCGCCATCACGAGCGGGTTCGAACGGGCTGTGACGGCCTCGCTCGCTCGCGACGGCTCGGTCAGCAGCGTCAGCGTGCCCGCCTGCCGCCGACCGGATCCGCGTCTTCCAGCGACGCCCTGAGCAGCAGCGGACGAGCCGATGGACCGCCGAGCGGAGGTGGCGCCGAGATCCGAGCCGGTCCGGGGCGGCCGCGGGAGGCGGCGAGCACGACTCGAGCCGAGGACGGTCGGCGAGCACTCCGCCTCGAGGCCTCGATGGCCGGGTACCACGGATCGGCGGATCGAGCGCTTACTCGGGCTGGCGCGTCGCGGGTAGCGCCGGGCCTGGGCACGCGCGCGCGTCGCGACGGCCAGCCGACCCGCTTCGTCATCGACTTCGCGATCGTCCACCTGGGTTGGCCGGCGCCCTGACAAACGGAACGCCTGTTCGACTTGACCGACATCCGCTAGACTGAGCACGTGCCCCAGGATCAGCTCGTCGTGCGCGGAGCGCGCGAACACAACCTCAAGAACGTCGACGTCGCGTTCCCGCGCGACCGGCTGGTCGTCATCACCGGCCTGTCGGGCAGCGGCAAGTCGAGCCTCGCCTTCGACACGATCTACGCCGAGGGCCAGCGCCGCT
This sequence comes from uncultured Chloroflexia bacterium, assembly GCA_963743855.1. Classification (GTDB taxonomy): domain Bacteria; phylum Chloroflexota; class Limnocylindria; order Limnocylindrales; family CSP1-4; genus SPCO01. The sequence goes on from CAVURK010000006.1 coordinate 262,487, forward strand.
ACGTCGAGAGCCTGAGCGCCTACGCCCGCCAGTTCCTCGGCCAGATGGAGAAGCCGGACGTCGACCAGATCGACGGCCTGTCGCCGGCGATCTCGATCGACCAGAAGGGCGCGTCGCGCAACCCGCGTTCGACGGTCGGCACGGTCACCGAGATCTACGACCACCTCCGCCTGCTGTTCGCCCGCATCGGCATCCCGCACTGCCCGAACGGCCACGCCATCGAGCGCCAGACGGTCCAGCAGATCGTCGACCAGGTGCTGCGCTCTGCCCGAGGGCACGCGCCTGCTCGTCCTCGGGCCGCTGATCAAGGACCGCAAGACCGAGGGCGACCGGGTCTTCGACGGCGCCCGGCGCCAGGGCTTCGTCCGGGTCCGGGTCGACGGCGAGATCTACGACATCGCCGACGCGCCGACCCTCGACAAGTACAAGCGCCACTCGATCGAGGTCGTCGTCGACCGCTACATCGTCCGCCACGCCGAGGCGCCCGAGGGCGCGGCAGCGCGGACCGGACGGCCGCCCGATCGACCCGGAGACCGGCCTGGCGATCCCGGATCCGGACGCGGGCCGGCTGGCCGACTCGATCGAGACCGCGCTCCGGCTCGGCGAGGGCGTCGTCGCTGATCGCACCCGCGCCGCGCGACGGCGAGCCGCCCTCGTTCGAGGAACGTCGCTACAGCGAGAAGTACAGCTGCCCGTACGACGGCTTCACGATCGACGAGCTCGAGCCGCGCAGCTTCTCGTTCAACTCGCCGCACGGCGCCTGCCCGGCCTGCACCGGCCTCGGGACGAGGCTCGAGATCGACCCGGACCTCGTCATCCCGGACCGCTCGAAGAGCCTGGCCGACGGGCGCGCTCGTGCCGTGGGCGCGGATGCCGACCGACGCCTCGTGGCGGCTCAAGATCCTCGAGGCGATCTGCGCCTCGCACGGCTGGGACTACAGCGCGCCGATCCGCGACCTGCCGCCCGAGGCGGTCGACTACGTCCTCTACGCCAAGAAGGACGAGCAGGTCATCGTCCGCTACCGCACGGAGCGCGGCGAGAACACCTACAAGGCGACCTTCGAGGGCGTCGTCACCAACCTCGAGCGGCGCTACCGCGAGACCGACTCGGACTACGTCAAGGCCGAGCTCGAGAAGTTCATGGTCACCCGGCCGTGCCCGATCTGCGGCGGCAAGCGGCTGCGTCCGGAGATCCTGGCGGTGACCATCGGCGACCGGAACGTCTGGGACGTCTCGACGCTGTCGATCACCGACGCCCTCGCCTGGGCGACCGGCCTCGCCGGACCCTCACCGAGCGCGAGCGGACGATCGCCCAGCAGCTGCTCAAGGAGATCGTCGCGCGGCTCGGCTTCCTCGTCGACGTCGGGCTCGACTACCTGACCCTCGACCGGACGAGCGTCACGCTGTCGGGCGGCGAGGCCCAGCGGATCCGCCTCGCGACCCAGATCGGGACGACCCTGATGGGCGTCCTGTACATCCTCGACGAGCCGTCGATCGGGCTCCACCAGCGCGACAACGCCAAGCTGATCGCGACGCTCACCCGGCTGCGCGACCTGGGCAACACGGTCCTCGTCGTCGAGCACGACGAGGAGACCATCCGGACCGCCGACTGGGTCGTCGACATCGGCCCCGGGGCCGGGGAGCACGGCGGCGAGATCATCGCCAACGGGCCGCTCGAGCTGGTCCTCGCCGAGCCGCGCTCGATCACCGGCGCGTTCCTGCGCGGCGAGCGGGCGGTGCCGATCCCGGCCAAGCGCCGCAAGGGCAACGGCAAGAAGCTCGTCGTCCGCGGCGCCCGCGAGCACAACCTGCGCGACGTCGACCTGCGCGTCCCGCTCGGGACGTTCGTCGCCGTCACCGGCGTGTCGGGGAGCGGCAAGAGCACGCTCGTCACCGAGGTCCTCTATCGGGCGCTCGCCCGCGAGCTCAACGGCTCGCGCGAGCCGGTCGGGGCGCACGACTCGCTCGAGGGCGCCGAGCACATCGACAAGATCATCGAGATCGACCAGAGCCCGATCGGGCGGACGCCGCGCTCGAACCCGGCGACGTACGTCGGGCTGTTCACGCCGATCCGCGAGCTCTTCGCCGGGCGTCCCCGAGGCGCGCGTGCGCGGCTACACCCCGGGCCGCTTCAGCTTCAACGTCAAGGGCGGCCGCTGCGAGAACTGCAAGGGCGACGGCATCCTCAAGATCGAGATGCAGTTCCTGCCCGACGTCTACGTCCCGTGCGAGGTCTGCCACGGCAAGCGCTACAACCGCGAGGCGCTCGAGATCCACTTCAAGGGCAAGTCGATCGCCGACGTCCTCGAGATGACGATCGCCGAGGCGCTCGACTTCTTCGCGGCCGTGCCCAACGTCCGGGCCAAGCTCCAGACGCTCATCGACGTCGGGCTCGGCTACGTCCATCTCGGCCAGCCGGCGACGACGCTGTCGGGCGGCGAGGCGCAGCGGGTCAAGCTGTCGACCGAGCTGTCGCGGCGGGCGACCGGCCGGACGCTGTACGTCCTCGACGAGCCGACGACCGGGCTCCACTTCGCCGACGTCGAGAAGCTGCTCGAGGTCCTCCATCGCCTCGTCGACGGCGGCAACACCGTCCTCGTCATCGAGCACAACCTCGACGTGATCAAGACGGCCGACTGGATCGTCGATCTCGGGCCGGAGGGCGGCGACCGGGGCGGCCGGATCATCGCCGAGGGGACGCCGGAGACGATCGCGGCGACACCGGGCTCGGCGACCGGCGAGTACCTGGCGCGCGTCCTGCGCGGCGAGCCGCTCGTGCCGCTCTCGGACGTGACCTTCGCCGAGGAGGCCGGCCGATCGGCGCGCGACGGTCACGGCAACGGCCACGACAGCTCGCCGGCGCTTCGGATCGGCCCGTCGCGCAAACGCGCTGCGGCCGCGGCAAAGTCACGCTGATGGGTCTCGTTCCGTCCGGGCCCACCGGCTAGCATACGAACGTGCCGGATATCGACTTTGCCTTCCTGGCCGACGCGGCCGAGACCATCCCCGGTCAGAAGTTCCACGTCCTCGGCGGTGGCGTGGCGCGGATCGGCGGACGACGGTTCCCGCTGCGGCACCCGCATCTCGCCCTCGTCATCGGGCTCCAGGTCACGGCGCCCGAGACCGACCGCGAGCACGAGATCCGGTTCGTCCTGCTCGACCCGGATGGCGGCGAGGTCGCCGGCGCGACGGGCAGCCTCGTCGCCCGCAGCCAGCGCGACGGCCGCGACGCGGTGCTGACCTTCTCGATCGACCTGTGGAACCTGACCTTCCCGGCACCGGGCGACTACTCGTTCCGGATCCTCGTCAACGGCTCGGAGCGCAAGCGGCTGCCGCTGCTCCTGCTCGCTCCGCCCGACCCGGCGGCGGACGGTGGCGATGTGCTCGGGACCAAGCCCGGGGATGACTGAGCGCGGATGACCGATGCCCGGACGGGCACGTCCCGGCGACCCGCGCGGCACGAGCGACCGGCGATCGACGAGGCCGGCCTGGTCGCGGCCCGCCACGCCGATCGACTGCTCGCATCGGCCCGGTCGCTCGGTGCGACGCGCTGGATCGCCTACCTCGAGCCGCTGCCGGACCGGCTGCGCGACGACGATCCGTGGGCGCTCCGCGCGACCGCGACGCGCTGCCGCGCCGCGTACGGCGTCAAGGACTCGATCCGCGACGTCCTGCCGGCGGAGCTGACCGAGCCGTTCCTCGATTCGATCGACCGCCTGATCCGCGAGCTCAACCGGTCGAGGGGCTGAGCCCGCGGACGCCCGCCGACGACGGCGTGGTGACGCTCCCGAGGCCGAGCTCATCCGCGTCGAACGCCTCGAGGAGGAACGGGGAGGGAACAGCCGGGTCGTACAGGAGCGTCAGCGAGCGTCGGGCACGGGTCCAGGCGACGTAGGCCAGCCGCCGTTCCTCCTCGTACGCCCGCACCGGGATCCTCGGCCTGGCTGACCGCACGTGCGCTCGGGAAGCGACCCGTCTCCATGCCGACGACGATGACGTGGTCGAATTCGAGCCCCTTGGTCGCGTGGGCGGTGGCGAGCGTGAGCGCCGCATCGTCCCGGCGCAGCTCGGCCAGCCGAGCGCGCGTGGCAGCGACCGCGTCGCGAAGCCGGCCAGGTCGGCCTGCCCGACCGCCCAGCCCAGGAGCGCCGTCGCCACCTCGGTCGGGTCGTGCTCGCCCGGGACCTCGTGCGCGGCGTCCCAGCAATCGTCTCGTCGCGGACGCGTCCGAGGAGGACGAGCAGCGGCAGTCCGTCGTCCAGCGTCGCGGCTCGGTCGAGGAGCCGGTCGACGATGGGTGAGTCGAGGAGCAGCTCGATCCGTGGCGCCCGGAACGGCAGGCCGAGCTGCAGAGCGACGACGACCGCGGGGAGGAGCTCCCGGTTGGTCCGCGCAAGGATCGCCCGCGTCGTCCCGTCGTCGGGCCAGGATCGGACCGCTCGTTCGATCCGGATCGTCTCGTCGGCTGCGTCCGCGGCGAGGATCAGTCGCCCGGCGGCGACCGGACCCGCGCGGATCGTCTTGGCGAACCGCTCGTCGTTGTGCTCCACGAGCCGGACCGCCCGCTCGACCACCGGGCGGGGACAGCGGTAGTTGACCTCGAGATCGATCCGCCGAAGGCCGGGCAGAAGCGCCTCGAGCCCCAGGATCCGCCGGACATCGGCCAGCCGCCAGCCGTAGATCGACTGGTCGTCATCGCCCACCAGGCAGATGTCGTTCGCCGGCGCCGCGAGGAGGAGCGCGAGATCCAGCTGGAGCCGGTCCACGTCCTGTGCCTCATCGACGAGAAGCGTGGCCGTTCGCGCGCGCCAGCGGCCGAGGAGCACGGGATCGGCCGTGAGACATCCGACCGCCCGGACCAGCAGGTCATCGAAGTCGACGCCGCCGGACGCCTGGATCGCGCTCTCGTATGCGATGAAGGCCCGGGCAACCGGTCCCGGTTCCGGATCGCCAGCGACGTCGGCAGCCGTGACCCGGAGATCCAGCTTGAGGCGCGAGAAGGCGAGATCGAGCCGACCTCGCTCCGCAGCGGACGTTGCCGGGAACAGGAGACGCAACAGCTCGTCGCGGTCGATGAGCGGATCGATCGAGACCCCGGCGTCGAGCAGGATCTCGCGCCCGAGCGCATGGAACGTCCGCACCCGCGCGGCTCCGCCGTCACAGCCCAGCGGCGCGAGCGCCGCGTCGAGGCGCTCGGTCAGCTCCTCGGCGGCGCGCTTGTTGAAGGCGACCACGGTGATCGAGCCCGGATCGACGCCGCCGTCGACGAGCCAGGCGACACGCGCCACCAGCGTCGTCGTCTTGCCGCTCCCCGCGGGGGCGACCACGAGGAGGGGTCCGTCTGACGCGGTCGCTGCGGCACGCTGATCGGGCGCGAGACGCGAGAGGCGGTCGACGACCGACGGATGGGACATCGACCGGACTGTCCCACCGGGCCGTCACTCACCACTTACCTGCCGGCCTTGGTGCACCGGTGCACCACGAGTGAGGAGGCGGATCCGGGCCATCGTGCGAGGCGGTCGGTGCCTTCCCGATGGCGGCCGTCAAATGCAATTCACATTGCGTTCACGGGCTGCTATCGTCGTCGCCCCAGGGTGGTCCCCGTGGGCACGACGAAACCGCTCGATGCCCCCCGCGACCAAGGTTTCGACCGCCCGCGCGACGTGGGTGGTGCGCAGGAGGAGAGACGTGATGGTGCCCACGCGCTCGATCTCGCCCAGGCAGGCTCACCACCGGATGCTCGTCACCGTTGCGACGGGGATCCTCGTGGCCGCATCACTGGCGATCGCGCCGGTCACGAGCGCGGCACCCCCGGGGCCATCCGGCCCACCGACCGGGTCGTGCGATCTGAAATCGAGCGGCGACAAGATCCAGCACGTCATGTATTTCCAGTTCGACAACGTGCATTTCCTGCGTGACAACCCGAACGTCCCGTCGGACGTCGAGCAGATGCCAAACCTGCTCAACTTCATGACGCAGAACGGCACGCTCCTCACCAACGACCACACGATCCTGATCGCCCACACGGGCGGTGGGATCCTGAGCACGCTGACCGGTCTCTATCCGGACCGGCATGGCCAGGCGGTCTCGAACGCCTACGGCTACTTCCGGGGCGACGGAAGCGTCGGCTTCTCCTCCAGCTTCAAGTACTGGACCGACAACACCGACGGCGGCAATCCGGCCAACAGCCCGCAGGCGCTCTCTGCCGACCCGAACTTCAACATGGTCAACGCGGATCCGGCCTCGCTCGGCGGGACCGGTGCGGCCCGCAACGCCCCCGCGCCATGGGTCCCGTTCACGCGCGCCGGGTGTGATGTCGGCAACGTCAGCGTCGCGAACACGGTGCTCGAGAACAACAACGCCATCATCTTGCGGAACACCCCCGCGCCCACGACCCTCGCGGCTGCCGCCAATGCCGGCGACACCAACGTGAAGGTCGCGAGCGTCGCCGGGCTGGCCGCCGGGTTGACCGTCGTGGTGCAAACCGGTTCGACCGTCGCGGAGACCGCGGTCATCTCGACGGTCGGGACCGCCGGTCCGACTGGGACAGGCGTGACGTTGTCTGCCGCCCTGGCCAACGCCCACCCGAGTGGTGCCGCCTTCACCGTTTACGCGACTGATCCGACCGGTGACATGACCAAGGTCTTCGGCCAGGGATCGGATGAATGGAACGAGGGACTTGCCTCGCAGATCGCGCCGTCCAACACAGCCGCCCGCGCCAAGGCGCAGACGGACTTCGTCGGGATCGCGGTCCACTGTGCCGACCCATCGAAGGGTCCGGGGATCTGCACGAACAACGATGACGCGCGCCCCGACATGCTCCCCGATGAGGCCGGTGGCTATTCCGGGTTCCAGGGCCTGTTCGGCGCCAAGTACGTCAACCCGGCCATCAACAACGGCTCGCCGTCGGTCAATGACACGAACGGCCAGCCGATCGTCGACCCGTTCGGCCAGCCCGGCTTCCCGGGCTTCGACGGGATGTTCGCCAAGAACACGCTCGGCGAAGTCGCGCAGATGCAGGAGCACGGCGTCCCGGTGACGTTCGCCTATATCTCCGACGCGCATGACGGCCATGGCAACGCCGGGAACCAGCACATCGCCTACGGGCCGGGCCAGGCCGAGTACGTCCAGCAGCTCAAGGACTACGACAAGGCCTTCGGCGACTTCTTCACAAGGCTCAAGAACGACGGGATCACCAAGGACAACACGCTGTTCGTGTTCACCGTCGAGGAGGGCGACCACTTCGCTGGGACCGCGCCCGACAACGCCGGTTGCGATGGTGTGACGGTCGCCTGCAGCTATGCCAACGGCCACGTGACCGAGGTCAACGGTGACCTCAAGAAGATGGTCGCGACATACAACGCGAGCCACGGCACCTCGGCCACGACCGACTTCGCCGTCCATGCCGATCTGGCGCCGAATGTCTACATCACCGGCAACCCGGCGCGCGACAGCGCGACGGCGCGCAACCTCGAGCTCGCCCTGTCGGACATGCAGGTGACCAACCCGCTGTCAGGGAACATGGAGCACGTCTTCGTCGCGATGGCCGATCCCGTCGAGGAGAAGCTCCTCCACATGGGGACGGCGGACCCGGCGAGAACGCCGACGGTCACGCCATTCGCGGCGGGTGATTACTTCCTGAGCGCCGCGAACGGGACACCCACCCCGTGCGCCAACAACGACTTGTCAAACTGTGTCTTCCTGCCCAACACCGTGGGTTCGACCCAGACGTTCGCCTGGAACCACGGCGGGATCCAGCCCGAGATCCGCGACGACCTGGGTCGGGATCGTCGGGCCGGGCGTCGAGAGGATGCAGCCCGGGACCAGCCTGTGGACCGACCATACCGATATCCGTCCGACCATCCTTGCGCTGACCGGGCTCAAGGACTCGTACGTGACAGACGGTCGGGTCCTGACCGACATCATCAAGCAGAACGCGCTGCCCAAGTCGGCCAAGGGCAAGACGCTCGAGGATCTCGGCGCGGTCTACAAGCAGATCATGGCGTCGTTCGGCCAGTTCTCCATGGATACCCTCGCGGCATCCACGGGCGCGCTTGCCACGGACAGCCTGGGCGACAAGGTCTACGCCGATACCGAGACGGCGCTCCTGAACCTCGGGTCACGGCGCGATGCGCTGGCCGCAGCCATCCGGCTCGGGCTCTGGAATGCGGAGTTCAACGGCCAGGCGCTCAACGACAAGACGGCCAAGGACTGGATCAAGCAGGCGAACGCCCTTCTCGCTGATTCTGCCGCACTGGCTGGGAAATTCGTAAAGCCGTCGGCGGACGCCAAGGACCTCGGCAAGATCAACCACATCGTCGTCATCTACGAGGAGAACCACAGCTTCGACAACCTGTACGGCGGCTGGGAAGGCGTCAACGGCCTCGCGAACGCCGATGCCGCGCACACGACCCAGGTCGCCCAGGACGGCACACCGTATGACTGCCTGAAGATGAACGACGTCAACCTTGCGTCGCCGCCACTCGCCGTGGCGTGCACCGGGACCCCCGCGGCCAGCCACTTCGCCAACGCACCATTCACCATCGACGACTACATCTCGCCGACCGACACGACCTGTCCGCCGACCTCGCTGGTGGCCTTCAACCAGCCGAACGGCTGGGTCAACGGCACCGGGTCACCGGGCGGCTGCACCCGCGACATCGTCCATCGCTTCTACCACGAGCAGTACCAGCTCGACGGCGGGGCGCAGAACCGATACGTCACCGGCAGCGACGCGATGGGCTTGACGATGGGCACCTACGACACGAAGTCCCTGCCCATCTATCAGTACCTCCACAGCGACGGCCATCCCAACTACGCGATCGAGGACAACCTCTTCCAGTCGCGCGTTCGGCGGATCGTTCCTGAACCACCAGTGGCTGATCGCCGCGGCGTCGCCGGTCGATCCGGGCGGAGCGCCGGGCGGGCTGAACGCAGACGCGCCACCCCGTCCTCGACGCAAACGGGATGCCGTCGAACGAGCCGCTCTACACATCGACGATCACCCCGACGCCGATCCCGCCCGACCGCGAGCTGACCGCGACCTGTGCCCAGGTGGCGACGCTGTCTGCGCCGCTCAACGGACTGGCCTGCGGCAACTACGGGGTCAACACGATGCAGCCCGCGTTCTTCCCGTCCGGGACGTTCGGGGCGCTGCTCCCGGCTCAGACGGCACCGACGATCGGCGACCGGCTGACCGGGGCCGGTGTCGACTGGGCGTGGTACGCCGGCGGCTGGTCGGACGCTGACGGCGACGTCGGTGCGCCCGGCTACACGAACGGGACGTCGGCATCGGCCACCACGACCGGCTGCTCCAACCCGAACGTCGACCCGAACAGCCGTGCGGGTGTGCCTGCCGCACACTGGCCGCGCTGCCCGGACAACCTCTTCCAGTACCACCATCAGCCGTTCGACTACTTCGCTGCGTTCTCGACCGCGACGACGGCTGGCATGGCCAACCGTGCCGCCCACCTCAAGGACGAGGTCGAGTTCCAGCAGGTCGCCGCCGCGTCGACAATGACATGCGGCCTCAAGCCGGTCAGCTTCATCAAGCCGTTCGGCACCGAGAACGAGCACCCGGGCTACGCCAGCGAGCCCGACGGCAGCGACCACCTCGTCGATCTGATCAAGTCGATCGAAGGCAGCGCATGCGCTGACGACACGATGATCATCGTGGTCTACGACGAGTTCGGCGGGCAGTGGGACCACGTCTCACCGCCCGGTCAGGGCAACGACAACGGTCCGCATGACGTCTGGGGCCCCGGCACCCGGATCGCAAGCCTGGTCATCTCCCCGCACATCAAGGGCTCGTTCGTGGTCGACAGTGCCGAGCACGACACGACGTCGGTCCTCTCGACGATCGAACACCGCTTCGGGCTCGCCCCGCTCGGCACGCGCGATGCGGCCGTGAACGACCTGTCGACGGTCTTCGACGCAAAGAAGCCCAAGTGACAAACCGGTCATGAGGTAGGGCGCTCGGCGCCACCGAACCGCGAGAGCCCCTCGGTCACCGGGGGGCTCTCCGGCATCCCGGCCTCGACCGCGCTAGCATCGAGGCGTGACCCCCGAGCTCGGATCCGCCCTCGCCAAGCTGCCCGACAAGCCCGGCGTCTACCTGATGAAGGACGCGCGCGGCGACGTCGTCTATGTCGGCAAGGCGCAGAGCCTGCGCAGCCGCGTCCGCTCGTACTGGCAGAAGCAGGCCCCCGGCGGCGAGATCCACCGGATCCGGAGCGTCATCGATCGCGTCGTCGACGTCGAGGTGACCCAGACGGACTCGGTCTCCGAGGCGCTCCTGCTCGAAGCGAACCTGATCAAGCGCTACCGGCCGCGGTTCAACGTCCGGCTCAAGGACGACAAGAGCTACCCGTACATCAAGGTCACTCTCGGCGACGAGTTCCCACGGGTCGAGCGGACGCGCAAGCTGGTCAACGACGGCAGCCGGTACTTCGGACCGTACGCCTCGGCCTCGAGCGTCGACGAGTCGATGAACCTCGTCCGCCGCCTCTTCCCGTTCCGGACGTGCACGATCGACATCAAGGACGGCGTGCGCGCACTCCAGAGACCGTGCCTGCTCTACCACATCAAGCGCTGCCAGGGCCCGTGCATCACGGCCATCGGGGCGGCCGACTACCGCAAGGACATCGAGCAGGTCGAGCTCTTCCTGGAGGGACGCCAGGAGACGCTCGTCAAGGCGCTCGAGGTCGACATGTCCGCCGCCGCCGAACGGACCGACTACGAGCGGGCCGCGGTCCTGCGCGACAAGATCCGGGCGATCGAGCGGACGATGGAGAGCCAGAAGATGGCGGCCTTCGCGAAGACCGAGCTCGACATGCTGGGCATGGCGCGACAGGACAACCAGGCCGCCATCCAGCTGTTCGTCATCCGCGACGGCAAGATGATCGGGCGCGACGTCTTCCTGCTCGACGCCGCCCGGGAAGCGACCGACGACGAGGTCCTCACCAGCTTCATCGAGCAGTACTACGCCCGCGCCGGGTCGATCCCGCGCGAGGTCTACCTGCCGCTGGCGATCGCCGACACCTCGGTCGTCGAGACGTTCCTCGCCGAGCGCCGAAGCGGCCCGGTCCATCTGCGCGTCCCGCAGCGAGGGCGAGAAGCGCGAGCTGCTGGCCCTCGCCACGCGCAACGCCGGTGAGACGCTCGCGCGCGAGCAGGCGCGCTGGCTGGCGGATCACGGCAAGACGCTGGCGGCGCTCGAGGAGCTCGCCGAGGCGCTGGGCCTGCCCGGACCGCCGCTCCGCATCGAGTGCTACGACATCAGCAACTTCCAGGGCAGCGAGTCGGTCGGGAGCATGGTCGTCTTCGAAGACGGCAAGCCCCGCTCAGGCGAGTACCGGCGCTTCCGGATCAAGACCGTCCAGGGGGCCAACGACTTCGCCAGCCACCAGGAGGTCCTCCGCCGCCGGTTCCGCTCGGTCCGGGCGGGCGAGGAGGGCGTCGAGGAAGCGCGCCGATGGGCGATGCCCGATCTCGTCATCGTCGACGGCGGCAAGGGCCAGGTCAGCGCGGCGAAGGAGGTCCTCGACGAGCTCGGCCTCCATGACCTGCCGCTCGCCGGCCTGGCCAAGGAGCGCGAGGAGCTGTTCCTCCCGGACCGGACGGACCCGATCCTGCTGCCAGCGACGTCACCGGCGCTCTATCTCGTCCAGCGCCTGCGCGACGAGGCCCATCGGTTCGCGATCACCTACCACCGCGACCTGCGAGCGCGCCGCGCGGTCCGTTCCGCCTTCGACGACCTGCCCGGCGTCGGGCCGAAGCGCAAGCGCGAGCTGCTCAAGGTCTTCGGCTCGATCAAGAGGGTGCGCGACGCGCCGGTCGAACAGATCGCCGCGGTCCCCGGGATCGGTCCGGCCCTCGCTGCGCGGATCAAGGCGACGCTCGACGCCTGACTCCCGCACGGCCGCCTCCGATAGCGAGTTCTTCATCATTCCGTCCACTTGTTCGCTACCGACGGGCCCTATGGTCAACAGAACGGCCCGCTCGATGGGCCGCGCCGCCCGAAGGAATGCTGCCCGATGCCCTCCGATCGCCCAGTTGACCGGCCGTCACCGGTCGCGTCTCCCGGATCCCTCCTGAGCCGACGCCCCCGACGCGATGCGGCCACGTTCCGTGTAACATCCCGCCTCGATGCGTAAAGCCGGTCCGATCCTCATCCTGATCATCGGGATCCTCGCCCTGGTGATCGATTTCGTGCCGGGGCTCACGCTCCCGGGCGCCGACGGGTCGTTGCGGACCGTCGAAACCAAGCTCGGGCTCGACCTGTCCGGTGGCCTCCGCGTCGAATACCAGGCGCAACCCGTCGACGGCAAGACGCCGACAGCCGGTGACATGTCGGTGATCAGGGACATCGTCGAGCGCCGGGTCAATACGACCGGCGTCTCCGAGCCCCTCGTCACGACCCAGGGCTCCGACCGGGTCGTCGTGGAGCTGCCCGGCGTCACGGACCCCGAAGCGGTCCGCAAGCTCGTCGGCCAGACCGGCCAGCTCGACTTCGTGCCGCTCGGCTCGACGACAGCGACCGAGGGCCAGGTCCTCGACCTCAAGCAATTCCCGCCGCTGTTCGGGGGCGACCAGGTCTCATCGGCGACGGTCGGCACCGACCAGAATGGCCGCCCTGCGGTCGACTTCGTCCTCAAGTCGGACGGCGCCCAGAAGTTCAGCGACTACACGGCCGCGAACATCGGCGCCTACTTCGCGATCACCCTCGATGGAGCCGTCGTGTCGGCGCCGGTCATCCAGAACGCGATCCCGAACGGCAACGTCCAGATCACCGGCGGCGGGCTGGCGGGCTTCAACGCCGCGGACGCGACCAACCTCGTGACGATCCTCAAGTACGGTTCGTTGCCGTTCCCGATCACGGCCCTGTCGAGCCAGACGATCAGCGCGACGCTGGGCAGCCAGTTCCTCGTCCAGACCGTTCTGGCCGGTCTCATCGGCATCGCGCTGGTGATCGCGTTCATGCTGATCTACTACCGCCTGCCGGGCGGCGTGGCGAGCTTCGCGCTCATCTACTACACGCTCGTCATGTTCGCGATCTTCCGGCTCGTGCCGGTGACGATGACGCTGGCCGGGATCGCGGGCTTCGTGCTCTCGGTCGGCATGGCGGTCGACGCCAACATCCTCATCTTCGAACGCACGAAGGAAGAGCTGCGGGTCGGCAAGTCGCTGCCCGCCGCCGTCGAGGCAGGCTTCAACCGGGCCTGGAACTCGATCCTCGACTCGAACGTGTCGAGCCTCATCACCGCGACCATCCTCTATGCGCTCGGCTCGTCGGTCATCAAGGGCTTCGCCCTGGTCCTGATCCTCGGCGTCCTCGTCTCGATGTTCAGCGCGATCGTCGTCACCCGGACCATCCTGCGCTGGGTCGTCCGCCAGGAGTGGGCGCGCAAGCCGTCGCTGTGGGGCATGCGCGACGACGAGTTCGTCGCCCTCGGAGCGGTCCGGCCATCGTCCAGGCGCGAGGCGCGCGCGCGTGTTTGACGTCATCGGGAAGAGGCGCTGGTTCTACCTCATCTCGCTGGCCATCACCATCCCGGGCCTCTTCTTCATCCTCCTGACACCGTTCACCAGCTACGGCCTCCAGTTCACCATCGACTACACGGGCGGGACCACCTGGGAGATCAAGCTTCCAGGATCCGAACGTGACGCCCGACCAGGTCGAGGCCGTCTTCAAGGAGCAGGGCCTCGAGGCGACCGCGGTCACGACCGGTGACGGGTTCATCGCGATCAAGACCGAGCAGATCGCCGGGGTCGACGCCGGCGTTCCCGCGCCGTCGCCTTCGGCCTCCGCGGGCCCGAGCGGGTCTCCGGGCGCCAGCGGTTCGCCGGGCGCCAGCGCGAGCCCCGACGCGTCCGCGAGCCCGGCCGCGAGTGCCAGCCCGTCCCCGAGCGCCAGCCCCAGCCCGAGCCCCAGCGCTTCGCCGAGTGCGTCGCCATCGGCATCCGGCTCGGCCGCGCCGTCGGGTTCGCCCGGTGCAGCCGCAGGTGCCTCGTCGTCACCGGCGCCGCCGGCCGGCAACACCAAGATCCCGACCGAGGGCAAGCTCGGCGAGGTCGCGGCCGCCCTCCAGAGCGAGCTCGGACCGATCTCCGAACAGCGCAGCCTCACGACCATCGGAGCCGTCGTCAGCTCGGACCTCATCTTCGTCGCTGTCCAGCTGATCATCGTCGGCTCGATCGGGATCATGCTCTGGATCACCTACCGGTTCCGCGACGTCAAGTTCGGGGTCACCGCGCTGGTCGCGCTGCTCCACGACGTGATCGTCGTCATCGGCTTCTTCGCCATCGCCGGGACGTTCTTCCACGTCCAGATCGACGCCCTGTTCGTGACCGCGATGCTGACGGTCATCGGTTTCTCGGTGCACGACACGATCGTCGTCTTCGACCGGATCCGCGAGAACAAGGCGCGGCACGCGGGCGAACCGTTCGCCGACATCGTGAACCACTCGATCCTGCAGACCTTCGGCCGTTCGATCATGACCAGCCTGACCGTCGTCCTGACGCTCCTCGCCCTGCTCCTCTTCGGCGGCGCGGCGATCAGCGACTTCGTCCTCGCCCTGCTGATCGGGATCATCTCGGGAACGTACTCGTCGATCTTCGTGGCGTCGCCGCTGCTCGTGGACTGGCATCTCTGGGACGACCGGCGGCACGGTCGGATCACCACGACCCGCACCCCGCGAGTCCGGCGCACGGCGTCCTGAGGCGCACGACGCACCCGGCCGGCCAATCCGCGGTGCAGCCTCGCATGGCATCCTGACGCCGTGGTCGAACCCCGTTTCCGCTGGACCTTCCCACCGCTCGTCGGACCGTCGGAGGCTGTCGCGCCCGACGTCTCCGACACCCGGGATCTCGGTCCGCCTCGCCTCCCTCCTGGCGGCCCGCGGCGTTCTCACTCGCGAAGACCAGGTCGCCTGGTTCGCGGATCCGCTCGATGGCCTGCACGACCCGGCCCTGCTCCCGGATGCCGCGCGTGTGCTCGCCCGGCTGCACGTCGCGCGCGACAGCCACGAACGGGTCATGGTCTTCGGCGACTTCGACGCCGACGGGCTGACGGGGCTGGCGATCATGACCCTGGCGCTCCGCCGTTTCGGCGTGGAGGTCGAGCCGTACGTCCCGAGCCGGCTCGACGAAGGCCATGGTCTGTCGCTCGCGGCCATCGCCGTCGCCGTCGAACGGCGCGCCACGCTCATCATCACCGTCGATTGCGGGAGCACCAGTGTCGCCGAGGTCGCGGAGGCCAACGCGCGCGGCCTCGAGGTCATCGTCACCGATCACCATCGCGTCCCGCCGGTCCTTCCCGCCGCGATCGCGATCGTCAACCCGCACCGTCCGGACGCCACATATCCCGACCGGCGGTTGACCGGCAGCGGTGTCGCATTCAAGGTCGCGCAGCTGCTGCTCGCCGGCGAACCCGGCGGTCCGGCCGTCGCGCTCGCCTTCGCGGACCTCGCGACGATCGGGACGGTCGCCGACGTCGCGCCCATCGTCGGCGAGAACCGGGCGATCGCGCGGCTCGGGCTCGAGCGGATGCGACGCGACCCGCGACCCGGCGTGGCGGCACTGCTGGAGAGAGCCCGGATCGCGCCCGACGCGGTCGACCTCGAGACCGTGTCCTTCGCCATCGCGCCGCGGCTCAACGCGGCCGGCCGGGTGGGGGAGGCCCTGGAGGCGGCCAACCTCTTGCTGGCCGACGACGCGGCGGCGGCTGCCGTGCACGCCGAGGCGCTCGAGACGGCCAACGTGACCCGGCGCGACATGATGAAGACCGCCGTCGCAGAGGCTCGGGGAGCGGTCGGCGACGGAGCCGGCGAGCCCGCGACCGTCATCCACGGTCCGTGGAGCGTCGGGATCGTCGGTCTCGTGGCGGCCCGTCTCGTCGAGGACCGTGGCCGCCCGGCCGTCGTCGGTGCCGACCTCGGCGATGTCATCCGGGCCTCGTGTCGCAGCGATGGGTCGCTGGACCTCGGTGCCGCGCTCGAATCATGCGCCGACCTGTTCACCCGGTTCGGTGGCCATGCCGGGGCGGCCGGCTTCGAGCTCCCGGTCGAGAACTGGGACGCCTTTCGCGACCGGTTCCTGCGGCTCGCTGCCGAGACGACGCCGCCGGATCCGCGCGTCTCGATCGCGATCGACCTCGCCCTGCCGGCGAGCGAGGTCGACTACGGCCTCTATCGCGAGCTCGCCGGCCTGGCGCCATGCGGTCCGGGAAATCCCGATCCGCTGGTGGCCGTGCTGGGGCTGACCGTCACCCGCGTCCGTGCCGCGACAGGCGGGCACACCCAGCTGACGCTCCGTCGCGAGCGCGATGTCCTCGACGGGATCGCATTCGGTCGATCCGACATCGCCGAAGCTGTCCACGAGGGCGACCGGCTCGATGTCGTGGCGCGCCTGACCAGCCGGCGCTTCGGCGGCTTCGAATCGCTCCAGCTCGACATCCGCGACGTCGCGTCATCGGGCAGTCACCCCCAGGCGGCAGCCCTCCTTGCGCCGATCGTCGAGCGACCCGTCCTGGTCGGGATCGTCCCGTGACGACTCCCGCCGCACCCGGACCGCGACCGTCGCTCCCTCGGCTCGGCTCGCTCGGGCGTTGGCTCGCGCCGGGGCTGGCGATCGCCGGGCTCCTGGTGGTCGCGCTGATCACGCTCGATCTTCTCCAGGGCAACGTCCCGCTCGTCAGCACGAGGATCGGGAACGGCGGCGGCGGGGGCGGTGACAACGGACCAGCCGGTCTCCAGTCGGCCGCACCGCCGAATGTCATCGTCGTCCCGCCGGACGTGGTCGCCTTCGCCGGCTCGATCGTCTACGCCAAAGAAGGCAACATCTGGATCCAGACCGGCAAGCAGGCCCGCCAGCTGACGACCGGCGGCAACGACTCGATGCCGTCGTGGTCGCCGGACGGGAAGACCGTCTACTTCGTTCGCGAGGTCGATGGGCTCGGTCACTGGCCGTCGGGCGGGATCGTGCGCGACTATCAGTTGACGATCCCCAACGTGATGAAGGTCCCTTCCGACGGCAGCGGCAACCCGGTCCAGGTCATCAGCGGCAAGGTCACCAAGAACGGCTACCTCTGGCAGTCGTGGATCCGCGAGCCGGTCCTGTCGCCGGACGGCCAGACCCTCGCATTGGTCTCGGACAGGCCCGACCCCTCGAACAGTGACGTGGTCCTCCAGTTCTACGACACGACGACACGGAAGTCGACCGTCCCGAAGCTGTCCGAGATGGCGCCTCTCGGCCACCAGGACCCTGCATGGCGGCCCGACGGCAAGGTGCTCCTGTATGTCAGGAATGCGCGCGACGGGCCCAAAGGTGCGCCGACGATCTGGCGCTGGGACGTGGTGAAGGGCAAGGCGAGTGCGGTGACCGGACCCGGCTACCTCGAGCCCAGCTTCTCCCCGGACGGCCGATACATCGCCGCGACCAAAACGAGCACGTTCGGCAACGACCTGGTCATCCTCGACGCCTCGAACGGCCGCGAGCTGCTCCGGCTGACCGATGACGGCGCATCGTGGGCGCCCGTCTGGTCGCCGCTCGGCGACTCGATCGCGTTCCTGCACATCCAGGGCCAGATCGTCGACCTCAAGCTGGTCCGGCTCGACGGGACCGCTCCCGACTGGACGGTCAAGGACGTCATCTCGCTGACCGAGGTGTCGGGCCTCGACGGCGAGTCGCGGCCCGGCTGGTTCATCCCGGCCGATCAGCTGCCCGCTGCCAGCCCGACCCCGGCCGCCAGCACGGCCCCGAGCGCGAGCGGCTCGACCGCCCCGTGACCACGACCTACCTCGAACGCCTGGCCGAGCGGACGGCCATCGTCGGGTCGGTGCTGTGTCTCGGTCTCGATCCCGATCCGACCGCTCTTCCGCGCGGCTTCTCGGCAGACGTGGCCGGGGTCGAGCGCTTCGTGGACCTCATCGTCGAGGCCGCGGGCCCCTACGCCGCGGCGATCAAGCCGAACCTCGCCTTCTACGAATCGCTCGGCTCGGCCGGGATGGCCGCCCTCGAACGGATCCGCGGCCGTATCCCGACTGGGATCCCGGTCGTCATCGATGCGAAGCGCTCCGACATCGGGTCGACCGCCGCGCATCACGCGATCGCACTGTTCGATCGGCTCGGGGCGGATGCCGTGACGGTCAGCCCGTATCCGGGCGGCGAGGCGATCGCGCCGCTGTTCGAACGCCCGGACCGCTACGCCTACGTCCTGTGCCGCACGTCGAACCCGGCCGCGGCCGAGTTCCAGAACCTGGTCGTAGCCGCCGATCCCGCCACCTCCGAGCCCGCGGAGCCGCTTCATCTGCGCGTGGCACGTCATGTCGCGGGCTGGGGGCCGGGTGGCACGGTCGGGCTGGTCGTCGGGGCCACGGCGCCGGCTGAGCTCCACGCGATCCGTGCGGTCGCTCCGGGTCTTGGGTTCCTCGTCCCCGGGGTCGGTGCGCAGGGCGGTGAGATCGAACCGGTCCTGCGCGACGGGCCCGCGACCGCGTCGCCGGCCGGTGCCGGGACCGGGCGCGGACTGCTGGTGAACGTGTCGCGCGGGATCAGCGGTGCGGCGATCGGCCAAGCCCGGGACGGCGGTCCGGACGATCCCGGCGAGCGTCTCGCGTCGGCGGCCCGTGACTGGGCTCGGAAGCTTCCTGTGCTACCCTAACCGCCGAAAAGCCGCTCCTTCAGCCTTGATCCCGATCGGGATCCAGCGAACGCAATCGGTCATCACGGGAGCATCACAGATGCCGAACATCGGAGCCCCAGAGCTCATCATCATCCTCGTGATCGCGCTTCTCATCCTCGGTCCCGGCAAGCTGCCGGAGGTCGGAGCGTCGCTCGGCAAGAGCATCAAGGAATTCCGCAAGGCGTCGACCGACCTCCAGGAATCGGTCAAGGTCGATGTCGACACATCGCCGCATCCCCGCGGCCCCGGCCGCAGCGGTCGCAGCAGCGACCGTGGCGGCCGCTCCGGTCGCGCCGACAGCGCAGGCCGCCCCGGTGGCGCCCGCAGCACCTGCCGCCGCGGTGGAGGCAGCCGTTTCCGCGCCGGTCGACGTGCCGGCCGGCGGGCTCGGGTCAGGTCCCAGCGCCCCATCGGCGCCCGCGTCCGACTCGACCACCCCCGTCGCAAGCTAGCGGGCGGTCCGCTACCCGACCATGGCCGACGCCGACGCCCTGCTCGAGCCTGGCGTTACCGGCGTCCCGTCAGGACAGGATCCCGCGCCGGTCCCACCGTCCGCGGCTGCGCCCGGCGATGAGTCGGTCATGTCGCTCGTCGACCATCTCGGCGAGCTGCGGACACGCCTGTTCAAATCGATCATCGCCGTCGGGGTGGGTTCCGTCATCGGCTACCTCGTCGCGGTCAAGGTCCGCGATTTCCTGATGCTGCCGCTCGGCGATGTCCCGCTCCAGGTCCTGGGGATGGGCGACGCGTTCGTCATCCAGATCAAGATCTCGATCGTGATCGGGATCATCCTGGCGATGCCCGTCCTGCTCTACCAGGTCTGGGCGTTCGTCTCGCCCGGCCTGACCCCTGCCGAACGCCGCACCGTCCGCCCGTGGATCCCACTGGCCCTGCTCTTCTTCGCGATGGGCGTGGCCATCGCTTATTTCATCCTCCCGTTCGCGATCCAGTTCCTGTTCAGCTATACCGATGACAAGCTCGTCCCCCGGCCAGCCGCCGGCCCGTACTTCGACTTCGTCACGACGCTGTTCCTCGTCTTCGGCCTGATCATGGAGTTCCCGATCCTTCTGTACGGCCTGTCGAGGGCCGGCATCGTCACGTCGCAATGGCTGCGCAGCCAGCGACGGATGATCATCCTCGGTATCGCGATCTTCGCCGCGGTGGCGACCCCCGGCGGTGACCTCGTCAGCCCGATCGTCCTCGGCACGACTATGTACATCCTGTTCGAGCTGACGCTCGTGTTCATCAGGCGCAGCGGGCGGTGACCGACGACACCGAAGTCCGAGCTTCCTCGGACGCGGTGACCGAGCCCGCCGTCGTCATCGTCAGCGGCCTCTCGGGTGGCGGCAAGACCGCGGCGGCGAAGCTGTTCGAGGACCTCGGCTACACGGTCGTCGACAACCTGCCCGGTGAGCTCCTCCCGGACCTCGCCGAGCTGGTCTCGGCGGATCGCGCCCGGTTCGCCCGGGTCGCGATCGTGCTCGACGTCCGCGCCGGTGATCCCACGCTCGCCCTGGCAGCGATGCGCGGCGCGCTCGAGGGCCGTGGGATCCGGCCGCGCGTCGTCTTCCTCGAGGCGAGCGACGAGGTCCTGATCCGGCGCTTCAGCGAGACGCGCCATCGTCACCCGCTCGGCGAGGAGCGCGGGATCGCGAATTCGATCGCCGAGGAGCGTCGCCGGCTCGACCCGGTCCGCGGCGACTCGGATGTCGTCCTCGACACGTCGGACCTCTCGCTGCGCGAGCTGCGCGAGCGCCTGTTCGCTGCCCTGGCGACCGATGTCCGACCGACCAGCTCGCGTTCCAGCTCATCAGCTTCGGCTTCAAGTTCGGGATCCCGCTCGAGTCCGACCTCGTCTTCGACGTCCGGTTCATGCAGAACCCGTACTACGTCGCCGAGCTGCGGCCAGCTGTCCGGGCTGACCGAGCCGGTCCGCGCGTTCGTCCTCGAGCAGCCCGTCGCGAAGTCGCTTCCTCGAGTTCCTTCGCGAGTTCCTGACGTTCACGATCCCGGCCTACATCGGCGAGGGCAAGACCCGGCTGACGATCGCCATCGGCTGCACCGGCGGCTATCACCGCTCGATCGTGATCGCCGAGGAGGTCGCCGCGTGGCTGCGCGAAGAGGACTACGGGCCGGTCGCGGTCTTCCACCGCGAGCTCGACCGGACATGAACCTGCGGCGCTGGCTGACCCCGGGGATCGGGATCAAGCGCTGGCTGCTCGTCGTCTTCGTCGGCCTCCTGTTGCTGGCGGTCGCGTTCGCCCACTTCCTGCGCCAGATCACGCGCGACTACGAGCCGACCGGGGTGGCCGGTGGGCTGATCGACCTGCTGACGCTCCAGTTCCTGCCGTTCGCCCTGCGCGGTTTCGTGGCTGGATCGGTCGGCGTCGTCCTCGTCCTGTTCGGTGCGTGGCGGACGGTCCACGTCCTGACCGATCCGCTCCGTGCTCCGGATCCGGACCAGCCATTGGTCGAGCTGATCTACCAGAAGCGGTTCCTCGCTCGCGGCCCGCGGATCGTCGCGATCGGTGGCGGCACCGGGTTGTCCACGCTCCTGCGCGGCCTCAAGGAACACACCAGCAACCTGACCGCGATCGTGACGGTCGCCGACGATGGTGGCTCGTCCGGGGTCCTGCGCGAGGAGCTCGGGATCCCGCCGGTCGGCGACATCCGCAACTGCATCGTGGCGCTGGCCGACGCGGAGCCGCTGATGAGCGAGGTCCTCCAGTACCGCTTCCCGGAGACCGCGGGCGAGACGAACGGCCTCGCCGGCCACGCGCTCGGCAACCTGCTGATCGCGGCGATGACCGCGGTCGAGGGCGGGGACTTCGAGGACGGCGTCCGGCTGATGAACCGGATCCTGGCGGTCCGCGGCCGGGTCGCTGCCCGTTTCGCCGACGCCGATCACCCTCCATGCGAGCGACGACCGACGGGACCGTCGTCGATGGCCAGTCGCACGTCATGCGGACGATCGGCATCGACCGCGTCTGGATCAGCCCGGAGGACGTCGAGGCATCCGAGGACGCGCTGACCGCGATCGCCGAGGCCGAGCTGATCGTCCTCGGGCCCGGCAGCCTCTATACGAGCCTGCTCCCGAGCCTCCTGATCCCGGCCATCCGCGACGCGGTCATGGCCGCCGCGGCACCGCGGATCTTCGTCTGCAACGTGGCGACCCAGGAGGGCGAGACGACCGGTTTCGACCTCGCCGCGCACGTCGAGGCACTCGTCGCCCACACGAGCCCGAACCTGATCGATATCGTCCTTGCCAACAACCAGCTGGCGGGTCGCCCGGCGCTGGGCGCGACGGGGACGGTGATCGACGACCCGCAGGCGCCGCGGCCCGTCCAGCTGCGCTGGCCACCCTCGGTCATGCCGGTGCCGAGGCTGATCCTCGACGAGGTCATCGACGCGGGCAACGCCCATCATCACGACCCGGCGCGCCTGGCGACCGCGGTCCTCTCCGCGCTCGAGGGCGAAGTCGGGATCCGCCGCCGCAACGCCGGCCGGACCACCAGCCGGACGGCCTGACATGAGCCGCTCCGAGCGCGATCTCGTGACGGCGATGCGAGACGAGCTGGCCGCCATCGATCCGTCGCGTGCGTGCGATCGTGCGGCCGAGGTCGACGGTCTCGGCCCGGAGCCGACCGGCCGCGAGGCATCGATCGGACGGCTCGCCCATCGGCTCCGACGGCTGGGGGAGGGGAGCCAGCCCATCCCGTTCGTCTGGGCGAACGCCGCGGAGCACTGCCGCGTCGCGTGGCTTCGCGGTCGCTTCCTGGCGCGCGGCTCGCTCAGCCTCGCGGGCGGGCGGACGCATCTCGAGTTCGTCGTCGGGCCCGACGATGCGCCCGAGCTTGCCGCGCGGCTCACCGCCTTCGGACTGCCGGTCTCGTGGCGGATCCGCCGTGGCCGGGGCGTGGTGACCTCCAAGAACGGGGAGGCGGTCGGGACATTCCTGCGCCGGATCGGCGCGGCCGGGACCCTCCTCGAGGTCGAGGCGCGGCAGGTCTCGCGGGCCCTGCGCGGCGAGCTCAATCGGGTCCTGAACGCGGAGTCGGCCAATCTCCAGCGGGCCGTCAGCGCCGCCGGCCGGCAGCTCGACGCGATCGAGACGCTCGATGCCGACGGACGCCTGCCGAACCAGCCATACGTCGTCCGGCTTGTCGCTGCGGCCCGGCGCGAGACACCGGAGGCGAGCCTGACCGAGCTCGCCGAGCGACTCGAGATCCATCGATCGGCCGTCCAGCGCGCGCTCGAACGACTCGAACGCCTGGCCACCCTCGAGGTCGCCCACCCGTAACTCGGGCAGGTCGCCTGGCGGCCGGACGCCGCACCGCTCTGTCATCATGGCTCGATGCGCGACGTGATCGTGGCCGCCAATTGGAAGATGCATACGACGCCGTCCGATGCCGGCGACCTGGCCGCCACGATCGCCGCGCGGACCCGTGTCGCGGGCGTCATCCGGGTCATCTGCCCGCCGTTCGTGAGCCTGGCCGCCGTGCGTGACGCGCTCGCCGTCTCGGATCCCGACGTCGGTGTCGGGGCGCAGAACGTCCATCACGAGCTGCAGGGCGCCTACACCGGCGAGATCGCTGCGCCCATGCTGGTCGGCCTCGCCACATGGGTGATCGTCGGCCACTCCGAGCGACGCCGCGATGCCTTCGAGACCGACGAGGTCATCGGGCGCAAGCTCGGACGCGCGGTCGACGCCGGGCTGCGGCCGATCCTGTGTGTCGGGGAGCGGCTCGAGGAGCGCGAGGCCGGGAGCCAGGACGCGGTCGTCCACCGTCAGCTGGCCGGAGCGCTGGCGGGGCACGATCCCGACGCGCTCGCCGCCGGCGGGCTGGTGATCGCCTATGAGCCGGTCTGGGCGATCGGGACCGGGCGCAATGCGAGCGGGCACGACGCGGCGGCGATGGCGGGGGCCATCCGCGACAGCCTGGCCGGGCTCGGCTGGGGCGCGGCCGCGGGCGACGTCCCGATCCTCTACGGCGGCAGCGTCACGTCGGCCAACATCGCCGAGTTCCTCGCCGAGCCTTCGATCGACGGGGCGCTTGTCGGCGGTGCCTCGCTCAAGCCCGACGAGATGGCCGGGATCGTGGCGCGCGCCGGGCTGACCGCGGCCGCCCGCAGCGCAGCGTGACCGGGACGCCGACGGGGGCTTCGGATCGAACGGCCGACGCGGAGCGTCGCGACCGCCCGCGACCGATCGTCCTCGTCGTCCTCGATGGCTTCGGGATCGGGCACGATGCGGCTGCCGACGCGATCGCGGCGGCGCGGATGCCGGTCTGGCGTGCGCTCTGGCGTGACTGGCCACATGCGACGCTGCGTGCATCGGAGGACGCGGTCGGGCTGCCGCCGGGTCAGATGGGGAATTCCGAGGTCGGGCATCTCAACCTCGGCGCCGGCCGCCCCGTTCTCCAGGATCTGCCGCGGATCGATGCGGCCATCGCCGCCGGGTCGTTCTTCGAGCGCCCGGCCCTGCTGGACGCCTGCGATCGAGCCGCGCATCCCGGTGGGCGACTGCACCTGATCAGCCTTGTCGGGCCGGGTGGCGTGCACGCGAACGACCGCCACCTGGTCGCCATCGCGGAGCTGGCCGCCCGACGCGGGGTCCCATCGGTCCGTGTCCACGCGCTGCTCGACGGACGCGATACGCCACCCCGCTCGGCGCTCGGGTTCGTCGCCGACCTCGAAAAGCGCCTGGCCGCGGCGCACCCGGACGCGCGGCTCGCCTCGGTCGGGGGTCGTTACTTCGCCATGGATCGCGACGGCCGCTGGGAGCGGGTCGAACGCGGCTATGACGCGATCGTCCACGGCGTCGGGGAACACGCGTCGAGCGCCACCGCCGCGATCGAGGCGGCCTACGCGCGTGGCGAGAACGACGAGTTCGTGGTGCCCACTGTCATCGACGGCGTTGACGGCACGGTCCGATCGGACGACGCGGTCATCTACGCCAACTTCCGGGCAGACCGAGCACGGCAGCTAACCCACGCCCTTGCCGACCGCGACTTCGCCGGCTTCGATCGGGCGGCTCCCGACGGCTCCCCGGCGCCGGGCGACGTCCTCGTCGTGACGATGACCGAGTACGAGGGCGGCCTGCCGGTCGAGGTCGCCTTCCCGCCCGAAGAGGCACGCTCGCTCGCGCAGGTCTTCTCGGAGGCCGGCTGGCGGCAATTCCACGTGGCGGAGACCGAGAAGTACGCTCATGTCACCTACTTCTTCAACGGTGGGGTCGAGCCGCCGTACCCGGGCGAGGAGCGGCGCCTGATCCCGAGCCCGAAGGTGGCGACGTACGACCTCGAGCCGGCGATGAGCGCCCTCGGGGTCACCGACGCCCTGGTGGAGGCCATCGAGTCGGGCCGCTACGACTTCATCGTCGCGAACTATGCCAACCCCGATATGGTCGGCCACAGCGGCGTCTGGGACGCGACCATCGCCGGTCTCGAGGTCGTCGACGGCTGCCTCGGTCGGGTCGTCGCGGCGATCGAGGCCGTCGACGCCGCTGACCCACTGGCGCCCGGTGCGCTCCTGGCGATCACCGCCGACCACGGCAACGCGGACGAGCTGCGCGACCGCGATGGCCACCCAGTGACCGCCCACTCGCTCAACCCCGTCCCGTTGGTGCTCGTCGGCCGAGCCGCGCGCGGCCTCAGGCTCGCCGACGGGGTCCTCGCCGACGTCGCGCCAACGTTGCTCGAGTTCGCGGGACTGCCCCGCTGGGAGGGGATGACCGGCCGGTCGCGGATCTTGTGATAGCATCCGTCGCCGAAGCGTTCAAGAGGAGTCCAGTGTCGTGAACCCGCTCCTGGCCATCGGCCAGATCCTGGTGAGCATCGCGCTCATCATCGCGATCCTGCTGCAGGCCCGCGGAGTCGGCCTGTCCGGGACCTTCGGCGGCGATTCCGCCGTCTATCGCAGCCGCCGGGGCGTCGAGCGTCGGCTGTGGCAGTTCACGATCATCCTCCTCGTCCTGTTCATCGTCTTCTCACTGGCGGCGTTCATCCTCGCCCCGGTCGCCGGCGCCTGATCTCGCTCTCGCGGCGACCGGCCGCGACCGATCACCCACACGGAGCTCGATGACCCGCACGGATTCGCTCGTCGTCGGGACCCTCGTCGTGCTGCTCGCCCTGATCGCGGGCCTCGTCGGTGTCCCGTCGATCCTCCCCGGCGCCACCACGGCCGTCCTCGCCAGCCCGAGCGCCAGCTCGCCCGTCGCCCGACCGTACCGCGAAGGGATCCTGGGCCGGCCCGTCTCGGTGAGCCCGTTCACCGCCCACAGCCAGGCCGATCGGGACCTGGTCGCGCTGGTCTTCTCCGGCCTCGTCCGGAACGGCCCGGACGGGACGATCGTGCCGGACCTCGCCGAACGCTGGTCGGTCGATCCAAGTGGTGCGATCTGGACGTTCGTCCTGCGCGACGACGCCCGCTGGCAGGACGGCGACCCGGTGACAGCCGACGACGTCGCGTTCACCATCAAGGTCCTCCAGGATCCCGCCTACACGGGGCCCGGCGCCGGATCGTGGAACGGGATCACGGTCAGGTCCGATGGGGCCCGGACCGTCGTCTTCACCCTGACCACCCCACTCGGCGGCTTCCTGCAGGCTGCCACCCAGCCGATCGCGCCGGCACACCTGCTGGCCGGAGTGCCGATCGCAGGGCTTGCCGATGCGGCGTTCGGCCACCAGCCGATCGGCTCAGGCCCGTTCGCCGTCGCCAGCATCGATAACGACACCGCAGAGCTGATCCCTGCCGCCACCGTCCTCGACCACCCCGATACATCCGCCGCGCCCGGGCCGACCGCCGACTCGCTCGCACCGCCGACCGAGACCGAACGCCCCGCCGGCGAGCCCATCCCGTACCTCCCCGGGATCGAATTCCATTTCTACGACGACCCCGACGCCCTGGCGGCGGCCTATCGCGCCGGATCGCTCGACGCCGCCTCCGGCCTGTCGCCCGAGCTGACCAGGGAGCTTGCCTCGACGCCCGACAGCCGTGCTCTCCACTATCCGGGCTCGACGCTGACCGCCGTGCTGCTGAACCTTCGCGCCGGTCATCCGGAGTTCAACTCCCCGGCCGTGCGTGGCGCCCTGCTCGCCGCCATCGACCGGCCCACCCTGGTCCGTGGCGCCTTCTCGATGGCCGCCGGGCTGGCGACCAGTCCGATCCCGCCCTCGTCGGTGCTGTTCGACCGCGCCGCGGGCGGGCCGGTCCCGTATGACCCGGTCGCCGCGGCAGGCGCCCTCAAGAAGGCGGGCTGGACGCTCGCTGCGGACGGCTGGCACCTGCCAAAGGCGAAGGCGCCCGTCGACATCGAGCTGCTCAGCCCGGACCAGGCATCGAACCCGGTCGCCTTCGAGACCGCCGAGGCGGTGGCACACGCGTGGAAGGCGATCGGGATCGGCGTCCACCACGTCGCGCTCGAGCCAGGGACGTTCGCCAACGATCGCCTCGCGACCGGCAAGTTCACGGCGGCGGTCGCCGACCTGACGGTCGGTCTCGATCCCGACCTCTATCCACTGCTGGCGTCGAGCCAGACGCTCCACGGCCGGTCGAACATCATCGGCCTGCAGGATCCGACCCTCGACAAGCTGCTCGTGGCGGCGCGCAAGCCGGCCGCCGCGGCCGATCGCAAGGCCGCCTACGACGCCCTCCAGGAGCAGCTCGTCAAGGGCGTCTACCTGCTGCCGCTGGCCTTCGCGGATGAGTCGGTCGTGGTCCGCGACACGCTCACGGGACCGTCCGTCCGCGAGGTCGGCGACCCGGCTGACCGATTTTGGGATGTGCTAACATGGCGCCTCGCCGCCGACCGGTAGGCCGGTCGTGCACGGTCCACGCCGAGGTGGCGGAACTGGTAGACGCGCTAGCTTCAGGAGCTAGTGTCCGCAAGGGCGTATGGGTTCAAATCCCTTCCTCGGTACCACCCCTCCGGTTGGACTTCGAATCGCGGCGACACCTCTAGCCCAGGTGGCGGAATTGGTATACGCGTACGTTTGAGGGGCGTATGAGGCAACTCATCCGGGTTCAAGTCCCGGCCTGGGCACCAACTCGCAGACCCTGACGACCGTCGCCGGCGCGACGGTCGTTATGCTGTCACCGGGCGGTTAGCTCAGCTGGTCAGAGCGCCTCGCTTACACCGAGGAGGTCACTGGTTCGAACCCAGTACCGCCCACCATCGAGAACCGGTGAGGCGAGGGCATCGACCTCACTGGCCGATGAGCGGCAGGCTGGAAAAGGTGTGGTCCTGCCAGATCAGACGCGACGTCTCCTCAGGATAGACAACGACGGTCGGGTCGGTGTCGAAGAGCTGGACGAGGCGTTGCTCGGCGTCGTACCCGATCCAGCCGGGGTCGCCGGTGGCGGCGAACGCAGTCCATGCTTTGCGCATGTGCGCGGATAGCGCTTCCGCCTGAGGGTTCGGGCCTTCGCCGATCAGCAGGGCGGGCAGGCCGCGGTCCAGGTTTCCGAAGACCAGAGGCACGTCCAGCCCGTGGCACGCTCCGAGGGTGCCGGCCATGCCCGGCGCGGGCCAGGTCAGCTCGTAGACATGGGCGCGGCCGCCGGCTGCAGCCTGGGCCTCGGCGAGGTGGAGGCTCGGCATCCGAAACGCCCAGTCGGAGTGGACCAGTTCGTAGAGGCGATCCGGGCCCGCCCCTGGGAAGCCCTCCAGATAGCGGCGTGCGCCGTCGGCGCCGGGAGCAAGGACGTTCAGGGCGGTCTCCGCCTGCTCCTCCGTCACCTGGCCGAGAAGTCCCCCGAGCGCGGTGAACAGCCGCTGTTCGTCGCGCGTGTGGCCGACGAGGAGCTCGATGTCGCGACCGGCCCCGCCGGCCAACGCCTGCCAAGGGGTGACCGGCAGGGCGTCACCCTCGACGACCGGCGAGAACGGGATCGACCGGTACGCGACCTGACCCCAGCGCTCAGTCCGCTGGGCCATCCTGGCGCCGATCGCGTCGCCGGCGGCCGACAGCCGGGCCGGGGACACCGTGGCCAGGTCCGCCGCCGTCGGGCGCAGCCCAAGCTCGGCCGCGCAGACCGAGGCGATGTCGGTGGCGAGCTCGGGCGAGAAGAACGTGCCCTGCACGCTTTGGGCGATGGCCCGGCCAAAGAGCCCGGCCGCGCGCGGCATCGCCAGCAACGCTGCGATCGATCCGCCGCCCGCAGATTCGCCGAAGACCGTGACGCGATCGGGGTCGCCGCCGAAGCCCGGGATGTTGTCGTGCACCCACTCCAGGGCCGCGAGCTGGTCGAGCAGGCCCCGGTTTGCCGGCGCACCCTCGATCCGCGCGAAACCCTCCGCCCCGACGCGGTAGTTGAACGTCACGACGACGACGCCACCTTCCCGCGACAGGCGCCCGCCGTCGTATTCGGGGAGGCTGGACATGCCGATGGCGTACGCACCGCCGTGGATCCAGACCATCACCGGCAGGCGCGCGACCGAGCCTGGCTCAGGCGACCAGACGTTGATCGTCAGCCAGTCGTCTCCCGTCGCTTCCCGCGCCAGCGCCTCCATGCCGAACGCGGCGGCCTGCGGCGGCGCCGGCCCGAACGACACGGCCTCCCGAACCCCGTCCCATCGTCGTGCCGGTCGCGGTGCGGAGAAACGCAGCGCACCGACGGGCGGCTCGGCGAACGGGATGCCGCGGAAGACCGCCACGCCTGCCTCCCAACTGCCGCGAACACGCCCGCTTGACGTGCGGGCTTCGGGACGGGGTCCGGACGGCGTGGACGCGGCGACGGTCGTCACCGACTCTCGGTCGGCCCGGCTCAGTTGAGCGGCGTGTCCGTCGGCTCGAGCTGGCGGACCCGGTTGGCAAGCGCGGTCATGATCTCGAGACGGATCTCCGGCGACTCGTCGAGCAACGAGTTGAATGCAGCGTGGCCCACGATGAACAGCTTGGCCGGTCCGTCCGTGGTGGCCGTGGCCGTCGTCCGGCCCTTGTCGATCAGGGCGATCTCGCCCAGGAACTCGCCGGGTCCCATCACCCGGACGGTCTGACCGCCGCGGTCGATCCGGACATGACCGTCGATGATCAGGATGAACTGCTCGCCGAACGTGCCTTCGCGGATGAGCGTGTAGCCGTCGGCGACGTCGACCTCATCGGCCAGCTGGGCGATCTCCGCAAGCGCGTGCCCATTGCAGCTCTTGAAGAGCGGGATCTGCCGCAGCCGCTCCACCTTTGCGTCCGACACGTCGCCCTCCCACAAGTCGCCCACCCTGACGCCCGAAGGGTACGCCACGGGCACGCCCGTCGCGCTGCGGTAGACTCATCGAAGGGCACCCAGCCTGTGATCGCTCCGGAGGAGCTGCATGAACCCAGCACTGATCATCGTCATCGTGATCCTTGTGATCCTGGTCGTCGGAGCCATCCTGCTCTACAACGGCCTGGTCCAGAAGCGATTGCGGATCGATGAGGCCTTCGCGCAGATCGAAGTCCAGCTCAAGCGTCGCCACGACTTGATCCCGAACCTCGTCAACGCGGTCAAGGGCTACATGGGGTTCGAGCAGAAGGTCCTGACCGACGTCACGAACGCCCGCGCCGCGGCCGTCGCCGCCGGCGCCCAGGGACCGACCCAGCAGGCTGCGGCAGAGAACGCGCTGACCGGGACCCTGCGCTCACTGTTCGCGGTGGTCGAGAACTACCCCGAGCTGAAGGCGAACGAGAACGTCCTCGCCCTCCAGGAGCAGCTGACGACGACCGAGAACCAGATCTCGTTCTCGCGCCAGCACTACAACGCGACCGTCCTCGACTACAACACGAACATCCAGACATTCCCGTCCGTCCTGATCGCCGGCCCACTCGGCTTCACCAAGCGGGACTTCTTCGACGCAGAGCCTGAGGCCGCCAACGTTCCAAACGTCGACCTCAGCCTGAGCTGACGGCTCGCCGCGGATCCTGAGCCGTGGCCACCTCGACGTTCTACGACCAGATCTCGGCCAACAAGCGCAACTCGTTCCTCATGGCGGCGTTCGTCGTCGCCATCCTTGGCCGCGCTTGGCTTCACGATCGGGTACGCGATCATCGGCTCGCCGGCCGGCGGCGTCTTCGTCACCGGGCTGGCCCTGGCGGCCGGTTCGGTCGGCGGTATCGCGACCTACTTCAGCGGCGACAAGCTCGTCCTGACCGTCAGCGGCGCGCGCGAGGTCGACGAGGCGGCGGCACCGCAGCTGCTCAACGTCGTCCGCGAGATGGCGGTCGCCGCCAACGTGCCGATGCCCAAGGTCTACATCATCGACGACACCGCGCCGAACGCCTTCGCCACGGGACGCGACCCCGCCCACGCCTCGGTCGCGATCACGAGCGGGCTGCTCGAGAAGCTCGATCGCGAGGAGCTCCAGGGCGTCATCGCCCACGAGCTGTCGCACGTCCGCAATCTCGACATCCGGTTCTCGCTCGTCGTCGGGGTGATGGTCGGCGCGATCGCGATCCTCGCCGACTTCTTCCTGCGCTTCACGTTCTGGAGCGGGCTCGGGGGCGGACGGCGGTCGAACCGCGACAGCGGTGGCAACGGCGCTGCGGCGATCATCGCGATCGTCGCGATCGTCCTCGCGATCCTGGCGCCGATCATCAGCCGGTTCATCCAGCTGGCCGTCAGTCGGCAGCGTGAATACCTGGCGGATGCCTCCGGCGTCGAGCTGACGCGCAACCCATACGGCCTCGAGCGGGCCTTGGCCAAGATCGGGACCGACCAGGAGGTCCTCGAGGTCGCCAACCGCGGGACCCAGCACATGTACTTCACGAACCCGATCAAGAAGTTCGAGGCGCGCTCGTCGGGGCTGATGGACACCCATCCGCCGATCCTCGATCGGATCAATCGGCTCCGCCAGCTCACCGGCGACCCACCGCTGCCGGCGGCCGAGGCGGCGTCCCTGGTCGGGCTGGACTAGGGCGGGGGAGGGCTCGGGCGACCGTCCGATGGCGGTCCCGCGTTGATGGTCCGGCGAGGGCCGTGGTATCCTCCGACCCGCCGACGGGCAGCCGACGGCTGGTTGGCCATCGGGCCGAGATAGCTCAGTTGGTAGAGCACGCGACTGAAAATCGCGGTGTCGCCAGTTCGATCCTGGCTCTCGGCACCACCCATCGGGGTGGACGGATCTTCGGGCGGAAGTGGCTCAGTTGGTAGAGCATCACCTTGCCAAGGTGAGGGTCGCGGGTTCGAGTCCCGTCTTCCGCTCCAATTCCTTGTCCGCGGTCGCGTGCCGCCGGCGCCGGGGCCGGACCGCTGCCCCTTCGTCTAGTGGTAGGACAGCGGACTTTGGATCCGTGAACCGAGGTTCGAATCCTCGAGGGGCAGCCAGCAACCGAGGCGAGCTCGCCAGCGCAGCACACGATGGCGACGTGGTGAAGTGGCTCAACACGGAGGTCTGCAAAACCTCTATTCACCGGTTCGAATCCGGTCGTCGCCTCCACACTTTGATCACGAAACGACCCGCTGGGTGACCAGCGGGTCTTCGTTTGGTCGGGAGTTTGGTCGGGAGTTGCTGAACGACCAAGAGGCGCAGCGTCACCCTTGACAGTTTCGCGCGAGCCACTGCGGAGCTGGCCCGGGCCGATTACCGGCAGGTGAGCGCGCGTACCTCCGCGGGCCTGCCTCATTGGACGGAGTCTCGCGCCGTAAGTGTCGCGTTAGTCGTGACGGCTACGGTGGCAACGCCCGGCTCCGGAGCCCGTCACCGCCTAGGTCACCCGCCTTATGGCGGTCGACCCGCAACCTTCGCTACCGTCCGGTCAACGCCCGGAGCCCGACCCCCCAAGGCCTCCGGGCGTTCCGGAACGACCCGATCCACGGGGGATTTGGATCGGGTCGTTCATTGGTCCGGTAGCGATGGCTCGCTCCCGGCTCACCTCGGCTACAGTCGGGACGACTCGGTGCTCGTTGGGCCCCACGCATCGCGGGAACCCGCTCCTTCGGGCGGAGGCCCGCGGAACCCGCCACCCCCCAGCGCGCTACGGGCCCCGGGGCCTCCTCTGCAGCATCCGGCCCGCACTCATCGATTCGATAGGGCCGACTGTCACGAATCGAGGCCACAGTCACCCGCCCTGGGCCTTCACGCTGTGTCCGAAGCCGGGCGTTGTTTTGTCCAGTAGGCTTCACTCGCCTCGGGCTCCGGTCCTGGACCCGCGATCCCTGGTCACGCGGCCAGCCCGCCCGGGCCGACGGGCCCCCATCGGTGACCAGGGGCCTCTGGCCTGACGGGCTCGACAGGTGCAGACTTCTCGCGTCATGCGACAGAAGACCCGCCTCAGTCTCCGCCCAAAGAGGTCAGTCCAGGGCGATCACATCGCGGTTGACCCGGCTAACACGGCGCGCCAACTCGCCCTGTTCGAGAATGGCAATGGGTGGCAACACGGAGTCATCGGGATCCTCGTCGCCCTGATCGCAGCGTTGTTGTGGCTGCCGCTTCGCTCGTTCCTGCGGTCGGGGTCTAGGAATCGACACTGACCTGTCACGGCTCCGCTGCCGACTCCCGATCCCGCCCTCCGGCTAGCCGGAGCGGGCCGACCCGAAGTGGTCGAGGACGTGACCAGGTTCCATCGGCTTGGGCGAGACTTCAGGCCACGCCGGGCTGCGGCGGGTGCACTCACGCGGTCAACGGCGGCCACAGATCGCGATCGACTTGCCGCCGGACCCCCGATCCCTGGCTCGGTCCGTGGCTCGCCGCGCGTCACAGATGGGGGTATCTGCCTCTTTCATCCAGCGGTCGACCGCCGCTAGGGTGCTGACCATGGACCGATCCGTCGGGGGTCCGCCCATACCTCGACCGGACGGCCCACGGTGCTGTCAGCGCCGACCGTCTCGCACTGAAGGGGAGACGCTGATGCGCGTTCTGACGGCCCGCCTGGGCCAGCTCATCCTGGCCGGCTCGGTCGCCACGACGAGCCTCGTCCTCGGGGCCGCGACCGTGACGGCCGCCAACCCGGACCGATCCAGACCCCGTTCACCGTCCTGCGCGATCCGGGTCCCATGCAGTGTCCGGACGGCCTCGAGGTCGCCCTGCCCGCCGATCCCGCGGTCGGTGGCCTGCCCGGCATCGCCCTGTTCAAGAACCCCGGACCGCAGGGCTGCGCCCCGGGCGTGACGGTCCTCAAGAACCCCGGCCCCACCGGTGCCCCCGGCACGGTCGCCGAGCTGCCCCTCAACGCGGATGACTGTGCCGTCGGCACGGCCAGCCTCCAGGCGACCGCCGATGCCCTCGGCCTCGTCGTCGCCCCGCCCGACCCGGCAGCGGGTCCCGGCCCGACCGGCTGCGCAGCCGGCGACACGCTGACCGCCGCCCTGGCCGAGGTGCTCGTCAATCCCGGGCCGACCCAGTGCCCCGATGGGGTCGCGGTCGGGAGAAACCCGGGACCGCAGGGACGCCTGAGCCCGGGCCTGCTCGTGCTCGTGAACCCCGGCCCGGCCCAGTGCCCGTCGGGCACCGCCCTCGTCCTGCTGCCAGCCGTCCAGGGCGTCGTCCGGGGTGCGCTCGTTCTCCGGGATCCGGGACCGATCCAGCGGACGTTCGTGATCGTGCCCGGTGGCATCAGCGGCTACGGCCTGATCAACCCAGGGCCGATCCAGTAAGCCGATCCTCGCCTCGGCTCCGGTCCCGGACTCGCGATCCCGCGTCATGCGGCCAGCCTGTCCGGGCCGACCGGGGAAACCCAGGCTCAGAAGACCTTGCCGTCGTTGGTCACGAACGCCTTTTCGCTTTCATTGGGCACGCTGAAGACCTTCCCCTGAGGGAGCGTGACGTCGGGAGTCACGGTCCCGCCGGCGGCGACGAACGCCTGCTCGCAGATATCCATCTGGCCCTGATCGCCGTCGGCCGCCTTCATGCATTTCCTCAGATCGGCGAGGGTCTTGTGGTCCGCCATCGAATGATCCTCCCTCCTGTGTGCTCCGGTGAGGCTAACGAACGCTACATCTCGGCCGTCACGGCGCGTCTCGAGATTGGAGCGCGTCAGGGACGACCCACAGTTGAGCGGACCGTCCTAGTCTCCGCTCACCTCGGCTCCGGTCCCGGCCTCGCGATCCCGCGCTCCATCAGCCAGCCCGTCATGGGCCGACCGGGGTAGAGGCTTGCCCGTGCGCTCGGGGCGGCGTAGCGTCGAGCCATGCAGACGTGGCTACTGATACCGATGCTGGTGATCTACGTCGGTAGCACACCGCTAGAGCTGCACCTCTGGCGGCGTGGCCGTCTGTCGGATCGCGTATTGGCCCTCCTCGTGGTTGGTAGGTTCCCGATACTGATCGCCGCCTGCACGATCCTGGTCGGCACGTCCCAAGCGTTCGCGACCGTTCTGGTCGCGATCGCGCTGCTGCCGGGGTTCTTCCTTTACCGGTATGTGCTGGAGGTCATTTCGAACGAGCACGGCTCGGAGGAGGCCGCCCCGCGCGCAGACAAGACTGGGTGACGCTCCAACACGCTGAGCCACGTCGGAGTGACGTCTTTCCGCGCGTGTCGTTCTGGCCGTTGAGCCTCACGGAGATGGGTAGGCGCGTCGCCCGACGCCTGCCTGGCCCAGATGCGGGTGAAACATGTTGAAGCTCGACCCGGCGCGCTGGTCCGAACGCTCTCAGGCCATCGCGATGGTTGCCGTGATCGGGCTGTACCTGGCCGCCGTCGTCGCCGGGTCTCTTGGGCTCGGCCCCGAGCCGTTGATGACTGCCTGGTTTGCGGTGGCGTTCGGCACGTTCGGCGTGCTGTACTGGCGAGGCCTCGGGGTCGAGTGGGGAGACGTCCTGAGCTGGACGGTCCCGTTGACGCTTTGGATGGCGGCCGTCTTGGCGGTTCGGCCACCGTTCCCGTGGTGGTTCGTGGGTTGGATGGCCGGCAGCGTGTGGTTCTGTCTATTCGCCGTCGGGACGCCTTTCGTCACGTGGTGGTATCAGGCAGTGCTCAGGAAGCCGTTTCCACCAGCCTTGCTAGCGCCGGGCCCCGACGACCCGCCCGATACCGGGTGACCTTTCTCAGAAGACTGCTGGTAGCCGTGAGAAGACGACCGTAGACTGCCGACATGCGCTGGTGGCAGATCGCCCGCATCGCGGTGATCGGCTGGCTACAGGGTCCCTAGACCACGGTTCGATTCGCTGTCGGATATCCGAGTGGCTCTTATTCGTCGTTCTGGCGAGTCAGGCCAGGAGCGGCCGGAGCCAGGCCGCCTACTGGGAGACGGGCGCCGGATCGACTCAGGCTCGGGCTAATTTCGAGTCGCACTCGGTCTGCTACCGTCGTTGCGGCGAGCCGGGGGGGCCGCCTGAACCCGTCACGGACGTGTCGATGTCCTACATGATCGTCACATTCCCCAAAGACGACACTGCCTTTGCGGCCTTCGTCCGTTCGACCATCGCCGCGCTCGACCCCGAGGCGCGCAGGGATCCGGGCCAGGTCCAGGCCGCCCTGCGCCGTTGGCACACCCGCGCCCAGGTCCGGCCCCAGGACGCCCTCGCAAGCCTTGGCGACACGACCTGGTACGTCTACCGCGACGGTCACGCCGGAGTGCGACTCGAGCAGGACTGGTGGCAGGCCGAGGATGTGGCCACGGCGCGCCTGGGTGAGGACGAGGTGTTCGTCGATGGTGACGACGCGGCGTGCCGGCTGGTGGATCTCCCGCCGGGCGGGCTGCGAGGGGTCCCCTGGCGGATCCTCGTTCCCCCGGAGGCGCGAGACGCAGACGGCGAGTGGCTGTTCGGCCCGCTCAAGGACGGACGGCCGGTGCAATCGGTCTTCGATTTTCCGCGCAGCGACGGCACGCGACGCGTCATCGAATACCGGACGATCTGGCTCCCCGACGAACGCATCTACCTGTGCCGCTGGCGTGAGCTGGCCGTGATCGACCCGGACGTCTGAGACGTGCCCGGTTGGTCGGCGCGGTAGGTTGTGTCGATGCCGGCACCGTCCACATCGGACCTCAGCGACGACGAGCTCGACCTCGCCAGGGGATCAGGCTCGCCGGCGATGTCCGCTCGCTCTCTCGTGGAGCTCGGCCTCCTTGTCCTGGCGGCACTGTTCGTCGGGGTCGTCAGCGTCCTCGTCGGGACCTTCGCTCTCCTGGTGGCCTTGCGAGGCTAGGCGGCCCGAGCCTCAGGGCGGGTTCTGGGATCGCGTTCAGCGCCGGTCGTCGAGCGGCGCGAGCTGGATCTGCTTCGCGAGGGCGTAGGCGACGAGCCGATCGTCGTCGTCGGCGGCGAACACCCGACCGATGACGAGGGCGGACCGATGGGGCACCTCGATCCGGGTCATCCCGCCTGGCACGGTCCCAGTCCACGTCCGCTCGCAGAGGAGGAAGTCACCGGCCTCGGTCCCGGTGGTCCGCTTGCCGACATAGGCGAAGTTGGCGCCACTGGTCGGGTCGGTGAACTGCACGCTGTAGTACCGCCCCGCCATCTCGGGCACGTGCAACACGCGCGGACCCTCCTTCAGGTCGAGCCAGCCGCCGACATAGACCACATCGTCGGTACCGACCGCCATCAGGCTGACGTCCGAAGCGGCCTGGGAGGAGCGATCTGGCACGGCGTAGAGGGTGTTGATGGGGATCGGACCGCCGCCGAGCCCGCGCTTCACGATGGCGCGCTCGAAGCCGCCGACCGTGATCCGCGGCCAGAAAGAGATGAACACGAACACCCCGATCAGCCACACGATGACGGCCGCCACTGCGAGCGGGACGATCGCCTCGACGCCGTCCGCGAGCCGCCGGTAGACGACCCACGCGAAGATCAGCAGGATGATCGCGGCGATGGGGTAGGGGTATTTCAGGATCAGGCGATTCACGTCACGAGACCTCGACCACCGGCGGCACGTCATAGCTGCCGTCCAGGACGGCCGCGCCGGGCAGGTATGCGCGGAGCATCAGCTTGAATTTGCCAGTCGGCGTCGTCAGCCAGTTCTGTGCCGGCCCGCTCGGCGCGTCCGACTGGAGCAGGATGTCGACCGAACCATCCGGATTCGTCACGAGACCCGAATGATCATCCACGCTTGACCGACCGGTCGGACTGCTCACCATGTACCCGACGGTGTCGGTCGCAGTGAGCGACCAGAAGGCGTCGTTCGGCGGGAGGTGCCCCGGCGGGAAGTGCAGGCGGTACGCGTGCTCGCCACTGAGCTTCTTGCCTGCGCTGTCCGAGCCGGTCGTCCAGTAGGCGGCCTCTTCGAACACGTTGACGACCGGCAGCGCCTTCTGCAACGCGGCACGCACCAACAGCCCGTTGCCGGGCTGACCGGCCCTGCGGATCGAACTCCAACCGTTGACGGTCGTCGTCTCGGCCTTCGCCACCGAATCCAGGATCAGGATCGTCGTCAGGAACGCGAGCGTGGCACCGATGATGACCCCCTGCACGACACCGGAGCTCACGACCCAGGAGAGGATGCCGCTCATACGGGTCATGGTAGCCATGCATCGGAGCCGGGGACCCGGACGGTGCCGCGGCGGTCCAGAATGACCGCGATGCCACGCCTCCAATCGCGTCCCTTCGCCGAGCCGGACGAGATCCGGACCTTCCCGCACGGCCATGGGGCGATCGTCAAGCTCGAGGAGTCAGCGGTCGGCCGGGCAGTCTACGAACCCGGCTGGCGATGGACGACGAGCATGCAGGAGATCGCCGGCACAGCGACCTGCCAGCTCCATCACCTCGGCTACTCGATCTCCGGGTTGATGCACGTCGTGACCGATGAAGGGCACGAGCTCGACATCGTGCCAGAGTCGATCTACGAGATCCCCGCCGGTCACGACGCGTGGGTCGTGGGCGATGAACCGTGGGTGACCCTTGAGTGGACCAGCGCCCGCTCATTCGGCGTCTCGCCCGAAGGGCCTGGCGAGCGCATCCTCGCGACCATCCTCTTCACGGACATCGTGGACTCGACCGCGACCATCGAGCGGCTCGGGGACGCTGCCTGGCGAGACATGTTGGCCACCCATAACCGCCTTCTGCGCGAGGACCTCAATCTCTTCCGCGGGCGCGAGGTGACGACGACCGGGGATGGGTTCCTGGCTCTGTTCGACGGCGCCACGCGTGCGGTTCGATGCGGTGTGGCGATGACACGCTCCGCCCAGAGAGTCGGACTCGCCATCCGCGTCGGCCTTCACACGGGCGAGGTCGAGATGGTCGGGACGAACGCACGCGGTCTCGCTGTTCACGCCGCCGCACGGGTGATGTCGTCGGCTGGCCCGGACGAGGTGTTCGTCTCGTCGACCACGAAGGACCTGGTGGAGGGCTCCGGCCTGATCCTCGAGGATGCGGGTACCCATGCGCTGAAAGGACTCGCCGGCGAACGCCGTCTCTTCCGGGTCGCCGCTCCGGCGGACTGAAGGCATGCGTGTTCCGGGGTCGACAGGCGCGGCGTCCTCAGCCATCATCGATCATCCGGGG
Source organism: uncultured Chloroflexia bacterium (assembly GCA_963743855.1). Classification (GTDB taxonomy): domain Bacteria; phylum Chloroflexota; class Limnocylindria; order Limnocylindrales; family CSP1-4; genus SPCO01. The sequence continues at coordinate 301,521 of CAVURK010000006.1, forward strand.
TAGCAAACGCGGGCTGGGTCCCAGGCCGCAGGTGAGGTGACCGTCCCTTGGCACACACCCGAGTCGAGTCGTCCGTCACGGCCATCTCCTGGATCCCGTCGGAGGCGATCGCCGGCCTCTCGAAGGTCCCGTTCGAGATGGGCGTCACCCATTACGACACGCCGCCCCCCGACCACCTGGACGACCTCGAGGAGCTGCGTCGAACGGACCGGTTCCGCGAGGCGAACGAGCTGCGGGCGTTCATCGATGTCGAAGACGGTCGGATCGTCGGGCACGGTCATCTCGGCCAGGGGCACATCGGCGCGACCACCGTCCGAGTCGGTCCGGCCGCCATCCGTTTTCCGGCGGTCCACCTGCCCGACATCCGTCCGAAGCCGGTCGTGACCGCGACATCGGTGCGGTTCGTCCAGACCGTGGGCGGGCGGATGGGCCTGCCGACGCCACGGCCGGTACGCCACAAGCCGTTCGTGCAGTTCTGGCCGTCGATCGCGTGGACGACGCTCGCTCTGACACTCAACGTCGACGGTACATCGAGCCACGAGCTGGCAGGGGCCAGCCCGTTCCCACGCCACTGGATCTACGACAACGATGGCCGGCTCGTCGAGAAGTCGGGCGTCGTCGACTTCACGACCTGGTTCAACGACTCATTCGGCGATCGCACGCCGTGGGGCACCTCGGACTCGCCGGCCGTCGTCGCGAGCGTCGAGTCGAGCCTCGAGCGGCAGCTGTCCTCGAGCATCATGCGCGGCGGCCAGAAGCCGAAGATCCGCACGATCCCCGCCGGCACAGCGCTCCTCGAGCAAGGTGCACCCGGGACGGACGTCTTCCTGATCCTCGATGGCATCTTCGTCGTGGAGGTGGACGGCGAACAGGTCGCGGAGATCGGACCCGGGGCGGTGGTCGGGGAGCGGGCCGCGCTCGAGGGCGGCGTCCGGACGGCCACCCTGCGAGCGACGACGGCCGCACGAGCGGCGGAGGTACCGGCCGACGGCCTGGACACGGCCGACCTCGAAGGGCTGGCAGCGACGCACCGTGCGGAGGGTCCCGAGCAGGCGGGGTAGTCGACACCGGGGACCTCCGGACCCTTCGAGACGAGACGAGGCTGTAGCGCCACCAGGGCTCCGGGCGATCGGGCCGCAAGGTCGTACCGCCATGCTTGGGCCGACACCCTGGAAGGAGATACCGTGGCCGATAAGAAACGCGAACTCATCGATACCGGGAACGACAAGCGGTACGTCCGACGAGACGACGACGGCACGTTCGGGTCCGACCAGGTCGACGTCGGCCGATCGTCGGCTGCGGATCAACGTCACGCTGCCGACTCACCGTCGAAGCCGGGTGATGGCGATCGCGGCGACCGACCCGACAAGGGGAGCTGATGCGCTACCTCATCGCGATCCTGCTCCCGCCCGTCGGCATGCTGCTCGTCGGCAAGCCGCTCCTGGCGCTCTTGTGCCTGTTGATGATGATGACGCTGGTCGCCTGGCCGATCGCCTCGATCTGGGCGGTGCTCGTCGTGCACAGCGCGTTCGAGGACGCGCGGGCTCGGAAAGTCATCGCCTCATCCCGAGGCCATTCGTAAGCCGATCGCACCGGGCCTCTGTGACGCCGAGGCGTCGGCCCGGCTAGCGCTCCGTTGCGTGACCTCGGTCACGCTCGTGCCATTCGCCGACACGCATCGGCCAATGCTCCTCATGGAACATGGCGAGCCGTCCGTCGGCGCCCGCGTCGAGGATCCCGGTCAGGGTCACGCCGTCGCTCTCCTGCCCGAGCACGACGGCCTGACCGGGTTCGATCGGGCCCTCGCAGACCTCGCAGACGGGTTGCTCGTTGGTTGTCATGGCGTGCCTCCTTGGCGCGGATGCTAGGGCATCTTCCTCATTGTCCCGGGCGCCTGAGACGACCAGTATTCGTTGACCGTCGCGGGCACCCAGTCTGCGTGGGGGCAGGAGGGTACCCCCATGGGCAGATTCGGTCGGCGATTCGCGATGGTGCCGGTCATGGCGGCCATGATGGCCGGGACGGCACTGAACCCCGGGATGATGGGCGGCATCGCATCCGCCGCGACCGTGGGCAGCGACTGCTACGTGGATGGCCAGGTCATCTACACCATCGGCTCGCATGTCTCGAGCGCGACGATCACCCACATCAAGAGCGTCCCGGTGGCTCCGTATTCGACGTTCAGCTCGACGACCTCGACGACCTGGACGGCGACGCTCCGGGCCGGGATCGACGGGAACTTCTCGTCATCCGCCGAAGCGAACATCGTCATCGGCAAGGCCGATGCCGGCGTCTCGATCTCGCTCCACCTGTCCGGTGAGGCGACGCTCACCGGCACCGACTCGGTGACATGGACGTCAGGACCTGCCAGGTCGTTCGCCCGGACATACGCGGTCTTCTCGGGCGGGATCAAGGTGAGCGGCACCTGGACGAAGCAGACCTGCGGCCGGACCTTCCGCTGGGGCCCGATCGAGTCGCACACGTACGCGTCGTGGGGCGCCGACACAGAGGGCTCCGCGTTGTGCGGCACGTCGTATGCGGCGGGAAGCATCCAGAAGCTGGCACTGACCCGCATCGGCTGCTGAGGCCGACGTCGACCGGGCTCGTCGGGGTGTCCTGCGGCGACGATCGCGATCGTTCGCCGCGGCCTCGACGAGCTCGGCGGTCGTTCAGTGGCGGTCGGCAGCCGCGACCTAGCCGAGCGCCCGGAGCAGCATCACGCCGGCCAGGTAGGCGGGCCAGCCCGACCAGCCTTCACCGAGGACACGTCGAAGCGGGACCAGGACCTCGGCGTGAGCATGACGATCGGCGTCGGGCGCGACCCAGCGGAGATCGATGACGAGCCGGCCGACGGGAGCCTCTGCGTGCGGTCGGAGCTGCATCTCGAGCGTCGCGTCGCGCGGGATCCCGCGGTCTCCCAGTGCGTCGGTGAGCCATCTCCGCCATCGAGCCGCCTGGGGCGTGGATGGATCGAACATCACCCCGACATCCTACCGCGGCCGTTCCTTGGCGGTCGTGCCTGTACTTCTAGACATGCATCGCCAAAATGCCGGATACTCCGCGGTATGACCCAGGCAACCGAACAACCGTCCGCACGCCTGCGCGTCGGCCAGGCGGCCGAGATGCTGGGCGTGTCCGTCGAGACTCTCCGCCGCTGGGAGACCGAGGGACGCGTCCGGATGGAGCGCTCGGACGGCGGCCAGCGGCTTATCGGGATCGACGAGGTCAGCCGGCTCCTCGATGAGCGACGAAAGGCATCGATCGATCGACCGATCGTTGCCCAGTCGGCACGCAACCGGTTCGCCGGGGTCATCACCCGGATCGAGGCGGATCGCGTCGCCGCGGTCGTCGAGATCATCGCCGGTCCGCACCGACTCGTGAGCCTGATGACCGCCGAGGCAGTCCGCGAGCTCGGTCTCAAGGTCGGCGACGAGGCGGTCGCCGTCGTCAAGGCGACCAACGTCATCGTGGAGATCCCGTCCTCGAAGGAGTCGAGAGCATGAAGTCCCGGTTGGGCGTCCTGATCCCTGTCCTGTTTTTCGTGCTCGCCGCTTGTTCGGGGAGTGCGGCATCGCCGTCGCCGAGCAGCGCGCCGTCGGTGGCCCCATCGGCCGCCGCCACATCGGCACCCTCGGCCGCCTCTGCTCCGGCTGCCGCCCTGACCATCTTTGGCGCCGCGTCGCTCCAGGGTGCGCTCGCCAAGGCCAAGACTGCCTACGAAACGGCGAACCCGGGCACGACCCTGACGATCTCGACCGACTCGTCTTCGGCGCTCGAGACCCAGATCGAGCAGGGTGCTCCCGCAGATGTCTTCCTGTCGGCCGATACGACCAATCCGAAGAAGCTGGTCGACGCCGGACTGGCGGATGGGGCCGCGGTCACGTTCGCCGGCAACAAGCTGACGATCGTCGTCCCGACCGCCAACCCGGCCGGCATCACGATCCCCGCCGACCTCGCCAAGACCGGCATCAAGGTCATCGCCGCGGGCGATACGGTGCCGATCACGAAGTACGCGACGCAGCTCGTCGGCAACCTTGCCAAACAGCCGGGGTACCCGGCGAACTTCGTGGCCGCCTACACGGCCAACATCGCGTCGAAGGAAGACAATGTGAAGGCACTCATCGCCAAGATCGAGCTTGGTGAAGGCGATGCCGGGATCGTCTACGTGACAGATGCGAAGGCGTCGACCAAGGTCAAGACGATCGATGTCCCCGATGCCGCCAACGTGCCGGCCACCTATGACGGCGTGGTGATCAAAGCCTCGAAGAACGCGGTCGCCGCCAAGGCGTTCCTCGACTGGTTCGCCGGACCCGACGGCCAGGCGATCCTGGGCAGCCTCGGGTTCCTGCCACCGTCGTGAATTTCCAATCTGCCGGGGGACATGGCGCCGCGGTCCGTCGGGGGCGGACCGCGGCGCTCGATTCGGGGTGGGGCGAACGATCGCTCGCCGTCATCGCCGGATTGTTCGTGCTCTTCCTCGGGTTGCCGGTCGTCACCCTCGTCGGCCGCTCGATCCTCAACGGGTCGCTCCAGATCGCGATCGCTTCGCCCGAAGTGCTCGACGCCCTCTGGCTGAGCCTGGTCACGACCGCGATCAGTCTCGTGATCACCGTCGCCCTGGGGCTCCCGTTGGCCATCGTCCTGGCCCGACGAGCGTTCCGGGGCAAGAGCTGGATCGAGGCGGTCGTCGACCTACCGATCGTGCTGCCACCATCGGTGGCGGGCCTGGCGCTCCTGCTCGTCTTCGGCCGTCGCGGTCTTCTCTCGGCTCCGTTCGACCTCCTCGGGTTTTCCGTGCCGTTCACGACCGTCGCCGTGATCCTCGCCCAGACCTTCGTCGCCGCACCGTTCTTCATCCGTTCGGCGCGGACCGGGATCGCGGGCGTGGACCGTGACCTGGAGGATGCAGCCCGCGTCGACGGCGCGACGGAACGCCAGCTCTTCCGCTCGATCACGATCCCCCTCGCGGGCGCGGCCCTGGCGGCGGGCCTGGTCATGAGCTGGGCGCGCTCACTCGGCGAGTTCGGGGCGACGATCATGTTCGCCGGTAACGTCGAGGGCCGGACCCAAACGCTCCCGCTGGTCGTGTACTCCGAGTTCCAGGGTGGCGATCTCGATTCCTCCATCGCGGCGGCTGCCATCCTCGTCCTCGCCGCTTTCGGCGTGCTCCTCGCAGTCCGGTTCTTCCACTGGGGCCGGGTCCTCGACCTGCGCGGTATCACCTGATGCTCTGCGACTGCTGCGGGTCGGCGTTGACCCGGTCGGGCTCCTGCCCATCGTGCGATGCACGGATGAGCAGCCCGCCTCATGCTTGCCTTCGCTGGCTGACGGTCATCACCGATGAACATGGCTGTCCACCGCCATTCCATCGCCTCGAGGACGATCACGAGACCGCGTGGCGGTTCGATCGGATCGATGGCACGAGCTGGGAAGGGACGGGACGATGAAGATCAGTGCGCGCAATCAGCTGTCGGGGACGGTCAAGATGGTGACCCAGGGCGCCGTGATGTCCGAGGTCGTCGTCGAGATCGACGGGGGCCAGGAGGTCGTGGCGGCGATCACCGCCGAGTCCGCTCGTCGACTCGGGCTTGAGCCCGGCCGGAAGGTCGTGGCGCTGATCAAGTCGACCGAGGTCATGCTCGCCATCGATGACTGAGCCGGTGACGTTCCGGCCGATCGGCGTCATCCGGACGCCATTCACGCAGATCGCCGGGATGCCGATCCAGTCGAGCGCCGCGATCGGTATCGCAGGCAGGATCGAGCTGGATCCCGGCCTGGTCGCCGGTCTGCTCGACCTCGACGGATTCAGCCACCTGACCTTGCTCTACCACCTCGACAGGATCACGGAGCCGAGGCTGACCGTCACACCATTCCTCGACGACACGCCGCACGGGATCTTTGCCACGCGCTCGCCGGCCCGCCCGAATGCGATCGGGATGTCGACCGTCAGGCTCGTTCGCATCTCCGGGCCGGTCCTGGACGTCGAAGACGTCGACATGCTCGACGGCACACCGCTGCTCGACATCAAGCCCTACATCCCGGCCTTCGACCAGCGTGATGGCGTGCGGATCGGCTGGTTCACCGATCGCCTCGACGCGTTGCCGAGCACGGTGGCGGATGATCGCTTCGGGTGACGGAAGCCGGCTGGGCTCGGACATCGATGCTCGACCAGATCGCCAGGCATACATTGCGAGTTCTATGCCGTCGCAGCACCGCGACCGCAACACTCCCGCCCGATACTGAACGCACCCGACGGGTTCCGATGCTGCGCGTCCGCCCAAAGACAGGCGCGGTCCGCGCCCGACTGAGCTGCCACGGCAGCAGTCACGCAGCCTCGGCTTCACCCGTAGGACACATCACAAACGGACACGAGCAGGTCCCCGCTGCTGACACAGGCCGCCCGGCGCGAAACCCCAGGCAGCAGTCAGCACCAGTGCCGGACGCTCGGCGCCCAGCACAAGGAACACGTCATGGAACCCTGCACCTGTCCGAATCACCCGATGCCCTGCCATCGCAAGCGTCGCCCCAAGCGGCGCCAGTGCTCGGCCTGCATCGAGTATTGCTAGCACGCCGCATGTTCACGATCCAGACCCACAAGGTCATGCTCGATCGGACTCGGCGTCGTTCGCCGATCGCGATCGGACATGGCTTCGACGCCGAGACCGGCGAGGAAGTCGCTTTCGCGGCTGACCTGCGATCCATGGTGCCGGTGACCAACGCGATGGCCCGCGGCGAGATCGTCGACTGCCAGGTGGAACCGTGGCAGATCCTGTCGCGGCAACAGCCGCGCTGACGCCAGACGCAGGCGCGCGCGTGGCCGCGACGACCTGAGGGGGCTGCTCGGGGGGCTGCTCGCGATCGGTTCCGCGGTCGCCTCGAGAGCGTGCCGGGCACGCGGGCGGACGATCGCCTCGGGTAGGGCTCGGGTACCCTGTCACACCACGCCGGAGTGGTGGAATTGGCAGACGCGGCGAACTTAAAATCCGCTGCCCGAAAGGGCGTCCGAGTTCGAATCTCGGCTCCGGCACCACCCCGTTGCTGCACCGTTGCTGCAACGGCGGGTGAGACTAGGGCTCTTCCGTTCTCTCGCGCTTGCCTGCGGTCAGATACAACCCTGGGATCGCGATCAGCAAGTAACCGGCGCCGACCACTAGCAGCTGGGCCGGCCTTGGCGTTCCACAGTCCGCGGCGATCTGCGCGTCCATCTCGGCCTGGGTGAGTGGTTTCAGCGTTGCGTGGGAACCGTCGTTTGGCACCGTTTGGAGGATCTTGCACACGTTGCCGCCGCTGAAGAACGTGAGCCACCCGAAGGACAGAAGGGTCCAGAGCACCAGTGCCGCTATCAGAACGGTCCGGCGCCTCACCGTCGCGTTCGCTCGCGATTGAGGGGCATCACTGATCCCGACCGGGCCTGACGCGCACGAGACTCAGCGACGCCGCCGGAAGAGCCCGCTCGACTTCTTGGCCTCGGCCGAGACAGGGACCTGGTAGCCGCCCTCGCCGAACGCGATCGAGCTGAGCTTGACCAGCCGTTCGGCCGCGATGCTGCGGGGCGCGCCGGTGACGATCGGTACGCCCTCGTTGACGGCCTTGAGGTAGAGGAATGGGTCGTACGGCAGCTCGACCGTCATCTTGGCGCCAAGGAAGTTCTCGACGTCGCGCAGCTTGAGGATCTCGCGAGCGAACAGGTTGTTGAGAACGAAGGTCGATTTGAGCCCGATCGTGCCGGCCTCGCTCAGGTACTCGAGCAGCGCATGCAGGGATTTGAGCGCGCCGATCTCGGGAGTGATCGGGAGCAGGACGCTCTCGGCGATCTCGAAGATCGTGAGGACTCGCTCGTCGAGCGTCGACCCGGCGTCGATGACGATCAGGTCGTAGCCCTCGAGCAGGGTCTTCAGGATCTGGGAGACGTGCGCCGAGGTGATGATCTCGGCCGCTTCAGGAGCCGCCGGAGCGGCGAGGACGTGCAGGCCGCTGTCGTGGCGCATCGCGTAGGTCCGGAGCAATTCGGGCTCGCGGAGCGAGGCCTCGTCGCGGACGACGTCGGCGATGGTCTGCTTCGGATCGAGGTCGAGGAGGACCGCGACGCCACCGAACTGGAGAGCGAAGTCCACGAGGATGACGCGATCGGGCCGATGTGCCGCGGCCGCGATGGCGATGTTGGTCGCGACCGTTGTCGTCCCGACCCCGCCCTTCGGGCTGTAGACCGCGACGATCCGGCGCGCCCGGGTCAGCGTGAGGCCGTCTGCCGAGATGATCGGGGCGAGGTCCTTCGATCGCTGGAAACGGAGGAGGAGGGCCTCGACCCGCGCCTCCATCTCGCGTGCGTCGAACGGACGGGCCATGACGTCGTCGGCGCCGGCCTCGAGGAAGTGGATCCGCTCCTCGACTTCCTGGGTCGCGCTGACGCACATGACCGGGATCGCCGACATCGACGGCGTCGCCCGGATCTCCCGACAGATCTCGACCGCCGACCGGGGACCGCTCGCGATGTCGATGATGATGAGCTGGTTCTCGACCGCCTTGGCGAAGGCCTCGTCGGGATCGGTCGTGAGCGTGACCGTGTAACCGGCGAGCGTCAGGATCGAGGCGATCGCCTCGCCGGCTTCGGCGTCCGAATCGAGCAGGAGGATGGTACTCGCGGGCAAAGGGCTCTCCCCCGGATCAGGTCGATGCTGGGTAGGGTCGGGTCTGGATCGGCCAAGAGGATACAACGGCGGTCGCCCGGGAGATGTCACCCGGGAGGGGCCGGACCGGGCATCGTGCTAGACTCCTGTCCTGTCCTTTCCGCTCCGCGCCGGTCGCCGGCAACGGGGCATACCCATTGGAAGGAGTCGCGCAGATGCGCCGCTATGAACTCATGCTTGTCCTTCGCCCGGACGTGGCGGACGACAAGAGCCAGGCGATCGTCGACCGGACGACCCGCGGGATCGTCGCAGCCGGGGGCCAGATCATCAAGGTCGCTCCCTGGGGGCGCCGTCGCCTGGCCTACCCGATCGACCGCCATCGTGAGGGCTCGTATCACATCATCCTGTTCGAGGCGCCCTCGGACGCGATCGTTGAGCTCGAGCACACCCTGCTGATCACCGAAGAGGTGCTCCGGCACCTCATCACCCGGGTCGATCGCCCGACGAAGGTGACCGAGGGCGATGACGAGGGCTTCGACGGGCTCGACGCCGAGGACATCCAGTCCGAGATGGACGAGGACGACGAGGACGACCGCCCGGGCGCATTCATCGACGAGTCCGAGAGCGAGGCGGCTCCGGCCGCCATCGACTGACGGGAGGGCAGCATCATGGCGTTCTGCAAGGTCATGATCATCGGCAACCTCGGGCGCGATCCCGAGATGCGCTATACGCCGACCGGCAAGCCCGTCACGCAGTTCAGCGTGGCCGTCAACCAGTCGACCAAGAACCAGCAGACCGGCGAGTGGATCGAGGAGACGGACTGGTTCCGCGTCAGCGTCTTCGGCGATCGAGCCGAGCGTGCCGCTGAGCAGCTTCGCAAGGGCAACCGGGTCTTCGTCGAGGGTCGCTTCCGGACCCGCGAATTCGAGGGCCAGGACGGCCAGAAGCGGACGTCGCTCGACGTCACGGCCGACAACGTCATCAGCCTCGAGAAGCGGCCCCGTGAGGACGAAGCCGGGTTCACCGGCGCTCCAGTCGCAGCCGGCGCTGCCAGCGCGGGCGGCGGTGGTTTCTCGGGCGGCGGTGGCGGCTCGCGCCCACCCGCCGACGACGCCGACCTCGACGACCTTCCCTTCTGATCAGGAGACCTACCACCGATGCCCCCCGCTATCCGTTCCAAGAAGCGCGACGACTTCTACCGCGATCGACGTCGCCGCAAGGTCTGCGCGTTCTGTGCCGACAAGACCGTCCAGATCGACTACAAGGAGGTCAACCGCCTCCGTCGGTACCTGTCCGAGCGAGCCAAGATCGAGCCGCGTCGCAAGACCGGCACCTGTGCCGGGCATCAGCGCGAGCTGGCCGTCGCCCTCAAGCGCGCCCGCCACGTCGCCCTGCTCCCGTACGCACCGCAGCACCTCCGACCATAGGGCTCGGCGCGGTGGGCGGACGATCCAGCGTCAAGTCCGTGCCCGCCGCCGCCTGACGTGGTCGTCGGGCTGCTGATGATCGGCGGGGGAGTCGCAGCGGGCGCTTTCGGTTCGCTCCTGGGCCTCGGCGGTGGCGTCCTGATCGTGCCCTTGCTGACACTCGGGTTCGGTCTTCCGCTGCGCGAGGCCGTCGGCGTTTCGCTGATCTGCGTGATCATGACCAGCAGCGCGGCCGCGGGCGTCTACCTCGAGCGCCACGTGGCGAACCTGCGGCTCGGCATGACGCTCGAGCTCTTCACAGCGACCGGGGCACTGATCGGGGGCTCGATCGCGTTCCTGCTCGACGAGCGCCTGCTGGCGTTCCTTTTCGCGGTCCTCCTGCTGTACGTGGCGTTCACGATGGCCCGATCCGGAACGCCCGAGCCGATGACCGTCGAGGCCGATGCGCCCGATGCCGCCATCCCGGAGCCGACTCCCGTCGCACCCGTCGCGATGGCCGTGCCCGCTCCGCCGATCACGCTCCTGGAGAGCCTGTCCGGCGAGGGATATCACGTGCGTCATCTCGGACGGGGCGTCATCGTGGCGACCGGCGCCGGGGTCGTGTCCGCGCTGCTCGGGATCGGCGGCGGGATCGTCAAGGTGCCGCTGATGAACCTGGCCATGGGCGTGCCGCTCCGGGTCGCCACCGCGACGAGCAACATGATGATCGGCATCACCGCGGCCGCCAGCGCCGTCATCTACGCCATCCACGGTGGTCTCGACGTGTACGTGGCTGGGCCGACGGCGATCGGCGTCTTCATCGGGGCGACAGCCGGCTCACGCTTCGGTCACGTCGTGGATCTTCGATACCTGCGGCTGCTATTCGTGATCGTTCTCGTCTTCACGGCCGTCGAAATGCTCCTGCAGGTGGTCAGGTGAGCGCCGTGACCGTCGACGGTCGCGCGGCCGTGGTCGCCCGTGCCCTGGCCACCGATCGGCTGATCGGCCGGCTGCTGATCGCAGTGACCTATGTCTCGGTCGGGCTGCTCTCGATCGGTGTCGTGCTGATGATCGCCGATGGGATCTCGCCGACCTCGGGCGGCCCGCCGCTCGATCTGCCGGGCCTCGGCGCCGAGCTCGTCGCGCTCCAGCCGGCTGCGTTCCTGTGGCTCGGCCTGCTGGCCGTGATCGCCGCCCCGATCGGGCGGGTGATCGTTGCGGCCGTCGCCTACGCGCGCGAATCGGACTGGCTGATGCTCGCCGTCTCGGTCGGGATCCTGCTGGTGATCGCGGTGGGCGTCCTGAGCGCCCTGATCGCGACGGCCTGACCGATGGATATCGCCGTCCTCGTCGTCGCGTTCGTCGTGATCCTGTTGGGCGCCGAGCTGTTCACCAACAGCATCGAGTGGTTCGGTCGCAAGCTGGGGCTCGCCGAGGGCGCCGTCGGGTCGGTCCTGGCCGCGGTCGGGACGGCGCTCCCGGAGACGATGATCCCGATCATCGCGATCCTGTTCGCGACCGGGGAGTCGTCCCATGAGGTCGGTGTCGGCGCGATCCTGGGCGCCCCGTTCATGCTCTCGACGCTGGCCATGTTCGTGACCGGGATCGCGATCCTGTGGGCTGCCCGGCGGCGCTCGAGCGGCGACACGATGCTCGTCGACACGCGCGTCCTCGCCCACGACATGCGCTACTTCGGGATCGCCTATGCGCTGGCGATCGGGGCCGCGTTCCTGCCGCTCGACCCGGTCTGGCTCAAATGGATCGTGGCCGCCGTCCTCATCGGGATCTATGCCTGGTACGTCCGCGGCCACTTCCAGGAGGAGGCGGCCGAAGAGGCCTCGGAGCTCGCGCCGTTGCGGTTCCATCGGCTCGACCGGACCGCCCACCGCGCCGACCCCGGCGTCCCCCGCCTGCGGATCGTCAACATCCAGGTCATCGCCGCACTCGGTCTCATCGTGGTGGGTGCCACGTTCTTCGTCACCGCCGTCACCGACCTGGCGACGCAGCTCAACGTCGACCCCGCCATCCTGGCCCTCGTCATCGCCCCGATCGCCACCGAGCTGCCAGAGAAGTTCAACTCGATCATCTGGGTCCGCCAGGACAAGGACACCCTCGCGATGGGCAACATCACCGGCGCGATGGTCTTCCAGGCGACGATCCCGACCGTCGTCGCGCTGGTGTTCGCCTCGGACACCTGGGTCGTCGGCGAGGGGACGTACGTGGTCTTCGCGTCGGCCGCGATCGCCTTCCTGTCATCGGGCGCCATCTTCATCCCGATGGCCCGGCGCGGAGTGCTCCACGGGAAGAACCTGCTGGTCGGCGGCGCGTTCTATCTCGCGTACCTCGTGCTGGTCCTCGGGGTGGTCAGCGGGGCCATCGGCGGGGGCGCGCCGGCCCATTGAGCGAGCCCAAAGGGACCCGCTGATATACTCCGGCGACCGCATCGAGGGAGCTCACGCATGCTGACCGAGAAGTCCGACGCCGCGCCGTCGGTCCACCACGCCCCCTCCCCGGACGCGCTCGACGAGCTGATCTGCTACTTCGAGGGCGACTGGGTCCCGATGCGCGACGCCAAGGTCAGCATCATGACCCACGCGTTCATGTACGGGACGGCGACGTTCGAGGGCATCCGCGCCTACTGGAACCCCGAGCAGAAGCGGCTCTACGGGCTGAAGATCCCCGAGCACGCCGCGCGCCTGCGCCAGTCGTGCCGGATCCTGATGATGGAGAACGTCCCGTCCGTCGACGAGCTGAGCGGCCTGATCATCGAGACGGTCCGCCGCAACGCCTTCCACGAGGACGCCTACATCCGGCCCTCGTTCTACAAGTCGACCCGGGCGATCGGCGTGCGCCTCCACCATCTCGAGAACGAGCTGTATATCGTGTCGGTCCCGTTCGGGAACTACATCGACACCGATTCGGGCTGCCGGGTGATGACCTCGTCGTGGCGGCGCAACGCCGACGAGGCGCTGCCGGCGCGCGGCAAGATCGTCGGCGGCTACGTCAACATGGCCTTCCAGAAGACCGAGGCGGAGCTCAACGGCTTCGACGAGGCGATCGTCCTGACCGCCGACGGACACGTGAACGAGGCATCGGCCGCGAACCTGTTCGTCGTCCGTGACGGCGTCGCGCTGACCCCGCCGGTCACCGACGACATCCTCGAGGGCGTGACCCGCAAGGCGATCATCGAGATGCTCGGCAACGAGGGGATCCCGGTCGAGGTCCGCTCGATCGACCGCTCAGAGCTGTATGTCGCCGAGGAGATGTTCCTGTGCGGCACGGGCGTCCAGATCTCGTCGGTCATCGAGGTCGACCACCGGCCCGTCGGTGCGGGCGAGATCGGCCCGATCGGGCGGCTGATCCGCGACCGCTACTTCGACGCCGTGCGCGGCCGCCTGCCCGAATACGAGCACTGGCTGACCCCGATCGAGTAGGGCCGGGCGTCTATGGCCCGGCCGGGGCCGCGAGTCCCGGCGTGTTCCGGCCGACCGTGATCACGATGTCGGCGGGCACGGCCGGGTCGGTCTTGGTGGTGACGGTCACTCCGAACGTCTGCTGCAGGTAGGTGACCGTGTCGGGCATCTTCGTCTCGGCGCCGTTGTAGGCGACGATCACGGTGTTTGCCGGGACGGCACCGGCCGGCCGCTGGCGCGGCGCGGATGCGGCCAGGCCGTGGAACTCGAGGTAGCCCGCGATCGCGGTCCCGAAGCCCGAATCACTGGTCCCATTGAGGACCCAGACGGCTGCCCCCTCGGATGCCAGGTCCTGACGCTGTGCCTCGTCGGCCGGGTCCGTGGTGAACGCGGTCTTGACGGCGGCCCGGATCTTCGACACCTTGGCCTGGATGGTGTAGACCGGCGCGCCCGGACGGCTTTCGGTCCCGTACAGCGGCGGCGCGAAGACGTACGAGCGGATGTCCTTGGTGTCGATCTGCGAGGCGAGCCCGAGCAGCGGGGCGAGCTGGTTCGACGGGATGTCGGTCGAGACCGCAGAGCCGAGCGCGTCGATGAGATCCGGCAGCCGCGGGATGAGCGACTGCGGGTCGGCCTGCTGGCGGAGCGAGAGCAGGACGCGCTGCTGGCGCGCGCCGCGATCGAAGTCGTTCGAGCCGTGGCGGGACCGGGCATAGCGGAGGGCCTCGGCGCCGTCCATGTGCTGGATCCCGCTCGGGATGTAGACCCGGCGGAGCCCGCCATTGATCGACGGGAAGCGATCGTCCGAGACCGGGATCTGGACGTTGACGGTCAGCCCGCCCATCACGTCGACCACCTTCTTGAAGCCGTCGAAGTTGACCTCCACGAAGTACTTGATGTCGAGTCCGTAGAGGTAGCCCATGATCGCCTTGAGCCCGTTGTAGCCGACGGTCCCGTTCTTGACCGAGCCCGGGTAGAGATCGGTACGCCTGTGGATGTTCGTCCACCAGGCGTTGATCTTGCCCTGGTAGACCGAGCCGAAGACGTTGCGCGCCGGTCCGGGCGGGATCGGGACGCCCTGCGTGTCGCGCGGCAGGCTGAACATCGCCACCTGCTTGGTGACCGGGTCGATCGACACGACGATCAACGTGTCCGTGTTGAAGGTGCCCTCACCGGGACGCTGGTCGGCGCCGATGAGCAGGATGTTGAGCCGTTCCTTGCCGTCCCAGGGCGGGATCGAGACCTGCGGGACCGCGCTGCCGGCCGGCGTCTCGTCCGGGACGGGGGAGTCGGTCGGGCCTGCGGCGGTCCCGTCATCGGTCGGGGATGCGGCGGCCCCGGGCGACGGCGTCGCGTCGAGGTTGCACTCCGTATTCGGGTCGCTGATGAAGATGCAGCCGTTGCTGAGCACGCCCTGGGCCAGCATGTCGTAGCGCGCGACGACGACGTGGCTGCCGGCCATCACCAGGATGATCGCGAGGAGGCCCGCGATCGAGAGCGGGTTGCGACCGAACCGGGCCCGGCCTGCCCGACCGTCGCCCGACGCGGCAGCGGCGTTGAGGTACTCCGCGACACGATAGGCGTCGACGATGGCGACGAGCCGGTAGACGAGGATGCCGAGGTTGATGACGAAGACCGCATCGAGGACGGTCGGGTCGATCAGGAAACCGAGCAGCGCGATCTTGTCCACGCGGATGACAGTGCCGGCCGCGAGCGCCAGCGCCAGGATCGGGCCGGCGGCGAAGGCCAGCGCGCGCATGGGCGCACCGGCGTAGAGCTGGCCGAGTCCGGGGAAGATCAGCGAGAGGAAAGCGGCCGCGAACGGTGACCGCGCGCGCGGTCGCGCGCCCTCTGGTTCGTGCATCGCGGGTAGGATACTCGGACCCGCCGAAACGAGCACTCGCCGCACGAGCAATCGCCGCGCCCGTCCGAGCCGGTGCTCCGCCCACCCCAGTCCACGAGGCCGAATGTTCCGACCCGTCAGCTCGAAGCCCGATCTTGTCGCCCAGGAGTACGAGATCCTGGATCTGTGGCGCGAGCGTCGGACGTTCGCGCGGCTGCGCGCCCAGAACGCGGGCGGGCCGAGGTGGAGCTTCCTCGACGGCCCGATCACGGCCAACAACCCGATGGGCGTCCATCACGCCTGGGGCCGGGCCTACAAGGACCTCTACCAGCGCTTCCACGCGATGCTCGGTGAGGACGAGCGCTACCAGAACGGGTTCGACTGCCAGGGCCTGTGGGTCGAGGTCAACGTCGAGCGCGACCTCGGCTTCACGTCGAAGCGCGACATCGAGGCGTTCGGGATCGCCCGCTTCGTGACGCTGTGCAAGCAGCGGGTGCTGACCTACGCGGCCCGCCAGACCGAGCAGTCGATCCGGCTCGGGATGTGGATGGACTGGAACGACCCCGACGAGCTGCGCCGGCTGGGCGAGCTGCTCGGCACGGACCCGTCGGCGGTGACGACGACCGAGGGCACCGCACGGACCGGTCACCGATACCGTCGAGATGCTCGTCGGGCGGCTCGGGATGCCCGACATCGGCGGCAGCTACTTCACGTTCAGCAACGAGAACAACGACCTGATCTGGGGCTTCCTCGCCGAATGTCACCGGCGCGGCTGGCTGTACAAGGGCCACGACACGATGCCGTGGTGCGCCCGCTGCGGCACCGGCCTGTCACAGACCGAGATGAACGAGGGCTACCAGGACCGCGACGACCCCGGCCTGACCGTCCGGTTCCCGCTCTCGACCGGCCCGGTGAATCGCTCCTGGTCTGGACGACGACGCCGTGGACGCTGACCTCGAACGTGGCCGCCGCGGTCGGACCGACGATCCGCTACGTCCGGGTCCGGCAGGGCGACGGATCTTCTGGCTCGGGAAGGGGACGCTCAAGACGGCGTTGACCGGACCGTTCGAGGTGCTCGACGAGGTCTCCGGCAGCGAGATGGTCGGCTGGCGCTACGCGGGTCCGTTCGACGACCTGCCGGCCGTCCGGCACGCCTTCGCCGGCGGCACGGCCGATGCCCCCGATCGCCCGTACGAGCATCGGGTCGTGCCGTGGACCGAGGTCGGGGAGGACGAGGGGACCGGCATCGTCCACATCGCCCCCGGCTGCGGCGCCGAGGACTTCCAGCTGGGCAAGGCGCTCGGCCTGCCGGTCGTCGCGCCGCTCGACGAGGGCGGCATCTTCATCGACGGGTTCGGCCCGCTGTCGGGCCGCGACGTGCGCGATGTCGCCGATCCGATCGTCGAGCACCTCAAGCGCGAGGACCGCTTCTACCGGCTCGAGACGATCACCCACCGCTACCCGCACTGCTGGCGCTGCGGGACGCCGCTCGTCTTCCGTCTCGTCGACGAGTGGTTCATCAGCATGGGTCCGCTCTACGACCAGCCACGCGCGTCGCTGACCCCCGAGCAGGTCGACGCCAGCCTCCGCTACCAGATCATGGACGTGGTCGACCAGATCCGCTGGATCCCGGACTTCGGCTACGAGCGCGAGCTCGACTGGCTCCGCAACATGCACGACTGGATGATCAGCAAGAAGCGCTATTGGGGCCTGGCGCTGCCGATCTACGACTGCGCGGCGTGCGGCACGGTCGAGGTCATCGGTGGGCGCGACGAGCTCCACGAGCGGGCCGTCGCAGGCTGGGAGGATTTCGAGGGCCACACCCCGCATCGGCCGTACGTCGACGCGGTCACGATCGCCTGCCCGACCTGCGGCGCGGCGGTCGAGCGGATCAAGGATGTCGGCAATCCCTGGCTCGACGCCGGGATCGTGCCGTTCTCGACGCTCCACTTCCGCGAGGATCCCGACTACTGGCGCCAGTGGTTCCCGGCCGACTTCATCACCGAGAGCTTCCCGGGCCAGTTCCGCAACTGGTTCTACTCGATGCTCGCGATGTCCACGGTCCTGCGCCGCGAGCCGCCGTTCAAGACGATCTTCGGCTACGCGCTGGTTTTCGCCGAGGACGGCCGCCAGATGCACAAGAGCTGGGGCAACGCGATCGAGTTCGACGAGGCAGCCGACCGGATGGGCGTCGACGTCATGCGCTGGATGTTCGCCAAGGCCCGGCCGGAGGAGAACATCCTGTTCGGCTGGCACGCCGCCGACGAGGCGCGCCGCGAGCTGCTGATCCTGTGGAACGTCTACTCGTTCTTCGTGACCTATGCGCGGCTGGCCGGCTGGTCCCCGTCCGAGGCGACTCGCCGAGCCCGCCGACCGCCCGGTCCTCGACCGCTGGATCCTGTCCCGGGCGGCGGGGACGGCGACGGCGGCCGAAGCGAGGCTTGCCGACTTCGACGCGGTCGGCGCGACGCGCGCGCTGTCGTCCTATCTCGACGGGCTGTCGACCTGGTACCTGCGCCTGTCGCGCCGCCGCTTCTCGCGGTCCGACGATCGGGCCGACCAGGCCGCAGCGTTCGCGACTCTCCACGCCGCGCTCGTGGCGACCGCCCGGATGCTGGCGCCGATCCTGCCGTTCCTCGCCGAGTCGCTGTACGGGAACCTGGTCACGACGGTCGATGCCGACGCGCCCGACAGCGTCCATCTCACGCGCTGGCCGAGCGCCGATCTGGCCGCCCATCGCGACGAGCCACTGGAGGCTTCGATGGCGGTCGCACAGGGGGTCGTCGACCTCGCCCGGACGCTGCGGAGCAGCGCCCACCTCAAGACCCGCCAGCCGCTCGCGACTGCCTGGATCGCGCTCCCGGACCGCGGGCTGACGATCGGCGAGGATCTGCTCGGACTGATCGCCGACGAGATCAACGTCAAGCAGGTCGTCGTCATCGACGACGACTCGGCGCTCGTCGAGCGACGGGTGAAGCCGCTGCTCCCGAAGATCGGCAAGCGCCTCGGGTCCGCGATCCCCGCGGTGATGGCCGCGGCCCGCGAGGGCGAGGTCGTCTTCGAGTCGGACGGGTCGGTGACCCTGGCCGGCGTCACGCTGGCACCCGACGAGGTCGAGATCCAGGCGACCCCGCGACCCGGGACCGCGGTCGCGCACCACGACGGCCTGGTCGTCGTGCTCGACACCGCGCTGACGCCCGAGCTGGTCGCCGAGGGCGAGGCACGCGAGCTGGCCCGTGCGATCCAGGACCTCCGCCGCGAGGCCGCCCTCGAGCTCGACGACCGGATCGACCTGTGGGTCCGCGGCCTCCCGGACGGCGTCGCGGGGCACCTGCCGTCGGTCGCCGCCGACACCCTGTCGGTCCTCGCCGACGGCGACCCGCCGGCCGATGCCACGTCCGCCGACGTGGATCTCGAGCGGGGGCAGGGTCGCGGTCGCCCTGCGTCGCCGGGCGGTCGACCGATGAGCGACATGCCGATCGGCGAGTCGGGCGGTGCCGGTGGGACGGCCGAGGCCGCCGCGACGACCGCCGGGTCACGAGCTCACTGGCTCGTCTTCGCCGGGGTCGCGGTGGCGGTCCTGATCGTCGACCAGCTCGCCAAGGCGTGGCTCGTCGCGAACGTCTCGCCCGGCGAGGTGGTCAACGTGATCGGCGACTACCTGCGCCTCATCCTGAGCCAGAACTCGGGGGCGCTGTTCGGGATGTTCTCCGACAACGCCGTCATGTTCGGGATCGCCTCGCTCGCCGTCGTCGGGCTGATCGTCGCGTACCACGCCAAGGCCGGACGGAGCCTCTACCTGTCGATCGCGCTCGGCCTGCTGCTCGGCGGAGCGCTCGGCAATCTGATCGACCGGCTGCGCCTCGGCTACGTCATCGATTTCGTCGACATGGGCATCGGCACCCTCCGGTTCTACACGTTCAACGTGGCCGATGCGGCGATCAGCACCGGCGATCCTGATGCTGATCGGGGCGGCGATCTTCCCGGCCCTGATCGGCTGGCGCGAGAAGCGGTCGGATGGTTGATCCGGCGTACGCCCCCGGGATCCGCGTCCTGCGCGTGCCCGACGGGTCGGCCGGCCGGGTCGATCGCTACGTCGCCGACGCCACCGGGTCTCTCTCGCAGCTACGTCCAGAAGCTCATCACCGACGGCCGGCTGACGACCGGTGGCGAAGCCCTCAAGGCGAACACGATCGTGGGCGCCGGCACGGAGCTGCGGCTCGACGTCCCCGAGGTCGTCGCCCTCGATCTGGCCCCCGAGCCCGATATCAAGCTCCAGGTCGTCTACGAGGACGACGACCTGCTGATCCTCGACAAGCCGGCCGGCCTCGTCGTCCACCCGTCACCGGGGCACGCCGACGGGACGCTGGTCAACGCGCTGCTGGCGCACGGCGACGGCTCGACGTGGGGCGGGATCGCCGGCGTCCAGCGGCCCGGGATCGTCCATCGCCTCGACCGCGACACGAGCGGGCTGCTCATGGTCGCCCGGCACGACGCTGCGCAGGCCTCGATCATGGCCCAGCTCAAGGCGCGACGGGTCAAGAAGACCTACCAGGCGCTCGTCCAGGGGAGTGTCGCGGCCGCCGTCGGACGCATCGAGGCGCCGATCGGCCGCGACCCGAAGCACCGCACCAAGATGGCCGTCGTCCCCGACGGGCGACCGTCCGTGACCGGCTACCGCGTCCGCGAGCGGTTCACCGACTGGACGCTGCTGGACCTCGACCTCGTGACCGGGCGGACGCACCAGATCCGCGTCCATCTCGACGCCATCGGGCATCCGATCGCGGGCGATCCGGTCTACGGGACCGGCACCTCGCGACGCGGCCCGGCCGGCCTGCATCGGCTCTTCCTGCACGCCTGGCGGCTCGAGCTGACCTCGCCGTCGGACGGCCACCTCATCCGGGCGACGGCGCCGCTCCCGCCCGAGCTCGAATCGGTCCTCGACACGCTGCGCGAGGTGGTCCGGTGACCGACGGGCCGGAGCCCGAGGCGGGGATCGGCGCCGCCAACGGCGCGATGCTCGTGATCATCTCGGGACCGAGCGGGGTCGGCAAGGACACGATCATCGACGCCCTCCGGCGGCGGGTCCACGAGCCGGACTACCACTACGTCGTGACCTGCACGACCCGGTCGATGCGCCCCGGCGAGGTCGACGGCGTCGACTACCACTTCCTCGACCGGGCGACGTTCAAGGCGCAGCGTGAGGCGGGCGAGTTCCTCGAGGCCAACAAGGTCCACGGCAACTGGTACGGGACGCCGCGCAGCCAGGTCCGCGAGGCCCTCGCCGCGGGTCGCGACGTGATCCTCAAGATCGACGTCCAGGGCGCCCAGGTCGGTCAAGGAGAAGATCCCCGGGGCGCTGCTCGTCTTCCTCATCCCGCCGTCGCTCGAGGACCTCTTCCAGCGCCTCCGCAGCCGCGCCACCGAGACCGCCGATGAGCTCGAGCTGCGCCAGCGCAACGCCGCCATCGAGCTCGCCCGCCAGGAGGACTACGACTACGTCGTGACCAACGAGACCGGGCAGGTCGAGCGGACCGCCGGGCGGATCGACGACATCATCGCCGAGGAGCACCGACGCCACCCGGATCGACGGGTCGACGTCTACCCGCGCTCGCCTTGACCCTGTCCGACGTCCTGGGGCTGGAGGACCTGCCCGGCGACGAGGCGTGTCGTCGTCGGCGGGGGCCGTGCGGTCGAGGTCGCGGTCGATGCCGCGGGCGGGGACCGGACCTACACGTACCTCGTGCCGGAGCGGCTGCGACGACCTCGAGCTCGGCGAGGCCGTCCTGGTCGAGTTCGGACGGCGTCAGGCCCTCGGCATCGTCCTCGCCGAGGCATCCGGTCTCCCGGCCGTGGCGGCCAAGCCGATCGTCGATCGCGTCCGGGCGGACGGGCCGCTCCTCCCGCCGCTGACCCTGCGGCTCGCCCGCTGGATCTCCGACCGCTACCTCGCGCCGCCGGCCCTCGTCCTCCGGTCGATGCTGCCGCCCGGGCTGCTCGAGCGGCTCGAGCTCGTCGCGGAGCTGGCACCGGGCGGCTCGAGCGCGGCCGACGCGACAGAGGTCGATCTCCTCGGCCAGCTCGAGCGCGGGCCGCGGCCCGTCCGCGACCTCGCCGGCCCCGACGGTCGGGCGGGCCTCCTGCGTCGCCTGCGTGCGCTCGAGACGGACGGACGGATCAGCCTCGAGTGGGTGCTGCTCGGCGCCGGGGCGGGACCGCGCTACGAGCGCTGGATCCGGCTGACCGAGGCCGGCACGGAAGTCGCGGCGCATCCTCGCCGCCGGCGAGCGGCCGACCGGCCGTGCGCTCGGTCCGCGTCAGGCCGAGGCGCTCATCGAGCTCGCCGCGGCGCCGGACGAGGGGCGACCGGCGGCCGACCTGGCCGGTCACCACGGGCACGCGGCGGTGGCCGGGCTCGTCCGACGCGGTCTCGCGGTGGCCGACGTGCGCGAACGCCCCCGCCGACCGCTGGCCAGCCAGGCCGGCCGGCCGACGCGGCGGACGGCCGGCGAGCAGCGACCTGCTGCCCGCCCAGGCCGATGCCGTCGAGCGCATCCGGGCCGCGATCGGCGCGCGCGATCCGCGACCGCTCCTGCTCGATGGCGTGACGGGCGGTGGCAAGACGGCGATCTACGTCGAGGCCATCGCCTCGGCGCTCGAGGCCGGCCGCCCGGCACTGGTGCTGGTCCCCGAGATCGCCCTGGCGCTGCCGCTCGTCGACCGGCTCCGGGCCGATCTCGACGCCCGGGTCGCGTTGCTCCATTCGGGCCTCGGCGAGGGCGAGCGGGCCGACGAGTGGCGGCGGATCCGGGCCGGCGACGTCGACATCGTCGTCGGGACGCGCCTGGCGGTCGTCGCGCCCTGGCCGATGTCGGCCTGATCGTCGTCGACGAGGAGCACGATGCGGCGTACAAGAGCGACCGAACGCCACGGCTGCAGGCACGCGACGCCGCGGTCGCGCTCGCCGAGCTGGCCGGCGCTGCCGTCGTCCTCGGTTCGGCCACGCCCGCGGTCGAGAGCGTCGGTCGGGCCCGCAGCGGGGTGTTCGATCGGGTCGTCCTGCCGGCCCGCCCGGTCGGCGCCGCCCCGACCGTCGAGATCGTCGACCTGCGCGAGGAGCTGGCGGCCGGGCAGCGCGGGCTGCTGTCGCGGTCGCTGGCGGCGGCCCTGGCCGGTCTCGATACGACGGCAGGCGAGCAGGCGATCCTCGTCCTCAACCGGCGCGGGACGGCGTCGGTCGTGCTCTGTCGCGACTGCGGCTACGTCCAGGCCTGCCCCGACTGCGAGCGACCGCTCGTCTATCACCAGGCCGGGACGACGCTGCGCTGCCATCACTGCGGCCGGGCGACGCCGCTCGCATCGCGCTGCCCGTCGTGCGGCTCGCCGCGGATCCGCTACCTCGGCGGCGGGACCGAACGCGTCGAGCGCGAGGTCCGCGAGACGTTCCCGGGCCTGCGCGTGGCGCGCCTCGACCGCGACGTCGTCGAGCACCGGGGCGCGGCGGAGCGGGTCATCGATGCGTTCGCCGACGGGCGGACGGACGTCCTGGTCGGCACCAGCCTCGTGGCCAAGGGTCTCGACATCCCGGCGGTCACGCTGGTCGGCGTCGTCTCCTCGGACATCGCGCTCAACCTGCCCGACGAGCGTGCCGCCGAGCGGACCTACCAGCTGCTCGTCCAGGCGATCGGCCGGGCCGGGCGCGGGGAGCGGCCCGGGCACGCGATCGTCCAGACCTACCAGCCCGAGCACCCCGCGATCGTGGCCGCGGCGACGGGCGATCGGACCGCCTTCTACGATGCGGAGCTCGCCCTCCGCGAGCGATTCGGGTCGCCGCCGTTCGGACGGCTGGTGAAGCTGACCGTCGGTCTGGCGGACCCGATCGCCGCCGAGCGCGAGGCCCACGCCATGGCCGACCGCCTGCGCGAGCGCGCGACGGAACGGGGAGCCGCGGTGACCGTCGTCGGTCCGGCCCCGGCCTACATCGCGCGGCGGGCCGATCGCTGGCGCTGGAACGTGGTCCTGCGCGGCGCCGATCCCGCCGACCTGCTCGACGGCGGCGTCGACGCCCCGTGGTCGGTCGACGTCGATCCGGAATCGCTGCTGTAGGGATCGTTGTCGCCGAACGGGACCTTCGGCAGATGCCGGTCAGCCCGGTTCGTGCGACGATGTGGGTCAGCACAAGACCGAGGAGCCAGACACGATGACCGAGCCGCTCGACCCCAAGACCAACGACCAGCCGACCCCCGACGAGACCTTCACGTGGACCGGTGAACCGGCCTCCGGATCCGGCGCCGCAGGCGAGACATCGGGCTCCGCGGGACCCGGCGCATCGGCCGGCGCCAGCGGATCGTCGAGTGGCGGGACGACCGCGACCGCGATCCTCGATTCGATCCGCGAGGCGATCGACGACCTCGCCGAGCGCGCCACGCCGACCGTCCGCGAGTTCTCGGCGCGCGCCGCAGAGTTCGCCGCAGTCACCGCGGACCGCGCCGCGCCCCTGGCGAAGAAGGCGGGCGACGCCACCTCCGACGCGAGCGGCAAGCTGGCCGAGCGGTCGCGCTCCTGGGCCTCGGAGCTGCGCGCGTCTCTCGCCGCGAGCGACACGGGATCCGCGCCGCACACGGCCCCCGATGGTGGGTCGCCGGCCGCGACCGACGTCCCGCCGCCGCCCGCACCCGACGCCGGCACGACCCCGTCCGGCGGCGCGACCCCGGGCTGATCCGGCCGCTCCTATACTCCGCCCATGAGCGTCCGCCCCATCGTCCTCCTCGGCGACCCGCGCCTGCGCCTCAAGGGCAAACCGGTCGACAGCTTCGGCCGTTACCTGCACGAGCTGCTCGACGACCTCGCGCACACGATGCGTGACGCCCCGGGTGTCGGCCTCGCCGCGCCACAGCTCGGCGAGGCGATGCAGGCCTGCGTCATCGAGGTCGAGGACCAGCTCTACGAGCTCGTGAACCCGGCGATCGTCCGGTCGACGGGCGACGACCGCGATCTCGAGGGCTGCCTCTCGATCCCGGGCTACGTGGCCTACGTCACGCGGCGCGAGAAGGTCTGGGTCGTCGCGCAGAACCGTCACGGCAAGAAGATCAAGGTCGCGGGATCCGGGCTGCTCGGTCGGGCGCTCCAGCACGAGCTCGATCACCTCGACGGCAAGCTCTACATCGACTATCTCGACTCGATGGACGAGCTGATGGCGGTCGGCGAGGGCAACGAGGATGACGCCGAGGTCCGCGAGGCGACGAGCGCCCTCGCGTGAATCCACGGACCGACGGCCTCCGTGGAGCGGCCTCGGTCCTCCGAGCGGCCTAGCATGGATCGCGTGCGGACCGTCTTCATCGGCAGCGGCGGGTTCGGTCTGCCGTCGCTGCGCGCTCTGGCCTCCGATCCCCACGTCGACCTCGTCGGCGTCGTGACGGCGCCGCCTCGACCGGCCGGGCGACGCCTCGAGCCCGCAGGGACGCCGATCGCGGAGGCGGCGGGGCCTCTCGGCATCACAGAACGTCCTGACGCCGGCGCGCCTGCGCGATCCCGACGCGGTCGCAGATGTCATGGCGCTCGAGCCGGCCCTGATCGTGCTCGCGGACTATGGCCGGATCGTCCCGCCGGCTCTCCTCGGGCTCCGACACGGCGCCCTCAACCTCCATCCGTCGCTCCTGCCCCGCCACCGCGGCGCCACGCCGGTCCCGGCCACGATCCTCGCCGGTGACGAGACGACCGGGGTGAGCCTCATCCGGATGGACGAGGGGATCGACACGGGCCCGCTGGTTGCCCAGGCGCGGACCCCGCTCGGGCCGGACGAGACCGCCCCGGAGCTCGAGGCGCGTCTCGCCGAGCTCGGTGCGTCGCTCCTGGGCGCATCCCTCGACGGCTGGCTGCGCGGCAAGCTGCCGGCTGAGCCTCAGCCCGAGGAGGGCGCCACGCTCACGAAGCCGCTCCGGCGCGCCGATGGCCGGCTCGACCCGACCCGACCCGCCATCGAGCTCGAGCGGCAGGTCCGCGCCTACCAACCCTGGCCAGGCTCGTTCCTCGACACCTCGCGCGGTCGGCTGGGCATCTGGCACGCGGCGGCGGGCGTGACCGAGCACGAGCCCGCGGGTCGCTTCGGGCCGCGCGGCCTGGCCACCGGCGACGGGACGCTCGTGCTCCACGAGGTCCAGCCCGCGGGCGGCCGACGCATGCCATGGGTCGAGTACCTGCGCGGCCGCAGCGGGATCCTGGGGAGCGACGCGCTCATGGTCGAGGCATGAGCGGCGACGCCCGCCCGGGCCTGTCGGGCCTGAGCCCCGAAGCGCTCGCCGAATGGCTGGCGGCGCGTGACGTCCCCGGCTATCGCGCACGGCAGGTCGGCGACGCGGTCTGGGGCGGCGTCGTCGGTTCGATCGACGATGCGCTCACGCTTCCGGCCGGCCTGCGCGCCGACCTCGATGCCGCCTTCCGGTTCGACACTGTCGCCGACACGGAGCTGCGCGAGGCGGACGGCGGCCTGACCGAGAAGGCGCTCCACAAGCTCGATGACGGGGCGCTGATCGAATCGGTCCTGATGCACTACCCGGCACGCCAGGGCTCCCGCGAGCGCCACACGCTGTGCATCTCGAGCCAGGCCGGCTGCGCGGTGGGCTGCCCGTTCTGCGCGACCGGAGAGCTCGGCTTCGGGCGCGACCTGGAGGTCGCCGAGATCGTCGACCAGGTGCGCTTCGCCTCACGACGGCTCGTGGCTCGCGGCCAGCGGCTGACCAATATCGTGTTCATGGGGATGGGCGAGCCGCTGCTCAACCTCGATCGCGTCCTGGCCGCCATCGAGGCCCTCAACGATCGCCGCCGGTTCGGGCTGGGAGCGCGGCACATCACGGTCTCGACCTCGGGCGTCGTGCCCGGCATCCGCCGGCTCACCGCGCTCGGCCCGCAGTTCACCCTCGCGGTCTCCCTCCACGCCGCCCGCGACCCGTTGCGCGACGTCCTCGTCCCGCTCAACCGTCGCTGGCCGGTCGCCGAGGTCGTCGCAGCCGCGCGCGACCATTCCGCCACGACCGGCCGCCGGATCAGCTACGAGGTGACGATGATCGGTGGCGTGAACGACACCGAGGCCGACGCGACCGCGATGGTCGATCTGTTGCGCGGCGATCACGCCCACGTCAACCTGATCCCGATGAACCCGGTCGCGCACACCCCGTGGCAGGCGAGCCCGATGCCCGTCATCGAGCGCTTCGCTGCGACGCTCCGTGAAGCCGGCATCCAGACGACGATCCGTCGGAACCGCGGCCAGGAGGTCGGCGCCGCCTGTGGCCAGCTCGCCGCCGAACGCGCGGGCGAACCGCCCGCCCCGGCCGTCGCCCGGCGCCGCGCGCGGCTCGAGGCGGAGAGCGCGGCGGCCCTCCTCGGCGAACGCAGTCACGAGCCGGCGCCGGCCGGGGTGGGGGAGTAGCGGTGGCGGGCGGCCGGGCGCGCGTCGCCGCGAGCATCCTCGACGCAGACCTGTCCAACCTCGCCTACGCGATCCGTCGGGCGCAGGCGGCCGGAGCGGATCGGATCCATCTCGACGTGATGGACGCCCACTTCGTCCCCAACCTGACGTTCGGGGCCAAGACCATCAAGCACCTGCGCCCACGGACCGAGCTCCCGTTCGACGCTCACCTGATGGTCGACGAGCCGGGCCGCTTCCTCGACGAGTACCTCGAAGCCGGCTGCGACTCGATCACCTTCCACGTCGAGATCGAGGAGGAGATCGCCCCCACGTTGCGCCGGATCCGGGCCGCCGGGCGGGCGGCCGGTCTCGCGGTCAAGCCGGGGACCCCTCTGTCGGCGTTGGAGCCGTACAGCGAGCTCATCGACATCGTGCTGGTCATGACCGTCGAGCCGGGATTCGGCGGGCAGTCGTTCATGAAGGACGTCGCGCTGGAGAAGCTGCTCGCCGCACGCGGGCTTCTGCGCCACAAGGCATTCGGTGGCGAGGTCCATGTCGATGGCGGGGTCAACCGCGAGACCGCCGAGTTCGCCGGCGGCCTCGGCGTCGACGTCCTCGTCGTCGGTTCGGTCCTGTGGACCAAGGGTCACGACATGGGCCGCGAGATCCGGCTCATCCGGGCGCTCGCCGACGAGGGCTACCAGTACACCCTCAACGACGGCGAACCACCGATCCCGCGCGACAAGATGGTCACGTTCACCTCGTTGCCGCTCCACCTCGCCAAGCGGTTCATGGACGAGATCGAGGCCGGCGGCGTGCCCGTCGTCATGCTGCGCGGCGACGGCCAGATCAACCCCGATGGCGTCCGCGACTACGACCTGCTGGTGCCCGCCTCGGTCGAGGCGCTCGTGATCGAACGACACGCCGACGCGCGGACCGCGTTCGCTCGGGATGCCGAGGCGTGGCGCGTCGCGTTCATCGCCGAGCACGGCGTCATCCCGCCGCCCAGCCAGCCGTGAGGGCGTTGCTCCAGCGGAGCACGAGCGCCGAGGTCCGCGTCGACGGCGATGTCGTCGGATCGATCGACGGCGGGCTCGTGATCCTGCTCGGCGTCGGTCCCGACGACGTTGAGGCGACCGCCGACGACCTGGCGCGC
Organism: uncultured Chloroflexia bacterium; assembly: GCA_963743855.1. GTDB lineage: Bacteria > Chloroflexota > Limnocylindria > Limnocylindrales > CSP1-4 > SPCO01. The sequence goes on from CAVURK010000006.1 coordinate 329,370, forward strand.
AAGACGGCTGAGCTGCGGATCTTCCGTGACGAAGCTGGCCGGACCAATCGGTCGTTGCTCGATTCCGGCGGCGAGGCACTGGTCGTGTCGCAGTTCACCCTGTTCGCCGACACGCGCCGCGGCCGCCGGCCCGGCTTCACCGGAGCCGCCGCCCCCGAGCTCGCCGAGCGGCTTTACGACCGCTTCTGCGATGCGCTGCGCGGTCTCGGCGTGACCGTCGCGACGGGGCGTTTCGGCACCGAGATGGCGGTCGAGCTCGTCAACGACGGGCCGTTCACGATCTGGCTCGACACAGCGGAGCGCTGACGGATGGGGTTCGGCGTTCCGGACGAGATCGGGGACGATGGCCAGGAGGCTTCGTCCGCGACGGATCGGCGTCGGGGTCCGGAGCGCCTCGAGGCGTTCAGCGACGGGGTCTTCGCGATCGCGATCACCCTGCTGGTGCTCGAGATCCGCGTGCCGTCCGGCGACCAGCTCGCCGATCCGAACCAGCTGATCAAGGCGCTCGGCGCTCTCTGGCCGAGCTACGTCGGCTACCTCATCAGCTTCGTCACCATCGGGATCATCTGGGCGAACCACCACAACCTGTTCCGCCTCGTGGCGAGGGTCAGCCACGGCCTGATCCTGGCGAACCTCCTGCTGCTGCTCACCGTCGGCTTCGTGCCGTTCCCGACGGCGCTGCTGGCCGCGACGCTGGAGACGCCGAGCGCCCAGATCGGGGTCCTGGTCTACGCCGCCACGTTCGTCGGCGTGGCGGTCGCGTTCAACGTGCTGTGGTACGAGATCCGAACGCGCCCGGGCGTCCTTCGGCGGGACGTCGAAGCGTGGTCGATCGTGGCGATCAGCCGCAGCTACCGGCTCGGTCCGCCGGGCTACCTGGTGGCGTTCGTCGGGGCGCTGATCAGCCCGGCGCTGGGCATGGCCGTCCTCGTCGTGCTGACGTTGCTCTACCTGTTGCCGTCGTCGTCGGGAGCCTAGTCGCGCGGCTGCAACCGGTGGCTGGTGCTGATCTCGACCCGGCCGCGCTCGTCGGCGGCGGGGTGCTCGACGAGGGCGATCAGACGGTTGGCCATGAACCGGCCGGTGCGGACCGGAACGCCGGTCCTGGTGACCTCGCGGACCTCGACCACGCCGCGCGAGGTCACGACCTCGATCCGCCGGCCGGCCTTGGTCGCGACGATCTCGAACGTCTGGACGCCTTGCCCGGTATCGACCATCGCCTCGACTCGATCGCCCTTCATGGCGGCATCCTAGTCCTGTCGGGGCACCCATTCTGTGCCAGATAGCCTCCGGGAGACTACTAGTCACATGTTCTGGCCGACGAATCGCCGAATCAGGCTTTCCGAGACGCCGCTTGATGCCATCTGGCCTGCATCAAACGGCGGGCCGACGGTCATCGATCGTGACGACCAGTCCCCGGGAGGGTATCTGTCAAACGCGGGCCGATCCGCGGCACACGACGTTCGTGTCGGGTGCGGCGACGGAACGCGCTGGTGACCGGGGCGAACGCGGAACGTCGCCAGCGGCTACTTGGCCACCTTGAGCAGGGTTCGTCGGCAGCGCGTGCAGACGAGCGTCTTGGTCGGAACGCCCTTCTGGTCGATGACCAGCGGCTGGAGATTGGGCTTCATGCGGCGGTGGGCTCGAACGCGGTTCATCCCCGACGACTGGGGGTTGAAGCCGCCCATCGATACCTTGCCGCAGATCGCGCAGGAGCGGGCCATGCGTGGTCCTCTGGAGGTCGAGTTGGGAGGTGAGGTGCCCGGGAAGGCCCGAGCGGAGCGGTAGAATAGCACACGGCCTCCCGACGGCCTCGTCCGGACGACGCCGACCATCTCATCCCACGAGGACTTCGCCCGCGTGCCGACCCCGCCCACCAACGGCCGATCACTCGTCACGCGCCGCGCCGTGGTCGATCTCGTCCGGTCCGCGACGGTCGGCTCGTACGGCGTCACCGGTTTCGGCGGCAAGCCCCTCGCACGCCTGCTCGGCCGACTCGGCCTCGATCCAGCCGGGGATCGTCGTCCACCTCGGGGACGGCCTCGACATCGAGCTCGACCTGACCGTGGCGTACGGCGTGCCGATCGCCGAGGTCGCCCGCCAGGTCGATTCGGCGATCCGCTATTCGATCCGGAGGGCGCTCGACCGCGAGGTCCGCCGACTGACCATCCATATCGACGGGCTCCGCTTCGGGCCGGGCGGCGCACCGCCGTCGGTCGTCCATGTCGACCCGGACGCGATCGGGCCGCGCGAGCTCGCGGACAGCGGCACGGACGTGGCCTGATGGCCCGTCGCGCCTGCGACGGTGACGGCCTGCTCGGTGCGTTCCGGGCAGCGGTCATGAACCTCGAGGCGCACGTCGACGAGATCAACGCGCTCAACGTCTACCCGGTCCCCGACGGCGACACCGGCTCGAACATGCTGGCGACGGTCAAGGCCGCCCTGACCGAGGCCGAGGCCGCAGCCGGCGGCCCGGCCGAGCGGATCGCCTCGGCCATCAGCTTCGGCGCGCTGATGGGCGCACGAGGCAACTCGGGTGTCATCACCAGCCAGATCTTCCGCGGGATGGCCGAAGGCCTCGGTGGCAAGAGCCGGTTCAACGGCCTCGACCTCGCGCACGCGATGTCGCAGGGCGCCAGGACGGCATACGGAGCGGTCGCCAAGCCGGTCGAGGGCACGATCCTGACCGTCATCCGCGAATCGGCCGATGCCGCGGTCGCCGCCGCCGAGCGCGACAACGACATCGAGACCGTCCTGGCCGCCACCGTCGATGCCGCCGAGAAGTCGGTCGCCCGGACGCCGAGCCTGCTCGCGATCCTGCGCGAGGCGGGCGTCGTCGACTCGGGCGGCCAGGGGCTCTACCGGCTCTTCCAGGGAGCGCTCCTCCACATGGTCGGCAAGAGCCCGGCCTCCGCTGCTCGCGGCCGGGCACGGGCTGGCGCCGGAGTCAAGCCGTCCACGCTGGTCGCCCACGCCGACGAGGGCTTCGGCTACGAGACGATGTTCCTCCTCCAGCCGAACGGCGCCGGGAGCCTCGACCTCGACGCGATCCGCGATCACCTCGAATCGATCGGCGAGTCCGTGCTCGTCGCCGGGGACGCACGGGCGCTCAAGGTCCACGTCCACAACGAGCGGCCCGACCTGGTCGTCGGCTACGGCCTGAGCCTCGGGACGATCAGCCGGATCAGCATCGAGAACCTCGACAACCAGGCCCGCGACGTCCGTGAGACGCGGGCCGCGGCGTTCACCTCGGACGTCGCCGAGCCGCGAGCGAGACCCGGTGATGACGCCGGAACAGCCGAGCGCGCGGGAGCAACGGGCGACCGGCCCGCAGCGCCGAGGTCCCGGCGCTGGGCGTCGTGAGCGTCGTGGCCGGGCGACGGCCTGGCCGCGATCTTCCGCGACTTCGGGGTCGCCGCTGTCGTCCAGGGTGGCCAGTCGGCCAACCCGAGCACCGGCGAGCTGCTCGCGGCGATCGAGCCCGTCGAGGCCCGCGAGATCATCCTGCTGCCCAACAACCCGAACGTGATCCTCGCCGCCCGCCAGGTCGCGGCGATGACCGACCGGCCGATCGTCGTCGTCCCGACCCGCAACGCGGCCGAGGGCTTCGCCGCGCTGCTGGCGCTCGATCCGAACCTCGACGCCACGGCGAACGCCGGCCCAGATGGACGAGGCCGGGCGGTCGATCCAGACGCTCCTCGTGACCGAGTCCGTCCGTGATGCGACGATCGGCGGTCGCAAGGTCAAGCATGGGCAGACCATCGCGCTCGGACCCGACGACGGGCTCGTCGCCAGCGACGGCGATCGGGAGAAGGCTGTCCTCGCGGCGATCAAGGCGCTGACGCCCCGGCTTCGAGCTCCTGACCCTGTTCTACGGCGACGGAGCGGATCTCGACGAGGCGGAGACGATGGCGCGACGGATCGGGGCGACGCTGCCCGGGCGTCGAGGTCGAGGTCCGCCACGGCGGGCAGCCGTTCTACCGGTACCTCATCTCAGCCGAGTAGGCGTGGCCAAGGCGACGATCCCGGCACAGGCACCGACCGACCCGGTCGAGCTGCTGTCGACCCCACTGGCGCAGTCCGGCTTGGCGGCCGGCGCAGCGCTGCGGCGAGCCGGCATCAAGCTCGACTTCTACACCGTTCGCGACCTGCTCTTCCACCTGCCGCGGCGCTACGACGACCTGCGCGAGATGCGCAAGATCGGCGATCTCGTCTGGGCGACCGATGGGACGGTGGTCTCGGCCCAGGCGACGGTCGGGGACGTGCGGGTCGAGCCCGGCTTCCGCGGCCGGACCCAGCGGACGATCGCGCGGCTCGAGGACGAGACCGGGAGCATCGACGCCACCTGGTTCGGGCGACGCTTCATCGAGCGCCGGCTGTTCGTCGGCGCCGAGATCGTCGTGTCGGGCAAGGTCAAGCATTTCGGTCGCCGGCTGACCCTCGACAATCCCGAGTTCCAGGTCGTCGCCGACGACACGGAGCTGCTCCACGCCGGACGGATCGTGCCGGTCTACGGCCTGACGGCGGGGCTCACCGCGGTCCGGCTCCGGTCGGCCATCCGCGAGGCGCTCGACAAGGCGGGCTTCGCGTATCCCGAGTACCTGCCGGCCGAGATCGTCGCCGAGGAGGGGCTGGTGCCGATCACGGAGGCGATCGAGGCGGCCCATTACCCGGCGACCTTCCCGGACCGCGACGCTGCGCTCCGCCGCCTCGCGTTCGACGAGCTCCTCGCGCTCCAGCTCGGGATGGTGGCGCGCCGCCGCCAGCGGGTCCGCGATGCGGCGCCCGAGGTGACGGTCGATGCAGGCCGCCGACGTCGCGGTGAAGACGGCGCTGGCAGAGGCGATCGGCGCACGGATCGGCCAGCCGATCGAGCTGACCGTCGACCAGGTCGCGGCCATCGACGCCATCCGCGACGACCTCGCCAGGCCGACCCCGATGCTCCGGCTCCTCCAGGGCGATGTCGGATCGGGCAAGACCGCGGTCGCGGCCTATGCGCTTGCGGCGACCGCACGGGCCGGGCTCCAGGGCGCCCTCCTGGCCCCGACCGACCTGCTCGCCCGCCAGCACCTCGAGAGCGTCGGGGCGCTGCTCGCCGAGCTCGGGATCGGTGTCACGCTCCTGACCGGCTCGCTCAAGGCCGATGTCAAGGCGAAGGCGCTCGAGGCGATCGCGTCGGGCCAGGCGCTGGTCGTCGTCGGCACGCATGCCCTGATCCAGGACGCCGTCTCGTTCGCCGATCTCGGGCTGGTCGTGATCGACGAGCAGCACCGCTTCGGGGTCGACCAGCGCGGCGCCCTCGAGGCCAAGGCCGGCGGCCGCTCGCCGCACGTCCTGCTGATGACCGCGACGCCGATCCCGCGGACGCTCGGCCAGGTGCTCTACGCCGACCTCGACGTCTCGGACCTGCGGACGCCGCCGGCCGGCCGGGTCCAGATCCGGACCGGGATCCGTCGGCCCGGCGACCTCGACGGGACGTGGCGAAAGGTCCGCGACGAGGCGGCCCTCGGCCACCGGACCTTCGTCGTCGTGCCGCTCATCGAGGAGGGCGCCGACGATGGCGACGGCGCGGTCGCGGCCGAGACCGAGGCCGTCCGGCTGGCAACGCTGCTCGATCCGCTCCGCGTCGGGATGGTCCATGGCCGGCTCAAGCCGGCCGAGCGCGATGCCGAGATGACCCGCTTCCGCGACGGCGAGCTCGACGTCCTGGTCGGGACGACCGTCGTCGAGGTCGGCGTGGACGTGCCGGCGGCCACGATGATGGTCATCGAGGGCGCCGACCGGTTCGGGCTTGCCCAGCTCCACCAGCTGCGTGGCCGGGTCGGGCGCGCCTCGATCGAGTCGTACTGCGTCCTCGTCTCCGAGTCGACCGACGAGGTCGCCCAGGCCCGCCTCAAGGCCGTCGCCGAGACGCACGACGGGTTCGCGCTGGCCGAGAAGGACTTCGAGCTGCGCAAGGAGGGCGACGTCCTCGGCCTCGCCCAGAGCGGCTTCCCGCGGCTGCGCGTGGCGTCGCTCCAGATCAAGGAGCACCGCGATCTCGCGGTCCGCGCGCGGGCCCACGCCGAGACCCTCCTCGATGCGGACGGGCGGATGATGCCGCCCCGCCCCGCCCTCACGGCCGAGCTCGATGCCGGCTGGCTTCGGCGCGTCGCGGCCGGCGAACCGGCGACCGGCGCATGACGGCGCCCGTCGGCGGACGCCGGGCGGGTCATCGCCGGCACGGCCCGGGGGATCCGGCTCGAGGCACCCGGCGCGGCGACACGACCGATCGCCGACCGGGTCAAGGAGACGCTCTTCGCCATCCTCGAGCCGGACCTCCGCGATGCCCGCTTCCTCGACCTCTTCGCGGGCTCCGGCGCGGCCGGGATCGAGGCCCTGTCGCGCGGCGCGGCCCACGCCACGTTCGTCGAGCGCGACAAGGGTGCGGCCGCGGTCATCGCCACCAACCTCGGCCGGACCCGGCTCGCCGGTGAGCGGGCGAGGATCGTCCGTGCCGATGTCCTGGCATGGCTCGCCGGCCCGAACGCGATCCGAAGCCGGCCCGTTCGACGTCGTGGTCCTCGATCCGCCGTACGCCGAGGCCGGGCTGCTCACCGGCGCCCTCGAGGCGCTGGAGCGGCTCGTCGCACCGGGCGCCAGGGTCGTCGCCAAGCACTTCTGGCGTGACGCTCCGCCGGCCGTCATCGGGCTGCTAGCATCCGAGCGCGAGCGTCGCTTCGGCGAGACGATGCTGACCTTCTATCGACGAGCGGAGGATCGATGAACACGATCGCGGTCTATCCCGGCTCGTTCGACCCGATCACCAACGGCCACCTCGACATCGTGGCCCGGGCGCTGACGGTCTTCGACACGGTCATCGTCGCCGTCCTCGCCAACCCGCGGAAGACGCCGCTGTTCAGCGTCGACGAGCGGATCGCGATCATCCGCGAGGCGCTCGCAGCCGAGGCCGGCCAGCTGCTCGACCACCTCGAGGTCGAGGCGTTCGACGGCCTGACCGTCGACTTCGCCAGGCTCGACGGAGGCACACGCGATCGTCCGCGGCCTGCGCGCCATCAGCGACTTCGAGACCGAGATGCAGCTCGCCCACAACAACCGGGTCCTGGCGCCCGGCGTGGACACGGTCTTCTTCATGACCGCGGTCGAGAATGGCTACGTCAGCTCGAGCCTGGTCAAGGAGATCGCCGGCTTCGGCGGCGACGTGTCGCGGATGGTCCCGGCGGCGGCCGGCGACGCCCTGACGAGGTCGCTCGGGAGCCACTGAACGCGGCGATCGCGTGCGATACTGGATGCCAGCCTGAACGCCCCAGCCTCGGCAGCCTGGAGGGCACTCCGATCGACATCATCTTCCTCGTCGAGCGCCTCGAATCCCTCATCGCGAACGGCAAGAAGCTGCCGCTCACGACGAACGTCGTCGTCGACCAGAACGCGGCGCTCGGTCTCATCGACGAGCTGCGCGTCGCCGTCCCCGAAGAGGTCCGGGCCGCCAAGCGGATCAACTCCGAAGGCGAGCGGATCATCGAGAAGGCCCAGGACGAGGCCGAGCGGATCGTCGCCCGGGCGCAGGAGCAGGCCGCCTTCCTGATCGATGAGCGTGGACTCACCCAATCGGCCGACGCACAGAGCCGGGTCATCATCGGCGACGCCCACCGCACCGCCGACGAGATCCGCCGTGGCGCCGACGAATACGCGGTCGGTGTCCTGGTCAGCCTCGAAGGGGACGTCACCAAGACGCTCCAGAGCATCAAGAAGGGGATCGCCCTACTCGACGAGCGGCGCGCCTCCCTCCAGGGCGACGCTGACGAGGCGGACGCCGAGCACGCCACGGACGAGGCGGGGGAGCCGTCCCACTCGGGCCGGTGACCTCGAGCGGACCGGACGACGCGCCGCTCGCCTGGAACGTCGCGGGGCTGCTCTCCGACGACCCCGGCGCCGATCGGGTCTTCGACGTCGAGGACGCCCGGATCGATCTGGGTGACGACCTTCGGCTGGCGGAGCCGATCGCGGGAAGAGTCCGCCTCGTGCGGACCAACCGCGGCATCCTGGCCCATGCGGACCTCCGTACCGCGCTCGACCTCGAATGCAGCCGCTGCCTCCGCCAGGTGCTCTTCCCGGTCGATGTGCGCTTCCAGGAGGAGTACCTGCCGGCTCTCGACATCACCACCGGGCGCCCGCTCCCGACCGATGACGAGCCCGATGTCGCCCGCCTGACCGACCATCACGAGCTCGACCTCGAACCGTCGGTCCGTGACGCGATCCTGCTGGCCGAGCCGATCGCGCCGCTCTGCCGGCCGGATTGCCCGGGGCTGTGCATCGTCTGCGGTGAACGCCTCGACGAGGGCACCCACGATCATCCCGTGGACGACATCGACCCGCGCCTCGAGGCCCTGCGCGGGTTCGAGCCGGACGCCGGCTAGGTCCTCAGGGAGAGACTGACGCGCCCGGCAGCATGAGGGTCACCGGCCCGTCCTTCACGACGATCGGGAGCTCGTCCGAGACCTCTTCCCTGGTCGAGGGCGTCAGGCCGTCGGCGCCCGGCTGGGTGAACATCGCCGCGTTGCTGTCGTCGTAGTACTCCTCCATCGCCGCCTGGTAGCCGGGCGCGGCGGACCTCGACGGACCGACCGGTCCCGCCGCCAGGCGTCCGCGGTCGGTGTCGTAGGACGTCCCGGTCGGGTCGATCACGAGCTGACAGCCGTCGCGGATGTCGCGTTGGAGGCCGGACGTCTCGATGAGCAGGTCGGGCGCATCGGCGGACACGCACCGGGCGCCATCGAGCGCCCCTTCGAGGGTCGCACGCTGGAGCGGGACGCCCAGGCGACGAGGGATGGTGAACGCGAGGACAAGGATCATGGCCCCGTACGCGATCCGCGCGAACACCACGCTTCGACGGTGGTGGCCCAGGGCGGTCATCGCCGAGGCTGCGGCGGTGCCCAGGACGATCGCCGCGGCCGGTGCGATCCAGCCCGAGTAGTGGGAATAGAAGTTCGGCGCGATCAAGAGATAGCCGACCTCCAGGGCGAGCAGGACGCACCACATCCGTGCGGCCGGGACCCGCCGAGCGACGAACAGCAGTGCGGCGACGCCGACGAGGGCAAGCCCGATGATGCCGATCAGGCCGAGGTGCCAGACGCTGCCGGAGGCTGCGAATCCTTCGAGCTCCTTGAGTCGCGTGACGATGGAGATGCCGAGGTTGGGCCGGGCGACCTGATCGACGAGCACGAGGCGCACGAACGCTCCCGGCGCGGCAAGGAAGAACGGGAGGCAGACCGCGGCGAAAGCCCCGGCCGCCCCGGCGAGCACGGCCAGCGCCGTGCGCCGCGGACCGTTCGCCGCCGACGCAGACCCCGTCAGGGCCACCGTCCCGACGATCACGGCCAGGGGAACGACCGCCCACGCCTGGATAGCGACCGCAAGACCAAGGGCCACCCCGGCCACCACAGCTCGGCGCGTGCTCGGCCGGCGCACCGAGAAGAGGATGAGCACGGCGATGAGCAGCAGCATCGTCTGAGGCGCGATCAGGATCGTGGTCCGCTCGGCACGCGCGGCGCTGTACCAGACGGCGTACAGGATCCCGCTCAGGATCCCTGCCCGCCGACCGAAGCGACCGGCAGCGAGCGCGACCAGCCCGGCGTTCGCGGCCCCGATGGCCATGAACGCAACCCGGGCGACCGCGAACCCGGTGGCATCGTCGGTCGCCCCGGCCAGGAGAGCGAACGGTGAGAGCAGGAGGGCGATCCCCGGTGGATGCAACAGCAGGAAGTCCCGGTATGGCAGGAGGCCATCCACCAGGGCCACTGCGGCCGAGAAATAGACCCCGTCGTCGTAGCCGAGGTATCCCTCGAGTCCGGCCCCGCGGAGGACCGGGACGGAGCGAACGATGAATGCGACGAGGACGATCCCGAGGACGAGCAGACGGTCCGTTCCGCTGCGCACCATCCAGGGCGACTCGAGCGAGGTCGTCTGGTCGTCGGGGAGCGGCGTCACCTGTCGCCCGAATGCCATGCTGCAAGCGTGACAGATTTCCGAACGAACACGTTTTCGGGCGACCCGGGACCGGGGACCCTGACACGGGCGCCCGATTCGCGCTACACTCCGCCGTCGGTCCGACGCCCTCCGCCCGAGGTCCCGGCGACCGCCCGAATGCCAGCCAGCACATCGCCACGGCGATGATCCCGAAGGAGCCCCCGACCCCATGGGTGTACCCAAGCGACGCGTCTCGCATGCCCGACAGGGCGAGCGCCGCGCGCACCTCGCCATCAGCGTGCCGACGCTCGAGGAGTGCTCGCACTGCCACGAGATGAAGCTGCCGCATCACGTCTGTCCGAACTGCGGCTACTACCAGGGCCGCCAGGCGGTCGAGCTGAAGCCAGCCGCCGACGACGCCGCGCGCTGACGCGGTGCCGCGCCAACGTGACCGAGCCGGGAGCATCCGACCGGCACGGGCGTCCGCGTCGCGGTCGACGCGATGGGCGGTGACCACGGCCCCGCGGAGGTCGTGCCCGGCGCCCTCGATCACGCCCGCGCGCATCCCGAGGACCGCGTCATCCTGGTCGGTGACGAGGCCGTGATCCGCCGCCTCGCCGGGTCGCTGCCGGCGAACGTCTCGATCGTCCCGGCCAGCCAGGTCGTCGGGATGGACGAGCATCCGGCGCTGGCCCTGCGCGAGAAGAAGGACTCCTCGATCCTGGTCGCGGTCGACCTCGTCAAGCGCGGGGAAGCCGACGCGGTCGTGACAGCCGGTCACACCGGGGCCGGGATGGCCGCCGCGGTCCTGCGCCTCGGCCGCCTGCCCGGCGTCGACCGGCCGGCCCTCGCCGTCCAGATGATCACCGCCACGGGCCCGATGGTGCTCCTCGACATCGGGGCGAACCCGGATTCGACCGCCGGAGAACCTCGTCCAGTACGCGCAGATGGGCGCGATCTTCGCCGAACGGGTCCTCGGCGTCGCCGATCCGCGCGTCGCGCTCCTGTCGATCGGCGAGGAGAAGGGCAAGGGCGACGCCCGGATCCAGCGCGCGACCGAGCTGCTCGACGCGTCCGGTCTCCGGTTCGAGGGCAACGTCGAGGGCAAGGACCTGACCCTGCACCTGGCCGACGTCGTCGTCTGCGACGCGGTCCTCGGCAACGTCGTCATCAAGTTCTTCGAGGGCCTGTCGACCTTCATCTTCGACCTGTGGCGCGACGAGTTCGGCGGTTCGCTGCGGGGACGTCTGGCCTACCTGCTGATGCGCCCGAGCGTCGGCCGGATCCGCGCCATCTTCGACTACGAGAAGGTCGGCGGCTCACCGCTGCTCGGGGTCCGCGGGACGGTGATCATCACCCACGGCCGAGCGCAAGCGCCGGATGGTCGACGTACGCCTGCGAGGTCGCCGCGACGACCGCGCGGACCGGCGTCCCGGCGCTCATCGCCGAGTCGCTCGCATCCTCCTCGAGGCCGGCGGCGGCGACCCCACCGGCCGACACGACCGCCGGGTCGGCCGCCGCTCGCCCGGTCGCCGTCTTCACCTCCGACGCGACCGAGAAGCCGTCGTGAGCGGCCCCGAGCTGACCGTCGGTCGCGGGGTCATCGCCGAGCTCGTCCGACTCGCCGCGCTCGAGGTCCCGGGCGTCGTCCGGGTCGGACGCGGCGGTCCGGCGTGGCGTCGGCTGGTTCGGCGGCCCGCCGGTCGCGATCCGGATCCGCGACGAGCGAGTGCTGGTCCGGCTGTGGCTCGTCGCCCGCCCGGGACAGCCACTCTCGCCACTCGCGGCCCAGGTCCGCGCGACGGTGGCCGCGACCGTCGAACGACTGCTCGGTCTCGAGCTCGGGTCGGTGACCGTGCTGGTCGATGGCGTCGGGAGCTGACCGCGTCCGCGGCCGGCGGACCGGTCGCCGGCTGGCGCTCGCCGCCGTCTTCGAGGCGGACTTCGGGCAGCGGACCGCCGACGCCATCCTGGAGCGCCATCTCGCCGAGGAAGAGCGCGATCCCGAACGCCGCGACCCTCGCCCGCGAGCTGGTCGCCGCCGAGATGGCGCATCGCGACTCGATCGACGCCGAGATCACCCGGCGGGCGCCGCAGTACCCCGTCACCGGGCTCGCCCGGATGGACCGCGCGCTGCTCCGTTGCGCCATATCCGAGGTGCTACACTCGGCCACGCCGGCCCGGGTGGCCATCGCCGAGTGGGTCGAGCTGGCACGCACGTACAGTGGAGAACCGATGCGACGCCTCATGAACGGCGTCCTCGGGAACATCGCAGCGGAGCCCAGCGGCACCCGGCCGACGGCACCATCACCCAACTCCGAGGAGGGAGTCAGTGGCAACAACGTACGAGCGCCTCAAGAAGATCGTCGTCGAGCAGCTCGGCGCCGACGAGGATGAGGTCAAGCCCGAGGCGTCGTTCGTCGACGACCTGAATGCCGACTCACTCGATCTCGTCGAGCTCATCATGAGCCTCGAAGAGGAGTTCGGGACGGAGATCTCGGACGAGGACGCGGAGAAGATCCGCACCGTCCAGGACGCCGTCGACTACATCGACGAGCGCGCGTCCTAGCCGCTTCCCCGGCACCGGATCGGCCCTCCGGGACCGTGCGTCCCGCCGAGGCGTTCGCGCTGCGGATCGGGCTCCCGGTCCGGGACCTCGCTCTCCTCGAGCAGGCACTCGTCCATTCGAGCTGGCAGCACGAGCATCCGGACGTCGCCCTCGGCCACAACGAACGTCTCGAGTTCCTCGGTGACGCCGTGGTCAACCTCGCGATCTCCGACGCGCTCTACGCTCGGCATCCGGGCGACGACGAGGGCTATCTCAGTGCCCGCCGGGCGGCGATCGTGTCGTCGACCGGGCTGGCCCGACTGGCCGGCCGGATCGAGCTCGGGACCTACCTGATGCTCGGCGAGGGTGAAGCCCAGCGCAGCGGGCGTCGGCGGCCCCTGCTCCTGGCGTCGACCTTCGAGGCCGTCGCCGGCGCCCTCTATCTCGACCTCGGGTTCGGCCCGGTCCGCGACTGGCTGATCGCGCTGGCCGACCCCGAGCTGACGGCGGAGGCACCGATCGGCGCCCTCAAGAGCCCCAAGAGCCGCCTCCAGGAATTCACCCAGCGGACGACCGGCGAGCGGCCGGCCTACCACGTCGTCGATGCCAGCGGGCCGGACCACGAGAAGTCGTTCCGGATCGAGGTCTGGGTCGGCGGCGACCTGCTCGGCGTCGGCGAGGGTCCATCGCGACGGATCGCCGAGACGGCCGCCGCAGCCCAGGCGCTCGACAAGCTGCGCGCGCATGAACGGCCCGGGTGCCGGCGCCGAAGAGGGCATCACGTGACCGAGGCGCCGCGCCCCGGCCGAGCCGCGTCTGCTGGCCCTGCGGTTCCAGGGCTTCAAGTCGTTCGCCGAGCGGACGAACGTCGAGTTCGGGCCCGGGATCAGCGCGGTCGTCGGCCCGAACGGATCGGGCAAGAGCAACCTCGCCGACGCGCTGCGCTGGGCGCTCGGGGAGCAGGGCCGGGCGCTCCGCTCGCGCAAGTCGGAGGACGTCATCTGGGCGGGCTCGGAGAAGCGGGCGGCCCAGGGGATGGCCGACGTCACGCTCGTCCTCGACAACGCCGACGGCCTGCTGCCGGTCGATTTCCAGGTCCTCGAGCTCGGGCGACGGCTCTATCGGTCCGGCGAGAACGACTACCTCCTGAACAAGTCGCGGATCCGGTTGCGCGACCTGGTCGACCTGCTCGACTCGGCCCATCTCGCCGACAACGCCTTCCTGTTCATCGGCCAGGGGATGGTCGACCAGGCGCTGGCCCTGCGGCCCGAGGAGCGCCGGCCGCTGTTCGAGGAGGTCGCCGGCGTCCGCCGCCACGAACGCCGCCGCCGCCGGGCCGAGGAGCAGCTGGTCGAGTCCGAGGCGAACCTCGCCCGCGTCGAGGACATCCTCGGCGAGCTCCGGCCACAGGCGCGCCGGCTCGCCGCCCAGGCCGAGCAGCAGGCCAGTCGCGAGACCACGGCCGACGAGCTGGCGGCCGCGCTCCTCCTGGCGATGCACGCTCGGTGGCACGAGACCGCCGCTCGGCTGGCCGTGGCCGGTGCCGGCCGCGAGCGGGCGCGGGTCGCGGTCGACGCGGCGATGACCGAGCTGACCGCCGCCGAATCGGCTGCAGCCGCACTGTCGGCGGCGAGCGGCCGAGCGCGCGACGCTCGAGCGCGAGCGGCGCGAGGCACACGAGACAGCCCGGGCCGCCGCGACCGCGGCCCAGCTCCGCGACGCCCGGCTCGCCTCGGATCTCGAGGCACTCGAGCGCGACCGGCGCCGCCTCCTCGACGAGCGCGCCGCCGCCGAGGCCGAGCTGACGGCGGGACGACGCGCGATGGCCGCACCGGTCCCGACCCGCGACCTCGATCTCGAAGCGGTCCTCGGCGAGGCCGAGCGCGAGCTGGCCGACGCGCTGGCCGAGCTCGGGACCCTGCGCACGGCGAGCCAGGCACACGGCGAGGAGCTGGCCGCGCTGCGTCGGGCGGCCGCGGCCCGCGCAGGCCGAGATCGAGACCGCCCGGCGTCGCCTGGCCGAGATCGAACGGCGCGCGACCGAGGAAGCGGCCAGGCAGCCGCGGCCGCCGAGCGGCGCGCGACGCTGGAGGCCGGGCTGGCGGCGGCGCGGTCCGGCCTGACCGAGGCGATCGAGGCCGAACGCGCGGCCGCCGCGCGTCGCGAGAAGGCCCGCGAACGCGCCGACCAGGCCGATGCCGAGCGCGCGGCCGCGCACCAGCGCGCCGTGACCGCGAGCGCCTCGGCGGCAACCCTCCGGGCGCGACTCGACGGACTCGAGGCGCGACTCGCCGAGGAAGAGACGCGTGGCATCGCCCGGGCCGCGCGACGGGCCGGCGGCCGTCGTCTCGACGAGGACCTGTCGATCGATCCGGCGCTGCGGGCGGCCGCGGAGGCGGCCCTCGCCGAGGCGACGCGTGCGTATGTCGTCACGCGGCGACGCCGTCGCGTCGCTCGCCTCGGAACGCGGCTCGCTCGTGGTCTCGGAACGGACCGCCGGGCCGATCGCGCCCGACGACGCCCGCGAGCGTCGGTTCCGCGAGGCGCTGGCCGCCGCCGGCGGCGGGATCCTCGACGGCGCGGTCCAGCGCGACGCCACCGGCGCCGCGCGACGCCTGCTCGCCCGCGCCGCGTGGCTGCCCGACCTGGCGTCCTGTCTCGCCATCCAGCCGGCACTGCCCGCCGGGCTGGATCGTCGGTCACCCGCGACGGCGAGCGCGATCGTCGGCCAGCTCGGGGTCACCTTCGGGGCCGCCGAGTCCGTCCTCGAACGCCGGGCGGAGGCGACCCGGCTGGCCGGCGAGCTCGAGACGCCACGAGGCGGACGCGGCCACGGCGCGGGGCATCGCGGTCCGGCTGGCAGCCGCGGCCAAGGAGGCCGCCGATGCCGTCGAGACCGCGCGCGCCGACGAGAGCCGGGCCGCAGGCGCGCGCCGGGCCGCCGAGGAGGCCGAACGCCTGGTCGCGCCGACAGCACGAGACGGCGATCCGCGAGCACGCCTGGCACGAGGCCCAGACCGAGCGGCTCGCGGGCGGACCTCGACCGGGCCACGCGATCGCGGCGGCCGCGCCGCAGGAGCCGACGGCCGACGAGGACGCCGAGGCACCGGCACGCACCGTCGACGGCGCAGCGCTCGCCGCCTGGGAGACACGCGCCGCCGAGCTCCGGGCACGGCGCGACCGACTGGCCGAGGAATTCGCCGGCCGTGGACAGCGCCCGTCGCGATGCCGAGAACCGCCGGGCGCGGGCCGAGGCGTCCACCGTCATCGCCGAGGAACGGATGGCCCGCGCCGACCGGGAGGTCCTCGCGCTCGGCGAGCGTGAACGGGCCGCGGCCGCCGAGCGCGATGCGCTGCGCGCCGAGATCGCCACGACCGCCGCGGCCGAGGCCGGCGCCCGCCAGGCGCTCAGCGAGGTCCAGACCGCCGACGCCGCCGACCGGGAGCGGCTGACCGCCGCCGAGCGCGAGACCGCGGCGGCCCGCGAACGACTCCGCTCCGCGGACGCCGCGCTGCGCACCGCCGACCACGCCGAGCTCGAGGCACGGCTCGGGCTCGATGCGCTCCACGAGGGGATCGTCGTCGAGCTGGCCGGGCTCGGCGAGCTCGGGATCGCGCGGGCTCGAGGCCGCGGCCGGCGTCCGGCCGGGGTCGGCCCGGATCGCAGGCGCGCTCGACACGCGCCCCGTCGAGGCGCCGGACCGGCGGCCGGGTCGCGTCCGAGGACGACGAGACGGTCTCGGACGATGCCGCCGAGCTCGAGGCCGCGCTGGCACTCGTGACCCCGATCTGGGCGGCGCGAGCCACCGGCCTCGCAGCCACCGAGCCCGGCCCGGCTCGGCCAGCTCCGCCGACGGTTCCACGATCTCGGCGCCGTGAACCCGTACGCCGTCGATGAGTACGCCGCGCTCAAGGAGCGCCTCGAGACGCTCGAGACGCAGGCGACGGACCTCCGGACGGCGATCGTCCGGACGCGCGACCTGATCGTCGAGCTCGACACGATGATCGCCGACCGGTTCCGGACGACGTTCGAGGCGCTCGAGACGGCCTTCTCGACCCGTTTCGAGCAGCTCTTCGGCGGCGGCTTCGCGAAGCTGTCGCTGACCGACCCGTCGGACCTCGGCGCGACCGGGATCGAGATCGTCGCCCGGCCGCCCGGCAAGAAGGCCCAGGCGCTGGCGATGCTGTCCGGCGGCGAGCGGGCCCTGACCGCGGTCGCGCTGCTGTTCGCGATGCTCGAGGTCCGGCCGGTCCCGTTCTGCGTCCTCGACGAGGTCGACGCCGCGCTCGACGAGGCGAACATCGGCCGGTTCGCCGACGCGCTCCGCAGCCTCGCGCACGGGACCCAGTTCATCGTCATCACCCACAACCGCGGCACGATCGAGGCCGCCGACGCCCTCTACGGCGTCACCGTCGGCGACGACTCGGTCAGCCGGGTCATCAGCCTCCGGCTCGACGAGGCCCAGGCGCTCGCCGCGCGCGATCGGGACCGAACGGCGCTGGCCGGGTAGGCTTCGCGCCATGCCCTTCTGGCGACGCCGTCACGACGAGAAGACCCCCGAACGCGAAGTCGACGAACCGGTCGATCCCGATTTCGTCGACCCATCGTGGGAGCCCGATCCCTCCGACTTCGACGACGCCACCGATGCTCCGGCGGCGCCCGATGAGCCCGAGACGACGGAGGAACGGGTCGATCCGATCCTGCCGTTCGACCCGCCGCCGCCGACCGTCGTGACCATCCAGATGCCGACGCCCGATTCCTCCGGCGGCCCCGCCCGCTCCAACATGGGCGGAGCCGGTCCGCCAGCCCGAACCGCCGACCCGTCGCCGCGGCTCCCGCGGCCACGATGTCCGAGCCGCAACCCGTCGATACCGCGGCCGCCCTCGACGCCGGCCTCGAACGGACCCGCGGCGGCTTCATGTCGCGGCTGCGCGGTGCACTGGCGACAACCGGGGACCGAGGGTCCGTCGTGGGACGACGTCGAGGAGACGCTGATCGCCGGCGATGTCGGAGCCGCGCTCGCCATCGACCTCGTCGAGCGCGCCCGCCAGAGTCGCGCACCGGGCGGCCCCGAGGCCGCCATCCGCACGGAGCTCGCCGCCCTGCTCGTCGCTCGCGATCTCGTCTGGAGCCCACGTTCGCCGATCGCCGGCAGCCCGGCGGTCGTGCTCGTCGTCGGCGTCAACGGCACGGGCAAGACAACGACGATCGGCAAGCTCGCCAGCCGCTACAAGGGCGAGGGCCGGTCGGTCATCCTCGCCGCCGCGGACACGTTCCGCGCCGCCGCGATCGACCAGCTCCGGATCTGGGCCGATCGGGCCGGCGTGCCGATGGTCGCCCACGCTCCGGGCGCCGACCCCGGGGCCGTCGTCTACGACGCGCTCGACGCGGCGGTCGCCCGCGGCGCCGACCTCGTCATCGCCGACACGGCGGGCCGCCTCCACACCCGCTCCAACCTGATGGACGAGCTGTCCAAGGTCCGCCGGATCATCGACAAGCGGCTTCCGGGCGCCGAGCCCGAGACGATCTTCGTGCTCGACGCGACGACCGGGCAGAACGGCCTGGCCCAGGCAAAGGCGTTCCACGAGGCCGTCGGGCTGACCGGGATCGTCCTGACGAAGCTCGATTCGACTGCCAAGGGCGGCATCGTCTTCGCCATCGAGGACGCGCTCAAGATCCCGGTCCGGTTCGTCGGGGTGGGGGAGGCGGTCGGCGACCTCATCCCGTTCGACCCCGACGCGTTCGTGGCCGCCCTGTTCGCGTCGTGACGCCGGGCTAGACCCCCGGCGGCTGTTCGCGATGAGCGGCCACGGCGACCTCGAGCGGATCGATCGTGCCGAGCCCCGCGACGCCCGCCGGCAGCACCAGCAGGTGGCGCACAGGCGAGGTCCACAGGACCGCGGCGCCGACCAGCCCACCGAGCGGAGCCAGCCACGCCGTCGCACGCACGCCGATCAGCTCTCCGAGGACACCGGCCACCAATGTCGCGGCGAGCTGAGCGATGACCGCGGCGACGTGGAACGTGGACGTGACGCGCCCGAGCGCCCGGTCGTGGACGAGGGTCTGGCGGACCGAGACCTCGGTGATGTCGTAGACCGTCGCCGCCGAGTCGCCCACGATCTGGGCCATGACGAGGCAGCCGATCGCGACGATCGGCAGGCCGGCCGGCGCGATCGGGATGAATGCGTTCCCGAGCGACGTCAGGAGCAGGCCGGCGATGGCGACCGGACCGATCCCCCAGCGTCGCGCGGCGCGTGAGGCGACGACTGCACCGACGAAGCCCGACACGCCACCGACCGCCGCGATCACGCCGAGGACGGCCGCGCTGATGTGCAGGTCCTCCAGGACGAACAGGAACCAGACCGCGCCGAAGACGCCGAACATCGCTGCCAGCGACATCTGGGCGAAGGCGAACGCCCGGAGGATGGGATCGTGGCGGACGAGCCGGAGCCCTTCGCGGATCTCGGCCAGGACGGGCTCGCGCTCGGCGCGGGGCGGCGGCGGGGGCTCCGGCTGGCGGATGGTCGCGAGCAGCACGGCCGAGACCAGGTAGGTGACGGAGTCGATGGCGATCGCGATCGGTGCGGTCAGGAGCTGGACGAGGAACCCGGTGATGCCGAATGCTGCGAACTCCGACACGGATCCGCTGGCCGACAACGCCGCGTTCGCGTCGACCAGCTGCTCGCGCTCCACGATCGTCGGCAGGTAGGCCGTGTCAGCCGAGTCGAAGAACGTCGTCAGGATGGCGGTGAGCCCCGACACCACCAGCAATTGCCAGAAGGTCAGGACGCCGAACGCGAAGGCGACCGGGATCGAGGCAAGCAGGACCGCCCGACCAAGGTCCGCCCAGATGAGCACCGGCCGGCGACGCAACCGGTCGACCCAGGCGCCGGCCACGAGCCCGAAGATGAGCGCCGCGACGAGCTCGATACCGCGCAGCAGGGCGACCTCGATCGCCCCCGAGCCGAGGACCAGGATGGCCGCGAACGGGATCGCCAGCCGCGTGATCAGCGACCCGAAGATCGAGATGGACGCGGCGGTCCAGACCCGGACGAAGGAAGGGTTGCGCCAGAGCGACGAGGCGAACGGGTTGCGCACGAGGGCGGAGCATAGTGCCCGAAGAAAGCCTGCGGTACACTCCGCCTGCCCGGTGCGTCAGAACTCGCGCACCACCCGGCTCGGCCGTCGCCGATCCGGCCCACCACCCGACGGAGCCCCACCCGGACCATGTTCGACACCCTCAGCGATCGACTGCGCAAGACCCTCGGCGGCCTGACCGGCCGCGGACGGATCAGCGAAGCCGACGTCGACGCCGCCATGCGCGAGGTCCGGCTCGCGCTGCTCGAGGCGGACGTCAACTTCAAGGTGGTCAAGGATTTCGTCGCCCGCGTCCGCGAGAAGGCGATCGGCCACGACGTCCTCGACAGCCTGTCGGCGGGGCAGCAGGTGGTCAAGATCGTCAACGACGAGCTCGTCGAGCTCCTGTCGGCCGGCGATCGGACTTTCCACCTGTCGGGCAACCCGGCTGTCGTCGCGATGGTCGGCCTCCAGGGCTCGGGCAAGACCACCTCGAGCGCGAAGCTCGCCCGGCACGTCGTCAAGCTCGGTCGCCGCCCGCTCCTCGTCGCCGCGGATCCGTATCGGCCCGCCGCCGCCGACCAGCTCGAGACGCTGGGCAAGAGCCTCGACATCCCGGTCTACCGCGCGCCCGTCGGCACCTCGGTCGTGGACATCGTCCGCGGCGGGGTGGATGCGGCCAGGCGCCAGGTCCGCGACGTGGTCATCCTCGACACCGCCGGCCGCCTGTCCGTCGACGAGGCGCTGATGGCCGAGATCGCCGCGGTCGACGCGGCCGTCCACCCGGTCGAGACGCTCCTCGTCGTCGATGCCATGACCGGCCAGGAAGCGGTCGCGGTCGCCCAGGCGTTCGTCGCCGCCGTCCCGGTCAGCGGGCTGATCCTGACCAAGATCGACGGCGACGCCCGTGGCGGCGCGGCCCTCTCGATCTCGGCAGTCACCGGCGTCCCGGTCAAGTTCCTGGGCACCGGCGAGAAGACCGATGCGCTCGAGGTCTTCCACCCCGACCGGCTGGCCGGCCGGATCCTCGGGCATGGGCGACATCCTGACCCTGGTCGAACGCGCCCAGGAGCATGTCGACCAGAAGCAGGCGGCCCAGCTCGAAGACAAGATGCGCAAGGGCGCGTTCACCCTCGACGACATGCTCGACTCGATGCAGCAGATGCAGAAGATGGGCCCGCTCGGACAGGTCATGTCGATGATCCCCGGGATGGGCAACCTCGCCGGCGAGGCGCAGGCTGCGGTGGACCGCGGCGACCTCAAGCGGACCGAGGCGATCATCCGGGCCATGACCCGGACAGAACGGCGCGATCCAACGATCCTCAACAGCTCACGCCGGCGGCGCATCGCGGCCGGTTCGGGAACGACCCTGCCGGACGTCAACCGGCTCGTGAAGCAATTCCTCGAGATGCAGAAACTGATGAAGCAGCTCTCCGGCGGCGGCAAGCGTGCGGCCCTCGGTGCGTTGACGGGCCGGCGTTGAGCCGGCAGGAAGGTCCACGATGACCGACGAACACGACCAGAACCCGGACGCCCTGACGCCACCACCCGGGCCGACACCAGCCACCTCGACGACGCCGACAGATGCGACGACGCGGGTCGCGATGCCGGTCGCGCCGAGTGCTCCGCTGGAGCCGGCGGGCCGGGAGAACCCCGCGGTCTCGACGTACGAGCACGAGGTCGCCTTGTCGACGGTGGCCCCGACGAAGCCGGTCGTCTCGACCACCCCGCCGCGTGGCCGCCGGAGCCGGCTGCGCTGGGCCGCCAGCCTTGCCCTCGTGGCGCTCATCATCGCCACGACCGCCGCAGTCGCCGCGATCATCACCGGTCGATCGACCGACGCGACGGTCCTCGGCTATGTCCCGGCGAACACGACGCTCTACGGCGAGGTCCGTCTCGACCTGCCCGGCGACCAGCGTCGAGCGGTCGGCGAGTTCCTCTCGCATTTCCCGGGCTTCGCCGATCAGAGCGCCCTCGAGAGCAAGCTCGACCAGGTCCTCGACGACTTCATCAAGAACGCCACTGATGGCACCCAGACCTACACCACCGACATCAAGCCGTGGTTCGGTGGCGAGCTCGCGGCGAGCCTCGGCCCGCTGCCGCCCGCGTCTGCGATCACCGCGAACGGCACAGCGGGCTCGATCCGGGCGCTCAGCCTCATCTCGATCACGGACCCGGTCGCGGCGCAGGCCTGGCTCGACGGCGCGATCGCCAAGGCCGGTGCGAAGACGACATCCCAGCAGTACGGCGGCGCGACCCTGACCCTGTTCGACACGTCGGACGGGATGCAGACGGCTCTCGCGATCGTTGACGGCAAGGTGATCGTCGCGGGCGACCTCGTGTCGGTCAAGGCGGCGATCGACACCAAGGGTTCCGGCGGCTTCTCGAACGAGCCCGGCCCCAAGGCCGCCCTCGACTCGATGGACGCCGATCATGTCGGCTTCGCCTACGTGGCGCTCCGCCCGTTGCTCGACTGGTCGACCGACCTGACGAAGGCGTGGGCGACCTCTGCCGGCGCGTCGGCCCCACCAGTCGCCGTGAGCGCCGCTCTCGACAAGGCCATCCCCGATTGGGGCGCCTACGCCCTTCGCTTCGAGAACGATGCGATCGTCATGGAGGCGACGGCCCCGGTCCCCGAGACAAGGATCGGCCCGACGGACAACCGCCGCTCGACCGTCGCGGAGCACATCCCGGCGAACGCGCTCGTCGCGTCGATCTCGGACGATCTCGGCAAGACCCTCAAGCAGGGGCTCGCCCTCTATCGCGACGATCCGTCGCTCAAGACGGTCTACGACCAGCTCGACCAGGGGCTCGGGCTGATCGGTGGGGCCGACGCGGCGCTCGGCTGGGCCGGTGACAGCGCGATCGTGGTGACGGCACCCGAGGGCACCCCGGAGGGCGGCATCATCGTCGTCCCGACGGACAAGGCCGCCGCCGACCATCTGTTCACCGCGCTTCGGTCGTTCGTCGCCCTCGGTGGCGCCCAGCAGGGCATCACCGTCCACGACGAGACCTACAACGGGGCCACCATCACGACCGTCAACCTCGGTGACATCGGCAAGCTGTCCGGGATGCTCGGTGCGGCCGGGGCATCGGGAGCTGCCGGCGTGCCGGCGCTTCCGAGCGGCAGTGTCGAGATCGCCTACGCCGTGACCGACCAGGTCGTCGTCGTCGGCTCCGGACCAGCCTTCGTCAAGCACGTCCTCGATACCACCAAGGACAGCTCGCTCGCCTCGGACAGCCGCTACAAGAGCCTCGTCGACCGGGCCGGCAACGGCACCGGCTCGAGCTGGGTCGATATCACCGCGATCCGTGGCCTGATCGAGAAGAACGCGGTCGGCGCCGGTGCCGACCCCGCAGCCGTGGCCAAGTACCAGAGCGACATCAAGCCGTTCCTGGCTCCGTTCGACGCGCTGTACGCGTCGAGCTCGACCTCGACCGACCTGAGCCGTTCGGTCATCTACATCACCGTCAAGTAGCGGGGCGCATCCAGCGCCCCGACGACACAGGAGGAAGACCACCACTCATGGCAGTCCGCATCAGGCTGACGCGCGTCGGCGCGACCAAACAGCCGACCTACCGGGTCGTCGTCGCCGACGGCCGCAGCGCCCGCGATGGGCGTGCGATCGAGATCATCGGGCACTACAACCCACGCGTGGAGCCGGTCGAATTCGTCGTCGACGCCGACAAGGCGAAGGCCTGGATCGCCAAGGGCGCCCAGCCGTCGGACACCGTCCTCCGTCTCTTCCGCAACGCGGGCATCGTGCCCGCAGCCAAGTAGAGGTCGCCACCATGGCAGCCAAGGATCTGGTCGAATACGTCGCCAAGTCGCTGGTCGATGACCCGTCCGCGGTGACCGTCGAGGTCGTCGAGGAAGACGGCGCGACGGTCATCGAGCTCCACGTCGCGGAGGACGACATGGGCAAGGTCATCGGGCGCAACGGCAGTGTCGCGAAGGCACTCCGGACCCTGCTCAAGGTGACCGCGGCGCGCGACGGCGAGCCGGTCCAGCTCGAGATCCTCTGAGCGAGCGAGGCGTCGACGAGCGGCTCGTGGTCGCCCTCATCCGGGGCGTCCACGGGCTCAACGGGGCGGTTCGTGCCGAGGTCCTGACCGATCGGCCGGAGGATCGCTTCGTCGCCGGTGCCGTCCTGTTCCGCGAGGGCGACGACCGGCCGCTGACGATCGCGTCCGCGGAGGCCGTCGCCGACGGTCCGGGCTGGCGGATCCGGTTCCGCGAGATCTCGACCCGCGACGGCGCGGACACCCTGCGCGGCGCCTACCTCGAATCGGTCGTCCGGGCCGACGAGGATCTCGCCCGCGGGAGCTATTACTGGCACGAGGTCATCGGCTGCGCCGTCCGCGGCATCGACGGCACCGAGCTCGGGACCGTCAAGGACATCTACCGGATCGGGGAGACCGAGGTCTTTGCCATCGAGGGCGGGCCCTTCGGCAGCTTCGACCTGCCGGCGGTGCGGGCGTTCATCCGGATCTTCGCGCCACGGCGGGGAGAGATCGTGGTCGATGCCGATTCGCTCGACCTGCGAGCGCCGCGCTCGCGCGAGCCCGATCCAGATCGTCCCAAGGCGCCGCGCCGCAAGACGAGGCGAAAGCCGGCGCCTGCCGCCGCGGCCGAGCAGCCGGAGTCACCCCAGGCGTCCGAGCCGTCGGTATCCACGGCCCCGGCCGAGCCGACCGAGCCGACCGAGCCGACCGAGCGGGCTGTCCCTGGCGCATGACCCTCGAGATCGACGTCCTGACCCTGTTCCCGGCGATGTTCGCCGGGCCGTTGGCCGAGAGCATCCCGGGACGGATCCAGGAGCAGGGTCTGGCCACGATCCGCGTCCACGACCTCCGCGAGTGGGGGCTCGGCCGTCATCGCTCGGTGGACGATGCGCCGTACGGCGGGGGGGCCGGCATGATCCTTCGCCCCGAGCCGGCCGCGGCCGCGATCGACGCCCTGCGCCGCCCGGACTCGCTGGCGATCCTGCTCGATCCGGTCGGCGAGGTCTTCCGCCAGGCACGTGCCGCGGACCTCGCCACGCGATCGCATCTCATCTTCCTGTGCCCGCGCTATGAGGGCGTCGACGAGCGGATCCGGTCGCTGGTCGACCTCGAGCTGTCGATCGGCGACTACGTCCTGACCGGCGGAGAGCTGCCGGCGCTGGTCGTCATCGACGCGGTGATCCGTCTCCTGCCGGGCGCCATCGAGGCGGCCTCGGTCGCCGACGAATCGTTCTCCGCCGGGCTGCTCGAGTACCCGCAATACACCCGCCCGGCCGTCTTCCGCGGCCTGGACGTGCCGGCCATCCTGACCTCGGGCGACCATGGCGCCGTCGAACGATGGCGACGCGAGCAGGCGATCGAGCGGACCCGAGCCCGCCGGCCCGACCTGGCGGACGACGACTGATGGCCGGCGGGGCCGTGCTATACTCCGCCGCCGACGCCCGTCCGCGTCCCTTTCGACCGCCCAACCGCAGCCACGGCTGCCCAGATGAGTCAGGAATCGCCCCGTGACCGTGCTCGACGAGATCGTCCAGGACCAGCTTCGCACCGACCTCCCGGTCCTCGCGACGGGTGACACCGTGAAGGTGTCGGCCAAGGTCGTCGAGGGCAACCGCGAGCGCATCCAGGTCTTCGAGGGGACCGTCATGCGGCTGCGCGGCGGCGGCATCACCCGCTCGATCACCGTCCGCCGGATCGCCTCGGGCGTCGGCGTCGAGCGCACGTTCAAGATCAACAGCCCGCGCATCGAGAAGATCGAGGTCATCCGCCACGGCGTCGCCCGGCGCGCCCAGCTCTACTTCCTGCGTGACCGCGTCGGCAAGGCCGCGACCCTTCGCGAGCGCCGCACGAACGGCTGATCGCCGGGGCTCACGCCCTCCGCGACACGACCCGACCCCGCCAGCCGGCGGGGTCGTTCGATTCCGGTAGGCTACGGGTCGATGGCTCCGATCGTCCCGACCCTCCGCCATGAGCGCCGCCTCTGGAACGACGGGCTCGTGCGGGTCGTCGGGGTGGACGAGGTCGGCGTGGCACCGACCTGCGGAGCGGTCGTCGCGGCTGCGGTGATCATGCGACCGGGCTGTCATCGGATCCCGGGCGTCCGCGATTCCAAGACGCTGTCAGCCGCGCAGCGCGAGCGTTTGGCCCCGATCATCCGCGCGCGGGCTGTCGCGGTCGGTGTCGGGGCGGCGTCCGTCCGGGAGATCGACCAGCTCAACATCTATCACGCGACACACCTGGCGATGCGCCGCGCAATAGCGCGGGTGCGCGGTCACGAGCACGTTCTAGTCGACGGTAACCGGATCGCCGGGTTCGAGGCGTATGTCGGTCCGTACTCGAACATCGTCGACGGCGACGCCAAGGTCTATTCGATCGCCTGTGCGTCGGTCGTCGCGAAGGTCGTTCGTGATCGGATGATGGAACGCCTCGCCGCCCGCTACCCCGGCTACGGCTGGGATCGCAACCAGGGCTATGCGACCCTCGAGCATCGGATGGCGATCCGACGGCTCGGCCTGACGCCGTTCCATCGCCGCTCGTTCCTTGCGCTCCAGCGAACGCTTGCCGGCGACCAGCTGGACTTCGACTTGCTTGCCGATCCGGCGGCCTCCGAGGAGACACACGAACTGCTGGCTCGCGAGCTGATGCCGGTCATGGCCGACGACGCGATGCTCGATGCGCTCGACCTGGCGTCGCTCGAGCTCACCGGCCCGGTCTGACAGGTCCCGGCCGGACAGGTTGCCCGGCGCCGGCCGACCGGCTCATCCCGATACGCAGCGGATAAGCGGCCCCTGAGACGATGCCGCCATGGTGGAGCAGCCCGGCCGACCGGGACGGACGACGGCTCAGCAGGCGGGTGATGCCGCCGAGACCGTGGTCGCCGATCATCTCGCGGAGGCTGGCTGGGTCATCCTGGCCCGGAACGTCCATGTCGGTCGCCACGAGCTCGACCTCGTGGCGGTCGACCCGGGTCCTCCGCAGGCCCTGGTCGTGGTCGAGGTCCGCTGGCGCGCCGACCGCGCGTTCGGCCTGCCCGAGGAGACCGTCGATCACCGCAAGCGAGCACGGGTCCGGGCCGCCGCCTACGGCCTGCTCGACCGCGGCACGCTTCCCGACGGTGGGCCGCTGCCACGCCTTCCGCTCCGCTTCGACCTCGTGGTCGTCGAGCCCGCGGGGCGGATGCGGCATCATCGGTACGCGATGTAAGGGACGGTAGGGCGAGCGGCTGCCGACCGACCCCGGACCCGACCCGTGCTACACTCCCGCCCGGTCCGAGGCATGACCTCGAGCCACCAGACAGATCCAACGCCCACGTCACAAGGCGTGGAGCACACACGTGGACCGTTCCGACCGGGACGGTGCCGGCAGGCCCACAAGGCCACCGGCCCCCGGCGACGAGGTCCACGGAGGAACGAACCGACAGGAGGTCGCCACCGTGCCGTCCGTTTCGATGCGGCAGCTGCTCGAGGCCGGAGTCCACTTCGGCCATCAGACCCGGCGCTGGAACCCGAAGATGAAGCCGTTCATCTTCGCCGAGCGCAACGGGATCCACATCATCGACCTGGCCCAGACCGTCCAGCGCCTGGACGTTGCGCTGGAGTTCGTCCGCGACACGGTCGCCCGCGGCGACCAGGTCCTGTTCGTGGGCACCAAGAAGCAGGCCCAGGAGCCGGTCGCCCAGGAGGCGACGCGCGCCAACCAGCCCTACGTCAACAAGCGCTGGCTCGGCGGGATGCTCACCAACTTCGTGACCATCAAGAAGCGGATCGGCCTGCTCGAACAGCTGGAGGCCCGCCAGGCCAACGGCGACTTCGAGCGGATGACCAAGAAGGAAGCCGCCAAGCTCACCGAGGAGATGGTCAAGCTCCAGGGCACGCTCGGCGGGATGCGCAAGATGAAGCGCCTCCCGGGCGCCATCTTCATCGTCGACCCGCATCGTGAGCGGATCGGTGTGACCGAGGCCAACAAGCTCGAGATCCCCGTCGTCGGCACCGGCGACACGAACGTCGATCCGGATGAGCTCGACTACATCATCCCTGCCAACGACGACGCGATCCGCGCGATCCGCCTGCTGTGCACCCTCGTGGCCGACGCCGCGATCGAAGGTGCCCGCGAGCGGTCGGCCCGGAGCACGGAGCCCGACCAGGGCGAAGCCATGGCGATGCCAGAGGCCGAGGAAGAGGAAGTCCCGGGTGCGACCGACGAGCTCGTCGCCGCACTCGCGGGCGGCGCCGCGCTCTCGTTCGAGCCGGATGCCGATGACGACGACCTGCTTCCCGGCGACCGTGTCGCCCGCGCAGAAGCAGCCGTCGCCGAACCACCGGCCGAGGCCTCGCCCGAGGAGATCGCGGCCGAGCTGGCTCGCGAAGAGGCCGAGAAGAACGACGACGAGCCGCCCGCTCCACCAGCGGCGAGCTGAGGACGGCCGGCGGGCGCGCCGGCACGATCAGGATCACACCCCAGGACGGCGAGCCACCGCGGCCGCCGCGAGACAGGAGAACGAACAGGCATGGCGGACATCTCTGCGGAGCTCGTGAAGGAGCTCCGTGAACGGACCGGCGCAGGGTTCATGGACTGCAAGCGCGCACTCGTCGAGGCCGATGGCGACCTCGACAAGGCCGCCGTGGTCCTTCGCGAGAAGGGTCTCGCGGCAGCAGCGAAGAAGGCCGATCGTGACGCCCGCGAGGGCCTCGTCTCGAGCTATATCCATACCGGCGGTCGCGTCGGCGTCCTCATCGAGGTCAACTGCGAGACCGACTTCGTGGCGCGGACCGACCAGTTCCAGAAGCTCGTTCGCGACCTGGCCGTCCAGGTCGCCGGCCTCGCCCCGTCGTACGTCGACGAGGAGCACATCCCGGCCGACGTGCTCGAGGCGAAGCGCGCCGAGCTGCTCGCCGACGAGGCGACCCAGAAGAAGCCGGAGAACATCCGGGCGCAGATCGTCGATGGCCAGCTCAAGAAGTGGTACTCGCAGGTCTGCCTCCTCGACCAGCCCTTCCGCGACGAGGAGCGGAGCGTCCGCGACCTGATCACCGAGCAGATCGCCACGATCGGCGAGAACATCCGCGTCCGCCGCTTCACCCGCTATGCGCTCGGGGAGGAGCTGTGACGGATACCGCGGCGACCGCGGCGCCAGAGGCGAAGCCCCTCCGCTATCGCCGGATCCTCCTCAAGCTGTCCGGCGAGGCGCTCCTGGGCGATCGCCAGTACGGTGTCGATCCGGCGGTCTGCGTGTTCATCGCACGACAGGTCGCCGAGATCCATGGGCTCGGTGTCCAGATCGGCATCGTCGTCGGCGGTGGCAACATCTTCCGCGGGCTGGCCGCCTCGGCTCGCGGGATGGATCGCGCCACGGGCGACTACATCGGCATGCTCGCGACGGTCATGAACGGCCTCGCATTGCAGGATGCGCTCGAACGAGCCGGCGTCCCGACCCGGGTGATGACCGCCATCGCCATGAACGAGGTCGCCGAGCCGTATATCCGGCGGCGGGCCATCCGCCACCTCGAGAAGGGCCGGGTCACACTGTTCGTGGCCGGCACCGGCAATCCGTACTTCACGACCGATACGGCGGCCGCGCTGCGCGCGGTCGAGATCAACGCCGAGGTCCTGCTCAAGGCCACCAAGGTCGATGGCGTCTACGACAAGGACCCGATGGCGTACCCGGATGCGCAGCGGTACGCTCGTCTCGACTACGCGGACCTGTTGCGGGACCAGCTCAAGGTGCTCGATGCGACGGCCGTGAGCCTGTGCATGGAAAACGACCTGCCCATCGTCGTCTTCGACCTCAATCGACCCGACAACATCACCAAGGTCGCCGCCGGCGAGGCGGTCGGGACCCTCATCTCGGGCGCCTCGGGCGCCGCCGGAGGTGCGCGAACATGAGCAGCGAGATCATCGCCGACGCTGACCACAAGATGGGCCGTGCGGTGGAGGCGATGGAACGCGACTTCCAGGGGGTCCGCACCGGGCGTGCCTCGACTGCCCTCGTCGAACGCATCAACGTCGAGTACTACGGGACATCCACGCCGCTCAACCAGCTGGCCGGGATCAGCGTGCCCGAGCCGCACCAGATCGTCATCCAGCCGTGGGACCGGGGCGTCCTGGGAGCCATCGAGAAGGCGATCACCAAGAGCGACATCGGGCTGATGCCCAACGTCGACGGCACGGTCGTGCGGCTCAATATCCCGCCGCTCACCGAGGAGCGTCGCAAGGACCTCGTGCGAGTCGTCCACAAGCGGATGGAAGAGGCCAAGGTCGAGATCCGGAACCTGCGCCGGGACGGCGCGGATCAGCTCAAGAAGGAAGAGCGGGACGGCGGCTTCGGGACCGACGAGGCGCACCGCCAGCTCGAGACGCTGCAGCGCACGACGGATCGCCACATCGCCGACGTCGACCGCCTGGGGGCGGCGAAGGAACAGGAGGTCCTCGAGGTCTAAGTGGCCCGCGCACATCTCGCCAGGCCGACCGACGCGCCGCCCGCCGCGCACGATCCATCGTCGGACCCGGACGCCGGGCCGTCGCCGACCGTTCCCGTCGGCGAGGCCCCATTGCTGCCACCGGACGAGCTCCCGCGACACGTCGCGATCATCATGGATGGCAACCGTCGCTGGGCACGGCAGCGCGATCTGCCTGAGCTCGACGGTCACGCGGCCGGGGTCGAGGCCATCCGCGAGCTGCTTCGCCACGCGGTCCGCAGGGGAGTCCCGGTCCTGACGCTGTACGCCTTCAGTCGCGAGAACTGGGCTCGCTCCGACGACGAGGTGGCCGGGCTGTTCGACCTGCTCGAGGCAGCCATCCGGAGCGAGACCGAGGAGCTGTGCGCGCAGGGCGTCCGCATCCGCCTGCTCGGCCGGCTCGACGAGCTCCCCGATGCCACTCGCCGCTCGATCGGCGAGGCGCTCGATGCCACCGTCGGCGGCGATCGCCTGCTGCTCAACATCGCGTTCAACTACGCCGGCCGGACCGAGATCATCGACGCCTTCCGGCGGCTCGTGGACAGCGGGACGCCCGCCGCCGAGATCGACGAAGCGGCGATCAGTGGCGCGCTCTACACGGCCGGCCTGCCCGATCCCGATCTCGTCATCCGCACCGGCGGCGAGCAGCGCCTGTCGAACTTCCTGATCTGGCAGTCGGCGTACGCCGAGTTCTACACCTGCGAGGCGTTGTGGCCCGACTTCGGGCCGGATGCCTTCGACGCCGCCCTCCTCGAATTCGCGAGGCGTCACCGCCGGTTCGGTCGCTGACCGGCCCGGGTCCCGAACGAGATGCGTCAACGAGCGATCAGTGCGGCCGTGCTCGTGCCGGTCCTGCTCATCGTCCTCGCGCTGGGCGGACCGGTCCTCGCTGCGGCCGTCGCGCTGATCACCGCGGTCGCGGCGACCGAGGTGTTCCGCCTGCTCAAGGGCGCCGGCTATGCGCCGTTCGCGGCGCTCGGGACGGCCCTGGCGCTGGTCATCGTGCTCGACGCCGCCGTCCCGGACCTGCTCGATGGGAGCGGGCTCCTGCTCGGCGCCATCGGCATCGTCCTGGTCGCGATCGCGTCGTTCACAAGGATCGAGCCACGCGACGGCCTGCAGTCGTGGATGGCCACCATCTTCGGCGCGTTCTACATCTCGCTCCTGTCGTTCATCATCCGGCTCGGGAACGCGGCGCCGGAGATCCCGGCCAACTCGCCGCTGAGCGCGATCGGCGCGGAACGCGGCTGGATCCTGCTGCTGATCCTGGCGGTCTGGTCGTACGACACCGGCGCGTACCTGGTCGGCAAGAACCTCGGGCGGACCAAGTTCCTGACCCACATCTCGCCGTCCAAGACGATCGAGGGGCTGATCGGCGGCGTCGTGGCGTCGACGATCGTCGTCGGGGTGATGCTCTGGGCGCTCGGGGAGAACCCGGTCCACGCTCTCGCGCTCGGACCGCTGACTGCGCTCGCCGCCCAGGCGGGTGACCTCGCCGAGTCCGTCATCAAGCGTGCCGCCGGCGCCAAGGATTCAGGGACGCTCATCCCGGGGCACGGCGGGATGCTCGACCGTGTCGATTCGTTCGTGTTCGCCGCGCCGGTCGTGACCCTGTATGTCCTCGCCCTCATCCACTGAGCCCGGCGGGTCAGGGGAGAGCCGACCGCGCGGGATCGCCCTCCTCGGCTCGACCGGCTCGATCGGGCGCCAGGCGGTCGACGTCATCGCCGGTCACCCCGATGCCTTCCGGGTCGTCGCGCTGGCGACCGGCTCGAATGCCGGCCTCCTGGCCGAGCAGGCCGCGCGCCTTCGGCCGGCCGCCGTGGCTCTCGCTGATGAGACCGCTCTCGCGGGGCTCGACCTGCCGCCCGGGACGGACCGAGTCGGCGGGTCGGATGCGCTGGTCACCCTGGCGACTCGAGACGACGTCGATCTCGTCGTGGTCGGGACCGGTGGCGTCGTCAGCCTCCGGCCCGTCCTCGCCGCGCTGCGGGCCGGCAAGGTCGTCGCCACGGCCAACAAGGAGACGTTGGTCGCCGGCGGCCACCTCGTGATGCCCCTGGCACGCGCCCTCGCGGCCGACGTCGCAGGCTCCCGGCCGGCCGACGCCTACGCCAGCCCGCTCGCCTGGCTTCGCCCGATCGACTCCGAGCACTCGGCGCTGTGGCAGTGCCTCGTCGGCGAATCCATGTCGACGGTCTCGGCGCTGATCCTGACCGCGTCGGGCGGCCCATTCCTCGACGCGACGCCGGCCCAGCTTGCCGACGTGACGCCGGCGCAGGCCCTCCGGCATCCCACCTGGACGATGGGGGCCAAGATCACGATCGATTCCGCCACACTCGCCAACAAGGGCCTGGAGGTCATCGAGGCGCACTGGCTGTACGATGTCGCGTACGACGCGATCGAGGTCGTCATCCACCCGCAGAGCGTCGTCCACTCCGCCGTCCGTTTCGTGGACGGCTCCCTGAAGGCCCAGCTGGGCACTCCCGACATGAGACTTCCCATCCAGTACGCGTTGACCTACCCCGATCGCCGCCCGTCACCAGCCACCGCGGCCGACCTCATCGCCTCCGGCCGGCTCGATTTCCGAGCCCCCGACGAGACGCGCTTCCCGGCGCTGGGCATCGCCCGCGAGGCCGGCCGGCTGGGACCGCGAGCATCCGCAGCCCTGATCGCCGCGGATGAGGTCGCGGTCGCCCGCTTCCTCGACGGGACGCTCGGGTTCAGCGACATCCCGGCACTGCTGGAAGCCGCCGTCACTCGGTTCGGGGGAACCGCTGAGCCGGCGCCGGACGTCGATGACCTCGTGGAACTGGACACCGCCGTTCGCGCGGCATTCGCGACAACCCCGTTCGGAGGTCGCGCGTGACCGGTTTCGCCCAGTCGATCATCACGATCATCCTGTTCATCTTCATCCTCGGGGCGCTCGTGATCATCCACGAGCTCGGCCATTTCGTGACCGCTCGCGCGTTCCGCGTCCGGGTCCTCGAGTTCGGGATCGGGTTCCCGCCGCGAGCGAGGGTCATCCGCTCGAAGGGCGAGACCCTGTACACGCTCAATTGGCTGCCGATCGGCGGCTTCGTCAAGCTCGAGGGCGAGGACGGCACCGACGCCGACGATCCGCGCTCCTTCGCGTCGCAGCGCTACCTCACCAAGATGCTGATCCTCGTCGCCGGCGTGGCGATGAACGTCGCGCTCGCCTTCGTGATCTTCACCGGCATCGCCCTGTACGGCGATCCGACCATCGGCGCGAAGGCGACCACCGTCCAGCCGGGCTCGCCCGCCGCGGCTGCCGGCCTCCAGGCGAACGACGTCATCGTCAGCGTGAACGGTCAGGTCTACGGCGCGTTCTCCGGGGTCGACCCGACCGGCGACCTCCAGACCAAGCCCGGCCAGACCGTCGTCCTCGGCGTCAAGCATCCGGATGGCACGACGTCCGACCTGACCGCCACTCTCCGGACGACCGAGGAGCTCCAGACCACCAAGGGTGCACTCGGGATCGTCGCGGCCGCCGTCGTCCTCGATCAGCGGCTCACCTATACGCCACTCGAGGCCGTCCAGATCGGTGCCCAGCGGACCGTCGATGCCCTCGGGCTGATCGTCGGCGGCCTCGGCTCGCTCGTCAGCTCGGTCGTCAACCATCCGACGGAGGCGCCGCCCGTCCAGGGCCCCGTCGGGATCGCGACCCAGATCGGCGACATCTTCTGGCAGCTCGGCCCGCTGTTCACGCTGTACGTGGCGGGGATCCTGTCTGCCAACCTGGCGGTCGTCAACATCCTGCCGTTCCCGCCGCTCGACGGCGGCCGGATGCTCATCATCACGCTCAGGCGCGTGTTCGGTTCGCGGATCAGCGTCCGCGCCGAACAGCTCACCTACATGGTCGGGTTCGTGTTCCTGTTCGCGTTCCTCATCTGGATCACCGGATTCGACATCGTCCGCGGCCTGGGCGGCTCGTAACGGCCGCATGAGCTCCCCGGACTCCCTGCGTCCGCGGCGACGCCCGACGGTCAGCGTCGATGTCGGCGGCGTCCTCGTGGGCTCGGCCCACCCGGTCGTCGTCCAGTCGATGACCAACACGGACACCGCGGATGCCGACGCGACCGCGATCCAGGTCGCCCGCCTGGCCCATGCCGGCTCGCAGCTGGTCCGGGTGACCGTCAATACCGACGAGGCGGCTGCGGCGGTCCCCGAGATGGTCCGCAAGGTCCGCGGCCTCGGCGTGGACGTGCCGATCATCGGCGACTTCCATTACAACGGCCACAAGCTCCTGGTCGACTACCCGGAGACCGCCGCATTGCTGGCCAAGTACCGGATCAACCCGGGCAACGTCGGTGCCAAGCGGCACGACGAGCACTTCGCCACGATCATCCGGATCGCGATCGACAACGACAAGCCGGTCCGCATCGGGGTCAACTGGGGCTCGCTCGACCAGGCGATCCTGACCGAGCTGATGGACGCCAACGCCGCTGCCGCCGAGCCACGCGACGCCCGTGACGTGATGATCGAGGCGATGCTCGAGTCGGCGCTGCGCTCGGCCGAGCTGGCCGAGGCGACCGGGATGCGCCACGACCGGATCATCCTGTCGGCCAAGGTCTCGGGCGTCCGCGACCTGGTCGACGTTTACCGGCTGCTCTCGGCGCGGAGCGACTATCCGCTCCACCTAGGCCTGACCGAGGCCGGGATGGGCGACAAGGGGATCATCGCCTCGACGGCCGGGCTGGCGATCCTGCTCAACGAGGGGATCGGCGACACGATCCGGGTCTCGCTCACGCCCGAGCCCGGGGCTCCGCGCGAGCGAGAGGTCGAGATCGCCCAGCAGGTGCTCCAGTCGATGGGCCTCCGCTCGTTCCTGCCGCAGGTGTCGGCCTGTCCGGGCTGCGGCCGGACGACCTCGACCTTCTTCCAGGAGATGGCCCAGCAGATCCAGGGCTACCTCAAGGAGCAGATGCCGATCTGGCGCGAGACGCATCCGGGCGCCGAGGATCTGCGCGTCGCGGTCATGGGCTGCGTCGTCAACGGCCCGGGCGAATCGAAGCACGCGGACATCGGGATCAGCCTGCCCGGCACGTTCGAGGAGCCGGTGGCGCCCGTCTTCATCGACGGCCGTCTCGATCGCACGTTGCGTGGCGATGGCCTGGTGGACGAGTTCATCGGGATCCTCGAGGCATACGTCGCGCAGCGGTTCCCGACGCCCGCCATTTGAGCCGTCCACGCTCCCGGGTATATACTCAGCACAACTGAACGGCCGCTCCGCGACGTGGGTGACCCCCACGTTTCTTTTTGAGCGCCGCATGACATCTGCACAGCGAACGGAGGCCATCGTGAGTCGAGACTTCGTCGGTGCCCTCCTCCAGCTCAACGCCGAGAAGCAGATCTCGCGAGAGCAGCTCATCGGAGCCGTCGAGGACGGCATCCAGTCAGCCTACCGGCGTGTCGCCGGCGATGAGGACATCCATGTCCGGATCGATGCCGAGACCGGCAAGATCCGCGTCTTTCGCGCGCGCCGCGTCGTGGGCGAGGTCGAGGACGAGTTCACCGAGATGACCCTCGAGCAGGCGAAGGCCTTCGATTCGGGCGCCGACGTCGGCGACCTCGTCGAGACCGAGCAGCTCGACGGCGACGTCTTCGGCCGGATCGGCGCCCAGACCGCCAAGCAGATCGTCCTGCAGCGGATCCGAGAGGTCGAGCGCGACCAGGTCTTCGACCAGTTCGCCAGCCGCGAAGGCGAGCTGATGACGGGGACGGTCAACCGGGTCGAGCCGCGGGCGATCATCCTCGACGTCGGCAAGAACGTCGAAGCGATCCTCGCCACGACGGAGCAGAGCGCCCTCGAGCACTACCGGATCGGGCAGAACGTCAAGGCGTTCGTGCTCGAGGTCCGGCGCTCGACGAAGGGTCCGCAGATCTTCGTCAGCCGCACGCACAAGGGCTTCCTCAAGCGCCTGTTCGAGCTCGAGGTCCCCGAGATCCACAGCGGGACCGTCGAGATCAAGGCGATCGCCCGGGAGGCGGGCAGCCGGTCCAAGGTCGCCGTCGCGTCCCGTCAGGAAGGGCTCGATCCGGTCGGCGCCACCGTCGGCCAGCGCGGCGCTCGCGTCCAGGCCGTCGTCGCCGAGCTGTCGGGCGAGAAGATCGACGTCATCCCGTGGAGCGACGACGCGAGCCTGTTCGTCGCGAACGCGCTCAGCCCGGCGCAGGTGATCTCCGTCGATATCGACGAGGAGCACCGCATCGCGAGCGTCACCGTCCCCGAGCGGATGCTGTCCTTGGCGATCGGCCGCGAAGGCCAGAATGCCCGGCTCGCCGCGCGCCTGACCGGCTGGCGGATCGACATCCGGAGCGATGTCTCCGTCGCGGAGGCGAAGGCCGCCGCCGATGCGGTCGCGACCGGTCCGGCGGCCGAGGCCGAGACGGCCGACGTGGCTGCGGGCGACGCGGGCGACGCGCCGGCGGTCGAGGACGCGCCGAAGCCGAAGCGCGTCACGAAGAAGGCCGCGGCTGCAATGGCGACGACGGATGCCGCCGAGGCGCCCGGCGCCGAGGCCGCCAGTAGCGAGGCGACCGCTGACGAGGCCACCCCCGACGCCGTTCCCGCCGCGAAGGCGAAGCGCACGTCCAAGGCGGCGGCGTCCAAGGCGGAGCCGCTCGCTCCCGACGTCACAGCCACCGACGGCGTCTCAGCCGAGACGCCCGAGGCACCTGCCGCCAAGCCCAAGCGTGCCACGAAGAAGGTCGCCGCCGTCCCATCCGGGGAGGTGGCGTCGTAGGCCGGGTGGCGAGGGCCGGCGCCCCACGCCGCGTCCCGGCTCGAACCTGCGTCGCCTGTCGGACGGTCCGCCCGAAACGTGACCTCATGCGTGTCGTGCGGATGCCGGATGGAAACGTGCGCCTCGATGACTCCGGCCGGGCGGCCGGCCGAGGTGCATACGTCTGCCGGACGACCGAATGCCTCGATCTATCCATGACCAAGGGTGCCCTCAGCCGGGCACTCAAGACCCCGCTCCCGGCCGATCTGCGCGAGGCGCTGGCCGGGGGCCTCGAAACCATGAACACGACCATCGAAGGAGGAGCCCGTGGCCAGGAGTAGGAGCGGCACCCGCGGCCGACGCGGCCCCCGCAAGCCGCCGCGTCGCGACGGCGCATTCAACGGATCCGGCGTCCAGACGCTCGACCCGCGCGAGCGTGGCGCGATCGAGCTGCCGGGAACGATCACCGTCAAGGAGCTCGCCGAGCTGCTGGGCGTCAATCCCGCGGACATCATCCGCGAGCTGATCAAGAGCGGCATCTTCGCCACGATCAACCAGCTCGTCGACCGTGACACCGCGTCGCTGGTCGCCGGCGAGCTCGGCTACGAAGTGGCCGAGACCGAGGCCGCGCATCATTCCGGCGTGCTCGACGAGACCGACGGCCAGGTCGCCGAGGCGACCAAGGAAGTCCTCTACGAGGAGGACGACCCCTCGCTCCTCCAGCCGCGAGCCCCGATCGTGACCGTGATGGGTCACGTCGACCACGGCAAGACGAGCCTTCTCGACGCGATCCGGACGACCGAGGTCGCCGCCGGCGAGCGGGGTGGGATCACCCAGCACATCGGCGCCAGCGA
Organism: uncultured Chloroflexia bacterium; assembly: GCA_963743855.1. Classification (GTDB taxonomy): domain Bacteria; phylum Chloroflexota; class Limnocylindria; order Limnocylindrales; family CSP1-4; genus SPCO01. The sequence continues at coordinate 367,022 of CAVURK010000006.1, forward strand.
GGTCGTCAAGGACGGCAAGCGGGTCGTCTTCCTCGATACCCCGGGTCACGAGGCGTTCACCGCGATGCGCGCCCGTGGCGCCAAGGTGACCGACATCGCGATCGTCGTGGTCGCGGCGGACGATGGGGTCATGCCCCAGACGCTGGAGGCGATCAGCCACGCCAAGGCGGCCAAGGTGCCGATCATCATCGCGCTCAACAAGATCGACAAGCCCGACGCCAACCCCGAGCGCGTCAAGACCGAGCTGACCGAGGCCGGGATCGTCGTCGAGGAATACGGCGGCGACGTTCCGCTCGTGCCGGTCTCGGCGAAGACCCGGGTCGGGCTCGACGAGCTGATCGAGATGATCCTGCTCGTCGCCGATCTCCAGGAGCTCAAGGCCAATCCCAAGCGCGACGCCATCGGCACCATCGTCGAGGCCAAGCTCGACAAGGGCCGCGGACCGGTCGCCACCGCCCTCGTTCAGACCGGGACGCTCAACGTCGGCGACATCATCGTCGTCGGCGAGACGTTCGGGCGCGTCCGTGCGCTCGAGAACGACATGGGCAAGCGTGTCACCAAGGCCGGACCATCCAGCGCGGTGGTCATCCTCGGGCTGTCCGACGTGCCCCAGGCAGGCGACATCCTTCGCGTCGTCAAGGACGAGAAGGAAGCCCGCACGCTGGTCGAGACGCGCAAGGCCGCGGCTGCCGCCAAGGGCGGGGAGGGGAGTGGCCGCGCCACCCTCGAGGACCTCTACAGCCAGATCCAGGCTGGTCAGGCCAAGGAGCTCCGGATCATCCTCAAGGCAGACGTCTCGGGCTCGCTCGGCGCGATCACCCACGCTCTCGAGCAGCTCGACCAGGACGAGATCAGGCTCAATGTCCTGCTCGAAGGGGCGGGCGACATCACCGACAACGACATCATGCTGGCGGCCGCCTCGGACGCCATCGTCGTCGGCTTCAACACCAAGATCACCGAGACCGCCCGCCGGGCGGCCGAGGTCGAGGGCGTCGATGTTCGCCTCTACGACATCATCTACAAGCTGACCGACGACGTCGAAGCGGCGCTCAAGGGCCTGCTCGAGCCGGAAGTCGTCGAGGTCGTCGAGGGTCGGGCGGAGGTCCGTCAGGTCATCCGCGTCGGCAAGAACACGGTCATCGCCGGCTCGTTCGTCACCGACGGTCGGATCGTCCGCGGCGGCAATGCCCGGGTGTGGCGCAGCTCCAAGGTCATCGCGACCGACCGGATCGAATCGCTGCGACGCTTCCGCGACGACGTCCGTGAAGTCCAGCAGAACTACGAGTGCGGCATCGGCCTGGCCAATTTCCACGACATCGTGGAAGGCGACGTCATCGAATGCTTCACCTCGCAGACCGTCTCACGAGCTTCGGCCAACTGAGCCTGCGGTGAGCCAACGGACAGAGCGGGTCGACGAGCTCCTTCGGCAGGAGATCGGCGTCATCGTCGCGCGTGATGTCGCGGATCCGCGTGTCGGGTTCGCGACGATCACGTCGGTCGAGACGACGCAGGACCTGCGCCACGCCAAGGTCTGGGTCAGCGTCATCGGCCAGCCCGCGGAGCGCGATGCCGCGGTGGCCGCTCTCCAGCACGCGATGCCGTTCATCCGCCACGAGCTCGGCAAGACGCTGCGCATCAAGCGGATCCCGGACCTGCACGTCCACCTCGACGAGACGGCCGATCGCGGGACGCGGATCCTGCGCCTGCTCGCCGAGATCGAGACCGGACTGACGCCCGAGGCGGACGTCCCCGTCTCCGAATCACTTCCGACACCGGTCGCGCGCGTCCACCAGGCGGACGACCTGCCCGAGGAGCCGCCATCGGCGGTCCGCCTGCCGACCCCGGCGCGGCCACGCCGGACGGGGCGATCCGGCCAGCGACCGACGACCTCCCGCAAGGCGCATCACCGGCCGTCTCGATGACCGTCGACCTCACACCGTATCTCGACGTCGTGCCCCAGCCGGTCATCGATCGCCTGCGCGGCGCCCGGCGTGTCCTGGCGGTCAGCCATGAGAACCCCGACGCCGACACCCTCGGCGCGACGCTCGGCGTCGTGCGTCTCGTCGAGACGCTCGGTGGTCGGGCCGACGCCGTCTGCACCGACCCGATCCCGCCTCTGTACGCGTTCATGGCCGGTGTCGAGCGGTTCGGGCTCGACCCGGATCCCGACGCGGCGTACGACCTGGCGGTCCTCTCCGATTGCGGCTCGCTCGAGCGGATCGGCGAGGTCGGCGCCCGGCACGCCGACCTGTTCGGACGATTGCCCCGGGTCATCATCGACCACCACGCCTCGAACGACGCGAACGGCGACGCCGACTGGATCGACCCGCAGGCGGCCGCGACCTGCGAGATGGTGACTCTGCTGGCCGCGCGCCTCGGCGTCGGCCTCGACTCCGGCGGTGGAGCGCTCGCCGCTGCGCTGATGGCCGGGATCGTGATGGACACCGCGACATTCGCCCATCCGAATGCCACGCCGCGGACGCTCGTCGTCTCGGCCGCGCTCGTCGAGGCCGGCGCTCCGCTGTCCGACATCTCACGCCGCCTCTACCGGACGAAGCCCGACGCCCAGCTCCGGTTGTTCGGGATCGTCCTCGACCGCCTCGAGAGCGCCGACGACGGACGGGTCGTCTGGTCGAGCCTGACCGAGGCCGACATCGCCGCGACGGGTGCCGAGCGCGCCCACTCGGAGGGGATCATCGACCTGCTGTCGCAGGCGGAAGCGGCCGAGGTCGCGATCCTGTTCAAGGAGGCCGGTCGAGCGACCCGGGTCAGCGTCCGGACCAAGCCGGGCGGTGTCGACGCGACCGTGCTGACCGGCCGGTTCGGTGGCGGCGGCCATGCCCGGGCCGCCGGCGCGTCGATCGAGGCGCCCCTCGAAGAGGCCAGGCCGCCGGTCCTTGCCGAGGCGAATCGGCTCGTCGCCCAGCTGGCGCGCTGACCGTGGCACGCTCGTCATTGGGGCCGGGCCTCGACGGCATCCTGGTCGTCGCAAAACCGGCCGGCCCGACCTCGCACGACATCGTCGCGCTGGTGCGCAAGCTGGCGGCCACGAAACGGGTCGGCCACGGCGGGACGCTCGACCCGTTCGCGTCGGGGGTCCTGCCGGTCTTCCTCGGGCACGCGACACGGGTGGTCGAGTATCACCTCGGCGACCGAAAGGCATACCGCGCGACCGTCTGCTTCGGGGCGTCGTCGACGACCGACGACCTCGAGGGCGAGCTGACCCCTGCCGCCGCGCCGGGGCCGTCGCGCGAGGCGGTCGAGGCCGAGCTCCCCGCTCTGACCGGCCCGATCTCGCAGCGCCCACCGGCCTACAGCGCGATCAAGGTCGCCGGTCGTCGGGCATACGCGATGGCGCGTGCCGGTGAGACGGTCGAGCTCGCCGAGCGGGCGGTCACCATCCATGTCCTCGACCTCGTGTCGTGGGACGCCAGCGATCCCGATCGACCGATCGCCGTCGTCGACGTCGTCTGCTCCGCCGGGACCTATATCCGGGCGCTCGCGCGCGATCTTGGTGAGCGGCTTGGCAACGCGGCGTATCTGGGCGCGCTGACGCGGACGGCCTCGGGGCCGTTCACGCTCGAGACCGCGGTGTCGCTCGATGCGATCCGGACGGCCGCCGCCGACGGGCCAGACGGTCTGATCCCGCTCCTCCGACCGATCGACGCAGGGCTCGAGGTCTTCCCCGTCGTGACCCTGACAGCCGAGGAGGTCGGTGCCGTCGCCCGAGGACAGTTCGTCCGGCCGTCCGGCGGTCTGTCCGGGCCGGCGGACCACTACCGGCTCCGGGACGAAGGGGGCTCGCTGGTGGCGATCGCGACCGCCACGGCCGGACGGCTCGCACCCGACAAGGTCTTCGTGGCTCCGACCGCGGCACCCGCGCCGGTCGCTCCGGTCGCCTGACACCGGCGATGTTCGTCATCGAGGGCGTCGAGGCGCTCGAGCCCGATCTCGGCCCGATCTTCGTCGTCGTCGGCGTCTTCGACGGTCTCCATCTCGGCCATGCGTACCTGCTCCGGCACCTCGTTCGTGAGGCAGCAGACCGCGCGGCGAGACCGACCGTCATCACGTTCGATCATCATCCGGACGAGGTCCTCGTCGGGGCCGCACCGCCGCTTCTCCTTGACCCGGTCGAGCGGCTCGAACGGCTCGACGAGGCCGGCGTCGAAGTCACAGTCGTCCAGCACTTCGACGCCGTGTTGCGCGGGACGCCGTACGACGTCTTCGTCGATCGGATCCGCGCGCGAGTCGGTCTCAGCGGCTTCCTGATGACGCCCGACGCGGCATTCGGCTTCGAGCGCCGCGGGACCCCGGCCGCGCTCGCGGCCCTGGGCGAGCGCGACGGCTTCGACGTCGTGGTGGTGCCGCCGTTCACGATCGATGGCCAGGACGTCCGCAGCTCCGCGATCCGGAGCGCGATCGCGGCGGGCGACCTCTCGACCGCCAGCGGTCTCCTCGGCCGTCCGGTGACGATCTCGGGGATCGCCGGCGAGCCGGGCGGCGGCGGGGCGCGCCTCGCGTTCGCGCTGCCCGTCGCGCTGCCACCCGAGGGCGATCACCCTGCACTGGTGGATGGCACGCCGTGCGTGCTCCGGGTCGTCGGAAGCGAGGCCTACCTGATCGGTCCCGTCCCGGGCGGGCGGGTGACGATCGCGCTGCCCGACTGACCGGTCCGGTCAGCCGCCGAGGATCTCCGGCGCGGAGTCAGGGTTCTTGGCCCCGGAGCCTGGCGGATCCTCGATCCGGTCCGACGCCTCCCAGGCTGGACCGCCCGTCTCGTGGTGTCGCTCCCGGCCGGCGGCGCGGCGGTCGTGCCGCGACGCCGGCTCATCGCCGTGGTCGTGGTGGTCGCCGTGGTCGTGCTCGTGTCCGTGCTCATGATCGTGACCCGCGGGTTGTTCCGGCGATCCACCCGAGAAGACGTCCTTGATCCTCGACAGCAGCGACATCAGGCTCCTGGCTCCCATAGCGGTTCGGCGACGCCACGTTCGTGGTTCTCGTAGCGTGCCATGACGAACAGCGCATCCGAGAGCCGGTTCAGGTAGGGGAGGACGGTCGGGCCGATCACCTCGTCACGGGCGAGGGTCGTCGCGGCGCGCTCGGCTCGCCGGCAGACAGTCCGCGCGACGTGGAGCTGCGCCGCACCCGGCGAGCCACCCGGCAACAGGAAGTTGGTCAGCGGCCCGACGACGTCGTTGAGCTCGTCGATCAGGCTCTCGAGTCGCTCGATATGCCGCGCCTCGACGGTCGGGACCGGGTGACGAGCCTGGCTGGTCGCCGGTGTCGCCAGGTCCGAGCCGAGGTCGAACAGCTGGTTCTGGATCGGCGGCAGCTCGGTGGCGAGCCGCTGGCACAGGCCGGCCGCGAGGGCGACCCCGATCTGCGAGTTGAGCTCGTCGACCGTGCCGTACGTTTCCACCCGTTGGGAATCCTTGGCGACGCGCTGTCCGCCGCCCAGGCCGGTCATCCCCTCGTCGCCGGTCTTCGTGTAGATCCTGTCGAGGCGTGGCATGCGACCATTGTCCTGCGCCGGCGAGCGTGGCGTCGGCTGCCCGCGGACGCTCGACCGTTTGCCGCATGAAGGCGAGCCTGATACCATCCGTCGGTCATACCAAATGGACACCATCACGTCACAGTCGTGTTCGGAGGAACGAGTGCCGCTCGCGCGGGAACAGAAGCAGGAGATCATCACCGGGTTTGCCACCAAGGAAGGTGACACCGGATCGCCGGAAGTCCAGGTCGCGCTCCTGACGGAGCGGATCAAGGAGCTGACCGGGCATCTCAAGAGCTTCCCCAAAGACAATCATTCGCGCCGCGGCCTCCTCAAGCTCGTCGGCCAGCGCCGCCGCCTTCTCGCTTACCTGATGAAGAAGGACAGCGCGCGCTACCGGGTCGTCATCGGACGGCTCGGACTCCGCCGCTAAGCGTCGCCGCTCCGGGACCCCGACACAGATCGGGGTCCTGCCGCATCCGACGCCCAAGGCCCAGTCGGCCGACCTGCAGCAGGTCGTCGCCCTCCTCCGCGACCCAAGGAGGAAGCATTCCCTTGTCTCACACATTCGAGACGCAATTCGGTGGTCGAACGCTGACCATCGAGACCGGCAAGCTCGCACGCCTCGCCGGCGGCGCCGTCACCGTCCGTTACGGCGACACCCTCGTGCTCGGCACGGCCAACCGGAGCGATCCGCGCCCAGGCCTCGACTTCTTCCCGCTGACGGTCGAGTTCGAGGAGCGGATGTACGCCGCGGGCAAGATCCCGGGCGGGTTCATCAAGCGCGAGGCACGCGCCTCCGAAGCGGCCACCCTCGCCGCCCGCCTGACCGACCGCCCGATCCGCCCGCTGTTCCCCGAGGGCTACAAGGACGACATCCAGCTGGTCATCACGGTCCTCTCGACCGACCAGGAGAACGAGCCCGACGTCCTCGGAACGGTCGCCGCGTCCGCCGCGCTGACGATCAGCGAGATCCCGTTCGCGGGTCCGGTCGGCGCCGTCCGGATCGGCCGCATCGGGGGCGAGTTCGTCGTCAACCCGACCTACAGCCAGCTCGAGGAGTCCGAGCTCGACCTCGTCGTCTCGGGCACGCGCGACGCGATCATGATGGTCGAGGCCGGCGCCAAGCTGCTGCCCGAGGCCGTCATGGCCGAGGCCATCCTGTTCGGCCACCGCGCCCTCCAGCCGCTCATCGACATCCAGGAGCAGCTCCGCGAGGCGGCCGGCAAGACCAAGAGCACGCCGTTCCTCGAGGCCGGCACGGGCTCGGTCCTCGACTTCGCCGATGCGGCGGCCGCCGGTGACGAGTTCGTCGTCGTCGACGTCGAGACGACCGGCACCGACCCGAAGATGGCCGACCTCATCGAGATCGCCGCCGTCAAGGTCAAGGGCGGGAAGGTCACCGATCGCTGGTCGACACTGGTCAACCCGGGCCGCCCGATCGTCGGCAACCAGATGCACGGCATCCACGATGTCGACGTCAAGAAGGCACCGAGCCCGGCCGAGGCGGCCAAGCAGGCGCTGGCGTTCATCGGGGACGCGAAGATCGTCGGCCACTCGGTCGGCTTCGACCTCGGCTTCATCGAGGCCGCGCTCGCCGACGGGACCCACATCGAGTCCGGTCGCTACCTCGACACCCTGACCATCGCCCGCGAGGGCTACCCGGACCTCGAGAACTACAAGCTCGAGACGCTGTCACGGTTCTTCGGGATCGAGCTGGCGCAGGCCCATCGGGCCGGCCCGGACGCCGAGGCGACCGCGAACCTGCTGATCTGGTTCGGCAATGACCTGCCGGCGCGCATCAAGGCGCTCCGTGAGGGCATCGCCGGCTCGTTCCGTGCCACCCGCACCGGCGGCGACAGCAAGGGTCTCCAGGAAGCGGCCCGCCGCGAGGCGCGCGTCAGCAAGAGCCTGTTCAATCTCATCCTCAAGAAGACCGCTCGCCAGCTCGCCCTCGACGAGGGGATCCGGATGGACGGTCGCGGTGTCACGGAGCTCCGCCAGATCTCGGTCGACGTCGGCGTCCTGCCGCGTGCCCATGGCTCGGGCCTGTTCACCCGTGGCGAGACCCAGGTGCTGACCATCGCCACGCTCGGATCGTCCTCGGACGTCCAGCGCATCGACACGATCAGCCCCAAGACCGAGAAGCGCTACATCCACCACTACAACTTCCCGCCGTACTCAACGGGTGAGAACAAGCCGATGCGTGGCCCCAGCCGGCGCGATATCGGGCACGGCAACCTCGCCGAGCGGGCGCTCATCCCCGTGCTGCCGAGCCACGAGGAATTCCCGTACGTCATCCGGCTCGTCTCCGAGTGCATGTCGTCGAATGGCTCGACCTCGATGGCCTCGACGTGCGGTTCGACGCTCGCCCTGATGGACGCGGGCGTGCCGATCTCGGCGCCGGTCGCCGGTGCGGCGATGGGCCTCATCAGCGAGCCCGACGGCCGCTTCGTCGTCCTGACCGACATCCTCGGCAAGGAGGACTCGGTCGGCGACATGGACTTCAAGGTGACCGGCACGCGGGACGGCATCACCGCCCTGCAGATGGACATCAAGGTCCAGGGCATCAACGAGGCGATCATCCGGGGTGGCCTGGCACAGGCCCTCGCGGCCCGTCTCGAGATCCTCGACAAGATGACCGAGGTCATGCCCGAGGCGCGCTCCGACATGAGCGACTTCGCCCCGCGGATCACGACCATCAAGATCAACCCGGAGAAGATCCGGGAGATCATCGGCAAGGGCGGATCGATGATCCGCAAGATCCAGGAAGAGACCTCGACCGAGATCAACGTCGAGGACGACGGCACGGTCGAGATCGCTGCCGTGTCGGGCGAGAACGCTCGCAAGGCCATCGACTGGATCAACAGCCTCACCCGCGAGGTCGAGGTCGGCGCCCTGTACATGGGCAAGGTGACCCGGATCATGGGCTTCGGCGCCTTCGTCGAGATCCTGCCCGGCAAGGAAGGCCTCGTCCGGATCGGCGAGCTGGCCGACTACCACGTCCCGACCGTCGAGGACGTCGTGTCCGTCGGCGACGAGATCATGGTGGTCGTCCTCGAAGTCGACCGGCAGGGTCGGGTCAACCTCTCGCGCAAGGCCGCGATGCAGCGCCATCTGGCCAAGGACCCGGTCTGATCCGGGTCCTCACCCCGTAGCACGCACGAGCCGCCGGGGGACCGGCGGCTCGTCTCGTTCCAGGCCTCTGTGTCGCCGTTCCGCTCAGCGTGGCGTCGCGGACGGGGTGGGCGGATCGAAATCGACGACGATGGTGTTGTCGCCGGGTTCGCTACTGCCCAGCCCACCACCTTCTTCGTGGACTGTCCGCACCCGGACGCACGGGGAGTAGTCCATCCCGATGATCCAGACCTCGGTGCTCCGGGTCTTCGGCGGCGCCTTGAGCACGGTGCTGTAGACCGGCGTCTCGAGCCGGCGCATCTCCGTCATGGGCGCCGACACCATCCGTCTCAGGAACGGGGCTTTGGACGTTGTCCTCAGGAGGTCATCAGGGTCGACCGTCGGCTTGTTGACGCCGTCGATCGTCAGCTTAAGGAATGAGTTCCCGGTCACCTGCACGGTCTTGCCTGAACTGGTCACGAACGGCGGCTGCGTCGGCGCGATGGAGATGCCGCGAACGGTGTCGAGCGGATGGCTGAACACCAAGAACAATTCGCCGCCGACTCCATTGAGCATTTCCGCCTCGATGCCGTCCTGGAGTCCCTTCGCGGGTGGGGTCCCCGTCGACGACCAGTCACGTTGGCACGGTGCCGGCGTGTCGCCCGGGGTCGGGTCGGCCACGACGGCGGCCGGCGACGATTTCATCGACCGGCGGCACCGTCGGCGCAGTCAGCGGCGCACTGGTCGGCAATGCCACGCTCGGTCGGGTGAGACCACCTGAGACGAGGATGGCTGTCCCAGCCAGGATCACCGTGAGCGCGGCCGCCAGCAGGAGCGACGCCCTCGGCCAGCGACGCGGCGGCCGCGGCTCGAGCGCGAGGCTCGCAACGGTGCGAGAGGCGGGTGCGTCCACCCACTGCCCATCAGGCCCGATAGCCGCCCCCAGGTATCGGTGCAGCGCCGCCGACACGATCATTTCGGCTCGGTCGTCAGTCGCCATGACGAACCTCCTCGGCTGGTGTGGCGACGACGGTCATCGATCCCGGATCGTCCGCATCAAGGTCGCGCCGGAGGCGCTGGAGAGCACGGCTGAGCATCGAGCCGACGTTGCCAGGGCTCGTGCCGAGGATCGTCGCGATCGTGGCGTAGTCGAAGTCGTGGTAGTAGCGGAGGACGACCGCGGCCCGCTGTGCAGGGGCAAGCCGCTGCAGGGCTCGCTCGATATCCACGATATCGCTCTGATCGCTCGGACCCGGCTGACCGACGGGTCGATCGTGGCGGAGAGGATCGAGCGGCTCCGACCAGCGCACGCGCCGGCGGCGGAGCCCGCTCAACGCCGTATTCACGGCGATCCGATGCAACCACGCCTCGATCGGCACGTCGCCGCGGAACGACGCCTGCTGCCGGTAGGCAGCGACGAAAGTGTCCTGGGTCAGATCGGCGGCCAGGCCGCGATCGCCGCAGATGCCCAGCACCGTCCGGAATACGGGCTGATAGGTTCGCTCGTAGAGTCCCCCGAAATCGTCGAGCTGCGCACGGAACGCCATCTCGCTCCCTCATCGGCCGTCATCGGGACGCCTGTACACGATATGACGCAGGACGGCGTCGGTTCCTTGCATTGAGGCGGGGACCTCGGGCCGGAAAGGGCCGCTGCTATACTCCGAACGTGCCCGTCCGAGCGACAGTGCGAGCGGAGCCGAACCCCTCATGAACCGTCAAACCCTGACCGTCGCCGTCGTCGGAGCCACCGGCGTCGTCGGACGGACGATGATCCAGATCCTCAACGAACGGGAGTTCCCGGTCGGTGAGCTGCGGCTGCTCGCCTCCGGGCGATCGGCCGGACGGACCGTGTCCATCGACGGCCGGACGCTCGAGATCGCGGAGGCGGTCCCCGACGCATTCGACGGCGTCGACATCGCGCTCTTCTCGGCCGGGGCCGATATCTCGACCGAGCTCGCGCCGGCCGCCGTCTCCCGTGGCGCGACCGTCATCGACAACTCGTCGGCCTGGCGGATGGACACGACGATCCCTCTCGTCGTGTCGCAGGTCAATCCGGACGACCTCGAGGGCCATCCGGGCATCATCGCCAACCCGAACTGCTCGACGATGCAGCTCGCGCCGGTCCTGATGGCGCTGCGCGACACGGTCGGGCTCGAGCGGGTGGTCGTCGATACCTACCAGTCCGTCTCGGGCACCGGCGCCGACGCCCTGGCCGAGCTCGAGGGCCAGATCCGTGCGCACGTCGCGGGCCAGGCACCCAGCGCGAGCGTCTATCCGCATCCGATCGCCTTCAACGCGCTCCCCGAGATCGATGTCTTCCTGCCGAACGGCTACACCAAGGAAGAGTGGAAGGTCGTCAGCGAGAACCGCAAGATCCTCCACCTGCCGGACCTGCGGATCTCGTGCACCGCCGTTCGCATCCCGGTCTTCGTCAGCCACTCCGAGGCGGTCCACGTCGAGACGCGCGAGCCGATCACGCCGGATCGTGCGCGCGAGCTCTTCGCGGCGGTCCCGGGCGTCGTCGTCCAGGACGATCCCGCGGAACACGTCTATCCGCTGGCGACCGAGGCCACGGGGCGCGACGAGATCTTCGTCGGACGCGTGCGTCGCGACGTGTCGATCGCGGACGATCGCGGTCTGGCCTTCTGGGTCGTCTCGGACAACCTGCGGAAGGGCGCCGCGACCAACGCCGTCGAGCTTGCCGAGATCCTCCGCGAGCGCGACTGGATCCGGCCCGCCGCCGTCCGGGGCGCCAGCCCATATGCCGGACCTGGAGCTCCCGAGGCCAGGGCGTGACCGAGGTCGAGCGCCGAGTCGCGCTCGAGGCCATCGCGGCGGAGGTCCGGGTCTGCACCAACTGCCGGCTGCACGCGACGCGAACACGCGCGGTACCCGGCGAGGGCGACCCCGAGACCGAGGTGGTCTTCGTCGGTGAAGGCCCGGGCGAACAACGAAGACCTGCAGGGCCGACCATTCGTCGGGGCGTCAGGCGAGCTCCTGACAGAACTGATCGGGTCCATCGGTTGGCGACGCGATGACGTCTTCATCACCAACGTGGTGAAGTGCCGGCCGCCGGACAATCGTGACCCGCAGCCGGACGAGATCGCTGCGTGCTCCGTCCATTCCTTCGACGCCAGCTCGAGGTTCTCGATCCGGCGGTCGTCGTCACCGTCGGCAAGCACTCGCTGAAGAGCTTCCGCCCGGGCGAGCGCATCGGTGCGACGCACGGGACTGTCGGTGCCGAGTCGGATCCACGGAGTGGAGCACGCGAGGCGCTCGTCTTCGCGATGTATCACCCGGCGTTCGCGCTCGGACCAAGCCTCGAACAAGCAGACACTCGTCGATGACATGAAACGCCTTCCGGCCGCACTCATCGAATCACGCACGCGCCGCGAGTCCGCTGCGACGAGCGGTTCCGCGAGCCGCTCGGCCACTCTCGACACCCCGTCCGAACCCGACTGGCCCCAGCCGGCCGACGAACCGGCCCCCCAACTGACCCTCTTCTAACACCATGCCAAGGAACCCTATGCCCACGACCAACGACCAGCCGCTCCGCATCATCCCGCTCGGCGGGGTGGGCGAGATCGGCAAGAACATGTACGTCTTCGAGTACCGCGACGAGATCGTCGTCATCGACTGCGGACTGATGTTCCCCGACGAGGAGATGTTCGGCATCGACCTCGTCATCCCCGACATCACCTACCTCAAGGAACGCCGCGCCAACGTCAAGGCGTTCCTCATCACCCATGCCCACGAGGACCACGTCGGCGCCCTGCCGTACGTCCTGCCCGAGTTCCCGGGCGTGCCCGGTCTACGCGTCGACCCTGGCGCGCGGCCTGCTCGGCAACAAGATCAAGGAGCACAAGCTCCACAACAACCCGCTGATCGCGCTCGAACCCGGCGACGAGATCGACATCGGGGCGTTCCACGTCATGCCCTTCCGGGTCGGCCATTCGATCCCGGACGCGATGGGGATCGCCCTGCGGACGCCGGTCGGGACGGTCGTCCACACCGGCGACTTCAAGTTCGACCACACGCCGGTCGACGGCAAGCTGTCGGACTTCGCGATCCTCGCCCGGCTCGGCCAGGAGGGCGTCCTGTGCCTCCTGTCCGACTCGACCCGCGCCGAGAACCCGGGCTACACGCCCTCCGAGCGGACGGTCGGCGAGGCGTTCCGCGAGATCATGGAGCCGCTCGAGGGTCGCGTCATCGTGGCGACCTTCGCGAGCAACATCGCGCGCGTCCAGCAGGTCCTCGACGCGGCCGCCGACATGCACCGCAGCGTGTCGGTCATCGGCCGCTCGATGGAGCAGAACTTCCGGATCGCCACCGACCTCGGCTACCTGAAGTACGACCCGGCGCACATCGTCTCGAAGGACAAGATCAAGGACCATCCGGACCCGCGTCTCGTCATCGCCACGACCGGCGCCCAGGGCGAGCCGATGGCCGGTCTGGCCACGGATGGCCAACCGCGACCACCGTTTCGTGGAGATCCAGCCGGGCGACACCGTCATCGTCAGCGCCAGCCCGATCCCGGGCAACGAGGAATCGGTGTCGCGGACGATCGACAACCTGTTCAAGGCCGGCGCGAACGTCTACTACCACACGATCAAGCGCGCGCACGTCTCAGGGCATGCCAGCCAGGAAGAGCTCAAGTTGATGCTCGGCCTGACCAAGCCCAAGCACTTCATCCCGATGCACGGTGAGTTCCGGATGCAGGTCCAGCACGGCAAGCTCGCGATCGAGACCGGCGTCGCGCCCGAGAACGTGTTCATCATCGAGAACGGGACGCCGATCGAGTTCTCGGCCGACGGCAGCGCGCGCCGCGCGGCTCCGGTCTCGGCCGGCTACGTCTACGTCGACGGGCTGTCGGTCGGCGATGTCGGCGACATCGTGCTGCGCGATCGGCGGGCACTCGCCAACGACGGGATGTTCATGATCGTGGTCACCGTCGACAAGCAGACCGGCTCGGTCGTCGGCCGGCCCGAGATCATCACCCGCGGCTTCGTCCACCTCAACGAGCAGGACCCGATCATGAAGGAAGCGCTCGAGCGGGTGATCGAGTCGATCCACACGCCGGGCGACCACATCAGCGAGATCGGGCTGCTCAAGACCCAGATCAAGGACGGCGTCTCGCGCTTCCTGTACGAACAGACGAAGCGCCGGCCGATGGTCTTCCCGGTCGTCGTCGAGGTCTGAGGTGGCGACCCGTCGCCGCGCACCCGCACGCAAGCCAGCCACGCGACCATCGCGGGCGCGGCGTGCCAGCGCGTGGAGCTCGCGGATCACGCCCGAGGTGGTCCGCTCGATCATCGGGCTCGAGCCTGATGGTCCTCGGCGCGATCACCCTGGTCGCGCTGATCCTGCCCGGACAGGGCGCGCTGACCAGCTGGTGGACCGGGGTCGTTCGCGCCGTGGTTCGGCGCGATGCGCTGGTTGCTGCCGTTCTTCCTGCTGGTCGCCGGCTGGTGGCTCGAGTGGGGACCCGGGACGCGGCCGGGCTCGGGCTGGGGGATCACCCTCCTTGGGCTCGGGATCACGTACGTCGGGATCATCGGCGCCGTCCAGGTCCTCGGCGGCGGATCGCTGGGGGGACGGATCGGCCGTGGCCTGGCCGGCACGACCGTCGACCTGTTCGGGCCTGCGGGTGCGTTCGTCCTGTGCATCGGGGTCGCGATCGCGGGCGTCCTCATCGGGTTCGGGATCCCGCTCCGGACAGCTGATGCACCCGGTCGTCGGGACCGCCCGATGGGCGGGATCCACCGCCGCGGCCTCGATGCGCCGGACGACTCCCGAGGAGGACGACGTTCCGCCGGTCGTCGCGGTGGGGCCCGGCACGAATGGCCAGAACGGCCGGACCAACGGCAAGGCGGTCCCGGTCGGGCCGTCGCCGGGGCAGACCGGCGTCTGGGGCGACGACGAGACCGCGATCCCGGCCGCCGTGCCGAGCAAGGGCCAGACCTCGAACACGTTCGCGCCGGCCCGCGGCGTCGGGGTCGCCGCCTCCGCGACACTCATCGCCCCGGTCCGCCCGGTGCGCGATCCCGACGACGTCACCGACGCCAGCGATTCGCCGCTGACCAAGGACCGCATCGAGTACGTCCTGCCGCCGATCTCGGTCCTCGAGGACGTGGCCATCCCGCTCCACGCCGGCGGCGACGAGGCCGTCCATGCCCGGAACGAGGAGATCATCGTCAAGAAGCTGGCCGGCTTCGGGATCCCGGCCCGGATCGTCGGACGCAACGCCGGCCCGGTCGTGACCCAGTACGAGGTCAACCCGGCGCCGGACATCAAGCTGAGCCGGATCGAGGCACTGTCGGACGACCTGGCGATGGCCCTCGCGGCCCACTCGCTCCGGATCGAGGCGCCGATCGCCGGCAAGAGCGCGGTCGGGATCGAGGTCCCGAACAAGGACTTCAACGCTGTCCCGCTGCGACGCGTCCTCGAGGAGGTCGAGTTCACGGCCTCCGAATCGAAGCTGACGTTCGCCCTGGGGCGCGACGTGGCCGGCATCGCCAAGGCGGTCGACCTGGCCAAGATGCCGCACCTGCTCATCGCCGGCGCGACAGGCTCGGGCAAGAGCGTCATGGTCAACGCGGTCATCACGAGCCTGCTCTGCAAGGCGACCCCCGACGACGTCCGGATGATCCTGATGGACCTCAAGCGGGTCGAGCTGGCCGCCTACAACGGGCTGCCGCACCTGCTCGTGCCGGTCATCACCGAGCCCGAACGGGCCAAGGCCGCGCTCAAGTGGGCGGTCAACGAGATGGAGGCGCGCTACCGGCGGCTGGCCGGCGCCTCCGCCCGCAACATCCGCGGGTTCAATGACACGCGGACGGACCCGGAAGACCGGATGCCGTACATCGTGATCATCATCGACGAGCTCGCCGACCTGATGATGCGCGAGGGCAAGAACGTCGAAGACCCGATCGTCCGGCTCGCCCAGAAGGCACGCGCCACCGGGATCCACATGGTCCTCGCCACCCAGCGACCCTCGGTCAATGTCGTGACCGGCCTCATCAAGGCCAACTTCCCGAGCCGGATCGCCTTCGCGATGGCGTCGCAGATCGACTCGCGGACGATCCTCGACCAACCGGGCGCGGAGGACCTCATCGGCCGCGGCGACATGCTCTACCAGCCGTCCGACCTGCCGCGCCCGATGCGCCTGCAGGGTGTCTTCGTGTCCGATGGCGAGATCGCCCGGGTGGTCGACCACTGGAAGGCGCAGATCGACGACCCCCATTACGACATGCAGATCATCGACACCGGCGACGAGGGAAGCGGCTCCGCCGACGACCTGACGGACGAGGACGCGGATCGATTGCTGCCCGATGCCATCGACGTGATTCGGGAGTACGATCGGGCCTCAGCGTCGCTCCTCCAGCGTCGTCTGAAGGTCGGCTATGCGCGTGCAGCGCGGATGATCGATCAACTGGAGGCCCGCGGCTACATCGGGGCGTTCGACGGCTCGAATGCTCGCCAGGTGCTCCGCCGTGACGACGCCTCGGGCGCAGGCGAGCTCGACGACGAGCTCGACAGGGACGACGGATGACGACGCGGCAGCAGCTCAAGCGGGCAGTCGGGGTCGACCGGTCCGACAGCGGCCGGGGCGTCGCCGCCGAGCCGGGCCCGACCCTCCCGGAACGGCTCTACGCCGCCCGCGAGCGCAAGGGGGTCGACCTCTACCGCGCCGAGCGCGATACCAAGATCCGTGCCCGCTACCTCGGTGCACTCGAGCGCGGCGACTACAAGGAGCTGCCCGGGGCGGTCTACACGAAGGGGTTCCTGCGCAACTACGCGCTCTACCTCGGGCTCGACCCCGAAGACGTCCTGCTCCAGTGGCGGCATGAGCGCGGCGATCCCAAGGAAGTCGCGCCGGCCATCGTGGTGCCGAAGCCGATCGCTGCGCCCCGCCAGGGCCTGACCTTCTCGCCGAGCATCGTGGTCGTCGCCCTGCTGACCGTCGTGATCCTGGCCTTCGGGGCCTACCTCGGGATCCAGGTCCTGCGCTTCACCAAGCCGCCGACCGTCGTCGTCACGCAGCCCGCGACGGCCGTGGTCGACGTGGACGACGCGACGACGACGTACACGCTCCAGGGAACGTCGCTCCCGGGCGCCACGGTCTCGATCGCGACACCGGGACGCGACCCGCTGCTCGTCACCGCCGGCTCGACCGGGGCCTGGGCGGCCGATGTCGACCTGGTCCGTGGCCGAAACCAGTTCGACGTCAGTGCCGTCGACCCCGACACTGGCAAGCATTCCGAGGAGACCCTCCACCTGTTCATCACTGTCCCGTTCCTCGTCATCGCGACACCGAGCCTGACCGTCGATCAGCCGGCCGCGGGTGCGTCATTCGAGAACGGCGCGGTCCCGGTCGCGGGCCACGTCACGAACGCGACGTCTGTCGTCGTCAGTGCCAAGTACCTCGGTCCGTCCGGGCCGCCACCCGCCGGCGGCGCCACGCCCGCCCCGCCACCGACCCCCGCCTCGGTGACCGCGACGGTCGGCGACGCCGGGTCATACAACACGTCGATCGGGCTGACGAACGGACGCTGGACGATCACCGTGACCGCGGCCAGCCCGGAGGGCAAGACCGCGTCGCTGACGCGCGACGTGACCGTCACCTCCAAGGGCGCCACCCTCAACGGCGTCAATCTCGTCGTCACGGTCAAGGGCGGCCGGGCATGGATCAAGGTCTGGGTCGACGGCAAGCTCGATCCGGGGGTCGGCGCAGCGGGACAGGTGCTGTCGAGCGGCAAGTCCTTGACCTTCAACGGCCGGAGCTCGGTCGAGGTGCGCTCCGGATCGTCGGGGGTGACCTACTTCACGTTGAACGGCACGTCGCTCGGGAGGCTCGGCAAGTCGGGCGTCCCGGAGACGTGGCTGTTCGCGCCCCCGAAGGCGCCTGAAAAGACGCAGCGGCCCTGATCGTGGCGGACGATCGAGCGGCCGGGCCGGCCGGGTCGCTCGAGGCCACGGACGATGACGGACCCGGCGACCTCGTCGCATCGGCAGCCCAGCTCGGCGAACGCTGTCTCGCACTCGATCGGCGCATCGCGACCGTGGAGTCGTGTACCGGCGGACTGGTCGCCCACCTGATCACCGAGGTCCCGGGTTCGAGCGGCTGGTTCGTCGGCGGCTTCGTGACGTATTCGAATGCACTCAAGACCGAGAGCGTCGGCGTCGGACCCGAGGTCCTCGAGGCGCACGGCGCCGTGTCGGCCCAGGTCG
Organism: uncultured Chloroflexia bacterium; assembly: GCA_963743855.1. GTDB lineage: Bacteria > Chloroflexota > Limnocylindria > Limnocylindrales > CSP1-4 > SPCO01. The sequence continues at coordinate 384,861 of CAVURK010000006.1, forward strand.
CGATGGCGATGGCGACCGGTGGTCGCGACCGGACCGGGGCCGACCTGGCGGTCGCCGTCACCGGCATCGCAGGACCCGACGGTGGCACACCGGCCAAGCCGGTCGGGCTGACCTACATCGCGGTCGCGGACTCGGTCGGTGTCGCGGTCAAGCGCTATGTGTGGAGCGGCGACCGAAGCACGAACAAGCGCCACAGCGCGGCGGCCGCGCTTGCCCTTCTCCTCGAACGGGTCGAGGCCTCGGCGTGACCTCGGCCGCCGAGCGGGTCGGGGCCGGCCTCGAGCCGTCCCGGCCGGCCCGTCCGATCCGGACGCTCGAGCGCATCCACGTGGTCGGCGCGGCAGGCGCCGGCGCGAGCGCGGCAGCGCTGCTTGCCTCCCGGGCGGGCGCCGCCGTGTCCGGCTGCGACCCGGCCGCTCCGTCGCCGTATACGCCGGCGCTCGACGCGCTCGGGATCGCGATCGATCCCCGCCATGACCCGGTCCACGTCACGCGGTCGCCGCACCCGGAACGGCTGGCGGTGACCAAGGCCCTGACGGCCATCGACCCTGACAACGCGGAGCTGGCCGCGGCCCGTGCGGCCGGCATCCCGCTCGAGCCGTGGCAACAGGTCGTCGCCGATGCCGCGTTCGGGCGGACGCTGGTCGGCGTGGCGGGCACGCACGGCAAGAGCACGACCGCGGGCTGGCTGGTCCACGCGTTGGTCGCGGCAGGCGCGGATCCCTCTGCGTTCGTCGGAGCGTTGATGCCCGGGTCGATCACCGGCGGCCCACCCGGGACCGCACGCTGGGGTCACGGCGATCCCTTCGTCGTCGAGGCCGATGAGTACGCCGGCAACTTCGACGCATACCACCCGGACCTGGCCGTCCTGACCAGTGCCGAATGGGACCATCCCGACGTGTTCGCCGACGAGGCCGCGGTGGTCTCGGCCTTCGAAGGCTGGCTTCGCCGTGCGCCGGCGGGCGCGACCGTCGTGGCCAACGTCGGTGACCCGGGAGTCGAGGCCGTCCTCCGCCGGCTCCGGGACTGGTCGGGATCGATCCTTGCCTATGCCCTCGTCGACCAGGCACCGCAGCGGCTCGGCGGCTATGCGCGCGCGATCGGCGAGCGGTTCGCGACCACCAGCGGGCCTGCGACGACCCTGCTCGGACGGGTCACCGGCAGCGATCCCGGATCGACGACGCTCGAGATCTACGGCCTCGATCCACTGGCGGGACCGATCACGACCCGTCTCTCCACGGCCGGCCGCCACAATGCCGCCAACGCCCTGGCGGTCGCCGGTGCTGCGACGGCATTGGCTGTCCCACCCGACGCGATCGCGGCCGGGCTGGCAACGTTCGAGGGGATCGGCCGACGGCTCGAACGGAAGGGTGACGCGGCAGGCGTCGTCGTGTACGACGACTACGGGCACCATCCGACGGCCATCCGCGAGACGCTGGCCGCCGTCCGCCAGCGCGAGCCGGGCAAACCGGTCTGGGCCGTCTACGAGCCGCTGACCTATCACCGGACGGCGGCGATGCTCGGTGCCTTCGCCGATGCCCTGTCCGCCGCGGACGCGGTGGCGATCGCCGACATCTGGGCGGGCAGGGATCCCGATACCACCATCGCGACGGCGGCCGGTCTGGCGGCAGCGGTCGCGGCCCGCAAGCCGGGTCTGACCGTCCTCGCACCGGGCTCGGTCGAGGCCACCGCGGACCGGCTCGCTGTCGAGGTCCGCCGAGGTGATGTCGTCCTGGTGATGGGCGGCGGCGCGAGCTATCGGATCGGTGACCGGCTCCTGGAACGATTGGAGGCACGCGGATGATCGACTACGCGGCGGCAGGCGAATGGCTCGAGGCGTACGGGACGGCGTGGCAGACCTTCGATGGCGATGGCTGGGTCGCCTGCTTCACCGACGATGCCGAGTACCATGAGGACCCGTTCGGCGCCCCACTCGTCGGCCACAACGCTCTCCGGGCATACTTGCTGGAGGCCGCGGCCACCGAGCGGGATGTCGAGTTCACGGTCGAGCAGCACTGGGTCTCGGGGACGATGCTGCTGGCGGCGTGGCACGCGACCTTCGTGCGGCAGCCGAGCGGGCAGCTCGCTCGCCTGGCCGGGTTCCTGACCGCAGAGGTCGCGTCCGACGGGCGCGTGAGCCGCTTTCGCGAATGGACAGTCCGCGCTCCCGGGTCGGCCGGGTAGGGGAAGGGAGGATCGGTGGCTGGAGACCAATCGTTCGACGTCGTCAGCGACTTCGATGAGCAGGAGCTGCGCAACGCGCTCGACCAGGTTCGTCGCGAGGTCGGGACACGGTTCGACTTCAAGGGCGTGACCGTCGACCTGACCCAGGCCAAGGACGAGATCATCCTTGTCACGGATGACGAGTCGCGTGCCGCGGCGGTCAAGGACCTGATCGAGTCGAAGGCGATCCGGCGGAGCCTGTCGCTCAAGATCTTCGATTGGGGCAAGGTCGAGGAAGCGGGCGGCAACAAGGTCCGCCAGCGGATCGGGCTTCGACGGGGATTGTCCGAGGAGGTCGCAAAGAAGATCACCAAGCTGATCCGGGACGAGTTCCCAAAGGTCAAGTCACAGATCCAGGGCGATGCAGTCCGCGTATCGGCGAAGAGCCGCGACGACCTGCAGCGCGTCATCACCCGCCTGCGCGATCTCGACCTGGCGGTCCCGCTCCAGTTCGAGAACTACCGCTGACCATCCCCTCACGGGCAGACCGACCGAAGGAGCGCAGTCGCCATGACCGAGCTCGACCCGACACCTGCACCCGACGACCTGCCCACCGAGGCACCAGTCACGATCCCGGAGCCATGGGACCAGCCGGCGCCCGAAACCGGGACTGATCCGGAGCCCGATCCCGAGGTCGACGCCGAGCCTGAAGGGGCTGCTCGAGCCCGAACCGGCCACTCATGCCGATGGAGTCGCTGAGGCCGCCAGCGCCGAGCCCGAACAGGCTCTCGACACGGATCCGACAGCGGAACCCGATGAGGCCGTCGAACCCGAGCCGACGGCCGAGCCCGACCCGGCCACGGACGCCGCAGTCGCCGATGAGCCCGCCCCCGAACCGATCGTCGATGCCGGTCCACGGACCGTTGGGCGCTACATCGCCGACCAGCTGCGGGCAGCGGGTGTCCGCTACGCCTTCACCGTCCCGGGCGAGTCGTTCCTCGGGCTCCTCGACGCCCTCGAAGGCGCCGGCATCCGCGTCATCGCGACCCGTCACGAAGGCGGGGCGGCATTCATGGCCGAGGCGCACGGCCAGCTGACCGGCCGGCCCGCCGTCTGCCTCGCGACGAGAGCGGTCGGTGCCACGAACCTCGGCATCGGCATCCACACCGCCCGCCAGGATTCGACCCCGATGTTCGTCCTGATCGGCCAGGTCGAGCGGGAGGTCCGCGGACGCGAGGCGTTCCAGGAGATCGACCAGGTCGCGACGATCGGCGGTCTGGCCAAGTGGGCAGCCGAGCCGCGCACGGCGGCCGAGGTCGCCGACGCCATGGCCGAGGCGAGCCGCCAGGCGCTCGGCGGACGACCCGGACCGGTCGTCCTGTCGATCGCCGAGGACCTGCTCGACGAGGAGATGCCCGAGGACGTCCGGCCCGATACCGCGCGGCCGGCGACGCGCGCGTCCGAGCGACGAGGAGATCCGCGCGGTCATCGAGCTGCTCGCCTCCGCCGAGCGACCGGTCATCCTCGCCGGCGCGGGCGTCCTGCGGGCTCGGACGTCGACCGAGCTGATCCGCTTCGCCGAGCTCCTCCAGGTCCCGATCATCGCCGCGTGGCGGCGCGCGGACGTCGTCTCGAACGATCACCCGCTCTTCCTCGGGATGGCGGGCTTCGGTGCCCCGGCCACGGTGCGGGCTCGGCTCGACGCGGCCGATGCGCTCGTCGTCATCGGCTCGCGGCTCAACGAACCGACGACGTTCGGCTACACGATGCCGCGCCCGGGCCTGCCATGGGCGCACGTCGACCTCGCTCCGGGTGGATCGACCGGCTCGACGTCGCCGACCCTTTCGGTGGTCGCCGACGCAAAGGCGTTCCTCAAGGCAGCGAACGAGCGACTGCTCGGCCGGGCCGTCCTCGACGCGGCACGTGTCGCGACGCGCCAGGAAGCCAACCGCGAGGATCGCGCCCGCTGGGAAGCGGCGACGATCGTCGATGACACGCCGTGGGACGGTCCGGGCGTCCATCCGGGCCGGATCGTCAGCCGCGCTCCGCCGGATCGTCCCCGACGACGGCATCCTGACCACCGACGCCGGCAACTTCGCCAGCTGGCTCGGCCGCGGGTTCCGGTTCCGGCGCCCGGGGACATTCCTCGGGCCGACGTCGGGCGCGATGGGCTATGGCCTCCCGGCCGCCATCGCGGCCGCGCTCGTCCATCGCGATCGACCGGTCATCGCACTGGTCGGCGACGGCGGCTTCGCGATGACGATGGCCGAGCTGGAGACGGCCGTCCGGGTCGGTGCCCGGGTCGTCGTCGTCGTCTTCGACAACGAGCGCTTCGGCACGATCCGGATGTGGCAGGAACGACGCGGGACGGGGATCGGCGTGGCCACGGAGCTCGGCCCGGTCGACTTCGCGGCGATCGCCCGCGCCTGCGGCGCGCGAGGTGTCCGGGTCGAGCGCGACGACGACTTCGAGCCCGCCTTGCGGGCCGCACTCGTCGCCGATCGGGCGACCGTGATCCAGCTCACCCTCGACCGCGCCTGGCTATCGATCGACGACCGACCGGCCTGATGCGGCCGACCTTCCATCTCGTCCCGGAGGCGGTCTGGGTCGAGTCGGATCCCGGCGTCGCCTATGAGGCGGTCGCGTATCCGGCCGACGGGTTCATCCACTGCACCGATGGCGTCGGTCCGCTGGGTGCCACCTTCGACAAGCACTACGGCGCCGATCCGCGCCCGTTCCTGGCGCTGACCGTGGATCTCGACGCGATCGGCGTCCCGTGGCGTTTCGACGACCCGGGATCGCCGTACCCGCATGTCTACGGACCGATCGCCCGTACGGCGATCCTGGCGGTGGCCCGGGTCGATCGTGACCCGGATGGCCGGTTCATCGGTCTGACGCCCGTCTGAGCCGTCCCAGGCGGGTCAGGCGTGGTCCGGGCCGCCCGTCTCCCGGCCCTTGCCGGCCGACCACCGAGAACGACAGCGGGATCCGGCCGCTCTCCTCGGGCAGGACGTCCGCGTGACCGCCCCACCAGTCGATCGGATGCTCGGCGACCGCGTCGAGCCGCAGATCGGCCCCCAGCAGCGCGGTGATGACCTCGCCCAGGGTCCAGGCCCGCGCGAACTTCCAGTGCTGGTCGGTCTCGGGGATCGACAGCCGGTCGATGTACTCGGGCGCCCAGCCCTTGGACGCCTCTGCGCCGCCGAAGTAGTCGTAGTCGGTGGCGATCCAGTGGCCGTCCTCGTCGACGTCGAACAGCCACTCGGCCGGATGCCCCTCGAACAGGACGAACCGGCCGGTCGGCGAGAGGAGCCGGGCGATCACGGCCGCCCACGCGTCGAGGTCCTGCAGCCAGATCAGCGAGCCGCGCCCCGTGTAGACGAGGTCGCCGGTGCCATCGAGCTCGTGCGGCGTGTCGAGGACGTCGGCCTGGATCCAGCGGGCCGGCGCGCCGGTCGCCTCGGCGAGTCGCGCCGCGAGCTCGAGCATCCGCGGGCTGAAGTCGACGCCGACCACTTCGTCCGCACCCTGGTTCCACAGCGACAGCGTGTCGCGGCCGCCGGCGCACTGCAGGTGGATGGCCCGTCGGCAGCGACCGTGGAGGTCGCCGATGAGCTGCGTCTCGACCCCGAACAGGTTGGTCCCGCCCGAGCGGATCAGCGCGACGGCTTCGTCGAACCAGCCTTCGTAGCGCTCGGCCGCCTCGTCCCACGCGGCGCGATTGGCCGCGTGCATGGCACCGACGTCGGCGAGCTCCGCCGGTGTCGCCGGCCGGACCAGGGACGCGTCATCCGCCATGGGCGGAGCCTAGCGTCAGGCGACCGCCCGCGCCGCCACCTTGTGCAGGACGACGACGGGGATGATCCGCCCGCCGGTCTTGGCCTCGTACTCGGCGAAGCCCGGGAAGATCTCGGTGTGCGCGTCGTACAGGCGCCGGCGTTCGGCCTCGTCGACCACGGTCGCGGTCGCGTCGTACGCCTTGCCGTCCACCTCGATCTGTACGCTGGGGTTCGCCACGATGTTGCGGTACCAGGAGGGGTGCTGTGGCGCGCCGCCCATCGAGGCGACGATGACGATGTCATCGCCCTCGGTGGAGTAGGCGAGTGGGGCCTCGCGGCGCTCGCCGGACTTCGCCCCGGTCGTCGTCAGGATCAGGACCTGCTTGCCCACGAATGGGCCGCTGGTCGCATGGCCGCCGTTCGCTCGAAGATCCTCGATGAGGGATGTGTTGAAGTCGGACATGTGATGCGCTCCTTGGTCATTGAATTCACTGGGCACGGTAGCACCAAGACCGTTGCGCAGTCAACTAACGACATGCTACCGTTGCCCACAGACAGAAGGAGTCGAACACCATGCCAGCCGTCGTCGTCGAAGACATCACCGTCCTGCCGCGGATCGCGGAGCCCGATCCGGCGGTCGCTCGCCAACGCCCGGTCCGCAGCGTGACCTCGGCGCCGGGCGGCTTCGAGGGGGAGGGTTTCCCGGTCAAGCGCGCGTTCGCCGGCGTCGATTTGGCGGACCTGGACCCGTTCATCCACCTCGACCAGATGGGCGAGGTCGACTACGCCCCGGGCGAGCCCAAGGGCACGCCATGGCATCCCCATCGCGGGTTCGAGACCGTCACCTACATGATCGACGGCGTCTTCGAGCACGCCGACTCGAACGGCGGCGGTGGGGTGATCACCAACGGCGATACCCAGTGGATGACCGCGGGTGCCGGCATCCTCCACATCGAGAAGCCGCCGGAATGGCTGGTCGTCAGCGGCGGCCTGTTCCACGGCCTCCAGCTGTGGGTCAACCTGCCGGCGTCGCAGAAGCTGACGGCACCCCGCTACCAGGACCTGCGCGCGAGCGAGGTCGCCCTCGTCTCGTCGCCCGACGGCGGTGCTCTCGTCCGCGTGATCGCCGGCGATGTCGGTGGCCATGCGGGTCCCGGCTCCACCTATTCGCCGATGACCATGGTCCACGCCACCCTGAGCCCCGGGGCACGCCTGGTCCTCCCGTGGCGACCGGACTACAACGGGCTGGTCTACGTCCTGGCGGGGCAGGGGAGCGTCGGGGCCGAGGGGAAGCCGATCGGCACCGGCCAGCTCGCCGTCTTCGGGGAGGGCAACGCGATCACGGTCAGCGCGTCAACGACCCAGGAGAGCCGCCACCCGAACATGGACGTGATCGTGCTGGGTGGGCGGCCGATCCGCGAGCCGGTCGCCTGGATGGGTCCGTTCGTGATGAACACGCGCGATGAGGTCATGCAGGCGGTGATCGACTACCAGGCCGGACGGCTCGGATCGATCCCCGCGGTACACAACACGCCGACCACGATCGTCGAGGCGCGCCAGCCGTCGGATCAGGGCTGAGCTGCTGACAGCTTCGACTGTCACCATGGGGTGATGTCCACGCGGTCGTCCGACGCGCCGGTCCTCACCGTCCGTGCCCTGAACCGGGCGACGCTCGAGCGCCAGCACCTGCTCCGGCGATCGACCATGTCGGTCCCGGACCTCCTCGAGATCCTGGTCGGGCTGCAGGCGCAGACGCCCCATACGGCCTATGTCGGGCTATGGACCCGCCTCGACGGCTTCCGACCCGACGACTTGTCCGATCGCCTGCTCGACCGCTCGGTCGTCCGCCTCGCGTTGCAGCGCGGGACCATCCACCTGGTGACCGCGCGGGATGCCTGGGATCTCCGCCCGCTCGTCCAGCCCGTCCTCGACAGGGCGTTCAAGGGCCAGTTCGGCAAGCGGCTCGAGGGCGTCGACGTGGCCGAGGTCGTCGCCATGGGTCGAGCCTTCGTCGGCACCCAGCCGCGGACGTTCAAGGCGCTCGGCGACCATCTCCTCAGCCGCTGGCCGGATCGTGACCGAATGGCCCTCGAACAGGCCGTCCGCGCCGGCGTGATGCTCATCCAGGTCCCGCCACGGGGACTCTGGGGCCGGAGCGGGCCGGTCGCACATACGTCGATCGAGGCCTGGCTCAGAGAGCAACCGGCGGGGCCCCGGGCGACGCTCGACACGATGGTCCAGCGATACCTCGCTGCCTTCGGGCCGGCGAGCGTCATGGACGCCCAGGCCTGGTGTGGCCTGTCGCGGCTCGGCGAGGTCTTCGAGCGGCTGCGCCCGGAGCTGGCGACCTTCCGCGACGAACGCGGGCGGGAGCTGTTCGACCTCCCCGGATCGCCGAGACCCGACGCGGACGTCGCGGCGCCGCCACGTTTCCTGTACGACTTCGAGAACCTCCTGCTGTCGTACGCCGACCGGTCGCGGGCGATCCCGCCCGGGTTCGAGCGGGACGCCGAGGCGCGAACCCAGGAATCGCTCAGCACGTTCACGCTGGACGGTTTCGTCCGGGGGACGTGGCGGGTCGACCGGGCCCGCGACACGGCGATCCTCGTGGTGACACCGGTCGCGCGACCGTTGTCGAAGCGCGAGACGGACGCCGTGTCCGAGGAGGGTGACGGGCTCCTCCGGTTCCTGGCCGCGGACGCCTCCGACCGCGACATCCGCGTCTCGGCGCCGAGCGCGGCGCAGAAGATGTGACCGAACGGAAACCATGCGGCCGAGCGCGGGTCTTGCAATGTGAGACTGCTTTCGCTCACAATGCGAAACGATGAACCGGATCTCGTTCGCCATGTGTCCGTGTTGCCCCTCTGCCATGCAGGGCAGGTGGTGTAGCTAGGCGTGCGCCTCGATCCGTCGCACGCCCGGACCGTCACCGACCCCTGTACCGACAGGGGTTTTTGTTTGCCCACCCGTCACCCGATCCAGAAGGGACGCCCGATGACCAGCATCTCGACCAGCGAACTCACCGAACGACTCGACGACCCAGGCGTGACCGTCGTCGACATCCGACCGCTCGCCGCCTACAACGGCTGGCGCCTCAACGGCGAGCCCCGTGGTGGCCACATCCCGGGCGCCGTCGCCTTTCCCGCGGTGTGGCTGACGACCGTTGATGAAACGGAGATCGGACGCCTCCTCGAGACCAAGGGGATCACCGCCGATCGCGAGATCGTCGTCTACGGCGACGGCCCGTCGGATACGACGGCATTCGCCGAAGCGCTCCGAGCTCGCGGCATCGAGACCGCGAGCGCTCATGTGGCCGGCGCGGCCGCCTGGGCTGCCGACGAGACGCTGCCCCTCGAGCGGCTCCCGCGGTACGAGGCCCTCGTCCACATCCCGTGGCTCCGCGACGTCCTCGCCGGCGGGAGCCCCGAAGCGGCGCCGAACGATGCGTTCCGCCTCTTCCACGTCAACTTCGGGGTCCCCGAGGAGTACGCGGAGGGCCATATCCCGGGCGCGCTCTACCTCGATACCAACTGGCTCGAGGACCCCGCCGACTGGAACCGGCGCTCGCCGGCGGCCATCGAAGCCGCGCTGGCCTCGCTCGGCATCACCCGCGAGACGACGGTCGTGCTCTACGGCCGCGACACCGAGGGCGATGCCAACGAGAAGTGGCCCGGGCGTCGGGCGGGACAGATCGCGGCGACCCGCGCGTTGATGATCCTGCGCTACGCCGGGGTGGACGACGTCCGGCTCCTTGACGGCGGTTACGACTGGTGGGTCCAGGGTGGCAACCCGCTCGAGACCATCGAGCGGACGCCGGCCCCGGTGCCGTCGTTCGGGGCCACGGTGCCGGTCCGTCCGGAGGTGATCGTCGACATCGACGAGGCCAAGGAGATCATCGCCGACCCCGACGGCGCTGCGCTGGTGAGCGTCCGGACGTGGCGCGAGCACATCGGCAACGTCAGCGGCTACAACTACATCGGCCCGGCCGGACGGATCAAGGGCGACGTGTGGGGCAACTGCGGCACCGACGCGTACCACATGCAGCACTACCGGAACATCGACAACACGATGCGGGCGTACCCGGAGATCGCGGCCAACTGGGCGGAGGCCGGAATCACGTCGGACAAGTGGGTCGCGTTCTACTGCGGGACGGGCTGGCGGGCCAGCGAGACCTGGTTCTACGCGTACCTCCAGGGCTGGGACCGGATCGCGGTCTATGACGGCGGCTGGTTCGAGTGGAGCCAGGACCCGATCAACAACCCGATCGAGATCGGGGACCCGGAGGGTGAAGCCGCCGCCTAGTCGGTCCGCCGCAATGCGGTTGTAATAGCCGGACATCGTTCCGGGATGCCGGTAAGCGCTGCCGGCCGATATATTGGGCTCGCTCGAAGGAGCCTCGAACATCTAGTGATCTGGTCGTTGTCTTGCAGTGACCGGAGCAACTAGTGATCGATGGTCCCTTCGAGCGTTTCCGTTCTCGCGGGACCCTACGGCATCAGCACCCGGCTGAAGTTCGTGCCGTTGTAGCGGTTCATGTCGACTCGGCCAGTGATGCCTGGGACGACGCCGTCCGAGGTGTACTGCCAGAAGGTCCAGCTCTTCCCGCCCCAGTTCCCGCCGGGGACCGTCGGGGAGCTGGCCGCCGTCCAGTGGGCGACCCACAGGACGTCGTAGCCGTTCTGGGCGAACCAGGCCGTGTCACCCAGGTAGTTCTTCCAGAAGGTCGGCGAGCAGTAGATCACGCCGTGGACCCCGGTCCGGGCGAGGATCTCGCCCATGTAGGCCTTGACCCAGGTCGTCAGGGCGGCCACTGAGAGGCTGCCGGTCCGCTCGAGGTCGAGCACCGGGAGCAGGTCCCCGTGGGTCGGCGCCGCGACGGCCAGGAAGTGGTCGGCCTCGGCCACCGCGTCACCGGCGGTCGTGCTCGGCTGGGCGAAATGGTAGGCGCCGACGTACAGCCCGGCGGCACGTGCGTTGCCGCGGTTGACGAGGAACGCCGGATCGACGAAGTCGGTGCTCTCGGTTGCTTTGACGTAGGCGAACTTCTTGCCCGACGCGGCGACCTTGGCCCAGTCGATCGTGCCCTGCCAGTGGCTGACGTCGATCCCCTCGGCGATCTTCGGGTTGGGGGTGGGCGTCGGCGCGGGTGTCGCCGTCGGAGCCGGCGTCGCGGTCGGCGCAGGGGTCGGTGTCGGGCTGGTCGACGGCTTCGGTGTGGGGGTCGCGGATGGCTTCGGGGTCGGCGTCGGGGTCACAGACGGCTTCGGAGTCGGGGTCGGTGTCGCGGTGGGAGCCGGCGTCGGGGTGGGGCTCGCGACCGTCTGGACCGTCGGTGCCGTCTTGAACAGGCCCGCGGCGGCATAGACGTACGAGACGCCGTACAGCGACGAGACGCTCCTGCCATTGACCGAGCTGATCCGGAACCAGGCGGTCCCCGCGGTCGGCTTCCCGCAGCAGGTCGTCGCGTAGCTCGTTCCGGTGACCGACGTCGCGACGAGGACCTTGGTGTCGAGCTTGATCAGCGCCTTGGCCGTCGCCGCCTTGTTGGCGCTCGTGCGGAGATACGCCGAGCAAGCCGCGTAGCGGGTGACGGGTGGCGGGACGTAGTCCTTGAACAGGCCGGCAGCGCCGTACAGGTACGTCACGCCATAGGTCGACTTGACGCTCTTGCCGTTGATCGCGCTGATCCGGAACCAGAGCCGCCCGGCCGTCGGCTTCCCGGCGCAGGTGGTCGACCAGCTGCCACCGATCACCGAGGCTGCGACCGACACCTTGGCGCCGGTACCGATGCTCGTCCGAGCCTTGGCCCCGAGCGAGGCGCTGGTTCGCAGGTTCGCAGGGCACAGGGCAGTCTTCGTCGCCGTCGCGCCGAGGACATCGCCGGGCATCGCGACCGCGGTCACGACGAAACAGAAGAAGGCAGCCATGAGCGCGCTCGCAACGTATGTGGCGCGCGAGACGTGGGCGGGTCGCCGGGCGGCTGAGGGCATGCTGGAAACCTCGGGTGGCAGGACCCCCTGAGGTTCGCTCGTCGTCGCGGTCGCGCCTATGGCTCGTTGGGGCCAGTGATGACCGGCCCCAAGGGGCCACTCGACGTGTGACCGATGGGGTCCTGGCGCACAGGCATGTCCGGCGAACGCGCGCCCAGGTCCCGGCGGTCAGTCGCTCGGACCTGGCCGCACAGTGTAAACGCGGCCCTGCTTGTGGTCGAGGTCCTCGAGCTCGGTGGTGGTCCTGACGTCGTACCGCCCGAGCTCGATCAACGCCGTCGCCGGCAGGTATCGACGGCCCGGGTCGCCGATCAGGATGTCGCTGCCGCTCGCCTGCGCGCGCTGGAGCCAGGGCAGGACGCGCTCGGCGAGACGGGCGTCGTACCAGCAGTCACCGGCCAGGATGACGTCGGCGTCTGGCGGCGGCTCGTCGAGCACGTCACGCTCGAGGACGGCCACCCGACAGTGGTTGGCGCGGGCGTTGACCGCGATCGCCGCGGCCGCGAATGGATCGATGTCGGCGGCCGTGACGGTCGACGCCCCGGCCGTCATCGCGGCGATGGCGCACAGTCCGGATCCTGACGCGAGGTCGAAGACGCGCCGGCCGCGGACGGCCTCCGGGTGGTCGCGCAGGTAGCGACCGATGGCGAGTCCGCCTCCCCAGGCGAAGGCCCAGTACGGCAGCGTCGCGTCGGGATCGTCGGTCACCACCTGGACGGCATGCCACAGCGGAAGCGCCTCGTCCGCGAGATGCAGTCGGATCTCCTCGAGTCCCGGCACGGCGCGGAGATGCGTGTGGCGTAGGACGAATGCGCGGTGCGAGACCTTCAGCCGACCGGTCCCGAGCGGATGACCCATGCGTCGAGCGCCGCTGCACCGTTCTCCGAATCCGGTTCGACGACGTTCACCCAGAGCCCGATCGTCCCGGCGACGATGACCGCACTCCCGGCCGGGCGCCGTCCGGTCAGCCGGTCGGGCGGGCAGTCGAACACGCTCCCGCACAGGAGCGAGGCCCACACGTCGACCTTGGTCGGCCACGCCAGCGCGGGATCGTCGGCCGCGGCGAGCGCGGCCTTGGCGATGGCCGAGCACGATCCCGCCGCGACGGCGTGGCAGACGACCCGCGGCGGCGGACCGGTCGCGCGACGATCGGGGCAGGGGAGGGCGACGGATCGGTCGGGCGGGCGCGACTGGGTCGGAGCCGGCGTCGCCGCGGCGACCTCGGCGACCTGGGCGGGACGTCCCGCACCGGCCGCGGACGCTCCGACGATGATCGCGATGGCGACGACGATCGCCCCGGTCGCCGCCAGGATCCGGCGGCTGCGGCGCCGGCTGAGCGGTGTCGGCTCGACCCGAAATTCCATGGACCTAGCCTACTCGGCTGCGCGCGATGGCAGCGTCGGGACGGGCGGGCGACTGCGATCCGGACGCCTAAGCCCGGGCCGCTCGCAGGGACTCGAGGGCCTTGTCGATCCGTCGCTGGCGGGTCTCGGGCGTCTTGGCGCCATCGATCGGCTCGACGATGGCCCGCTTGTTGCTGTACGACAGCGCGTCGAATGCGCGCCGGACATCGGGCTCGGCATCGAGCAGGGCGGCCAGGTCGGGCGGCACGCTGACCTCGCGCGGCGCCGTGTCGATCTCGAGGTCGACGTCGACCTCATCCCCGACCGCGAGCCCGCTGCTCGTTCGGACGTCGTTGCTGACCCCGATCATGAACGCCCCGTTGATGGTCGCGACGGTGCTGCGGTACGTGAAGTCGCCGATCGTGACGCGGACGGCCGGCTTCTTGCTCGGACCGAGCGCCTCGACGACCTCGGCCGGGACCACGATGCCCGCGGCCGTCTTGCCGGTTCCGAGGATGGTGGTGTGGAATCGCATGGACCGAGTATGAGGGGAGGACCGCAGGTGCCGAAGCCGAGACCGACAGACGCGACGGACCGACCGCGTCCGCCGCGCCTGCGCCGCCTGTCGACGGCCGATCTGACCGCCACGGAGGTGGCAGCCATCCGGGCGATCATGGAGGACGCCTTCGGGGAGGACGAGGACGAACGTTTCACCGACGACGACTGGGACCATGCCGTCGGAGGCGTCCACGTCGTCGTCGATGTCGATGGCGAGATCGTGACCCATGCCTCGGTGGTCGAGCGCACCCTGCACGTCGGCGACCGGCCGGTCCGGACGGGCTACGTCGAAGCCGTCGCGACGGCGCCCGCCCACCAGGGCTCGGGCTTCGGCACGCTGGCCATGACCGATGCGACCGCGCTGGTTCGCGAGCGGTTCGAGCTCGGCTGCCTCGGTACCGGGCGGCAGTCGTTCTATGAGCGCCTGGGCTGGCAGACGTGGCGTGGACGCTCGTTCCTGCGGACCGCGGATGGGCTCGTCGCGACGCCCGACGACGACGGCTACCTCATGGTCCTGTCGACGCCAATCGTCGCCGCCGTTGGACCTTTCCGCCTCGATCAGCTGCGAGTGGCGTCCAGGCGACGTCTGGTAGCGGCGGACGTCGGCTAGCGGTTCAGCGGTCGGGCGTCGCGGACGCCCACGGCATCAACGGCGGCTGCGTGAAGGTCGACTCGATCGCGATCGGACGCCCGGCATCACCCATTGACGTCGCGGCGGCGTCGAGGATGTCGACCACGTGGGCGGCCTGCTCGGCGCTCGCGCGATGCGGCCGGCCTTCCGCGATCGCGCCGGCCATCTCGGCCACGCCACGCGCCCAGGCGGTGCCGCGGAAGCCGGGCCTGACCAGTTCGACCGGCGCGTAGGCGCCGCCGTATGGGCCGACCTCGACCGCGGCGTCGAACTCCTGGAAGCTCCCGATCGCGAGCGACGCGTCGTCGCCGTGGAACTCCATGCCGCCACGTCCCCGTGCCGGCGGGCCGACGTAGAAGGTCGCGGTGAGCCGCAGGATCGGCCCGGCGGCGAGCTCGACCGCGGCGACGATGAAGTCCGGACGCCCGATCCGGAACGGGGTCCCGTCGATCGTCACGCGCTCGGGCTTGAGATCCCAACCCCACGCCCGGACCGATCGAGCCGGGCCGAAGATCGCCGTCGCGAGCGTCAGTGGATAGACGCCGACATCGACCAGGACGCCGACGTCATAGAACGGCGCCGGTGCGGGGTGCCAGGTCTCGATCCTGCCCCAGTCCACCTCGGCATAGACGGCCCGGACCGTCCCGAGGCGGCCGGCCCCGATGAGCGCCGCGGTCGTCTGTTGCGCCTCGCCGAGGAAGGTCGACGGCGAGCAGCCGAGTCGGCGCCCGCGGGAATCGGCCAGCGCGATGAGGTCACGCGCCTCGCCCGGGCGCAGGGCGAGCGGCTTCTCGCTGTAGACATGCCGGCCTGCCTCGAGCGCCTGGGTCGTCACGGCGACATGGGCGTGGTGGACGGTCAGGTTGACGACGATGTCGATCGCGTCGTCGGCGAGCAGCTCGTCGAGCGATGCATATGCCCGGCAGCCGTGCTCGGCGGCGAACGCGGCGGCCCGGACGGGGTCGAGGTCCGTCGCCCCGACCAGCCTGATCTCCGGGTGGGTCAGGGCGTCGCGCGCGTAGCCGCCGGCGATGTTGCCGGTCCCGACGATGCCGATACCAAGGGGTGTCATGGATGGAGAGGCTACGGCATCGGTCGTGGTCGCTGCCGGTCGACCGGGCGGGCCCTCGATGGCCTATCGTCAGCGGATGAGGACAGACCAGATCGCGCTCCAGCTCTATACGCTTCGCAGGCTTGCCGCGGACGACCTGCCCGGCACGCTCGCTGCGGTGGCGGCGACCGGCTACCGCGCCGTCGAGGTCGCCGGGCTGCCGGAGACGGCCCCGGCCGAGCTCGCCCGGTTGCTCGGCGATGCCGGCCTGTCGGCGATCGCCGCCCACGTGTCGATCGAGGAGCTCAGGCGTGACTGGGAGGCTGCCGCGGATCGTCTGGGCGAAATCGGCTGCTCGCGCCTGATCGTGCCGTGGCTCCCGGAGGAGGATCGACGGACAGCCGATGGCGTTCGTCGCTTCGCCGCCGAGCTCGCGGGGTTCGGCGGGCGTCTCGCGGGTCGTGGGGTCGGGCTCGGCTACCACAATCACGCGTTCGAGTTCGCGACCGCTCGAGGACACGACGGTGTGGGATGTCCTCCTCGACGAGCTCCCGCCAGAGGTCGAGCTCGAGATCGACGTCTACTGGGCGGCCGTCGGCGGCCGTGACCCGGCCGCCGAGATCGTGGCGCATGCCGATCGGGTGCGCCTCCTCCACATGAAGGATCGCGGTCCTGATCCCGAACCACGCGATGTGCCGGCAGGGGAGGGGACCCTCGACTTCCCGGCGATCGTCGGCGCCGGTCGGGAGGCCGATGTCGAGTGGTACATCGTGGAGCAGGATGAGCCGGCCGCACCGCTCGACGACATCGCCCGGGCGCGGGATTACCTCACGACATTGACCGTCAGCGACGCGACGCTCAGCGGGACGTAGGGGCGTGGCCTGAGACGCGGACCGGGTGGACACCAACGACCAGGCGTTCACGTTGAGCCACGAACTCGCTCCTCGCCGCGGGCGCCGAGCGCTGGAGCTCGATCGGGTCGGTCTCCAAGGTCAGTGTCGTCCGCACGCCGATCTTCCTCGGGCATCACGAGAGTGGCGGCGGCGGGCGCTGATCGCTCCCGCTACAGGATCTTGGAGAGGAACGCCTGCGTCCGTGGGTGGGTCGGGTCGACGAAGAAGTGTTCCGGTGTCCCTTCCTCGATGATCCGGCCGTCGTCCATCATCAGGACCCGGTCGGCGACCTCGCGCGCGAACCCCATCTCGTGCGTCACGACGATCATCGTCATCCCTTCGACCGCCAGCTCCTTCATGACCTCGAGGACCTCGCCGATCATCTCGGGGTCGAGCGCACTGGTCGGCTCGTCGAACAGCATCAGCGCAGGTTTCATCGCCAGTGCCCGGGCGATCGCCACACGTTGCTGCTGACCACCGGACAGCTTGCCCGGATACGTGTCGGTCTTGAGCGCCAGGCCGACCCGCTCGAGCAGCAGCTTGCCGGTCGCGATGGCCTCGTCCTTCGGCACGCCGCGGACCCGGATCGGGGCCTCGATGACGTTCTCGATCGCGGTCATGTGCGGGAAGAGGTTGAAGCGCTGGAAGACCATCCCGATCTCCTCGCGCTGCTTGGCGACGTTCTTCTCCTTGTCCTCGACGAGCTTGTCGTTGACCTCGCGATAGCCGATCAGGTGCCCGTTGACGAAGATCCGGCCCTTCTGGATCCGCTCGAGATGGTTGATGCAGCGGATGAACGTCGTCTTGCCCGAACCGGAGGCGCCGATGATGACGACCACCTCCTGGCGCTTGATCTCCATCGAGACGCCCTTGAGGACGTGGAGCTTCCCGAACCATTTCTCGACGTCACGGGCATCGACCACGACGTCGTTCCCGGTCGGGCGCGGGACGCCCCCGATGGCATCGAGGAGATGACCTGCCGGGGCCGACGCGCTCACTCGTGGAACCCGACGCCGGTCGCGTCCGCCGGCGCGACGCGCTTGCGGCCGAAGCCAGTCAGGCGTCCCCAGAAGGTCTCACCCTCGTCGCCGCGCGTGCTCTGCCCGAGCCGTCGCTCGATCCGGCTCTGGATCCAGCTCCAGATCGTCGTGAGAAGCAGGTAGTAGAGGGCGATCCCGAAGAACGCCTCGAACGAATGGAAGGTCGCCGAGTTGACGTTCTGGGCGTAGCGGAACAGCTCTTCGACCGCGATGATGCTCAGCAGCGAGGTCGTCTTGAGCATGTTGTTGAACTCGTTGCCGAGCGGCGGGACGATGACCCGGAGCGCCTGTGGGAGGACGATCCGGCTCATGGTGAGCCGGTAGGTCATGCCCAGCGACTTCGCAGCCTCGGTCTGGCCCGGGTCGACCGAGAGGATGCCCGCGCGGACGATCTCGCTCATGTAGGCGCCCTCGTTGATCCCGAGCGCGACGAGTCCCGCCAGGATCGCGCCGTGCAGGTCGAGGCCGGCGACCTCGATGTGGTTCGGGAACAGGTCGATCCCGCCGAGCAGGTACGGCGTCCCGAAGTAGACCAGGAAGATCTGGACGAGGACCGGCGTGCCGCGGAAGAACCAGACGTAGACGCCGCTGATCCCACGCAGCACGCGGTTCTTCGACATCCCGGCCAGCGCCGACAGGATCCCGAGCACGACGCCCATGATCTGGGCGATCACCGCGACGTAGATCGTGATGATCATCCCGCCGATGAGCGCCGGCGACGGGTGGAAGACGAAGTTGAGGAAGAACTGCAGGTCGAACTGGAATTGGAGATTCTGGACCGCGAGGAACGCGCCGACGTTCACGAGCTACTCGCGCTACGAATGGATGGCGCGGAGGGTGCCGTCGGGCGCCCTCCGCGACGTTCGTCCGATTACTTGAGGAACTCTACGGCGTCCGTCATGCCCCACGTGGCCACGATCTGCTTGAGCGTGCCATCGGCGTACATTCCGTCGATGGCTGCCTGGACCGCCGTCTTCAGGTCGGGATCGGTCTTGCGAACCGCGATGCCGATCGGGATCGGCTGGATCGGAGTGCCGCCGACCTCGAACTTGCCGGCGTTCTCCGGGAGGCTGTTGTAATAGGCCACGACCGGCGAGTCGGTCGAGTACGCGTCCACCCGCCCGAGCTTGAGCTGCTGGAACGCGTCCGTGTCCTGCTGGAATGTCTGGATGTCGATCTTCGGCTTGCCGGCCGCCACGAGCGCTGAGCTCGCCGCGTCGAGCGCATCCTTGTTCGTCGTCCCGAGCTGGACTGCGACGGTCTTGCCGGACAGATCCGCGAGGGTCTTGATGTTCTTCGGATTGCCGGCCGGGACGAGGAGCCCTTGGCCGACCTTGAGGTAGTCGACGAAATCGACCTGCGCGGCGCGCGCCGGCGTGTCGTTCATGCCGCTGATGATCAGGTCGCACTTCATCGCATTGAGCGCCGGGATGATCCCGTCGAAGCCGGTGTTGTCGATCTCCGCGTCGACGCCGAAGCGCTTGCTGATCTCGTTCGCGATATCGACATCCGAGCCCTGCGGCGTCGTGCCGTCGGCCTTGTAGAACTCCTCGGGGGCGTAGCTGAGATCGACGCACCAGACGAGCTTGCCGGCCGTCAGGATCGCGGGCGGCACGACGATCGCCGGGGCCGACGGTGCGGCCGACGTCGCGGCCGACCCGGCCGCGGACTCAGAGGGAGCGGTGGACTCGGCCGCCGATGGCGCCACGCTCGGACCCACGGTCGGCGCGGGCGAGGCGGCCGACGAGCAGGCTCCGACCAGGAACAAGGCTGCGCCGGCGATCGCACCGATGCGGAGACGTTTGGTTGTCATATCGCTGCCTTTCATCACGGTCACCGCCGATCACCCTCGGTCGGCGAGTCGGCGAGGAACGCCTCATCGACCGGGCCAGCCTACGCCGGGCAGGGGAAGTCCGCAGGCGGAGCGCTGTAGGGCGGGACGGCGCTACACGGACCAGCTGACCGGCAGCGACCGCGGCTTGCGGAAGATGACGCCGCTCGGGGGCGTCGCTGCTTCGTCCATCCGCAGCGCGGGCCACGCGTCGAGGACGGCGTCGAGCGCGGACAGCGTCTCCAGGCGCGCGAGGTGCACCCCGATGCACGCATGTGGTCCCTGCGCGAACGCCAGGTGCGACCGGGCATTCGGTCGTGAGAGATCGAAGACATCCGGCTCCGGATAGGTCGCCGGGTCGCGATTTCCGGCGGTCAGCGAGACGATCACGAGGTCGCCCGCTCGGATGGTCGCGCCGGCCAGGTCGGTGTCGGTCGTCGCGTAGCGGTCCACTCTGGCGGCCGCCGGCTCGAGGCGAAGTGACTCCTCGACGGCGTTGACCCCCAACGAGCGATCCGCCCGGAGCGCGGCGAGCTGGTCCGGGTTCGAGAGGAGATGCCAGAAGAGCGTCGTCGTCATGCCTTCGCCGGTCTCGATGCCACCGAACAGCATCACGGCGGTATTCGACGCGACCTCGGCGGCGGTCAGGGCCCCGGACGCATCGGCGACGACCCCGCCGCCGCGCTCGATCGTGGCGTCGACGTGCCGGTCGAGCGCCGCGACGGCCGTCCGAGCCGCGGGCCCCACCTCGCCACCGGCCGACACCCGATCCACCGCTGCGACGATCTCGTCGTACCAGCCGAGCATCGCGGCGGGCGTCGCGTCGACGAGCTCGAGCGCCGCGACAACGACGTTGACCGCCAGTGGTCCTGCCAGGTCGCGGCGGATCTCGGCGTGGCCGGTCGGTGTCAGGCCCTCGACCAGGAGGCGCGCAGCCTCCTCGACACGTGTCGCGAAGCGGGCACGGGCGTCAGGCCCGAGGAGCGCCCGGGCGAACGGGTCCCGGTGGCGCCGGTGCTCGTCGCCATCGAGTGACAGCATGCTCGGACCGACCACCTGCGCGGTCGAGAACCGCGGATCGTCGACGGTGAAGCGGGCGGCATCGCGCATGACCTCGATGCACAGGTCGCGCCGCGTCACCAGCCAGCCGTCGAGCGCCGGCACCCATGAGACAGGCTCGTGTTCGCGCAGGCGCGCCAGGGCCGGGTGGGGATCGGTGTCGAGCCGCTCGAGCGTCAGCTCGGCGCCGATCGGATAGCCGGTTCGCCTCGAGATCGACGTCATCGGCCCTCGTCCGTTGCGGGATATCGCCAGTATGGAAGCAGACAGGCCACGATGACGAGGAGCCGCCCGATGAGCGACGACACGCAGACAGCCCCCGAGCGGACCTACCGCGTCCCCGGCGCAGTGCTGACCGAGCGCGAGCACATCGTGCCGCTCGATCACGCCGAGCCCGACGGACCGACGATCACGGTCTTCACCCGGGAGGTGGCGGCACCGGACGGGCTCGATCGGCCGTACCTGGTCTTCCTGCAGGGCGGTCCGGGGTTCGAGGCGACCCGCCCGACCAGCCCGCCGTCCGGCTGGATGAAGCGCGCGCTCGCCGACTACCGGGTCCTGCTCCTCGACCAGCGCGGCACCGGGCGCTCGACGCCGGTCGGGCAGCAGATCCCGGGCGACACGCCGAGGCGCAGGCCGAGTACCTCACCCACTTCCGCGCCGACTCGATCGTCCGCGACGCCGAGTCGATCCGCAGCGAGCTCGGCGTCGAGCGCTGGAGCGTGCTCGGCCAGAGCTTCGGCGGCTTCACCTCGATGACCTACCTGTCGATCGCGCCCGAGGGGCTGCGCGAGGCGTTCATCACCGGCGGCCTGGCGCCGATCGGCCGCCCGGTCGACGACATCTACGGCGCGACCTATCGGCGGCTGATCAAGGCCAACAAGCGCTACTTCGAGCGCTACCCGGACGACCGGGCGCGCGTCGGCGAGATCCTCCGCCGGCTCGACGACGAGGACGTCCGGCTGCCGTCGGGCGACCGGCTGACCGCACGACGGTTCCGCCAGCTCGGCATGGGGCTCGGCGACAGCGCCGGGTTCGAGCAGCTCCACCACGTGCTCGAGCTGCCGTTCGGCTCGCTCGCGTTCCTCCACGACGCCGAGGACGGCGGTGGGTGGAGCCGCAACCCGATCTACGCGACGCTCCACGAGTCGTCGTACGCCGACGGCGTGGCCGACCCGCTGGTCGGCCGAGCGGCTGCTGCCCGACGAGGTCGCGACGAGGGCTACTTCACGGCCGAGCACGTCTTCCCGTGGATGTGGGACGAGTTCGCGGCGCTTCGGCCGCAGAAGGCCGCCGCCGAGATCCTCGCGGCGCACCCTGGCCGGCGCTCTACGACGCCGACCAGCTCCGGCGCAACGAGGTCCCGGTCGCGGCGACGATCTACGTCAACGATCTGTACGTCGAGCGCGACTTCGCCGAGGAGACGGCGGCGACGATCCGCGGGCTGCGTCCGTGGCTCACCGACGAGTTCGAGCACAACGGCCTGCGCGCCGACGGCGAGCGCGTGCTCGGCCGGCTGATCGACCTCGCCCGAGGACGAGAGTAACCCCTCCTAAACCGCCCCCGCGGGTCCTATCCGGCCCGCACGGACCACCATTCGCGGGGCTTCGCGCAACGCCCGCCTGACTTCCGTACGACGCGATTCCGTGCTCGATTGACCGATTCGGGTGGTGTCCCTTCGGGCATGCCTCCCGGGAGCATGGGCTCACGGACGCGACGGCCCCGCCCTCTCTCCATCAGGGGCCTCCGCCGGTCAACCGGGAGCCCGAATCGATGCAGTCCTCGCGCCGGCCGATGTCGATCTGGGCTCGACCCGTCTTCGTCGGCCTCGTTGCCCTGACCCTGCTCGCCAGCGCCAGTGTCGTGGTCGCGGCCACGACGACTCCCCAGGCGACCACCGCCACGCCGGTGCAGCCGGCCGAGGCAGTCGTCCACCCGACGATCCCGGCACCCTTCGGGCCGCACGTCGTCCAGTCGACCGATGCAGAGTCGCTGATCCGTGCGTCGGTTCCGGCGCCCGCTCCCGTCCGATCCGAGGTCACGGCACAGGCCAAGACCGTCGCGGTCACCAAGCCGGCTCCCAAGCCCAAGGCGCCGCCCAAGCCGAAGGTCGTCGTCAAGAAGTCGACTGCCTCCTACCACGGCGTCTACCACCTCTGGATCCCTGCCCTCGGGCTCAGTCGCGGCATCTCCGACTGGGGCTGCAACGGCGGGCTCATCCCGAACCGGGTCGAGTACTGGGGCTGCGTCGGAAAGCACAACCTCTATCTGCTCGGTCATGCCTGGGGTGTCTTCGCCCCGATCCACGACGGCTACCACTCGGGCGCGCTGAAGGTCGGGTTGACCGCCTGGTACGCGGACAAGGCCGGCAAGGTCCATCGCTACCGGATCAGCCAGATCCGCCACGTCGCCAACAAGGACTACGCGACCTGGAGCACGTGGGCGATGGCCGCGTCATCGAGCCAGATCATCACCCTGCAGACCTGCGACGGCCCGACCTCCGCCTACCGCATCCTCGTTCGCCTGGTCCCGGCCTGACATGCGGCGAGGCCGTCGCGCTCCGCTCCTGTCGCTGGCCATCGGCCTGCTCGCCGTCGCGGCGATCGCGTCGCCCGCTCTCGGCTGGGCGAACGGCCCGAACGACGGGAACGGCTACGGCACCCACGACTGGATCGTCAGCCAGGCGCTGAAGGTCTTCGGAGGGTCGCCGCCGGCGTGGCTCGACGTCAACGCTGCGCTGCTGGCGACGGATGATCCCGACACGCAGTTCTATGCCACCAACGAGCACGTCTTCAACGAGAAGGGCTACGGGCGCGGCGCCGTCGACCGGATCACGACCTTCTACCACCAGGCGCTGGTCGCACATCAGGCTGGCGACGACCACGCGGCATCGGTGGCATTCGGCTGGCTTGCCCACTACTACGGCGACATCCTCCAGCCGTTCCACACCAGCTACGCAGCGATCAACCTCGACTCCGCGCACGTCAAGTACGAGCTCCTCGTCGACAAGCAGCACAGGACGCCCGACGGGGCGCCCGCCTGGATGACCGCTGACCGGACCCCGAAGGCGATCGCGGATGTCCGGACGACGGCGATCGCAGCGGCGGCATATTCGCGAAAGTACTTCAGCGAGCTGTACAGCCAGTTCCACGCCGACGAGACGCGCCTGAACGCCCGGGTCAGCGAGATCACCGGCTACGTCCTCAAGCGCGCGTCATCGGACCTGGCGGACATCCTGTATTCGCTCGACAAGGGCGTCGGCGACGCCGCGCCAGCGGCGACGGTCAGTGCCAGGCTGAAATACACGTACGTCGCCCAGAACACGACCGAGACCATCTACGTCACGGTCAAGGACGCAGCCGGCCGGCCCCTCGAGGGCGTCCGAGTCGACATCGCGTTCCCGAAGCCGGCGGGCGGGACGACGCTGGTTCGCCGCTACACGACATCGGCGGGCACGGTCACTGCTTACGCCAGCGTGGGCGCCAGCCCTCTCGGCAAACATCGAGACGTCGTCGTCACGGTCCGGACCAGTGGCGTGACGAAGACGCCCACGACCTGGTTCATGACGACCCGCCGACTTGCTGCCGGCACGTCCGGCTTCAAGACCTATGTGAACGACTCGACCGTCACGCCCGGCCAGACCATCCGGGTCGGCTCGTGGGCACGTGACACGGCCGGACGCAACGTGGCGAACCTCAAGGTCAGCTGGACCTGGACGTTCAGCAACGGCGCGGTGATCAAGACGAGCGGCTACACCAACACGAATGGCCGCGCCTACTCGACGATCCCGATCACCTGGGGGATGGGCAAGGGGCTCGCCCATATCACCGCCCACGTCCAGTCGGGCAGCGTCAACCGCACCTCGACGACGACCTTCCGCCGCAACTAGGGCCGACAGCCTGGCCGTGCGGCACGACGCCGATGACCGTGTGCCGGCCGGTACGATGGCGGCCATGGCGGCCACACCCTCGCTTCCGACCCGGATCGCGGACATCGTCGTCCCGCAGGACGAGGTCTCGGCTGCGGCCTGGGACTGGGCGCATCGGTCGCTGCCCGACTATCTCCTGACCCATTCCGTCCGGGCGTACTGCTGGGGCGCGGCGATCGCGGCGGGCGAAGGGTGGTCATTCGACCCCCTCATCCTGTGGACCGCGTCGTTGATGCACGACGTCGGCCTTACCCGGATCCCGCGGAACGCGGCATGCTTCGAGGTCGAGGGTGGTGAGATAGCCCGCCGTTTCCTCGAGCGTCGTGGCCTGCCGGCCGAGACCGCCGATGTCGTGGCGCGGGCGATCGTGCTCCACATGCAGCCGTCGGTCTCGATGGACGACGGCGTCGAAGCCGTCCTGCTCGATCGCGCGACCTCACTCGACGTCCGCGGCGCCGGCTACGCGCTGGTCGACGCCGTCCGGCCGGACGTGATGCGCGCCTTTCCACGACGCGCGTTCGACCGCCACTTCCTCGCCGCGATCGGGCGCGAGGCGGCCCTCCGGCCGACCTGCCAGAGCGCGCGTCTGCTCCACACGACAGGCCTGGCCGACTGGATGTCGAGATCGCCATGGACGTCGGACGCGACGCCCGGATGATGGCGGCCCATCAGTCGATGGTGGCGGCCCATCACTCGATGCCGACGGGATAGTCCGGCCGATGCGGGTCGGGCGAGTCCTCCCGGCTGTCGACCCCCCAGAGCATCGCCGCCCGGCCGATGAGCCCGAGGGCGGCGAACCCGGCGACGAAGAAGGCCAGCGCGATCACCTCGCGATCACCGCTTCGAGGTACTCGCTGGCAACCACCATCGTCCCGTCATCGGCGCGGTTGAACCGGGCGATCAGGTCGAGCAGGTCGGACTCGAACGCTTCGCGCCCCGCCTCGCCGACGGACTCGAACGACTTGAGGGTCGGGCCGTAGTAGCGGCGCCAGTACTGGATGTACGCCTGTGGCGAGGGGTAACGGAAGAGCATCAGTCGTCGCTCGAAACGGCCGTCGCCTGCCGAGACGCCGAACAGCTCGTGGAGCCGCTCCTCGGTGCCCCACTGGATCGGCGAGCGGAGTCCGGCCGGTGGGGGCACGTGCCGGGCATTCGTCTTGAACAGCTGGCCGATGAACCCGTCCGGGGTATGTGCCGCGAGACCGATCCGCCCGCCGGGCCGGCAGACGCGCACCAGCTCGCTGGCCGACTGTTCCTGGTCCGGAGCGAACATCACCCCGAACACGGACGTCACGACATCGAAGCTGCCGTCTTCGAACGGGAGTGCTTCCGCATCGCCCTCGACGAAGTCGACGTCGAGACCCTCCGCGGTCGCGCGCAGCCTGGCCCGGTCGAGAAGCGCCGGGACGTAGTCGAGCCCGACGACCGCACAGCCGCGGCGCGCCGCCGCGAGAGCTGCATTGCCGCTCCCGGTCGCGACGTCGAGGACGCGTTCGGTGGAGTGGAGATCGAGCGCCTCGATCATCAATTCGGAGATGATCAGGATCTGGGTCCCGATCATGTGGTAGTCGCCGCTGGCCCATGTCGCCTGCTGCCGCTGCTTGATCGCCACCAGATCCGGTGCGATCGCCAGGTCCGTCATCTCGTCTCCTTGTCCGATTTGTGCTGTCCCAGCCAAGGGTCGGACGCGCTGTCCGTTCGGACATCTGGAGAGGTCGTTATCTTTGGCCCTCGACACCGTTATCCGGGCGGCTGGCCACCTATGCTGGCCACGTGTTCCGGCATCCCACGCCGCCGCTCCGCAACAGCGACGGGCTGCTCATGCTCGAGAGCTTCGTCGTCGCCGCGGTCGTGTCATTCCTCGGCATCCGGGCGTTCCTGACCCTGACCGGGTTCCCGAAGGTGGGTGGGGGAGAGCTCCACATCGCGCACATGCTGTGGGGCGGGGCCCTGATGCTCGTCGCGCTCGTGCTGCTGCTGGCGTTCCTCGATCGGACCGTCCAGCACGTCGCGGCGGTGATCGCGGGTCTTGGCTTCGGGACCTTCGTCGACGAGATCGGCAAGTTCCTGACGGCCGACAACGATTACTTCTTCCGGCCGTCGGTCGCCCTCATCTACGTGATCTTCGTCGGCCTGCTGCTCGTCGTGCGCGCACTGCTGGCGCGACGGCCGCTGACCGAGGTGGAGGCCATGGCGAATGCGCTCGACCTGGTCGAAAGCTCCCTCGGAGAGCGGCTCGAGCCGCAGGACCGAGCCCGGATCGTGGCGATGCTCGACCGCGCCGGGAGCGAGTCGGAGCTGGCCGCCGCGGTCCGGGGCTACCTCTCGACCCTGCCGAACCGGCCCGACGAGGAGGCCTGGTGGGAAGTGGTCCCGCGCTCGGGCGCGCGCCGCTACGCAGAGCTGGCGAGCGATCCACGCTTCGATCGTGTCGTGACCGCGGTCATGATCGGGTACACGACGCTGGCCGTCGTCGGGAGCGTCATCGTCGTCGTGTCGTCGCAGCGACCGGATGCCACCCAGCCGCTGACCGTCTCGGCCCTCGGGCAGGTGCTGTCGACGATGGCCGGGGCCGCCCTCGTCGCGCGTGGCGTGCTCGCTCTGCCGAGCTCCCGCATCGAGGCGTTCCGCTGGTTCATCCGGGGCGTGCTGGTCTGGATCCTGGTCACCCAGGTCTTCGTCTTCTACGATTCGCAGCTGGCCGGCCTGACCGGGCTCGCTCTTGACCTCGCCCTGTACGGCGCGCTGCGCTACGCGGTCCGACGGGAGGCCGCGCCGGTCACCTCGGCCGCGTGACGCCGCGGGAGTCGCCCGAGCCGTCTCCGCCGCCAGAGCGGTCACCATCCCGGACCTCGAGCCCGAGCTGCTCTGCGAGGAGCGGGGCGAGATCGACGAGCTGCTCGTGACTGACGATCGCCCCCTTGAGGCTCTCGACGCCGATCAGCGAGCGGAGACGCGCGCCCGACAGGTCGACCTTCCGCAGGGTGGCGCCCGAGACGTTGAGCTCGTCGAGGGTGCAGCCGACGAACGTGACGGAGTCGAGCTCGGCAGTCCGCGCGTCGAGGCTGCCGATCTCGCAGCCCTCGAAGACGACATCCTCGAGGTGCGCCCCGGCGAGGTTGAGAAAGCCGAGATGACAGCCGCGGACCCGGACCCCCGTCCACGTAGCGCCGATCAACGACACGGCACCGAGGCGGCCGCCCGAGACATGGCTGTCGCGCCATGTCGAATCGGCGAGGTCGATGCTCGCGGCATCGACCTCTGCGATCAATGACTCGAGGATCCGCGCGCGACGCAGCGACGATCCGTCGAGGCTGCATCGTGCAACGCGGCATTCGAGGAATCGGGCATCGGCGGCATCCTGGCCGCTGAGATCGAGCTCGACGAAGTCGGTCGCCACGTAGTCGCCGTGCGGCTCGAGTCGGTCGCGCTCGAACGAGGTCAGCTGCGGGAGCGAGATCGCGGGCTCGGAGGCCGTCCGCTTCACGACGCGGCTCACGACTCCTCCCCGGCGTCGTCCGGCCCTGCCGCGCCGAGCGGAGGGATCGCCTCGCGCTCGAGGACCATCCGTCCACGGACGGCGATCTGGATGCCGTTCGCCTGGAACGCGGCCATCAGCCGTTTGCGGAGCTCGCCCGGCGCCGTGAAGCGGTCCGAGGCGCGGACCTTGCCGGCCACCCGCAGCGTCATCCCGAGGTCGCCGAGGGCATCGACCCGGAGCAGGTACGGCGCCTCGAGCAGGTGACCGCTCCAGGCTGGATCGCCGAGCATGGCTGCCCCGACGTCGTTGACGATCGCGGTCGCCCGGTCGATGTCGGTGCCGTACGCGACGGTCACGTCCACCAGCATCCGGGCGAAGATCCGGGTCAGGTTCGAGGCGATCCGTGTCTCCCCGTTCGAGACGCTGTGGACGGTCCCGGTGCCATCACGGATGACGGTCCGGCGCATCCCGACCTCTTCCACCTCGCCCTCGACGCCCGCGATCTGGATCCAGTCGCCCTTGTAGTAAGGCCCTTCGAGGACGATCAGGATGCCCATCAGGTAGTCGAGGACGATGCTCTGGCCGGCCAGCGTGAGGGCGACGGCGACCAGGCCGAGGGCGGCGATCACCGGCAGCAGGTCGAGGACCGTCAGCACGACCAGGATCGCGACGATCACTACGGTCACCTTGAGGATCGTGGCGACCAGGTCCTCGAGGGTCGTGACCCGCTTGAGGCTCTCCTCGGCGATGAGGGCGGCGACCTCGGGGTCGGCGTTCGTGTCCGCGGCGCGGCGGGTTGCCCGTCGTTCCAGCGCCCGCGTGATGAGCCGATGTGCAAGCGGGCGCATCGCCCGGAACGCGACCAGGGTCAGCGCGAGGATGACGAGCAGCGGAAGACCGCGCTCCTGGAGGAACGCGGTCAGCCCGCTCAGGTCGGGTGTGGTGGTCGGCATCGGTCCGCGCGCAAGCCTAGCCGACGGCACCGCCGCGATGCAGGGCCTCGAAACCTGCCGCTACGCCCGTGGCCGCTGCATCTCCTGGAGCGCCCAGCCGTTGCCGTCCGGGTCCTGGAAGAAGACGAACCGGCCCCACGGGTAGTCCTGGACATCTGACACCTCGACGCCACGACCGGCAAGCTCGGAGCGGGCCGCTTCGGCATCGGCCACGACGATCTGGAGCCCCTGAGCCGAGCCGGGCGCCTGGGTGCTGATGCCGACCCCGAAGGCGATCGAGCAAGCCGAGCCAGGCGGGGTGATCTGGACGAAGCGGAGGTCGTCGCTGACGTGGTGGTCGTGGTCGGCGATGAAGCCGACCTGCTCCGTGTAGAAGGCCTTCGCGCGGTCGACGTCGGACACCGGGATGGCGATGAGCTCGAGCTTCCAATCCATCGCATTCCTCCTCCGGATATGACAGAATGCTGTCATGAGTACTGTACCTAAACGACAGCATCCTGTCAACGATTCCGACTCTGGATCGGGGTCCCGGACGCCCGCCGGCGACGCCTTCAGCGAGCTCGTCGTGCACCTCTTCCGACTGAACGGGATCCTCGCGGCGGAGGGAGACGCGCTGGTGCGGCCGACCGGTCAGACCAGCGCTCGATGGCAGGTCCTGGCCATGGTGGAGGACGGTCCTCGCACCGTCGCCGAGATCGCCCGGACCCTGGGTCTCGCTCGCCAGAGCGTCCAGCGCGTCGCCGACGCATTGGAGACGGCGGGACTCCTCGCCTTCGAGGACAACCCGCACCATCGGCGTGCTCGGCTGGCTGCGCTGACGACCGAGGGTCGCGCCACGCTGTCGCGCATCCAGGGCGCCCAGCGACCGTGGGCGGATGAGTTCGGGGCGCTGGTCGGGGAGCGCACCCTCGCCCGCGCAAACGCCTCGCTCGAGTCGATCCTCGCGGCGCTTTCAACGAAGCGGGCGCGCTAGGCAGGGGTACGATCGCCTCATGAAGCACATGCCGACGATCATGCTGATCCTGTCGGCCCCTGCCGGGATCCTCGGCTACGCCCTCGGGGCGTGGCTCGTCGACTCCCTGTCGGTACCGAAGGACGTCGGTGGCCTGCTCATCCTGTTCGTCCCGCTCTTCCTGGCAGGCCTCTTCATGCTGCCGTTCCTCATCCCGTTCTTCGATCGCAAGGCGAAGGCAGACCTGGCCGAGCACGCTCGGATCCAGGAATCGATCGCGAAGGACGGCGGCGACGGACCCGGCGCGACCCAGGGCTAGCCCATCGGTCGAGCGCCTGGCGCTCGACCTCTCGGACGGCGCCCCTGGCGATCCATTCGCCGCGGAACGCATCGACTGGCTGGCATCGTCACCGCGGTTCCGCGCTTTCGCCGAGACGTATCGGGACAAGATCCGCAAGAAGCTGCGTCTGGCGACCGATGTGGAGTCGCGCCGCGATGTCCGGATGGAGCTCTGGGTGGCGCTCCTGCTGCTGCGCGATCGACGGATCGATCTGGCATACGAGGCATACGGATCGGGAAAGCGCGGACCCGACCTCACCGTCACGTTCCGCGCCGGACACAGCTTCAACCTCGAAGTGACCCGCCTCCGTCGCGTCCCCGACGCGGTCGGTGCCGGTGCTCCGCTCCTCGCCAAGCTCCGCCAGCTTCCGCCAAGCCGTCCGAACGCGATCCTTGTCGCGATCGAAGGTGACACGGCCGATGCGCTCGATATCGCGGCGACGACGCGCCGCCTGCGCGCTCGCGCAGACGCGAAGGACGAGGCCTTCTTCAGCGACCGTGGATACCAGGGGACGCGCGAGTTCCACGACCGATATCTCCGCCTCGGTGCGGTCCTGGTCTCCTGCGAGGACGCGATCGGGGACGCTCGCGCAACCCTGTGGGTCAATCCATCGGCCCGCATCGCGATCGCGGAGCCCGCGGCCCGTGCGTGTCTGAACGCGCTTCGCGGCACAGGGTGATGCGGCACCATGACCCCGAGATGAGCGACGACCGACCGCGCCGACTGTCCGAGAGCAGCCGGGTCGAGGCATTCAGCGACGGCGTCTTCTCGATCGCGATCACCCTGCTCGTGCTCGAGCTCGCGATCCCGGCGACCCGGGGCCAGTTCGAGGCGGACCTGGTGGGCGAATGGCAGAGCTACATTGCCTATCTCGCCGCATTCGGGTCGATCGGTGTCCTGTGGATGGGCCACCACACGGCGTTCTCGCGGATCCGCGCCGTGGATGCCGGTCTGCTGTGGCGCAACCTGGTCCTGCTCCTGACGGTGTCAGTGGTGCCGTTCCCGACTGCCGTCATCGCCAGCGCATTCCGCGTCGGCAACGAGCAGGATCAGGCGGCCGCCGTCGTCGCCTACGCGGTGGTCGGCATGGCGTCCGGCGTCGGGTGGCTGCTGCTGTTCAGCTACATGCGCGGCCACCGCGCCCTTGTCGATCCGGCGACCGACATGCAGTTCTTCCGGTTGGGCGAGCCGCTCCTGACTGTCGTCGGCTACGGGATCGCCGCGCTGGTCGGATGGTTCGTCAGCCCGGGCGCTGCCCTGGTGATCTTCCTGTTCTTCCCGATCTTCTACGTGATCCGAGTCCGGAGCGCTGGCCAGCCCTAGCGCCGTCACGCGATAGGTGATGTGCGTCGCGAAGGGGGACTGGAGAGTGCGCAGGTGCTCCAGCTCGACCGACTGATCGAAGCCCTCGAACAACCGCTTTCCGGCGCCAAGGACGACCGGCGCGATCGAGATGGACAGCTCGTCGACATATCCGCCGGCCAGCGCCTGCCGGATGATGTCGGCCCCACCCATGACCTGGACATCCTTGTCGCCCGCTGCGGCCCGCGATTCTCGAATGGCTTCGTCCAGACCGTCAACGGGGGTGAAGCCGCCATCGGGCGGGACGTCGTTTGGATGGTGCGTGACGAGGAAGAATGGCACCGGCCACGGGTTGGAGCCGCCCCAGCGGTCGGCCGCCTCGAATGTCCCGCGCCCACCGATCACGGCTCCGGTGCGAACCATCATGCCGTCCAGGAACTCCTTGTCCGCACCGGTCGGCCGGCCATCGTGTCCGCCACCGTATGTCCAGGGTCCACCGAAGACCCAGTAATGCAGCCGCTCGCCGCCGTCGCCGAGGCCCTTCTCCGGCCCGTCGTTGGGTCCCGTGATATAGCCATCGAGCGACGTCGTGATGCTGGCAAGAACGTCGGTCATGTCATTTCCTTCTCTGGCGCGCCAGGGCCGTCGAGCCGATCGACCGACGATGTCGATCATGGTCGGATGCGGCGACCTCGATCGGTGCCCGGGCATGGGTCGATACTAGGGCGATGCAGGCAACGGGTCGCGAGCCGACACGGCCGGCCGGGCGCGGAGTCTGGAGGAGCGTGTGGTGATCCCGGGTTTCCTGGCAGGACTCGCGATCGGCGTGGTGATCGTCGTCGTGTTGCTGATCGTCCGGTCTCGGCGCCAGCCAGGTCCGACACCACCCGCTGACGGCCTGCCGCCGAAGCCGACGCCGCCCCAGAGCGCCGATCACGGCGGCATCCATCTCCGGCACCAGGTGGTCGTCAACGAGCGAATGGTCGCCAAGGTGACCCCGGACGGTCTGACGGTCACGATCGATGGTCAGGACTACCACCGGCTCGAGGACATCCCGGACCAGGCACGCGCGGCGCAGGTCCGCACCCTCCTGGCCAGCACGACGGCCTCCGTCGCCGACCCGACGACCCGGGCATCGATGGAGAAGGAGCTGCGCGCCATCGGCATCGAGCCGGACGGCCCGTCGACCGGGTCATGAAGGCAGCCATCCGCGAGCGATACGGCCGGCCCGAGGACGTCGTCGAGCTCCGCGACATCGACCTCCCGACGCCCGTCGACGACCAGGTGCTGGTCCGCGTCCAGGCGGCGTCGATCAACCGGGCCGATCTCGACGGCCTAGGCCCGAAGCCAGGTTTCGCGCGTTTCGGGACGGCCATCCCGATCTTCGTCTCGATGCTGGTCGGGCCGGTGGTCTCGATCGGGAGCAGTCGCTGGACCGGCCTGCTGCTGTGGTGGAAGCCGTTCGATCCGGCCGACGTCGCGAAGCTGACGGACCTGATCGCCACCGGCAAGGTCACCCCCGTCGTCGATCGGCGGTTCCCCCTGACCGAGATCGTCGAGGCGCTCCGCTACGTGAACGACAAGCACGCCAGGGGCAAGGTGATCATCACGATGACCTGACCCGGCGGGTCGCGCGCGCCGCCTGACGGGATGCGATCGCGGCCAGGATGTACGGCTGGACGATCAGCACGGCCGCGACGGCCAGGACGATCAGGGCGGTCACTTCCGGACTCGCCTGGAGCATCACGACGGTCAGCAGGATGACCATGAACGGCGCCTTGAACAGGACCGTCAGGAAGCCGGCCATGACACCGCCGATGAGGACGTCGGTCCTGATCCCCGGAAACACCAGGCTGATCGCCAGCGCGACGCAGACCGACGCAAAGATGCCGGGGAACGTCGGTCCACCGAAGAAGCCACTCTTGAAGGCCACCGACAGCAGGGCCAGCTTGACGAGCGCCATCAGGATCAGCACGAGCGGCCCGTATTTCGCCGGATCGGCCACGACGGTCTGGACCTGGGTCTCGCCCGAGAACATGACGATCGGCGCGAACACGCCGACGACGCTGAATACGACTCCGGCGGCCAGCGCCCGCTCGACCTCTCGACCTTCGAACCGGCCGAACACCGCCGCGGCGACGCGGAAGAAGGCCCCGGCGATGAGCGCCAGCCCCAGGCCGAGCAGACCGAACAGGACGACCAGCAGGACGTCGAGGGGCGCGAGCGGCTGGGTGTCTGTCAGGTGCAGGTAGTTGTCGAGGCCGGACAGGCCGACCGAGATGAAGATCAGGTAGCCGATCGCGCCGCCGATGAGGTTGGCCGGCAGCGTCCGTGCCCTGGCTTCCGGATCGTGGATCAGCTCGCTGCCGAGGACGCCGGTGAACAGGGGGTTGGCGATCAGGCCGTTGTAGGCGGACGCCACCGTCGAGAACACGAGCTGCGGCCGGTGCTCGACCGGGATCCCGACCTTCTCGTTGTACATCGCGGCCAGCTTCGAGGAGATGCCGCCGATGCCGCCCTCTGGTCCGAGGACCGCACCCGAGAAGAGCGACACGAGAGGCATCACGATCGCCACCGGAAGCCGTCGCCAGTCGATCTTCGTCACATCGCCGGCGAGGCTGTCGAGCATCGACTCCCCGAGGTTGGTCGGTGCATGCGCGTGCTTGACCAGGAGCCCGACGACGAGCGAGAGCGGCAGGCAGATGACCGGGAACACCCACGGGTTCGCGACCACGAAGTCGTTCTCCCACAGGAGCCGGTTGACCGTCTCGAAGAACCACAGCCAGACGAGGACCGCGAGCGCGCCGATGACGGCCACGATCACCACGTGGACATACGGATGGACGGGTTGGGCGGCGGTGATCGTGTTCTCGTCGTCGTCGCGCGACGACCCGGAGCCGGTGATCGAGCGCAGCGTCCCCTGCGTGTCGCTGGCCCGCTCGTCCATCGCTGCCCTCCCGGTGTCGCGGCGCTCCGGGTGGCGCGCCGGGACGAATGATGGACTACCGGATGCTGTCGAGCGGCTCGCTGTCGCTTGGGCCCAGCGCGACGCCGGTCCGGCGCCATTCGGCATAGGCGGCAACGAGCCCGTCGTCATCGACGGTCAGCTCGGCTTCGAACGTCCCGCCCTTGTATCGATAGGTGAACTCATCGAGCCGCGTGTATGTCTGGGCGGCCTTGACGACGTCGAGTCCGGGGAAGCGGACCCAGGCGGCCTTGATGGTGCTCGACCCACCGACCGCCAGCCGGAGCCGACGGATCGGCAGCGTGTTCGTGGACGGGCTGCACCCCAGGTCGATGTCGGTGCAGCCCTTGAGCGCCTTGGCGGCCGCTCCGTTCACGGTCCAGTTGCCCTTCGCGTCGCGCTCCAGCGCGATCGTCTGCGTCTCGAAGCCGCGCAGGTCCCGGACATGGGCCGCGGTCGTCATCCCGGCTGCATCGGCCAGGACCTTGTACTCGATCCGGACCGGCGCACCACCCTCGGCGCCGAGGACCGTGCCGACCAACGCCAGCCCGCTGTCACGGAGCGTCAGCGTGCAGTGCTCGTCTGTCTCGACCTCGTCGGATCGTCGCCAGGCCACGCGTCTCGTCGTCATGCCGTCACCTCGCTCCCGAGGAGGGTAGCGCCGCGAGGCTTCCGCGTGTCGCTGGACGTCGGTCAGAGCAGCGGGATGATCTCCGCAGCGACCCGCTCCAGCTGGTCGACCTCGTCTTTCATCGGCCAGACCGAGACGCGCTGGAGGCCGGCGTCCCGGTAGCGTCCGAGCAGATCGAGACAGGCGGCCGGGGAACCGACCGGCAGGTGACCCTCGATCTCGTCGATCGGGCGGTGCAGCATCTGGCTCAGACGCTCGTTGACGGCTCGCGCCTCGTTCGCATCGTCGGTCAGGAACAGCCAGGTCGTCGCCATCGTGGAACCGAATGTCGCAGGATCCCGCCCTTCCGCCTCGAGCATGCCGCCGAGCGTCGCCCACGACGTCGCGAACGCCTCGGGTGTCGAGTTGTAGCCGGATGCCAGCCAGCCATCCCCGAGCCGGGCCACGCGACGGAGGCCGGCGGACGACCCCCAGCTGCCGATCCAGATGGGCGGCCCCTTCGCCTGGGCGGGCGCTGGCGCCAATCGGACGTCCGTCGTGTCGTAGAAGCGACCGACGAACGGCGGGGCGTCGATATCCCAAAGTGCCCGAACGGCGGCGACGGCCTCGTCGAACCGTGCCCAGCGCTCGTCGAACGGGATCCCGGCGAGCGCGTAGTCGGCGGCCGACGAGCCCGGGCCGAGGCCGGCGTCCACACGGCCGCCCGACAGCAGGTCGATGGCGCCGAGCGTCTTGGCGAGTGCGACGGGGCCGCGCACGACGGGCAGGGCGACGCTGGTCATCAGCCGCACCGTCGGCGCGGCGGTCAGCACGGCTGCGAGTGCGGTCGGTCCGTCGAGCCACGGCCGCTGATAGACGAGATGGTCGTTGGCCGTGATCGTGCCGTAACCGAGCCGCTCGGCGGCGGTGGCGACCGCGATGACTCGGTCGAGATCGATCGGCTCCTGGCCCTCCCACCCGATCTGGGGAAGATGGACCCCGAACTGCATCGGGCGCTCCTCCTTCGGACAGGCCGGGAGTCTACGCCCGCGTCAGCAGCTGATCGGGTGTGGAGTCGGGTGGGACGCCGCGTAGGTCGTCTTGACCGTCTTGTAGCGATACGCCTCGACCACGAGCTTCGGATACGTCGTGTTCGGGCCGGTCGAGGTCTGGAGCCAGACGCGCTCGCGAGCCAGGGACGAGACGCCGGTCATCGGCGTCGTGGTCTTGCGCACCTTGTCGATGCGGTAGGAGCTGACGTAGCTGTCGCTCGTCCAGACCTTGACGGTCTTGCCGATCAGGCTCCGCCCGGAGTCGATCCTCCACCGTGTCAGCAGTGGCAGGAACATCCCGGTTCGGGCGTGGGCGAAGAGGAAGGTGATGCCCGGCTCGCGCGGCTGCGCTGCCGACGCGAAGTACATCGCGACGCGGCAATACGGGTAGCCGGACGGCCCCCGGACGATCGGAAGGTCGATGCCCAGCCCCACGACCGCGACACGGGTCGCGTGGTTGAAGGAGAACGCGGCACAGCGGATCGATGTCCCGAGCACGATCCTGATGACGAAGCTCGTCTTGCGTGCCGCCGGCCAGATCGCCGCCATCTGCCACGGGTAGATTGTGTTGGTCCGCGCGACCGTGCCCGTCGACGAGGTCACGACGGCGTTGGGTCGCGCGACGACGGAACCCGGTTTCGCGCACGTGCCGTTGCGGATCTGGACGCTGTAGGTCGCGTTGTGGTTGAGGTTCTTCAGGCTGTAGCCGATCGATCCGACGCCGCTCGTGTAGGCCTTGAGCGTGACCGTCCCATTCACCCCACCGGTTCCGATCCGGGCCGACCATGTGCGTTGCAGGGTGAGGGCGCTGGCGGGCGCCGGGGCGAACGTCATGAGCGTCGCGATGGCCACCAGGATCGGTAGCCCGTGGCGGGGAACGAGTCGCCTGGACCGCATGGATCTGTCCCTGTCGTTCGATGAACGGGGACGTCAGCCCGCCCCGGATGGCGAGGGTAGACAGAGCGAACTGCTCGCCACAAGAGGTCCGGAACGCTTGCCGGTGACGGGCGGCACCAAACGACGCGAGCCGCACGAACGAACGCGTCCTGCGACCCGGAACCGATCGCGAATGCCGGTGACCGGACGCCCCACCTCGTCGCCACCCACATCTGCCGCTACGATCCCGCGATGCGACCGATCACCCTCACCATCGCTCCTGACGACGTCCCCATCGTCCGCGGACTGCTCCTCAAGACGCGGGCCGCGGAGCTGTCCGAGCTGCGACGGGTCCAGACCCAGCTGTCGGTGTACGGCGACCGACGGGCGAGCATGGACGGCGAGCCAGCGGCGATCTCCGCGCGGATCGAGATCCTCTCCGACCTGCTCGGCCAGCTCGACGCGACGTAGCGAGGCGACCGATCCGCCTTGTCCGGGAGAATGACGGCGCGGACCGACATCCTGGCGTCTACCCGACGGCGGCGAAGACCAGCCAGTCGTCGTCGATGCCCTTGAGCTGCTGCGGACCTCGCGGCTCGAATACGATCCCGGATCCGGTGACGAGGTCCTTGACCGTGTTCGAGGTCAGGACCTCCCCGCCACCAGCCAGGGCGCTGATCCGGGCGGCGATATGCACGGCGATCCCGGCGATGTCGTCACCGACCAGCTCGACCTCACCGGTATGGAGCCCGGAGCGGACCTCGAACCCCTGCGCGGCGATCGCGTCACGGATGGCGAACGCCGCCCGGACTGCGCGCGCCGGCCCGTCGAAGGTGGCCAGGAACCCATCCCCGGTCGTCTTGATCTCTCGTCCTCGGAACCGGTCGAGGGCGAGCCGAATGGCGCGATCGTGTGCAGCCAGCACGTCGCGCCAGCGCGCGTCGCCCAGCTCGCCGGCCCGCCTGGTCGAGTCGACGATGTCCGTGAAGAGCACCGTGGCGAGCACTCGGTCGGGCTCCGCCATCGGTGAAGCGCCGGTCAGGAACTCCTGGATCTCGCGCAGCATCGCGCTGGTGTCGTTGGCCCAGGTGTAATTGTCGGTGCCGGCCAGCTCGACGAAGCGGGCGCCTTCGACGTGCTCGCTGATGAACCGACCGTGCTCGGGAGCGACACGCGTGGCACCGGCGTTGCTGAGGACCAGCGTCGGGACGCGGATGGACGGCAGGACGTGACGCACATCCACCTCGTACAGCCAGCCGATCATCGCCTTCGCCATGCCCGGGCTGGCTGAATTCCGCTCGTAGTGCATGAACGAGTCCGCCAGCGCTCGGTCCTCGAGCAGCTTCGGCGCAAGGAACGTCATCGTCCCGCCGTGGATGCCCCAGCCGGACCGGATCCGCTCGAGGTCGCCTTGGAGACGGCCCAATGGCTGGCCCCACGGGTAATCCTCCGCCCACGCGAGGCGAGCGCAGCCGTCGACCAGGACGAGCGAGGACGTCCGCTCCGGGTACGTGGCGGCAAAGACGAGGGCCATGACGGACGCGCCGATCCCCGACAGGAGAGCCGTCCGCTCCGAACCGACATCGTCGAGGACCGCCCGGAGGTCGTCGATCCACTCTTCGATCGTCGGCAAGGCATCGACCGCGATCGGATCGGACAGCCCGGTCCCTCGCTTGTCGAAGACGATGACCCGACTGAACGACGCGAGCTGGTTGAGCAGGCGGGCGAGGGGAGGGAAATCCCACATGGCATCGACGTTGCTGAACCACTGGTCCACGAAGACCAGATCGATCGGGCCGTCGCCGAATACCTGGTATGCGATGTGCAGCTCGCCGACGCGGGCGTAGCGCGTGTCGGGGATCGCGATCGGGTCAGACCTCACGACCCGAGTGTGGCCGTGCTGTGAGCCGCCCGCAAGGTGCCGCCCACCGTCGAATGACGGTGCCGCCCACGACGGACGTCGATGGCGCCCCGGATCTCAGCACGCCACCATCGCGAGATGACAAGCGCCTCGGCGCCGGGTCGGCGCCAACTCTCGATGATCGACCTCGGCTCGCTCCTGTTCCTGGGCGCGGTCTGGGGTGCAGCGTTCCTCTTTCTGCGCATCGCCGCGCCCGAGGTCGGGCCGGTCTGGGCCGCCGAGATCCGCCTCGCGATCGGGGCCGCGGTCCTTCTCCTCGTCGCCGGCCCGGCGACGCTCCGGATCGCACGCGGTCGCATCGCGACGTTCCTCGTCGTCGGTGCCTTGTTCTCGGCCGTGCCGTTCACGCTCATCGCGATCGCCGAGGTGACGCTGCCAGCCGGCTTCACCTCGCTCCTGAACGCCGCGACCCCGCTGTTCACGGCAGTCATCGCGGTGGCGTTCTTCGGTCAGCGGATCTCGGCACGGGTGGCCGCCGGGCTGGCCGTCGGGGTGGTCGCGGTGGTCACCCTCGTCGGCTGGTCGCCGCTCGAGCCCGGCCTCACCACGATGCTGGCAGTCGCGGCCGGCCTCGGTGCGCCGTTGAGCTACGCCGTCGCCGGCAACGTCGTCCGCGCCCGGCTGGCCGACGTCGGCCCACTCGAGCTCGCGACCGGGATGGTCACGGCCGGTGCCCTGATCGCACTTCCGGTCGCTCTCCTCTCCGGACCGCCGGGATCGCCGGCCATGGACGGAGCAATCTCCCTGGTCGCTGTCGGCGTCCTGTCGACCGCGGTCGCCTGGCCGATCTTCTTCCGCGTCCTGCGCCGTACGACCCCGACCGCGGCAAGCACGGTCACGTTCATCGTCCCGGCGTTCGCCATCACCTGGGGCTCGATCGTCCTGGCCGAACCGGTCGGTGTCGGGCTGGTGGTGGGGTTCGGGCTGATCCTGGTCAGCCTGGTGCTCGTGCTCGGCATCAGGCCGTCGGTTCGGATGCCATGGACCGCGAGGGCGCGGGTCGCTGCCTCCCCTGAGGTCACGCTCTGAAGGGAGCGATGCAATCCACGGATCGCGCAAAGGCGATACGGTCGATACCCGACCCGACTCGTGGCCGAGATGGACAAGGAGATCGACATGGCATTGACCCTTGGGATCGTGGCGATGGTCGAAGCGAAGCCCGGCAAGGAGGCGGAGGTCGAGGCCTTCGTCAAGGCCGGTCAGGGGATCGTCGAACAAGAGCCCGGCACGCGCGTCTGGTACGGCTTCAAGGTCAACGACTCGACCT
The DNA here is from genome assembly GCA_963743855.1 of uncultured Chloroflexia bacterium. Taxonomy (GTDB): domain Bacteria; phylum Chloroflexota; class Limnocylindria; order Limnocylindrales; family CSP1-4; genus SPCO01. The sequence goes on from CAVURK010000006.1 coordinate 424,846, forward strand.
TCGGGATCTTCGACGCCTTCGAGGACGAGGCCGCGCGACAGGCGCACCTGAACGGGCAGATCCCGGCCGCTCTCGCCGCAGCCGGGCCTCAGCTTCTCGCCAAGGATCCGGACATCCGTCTCGTCGACGTTCTCGCGGTCAAGGGCGCCTAGCTGCCGCGGCCGCCGCGGTCGGCACGAGCGCTGCGATTCACGCAGGCGTGTGACGCGCCCGGGCCGCTGCGAGCCGGTCGTGCGCCTCTTCCAGGAGGGGCAGGACGACCTCCTTGAACGTGACGTCGGTCGGGTTGAGGATCGAGATCCAGAGCTGCTTGGCGTAGACGGGGTGGGGGAGGAGCCGGTCGAACGCCGCGTAGTCGGGCTCGGTCATCGGCGCCCACCACGCGGTCGAATGTGGCACGCCCGACGCCGATGTTGAGACGAAAGACGCCCGGCCGCGACAGGAGCGACGGCGCGCCCTCGTCGTGCTCGTCGGTCGTCACGATGGTCGCGAAATTCGGCCAATGCTTCTCGGGATCGAGCGAGAAGAACCGTGCGCCCATGGCCTCGGAAACGTCCGTCTCAGGCCATCTCTCCCGGATCGTGCGCGTGATCGCCTCCGGGTCCGGACCGGTCGGCAGGGGATCAGGTGACATGCCACAAGCGTAAAACCTGCATGTCAAGCGCCTGCGCCAGCGCGCCCTGGGCGTGTTCGTCTCGGACTGAACCCGGCCCTCGGTCTAGGCTTCGCGGATGCTCCGATCGGCTGCCAGGACCTGAGCGCGAACATGGAACCGCATGTCGGGATCGCGACTCTCGATATCGAATCTCCGGATGGGACGTTCACGATCGGCCGTGACGACTTTCCGCAGTTCGCCTATTTCGCGCGGCTGGGTGTCCACGTCCAATCCGATCAGGCGAGGGTCGCCCATCCGGATCCGGGGTATGTCGAGGCGGCTCTCACGGCGCTCGCCGAGGCATGCCGCCAGTTGGGAGTGCCGGAGGCCGAGATCGCGTTCGTCGATACGGTCATCCCGCCGCCGACGTCCGGTTTGCGCTACGGCTTCAAAGGGGCGTTCACGACCGACCGACCGACGGTGATCTTCGTGTTCGCGAATTGGACGACGCTGTCCGAGGTCCGGGAAGTCGTTCGGCATGAGGCAGCGCACCTCGCGTTCGCGCGCACGCACTCGGCCGAGGAGTCAGCCGGCCATTCGGGGCCGTCGGAGGACTTCGCGCTCGCGTTCGAGCGCGAACCCGATTCGTCGACGGGCTGATCCCTCTCAGTCGCCGACGCGATAGGAGCCGACGAGGGTCAGCTCGGTGACGACCGGCGGCTCCTCGCACCGGCTTTCGATGTCGGCGCTGAAGGCCTTGAACGCAGCCACCTCGCCGAGGATGCGCCCGGGCTGATCGGTTTCGACGACCAGGTGCAGGAAGCTCACGCCGTCGGGGAGCCGGAACGTGGCGTAGTGGAGACCCTCGGGCTTCTCCTGGGCGAGCTGTGCGTAGACGGCCTTGACGAGCGAGACATTCTCGTCCGCCCGATCCGGCCGGACCTTGTAGCGAACCATCGAGCTGCCCATGGCTGACTCCTCCGTCGGCGCCATCCAGGCGCGCTGCCCACCGGAAGGGTGGGGAGTAACGGTAACGCATTGGTTACCACTACGCAGAACGACCGGACGGTCGTCGCGATCGCAGCGGAGGAATTCGAAGACGCCCGCCCGGCACGGCTGCCGGGCGGGCGTCAAACGGGTGGCGTGAAGGGTCAGTCGGCGACGACCTTGCGCATCGAGTAGTCGAAGGCAAAGCCGTTCGGGTCCGTTTCGCCCGTGTTCGTGCTGTCGAAGACGCAGACCTGGACGAAAGCCGTGCCGGCCGACAGCAGCGGCGCGTTCGCGGCATTCCAGAAGTACGGATCGGGCTTGAGCAGGAAGAGGGCGTTCTGCTTCGTCCCGTTGCAGTTCAGGCTGAGGCCCGGGCCATCAGAGTTGTAGTTCGTGCTGTAGAACGTGTTCGCGAACTGGCTGGTGGTGTGGTCGGTCGCGTTGACCTCCGGACCCTGCTTGAGCCCGATGAAGAGATGGGTGCCGACGTTGCCGCCCGAGCAGGTGTACTGCACGTGGACGGTCGCGGATCCGTCCGCGTGGGCGATGACGGTCGGCTGGACCCAGTTCACGACGGGCGCTGCGTAGGCGGACGACGGCTTGGCAGCGGCCGCAGGACCGACGAACGCGACGACAAGGGCAGTGGCGGCGACGAGCGACGTGATGAATCGGACGCGCACGGGTTTCGACCTCCTCGAATGTGGCCTGGGGGAGCCCCGATTTTGCCACCTTCGCCCGCCAGCTGCAGGCCGCGCGACATCGCGTGCCGGCCGTAGAGTAGGGCGATGGGCGAGCCGGGCGGGACCCCCGACGTCATCGGACGGGCCGAAGAGCTCCAGGCGGTCGACCGCTTCCTGGAGCAGGCGAGCCATGGCCTGGCCAGCCTCGTCATCGACGGCGAGGCGGGCATCGGCAAGACGGCCCTGTGGCGCGCCGTCGCTCGAGCGAGCGCATGGCCAGCGGTGCGCGCGTCCTGCGCTCCGCGCCCGCCGAATCCGAGCGGAGCCTCACCCTCGGTGGCCTGACCGACGTCCTGTCCGAGGTCGGGCCGGCGGACCTCGCGCCGCTCCCCGAGGTCCAGCGACACGCCCTCGAGATCGCGCTCCTGCGGGCCGCGCCGTCGGGCCAGCTGCCGGATCAGCGGACGCTGTCGGTGGCGACGGCGAGTCTGCTCCGCGAGCCTCGCCGACGGAGACGACCCTCGTCCTCGCGATCGACGACGCGCAGTGGCTCGACGACGGCTCGGCCTCCATCCTGGCCTACGCGATCCGACGCCTCGCCGACCGGCCCGTCGGCGTCCTCCTCGCCGTGCGCGGCGACGCCGACCGAACGGACCTCGAGCTGATCGCCGGCGTCCCACCAGAGCGGCGCGAGCGCCTCCACGTGGGGCCGATGCCGCTGGCGGCGCCTCCACCAGCTGTTCCTGGCCCGGTTCGGCCGGTCGTTCCCGCGGCTCGTGCTCGTCCGGATCGAGGAGGCGTCCGGTGGCAATCCGTTCTACGCGCTCGAGATCGCCCGCTCGCTCGCGCAGGCGACGGCGTCGCCCACGCCGGGGGAGCGCCTGCCGATCCCCGAGACCCTCGGCTTCCCTCGTCGAGGGTCGGATCGCCGCCCTCCCGACGGCGACGCAGGCGGCCCTCCTGCTCGCCGCCGTCGCGATCGAGCCGACACTCGAGACGCTTCGGCGTGCCGATCCCGACGCCCCGGAGGCGCTCTCGCCGGCGGTCGCGGCCGGGATCGTCGTCGCTGGGCGACGGATCGATCCGGTTCACGCCATCCGCTCCTGGCGCAGGCCGTCATCGCGCATGGCGAGCCCGGACGAGCTCCACGACGCCCACGCGGTGCTCGCCCGAACCGCCACATCCGACGACGCGCGAGCCCGCCATCTCGGCGGCGCGACGGAAGGCCGCGACGAGACGGTCGCCGCAGCGCTCGAGGCGGCCGCGGCCAACGCCCGGAGCCGTGGTGCCACGCTCGACGCCGCCTCGCTCTACGAACGGGCAAGCGAGCTGACACCCGAGCAGCTCGCCGACGACGCGATCCGGCGGGCGATGCTCGCCGCGGAGTGCCTGTTCGTCGACGTCTCGGAGATCGTCCAGGCCGACGCGATCCTCGAGCGGGCGATCGCGGCGGCGCCGAGCAGGGTCCGCGCGGGCGATGGCGCTGAGCCTCCGGGCGATCATCCGCTACTACCACGGCCAGACCCCGGACGCGGTCCGGCTCGGTGAGCAGGCCCTCGCCGAGGTCGGTGACGCGCCGATGCCTGCGCGCCACGGTGCTCTCGCCGGACGGCCTTCCTCGTGGTGCAGCTCGACCTCGCGCGAGCCAACGATCTCGTCGAGGAGGCCCTCGCGGATCCTCGAGCCGCTCGGCGACGAGGTCGACCCGGACCTCCGGGCGAACGTCCTGCTGCTGCACGCGAGCGCGGCGCTCGGTCTGGTCGGGGCATCGACCGACGAGATCGAGCGGGGCACGCGGCCTGATCAGCGAGACCGGGCGCTCCTGGGAGCACGACGGCGCCGACGGCATCGCCTACGGGCTGGCGCGCCAGCTCGACGACGTCGATCGGGCGATCGCGATGACCGAGCGGCTGATCCAGGTCAAGGCCGGGCCCCGGCGGCGACGACCCGTTCAACCTCGTGATCGCTGTCCGGCCTGCAGCTCTTCCGCGGCGACTGGCCGGCCGCTCGGCGCGAACGCCGAGAGCGGCCGACGAGGGCTACGCGCGCGAAGGTGCCGACGTGTTCCCGTCCTGGCGGCTGCGGGGCATCGCCCTGGTGGCTGCCCACGACGGCCGGACCGACGAGGCCCGACGGCTCGCCACCGAGGGGCTCGAGCTCGGCGATCGCGAGCGGCGACCTCGCCCTCGAGGTCTACCACCGCCACATCCTCGGGTTCGTCGCCCTGTCGCTCGGCGACGTCATCGACGGCCGACGCCGAGCTGACGATCGCCGCGACGCTGGCCGACGGCGAGCGGGACGCGTCATCCGGGCCGCTTCAAGGTCGACGGCGACCGGCTCGAGGCGGCGATCGGCGTCGGCGACATCGAGCGGGCGCGCGGCCATCGTCGACTTGCTCGAGCACGTCGGCCGGGTGGCGCCGACGCCGTGGACGCTCGCGATCGGGGCCCGCGGTCGCGGGCTCGTCGAGGCGGCGCGCGGCGACCTCGACGCGGCTCTCGCCTCGCTCGAGCGAGCCCTGCGTCGAGCACGAGCGCCTGCCGATGCCGTTCGAGCGCGCCCGGACCCTGCTCGCGAAGGGCCAGGTCCACCGCCGGCGCAAGGAGAAGCGGCTCGCCGATGAGGCGCTGCACGAGGCGCTGGCGATCTTCGAGTCGCTCGGCGCCCCGCTCTGGGCGGACCGCGCCAGGGCCGAGCTCGCCCGCATCGGCCTTCGGCCGCGAGCACCGTCCGACCTGACCGAGACGGAGCGCCGCGTCGCCGAGCTCGCGGCGACCGGCCTGTCGAGCCGGCAGATCGCGGAGCAGGCGTTCCTCGCACCGAAGACCGTCGGCAACGTGCTCGGCCGCGTCTACGAGAAGCTCGGGATCCACTCGCGCGCCGAGCTCGGAGCGCGGATGGGGGAGGGAGACCCGCGGACGGATCGGGGGACAGCAGGGCACAGATCGGGGTGATCGCCCCTTTCGTCGCGCCGCGACCGCGAGCCGTACGGTCCGCCGCATGGACCGCGATCCCGCCGCCACGCCGCCGACCCGGACGTTCCTCGTCGAACGGTACTGGCCCGGGCATCGACGAGCCCATGGCCCGGACCGTTCTGTCGGACCTCGAACGAGCGGCACGGGCCATGACCGCCGAGGGCACGCCGGTCGAGCACGTCGTCTCGATCCTGATGCCCGGCGACCAGGTCGTGTTCTCGCTCTTCGAGGCGGCCGATGAAGCCGTCGTCCGGGCGGTCAACGAACGCGCGGAGATCCCGATGGACCGGATCGCGGCGGCGGTCGCCCTCCGGCCAAGCCAGTCGACGGAGGACGATCGATGACCTCGAGGTACGCACGCCTGTCACTTGCTGGTGGTGACGCTCACCCTCAGCGCCTGCTCGTCAGCCGGCGCGGGCGACGAGCGCCCCCACGCTCCCTCCTGGCGCCGCGCTGCCAGTGGCACCGGTGGCCCTCCAGCCGTCTGCGCTGACCGCGACGCCGACACCGGAACCGACGGCAGCCCCGTCGGCCAGTCCGACCGACGCCAGCGACGCCGGAAGCGCGGCGCCCGCCTGCCATCGATCCGTGCACCCTGCTGACGACTGACGAAGCCTCGACTCTTATCGGCACGAACGCTCGCTGCCGGCGTCAGCACCACGGTGGATCAGACTCGCGTCTGCACGTTCAAGAAGGGCCTCACCGAGGTGAAGCTGTTCCTGTCCCCGCCGACCGGATACCGCGACGGCCGACGCCTATTGGGACTCCGAGCGGGCCCAGGTCCCCGCCGATATCCCCGTGACTGATCTGACCCTCTTCGATCGCTCGGCATTCGGGTCCGGCTCCGCTGGCGGGATCTCGATCAGCGCGCTCTTCGCGATCAAGGGCAGCTACTTCTTCGACCTGTATTGCGGCATGCCGGCGCTGCACCAAGGACGCCAGCGTCACGGCCGCTCAGCTCATCGCGCGGCCGATTGCCCTGACTCGAATATCCAGGGGGGAACGGGGGTGATGGCCCGGCACGACCAGTCCGAGGGTCGACCGGGCCATCACCCCCCTTCAGTGCCTCCGACCGCAGACCTGGCTCGCCTACACTCGCCCGACGTCGGCCCGGTGCATCGGCAGGGATGCCGCGCATCGCGTGTCGTCGAGAGAGGGCGATCAGCCAGGAGGACGCGTGCGACTCAGCTTCACGCTTCGCCTGTCCGACCTGTACTGGATGTGGCTGACGTCGTGGTTCACCCCGGCCACGGTCGCTTTCGGGCTCTTCTTCATCAGCGCGCTGTTCGCGCCGGGCGACCACCCACGAACCCTTGACGCGGCGGCGGGGATCACCCTGATCGTCGCCGCATTCACGGTCGCGCCGTTCTTCTGGATCCTCGTCACCGGCGGATCGACTCTCGTCGGGCGGCAGGTCGAGCTCGTCGTCGATGGGAACGGGGTCGAGGGCTGGCCCATCCCGATCCCAGGCGGTCGGCCGTGGAGCGGGCTCCATCGTCCGCGGATCGAGGCGCTTGTCGTCGTCCTGCCGTTCCGTCGCGGGACGTCATCGTTGGGATGGGTCGTGATCCCGCGGCGGGAGGTCACGGACGAGGAGCTCGCGCGACTCGTGGACGAGCTCCGAACCCGCGGGTTCCTTCTACGAGGCGACGGCCGGAGCATCACCGGCCGCCTCCTCGCTCCGTTCCTTCGGCAGGGGAGCCCTCCGACCTAGCTGTCCCTCGCCGGACCGCCGATGCTCACCCCTCGGTGAGGACCTCGCGCAGCTTGGCGGCGAAGGCATCCGGCTCGCCCGGCTGGCCGTACTCGCCGCCGAGGAACCCGCCGTGGCCGCTCGGGAAGATCGACCGGCGTCGTGCCGAGCCGCTCGGCGACGGCCTCGGCGCCGCGGTGCGCCATCTCGCCCTCCGACTCGACGCCGGCGCCGATCACGATCCGCGTCGAGGCCGCGCGCAGGGCGTCGAAGTCGGGCTCGTAGTGCGTGCACGTGATGATGTTCTGGAACAGCAGCGGGTCGGTCCGCGTGCCGTCGTCCTCGGCCGGCATGCCGAACATCGCCGGATCGGGTGCCGGCTGTGCCGCGAAGTCGGCGTCGATCGGGCCCTTGTGGCCGACGACGACGATGAACTGCGCCATGCCGGCACCGAACCCGCGCCGCTGGTAGGTGTCGGCGATCGCCTCGGTGGCCGCCAGCGCGCCGTCGCGATCGGGCAGGATCGCCGCGAGCGGCGGCTCGTGCGCGACGAGCGTCCGGACCTCCTCCGGGTGCTTCGCGACGAGCGCCAGCGCGTTCACCGCGCCGCCGCTGCTCGCGAACAGGTCGACCGGCCCGACGCCGAGCTCGGCGATGATCCGATGCAGGTCGTCGGCGTGCTGCTCGGGCGTGGACGGGCTCGCCGGATCGGTCTTCGTGCTGCGCTCGACGCCGCGCGGGTCGTAGGTCACGACCGTGCGATCGGTGAAGTGGCCGGCCAGCGTGCCGAACCCGCCGGCGCCCATCGGCGAACCGATCAGGAACAGGACCGGGGCCGGCGGAGCGCCGCTCGCGCCGGACGTCGTAGGTGAGCGGCGGCGCCGGGCACCTCGAGGGTGCGGGTCGTCGGATTCGGTCATCGTGGTCATCAGCAAGCCTCCTCTTCGTTCTTCGTGGATCCTATGCGGAGTGGACCGGATCCTCGGCGAGGATCGCGTCGATCTGGCCGACGGCCTGCGTGAGGCCCTCCTCCATGCCCATCGCCAGGACCTGCTCCATGGCCTCGGTGCTCGGGAAGTGGCTCTCGATCGACATCCGCGTCCGGCCGGCATCGATCGGCTCGATCGTGACGCGTCCCTCGTTGCGCGGGAAGTCGTCGTTCGGCGTCCCGTCGTCGTTCGCGAACCCGTCGACGAAGACGAGCCGTGCGCGGCGGATCGACCTCGACGACGTCCCAGAAGCCGCGCGGCTGGTCGCCGGTCGGCCCGGTCATGTGGTACTCGACGTGGCTGCCGGGAGCCAGGTCGTGGGCGGTGAAGGTGGCCGGGTAGGTCGGCGGACCCCACCAGCGCTCGAGCTGGCGCGGATCGGCCCAGAGCTGCCAGACGCGCTCGGGCGACGCGTCGAATTCGGCGGTCAGGGTCATGGTCAGGGCGTCGGGATCCTTGCGGACGGCGGTGACGGTCATGTCGTGGTCTCCTTGCTGCTGGTGATGAGGTCGGTCATGCGATCGATGCGGCCGCGCCACAGCGCCTCGTACTGGTCGAGCAGGCCACGCGCCAGGCGCAGCCCCTCGATGTTGGTGCGCACGACCTTGCGGCGGCCGGTGCGCTCCTTGGTGACGAGGCCGGCCCGCTCGAGCACGGCGACGTGCTTCTGGACCGCCGCGAAGCTCATCGGGTAGTGCCCGGCCAGCTCGGCGACGCCCTCGTCGCCGCCGAGCGCCCGCAGGACGATGTCGCGCCGCGTGGCGTCGGCCAGGGCGGCGAAGACGTGGTCGGCGTTGAAGGTCGCATCCATTGATACAACCATACGGTTGTATGAGCCGCGTGTCAAGAGGCGCCCCACGACCAGAGTCGGGGAGGCGGGCCTAGGTGGGACAGGCCGGATCGTCCATCGCCCGATAGATGTACAGCGGCTCGCGGGGACCGGCCACCAGCAAGAGGCGGTAGGCGTCGCGCTGGGTCTCGGCGAGTCGCATTCCCGGCCAGTCGAGCCGGCTCGATGAGACGACCACGCACTGGTGATAGGAGGGCCAGAGCCGCGTATACGGAGTGGCGTTCTTGGCAAAGGGAGCCCTGACGTTGGCGATGTCGGGTGAGTGGTAGCCGACCCATTCGAAGCCGGCGTCGATCGCGGTCGCCGGGATGCCGCGCGCCAGCTCCGCCTCGCCGATCCGCCAGCGGGCGACATCGAACGCGAGCGTGTTGAGGAGCCAGGCGACCGAGATGAGGCCCATCCCGACGAGCGCGCCGCCGGCCAGCAGAGCTGCCGGACCCGGGAGCGAGCGGCGCGACGTCGGCCGAGCGGCGGCGTCGACAGCGGGTTCTTCCGGCGGTCGCCAGAGCAGGAGGATGGCGAGCGGAAGAACGAGCGGCCACAGATAGCGATCGAAGACGGATACCTTCACCCCGAATGCCATGATCCCGAGGCCGTACACCACCGCAAAGGTCGCGAGGAGTCCAAGGACGGACCCGAGCGCCGACGGTCGCCGGCGAAGATCGAGCGCGCGAAGGATCACGCGTCCCTGGACCGCGAGCGTTGCGCCGACCAGGGCGAACGCGACGACGGTCGCGACGACGGCCGCGATCTCGAGCAGTTCCCAGAGCCGAGCCGGGAAGAGGACCGCTCGCGTGCCGGCGAGGAGGATCGGCTGCCCGATCGGGAGATTCCCGAAGACGGTCCCGATGAAGATCGACAGTCCGCTGGCGAGTCCGTGCTGCGCGATCGCGCCAGGAAGGTCGGCGAAGAGGACGAGCGCCGCCACCGACCCTATGACCCCGCCGATGATGGCTCGCCGACGGGCGCCCGCCGACGGCCCTGGTGCTCGACGCCAGATCGGCAGCCAGGTCGCGACGCCGAGGATCAGCGCAGGACCGAGGAAGAAGGCAATGGTCGCCGGTGCGGCCGCAACGCGAGCGATGGCCGGGCCGAGTTGCGGCCTTGGAAGAGGAGGCGTCTGGCCGGGGAGATTCTGGGTGATCCCGTAGATGCCGAGGCAAACGACTGCCAAACCGATACCGGCGACGAGGTACGGCATCCGGCGACCGTTCTTCTCGGAGGCGTACGCGGCGATCAGGACGGCAACGGGGGCTGCCAGAGCGAACTCGCGGACACCGAACGCCCAGCAGCCGACGGCCAGCGAGGCGATCAGCCACCGCCATCGGTGTTCCTCCGCGGTTCGTCGGAGCGCGGCTGCTCCGAGGGTCAGGCAAAGGATCTCGCCCGCGTACGTGGGCACGTCCGTCATGTACGAGGTCGTGAAGCGGAGGAAGCCGGGGATCACGAGGACGGTCAGGACCGCGAAGGCAGCGCGCGGAGCAGGCAGGACGCGCCGAGCGAGGTCGTAGCTCGCGATGACCCAGACGACGGTGAGGATCGCGGTCGACGCGGCGAACGCCCACGCGCTCCCGCCGGCCACGACCATCAAGGGGAGTGTGAACAGCACCTGGCCGACAAGGGTCATGACCGACCAGCCGGTGTACTGGAACCTGCCGGTCTGGTAGAGCGTCTCGAGGGTCCGCCGGAACGCGAAGTCGTCACTGAGCGGGATGAGGATGGCGCCGGATGCGATCGCGAGGATGCCCGGGATGATGACGGCCAGAGCGATCAGCCCCGCGATGATCCAGGGATCACGCGTGTCGCGCAGAGAGCGGCGACGGGCGTCGATCACGCGGCGGATTGTAGCCGCGACCCGTCATCAGGCCGGATCGATCAGTTTCGAAGAAGCCGTGACGGCGGCGACTCCCTAGGATGAGTCTCGATCCCATCGAGAGTCCCAGAGGAGATGACCGACATGACCGACACGCAGAAGCCCGCCAAGAGCGCGAAGCTGTTCTCCGACGAAGAACGAGCCGCGATGAAAGAGACGGCCAAGGAGCGGAAAGCGGAAGCCCGACGAGGCCAGGATGCGGCCGCGGGCGAAGCTGACGCTCTTGCCAAGATCGCCGAGATGCCGGCGCCTGACCGCGCCATGGCAGAGCGGATCCACGCGATCGTCAAGTCCAACGCACCAGGACTCGCAGCGAAGACCTGGTACGGGATGCCTGCCTACGCAAAGGACGGCAAGCTCGTCTGCTTCTTCAAGTCCGCGGACAAGTTCAAGAGCAGGTACGCGACCCTCGGCTTCGAAGAGGCGGCGCAGCTCGACGACGGCACCATGTGGCCGACGTCCTATGCCCTGACGAAGCTGACAGCCGCCGACGAGAAGAAGATCGGCGAGCTCGTCAAGAAGGCGGCGGGCTGAGGCAGGAGACCGGCCCGTTGCGGGTCGGCCATACTCGGCCAGAACGAGCCATGACCGAAGGAGGGATGCCGTGGCGAACCTGGTCGTCCATTTCGAGATCCACGCGTCGGAGCCGCCGCGGCTCATCGACTTCTACACGGAGCTCCTCGGCTGGACATTCACCCAGTTCGGCGACGCCCCGTATTGGTCGATCGCGACCGGCGAGGGAGCGATCGGCAACGCGGCCGGCACGGCCGGTCACGGCATCAATGGCGGGCTGCTCCAGCGGCTTGGGCCAAGGCCGGAGCCGGGCGCGCCGGTGATGGGCTGCAACATCGTGATCGGCGTCGATGACGTCGACTCCCTGATGCGGCGCGGCATCGAGCTCGGCGGCACGGAAGCCCTTGCCGCCGCGGACATGCAGGGCGTCGGTCGCGTCGGCTACCTGCTCGACCCGGACAACAACGTGTTCGGACTGATCTCGGCAGTCATGTCCGACGGCACGACCGGGATGGGCGGCGGCGCATAGGGGAGGAGGGGATCACGATGGTCCAGGCGTCGGCCGGGCTGACCCGGAGCCAGCTCCAGGATCTGCGCGACACCTTCACCGGCGAGATCGTCGCGCCGTCGGACGGCGACTACGACGAGGCCCGCCGGCTGTGGAACGCGGTCCACGACCGTCGACCGGCGGTCATCGTCCGGCCGATGACGAACGCGGACGTCGCGACCGCCATCCGCTTCGCCCGCGAGCACGACCTCACCCTGGCCGTCCGCAGCGGCGGCCACAGCGCCTCCGGTCACTCGACCTGTGACGGCGGCCTCGTCGTGGACATGTCGCGGATGCGCGGCGTCTCGGTGGATCCGACGACGCGCGTCGCGAGGACGAACGGCGGCGCGCTCCTCGGTGAGCTCGACGTGGCGGCCCAGGCACACGGGCTGGTCTGCCCGACCGGCGTCATCGGCCACACCGGCGTGGCGGGTCTGACGCTCGGTGGCGGCGTGGGACGATTGCAGCGCAACTTCGGGCTGACGATCGACAGCCTCCGAGCGGTCGAGCTCGTGACCGCCAACGGCCGGCTCGTGCGGACGAGCGAGACCGAGGAACCGGACCTCTTCTGGGGCATGCGGGGTGCGGGTTGGAACTTCGGGATCGCGACCGCGTTCGAGTTCGACCTCCATCCCTTCGGACCCGAGCTCCATCGCGGCGTCCGGACCTACCCGGCCGCCGCCGCGCGCGAGGTCTGGGAGGTCTTCGAGGAGTACGCCATCACGGCGCCCGAGACCGTCTCGCTGATCTACGCGATCGCACTTCCCGAAGCAGACGATGGAAAGGCGGGAGGAACCGGCGTCGACCCGGTCGTCGTGGTGTCGTTCAACCACAGCGGCCAGGCGGACGCCGTCGAGCGTGACACGGCGGGCCTGCGACGCGGTCCCGAGCCACTGTCGGTCGGGGGCGGCAGCCAGCCCTACCTCGAGGTCCAGACCGCACACGATCTCGTCCTCGGTTGGGGCGGGCGCTCGTTCATCAAGGGCCTGTACGCGAACGTCGTCCGTCCCGAGATGCTCGACGCCATGGTCGACCACGTCGCCGACGGGCCAGCCGGCGGGTCGTTCTCGATCACGGCCCAGGGGGGCGCGATCGCCCGGGTCGAGGAAGATGCCATGGCCTTCGCAGGCCGTGCTGCCCGGTTCGATCTCAGCGCCGATTCGAGCTGGGTCGACCCGGCGGACGACGACGCCGATCGCGCGTGGGTGCGCCGGGCGATGGCATTCGTCGAGCCGGACGCCATCGAGGGCCGCTACGCGAACGAGAATGCCGATGCCGGTCCCGCCGAGACGCGGGCCATCTACGGCGACGCGAAGCTCGTCCGCCTGGCCGCGCTCAAGCGGACCTGGGACCCGGACAACGTCTTCCACCTGAATCACAACGTGACGCCGGCGACGAGCTAGACGACGTTCAACGCGGCTCATCCCGCCGTCGTGGTCGGAAATCCACCCTGGGCATGATGTCGGACCATGTCCGGGCACCTACGCTTCCCGACGTGACGACCCGCCTCCGCGAGCGACTGCCCGTGATCCCCTGGCTCGTCGACGCGACGATCGCCCTGGGGCTGTCGGCCCTGTCACTGATCACACTCGCCAGTGGCGCGACCGACGCGGGCGGGACGGATCCTCTCAGTGTCACGCTCCTGCTGCTCGAGACGTTGCCGCTCCTGTTCCGCCGGCGATGGCCGATCCCGGTCCTTGCCGTCACGCTCGGCGCGACTGTCCTGCACGCGTTGCTGGTGCAGGGACTGGTCGTCAACGAGAGCCTCGGCGCCCTGGTGGCGCTGTTCACGGTCGCGGAGCGCTACGAACGCCGGGTGTCCGTGATGGCAGCGGTCATCCTGGCTGCCTCGTTCGCCGGGGTGATCGTCTATCGGGCCGGTGCCCAGATCGCTGTCGCCGGCTTCATCCAGACGATGTTGGCCGCCGTCATCGTCCTTGCCCTGGGCGACTGGGCCCGAACCCGTCGTCAATACGCCGCCGCCACCGAGGAGAACGCCCGGCTCCAGGAGTCCGAACGCGAGGAGCGGTCGCGCCGAGCTGTCGAGGACGAGCGCGAACGGATCGCCCGCGAGCTGCACGACATCGTCACCCACCACGTCAGCGTCATCGTCATCCAGGCCGGGGCTGGGTTGACCGCCCTTGACCGGCGGCCGGAGCGGGCCCGGACCGCGCTCGAAGCCATCGACCGCACCAGTCGCGAGGCGTTGACCGATATGCGGCGCATGCTCGGCATCCTCGGTGACGCCCCGGAGACGGCGACCACGACCGACGAGACGCGGGCGCCGATGCCTCGCCTCGAGCGACTCGGCGAGCTCATCGAGGAGGTTCGGGCGGCCGGGCTCCCGGTCGAGCTGTCGCTGGACGGCGTGCGTCGGCCGCTCGACGCCGGCGTCGAGCTGTCGGCCTATCGGATCGTCCAGGAGGCCTTGACCAACGCCCTCAAGCACGCCCGTGGCGCACGCGCGTCCGTCCGCCTGGCCTACGAACCCAGGGCCATCGAGATCGAGGTGACCGACCAGGGTGGAACGGGCCGGCGAGAGCTCGGCGAAGCCGGTGGCGGCGGCCGGGGCCTGATCGGGATGCGCGAACGCGTGGCGCTCTACGGAGGCGACTTCGAGGCGGGGCCGACGGCCACCGGTTTCAGGGTCCACGCCCGACTGCCCCTCGATCCCGGACCGGCGGTCAGGGCATGACTGACGCGATCCGGGTCATGCTCGTCGACGACCAGGTGCTCGTGCGGACCGGCTTTCGGATGATCCTCGAGGATGAGCCGGGCATCGAGGTCGTCGGCGAGGCGGCCGACGGCAAGGCAGGTGTCGAGGCCGTCGAGCGACTCCGCCCTGATGTCGTGGTGATGGATATCCGGATGCCGGTGCTCGACGGCATCGAGGCGACGCGGCGGATCGTCCGTGACGGTGTAGCGCCGAATGCGCGCGTCCTCATCCTGACCACGTTCGATGCCGACGAGAACGTCGTCGAGGCGCTGCGTGCGGGGGCCAGCGGGTTCCTGCTCAAGGACGTGACCCCGAACGACTTCGTCGTCGCGATCAAGATCATCGCGGCCGGTGAGGCGCTTCTGGCGCCCGCGGTCACACGGCGTCTGCTCGATCGCTACGCGGACCGTCTGCCGCCCGTCAACGACGAGCGCAACGCGGCTCTCCGGGACCTGACCGAGCGCGAGATCGAGGTCCTGAAGCTGATCGGCCGCGGGCTGTCGAACCGGGAGATCGCCGATCGGCTCGTCCTCGCCGAACCGACCGTCAAGACGCACATCTCGCACGTGTTCGACAAGCTCGACCTGCGGGACAGAGCCCAGGCGGTCGTGCTCGCGTACGAGGCCGGCCTCATCCGGCCGGGCTCCATGGACAGCGGGGACTAGTCCCGGCCGATACCACGGGATGAGCTGATCGCCCGGGACCGACCCGCGCGTCGCCCGAACTTCGAGACCCGGGTCCGACGACGCGGACGTGCCCGCCAACGAACCTGATGTCACCGCGAACGGCCCGTTCGCATGACACCAGGAGATCAGCACGATGACCCTCGACTCGGCCATCTCGATGGCCGGACTCACCAAGCACTACCCAGGGGTGGCGGCATTGACCGACCTCAACCTTGAGGTCCCAGCGGGTTCCATCTACGGCTTCCTCGGCCCCAACGGCGCCGGGAAGTCGACCGCCATCAAGATGCTGGCCGGGCTCACCAAGCCGACCAGCGGCAGCGCCTCCGTCGCGGGGATCCCCGTCGCGGCCGGTCCCGGATACCGGCGCGAGGTCGGCTATCTCGCGCAGGAACCCCGGTTCTACGACTGGATGACCGGTCGCGAGACCCTGCGGTTCGTCGCCTCGCTCTACCCGGCCACCGACCGGGCAGACGCACAAGGTCGCAGCGGTCCTCAGCCAGGTCGGCCTCGCCGACGCGGCCGATCGTCGGACGTCCACCTATTCGGGCGGGATGCGCCAGCGTCTCGGCATCGCCCAGGCCCTCATCGGCTCGCCGGCCGTCCTGCTCCTCGACGAGCCCGTCAGTGCGCTCGACCCGATCGGTCGCAAGGAGGTCCTCGACCTGATGCGCGAGCTGCGGGGCGACGTCACCGTCTTCTATTCCACGCACATCCTCGAGGATGTCGAGCGGGTCAGCGATCACGTCGCGATCCTCGACGACGGCCGGCTCGTCCGCTCGGCCCCGACCGCCGAGCTCCTCGCCAGCTTCGACCAGGACCAGCTCAAGGTCGTCATCGGCGGCGCCGATGACGCGACCGCCGTCGCCATCGCCTCGATCCCCGGCGTCGTCTCGGTCGAACCGGGCGAACGCTCGGCCGTGCTCCGCAGCTACGTCGTCCGGATCGCACCGGGCGCCACGAGCAGCGTCCAGGCCGCGATCACGCGGTTCGCCGCCGACCACGGACAGACCGTCACCGAGAACCACGTCGTCCGGCTCGGGCTGGAAGACGTCTTCCTTCGCCTCGTCAGCACCAAGGAGCGTGCGGCATGACCGCCTCGATCTCTGTGCCCGCCCGGACCGCCGGGCGGATCTCCGCCGACCGCTTCGCCGGCATCGGACCGCTGTTCCGCAAGGAGCTGCGCGAATGGGCGCACAGCAAGCGCCCGTGGGTCATCGTCGCGGTCACGACCGCGTTCATGGCCCTGACCGCGGCGAACGCGGCGATCAACACCTGGATCATCGCCAATGTCCCGGACGCGACGACGTCGGGCGGACCGATCTCGCTGGATCCGGCGACGAACTTCCTGGCCTCCGTCGCGACCCAGATCTTCGTGGTGGTCGCGATCTTCGCCTCGATGAGCCTGCTCGTTTCAGAACGCGAGCGCGGCACGCTGGCGTGGGTCGCCTCCAAGCCGGTCTCGCGCGGCTCGATCTGGCTGTCCAAGTGGGCCGCCGCCGCGATCGTCGTCACGATCGTCGCGGGCATCATCCCGATGGCGGCGACGTTCGGCCTCGTGGCCGGACTCTACGGCTCGGTGGGTATCGAGTGCGTTCGTCTTCACGGCCATCGGGGTCGCGGCGTCGATCACGTTCATGATCGCCGTCGTCCTCGCGGTCTCGACCATCGTCCCGAACCAGGCCGCCGTCGCGGCCATCGGGTTCGGGATGTTCTTCCTGCCGCAGATCCTGGTCAGCCTTGTGCCGGTCGATATCTCGGCGTTCCTGCCGACCTCGATCGCCGGCTGGGCCATGGGCATCGCCTCCGGGGCGGACGCCGGGTTCGTGACACCGGTCGTCTGGGCGGTGTCGGTCGTCGCCCTGGCATGGTTCGCCACGTGGCGGATGGAACGCCTCGAGTTCTAGTCGCGGGGCTCACGAACCCTGGGATCGCGCGGCGCCCGGTCGACTCGTTCGGCCGGGCGCTTCGCGCTCTCGAGGTGCGGCGCGATTCGATCAGGGCGCATCGGGCGATCGCCCGATGCGCCCGGGATCATCCCTGTCCCAGGATGGTTTGCCGGCAGAAGCCACCCGCGCGACCAGCGCCAGATCGGGAAGGGATATCCGAATGCCACTCCGTCGACGAGTCATGGCTGGGCTGATCATCGCCGCCCTGGCGGGGACGCTGCTCGCGGTCCCGGCGAGCGCGGCGAAGCCAGCACCCGATGCGAAGGCACCTTCCTTCGCAGTGACACTGAACAAGTCGAGTGTCGGGGGCTGGCTCGCGCCCAAGGTGTACCTGGCCTTCACCTTCACGTCGACGGGGAGCTCGAAGAAGACGACCACCGGCTTCGCTCGGTTCGTCACGCCCTCCCGGACCAATCCGTCGGTGGTCGGCAACTTCGGGTGGCAACCCGCCCTGCAGCAGACGGATCCGCTCGCCCGGGGTTACTTCCGGGTCGAGGCGACTACCTGCGCGTCCGCGACGGTGTCTTCGTTCACGCCGACGGGTGACGGCTCCGAACAGTCGATCGATATCGCGTTCGATTGCCAGCCTGGCCAGGCGTTCGTCCTCCATTGGTTCCCGACGTCCCAGTTCTACGGCTTCGACGGCAACAACGAGATCTGGCACTTCCCGGTGTCGACGCGCTTCAAGGCAAAGGACGCGTGGACGCCGCAGACGCCTCCGCAGCTTCAGGTCGATGCCGTCAACTTCACGAACATCATCAACGTCCCGTTCATCACGCCGCCCCTCGCGCTGGTCAACGTCACGCCGGTGATCACCGATCCCACGCAACATCCCACGCAGATCCTGCTCACGGGCGACGCCATCGCCCTCGGCACGACCGTGACCTCGACGATCACGATCGACAACGTGTTCCGTGCGGATACGGGTGCGCCGCTGGTGATCGTCAATGCCGACGATCTGCGCATGGACCGGACGATCCAGGTCGTCGGCTGCCTCGACCTCAACGTGAAGACCGGCGTGGATCTCCCACCGGGGGTCGACCCGTACAACTTCGACTGTGCCGCGATGGACAATAACGTCCTGCAGATCGACAACCCGGCGCCTGGTGCGTTCCAGAACGCCGATGGCACGCTGCTGACGCCGGAGACTGCGGTGATCGCCGGAGTCTTCGACTTCTTGACCGCTCCCAGCTCGTGGAAGGCCGCCGAATCGCGGTGCCTCTTCCGTGGCGGCGTGTACTTCGAGCATCCGCTCACCAATGAGCTCTGGAACTGCGTGCTGCCCGCTCCGGCTCCCAACAACGATCGCTACTACTTCGTCCTGAACGACCTCGCGCAGGCGGAGTATTGCCCCACGGGAAAGATCAGGAACGACCCGACGTTGGTCGAACGACAGATCATCGCCTGCCTCTCTTGAGGTCCTAAGGCGGGACAAGCCTAGCCAAAGCTCAGCGACGCCGGTCCGAGAGGGCCGGCGTCGCCGCGTGTGGCCGCCGGCCGTTCCGGGGTCGGGTACTCTGTCGGCTCCGGGGAAACTGTCGCCGGCGCACGCCCGAGGGCCCACCTGACTAGTCGACTCGCGCCTCCGCTGGACGCGCACGCGGACGCGCGCTCGGCTCGCCGTCCACCCGTCGTCCGGACGTCCTTCGTCGGCCGAAGCGCCGAGCTGGCCGACGTCGGCCGCCGGCTCGACGAGCCGGACGCGCGGATCGTCACCATCGTGGGTCGAAGTGGGATCGGGAAGACTCGACTCGCGATCGAGTTCGCGCGCCGCAATCACGATTCCTGGCCGGGTGGTGCCGTCTTCGTCGAGCTCAGTTCTGCGACGGGCGGGTCACGGACCGCGGAGCACGTGGGAGCGGCCCTCGGTACCGAGGTGATCGAGGGACAGGCGCCGGAGGAGGCAGTCAGGCGACGTCTGCGACAGACGCCCACCCTGATCGTCCTCGACGATCTCGACCTGGCGGGCGACGTCCTGGACGATCTCCTCGATCTCGCGGGACTGTCACCCGCGACCCGGTTCGTGGCGACCGCGCACGCCCCGATCGGCCATGTGGCGGAGCGAGTCATGCGCCTGCGACCACTGCCGACGGCGCCGGATGATCTCGCGGATCCGGAGAGACTTGCGGAGGTGCCGGCAGTCGCGCTCTATGTCGCACGGGCCGTCGCTCTTGATCCGGATTTCACGCTCGACGACAGCAATGCGCTCGCCGTGGCGGATCTGACCCGTCGCTTCGACGGTCTGCCTCTTGCGATCGAGCTCGGCGCGGCGCGGGCGCGGATCATGTCGCCGATGGCGCAGCTCGCGGCACTCGAGGAGCACTCCGTGCTCGACCTGCGCGCGCCGGGATCGGACGCGCGACCCGACCGCCACCGGGAGGTCCGAACAGCCCTCGCTGCCAGCTACGCGGTCGCGGGGAATGCCGAGAAGGCCATCCTGCGCCACATGTCGGTCTTCGCCGGTGGGTGCACCAGCCAGCGCCTGCGAGCAGCCATGGGCGAGGCCGACTGGACACTCGCCGCGATCCTCGACGCCCTCGTCGAGCTCGTCGACCTGGGACTCGTGGAGGTCGATGCGGACCCGGACGGCGAGCCTCGGTACCGTCTCCTCCCGACGATCGCAGCCTATGCACGTGAACAGCTCGAGAGCGAGGGCGAGGCCGATGCAGCCGAGTCCCGGCGCGAAGCGATCCTGCGCTCCGCGGCCCGGAAGACGCGCACCCTTGCCGGCCGGAAGCAGGTCGACGCCCTCGCCCGAGACGCCGGCGAGCTCCAGGAGCTGTTCGCTCGGCTGGCGACGGATGGTCGTACCGCAGACGCCCTCGAGCTCGCCAGCGACCTGGCTCCGCTCTGGTCAAGGCGCGGCCTGTTCCAGGGCCCGGGCACGACCTTCGCGAGGCTGCTGGACGTGGCGGAGCAGTCGGACGACGGCATCTCTCCCGAGATCGAGGCACGGGCGATGGTGTGGTGGGCCAGTCTCGCGGTCCACGCGCCCTCGCCGGCGCGCGATCGCGAGGCGATCCGCCGGCGCCTTGCGCGCGGCCTGGATCTCGCCCGCGCAGTCGACGATCCGGCCCTCTTGTTGTCTGGGCTCGACGCGGTGGTGGTGGCGGTCTTCGTCACCGGCGACATGGCGGGAGCCGCGGCCGCGACCTCCGAGGGCCTGGGCATCGCGACGGCGATCGGCGATCGTTCGGCACAGGCCCGCTTCGAGTACCGCGCGGCGATCGTCGCACGGGCCATCGGTGACGATGCGCGGGCCGCCGCACTCGCCGGCGCGGCGCTGACGAAGACGATCGAGGACGGCGACCTGCGGGCCACGTACTACACGACCGTCGTGCTCATGACGATGCCGCTCGGGACTCCGGAGATGCCCACGGGCATCCCGACGCTCGAGGGCATCTTCCGATCCGCCGAGCGAGCGGGGGATCGAGCCCTCAGCGCGCTCGTTCTGGCGCGCCTCACCGCGGTGAAGCTCGAGGCGGGCGAGATCGAGGCCGGGGCCGAGTGGGCCCTTCGCGGACTCGCGCTCGCCGAGGATCTCGGGGCCTGGTACGCGAGCGGCTTCTGTATCGCCGCGCTCGCCCAGGCGGCCGGAGCCCGGGGCGATGCCGCCGAGGCGGCGCGGTTGCACGGCTCCCTGACGCCGATCGCTACCGAGGTCTTCGTCGGCCAGGGCCCGGAAGGCGTCGAGCGCTATCAGGCGGCGATCGCTCCAGCCCGCAGACAGCTCGGGGATCTCGAGTTCGAGCGGCTTGCCGCTGACGCGGCTCTGCTCGATCGCGACGAAAGCATCGCCGTCGCGGCTATCTACGCTCGGTCCCTGCTGGCCGCCGATCGGGGTCGCGAGTCAACGAGGTCGGCGGCGGTCACCTTCGGCGAGGAGATCAAGACCCGGCCAGTCGACGCACCCCAGGCGAGTCCGGCCGGCTCCCAGTTGACGCCGCGCGAGATCGAGATCCTGCGCCAGCTGATGACCGGCGCGACGAACCAGCGGATCGCGGAGGTGCTCGGCATTCGGCCGAAGACCGTGATGCACCATTCCGTCAGCATCTACGGCAAGCTCGGTGTCCGGGGGCGGACAGAGGCGACCGCGTGGGGCTACCGAAACGGGCTGTCGAGCGCCGATCTACCGCGGCACGGCGCCGCCTGACGCTGTCTCAACCCGACCCCGATTGATCCGGCGCGATCGTCAGGACGACGTTGCCCGCCTTGTGCCACGACTCGACGTAGCGGTGCGCCTCGACGACCTGGTCCATCGGGTAGCGCCGATCGACGACAGGACGGAACTCGCCGGCCTCGATGAGCTCCTTGAACAGGAGCACGTCCTGCTTGATCCGTCGACCGATCGCCGTCGTGACCCGCCTGCTGCCGACGAACCGGGTGGCCACGTAGAAGCCCAGCGTCTCGAGCAGGAAGCGGCCGCCATCGGTGGCCACGTAGATCCCGCCCGGTCTGAGCGCTCGCCGGCCGCGACGGAACGAGTACTTGCCGACGGCGTCGATGATCGCGTCGTAGGTCTGGCCGTTCTTCGTGAAGTCCTGCTGCCGGTAGTCGACGACCTCGTCGGCGCCGAGCGAACGGACGAGCTCGACGTGGTCCGTGCCGCAGACAGCGGTGACGTGAGCGCCGAAGTGCTTCGCGAGCTGCACCGCCGCGGTGCCGAGCGAGCCCGACGCGCCGTAGATGACGATCCGGCGCCCCTCGCCGACGCCGGCCTTTCGCAGGCTGTCGATCGCCTGGGACGCCCCGTCGCACACGGCCGCCGCCTCGTCGAACGTCATTCCCGCCGGCATGTGGGCGAGCGCCGCGCGATCGGAGACGCAGATGTACTCCGCGTGCGCACCGAAATAGCGCGACGGCTGGCCGAACACTTTGTCGCCGACCGCGAACTCTCGCAAGGATGCGCCCACGGCCGAGCCGACGGCCACGACCTCGCCCGCCAGCTCGACGCCGAGCGTGCGCACCCTCGGGCGGCGAAGCCCGAAGGCCAGGCGCCACAGGAACGGATCGGGCCGGCGAGCGTGGGTGTCCGTCTGTGAGACCGTGCTGGCCCGGACCCGGATGAGGATCTCGTCATCCTTCGGGACCGGCCGCGTCGACCTCCTCGATCCGGAGGACCTCCGGGGGACCGTAGCGGTCCTGGACGACGGCCTTCATGCACGCACAGTACCGCGTCGTCGTTCCATACTCGGCCTGCACCGACCGGAGGGGGAGACGCGAACGTGCCGTACCGAACCGCGACCCACGACGACCTCGACCGCGTCGTCGAGTGCTTGACCCTGGCGTTCGGGAACGACCCCGTCTGGGGCGTCGCATTGGCTCGGCCCGATGGCTCGACGAGCCATCACCGCGCCTTCTGGCGCGCCTACGTCGAGGGGGCGCTTCGGTACTCGAGCGTCTTCACGACCGACGATGTCGCGGCCGTCTCCGTCTGGATCCCGCCCGGTGGCACCGAGCTCTCGCGCGACCAGGAAGCCGACGTCGTGCGGCTCGTGGAGGCATCCCTTGAGCCCACCAGCGCTCGGGCGATGTTCGAACTGTGGGATCGATTCGCGGCGAACCATCCCCAGGCCGAGCCGCATGCGTATCTGAGCCTGCTCGCCACGCATCCCGATCATCGTGGCCGAGGGGTGGGTCAGCAGCTCCTGGCCGAGCATCTCGAGCGGCTCGACGCCGATGGCATCCCGGCGTTCCTCGAGTCGACCAACCCCGCGAACGATCACCGATATGTTCGGGCAGGGTTCCAGCGTATCGGCGGCTTCACGTCGGTCCTTGACGATGCCCCGATCTCGACGATGTGGCGGCCGCCGCGCTGATGCGAGAACCGTTCACGACCGGGCAGGGACGGCGTAGGCTACACATCAATCAACTCGACGGAGGGCGTGAACCATGACGATGCGAGAGTCACTGCTCGAGGCGATGCACGTGCCGAGCGACAGCGACACGGCGCGCTGGATGCAGGAGCGGGGGGTCGCGGTGACCGATGTCGACACGATGAGCCAGGCGATCCACGACGTCTATTGCGGGATCACGGCAGATCACCAGCATCCGAACGAGAAGGACCACCAGCAGGCCCAGATGCTGATCGCCGCGATCCAGAAGCAGGCATCGAGCGACGCCTCGGCCTGATCGGCGCCGACGATCGGGCCTCCGTGTCCACATCACTGGCGGATACCGTCGACGTCCTGGGCCGCACGCCGGCTGTCTTATCCGCACTCCTGGTCGGCATCCCGGACGCGTGGACGGAGACGACGGATGTCGTCGATGGCTGGCGACCGCGCGATGTCGTCGGCCACCTGATCACGGGCGAGATCAACAACTGGATGCCGCGCGCAGAACGGATCGTCCAGGACGGGACGTCGAAGCCGTTCGACGCGTTCGATCGCTTCGCCCATGTCGAACGTGACGTCGACGAGCCGCTGGATCGCCTCATCGAGCGTTTCGCCGACCTTCGGACGCAGAGCCTGGCGCGCCTGGATGCCCTGCGGATCGACGAGTCGGATCTCGACCGGCGTGGCGTCCATCCCACCCTTGGCGAGGTCACGCTGGGCGAGCTGCTCGGCACGTGGGCGGTCCACGACCTGGATCACATCTCGCAGATCTTCGCGGGGTTGGCCGCTTCGCACGACGCCGCCGTCGGACCGTGGAGGACGAATCTCGGGATCCTGCTCCGGCGCGACGACCCAGCAGCCGTTCCTGGTTGACGGCCCCCGAGGACCGGCGCCGAGCATATGCGCGTCGGCCCATGACCGGTTCGTGTCAGGTAGTCCATCGGGGACTATCTGTCATTCTGCAGACCGATCGGTTGACAGATACCCATCCGGAGACTGGTAGTCACGAGTTCCGGCCTCGCGCCGCCTCCTGAACCACCGATCCACGCTCGGACCTGCCGCGTGAGGCCTGGTCAGCCAGCCATATCTGCCGGCGAAGTTGGCCTACCAATCTCCCCGAGACTATCTGTCAACGCAAAGGGTGCCCGTCACGTTCCGGCCGGCTGGCCGAGCCGGCCGGGCTGGTCGAACTCGCCCGGCTGACGGGCTCGGACCGTCCAGGCGCGTGCTTCGAGGTGGATCGAGCCGTCGGGCTCGGCGGTGACCGATCGGCGGAGCTGCTCGCGGATCGCGTCGCGACGGACGTCATCGAGGGTCGCGAGATAGCCGGGGGCCCCACCGGTGCCGCCGAGGAAGGGGAGCCAGAGGTCGTCGAAGTCCGTGAAGACCATCGGGATCGTGATCGCGCCGGTCTCGACGGCGACGAACCCCGCATCACGAAAGGCCGCCTCCAGGCCGGTTTCCGTGATCCCGGCCCGGCCACCCTGGTCCAGCGCCGCTGCGGCGGGATCGACGGCAACGGCCGCGTCCCAGAACAGTCGGATCAACGCCATGCCGCGGGCGTAGTCCCAGATGTACGCCCCCACCGCGCCGCCCGGGGCCAGCACCCGCCGCCATTCGGCCAGCGCTGCACCGACGTCCGGAAGGAAGTTCAGGACGAAGCCGGCGCCGACGACATCGACGGCGGCATCCGTCAGCCCGGTCTCGACCGCGGATCCGAGCCGGAACGACGCGCGCGGGTCCGTCAGCGTCGCGGCAGCCCGCTCGATGAACGGCTCGACCGGATCGACGCCGATCACCGCGCTCGGCTCGCATCGCTTCAGGATCGCATCGGTCAGGGCGCCGGTCCCGCACCCGACATCGAGCCAGCGCCGGCCGGCCGGCACGTCGAGCCACACAACGAACCGGTCGGCCACCAGCCGGCTCCAGCGGCCGTTGTAGCGCTCGTACGCGTCGCTGTTCGCCCATCTCTGGTCGTAGCCCGATGCCATTGCGGTCAACGTCCCACGGGCGTGATGTCACGGACCGCAGGGATGACCTCGGCACCCATGACCTCGAGCGGCGTGATGCGATCGACGCCGATCACCCAGCCGATCACGGTCTCGATGCCCATCGATCCGAGCCAGCGCATCTGGTCGACGATCTCGGGCGCCTTCGTCCCGTCCTCGCCGACGTCGAAGCCGAACGGCGCCGTCTTCTCGATCGCGTCGTAGTCGGTGCCGGCCTCGTCGCACAGGCGACGCAGGAGGTCGAGCTGGCGTGGGATCTCGGGCGACGGCGGCAGATTGCAGGCGCCGCCGTAGCGAGCGACCAGCGGCAACGTCCGGCGCTCGCCCTTCCCGGCGATGAGGATCGGTGGGTGCGGCCGGGCGAGGCTCTGGGGCACGTTCAGCGCCCGGTCGAGGTGGACGTGGTGGCCGTCGACGGGAGCCTCCGTGCCCTGCTCGCCGTCCCACATCGCAAGGCAGACGCGGACCGCGTCCTCGACCAGGTCGAAACGCTCGCCGAGGGACGGGTAGGGGAGCCCCAGCCCGGCGGCCTCCTCCGCGTCGTCGCCTGCGCCGATCCCCAGCATCGCCCGCCCGCCCGAGAGCACATCGAGCGTCGTGACGGCCTTGGCCAGGAGGCCGGGCGATCTGTATGAGGCGGCCGTCGCGAGCGCCAGCAGGCGAGCAGTGCTCGTCCGCGCGGCGAGGAAGCCGAGCGTCGTGTACGCCTCCAGATGGGGCTCCGTGCGGGCGCCGATGTAGGTGCTCTGCCAGAAATGGTCTGGGACGCTGATGAGGTCGAAGCCGGCATCCTCGGCAGCGCCGGCGACCAGGCCCAGTCGCTCACGGAGCAGCGGCGCCCCGCCCTGCCAGGTCGTCTGGACGATGTGCAGGCCGAGCTTCATCCGCTACCTCGCCCCGACCGGCGCCTCGCTTGCGACCAGCTTCAGCAGGTCGCCGACACGCGCGATCTGCTCGGGCGTCTTGTACAGGTTGTTGTTGAAGGTGAAGCCCGTGAACCCGGCCTCGATGTACGGACGCATCACCTCGGCGGCCTGCTCGGGCGTCCCCACCTTGATGTAGGGCCGCCGGTCCTCCGGGATGCGCTCGAGGATCGCCTTCCCCTCGGCCTCCGTTTCGACGACGATCACGGGCGCGCCGGCCGTCCGCTCGATGGTCGATGGATCGCGGCCGATCTCCTCGCAATAGCGCTCCAGGACCTCGGTCTTGTGCTTGAGGCCATCGAGTCCCATGGAGAACCAGTGCGTCATGTCGGCATGCTTGGCCGCGATCCGCAGCGTCCGCTGCTCGCCACCGCCGCCCACGAGGATCTTCGGGCCACCCGGCTGGACGGGTCGCGGCACGTTGAACGCCTGGTCGATCCGGTAGTACGTCCCGGTGAAGGACGGGCGTTCCTCGGTGAACATCGCCTTGATGATCGTGAGGGCTTCCTCCATCCGGTCCATCCGCTCGCGGATCGGCGGGAAGTCGTACCCGTAGCCCTCGTGCTCGACGTCGTTCCAGGCGGCACCGAGGCCCATGATCGCCCGCCCGCCCGAGATGGTGTCGAGCGTCGTGACCTGCTTGGCGAGCAACGCCGGATTGCGGTACGTCACGCCCGTCACGAGCGTGCCCAGGCGCACCCGCGAGGTCTCGCGGGCGAGCGCGGCGAGCACCGACCAGCCCTCGAGCATCGGCTCCTCGGGCCCGCCGATGCCGGCGATCTGGTAGAGGTGGTCCATCACGGTGACGACATCGAATCCGGCCGTCTCGGCCGCCTTCGCCTGTTCGACGACGCGGTCGAACAGCCGCTCCGGCGGGGTATCTGGGTGGGTGTAGGACGGTAGGTGGAGACCGAACCAAACGCTCATGCCGAAAGCCTAGACCGATGTCGACGAGCGCGCGTTGCGAGCGGCGCTCATCGCTCATCGTCGAGCGTCGCCGTGTCGGGAAGCGACGCCCATGGACATGTCACACTCAGGACTCACGGGGTCCGGCTTCGAGGTGGGCATGTCGGTCGTTCGGGTGTTCACGTTCCGCACGGTTCGCCCCGGGTTCGACTCCATCCTGCGCGGCGAGCTGATGCCGGAGATGCGGGCGATGAACGGGCTCGGCGAGGTCTTCTTCGGGCGCCAGGGCCCCGACGACATCGGGCCGCGGATCACTGTCTCGATCTGGTCATCCATGGAAGCGATGGTCGCCGGCGTGAGCGATCGCCTGGGTGTCTTCCACCCCGAGTACCTCGAGGCGACGAGCGACCACCTCCTCGAGGTCCTCGAGCAGCGTCTCGGCGACCACCTCGAAGGAGAGCCGCCGACGATCCTGCGGATCTTCCGAGGGATCGTCCGGCCAGGCGAGCTCGATGCCTATGTCGACGAGGTGAGGGACGGCGTCGAGCTCGACCGGCGCAACGGGGTCGGCCCGATCGCGCTCCATCTCGGTGCGACCGACGAGGGTGCGTTCATCACGGCGTCGGCCTGGCGCGAGTGGGACGACATCGCCCGCTCGACGGGCGGCGATGTCCGCGAGCCCAACAAGACCCGCCATCCCGAGCGTCTCGAATCGTGGTCGATCGAGCACTACGAGATCGTGCGCTAGGCGAGCGGCGTGAGCCTGGCGATCGGGATGATCCGGTCGGTCTTCGACGGGTACTCGGCGAACTGGGGGTGTTCCGCGACGTGCCGGTCCCAGAGCGCGTCGCGGTCGGCCCCTTCCGCGACCGTCGCCCTTGCCTGGACGTTCAGGCCGTCGGTCTCGACCGTCACGACCGGGTTCGCGACAAGGTTCGTGAACCACGCCGGATCGTCGGGTTCGCCGCTCTTCGACCCGACCACGACGTAGTCGTCCCCGTCGCGCGAGAAGCTCACGATGACCGTTCGCGGTTGGCCGGTCTTCGCCCCGGTCGTCGTCAGGACCATCACCGGGCGCCCTTCGAAGTAGCCGCTCGTCGGGCGGCCGTTGGCGCGGATGTCGGCGATCAGGTTCTTCTGCCAGTCGGCGTAGTCGGTCATCGGAGATCCTCGGGCTCAACGCTGCGGCTCGGTTGCGCAAACAAACCGTCCCACAGATCGGCTGCTTGTGCTGGCGTCAAGGTTCGCACCAGGCCGCCCGAGTCGGACGCGGGCTACGGTTCGGGTGCCTCGATGCGCTCGAGCAGCGCAAGCGTCGTCGACCAGTTGCGGATCGTCATCGACTTGTAGGCCGGGGTGCCGACGATCTTGCCGAGGCGGCTCTTCGTCCGCTGAGCACTCAGCCGCTGCGAGTAGATCACGCCTTTGCCCGGCCAGACCGCGTCGACACCCGGACGCGGGTCGAAGACCTTCATCGCGGTCGCCGCGTCGATCCCCATGAGAAAGACCGCGTCGCTGTGGTACGTGTCCGGCTCGTCGCCGAAGCCTTTCGGCCGATCCCGTACGACGGCCCGGAGCTCCGCCCGAGTCAGGACCAGGACCGCGATCAGCTCGCTGTCGAGCTTGAAGGCCTTGGGGAGCGCGTCCTCGAGCTCTCGCTTGATCGCGGCCGCCGGTCGATCGGAGCTCAGGATCACGTTGCCGCTGGCGATGTAGGTGGAGACCTGCGTGTGGCCGTGCGACTCGAGGAGCTCGCGCAGAGCCGCCATCGGCACCTTGTTCCGGCCGCCGACATTGATGCCGCGCAAGAGGATGACGTACCTGGTCACGGGTCAGACGTGCGGCGCGACGCCTTCAGCGAGCTGCTGCATGACCTCGACCTGGGCGCCGTACTCGAGCAGCGGCAGGTGACTGCGCGCCACGAACTCGACCGGGACCGGCACCTGTCGCCGGACCTCGAGCAGCGCCTCGACAAGCTCCTCCGGCGTGCCCGCATGCGTGGTCCGTCGCGAGAGAAGCCTCTCGGCGTCGCCTTCGAACGGGGGCGGGGTCGCCGGCGGGAGCGACCGCGTCGCCGAGGCCTCCATGTCCGAGTACTTCCAGTTCAGGGCCCAGACCGCATCGCGGTAGCGGGCGAGGGCGTCGGCCTTCGACTCCCCAGGCAGCAGGATCGAGTAGTGGATGAACCGGAAGGTCGAGGGATCGCGACCGGCCTGCTCGAGCTCATCGAGCACCCATCCGACCTGCTTGCGAAACTCGTCCGCCGCTGCACTCGAGAAGATGCCATCCGCCAGGCGAGCGGCCCGGCGCAGGGCCGGTTCGGCACCGCCGCCGATGAGGATCGGGATGCGCGTCGACGGCGTCGGACGCACCCCGAGGGTCGGGAGCTGGTGCACGGAGCCCTCATGGGTGAACGGCTCACCGCTCCACGCCTGGGGCAGGATCCGGAGGGTCTCTTCCATGGCCGCGCCGCGGCGGCGCATGTCGGCGCCCAATCCGGCGTACTCGACTTCCGACCACCCGAGACCGAGGCCGAGCAGGAGTCGCCCATGACTCAGCAGCTGGACGGTTGCCGCGTCCTCCGCCAGGCGGAGCGGATGGTGCATCGGCGCGAGGATGACGCCGGTGCCGATCTCGATCCGCGACGTCGCCTGGGCGAGGGCGGCGCTGACGACGAGGAGCGACGGCATGTAGCCGTCATCGACGAAGTGGTGCTCGGTCGTCCACACCGACGTGAAGCCGAGCCGTTCAGCCTCGACGGCCAGTCGCACCGTGTCGTCGTAGGCACGCGTCCAGTCCGACTCGCCGGGTCGGAGCTGGGCGCTGAGGAGTCCGAATCCAAGGGTCATGCCGGAGAGGCTACCGCAGTCGCCGCTCCGCCGGCGCCCCGACGGCCCACCAGGTACCACGTCTCGACATCGCCCTTGCCCTTGATCGGCACCGTGCCGCGCGGCTCCAAGCGAAACTCGTCGCCGAGGAGCTCGCCGGTGGCCTGGGTGACCTGGATCTGCCCCGGCGTCCCGTGGGATTCCATCCGACTCGCCATGTTGACCGCGTCACCCCACAGGTCGTAGAGGAAGCGTTTGCGTCCGATGACGCCCGCGACGACCGGCCCGGAGCTGATCCCGATCCGGATCTCGAGGCCCAGGTGGCCGACCGCCTCCGGCGATCGCATGGCATCGCGCATGTCGAGCGCCATGAGCGCCATGACACGGGCATGGTCCGCCCGAGGCGTCGGCACGCCCGCCGCGACCATGTAGCAGTCGCCGATCGTCTTGATCTTTTCGACCCCGTAGCGCTCGGCGAGGAGATCGAAGTGCGTGAACAGGTCGTCGAGGACCCCGACCACCTCGGACGGCTGCAGGCGGCCCGAGAGAGGAGTGAAGTCGACGACATCGGCGAAGAGGATCGATACAGACGCGAACTGGTCGGCGATCGACGTGGCGTCGGTCTTGAGCCTGTCGGCGATCGAGCGAGGCAGGATGTTCAGGAGCAGGGTCTCGGCCCGATCCTGCTCGATGCGGAGCGCGCTGACCGCTTCCTCGCGCTGGCGGACGAACTGCGCGAGGAGCATGAACACGACCGCGCCCCCCAGAGGTCACGTTGAGCGCGATCATCGTGGTCTCGAACCAGGCCGGCAGGGCCGACTCGCCGCCACCGGTCAGCTCGCCGACGATCCCCGAGACGAGGAAGACGACGACGAAGGCGACGAACCAGCGCACCCCGGCCCGCGCCCCGTCGAACACGAGGGCCCCGAGCGGGGCGAGGATGCCCCACAGGCCGACGGCACCCGACGCGACGAAGCCACCCACGAACGCCATCGAGATCGTGGGGGTGAGCAGGAGGGCGAACATCTCGACGTGCAGGAGCCATTCCGTGTCGCGGGTCCGGGAGAAGACAGCGATCGCCACGACCGACACGACGAAGTACAGCCAGGCGAGGAGGCCGGCCGGGACGCCGAGGGCGAGGTAGATCGCTCCCCACGCCGACGGAGATCGGGAGGATCAGCAGGCTGACGAGGACGAGCAGCGCCTTGCGCAGTCGAACGTCGTCGTCGTCCCGCGGATCGGCACCGATCCTCGCGGCGCGGTCGAGCCACGGCTGTGCGAGCCGAGCGAACGCATCCATTCGCGAGAGGGTAACCCCGAGCCGCGCGGATCGGTGACGCGCCGCCGCGCTATCTCACACGAGCTCGTGGATCGCCTTGACGCGGGAGAGTCCGACGGCGAACAGGGCGAGCAACGCGCCGCTGACCGCGAGCGCAGCCGGAGCCCCGACCGCATTGGCGGCGATACCAAGGGCCACGAGACCGACCGGACCGAACCCGATCGCGAAGAACCAGATCCCCATCGCCGACCCGCGCTCGGCGTCGTCCACGTTTCGCTGGAGGAGCGACTGGCCCAGCGTGTCGCTGCAGGCCATCGCCGCGCCGACCACCACGAGCAGGACGAACGACAGCGCGAACGACGTGCTCAGGGCGAAGGCCGTGAGGCCGAGGCCCATCGTGAAGGTGGCGATCAGGACCAGGCGACCCCCGCGGGACCCCGCGAGGCCCGCCCGTGCGAGGAAGAGCAGGCCGGCGATCGCGCCGATCTGCCTCGCCGTGGCGAGTGCGCCAAGGCCGGCGGCGTCCGAGCCAAGCACGTCCCGGGCGAACGTGGGAAAGACGGTCAGGCTCGAGAACCCGAGAACCTCGCACGTCACGACGATCAGTGCGATGAAGGCCGCTCGTCGGTTCCGAAGGATCAGCGTCATCGATCGCGACAGGCTCGGGGCGAGGTGTGCCGGCGGCCGCTCCCGCCGCGCATGAGCGCCACCGACAAGGAGGCACGCGGCGGCTACGGCGGCCATCACGGCCGACAGGATGAATGGGGAGCCGACGCCGACCCGGTCGAGGGCGATGCCGGCCAGGATCGACCCGACCGCGCCCGCCAGGAAGACGCCGAGGTTGCCGAGCGCGATCGCATTCGTCGCCCCGCCCGCCCCGACGAGATCGACCGAGTACGTCTGCGTGGCGGTCCCGGTGAGCGTGTCGATCATCCCGAGGGCCAGGCTCAGCACGAGAAGTCCGGTCACGTCGAGCGTCCCGCCCGCGGCCACGGCAGCCGCCACGAGCAACGGGACGGTGGCCGCGAGGTTGACGATGATCAGCGTCGCCCGGCGGTCGTAGCGGTCCACGAGGCTGCCGAGCGGGATGCCGAACAGGAGAGACGGGACCAGGCGGATGGCGAACGTGGCGCCAACGACCAGGACCGAGTCGGTGGAGACCAGGGCGATCCAGCCGATGGCCACCAGCGTCGCCGATCGGCCGAAGCCTGCCGCCGCGCCGCTGAGCCAGAGCGCCCGGTAGCCGGGGACGCGGAACGCGGCCAGCGTCGTGCTGGACCCGAATGCGGTCCTCAGCGTTCCGACATCCGCGCTTCGATGTTGCCGTTGACGGCCACGAAAGCGGCAACTCCGAGCTTCATGGCCCAAGACTAGTGGGCAGGATCGACGGACGCGCGTTCGTGTCCGGACCGAGATGGACGCGCTAGTCTGGTCGCATGTCACACGTCATCGACTACATCGAATTCGCCGTCGACGATCTGGAGCAGTCGAAGGCCTTCTACGCGAAGGCGCTCGGCTGGGCGTTCAACGATTACGGCCCCGACTACGCGGGCATCAAGGACCCTGGCGACCCAGACCACGAGTTCGGCGGACTCTCGCCCCATTCGCCACCGTCGCGTGGTGAGGGCGTGCTGGCCCTGATCCGCACCGACGACGCCGATGCCGCCCTGGCGAGCGTGCTGGCCGCGGGTGGCCGGGTCCAGGTCGCGATGCACGAGTATCCGGGCGGGCGGCGGTTCACCTTCGCGGATCCGTCCGGCAACGTGCTCGGCGTCTACGAGCCGTCCGAGTAGGGGATTCCGCGTCGCGCGCGTGACGACGCGAACGACTTACGGCTTGCTCCAGTCGTCGGGCGTGCGCACGAGGGGGAGGCCGAGCAGCGCCGTCGCTGCCTCGTTCTTCCGGCGGCTCCCGAGACCCGGCGTGACGGCCTTGAGATTCGGCACCCCGACCAGTGGCGCGAAGTCCTCGGGTTGCAGGTGGCGCATGTCGATGAGCTCGATGGCCTCGAGCGCCGGCGCGGTGGCGAGCGGTCGGAGGTCGCGCAGCCCTTTCATCGTCTCGAGCCGGACGCGACGCAGCGAGGTCGCCGCCGCGCAGTCCGGGAAGCGCCTCGACCTGACGCAGCGCCTGGAGGAAGAGCACCCGGAGCGACGGGATCCCGCCGACGGCCGTCACATCCGTCAGTCCGCGGATCATCCAGAGCTCGAGGTACCACAGCTCGCCGACGCGCGGCAGCAGTCGGAGGTCGCGCGTGCCGCCGAGCTTGAGATCCAACGACCGCAGCCCCTTCATCGGCAGGAGCAGCGACAGGTCGGGCATCGTGATCGATCGCAGCGTCAGGTCGTACAGCTGCGTCAGTCCCGAGATCACCTCGAGGTGCTTCGTCTGACCTTCGAGGAAGAGCCATCGCAGCTCGCGGAAAGCGAGAGAGGACGGCGAGGTCGAGCTTGACCTTCGTCGCGCCGATCCCGAGCTCCTCCAGGTCGGCCGGCAGGTGGCGCAGCCCGTCGAGCGAGGTCAGCGAGTCCCACAGCGCGTCGGCGGCGAACCGACGCAGCGTCGGGAAGAAGCGCAGGAACTCGAGATCGGTGATCGAGTGGTCGTATGAGCCGTAGGCGCGGAGGTCCATCT
Organism: uncultured Chloroflexia bacterium; assembly: GCA_963743855.1. GTDB lineage: Bacteria > Chloroflexota > Limnocylindria > Limnocylindrales > CSP1-4 > SPCO01. The sequence goes on from CAVURK010000006.1 coordinate 458,312, forward strand.
CCGGGTACGCGCGGAACCACTCGCCGAGCTTCTGGAAGTCGTCGTCGGTCAGCCGGCGGTCGAACTGGACGACGCCACGACCGGTGAGCGCCGGCCGGAGCATCTCGTCGGTGAGCGGGCTCCGCACGTGGCGGAAGTCCGACGTCGGTGGCGGATCGCCGGCGATGAAGCGCTGCTCCGCTCTCGCAGACCGCGTAGCCATCGCCCCAGTACGTGTCGACCGTCGTGGGCGGCTCGATGCCGTCCGCGGCCAGCGGCCGTTCGCCGAGGATCGCGCCGCCGCCGAACGACACGAGCCGGACGTGGGCGTTCCCGACCTTGAGCACCTGGCTCCCGGCGATCGCGTCCGATGAGGGAGGGGAGTCGCCGACCCAGTCGAGGATCGCGCCGATGAACCGCGTCCGGCCGCCAGACGACCGCCCGGTGTCGACCCGAAGCACGCGCCCGCACCCGAACCGGCCGTCGGCCATCGGGATCGACCAGAACTGCCCGGGCCGCAGGTGCGCAGTGGTCTTCGGGATCAGCGGGTAGGTCGCCACGGCTCTTGCACGTGCGCGAGCCAGACCAGCTCGGGGTCGAGCGCGCGCACCAGCTGCTGGCCCTCGGTCTGCGGCTCATCGAGCTCGCCGAACCAGACCGCCACGTCGCCGCCGATGACGACCGGACGCGCGCCAGTCTCGACGACGACCACCTGCGTGCCGGGTGTGTGGCCCGGCGCCGGGACGAGCCGAACCCCGGGAAGCAGCTCGAGCTCACCGTCGACCGGCACGTACCGCACGCCGGGCGCCTCGACCCACTCGCGAATCGTGTAGTCGTCCTGGCTGAGCGCGTCGTCGAGCTCCCGGCGCTGGACGTAGATCGGCTTGCCGGCGAAGAGGTGGTTGCCGCCGCAGTGGTCGAAGTGCAGGTGCGTGTTGACGACGATGTCGATGCCGGCGAGGTCGAAGTCCTGCTCGCTCAGCGGGCTGAGGCGCGGATCCATGTCGGCGACCGCCGGGTGCAGCTCCGTCATGCCGGTGTCGACCAGCACGCGCCCATCGGGATGGTCGATGACGTGCACGTAGACCGGCATCAGCTCGCCCTCGGCGAGCAGGTCGGCAACGTGGACTGGCGTGATGGTGATCGGGGAAGGGGCGTTCATCGTGTCCAGACCACGGCGTTGCTGATCACGTGAGCCATGATGACGTCGTTTGCCGGCTCCCGGCTGAGTGACCGCGTCAGACGCCACTCGTGGCAGGTTCGCCTGCCCCAGCGGGTGCGCAACCGTCCGGTCCGCACACGAAGTCCGCGCTGCTTTCCGCGCCGAGGGCCATCGCGAGCGGGTGCGCCTCGTGCCACGCCTGCTGGAGCACCGCCAGGAGGTCGTCGGCGGGCTGAGCTCCGGCGATCCCGTAGCGTCGATCGATGACGAAGAACGGGACGCCGTTCGCACCGAGTTGCTTTGCCTCGCGGGCATCGTCGCGGACCTGCTGACGGAAGGCCCCGGTATCGAGTGCCGCGCCCGCTCCGTCCCGGTCGAGGCCGAGCTCTTCGGCGAAGTCGAGCAGCGGCTCGCGACCGAAGACCGAGCGACGCTCGCCGAAGTACGCCTGGTAGATCCGCCGCCACGCTTCGCCATGCAGCCCCTGGCTGGAGGCATAGGCCAGCAACTCGTGGGCCGATCCGGTGTTGCCGGTCATGTTGTCCAGCACGTTGTACGGATGCAGGCCCTCACTCCGGGCCATGTCCTCGACCCGGCGTGTCATGGCTTCGATCTGCTGGGCAGTCGATGCGGAATCGCCCATGCGGAACTTGCGGGCGAGCATCTCGCGAACCGGCGTCACCTCGCCGATCGGCGTGGTCGGATCGAGCTGGAACGAATGGTGGACGACCTCGACCTCGTCACGGTGGGCGAAGCGGGCCAGCGCGGCGTCGAGCCGGTGGAGTCCGAGGCCGCACCACGGGCAGATGATGTCGGACCAGACCTCGATCTTCATTGCAGTCGCACCCGACCAGCGTAGGGAAGTTGTCGATGCAACTATAGAACGCGGTGGCCCAGCAGGCGCAAGACCGCCACCGAGAAAAGAGCGGCCGGAGCGCGATTTCGATGAGACTTGACGTCCCACTCTGCACGGGCACGCCCGAACGCGTTGACACGCAGGTGAGTGTTGAAGTCAAGATGCGGAATGGCTGACGATCGCCGACGCGCGCATCGAGTCGCTACGCGCGGAGTGGCGCGCCGTCACTCGACGTCTTCCGATCGATTTCGCGCGCTTCGCGACCGTCAAGCGCGAGGCCGACGACCTCGTCAACCGTGGCCTCTGGACGTCCGGCCCGAGCGACATGCTGTCGGTTCTAGGTCGGCAGCGCGATGAACTGATCCACAGCCGGCTGATCGGCTGGTTGCTCGTCCCAACGAACAGGCATGGGTTGGGTCGAAGGTTCTTGACGGCCTTCCTCGATCACCTCTGGCCGGACGAAGCGCTGCTTCGCTCCGGGCCTGTCTTCGCCGACCTCGAAGTGACTGGCTCCGGACCCGACGAGACCGGACGGCTCCGCGAGGCTCGCGCCGACGTCGTCCTGCGCGCCGAGACCCTGACGGTAGTCATCGAGAACAAACTCGATGCCGGCGAGCAGCCGGACCAATGCGAGCGCCTGTATTGGGCCTGGGCGTCGGAGTCGGGCGAAACGCGATGGGTGTTCCTCACACCGACCGGACGCGCGCCCGTGACGGCCACGTCGGATACGGCGAGCAGCCGCGTGGCGATCCATGAGTTACGACGACCTGCGCGCGATCATCTCGAGGACCATCGACGAGGCGCCGCCGGCCACGTCGATCGGCCGCGCGACAGCGTCGCAGTATCTGTGGAGTCTCGCAGGAGCATCTGGCCGATGACAGATCCGTTCGGAGACGAACGCCTCCAATTCTTCCTTCGCAACCGGGAGGACATCAAGACGTGGGCGGCGATCGAGCGCGATGTCATCAGCGCTACTCGCGAGCTGTTGGCGCGAGCACAGCCGTCGTTCGAGGAGCAACTTCTGGCCATCGATCCGGATGTCGTCGTCGGCCGCCACGACGCCGCGCCGTGGGAACGGATCTTGGCGCGGCATGCGTTCTGGCCGGAAACGGTCGGGCTTACGATCGAGTGGCATCGATCAGGCGTGGACCCGCTCGGCGGTTACCCGCCAAAGGCCGGGGTCTTCTGGTGGGCGGATCCGCTGTCGCTTGCTGAGCCCAGGAGCAGATTCCTGGAAGTCGTCGACCGAACACCACTGCTCCAGCTCGGCTTCAAAGTCCCTCACGATGGCGCGTGGCCCGTCGGAGCGCAGTTCACCGGCGCATCAGACTGGTGGCAGGACCCTGCAGGTTACGTCGAGACGATCATCGAAAAGCTCTTCGCCGTCTGGCCCATGGTGGCCCCCGCCATCGACAACTTGTTCGCCGGTGAGCCGCGGGCGAGCGATGCCTGACCAGGGTACAAGTCGACGCCGTCCGCCAGCCACTCGAACCAAGCCCCCGACATCTCCGTCGAAGCCTGGGCGACCGTCAACTCGCCCATACCCCGTCCAGCGACCCCGACTCCGGCCAGCTCGAGCCTGACGTGAGGGTAGGGGACTGGTCAGTGCCCTGGAACGCCAAGTCCGAGCGCCTATCGACGGAACCACCGATTAACCCGAAATAGGACCTTGGGAGCAGTCGGGTTCGATCGGCAAGTCACGGCGAGGCATACCGTTTTCTACCAAGCGCCTCCGTGCCAATCGTCGATCGTCGGCGGTGAAGCAGCATTCGAACTGAGGTCGAAGCATCTCGTATTCGACCGTGAGATCTAGCCTCCCGATGAGCTTGAGCCGGATGAACCCGTCCGTCAGTCCTTCCTTATGAACGAGAACGCGCGCAGCCTCGATGCCGCCTCGGTTTCTCACCAACTGCAGGAACCGCGACCAATGGGTCAGGCCCGTCTGAGCCTTCCAGGACGCTGGGCGATCGAGCATGAACGCATGAAAGGTCTGCTGCGTTTCAGGGCCGCAAAGCTCCATTGCCTAGACCTTGAACTGCGCGGCGGCGGCAGGCGGTGGCCCAACAACGTAGACGCAGCGGCCATGCTGGGCGGGCGAACCAGTCTGATATGAAGTCGAACCGACGATCCCGGGGAAGGTGGCATGGAAGTCGGCAGCAGACATCTCGTAATTGCCGAACTGCGTCTCGATTCGAAATCTCTCGTCGGGCTGTAGTCGGTCGATGACAAACCGATAGACTCCGAAATTGGCCGGCGCCCACGCGATCACGACTCCGCGACCGGACTCGGCTGGAGTTGGCATTCGGAGCGATCGAGGGATTGTTGCGTTGCTCGGCAAGCCGACGCGAGGCACGCGGTTAGTAAACGGATCGGTCGCGCGTGGTGTTGAGGCCATGCCACCCTCCTCGAGTCCCAATCACAGAGCAACGCCAGCAAGGCTACGGCGACTCTGCGACGAGTACCTGGTTACATCTGGCTGTCGCCCATGAACTCATGATGCCCCAGCCAAAATAGTTGAACTGACGGTTCAACTCGAGGTCCCGGGCGGCCACCGCAGGCTTCTCGACTGACGCTTGCGTGACATGCGGCTGCAAGTCGACCAGGTACGGTAGCGCTCATCCAGGTCGAGTCGCTTCGCGTTCTCGACCTGCCTGCGAAGCCGATCCAGGAACGCCCGCACAAACTGACCGTACGCCGAGCCGGTCACTGTGTACTCCGGGCAGACATAACTTACATTATCGGAAGTGGCTGAGCCCACCAGTTAGCGCCCGCGCGGTCGCCTGAAAGAGGTGCGCTACGCGGTCGTGGCCGGATGTGGGGGTCCGCTTCGCGCGAGGAGCTCGTCCAGGATCTCCGGTTCGTGGTGATACGGCGTCAGGTGCCCGGCATCGGACCAAACGTTCAGTCGGGCGCTCCGCAAAGCGTCGACGACCCGCCTGGCCGCCGAGAACGGCGCGTTGTTGTCGCTGTCACCGTGCCACCAGGTCACATCCGTGGTGATCGAGCCGAAGTCGATGTCCCATGGCCCTTCGTCAGCGAGGCCCTCGTCGTACCAGCCGCCCGGGCCTTGGCGAAGCGCTTCGGTGATACCGATCACGAAGCCCTGTTGCCAGGCCGGGTCCTCGAGGATGACCCGGTCGGCGTCGGGTGCCGACCCCATGATCTCGCGGAAGCTGCCGAGCGGGTCGGCGAGGATCGCCTCCTGGACCTCGATGGTGATCTGCATGAGCTCGTCGAATCGGCCCTCGTGGTAGAGCCGATAGCCGAGCGCGTTGAGATCGATCATGCCGGCCGCTTCGGTGGCATCGAGCGGAGCCGCGCCGACCAGGATCGTCGCCGCCTGGACGCGCTCCGGATAGCGGGCCGCGAAGTCGAGGATGTGCGGGCTGGCGCCACTCGCGCCGTAGACCGGCAGCGCGCCGATCCCGAGCTCATCGAGGATCGCGGCGGTGTCGTCGGAGTGCTCGACGAACTTCCGACCGACGAGGCGGGTTGACGCACCGAACCCCGGGCGCTCGGTCGTGATGACACGGAGTCCTCGCTCGATCCACGGGGACCGATCTGCGCGCAGGAAGAGGCGTGATCCGGGCGTACCGGGAACGCGCAGGATCGGCCTGCCGGTCGGCACGCCGGATTCACTCCACGCGACGATGCGGCCGTCCGGACGGGTCAGTCGATGATCGGTGACGTCGCTCCCGAGTGCGGCGAGCGCGGCGGGCGGTTCGGACGTCGTCATGTGTTGCTCCCCGTGATAACGAGCAGGACGGGGCCGGTCGGCCGCGGTCCGGCGAACAGGCCGGCCCACGTTGCGGCCGCCGCGCCTTCCACGGTGATCCCGAGCTCGTCGGTCAGGACGGTCTGCGCCTCGTGCAGCGCCGCCTCTGTGACCGTTCGCATCTCGTCGACGCGGCCCGCCATCAGTGCGACGGCACGTGGGATGGCGACCCTGGTCGCGATCCCGTCGGCATAGGTGTCCGCCGCCTCGGTGTCGATGGCGCGGCCAGCCTCGAAGCTGAGGGCCATCGCCGCAGCGCGCTCGGCCTGGATGCCCACGACCCGACAGCCGGGTGCGGTGGCGCCGAGCCATGCCCCGACGCCGTTGATGAGCGCACCGTTGCCGACCGGGATCGACGCCATGACCGGCGCCGGCAGGACGCCTTCCTCGACGGCGTCGGTCAGCTCGAGCGCCAGCGTGGCCGCGCCGGCCGCGATCCGGGGCTCCTCGCCGTCGACAAGGAGCTCGACAGGATGCTCGGTGGCATACGTCTCGGACGCGGCGCGAGCGGTGTCGAAGTCCTCCCCCACCCCGATCACCTCGGCGCCGAGGGCTCGCATCCGCTCGACCTTTCGCGGATTGGCGTGGATCGACGTGAACACGATTGCCGGGATCCCGAGCGCGCGGGCCGCATAGGCCACGCCCTGTCCGAAGTTGCCGGCCGAGACACAGGCGATCGGGCGCTCAGGGCCGATCCTCCCCTCCCCCGCCAGCCCCCGAACGGCGACCCACGTGCCGCGCCCCTTGAACGAGCGGATCGGGTTGACGGTCTCGACCTTGACGATGACCGGGACGCCCAGCCGCGCGGACAGACCGTCATGGACGAACTGCGGGGAGTCGAGGAAGACCGGGTCGATCCCGTCACGCGCCGCGCGGATGGCGTCGGGCGCGAGAGCCGGCTCAGGGACGATCACCCGGCGATGATGCCACGGCCGCGTCGTGGCGCACACACGAAAACGCCCGAAGGAACCGCTGGTCCGTAGTCAGCACCGCTGATTTGCATCCGCGACACTTCTTTCGGTCCAAGGCCCCTTCGAGCAAGGCCTACGATAGCCGCCGGGCCGACCGTCTGGCTACGCACTTATCCACGACTTTGAGACCAACTTCGGCCCGACCAGGCACCTTGTCCACAACCTGTCCACGAGACGGGTTCACCCGAGCTCGAGCGCCTGCTTCACATCCTCGTCGAAGACCGGCAGCCCGCTCGCGTCGAGCTCGAACGGGGCTTCGTCGCCGATCCTCCAGCGCGTCGCCGAGAGCCGCTCGACCCGGAGCGCCGGCACCTGCCCCAGGGTCCCGCCGCGATCGATGACGACGCCAGCCACGGAAGCGGCGGCCCCGGCATCGAGCGAACCCCCTAGTCGCCACGCGATGGCGGCGAGGCTGAGTGGCGAGCCCGCCACGAACAGCGCGTCACCCGGCCCGAAGCGCCAGCCGGCAACGTGCTGGACGAGTGCATCCGGGCCCTCGCCACCACCGACGTGGTTGCCGTGGAGCGTGCCATCGGTCTCTGGGTGGAAGGTCCACAGGCCGTCGGCCCGCGCGAGCTCGAGGTGGCTGAAGCGACCGTCCGGATCGGTCTCGAGCAGCAACGCGTGGACGACCGCGCCCTCCTGGCTGACGACCTCCCGCCAACGCCGCCCGCGCCGGCCCTCGGCGACCGTCCAGGTCACCTCGGCCCCGTCGGCGGCGATCCCCCGGCCGGCGGCGCGGATCGGCTCCGTCATCGATCGCTGCCGGCGCCCGCCTCGACTGCGGCTGCATCGAGCGTCGCTGCGGCCCAGCGTGCGGCGGCCGCCGCGAGCTCGCCGGCCAGCGCCGGTGCGACGCGCCCGGTGACCCGGACCTCGCGCTCGCCGTAGTCGAGCTCGATCGTGCCGCGCTCGCGGACTCGCGCCAGGAGCTCGCCCGCGGCGTACGGCAGGCAGACGTCGACGTCGACCCACATCGAGGCGAGCAGTGCCGCGATCTCGGCGCGGAGCGTCTCCATCCCGTAGCCGGTCAGCGCCGACACGAAGACCGAGCCGGCGATGGCGGGCGCGGGCGTCGCTCCATCGAGCGCTGCGGGGTCGAGCAGATCCGCCTTGTTGAACGCGAGCAGGCGCGGCTTCTCGCCGGCTCCGAGCTCGTCGAGGACGGTCTGGACGGTCGCCCGGTGCTCCTCGAAATGGCCGTCGGAGGCGTCGACCACCTCGACCAGGACGTCGGCCCGGTTGACCTCCTCGAGGGTGGCCCGGAACGCGTCGACCAGCTGGTGCGGGAGCTTGTGGATGAAGCCGACGGTATCGGTCACGATCGCGGTCTGGCCGTCGCCGAGCTTGACCTGGCGGCTGGTCGGATCGAGCGTGGCGAACAGCTTGTCCTCGGCCCACGCCACCTCCGAGCCGACCAATGCGTTGAGCAGCGTCGACTTGCCGGCGTTCGTGTAGCCGACGATGCCGACGGTCGGCCACAGCCGGCGATCGCGCCCCCGAGCAGCTGTCTCGCGCTGCTGGCGGACCTGCTCGACGCGCTCCTTCATCTTCGAGATGCGCGTCCGGATGATCCGGCGGTCCGTCTCGAGCTGGCTCTCGCCGGGTCCGCGCGACCCGATCCCGCCCTGGGTCCGCGACAGGTGGGTCCACAGCTTGGTCAGCCGCGGCAGCTGGTATTCGAGCTGGGCGAGCTCGACCTGGAGCCGGCCTTCGTGGGTCTGGGCGTGCAGGGCGAAGATGTCGAGGATCAGCCGGCTGCGATCGATGACCTTGACGTTGAGCAGGCCCTCGAGCGCGCGCTGCTGCGCGGGCGACAGCTCGTCATCGGCGATGAGCAGGTCGAAGCCGGTCTCGCGCTTGGCGGCGGCGAGCTCCTCGGCCTTGCCCTTGCCGATGTACCAGTTCGGGTCGACGTGGCGGCGGTTCTGCCACTCGGCGCCGACCACGTCGGCACCGGCCGTCATCGCCAGGTTGGCGAGCTCGGCGAGCGAGTCCTCGGCGGTCCAGCCGTCATCGGTGCCGATGTCGACGGCGACGAGGAACGCCTTCTCGACAGGCGGAGCGAGATCGATCATGTCGTTGGGCACCGCCGAAGGATAGCGCGGGCGTCCGTCGGGTCCGTTTTACCCGTGGTTTTGACCGGAATTCCGTTGCAATGGGGGGCTATCCTGTGCGCAGCGGAACAGCCCTCGTTCGAGGGCAGCATCTGATGGAGGGTTGCAACGGAATGAATCGACCTATCGGCGTCACGCTTCTCGCACTGGGCGCGGGGCTCGCCGGGATCTTCGAGGTCTGGAGGACGCTCGTCTTCCTCGGCGTCGTCAACTTCACGTTCGTCGGCAAGGAAGTCTCGTTCGACAGCGCGCAGTGGGGCCAGGCCTTCTGGGCCATCCTCCTCGCGGCCATCTGGTTCTGGATCGCCGAGGGGTTCTGGAACGTCCGCGCCTATGCGTGGCAGTTCGGGATCTTCATCAGCATCTTCACGGTCATCTTCGGCTTCTTCGCCCTCCTCGGCGGGTCGACGATGGAAGCCGAGTCGCTTGGTTGGCTGCTGGCGATCCTCATCTTCATGTACCTCAACTACCCGGGCGTCCGGAACCTGTTCATGGAGCACGAGATGTCGCTCCTGACCCCAGAGCAGCGAGCCGCCGTCGAGAAGGCGCAGGCCGCGCAGCTCGAGGCCGCCAGGGCGATGCAGACTCCTGCGGCACCGCCGCCGCCGGCACCCCCGGCTCCGCCGGCTGCCCCGACCGCCTAGGTCCGCGCCTCCGCGGATCGCCGCGGAGCTTCACGAAACGGCAGAAGCCGGTCCGCCCCAGCGGGCCGGCTTCTTCGTGCCCGGCTACAACAGCGGGCGGATCAGGTCGAGGGCTGCCGGGGTCGGAAGATCGTCGGTGGCATCGAGCCATGTGATATCGGGCTCTGAGCGGAACCATGTCCGCTGGCGCTTCGAGAACGCCACGGTGCGAGAGGCGTCCGTCGCGATCGCCGCGTCGAGCGTCGAGTCGCCATCGAGCACGGACCACGCCTCGCGATAGCCGATGGCCGAGAAGGCAGGGAGCGCGGGATCGAACCGGTCGCGCAGCGCCCGTGCTTCCTCCAGGAGGCCGGCGTCGAATTGGGCCTTCGCCCTCTCGGCGATCCGATCTGCGTGGACTGCCGGAGTCGACCGTCAGGCCGAGCCAGACGACGGGACCCGGGTAGCCGCGCAGCGCGGGCGGCGGGGTGTCGCCGGCGATCTGCGCCACCTCGAGCGCGCGGACGACGCGGCGCGGATTGCGGGTGTCGATCCGAGTAGCGGCCACGGGTGCAAGCTCTCGCAGGCGTTCCAGCAGCGGTTCGAGGCCATCGGCCGTCAGGTCCGCCTCGAGCCCGGCACGGATGGCCGGGTCGCTCGGGAGCGCGTCGGTGTCGAGGCCGCGACCGACGGCACGAAGATAGAGGCCGGTCCCGCCGGCCAGGATCGCGACGCCGCCCTGTGCTCCGATCCCAGCGAGCGCGTCCCGGGCGTGGGCCACGAAGTCCGCGACGCTGAACGGCTGGTCGGGTTCGACGAGGTCGAGCCCGTGGTGCGGGACGCGCGTGCGGTCCGCGAGGCTCACCTTGGCCGTCCCGATGTCGAGGCCACGAAAGACCTGTCGCGAATCGGCCGAGATGACCGCCGCCGGCCGGCCGGTCTCCTGGATGGCCTCCGCGAGCCGGATCGCGAGCTCGGTCTTGCCGGTCGCCGTCGCGCCGGCGAGGACGACGAGTGGCGGCGCGGGCGTCACGCTCCGAGAAGGGCGCCCCGGAGCGCATACGGGCCGGCGTGGTCGATGCGGACGGTGACCTCTCGACCGACGAGCGCCTGCGTCACCTGCGAGATGGACGAGCTTGTTGCCGCGCGTCCGGCCAGAGAGGCGACTCCCCTCCCCGGCCGCGGCGTCGTCCGCGTCGTGCTCGTGCGAGCGCGGCGGGTTGACCGCGTCGACAAGCACTGCGACCTCGCGCCCGAGCCACGCCTGGTTGCGCTCGAGGCCGATGCCTTCCTGGAGCGCGAGCAGCTCATTGAGACGGCGCCGCTTCACGTCCGCTGGGACGTCGTCGGGGAGCTTCGTGGCGGGCGTCCCGGGACGCGGCGAGTAGGCGGCCGCAAAGACCTGGTCGTAGCGGACCGCCTCGAGCAGCGCGAGCGTCGCCTCGAACTGCGCCTCGGTCTCGCCGCAGAACCCGACGATGATGTCGGTCGAGATGGTGATGCCCGGGACTGCCTCGCTGATCCTGGCCAGGCGCTCCTGGTAGTGCTCGATCGTGTACTGGCGGCCCATCCGGTGGAGGACGGCGTCGGAGCCGGACTGGACGGGCAGGTGCAGGTGCTCGCAGACCGACCCGCAGTCCGCCAGCGCCGCGATCAGCCGGTCGGACAGGTCCCACGGGTGCGAGGTCACGAAGCGGAGGCGCCCGATGGCGGGTCGACCATCGGCGGTCCGCAGCGCGTCGATCGCCCGGATGAGCTCGGCGAGGTCCGGGCGCCCGGCAAGGTCGAGCCGGCGGCCGGCCCAGCGCTCGGCGTCCACGTGGGCGAAGCGTCGTTCCGTGGCCAGGTCGTGGCCGTACGAGTTGACGTTCTGGCCGAGCAGGGTGACTTCGCGGTAGCCGGCCGCGCCCAGGGCTCGCGCCTCGTCGACGATGTCGTCGAACGGCCGGCTGCGCTCAGGACCGCGGCTGAACGGGACGATGCAGTAGGTACACGTCTTGTCGCAGCCGTAGATGATCGGCAGCCAGGCGGCGATCGCCGAGCCGCGAGCGACGGTCCCCTCCCCCACCGCTCGCGCCCTCGTTCCGGCCAGGTGGTCGGCGACGCCCACGACGGTCCGCCCGACGGTCGTCGTGGCGCCCACGGTCCCGGTCGCACCGATCGGCGCCTGCGCCGATGCCAGCCCAAGCCGATCGACCAGCTCGGGCTCCTCGTCGGGCCGCAGGAACAGGTCCACCGCCGGATAGCGGCGCCGCAGACCGGATCGGTCCGGTTCGCGGACGGAGCAACCGGTCAGGACGACCCGCATCGCGGGGTTGGCCGCCTTGAGCCGGGCCAGCTGGCCCATCCGGCCGATGACCTTCTGTTCGGCGCCCTCGCGGATCGCGCAGGTGTTGATGACGACGAGATCGGCGGTCTCGAGGCTCGCGGCCTCCTCGCAGCCGGCGGTCAGGAGGCGCCCGGCCATCTCCTCCGAATCGCTCCGGTTCATCTGGCAGCCGAGCGTCCAGAGGTGGAAGCGCGGCAGCGACCGGGATTCGGGCAGGTACTCGGTCAGGCGTCCGTCGTCTGGCGTGCTCGGACGACGTGGCTCGCTCGGTGCCTCCGTCGGGGCGAACTCGAGCATCGGCAGCGCGCGGGTCGGGGTCGATCGGTCGGTCATGGCTGTGCGCGCGAGCCTACACCGACGCCGGAACCGGGGATGCCGGCGGCGACCTCGGGCGGGACCCACAGCGCGGCGTGTGCCTCGGCATAGGTCCCGGTGTCGCCGTGGTAGTCGGTGCCGCCGGTCGGGACGAGTCCGAGCATGGCGGCCACGTCTCTGACGCCCGCGACCGTGGCGATGTCGAACGAGCGGTAGTAGACCTCGAGCCCGAGCAGCCCGGCGTCGGCCAGCTCCCGGACGATGTCGACGCGCGACGGCGCCTCGCCGAAATGGGCCAGCACGGGAAGCCCGCCGCCCGCCCGGATCGCCTCGATCGCGGCCACCGGGCCGAGGCCGGTGCGCGGCACGTAGGCGGGCTTCCCCCAGCCGAGAAGCCGGGTGAAGGCGTCCTCGACGCTCGACGCGTGGCCGGCCGCGATCAGCGCGCGGGCGACGGTCGGGCGACCGACGGCGTCGTCGCTCGAAATCGCTGATGTCGGCGAGCTGCGCGTCGATCGACAGGTCGAGCTCGCGCAGGAGGGCGACCGTGCGCTCGAACCGTTCGCGCCGCCGGGCGCGTTGTGCGGCGAGGGTCGCCTCGAACGCCTCGTCGTCTGGATCCATCCCGAAACCGAGGATGTGCAGCTCGCCTTCCCACAGCCCGAGGTCCCGGGTGACGATCGCGTTGATCTCGACACCGGGGACGAGGGTCAATCCGGCGGGGATCGCGGCGTCGGCGACGACCTCGCGGTAGCCCGCGAGCGTGTCGTGGTCGGTCAGCGCGAAGAGGCGGACGCCCACCTCGAACGCGGCCCGGACGAGTGCGGCCGGCTCCATGACGCCGTCGGAACGAGTCGTGTGCGTGTGCAGGTCGATCGTCGAGGGACCCGGCGGCTCGACCCGGCCGTTGCCCGCCGGGGCGAGCGGATCGTGGCGACGACGCCGGGGCGCGGCGGTCACCTCACGCCTCGACGAGCCGCTGGATGCGCTCGATGGCGAGGGCGCGACCGGTCGCCGGGTCGATGTCGACCTGGAGCGCGTTGAAGACGACGGTCCCCTGCCCGACCTCGAACCGGGTCGGCAGGGCGTTGATGAACCGCGGGATGACCGTCCGCGGCTCGAACCCGATGACGCTCCAGATCGGGCCGGTCATGCCCAGGTCGGTCTGGTAGGCGGTGCCGTTGGGGAGGATCCGCTCGTCGCCGGTGACGACGTGGGTGTGGGTCCCGACCACGACGCTGACCCGGCCGTCGAGGTACAGGCCGAGGGCGTTCTTCTCCGAGGTGAGCTCGCAGTGGAAGTCCACCAGCCGGACCGGCGGCAGCGGCTCCGACGATTCCTCGAGCAGTCGGTCCGCGTCGGTGAACGGGTTCTCGATCTGCTGCATGTATGTCCGACCCTGGAGGTTGATGACCGCGAGGTCGGTGCCGTCGAGCGCCTGGTAGGTGCCCCAGCCACGACCCGGGACCTCGTGGGTCCCGTAGTTGAGCGGTCGCAGGACGCGGTCGGTCGTCTCGAGATAGTCGTAGATCTCGCGCTTGTCCCAGATGTGGTTGCCGCTGGTGATGACGTCGACGCCCGCGGCCAGGATCGCGTCCGCGGTCGATGGCGTCAGGCCCATCCCGCCCGCGACGTTCTCGCCATTGGCCGTGACGAAGTCGATCCCACGCTCGTCGCGAAGGCCGGGCAGGATCTCCTCGACGGCGACCCGGCCGGGCTTGCCGATCATGTCGCCGATCATCAGGACCCGGCACGCACCGCGCGGGCGAGGGGCGTTGCCGTTGGGCGGATTGCCGAGGCGCGTTCGCCCCGTATCCGTGCGGTTCATTTCGTCGGTCACGCTCGCATCGTATCCGGTCGGAGACGGTCCGCTGATGACCGGCCCGTAACATCGCGGTCCGGGTCACGTCTACGTACTGCCGCGCGACGCCATTCGGCGGAGCGCGCAAGAGGAGACTCCATGCCGATCGACACGTCCTCCCCGCGTTCCCGTCGCGCGATGCTTGCTGCCGCTGTCGGTGCGATCGCTGCGACGGCGGCCGGAGCGGTGATCACCGCGAAGCTCAGCGACCGCGGCGAACGGGGACACCCTCATCCTCGGGTCATCGACGAACGCAGCGACCACGCCGACCATCTTGTCGAGTAGCACGAGCTCGGTCGTCCTCCAGGTCCAGACCGACAGCAGCCAGGGTGTGCACGGCCACGGCATCCTCGGCACGGCGACCGATGGCAACGGCGTGGTCGGCAATGCCGCGAATGGTCGGGGCGTCGTCGGTACCGCGAAACGATCCGGGCGGGATCGGGGTCGAAGGCCACTCTTCAGCGGGGATCGGTGTCTAGCGCGAAAAGCGAGGGCGCAGTCGCCCTCCACGTCGATGGAAAGGTCCATTTCAGCCGGAGTGGCAGGACGTGGATCCGTGCCGGTCACTCGACGGTGACCGTCACCGCGCAGGGCACCGCGGCCAATTCCCGGGTCTTCGCGGTCCTCGCCAGCAACCGGCCGAGCCGCTATGTCCGCGCCGTCGTGCCCGACGACGGACACGTTCACGGTCTACCTGAACGCGTCAGCCCTCTCGGACAGTGTGGTGACCTGGTTCATCCTGGACTGACGGCCGATTGCGGGTTTACGTACTCGAGAACGCGCTACTTCGCGTACTCGACCGCGCGCGTCTCGCGGATGACCGTGACCTTGATCTGGCCCGGGTAGGTCAGCTGCTCCTCGATCTTCTTGACGATGTCGCGAGCGAGCCGGCTGGCCGTCAGGTCGTCGATCTCCTCGGGTCGGACGAGGATGCGCACCTCGCGCCCGGCCTGGACCGCGAACGACCGCTCGACACCGGTGAAGCTCTCGGCGATCGCCTGGAGGTCCTCGAGCCGCTTGACGTAGGTGTCCATCGACTCGCCGCGGGCGCCCGGTCGTGATGCGCTGATGGCGTCCGCGATCTGGACGATCGGTGCCTCCAGGCAGGTGTATTCGACCTCCTGGTGGTGCGCGGCGATCGCGTTGATGACCTTGGGCGAGAGGTTGTGTCGCTGGGCGATCGACGCGCCGATCGCGGCGTGCGGACCTTCGACCTCGTGGTCGACGGCCTTGCCGATGTCGTGGAGCAGGCCGCCCATCTTGGCGACCTGCACGTCGGCGCCGATCTCGGCCGCGATGACCGCGGCGAGGTGGCTGGTCTCGACGACGTGGTTGAGCACGTTCTGGCCGTAGCTCGTCCGGAACTTGAGCCGGCCGAGGGTCTTGATGATGTCGGCCGGGAGACCCGGGACGCCGGCATCGTAGGCGGCCTGCTCGCCGGCCTGGCGCATGATCACGTCGACCTCGGCGCGCGCCTTGGCGACGACCTCCTCGATGCGGCCGGGGTGGATGCGGCCGTCGGCGATCAGCTTGGTGATGGCCATCCGGGCGATCTCGCGGCGGACCGGGTCGAAGCCCGACAGGATGACCGTCTCGGGCGTGTCGTCGATGATCAGGTCGATCCCGGTGGCCTGCTCGAGGGCCCGGATGTTGCGACCTTCGCGGCCGATGATGCGGCCCTTCATCTCGTCGGACGGCAGGTGGACGACCGAGACGGTGTGCTCTGCCGTGTGGTCCGCGGCCACGCGCTGGATCGCGGTGATGACGATGTCGCGGGCCTTGTCCTGGGCGTCCTCGCGGGCGCTCCGCTCGATGGCCCGGGCGATCTTGACGGCGTCGTGCTCGGCCTCCTCGCGGACGGCCTCGATCAGGATGCGCTTGGCGTCCTCGGCGGACATGTTGGCGACCTTCTCGAGCGCGGCGACCTGCTCGCCGTGGGCTCGGGCGAGATCCTCGCGGGTCTTGTCGAGCTCGCGCTCACGGTCCAGCAGCTTCCGATCGCGCTGCTCGAGCATGTCGGTGCGCTGATCGAGCTGGTCGTCGCGCTGGAGGAGGCGGGATTCGAGGCCGGCCAGCTCGGCGCGACGGGCACGAGCCTCTTCCTCGGCTTCGCGCTGCATCCGCAGCTTCTCGTCCTTGGCTTCGAGGATGAGTTCCTTCTGGCGTGCGCGGGCCTCGGCCTCGATGCGGCGCGCCTCGGAGGTCGCGGCTTTCATCGTCTGCGATGCCCACAGGCTCCGCACGAAAACGCCAACGACGGCCCCGGCGACGGCGGCAACGATAGCCACCGTCACGATGAGCAGGGGATCCATATTCTGTTCCTCCCATCCGGCCGATTGCGGGCCGGACGTGCGTGATGCGGTGGGTGACTCGACCGTTCGATGGGCTGGGCAGGTCGTGCGTACGAGGGGGACCCATCCCTGGGCGGCGTTCGGGCCACGGCTGTGATCGTGCCACCGGAGTGGCACGCGGTTTATCTGGTGCGTAGCCTACGGCTGGCGTCCCTGAGGGTCAACCGAGACGCCACCGAGCGGCAACCTCCTGGGCGATCCGCACGACCGTTCAGACGTGGCCGCGTTCCTCGAAGCGGCGACGATCCGACGTCTCCAACTGGAACGTCGAGTGCTCGATGTCGAAATCGTCCGACAGGCATGCGGACAGGGCGTCGAGGGTCACCGCCGGGTCGGCCCCATCGGCGAGGATCACGTGCGCCGAGACGACGTTCATCCCCGATGTGATCGTCCACGCGTGGAGGTCGTGGCAGTCGACCACGCCCGGTGCCTCGAGGATGTGCTGGCGGACGTGGGCCATGTCGACGTCCTTGGGTGTCGCCTCGAGGAGGACGTCGGTCGCGTCGCGCAGCAGCGCGAACGTGCGGGGCAGGATCAACAGCGCGATCGCGATCGACGCGACGGCGTCGGCCGCGATCCAGCCGGTCAGCGTGATGACGACGGCCGCGACGATGACCGCGCCGGACCCCGGCGAGGTCGCCCATCACCTCGAGGTAGGCGCCGCGCATGTTCAGGCTCGTCCGCTGCGCGTCGTGGAGAAGCAACAGGGAGATCGCGTTCGCCGCGAACGCGATCAGTGCGACGGCGAGCATCAGGCCCGACGCGACCTCCGGGGGCGACGCGAGTCGTTGCCAGGCTTCCACGAGGATGAACGCCGCGACGCCGAAGAGCAGGACCGCGTTGGCGACCGCGGCAAGGATCTCGAGCCGGAGGTAGCCGAAGGTGCGCTCGCTCGTCGGATCTCGGCCGGCGAACCAGATCGCGAGGAGGGACAAGCCGATCCCCGACACGTCGGTCAGCATGTGTCCCGCGTCGGCCAGCAGCGCCAGGCTGTTCGAGGCGATCGCGCCGGCGACCTCGACGACCAGGACGAACAGGCTCAGCCCGAAGACTGCTGCCAGGCGATCGCGATTGGCAGACGCTGCGGATCGGTGCGTGTGCGACATCAGGCTCTCAGGGTGTCGCAGAACCCCTCAGTCGTCCACCGAAGACCCGCCGGCGTCGACGAACGCGGCAGCCACGGTCCGGCACACTTCGGGGTCGAAGCCGTTGCGGGCAAGCAGCGCGTAGGCACGCTGGCGGCGCTGGCGCGGGTCTGCGACTCGCCCGAGCGACCGGGCATTGCGTGCGATCAGCCGCTCGGCGGCCGCCTGGTCCGCCGAGACCGACACACCGTCGTCGTCGACCTCGATCGCGGCGGCCGCCTCTCGACGCTCGCCCAGCACGAGATCGACCGTGGTCCGGTCCACGCCCTTCTGGCCGAGCTCCTGGCGGATCGCCCGTTCGCCTCGCGGCCGGGCGCGATCGCGCGACTCGAGCCAAGCTCGCGCGAACGCCTCGTCATCGAGCATCCCGAGCTCGAGCATCCGCTCGATGGCGCCCTCGACGAGGTCGGGCCTGTAGCCCGCCGCAGTCAGCCGGCGCCGGACCTCGGCGACCGATCGCGCCCGCGGCTCGAGGAACCGCGCTGCCGCCTCGAGGACGACGGTCGGATCGTCGACGGCCGCTCGGCGCTCTCGCCGCTCGGCGAACGATGCGCGCCGCCCGCGGGTGCCAGTCGCGCCGCCCTCGGCGGTCACTCCGCCTCTTCGATGCCCTCGACCGGGATCGGCACGTCATTGATCTTGGCCCGGATCAGGCGGTCGATCTCGACGGCGACCTGCGGGTTCGACTTGAGGAAGTCCTTGGACGCCTCGCGACCCTGGCCCAGCCGTGTCTCGCCGAAGGTGAACCAGGCACCGGTCTTGGTGACCGTGTCCATCGCCACGCCGACGTCGAGCAGGCCGCCCTCCTTGGAGATGCCCTCGCCGTACATGATGTCGAACTCGGCGACGCGGAACGGCGCGGCGACCTTGTTCTTGACGACCTTGACCCGCACCCGGTTGCCGACCGATTCGGTCCCGGTCTTGATGGTCTCGATGCGCCGGATGTCGAGCCGGACCGAGGCGTAGAACTTCATCGCCCGGCCACCCGGCGTCGTCTCCGGGTTGCCGAACATGACCCCGATCTTCTCGCGCAGCTGGTTGGTGAAGACGAGCGCGGTGTTCGATCGCGAGACGGCGCCGGTCAGCTTGCGCAGCGCCTGGCTCATCAGTCGCGCCTGGACGCCCATGAAGCTGTCGCCCATCTCGCCTTCGATCTCGGCACGTGGCACGAGGGCCGCGACCGAGTCGACGACGACGCAGTCGATCCCGCCCGAGCGGATGAGCGTCTCGGTGATCTCGAGCGCCTGCTCGCCGGTATCGGGCTGGCTGACCAGGAGCTCATCGACGTTGACGCCGCAGGCGCGGGCGTAGCCCGGATCGAGGGCGTGCTCGACGTCGATGAAGGCGACGACCCCGCCGCGCGCCTGCGCCTCGGCCAGGACGTGCTGGCAGACCGTGGTCTTGCCCGACGACTCCGGTCCGAAGATCTCGGTGATCCGGCCGCGCGGGATGCCGCCGACGCCGAGCGCCAGGTCGAGCGCGATCGAACCCGTCGGGATCGTGTCCAGGACGAGCTTCTCGCGCGACCCGAGCTTCATGATCGCGCCGCGCCCGAACTGCTTCTCGATCGTCGCCAGAGCGGCGTCGACCGCCTTGCTCCGTTCGGCCGTATTCCGCTCCGCGGCTCGTTCTTCGGTCATCGCCATCTGTCCGTCACGCTCCTCATCCGATCCATCGGACCGCTCGCCGGAGCGGACGCTTGGCTCCGCCGGTCGATCAGCCTTCCTCCGCGTCGTCCTCGACGACCGTTCGTTCCTTGCGCGGCTTGCGGATCACCTCGACGTTCTGCGGTGGCTCCGACAAGGGCGACAGACTCGGCTGGGTGGTCTTTTGCTTCGGCTTCTTCTTCTCTTTGCTCGGCCGGTCTCGAGAGCCCATCCCATCGCCTCCGCGTCGTCTTGCAGACTACCGATCGATCATTCACGCCGACTTCCCGGCGACTTCACCGCCGCTTATCCGGCCCGCGCGAAGACGCAGTTCGGACATCGAAGCGGGGAAGGTTCCGGCCCGGATCGCGGCTCGGATCCTGGTCATGAAGTCTAGGGTGAAGGTCAGGTTGTGACAAGTCGCGAGACGGTATGCGAGCAGCTCTTTCGCCCGGAACAGGTGGGCGAGATAGGCGCGCGAGAACCCGCGACAGGCGAGGCACGGGCAGTCGTCCTGGATCGGTCGCCGGATCGTCGAGGAAGCGCTGGTTGCGCAGGTTGAGCCGCCCGCCCGGGATCCAGAGCTGGCCGTTGCGGGCGACTCGCGCCGGGAGCACCGAATCGAACAGGTCGACGCCGCGATGGACGGCCTCGAGCAGGTCCGCCGGCGAGCCGAGGCCCATCAGGTAGCGCGGCCGCGGGTCGTCGGCCAGGAGCGGGACCGCGACATCGAGCGTCGCGTCGCGCTGCTCGGGCGTCTCGTCGCCGGCCAGGCCGCCGAGGCAGATCCCGTCGAACGGGAGGCTCGCGATGAACTCGCGTCGAGGCGGCCCGCAGGTCCGGCTCGAGCCCGCCCTGGACGATCCCGAAGATGGCCTGGTCGGGGCGCGTGTGGGCCGCGAGCGAGCGCTCCGCCCAGCGATGGGTGCGCTCGGTCGCATCGGCGACGACGGCCCGCGGCGAGCTCGGGAAGACCGGCTGGTCGAAGGCGACCGCGACGTCCGCGCCGAGCGCCTCCTGGACCTCGATCGAGACCTCCGGCGTGAACCGGTGGAGCGATCCGTCGAGGTGGCTCCGGAACGTGACGCCGTCCTCGTCCACGACGCGCAGGTCACCGAGCGAGACGACCTGGAAGCCGCCCGAGTCGGTCAGGATCGGGCCGTCCCAGCCCATGAACCGATGGAGGCCGCCGAGCCGGGCGATCCGTTCGTGGCCGGGGCGGAGGTAGAGGTGATAGGTGTTGGACAGGATGATCGAGGCGCCGACGGCGTGAAGATCGTCGGGCGTCAGAGCCTTGACCGTGGCGTTCGTCCCGACCGGCATGAACTGCGGGGTCTCGACGACGCCGTGGGTCAGCGTCAGTCGCCCGGTCCGTGCCCGGGTCGAGCCGTCGGCCGGCGGCGGCGTGGTGACCTCGTAGTGCGCGGCACTCACGCGTCGGGCGATCCCCGGCATCCCGGGTCCGGGGTCCGCCGGCTCGACCGCGGCCGGCAGGTCCCACAGTCCGGGCATCCCCGGCTCGGTCCGGCGCGGTGGCGGGATCTCGTAGCCGAGCCCCGACAGGTGCGCCCGCGCGAGGTCCGTGGCGATCCGGCCCTGCGGCGTCCGATCGAGGAACCCGAGCCGCAGCAGGAACGGCTCGTAGACGTCCTCGATGGTCTCGACCTCTTCGGACAGGACCGCAGCGAGGGCCGCCACCCCGACCGGGCCCGAGGCGAACTTCTGGATGATCGCGGCCAGAAGCTTGCGATCGGTCGAATCGAGTCCCTCGTCGTCGATCTCCATCGCCCGCATCGCGGCGGTCGCGGTGGCCTCGTCGACGTGCCCGTCGCCGTGGACCTGGGCGTGGTCGCGCGTCCGCTTGAGCAGCCGGTTGACGATGCGGGGCGTCCCGCGACCGCGCCGGGCGATCGCCCGGATCGCCGCGTCGTCGATCCCGACGCCGAGGATGACCGCGGATCGCTCGACGATCGCGGCGAGCTCCTCGTCGGTGTAGAAGTCGAGCCGGTAGGTCGCCCCGAAGCGGTCACGCAACGGGCTGCTGATGCGGCCGGCGCGGGTCGTGGCGCCGACCACCGTGAACGGCTTGAGGCTGAGCCGGAGCGACCGGGCGGACGGGCCCTTGCCGATCATCACGTCGAGCGCGTAGTCCTCCATCGCCGGGTAGAGGATCTCCTCGACGGCCCGGTTGAGCCGGTGGATCTCGTCGATGAACAGGACGTCGCGTTCCTCGAGCGAGGTCAGGATCGCGGCCAGGTCGCCGGCCCGCTCGATCGCCGGGCCCGAGGCGTACTTGACGTTGACGCCCAGCTCGCGAGCGATGATCGTGGCCAGGGTCGTCTTGCCGAGACCCGGCGGGCCGTAGAGGAGGACGTGATCGGCCGCCTCTCCCCTCCCCCGCGCCGCGGTCAGCAGGACCGAGAGGTTCGCCTTGACCTCGCGCTGGCCGATGTATTCGTCGAGCGTGCGCGGTCGAAGGGTGCCTTCGATGACGAGGTCGCCATCGTCCTCGAGGTCCGCCGAGAGGATGCGCGAAAGGTCGTCGGCCATCGGACGCGAGTCTAGCATGCCAGCGGCCATATCGCACGGATGTTCGATGTGCACGAGGGAATGCCGGAAGTCCCACCCCGGGACTAGGGGTTCGGGTCTAGGATGCCCGCATGCGCCTCTCCCGCCGCTCCGAGTATGGCCTGCGCGCGCTCGACCGACCTGGTTCGGCACGAAGGCGATGGGCCCGTCGCGCTGGCGACGCTCGCGGAGCGCAACCGCCTGCCGACGAAGTTCCTCGAGCAGATCATGGCCACCCTCAAGCACGCAGGGATCGTCCGGACGACGCTCGGCGCCCACGGCGGCTACGCGATCGCCGCCGACCCATCGGCCGTCTCGCTCGGGCGGGTCATCCGGCTGCTCGATGGCGCCCTGGCTCCGCTCGGCTGCGTTTCGCTGCGCTACTACGAGCCGTGCTCGTGCGTGGACGAGACGACCTGCGCGCTCCGCGACACGATGCTCGACGTCCGCGACGCGATGCTCGAGATCCTCGATACGGAGACGCTCGCCGACCTTGCCGCCCGACCGGGCCGCGCCTCGATCGACCCGCGCGGCGTGCATGCCGAGGCCCTGGCGGGCCGTCGCCCGTGAGCACGGGGTCGCCCGAGTAAAGGGTCGACGCCGAACGGGACCAGCGAAATGAATGGTCGACCGGGTGGCGTATGCGGTGATCGGTCGATGCCGGTGGGGCTCCCCCGCCCGTAGCGTGTCCTCATCGACCTCCACCCACGGGGTCGCACCACATGAGGAGCACCGCCGTGTACATGCATCCGGAAACCCACATCTGGATGGTCGAGCAGGATCGCGAACGCGCGATGGCCCAGCGCGCACTCGAGCGAGCAGCGCGTGAGGGTGGCGAGCAGCGTCCAGGCGTCGCCCGTGGCGGCATCACCAGCTTCGCCCGTGTCCTCCGCGAGACGGTCGGCACGATCCACATCGGGACCGGGAGCCGCGGTCGAACGACCAGGATCAGCGGTCCGTCAGGAGCATGACCCCGGGGACCGGCGTCGTCTCTCTACTGGGGATGGAGGGACGACGCCCGGGCCCTATCATGCCGGGCATGGCTCGGCGGCTTTCCAGCCCAGTCTTCGTCGGCCGCATCGGCGAGTTGCAGACGCTCTTCGCCGCGGCCGACGCCGCCGCGTCCGGCCACCCCGCGCTGCTCCTCATCGGCGGAGAGGCGGGTGTCGGCAAGAGTCGCCTCGTTGCCGAGCTCACGCAGGCGGTCCGCGATCGCGGATGGCTCGTCCTCGAAGGAGGCACGGTCGCGCTCGGGGAAGATGGACTCCCGTTCGGGCCGATCGTCGAGGCACTGCGCGCACTCGTTCGCGACGTCGACCGCGATCGCATCGCCGCCGCCGCCGGACCCAGCCTTCCGGAGCTCGCCCGGCTGGTCCCCGAGCTCGTCGACGGTCGCCGGCGACGGGCCTGCCCCTGCCGGCCAGATCGAATGGCTCCAGACACGGGTCTTCGAGGGGATCCTCCGCCTCCTCGGCCGGCTCGGGCGAGGCGACACCGATCCTCCTCGTGATCGAGGACCTGCACTGGGCCGATCGCTCGACACGCGATCTCCTCGCGTTCCTCGCCCGCAACGCGCGCGACGAGCGGCTGCTGATCGTCAGCACGTTCCGGACCGATGAGCTTCACCGCCGTCATCCGCTGACGGCGTGGCTCGCCGAGGCCGAGCGTCAGCCGCGGGTCGATCGCGTCGATCTCTCCCGTTTCGAGCGTGGCGAGCTCGTCGAGCTCCTCGCGGCGATCGCCGGGACGCCCCCGAACCCGGCGCTGGTCGAATCGATCGCCCGCCGCTCGGACGGCAACGCGTTCTTCGCCGAGGAGCTGATCGCCGCGGTCGATGGCACCGGGGAGCGTCGCGAACGACTCCCGGAGACGTTGCGTGGCGTCCTCCTGGTCCACCTCTCCGCGGCATCGGAGCGCGCCCGGCGGCTGGTCGAGGTCGCCGCCGTGGCGGGCCGCGAAGTCGATCACGACGTCCTGGCCGAGGTGTGTGAGCTGTCCGAGGCGGAGATGCGGGCAGCCCTCCACGAGGCCGTCGACGCGCAGCTCCTGGTGGTCGGCCTCGACGACGACGTTCCGCAGTACCGATTCCGGCACGCCCTCGTGCAGGAGGCGGCGTACGACGAACTGCTGCCGTCGGAACGGCGCGCGCTCCACGGGTCCTACGCCCGCGCGATCGACGCACGGCCCGTCGGAGGTGGTGCGGCCGCGGCGAGCAGGCTCGTCGAGCTCGCCCATCACTGGACGGCGGCACACGAGCCGGGCCGCGCGTTGGCCGCCGCGATCGACGCCGGCGACGCCTCGCGCGCTGTCTACGCCTACGCCGATGCGGCGCGCCAATACGAGCGTGCCATCGAGCTGTGGGACACCGTTCCCGCTGATGACCGGCCGCCCGACCGCGACGTGATCGACCTGTACGACGCGGCGAGCGCGGCGGCGACCCTCGTCGGTGACGCCGGCCGCGCGGTGACCCTCGCACAGCGGGCGATCGAGCTGGTCGACGTCACGACCGACGGCAGCGAGAATTCCGCGGTTGGCCGCGAGCGGCGTGCCAAGGCCCGCGAACGCGGTGGCTCGGCCGCCTGGCTCGCCGGCGATACCGCGACGTCGATCCGGCTCCTCGAAGAGGCCGTCGAGTTGCTCGAGGGAACTCCGCCGTCCCCCAGGAAGGCACGTGTCCTGGCCGGGCTCGCCCAGCATCTGATGCTGGCCGGGCGGTCCGCAGAGTCGGTCCCGTTCGCCGAGGGCGCGATCGAGGCCGCCCGAACGATCGGCGATCAGGGCATCGAAACGCTCGCCACGAACGTCCTCGGGGTGGATCTTGCGTCGCTCGGCAACATCACCGCCGGCGTCGAGCTCCTTCGCGAGTCGCTCGCCCTTGCGCTTCGCCTCGACGATCCGACCGAGGTCCCGCGGGCATATGCCAACCTCGGCAGCGTGCTCGAGATGGGCGGCTTCGTCGAGGAGGCGCTGGAGGTCACGCTGGCCGGCGCCGAGAGCGCGCGGCGCTACAGCACCGAGCTGAGCTTTCGAACGTTCCTCGAGGTCAACGCGGCCGGGATGCTGGTCGAGCTCGCACGGTACCCGGAGGCCGCTCGCCTCCTGGAGCGCAACGCGGACCGCGTACTCCCGGGGGTGACGACGATCCACCTCAACGTGACGCTCGCCCACCTCCATGTGCAGACCGGCGACCTCGCCGCCGCCGATCAGGCGCTCGCGATCGCACGAGCCGAAGCGAGCGGTCTCGACGACGCGCAGTTCACGATCGACATCCACTCGTTCGGGACCGAGGTCGCGCTGTGGGGCGGCGACCCGACCACGGCCCTCGCGATCGCTCGCGACGGCTTCGAGCGGCTGGTGGACATGGACGACGCCATCATCCTCGGCCAGCTGGCGCTCCCGGCCGTCCGCGCCGCCGCCGACCTCGCCGTCATGGCTCGAGCCGCGCGTCACGAGGCCGCCGCCGCTTCGGCCGTCGCCGCGACACAGGATGTCCTCGAGCGCTACCGGGCGGCGACCGCCCGGCTGGCCCAGCCCGACGAGCTGGCCGCCGCCGAGATCGGCTGGCGGATGGCGCTCTGTGCGGCAGAGCTCGCGCGGGCCCGCGGCGCCGACGATCCGGCCGGCTGGGACGCCGTTCGGCCCGCCCTGACCGCGCGCCCGGCACCGTTCCTCGAGGCGTACGTCCTGTGGCGAACGGCCGAGGCGCTGGCCGGGAAAGGCGAGACGGCCGCGGCAGGCGAGCCGCTTCGTGCGGGCTACGCGATCGCGACGTCGATCGGCGCCGGTCAGCTCGTGACGAGGCTGGAAGGATTGGGTCGCCGGCTCCGGGTCGACCTCACGCCGACCGCGGTCCCTGAGGTGGCGGGCGGTCCCGGCGAGCTGCCGCCGGCGACCGAGTCACCCGGCCCCGATGATCCGTTCGGGCTGACCGTCCGGGAACGCGAGGTCCTGGCGCTCGTCTCCGAGGGCTACACGAACCGCCGGATCGCCGACACCCTGTTCATCAGCGAGAGCACGGCAGGGGTCCACGTCTCGCACATCCTGGCCAAGCTCGGGGTCGAGACGCGCACCGAGGCTGCGGCGGTCGCAGTCAGGCTCGGGCTCGATCGCGACCCAGGGAGCTGACGCACCGTCAGTCGCGCAGCAGGCTCCGGAGCGCCGCCTTGACGCGCTCCTCGAGGGTGCTCTCGACCCCGACATCTGCCAGCGCGGCACGTGACGCCTCGCGCGCCTCGCCGAGCGAGTAGCCGAGTGCCTGGAGAGCGGCGACGATCTCGCCCTCGCTGGCGGCCACGCCCGAGACGGCCGGCCCCGAGACCGAGACGCCGGCCGCGGTCACCTTCTCCTTGAGCTCGAAGATGATCCGTTCGGCCAGCTTCTTGCCGATGCCCGGGATCGAGACGAGGACGGCCTGGTCCTGGGCCATGATCGCGAGCTGGAGGTCGGGCGTCGGACGGCTGCCGACGATCGCGAGGGCCACCTTTGGCCCGACGCCGTTGACCGTGAGGAGGAGGTTGAAGAAGCCGAGCTCCTCCGCAGTCCGGAACCCGTACAGGGCCTGCTGATCCTCCCGGACGAGATGGTGCGTGTGGAGCTTGAGCGTCTTGCCCGGCTGAGCCGCCGCCAGCACCGCCGGCGCGGCATAGACCCGATAGCCGAGCCCGCCGACCTCGATCACCAGCAAATCGGCTGCCACGGCGCCGACGACCCCCTCGACCGAGGCGATCACCGCGTCACGGGCTAGGAGGCGCTGCGCTTGGCGTCGGACACCCGAGCGCGCTCGTCGGCGAGCGACCCGGCGAGCGCCTCGCGGACCGCACGTTCGTAGCCGGTCTCGCCTCGGGTGATCGGTGCGACGGCGGCGCGATCCCGGACGGCCGCCGTGGCCTGGACCTCGCCGCGATCGGTATTGGCGGCCCAGGTCGCGATCGCCAGCGCGTCGGCCGCGTCGTCGGGTCGTGGTCGCTCGCTCATCCCGAGGACGAGCTGGACCATCCGCTGGACCTGTTCCTTGTCGGCCGCGCCGTAGCCCGCGATCGCGCTCTTGACCTCGTTCGGGGTCGCCTCGCGGACCGGCGTCCCGTGCTGGGCCGCCGCCAGGAGAACGACCCCGCGAGCCTGGCCGACGCCCAGCGCGGTCTGGACGTTGCGCGAGAAGAAGAGGCGCTCGACGCCCATCAGGTCCGGGCGGTGGAGATGGAGCAGCTCGTCGACGAGCGCGTGGATCTGCAACAGCCGTTCCGGCATCGACAGGTCCGGGCTCGTCACGAGACAGCCGTGGTCCACCTCGCGCAGCCGTCCACCGGTCCGTTCGACGATCCCGTAGCCAAGCGCGGCCGTCCCCGGGTCGATCCCGAGGACCTTCATCCAGCGACCTCGGCGTAGACATCCTCGGGGATGTCGAAGTTGGCGGTCACCCGCGACACGTCGTCGAGGTCCTCGAGCAGCTCGACCAGCCGGAGCGCCTGTCGCGCCTTCGACGAATCGAGCTCGACCGTCTGCTTGGCGACCATCGTGGACTCGGCCGACTCGACCGCGATCCCGGCGCTCTCGAGCGCCTGGCGGACCGATTCGAGCTCGCCGGGAGCGGTGTAGATGTCGATGGTCTCGTCGCCGTCGGTGTCGACGTCCTCGGCGCCCGCGTCGATGGCGGTCAGGGCGACCTCGTCGGCGTCCAAGCCGGTCCGCGGCACGGCGATCAGCCCGCGCGGCTCGAACTGCCAGGCGACCGCGCCCGAACCGGCCAGCTGGCCACCCGACTTGGTGAACATCGAGCGGACTTCGGCCGCGGTGCGGTTGCGGTTGTCGGTCTGCGCCTCGACGAGGACCGCCACGCCGCCAGGACCGTAGCCCTCGTAGACGATCTCCTCGTACTGCTCGGCGTCGCCGCCGCCGGTCGCCTTGTCGATCGTGCGCTTGATGTTGTCGGCCGGCATGTTGACGGCGCGCGCCTTCTCGATCGCGAGGCGCAGACGGTAGTTGGCGTCGGGGTCACCGCCACCCTGTCGGGCGGCAACGCTGATCTCGCGGGCGACCTTGGTGAAGAGCGCGCCACGCTTGGCGTCGGTGATGCCCTTGGCGCGCTTGATCGTGGACCATTTGGAGTGACCTGACATCGCGGGCCGGAGTATAGCGGACTATCATGGCCGAACCCGCGCTCCACCCCGGACGTCCCCTCTCCCCCGTGCTGAAGAAGGACCGACGAACCGATGACGATGAAGAGCGTCGACCTCCCTCATCTGCGGAGCGTCGTCTTGGCCGGACATGCCGGAGCAGGCAAGACGACGCTCGCCGAGCAGATGCTGCACAGGGCGGGAGCGATCCCGCGGCTCGGTCGGGTCGATGACGGGACCGCCCATCTCGACTTCGAGCCCGAGGAGCAGAAGCGTCGGGAATCGCTCAGCCTGGCGGTCGGGACGTTCGAGGCCGACGGAACGCGGATCAGCCTGGTCGACACGCCCGGCTACCCCGATTTCTTCGCCGATGTCATCGAGGGCTTCGCGGCCGCGGACGGAGCCATCTTCGTCATGGATGCGTCGGCGGGCGTCGAGGCCGGGCTGGAGCACGCGGTGGCGCTCGGGCGCTCGAGCGGGACGGCCGCCTGCTTCTTCATCAACAAGAGCGACCGCGAGAACGCGAATCCGACGGCGGCGCTCGATGCCCTCCGGGCGAGCTTCGGCAACAAGATCGCGCCTCTCCAGATCGCGATCGGCGCGGCCGAGTCGTTCGAGGGCTATATCGACCTCGTCCATCGCAAGGCATGGCGGCTGGAGGGAGCCACCGAGGTCGAGGTCCCGATCCCGGACGAGCTCGCCGGCGAGGTCGCGACCCGGCGCGACCAGCTGCTCGAGGCCGCCGCCGAGGCCGACGACGACGTCCTGACCAAGTACCTCGAGGGCGAGGAGATCTCCGATCCGGAGCTCGAGGCGTGCCTGCGCAAGGGCGTCAAGGAGTCGATCCTGGCACCCGTGCTCGTCGGCAGCGCGGTCAAGGGCATCGGGCTGCGCGGCCTGCTCGACGCGATCGTCCGCTATCTCCCCTCCCCGGCCGACGAGGCCCCGACCCGCGCGTCGGGCAAGGCGGGCGCCACGGCCGAGATCCCGGCCGATGAGAACGGCGCGCTCCTCGTCCGCGTCTTCAAGACGACCGCCGATCCGTTCGTCGGTCGGTTGACCTACCTGCGCGTGCTGTCGGGGACGCTCCGCTCGCAGGCCCACGTCTGGAACAGCACGCGCGACGAGGACGAGCGGATCGGCCAGCTCCTGCTCCTCCACGGCAAGGAGCAGGAGCCGATCGGCGAGCTCAAGGCCGGCGAGATCGGCGCGGTCGCCAAGCTGACGGTGACCGAGACCGGCGACACCCTGAGCTCGCGCGAGAAGCCGCTCGTCCTGCCGCCGCTGGTCTTTCCCGAGCCGTCCCTGATGGTCGCCATCGAGCCGCAGTCCAAGGGCGACCTCGACAAGATGGGTCCGGCGCTCGCCCGGATGCTCGAGGAGGAGCCGACGGTCCGGCTCGAACGCTCCGCGACGGGCGAGCAGGTCCTGCGGACCATGGGCGAGGCGCACAACGCGGTCATCATCGAGCGACTCAAGCGCAAGTTCGGGGCGGCCATCGTCACCCACACGCCGCGCGTCCCGTACAAGGAGACGATCCGCGGCAAGACCCAGGTCCACGGCCGCTACAAGAAGCAGACCGGCGGCCACGGGATGTTCGGCGACGTCTGGATCGAGCTCGAGCCGAATCCCGACGGCGGCGTCGAGTTCGCCGAGCGGGTCGTCGGTGGCGCGGTGCCAAAGGGCTTCTTCGCCGGGGTCGAGAAGGGCATCCGCGAGGCGGCCGAGGGTGGCGTGATCGCCGGCTATCCCCTCTCCGACTTCCGGGCGACGCTGTACGACGGGTCCTTCCATCCGGTCGACTCGAACGAGCTGTCGTTCAAGATCGCGGCCTCGATGGCGCTCAAGGACGGCGTCCAGCACGCGAAGCCGGCCCTGCTCGAGCCGATCATGGCGGTCGAGATCCGCGTCCCCGATGCCTACATGGGCGAGGTCAACCGCGACCTCAACGGCCGGCGCGGCCGCGTCCTCGGGATGGACACCGACGGCGAGATGCAGGTGATCATCGCCCACGTCCCGCAGGCCGAGCTGTTCGCCTACGCGACGGAGCTGCGCTCGCTGGCCCAGGGCCGTGGCTCGTTCACCGCGACGCTCGACCACTACGACGATGTGCCGGGCCACATCGCCGAGAAGGTCATGGACGCCCACCGCAAGGAGATCGAGGCGGCCGGCGGGCACACGCCCGGACACTGAGGCGAGGCGGCGCAGGCCCCTGGGCGGCTCCGGCCGTAGGTGGCGCAGGCCTTCAGCGCCGGTGATCGCCAGCGCCGCCGCGAGGTCGAATACACCTTCGTACAGGGCGCGGCCGACGATCGCCCCGCTGCAGCCGATGTCTCGCACCGCCTCGAGGTCCGCGAGCGTCGTGATGCCGCCCGAGGCGATGATCGCCCCACGCTCCGAGGGCCACGAGCCGCTCGTAGAGGGCGAGGTTCGGACCCTCGAGGAGACCGTCCCGCTCGATCGCTGTCACCTCGAATGTGCGGACACCGGCATCCGCCAGCCGATCGATCGCTTCGTCGACATCGAGGCCCGGCGAGCCCCCGGTCCAGCCATGTCCGACGGCCATGCCATCGCGGACGTCGACGGCGACCACGATCCGGTCCGCTCCGTGGGTCGCGACGAGCCGGCGGGCGAACGCGGGGTCCGCCAGGGCCGCGGTCCCGACGACCGCTCGAGCGGCACCGGCCCTGAGGACGTCGTCGACGGCGGCCTCGTCCCGAAGCCCACCCGCGACCTCGACTTGGCCTCGTTGGCCGACCGCTGCCACGATCGCCGACACCGACTCCCGATGGACGGGACTCCCCGACCGAGCACCATCAAGATCGACGACATGGAGCCATCGGGCGCCCGCCGCGACGAACGCCTCGGCGACGACCGCCGGATCGTCGCCGTAGACCGTCTCTCGCGCGAAGTCACCCTGTCGCAGCCGCACGACCCGGCCGCCCCTCAGGTCGATCGCCGGCAGGATCTCGAACCCCATTGCCTCGCCTCAATCATCATGCTATCGTAGTAGCACGCTAATACGCTACCACGATGGAGCGGAGCGCGAGCACACGGGTGACGGCAGATGGCCGAAGACTGGAAGACCGACGACGTCGAGGCGCTGTTCAGCGCGATCCTGCGGCTCGAGACGCCCGACGAGACCCAGCGGTTCTTTCGCGACCTGTGCACGCTCAACGAGCTGCGCGACATCGCACAGCGATGGGCCGTCGTCCGGATGCTCGATGCCGGCATGCACTACGCCGAGATCTCGCGGGAGACAGGCGCGAGTACGGCCACGATCACCCGGATCGCGTCCTGGCTCAATCACGGCGAGGGCGGATACCGGGCGATGCTCGACAAGCTCGACGCCGCGTCCCGCGCGGGCACGGACCCCTACCCGGTCGCGGGCGAGCGATGACGCGCCGCCTTCGGCTGGCGATCCCGAACAAGGGCCGGCTCGTCGAGCCAACGCTTCGCCTGCTCCATGACGCGGGGCTCGTCTTCGAGGAGCACGACCGCAGCCTCGTTGCGCTCGTCCAGAATTACGCCCTCGACATCCTGTTCGTGCGCACCAACGACATCATCGAGTTCGTCGGCGACGGCGTCGCCGATCTCGGGATCACCGGCGAGGACCTCCTCAGTGAGACCGGCGCCGAGCTGCCGCGCATCCGTTCGCTCGGCTACGGCCGATGCCGGCTGGCGGCCGCCGTCCCCAACGACACCCCGTATCGGACCGTCGAGGACCTGGGTGGCCTTCGCGTCGCGACCGCCCATCCGAATACCGCGCGACGGTTCTTCGAGGAACGCAAGATCCCGGTCGAGATCATCCCGATCTCGGGTGCCGTCGAGGTCGCCCCACGGCTAGGTCTGGCAGAGGGCATCGTCGACCTCGTGTCGACCGGATCGACGCTGGCGATGAACGGCCTGCGCCAGATCGGCGACGTGCTCGACTCGGAGGCGGTCCTCCTCGCCAACCCGGCCGCGCATCGTGAGCGGAGCGCGGAGCTCGTCGCGATCGACACGATGCTGAGCGCCGTGATCGCCGCGCGCGGCCGCAAGTACCTGATGATGAATGCCCCGGCCGACACTCTGCCGGACCTGGAGCAGCTGCTGCCGGCCCTCGAATCGCCGACGGTCATCCCGCTCGCCCACGCCGGGATGATCGCGATCCACTCGGTCGTCGGGGCCGACGACGTCTGGGGGCTGCTGCCGCGTCTGAAGGCGGCGGGTGCGTCTGGGATCCTCGTCCTCCCGATCGAAAAGATCGTCCCGTGAGCGCGACCCATCCGGCGGACCCCGCGACGACCGGCGAGGCGACCGCCGCCCCCGACGCGACGAGGCCCCAGGCCCTCCGACTCCGCCGCCTCGACCTGGCTGCCGTCCTCGCCGGCGATCCGGATGCCCGACGCGACCACGACGCCCTGATCCGTCGCGGCGCGGTGCCGGATCCCGCCGTCCGTGCCGCTGCTCGCGAGACCCTTGCGGACGTCCGCGATCGGGGTGACGCCGCGGTCCGGGAGGCGAACCGAGCCGTCGGCGGAGGCCGGCCGGACGGACGTCTCGTTCTCGATCCCGACGACCTGCGCCAGGCCCTCGACGACCTCGAGCCACGCATCCGTCGCGCGCTCGATCAGGCGATCGAGCACGTCCGTCGATTCGCCGAGACGCAGCGCCCGCTCTCGACCCGCACGACCATCGCCCCCGGCATCGAGATCGAGCGTCGCTGGACCGCGCTGGGCAGCGTCGGCGCCTACGTCCCTGGTGGCTCGGCGCCGTATCCCTCGTCCCTGGTGATGACGGTCGTTCCGGCACGCGTCGCCGGGGTCGTCCAGGATCGTCGTCGCATCACCGGCCGACCGCGACGGCCGCACCAACCCCGTCCTCCTCGCCGCAGCCGCTCTGCTCGAGGTCGATGCCGTCATCGTCGCCGGTGGCGCCCAGGCGATCGGCGCGCTCGCGTACGGCCTCCCGGACGCCGGCCTTGCCCCGGTCGACCGGATCGTGGGTCCGGGAAACGCGTGGGTCACTGCCGCCAAGATCGAGGTCAGCGGCGAGGTCGGCATCGATCTGCCGGCCGGCCCGTCCGAAGGCATGGTCCTCGCCGGCCCGCCCGCAGATCCCGCCCGTGTCGCGGCCGACCTGATCACCCAGGCGGAGCACGGCCCCGACTCCCCGGCCATCCTCGTGACCACGGACGCGGCCTTCGCCATGGCCGTCGAGACCGCGGTCGCCGTCCAGCTCGCCAAGGCGGGTCGCCGCGAGATCCTCGCCGCTGCTCTGCGTGACCATGGCCGAATCGCCATCGCCCCGACCCTCGACGCAGCGATCGACTTCATCAACGCCTATGCCCCGGAGCACTTGTCGGTCGATATCGAGCCGCTCGAACCGACGGTCGCCCGCCTGCGCAATGCCGGCTCCCTCTTCGTCGGCCCGTGGGCGCCCGAATCCGCCGGCGACTACGCGACCGGAGCGAACCACGTCCTGCCGACCGGCGGTCTTGCCCGCGCGTCAGGGGCCTTGTCCGTCGAGGCGTACGGCAAGTTCGTCCAGGTCCAGCGGATCGACCGCGACGGGCTTGCCTCGATCCGTGCCACCATCGGGGCGCTGGCCGAGACCGAGGGGCTGCTCGCCCACCGCGACGCCGTCGAGATCCGCTTCGAGGACCCGAACCGATGAGCCCGACGCCCGTCACGTTCACCACCCCGAACGCGCCGTCCTCCTACAGCTGGGAGGCGACCGACGAGGAGGTCGCCGCACGCTACGGCCTCGACCCCGCGACCGTCGTCCGTTTCGATCTGAACACGTCCCCCACCCCACCGGCCCTCGTGAGCCAGCTCCTGGCGGCCGGCCGATTTCGAGGCGCCGCTGTCCGAGTACCCACCGACCGACTACCGCCGACTGGTGGAGGCGGCCGCGGCTCGGTACGGCGTCACCCCAGCCGAGATCCTGGTCGGGGCCGGCGCCGACGAGATCCTCGACATCGTCGCCAAGGTCTGCATCCCCGACGGCGGCGCGGCCGTCGTCCCGACTCCGACCTATGCGATGTACCGCGTCCTGACCGAGCAGCGCCGCGCCACGGTCTTTCGCGGTCCCGCGGCTCGGTGAGGCGGCTGGCTGGGCGCTCGACATCGCCGCTGTGCGCGCCGCCGTCGCCGAGCACGATGCGGCGGTCGTCTGGCTGTGCAGCCCGAACAACCCGACCGCGCTGGCCGAGCCGGACGGCGCGATCGCGACCCTGCTGGCCGGGCTTGCCGCCGACGCAGATGCGGCCGGGCGGCCGGCACCCGTCGTCGTCCTCGACGAGGCGTACGCCGAATTCGTCGGCACGTCGCTCCTCGGCCTGCGCGCGACCTATCCGAACCTGGTCGTGGTCCGGACGGCGAGCAAGGCATATGCCCTCGCCGGGCTCAGGGTCGGGTTCGCCGTCGCACGGCCCGAGCTGATCGTCCGGCTCAACCCGTTCCGGCCACCGGGCTCTGTCTCGACCGTGTCGGTCACGCTCGTCACCGAGGCCCTGCTCGACCCGGCGATCCTGGAAGCCAACCTCGCCCGCGTCACCCGCGAGCGGTCCCGGCTGACCGACGCTCTCCGCGCGCTCGGCTGGTCGGTCGGACCGTCGGTCACGAACTTCATCCTGGTCGACTTCGGCACCCCGGAGAGGGCTGCGCGCGTCGCGGAGACGCTCCTGTCGCATGGCCTCGTGCCGCGCACGTTCGGGGAGGGTCACCCGCTCGCCGACCACCTGCGCCTGACCGTCCGCGACCCGGACGAGAACGATCGCCTCATCGCCGCCGCCCGCGTGGCGACCCAGACAACGACGACGCCACGGAGATCGCCACATGACATCGCCACTCGGATCCATCGAGATCGGTCCTCGCGAAGGGCGCCGCGTGACCATCGCCCGGACGACCAACGAGACCGAGATCACCGTCACGCTCGGGCTCGATGGCGACGGTCACACCGGCATCGACACGGGGATCGGCTTCTACGATCACCTGCTCGGCTCGCTCGCCCACCACGGGCTGTTCGACCTCGCGATCCACGCCGACGGCGACCTCCAGATCGACGAGCACCACACCGTCGAGGATGTCGCGCTCGTGCTCGGGGCCGCCTTCTCCGAGGCGCTCGGCGACCGTGCCGGGATCGCCCGGTTCGGACAGAGCAGCGTGCCGATGGACGAATCGATCGCCACTGCCGTGCTCGACATCGGCGGCCGGCCGTACGCCGTCGTCGACCTGCCGTTCCGTGGCCTCCACGCGGGCGGTCTGCCGCTCCAGCTCGTCGAGCACGCGCTCGAGTCGTTCGCGCGGACCGCGGGAGCGACGCTCCACCTCGCCGGCAGCGGGGCGCAACGACCACCACCTGGCGGAGGCGGCCTTCAAGGCGCTCGGCCGCGCACTGCGGGAGGCCTGCGAGATCGATCCGCGGCGGATCGGCGTCGCCTCGACAAAGGGCGTCCTGGAGTGACGCCGTGACGATCCGCCCGGATCGCGGTCGTCGACTACGGCGCCGGCAACCTGGTGAGCATCGACCAGGCGCTGCGGACCGTCGGCGCCGAGGTCCTGGTCGCCCACGATGGCGAGGGCCTGCACGGGGCGGACGCCATGATCGTCCCCGGCGTCGGTGCGGCTGGGCCCGCGATGTCCCGCCTCGCGCCGGCACGACCTGATCGATCCGATCCGTGCCTGGCTGGCCGCTGACCGCCCGTTCCTCGGGATCTGTCTCGGCCTCCAGCTCCTGTTCGACGGCAGCGATGAGGATGGCGCGACGACGCTGGGTGTCGTGCCCGGGCGGACCGTCCGGCTCGAAGGCGCCCCGACCCTGCCGCACATCGGCTGGAACCAGGTCGCGCGGACGCGGCCGCATCCGCTCTTCGACGGGATCGCCCCGGACGCCGACTTCTATTTCGTCCACTCGTACGTCGGTGCCCCGGACGCGGCCGCGGATGACGTCGTCCTGGCCACGACCGAGCACGGCCGGCCGTTCACCTCGGCGGTCGCGCGCGGCACACTCCTCGGCGTCCAGTTCCACCCGGAGCGCAGCGGCGACGACGGCCTGCGGCTGCTCGCCAACTTCGTCGATCTCGTCCGGGCGGCCTGATGCTCCGCCGCCGGGTGATCCCGTGTCTCGACGTCGCCGACGGCCGCGTCGTCAAGGGCACCACTTCGTCGATCTCGTCGACGAAGGCGACCCGCCGGAGCTCGCCGAGCGCTACGCCGCCGAGGGCGCCGACGAGCTCGTCTTCCTCGACATCACGGCCGCGCCCGGAACGCCGCGGGACGCTCCTCGACCTCGTCGAGCGGACCGCGCGGCGCGCGTTCATCCCGCTGACGGTCGGTGGCGGGGTCCGGACGGTCACCGAGATGCGCGACGTCCTGCGCGCCGGCGCCGACAAGGTCTCGCTCAACACCGCGGCCGTCGCTGACCCGACGCTGATCGGTCGCTGCGCCGGGCGCTTCGGCCGGCAGGCGGTCGTCGTCGCGATCGACGCGCGGGCCGTCGACGACCGGACGCCTGGGAGGTCGTGGTCAAGGGCGGTCGCGAGGCGACCGGGCTCGATGCCGTCGCCTGGGCCGAACGGGCGGTCGAGCTCGGCGCCGGCGAGCTGCTGGTGACCTCGATCGATCGCGACGGGACCGGCCTCGGGCTTCGACACCGAGCTTGCTGCGTGCCATCACGTCCCGGGTCGGCGTGCCGGTCATCGCCTCGGGTGGCGCCGCCGGCCGGCCGATTTCGTCGCCGCGATCCGCGACGGCGGCGCCGATGCGGTCCTGGCCGCCTCGATCTTCCACCGCCGGATCCACTCGATCGCCGACGTCAAGGCGGCGATGGCCGCCGCAGGCATGCCGGTCCGGCTCCGTCCCGGAACGGGTCGCATGAGCCGCGTGGCGGACAGCGAGCGGTCCCCGAGGTCGGCGTTCGGGCCCGACGGGCTCGTGCCGGCCGTCGTCCAGGACGTCGCCGACGGACGCGTCCTGATGGTGGCCTGGATGGATGCGCGAGGCCCTGGCTGCGACGCTCGCGAGCGGCGAGGTCCATTTCCACTCGCGATCTCGCGACCGGCTCTGGCGCAAGGGCGAGACGAGCGGCAACGTCCTGCGGCTCGTCCGCATCGAGGTCGACTGCGACGCCGATGCCCTCCTCGTCACCGCCGATCCCGCCGGACCGACCTGTCATCGCGGGACGCGGAGCTGTTTCGACGCCGACGACGCACCCGCCGAGCGCGCCACCCAGGGTTTCGCCTGGCTCGAGGCGCTGTGGGCGACGATCGCCGACCGCGCTGCGACCCGACCCGCCGGCTCGTACACCGCCGACCCTCCTCGGCGGCGGCGTCGACGCGGTCGCCCGCAAGGTCACCGAGGAGGCCACCGAGGTCCTCATCGCCGCCAAGGACGACGCTGTCGCCGAGACCTCCGGGACCGATCGCGCGACCACGCGGACGCCCTGGCCGCCGAGACCGCCGACCTGCTCTTCCACGCGCTCGTCCTGCTCGCCGAACGCGACCTGCCGCCGGCCGCGGTGCATCGAGACCTGCGCGCCCGCCATCGCTAGCCCGGGCGCTGGTGCCCGCCGCGGACAGCCTCGGCGCCTAGCCGAGCGACTGCTTCGCCCGCCCGATCTCGCGCCGGCGCTTGCCGATCCGCACATCGAGCCATTCGCCGGCGATCGGCTCGGCTCGAGCATCGGGGTCGGTGACGCGCTCGCCGTTCACCGTCACGCCACCCGCCGCGATCATCCGGCGCGCCTCGCCGCGCGACGCGAAGACACCCGCCTCGGCGAGCAGGACGGCGATCCCTGACGGGAGCCAGGCCGGGTCGAAGGCGAACCCGCCGGACGACGCGAAGAGCGATGCGAGCACGGCCGGATCGTCGACCCGTCCGCTCTCGAATGCGACCGCCGAGTCGGCGATGGCCCCGCGCGCCGCTTCGGCGCCGTGGACCCGCGTCGTGAGGTCGAGCGCCAGCGCGCGCTGGGCGGCACGCGCCTCGGGGTGTGCCGTCCGTCTCGGCCTCGAGCGCCTCGATCTGCTCGCGCGGGAACTCCGTGAACCAGCGCAGGTAGGTCGCCGACGTCGCGGTCGTCGATGTTGCGCCAGTACTGGTAGAACGCGAACGGCGACGTCCGCGCCGGGTCGAGCCAGACCGACTCGCCGCCCTCGCTCTTGCCGAACTTCGAGCCCGACGGCGACGAGGAGCAGCTGGTAGGCGAGGCCGTGGGCGGGCTCGCTCGTCCTCCCCTCCCCCGCTCGTCCGGCGGATCAGCTCGAGGCCGGCGGTGATGTTGCCCCACTGGTCGGCGCCGCCCATCTGGAGCTCGACGCCCAGCGTCCGGTAGAGGTCGAGGAAGTCGTACGCCTGGAGGAGCATGTAGCTGAACTCGGTGAAGCGACAGCCCGCGCTCCAGCCGGACCTGCGACCGACTCCTTGTCGAGCATGTACGGGATCGTGAAGTGCTTGCCCGTCGTCGCGCAGGAAGTCGAGCAGCGACAGCGTCCCGAGCCAGGCGGCGTTGTCGACCATGACCGCGGCGTTCGGTCCCGGCGAAGTCGAGGAAGCGCTCCAGCTGGGTCCGGATCGCCCCGGCGTTGGCCTCGAGCGTCTCGCGATCGAGCAGGTTGCGCTCGCTGGAACGCCCGGACGGGTCGCCGATCATCCCGGTCCCGCCACCCACCAGGGCCACCGGCCGGCCGCCGAAGCGCTGCAGGTGGAGCAGCCCGAAGATCGGGACGAGGTGGCCGACATGGAGCGAATCCGCGGTCGGATCGAAGCCGATGTACCCGGCGATCGGCCGCCCGGTCGCCAGCCGAGCCGGGAGGCCCGGGGTCGTCGTCTGGAGGATCCCGCGCCAGTCGAGCTCGGCGAGGAGTCCGCCCAGATCGGTGGCAGCCTCGGACGCGCGCGTCACAGGGCCGGGCGTCGAGCCGTCACGACCCGACGGGAGGCAGCCGACCGTTCAATCACGCCTCCTATGCTATCGTGCGACCACTCATGCAGACCAGCCTCGCGCGGCGTCAGCGCCACCGTCGTGCGCTCGGACGCGGATCGAAACCCGGTTCGGGGATCACCTTCGGTCGCATCCTCGCCGCCTTCCTCGTCGTGATCGTCGTGACCAGCGGCCTCGCCGTCGCCGCGGGCGGACTGGTCCTGGTCGCCGCGTACAACAAGTACGCCAGCCGGCCTCCCCGATCCCGTGTCCACGCTGACGAACATCCCGTTCGAGCAGCAGACGGTCGTCTACGACCGGACCGGCAAGATCGAGCTGGCCCGCCTCGGCGACCTGAAGCGCGAGCTCGTCACCTACGACCAGCTGCCCGGCGAGATCATCGACGCCACGACGACCATCGAGGACAAGGACTTCTGGACGAACCCCGGCTTCGACCCGGTCGGGATCGTGTCGGCCGCCATCGACACCATCTCGGGCAAGCCGCGCGGCGCGTCGACGATCACCCAGCAGCTCGTCCGGGCGAGGCTCCTGCCGCCCGAGGCGTTCGCCGGCTCGACCTACGAACGCAAGATCCGCGAGATCATCCAGTCGATCCGGCTGACCCAGGGCCTCCCGCCCGGCGAGGCCGGCAAGCAGCAGATCATCACCGCCTACCTCAACCAGAACTTCTACGGCAACCAGAGCTACGGCGTGCGGCCGCGGCGAAGGGCTACTTCGGCAAGTCACTCGACCAGCTGACCCTCGCCCAGGACGCGATCCTGGCCGCGATCCCGAAGTCGCCGACCGCCTACGACCTCGTTCGGAACGCGCAGGAGGTCTGCCTCGACAACGTCGCCGACGGCCAGGAATGCACCAACTTCAAGCTCGTCGTGCCGCAGGACTCCGAGATCGTCCAGCGCCGCAACCAGGTCCTCGACCTGATGGAGACCCGCAGCACCGCTGACCGGCAACAAGCACTCGACCGGCGAGTACGAGGCCGCCAAGACCGAGCCCGTCGTCCTCGTCCCCCAGGTGTCGGCGGCCTGGAAGGCCCCGCAGTTCGTCGTGGCAGGTCCGCCACGAGCTCGGCCACGATCCTCTGCCCCGACACCCCCACCGACTGCCCCAAGGTCGACACGGGCGGCTACAAGGTCATCACGACGCTCGACTACACCATGCAGAAGACCGCCGAGAAGTGGGTCTACGTCGCGGCCCGGGCGCCCGAACGCCAAGGACCCGTCGGCGCTCCTCGCCAGCCGCAAGATCCCCAAGGCCGCCCGGTCGTGGATCCTCGGCCTGCGCGGGCACAACATCAACAACGCCGCGGCCGCCGTCATCGACTACCGGACGGGCGAGATCCGGGCCTACGTCGGCTCGGCGAGCTACACGTCCAAGGCCAACAAGAAGTTCCAGCCCCAGTTCGACGTCCTCTCCGACGGCTGGCGCCAGCCCGGGTCCGCGTTCAAGCCGATCAACTACCTGATCGGCATCGACGACAAGGTGCTGACCGCGTCGACGATGTTCATGGACGTCACGACCAACTTCGGCGGCGGGTTCATCCCGACCCAGGCCGACAAGCTCGAGCGCGGCCCGGTCCGGATCCGTGAGGCGCTCCAGTTCTCGCTCAACATCCCGGCCATCAAGGCGACGATCATCGAGCGGCCTCGACCACGTCTTCGACGCGGACCAAGGACTTCGGGCTGAGCTATCCGGCCGGCGTCGCCCCGGTCCTGTCCGAAGGCATCGGGACGCTCGAGGTCCATCCGATCGACCTGCTCGGCGCCTACAGCACGATCGCCAACGGCGGCGTGAAGATGCCCGAACGGATGATCGGGACGATCGTCGACTCCTCCGGCACCACCGTCTGGCCCACGACCGAGACGGCGCCGATCGGGACACAGGTCGTCAGCAAGGATGCCGCCTACGTCATCACCGACATCCTGGCCGGCAACACGCAGGTCAAGGTCAACCCGTTCTGGGGCAAGTGGGCGATCTTCGATGGCAGTACGCGACGGCCCGCGGCCTACAAGACCGGCACGACCAGCGACAACCGCGACGTCGCCGCGTACGGGTTCGTCGCCCCACCGGCCGACAAGACGGCACCGGCGCTCGCAGTCGGGGTCTGGATGGGCAACAGCGACAACAGCCCGAACGACGGCAAGCTCTCGCTCGATACGTCTGCCCCGCTCTGGTCGGCCATCCTCACCGAAGTCACCAAGGGCGAGAAGATCGCCCAGTTCAAGCCACCGTCCGACATCGTCACCGCCAAGGTCGACGCCTACACGGGCCTCAAGCCCGGCCCGTTCACGAAGAAGACGATCACCGAGTACTTCGTGCCGGGCACGGTCCCGACCCAGAAGGAGACGCTCCGCACGGCGGTCACCGTCGACGCCGCGAGCGGCCTCCTCTGGCAGGACGGCTGCGTCGGACCAAAGGTCACCAAGGGCTTCTTCAACATGTCCGAGGTCGAGGCCAACTTCCCGGCCTGGCAGAAGGCCGATCTCGCCTGGGCTGCGCGCGCCGCGCGAGGCTCCGGCGTCGGGGGCGGGCTCAAGGGCACGCGCACGTCCTACTTCTACACCAACGGTTTCGCGCCCTTCGGGCACACCTGGGGTGCACCGTTCGCACCGAAGGCGCTCTGTCCGATCGCCGCGCCGCCGCCGATCTGCGATCCGTTCGCGCCGACACCGGACCCGTCACTGCCACCGGTCATCTGCGTCCCGCTCCCGACGAACCCCGGCGGCGGCCCCCCGACACCGAAGCCGCCGCACGTCTTCCCGACCCCGAAGCCGACCAAGCACTAGAACTCGACGATCGTCGCCCCGTCGCCGCCCTCACCGCGCTGGCCCGGCCGCAACGACTTCACGAGCGGATGGTCGGCGGCCGCGGCCCGGACGGCATCGCGGACGGCGCCCGTGCCCATGCCGTGGATGATCAGCACCTTGTCGAGCCCGGCCAGTCCGGCATCGTCGAGATAGCGGCTGAGCGACTCGAGGGCCTCGTCGACCCGGGCGCCGCGCAGGTCGAGCGACGACGCCACCGACCGAGCGCGATCGAGCCTGAGCTCCGCGGCGTTCGACGTCGGAGCAGCGCCCGCACCGTTGCTGCCCCCCGCTCGCCTGACCCGTCGCCGACCGCCGGCACGAGGTCGTCGGCATCGACCGTCACGCGCATCCCGCCGGCCTCGAGGGTCACCCGCCGCCCGCCGCGCTCGAGGGCGGCGATCCGTCCTTCCCAGCCACCCGATCGGCTGCGAGCACGCTCGCCGAGCCGCCACGTCCGCGGCTCGACCGGCGCCTCGACCGGGGCCGGTTCGGCCTCGGGGAGGCGTCCGAGCTCGAGCTCGGCGCGGGCGACCGCCTCGTCGAGCGCGGGCGCGGTGACCGTCTCGCGCTCGAGCGCCTCGCGCGTCGAGCGGACCTCGGTCCGCAGGTCCTCGACGATCCGTTCGGCCTCCGCCCGGGCGGCCACGACGGCCTCCTCGCGTTCTCGACGCGCGCGTCGCCGCTCCTCCTGGGCAGCCCGCAGGGCCTCGGTGGCGCGGAGCTCGGCGTCCCGAGCCCGGTCGAGCGCGTCGGCCGTCTCGCCCTCGCTCGCCTTGAGCGAGGCGAGGGTCGCCTCGAACGACTGTTGCGACTCGGACAGTCGCGACCGGGCGTCGTCGACGATCTCCTCGGACAGGCCGAGCCGCTCGGCGATCGCGAAGGCCTGGCTCCCGCCGGGCAGCCCGATCGTCAGGCGGTAGGTCGGCGACAGCGTCTCGAGGTCGAATTCGACCGCGGCGTTGCGCGCGCTCGGCGTCGTGTGGGCATACGCCTTGA
The DNA here is from genome assembly GCA_963743855.1 of uncultured Chloroflexia bacterium. Classification (GTDB taxonomy): domain Bacteria; phylum Chloroflexota; class Limnocylindria; order Limnocylindrales; family CSP1-4; genus SPCO01. Next base: position 500,849 of record CAVURK010000006.1, read on the forward strand.
GCTCCGCGTAGTGGGTCGTCGCCGCGACCAGGGCGCCGGCCCGGATGAAATGGTCGAGCAGGGCCTGGGCGAGCGCGGACCCCTCGGTCGGGTCGGTCCCGGCGCCGAGCTCGTCGAGCAGGACGAGCGTCCCCGGCCCGGCCGCCTCCACGATCCGGATGATCGAGCGCAGATGGCCGGAGAAGGTCGACAGCGACTGCGCGATCGACTGCTCGTCGCCGATGTCGGCGAAGACGTCGCGCCAGACCGGCAGCCGGCTGCCGGGCTCGGCCGGGATGTGGAGGCCGGCCTGGTGCATCAGGCTGAGCAGACCGAGCGTCCGGAGCGTGACCGTCTTGCCGCCCGTGTTCGGTCCGGTCACGACGAGCGCGGTGTAGCCGTCGCCGAGCCGGATATCGATGGGGATGACCCGGCCGCTCAGCCCCGGGTGCCGGGCGGACAGGAGGATCGCCTCGGGCCGGTCGGTCGTCTCGGGTCGGCTGGCCCGCATCTCCGCGGCGAGCGACGCCTTGGCCGCCCACAGGTCGAACCGGGCGAGCGCGTCGAGCGTGTCGCGCAGCGCATCGGCGTTGGCCGCCACGAAGGCGGACAGCTCGTCGAGGATGCGCGCCACTTCCTCGGCCTCGGCGACCTGCGCCTCGCGCCAGGCGTTCCCGAGCTCGACCGCGACGAGCGGCTCGATGAACAGCGTCTGGCCGCTCCCCGACGCATCGTGGACGATGCCCTTGACCCGCGAGCGGGCCTCTGCCTTGACCGGCACCACGTAGCGGCCGTTGCGGAGCGTGATGATCGGCTCCTGGAGGGCGTTCCCGAGCTCGGAGCCGACCAGCGAGTCGAGCCGGCGGCGGAGTCGCTCGTAGGCGACCCGGACAGCCGAGCGCAGCCCGCCGAGACGTGGCGACGCGGTGTCGAGCAGCTCGCCGACGGGGTCGAAGCTGCGCGCCAGCGTCGAGCGCAGCGCCGGCAGGCCGTGCAGGTCATGGCCCAGCTCGCGCAGGAGCGGCCGCCGGTCGTCGGCGAGGAGCGTCGCCAGGCGCGCGGTCGCATCGAGCGTCTGCGCGATCTCCAGGAACTGGGCCGGCTCGAGACGTCCGCCGCGCGCCGCGCGCTCGACGGCCGGCCCGATGTCGCGGGCGGACCCGATCCCGGCGCCGGTCCGCTCTTCGAGGAACGCCCGCGCCTGGTCGGTCTCGTCGAGCCCGCGTGCCACGAGGACCGGATCGTTCGACGGCTCGAGCGACTCGGCCAGCCGACGTGACGGTGGGAACGCGGTGGCCTCGGCGAGCCGTGCCCGGATCGTCGGGAACTCGAGCAGGGTCAGGGAGCGCTCGTCCATGGCCGAGGTTCAGCCGGCGGTCGCGGGCCGGCCGCTGGACCGCCGTCGCGTCGTCTGACCGGAGACCGACCGATTGCCACGCTCGATGAACCGCCACGGCTTCGAGTCCCATGGTTCGCCGGCGTAGTCGATACCGATGCGCGGCGTCGCGTCGATGGTCGGGGCCGGCGCATCCGGCGAGGCCGTCTCGAGCCGGAGCGGCGAAGCCGGATCGCACAGGTCGAGCCCGGTCCAGCCGGTGTCCAGCCCGAACGCCGCCGCGACGAGCCCCGGCCCGCTCGCCAGCCGCCCGGGCGCCAGCGAAGCGATGCGAGCCGACTCCCCAGCCGCACGATCGGGTGTCAGGCTTCGTCGCCGAGCGGTCGCGCGGACGACGCGGTCCAGGCGCATCGCCTCGATCCCGTCGAGCGGCTCGACGGCGCGGATGAGCACCGCGGCCGGAGCGCGCTCGGGTTCGGTCACCACGTTGAGGCAGTCGTACATGCCGTAGACAAGGTACACGTAGGCGTGCCCCGGCGGCCCGAACATGATCCGGTTCCGGGCGGTCTCGCCGAACCGGGCATGCGACGCCTGGTCGTCGCGTCCGATGTACGCCTCGACCTCGACGATCCGCCCGACACGTCGCCCCGTGGCGTCGTCGCGGACCAGGTGCGCCCCGATGAGTCCGCGGGCGGCCTCGAGCGTCGGTCGCTCGAGGAGGGCCCGGTCGAGGACGCTCAGAGGCGTGGGTAGTTCTTCTGGATGCTGTCCGGGACGAACAGGCCGGTCAACAGGAAGAACGCCGGGATGAGCGTGTCGCGGAAGAGCACGCGTCGTCTGCGCACTGTCCATGGCGCCCCAGATCTCGCGCAGGAAGGGCAGCTCGTTGGGATCCTGCGGGATCCCCGGGATCTCGAAGAACGAGTCGAGGATGATCAGGATGGCGCCGTAGATGATCGCCGCTTCGAGCAGACCGAGCACGCCGCCGATCAGCTCGTCAGCGAATCGCGCCTTCTGGAAGAGCGGTTGCGGCTTGTAGAAGCCCTGGATGATCAGTGCGAAGGCGACGCTCGCCGCGACGAAGATCGTCGCGAAGCCGACCATGTAGCTGTACTCACGCGGGAACTGCGTCCAGTTCGAGCCGAGGAACTGGCCGAGCGGTTCGGCGATGTTCGCGGCCAGGAACCACGAGAACAGGATCGAGCCGATCCCGAGGAGTCGGCGGATCGTCCCCTGCGCGAAGCCGAGCACGAAGAAGCCCATGAAATAGAGGGCGATCAGCAGATCGACCGCCTCGATACGGGTGCCCCCGATATCCACGCATGTCCTCCGTGTTCGGCCCGCCACGGGGCCGGAGCCGCGCAAGGGTAGCAGCGCCTATCTGCGCCCGGCAAGCGATCTGGAGCCCGATGGAGATGTCGGTGCCATGGGGTGCGGTCCGTGCCGGTCAGGTCCGGAAACGCGCCCCGATATCGGTCGTCAGTCCGGCGACGACCGCAGCGACGGCGGCGTCGAGCTCCGTGTCGGTGAGGGTGCGCTCGTCGTCGCGCAGGATCAGTCGATAGGCGAGGCTCTTGTCGCCGTCGGCCAGCGGCCGGCCACGGTAGACGTCGAACAGCGTCACGTCGCGCAGCAGTGACCCGCCATGGCGCCGGATGGCGGCCTCCACGCTCGCGGCGGGAGTCTCGAGCGGGACGACGACGGCCAGGTCGCGCTCGACGCCGAGGAACCGCGACGGCGCGGCGACCCGGAACTCGCGCGGCCGCCCGCCGGCAAGCCCTGCCAGCGCGAGCTCGGCGACGTAGATCCGGTCCGCGCGCAGGTCGAGCGCGGCGATGATGTCGGGGTGGACCTCGCCCGACGCGACCGAGCAGGTCGCCGCCGGCCCGGACGAGCGCGGCACGGCCGGGATGGAGGGTCGGATCGTCGGTCAGCGGCGTGAAGGCCGGGCGCCGAACACCGAGGCGACGGCAGAGCAGCTCGATGAGCCCCTTGGCGTCGTCGAGGTCGTAGGCCGGTGCCGGCCGGCCCGGCGCCGGCGGCCGCGACGCCCCGCTGAGGGCGATGCCGAGACGCCACCATTCGTGCGTCGTGGCATCGCCGGGGGCGCCGTAGCCCTTGCCGACCTCGAAGATGGCGATGTCGTCGCGCCCCTGGCGGAGGTTCGTCGACGACGACCTCGAGCAGGCTCCCCGTCAGCGTCTGGCGGAGCATCGAATGCTGGCTCGAGAGCGGGTTGGTGACGGTGATCGGCCGCCCGGCCGGATGCTGCTCGGGCTCGGCGTCCGGGGCGCCGTCGTCGTGCGGCGGGAACAGCTCGACGATCCGCGGCGCGACCAGGGCGAAGGTCACGACCTCGGTCAGGCCGGCCCCGACGAGCGTCTCGCGGACCGCGTTCCGGGTGGCCAGCGGGTCGGGCCGGTAGGGCGGCATCGGGGTGTGCGGGGTGACCGCCGGGACGAGGTCGTAGCCGTGGACCCGGATGACCTCCTCGGCGATGTCCGCCTCGATCGCGAGGTCGCGCCGCCAGGTCGGCACGATCGCGTCGATCACGACCTCGGCCGCGATCGGGCACGGTGTCGAGCGGCTGCGTGCCGGCCGGCGATCGTGATCCGCGCGCCGGCCGCCGCGGGCGCCGTCTCGATGCCGACCCGGGCCAGGAGGGCGCGCTGCTCCTCGACGCCGAGGTTCGTGCCCAGCAGCCGGTTGACCCGCGCCGGCCGGAAGGCGACGCGTGCGGGCACGGGCTCGGCCGGGTTCGTGTCGACCGCCCCGGCGCCACCGTCGCCGCCGGCCCACTCGACGATCAGCCGCGCCGCCCGGTCCGCGCCGAGCCGCGCCAGGCGGAACTCCTGGCCCTTCTCGAAGCGCAGGCTCGCCTCCGAGCGGAGCGCGTAGCGGAACGCCGTCCGGCGGATGCTGACCGGGTCGAAGATGGCGGACTCGACGATCACGTCGGTCGTCGCGTCGCTGACCTCGCGAGGCGGCGCCGCCCATGACCCCGGCGATCCCGAGCGGGCCCGTGCGGGTCGGCGATGACCAGCGTCTCGGGGTCGAGCTCGCGCTCGACGTGGTCGAGCGTCTCGAGCCGCTCGCCCGCCGTCGGCCCGACGGACGACGATCCGGCCGTCGTGGACGGCCGCCGCATCGAACGTGTGGATCGGCTTGCCGAGCTCGAGCATCACGTAGTTCGAGACGTCGACGACGTTGCTGATCGGGCGCTGCCGGCGGCCAGGAGGCGCATCTGGATCCGGTCGGGCGACGGACCGACGCGGACGCCACTCACCCAGCGGCCGACGAAGCGCGGGCAGAGGCCGGTGTCGAGGACCTCGACCGGCAGCCGCTCGGCGATCGGCCGGCCGGTCTCGACGACGTCGGTCGACGGCAAGCGCAGCGGCCGCCCGTCACCGCGGCCACCTCGCGGGCGAGCCCGACGATCGACAGGGCGTCGCCGCGGTTCGGCTTGACGTCGACGTCGAGGACCGTGTCGCCGTACAGCTCGGCCAGCTTCGCGCCGAGCGGCGTGTCGGCGGGCAGGATCAGGATCCCGTCGCGCGTCGGCGGTCAGGCCGAGCTCGTCGCCCGAGCAGAGCATCCCGTTGCTGACGACGCCCATCTTCTCGGTCCGCTCGATCCGCCGGTCGCCGGGCAGGACCGCGCCGGGCAGCGCGACCGGCACCCGCTGGCCGGCGGCGATGTTCGTCGCGCCGCAGACGATCTCGAGCGGCTCGCCCGTCCCCGACCGTCACCCGGGTCAGCGACAGCCGGTCGGCGCGCGGATGCTTCTCGACCGCCAGCAGCTCGCCGACGACGACGTTCCGCCAGTCGTCGCCCCAGGCGCTCGATCGCCCTTGACCTCCATGCCGAGCAGCGTCAGGCGCTCGGCGAGCTCCTCCGGCGTCAGGTCGACGTCGACGAACTCGCGCAACCAGCTGAGCGGCACTCTCATCGGAACTGCTCCAGGAAGCGCAGGTCGTTCTCGAGGAACAGGCGCAGGTCGGTGATGCCGTGCTTGAGCATCTTGATCCGCTCCGGGCCCATCCCGAACGCGAAGCCCTGGTAGCGCTCCGGGTCGAGGCCGCCGTACTGGAGGACGACCGGGTGGACCATCCCGGCCCCGAGGATCGTCATCCAGCCGGTCCGGCCGCAGGCCGGGCAGCCCGCAGCCGCCGCACACGAGGCACTCGACGTCGAACGCGACGGACGGCTCCGTGAACGGGTAGTAGCCGGGCCGGAAGCGGGTCTTCTTGTCGGCGCCGAACATGGCCGCCGGCGAACTGGTCGAGCAGGCCCTTGAGGTCGCCCATGGTCGTGCCCTCGTCGACCATCAGGCCCTCGACCTGGAAGAACTCCGAGCCGTGCGAGGCGTCGATCGCCTCGTAGCGGAAGCAGCGGCCGGGCAGGAGCGCCCGGATCGGCGGCGTGCGTCGTCCGCATGACGTGGATCTGGCCGGGCGACGTGTGCGTCCGCAGCAGGTGGCCCGTCGACGTCGACGTAGAGCGTGTCCCACAGGTCGCGCGCCGGGTGGTCCGGCGGGATGTTGAGCATCTGGAAGTTGGTCAGGTCGTCCTCGATCTCGGGGCTCTCGTAGACCACGAACCCGAACTGGCCGAAGATCTCGGCGATCTCGCCCATCGTCTCGATGCTCGGATGGAGCGTGCCGCGGCGGAACGGCCGGCCGGGCGTCGTGACGTCGACCGTCTCGGCGGCCAGGCGTCCGGTCAGCGCCGCCCCGCGCAGCGTCGCGCCGCGCTCGGCGAGGGCGCTCTCGATCGCGGCCGCGGACGTCGTTCGCGACCGCACCGACCCGCGGCCGGTCGTCGGCCGGCAGGCCGCCGATCCCGCGCAGGACCGCCGTCAGGCGGCCCTTCTTGCCGAGGACGTCGAGCTCGAGCGCCTCGAGCGCGGCGACGTCGGCGCTCGCCGCGATCGACGCCAGCGCGTCGTCGCGCAGCGTCTCGAGATCGCGCGTCAGGTCGGCGAGGTCCACGTCCGTCCTTCCATCGATGGGCCGGGAATCAGGAACCCTCGACCGTCGGCGACGTCGAGGGATCCTCGGCCGATGCGCTCGAGGACCGCCGCTCGGGCCTCCGAGCGTGGGCCGCGATCCTGGCCGATCAGGCGCTCTTGGCGAGCTCGACGATCTGCCCAAAGGTCGCGGCGTCGCGGACGGCGAGGTCGGCCAGGATCTTGCGATCGATCTCGATGTCGGCCTTCTTGAGGCCCGGCGATGAACTGCGCCGTAGGTCAGGCCGTTCTGGCGGGCGGCCGCGTTGATGCGGACGATCCACAGCTCGCGCATCTGGCGCTTGCGCTGCTTGCGGTCGCGGGTCGCGTAGGCGAGGGCGTGGAGCAGCGCCTCGCGCGCCGGCTTGACCAGCCGCGACTGGGTGCCCTTGCGGCCCTCGGCGTCGTCGAGGAGGCGCTTGTGGCGCGCGTGCGAGGTGACGCCGCGCTTGACTCGTGCCATGTGGTGCGATCCGCTCCTAGAGGTACGGCAGCAGGCGCCGGACCTGCCTGGCGTGCTCCGGCCCGATGATCGACTTGCCGGCGTAGCGGCGGGTCCGACGGGACGACTTGATCTCGAGGTGGTGGCCACTCCAGGCGTTGACGCGGATGATCTTGCCGCTGCCGGTCACGCCGATCCGCTTCTGGGCCGCCTTGTGGCTCTTCATCTTCGGCACCGTGGCCTCACTCTCCTGTCGTCACCGGCTCGGGAGCCGGCGTGTTCTGCGTTGTCTTCTTCGGTTCGCTGACGGCCGCTGCGACCGGCGCTCGGTGCCGGGCCGTGCTCGGCCGGTGCCTTGGCGCTCGGTCGGCGGCTGCCGCCTCGGCCGGCGCCTTGGCTTGCCGTCGGAGCGCTGCCTCGGCCGGAGCCGCTTGGCGCCGGCCGGTTCGGCCGGAGCCGTCGGCTGCCGGCGCTCGCCGGTGCGGCGCTGGTCCGTCGACTGCTGGTCGGCTCCGTCGTTCCGTTCGGCGCTCCGCGGGTTCGGTGCCTCGTGCGTCTTCGGCTTGTGCAGTCGATGCCACCGTGATGTGCATCGACTTGCCTTCGAGGAGCGGCGCCCGCTCCACGACCCCATGGTCCTTGACCCGCTCGACGAACTTCGCGAGCAGGTTCCGGCCGATCTCCGGGTGGGTCAGCTCCCGACCGCGGAAGCGGACGGTGACCTTGATCCGATCGCCGTCCTCGAGGAACTCGATCGCCCGATGGACCTTCGTGTCGAAGTCCCCCGTCGCCGATCTTCGGCGAGAGCCGGACTTCCTTGAAGGTCACCGAGCGCTGCTTGCGCTTGGCTTCCTTCTCGCGCTTGGTCAGCTCGTACTTGTACTGACCGAAGTCGAGGAACTTGACGACCGGCGGGGCGGCCATCGGGGCGACCTCGACGAGGTCGAGGCCCCGTTCCTGCGCCATCTCGAGGGCCCGGGGCGTGGGCATGACCCCAAGCTGGGTACCCTCTTCGTCGACCACCCGGACCTGTGGGATCCGGATCATCTGGTTGACGCGCAGGTCTCGACTGATGGTCTTCCCCTTCGTGTGAACAAACGTGTTTCGACCGGCGCGGACGCACGGCGACCCGGATTCCGGCCGAAGCGGGAGGATAGCACAGGCCCTTCCGAGCGACAATCGCGGGGCCGATCGCGGGCGGCTCAGCTCACCGCTCGCGTGCGCGCCTCCTCGGCCAGGCGGTCGGCGAGCTCGTCCCACGGCGACGGCTCCTGCTGCTCCCCGCGCGCGGCGTTCCGGGCGCGCGGCGCGACCGTGCGCGCCTCGATCTCGCGGTCGCCGAGGACGAGCATGTACGGCACCTTCTGCTCCTGGGCGAGCCGGATCTTGTTCTGCATCCGGTTGTCCGAGCCGTCGACCTCGACGCGCAGGCCGCGCGCCCGCAGGACGGCGGCGAGCTCCTCCGCCGCTTCGATGTGCCGGTCGGCGATCGGGATGACGACGGCCTGGACCGGCGCGAGCCAGAGCGGGAAGGCGCCCGCGAAGTGCTCGATCAGGATGCCGATGAACCGCTCGAGCGAGCCGTAGATGGCCCGGTGGATGCGCGATCGGCCGCTGCGGCTGGCCGTTCTCGTCGATGTAGGTCAGGTCGAACCGCTCGGGCAGCATCGTCAGGTCGACCTGGATCGTCGCCATCTGCCACTCGCGCCCGAGCGCGTCGTCGATGTAGATGTCGATCTTCGGCGCGTAGAACGTGCCGTCCTTGGGCTTGAGCGTCGTAGCTGATGTCGGCCGCGCGCGAACGCCTCCTTGATCAGCCGCTCGGCCCGCTCCCACAGGGCCGGGTCGCCGATGCGCCTTGTCCGGCTTCGTCGCGAACGCGAAGCGCGGCTCGCAGGCCGACCCAGCCGTACGCCTCGCGGACCTCGCCGAGGAGCGCCTCGATCTCGTCCATCAGCTGGTCCGGCCGGACGTAGATGTGGGCGTCGTCCTGGATGAACTGGCGGACGCGGGTCAGGCCGCTCAGCGTGCCCGAGCGCTCGTTGCGGTGGAGCCGGCCGTATTCGTTGAAGCGCAGCGGCAGGTCGCGGTAGGAGCGCAGGTCGCGAGCGGTAGATGAAGGTCGACTCGGGGCAGTTCATCGGCTTGAGGCTGAAGGGCTGGTTCTCGGACTCGACGATGAACATGTTGTCCTTGTAGAGGTCCCAGTGGCCCGACTGCCGCCAGAGCCTCTCGCGACACGAGGATCGGCGTGCTGATCTCCTGGTAGCCGCGCCGCGCCTGGAGCTCGCGCATCGCGGCCTCGAGCGTCCGCCAGATCATCTGGCCCTTGGGGTGCCAGAACGCCGAGCCGGGCGAGACGTCGTGGAAGCTGAACAGGTCGAGCTGGACGCCGAGCCGGCGATGGTCGCGCTTCTTCGCCTCCGCGCGGCGCCACAGGTAGGCGTCGAGCTCCTCCTGGGTCGCCCAGGCGGTGCCGTAGATGCGCTGGAGCATCGGGCGCTTCTCGTCGCCGCGCCAGTACGCACCGGCCGACGCCCAGCAGCTTGAACGGCCCGATCTTGCCGGTGCTGGCGACGTGCGGGCCGCGGCACAGGTCGATGAACGGACCGTGCTCGTAGAAGGTCGTCGGCGGCATCGGCGTGCCGTCCGCGCTTGGCCGCCGCCAGCGAGGTCGTCGAGGATCTCGACCTTGAACGGCTGGTCGCGCTCGACCAAGAACGCGCGCGCCTCGTCGGGCGTCATCTCGCTGCGCACGAACGGGTGGTCGGCGGCGATGCTCTCGCGCATCCGCGCCTCGATCGCCGGCAGGTCGTCCGGGGTGAGCGGCGCGCGGCAGCTCGAAGTCGTAGTAGAAGCCGTCGTCGATGGCCGGCCCGATCCCGAGCTTCGTGCCCGGGAACAGGTCCATGACCGCCTCGGCCATGACGTGGGCCGCCGAATGGCGCATCGCGTCGAGCTCGCCGGGCGCCCCGTCGTCGAGCAGCTCCTCGGCCGAGCCGCGCTCGGGCGCCTCGAGACCGATCTCGACCTCATCGGTCGCGTCGACCACCGGTGCGTCGCTTCGTTCGTCGGTCATCTGTGTCCGGCCTCCTGAGAATCGCAAAACCCCTCGTCCATCGACAGGACGAGAGGTTCTCTCCCGCGGTCCCACCCGCCTTCGCCACCGGCGGTGGCGCACTCGTGGCCGCGCTATCGGGCGACTCCCGGGCCGGTTCGCCGGCCGCTCACGGGTGGTACCGAGACGGAGGCTGCTCGTCGGGCTCGCAGCCAAGGCCCGACTCTCTGGGGATCCGCTCCGCGCGGCGCGTCCCGCTCGACGCTCATGTGTGCCGGCCGTCGGCCGGGAGATGTGGTGGGCGACACTGGACTCGAACCAGTGACCTCTTGCATGTCAAGCAAGTGCTCTAACCAGCTGAGCTAGCCGCCCGAGCTCACGAGGGAGATCCCAGCGAGGCACCGAATCTACCAGACGCACCTGAGCGCGTCACTCCGGCAACCTCGGCACGGGGCCGCGGCACCGCACCCTGCGGCCGTCAGCCGGGTCGTGTCGTTCCTGGATCGACGTCCGGCAACCACGGGGACGACGAACGAGAAAGCTTCCTGTCGCCAAAGGTCGGGGCCGCCCAGCCACGTCGCAGGAGGAGCACCGCACACGCCGCGACCGAGGCAGCCCCAGTGACCACCACAACGCGCCGGACGCCATCGATGTGCCACATCGGCGGCAGACCGAACTCGATCAGTGCGACGAGCACCATCACGGTCGGGGTCGAGACGATCCGTCGCCAGCTGGAGCCCCGAAGCCGAGCGGTCGCGACATAGATCGGGACGAGGAGGAGCCACGGCGCCAGCTGCATGTCGTCCATCGGTGCGAGGCTCCTCCCCCCGCGTGGCCGGGAGATCAACGAGGCGTAATCGATCCGAGTCAAACCCCGGCGCCCTAGAGTCTTCGCCGACCTTCACGGCGCTCGGACCATCAGCCAAACCGTCGCCCATCTCAACGGCATCGCAGCGCCACGAAAGAGTCCGCCGTCTGGCTCCCCGCATCTCGGCGATCCCGCCGATCGATCGCGCTCTGGTCAGGCTGCGGACATCGCGGCGGCCTCGACCTCTGGCTCCTCGCCGGTCCGGATGTGGAGGACCTTCTTGACCTCGCAGATGACGACGATCGAGGCCGCCACGACGACGCACAGCGCCCACTGGCCGACCGTCAGCTCGACGGTGTCGAGGACCCGCTGGAGAGGGCCGAACTGGGTCGCCAGGAGGATCGTCAAGATCGACACGCCGGTCGTCTTGAGCAGCATCGGGTTATCGATGAGCTCGCTGCTGAAGATCGTCCGTTCCGGATCGGCCGTCTCGAGCGAGAAGAACAGGTGGAAGATCGAAAAGGTGACGAGGCCCATCGTGTGGCCGGTCTCGGTGTCGAAGGTGGCGTCCGCCCAGGCGATGACCCCGAGGGTCCCGATCGCCATCACGACGCCGCAGAAGATGAGCCAGACATTGAGGCGGCGCGACAACATCGGCTGGTCCCGCGGTCGCGGCGGTCGCTCCATCAGGCCGCTCCGCGGCTTGCTCCAGCCAAGGCCGATGGCCTGGGACACGTCAACGGTGAAGTTGATCCACAGTGTCTGGAGCGGGAGGAACGGGATCCCGCCGAGGATGTTGAACAGGCTCGCGCCCAGGAACGTCCCGATGAACCCGAACAGGACCGCGATCTGGAAGCGGATGTAGCGCAGCAGGTTGTCGTACAGCGCACGACCGAGCTCGACCGCCTTGACGATGGTCCCGAAGTTGTCGTCGGTCAGGATCATGACGGCGGCCTGCTTGGACACCTCGGTGCCGGTGATCCCCATCGCGATGCCGATGTCGGCGGACTTCAGGGCAGGAGCGTCGTTGACGCCATCGCCGGTCATCGCGACCACGTGACCCTTCTTGCGCAGGATGTCGACGAGGCGGACCTTGTGCTCCGGCGCGACCCGGGCGATGACGCCGATGCCGTCGATCTCCCCGATCGCCTGCTCGTCGCTCATCGCGGCGAACTCGGCACCCGTGATCGCGCGTCCCTCGATCCCCAGCTGGTCGGCGATCGCCTTCGCGGTCACCGCATGGTCGCCGGTGATCATCCGGACCTGGATGCCGGCCCCATGTGCCCGCGCGATCGCGTCCTTCGCGGCGGGTCGAGGCGGATCGACGATGCCCACCATGGCGAGCAGGGTGAGGCCCTCGATGAGCGGCAGCAGGTCGGCGTTCGAGTCGAAGGTCGCCGGATCGAAGTCGCGCTGGCCCGTCGCCATCACCCGCAGGCCCATGCTCCCGAGGCGATCGTTCTCGGCCAGGTAGGCGTCGCGGCCCTGGCCGATCGGAACCTCGGCGCCGTCCGGCCCGAGTGCGCTCGCCGCTCGGGCGAGGAGCTGGTCCGGCGCGCCCTTGACGTAGGCTCGGATGACATCCCTTCCATGCGACATCGGTCATGCGGTGGAACGTCGCCATCAGCTTGTAGTCGGCGTCGAACGGCAGGGTCGCGACCCGCGGATAGAGCTCCCTGGTCAGGGTCGGGTCGAGGCCGCCCTTCGCCGCGAGGACGACGAGTGCGCCCTCGGTCGGATCGCCGACCAGCTCCCCGTCACGCACCTCCGCGTCGGCGCACAGGATCATCGGCAGCAGGTGTCGCTCGAGAGGGACGTCGGGCTGTCCGCCCGCGTGGGCGATCGTGCCGATCGTCGAATAGCCCTCCCCCGAGATCGTGTAGCGCCGGCCCACGGTGGCCATCTGGACCGCGGTCATCTGGTTGAGGGTGAGCGTCCCGGTCTTGTCGGAGTTGATCGCCGAGGTCGAGCCGAGCGTCTCGACGGATCGCAGGCGCTTCACGATCGCGCCGGCGGCGGCCAGCTCCTGCGTGCCCTTCGACAGGATCGCGGTCACGACCGCGGGAAGCTCGCTCGGGATGGCCGACACGGAGAAGGCGACCGCGGTCAGGAACAGGGTCTCGAACGCGACGTCGCGCGCGAGCCCGATCGCGATCGACGCCACGAGCGCCAGCCCGGCGATGATCAGGAGCTGCCGGGTGAGCTTCTCGAGCTGGATGGTGAGCGGCGTCTTCTCGTCCTTCGCTTCCTCGAGCAGCCCGCTGATGTGGCCGACCTGCGTCGCCATCCCGATCGAGGTGGCGACCAGGGTGCCCGCCCCCCGGGTGACCTGCGAGTTCATGAACGCCATGTCGAGCCGGTCGCCGAGGGCCGCATCGGCCGCGACGACGCCGGTCTGCTTCGGCACGGGAGAGCTCTCGCCAGTCAACGCCGACTCGTCGATCTCCAGCGTCGCCGCGGTCAGGATCCGTCCGTCGGCCGGGCACGATGTCGCCTGCCTCGATCGCGATGATGTCGCCGGCGACGACGTCCTCCATCGGGATCACCACCAGCTCGCCGTCCCGCCGGACCTTCGCCTTGGCGACCATCATCTTCCGGAGGGCCGCGACACTGGCGGACGCCTTGCCCTCCTGGTTCAGCCCCATCGCCGCGTTGAGCAGGGTGATCCCGATCAGGACGATGGCGGTTTCCAGCTGATGTGGCAGGAAGAGGCTGACGATGCCGGCGACGAGGAGCACGATCTGCATCAGATCGCGGTACTGGCGGAGGAATGCCCGCCAGCGCGGCTCGACGGCCGCCGCGGTGAGCTGGTTCGGTCCGAGACGTGCGACGTCGGGCGTCCGCTTCGCCGCTCGTCAGGCCTGCGCTCGCCGTCGACGCCCTGGGCGGTCAGGGCCTCGTCGGTCGTCAGGGCGTGCCAATCGGGCTCGGGGCCTGCCGTCGCCGCCACCTTGTCGATCATGCCGCTCCCCATGAGGTCAGACGGTGAAGATCGGTCGACACATCCCAGCGCGCATCACGAGCCCACGTCGAGACCGATGCTGAGGCCCACCGATGATACCGACGGTCGAGCTCGGTCATCGGTCATCCGTCGAGCGTGGTACACATGCCCCGAGCACGGGAGCAGGACGTCGGATGGTCGTGATCTTCGGGTGGGGTGCCGGACAGGCTCGGGATTTCGGCGAAGTCGCGCCCACGACCTGCCCGGTCTGTCACAACGAGGTCTTCCTCCACCACGTCAGGTCCGACAAGAGCTTCAGCCTCTACTTCATCCCGTTGGCCACGTACGGCTCGGACGAGTACCTCGTCTGCCCGGTCTGCCACAACGGGCTCCAGCTCGACCCGGGCAAGCGAGGGGCGGTCGGCAGTCATGCGGGCCAACACGCAGGCGTTTCGTCGCAGGACGATGACCCTCGAGGCCTACCGACCGCTGGTGGACCGGTTCTGGCAGGAGCTGGGCATCGACCCCCACGGCGCCCAGGTCCTCCGGCCGAGCGTCGACGGTCCCCCCGCCCGCGGACGCGGCACAGGCGGCGACATCCGGCCTGGCGCAACGGCTCGAGGGCCTCGCCAAGCTGCATGCCGACGGCGTGCTGACCGACGACGAATTCGCCGCCGCGAAGCGGCGCCTGCTGGAGACGTGACGAGAGCGCTCCCGGCGGGCTGTAGAGTGGGCCCCGACACGCGGATCGATGACGCGACTGGAGGAGGCTGATCGGACGAAGGGCAAGCGAACTTCCTGGCCGGCCCAACTGACACGACTGATCACGGAGGCACTCTTGTGAAGAACCCGCCGATCCTCATCTCCGTCCTTGGCTTCTTCGCGATGCTCGCGGGGTTCGGATTCCTGTTCTACGGCCTGCGCGTCATCGGCTTCGACTGGTTCGGGATCTTCGGAGACCTGCCGGCGACCGAGCATGTCGGGATCTGGGGATGGCTCGCAGCCATCACCGGCATCATCTGGATCGCCGCGGCGCTGAGCCTCTGGGCGCTCCAGCCGTGGGCGCGCCTGTTCGCCATGTTCATGTGCGGCCTGGCGCTGTTCGAGGCGGTCCTGGCCTTCTTCCAGTTCCCGGGCACGGGCGTCGGCTTCGGGATGGCGATCATGCCGGCACTGATCCTGTGGTACCTCAGCACGAACGAGGTCAAGGCCGCGTTCGACGAGGGCGGAGCGGCGACGGGGATCTGACCCCGGCATGCGCTGACTCGTCACTGACACAGACAGAGATCCCGGCCGGCGACACTCACGGTCGCCTGCCGGGTCCCGATCCGTCGTCGGTCGACTCCTCGACGAGGACATTGGGGAGCCCGACCCTGTTATCAACGGGCCGGGCTCGATGGTCAACGTCCGAGCCGGTCTGGATCGAGCGGAGCGTCGCCGATTGGAAGGATGCGCGGGCGAGCCTCCAGACGGCGTTCCGGATCGGCCCTTCGGCATTGCAGGCGCATGACGGCGCGCGGATCGGGCTGCCTGCTGCGTCAGCCGCCGAAGACCTGGCCGTCGTCCCCGACCGCGCCCATATCGGTGTGAGGGGGATCGTCGCCGGTGGGTCCGTACAGACGCCTGCCGATCGCGGCCAGCGCCTGACCGACGACCTCGTATTGGTCAGGTGGGATCGACAGGACCTGCGGTCTGTCGGCAGGGTGCTCCGGGACGATCACGAGGACGGCTGGCCGAGTCCGCTCGATGTCGAACTGGACGCGCCGCAGGCCGTGGAACGGGATGTCAAGGTCGAACCGGTCCGCACGGCTGGCCACGGCGAGCCGGCGGTCGGTGACCAGGACCAGGGCGTCGTTGGCGCGGGCCTCGATGTGGACCTGCTCGCTCGGGTCCAGCAGTCGGCGTGGTAGCGAAGGATCGAGTTCCTGATCCGGGTCGGTCACGCAAGGTCACCTCGATGCAACCCCGACGCGGGTGGTGCAGCACCGGTGCGGGCACTCAAGTCTAGGGAGTCGCGGGCCACCGGGACCTCACGGGCCAGCTCGATCGCGTTTCGCTGACGCGACATCGGGCAGAACAAGGCCCACGACGTTGCCGTCGTGGGCTTCATTCTTCGCCGCTCGCTCGGCCGACCAGCCACGGGCCCGCTTGGTTCACGGGTGTTCCACGTCCGTGCCGGAACCGCAGCCACCGGTCGAGGAGCCAGCGGCGAGGGCGCATCATACCTCGCCGTGCTAGCCTCGGCCCGTTTGCACGCAGGAGGACCGGTTCGCGATGGCCGTCACGGCGCCGCTCGAGGCACCCGCCGCGTCGCTCGACCGCGTCCGCGCACGGGTCAGCCCGGCGAGCCTGGCCGCCATCGCCTCGTTCGCGATCGCCGCGGTCGTCTACGTCCGGACGCTGCTCCCCGGTGTCAGCTTCGGTGACTGGGCCGAGTCCGAGCTGCTGCTGTCGCGCCTCGGCATCCTCCACCCGACCGGCTATCCGCTCTATTCGCTGGTCGGCAAGCTGTTCAGTCTGATCCCGTATGAGTCGCTGGCCTGGCGGGCCAATCTCCTGTCGGCGACGGCGGCCGCCGCGACCGTCGGCGTCGCCGTCCTGATCGCGGTCCGGCTCGGCGTCCGACCCGTGGTGGCGATGGCCGCCGCCCTCAGCCTCGCGTTCACCGGGACCGTCTGGGAGGAGGCGACCTTCTCCGAGATGAACACGCTGCACATGCTGCTCGTGGCGTTGCTCCTCCATCGCGCCCTGGTCTGGCGCGAGGAGCGACGCACGCGCGACCTCGTCCTCGGGGCGTTGCTGGCCGGTTTGTGCATCTCGAACCACGCGCTTGTCGATCAGCGTCGTCCCGATCGTGATCCTGTTCGTCCTGGTCGATGCCAGGCGCGAGATCCTGTCGCACCCGCTTCTCCTGGGCAAGGCGTTCGGGGCATTCGTGGTCGGCCTGCTCCCCTACCTGTTCCTGCCGCTCCGAGCGCTCGCGGGTCCGGCCGACGTGTACGGCCCCTATCTCACGTGGAAGGGGTTCTTCGATCTCGTCAGCGGCGCCATGTTCCGCCAGGACATGCACTTCCTGTCGGCTGACAGTGCAAAGGCTGCCCTCGGCGATCTGCCACGGATCCTCGATCAGCTCGTCGCGCTCTCGGACGTGGTGTTCGTGGCGGCGGGCATCGTCGGCTTGGTGGTCCTCCTCCTTCGCGATCGCTGGTTCGGGCTCCTGCTCGGCCTGCTGGCCGTCCTGAACGTCTACATCTACGCCAACTACCTCGGCGACCTGCCGCACTACCTGTTGACGAGCTGGCTGATCCTCGCGATCGGGGTTGCCCTCAGCGCCGAGACCGTCATCCGCGCCGCGATCCGGTGGCTCGGCGATCGCGCCGCGGTGGTCCAGGTCGCCGTCTTCCTGCTGCCCATCGCCCTGCTCGCGGCGAACTGGCCGGTGCACGACCAATCGGCCAATCACGACGGCGAGACGTTCGCCGCCGACGTCTTCGCGCAGCTGCCGCCGAACGCGGTCCTGATCACCTACTGGGACGCCCTGACGACCTTGAGCTACGAGCATTGCAACGAGGGCGTCCGGCCCGACGTGAGCCTCCGTGCGTACGACAGCTACGCCGTGGTCACCTGCGACAAGGTCGAGGCTCCGGCGACTTCGATCGCCGAGGGCCGCCCGGTCTTCGCGCTGCAGGTCCAGGACACGGGCATCGCGGCGGCCACCGGGCTCGAGCCGGTCCCCGTCTCGACCATCAAGGTCCCGTGGGGCGAGCGCTATCCGTCGCTCGATCGGACTCTGTACAAGCTCGTCGTGCCAGGCACGGCACCCTGACGTGACGCTCGCCCATCGTCTGCTCGACGTCGGCGGCGGTGCGCGGCTCGAACGGTTCGGGACGCACGTGATCGACCGGCCGTTGCCGACCGCGCTCGGGGCGCGTCTCGACCCCGATGCGTGGCGAGAAGCCGACCTGCGGTTCGATCGCGACCAGGGCTGGAGCGGCGAGGCGGAGGCGCGGCGGCCGTGGCCGGTCGAGATCGACGGGGTCACCCTCGAGCTGCGGACGACCGAGGCGGGCCAGGTCGGGCTCTTCCCGGAGCATGCAGCGATGCTGCCGTGGCTGCGGCACCAGATCGCGGCACGGGCCGACGGTGGGCGAGGCGCCCGCCGTCCTGCACCTGTTCGCATACACGGGGCTGGCGACCCTGGCGATGGCCGCCGCCGGCGCTCGCGTGACCCACGTCGATGCGTCCCGACCGACCGTCGGCTGGGCACGACACAACGCCGGCCTGTCCGGCCTGGCCGAACGACCGATCCGCTGGATCGTCGATGACGCAGCGGCGTTCACCGGGCGCGAGGTCCGTCGCGGCCGACGTTACGCCGGCGTCGTCCTCGATCCCCCGTCCTACGGCCACGGGCCCGGGGCCGGAGCGTGGCGGATCGGCGACGACCTCGCGCCGCTCCTCGAGTCGATCGCGCAGCTCCTCGCGCCCGGACGGCTTCCTCCTGCTCACCGCTCACACCCCGGAGCTCGGTTCCGAGCGACTCGCCGACGCCGCCGGCCCGCGCTCTCGGCCGGCCGACGGCCAGCCTCGAGGCGGGCGACCTCGAGCTCGATCACGCCCGACGGTCGGCGGGCCGAGCTCGGCGCCTTCGCCCGGACCCCGGGCGGCGCATCATGACCGCGATGCTGCCCACCGCGACGATCCTGACCAGCCTCGCGAACCCAAAGGTCAAGGCCGCGACGGCCCTGCGCGAGCGGCGCGAGCGTGATCGCACGGGCCTGACGCTGCTCGACGGCGCGCGCGAGATCCGGCGGGCGATCGACGCCGGCGCCGAGCTCACCGAGGTCTACGTCTGCGAGGCGCTGCTGGCCGGGGCCGATGCCCGCACCGTGCTCGATCGCCTGCGCGGTGGCGGCGATCCCCGTCCAGCCGACCAGCGAGCCGGTCTTTGCCAAGCTCGCCTTCGGTGCCCGCTCCGAGGGCCTCGTCGCGATCGTGCGCATCCCGTCGCCTCGAGCTGTCCGGGCTGGCGCTGCCTGCAGACCCGTTGGTCGCGGTCGTCGAGGGCGTCGAGAAGCCGGGCAATCTCGGAGCCGTGCTGCGCAGCGCCGACGGCGCCGCCGTCGATGCGGTCGTCGCGGCGTCGCCGCGGACCGACCTGTTCAATCCGAACGCGGTCCGTGCCAGCGCCGGCACGATCTTCACGGTCCCGTTGGCGGCCGCGCCGACGGTGGACGTGCTCGCCTGGCTCCGCGAACGGGGCCTGCGGATCGTGGCTGCCCGTGTCGACGCCGGGCAGCGCTACACCGAACTCGACCTGACCGGGCCCCTGGCGCTCGTCGTCGGTGCCGAGGCGGACGGGCTCGGCGTGGCATGGTCGGCGCCCGACGTGACCGCGGTCCACCTGCCGATGCTCGGCGTCGCCGACAGCCTGAATGTCTCGGTCAGCGCCGCGATCCTGTTCTACGAAGCGCGTCGACAGCGCGGCGATCCAGCCAGGACGACAGGGACCAAGGGGTGACCATGGAGACGTTCGATTTCGCGATCATCGGCGCCGGCCCGGCCGGCGAGGCGGCGGCGTACAAGGCCCGCGAGCTCGGTGCCACCGTCGCGATCATCGATCGCGAATGGTTCGGCGGCAGCTGCCCGCACATCGGCTGCCTGCCGTCGAAATCGCTGCTCGACGGCGCCGCCCGGCATCACGCCAACGCCGCGAGGTACGACTGGGACGCGGCCTCGAAGGCGCGTGACTACATGGTCAACCGGCCCGCCGGCGCCGCCGAACCCGACGATTTCGAGCCATTTCAAGGCGCTGGTCGCGGCCGGTGCAGTCGCCTATCGCGGGTCCGGGTCGATCGCCGGCCGCGATCGGGTGGTCGTCCGGCACGACGAGGCGGCGCACGAGCTGGCGGCGACCAACGTGGTCATCGCCGTGGGGTCGGTGACCAAGCGGCCACCGATCGAGGGCATCGACGACATCCCGGTCTGGACCAACCGCGAGGCGACCCTCACGCGGAAGCTGCCGAAGAGTCTGCTGGTCCTCGGTGGCGGACCGACCGGTTGCGAGCTGGCCCAGGTCTTCGTCCGTTTCGGCGTCCCGACGACGATCGTCCAGTCCGGGCCGAGGCTGTCTCCGACCGACCACCCGCGGAATGCCGAGGTGATCCGCGCGGCCCTCGAGCGGGACGGGGTCATCGTGCGGACGGGTGTTCGCGCGGTGCGGGCTCGTGCCGGCGCAGGCCCCGACGGCGAGCACGTCATCGAGCTCGACGACGGATCGACCGCCCAGGGCCACGAGATCCTGCTCGCGGTCGGTCGCACCTTCCCACTCGAGGATCTCGGCCTCGAGCACTACGGGATCGACACGACGGGCCGGACGCCGTTCCCGCGTGACGGGCGACTGCGCATCGCGCGATGGGCTGTGGGTGATCGGCGACTGCGCCGGGCCAGAGCTGCACACGCACCAGGGCCACTACCAGGGCGAGACTGCCGTCCGGATGGCGCTCGGCCAGGAGATCGTCCCCGACTATCGCGCGCTCCCCAGGGCGACCTATACCGACCCAGAGGCATCGTCCGTCGGGCTGACGTTGGACGAGGCGCTGGCCGCCGGTATCGACGCCTTCGAGAAGGTCGCCGACTTTGCGAAGAGCGCCAAGGGCTACGCGGTCCAGGCCAAGCTCGGACACGTCACGATCGTCGTCGACCGGGCGACCCGCGAGCTCGTCGGCGCCGCGATGGCCTGTCCGGACGCGTCGGCGGCGCTCCACGAGTGCGTCGTGGCCATCAAGGCGCACCTGACCGTCGACGTGCTGGCCGAGACCATCCACGCGTTCCCCTCGACGTCGCGGATCTTCAACGGCCTGTTCGCCGATGCCCGACGCGAGCTGGACAAGACCGACGCGGCGTAGGCAGCGGACCGACTACGCCTCGTAGACGACGCGGCCGTCCATCATGACGATCGAGGGCCGGGCGGTCGCGAGCGCGCCCCCGGGTTCGACGGGCTCGCGCAGGGCGGCGGTCGGGATGACCGCGATGTCGGCCCGCTGGCCGACGGTCAGGCGCCCGCGGTCGCTCTCGCGCGCGGAGATCGCCGGATCGAGGCACGCGCTGCGGATCGCGCGCTCGAGGGTCAGTGCCTCGTGGGCTCCGAACGGCGCCGTTCCGGCCGGCCAGCGCGGATCCTCCCGAACGACGGCCAGCGCGATGCCCGGCCACGGGTCGTAGGGTTCGACCGGCGCATCGGTCCCGAAGGCGAGGACGGCGCCGGTCGCCGCGATCGATGCCCACGTGTACCCGTTCGATTCGGCGCGGTCGCCCCACAGCCGCCGCGCCTGGGCGGCGTCGCTCCCGAGGTGGATGGGCTGGACGCTGGCGGCGATCCGGCCGGCGGCGAAACGGCCGCGATCGGCCGGGTCGAGCAGCTGGACGTGCTCGATCCGTGGCATGAACGGCACGCGTCCTCGCGGTCGGCTCGAGGACGTCGAGCGCCACCCGGACGGCGGCGTCACCGATCGCGTGGATCTGCGAGGCGATCCCCCCGGCAGCAGCGCGCGCGACGAGCTCGCGCAGCTGTTCGGGCTCGGTGTTCCAGACGCCGCGCCGGAGTTCGGGCGGGAGCGGCCGGTCGGGTTCGGGCTCGATGTCGGCGAGCAGCGCGGCCGTCCTGGACCCGAGCGAGCCGTCGGCGAAGCACTTCTGCCAGCCGACCCGTGCACGACCGGTCGGGTCCCCACCCAGGAGCGCGCCGCTGGTCAGGTGCTGCTCGAGGGCTGCATCGAGGGACTCCGACACGAGCGAGGCCAGGACCCGCACTGGAAGACGGCCTGTCTCGGCAAGATGCGCATACGCCGGGAACGACCAACGCAGGTCCGCGTCGTCGACGACCCCGCCCGGATCGTGGACCGCCACTACTCCCAATGCCAGCAGGTCGTGCGCGACCCCGACGATCGCCGTTTCGAGATCGGCCACGGACATGTGCGGGATGTGGACCGCAACGAGCGTGCTCGCGCCCTCGAACAGGACGCCCTCGGGTTCGCCGTCGGCGGTACGGCGGATGACACCGCCGGGTGGATCGGGCGTCGCGCGATCGATGGCGGCGACGGCCAGCGCGGCTCGACTCGCGAGCAGGGCATGATGGTCGTGTGCCCACAACGCGCATCGGCGTCCCGGTGCGACGCGCTCGAGGTCGACGGCAGTCGGCCAGCGACCCCAGCGGTCCGAATCCCAGCCGTGCCCCTCGAGCCACGCGTCGGCGGCGCCCAGGGCTCGGTGCGCGGCGCCGATCCGTTCCATCCCCGCCTCGAGCGTCGCCGCGCTCGATAGATCCAGCTGACGGGTCGCGACAGCGGCCCCGGCCAGATGGAGGTGCGCGTCGGTCAGCCCGGGGAGTGCCACCTCGTCCGGCTCCAACGCGATCCGCTCCGTGAACGGATCGGCACGCGTCTCGAGGGCGACCTCGGAGCCGGCGAAGGCCACGCGTCCATCACGGATCCCGATCGCCTCGACCCAGCCGAAGCCGCGGTCGCCGGCGAGCGTCGCGATCCGGCCGGTGATCAGGGTGTCGAGCGGCACCGCGTCAGCCTAGCGGGTCTGCCAGCAGGGCCGCCAGCCCGTCACGGTCGAGACCGGCACCCAGCCCGAGAGCCAGCGCGACTCGAGCCTTGACGGCGCACAGGTGGCCGACCGGCAGCGCTCCGGCCCGGATCCACGTCGCGCCCCCGCCCGGAAACGCATAGGCGGTGCCCGCCCGACCGGCGATGCAGCGGCTGGCCAGCGCGACCGGGATCCCGGCGGCCATGGCGCGTTCCGCGGCGGCGAGGATCCGTGGATCCGTGTTCCCGGAGCCGGTCGCGGCGACAACGATGCCGTCCGTGCCGGCGGCGACGGCCGCGTCGAGCAGCGAGCCGTCCATCGCCACTGTCGCGGTGATGAGGTGGACTCGCTCGGCGGCATGTGTCGTCTCGACGTGACGCCGACCGGCTCGGCGGCGGAAGAGCGTGACGCCGGCCGGGTGGCCAGAGACCCGACCGAGGGAGCCGCCGTTCGGGCTCGCGAACGTGTCGAGCGCCGACGCGTGGACCTTGACGACGTCGTCTGCCGGCTCGATGGTCCCGGCAAGACAGACCACGACGCCCGCGCCATGCATCGACGGCGCGGCGGCGACGGCTACCGCGTCACGGAGGTTCGCCGGCCCGTCGAACCCGGGCTCGTCCGACGCCCGCATCGCCCCGGTCACCACGACCGGCTTCGCGCCGTCGAGGACGAGGTCCCAGCAGAAGCTCGTCTCCTCGATCGTGTCGGTCCCCTGGACGATCACGGCGCCATCGATCGATGGGTCGGCCAATGCCTCGCGGACGACGGTGGCCAGGTCGAGGAGCGCCGGGAACGTGAAATGGCTCGCCGGGGTCCGTCCGCGGTCGATGGCCACGACGTCGGCGATCGCGTCGAGGCCGGGCGTCCGGGCGAGGATCGCGGGGCCGTCGAGGATCGGCACGTTCCCGCCCGCGACCGGATCGAAGGCCGTGCTGATCGTCCCGCCCGTGAAGATGACCGCGACGCGCGCCACCTCGGGTCTATGCCGGGTCGGTCGGGTCGGTCGGTTCGGACTCGCCGGCATGATCCGGCGATGCCACCTCGGGCACGGCCAGCGTGACCACGGGCACCGCTGCGACCTGGGGTGCCGCCTCGGGAGCCGGCGCCACATCGGCCTGCGCCGGGACGGTCTCGGCCTCGGGATGCGACCAGGTGAGGGCGGTCGCGATCGGGTCCACCGCATTCGGATCCGATGCGGGTCGCGCCTGCGTCGGCAGCAACGGACCACGCGTCACCACGGACGCGACGCCGATGATCACGACCCCGATGGCCATCACGAAGATGACCGCGGTCGTCCCGACGAGGTCGGAGATCGGGCCGACGATGATGATCGGCAGGAAGCTGGCCACCGAGACGAGCATCCCGAGGACGCCGAAGACGCGGCCCCGGACGTCCTCCGGGCAGATCCTCCTGGAGCTGGGTCTGCGCCGGGATCGCCACCAGCCCGTACGCGATCCCCGCGAAGAACGCGATGACGACGACGACCGCCAGCAGCGACGTGACGCCCGACAGGTCGAGCCCGCCCGGCACGTCGGCTCGCTGGAGGAGCCGGCTGATCGGGCCCGCCGCCGATAGCGCGGCCAGCAGGATGCCCGAGCGCGATCAGGCCGCCTTCGATGACCCGCCGGCGCGGGAAATAGCGGCCGTACGAGTTGAGCAGCAGGATCCCGGTCACGATCCCGAACCCGAGCGGGCAGGACGACGACCGCGAAGTCCTTGGCCTCGAGACCGAGCGTCTGCTTGGCGAAGCGCGGGCCCGAGGACGCCCAGGACACCCGATCGAGCGAGGCGGTGATGGCGAGGTAGATGCAGCGACCAGGCGATCGACCGATTGGCCGCGGATGAAGCTGAACCCTTCGCGCAGCTGGCCGAACGTCGAGCCGACCGCTGCGCTCGGCCTCCCCGACCCCGAGCCCGGAATGTGGCGTCTCCTCGGTCGATGGCGGCGGCGGCGACGCCGGGCAGCGTGACGCAGAAGATCGCGGCGAGGAAGTACAGGCCGGCGACGACGAGGATGACGGCTTCCGGGCCCGGCCAGCTTGACGACGAGCGGCCCGAGCAGGGCGAAGCCCGAGCGCGAAGGCCGCGTTGAGGGTCAGCGTGAAGATGCCGTTCGCGGCGAGCAGCTGGCCGCGCGGCACCAGGACCGGGATCATCGCCAGCTCGGCCGGCGCGAAGAAGACCGTGACCGTCGAGACGCAGATGTTGAGCAGCAGGATGACCGCGAGGTTCGCGCCGGCGAGGTAGAGCGCCACGAAGGCCAGCCCGCGCAGGACGTTCGTCGCGATCAGGATCAGCCGCCGGTCGATCCGGTCGACGTAGACGCCGGCGACCGCCGAGAAGAGGACCGCCGGGACGAGGAACGTCAGGATCAGGAGCGCTGACGGCGGTGTTCGAGCTGGTCGAGTTGAAGACGATGACGGTCAGCCCGAACAGGACCATGTTGCCGCCGATCTGGGTCGCCGCCTGCGACAGCCAGAGCCGCAGGAAACCGCTGTTCCGGAAGACCGCGAGCGGTCCCCGTCTCCGTTGCGTTCGGCGGCGCCGCTCGACCGTCACGCGCTGTGGCCGCTCGGTCGTCGGAGTGATCGCCGCGGTCATCGCCGGGTCACCGCGGCTGACGAATTCGACGAGCCGGCGCTCGAGCGTCCGCCGTTCGAGCAGGACGTGGCGACCGCAGCGTCTCGCAGCGCAGACCGATGTCGGCGCCGAGGCGATCGACCAGCCAGGTGCTGCCGCCGCACGGGTGGGCGCGACGGAGGCGGACGACGTCGCCGAGGAGCAGCGTGAGGACGGGCTGGTCTGGCATCGGCGGGTCAGGGTATCAAAGCCGCGGATGCCCGTGCGCCGGGACGAGGGTCCGGGTGGTCGCCGGCTCCTCGATCCGGTCGACCGGGGTGACCGTCACGACCACGTCCGGCTGCGTCGCGGCCAGCTGGGCGATGACGCCGCCGGAGCGGGTCAGCGAGCCGGTCAGCTTGTCGGGCGCGCCGATCGCATCGATGTCGAAGCCATCGGCGAGGGCGACCCCATCGACCTGGGCCGCGCCCGGCGCGCCCGTCACGACGACGCCGGTGACGACCCGGATGTCGGCGATGGCGATCGCCTCGGCGCCGGCGTTGCGCAGCTCGTTGAACAGCTCCTCGACGCCCGCCCCGTCGATCGGACCGTTGACCGTGATCATCACGCCCGGGCCGGCCGACCGGGTCGAGCCCGGCGTAGGCGCGGACACGCCCGAGGTCGGCCGTGATCTCGTCCACGGAGACGTCACCGCGCGACTGGTTCGCGGTGAGCGTCGCCAGCTCCTGCCTGGAGGCTCGAGCTCTCGCTGCGGAGCTGGTCGTTGCGTGCGTTGAGGTTGGCGACGAGGACGGTCAGGTCCTGCGACGACAGCTGGGCAAGGCCGGAGCCGCCTGCCTCGGAGCGCAGCTGGATGACCACCAGGATCCCCAGGATCAGGGCGACGGCGGCGATCGTGAGCTGGCTCGAGCGACGGTGCACGGTCAGCCGCCTCCCGGGCTGGCGCTGGGCCTTGCCGATGGCGCACCGGACGGCGAGGCGAGCGGTCTCGAGTAGCGCAGGGTCACCGTCCCGACGAAGGCCGGCACGTCGACCGAGGCCGGCTCGGCCACCGAGACACGGATCCCGTACCCGGCGCTCCGGGCATGGAGGAAGTCGATGAACCCCTGCGCCTTGCTGAGCCGGTCGTACAGGTCGGGCAGCGCCGAGGGCGGTGACCTGGTAGGGCGGCGCGAGATACGCCGAGTTGACCAGCAGCGAGGTGCCGACGTCGATGATCGCCGAGGTCGGCGTGATCCGTTCGCCGTTGACCGCGATCGCCTCGGCGCCCGCGCCCCACAGCTGCTCGACCACGAGACCGGATGTCGCGCGACCCGACGAGGTAGTCGGACTCGCTTCCGTCGGGCGGGACCGGCGTCTCCGAATCCTCGAGCTGGAGGACGATCCCGGTCCCCGTCAGCGCGATCAGACCGCCGGAGATGCGCGCCACCTGGAGCTGCGGCGTTGAGCTGCCCGACGAGGTCGGCCGAACCCTGGCCCTGCGTCTCGATCGTCTGGATCTTCGCGCGCAGGTCGAGGATCTGTGCCTTGAGGCCGTCCTGCTGGGTCTGCAGCTCGTTCGCCGTCTCGACCAGCGGCGTCCGCTCCTGGGTCGTGTAGCGGACCCGCGGGCCCTCCGACGCGAGCTGTGCGGCGATGAGGAAACCGAGCGCCAGGAGGGCGACACCGAGCGTGACCTGCCAGCTCGGGATCGCGCGGATCCGGCGCATGACCGTCACGGCACGTCGCTCTTCGGTGGTCGGCGGCGGCCACCGGCGACCAGCAGCACGAGACCGACGACCCCGACGCGCCACCGCCACGAGCCCGAGGATCAGCCAACCCGGCGTCCCGCTATCGGCAGCGGGAGTCGACCCTGGTGAAGCCGATGCCGTCGCACCGGGCGCCGCGGGAGCCCCCGGAGCAGCGGACCCGGTCGCGCCGCCCGGCGCCGCACCGGACCACGCCGACGGCACGGGACCGGCCGGCGCCGGCTGCGGTCCGAACTTGGTCTTGGGCGTCGCGTTGACGCTCTTGAACCAGGCCGTGCTGAAGGCCGTCATGTCGAGCCCGAGCGCTGCCGTGAACGCCTCGTCGTCGGTGCGGCCGCCGGCGTACGACTTGACCAGCGAGACGAGCGCGTCGCTGCCGTACGTCCGGATCATGTAGTCGACCGCCGCCACGCTCTCCGCGTACGCCGAGATAGAAGTCGTCTGCCGTTCGGGAACTCGCCGGTCAGGCCGTCGAGCGGGATCAGGTTCCCGGAGCCGGCCGCGTCCGTGACCTGGCCGCGGTCCGACGAGCCGTAGCCCTCGCTCTGGTAGACGGCCAGGCCCTCGTTGAGCCAGCGCGGCGGGCTGTGGTACGGGTTCTTCGAGGCGGTGTCGAACACGAGGTGGACGAACTCGTGCGGGATCCGGACGGCGACCTGCGGATCGTCGATCTGGTCGGGCGGGATGAGCCCGAGCAGCGTCCGGATGTTGGCGTAGGCCGAGCCCGCCGACGTTCTCGTGGGCGCCCGGGCCGAGCGCGTCGTAGAACTTGTCTGACGTCGGCGTAGACGAAGAAGTCGACCGGCTCGGTCTCGGTCACGCCGAGCAGCTTCGAGCGTGGCAGCGACCTCGTCCTCGCCGAGCTTGAGCGCCTTCGCACCGAACGCGGCGTCACCGTCGTACCAGTGGACCCGGACGAGGTCGCCGGTCGCGATCTTCCAGTCGAACCGGTCGTCGGCGTAGACGATGTGCAGCTCGGGTCCGAGAGCGGCCGCGCCGCCATCGGCCGGGAAGAGCCGCCAGCGGGCCACGATCGGGGTGTTCGGGATCAGATGGGCGCTGCCCGACAGGTCGAGCGTGTAGGTCAGCGTCGCCGAACCGGCCGCCGGCGGGTTGGGTACCACGGTGATGTTCGGGCCGATCGCGTCGGCGCACCGTCAGCAGCAGCTCGACCCGGCCGATCGGCGCCGAGACGGTGACCGGCTGGCTGAATACGATGCCCGTCCCGAACGTCGAGTCGGCGGTCGGCGTCCCGAATGTCACGCGGCGTCGCCGCGGCGGCCACGGGCGCCAGGCTGAGCGATCAGCCCGGCCGCCATGACCAGCGGGACAAGGCGCCGGGTCAGGCGGCTCATGGCGCCCACGCCAGTCCGGCCATCCGCACGATGCCGAGACCGTTCTGGCCGGCCCCGAGCAGCCCGGATCCGCGACAGCGCCCAGCCCGGGCCGTAGACGAGCGGCACGACCGGGACCTGGTCGCGGACGACGGTCTCGGCGCGGTCGTAGGCCGCCGGCGGCCGCGGTCGGATCGCGTGGCCGAGACCGCCTCGGCGATCGCCGCGTCGAAGTCGGGCGAGCTCCAGTGCCCGTAGTTGTTCGAGGCGCCCGTCCCGAGGAGGACGCCCAGGAAGTCGTTCCGCCCCGGGTAGTCGGCGATCCAGTCGAGCGCCCACATCGCCGGCGGGTCCGTGTCCAGCCGATCGAAGTAGCCGTCGCCCATCGTCTCGGCCTCGAGCGTGATCCCGAGCTCGCGCTTGACCTCGCCGACGATCGCCGCGTCGAACCCGGAGCCACCGGTCAGCAGGGTCGTCGGCGGGAACCCGGCCCCGCCCGGATAGCCGGCATCGGCCAGCAGCTTGCGGGCGTCGGCCGGGTCGTACTTCGGCAGGTAATCCGCGTCGCTCCGACCGGGGATCCCGGG
Organism: uncultured Chloroflexia bacterium; assembly: GCA_963743855.1. Lineage (GTDB taxonomy): Bacteria > Chloroflexota > Limnocylindria > Limnocylindrales > CSP1-4 > SPCO01. The sequence continues at coordinate 529,259 of CAVURK010000006.1, forward strand.
CGGGACCATCGAGTTCGCGACCTGCGCGGTCTCGGCGTCACCGCTCAGGGCGGCCATCCGCCGCCAGTCGATCGCCTCGCCGAACGCCTTCCGGACGGCGGGCTCGTCGAACGGCGGCTTGGTCGTGTCGAACCCGTAGTACTCGATCGACAGCGATCCGACGAGCGCGGAGCTGCGGCCCGAGCGTCTCGTCGTAGGCGAGCCACGTGGCGTCGATCGGCGAGACCGGCGTGTAGTCGAGATCGCCGGCCGAGAAGGCGTCGACCGGGCTCTTCCCGCCGAGGTCGGTCACGAGGTCGATCGTCGTGACTGCGGGAGTGCCCGCCCAGTAGTGGGTGTTGGCGGTCAGCTCGAGCGCCGTGTCGGTCTTGCCGGTGAGGACGTAGCCGCCGCTGGCGACGAAGCCCGGCCCGGGCGTCAGGACCGCGGCGCCCGCGGCGATACCGGGCGGCACGACCGAGAACGTCGGTCCGGCGATGATGTTGACGAAGTCGGTCGCCGGCCGGACCAGGTCGACCACGAGAGTCGCCGCCGGCATCATCGGCGTGGAGCCCGACGCTCGCCGGATCGGACGATCCGCCGTGCAGGTAGGCGTCGGCGCCCTTGATGTCGAGCGCCAGCGAGGCCAGCGGCGATGGATGCGTCGGATCGATGATCCGGAGCCAGCTTCGGACGACGTCCGAGGGGCGGAGCGGGCTGCCGTCGGAGAACGTCAGATTCGGTCGAAGATGGAACGTCACCTGCTGGCCGCCGGCGCCGAACTGCCACGATTCGGCGAGCGCCGGCCGGACCTGCAGGTCGCGCGTCAAAGGTCGTCAGCGACTCGAACAGCTGGGCGGTGATCGCCGCGCTCCCGGCGTCGCCCTGGGCCGCGGGATCGAGCGTCGTCGGCTCGCCGGTGAGGATCCGGACGGGCTTGTCGGCGCCGGCGCCGGTCGTCCCCGCGCAGGAGGCGAGCAGCGTCGCGAGCGCGAGAAGGACGAGGAGTCGGCGCATCGCCGGGAGTATAGGGCGGGTCGGCCGCAGGCCCCCCGGATGGCCCTGCGACCGGTCGCGCGACCGGGTCCCGGGCATGCGATGAGGCCTCGCCGACCCACACCGCCGGGGGAACGATGGGACTGGGTCTGCGAGGCCTCTGATGGGATAACGAGGTTTCGCGGGAACCGTTAGGGGCCGATCGATGAAGTCACCGCTGCGGGTCCGCCGACCGGTCGGTAGCATGGTCGGGCGATGGCCCTCCGACTCCGCAACACCCTGACACGTCGGGTCGATCCGGTCGAGCCGCTCGAGCCCGGCCGCGTGCGGATGTACACCTGCGGCCCGACGGTCTATCGCTACGCTCACGTCGGGAACCTGCGCAGCAACCTGCTGGCGGACCTGATCCGGCGGACGCTCGCTCTACCACGGGATCGACGTCTTCCACGTCAAGAACATCACCGACGTCGGCCACCTGCGCGACGAGGGCTTCGACCGCGGCCAGGATCCGATGCTCGTGGCGGCCGGTCTCGAGCACAAGACGCCCGCCGAGATCGCCGATGCGTACGAGGCGGCCTTCCACGCCGACGAGGCGGCCGTCAACATCCTGCCGGCGCACGTCTTTCCGCGCGCGACCGAGCACATCCCGGAGATGCTCGACGCTCGCGGAGGCGCTCGAGGACGCTCGACTACGCGTACGCAACGCCCGAAGGCAACGTCTACTACGACGTTGGGCGGTTCGAGGGCTACGGCCAGCTGTCGGGCAACACGCTCGCCGAGCTGCGCGCCGGGCACCGCGGCGACATCGAGCCGGACAAGCGCGATCCGGCCGACTTCGCGCTCTGGAAGTCCGCCGGTCCCGGTCGCCTTCTCAAGTGGCCGACTCCCCGCTGGGGCGAGGGCTTCCCCGGCTGGCATATCGAATGCTCGGCGATGGCCATGCGCTACCTCGGCCCCCAGTTCGACATCCACACCGGCGGCATCGACAACGTCTTCCCGCACCACGAGGACGAGATCGCACAGTCGACGCCCGATCGTCGGCGATCTCCCCGCGCGCCACTGGGTCCACGGTGAGTTCCTGCTGATGGACGGCCGGAAGATGGCCAAGTCCGCGGGCAACTTCCAGCGGGTCACCGAGCTCGTGGACCGCGGCTTCGATCCGTTGGCTCTCCGCTACCTGTTCCTGACATCGCGCTACTCGCGCAAGCTCGAGTACTCGGATCGCTCCCTCGAGGCGGCATCGGCGGCGCTGGGCTCGTTGCGGGCCGGTCTCCGCGGCGCTCGGCGCTCCGCCGGACGATGGCGCATGGGTGGCGCCGCCGGTCCTCCGCGCCGGGACGGCCGGCGACCGACCGAACGGGATCTCGTCGGGCGTCGCCGGTCATGGGACGACCGACCCTGACGCTTTCCCCATCTCCGATCGAGCCAGCTCGCCCGCCGCGCCCCTGACGGCCGACGGACGGGCGTTCCACGAGCGGTTCGTCGCCGCCATCGACGACGACCTGGACATGCCGGTCGCGCTCGCGCTCCTGCGCGAGGTCCTCCGATCGTCCCTCTCGGCAGACGAGAAGCGGTGGCTCGTCCTCGATGCGGATCTCGTCCTCGGGATCGGCCTCCCTCTCGCTTGGACGGCCGCTGGCGGCACGGCTCCGGACGCCGAGGCCGTCCCGGCCGAGGCGGCAGCCCTGCTCGCCTCTCGCGACGAGGCACGGGCCGCGAAGGACTATGCACGTGCCGATGCATTGCGCGACGAGCTGGCGGGCATCGGCTGGGACGTCGTCGACGGTCCCGCCGGCAGCCGATTGACCCGACGCGGGCATGACCGGTCCGACTAGCATCCGTTCGTGCGACGGCCACCGCTTCCGACATTCCTGACGGACCTCGCTCGCGAGCCCGGCGCGGTGCAGACGCTCATCGCGGCAGCGCTGGCGCTCGTGGCGGCCGGCCTGGCGCCGCGGATCTTCTCGCCGGGCCTCGCATCGATCCAGTCGGCGGTTCGCGAGCGACCGGAGATCGAAGCACTGCTCCTCGTCGCGTCGATCGTCACCGCCGGGATGTTGCTGGTCGGCGGTGTGCTCGGCGACGCCGATGGCCGGAGACGCATCATGCTCGTCGCGCTCGGCGGCCTGGTCATCACCGGCCTCGGCGGTCTTCTGTTCGCGGACGGACCGCTGTTCCTCGCCGGACGGTTCGTCGACGTGGCCTCCGCCAGCATCGTCCTGCCCATCGCCCTGGCGGGCGTGGCGACGACATACGAGGGTTTGGATCGGGCGACCGCGATCGGCCTCGCCTACGGGGCGTATGGCGCCGCCAGCGCCGCTGCGCCCGTCCTGCTCACCCTGTTCGGCCCCACAGGTTCGCGCGTCCCGGCCTTCGCGGCAGCTGCCGCTGCGGCGATCATCGCGTTCGTCTACAGCCGACGACGCTGGCACGACCTGCCGACCGCCGGACCGTCGCACCGGATCGCGGTCCTCATCACGGCGGTCTGGGCATTCGGGATCGTCGTCATCACGGCCGGCCTCATCGGATTCCAGGGCGGCAGCGCGGATACGGCCCGCGTCGGGCTTGTCGTCGTCGGCCTGCTGCTCGTCGGCTCGGGCCTGTTCATCGAGCGCCGACGACGCCGGGCGGGCCACCCGTCCCTGGCGATCCAGCGGCGCCCCGTCGCGGTCGCCCTCTTCGTCGGCTTCGTCATCGCGTACGCCCAGACGGCCGCGCTCTTCCAGGTCCCGGTCTACTTCCAGCTGATCCTCGGCTACGGACCGATCCTGTCGGTCATCGCGACGATCCCGTTCATGGTCGCCCTCGCCGTCGCCGGTCCTGTGGCCGGGATCCTGCTCGCCCGCTTCTCGCCACGGACCTTGATGGTCGGCGGGATCCTCGCGGTCGGCCTCGGCAGCCTGGTCATCGCGGCCATCCTGCGACCGGGCGCCGGGTACGCGGGGTTCGCGATCTCCTTCGCGTTGATCGGGGCGGGCTTCGTCATCGCGACCACGGTCCGGACGGCGATCATCTTCGCGAGCGTGCCGCGCGGGCTGCCGGCCACTGCCGCGGCGCTCAACGAGGCGTCGGTAGCGCTCGGCAGTCGGGCCGGCCTCGTGGTCGTCACGGTGCTGGTGACCGTCCTCGCCCTGGACAGCTACTCCGCCTCGCTTGGCCGGCCAGCCACAGGATCAGATCGACGCCTCGGTCGGCGTCTTCCGGACACTCCTGTCCGCGATCAACATGCCGACATATGGCGTCCTCATCGGCGGGGTCGAGCCGAGCGACGCGGCCGCCTACGCGGCGGCATACACGGACGCGGTCCGAACGGTCATGTTCAGCACCGGCATCCTCACCCTGCTCGCGGCGCCGATCGCCTGGTTCCTGATCGGCCGGCGCGACCCGCTGCTGACGGTCTGGCAGCACCAGGACGAACGCGACGCGGCCCCGGCCGCGGTCAACGTCTGACGAGCAGGTCCCGTCGCCAGCCGAAGCGGTCGATGATCCGGTAGAAGTTGCGCTTGCTCTGGCGGTCGCGATCGGCGTCGGGGAGGCTCGTGTAGCCACGATGCTCGTGACGCACGGCCGGCAGCCCGGCTAGGCTGACCGCCCGCCGCGGCGGCGTCCCCTCCCCTTCGTCGCGCAGCACGAGGCTCCACCAGATGTCGAGGTTCCGGTAGAAGCGGAAGTGCTCGTCGAGCGGTCCGCGTCCCGCGACATCCTCGCGCCGGAACGCCTGGAGATAGCCTTCGATGGCATCGACGTCGCCGGCCGGAGCGTCCTCGAACTTGCGCAGGTCGGCCGAGACGATCCCCCAGCCGCCCGTGACGGCGACGGTCCGGTCGTCGAGAGCGTGGACCAGCGGCGTCACGAGATCGCCGGTCGGCTCGACGCTCGGATCGAGCAGGATGACGACCGGTCCGCGTGCTCGTCGTAGGCCGACGTTGAGGGCCGCGGCATGGCCGAGGCGCTCGCTGGTCCAGATGATCTCCAGCGGATGGGTGTCCGAGGGCTCGAGCGCCTCGACGGCCGTGAGCGCCTCCGCCTGCTCCGCCGACGGCGCGTCGGCGACGACGACGATCGAGGTCCCGTCCGGCGAGCTCTCGCGGAGCCCCGTCATCGCCCGGGCGAGGTCGTCCGGCCAGTCCGTGGCGACCAGCACGACCGTGGCGAGACCGGTCGGCGGCTCGCCGAGGAGCGATGGGACACTCGCGCTCGAGCCGTAGCGGACGCGTTCGCCGTCGGCGACATCGACCGCTGCGACGGGGGTCAACGCGAAGTCGATCCCCCGGTCGGCGATCTTCCATCCAGCTGACTCGATCTCCGCCCGAAGGCGGTCCGCCTCGGCCCAGTCCTGGGCCGCGCGTGCCCGCGATCGTTCGTGGGCGGCGGCGAGAACGGCGTCCGGGATGCGCTGGCGGGTCACCCGAGCAGGATAGCCCGCAAGGCTCGTGGCACGGCCGCTGCCGATCCAGCAGGGTCATCGATGGCAGGCAGGACGCGCTCGACGTAGAGCGCGACGTCATGAAGCGGCAGGACCGTCCGTGCCAACGCCAACGCGGCCCGGCCGGCTTCCTCGGTCAGGCCCAGCCCGGCCGACAGCCAGGGGCCGAGATACGCCGCTGCCATCTCGTCTGCGCTGGCACGCGTGGTGCCGCCACCCGAGAGGAGCGCCGCCGCAGAAAGGAACGGATGGGTGATCGAGCCATCGGACCAATCGAGGAAGACCGGGCCCATCGCACCGATGATGACCTCGTCCGCCGCGAGATCCCCGTGGTCGAGGCTGTCGGGGATCCCGCTGGCGTCCAGGGATCGGCAGGCGCGGACGAGATCGGGGATCCGGCTTCGGAGGGCGGACGCCTCGCGTCCGGTCAGGCCGTCGGGAAGATCGACGAGAAGGAGGTCGTCGTCGCCGAGGAGGCCAGGCAGGGTCTCGGCCAGGCGGGCCAGCGGCGCCGCTACCGCGCCTGCCTCCCGTAGCGCGGTGGGATCGCTGGCGAGCACGCGCTGGATCTCTGCCAGCCGTGACAGCGTCGCCGTCCAGATCGCCGGGTCGTCGAGCCCGGAAAGCAGCGGGCCCTCCACGTGTTCGGTGATGATCCGGCCGAGCGCCCGGTCCGCGGCAACCACCGGCGGGACGATCCCGGGATCGATGTCGGCGAGCAGCTCGGTCAGCGCGACTTCGTGCGCGAAAACGGGTGGCACGGCTTTCGCCCACATCCGGCCGCGGTCTGTCTCGACGCTGAGCAGGGCTGCCCGCGGTCGAAGCCAGATGCGGGCCACCTCGCTGCGCCGCCGGATGCCCGCTGCTGCGAGGCGCGCGTCCACCCACGAGGCCATCTCGGCCATCCATGCCGGGGTCCTGCCATGGCACGACGCGCTGATCTGGCGGCAGGCTCATGCGAGCAGGATCCTCAGCCGAATCATCCGGCCCTCCCTCACGTTCGGTGTCACCGTGAGTGTGGCGCGGGCGGCGCCGAGTCGGCAAACGCGTGACGCGTCGGGGTCACTGCTCCGCGTAGCTGCGCTTGCGGACTTCGATGATCAGGTCGATCGCGTCATCGACCTGCGGTCGGGTCAGGAAGACGCTCGCCGATCGATCGCCACGCTCGATGAGCACGCGGTGCTGCTGGCCTGGTGCCATCCGGATCCGCAGGTCGCGGTCGAGCGGCCAGTGGCGGACGCCCGATCTCGGTCGATGGGCGGCGCCTTCGCGGACCAGGAACAGTCGCCGGTCGGTGAGCACGAGAGCACAGCCAACCGCAGGCACCACTCTATCCACGCGCTCGGCGGGGCCTAGGACGTCGGCAAGCGCCGTCCGGATGGCCTCGGACTGGGGGTCCATCGGGGACTCATGGAGGGACTGGCGCGCGCTCCAGCCACGCTCAGTCTAACGGGGCAGGCAGGCCCGCGCCGGGCCCGGCCGCACGCTACATTGGGAGCCCACGGCCGAAACCGCGATGAGGCGCCGATGCCCCCCGCCCAGCTCCTTGACTCGCTGCCGATCCCGTTGGTCTTCGTCGCGTTCGCGATCTTCACCATGATCTGCTACGAGGTCGGGTTTCGGATCGGCCGTTGGTACCAGGAGCGGACGCCCGGTGAGCAGGAGGGGCCGACGGGCATGCTCGTCGGCTCGATCCTGGCACTCCTCGCATTCCTGCTGGCCGTCACCATGGGAATGGCCGCGGACCGATTCGACGCTCGGCGCGCCAATGTCCTGGCCGAGGCGAACGACATCGGGACGACCTACCTCCGAGCCGGCTATCTGCCCGAACCGGCGTCGAGCCAGATCCGCGAGCTGCTCCGCGAGTACGTTCCACTGCGTATCACGGTGACCGATTCGAACGACATCACGGCCGACATCGCACAGTCGGTCGACATCCAGAACAAGATCTGGGCGATCGCCCAGGACGTGGCAAAGACCACCGACAAGGGCGACCTCGTCGCCTTGTTCATCGAATTGCTGAACGACACGATCGACATCCACGAAACGCGCATCACTGCAGGCCTCTACTCGCGTGTCCCGGAGACGGTCCTCCTGCTGCTCATCGGCGGATCTGCCCTGAGCCTCGGGATGGTCGGCTACAGCGCGGGCCTGACGAGGCGCCGGAGCCTCCTCAGCGCGGTGGTGCTGGTGGTCGCCCTCGGCGCCGTGATCATGATCGTTGTCGACCTCGATCGGCCCAGGGAGGGCTTCATCCAGGTCAGCCAGCAGCCGCTCCTCGATCTGCAGCAGCAGATCGGCCCGCCGTCGAGCTGACCAGCGCGCGGGTGCCTAGAATCGCCGCATGAAGAAGATCGGTTTCCTGTCGTTCGGACATTGGTCGGCCTCGCCCTACTCGCAGGTCCGGACGGGCTCGGACGCGCTGATCCAGTCGATCGAGCTCGCCGAGGCGGTCGAGGAGCTGGGTGCCGACGGTGCCTACTTCCGGGTCCACCACTTCGCCCAGCAACTCTCGTCGCCGTTCCCGCTGCTCGCCGCGATCGGCGCTCGGACGAAACGCATCGAGATCGGGACCGCCGTGATCGACATGCGCTACGAGAACCCGCTGTACATGATCGAGGATGCCGGCGCGGCCGACCTCATCGCGGGCGGTCGGCTGCAGCTCGGGATCAGCCGGGGCTCGCCCGAGCAGGTCATCGATGGTTTCCGGTACTTCGGCTACGTGCCACCCGAAGGCGGCACCGACGCCGACATGGCGCGCCAGCACGCCGAGGTCTTCCTCCAGGCGCTGTCAGGCACCGGGTTTGCACCGCCCAACCCCTCCCCGATGTTCCCGAACCCTCCGGGGCTGCTCCGCCCCGAGCCGCATTCACCGGGCCTGCGCGACCGGATCTGGTGGGGCGCCGGGTCGCGCGCCACTGCGGAATGGGCCGGCCAGCAGGGCATGAACCTGATGTCGTCGACGCTGCTGACCGAGGACGCCGGCGTGCCGTTCCACGAGCTGCAGGCCGAGCAGATCCGGCTCTTCCGCGAGGCGTGGACCGCGGCTGGCCATCCGCGCGAGCCCCGGGTGTCGGTCAGTCGCAGCATCTTCGCGCTGGTCGACGACCGCGATCGTGCGTACTTCGGCCGCGGCGGCCAGGAGTCCGATCAGGTCGGCTACCTCGACGCGCAGACCAAGGCGATCTTCGGGCGCTCGTACGCCGCGGAGCCCGATGTCCTCGTCAAGGAGCTCGCGGGTGACACGGCGATCCAGGCGGCGGACACGCTCCTGCTCACTGTTCCGAACCAGCTCGGCGTCGAGTACAACGCCCACGCGGTCGAGAGCATCCTCAAATACGTGGCCCCGGAGCTCGGCTGGCGCTAGGTGCGGCGCCGTCCGAGTGCCGCCAGTGCCCCGACCGTCACGACAGCGATCACCGCTAGCAGCCCGACGAGCAGGACCCCGGTCCCCTCCTCCGTCTCGATCGGCGTCGTCGGCCCGGCGTTCACATCGGTCGCCGGGCCCGGCGGGACGACGGTCACCGTCAGCGTGGCGTCATCGCAGACGGCAGCGTCATTCGGGCTGCAGATGCGGTAGATGACCTGGTCCGTGCCGCTGAACCCCGGGTCAGGCGTGTAGATGATCGAACCGACTGACGCCGTCCCGTGGGCGGGACCGGTCACGATCCGTGGGGCCCCAGCATCGCCGATGTCGTTCGCCTGAACATCGACCTCGACGGTCTCGCCCTCGCTCGCCACGGCGGCGTCGTCGACGGCCACCGGATGGATCGCGATCGAGACGGTCCCGCTGTCGCAGGCCGGGGGCGCGGCGTCGTCGCAGCCCTCGATCGTGAACGTGTCTCGTCCCGTGTAGGTCCCGGTCGGGGTGTATGTGAACGACCCGTCCTGGGCCACGGTCGCCGTCCCATGGGCAGGTGGTGAGGAGATCGTGACTGTCACGATCTGGCCGGTGTCTGGGTCGTTCACGGGCACGGTCCCCGCAACCGGTGTCGTGGCGCCCGTCGAGACGGTGGCATCACCGACGATGGGCGCCGTGTTGCCGACCGACATCGTGCCCGGGGCGTAGGTGATGGCGTAGTTGGCGAGGCCCGTCCCAACGGCCGCGGAGATGTCGATCGGATACGTGCCGGGAGGCGCCGAGGCGGGAGCACCAGCGCTCGAGATTGTTGCTGAATCCACCGTGTCGGCGTTCATCAAGCCGGACGCGGAGAACTCTGTCCCTGTGAAGACGAAATCCACGCCAGAAGGCTTCGCCTGGTCGTCGGCCGTGATCGTGAGCGTTGCCGGCGTGACGGTCAGCGCGCCCGGCACGTAGCTGATCGTGTAGTTGGCGAGACCCGTGCCGACCGCAGCCGAGGGCGCGATCGCATACGGGCTGCCGGCGACGGTCGCGGTGGCCGGCGCACCAAGGCTCGTGAGGGTCACGGAGGTGACGCTGTCGGTCCCCTGCAGGCCGGTCACCGTGAACTCGGTCCCTGCGAAGGTGACCGTCGTGCCGTACGGCTTGGTCCGGTCGTTCGCGGTGATGGTGAGTGTCGCCGCGCCGATGGCGTCGGCGACGGTGCCGCTGGCGTCGACATAGTTACCCGCCGGGTCGTGGAACGTCCACGGGTCGACGGGGTAGGTGCCGGCCGCGGTGTGGGTCGTGCCAGAGAGGTCCAGGTCGGCGCGACGAGGTCCTCGCCCAGGACGCCGGTCGCCGTGGCCGTGGCGGTGTGAGGCGAGGCCGTCGTACGGGACCGAGTAGCCGGTGACCGCGATATCCGCGGTCGCCGGCGTGACGGTCAGCGCAGCCCGGAACGTAGCTGATCGTGTAGTTGGCGAGACCCGTGCCGACCGCAGCCGAGGGCGTCGATGACGTAGGGGCTGGCCGGCCACGGTCGCGGTCGGCAAGGCTCCCAGCGCTCGTGAGGGTCACCGAGGTGACGCGTGTCGGTCCCCTGCAGGCCGGTCACGGTGAACTCGGTCCCAGCGAAGGTGACCGTCGTGCCGTACGGCTTGGTCCGGTCGTTCGCGGTGATGGTCAGAGTTACAGCCGTGACGGTCAGAGCGCCCGGAGCATAGCTGATCGTGTAGTTGGCGAGGCCCGTGCCCACGGCGGCCGATGGCGCGATCGGGTACGGGACTGCCGGCGACCGTCGCGGTCGGCGAAGCTCCGGCGCTCGTGAGGGTCACCGAGGTCACGCTGTCGGTCCCCTGCAGGCCGGTCACCGTGAACTCGGTCCCGGCGAAGGTGACCGTCGTGCCGTACGGCTTGGTCCGGTCGTTCGCGGTGATGGTCAACGCGGCCAGGCTGACCGTCAGGGCGCCCGGCACGTAGCTGATCGTGTAGTTGGCGAGACCCGTGCCGACCGCAGCCGAGGGCGCGATCGCATACGGGCTGCCGGCGACGGTCGCGGTGGCCGGCGCACCAAGGCTCGTGAGGGTCACCGAGGTGACGCTGTCGGTCCCCTGCAGGCCGGTCACCGTGAACTCGGTCCCGGCGAAGGTGACCGTCGTGCCGTACGGCTTGGTCCGGTCGTTCGCGGTGATGGTGAGTGTCGCCGCGCCGATGGCGTCGGCGACGGTGCCGCTGGCGTCGACGTAGTTACCCGCCGGGTCGTGGAACGTCCACGGGTCGACGGGGTAGGTGCCGGCCGCGGTGTGGGTCGTGCCAGAGAGGTCCAGGTCGGCGGACAGGTCCTCGCCCAGGGCGCCGGTCGCGGTGCGCGGTGGCGGTGTGAGGCGACGCCGTCGTACGGGACCGAGTAGCCGGTGACCGCGATATCCGCCGTTGCCGGCGTGACGGTCAGCGCGCCCGGCACGTAGCTGATCGTGTAGTTGGCGAGACCCGTGCCGACCGCAGCCGAGGGCGTCGATCGCGTAGGGGCTGCCGGCGACGGTCGCGGTCGGCCGGCGCCCGAGGCTCGTGAGGGTCACCGAGGTGACGCTGTCGGTCCCCTGCAGGCCGGTCACCGTGAACTCGGTCCCAGCGAAGGTGACCGTCGTGCCGTACGGCTTGGTCCGGTCGTTCGCGGTGATGGTGAGTGTCGCCGCGCCGATGGCGTCGGCGACGGTGCCGCTGGCGTCGACGTAGTTACCCGCCGGGTCGTGGAACGTCCACGGGTCGACGGGGTAGGCGCCGGCCGCGGTGTGGGTCGTGCCAGACAGGTCCAGGTCGGCGCGACAGGTCCTCGCCCAGGGCGCCGGTCGCCGTGGCCGGTGGCGGTGTGAGGCAGGCCGTCGTACGGGACCGAGTAGCCGGTGACCGCGATATCCGCGGTAGCCGGCGTGACGGTCAGCGAGCCGTTGACGTACGTGATGTCGTAGTTGGCGATGCCAGTGCCCTGGGCGTCGAATGGGACGATCGCATACGGGCTGCCGGCGACGGTCGCCGTCGATGGAGCCCCCAAGCTCAGCAGGCTGAGGGAGTCAACCGTGTCTCCGGGCACCAGACCGCTGACCGTGATGTCCGTGTTGCTGAACGTGACGGTCGTGCCGTACGGCTTCGTTTGGTCGTTGGCGGTGACGGTCAACGGTGCCAGCAACATCGCGAACGGGGCACTCTCCGCGGACGTCATTCCGGGAGCCTGCGCGACCAGCGTGTAGTCGCCGACGACCTGGTCCACCGTCAGGTCGGAGAACGTCGCGACCCCATTGACCGCGATGACGGGATTGGTCCCATGGAGGTTGGCTCCTGCCGGAGTCAGGGTGAGCCGGATCGGCGCCGAGCTCTCGGTGACGACGGCATCGTTTGCGTCGAGGACCTCAACGGTGACGGCCGGGCTGATGTTCGCGCCATAGACCGTGTCGGTCGGCTGCACGGCGAACGCGAGGTGGGTCGCCCGGTTCCAGGTCACGGTGTCGTCGGTCGACGTGGATGCCGCGTTGGGATTGCCGGTCAAGCCGGTCGTCACACCCGCCGGGATCGATGCGATCACGGTGCCGGAGGTCGTCATCCCGGTGACCGCCACGCTGAACGTGACCGGGCCGCCCGTGACCGTCGCCGTCTTCGTTCCGCCCGACGTGCCCGTGATCGCGACGTCACCGGTGCCGAACCCGACGACCGCCTCGCTGAAGACGACCGTGAACGTGATCGGACTCGCATTCGTCGGATCAGTCTGCTCGGCGGCCTGGTCGATCGTGACGGTCGGCGGGGTCACGTCCCAGAGCACGACGTTGTCATCCGAAGCCGAGCCGAGGTTCAGCTTGCCGGCCCCGTCGACCGCGACGCCTGGGTCGATCGAGGCGATCACCGTCCCGGTCGTCGTCATCCCGGTCACGGTGACGGAATACGTCGTCGGGCCACCGCTGACCACGGCCGTCAGGGTCCCGCCCGCCGTCCCGGTCAGGGTCACGTCGCCGGTCTCGAAACCGGTGACGGGCTCGGTGAAGACCGCGGTGAAGACGATCGGGCTGTCGTTCGTCGGGTCCGCCTGGCCGACGGCCTGGTCGATGGTGACGCTCGGATCGGTGGTATCCCAGATCACGACATTGTCGGTCGAGGTGGACGCAAAGGACGGGTTACCCGCGAGGCCCGTCGTGGCGCCTGCGGGGATGGTCGCGATCACGGTGCCCTCTGTCGTCATCCCCGTGACCGAGACCGAGTAGTGCGAGCCACTCCCGTCGACCGTGACTGTCCCTGGGCCGCCGGCGGTCCCCGTGATCACGACGTCTGCTGCGTCGAACGTGGACACGGTCTCGCTGAACACCACGTCGAACCGGATGGGGCTGTCCCCGGTCGGGTCCGGTTGGCCCGATGCCTGGTCGATCGTGACGTGAGGCCCGGCCCGATCGATCGTGACCTCGGGCCCGTCCGTCTCGACGTTCACCCCGCCGGCGCCGCCGACCACGGCGCCTGGTGCCAGCCGCAGGACCACCGTGCCCTCTGAGCACCCGGTCAGCGTGACGGTGTACGCGGCTCCGGATCCCGCAGGGTCGCCGACGACGCATCCGGTCGCCGTTCCGACGTTCGACAGGTCGTCGGCGCCGAGTCCCGTGACCGACCGATCGAAGGTGACGTCGAAGACGAGAACCGCGGCGTTGGTGATGTCGTCGCTGTTCGATGTCCCGCTATCGGATCCGGCCTGCAGATCGATCGTCCCGACGGGGACCGGCACGGGCGCGAAGGTGGCGGTCAGCTGCAGGGGCTTGTTCCCGAGGCTGAAGTCGCACGGGTTCGTCGTGTCCGCGCACGTCGTCACGCGGACGAGGAAGGTACTCGTCCAGCCGACGAAGACGAAGCCGGGGCTCGGTGTCGCGGTCAGGGTTCCGATCTGGTTGTTGTCAAAGGCGATGGTGCAGGAGGTGAAGCATGGGGCGACGATCTTGGCCGGGACGAGGTTCGAGAAACTGACGAAACCCGATCCGAGGCCACCCGCGAGCGTGATCTGCAGGTTCTTGTTCGCGGCGACGTACGGCCCGATGAACGGCCCGCCATGGCCACCGACTCCCGCGGGACGGACCGACGCGGTGCCGTCGTCGGCCACGGCCTGCGCGAGGTCGAGGCGCCCGTTGCCCGTCTGGGCACGAGTGCCGATGTCGGCGGCGGATCGGCCCAGCCGTCCGACGATCACGCCATTGGAGGCGCTCGGGTCGATCGCCCGTAGGAGCCCGGCCGCCCCGGCAACCGCCGCCGACGCGGCCGACGTCCCGGACACCGTCTCGGTACCTGCGCCGGGAGCAAGGGTCAGGATGCCCTCGCCCGGCGCCCCGAGGAACGTGTCGGCCCCGTGGTTCGAGGACGGGTCGAGCCGGTCGGACTCGTCCGTGCTCGAAACGCCGACGACGCCCCGATCGCCCGCCGGGTAGGTCGCGCCGCTCGAGCCGTCGTTGCCGGTCGCGGCCACGACGACGACATCGTGATCCCACGCGTAGTCGATCGCGGCCTGTAGGGACTCGCTGAAGCCCGGGTTGCTGAAGGACATGTTGATCACGTCCGCGCCGTGGTCGACCGCCCAGACCACGCCCTCGATGATGTCGCTGTCCTGTCCGAGCCCGTTGGCATCGAGAACGGTGACCGGCATCACCTTCACGCCGGCGAAGCCGATCCCGGCGATCCCGCGACCGTTGTTCGTGGCGGCGGCGATGATCCCGGCCATCGCCGTTCCGTGACCGTTGGGGTCGACGGTGGGATCGCCACCGGCGATGACGCTCGTGCCCGGAACGAGCTCGCCGGCCAGATCGGGCTGACCCCCGTCGACCCCGGTGTCGAGCACGGCCACGACCGCGGAGCCGGACGGGTGCACGGTGCCGTAGACATCGTCCCAGCCGATCCGCGGAAGGGACCACTGGGCGTGGTACCCCGGGTCGCTCGGTACCGCCTCGGCGGCACGGACGGTGTCGCGCTCGACTCGGGTGACGCCGGCGCTGCCCTGCAGCGACTCGATCACCGAGGAGCCGTCGGGACTCGGATGACCGCCAGGCGGAGCGGCGGCGATCGTGTCGATGACGTCGGCTCCGGCCGCGGCGAGGATCTCCGACCGCTGGCCCCCGCTCGTGGTCGAGGCGAACGTGACGATGTGATCCGACGTCGGCGTGTCGGCCACAGACGAAGGAGTCGCCGTGGGGGTAGGTTCGGCCGATGGAGGAGCCGATCCCGGCGTCGACGATGGCGACGGCGCATCCGAAGCCGACGGTGCAGCCGAGGGCGACGGCCCATCCAGGGGCCCCGGCGTAGCTGAGGGCGCGAGCGTAGACGAAGGCGCGGCTGTGGCCGAGGGTCCCGCATCGGGAGGCGGCGACGCCGTCGGCGTTGAAGGGTCTGGTGACGGTGTCGGCACGACGGTCGGCGACGGCGCCACGGGGCTCGGGCTCGGATCGGCAGCGACGGTGGACAGCGGGGCCAGCAGCGACGCCACGAGCAGCGCGAGCTGGCAGAGCACCAGCCACCTCGCGCCGCGGAGCCGTTCGCGTCCGCTCATGCGATACCCCCGTATGCGACGACGACCACGTAGCGATCCCCGCGACCGGCAGCCGGTCAGGCTCCGACGCTCCTCGAACCGTACAACGAAAATGCGCGCGCGGCCGAACGAGGCGCCGATGATGCGTGCGCCTCTACCCTTCAACGATCGCCTGCAGGGAGTGACGACCATGAAGTTGACGGCAACGATGATGCTGACGCTCGACGGCGTCTACCAGGGTCCCGGCGGCCCCGACGAGGACCGGCGCGGCGGGTTCGACCGCGGTGGATGGACCGCGGCGCACGCCGACGAGGAGATGTGGCCCTACCTGGTCTCGATGTTCGAGCGCGCGGACGCCCTGCTGCTCGGACGCAAGACCTGGCAGATCTGGGAACCGTACTGGCCGCTCCACGACAGCGGCGATCCGGTGTCCCATGGCATCAACGTCCTGCCCAAGTACGTGCCGTCGACCACGCTCAAGGACCCGAAATGGCAGAACACGCACGTGATCGACGGCGACGTCGAAGCGGCGGTGCGCGAGCTCAAGGCGAAGCCCGGTGGCGAGCTCCAGGTCCATGGCAGCGGCGTTCTGCTCCAGTGGCTGTTGGAGCGCGACCTCGTGGACGAGCTGAACATCCGGCTGTACCCCGTCGTGGTGGGCGATGGTCTCCGGCTCTTCCCGGAGCATGGCCAGACGCACGATCTGACTCTGGTCGAGTCTCGGTCGATCCCGTCGGGCGTGACGCTCCTGACCTATCGACCGGCCGGGCGATTGACCTTTGGCAACGCGGGGAGTGACGCCGAGGATCGACAATGACGTCGCCTGACGATCGTGAACAGCCAAAGGTCGGCGCCGACGAGCCCGACAAGGACTCAGTCGGAGCATCGACCTCCGTGACGTCGAAGCGACGAAATGCCACGAAGGAAACGGGGACGTCAAGCAACGTCCTCACGACGCTGCCCGCCGCCATGACCGGCAGGGCGAGCCCCGCGAAGGCCGCGGTCGGCGACAAGCCGGTCTTTGCCTACATCAGCAGCCTGCCGCAGCCGCAACGCTCCATCGCGGAACACGTCGATGCCCTGGCGGCGAAGACGCTGCCGGACCTGCAGCGCTCCGTGAAATGGGGCATGGCGTGGTACGGCGTCGGCGACGGCTGGTGCTTCTCGTGCGGCGGCTTCGATGGCCACGTCAAGCTGGCGTTCGGGCGCGGCACGTCGCTCACGCCCGTCCCGCCAGTCACGCCGATCGGGATGGGCAAGACCACGCGCGGCGTGGACCTGGGATCGCTCGACGATATCGACGATCGCCGACTCGCGTCGTGGATGGAACAGGCGGCAGCCATGCCCGGTTTCGGGAAGCGATGAGCTCGGCGCCTGGAGCGCCGGGGGGAAGTCTGGTGCCGACGCTGTTGCGGTCGACGTGGCTGGCCGCCGTCGTCAGGTCGACGTCCCGAACCAGGGCCGGGACGAGCTCAGGGTCTTGTAGGCGCGGCGCCACGTCTCCACGGCGACAGCCGGTGCCTATCCGCCAGCACCCTGCCCGGGCGGAGGGACTGGCGGGTCGTCAACGAACTGCGCCAACGGCTGCCCGATCTCCACGATGTAGGTCGAGAGCATCCGGCCCGTCTCGGGGCCGACGTCCAGCGCGTTGTGCGGCTGTGCGCGGCGGGATGAGGAACCCATCGCCGGCGTGCAGGGTCAGCGTCGGCTGGCCGGCGATCCTCATCTCGACGGTCCCGGCGACGATGTAGCCGACCTCTTCACCCGGATGAATGTGCCAGCCGGATTCGACACCGGCCGGGATCTCGGTGAGGACCTGGACGATCTCGCGCCCAGGGATCGATGACGGGCGGTGCTGGATCTCGGTGCGCTTCAGCTTGCCTGCCAGCTCGTCGATGGGCTGCTCGCCCTGCCATCTCAGGGCGTCACGCCGACGGCCGCCGGCTCGCGCAGGAAGGCCAGCAGCTCGCGGTTGACCTCCTTGGCGTGGGTGACGCACATGACGTGCGGTCCGCCCTCGATCTCGACGTACTGGGCGTCGGGTAGCGCAGCGTGCAGGCGCCGGCCCTGGCCGTCGATCGACAGGATCCGGTCGGCTGTCCCGTGCAGGATCAGCGTCGGGACGTCGATCGCGCTTGATGTCCTCGTGGAAGTCCTCGAGCCACGTGGCGACGCACGCCCACGTCGCGAATGGCGACGCTCCGGCGCCGGCGTTCCAGTTGTTGCGGACGGTCTCCTCGCTGACCCGATTGCCGAGGTAGTCGTCGAGGTTGAGGAAGTCTCCGAGCAGCCCGGTGAGCCACGCGGGCCGGTCGTCCAGGATCGCCTGCCGGACGGCGTCGACCCCCGCCTGGTCGACGCCATTCGGGTTCTCGTCCGACTTCACGAACGAGGGCGCCAAGCTCTCGATGAACACGCAGCTCCTCAGCCGGCCGGTCCCGTACGTGCCGATGTAGCGAGCCAGTTCGCCGGTGCCGAGCGAGAAGCCGATCAGCGTGACGTCGTGCAGGTCCAGCGTCGTCAGGACCTTGTCGAGGTCGGCGGCCAGCGTGTCGAAGTCGTACCCCTCGGTCGGCCGGCTGGACTGACCGAACCCACGTCGGTCGTAGACGATCACGCGATGGCCCGCCTCCAGGAGCACCTGCATCTGAGGTTCCCAGGAGCGGCTGTCGAGCGGCCAACCGCTCAGCAGCACGACGGCCGGGCCGCTGCCGTGGTCCTCGTAGTAGAGCTCGATCGGCGTGGAGTTCTCGTGGCCGACCGTGATGCTGCCCAAGGCCTGCTCCTTGCGTTCGTCGGATGTTTTGATAATCCAGTTTGCGGCGTGACTCGCTGCGCGTTTCGCCGACACTCGGTGGTTGGGTCGAGGATGGCGCCCCCGGACGGACTCGGGGGCTCGGAAACCAAAGCCCCGGATCCGGTCGCATGGTACGCGACGGCCGCCCACTGATAGGGAGGCGAGCTCGGACGGGCCTAGACTGCCGATGGCGACGCCGAATTGGGCGGCTCAAACGAGGCCAGTGAGATATGGCGCAACAACGGGTCGGCCGACAAGTCTTTCGAGTAGACACCGGCGAGGAAAAGCACGCGGTTGAGGCGGCGTCCATCGTCGCCGTGAGAGGAGCATCGTGGAAGAGCCGGTGCCCGCATTCGGGCCTATCCGCCAGGTCCACGCGGGCGACCTTGACGTCGGCTACGTAGACGCCGGGGCACGCGACGCTCCGGTGGCCGTGCTCCTCCACGGCTGGCCGTACGACATCCACAGCTTCGCCGCCGTCACGCCACTGCTAGCGAAAGCCGGCTTACGGGTGATCGTCCCCTACCTCCGCGGATACGGCTCGACCCGCTTCCTCTCGGCCGAGACGCCTCGGAACGGGGAGCAGGCCGCGCTCGCCGTCGACGTGATCGCGCTGATGGACGCCCTCGAGATCGAGCAGGCGGCCGTCGCCGGCTTCGACTGGGGCGCGCGCTCCGCGGGCATCGTCGCGGCACTCTGGCCCGAACGGTGTCGCGGCCTCGTCTCCGTGAGCGGCTATCTCATCGGCAGCCAGGCGGCGAACCGGACGCCGCTGCCACCGGCCGCAGAGCTGTCGTGGTGGTATCAGTTCTACTTCGCGACCGAGCGCGGCCGAGCCGGCTACGAGCGGTATCGGAAGGAGTTCGCGCGGCTGATCTGGCAGACGGCGTCACCGACGTGGGCGTTCGATGACGCGACGTTCGAGCGCAGCGCCGCGTCGTTCGGCAACCCCGACCACGTGGACATCGTCATCCACAACTACCGCTGGCGGATCGGCATCGCCGATGGCGAGGCGCGCTACGCGGAGCTCGAGCGGCGGCTCGCAGAAGCACCGGCGATCGGCGTCCCGACGATCACGATGGAGGGTGATGCCAACGGAGCACCGCACCCGGAACCAGATGCGTATCGCGCGAAGTTCGTTGGATCGTACGAGCACCGGCTGATCACCGGCGGCGTGGGTCACAACCTGCCCCAGGAAGCCCCAGAAGCCTTTGCTCAGGCGGTGATCGACGTCGCCACATAGCCAACTCGAGCCAACACAGTAGTGGGCGCCACTGGCAGGTCGGCAGCGAGATCTCGTGCGGCCTACTCGCCCGTAGGCGATACGGTCCCTGTCGCCCAACGTCGTGGAGGATGCGCGGGCTCTTCTGGTTTGGCGCCCCCGGACGGACTCGAACCGCCGACGCAGGCCTTAGGACGGCCTCGCTCTGTCCACTGAGCTACGGGGGCGCGGGCTTCATCCTACCCCGGCGCCCGACGCGCGCTAGTGTGTCGGCACCATGACGGCACCGCTCGAGCATCGCATCACAGCCCCGGACGGCCGCACCCTTGCCGCCGCCGAATGGGGCGACCCGACCGGCGTCCCGCTCATCTCGATCCACGGCACGCCGAGCGGGCGCCTGGGTCGCTGGCGCGACGCGTCGATCTACGAGCGTGTCGGGGTCCGCCGGATCAGCTTCGATCGCGCGGGCTACGGCTTCTCGACCCGGCGGCCCGGCCGCCGCGTCGCGGACATCGTCGACGACGTCGCGACGATCGCCGACGCGCTCGGGATCGACCGGTTCGCCGTCACCGGCCGGTCCGGCGGCGGACCGCACACCCTCGCCTGCGCCGCGCTCCTCGGCGATCGCGTTCTGCGCTGCGCCGCGGTCGTCGCTGTCGCTCCGTTCGACGCAGACGGGCTCGACTGGTTCGCCGGCCAGACGCCCGGCAACGTCACCGAGGGCGAGCTCGCCCTGGAGGGTGAGGCGGCGTTGCGGGTCAAGCTCGAGGCCGACGCGCGAACGATCCTGGAACTGCATCGCGAGCGGGGCGACGGACACCCTGCCGGACGACTACCAGCTCTCCGAATCCGACCGCGCCCAGCAGGCCAAGGACCGTGCGGTCCTCGCGGAGAACCTGCCCGACGCGCTCCGGAACGGCGTCGATGGCTGGGTCGATGACGACCTGGCCTTCGTCTCGCCGTGGGGCTTCGATGTCGCCTCGATCGCCGTGCCCACCTCGCTCTGGTACGGCCGCGCCGACACGCTCGTCCCGGCCGCGCATGGCGACTGGCTGGCGGCGCGGATCCCGAACGTCGAGGTGTTCGCCAACGCGTTCGGCCATTTCGGCGAGGATGCCGACGCCGAGCGCGAGCTGGCCTGGCTCGCGGGGCGATGAGCCGAGCCCCGGGTCGTCGCCGCCTCGTCGCAGCCCTCGTCCTCGTCCTGGTGTGCGTCGCCCTCGCAGCATGCGGATCGACCGGCACATCGTCGCCGGCCGCCGCAGCATCCGATACCGCAGGTGGCCCGTCGCCATCTGCCTCGATCTATCCCGGCGCGTGCTCGTACATGACGATCGCCCAGGCAAGCCAGGCCCTCGGCGCGCAGATCGATACGGCCACCCCGGTCCCGGGCGCGCTCGGCTGCGTCTACGAGATCAACGGATCGCCGATCGTGATCGGCTACCAGTTCGCCGACGAGGCCTACTGGACCGAAGCCAAGACGGCGGCGCACACCGACATCGACCTTGGCGATGAGGCGTTCTACACCACCGACGCTGACTTCACGACGTTCGTCATCCGCGACGGGACGACCTACCTCTCGATCGTCGTCCACATCCCGAGCACGGGCGCAAAGTCCGCCGTCGACGTCGGCACCGCGGTCGCCGGGTACGTGCTGGCCGGGGTCCCGTAGGCCCGCCGATCCGCACGGCCGGGCCACTTCGCAGACCTCCCCTACAATCGGCCGCGAGATGCACGCCTCTCCCCTCCCCGACCTGATCCTCTACGGCCGTCCGGGCTGCGGCCTGTGCGACGAGACCCACGAAGCCCTGACCGCCCTGCTGGACGAGCGTCGACGTGACGGCCGGTCGGCGCCGGAGCTCGTCGTCCGCGACATCGAGACCGATCCGGGCTGGCAGGAGGCGTACTTCGCGACGATCCCGGTGGTCGAGCTCGCCGATCGACGGCTCGAGCTGGCCACCAGCGTCGCCCGCCTTCGCCGCCTCCTGACCGACGTCCTGGACGCCTGACCGCCCGATGTTCGGCACCGACCTGACGATCCTCGTCGCGTTCCTCGCGGGCATCGTCAGCTTCCTGTCCCCGTGCGTCCTGCCGCTCGTCCCGGCCTATCTCGGCCAGCTGACCGCGATCGCGGTCGCAGGGTCCGCGCTCGGGCGCCCGTCCGTCGCGCTGGCTCGCGGTCCGTCACGCGCTCGCCTACGTCGCCGGGTTCGGCGCCGTGTTCACGCTGCTCGGGATCACGGCGACCTTCGCGGCCGGCCCACTCGTCGACTACCTGCCGGCGCTCCGCGTCATCGGCGGCGTGGTCCTGATCGTGCTCGGCCTCGACCTCGCGGGCCTCCTGCATGTCCCGGGTCTCGCAGCGGACGTGGCGGCCGCTCGACGCCGGTGCGGCCGGCTCGCTCGCGGCCGCGACGGGCTCGACCGCGCTCGGCAGCGCGAGCGGCGGCGACGAGCTTCGGCGACCGGGTCGGGAGCCGGGTCGTCGAGCTCGCGCGGCGGGTGGCTCGCGTCGTTCGGGCTCGGGGCGATCTTCGCGGTCGGCTGGAGCCCGTGCATCGGGATCATCCTGGGCGGGATCCTGACGATGGCCGCGACGTCCGGGACGGTCCTCCAGGGGACGGTCCTGCTCGTCGCCTACACGCTCGGGCTCGGGCTGCCGTTCCTCGCTCATCGCCGCGGTGTACGACCGGGCGCCGCGGCTGATGCGCGCCGCTCATCCGCCACGGTCGGACGGTGTCGCTGATCGGCGGGCTGCTCGTCGTCTTCATCGGCGCTGGCGATGGTCTTCGACTGGCTGGCGCTCTTCCCGCGCTACTTCAACTTCAACACGGCGATCTGATGGCGGAGCGACCGGAGTTCAGCCACCGCCGCGAACGCCACGGGGTCATCGGTCCGTTCAGCGGGCGGCAGCTCGTCTTCGGCTTCGTCGCGGTGCTCATGGCCGGGGTCGTGCTGATCGGCGTGACGACACCACTCGGCAATACCGCGAACGGCCCGGCCGCCGTCGACCCGAAGGCGACCGCCTACCTGATCTCGTCGCCGCCGCCGGTCGGCCTCAGGGTCGGCGCGACAGCGCCCGAATTCAGCGTCACGAACGCCGACGGCTCGACCTATCAGCTGATCGACCTCAACGGCACGCCGATCCGGCTGGCCGACCTTCGCGGCAAGGCGGTCTGGGTCAACTTCTGGACGACCTGGTGCCCGCCCTGCCAGTCCGAGGACGCCGATCCTCCGCGACGTCTCGGACGCGCTACAAGGACCAGGGCCTCGTGCTCGTCGCGATCAGCGTCCAGGAGACGTCGCCCGCCGATGTGGCCGCCTACGCGCGAAGTACCAGCTCGGCTACACGATCGGCTTCGACGGCACCGGGCAGATCTTCCACGCGTACAAGGCATTCGGCCTGCCGACCCACGTGCTTCATCGACCCGAACGGCGTCATCCGCGTCGATCGTCGCGTCGCCGCTCGACGAGGCCGGCGCCGAGGCGCAGATCGAGGCGATCCTGCCGGGAGCCACGGGGTCCGGCGCTTCGCCCGGTGCAAGCCCGTCCGGCGTCGCCGCCAGCCCGAGCCCGTAACGACCGCGAGGCCGCGCTACTCGGCCTCGAACCGGAAGCGATCGCGATCCGGACCAGCCGGCCGATCGGGTGCACGGGCTCGTGCGACAGGACGACGATCCAGTCCTCGTCGACGGCCTGCGCGAAGAGCTCGGCCTTGCGCACGACCGAATCGAGCGGGAAGTCGTCGAACGCGGTGACCCAGCGCGGGTTCGCCGCCCACGGGCGCATCAGCAGGTCGCCGAAGAAGGCCAGCGGTCCGTCCGCCGTCTCCGCCACCCCGGACGACGACCGCCTGGTGGCCGCTCGAGTGGCCGCCGGTCGGGACGACCGTCACGCCCGGCATGATCTCGTGCTCGCCGTCGGCCCAGCCCTGCTTGCCCCAGTCTCGACGAGCCGCAGCTCCGGCTGGACGTAGCGACGCGACGAGCCGCGGGTTGTCGCCGAGCGCGACCTCCCACTCGGCCTGCTGGGCGACGATCTTCGCGTGCGGGAATGCGCGCTCGCCGTCCGCCCGCAGCAGGCCGCCGGCATGGTCGAAGTGGAGGTGGCTCATCGCCACGACGTCGACGGACTCGGGCAGGAAGCCGGCGGTCTCGAGCGCCGGCACGATCCACGGCCCTTCGTAGGCCCGCATCTCGCGGGTCTTGTCGTCGACGCCGCTCGCCGATCCCCGTCTCGACCAGGACGCGCCCGGACGGCGTCTCGATCAGCAGGCAGTTGAGCGCCTGGAGGAGCCGCCGCTTGTCGTCGACCTCGTCGCCGACGAGGCCGTCCCAGAGCACCCACGGCACGGGCCCGAACAGCGTGCCCGGCGTCGGACCGGAACGTGCCGGCCTGGACCAGCGCGACGCGGACGCCGCCGCCCAGATCGCGCGACCAGTCGACCGCATCGTTCATCGCCATCGGGTTACTTGCGCGATGGCTCCCGGGTCGCGCGATCGGCGTCGAAGTCGCGGTGGAAGGCCGACGCGGTCGGCTCCGACTGACCCTGGTACTTCGAGCCGAGCTCGGGCGAGCCGTACGGCCGATCGACCGGACTGGACATCTTGAAGAAGCTGATCTGGCCGATCCGCATCCCGAAGTAGAGCGCGATCGGCAGGTTCGCCACGTTCGACAGCTCGAGCGTCAGGTTGCCCTTCCAGCCCGGATCGACGTAGCCCGCGGTCGAGTGGATGAGCAGCCCGAGGCGGCCCAGCGAGCTCTTGCCTTCGAGCCTGGCGACGAGGTCGTTCGGCAGCTCGACCCATTCGAGCGTCTGGCCGAGGACGAACTCGCCCGGATGGAGGATGAACGGCTCGTCGTCGGCGATCGTCAGCAGCTCGGTCAGGTCGGGCTGCGGCGAGCGGACGTCGATGAACGCGTAGCGGTTGTTGCGGAAGACCCGGAACGACCGGTCGAGATGGAGGTCGACCGACGACGGCTGGAGGTCGTGCGGGTCGTACGGGTCGATCCTGACCGTGCCCGCCTCGAGCGCCGCCCGGATGTCGCGATCGGACAGGACGCTCATGCGCGCGACCGCGCGGCTGCCTTCGGGCGCAGGTCGACCGCCACGGTGTCGCCGCGCTCGGCGTAGAGCGTGTCGACCTCGCGCTTCAGGTCCTCGAGGTCCTCGAAGCTCTGGTAGACGCTGGCGAAGCGGATGTAGGCGATCTGGTCGATGCCGCGGAGCTGCTCCATGGCGAGCGCGCCGATCCGCGACGACGGCACCTCGGTGACGCCGGCAGCGCGCAGCTCGGCCTCGATCGCGTCGGCGGCGGCCTCGGCCGCGCCATCGGGCACCGGCCGCCGGGTCAGCGCCTTGCGCAGGCCGGACGCGAGCTTGTCGCGATCGAACTCCTGGCGCACGCCGTCGCGCTTGATGACGATCAGCCGGGCGGCCTCGACCCGCTCGTAGGTCGTGAACCGCATCGCGCACGCGGCGCACTCGCGGCGGCGGCGGATCGTGGCCGAGTCATCGAGGTCGCGCGAGTCGACGACGCGGGTCTCCCGCTCGCCGCATTGGGGGCAGCGCATCGCTCTCCTGTCGTCTCGCACCACAAGGGATAGTGGTGTCGACCGAGGATACCACTAGATGGTGTGGTATTGCCCGGCAGTCAAGGCCGTCCGAGGGCGTCAGGCGCTCCACCGACCGGCGCTCGCGGCCTTTTCGTCGATCTCCAGATCCTGGGCATCGAGGGCGCGACGGGCGATCGCCTCGCGGGCGTGGAGGAGGTTGAGGTAGCCGCGCTTGATCGGCGGTCTGCGCCTCGAGCTCGCGCGGGCCGCGCCGAGCCGTGAGCATGATCGAGGTCCCATGCTCGACCATCTCGAGCGCCCGGTGCGGCCCGTTCGAGCTCCCCGACGAGGTCGGCGCGGATCTCCTGCGGCCGTGCGCGGGCCGCGCAGCGCCTTCGCCTCGTCGGCGTAGTGCTCGACCGCGTCGGTCGCGGCGACGATCGTCTCGCCGATCGTTTCCGGCCCGACCTGCCGGCGCCGGACCGCGTCGATCTGGCCGGCAGCCGCCGCCGAGCGACGCGTCGATCCGGCCGCGAGATCGTGGACTGCGCCCCGGAAGTGCTCGAGCTCGCGGGTCCGCTTGACGATCCGCCCGGTGCCGCGCAGCACCACCGCCAGACCGGCTACCAGCGCGATGAACGCAGCGATCGGCAGCAGGACGGCGAGTTCCATCGTGTCGGTGTGCCCAGGCCGCGCTCAGCCCGACCGCGCCCGAAGGCGTTCGAGGAGCGCGGTCCCGACCTCGAACAGGTCGCCGACCACGAACAGGTCGGCGAACTCGGCGATCGGCGCGTCGGCATCGCGATTGACCGCGACGATCGCGCCCGACGTCCGCATCCCGACCTTGTGCTGGATCGCACCGCTGATCCCGAGCGCGAGGTAGAGCTCGGGCTTGACGATCTTGCCGGTCTGCCCGATCTGCTGGCTGTACGGGATCCAGCCCGAGTCGACCGCGGCGCGCGTCGCCCCGACGGCCCCTCCCAGCGCCTCGGCGAGCTGCTCGACGATCCCGAACCCGTCCGGACCGCCGACGCCCCGACCGCCGGCGACGATGATCCGCGCCTCCTCGATCGGCGCCTGTGCGCCGGCCTCGCTGATCCGATCGACCACACGGACTGCAGGGAGTGCGGCGGTGGCGGCCGGCACCTCGTGCGTCTCCACGCGACCGGGCTTCTCCGAGGGCGCCGCAGTGGTGACATTGGGCCGGACTGTGACGATCCCTCGACCCGACGTGAACCCCGAGTTGGTGATCAGCTTGCCGCCGAAGACGCTCATCTCGACCGACGGGCCGGTGTCGGTCCACTCCACGGCCGTGGCGTTGACGAGCACGCCCAATCCGGTCAGGGCGGAGACGACCCCGGCCAGATCGCGGCCGTCGGCGCCTGCCCCGACGAAGATCGCATCGGGGGTATCGGTTGCGACGAGCGCAGCGACATGGCCGGCCGCGACTGCCGACCACGCATGGTCAGCGGAGGCCGGATCCGCCACGGTCCAGACGACCGGCAGGTATGTCGCGAGCTCCTTGGCCGCGGCAACGGGATCGGCCGCGATCACGACTCCGACCACGTCCCTTCCCGTCCGCTCGCCGAGGTTCCGGACGAGCGTGGCCGCCTCGGCGCTGATCCGGGCCAGGCCGCCATCGGGGCCGGGTTCGGCGATCGACCCACAACGCGCCCATCAGATGATCCGCCGTTCGACGAGGAAATCGACGATGCGAGCAGCTCCGTCCGCCGGTGTCCCGCGAACGATCTCGGTCGCGGCCCGGGCCGGTGGCATCCGGCTGTCGAGGACCGTGGTCGTCGCGACGGCGCCCCCGACCGTCGAGCCATCCAGCCCCAGGTCGGCGAGCGAGCGCGTGACGATCTCCTTGTTCCGCGCGGCCATGATCCCCTTGAGCGACGGGTATCGCGGCTCGCCGAGTGCCTGGGTCCCGCCGATCACGACGGGGAGTGGCGCTTCGAGCACGTCGTAGCCGGTCGCGCTGATGCGTCGGACGCGAACGGTGCGGTTCGCCATGTCGGGCTCGATCCGTGCGGCGTAGGACAGGTAGGGCAGCCCGAGGTGGGCGGCGATCCCCGCCGGGACGACGCCGCCGACGCCGTCGGAGCTGTCGATGCCGGCGAACACCATGTCGTACTCGAGCTCCCGCAGCGCCGCCGCCAGGACCGTGGCGGTCGAGACCGTGCAGGACCCCGCCAGCGCCGGATCGGTCACGTGGACGCCGCGCGTGGCGCCCATCGCGAGCGCCTTGCGCAGCGTCTCGGGAGCATTGGTCGGCGCCATCGAGAGGAGCGTGATCTCGCCCTCGCCGGCCGCCTCGATCAGCTTGAGCGCCGCCTCGAGGACGTATTCGTCGTTGCCGTTGACCACGGCCGGGACCGCTGCGCGGTCGAGGCGGCCGTCCGGGCCGAGTCGCTCTCCGGCCGACGCCGGATCCGGCACGGGTTTGACGAGGACGACGATGCGCACGAGTCGGTATCCCTCCCGTCGCGGTCAGCTGTCCTTGCCGAGCAATGCCCGCGCGACGACCGATCGCTGGATCTGCTGGGTGCCTTCGTAGAGCTGGGTGATCTTCGCGTCGCGCATCATCCGCTCCACCGGGAACTCGTCGATGTAGCCGTATCCGCCGAGCACCTGGACGGCGTCGGTGGTCACCCGCATCGCGGCGTCCCCGGCCACGAGTTTACACATCGCCGACCACCGGGCGGCGTCGGCCGAGCCCGCTTCGATCTCGACGCAGGCCTTGTACAGGAGCTGCCGGGCTGCCTCGGTCGCGGCGTCCATGTCGGCGAGCATCGCCGCGACCATCTGGAGATCGCCGATCCGCTGGCCGAACTGGCGCCGGTCCTTTGCGTAGGCCGTCGCCACTTCCAGGGCTCCCTGGGCGATCCCGACCGCCTGCGCCGCGATCCCCGGCCGGCTGCGCTCGAACGTCTTCATCGCGATCCCGAACCCGTCGCCCTCGTCGCCGAGACGGTTCGCAGCCGGCACGCGGACGCCGTCGAAGGTGAGCTCGGCGGTCGGGCTGCCCCGGATCCCCATCTTGTGCTCGATCCGGGCGACCGAGAAGCCGGGTGCCGGGACCTCGACGAGAAAGCACGACAGGCGTCGATGGCGGGGCGTCCCGGGGTCCGCGTCGGTGACGGCGAAGACCGTGATCAGGTCGGCCACCGAACCATGGGAGATGAACCGTTTCGAGCCGGTCAGGACGTAGTCGTCGCCGTCGCGGACAGCCCGGGTGCGGATCCCGGCAACGTCCGAGCCCGCCTCGGCCTCGGTCAGCGCGAATGCGATCAGTGTTTTGCCCGAGGCAAGGTCCGGGAGCCAGCGGGTCTTCTGCTCGTCCGTACCGACCGAGATCAGCGGCAACGATCCGAGCTCGTGGACGGCCAGGATCAACCCGGTCGTGGCGCAGGCCCGGCTGAGCTGTTCGATGGCGAGGCAGACGGTCAGCAGCTCGCCACCGAGACCTCCGTACTCGGTCGGAAACGGCAGCGCCAGGATGTCCTGCGCGGCAAGGAGCTGGCGGAGGTCCTCGGGGAATTCGCCGGTGCGGTCCGTCTCGGCCGCCCGCGGCGCGACGCGTTCATCGGCGAGGATCCCGACTGCGTCGCGAAGGAGTGCCTGCTCCTCGGTCAATCGGTAGGAAGGCTGCGTCGGTTCGGTCACCGTGGGCATCGTAGCAGCGAGGTTCGGACGTTTACGAGAGGATGTGAACCCGGACCTTCGTCGTTAGCTCGTGGGCCGCCGGCGGCGCCCAAGCCGACCGATCTCCGAACCCGTTTTGTGACAAATAGTCCCCTGAAGACTGGTAGTCAAAGAAAACGGCGCGTTGACCGCCAGCGGGCACACACCCACGCTCGACACAGGCCCTGATCGCGCCCCAATAGGCTCGAATCCGTGACTACCAGTCCCCCGGGGACTATCTGGCAACGATCGTCGATCCACCACGTTCCCTGACCGGCCTGGCGCGACTACGGCGCGACCCGCAGTCGGACCGTTGCGGTCATCTCGTGGCTCGCGCCGGTGCAATCGCTCCCTTCGAGGAACGACGCGACCGCCGAGATGTCCCAGTCGCCGGCCGGCAGGTGGAACTGCGGGTCCGCGAGGAACGCCCCGTAGAAGGCGGCATCGGGTTGGTCGGCGCTCACGCTTCCCGATGTCTTGATCGCGGCCTTGATCGGTGTGCCGGGATCGAGACGACGCGAGGCGCAGTCTGCCGTCCAGACCGGCTCCATGTGACGGGTGCCGTTGACCTCGGCAAACCCGAATCCGATGAATCCTTGCCCCGAGCCACCGAGATCGATACCCGGACCGCTCGCCAGGCTGAGACTCGCGACCCCGTCGATCGGCTCGCCGGCCGCCCAGTCCGTCTTCGGCAGCTCGAAGGCGAGCACGAATGGACCCTGTCGCACCTCCGCGTGCGAGACGGTCGCCTGCGCGGGACTCGGCGGTCGCCGTGCCCGCGCCGCCGCCACACCCCGCGATCATGAGAGCGGCCAGGATCGCGATCAGGATCCGCATGTTCCCTCGCTTGAACTTGCCGAATGCCGGTCGGACGCCTCGCATGACGACGTGTTCCGCGAGTGATCACGTCAACGGACCTACGATGGCTGGCACGGGCCTCGCCTCGATGGCGCCGACGACAGGAGTTCCCGATGCACAAGCGGTTGGTGACACGCTACGCGATGAAGTCGTCTGACGACGCCGACGAGAACCAGCGCCGGATCGAGGCCGTCTTCGACGAGCTCGAGGCGAACCGGCCCGAGACGGTCAGCTACCTCGTCTTTCGACTCGCGGACAATTCGTTCGTCCACGTGTCGTTCCATGACGAGCCTGACGACGCGGTCAATCCGATCACGTCCCTGAAGTCCTTCGCGCACTTCCAGGACGGGCACGAGACGCGGCGCTCGAGTCCGATCGACCAGCAGAAGGCGACTCTCGTCGGTGCCTACGTCACCAAGATCGAGTAGCGACCGCCGAGGCGACCTGCGACCGCCCGATCGAAGCGGCCTCAGCGCCGCTCCTGGATCCGGATCAGGTTGCCCGCGGGATCGCGGACGGCGAAGTCGCGAATCCCCCACGGCTGATCGGTCGGCTCCTGGACGACCTCGGCGTCGCCCGCCTGGAGCCGCTCGAACGTGCCGTCGAGGTCCGGGGTGGACAGGTTGATCGCCGCGTACGTGCCCTTCGCCATCATCTCGGCGATCGTCCGCCGCTCGTCGTCGGTGACGCCGGGGTCGGCGCCGGGAGGGTGCAGGACGATCGACGTGCCGGGCTGCCCGGCAGGACCGACCGTGATCCAGCGCAGGCCGCGGTAATCGACGTCGCCACGGACCTCGAAGCCGAGGGCGTCGCGATAGAACGCCAGGGCTGCATCAGGATCGTCCTGCGGGAGGTAGGCCTGGGAGATCGTGAGGTCCATGGCGGTCATGCTACGGGCACCTCGGCCGGGCGCGCTTCTCGAATCCTGATCGGCCTGGTCACCTGCTTCGCAAGGCACGGGGGGATCCCTGCCGCGTCCCCTGCGGCGTCGCGCCGATACGTGCTGGGCGGGACCCCGACCAGCTCGGTGAAGCGGCTGCTGAACGTCCCCAGCGACGAGCAGCCGACCTCGAAGCAGACCTCGGTGACGCTGAGGTCGCCGCGGCGCAGCAGGGCCATCGCCCGCTCGATCCGGCGGGTCATCAGGTAGCTGTAGGGCGATTCGCCGTAGGCCAGCCGGAACTGGCGGCTGAGGTGCCCGGCCGACATGTGTGCGCCCTGGGCCAGTGCCTCGACATCCAGCGGCTGGGCGTACTCCCGGTCCATCCTGTCGCGGACGCGGCGTAGCCACACGAGGTCACTCAGATGTTGCTCGGCGCCGGGGCTGCTGATCACCTGCGAGATCGTGCCAGATGACGGCTGAGAAGGCATCTCACATCACTCGCCGACGTAGGCCGCGAGATGCTCGCCGGTGAGGGTGGAGCGGGCCGCGACGAGGTCAGCCGGGGTGCCCTCGAAGACGACCCGGCCGCCGTCGTGGCCGGCGCCGGGGCCAAGGTCGATGATCCAGTCGGCCCGCGCCATGACCGCCTGGTGGTGGGCGATGACGATGACCGACTTGCCGGAGTCGACGAGACTGTCCAGCAGGCCGAGCAGCTGCTCGATGTCGGCGAGATGGAGGCCGCTGGTCGGCTCGTCGAGGACGTAGATACCGCCCTTCTCGGCCATCCGGATCGCCAGCTTGAGCCGCTGCCGCTCGCCACCGGACAGCGTCGTGAGCGGCTGGCCGAGCTTGAGATAGCCGAGCCCCACGTCCTCGAGACGCCCCAGGATCGCCGCCGCCGCGGGTGTCTTGGCGTCGCCATGGGCGAAGAACGCGTGTGCCTCGGCGACCGGCAGGTCGAGGACCTCGGCGATGTTGAGTCCCCCGAGCCGCAGCTCCAGCACCGCGGCCTGGAAGCGCTTGCCGCCGCAGTCCTCGCATGGCGTCGCGACCGTGTCCATGAACCCGAGCTCGGTGTAGATCATCCCGTTGCCGTTGCAGGTCGGGCAGGCCCCCTCCGAGTTGGCGCTGAAGAGCGCCGGCTTCACGCCGTTGGCCTTCGCGAACGCGGTGCGGATCGGGTCGAGGAGGCCGGTGTACGTCGCGGGGTTGCTGCGGCGAGAGCCGTGGATCGGGCTCTGGTCGATCGACACGACACCCGTCCCGGGAGAGATCGACCCGTGCACGAGCGAGCTCTTGCCGGATCCCGCGACGCCGGTGACGACGACGAGCACCCCGAGCGGCACATCGACGTCCACGTCCTGCAGGTTGTGCGCGTCGGCGCCGCGGATCTCGAGCGTGCCGGTCGGCGTCCGGACCATCTCCTTGAGCGCCGCTCGCTGGTCGAGGTGACGGCCGGTCAGCGTGTCGGACGCCTTGAGCTCCTCGACACTCCCCTCGAAGCAGATCGTGCCACCACCGGTGCCCGCGCCTGGGCCGAGGTCGACGACATGATCGGCGATGACGATCGTCTCCGGCTTGTGCTCGACGACGAGCACGGTGTTGCCCTTGTCGCGCAGCTCCAGGAGCAGGTTGTTCATCCGCTGGATGTCGTGCGGGTGGAGGCCGATCGTGGGCTCGTCGAAGACATAGGTCACGTCCGTCAGCGCGGACCCGATATGGCGGACCATCTTGGTGCGCTGGGCCTCTCCCCCCGACAACGTACCCGAGGGCCGGTCGAGCGATAGGTAGCCCAGCCCGATCTCGACGAATGAGTCGAAGAGGTGCAGCAGGTTGGCGACCAGCGGTGCCACGCCCTTGTCGTCGATCCCGCGCAGCCATTCGGCCGCGTCGGTGACCTGCATCGCGCACACGTCGGCGATGCTTGCGCCCTTGATCTTCGAGGAGCGCGCCGCATCGTTGAGCCGGGTGCCCTGACAGACCGGACAGGTCTTGAAGACCGCGGCCCGCTCGACGAACGCCTTGATGTGGGGCTGCAGCGAGTCGACATCCTTGCTGAACATCGACTTGCGGATCTTCGGGATCAGCCCGTCGTAGGTGAGGTTGATGCCCCGGGTCTTGACCTTCGTCGTCTGCTTGTAGAGGAGGTCGTGGCGCTCCTTCTCGGTGTAGTCCTTGATCGGCTTCCGCGGGTCGAAGAAGCCGGACTCGAGGAATTGGGCCACCATCCAACCGTCCGCGGTGTACCCCGGCACCAGGATGGCGCCCTCGGCGAGCGACTTCGACTCGTCGATGACCGCGGACAGGTCGATGTCGGAGACGGTGCCGCGGCCCTCGCACTCTGCACACATCCCACCGAGGTAGACGGCGTCCTTGACGATCTTCTTCTCGCCATTCGGGCCGGTCATGACACCGCTCGCCCTGGTCGTCGGGATGTTGAAGGAGAACGCCGTCGGCCCGCCGATGTAGGGCTTGCCGAGCCGACTGAACAGGCTGCGCAGCATGGCGTTGGCGTCGGTGACGGTGCCA
Organism: uncultured Chloroflexia bacterium; assembly: GCA_963743855.1. GTDB lineage: Bacteria > Chloroflexota > Limnocylindria > Limnocylindrales > CSP1-4 > SPCO01. Next base: position 562,076 of record CAVURK010000006.1, read on the forward strand.
AGCGTCGAGCGCGGGTTCGCGCCAAGACGTTCCTGGTCGACAAGGATCGCGGTGGTCAACCCCTCGAGGACGTCGACCTCGGGGCGGGCCATGTTCGGCATGAAGACCTGGACGAACGTCGAGTAGGTCTCATCGATCAGCCGTCGTGACTCCGCGGCGATCGTGCCGAACACCAGCGAGCTCTTGCCCGAGCCCGAGACCCCGGTGAACACCGTCAGCCGGCGCTTCGGGAGCTCGATGCTGACGTCCTTGAGGTTGTTCACCCGCGCGCCCTGGACGCGAATCAGGTCGTGGCTGTCCGCATGGTGCATCGGGGCCGGCCGCGTTTCGGTCCTCGTGGCCGTGCTCATCCTGTCTCCATCGGACCAGTATGTCGTGTCCCTTTCGTCGGTGCGGTCCTGGCTCGGGGTCGCTGTATCGTCAGCCTCCTGTCCCAGCGAAACTCGATCGCTGTCGCGCGCGCGCCGCCGCACGTCGACGGCTCGATGTGCCGATCCGGCCGCTTCCCCTCATCGATGCGCAGCCTACTGCGCCGCGCATGGCGTCATGCCAGCTCGCCGGGTCGCACGCTCCCGATGCCCTCGTCGTCCGGATCGAGTCCAACGACTTCCTCGGGTCGCACGTTGCCGACGCCCTCGTCGCCCGGGTCGTTGGACACCGTCTCCTCTGGTCGCACGCTCCCGACGCCCTCGTCGCCCGGGTCGATGGGCACGGTCTCCTCTGGTCGGAGGCTGCCGACGCCCTCGTCGCCCGGGTCGAGGAACGGCTCGTCGTTCCGCTCGGTGGTCATGGCGCTGGGGGGAGATCGTCCGAGGACGCACGGGCCGCGTCTCCGGCAGAGGTGGCCGATGACACGTCTCCTCGCAGATCGGATGCGATGGCGCGACTCTTCGACGCGACGCGGTCACCGACTTCACCGGTCCGCTCGGCGGCCTTCTGTGCCATCGGGCCGGCGGCCTGTCCGGCCTTGGCCGCCAGTTCCGCGGCCCGCGCAGCGATCTCTCGAAGGACCGGTGTCGCGTAGTTGGTCACGTTCTCGATGATCGCATCGAGCTGGCGCAGGACCGGCTCGGCGGCGGGAGCCGTCGAGCGATCGCCCTCATGCTGGTCGGGAAGCAGACTCGGATCGGCCTGCTGTGGCTGGTTCGATTGTTCGTTCATCGTGTCGTCCTCTTGGTTCCGCATGGGTCGGGATCCAAGGGTCGGACCGTTCGCGTTTCATCGGAACCGTGTCGGCGCCCGACCATCTCGCAATCTGTCTCCAATGCACCCGTACGGTGAAGCGCCCGGCGACCCCGATCCGGCTATCGAGAGGCCCGACCGTCGCGTCGCTGTAACAGGAGCCGGTCGCTCTTCAACCGTGGATGCGGGTCTCCGCCCTACGATCGAACGAACGACCTCGCTTCAGGAGCCTTCGATATGCCGTCGATCATGAAACTGGGACGCATCGCGCGTCTTGCGACGCTCCCGGAAACGCGTCGGGCCGTGATCGCCGCGGCTCGTTCCGAAGACCTGCGTGACATCGCACGCCGTGCATCCACGGATCGCCGTGGTCTGATCCGCGACCTCCGCGATCCCGGGAACGCTCGGGACCTCCTCCGGAACGCCCTGCGCCATCCCGCCAGCCGCGAGCTGGGCAGCGCCAGCCTGATCTTCCTGCCGGGTCGATATCTCCCGGTCGGCTGGGCCGCGACCTGGGCGGCGAGAAAGGTCGCTCGTCGGTTTGTCGACCCGAGCTCGGAGGTCCTCGAGCCGACGGCCTATGGGGCCAAGCGCCGACGACGGAACGTGACGCCCGATCCTCGGTGAGGGCATCGGCCGCCGCGGGGCCGCTCTACCGGCTACATGGGGCGTTGCACACCATACGGCGCAGGACCTTGGGCGCCGAAGCATCCACGTACAGGATCATCAGCTGCGCGGTTCCCCTTCTCCGTGCATCTGGTGATCTCTCGTAATCTGACGCGGCGTTCCCGGTTCGGTGACGGATTCATGCGTTCATCCGGCGTCTGTGCAGCATGCCGAGACCGGGGACGAGTTGCGGCACCCGCTCGGCGATACGCCGGGTACTCGTCCGGAAAGGTCTCCAGAAGGAGCCGCTCCTCCGCGCGGATCTTGATCGAGAACACGATCAGGCCGGCCACCACGATCAGGATCCCCTGCCCGAGCCCGCCGAGCAGCGCGCTGCCGAGGAGCATGCCGAGCAAGCCCGTGTAGATCGGATGGCGGGTCACCGCATACGGCCCCGCGGTACGGAGCCGGCGATCGCCACCGACCTCGGGTGCCAGGCTCCACGATGTCCCCAGCGAGAAGCGGGCCCACAGGGCAAAGACAGTCGACGCGACCAGCACGGCGAGGCCGAGGAATCGCACCCACGGGGCGTCGACGACAAGGCTCTGCGCGACGCTGCGGCCAAAGAACACGATCACCGAAACCACGAGGAACGCGGCCGCGCCCGCCGCGAGCGTCGTCGGCGTCGACTCGGCGCGGATCCGTTCCCTCGGCGCGTTCCGTGCGTTGTACAGCGCGCCGGCCAGCCATACGACCACCACGGTGCCCCAACACACGACATTCGCCAGGATCACGATCTGGTCATTCATATCCACGATCCATCCCGCGCGACTCGTCTCCGGTGAGGAGTGCTACCGTCGCCGGCATGCTGCACCTGAGCTGTCCGGGCCGAGTCCCGCTGCGGACCAAGCATGAAGCACTCGGCCGTGATCGAGGATGTCGACCTCAGCGGGGCAGGCTATCGGTTGCCCTCGACCATCTCGATGCCGGCGCGCGAAGGCCTCGTGCCGTGTGTCGTGTTCTTCGCCGGCAGCGGGCCGACCGACCGCGACTGGACGTCGCCCCTCCTGCCTGGCACGAACGGCAGCGGCGCGCAGCTCGCGCTCGCCCTGCAGGCGCGCGGCGTCGGAACCATCCAATTCGACAAGGTCGGTTCCGGCGTCAACATGCCCAGGAGCGCTGCCCCGGCGGATCTGAAGATGCTCGAGGTGCTGTCGCTCGCCCACTACGTCGACGAGGCGAAGACGGCATTCGACGCGCTGGCGAAGACGGACGGATGCGGCACGATCCTCCTGCTCGGACACAGCGAAGGATCGATCCACGCGTCGTCGGCGGCCATCGCGAAGCAGACGGACCCACGTTTCGGCGGCTTCATCAGCCTGTCCGGGCCGTCGCGCTCGATCCTCGACACGGCGATCGAGCAGATCCGGGCGATCCATATCAAGTCGGGCAGCGACGCAGCGGGCGTCGACGCAGCGCTCGGGGACTTTCGCTCAGCGATGCTGGAGCCAGATGCACCAGCGCCCGATCTGTCGGCGCTCCCCGAAGCCGCGGGCTTGTGGCAGGCGACGCATTCACCCATGCAACAGATGGTCGCCCGCGAGCTGGTCTTCGCGGATCCGCTCGCGGCGCTGCCCACTTATCACGGTCGCGCCCTCGTGGTCTCGGCTGCCAACGACGCCCAGGTGCCCGGCTCAGACGCAGACAGGATCTTCGCGGCCCTGGGGAGCGACGCGGATCTCAAGAGACGGGTCACGATCCCCAACGCCAACCATGTCTACAAGTCGGAGACCCGAGTGCCGTCGACGATCAGCCAGAGTGAGATCGCTGCCGGCTACGCCGACGAGAACCACGAGTTGGCCGACGGCCTCGTCGACGCGATCGTGAGCTTCGTCGCCGCCATTTAGACAGGTTGCGTTCGGTCCAGGCTGCGAGTATCGTGCTACCTGTGAGTAGCACGATATATCCGGAGCCCGATGCGACCGGCGGGATCGGCCTGTTGGAGGGTTGGGTCGGCGACGGCCGACCCTTGTTGGCGGCCGGTTCGGTCGCGCTCATCGCCGCTGGCGGCTTCGCCTGGTTCCTGGCCATCACCGATCAGCTCCTGCCCCACGACCTCGCGTGGCTGTCGATCTCGCCAACGATGCTGTGTGCGATCGCCGACGGACGCCTGGTCCAGTTCATGGGCCACGATCGGGCGGCCTTTGGCGGCACGCTGATCGCGATCGGCATCCTGTACCTCTGGCTCGTCCGATTCCCTCTCGCCGAAGGCGCTCGATGGGCGTGGTGGACTCTCGCCGGAAGTGCTGGCATCGGGTTTCTCAGCTTCCTGTCTTATCTCGCGACCGGTTACCTCGATACATGGCACGGGGTCGCGACGCTCGCCCTCCTTCCCCTCTTCGGTGTCGGCCTGTGGCGGACGCGAGAGATCGGCCTGGGATCGCGTGGCGGATGGGCCACCGAAACGCGTGGCGTATCGGGCAATCGGGGACTCATCGGGCGCGGGCTGCTCCGGTTGACGGGAGCGGGAATGGTCGTCGCGGGGCTGACGATCACCACGATCGGCGCCCTCGTCGTCTTCGTGCCGCAGGACATCACGTTCATCGGCCTCGATCGCGCCGCGCTGGACGCGATCGACGCGCACCTGGTCCCGCTGATCGCCCACGACCGGGCCGGCTTTGGCGGCGGACTGGCCACGACGGGACTCCTCGTCCTAGCCGTCGTCTGGTTCGGTCGGCCGTCGCGCGCACTCTGGCAGGCGCTCGCCTTGGCGGGTATCGCCGGGTTCGGCGCCGCGATCGGGGTGCACGGCCTGATCGGCTACGTCGATCTCAGCCATGTCGGGCCGGCGATCCTCGCGGCCTGCGTGTTCGCGATCGGGATGCATCTTGTTCGGCCATCGATGTACCCGCCCGTGACCGTCAGCAACGCGGCTGACCGGGTCGCGGTCGTCATGTGATGCGCTGGCGCGCTAAAGGTCCGGGTGATCGAGCCCGAAGCCCACGGCGTCGAGAGATGACGGCTGGTCACCTTCGTTGAACTGGACTCGGAGATCGTCACGGTCGATCCCGATCTCGGGATCATCGAGCACTGTCGTCAGCAGATCCGAGGCCCGCGGCACATAGGCCGCCAGGACAAGCACCCCATCGAGGCGTTGACCGCTGCTCCAGGTCAGCGAGACGCGAAGGCCATGGCCGGCATCTGCCACCAGACGGTCCTCCCACGCTGGATTACGCTCCTCGAAGACTGCGTACACCGGATCGGCCGCCTGTCGGCGCTGGTCAGCGATCGCGAAGGTGGCGACCCGGCGTCCCGACTCGTCGGACACGGTGCCCAGAGAACCGTCGAGGGACCCCGGAAGCGAGCGCATCACTGGATCGTAGTCGAGTCGAGGGTGCCGCGAAGGCACGAAACGAGGGCCGGATGGCTCCGGCCCTCGTCGACGGTGGCGTCGGACGCCGCTGGGTTCACCGGTTGCGCGGAGCAGTCCGGCGGAGGCGGGTCGCAGGCGCGATCTCGGGCTTCGTCGCCGACCGGTAGTCGCGGGCCGAGGCCGGGACGGCCGACTGCGGCAGGCTGAACGACGGCGCTGCCAGCCGCGCGGTGCGTCTCGATCGCGTCGTAGCTGTGGTCGCCGGCCGCGGAGAAGATCGCCGCGCCGCGCAGGTTCTCGATCTGGTCGTAGCTGTGGTCGGCGGTGGGGACGCCGACTCCGCGGTTCGGGGTGGCGAGGAACCAGGTCGCGGCGACGACTCCCACACCGATCGCCAGGACGATGATCGCGGTGAGAAGCATTGGACCGAACCCCGTCGCCGGCTGCTTGGCCAGACCGACCGAAGTGCCCGTGTGTGCCATCTCGATGTCTCCCTTTCGTGTCCGACCTCGTCCATCGAGGTCATGCCGACACGCTATGGGCCGGTCCGGCGATGGCACATCGTGCGACCGCCCATCAATCGGGTCGTGCGACCCTTGATTTCGTGGGGCTCGGCTCGCTCGGGCCATTTACGTCGAGCGCCTCGAGGTAAATGCACATGCCAACTGCGATCGTGGTCGTCTACCGTGAGACACGAGCAGGAGAGTGCAGATGAACAACGTGGAGCATCCGAATGTCGAGGCCTATCGGAGGACAGCTGACGCGTTCCGAGCTCGCGACTTCGACGCCGTCCGGTCACTCGTCGACGACGACGTCGTCTGGCACGTTCCCGGTGCGCACCCGTTGGCAGGCGAGCTCCGCGGGCGGGATGAGGTCATCGCCTGGTTGAGTGGACTCAGCGACTTCGGCTTCACGCTCCGGGAGCACGATGTGCTCGGGAACGACGAGCACGTCTGCGCCCTGAGCTACATGGGTGCCCGGCGGCCGGGCCTGGACGTCGAGATCCGGGTGACGAGCGTCTTCCACTTCCGCGCGGGGCGGCAGGTCGAGCGATGGTTCCATCCCGAGGACATGGACGCCTGGGACGCCATCTTCACCCGCTGACGAGCTGACGGTCGCCAGGAAACCGTCTCAGCCGGCGGAGATCGCGAACCCGACTCCTCGTCCGTGGGTCTTGCTGAGAGCCAGCCAGACACGGACCATCTGCTCGAGGGCGTTCGCGTTCGCCAGTCCCCCGGCATCTTCGGGCAGGAACCCGATCTGCGCGGCCAGGTCCATGGCGACCCGTTTTGCGTCGGGATCGTCGCCGGCCACGAACATCGCCGCGGGCTGGTCGCGGTCGTGCGCCGTCGTAAGGTTCTCGAACCCGATGGTGTTGAACGCCTTGGCCAGCTTCGCGCCCGGCAGAAGGTCCGCGAGATCCTGCGTGGTGCTCCGCCCCGGATCACCGTCGAACCGGTTCATCGCATCGATCACGATCCGCCCGTCCAGCGACGGCATCGCCGCCACGATCGGCGGAACCGCATCCCAGCGAAGGGTGAACGCGACGACGTCAGCGCCGTCGACCGCTTCGGCGGGGGTGGTCGCCGTCGCCCCGGAGATCGCCGACAGTGCGGCAGTGGTCTTGGGGCTTGCCGGGTCACGCACGCCGAAGACGACCGAATGTCCGGCGGCCGCCAGTGCCGAACCCAATCCGCCGCCGACGTTGCCGGCCCCGATGACGGCGATACGCACTCGTTGACCTCCTGTCCGTCGCGGTCGAGATGTCGGTCGGGCCGCCTCAGCGGCTTTTCCGGCCGGCCAGCTCTTCGAGTCGGATCCTGACGACCTCGGTCACGAGATCCAGGGGGATGGGGTTTCTGATCGGGAAACGGATCGTCCCCTCGCCGACGACGTATGGCCGGATCTCGTCGCCGAGCGCGGTGCGAACGGCCCCGCTCGCGGGGAACAGGCTGTAGTGGTTCTTGAACGCCGCATACGAGACGAGGAACGTGTCGTTCAGGCGGAACGCGGGCATGTCGTAGGCGATCGATTCGATGGCGTCGGGCGCGGCGGCTCGGATGGTTCGACGGAGCTCCTCGACGGCGACGCGCCGGTCGTCCGGCAGGGCCGCCACATATGCGTCCACGCTCTCCCACCTGGCTGCCATGAAGCCACCTTACCCGGCGACCGCAACACGGACCGAACAGTTTCGGCGTGTCCAACGGTTCTATCGGTGTCGACCCTCGCATCGAAAGGGAGCACAGATGAGCCGTCCAGCTCGCAGCATCTTCGTCTACGCGATCTACGTGTTCGGACTCGGAGCGGCTCTGCTCCTGGTGCCGAATATCCCGCTGCCGATCTTCGGCCTCCCGCAGGCGACCGAGGTCTGGATCCGGGTCGCGGGCATGACCGTGATCTTCCTGTCGATCCTCTATTTCGTGTCGGCACGCAACGAGTACCGCGAGATCTTCGTCGCCAGCGTCCCGATCCGCTTCGCGGTGCCCGTCTTCTTCGCCGGGTTCGTGATCGCCGGCTACGCGCCGTGGAACCTGATCCTGTTCACGCCACTCGACGTCCTGTTCGCGATCTGGACGTGGGTCGCCTTGCGCGGCGAGGCAGCGAACACCGGCGCAGTCAGTCCGCGATCGACGCAGGCAGCCTGAACCGCGCGAGGAGCAGCGGATCCGCGAAGACGCTCATCCGGGCGATCAACGGGCCGTCGACGTCCAGCAGGACGACGGCATAGGGACGCATGACCCGGTGCTCCGGACCGCCCGAGTAGATCGCGAAGGCAGGCATCCGGTTGGCGCTCACCGGCACCATCCGGATGCGCGTGCCGCCGGCCAGGACCGATTCGGTCAGGAAGGCACGGATCATCGCGGGGCCCGTCAGGAAGACCGCCGGCGGCATCGACACGATCGCGTCGTCGCGCAGGAGGGCGACGAGTCCGGCGACATCGGCCGTCTCCCAGGCACGCACGTAGCGCTCGAGGACGGCGCGGAGCCCGCCCGTTTCCGCGACAGGGTGCAGACGCGGACCCTCGACGCCCGAGGCGTAGGCGCCCGAGATCGTCGTGCGTGCCCGGTGGAGCGCGCTGTTGACGGCCGGCACGGTCAGGTCGAGGAGCTCAGCCACTTCGGCGGCCTGCCAGGCGAGGACGTCGCGCAGGATCAGGACCGCGCGCTGTCGGGCCGGCAGGAGCTGTAGTGCGGTCAGGAACGCGAGCGAGATCGATTCGCGGGCGTCGTACCGTGCCTCGGGCCTGGTCGATGGCTCGTCGAGCATCTCATCGGGGATCGGCCCGATGTCGAGGCTCTCGATCGAACCGCGGACGCGCTTGCGGCGACCGATAGCGTCGAGACACACGTTCGTGGCGATCCGATAGAGCCACGCCCGCAGCGAGCCCGCCCGCTGGAACGTGGCACGACCGTTCCAGGCGCGAACCAAGGTGTCCTGGACGGCGTCCTCGGCGTCGTCGATCGAGCCGAGCATCCGGTAGCAGTGGACCAGCAGCTCGCGCCGGAACGGGTCGGTGAGCTCGCCGAAAGCGGCCGCCGACGCGCCGATGAGATCGGCTGACACGGGTTCCGGCGCCCGACCCGGCGCGTCCTGGATCAGCATCCCGTCATCTTGCTCCCGATCGTCAGGACCAACGCGGCGGTCCGACCCGGCGCGGATCCGTCCTCGGCAGACGCTGCCGGACCATGTCGACGAACGGGGCCATGGTCACGCGCAGGATCTCCGTGTCCTCGGCAGTCGCCGCTCCGTCGTACGAGCGAACGGCCGCGCGGATCGCGTCGTGCCAGCGCGCCGGGAGGTTCTCCAGTCCCCACATCCCGCCTGAGCGCTTCGACAGGACCGCGCTACCGGTTTCCAGCGTGTGGAGGATGCGGCATCCATTCAGGACGGCGTAGGTCGCCTCGTAGGGGTCGGCGGCGTCGCCCTCGTGAACGTGGCGTTCGAGGTGCTCGAGCTCGCGGTCAAGCGCGCGGTCGAGCTGCGCGGTCGTCGGGGCGGTGACGAGCTCCTCGGGCGAGAGTCCATGGAGCACGACGGACTGGCCGGCAAGCCACTGGGCGCGGTAGACCGCCCAACCCGTCACTCGCCGGCTGCGCTCGAACGCGCTGGACGGGAGTCGGCCGAGCCCGACCTCGTCCGCGAGCAGGTACATGGTGTCGAAGACGACCCCGTGTTCCCCTGCGATCGACTCCTGGGCGGCATGGATGCGGCTGGGCCGCGACCCGGGATCGCGTCGCCAGACGCGCGGCCTGCGCTCGTCGGGCAGCACGTTCGCGACGACCGCACAGATGTCGAGGTCACCGGAGCGCGCCGGGCGGTCGGCGAATGTCGTCCCGCCATGGAGCCATGCGCCGACGAGGTCCGCTCCGAGGATCGCGAGCAGCTCGTCGCGGAGGCGCAGGCTCGCCGAGGCCGCACCCTCGGGCAGGTCGGCGATCGGGATCGTCACTGCCGCCGCGCCTCAGAGGACCGGGAGCTGCCGCTCCGCCGGCGTCGACGCGATCCGCGCCGCCAGGACCTCGCTGATGTCCATGGCGTTGACGGTCGTTCCGCCCGGCGCCGCCGCCAGGCCGTCCGTCATCATCACCATGCAGAACGGGCAGGAGGTGGCGACGGTCTCGGCGCCGGTGGCCAGGACCTGGCGCGTCCGGTTCTCGTTGATCCGCGTCCCGCGGGTCTCCTCCATCCACATCCGGCCGCCGCCGGCGCCGCAGCAGAACGTGTTCTTGCCCGACTTCTCCATCTCGGTGATCGACACGCCCGCGGCGCCCAGCACGTCCCGTGGCGCGGCGATGACGTTGTTGTAGCGGGCGAGGTAGCACGAGTCGTGGACGGTGACGCTCCCCGGCCGGTGGTCGCCGGTCTCGGACTCGGCGTCCTCGGGGACGGTCGCCAGCCGGCCGGACGACACGAGGCCCGCGAGGAACGTCGAGTGGTGGACGATCTTGTAGTCGCCGCCCAGCTGGCCGTACTCGTTGCCGATCGTGTTGAAGCAGTGCGGGCAGGCGGTCACGATCGTCCGCTCCCCCATCCCGTAGCGGTCGAGCGTCTCGACGTTGCCCGTCGGCCAGCATCTGGAAGACGTAGTCGTTGCCCATCCGCCGCGCCGGGTCGCCGGTGCACGATTCCTCCTGGCCGAGGATCGCGAAGCGGACACCCGCCGCGTGCAGGCACGTCGCGACCGCCCGGGCGACCTTCTGGTTGCGCGTGTCGAACGCCGCCGCGCAGCCGACCCAGTAGAGCACGTCGAGCTCGCCGAGCCGACCGTCCGCCGCCAGCGACGCCACGGTCGGGACCTCGAACGCGAAGCGCCTTCGTCCAGTCGAGCCGCGATCGACGCCGGCTGGCCCCACGGATTGCCCTGGTTCTCCATCGAGCGGAAGGCGTTCGTCAGCTCGGACGGGAAGCGGCTCTCCTCGAGGACCAGGTTGCGCCGCAGGCCGACGATCTTGTCGACGTGCTCGATCAGGACCGGGCAGGCCTCGACGCAGGCGCCGCAGGTCACGCAGTCCCAGACCGCGTCGTACGGGATCGCGTCGTCGACGATCGGCTTCGCCAGCGTCTTGGCGGGGATCGTCGTGTCGTCGAGGCCGTAGGTGTCGCGCACGATCGGCGAGTTCGGGATGATGTCGATCCCGTGCTCGGCATCCGACCGACATGTGGCGGATGCCCATGATCAGTTCCTTGGGGTTGAGCGGCTTGCCGGTGTTGTAGGCCGGGCAGGCCTCCTGGCAGCGGCCGCACTCGGTGCAGGTGAAGCCGTCGAGCAGGTCCTTCCAGCCGAGGTCCTGGAGGGTCTTGAGCCCGAACGTCGCGTTCTCGTCCTCGAGGTCGAGCTTCGGCAGCTCGCCGCGCGGCGCCAGCTTGCGGAAGTAGATGTTCGGGAAGGCCGTCGCGATGTGGAGGTGCTTGCTGAACGGCAGGTAGCACAGGAACGCCGCGACCAGCGCGATGTGGCCCCACCACAGGACCGTGAAGATCGCCTGGAGGACGTCTGGCGAGAGGTTGCGGAGCGGGACGGCCAGCGCGTTCGAGACGAAGGCGCCGGGGATGTCGCCGTGGGCCGCGACCTCGAAGACCTGGGCGAACAGCTCGGTGGCGACGACGCCGCCGATCATGCCGAGGATGATCAGCGCGTCCCGGTTGAAGGTCAGGCGCGGCGGCTTGAGCACGAGCCGGCGGTACGTAGGCCCAGCGCGATCGAGACGAGGACGATCACCGCGACGATGTTCTGCATCGCGCTGATGAGCGTCCAGAGGATCCCGTCGGCCGGGATCTTGAGGACCGTCTGGATGATCCCGCCGGTGACGATGTTGGCCGTGCCGATCGTCAGCAGCACGAAGCCCCAGAAGATCCCGGCATGCATCACCGGCTGCGCCGGGATCCTTGAACATCTTGGTCTGGACGAAGGCGTACTCGGCAAGACCGACGAAGCGCGCCGGGATGTTCGCGAACGGCCGAGACGGCCGGGCGACCGCGAAGACCCGCAGGTGGCGGGCCATGACGAGGACGAAGAACGCCGCCGATCCCCAGAAGACGAGGAAGACGAGCGGGTAGCCCGGGACGTCCTCGAACGGCGGGAACATCAGCGGTCGGAGCCTCCGTCGTCGGTCTGCTCGGGCGTGATCGCGTGATCGTACGGTCCCGCGAGGGTCTCGAGGGCGTGATCCAGCACCGCGACGATCGCCTCGAGCGATTCGAGCGCGCCCTTGGGGCTGCCGGGCAGGTTGACGATGAGGGTCCGGCCGCGCACTCCGACGACGCCGCGCGAGAGGTCCGCGAGCGGGGTGTTGGCGCGGCCGGCGGCGCGCATCGCCTCGGCGAGGCCCGGGACCTCGTAGTCGAGGACGGCCTGCGTGGCCTGCGGGCGTCACGTCACGCGGCGTCAGGCCCGTCCCGCCGGTCGTCACGATCAGCTGGTGATCGTCCGCGCCGTCGACCAGGGCGGCCTCGATCTCCCAGCTGCTCGTCGGGGACGAGGCGCCGCTCGACGGTGAAGCCGAGTGCCTTGAGTCGCGTCCTCGACGCGAGCGCCGGAGGTGTCCTCGCGGGCGCCGGCGGCCGCCCCGTCGCTGGCCGTGATGACGAGCGCCGAGCGCCCGTTCTTGTCGCTCACGCGTGGCCCTTGCGCTTCGACCCCACTCGGCCGGCGACGCGAGCGCCCGGTCTCGGCTTCTGGTGGGGCGGCGCGGCATCGGCCGGCGGCGCCTGTCGGACCCACGTCCCGCTCTTGCCGCCGGTCTTCGACACGAGCCGGACGCCGCGGATCTCGACGCCGCGTTCGACGCCCTTGACCATGTCGTAGACGGTCAGCGCCGCGATCGAGGCCGCGGTCATCGCCTCCATCTCGACGCCGGTCTGGCCGGTCGTCGCGGCCTCGGCGCGGATGCGCAGGAGGCCCGCGGCACGATCCGGCGTGATCGCCACGACCAGGTCGGTCAGCCCGAGCGGATGGCAGAGCGGGATCAGGTCACTGGTCCGCTTGGCACCCATCACGCCGGCCAGCTCGGCCACGCCGAGCACGTCGCCCTTCGTCCCGCCGCCGTCGATGACCAGGCTCATCGTCTCGGGCGAGACGGCGACGGCCGCCTCGGCGACGGCCCGCCGCGCGGTGACGGGCTTGTCGGTGACGTCCACCATCCGCGGCCGGCCGGCTCGGTCCATGTGGGAGAGCCGACGCCGCTCGGCGCGTGGCTGCGGTCGCTGGTCCATCTGTTCCTCCGGGGCGGCGGTCGGGTACGGGCAGGCGATCAGTCGGGTGGCGCCATCATGCGCGGTCGAGCCACCAGAGCGCGACCTCGGCGCCGGCCGGGAGCGTGTCGTCGGCTTCGGGGATGACCGCGAGAGCGTCGGCCGCGGCGAGAGCCGAGATGACGTGGCTGTCCTGCCCGCCCGCGAGATGGACCAGGACACGGCCGCGACCGTCACGGATCGGTGAGCCGGTGTCGTCGCGCTCGGCCTCGACGCGGAGGAACGCGCGACGGCCGTGGCTCTTGCTGACGGCCTCCCCGAGGATGGCCCGATCGACCGGCCGGAGCAGGTCGCGCCGCCCCGCGAGGGCGCGGATCGCCGGACGCACGAACAGCTCGAACGTCACCGCGGACGAGACGGGGTTGCCGGGCAGACCGAAGATCAGGACCGGGGCGCCGCGCCCGCCCGGTCGATCGGCGACGCCGAACGCGAACGGCTTGCCCGGCTGGACGGCGACCCGCCAGAGGTCGATGCGCCCGATCGATTCGATGGCGAGCTTGACGACATCGTAGGGGCCGACCGAGACGCCGCCGGCGACGATCAGCGCGTCCGCGCCGGCGTCAAGGGCACCGCGCAGATGCGACAGCACGTCCTCGAGGTTGTCGGTGGCGATGCCGAGGTCGATCGGCTCACCGCCCGACGCCGTCACGAGGGCCCGCAGGCCCGGGCCGTTGGCGTCCGGGATCCCGGCGGGTCCGAGCGGCTGACCGGGCGCCCGGACCTCATCGCCCGTCGCCAGGACCGCGATCCGCGGGCGGCGGTGGACCTCGATGCGGTCGACGCCGGCCCCGGCGATCAGAGCCACGGTCGCGGCGGTGATGGCAATGCCCGGCCCCAGGATCGTCGCGCCGGCTTCGAGGTCGCTCCCTGCGACGCGGACGGAGCCGCCGTCCGGAACCGCCTCATGGACGATGCACGCGGCCGGGAGCGGACCCGTTGCATCACGACCCCGCGGTCCCGGTCGACCTCCGTCGTCGAGCGGCGTCGTCGCCTCGACCGGGACGACGGCATCCGCACCAGCAGGAAGGCGCGCCCCAGTGGCGATCCGGGCCGCAGTGCCGGCCACGATCACGACATCCGGCGCGGCCCCGGCCGCGATGTCGCCGATCACCCGCAGCGTCACCGGATTGGCTTCTCCGGCCGAGCCGGTATCGGCGGCGACGATCGCGTAGCCGTCCATCGCGGAGTTGTCCCACGGCGGCAGCGAGACTCTCGCGGTCACGGCGGCGGCGGTGATCCGGCCAAGAGCGTCGGCCGCAGGAACCGTCTCCGTCCCGACCGGCTCGGCCACCGCGAGCACGGCGTCGCGCGCGGCCTCGACGCTCAGCAGGCCAGCCGCCGTCGGGACCGTCACGCTCCGGGTTCCGGCTCGGCGATCGGGGCGGTGCGGGACGTGACGGCCGCCCGGGCCGTCCGGGCCGCTCGCCGACCGGCGACCACGGCCACGATGATCGAGATCACGAGGATCACGGCGCCGACCACGATCGCGGTCTCCTGCCAGAAGTCGAACGGGAAGAGCTGGACGAGCTTGTCCGTCCGCGGATCGAACAGGAACGAGCCCGGCGGGAAGAAGATCTCGTGGAACGTCTCGAAGAGCTGATCGAACGCGACGAGCGCGACCACCCCGAGGACGACGACCCCGACCGCCAGCACCCTGGCACCGTTCCTGACCGCGCCCCACGTCCGCGCCCGATCGCGCCGACGGGTCGCGACCAGGAGGATACCGATCGAGATGGCCGCGAGGACCCACAGCCCGCGGAAGACCGACCGGACGTCGCTCATGTGGGCCTGTTCGCGCGCCTCGAGGACCGGCTGGCCGTTGACCTGGACGTCGAATGCGCCGCCGAAGATGAGGTCGGACAGGATCGCATCGGTCGCGGTTCGCAGCTCTTCGGTCGTATAGCCCGTCCAGGCGGTCGCCTGGGCGCGGCCCTGCTCGAAGGCGACCCACTGCGGAGTCAGGAACGGCAGGATCGCGACCGCGACGATGACGATCCCGGTGGCCAAGCCGATCAGGATGGAGGCGATTCGGCCGCCGATGGCGTTCACGCGGTCATCCTAGCCCGTCTGCCGCGGCGACCCTGCCGGGCCGCCTTCCGCGTTACTCGTCCTCGAGTGTCTTCGCCTGGTCCCACCAGCCCTCGAGCGTCAGGTCGGTCGGCGGATCGACCCCGAGCTCGGCGGCGGCGCGGCCCGTGCGCGCTCGGAACGTATCGAGGTCGAGGTCGAGGATGTCCTGGAGCCCTTCGATCCCGGCCTGGATCATCAGCTGGTGCTCGGCGGGGCCGAAGCTGGCCAGGTTGAGCATCAACGCCTCGTCGCGCCACATCAGGACGTCGGTGAGGTCGCCGGCGACCTGGTCGGCCAGCGTCTGACGCCGCGTCGCCGTCTCGGAGCGCTCGATCAGCAACCCCGTCGTGAAGATGCCCTGGCGGTCGAGCCGGTCGAGGTGGGCGGGTTCGATCCGAGTGAGTTCGTTGATCGGCGGCATGGCGCGATGATGCCATGACTGGGATCGGTCAGGTTGGCCCCGACTGATGCAGTCGAGGCCAACCATTCGCGTGAGACTACGGACGGTCGGGGTTGCTCCCGCCTCGACACGCGTCGCCCGGATTGAATTCCCTCGGGTCCGCCCCGTGGAGGCGGACGTCCTGCCCGAACGACTGCACGTGGAAGTCTGTCGGACCGTTCACGAAGTCATTCAGCCCCGAGAACGCGCAGATCGAGTTCGCGTGCGACATGTCCTTCTTGTCGCCCGGATGGCCGATGCTTCCCGGGGGGCCGGTGACCTCTCCAGCCAGGGCGAGACTGGCGGTCAGGCTGAGGACGACGGCTGTCGTGGAGATTGCGATCCCGATCCTGGTCACCAAACGAGCTGCCATGACATACCCTCCACCGGCCGTGGTCGGTCTCGCCATTGGCGCAGCGCATCGTACTGGCGACCGTGATCGGGCGATGCGCTGCCAGGCCCCCGGTCCAGTGCCTCCTTGCCGTGCGGTGGATGATGCCTACCTCGCAGCGATCGGACAAGGTGTTACGGACGATCTGGTGCTTCCGGGCAACGCGTCGTCAGCGCTGGCCCCGGCTGCCGGCCCACGAGTCGACGTGCAATCGTCCGAGAGCACTTGAGTCGACCGGATCCGCGTGACATCATCCGGGCATGGTCGAATACGGCAATGGTGTGGGTGAGGTCGCAGGTCGCGCAGGTGGCGGCGGCAGCAGCGGCGGATCGACCGACATCGGCACGTCGCTCGGGCAGTTCGTGAACGACTCGGCGCACACGATCTCGACGATGCCGCCGGCAGCGATCCTGGCCGGCGTCGTGCTCATCTTTCTCGGCTTGATGGTGCTCAAGCGCGTCTTCTGAGCGCCAGCGTCGCTGGCATCGTGCTCGCCCTGGATTGGGGCGAACGAATGAGGCCCCCGAATCCTCACCGCCGGGGGACTGTGCGGCTCCGGAGGCCCCACCTGCCCAAACGAGCATCGACGCGATGCGTTAGGGCGGACCTACGGTTTCGGCCCTCGCAGCTCCTCAGCCTGCGGCCGCCGCGCCTCGATCGCCCGCGTGTGCTCGTCGCGAAGGGCGGCGATGCGTGCGTGGAGGATCTCGAGGTCGGCGTTCGGATGAGCCTCTAGTTCGCGCTCGCGCTCGCGCCACTCCCGAAGGATCGCATCCGGGCTTCTTGGTTCCATGGCGGTCCACCTCACCGCTGCATGGCCCCGGGTTCGCCCCGACGTCCCATGTCCGATCACACGCGCCGAGCCCGGGGCAGACCCGAATCCTACCCCCGATGGCAACGGGACTCGTCAGCCGGCCACCTCGCGATCGGGGCTGTTCGCAGGCCCGCTGTACGCCCAGCTGAGCTCCACGACCAGGAACAGGTACGCGGCGATCGCCACCACCACGAAGAGGCCTGCCGCGACCATCGCCGCTCTCAGCGCCAGTGCCATCGGATCGATCACGGTAGGAGCGTGTCCGGCGCCGACGCCCGCTCAGGCGCCGGCCCCGGACCACGCAGGAAGGCGCCGTCCGGCCAGAGGAGCTGACACGGCGGCGTGTCGTGATCGCCCTCCGGACCGTGGCCGGCCGCCGACCCTCGCAACGGGTCTGGGTCGGCCGATCGGACGTCGGGTGGCACATCGAGATCGTTGCGGCGCCACGTCAACCGGGTTTTGCCGGCCAGTGAACGTTCGAGTCGCTTTGCCAAGGCGCGGCGCCGGGATCGTTCACTTCGTCATGACCTTGAAACCCCGGACGGGTTGTCCCGGCCGCCAGCGTCGGTACACTCGAGAAGCCGACAACGGCTCCTTCGGGACGGGCAGGTGGACCATGACGAAGACCGACGACGAGGCCCTCCCACAGGCCATCGTCAAGGCGTTGGAACCCGACGAGCAGGTCAAGGCGTACCTGCCGACGGCGGAGGCCGTCGTCGCTGTCACAGATCGACGGTTGATCGTCGTCTCGGACGAACGGATGGTGATCGCGCTCGACGTCCGCCGCCTGCGGCGCATCGAGCTCACGATCGAGAAGGGACGTTCGGGCACTCTTACGGTCGTTCCCGAGTGGCCCACCGATCCGCCCCAGTTCCTGGTCATCGAACCGGACCAGTTCGGAAACGTCTGCGAATTGATCGGTGCGCTTGGTCCTCGGTTGAGCACGTAGCGCCTGGCTCGCCTCGCGTATGCTGGACGGCGCCCCCAGGCGCAGGATCGAGGGTGAGGGTCCCCGATGCCGTATCAACGCGAGGCTCTGATCGTGCTGGCGATGTGGCGGGACGTGGAACGCGAGCTGGGGTCGGCCGATCCGGGCTCACACGAAGCGGAGGACCTGGAGGCCGAGGCAGCCCGACTCCGTGACGAATACCAGAGGCTCATCGAGGCTGCCCGGGCGCATCATCGGCCCGAGCCACCGCCTCTGCCCGACGGACGGGCAACGTAGCCGCCGAGGCAGCGCGACGACCGCGCCGAATGGTTCGCCGCAGAGCGGGTCGTCAGAAGCCAGTCGGCGGGTACGTCGAGAGCTGTCAGATACCGGACACTGGGACGACGCTCAAGGCGTACCGGTCTGCCGTCGCGACGACCGGGCGCAAGCCCCAGAGTTGTCGCTCGAGGTCCTCGACGCCGGCCATCGCCGCATCCCATGCCGGGCTGTAGGGGCTCAGGTCGTTCGCGCGCCGTCGGGCCGCACTGAGGAGGTCTCTCGTCTCGTCGAGCGGGGTCAAAGGGTTGACGATCATCCGTCGTTCTCCGGCTTGGGTGGCGGATCGTGGTCCAGTCGCCACGAGAAGTCATGACGCCGCGTCATCTCCGATCCGGCATGACAGGCCCGACCGTAGCCGGGATAGTTGACCTCGGTCAGCCCGGACAGGCTGGCCCGCCTGCTCCGACGATCGACTGCGTCGAGGAGGCGCTCCACGCCCTGGCGGGCTGGTAGAGGCTCTAGGAGGTCCAAGCCTTGAAGGCGACACGGTTCGTGCGTCTAGCCGACATTGAAGTTGACCCCGAGCAGCGCGAGGCGTTCATCTCGGCGGTCAAGGCAGAAATGGACGAGTCAGTGCGGGTGGAGCCCGGCGTCCTGGCTCTCTATGCCGTCGCTGAGAAGGACAGCCCCTCCAGACTTCGCTTCTTCGAAATCTACGCCGACGAAGCCGCCTACGAGGGGCACGTCGAGTCCCCTCACTTCAGGAAGTACCGGATGATCACCGAGTCGATGGTCTTGTCGCGTGCCCTGATCGACACGATCCCTATCCAACTCAGTTCGAAAATGGATTACTGAACGCTCCACGGCCACCCGGGCTGGTAGCCAGCCCCGGTCGGCCCTGACGGGCTGGCCGCATGGCAGACTGACGCCATTGACCACGTTGCCGACTCAGCAATGAATGGTCAGGCATGGACGAGCCAGAGCTTGCGACGCTGCACGAACAGCCAGCGCAGGGCAGCCGGGACGCGCTGGACCAGCGAGTCGAGCTCGCCGCTGAGCGAGGTGACCTGGCCGAGCAGCGCCGCCTGGCCGATGGCGGCAGCACCGACGCTCTCGTTGAGACTCCATCCGAGGGCCGTTTCGTGCTCAGAAGTCCCCTACTCCGCGGGCTTGTCTCCGAAGATCGTGTAGTGCCACGGTTTCTCGGGCTCGTTCGTGAGCTCGAGCATGACGTGCTTGACCTGGGTGTATTCCTCGAACGAATAGGTCGACATGTCCTTGCCGCTGCCGGACTGCTTGAATCCGCCATGCGGCATCTCGGAGGTCACCATCAGGTGGTCGTTCACCTGGACGTGGCCGAAGTTCAGGGCGCGCGCCGCCTCCATCGCGACGAACACATCGCGCGTCCAGATCGACGCGGCCAGCCCATACCGCGTGTCATTCGCCATCTCGAGCGCCTCATCGAGGGTGTCGAACGGCAGGACGGCCAGCACCGGCCCGAACACCTCGTCCTGGACGATCTCACTGTCCTGGGCGCAGTCGGCGATGAGGGTCGGGCGATAGAAGGCCCCGTTGGGCAGACCCGGCACCTTCGGTCGGATCCCGCCGGTCACGATCCGCGCTCCGGCCGCCACGGCACGCGTGACGAAGCCTTCGGCGCGCGCGACCTGCGTGTCGGAGATGAGTGTCCCCATATCGGTCGCCGGGTCGAAGGGATCGCCGACACGGACGCCGTCGAACAGCTCGGCGGTCCGCGCGAGGAACGGGTCGTAGAGGCTGCGATGGACGTAGGCGCGAGTGGCGGCGGTGCAGTCCTGGCCGCCGTTGATGAGGGCTCCGGCGGTCGCGCCGCGCGCGGCCGACTCAATGTCCGCATCGGCACAGACGATGAACGGGGCCTTGCCACCGAGCTCGAGATGGACGCGCTTGAGGTTCGACGCGGCGAGCGCCTGGATCCGTTTTCCGGTCTCGGTGTCCCCCGTGAGCGAGATCATGTCCACGTCCATGTGGGCCGCAAGCGCGGCGCCGACGACGTCGCCACGTCCGGTCACGACGTTGAAGACGCCGGCGGGCACGCCCGCCTCGAGGGCCAGCTCGGCCAGACGAACGGTCGTCAACGGCGTCGCCGACGCCGGCTTGAGGACGACCGAATTCCCGGCCGCGAGCGCCGGCCCGATCTTCCAGATCGCCATCCACAGCGGGTAGTTCCACGGGCTGACCTGCCCGACGACCCCGATCGGCTCGCGCCGGACGAAGCTCGTGTGCGTGCCGGTGTACTCGTAGGCAGCCTTGCCCTCGAGGTTCCGGATCTGCGTCGCGAAGAAGCGCAGGTTGTCGCTCGCGAACGCAAAGTCCGAGTCGCGCCGCAGCTTGTAGGTCGTCCCGGTCTGGAGCGTCTCGAGACGCGCCAGCTCGTCTGCGTCGCGGTCGAGCAGGTCACCGAGCCGGTTCATGACCGTGACCCGCTCGGCGAGCGGCTTGCGTGTCCAGCGACCGTCGCGGAAGGCGCGCCGGGCGGCGGCCACGGCGCGATCCACATCGGCCTCGGTCCCGTCGGGGACGCGCCCGACCAGCTCCCGGGTCGCCGGGCTGCGAACCTCGATCCAGCGCCCGCCGAGCGACGGCGTCGCGACCCCGTCGATGAACATCGGGTAGTCGGTGGTGACCTCGACGGCCATGGCTCGGGGCTCCTCTCTCGGATACGTCAGTCGGTCGGGGCTCGAAGGTGGGTGGTCACGCCGTAGGTCTCGCCGGTCTCGGGGTCGCGGCGCGGGACGACGACCAGGCGTCGCGGACCGGCCGCCGTCGTGACCTGGCAGGCGCCGGGCTTGCCGGTCGCGAAGACGAGGTCCATCAGCTCGAACGCCTTCGGCGGGAGGCCGATCAGCGCCTCGCGGGCGGGCTGCCCGATCGCATGGGCGCCGAACGCCTCGATGAAGGCAGGATTGCCATGCATGATCATGTGTCCCGCGCCGTAATGGAACGCGGCCGGCGCCGGCGACGCAGGCTGTAGCCGTTGCGGGTCCCCTCGCCGATCCGGACCTGCGCCCATCACGAGCCTCTCTCACGATCGAGGACGGCGTTCGCGAACCCTGTCAGTGCGACGTCCTCGAGTGGCGGATTGATCAGCCCGGCCCGAGCGTCGCGGAACGCACGCTCGAGGCGACCGGTCAGGAAGCCCGGGCCGCCCGCGATCTGGAGAGCCCCGTCGGTCGCGGCGACGGCCGTCCGCGTGGCGACGAGCTTGGCGACGGGCACGTCCCCGGCCGCGGCGGTCAGCGCGGCCGCGTCTCCCCGGGCCATGGCCTCGTCCCAGCGCCGCGCGACGTCCAGCACGACGATCCGCGCCGCTCGCAGCTCGGCGTCGAGACGGCCGAGCCGCACCTGGACGCTGGGGATGTCGGCCACGGCTGTCGAGCCGTCGCCAGGTCGTCGATCGAGCGCCCAGCGAGCCACGGCGGTCCGGGCGCCCTCCCCCACCCCGAGGTAGGTCGCCGCGACGGCGATCCCGAACCAGACGCCCGGCGCAGGCCCACGCGGGTCGGACTCGCCGGCGAGCCGCCTGGTCAGGAGCGACGTGACGGGAACCCGGACGCCGTCGAGGGCCAGCCGACCCGACGCCGATCCGCGCATCCCGAGAGCCTCGAACCCGGGGCGGCGCTCGACGCCGGGCGCGGCCAGGTCCACCAGCCAGGACCCGACCTCGACGGGCTCGGTACCCGTCGATCCGGGCCGAGACGAAGGCATGGGTCAGGTTCGGGAGCCAGGTGGTCCAGGTCTTCTCCCCGGTGAGCCGCCACGATCCGTCCGCCTCGGCCACGGCGGTCGTGCCCGGGATCGCGCCACGTGACGGAGACCCGCCGCCGTCCTCGGTCCCGGCGTTGTTGAGCAGCGCACCGTGCTCAACGATCGCCCGATACACGTCGATTCGAAGCCCGTCCGGCACGGCCTCCGCGTCGACCAATGCCCCGACCACGTGGACCTGCATGGCGAACCCCAGGGCGGTCGAGCCATCGACGGCGCCGAGCGCCATCAGGACCCGGGCCGACTCCTCCAGCCGAGCGCCGAGCCCGCCCGCCGTCGTCGGGACGACAAGGCGATGGAGCCCCGACCCGACGATCGCTTCGGCCGCGCGCGGCTCGAACGCATCCCCGAGCTCGAGCTCGCCGAGCCGCGCGAGCGCGTCCGCAAGCACCTCATCGATCCGGCTCATGGGGTCTTCCGGTCATACGACAAGTGCTTGAGCGGCCGGCCCGCTCGCGAATCCTCGATCAGCGTCGCGAGCCGGCGCTCGCGGGTCGATACCTGCTTCGCCCCCGCGATCCAATGGGTCGCGGTCCTCCGGTACGACGCCGATCGCCGCTGCCAGTCCGACCACGCCGCCTCATCGGCCTGGAACCTCGCCGTCTCCTCGTCGGTCAGGTGGCTCGGGGGCCGCTCGTAGGAGTAGATCCCTGTCCTCGCGTCGGTCCGCGCCGCGAAGGCGGCCCGACCGGCCGGCCGCATCCGGCCCTCCTCCTCGAGCTTCGCCACCTTGGCGACGTTGATCGCGCTCCAGTTGCTGCCCTTGCGGCGCGGGGTGAGACGCTGGACGCTGACATCGTCATCGACGCTCTTGCGGACGCCGTCGATCCAGCCGACACACAGTGCCTCGTCGACGACCTGCGACCACTCCACGCTCGGGCGCCCGCTGGCCTTCTTGTAGTAGCCGAGCCACAGCTCGTCGGCGGTCGCGTGGTTGGCGTCGAACCAGTCGCGCAGCTCCTCGGGCGTGGCGAAGAACACGACGTCGTGCGGCTCCATGCTCACCATGCGGTGGCTGCCTCGCGCAGCAAGGCCCAGGCCCGCTCGACGTGACGCGGCTCCGTCCGCAGGTTGCCGATCGCGACCCGGATCGTGAACCGACCGCCGAGCCGGGTGTGCGACAGGAAGACCTCGCCTGTCCGGTTGACCGTATCCATGATCGCGGCGTTCGCCTCGTCGAGAGCCGGCTCGTCGAGGTCGCGACCGCTCGGTCGCCAGCGGAAGCAGACGGTCGAGAACGGAACGGGCGCCAGCAGCTCCCAGTCGCGGTCCGCCTCGACCCAGCCCGCGAGGGCGTCGGCCATCGCGAGGTGCGCCGCGATCCTGCGACGGAGGCCCTCGAGGCCGAACCAGCGGAGGTGGATCCACAGCTTCAGTGCTCGGAAGCGCCGCCCGAGCTGCGGGATGTATTCGTTGTAGTCGTGGACGGGGGTCTCGCGGTCGAGCGTGCGCAGGTATTCCGGGACGAGGCTGAAGGCGGCCCGCAGGACCTCCATCCGACGCGTCAGGAGAAGCGAGGCGTCGAGCGGCGTGAACAGCCACTTGTGCGGGTTGACGACGATCGAATCGGCGCGCTCCCAGCCGGCGAACGGCGCCCGCCGCTCCGGGAGCATCGCCACCGGGCCGGCGTAGGCGGCGTCGACGTGCAGCCACAGCCCTTCGCGCTCGGCGACGTCGGCGATCGCCGCGACCGGATCGACCGAGGTGGACGACGTGGTCCCGATCGTCGCCACGATGGCGATCGGCAGCAGCCCGGCCTCGCGGTCCGCCGCGATCGAGGCTGCCAGCGCGCCGGGCAGCATCTCGAACCGCTCGTTGACCGGGATGCGGACCAGCGACGCCCGACCGAGTCCGAGCGTCATGCACGCCTTCTCGACCGAGGAGTGCGCCTCCGACGAGGCGTAGACCCGGAGGCCCGCCGCCGAGCTCGTCGCGACCGGCCAGACCGCGCGAGGCCGCGTCGGTGCCGGCCGCCTCGCGAGCGGCTGCCAGCGCGATGAGCGTCGAGATCGACGCCGTGTCGGTCAGCAGGCCGTCGAACGCCGCCGGCAGCCCGAGTGCCTCGCGCAGCCAGTCGACGACGACCTCCTCGAGCTCCGTGCCGATCGGCGAGGTCCGCCACAGCATCGCGTTCTGGCCGATCGCCGCGGTCAGCATCTCGCCGAGGATCCCGGGACCCGAGGCCGTCGTCGCGAAATACGCCAGGAACCCGGGGTGCTGCCAGTGCGTCGCGTTCGGCTCGATCAGGCGGGTGTAGTCGGCGAGGATCGCCTCGATCGACTCGGGGCCTTCCGGCGCGGATGCCGGAAAGAGCGGGCGGAGCGAGCCAGGCTCGATCGTCGGAAAGACGGCCCGCGACTCGATCCCCGCGAGATAGTCGGCCATGAGATCCACTGCGGCATGCGCCGCTGTGCGGAAGGCCTCCGGGTCCATGTCGAGGAGCCCGGTCTCGTCGTCGAGCGTCATGCCCGCAAGTCTATGGGCAGGCACCACCCGCATCCGATCAGATCGATTGGCCGATCTGCGACAGGAGATGGGCGACCTGGTCACCGGCCATGAGGAGCGCGATGATCGGCAGCAGGATGAACACGAAGACGACCAGGATCAGGCAGGTGGCGAAGGCCGCACCCGAGCCGCCGGGCGCGGGCTGGACGACCACCGACCTCGCCCAGCGATCGTGCAGACCCTGGTGGAGCGGGTGCAACGCCGTCGTGCCCAGCAGGACGACGAGCCAGACGAGCGACAGCAGCCCGAGGAAGCCGCTCAGCCCCGGAACGAGCGTGAGGATGGCGACGGCTCCGCTCAACGCCAGCCAGCGCAGCAGCCCGTCGTTGATGGACAGGGTGCCGGCGGTCGTCGCCCCGAGGATCGCGAAGCCGGAGCATCCGCATCCCGAGCGTCGCCTGGAACCCGCTCGACCAGAGACCGACGAAGTAGAGGAAGTCGACGCCGATCAGGACCGCCGCGACGATGAGTGCCATCGACCCGTCGCGCCCGGTATCGAACAGGCCGAGCGCCCCGTTGACGGCCACGCCGATGGAACCGAGCAGGAGCAGGTCGGCGGCGTACGCCACGAGCCGGGTGAATGTCCCGGCGATGACCAATCCTTCCGTGACCGGGACGGCGGCCGGGCCGGCCGGCGCCGCCCAGGCGACGAGCGGCGCGTTCGGCGACGGGCCGGCCTCGGCGCCCGCTGGTCCGACGGGCTGGGCTGAGATGAGGCCCGCCGGAGGCTGGGGCGGCTCGAGTGGTGGACGGCTGGGTCTCCTCGGGCACACGCGGTGGCTCCGGCGCGGACGGCGCGGGTTCGGCCGGATCCGGTCCGGCCGCGTCCGGGACCGGGACGCGCGCCGTCTCGGCATCGGGCTCGGACGCGACCGGCTCGGACGGTGGCGGCGTGGGCTCGAGCGGCGGCTCGCCGCTGGGCGTCTGCGAGCTCATCGGGTCTCCCTCGTGCTGGACCTCCCTATCGTAGACGGGGCCGAGATCCACGTTCGCCGAATGCCCGTATCATCGGTCGACGGAGGATCGATGACGCCCGACGGAGATCCCGTACTCGCCCAGCAGGCCGGCCACGCCCATGGATCGGACCACGCGCACCAGGCCCATCATGACGATGAGGACGGCGACCGTGAGCTCGAACCGCGGTTCACCCCCGACTCGCCGCGCCTCGTCTCCGAGGACGATCGGCTGCGCTACGAGGGGTACCTGGCCGAGATCCTGACCGCACTCGGTCTCGATCTCGATACGCCCGGCACCCAGGCGACGCCACGACGTTTCCTCAAGGCGCTGTTCGACACGACGGCGGGTTATGAGGGCGACCCGAAGCTGCTGACCGCCTTCCCGACCGAATGCCACGGCGGCGCCAACTGCGAGATCGCCCAGGTCGTGGAGGGCCCGATCCCCTTCTTCGCGCTGTGCGAGCACCACGCCTGCCGTTCTTCGGCAACGTCTACGTCGGGTATGTCGCACACGAAGGGATCATCGGGATCAGCAAGCTGACCCGGCTGGTGCGGGTGGTGACGCGACGGTTCGGCGTCCAGGAACGGATGACCTTCCAGATCGCCGACGAGCTCGACCGGATGATGAACCCGCACGGCGTGGCGGTCTACGTCGAGGCCCATCACCTGTGCACCCAGATGCGCGGGGTCCGTGAGCTCCACCCGAAGACCCGGACGACGTCGTACCGCGGCGTCTACGTCGACAGCCCGCAGTTGCGCGGCGAGTTCTACGACGTGAGCGGCCTGCGCCGGACTGGGTCTTGACGGCGGCTGGATCCGCCACGACAACGGACCGCCGGGGCGGACCGTCGCTCGAATGCCTGTGGGATCCGAGCGCCGCCGCCGCGGCGGGTTCGCCCGACCACAGGGGCGGCGATCTGCCGGCTGGACTTCGGGACCGATATGACGGCGAGCTCGGCGTCGACCTCCGTAGGGATCGCCCGACCGTCATCGCGAACTTCGTCTCGACGATCGATGGCGTCGTCGCGTTCGACGACGACGGCAGCACCGGTGGTGGCGAGGTCAGCGGCTTCTTCGATCCCGATCGATTCGTGATGGGCCTGCTGCGTGCGATGGCCGACGTCGTGCTGGTGGGGGCCGGCACGGTCCGTGCCGCACCGACCCACGAATGGACGCCGCGGCGCGTCCACAGGGCCTCGGCCGAGCTGTACGCCGACGTGGCGACGCGACCTCGCGATCGCGAACCCACAGCCGACGACGATCGTCGCGACGGCGAGCGGTGCGCTCGACCTGAAGCACCCCGGTCTGTCCGCCCCGGACGTGCCGGTGATCATCGCCACGACCGAGGCGGGCGCCGAGCGGGTTCGGGCGGCCGGCCCGGGACCGAATGTCCGGGTCGAGGTCGCGGGTACCGACGGCGACGTCACGGCGGCTCGACTCATCGAGACGGCCGCGTCGACCGGCGCCCGCCTGGTCCTGTGCGAAGGTGGGCCACACCTGATCGGCGACCTCATCGCGGCTCGACTGCTCGATGAGCTCTTTCTCACCGTCGCACCGCAGGTCGCGGGTCGTGACAAGACGGTACGTCGCCTCGCGCTCGTCGAGGGCACCGCGTTCGATGTCGCGACCGCGCCGTGGGCCGGTCTCGCCTCCGTCCGACGAGCCGGCGACCACCTGTTCCTCCGGTATCGCTTCGGCGACCGGGGATAGTCGACGGGCTCGAAGGAGGACGAACCGTGGACCGTAGTCGCGTCTCCTTCGGGATCAAGACGAGCCAGGCGAACACGACCTACGCGGAGATCCTGCGCATCTGGCGCGAGGCCGACGCCATTCCGGCGTTCGAGCACGCCTGGCTCTGGGACCACCTCGTCCCGCTCCGCGGCGAGGTGACCGGCCCGGCCCTCGAGGCGTGGACGCTGCTCGCGGCGCTCGCCGCGGAGACCCAGCGCATTCGTCTCGGGATCATCGTCACCGACAACCGGCTGCGAGCTCCCGCCGTGCTCGCCAAGATGGCGGCCACGGTCGATATCATCTCCGGCGGGCGGCTCGAGTTCGGGATCGGCGCCGGCGGGAGCGCTGTTCCGGATCCGGTCGGCCTGGCGATGGTCCACCGCGAGCTCGATGCATATGGGATCGACGTCGTGTCGCCCGGTGAGGCGATCGGCGCTCTCGGCGAGGCGTGCACGATCATCAAGCGCATGTGGACCGAGGATGAGCCATTCGACTTTGACGGCCGCTACTACACGCTGGCCGGCGCGATCTGCGAGCCGAAGCCGGTCCAGCGGCCGCATCCACCCATCCTGATCGGCGCGTCCGGGGAACGGCTCGCGCTCCGCGTCGTCGCGGAGCATGCCGACATCTGGAACTGCCCGACACGGGTCGGCGTGGAGGAATTCCGACACAAGAGCGCTGTCCTCGACGAGCACTGTGCGGCGATCGGTCGTGATCCTGCGGAGATCGTCCGATCGGTGCAGATCCTCGTGTCGCGGGACGAGGTGGCGGCCCGGCGGCTGGAGGCGCGCTGCCGAGCTACTTCGGGCCAGTTGCGGCCCGTGAGTTCCTCCTCGCGCTGATCGATGCCGGTGCGCGGCACCTCGTCCTTGCGCCGGTCTCGGCCAACCCGTCGGCCCAGTGGCTGGCCGACGAGATCATCGAGCCGGTCCTCGCCGCCACGGCGTAGTCTTGCGTCCGCCAGTGTTCGCGCGAGGATCCGGGCACGGGGAAACCGCTCCATGGCGCGAGCCGTACGTAGTCAGGTGCCTGCCTCTCTCGGCGCGCACCCGGAGTTCACACCCATCAGGAGGGACACGATGCCCACGTACATGGATATGCACGACATCCCGGGAGTGACGGCAGACGCTGTCGCCGGCGCCCACGAGGCTGATCTCAAGGTCCAGGGCAAGTACGGCGTCGACTACAAGCAGTACTGGGTCGACGAAGCCGAGGGCAAGGTCTTCTGCCTTGTCGAGGCCCCGGACAAGGAAACCGCGACGCGCGTCCACCGCGAGGCCCACGGCCTCGAAGCGCACACCCTCTACGAGGTCAAGCCCGGCGGCTGATCCCGTCCGCTTGCGTCTCCAGACCCCGGCCGCAGTCAGACGGCCGGGGTCTTTCGTATCCAGGTATCGCCATTCGGAACCTCGACCGGACGAGTTAGACTGTCCGTGGCTGGAGCGCGCGCCAGTCCCACTACGAGCCGGCATGAACCCGACACCGGAAGCCGTGCGAGTCGCCATCGAGGCGGCCCTTGGCTCCGACGAGCACGTCGATCTCATCGCCCCTGCAGTCGGGTGCAGCCTCGTCCTGACCGACCACCATCTCGCCGTCGTGCGCGATGGCGCGGCATTCCGCCCGAAGAGCGGCGTGCGGTCGTTCGTCCTGGCTCGCGGTCTCGACGCCCGTATCGGGCCGGCTCGGCGAAGGATCATCATCGAGCGGGGCGGTCGGACGATCAACCTGTTCGTCCGATCGGAGCAGCTCCATCAGGCTGAAGCTGCTTCTCGCCGAGGCGCGTCGACGGATCCAGCTGGCGGGACCGACGCCCCATCTCCAGCCCTAGCGCGTCTCGCTCCCCGGGTTAGCCGGCCTCAGACGGCAGATGCCTATGGGCAGGTGCTGTTGACGGCGGTGCACCCTCCGGCCGCCTGCGCGAAGGCGCTGGCTCCGTTGCCGGTCGCCGTGGCGGTGTTGTTGTTGCCGATGGCCGCGGCAAAGGCGCCGTTCCCGGTGGCCGTGGCGGTGTTGCCATCGCCGAAGCCAGCGTGTGCGCTGGCGTTGACACCGGTGGCGGCCGCGGTGTTGTGGCTACCGTTGTCCGTGAGTGCGCTGGCTCCGTCGCCGACGGCCGTGGCGGTGTTGCCGTTACCGCTGCCCGCCGTGGCGTCGGCAGCGTCGCCATCGGCGACCGCGGTGTTCGCGCTCGCCCCGGTGCTCTTGCTGCTCTCGCACGTGGCGGTCCCGACCGGCCCCAGGATCGCGTCGCCGTTCACCGAGACGCAGATGTTCGCTTCGTTGACGTCGAGCGTTCCGTCGTGGTCGGTGTCCTCGCAGGCGTCGCCCTTGGCCGAGCCGTAGGTGTTCGCCTGGTCGGCGTTGGCGATGGTCGGACAGTTGTCTGCGGCGTTCGGGACGCCGTCCTTATCGATGTCGGTATCGGTGATCTTGAATGCGGCCGACTTGGTCGCGGCGCCCCCGTCGGTCAGGACGATGGACACCGTCAGGCTGTGCCAACCCTCCGCCTGATCCGTCAAGGCCAGGGTGTAGCGGCTTGCCTTCTTGTCAACGTCGGTGCCTGCACCACAGGAGACGGCCGGCGCGTGGTCCAGGACGTAGTCGCACGAGGCGATCTGATGGGTCGCCCGGTTCATGTCGACGGTGACAGTGGCCGCGGTCCCAATGACGTCCGTCCCGACCACGATGGCCGGCCGCGACGATGCGGCTGCGACCGGCGCGAGGATCGCGCCGACGAGGGTGAGGACGGTGAATGCCCCGAGCAGGGCGGCAAGTGCAGGTCGACGGAACATCGATATTCCTCTCGTAGCCTGCTGTCGGCGGGTCCCTGTTCGATTGCCGCCTGAGCAGTTGCATGAGGATTAAAGGTGGGTCCGCGTGCAGTCAATGGTCCCATCGGCGCCAACGGTGACGGCTCGCACAGGACCACCCGGGGTGTCGCCATTGACGCATACCTTTCTCCCCGGTCACGCGCCCCTTCACCGCAGGCGCGCCGGCGCAGGTCTGGCGAGACGCTGGCGCGATGCCCGAGGTGTAGGTTTTGGTCGTTGACCGGGCGTGCACTCGAGTGGAGGAATCATTCGATGGCGGACCAGAAGACCCTCGCCGACCTGAGGAAATGCATGAGGGACGCCAAGGGCGATCCGGACTTGATGGCGGCCTGCGAGAGGACGTTCACCGATGCCGGCGGGGTCGTGACCCCCGACCAGGGCAAGGTCTTCAGCATCCCGGATGGAAGCGAGGCATTCGTGACCAGGAAGGGGAAGGTTTTCTGAGCTCGGGTTTGGCTCGGATCCGGTCCTCTCGGACGTCGACGGGACGTCCGCAAAGTCACAACTACCGATGCCGACCGCGGTGGGCCAGGTCGGCCGGAACGATGATCAGTCGTCCTTGGCAGGATCCGTCGGTGCCGCGGGCGGCTCGGCGGTGATGTCGTCGCTCATGCCCTGACGAAAGCTTCGAAACGCGTGACCGAGCGCGGCCCCGGTCTCCGGCAGCTTGCCGGGCCCCAGGATCAGAAGCGCGATGACGAGAACGATGATCAAGTGGACGGGGGAAAGGCCATCCAGCATGGGTGATCTCCAGCGATCTGAAACGTGACCCCGATCGTACGCCCAAAGCCGTCCTGGAGCACCCGGAGGATGGCCTCGGGCCCGGCCACGTCTCGTGGCGGCCGCGACGTGAGCCGGCCACCGCGATCGCGAGTCAGCGAAACACGCCCGTCAGCTGCGAGACATTCCACATGACAGGAAACAGAAGTGCGAGAGCAAATGGCGCCGCAACACGCATCCGCCATGCGGGATTCGCCAATCGGAGCAACCCGAGCATGACCACGATCGCGACTGCCTTGCCCAGGACGCTGACGACTGGTCCCAGCGGGTTCAACTCGACCGCGCCAAAGAACGTGAGGGCGACGAAGGTCGTGGTGGCGTCGAGCGCCATCAGAAGCCCGAACAGGACCGCGATCCAGGTCATCTGACGCGGTTGACCTGCAGGAGCCACGGCGGCTCTGGCTTCTGGAGTCATCCGACCTCTCCTCCCCTACCTTGCGAACAGTGTGACGTCGGCGCAATAGCCAGTCGAGCGGGATCCGCGCCTGCCTCGCCGAGGCGACCCGTCTGGACGAAAGATCGTCTTCTACCCGCTTCTTTCGCCTCTCGACTATCCTTCTGATGCCCGTCGGGGGATCGACGGAAGGAGCCTCATTCTCATGAAGAAGGCCCGAGCAGCCCTCGCCGCAGCAGTCGGCGTCACCCTTTCCGCAACGGGCGCCCTCGCCGCGTCGAGTGCCATCAGTACCCTGGCACAGGATCACGCAGCAGTCGGCGGCCCCAACGACAACCACGGCGGAGCCGTCAGCACGCTCGCGAAGGGCACGCATGACGCATCGGAATCGACTGCGGCGACGATGCCAGAAACGACCACCCCGGAGTCGACGGAGACCAGTCCTGGCGCCCAGGGTGCGCACGGCGCAGCGGTCAGCGCTGTGGCACAGGACCAGGCCGCCGTCGGCGGGACGAACGACAACCACGGTGGCGCCGTCAGCCTGGTCGCGCGCGGCGCGCACGGTCCGACAGCGATCCACGGCAACAGCGCAGGGCACAGCCAAGCCTCGATCCACAACCCGACTCGCTGACCCTGTTTGCGAGCGGACCCAGAAGCGTGTGGAGGCCTTGACGGCACCCGGCATCGGAGGATGATCGTCGCAGAAGGCGTCCCTGAAAACGGACCGATCACCCCGCCGATGAAAGGCGCCTCAATGATCGACGGTCACCTTTGGAGAGTGCGATGACTGGAGCAGGATTGAACGACCCGGACGAGGCGATCCGAGAGTCAGAGCGGCGAGATCTGGAAGTCGAGCGCAAAGAGGAGCCGGAGCAAGAGCGCGGACAAAAGGAAGAGAACCCCAAGCCCGACGCGAGCGACGGCGAACCTGACCAGAGCCTGTAGCCCCAGCACCTGGGACACAGAACGCCCTGAGGCCCTGGGGAGTGCCTCCGGGCGTTGGTGCGATCCGGGCGGAACGGTGGCGAGATCAGGTGCCTCGCCACGACCAGGGGTGGTTCACCTAAGCGTCCCCCAGACTGGTGCAACCCACGCTCACGAGGGCCTCACAGACGGCTCCGACCGTCCACTGAGCGTGGATTCGTCTATCCCGTCTCATGCCGTCTAGCTCAACTGCGGTCAGAACTGTGGTCACACCCGGCCGGCCCCGAAATCGGGCGGCCTGAGTCGGCTTTGCGCGGTGCCGAGGAGTGGGCGCGAGAAGACCGGCCGCGGGCTCACCGAAAGCGAGCTAGACGGGGTCGTCCGGCGGTTTCGGTGACACGGAACGCATCGATCGGCGGGCACGAGCTGGCCGCTGGAGGGCGGGATCGGAGCCGAGGCAGTCACTCACGAGTGTGACCGCATGCGGCTGAGACCTTGCAGGCGCAGCCATAGTCCTCCGACAAAGAAGGGGATGGCTGCCTGGGCGAGCCTCGCGCCCTGGTCGGGGGAGCCCGATGGATTCCCAACCAAGATCAATAGGCCAAGCAGGATGCTTGCGACGCCGCCGACCACGAGCCCTACGCCTAGCACGTCGCTCATGGTATCGGCCCCGATCGGCCCGGACAGGCTGGCCGTCGGGTGAGGGAACGGGATCGCGAGTCCGGGATCGGAGCCGGGGCTGCGGCCAGCCTAGCTACCGTTATCTGACCCTACATGAATCGAAAGATCCCGCCTCTCTCGGTGAGAAGCGGGATCTTTGTGCTTGTGGGTTACTTGCTGCGGACGACCGTGAGGTTCAGCGAGCCCGCGTTGTCTGTGTAGGAGCCGGGGCGGTCGTTGTAGGCGACCTGGACGTGGGTGCCCTGGG
Source organism: uncultured Chloroflexia bacterium (assembly GCA_963743855.1). GTDB lineage: Bacteria > Chloroflexota > Limnocylindria > Limnocylindrales > CSP1-4 > SPCO01. Next base: position 594,763 of record CAVURK010000006.1, read on the forward strand.
AGACGCTGATCGTGGTGGCCTCGGTGAGGCCCTGCCAAGTGCCGCCGTCGATGCGGTAGACCATGGCGCCGACCTGCGTGCCCTCGGCGATGATCGGACCCCAGCCGGGGGCAATGCCGGTGCTCGTCACGACGCCCGTGGTCATGTGGCCGGACGCGTCGTACGACGTCGTGTACTCGTTGCCGTTGTAGGGATAGGTGCCCTCGCCCCAGTGAGCCGTGCCGGACCCGGTGAGCGTCATCTTGGTGAACTGGCTGTTGAGGGCGGCCAGGTCGATGACGACGCCGTCGCCGGTCGCGCTCACCGCGACTGTCTGAGTGGTGGTGGGCGTGGCAGCCGAGGCGACGCCGGAGAACGCTGCGATCGCAACGAGTGCGATGACGGGGCTTGCGAGCCTCTTGCTGATCATGGAGAAAAGCTCCTTCTCGCGGTACAACCCGCGAATTCCGATAAGTGCGAGAGATCGGCACATGTCCTGGGCCGACCCCGGAGATGGGTCCGGGCGCTGAAGCAATACTCCTGCCGCGATGACGCAGGGTCACCCGCAAGGCCATGCACATCGACGGGCGATCGGTTGCGCACAACCGGCAATGACGCTGCCCGTTTCTGTCCGCCAGCTGAGTAGATTCGTCTCACAGCCGAACGGTTCACGGATGGCCGCGCGGGAGCGACGGATCAGGCTGGCCCACGGCGCAACGAAGCACATCGGCGCGCCCGGAAGGTTGCGGACTTCGCGCAACGGATGGCATCTCGGATTGCGGCGTCGGAACGATGAACGGCGGGCGTGGCTCCGGCACGGTATTGCGATGAACGAACAACGGCTCGCATTCGCGGTCGTGTTCGTCGCGGTGCTCGCATTCGTCGCGGTGCTCGCGGTGGCGATCGTCCCAGTGGTGATCCGCGTCTTGAACGCCTTCGCCTGACAGCGCCGAGAAGCTCGGCGTCAGGACCTGCAAGCTCGACTAATGCGGAACATCGATGACCTCCGTACGGGTCGGACGTCCCCGACTAAAGCACGGAAGGTCACCTGGGAGGTCGTCGAGGAACTGCGAGTCATCGAGTCTGCGATGCGCGCGGTCAAGATCACCAAGCGCGTCGGAGGCACGTACGAGTAAGCGAACTGTGGTCAGAACTGTGGTCAGGCCCCGGTCGGGGTGAGCCCGCCGGGGCCTTTTCACGCTCGGATTTGGTCGGGGCGGCCGGATTTGAACCGACGACCACCAGTCCCCCAGACTGGTGCGCTACCAGACTGCGCCACGCCCCGACGAACCCGGAGTCTAGCACCCGACGGCCGCGACGCCGCTCAGCCGGGACTGGCCTCCGCGTCCTCCTCGAGCCGGGCCATCCAGCGGCCGTAGTCGGCGAGCTCGTCCTTCGACTCGCGGGCCAGCAGGTCGACCAGGCAGCGCTGGACGCTCTTGCCCTCGAACAGCGCGCGTTCGACCTCGCGGGCGATCGGCATCTCGACGCCGTGGCGATCTGCGAGCGCCAGCGCGGCTCGGACGGTATAGGCGCCCTCTGCGACCCCCGGGAGCGTGGACTCGATCTCGGCCCACGTCCGGCCCTTGGCGAGCTCCTCGCCGAGCCTGTGGTTCCGCGACAGCTGCGACCCACAGGTCGCGATCAGATCGCCCATCCCGGCCAGCCCTGCGAAGGTCAACGGGTTCGCGCCGGCGGCGATGCCGAGCCGCGTCATCTCGGCCAGGCCTCGGGTCAGCAGCCCGGCCTTGCCGTTGTCGCCGAACCCGAGGCCATCGGCCGCTCCCGCCGCGATGGCGACCACGTTCTTCGTCGCGCCGCACAGCTCGACGCCGAGGATGTCCTCGTTGACGTACAGCCGAAACCGTCGCCGGGCCAGCCGCGCGACCACGCGCTCGGCGAGATCCAGGTCCGCGGCCGCGACGACCGCCGAGGCGGGCAGGTTGCGCGCCACCTCGGCCGCGAGATTCGGACCCGACAACGCCGCGATCCGGCCCGCCGCGACGCCAGCTGTCTCGGCGATGACCACGCTCATCCGCAGCAGGGTCCCCTGCTCGAGACCCTTGACCACCGACAGCAGGTCCGCCCCGGGCGCCAGGGAGGACGAGACGTCTTCGACCACGGAACGCAGGTGAGCCGACGGGACGGCGAAGATGACGAGATCCAGGGCGTCCAGGAGCGAGCCAGGATCGGCCGTCGGGATGACCGTCGCCGGCAGGTCGACGCCGGGGAGCCGTGTCTCGTTCCGTCCGGTCGCGGCGATCCGTGCCGCCGTCCCCGGGGAGTGGCACAACAACGTCACGGGTTCGGTCCGGGCGACCACGCGCGCGAGTGTCGTCCCCCATGCCCCGGCCCCGACGACCGCGACCCGTGGACCGGCCATCAGCCCGTCAGCCTCAGCTCGGCTTGCGTGCCCGCGCGGCGCCGCCGCGACGCGGTCCCTTGCCCGACGCGACCGGCGCGCTCCGCAGCTTCTTGCGACGCGGCAGCTTGACCGATGCACGATCGCGGAAGACGAGCTTGATCGGCGTCCCGTCGTAGCCGAACCGCTCGCGCAGCTGGTTCTCGAGGTAGCGGCGGTAGCTGAAGTGGACCGCCGACGCATCCGATGCGAAGAACACGAAGGTCGGGGGCGCGACCGCGGCCTGCGTCGCGTAGAACAGCTTCGGGCGATGGCCGCGAACCGGGGGCGGCGGCGTCCGCTCGGTCGCGGCGGACAGGACGCGGTTGAGCTCGCCGGTCGAGATCCGCTTGCGTCGTTCGCCCCAGATGTCGATCGCCGCCTCGAGGACACGCCCGACGCGCTGGCCGGTCTTGGCGCTGATCGAGATGATCGGCGCGAAGTCGAGGAAAGGGACCTCGTTGCGGATCCACTCGACGTACTGGTCGAACGTCCGGTCCGTCTTGTCCTCGACCAGGTCCCACTTGTTGACCGCGATGACGAGACCCTTGCCCTCTTCGATCACGTACCCCGCGACGTGTGCGTCCTGCGATGTCAGGCCCTCGACGGCATCGACGACGAGGACCGCCACATCCGCTCGTGACAGCGCATGGAGCGCGCGCAGCGTCGAGTAACGTTCCGCTGCCGGACCGCCGGCGACCTTGCCGCGTCGCCTGATCCCGGCCGTGTCGATGAGGACGACCTCGCTGCGGCCCCAGGCCAGCCGGGTGTCGATCGCGTCCCGGGTCGTGCCCGGCACCTCCGAGACGATCGCCCGCTCCTCGCCGAGCAAGGCGTTGAGCAGCGACGACTTGCCGACGTTCGGGCGCCCGACGAACGCGATCGCGGCCGGCTCATCCGCGTCGGCGGCCATCGCCGCGTCCCATTTGGCCGCCTCAGCGTCGACACCGTCGAGATCGGGCCCTTCCGCGCCATCGGTGTCGGCGGCGTCGCCCGCCTCCGGGTCACCGACGACGAACGGCTCGAGGCGGCCCGAGGCGATCTCCTCGGCCCATGCCTCCGCCTCGGATTCGCGCGCCTTTCGCGCGAGCTCCGTCTCGCTCTCGGGCGGGAGCGCCCAGACGATCGCGTCGAGCAGGTCGCCGGTGCCGCGCCCGTGCGAGGCGGAGATGGCGTAGGTCTCCTCCCAGCCGAGGGCATGGAACTCGGCGCCCTCGAGCTCGCGCTTCTCGTTGTCGGCCTTGTTGACGACGACGATCACCGGGGCGGTCGCGCGGCGCAGGATCCGCGCGGCTTCGAGATCCGCGGGCGTGGTCCCGGTCGTCGCGTCGACGACGAACAGGATGACGTCGGCCTCGGCGATCGCCAGCCGCGCCTGTTCCTGGACGCGGGCCTCGATGGGATCGTCCGGGTCGAGCTCGAGACCGCCGGTGTCGACGATGACGAACCGCCGGCCATTCCATTCGGTGTCGCCGTAGAGGCGGTCACGCGTCGTGCGGGCGCGATCCTCGACGATGGCCGAGCGCTGGCCGAGGAACCGGTTGAACAGCGTGCTCTTGCCGACATTCGGTCGTCCGACGATGGCGACGACCGGGATCCCGCCTGCTCCTCCGCCCGCCACGGGTCAGGCGGCGCCGGATGTGGCGGCGCCGGACGCGGTGTCGTGATCGGCGGACTTCACTGCCGAAATGTTGGGCAGCGACGTGGTCCGACCGGCGGGCGTGGCCGCACGATCGAGCGCCGCACGGGCGAGCTCGGCGGCAGCGGCTGCCGCTTCGGGTGTGCCGGCCATCTCCAGGATCCGCTCCGAGACGTCGCGCAGGTCCTCGATCGGGGTCGAGGTACCGCCCGTGACGCCGACGATCCTGGCGCCGGCGAACGGCGACGGATCGGTCAGGTCGTGGACGCTCTCGATCTGGATCGCGGTCGTCCCGGCGATCTCGCACAGCCGGGTCAGCTCCTTGGTGTTCGCGCTCGAGCGACCACCGACGACGACCATCAGGTCCACCTCGCCGGCCGTCTCGAGTGTGTCCTGCTGGCGACGGATGGTGACCGGGCAGACCGTGTTGACGATCTTGAGCTCGTGGGCGCGCGACACGACGAAGGCGGCCAGTCGCTCGAACTTCCAGGGCGGCTGGGTCGACTGCGAGATGAGCGCCATCCGCTTCTTGCGCGGGATCGCGGTCTCCCACTCCTCCTCGTCGTCGACGACGATGGCGTCCGGCGCGAACCCGAGCATCCCGACGACCTCAGCGTGCTTGGGCGTGCCGAGGAGGACGATCGTGTAGCCCTCCTCGACGAGCTTGGTGAGCTCGCGGTGCTCCTGGATGACCCATGTGCAGGTGCCGTCGATGACCTCGAGACCGCGCTGTTCGGCGCGTTCCATGACGTCGGGCCGGACGCCGTGGGCGCGGATCACGACGGCGGCGCCATGGTCCACGTCATCGAGCGAATCGACCGTCTGGATGCCCAGGTCCTGGAGATCGCGCACGACCCCCTCGTTGTGGACGACCTGGCCCAGGGTGTGCGTCGCCTTGCCGGCGGCCGACGCCTCCTTCGCCTTGTCGATCGCCTCGCGAACGCCGTAGCAGAACCCGGTGCGCTTCGCGATGCGGACTTCCTGGACCGTTCCCATGCATCGATTATGGCACGGGGTGCGTCCTTACCCTCCCGCTACGCCTCGGTCACGGGTGGGTTCGTGCCGTAGACGCCACGCTGCGATGGCGGCAGGAGCGCAGCGATGTGCTCCATGATCATCGTCGTCACGAGGCCCTTGGCGGTTCGCCGGTCCGTGCCTTCGGGAAGCAGATCGGCGGGGAGGAACGGCTCGCCGACGCGGATCGTGACGTGGCCGCCCGGGTGCGGGATCTTCTGGCCCTTCGGCCAGACACGGTTGGAACCCGAGATCCCGATCGGCACGATCGGTGCGCCCGTCCGCATGGCCAGGACGGCGATCCCATCGCGGGCCGCCTGGAGCGACCCGTCGGGGCTGCGCGTGCCCTCGGGAAAGACGAACAGGATCTGGCCGTCGTCGAGGATCCGGGACGCCAGGCGAAACGCCTCGATGTCGGCGGCTCCGCGATCGACGGGGTGGACGCCGCCGTTCGCTGCGGCCCAGCCGATGATCGGCCAGGCGAACAGTTCCTTCTTGCCGAGCCAGTGGATCCGCCGACCGAGCCGTGGCATCAACCACGACCCGATGGCCACCGCATCGAGGTTCGAGGCGTGGTTGGCCGCCAGGATGACCGGCCCCTCGCGCGGGATCTGGTCGATCGCGCCGGTGGCCTTGACCCTGCCCATGATGCTGCCGAAGACGCGGCCGCCGGTGGTGAGCGCCGTGATCAGTGGCGTGATCGAGCTGTCGATCGGCTCGGGCGCCTCGCTCATGCGTTGGCGCCACTCGGCTCCGCCGCGCGGGCGTCGTCATCGGCCGCGCGGCGAGCCTCGGCGTCGCGGATGGCGTTGACCACCGCGTCGACCGTGTCCTCGAAGCGGTTGCCGTCGGTCGAGATGATCCGAGCGTCCTGCGCGGCTCGGAGTGGCGCCACGGCACGGGTCGAATCGAGCTCATCGCGCCGGCGCAGCGCATCGAGGATGGCCGTTGCCTCCGGGCTGTCGGGGTCGAGCCCGCGCTCCTGGGTGCGGCGGCGCGCGCGTTCCTCGACTGACGCCTCGAGGAAGATCTTGAGATCCGCGTCGGGCAGGACCACGGTCCCGATGTCGCGTCCGGCCATCACGATCCCGCCGTCCGCGGCGAGCGCGCGCTGGCGTTCGAGCAGCGCGGTCCGGAGCTCGGGGATCGCCGACACCGCCGAGACAGCCGCGTCCACGGCGGGTCCGCGAACGTCATCGGTGTGGTCGGTGCCGTCGACGAGGACGCGAGCGAGCCGTCCTCGGTCGTCCGGCGCCAGCTCGACCTCGTCGACCAGCCCGCGCATGGCATGCGGATAGCTGGCCGAGACGCGGCGCGCCAGCGCCAGCCACGTCACCGCGCGGTACAGCAGCCCGGTGTCGCAGAAGCGGTAGCCGACCTCGAGCGCGGCCGCGGCGCCGACGCTGCTCTTGCCGGACGATCCCGGTCCATCGAGCGCGACGACGAGTCGCGGGTACGTTTCGGCTCGTTCGTCGTCCATCGACGCAGGATACCCGCTCGGGGAGGCCTTTCCGTCAGCCACCGACGCGTCCGACGACACTCAGCGCAGTGTCCATGGCGAGGGCAGGTGCGTCAGCGGTTCGTAGTCCGGCAGCACGTCGGTCTGCAGCGACGGGTCGGCCGCCGCGACGTAGCGCTCCTCGAGCCCGAGCTCCTTGAGCACGATGTTCCGGCCCTGGGCGATTCCCGTCGCCTTGTAGAACGCCACCGTTCGGTTGAACCCCTGCCGGCCGAAGCCGCAATCGCTCGACAGGACGAGCTTGTCGGCTGGGATCACATCCAACGCGCGGCGGATCCGCCCGGCCACGACCGGCGCCATGTCCGCCTGCAACGTGCGGTGGTTGACGACGCCGACCGCGATCTTCTTCTGCAGCCGGTCGGCGTACGGCTTGAACAGGTCGATCTCGGCGAAATCGTTCTCGGTCATCTCGACCGTCCAGACGTCGCCCTTGAGGCGCTCGAGATAGATCTCGATCGAGGGCGCGTAGGACTCGCCCGAGTAGACCTTCTGCATGTTGGGGTTGCCCCAGCAGGTGTGGATCCACAGCTCGACGTCGTCGAGGCCATCCACCTCGTGGTTGAACGCGTCGACCAGGAAGTCCAGCAGCTCCGTCTCATCCGGATAGAAGCGCGCGACGAAGTGGATCGTCGGCTCCTCGATCTGGATGACCTTTGCCCCGGCTGCCGCGAGCTGGCGCAGCTCCAGGTTCATGGCTGTGGCCATGTCCCAAATGAGCTGCTTCTTGTCCTCGAGGTCGTACTCGGCCGTGTGGCTGTCCAGGAAGATCGACAGCACCTGCGACGAGCATGTGCCGAACTTGATCGGCTTGCCCGAGCCGGAACGCGCCTGGGCGATCCGCCACAGCTTCGCGTACTCGAGCGGGTTGCGCGGGTCGTGCTCGACCTTGCCGACGACCCGGGGCCATCGCCAGGTCGATTCGATCTCGTTCATCAGCGTCCCGGGCGCGAACTCGAGCAGCCGGTCCCGCGAGCGCTCGTACTGGAGCTCCTCGTGCTCGAGCCCCTTCCAGCGCTGCAACGGGTAGTGGTGCCACGACCGTCCCGCGAAGTCCTCGTCGAGGTGATAGTCGCCGTTTGTGAGGATGTCGAGCCCGGCGCGTTGCTGCTCGGCGAGCACGATGGCGTGCGCGTCGAGGAACTGTTCCCGGAAGCGGACATCGAGCAACGCCGTGTCGAGCGGGCGACCCCACAGGCCGCCGTCGTACCAGCGGGGCCGCGGCCATGAGCCCGTCACGGTCGCCGGGAGCATCAGGTCCTTGGTGGCCGTGAGCATGGGGGGTCCCTCCTCGGTCGATGTCGGTGGCGGGTCGATCCTAGATCGTGCTTGGGGTCGGGGTCGGCGTCTGGGCGCGAGGGGTGAACACGTCCAGCAGGATGCTGATCACGAGGATGCCGACGAGGGTCGCGATCGAGGCCGGTTCGTGGATCAGCGTGGTGACCACGAACGTGAGGAGCGTGATCCCCGTCGTCAGGAGGGCCAGGACGAGAAGGCTGACCCGAGCACCTGTCTCCGCCCGAACGCGGAGGTGGCCGACGGTCACCAGAGCGAAGATCGTCAAGGCGACCGCGCTGCCGATCGAGGCGACCGAGGAGAGGTCGAACGCGACCACGAGGAGGATGATGCCGGCGGCCGCGACGACCAGTCCGACCGACGCCCGGTCGGCGATCCGGCCGGCCATGACCTTGGGGAACTGGCCGGTCGCGGCAAGCTCGTCGCTGAGCCCCGTCGCCGGATACAGGCCGGCATTCGTCGCACCCGCGGTGGCGAACAGCGCCGTGATGCTCATCAGGTAGTAGCCGGCCTGGCCGAGCACCGGCTGGGCGGCAACCGCGATCGCCGTCGGTCCGGCCGCGATCACCTCAGGCACTGTCAGCGTCCCGAACACGCCGATGGCCACAGCGATGTAGATCGCCGTCGCGAGCCCGATCGCGATGGCCATCGCCCGTGGCAGCTGCGACGCAGGATTGGCAAGGTCCCGTGCAGTGAACGTGACGACACCGAACCCAAGGAAGGCGAAGAAGGTCAGGGCGACACCTGACACGATGTCCTGGATGCCTGGATACGTCGACGGTGAGAGGAGCGCGGGGTTCATGTTCGCGATCGTCACGGCGGCGAAGACGGCGAGGATCCCGATCACGACGAAGACGACCAGGCTCTGGACCCGGGCAACGAGCGTCGAACCGGCCACGTTCAAGGCTGTCATCGCCAGGACGATGATCACCGCGAACGCCTTGACGGCCGCAGTGTTCCCGTCGGTCACGATGTCTGCGGCATAGCTCCCGAAGGACAACGCGACCATCGCGGTGACGATGATGTTCGCGGCGAACACAAGCCACGCGGTCACCGTCGCGATGTGGCCCTGCCCAAAGCCGCGATTGACGTACTCGAGCATCCCGGCGGCGGACGGGTAGCGCGCCCCGAACTTCGCGAACGAGTACCCCTGCAGGGCGGCGATCCCGCCGGCAAGGGCGAACGAGATCCAGACGGCCGAGCCGGCCACTTCGCCCGCCGCTCCCAGCAACGAGAAGATCCCGGCCCCGACCATCGCGCCGACGCCGATGAAGGCCGCCTGGCGCGTGCTGACGTGGGGTCGTTCCGGGACGACCGGCACCCCCGCGCCGACAGCGGTCACTGGAGGAGAACGCCCGCGGTCAGGACCACGACGCAGAGCACGGCGAGGATGATGAGCATCGGCCAGACGAACTTGAGCCATGTGCCATATGGGACCCGTGCGATGGCCAGGCCGCCCATCACAACGGCCGATGTCGGGGTGACCAGGTTGAGCAGGCCGTTCCCCGACTGGTACGCCGTGACGACGAGCTGCGTCGGGACGTCAGCGAACGACGCCAGCGGCGCCATGATCGGCATGGCAACGGTCGCGAGGCCCGAAGAGGACGGGATGAGGAACGAGAGCGGCAGGAAGGCAGCGAACATCAGGTTGATGAACGCGACCCCACCGAGACCGCTCACGGCCTGCTCCAACGCGTTCAGGACCGTGTCGGTGATGAGCCCGTTGGTCATGACGACAGTGATCCCGCGCGCGATCCCGATGATCAACGCGACGCCGAGCAGGTCGCGGGCCCCATCCACGAACGTGTTCGTGAAACCGGTCTCACCCATCCGGCTGACCGCCCCGATGAGGATCGCGAAGAAGATGAATGACGCGGTCATCTCGGGGAACCACCACCACAGCGTCGGAAGGCCGATGCCGAGGTCCTCCCACGGGATGACGCCGTAGATCATCACCGCGAAGGCGGCGAAGAACAGGAAGAGAACCGCTTTCTGCTGTCCGGTGAGCGCAGCCTGTTCACCCGACGCGTCGGTCTCCGTCCGGAAGTGGGCTTCGTTCTCCGCCTTCATCGAGTAGACGAGGGACTTCGTCGGATCCTTGTGCACGCGATCGGCATAGCGCATGACGAAGACGATCCCGATGGCGGTCCCAACGACGAGGATGACCAGGCGGCCGACCAGGCCCTGGTCGATCGAGACGCCCGCGAAATCGGAGGCGATGCCGGTTGCGAAGGGGTTGACCGTCGAGCCGAGGACGCCGATCCCGCAGCCGAGCAGGAGGATCGAGGCGCCGACGAGCGCGTCGAAGCCTGCAGCGATCAGGACAGTGATGATCAGTGCGTAGAAGGCGAGGCTCTCTTCGGCCATCCCGTAGGTCGTCCCGCCGAGCGCGAAGACCACCATCAGGATCGGGATCATCAGCCGCTCGCGGCCCTGGAGCCGGCCGACGATCCGGGCGATGCCGCCCTGGATCGAGCCGGTCTTCATCGTGACCCCGAGGAACCCGCCGATGACGAGGATGAACAACGCCACGTCGATCGCCCCGAACAGCTCGCCCGAGTTCCAGACGCTGACGCTTCCGTCGCTGCCTTCGATGCCGTAGAGCCCATTGATCGGCGCCATCAGTGAGTCGACGAGGATCCGTTGGGGATTGGACGCGACCTGGTGATAGGTGCCGGGAACCGGGGCACCATCAGGGTCCACGTCGTACTTTCCGGCGGGGATGATCCACGTCGCGATCGCGACGATGACGATCAGGATGAAGAGGATCGTGTACGCGGATGGCAGCGCGAAGCCCCGCTTCGGTGCCGGTTCCTGGGTCGCGGCGGCTGTCACCTCGGTGCTCCTCCTCTGGTGCGTCCGGACCGTTGGCCTCTTAGATCGCCTCCTCGATCGCGGCGATCGGGTGCGTCGGGTGGGCGCCGTTCTCGACCGGGCCGCGGGCGAACAGGATCAACCCGACGATCGCCACGACGGCGAAGACGATGGCGACCGTGCGCCAGACAGCGTCCATCACAGCCCTCCTTCAGATCGGATCGCGCACGACCGGACAGGTCATGCAGTGTCCCCCGCCACGCCCCTTGCCGAGCTCGAACCCGGCGATCTCGACCACCTCGACGCCGGCCTCGCGCATCTTGGAGATCGTGAACGTGTTCCGCTCATAGGCGATCACCACGCCGGGCTCGAGCGCGACGACGTTGTTGCCGTCATCCCATTGCTCCCGCTCCTGCTGGTACGCGTCGCCGCCGGTCGACACGACATGGAGCTTCCGCACGCCGAGCGCGTCGGCGACGGCCGACAGAAGGTCCTTGTCCTCGCGGACGTCGACCGTGCCGGGTTTCGAGCCCGGTCGAAGGCTGATGGCCCGGATCCCGTCGACCACCTTTGAGTACGCCGTCGCCTTGTCACGATCGAGCAGCGTGAACACGGTATCGAGATGCATGTGGGCGCGGTCCTTGGTCATGACGGCCGCGATGACGCGGGTCGCTGCGCCCTTCTCGAAGAGGGCCCGGGCGATCTGCTCGATCATCCGCGCCGTCGTCCGCTCCGACATCCCGATCGCGACCGCGCCGTTGCCGATGATCTCGACATCGCCGCCCTCGAGCGAGGCGAGCCCGAAGTCGTGGACGTTGAACCGGTCGTCATCGCCGAGCGGCGGATACCAGAACTCGAAGTCCTGGCCGGCGAACATCGGGTGGGCCTTGTAGATCGCGGCCATGTTGAAGGCTTCGCGACGGCGGGCCGGCCAGTACATCGGATTGACCGAGACGCCGCCGTAGATCCAGCAGGACGAATCGCGCGTGAACAGCGAGTTCGGCAGTGGCGGCAGGATGAACGTCGACTCGTCGTCGAGCGCCGCCGCGATCAGCGACGACTTCTTGAGCTTCCCGAGGTCCAGCCCGGCCTCCCCGACAGTCAGCCCGCCGATGAGGTGCCGCGCCAGCGCGTCGGGTGCGAGCTTGGCGAGAACCTCCCGAACGGGCTCGACGAGCCCGATCCCCACGACGTATTCGGACGTGACGAGGTCGGTCAGCCGCTGTCGCCCATCCGGGCTCGCCGCGAGCGCCTCGCTCAGCAGGTCCTGGACGTAGTGCACCTCGACGCCACGCTCGCGCATCCGCGCGACGAATTGGTCGTGCTCCCATTGGGCGCGTTCGACCCACAGGACGTCATCGAACAGGAGCTCGTCGTGGTTTGCCGGGGTGAGGCGCCGAAGGCTCAGGTCCGGCCGATGGACGATGACCGTCCGAAGCTTCCCGACCTCCGAGTGGACTCCGAGCTTGCCGGTCATCGCGTTCCCTCCAGGACGACATTCGTCCCTGCGGTTCCTTCCACCATGCCACCGATCTGTTCGAGCGTGCCGATCGCCGAGCGCCGGCCCGTGGCGGTCACGAACTCGGTGGCGGCAGCCACCTTCGGGCCCATCGACCCGGCCGGGAACGGGTAGCCCGAGAGCTCGTCGGCAGTCACCCGATCCAGCCGTCGCTGGCCCGGCGTCCCCCAGTCGACATAGACGCCATCGACGTCGGTCGCCATGACGAACAGGTCCGCGTCGAGGTTGCGGGCGAGAAGCGAGCTCGCGAGGTCCTTGTCGACGACGGCTTCGACGCCGACGAGCCGGCGGTCCTCGCCGGGCGCGTACATCGTCGGCACGCCGCCGCCACCGGCGCAGATCACGACGGCGCCGTGGTCGAGCAGCCAGCGCATCGGCCGGTGTTCGAAGATGCGCGTGGGCCGAGGCGACGGCACGACGCGACGCCACTTCGCGCCGTCCGGCTTGACGATCCAGCCCTTGTCGGCTGCGAGGCGATGCGCTTCGGCCTCGTCGTAGACAGGCCCGACGAACTTGGTCGGGTCATCGAAGGCGGGATCCGCGGGATCGACCTCGACCATCGTCAGGATCGTCGCCAGCGGCTTCTCGAACGGCAGCCGGTTCCCGAGCTCCTGCTCGAGCATGTAGCCGATCATCCCCTGCGTCTCGGCGCCGAGGATGTCGAGCGGGTACGGCTCGACATCCGGGTAGGCGGCGCGCCTGGAGCGCGAGCAGACCGACCTGCGGCCCGTTCCCGTGCGACACGACGAGCTCGTGATCCGCCGCGATCGCGGCGAGCTGCTCGGCCGCGACGGCGACGTTCGCCCGCTGGCGGTCGGCCGTCATGGGCTCCCCGCGCTTCAGGAGCGCGTTGCCGCCGAGTGCGACGACGATCCTCATCGTCTGCTCCCTAGTCGCCGATCGTGGCGACCATGACGGCCTTGATCGTGTGCATCCGGTTCTCGGCCTGGTCCCAGACGATCGAGCGCTCCGACTCGAAGACCTCGTTCGTGACTTCCATCCCGTCCAGCCCGAACCGCTCGAACATCTCCTCGCCGACCTCGGTGTCGCGGTCGTGGAAGGCGGGCAGGCAGTGCATGAACTTGACCGCCGGGTTGCCGGTCCTGGCGACGAGCTCGGCGTTGACCTGGTACGGCTTGAGGAGCTTGACCCGCTCGTCCCAGATCGACGTGTCCTCGCCCATCGACACCCACACGTCGGTGTACAGGAAGTCGACGCCCTTGACGCCCTCGTCGGGGTCCTCGGTCAGGGTGATCCGGGCGCCGGTGCCCGTCGGCGATCTCCCGGCACTTGGCGACGAGCTCGTCGTCCGGCCAGAGCGCCTTCGGCGCGCACAGGCGAACGTCCATCCCGAGCTTGGCGCCGCCGATCATCAGCGAGTCGCCCATGTTGTTGCGGGCGTCGCCGAGGTAGCAGTACGAGATCTGCGCGAGCGGCTTGTCGCTGAACTCGGTCATCGTCAGGACGTCGGCGAGGATCTGGGTCGGGTGGAACTCGTCGGTCAGGCCGTTCCAGACGGGGACGCCGGCGAAGTTGGCGAGCTCCTCGACGGTCTCCTGGGCGAAGCCGCGGTACTCGATGCCGTCGTACATCCGGCCGAGCACCCGGGCGGTGTCCTTCATCGATTCCTTGTGGCCGATCTGCGTGCCGCTCGGGCCGAGGTAGGTGACGTGGGCGCCCTGGTCGTAGGCAGCGACCTCGAACGACACGCGAGTCCGGGTCGACGTCTTCTCGAAGATGACCGCGATGTTCTTGCCCTGCATGCGCTGCTGCTCGTAGCCGCCGTACTTGGCGCGACTTCAGGTCGCGCGACAGGTCCAGCAGGAAGCGGATCTCGCGCGGCGTGAAGTCGAGGAGCGTCGTGAAGCTGCGGTTCCGCAGGTTGTAGCCCATACCGGCCCTTCCTCTCTACCCCGGTCGCGTGCGCGACGCGTCATGCGTTCCACGCAGCATCGTCAGGTCATGTTGTCGGAATGTTGTCAGGTCGAGGGGCCTCCCGCACGCGCTTGACGTGCGTCCGCATAGTTCGCGAAGAAATCGAGCGCGCGCGGATCGGCGACGGCGCCGCCCGCAGCCACCTCCGACAGCGGACGGCCGAGGAAGAGCCGCTTGACCGGCACCTCCATCTTCTTGCCGGTCAGGGTCCGCGGGACGGCGGGCACCGCGATGATCTCGTCGGGGACGTGGCGACCCGAGAGCTGCTCGCGGATCGCGGCCTTGATCCGGGCGGCGAGCGCCGCGTCAAGGTCGACGCCGTCGGCGAGGACCACGAACAGCGGCATCCAGTAGCCGCCGTCGGGCAGCTCGAGCCCGATGACCAGGCTGTCGACGATCTCCGGCAGCCCCTCGACGACGCCGTACAGCTCGCTGGTCCCGAACCGGACGCCCTGCCGGTTGAGCGTCGAATCCGAACGGCCCTCGATGACCGCGCTCCCCCGCTCGGTGATCCTGATCCAGTCGCCGTGGCGCCAGACGCCCGGGTACATCTCGAAATAGCTCTCGCGGTAGCGGGCGCCGTCCGGGTCGTTCCAGAAGAAGAGCGGCATCGATGGCAGCGGCGCGGTCAGCACCAGCTCGCCGGTCTGGCCGATCACCGACCGGCCGGCTTCGTCGAATGCCTCGACGCGCGCCCCGAGCGAGCGCGCCTGGAGCTCGCCGGCGTGGACGGGCAGCAATGCGCAGCCGCCGACGAACGCCGAGGCGACATCGGTCCCGCCGCTCATCGAGGCCAGCCAGACGTCCGGCTTGACGGCGTCGTAGACCCAGCCGAATGTCTCCACCGCGAGCGGCGAGCCGGTCGAGCCGATCGACTGGAGGTGCGAGAGGTCGTTGGTCGCGCCCGGCCGCAGGCCGGCCTTCATGCACGCAGCGAGGAACGCGGCGCTCGTCCCGAACAGCTTGACCCGTGCGTCCGCCGCGAGCCGCCACAGCGACGTCGAGATCGGGATAGCCGGGACTGCCGTCGTACAGCACCGGGACGCCACCGACGAGCATCGACCCGACGAGGAAGTTCCACATCATCCAGCCGGTCGTGGTGAACCACGACATCCGGTCGCCGTCGCGGATGTCGAACATCAGGCCGACCGCCTTGAGGTGTTCGAGGACGACGCCGCCATGGCCGTGGACGATCGCCTTCGGCAAACCCGTCGTCCCCGACGAGTAGACGACCCACAGGGGATGGTCGAACGGCACGGGCTCGAAACGCAGGGGCTCCTCGGGTCCGCCGAGCAGGTCCGTCCACATCATCTCGCCGCGGTCGTCGGCGAAGGCCTCGGGGTCGAGATACGGGACGAGGATCGTCCGCTGCAGCGTCGGCAGTGCGGCTCTCAGCTCGGCGATGACCGCGGCGCGATCGAACGCCTTGCCGCCATACGTGTAGCCGTCGACGACGATGAGGACCTTGGGGGTGATCTGGGCGAACCGGTCGACCAGGCTCTGGGTCCCGAAATCGGGCGAGCAGCTCGACCAGATCGCGCCGATGCTGGCGCAGGCGCCATGGCGATGACGGCCTCGGGGATGTTGGGGATGACGGCGGCGACCCGGTCGCCCTTCCCGACGCCGAGCCGGCGAAGGCCGGCAGCGGCAGCCGCGACCGACGCCACGAACTCCGCGCCGCTGATCTCGCGGAGCGGCTCGCGCTCCGAGGCGAAGAGGAGCGCCGGTCGATCGGGGGCGAGCCGCTTGACGAGCGCCTCGGCGTAGTTGAGCTGAGCGCCCTCGAACCAGGTCGTCTCCCGGCATCGTCGGGTCGTCGAGGGCGTGGCTGCGGTCGCCGCGGAGCGGGATGTCGTAATAGTCGGCGACGGACGACCAGAACGCCGCGAGGTCGTCGACCGACCAGCGCCACAGCGATGCGTAGTCGTCGAAGCGGAGACCGCGCTCGCGCTCGAGCCAGCGCATGTAGTCGGTCATCGTCGAAGCCTCGCGGAATGCCTCGGACGGCTCCCACAGGAGCGCGCCTTCCTCGAGCCGGCGTGAGCCGCTCACCCGGGCGACCGGGTCGTCGACGCCATCCCCTCCCCCGCCACCGTCCGGCCGCCCTGGATCACCAGCCAGCGGCGCACCGGGTCGAGCAGGACTGCCGGATCAGCGAGCGGGTCACCATCGAGGACGAGCAGGTCGGCGGTCCTGCCGATCTCGACGGTGCCGATCTCCGCGGCGAGGCCGAGCGCCTGCGCGGACCCAAGGGTCGCAGCCCGGATCGCGGCCGCGGCGCCGATCCCGGCCTCGGCCATGCGGATGAGCTCGGTCGCGGAGGCGCCGGGCGGTCCGCTGTCGTAGCCCATCGCCAGGATGACCCCCGCTGCATGCGCCGCCAGGACCGTCGCGTGCGCGTCGTCGGCCTGCCGCTTGGCCTGCTCGACGAGGCGTGGCGAGAATGCGTCGGCGAACCGATCGGCGAGGTCCTCGAAGGTCGACAGCGTCGGCACGAGGACGATGCCGCGCTCGGCCATCAACGAGAGCAGCTCCGGGGCGCGGTGGAGCGAGAGGCCGTGCTCGATGGTATCGACGCCCTCCTCGACGGCGATCCGGGCACCGCCGAGCCCTTCGGCGTGGGCAGCCACCCGGTACCCCATCCGGTGCGCCTCCTCGACGACCGCGGCCACCTCGTCGCGGGTCATCTGGGCAGGCTCGGGGTCCTCGCGGTCGACCGAACGCGCGCCGGTGGCCATGATCTTGATGTAGTCGGCGCCATCGCGGATCTGCTCGCGGGCGGCCTTGCGCATCTCCCAGGGACCGTCCGCTTCGCGGTACATCGTCCCGAAGATGACCGCACCCGGCGAGGTGGCCGACAGGATCCGGCCACACGACAGGATCCGCGGTCCCGGGACGATCCCGAGGTCCACCGCCCGACGCAGGACGATCGCCTCGCCGCCATAGCTGCCGACGTCACGGACCGTCGTGATCCCGGAGGCGAGCATCAGGCGGGCCATCGCGGCAAGGACGAAGTAGCCGAGCTCCGGTGGTCGCGGATCGTCGCCGTGGAGGGCCGGCGCCGGGCCGAACCCGGGACTCCGCTCGGTGTCGCTCGAGACGTGAGCGTGCGCGTCGATGAGACCGGGCATCAGGGTCCGGCCGGCCAGGTCGATCGCGTCCGGCGGTGGGTCCCCGGCGGCGTCGCCGATGGCGCTGATCCGGCCCTCGTCGATCGAGATCGCCGTCCGATCCCGCGCCGGACCGCCGAGCCCGTCGATGAGGCGGGCTCCCCAGTAGATGACAGTCATCGCGGGCCGGTGGCCGGTCGCGATCGCGGATCCGGTCCGGCGCCGTCGCCCGATCCCGACCTCTGGCCCGAGCCTGAGCCATCTCCGCCGCGCGGTTTGGCGCCCGCCCGACTCGTCCCGGCACCCGCCCCGAGCCCGCGGACCTCCGGTGCCCGTAGCCGTCGTGCCCGCCCACTGGCCAGATCGTCGAGCCGGACCGGGCCGATCCGCACCCGGACCAGCCGTTCGACCGGTGCGCCGACGGCGCCGAACATCCGCCGGAGCTGCCGCTTCCAGCCCTGCGCCAGGATCGCCCGGTACCAGACCAGCGGTCCGGGCGGCGGGGCGATCAGCTCGATCAGCCGGCGCGTCTCGATCTCTGTCGTCGGGCGGAGCCCGGTGACGGTCGCCAGCCCTTCGTCGAGCGCGATCCCGGCCTTCAGCGCCTTCGCCTGTTCGGGCGTCAGCGGCGCGCGCAGGCCGATGGCGTATTCGCGCTCGATCCCGTGCCGCGGGTGGAGGACGCGATCGGCCCAGGCGCCGTCGTTGGTCAGCACGAGCAGGCCCTCGGAATCCTGGTCGAGGCGACCGACCGGGTAGAGCCGCGAGCCCTCGGGGAGGAGCGCGGTCGGGATCATGTCGAGGACGGTCTTCGACGCGTGCCGGTCGCGGACGGTCGAGGTGACGCCAGCCGGCTTGTGGAGGAGCAGGTATTCGGGCGCCGATGCCGACCCGATGACCCGGCCGTCGACCGCGATCACCGTCTTGTCGGGGTCCACCTGCATGCCGAGCTTCGCGGGCTTGCCGTCGACGGTGACCCGGCCATTGGCGATCAGCACTTCGCTCGCCCGGCGCGAGGCGACACCCGACGCGGCAAGGACCTTCTGGAGCCGCTCGATCGGCATCAGTCGCTCGTGTCCGCCGTGGGCTTCGGTCGTGGCGCCTCGGGCGGGAAGAGCGGCACGGTGACCGGCTCGCCGCCCTCCTCGGCCAGCCGCGCGGCGACGTCGAGATCGAGCAGCGGGAGCTCGTCGAGGCTGGTCAGGCCGAACCGTTCGAGGAACTCGAAGCCCGTGCCGTACAGGAACGGACGGCCGGGCGCCTCGGACCGGCCGAGCTCGACGACCAGCCGGCGATGGAGCAGCGTCCGGATCGTGTAGTCGGAGTCGACGCCGCGGATCCGCTCGATCGCGGACTTCGTCACAGGCTGGCGGTAGGCCACGATGGCGAGCGTCTCGAGCGACGCCGGCGAGAGACGGACCGCGTCGGCCCCGACGTAGCGGGCGACCAGCGCGCCGCCTTCGGGCGCCGTCGCGAGCTCGACCCGGTCGCCATCGATCAGAAGCCGCACCCCACGCTCGCGCAGTGAGACCTCGAGGTCGCCGAGCCGGGCATCGACGGTCGCTCGGTCGGTGCCGGCGAGGGCGGCGATCTCGCGCCGCGTCAGCGGCTTCTCGGCCACGAACAGGAGGGCCTCGAGCGCGGTCTCGGTCAGCTCGATCGGCGCCAGCGCGTCCGACGCGCCGGGCGTCGCAGACCCGGGACGCCAGTCGCGGCCGCGTCCACGTGTTCGATCGCGTCGGTCACGCGAACGACTCCAGCGTCTCGTCGAGCGGCACGTCCGCGACGTCCTCGACGCCCGACGCGGCGCGTTCCTCGGCGGTCGTCGAGCGGGCCACGATGGGACCCCACGGCGCGGCCTGGTCGACGACGATCTCGCGCCGCTTCATCAGCTCGAGCATGGCCAGGAACGTGATGGCGATCACGACCCGGTCGCGGACGCCGTCGAGCAGCTCCTGGAGGACGAAGGTCGGCGCGTCGCGCAGCGCCGACCGGATGATCTCGGCGCGTTCGGTGATCGTGATCGATCGACCCATGACCTCGGCCTGCGGCTCGGGAGGCGGGGCGATGGCGGCGAGGCGATCGAGCGCCCGGACGAGCCGGTCCGGATCGATCAGTGGCGCGTCCACCGGCAGTGCGCCGGCCAGGCCTGCGGCGCGGGCGACCCCTGGTTCGCGCCGGAACAGGCCGATCCGCCGGAGCGCGGTCTCGGCCAGGCGCAGGCCGGCATCGCGGTGGGCGCGGTAGACGATGAGCCGGGCGCGGAGCTCGGCCTCGGGGTCGATGCCTTCGTCGGCGAGATCGGTCGCGCCGGTCGGATCCGTCCGTCGCGGCAGCATCGCCCGGCTCTTGATCAGGATCAGCTGGCTGGCGATCGCGACGAACGAGCTGACGTTGCCCAGCCGGTCAGCCTCGAGGCCGCCCGAGCGCATCGAGATAGGCCTCGGCGAGGGCGCCGAGCGGGACCGTCAGGACGTCGAGCTGGCGCGCCTCGATGAGCGAGAGCAGCAACCCGAGCGGACCGTCGAACTCGGCCATCTGGACCTGCGTCCGACTCTCGGCCCGTCGCCCGTCACCGAACGTGACGGCGGGCGGGCGCGGAACGGCGAGTGTCATCAGTTCGCCTCGTCGGCGAGACGCAGGAGCTCGCCGAACTCCGGGTCGGTCGGGGCGTCCTGGTCGCGGATCAGAGCGACCGTGCGGGCCGAGCAACCGGCAGCGGCCGCCATCGTCGCCGAGGTCTCCGCATGCGTCCGGAGACGTTCGAGGGCCGGTCCGAATCCGGGCAACGATCGCGGCCACCCGCCAGATCCAGTGGCCGTAGCGCTGACCCAGCGTGTAGGCGACGCGCGGCCAGATGCCCGTCTCGTCCCTTGCCCGCGTCGTGCAGAAGGCCGGCGAGGAGCAGATCGGGATCGGTCACGCCTTCGGCACGCAGCGACGCATCGACGTCGAGGCCGTGACGCCGGTCGGCGACGTGCATCGCGTCGAACAGGGCGAGCTGAGCGGGTGTGGTCCGGGTCACCAGCGCCGCACGCTCCTCGGGCGTCACGGTCGCCCGGAGGTGCGCCCGGAACTGGCGGACCCTACCCGCCCACCAGGATTCCATAGAAGAAGCTCAGGATCGGGTCGATGATCCGCAGGCCGATCGAGTCGCCGGGTGGGAAGAACAGGATCGCGATCAGGAGGATGAACCCGTACTGCTCGAGGATCGGACGGATCTGGTACTCGGTCCGTCGATCCATGAACGCGAACATCACCTTCGACCCGTCGAGCGGCGGGATCGGGATGAAGTTGAAGATCATCAGCAGCAGGTTGATCTGGACGAAGTAGTCGAGAGAGACGGCGATGATGTTGAACTGGTCGATCAGCTGCGGGTTGGCGATCATGTACCGAAGCGGGATCGCTCCGGCCGTCGCAAGGATGAGATTGGAGAGCGGACCGGCCGCCGAGACGATCGCCTCGCCCCATCGCCCGCCCTCCAGGTTGAGCGGGTTGATCGGCGTCGGCTTGGCCCAGCCGAAGCCGAACGGCGTGCCCGTGGCCGCCGATCCGATGAACGTCAGCGCCAGCAGCGTGCCACCGACCGGATCGAAATGGGCGATCGGGTTGAGGGTCAGCCGCCCGAACAGCTTCGCGGTCCCGTCACCGAGGCGGTAGGCCGCCAGGGCGTGGCTGAATTCGTGGACCGGCAGCCCGACGAGCAGCATGATCGCGACGACGATGACGGCAGGCAGAAGGTTGGTCGTGTCGATGTGCAAGCGGCACCTTGGCTATGGGGATCGCTCGTATCGTAGCCGGAGCGACGACGATGGTCCGCGTGCCGATGCGGCAGCCGTGGTCTAGAGCCGCGCGAGCAGGTCCGCCTTCTTCGCCTCGTACTCCTCGGCCGTGATCGCGCCGCGGTCGCGGAGGTCGGCCAGGCTGGCGAGCGTGCGTGTCACTTCGTCGGGATTCGCCTTCGGCGCGCTCGCGACCGGGGCGGCGACGGGCTGGGTCGGGGCCGAGCCGGCGGCTCCGCCCGGTGCGCTGCCGCCAGGGGCCCCGCCCGTGGCCGCTGCGGCGGCAGGCACGGAGCCGTCCCGGATCGGCGGGGTCGGCGTCCAGCCTTCGCGCTCCATGCCGACCTCGAACTCGTGCTTGGCGTCGAGCATCTTCTTCTTGAACTCGATCGGGCTGCGCAGCATCTTCATCGCGTCGACACCGCTTTCCGAGGCGGTCAGGACGGTCAGGTCGCCGTAGTCGAGCATCCGCCCGAAGAACGATTGCTTGAGCATCGCGTCGTTGATCTTCTCGAGCGAGCTGTCGGCGGCCTTGCGGTTGAGGACGCCCTAGACCTGGATCACCCGCCGATTGGTCACGACGTACTCCTGGTTGATGTAGCGCAGGCCGGTCCAGATCGCGACCGCGATCCCGCCGACGAACAGGACCGTCGTGCCCCAATAGAGCACGTTCTTGATCGTGCCGCTCAGGCCGTTCGTGTCCATCCCGGCTGGCCAGCCACAGGAGGAGGATGCCGATGATCAGGGCCAGGATCGCGTAGCGGGCGCCGTAGACGAAGATCGCCGGATGCTGCTTGGTGCGGTACTGGATCCGTTCGCCCGTCGACATCAACCCGTCGGCATAGCTCATGTGGCCGGTGCCTCCCTCTCAGGCCCGCGGATGGGCCCGGCGTAGACCTCCCGGATCCGTTCACCGGTGAGATGCGTGTACAGCTGCGTCGTGGAGATACTCGCATGCCCGAGCAACTCCTGGACGATGCGCAGGTCGGCCCCGCCCTCGAGCAGGTGCGTCGCGAACGAGTGACGCAGCGTGTGCGGGCTGACACGGTCGCGCGAGCCCCGCCGCGGCGGCGGCCCGCTTGACCGCGAACCACGCCTGCTGGCGCGCCAGCCGGCCGCCGCGATCGCCGAGGAACAGCGGCCCGCCGCGGATCGGCTCGACGTGATCGCGCGCCAGCAGGGCGGCCCGCGGCCCCGTCATCCAGCGGCCGAGCCAGTCGAGCGCGACGTCGCCGACCGGGACCAGCCGCTCCTTGTCGCCCTTGCCGATGACGCGGACGAACGCGCCGTCGACCGACAGGTCCTCGCGGTCGAGCCCGATCGCCTCGCTGATCCGCAGGCCCGCCGCGTAGAGCAGCTCGAGCAGGGCGCGGTCGCGCAGGGCGTGGCCGGCGTTCGGGCCATCGTGGCTCGGGGTCGTCGCCGCCGGCCGCCTCGAGCAGCCGGACCGTCTCGTCCGGCGTGAGGGTCTCGGGCAGCAGGCGCGACGGTCGCGGCAGGTCGAGATGGGCGGCGATGTCGATCGGGATCAGTCCCTCGCCGTACGCGAACCGGTAGAACCCCTTGAGCGCGGCCGCGCGTCGGCGAAGGCTGCTCGGCGCGAGGCCGGGATCGCCGCGGCGGCCGCGTCGGGTCCGGGCCGCCAGGTACCCGACGGCCGCGTCCGGGCTGGCCGCCCATCGCCGGGTCACGCCGCGCGAGGCCTCGTAGTCGCGCAGGTCCGCGCGGTAGGCGCGGATCGTGGCCGGCGAGAGACCGCGTTCGACGCGCAGGTAGGTGAGGTAGTCGTCGATGGCCGTGTCGAGCGCGCGCACGCTGGTGGCCGGCTCAGCCGGTCTGGGCGACCTCGCCGCGCCAGGCCTCGGCGCGGTCGAGGAGCTCGCGGGCGCTGGCCAGGGTCGCGGCGCCACCGACGTCGCCGCCGAGCATCTGGGCCAGCTCGACGATCCGGCCCTCGCGGTCGAGGCGCTCGATCTCGGTGATCGTCCGGCCGTCGCGTTCGCGCTTGGCGATCCGGATAGTGGGCGTCGGCGTGGGCCGCGATCTGTGGCAGGTGCGTCACGCACAGGACCTGGTGGCGACGGGCGAGGGCCCACAGGCTGCGGCCGACCGGGTCCGCGCTCCGGCCGCCGATCCCGGTGTCGACCTCGTCGAAGACGAGGACGGGCGTGTCGTCGGCCTCGGCCAGGACCTCCTTGATCGCCAGCGCGACGCGCGACAGCTCGCCGCCCGACGCGATCCGCGCCAGCGGCCGCGCCGGCTCACCCGGGTTCGGGGCAAGGCGGTAGACGACCTGGTCGGCGCCGCGTCGCATCGAAGGCGACGGCGTCGCCGTCGAGCTCGATCGCGGCCTCGTCGCCGCCCGCGATCCGGCGGCCGAGCGCCACCTCGAAGACGCCTGCCGGAAAGCCAAGCTCGTCGAGCACGACCCCGACCGCGTCGGCCGAGGCGTTGCCCGCCGTCCGCCGGGCCTCCGACAGGGCCTCGGCCGCCGCTGCGACCCCGGCCAGCAGCGTCGCGTCCTCGCGCTCGCGCCTGGCCGCGCTCGCCGTCGAGCCCGCCGCAGCCGTTCCAGCTCGGCGGCGGCCCGCTCGCCGTGCGCGATGACCGCCGCCTCGTCGTCGCCGTAGCGGCGCTCGAGGGCGTAGATCGTGCCGAGACGCTCCTCGAGCGACGCGAGCGTGCCCGGGTCGTGCTCGATCGCGTCGGCCAGGTCGCGGACCTCGGCGGCCGACGTCGTCGAGCTCGGCCTCGAGGCCGGCCAGGCGTTCCGCGAGCCGGCTCGAAGCGCGGGTCGAGCCGGGCCAGGCCGCGTGCCTCGCGGACCGCGATCGCCGACGACGTCCCGGGCGCCGTCGAGCCGTCGGCGGTCAGGGCCTCGTGGATCGCGGCCGCTCCCCGGGCGATCGCCTCGCCGTGCTGGGCCGCGCGACAGCCGCGCCCGGATCTCGTCCGCCTCGCCCGGCACGCAGCCGTGCCGCCGGCGATCTCCGCGACCTCGTGCTCGAGCAGGTCGAGCCGGCGGGCGAGCTCGCGCGGGTCGATCGCCAGCTCGGCCAGCGCCGCCCGGTTCGCCCGCCAGCGCTCGACGACGTCGGCCATCGCCGCCCGCGCCGCGCGATGCCCGCCGATACGCGTCGAGCAGGTCGCGCTGCCAGCGCTCGTCGAGCAGCCGCTGCTGGTCGTGCTGGCCGTGGATCTCGACCAGCGGCCCGACCTCGTCGGCGAGCCGCGCTGCGGTCGTGACCGAGGTCGTCGAGCCGCGCCGTCGAGCGGCCGCCGCGTCGCCACCTCGCGCACGGCGATGAGCGGCTCCGGCAGCCGGTCGAAGCAGCGCCTCGACCCGCGCCGCGTCGGCGCCGTGGCGGATCAGGCCGGTGTCGGCGCGCGCGCCGACGGACGAGCCCGAGGGCGTCGATCAGCAGGCTCTTGCCGGCGCCGGTCTCGCCGGTGATCACGTTGAGTCCCGGGCCGAGCGTCAGGCGCAGCCGGTCGATGAGCGCGAGGTCGCTCGACCGTCAGCTCGAGGAGCCGCCCGGGGCGGCGGTCACGACTGGCAGCAGCGCGACCTTGTGGCGGAGCAGGTCCCAGAACGGCTGGGCGCCCTCCGGCTCGATCAGGCGGATCGGACGCTCGACGGCCCGGACCTCGACGACGTCGCCGACCTGGACCACGATGTCCTCGCGGCCATCGACCGAGACGAGCGCCTCGAACGCGTCGACGACCGTGCAGCGGACGGTCTGCTCCGGGCTGACCACGACCGAGCGGATCGCCGACAGGTAGGCGGCGATCGGCGTCACGACCAGGTTCCGGCTGACCGGATCGAGGATCGGCCCGCCGGCGGAGAACGAGTAGCCGGTCGAGCCGGTCGGGCTCGAGACCACGAGGCCGTCGGCGATGAACGTCGCGAGGTGGGTGTCGTCGATCGCGACGTCGAGGCGGCAGACGCGGGCCAGCGAGCCGCGCGCGACCACGATGTCGTTGAGCGCGAAATGGCGGCCCTCGTGGATCGGCTTGCCATCGCGCAGGATCAGCGCGTCGAGCCCCATCCGCTCGTCGATCGTGAACCGGCCGGCCACGATCTTGGCGAGGACGTCGTCGAGCTCGCCGGCCTCGACCTTCGACAGGAAGCCGACCTTGCCGAGGTTGATGCCGAGGATCGGCACGTCGACCTCGGCGACGGCGCGGACCGCTCGCAGGAACGTCCCGTCGCCGCCGAGCACGACCAGCGCGTCGGTCGTCTTGAGCTCGCGGACGCAGCGCGTCGACGTCGCCCGCCTGGAGCTGCCAGTCGTCGATGCCACGGACCTGGCACCAGCCCGCCGCGCGCGCGCTCAGCTCGACGGCCGCCTCGATCGTCGGGTTGTAGGCAAAGCCGATCCGGCTTGACCGTCACGGGGCGGTCACCTCCGCGATCCGCTCGCCGATCTCGGCACAGCCGGGGCCCGGCGCGAGATGGACGAGGAACTCGCGATTGCCCTCGGGACCCGTGATCGGCGAGGCGATGACCGCGCGCGTCCCGAGGCCGATCGCCTGGGCGGTGGCGACGATCCGCTCGAGGACCTCGCGGTGGATCGCCGGGTCGCGCACGACGCCATGGTCGGTCCTGCCTCGGCCGGCCTCGAACTGGGGCTTGACGAGCGCCACGATGTGACCGGGCGGGCCGGGCGCAGCGTGGCCAGGATCGGCGCCAGGACGAGCCCGAGCGAGATGAACGACACGTCGATCGTCGCGAGGGCGATCGGTTCGGGCAGGGTCGTGGCCGTGAGCGTCCGGGCATTCGTGCGCTCCATCGAGACCACCCGCGGATCGCGTCGCAGCGACTCGGCGAGCTGTCCGCGCCCGACATCGAGCGCATAGACCCGGCTCGCGCCGCGCTGGAGCAGGACGTCGGTGAAGCCGCCGGTCGAGGCGCCCACGTCGAGCGCCACGAGGCCCGTCGGGTCGATCTCGAAGGCGTCGAGCGCGGCGGCCAGCTTGTGCCCGCCGCGGCTGACGTACGGGTCCGCCTGGGCGACCGCGATCGGCCGTATCCGACGGCGATCAGGTCGCCGGGCTTCCGGTCGTGGCGGGCGGCGTCGCCGTCCCCCACCCTGACCCTGCCCGCCAGGACGAGCGCCTGGGCCGCGACTGCGCGTCTCGACGAGGCCGCGTTCGACGAGCAGCTGGTCGAGACGGACACGCTGGACCTTCGGCTTGGCGGCGGAGGCTGGGCTCACCCGCCTATCGTGGCACAGCCCGCTTCACGGGGAGTCATCTGCCGCGGCGTCCTGAGGCCATGACCCTAGCCGGTCGCGACCTCGGATCGGCCGGGCGTCGCGCTCAACGTCTCGAGTGCCTCGCGGACCTGTCCCGCCAGGCCCGGCGCGTCGAGCCGAAGGACGCGGCGCAGGTCGGCGACGGAGCCGTGGTCGACGAACCGCTCGCCCGGGATGCCGAGGATCCGGACGGCGACCTCGCGGTACGCCGGGTCCGCCAGGCGGGCCTCTTCGATGAGCTCGAGGACGCCGCTGCCGAACCCGCCGGCGACGACGCTCTCCTCGAACGTCACGAGGAGCCGCTTGCCGCGGGCCTGGTCGAGGATCAGCTGACGATCGAGCGGCCGCGCATACCGGGCGTTGATGACACCGATCGACCAGCCCTCCTCGGCCAGCAGGTCGGCCGCCGCGACGGCCCGCGCCACGATCGGCCCGAACCCGACGAACAGCAGGTCACGGCCCTCGCGCAGGACCTCGCCGCGCCCGACCGGGATGACCTCGGGCGTCGACCGGCGCCAGTCCGAAGCCCGGATCACGTGGGTAGTGGAGCGCGAACGGGTGATCCTGCGCCGAGCGCGGTGTGGAGCAGCGAGCGCAGCTCCTGCTCGTCCTTCGGCGATGCGATCACGAGGTTCGGCAGCTGGCGCTGCGCCGGCAGGGTGAACATCCCCTGGTGACTCGTGCCGTCCTCGCCGACCAGTCCCGACCGGTCGACCGCGATGACGACCGGCTGGTCGTTCTGGCAGACGTCGTGGACGGTCTGGTCGAACGCTCGCTGGAGGAATGTCGAATACAGCGCGACGACCGGTCGCATGCCGCCCATCGCCAGGCCGGTGGCCATCGCCATCGAGTGCTGCTCGGCGATGCCGACGTCGAACATCCGGTCCGGGAACTCGGCCTGGAACTTCGACATGCCCGGTGCCGGTCGGCATCCCGGCGGTGATCCCGACGATCCGCCGATCGTGCCGCGCGAGCTCGATCAGCTCGGCCGCGAAGACCGCGGTGTAGTTGGGGTGCTTGGTCGGTGCCTCGATGATCCGCGTCGGCGGGGCGGCATCGTCGGTCATCGATTCGCTCGGCATCGTCGCTCGCGAGCCGTCGTAGGCGTCGGCGGCCGGCGCCATCGTGATCGGCGGCAGGGCGGCCCCGTGGAAGCCGACCTGGTCGGTCTCGGCCGGGCGGAAGCCGCGGCCCTTCTGGGTCCGGACGTGGACGATCGTCGGCCCCGGCAGCGCGAGCGCGCGGTCGAGCGTCACGAGCAGGGCGTGCAGGTCGTGACCCGGCACGACGCCGATGTAGGTGATCCCGAGGTCCTCGAACAGCTGGCCCGGCTGGGCGAAGCTGACGACCGACTTGCGCAGGCGGCGGCTCAGCTCGAGGACGGTCCCGCCGACGACCGGGATCCGCTCGACCGTCCGGTCGTAGGCGCTCTTGCCCTGGCGCCACGTCCGCGACAGCTTGATCTTGGAGAGGTACGTCGAGAACGCCCCGACGGTCGGGCTGATCGACATCTCGTTGTCGTTGAGGACGATCAGCATCTGCGTCTGACGCTGGCCGATGTCGTTGAGCGCCTCGAGCGACAGTCCGCTCATCAGCGCGGCGTCACCGACGACGACGGCGATGCGTTCGAGCCCGTGGCGCAGGTCGCGGGCTTCGGCGAGGCCCTCGGCGATCGACAGCCCCGTCCCGGCGTGCCCGCCGTCGAAGACGTCGTGCTCCGATTCGGACCGGCGCGGGAAGCCGCCGATGCCATCGAGCTGGCGCAGCGTCCCGAACCGCTCGAGCCGCCCGGTCAGGAGCTTGTGCGGGTAGGCCTGGTGCCCGGTGTCCCAGACGATCCGGTCGCGCGGCGATTCGAGCAGTCGGTGGAGGGCGATCGTCAGCTCGACCACGCCGAGCGACGACCCGAGGTGGCCGCCCGTTCGGGCGACGGTCCGGACGATCGTGTCGCGGATCTCGACGGCCAGCTGGGCGAGCTGGACCTCGTCGAGGCCGCGCAGGTCGGCAGGCTCCTGGATGGTCGGCAGGATCGGCACGGTGACGGCAGCTCCTGGGTTTGCGGCTGGCAAGGGGTCGGTACGGTCGCGCTGACGAGCCGGCCGTCCGCCATGTGATGATGCGGTCGCATCGGCCGAGGCCCCGGACGGGGCGCGGACCAGAGTGTAAACCTGTCCCTTGTAGGTCGCTTGTTTCCGCGATCGATGATGAGATCTGGGGGTGGCATGGAGCGGTTCGTCGTCGATCGCCTGCGCGAGTCGCTCCAGGACCGCGTCCTCACGGCCGCGGATATGGAGTATGACGCGGCGCGGGCAACCTTCAACGCGACCGTCCAGCGACGGCCCGCTGTGATCGTCAGGGTCCGTTCGGACGACGACGTGATCGCCGCCGTCGTGGCGGCCGCCGACCTCGGCTTGCCGATCGCGGTGCGGGGCGGTGGGCACGGCGTGGCCGGCCATGCGATGGCCGATGGCGCCCTCGTCGTCGACATGCGCGACAGGCGCGAGGTCAGCGTCGACCCGGTGAAGCGGATCGTGCGTGTCGCGGGTGGAGCGCTCTGGGAGGACGTCGACGCGGCGGCCTGGGCGCATCACCTCGCCGTCGTCGGCGGCACGTTCGGGGACACCGGCGTCGGCGGGCTCGCCCTCGGCGGCGGGATCGGCTGGCTGTCGGGGGTCCAGGGGTTCACCTGCGACAACCTGATCCGCGCCGAGCTCATCACCGCCGCCGGCGAGAAGGTCGTCGCCGGGCCGGATGGCGACCTGGACCTCCTGTGGGCGCTGCGTGGCGGCGGCGGCAACTTCGGCGTGGTCACCTCGTTCGAGTTCCGTGCCATCGACCCGGGTCCGATCCTCGCCGGCTACATCACCTACCCGTTCAGTGCCGTCAAGCAGGTCCTGCGCACGCTGGCCGACCGTCGCGGCCACGGCACCGGACGCCCTCGAGCTCACCGCGAGCATCGGGCCGCCTGCGGGCAGCACCGACGACGTGATGACCGTCCGCGTCGGCGTCTGCTGGCCCGGCGACCAGACGGAGGCGGACGAGGTCCTCCGGCCGCTCCGGGCGTCGCTGCCGGTGATCTCCGATGAGCTCCGGCTCATGGAATACCCGGATCTCCAGGCGATGAGCGGTCGCCTGCCGTTCGGGTTGCGGCACTACTGGAAGGGCCACTTCCTGCGGGCGCTCGACGAATTGGTGATCGCGGGCGTCGTCGATGCGATGGCCGCACGCCCCTCTGGGCACAGTCTCCTGCTCGTCGAGGCGATCCGCGGCGCCGCGCACACCGAGCCCGAGGGCGGAGCGTCGTTCGGCCAGCGTGCCGCAACGTGGAACGCCAGCGCCCTCGCGATCTGGGAGGACCCTGAGCTCGACGATGCCGCGATCCTCTGGGCGCGCGACGCCGCGGACCGATTCGCGGTCGGGTCGCTGACCGGCGCCGGCTACGCGAACTACGCCCCCGTCGACGAGACGATCGAGCGGATCCGGCTGGCGTTCGGGACGGAACGGTTCGCCCGGCTGACCAGGATCAAGGCGCAGTACGACCCGGGCAACCGGTTCCGGTTCAACCTGAACGTCGCCCCGGGCTGAGGAGGACTAGCCGGCCGGGTCCTCGGTCGCGTCCTCGGGCCGGACGTCGCGGGTCTCGAGAGCGCCGCCCGCCCGCGCCACGAGCTGCTGGACGCGGAGCTCCGCGTCGCCGAGTAGCCGTTCGCAGCGAGCCTGGAGGGCGACGCCGCGCTCGTACAACGCGATCGCCGCCTCGAGCGGCTGGCCGCCGGCTTCGAGCTCGGCAACGGTGCGCTGGAGCTCGGCGAGGGCGTCGTCGAAGCTCAGGGCGTCGATCGCCGGGTCAGTCGTCGTCGCCACCAGGCTCCTCTTCGCTGCGGTCGGTCAGCCGGTCGATGCGTGGGGCAAGGAGCATACCAAGGCGGACCCCGACGACCGCCACGAGCGCTACGGACGCAGCGAAGATCGCGAGCACGATCAACGGGCTCATCGGGAAGCCGACGGTCGTGATGTCACTGGTCGTCCACGGTCGCCGGCAAGTCGCCGCGCGCCACCCGGAGCGCGAGCCGCGTCCCCGCCGGCGCATCTGTCGGATCGCGGACGATCCGCGCGTCGTCGGCGCGGCGGACGATCGCGTAGCCGCGGTCCAGCGTGGCCTGCGGCCCGAGGACCGCGAGCGCCGCGCCGGCCGACCCGAGCGTCGTTCGCGCCGCGGCGACCCGCCGGACCGCCAACGGGTCGAGCGCGTCGGCACGCGCGAGCCGGCCCCGGTCACGAGCCAGGCGTGCCGGCAGGATCGGGGCCAGGCGAACGTCGAGACGCTCGGTCGTGGTTCGTCGCGCACCGACGGACCCCGTGATCGCCCTCGTCGCGCGATCGAGCAGCAGCCCGACCCGTTCGCGCATGCTCGCGAGCTGGGCGAGCGGACTGAGTCGATCGAGCGCGCGTCGTTCGGCGACGACCTCGCGCGCGACCGTCCGCAGGCGGCCCGTCGCCGCCCCGTCGAGCCGACGGCCGGCCCCGCGCACGGCGGCCAGGAACTCCGTCCGATCCGGGACGACCACCTCGGCCGCCGCGGACGGTGTGGGAGCCCGGACGTCCGCCGCGAAATCGGCGAGCGTCACGTCCGCCTCGTGGCCGACCCCGCAGACGACCGGCAACGTGTGGGCGACGACGGCACGGACGACGGCCTCGTCGTTGAACGCCCACAGGTCCTCGAGGGAACCGCCGCCGCGAGCCAGGATCGTGACGGCAGGGGCCTCGTCGGGGCGTCCCGCGGCGATCCGGTCGGCGGCGTAGCGCTCGACCTTGCGGAATGCGGCGACGAGACTCTTCGGCGCCGCCTCGCCCTGGACCTGAGCGGCCACGAGGACGACCCGGGTCAGCGGCCAGCGCCGGCCGAGGACGTGACAGATGTCCTTCCAGACCGCGCCCGTCGGGCTGGTGATGACCGCGATCGTCGCCGGTCGCGTCGGCAGCGCGCGCTTCCGTGCGCTGTCGAACAGGCCCTCGGCCGCCAGGCGCGCCTTGAGCGCCTCGAAGCGCAGGGTCAGGTCGCCGAGTCCGGCCGGCTGGATCGAGTCGACGTAGAGCTGGAGAGCGCCCTGCGGCTCGAAGAGGTCGATCCGGCCGTGGGCGACGACGCGGAGGCCGGCCTGCGCCTCGAACGCCGAGCGGACCCGCTGGTCGCGGAACCAGACACACTGGAGCTGGTTGCGCTCGTCCTTGAGCGCGAAGTACGCGTGACCCGCCGATGAGACGGTGACCCGGCCGATCTCGCCTTCGACCCACAGGTCGGCGAGACGTGGGTCGGATCGCACCGCGCCCCGGATCGCCCGGGTGACGTCGCTGACACCGAGGATCCGGACGCCGAACGTCCCCGGCGCCGTCGCCGGTGATCGGGTCGGACCCGGACCGTCAGGCGCACCGCCCATCGCGGCACCCACACCTGGACCAGGGCCAGGACCCGGGCCGACGGGCCGCAACCGGTCCCCCCGGTCGGCGGGATCGGCCGGGATGGCGTCCCAGCTCGGGAGCGCCCAGTCGGGCGGATCCGTGTCCTTCATGGATGGGCCTAGACCCTCGTCTGGTACTCCCCTGTCCGGGTGTCGATCCGGATCGTGTCACCCGGCTCGACGAAGATCGGGACCGAGACGACGAGGCCCGATTTGGTCTGGGCCGGCTTGCGCGCCCCGGATTGCGTATCACCGGCGAACCCGGGCTCGGTCTCGACCACCTTGAGGTCGACGGTGACCGGCAGCTCGACCCCGATCGTCTCGCCCTGGTAGCTCGTCCGGTCGAGGGTCATCCCGTCCTTGAGGTACTGGGCGGTCTCGCCGAGCTGCTCGGCGGTCAGGATGAACTGGTCGTAGGTGTCGTTGTCCATGAAATGGAAATCGTCGTCGTCGCGGTAGAGGAACTGGACCGGGCGCTTCTCGAGCGACGCGCGCGGCCACTTCGTTCCGGCCTGGAACGAGCGCTCCACGGTCTGGCCACGCTTGATGTTGCGCAGCGTGATCCGGACCTGGGCCGAGCCGCGGCCCATCTTGATGTGGTGGTAGTCGAGGATCTGCCAGAGCTCGCCGTCGAGCTCGATGGCGACTCCCTTCCTCAGTTCACCGGTGCTGATCATGCGTGTCGGGCTCCTGGGCGTGACGGCCGGTGGGTCCGCGATCGGGACGCGCGACCGGTGAGGTCATGGGTGTGTGGATCGAGCCCGATCGTAGCAGAGAGGCGACCCTCGACCCCGTCGCTCACCCTCCGCCAAGCTCGAGCGGATCGCGTGGGAAGCGGGTCAGCAGCTCGACCCTTCCCGCCCCGGCGTCGAACAGGACGAGATCCTCGATCCGTACGCCGGTCTCGCCGTCGAGGTAGACGCCGGGTTCGACCGAGAAGACGGTCGGGCTCGGGAGCGGGGTGTCGGCCGCCAGGCGCCCGAGCGACGGCGCCTCATGGGTCGCGAGCCCGATGCCGTGACCGGTGCCATGACCGAAGTGATCGCCGTGCCCGGCCGCCTCGATCACGTCGCGCGCCACGGCATCGATGGCGCGGCCACTCGGCACTGCGACCGCAGGCCCGGCCGTTGGGGACGCGACGGTGGCAACTGCCCGCTCGAGCGCCTCGATCGCGGCCACCTGCGCCCGTGCGACCAGCCGGTAGACCTCGAGATCGCGCTCGGCCGGCGCCCCGATGAACAGCGTCCGGGTCATGTCGCTCCGATAGCCGGCCACCTGCGCACCGAAATCGAACAGCAGCACCGCGCCCTCGATAACCGGCCGGTCGCCGGGCGCCCCGTGCGGCAGCGCGGCCTCGGGACCGGACAGGCATGCGACGTCGAAGGCGAGAGCCTCGGCACCGCCCGTTCGCATCCGCCACTCGAGACGAAGCGCCAAGTCGGCTTCGGTCAGGCCGGGCCGGATCTCCGGCAGAAGCCCGGCGAGCGCCCGGTCGGCGACCGCACAGGCCGCAGCGATGCGCTCGATCTCGGCCGGTTCCTTCGTGGCCCGGTCGGCCTCGATCCAGCCCTCGATCGGGACCAGCTCGACGTCGGGTGCCGCCGCGGCCAGCCGGGTCCACGTGGCATGCGACACGAAGCCCGCCTCGATCCCGACGCGACGGGCACCGACCGACGCCATGAGCTCCGGCCATCGCGTCGGGAGATCG
This sequence comes from uncultured Chloroflexia bacterium, assembly GCA_963743855.1. Lineage (GTDB taxonomy): Bacteria > Chloroflexota > Limnocylindria > Limnocylindrales > CSP1-4 > SPCO01. The sequence continues at coordinate 628,193 of CAVURK010000006.1, forward strand.
CCATACGCGGCGACGACCTCGGCCTCCGGCGCCTCGCGCCGGGCCTGGATCGTGTAGCGCGAATCCGCGAGGATGGCCAGCGACTCTCCGCCGACGAGGAACTGTCCCGAAGTGCCGGCGACCTTCTCCTCACCCTCGCCCAGGGTGAACCCGGTGAGATAGCGCATGTGCTCGCGCCGGACCCCGAAGTAGGCATCGATCTCGGCGGCTGCGAAGCGCGCGCGGAGCCGGGCCAGCCGGGTCGGGCGCGCGGCCCTGTCGGCCTCGGTCCAACGGTCGAGATCGATCGCCGACGGCGGCTCCGCGAAGTCCGCCGGGACCGGCAGCCCGCGCGTCGCCGCGGAGCTCACGGCTTGAGGTACTTCTTGACGTTCGCCTGGTGCTCCTTGAGCGTCTTGGCGAACGCCGTGGTCTTGCTGCCGTCGCCCTTGGCGATGAAGTACAGGTAGCCGTCCTTGGTGTCGGGCTCGAGGGCGGCGTCGATCGAGGTCAGCGTCGGCGTGCAGATCGGCCCGGGCGGGAGCCCCTTGCTGGTGTAGGTGTTGTAGCCGGCAAGCTCGGGCGGGAGCGCTTCGTCGGTCAGGCCGCCCTTGATCGGCGCCCAGAAGACGTACTGCGTCCAGGCCGAGACTGGGACCTTGGCGAGCTGGAGCGAGTCGTTGATGTAGAAGATCGTCGGGTCGGACTGGAGCATGCCGAGCGGGAACTTCTTGGGGTCGAGCCGGTTGGCGTAGACCCCTGCGATGAGTGGCTTCTCGGTGTCGAGCTGCGCCTCGCGCTCGACGATCGAGGCCAACGTGAGGACCTGGTAGAACGACAGGCCGCGGGCGGCGGGCACGTTCATCCGATCGGGACCGACGTTCTGGGCGAATGCGTCGAGCATCAGGCGGACGAGCTCGTCGGGGGTGGTGTCGGGGAGGACGCGGTAGTCGGCCGGCCACAGGAAGCCCTCGAGCGAAGCGCCCTTCGGGGCGTCCGCCAGGATCTTCTTGAGCCAGGGGTAGTCGTTGATGAGCGCGGCCGGCGGAGACGCGACGAGGTCACGGAACGTCCGAGGCCTGCATCTCGAGCGGGAGTGTCTCGAGCTTGGCGGTGATCTGCTCGAGCCGGAGGCCGGTCCGCAGGTCGATGTCCACGTATTTGACCTCGGGCGGCGCGAGGAGCGCGCTGACGAGCTGGTCCGGGGTCATGTTCTTGCGCAGGATGAACGTCCCCTGCTGGAGCGCTCCTGTGAGTCCGCGCTCGACCGAGATGAACACGAATGCCCGGCTGTCGCCGATCAGGCCGTTCGTCTCGAGCTTCGTGGCGATCGTGCTCGCGGTGTCGCCCTTCTCGACCAGGAACTGGACCTGGGTCTCCTCCTGCGACACGGGTGTGGTCAGGGCCGGGCCGAGCTTCTCGGCCACGATGTCCTTGACGAACGGCAGCTGGAGGGCCGCCGGATTGTCCTGGGCGACGCTCATGATCGCGTCGGCAACGGCCGGACGAAGTGCGGTGAGAGCCACACCCAGGACGACCGCGGCCAGCACGATCGCGAAGACCAGGAACTTGAGCAGCCCGACGACGCTGCCACCGGGTCGTCCGCCACCACCACGACGCCCGCGCGGGACGGGCTCGGAGTACTCGGGGATGGACTCGGTCGCATAGGCGTCCGGATCGTATGGGGCTGCCCGCGTCGCGCGGGTGTCCCGGGGGCGTCCGCCGGAGCGGATCGTCATCGGTTGGTCTCCTGGGGGTCTGGGGGTCGTGGCATGGACGAACGGAGTCCCTGCCGTGTGTCGAGCTCATCCTGGAGGATGATCGCCGCCGCTTCGCGATCGACCCGGGCGCGATAGGCATCGCGCTGCGTCTTGCTCGGCGGTCCACCGGATCGTCCGCGTTTCATCGGTCCGAGCCGGGATTCGGCCAGATGGCTGCTCAGACGTTCGTCGCGGAAGGTCAAGGGTACCGCGATTCGCTCCCGGATCGCCTCCGCCCACGCCCGGGTCAGGATCGCCTGTGCGCCTTCGTCGCCCGATACGTCGAGCGGCAGCCCGACGACGAGCTCATCGACGGCGTGGCGCTCGACCACGGTCCGCAGGGCCGCGGCGTCCGCATCGAGGCTGCGTCCGCGCCGGAGTGTCGCCAGCGGCCGCGCAGCCGATCCTTCGTCATCGGCCAGTGCCAGGCCGACACGCCGCTCCCCGAGATCGATGCCGAGCAGCCGGGTCATGGCGTGGCCGAGCTCGACGGCGCGGGCGTCTCGATCGCGACCGGCTCCTCGACCGTCACCTCGACGCGGCTGTCGAAGCTCGGGACCGAGCCTGTCCAGTCGGGCGAAACGGAGATCTCCACCTCACCGAATGGCTCGAGGATGGCCTTTGCCTCGGGGATCGGCTTGCCGAGCACCATCGCCTCGAGCGTGGCCGGGTCGAGGACCGCCGTCTGCTTGCCGGTCACCCGGACCGGGAAGGTCACGGTCTGGCCGGTGACGATCGCGTCGCCGACGGTCACGTCGACCGACCCGGGGACGAGCTTGTGGTCGGGCTTGATCGCGGCCTGCAGCTGCGATTCGGCGATCCCGCTGACCGGGCCGGAATCGGCGGTGATGACCGTCCCGGTGGCCGACAGCCCGAGGTCGAATGTCGCGACCTCCTGGCCGACGAGCGTCGCCGGGTCGACGGTCGGGGTCGTCGGGCCGAGGTTCCCGGTCGCCGGAAAGACGGTCTGCCCGTTCGCGGCGAGGGCCGGATCGGCCATCGCCTCGGTGAACGCCTCGGCGAGCGAGACGTTGAGCGCGGCGAGCGCTCCGTCCACATCGGCCTGGGTGACGCGGGTGAACTCCTGGCTCGTCCCACCGGTCGTCGGCTCCGGGTTCGAGACCTTGAGGAAGAGCGAGTTCTCCCCGCTGGGCACGATCACGATCGTCCCCGCGGGGACGTTCCCGTCGGGTCCGCCGTCGACGGCCGTGACCTTGACCACGATCCGTCCGGGCGTGAGCGTGATCTGCGTCCCGATGGTGATGAGCTCTGCCCGCGGGACGGTGACCGTCGCCGCGGTCCGGAAGCGGATGCCGGAATTCGTGCGGACGACGCTCCCGGCGGCGATCCGGTTCGTGCTCGTCGGGTCGAGGTTCTGGAACCGGACGTTGCCGGTCGCATTGGTCAGGGCGACCCGCTTTCCTGTCGCGTTGAAGGTGTCGCTGACCGAGACCGGCAGGCTGACCTGCTGGGCCGGAACGACCAGCGCCGAAGCGTCGGGTCCTGATGCGCTCGTGTCGGCCGTGACGGTGATGTCGATCGGGCCGACCGGTTCCTGACGCGGCGTGACCGAGATCGCCGCCGAGGGAAGGAGGAGATAGATCCCGACCCCGGCGACGAGCAGGGCGAGGGCAAGGATCGCCCCGCCGACGAGCCATGGCGTCCGGACCCGGCTCCGGTCGCCACCAGCGGCCACGGCCCCCGCTCCTGCCGCCGGTGGCGGACCCCAGCGTGAGCCTGAGGGACGCTCTCCGTCGATCGAGGACGGGTCGCGCGGGACGGGTGTCCGGATGGTGTCACCAGGCGGCGAGATCGGCATCGAGGACGGCGCCCCGGCTCCGGCGCCTCCTCCCTCGGCGGCGACCATGGCTGCGGCGCCCGCCGCCGGCACGACCAGGCCGAGCGTCCCATCCGACCCAGTCGAGCTGACCGGCTGCGCCGGCGTGCCACGCTCGGGTGTCGCGAGTGCCCCGGCCACGGCCGCCGTGCCGGCCGACCCGGTCGTGCCGCTCGGAGACTCGTCGTCGAGACCGACGAGGGACGACTCGTACTCGGCGACCGACCCGAAGACGGGCAGTCCGGCCGACGCGGCGAGGGCGCGCGTGGCGGCATCGCCCGACACGATCGACAGGCGCTTGTCGTGGGTCAGCGCGTCGCGGGAGAGCAGCCGGAAGTTGATCCGCGACGTCGCGACGCGCGAGCCGTACGGCAGCACGACCGCGATCCGCGGCGCCTCGGCGTCACGGATCCGGGCCGCGGCCGAGGTGATCTCGTCGTCGACGTCGAGGTAGATGATCCGTCCGGCCATCGTCAGACCTTCATCGCGCGCAGGACGCGACGCAGCGCGGCGTCGAGCGGATCTTCGGACGTCTGGAGCTCGATCGCCTGGTAGGCCAGGCCGAGCGGGTGTCACGTCCTGCTGGTCGACGAGCAGCTCGGTCGCGTCCGAGATCGTCTCGATCTGGTCGGGCGCCATGACGATGACCTCGGGCGGCCGGGCGAACGGCAGTCGCTTCGTAGAACGCCTGCGACGCCGAGGGCCGTGCGCGATCTCGGGCAGGCGCGAGCCGCCGCCGCACAGGTAGATCCGCCCGGGGAGCAGGTCGCCGCCCGACAGCTCCTCCATCACGAGCTCGACGCCGGCCGCCCAGACCGGACGTCGTCGGCGACGATCGTCGCGACCTCGGCGGCGTGGTCGACCGCCATGCCGCGCGCGTAGTCGACCTTGAGCGCCTCGGCGCGCGGGAACGGCAGGTCGAGCCGATCGGCGAGGCTCTTCGTGAACGCCCGGCCGCCGAGCGCGAACATCCGCGTGCCCTCGATCCCGCCCTGGCGGACGAGCGCCACGTCCGTCGTCCCGCCGCCGACGTCGACGAACAGCGCGCCGGCCTGCCGGACCTGGTCGCTGCCGAGGACGCGCGCGACGGCGTACGGCTCGGCCACGATCTCGAGCAGCTCGAGGTCGAGCTGCGAGGCGACGGTCTGGAGCGCCCCGAGGTGGACCAGCGGCGCGAACGCGTTGAAGATCCCGATCTTGACGTGGCGGCCCTGGAAGCCGACCGGGTTGGTCACCGCGTAGCCGTCGATCGACGCGCCGGTCACCGCGGCGTGGACCAGCCGGACGTCGACGTGCGGCAGCCCGGTCTCCCAGGTGATCGCCCGTTCGGCCTCGCGGAGCGCCTCGCGCTGGACGACGTCGATCAGCTTCTGGAGCTCGGCCTCGGTGATCGGCTGGTCTGGCTTCTTGCGCTCCTGGTTGTGGATCGTCGTGAAGCCCTTGACCAGCTCGCCGGCGATCCCGATGACGACCTGGGTCGGCCGGAAGCCGGCCATCTCCTCGGCTTCCTGGAGCGCGACCGCGCAGTTGTCGACGACCGCCGCGATGTCGGCGACGGTGCCCGACTGCATGTGCGACAGGCCCTGGCGCTTGCGACCGACGCCGCGGACGGTGCCCGTGCCGCCGGGGTCGATCTCGAAGACGAGCGCCTTGGCGAACTCGGTGCCGACGTCGAGCGCCGTGCAGGCGGCCAGCGCCTCGCTCGCATCGCGCTGCCAGATCCGGCGCCAGAAGGCCATCAGGCTCCGGTCTCGAGCTGCGGCACGGATCGCGGCCAGCGCGTCCGCAGGCACCGTCCGGCGCGTGCCCTCGCCCTGGGCCATCTCCGGCCGGCCGCCGCCCGCGCCGTCGAGCGGCGGCGACGCCGACCTTCACGAGGTCGCCCGCCGAGATCCCTCGCGTCGACGAGGTCGTCCGAGACGGTCACGAAGACCTGCGGCTCGTCGGCGTCGAGGCCGAGCGCGATCACGCCGGACCCGAGGACGCCGCGGAGGTCCTCGGGCGGCCGCCTTCAGCGCGTCCATCGACTCGAACGGGCCGCCGGCGGCGACGAGGCGACACCCGGGCGCCACCTCGACGGCGGTCGCGGCAAGCTCGCCGGGCTTTGGCAGCCCGGCGCCGGCGCCCGCCCTCAGCCGCCGCTTCGTCTCGCGGAGCTCGTCCTGGAGCGCCCCGATCCGGCCGCCGATGGCATCGACCGACTGGGCGCCGAGCGCGTCGGCCGCGGTCTCGAGCGCCGCGACCCGCTCGCGAACGAGCGCGTCGGCGCCGCCGCCCGTGAGCGCCTCGATGCGGCGCATCCCCGAGCCGATGCTCCGCTCGCCGGTGATCACGAAGCCGCCGATCTGGCCGGACGCCCGGCAGTGCGTGCCGCCGCACAGCTCGAAGCTGTAGCCCTCGACGCGGATGGTCCGGACCGTCTCGCCGTACTTCTCGTCGAAGAACGCGTCGGCGCCGCCCTCGATCGCCTCGGCCATGCTCAGGAACGCGACGGTGACCGGCCGGTCCTCGCGGATGACGCGGCGGACCTCGTCCTCGATGGCGCGCTTCTCGTCGTCGGTCAGGCCGCGGTCGAACGGGAAGTCGAAGCGCAGGTCGTCCGGCGTCACCAGCGAGCCGGCCTGCCGGGCGCGTTCGCCGACCACGTTGCGCAGCGCGCGATGGAGCAGATGCGTGCCCGTGTGGTTGCGCATCGTGTCGGCGCGACGTCCGCGTCGACGTCGGCCGCGACCGTCTCGCCGACCGCCAGCCGGCCGTGGAGCGTCCCGCGATGGACGATCAGCCCGCCGGCCGGTCGCTGCGTGTCGGTCGACCTGAACAGCTCGCTCCCGCCGCCGGGCTCGCGCAGGACGCCGTGATCGCCGACCTGGCCGCCACCCTCGGCGTAGAACGGGGTCTGATCGAGCACGACCTCGCGCCTCGCCGTGACCGGTCAGCTCGTCGTACTCGATCCCGTCGCGCAGGATCGCGACGACGCGGCCCTCGGCGGTCGTCGTCTCGTAGCCGAGGAAGCGGCTGTCGCCGACGCGGCCAGGATCGCGCCGTAGAGCGCCCCGAGCTCGGCGTGCTTCGCGAGCTCGGCCTTCGTTGCCGCGAGCGGCTCCGATCGCGCTGCTCGGCGAGGGCGCGCGTCGAAGCCGTCGCGATCGACCGCGACGCCGTACTCGGCCGCCAGCTCGACGGTCAGGTCGATCGGGAAGCCGTACGTGTCGTGGAGCCTGAACGCGATCGTCCCCGGGCAGGACCGGGGCATCGGCGGGCAGGTCCTCGGCCTGCCGGCCGATGACGCGTGCGGCCGCCATCGTCAGCGACGCGCTCAGCGATCTCGTCTCGAGGAGGTCCGTGCCGGCGTCGAGGGTCCGCGCGAACTGGGCCTCCTCGCGGGCGATCGCGCCGAGGATCTCGTCGCGGCGCTCGACGAGGTGCGGGTACGCCTCGCCCATGACGTCGATGACGACCTCGGCCGCCTCGGCCAGGAACGGCTCGCGCCGGCCGAGCAGCCGGCCGTGGCGGACGGCGCGACGGACGATCCGGCGCAGGACGTAGCCGCGACCCTCGTTCGACGGCAGGACGCCGTCGGCGATGAGGAACGTGACGGCCCGCGAGTGGTCGGCGATGACCTGGTAGCTGAAGCGCTCGGTCTCGAACGCGTCCGGATCGTGGCCGAGCAGCTCGCGCATCCGGGCGTGGATCGGCGTGAACAGGTCCGTGTCGTAGTTGGTCGGGACCTGCTGGAGGACGCTCGCGAGCCGCTCGAGGCCCATGCCCGTGTCGACGCTCGTGAACGGCAGCGGCACGCGGCCGTCGGGCCGCTGGTCGAACTCCATGAACACGAGGTTCCAGATCTCGAGCCAGCGCGGGCAGGTCTCGCAGTGATCCGGGATGCACTCCGGGCCCTCGGAGAAGTGCGCGCCGCGATCGAAGTGGATCTCGCTGCACGGCCCGCACGGCCCGGTGTCGGCCATCCGCCAGAAGTTGCTGTCGTCGCCGTCGTCGACGTCGCCCCAGCGCGCCATCCGCTCGGGCGGCAGCCCGATCTCGTCGCGCCAGATCGCCCAGGCGACCTCGTCGTCCTTGTAGGTCGTCGCGGCGAGGCGGTCGGCCGGGATGCCGAGGTCGCGGGTCAGGAAGTCCCAGGCGCAGTGGATCGCCTCGCGCTTGAAGTAGTCGCCGAAGCTCCAGTTGCCGAGCATCTCGAAGAAGGTGTGGTGGCGCGGCGTCCGGCCGACCTCCTCGAAGTCGTTGTGCTTGCCGGCGACGCGCAGGCAGCGCTGGTAGTCGACCGCGCGGGTGTACGAGCGCGTCTCGGCGCCGGTCAGGACGTCCTTGAACTGGACCATCCCGGAGTTCGTGAAGAGCAGCGTCGGGTCGCCGGCCGGGACGAGGCTGGCGCTGGGCACGACCGCATGCCCGCGCTCGGCGAAGAACTCGACGAACCGGCGGCGGATCTCGGCGGCGGGCAACGCCACGATCCGCGGATCTGGGTCTGGACGGGGGGCGGCATCGGACGCAATGGTACTCAACCCATCGTGTACGGCGGCTGTAGCGGCGGCGGACATTTGTTGACAGCGGGCGGCACGGCCCGAATGCTTGATGGATGGCCACCGTCGCCGTCCTTCTCGTCGCCCTCGTGGCGCTGATCCACGTCTACATCGTCGTCCTCGAGATGTTCCTGTGGCGCACCCCGCGCGGACTGCGCTCGTTCGGGACGACCCAGGGGTTCGCCGACGCGTCTGCCGCGCTGGCGGCCAACCAGGGCCTCTACAACGGATTCCTGGTCGCGGGCCTGGTCTGGGGTCTGCTGGCGGCCGACCCGGTCGGGTTCCAGGTGAAGATCTTCTTCCTGGCCTGCGTGATCGTCGCCGGCGTGTATGGGGCGGCGACCGTCAGCCGGCGGATCCTGGTCGTCCAGGCGCTCCCCGCGGCCCTCGCGTTGGCGGCTGTCCTGATCGCGGGCTCGGCTGGCCTGATCGTGGAGCCGCTGGTCTGATCGCCGGTTGCTCAGGCGCGTCTCAGGTCCGTCTCAGGCCCGTCTCAGGGACCGCGGCGACGATCGGCCCATCCCGATCCGAACAGGAGCCGCCCGATGACCCTGAACCAGATCGACCCGGCCGACGATCGCCGAACCCGACCACGCAGCCCCGCGGACGATGACGACGACGACCGGCTGATCGGACGCGTGCTCTCGCGGCGCGAGGTGCTCGCGCTGATGGGCGCCGTCTCGATCTCGGCGGTCGCCGCGGCGTGCGCTCCGGGCTCGATCGCGAGCGGACTGGCGTCGCCGACGGCGACGGCCGGTGCCTCGGCGACGCACAGCGGCGACCGCGATCGCCGGCGCCGAGCTCGCTCCCGTCGTGCGTCGTGGTCCCCGCGCTGACCGAAGGCCCGTACTACGTCGACGAGAAGCTCGAGCGTGCCGACATCCGCGTCGACACGTCCACCGGCAAGGCCGTCGACGGCGCCATGCTGACCCTCGGCTGGGTCGTCTCGAAGGTGGACGGCACCGCCTGCGTCCCGCTCGAGGGCGTCCTGGTGGACGTCTGGCACTGCGACGCCGCCGGCGAGTATTCCGACGTCGGAAGCGAGCAGGGCCACGACTTCCTGCGCGGCTACCAGCACACCGACGCGAACGGCCTGGCGACGATCACCACGATCTACCCGGGCTGGTATCAGGGTCGCGCGGTCCACATCCACTTCAAGATCCGGACCGACCCGGCCGCGACGAGCGGCGGCTTCGAGTTCACGTCGCAGCTCTTCTTCGACGATGCGTTCAGCGCCAAGGTGTTCGCCACCGGGGCGTACGCGGGCAAGGGGACGCCGGACACGCTCAATGCCGCCGATGGCATCTACCAGCAGAGCCAGGGGATGACGCTCCTCGACGTGACCCCCGACGGCGACGGCTACAAGGCGACCTTCGAGCTCGCGATCCAGACCGCGTAGGCGATCTCAGTCGCGCGACGGCAACGCGCGCGGCCAGGGGACAAACGTCCAGAGACTATCCCGGTCGGCCGCGCCGCCGACGGCGCGACCAGAACGACGAGCCGGCGAGGATCGCGCCGATGATGGCGCCGATGGTCAGGCCGCGGAGGAACGACGCGCTCGAGCGGTCGTCGTCGCTGCTCATGCCTTGCGCATCGATGGGCCGAGGATCGCCACGGCCGATGAGATCGCGATCCCGATCCAGGCCACGACCGACGCCGCCAGCAGGTGGAAGTCGCCGATCCGGAGCAGGTCGAACCCGAGCCGGGCGCCGAGGGCGTCGCCGGCCCACGCCCCGAGGATCGCGGCGACGACGAGGATCGGCAGCCGGCCGCCGGCGTTGCCCCGGATGAGGACGTACAGCGACGCGTGGAAGATGCCGACGAGGACGGCGAGGATCAGCGCCGGTCCGATGCTCATGTCGGCGAGCCGACCAGCGCGGCGACGTCGTCGGTGCGGTCCGGTCGTGCGCGCTCGCCCGTCTCGGCGCGCACCGATCGCGCGATCCGGCCGCCGCCGAGGACGACGCTCGCCGTCGTAGAGGACGGCGGCCTGGCCCGGCGCGGCGGCCCAGACCGGGGTGTCGGTCTCGACCAGCCAGCGCCCGCCGCGAGCGGGCTCGTGCGCGGTCGCCGGCCGGACCAGTCGCCGGGATCGGCTGGGCGCGGTGGCGGATCCGGAGCTCGGCCCGGAACGGTCGCCCGACCGCGCGGCGCGTCGCCGGCGACGAAGCTCGCCCGCTCGAGGTCGATGCGTGGTCGTCTCGAGGTCCTCGCGCCGGCCGAGCGTGATCGTGTTGGTCAGCGGATCGATCCGGCTGACGTAGCGCGGCTCGCCGAGCGCGACGCCGAGGCCCTGCCGCTGCCCGACCGTGTAGCCGGCCGTCCCGCGGTGCTCCCCCACCCGCTCGCCGTCGGCGTCGAGAGCGGGCCGGCCTCGGGCGCCCAGCCGGCCCGCGTCGCGGAGCGCATCGCGGTAGTCGCCGCCGGGCACGAAGCAGATCTCCTGGCTCTCGGGCTTGTCGGCCGTCGCCAGGCCGAGCGTCGCGGGCGACCTCGCGCACCTCGGGCTTGGTCAGCTCGCCGAGCGGGAAGCGGGCGTGCTCGAGCTGGTCCTGGCGCAGCCCGTACAGGAAGTAGGTCTGGTCCTTGTCGTCGTCGCGGGCCCGCAGCAGCTCGCGCGCTGCCCGTCCGGCCCGACGTCGCGCCGCGCGTAGTGGCCGGTCGCGACCGCCTCGCAGTCGTACAGGTGGCGCGCCCGACCGAGCAGCGCCCCGAACTTCACGTACGTGTTGCAGTCGACGCACGGGCTCGGCGTCTCGGCCGTCGAGGTAGGCGTCGAGGAACGGCTGCGAGGACGCCGGCGTCGAACTCGCGCTCGAGGTTCATGACGTAGAACGGGATGCCGAGCTGGGCCGCGACCCGCCGGGCGTCGTCGGCGGCGTCGAGCGAGCAGCAGCTCTTCTTGAACTCGGAGTAGCTGTCGGCGACGTCGTGCAGGCGCATCCAGACGCCGACGACCTCGTGGCCCGCCTCGTGCAGGAGCGCCGCGGCGACCGAGGAATCGACGCCGCCGGACATCGCGACGAGGATCCGGCTCACGCGCGGCACGCCCTCGCCCGAGCGGGTCGCGCGGCGAGCGACGACGCGCCGCGACGCGCGCATCGCGGCGATGACCCGCGGCACGATCGTCGCATGGCCGCGTCGATCTCGTCGTCGGTCGTCGTCCGGCCGAGCGACAGCCGCAGCGCGCCGCGCGCCTCCTCGTCCGGGTAGCCCATCGCCGTCAGCACGTGGCTGAGCTCGGTCGAGCCGGTCGTGCACGCCGATCCGACCGAGCCGGCGATCCCCTCGAGGTCGAGCGACATCGCGACCGAGGCGCCGTCGGTGTCGCGGACGACGATCGACAGGAGGCCCGGGCAGGCGCTCGCGGGGATGGCCGGTCAGCTCGACGCCGTCCACGGCGAGGACGGCGGTCGCGCAGCCGGTCGCGCTGGCGTGCGGAGCCGCCGCGACGGTCGCGGGCCGCTCCGCGCCGGCCAGCTCGTACGCGACGGCCATCCCGACCGCCCCGGCGACGTTCTCGGTGCCGGCCCGGCGGTGGCGCTCCTGGGTGCCGCCCTGCTGCTGCGCCAGGATGTGCGTCCCGTGCCGGACGTAGAGGGCGCCGACCCCCTTGGGTCCCTCGAACTTGTGGCGCGGCGAGCGACGAGCAGGTCGGCGCCGAGCGCCTCGACATCGATGGTCGAGCGTACGGCGCGGCCTGGACGGCATCGACGTGGAAGAGGATCCCCTCGGTCCGCGTCGCGGACGCCTTGCCACGATCTCGGCGATCGGCTGGATCGTGCCGACCTCGTTGTTGGCGAGCATGATCGACGACCAGGATCGTCTTGTCGTTGAGCGCGGCCTCGAGCTGGTCCGGATCGACCCGCCCGTAGCGGTCGACCGGCAGCTCGACGATCTCGAAGCCGAACTTCTCGAGGTAGCGCAGGGTGTGGCCGACCGCGTGGTGCTCGACCGCGCTGGTCACGATCCGGTGGCCGCGCGCCTTGCCCGCCCAGGCGGCGCCCTTGAGCGCGAGGTTGTTCGCCTCGGTGCCGCCGCGACGTGAAGACGATCTCGCGCGCGCTCGGCGTCCGAGCGCGCGCCGCGACCCGCTCGTGGGCCTCGTCGAGCGCGGCGCGGGCGCTCGCGCCCGAACGCATGTGGGCCGAGCTCGGGTTGCCGAAGTCGCTCGGTCGAGGAACGGCAGCATCGCGTCGAGGACCTCCCGCCGGAGCGGCGTCGTCGCGGCGTGGTCGAGGTAGATCGGCATCCGGCCGATCGTACACCCGAGCCATGCCGCGAGCCGGTCACGACCGGGTCAGGCCATCACCGAAGGTGACAAACGTCCATCGTCGAGGTGACACCTGGCCGTATCGGCGATCGGCCGCCGACAGAGGCACGATCGAGGCACACACCGAATGGAGTCCCGACCGATGCCTCTCATCGCAGCACTCATCATCCTCGTCCCGCTCGTGGCGCTGACGGTCGCCGTCGTCGACACGCGGCGGGCCAACGCCCGGACCGGCGTTCGCGCCGTCGAGCTGACCTATCGCGCGTACGGCGCCTGACCGATCTACCATCGGGCGATGGCGCCCGATCCGGCTCGGCCGGACACGTTCACGATCGACCCCGTCGGCCCGTTCTCGCTGTCCGCGGCCCAGGATTTCGCCGGCGGGTTCGCGGCCGGGATCGGTGCGCACGGCACGGCCACCGGCCTGCTGATGACGTTTCCGGTCGAAGGCTGGCGCGACAGCGCCGCGGTCGACGTGTGGCAGACGGCCGACGGAACGATCCATGGCGAGTCGCACGGCTCGGACGACCTCGCCGACTGTTCGTCGACAGGCGGCTCGCTCGCTGTCGCTCGATCACGACGGCCGCGGCTGGGCGGCGGTCGGGACGCGCGATCCCGTCATCGGTGCGCTCCAGGCGCAGTACGACTGGCTTCGGCCGGTCTGCTTCTACTCGGCGTACGAGGCGGCCACCTCGTTCGTGATCGGCCAGCGGATCGCGATGCGCCAGGCACGCGTCGTCAAGGAGCGCCTCGCCGAGGCGTACGGCGACGCGGTCGAGATCGGCGGCCAGGTCGTCCGGCCGTTCCCGCGGCCACAGCGGCTCCTCGAGGTCCCGTCGGTGACCGGTCTGAGCCAGGTCAAGGTGGACCGGCTCCGCCTCCTCGCGCGGGCGGCATTCGACGGCGTCCTCGACACGGAACGGCTGCGGGCGCTGCCCGAGACCGAGGCCCTCGAGCAGCTCCAGGCACTCCCCGGCGTCGGGCCGTGGACCGCGTCCGGGATCCTGTTGCGCGGCTGCGGCGTCGCAGACGCGGTCCCGATGGTCGACGAGATCAGCCGGAATGCGGTGGCGGCCCTCTACGGGCTCGCGGAACCGCCCGACGACGCGACCTGGACGCGGATCTCGGACGTCTGGCGCCCGTACCGGATGTGGGCGACCGTCCTGCTCCACATGGCCTGGCGCCGCCAGCAGCCGGGAACGCCGAGCTACCGCCAGCGCGGCTGACGTCGAGTCAGCCGGCGGCCGTCGGCTCGCGCTCGGCCGAGCGGCGGAGGTCGTCCTCGCGGCCCGCCTCGCGGCGGCGGTCGTGCTGGGCGAGAGCACGCTTGCGCAGGCGGATCGACAGCGGGGTCACCTCGACCAGCTCGTCGGCGGCGATGAACTCGATCGCCGATCTCGAGGGTGATCGGGCGGGGCGGCGTCAGCCGGAGCGACTCGTCGTGGGAGTGGGTCCGGATGTTGGTGAGCTTCTTCTCCTTGGTCGCGTTGACGTCCATGTCGCCCGACCGGGAGTTCTCGCCGACGATCATCCCCTCGTAGACCTCGACGCCGGCGCCGATGAACAGCTCGGCGCGCTCCTCGAGGTTGAACAGGCCGTAGGCGTTGCGAGATGCCCGGCGCGGTCGGCGACGAGCACGCCGTTCGTGCGGTGGGTCACCTCGCCGGCCCACGGGCCGTAGCCCTCGCCGATCTGGTGCAGCAGCGCGGTGCCGCGGGTCTCGGTCAGGAGCTGGCCGCGGTAGCCGATCAGGCCGCGGACCGGCAGGACGAACTCCATCCGGACGCGGCCGTCGGCGTCGGTCGACATCTGCTCGAGGCGGCCCTTGCGGCCGGCGATCGCGGTCTGGACCTCGCCGATGTAGTCGGGCGGGATGTCGATCGTGATCCGCTCGTACGGCTCCTGGATCTCGCCGTCGACCTCGCGCAGGAGCACCTCCGGGCGCGACGCGGCAGCTCGAAGCCCTCGCGGCGCATCTGCTCGATGAGGACCGCCAGCTGGAGCTCGCCGCGGCCGCGGACCTCGAACGTCTCGCTCGAATCGGTCGGCCGGACCTCGATCGAGACGTTGCCCAGGACCTCCCGGTCGAGGCGGGCCTTGATCTGGCGGCTGGTGACGTACTTGCCCTCGCGGCCGGCGAGCGGCGACGTGTTGACCCCGAACGTCATGCGCAGGGTCGGCGCGTCGACGTCGAGGCGCGGCAGCGGCCGCGGATCGGCCGGGTCGGTCAGGGTGTCGCCGATCGTGACCTCGGGCAGCCCGGCCACGCAGACGATGTCGCCCGGGCCGGCCTCCGCGATGTCGACGCGCTCGATGCCGTGGGCGGTCTGGAGGCTGGTGACCGTGCCGGTCAGCGTGACGGTCCGGCCGGGCTCGATCGAGCCCGCCGTGTCGTCGGCCTCCTCGCGGACGACGGTGATCCGCTGGCCGATCCGGATCGTGCCGTTCCAGATCCGGCCGACGGCCATCCGCCCGACGTACTCGTTGGCCGACAGGTTCGTGACGAGCAGCTGGAGCGGATGACCGGGCGTGTAGGTGGGCGGCGGCGTGACCTCGACGAGCAGGTCGAGCAGCGGCCGCAGGTCGGTCCCGGGCTCGGCCAGGTCGCGGCGTCGCCGTGCCCAGCCTTGGCGTTCGTGTAGACGATCGGGAACTCGATCTGGTGCTCGTCGGCGCCGAGGTCCATGAACAGCTCGTAGACCGTCGTCGAGGACCTCGGCCGGCGCGGGCGTCGCCGCGGTCGATCTTGTTGATCGCGACGACGACCGGCAGGCGCCGGGCCATCGCCTTCTGGAGGACGTAGCGCGTCTGGGGCAGCGGCCCCTCGGCGGCGTCGACGAGGAGCAGGACCGAGTCGACCATCAGCAGCGAGCGCTCGACCTCGCCGCCGAAGTCGGCGTGGCCGGGCGTGTCGACGATGTTCAGGCGGACCCCGTCGTAGTCGACGGTCGTCTGCTTGGCGAGGATCGTGATCCCCTTCTCGCGCTCGAGGTCGCCCGAATCCATGACCCGGTCGACGACCGCCTGGTTCGCGCGGAAGGCGCCGGTCTGGCGGAGCATCGCGTCGACCAGCGTCGTCTTGCCGTGGTCGACGTGGGCCACGATGGCGACGTTGCGCAGGTCGGCGCGGACGGCGGTCTGGGCGGGCGAAGTCTGGTTCGGGGTCGGGGCGTCGGGCACGGGTAGGTGGATCTCCAGGTCGAATGGGACGCCCGATTGTCCCACGGATGGCTGGACCGTGGCCATCGCGCCCTCGTATCCTGCCCGCATGACCGACGAGCCCCTTCGAGACCGATCGTGACCGTCGCCGCCGTCATCCTGTCCGCGCCGCCGAGGGCGCGCTCGCCGACACGCTCGGCCAGCCCGCGGGTCCGCCGCCTCGCCGACCTGGCCTGGTCCGGCGGCGCGCTCCCGATCGTGGTCCTGGCGCCCGACCCGGACGGCGCGGTCGCCGCGGCGCTCGCCGGGTCCGAGGCCGTCTACGGCTCGCCGGCCGCGCCCGAGGCGGGCCCGGTCGGCCAGATGGTCCGTGGCGCGGAGCTGGCGCTGGCCGAGGTCCGCGACACGACCGCGGTCCTGCTCTGGCCGGCGCGGCTGACCTGGGTCGGCCCCGAGACGATCACCTCGCTCATCGAGGCGCCACGGCGACGGACCCGGCGGCGATGCTCCGGCCGGCCTGGCACGGCGAGCCCGGCTGGCCGGTCCTGCTGCCCGACGACGCGCCTCGACGCGCTGCGGGCCGTGGCGCCCGACCGGATGCCGCCCGAGGTCATCGACGATCTCGCCGCCGGCGATCCCGACGCCGGATCGTCGACCTGGGCGACCCGGGCGTCGTCCACGACGTCGCGACGGCGCCGGGCGACCTGCCCGCCTACGAAGGCCCGCCGCGATCCGCCGGCCGGCCACACCCACGAGTGGGGCGCCGACGTCGCAGCCGAGGCGGGCCTCAGCGAGTCCTGAACGTCGGACAGGCTCGCCGCCGACGCTCGGCCGGATCCCGCCGGATCGCCGTGCCGCGGTCGCTCAGGCTCGGCGCAGGCCGCGTTCTCAGGAGACCATCGCGCACCCGCGCGACCGGGATCGTCGCCCCGGCGATCCCGCCGATGACGAGCGCCGACGCCCAGGAGCTGGGTCGGCGACGGCGTCTCGCCGAGCAGGACGATCGCCAGGACGATCGACATGACCGGCTGGGTCAGCAGGATGATCGAGGTGATGATCGCCGGCAGCCGCGGCAGCGAGATCGAGATCAGGAGGTAGCCCGCCGACTGCGAGGTGATCCCGAGCACGGCGAGCCAGAACAGGCTCTGCGGCCCGGGCGTCAGGTCGAGGTCGCCGACCGACCTGCCCGACCACGAACGAGGCGAGCACGACCATGGCCGTCGCGATCGCCACGGGACCGGCCGGCCGCCGCGCATCGCGACCGCCCCGCCGGATGATCAGCAGGTAGGCCGAGTAGCAGATCGCCGTCGCGATGCCGAGGATGACCCCGAGCTGCGGCGCCGCGCCGTACGGGTCGCCGCCGACGACGCCCGAGATCAGGATCACGCCGGCGAGCACGATCGGCAGCGCCAGCAGGGTCGCGCGCGACGGCCGCTCCCCGAGGAGCAGCCACGCGAAGAAGCCGACGATGATGACCTGGAGGTTGCCGAGGACCGTCGCCAGCCCGGCCCCGACCGCCTCGATGGCGTGGTGCCAGAACATCAGGTCGCCGGCGAAGAAGCAGGCCCGCGATGGCCGCCAGGACGATCGTCTTGCGCGGCAGCGGGCCGTAGCGGCGCCACTCGCCGAACGCGACGAGGACGAGCAGCGGCAGGCCGAAGACCGCGCGGTAGAACGTCCCGGTCGAGGGCGAGACCGCGGCGTACAGGTAGAAGATCCCCGGAGAACGCGATGCACGTCGCGCCGAGCAGGGCCGCGAGGCGTGGCCGCTGCGCGAACCAGTCGAGCGGGCCGAGCTCGCCCGCTCAGGAGGAGAGCTCGCCCGATGGCTTCGGCGGCATCCCGACGTACCGCAGCCCGAGCTCCTCGTACTGGCCCGGCTCGGGCAGCGACGGCGCCTCGAGCATCGGGTCGGTCGCCCGACTGGGTCTTCGGGAACGCCATGACCTCGCGGATGTTCGTCTGGTCGGCCAGCAGGGCCGCCCAGCGGTCGATGCCCGAGGGCGATCCCGCCGTGCGGCGGGGCGCCGTACTCGAACGCGTCGAGGACGGCCCCGAACTTCTCGTGCATCGCCTCGAGCGAGTGGCCCTGGAGCCGGAAGGAGCGCTCGAGCAGGTCGCGCCGGTGGATCCGGATCGAGCCGCCGCCGAGCTCCCAGCCGTTGAGCGCGAGGTCGTACTGGAGCGCCCGGGCGCGGCCGGCCGGATCCTCCGGCGACGGCCGATCGGGATCGCCCGAGGCGGTCACCAGCAGCTCCTCGTCCTCGGGCAGGACGCCGCTGAACGGGTTGTGGGTCGCGTCCCAGCGACCGATCTCGGCGTCCCACTGGTACATCGGGAAGCGGTTGACCCAGACGTACGACGAGGACCTTCGGGTCGGCCAGGCCGAGCCGGTCGCCGAGCTCGACGCGCAGCCGCCCGAGGACGTCGGCCGTGACCTCGGCGGTGTCGGCCACGATCAGGATCGAGGTCGCCCTCGGCGGCGGTCGTCTGCTCGATGATCGCCCGCTGCGTGTCGTCGCCCAGGAACTTGGCGATCGGCCCCTTGACCTCGCCGCCCGGCCTCGAGCGCGAGATAGGCCAGGCCCTTGGCCCCGAACCGGCGAGCGCGCTCGGTCAGCTCGTCGATCTCGCGCCGGCGTGACGCCGGCCATCCCGGGCGCCACGATCGCCTTGACCCGGCCGCCCGCGGCCAGCGCGTCGTCGAAGACGCGCGAAGCCCGACGACGGCGTGCCGTCGGGGGCCACGAGCGTCGAGCCGAGGTCGACCAGCTCCATCCCGAAGCGCAGGTCCGGCTTGTCGGAGCCGAAGCGCTCGATCGCCTCCTCGAAGGTCAGCCGCGGGAACGGCGTCTGGAGGATCGGCCGGTCCGGGACGGTCGCGCGCGACACCTCGATGGCCATCGCCTCGACGAAGCCCATGACGGTCGCCTCGTCGACGAAGCTCATCTCGAGGTCGAGCTGGGTGAACTCGGGCTGCCGGTCGCCGCGCAGGTCCTCGTCGCGATAGCAGCGCGCGATCTGGAAGTAGCGGTCGATGCCGGCGACCATCAGCAGCTGCTTGAGCTGCTGCGGGCTCTGCGGCAGCGCGTACACGGTGCCCGGCTGGAGCCGCGACGGGACGATGAAGTCGCGGGCGCCCTCGGGCGTGCTCTTGATCAAGGTCGGCGTCTCGATCTCGACGAACCCGTTGGCGTGGTGGACCTCGCGGATCGCCTGGACCATCCGGCTGCGGAGCATGAGCCGGCGCTGCATCGGCTCGCGGCGGATGTCGAGGTAGCGGTACTTGAGCCGGACGCTCTCGTCGACCGTCGCGTCGGGCTCGTTGATGTAGAACGGCGGCGTCTTCGCCTCGGACAGGATCTCGACGTCCGTCGCCTGGAGCTCGATCGCACCCGTCGGCAGCTTGGTGTTCTCGGTCCCGGGCAGGCGCAGGACGACCGCGCCCGCGACCGACACGACGAACTCGGGCCGGATCCGGCTGGCTCGCTCGTGGGCGGCCGGTGCGTCGGCCTTGTCGATGACGACCTGGGTGATCCCGTGGCGGTCGCGCAGGTCCAGGAAGATCAGCGGGCCGTGATCGCGACGGCGATGGACCCAGCCCGCGAGCCGGGCCGTGATGCCCGGCGTCGGCGGCCCGCAGCTGCCCGCAGGTGTGCGTCCGGTAGGGCGTGGCGAGGCTCGGGGTAGGGTCGGTCATGGCGGAGGTATCGTATCCGCCGGGCCGGACCGACGAGCGGACGGTCCCTCCCATCGACCCGAGGTCCCGACGATGCTGAGCGACGCCCGCGTCCACACGACCCTGCCCACCTCCGACATCGAGCGGCTGCGCACCTGGTACGAAGGCGTGCTCGGGTTCACGCCGTTCGCGGAACGGCCGGGCGCGATCCTCTACAAGACGTCGGTCGGGAGCGTGTTCGCCATCTCGCGCGGGTCCGCGCTGTCGAGCGGCACGCACACCCAGATGGCCTTCACCGTCGACGACATCGAGGCCGCGGCGGCCGACCTCCGGGCGCGCGGCGTCGTCTTCGAGGCGTACGAGACCCCGAAGACGACCGATGGGATCGCGACGATCGGGGCCGGCCGGGCCGCCTGGTTCAAGGACCCGGACGGGAACCTGTTGGCGATCCTCCAGTTCCACGATCCGACCTGACCGACGTCAGCCGTCGCGGCCCCGCAGCAACGAGACGCGGAAGGGCCGGAGCTCGCCCCGCGCGAAGCCACCGGCGATGACCGGGTCGCCGTCCATGATCGCCTGCGCAGCGGATTCGTCGGGCGCTTCGAAGATCGCGAGCCCGGTGTTGATCGAGCCGAGGGTCGGTCCGACGAGGATGAGCGACCCGTCGGCGAGCATCCGCTCGAAACGCTCGAAATGGACGCTCCAGACGGCGCGTTCCTCGTCGGTCATCGTCGCCGCGAAGTCCTCGCGCGGCGGATGGATGAAGTAGATCCACTCGCTCACTGGTGCTGCCGGCCGAGCCCGTGATCCAGCCGGGCGCTCAGCCGGCGACCCGGGCCGCGATCGCGCGGATGTGGTCGGGTGTCGTCCCGCAGCAGCCGCCGATGATCGAGGCGCCGGCGTCGCGCATCGAGCCCGCGGCGGCCGCCATCGTCGCCGGCTCGGCGCGGTAGACGGCGCGCATGTCGACGAGCTCGGGCATCCCGGCATTCGACTTGGCGACGAGGATCGTCTCGCTGTCCGCGGCGCGCATCCGTTCCATGACCGTGATCAGCTCGTCCGGGCCGTTCCCGCAGTTGCCACCGACCGCGTCCGCTCCCCACGCCGTCAGCGATGCGATCGCCTGCTCGGGGGTCACGCCCATCATCGTCCGGCCGCGCGTGTCGAAGGTCATCGTGGTGATGAGCGCGATCCCGGGCGACACGCGCCGGACGCCCTCGATCGCCGCCTTGATCTCGAGCAGGTCGGACATCGTCTCGATCCAGATGAGGTCCACCCCGCCGGCGACGAGCGCCGCAGCCTGCTCCGCGAAGATGTCGACCGCCTCGTCGTAGTCGAGCGTGCCGGTCGGCGCCAGGATCGCGCCGCTCGGGCCGATGTCGCCGGCGACGAGGGCGTCACCGCCGGACGCGTCGACCTCGCTGCGGAGCAGGATCGCGGCCGTCTGGTTGAGCTCCGCGACCCGATCCTGGAGACCGTGCAGGCTGAGTCGCATCCGGTTGCCACCGAACGTGTTGGTCATCAGGATCTGCGATCCGGCGTCGAGATAGCCGCGGTGGATGCGCCGGACGACGTCCGGCTTGGACAGGTTCCAGACCTCGGGCGGATCGCCGAACATCAGGCCGTTGGCGAACAGCATGGTGCCCATCGCGCCGTCGGCGATGACGGTCGGCGCCGAGGCGATGAGCTCGAGCCAGCGGGCGCTGGCAGCCCCGCCGTCGGCCCGGCGGCGCTCCTCCAGGCCGGGGAAGGCGGCCTGATCGAAGGGCTCGGGTTCCGCCGAGGGGTTGTGCATGACCCGGCGCGGTCGTGTCATCGAGTACCTCGTGTTCGCAGGCGACTCAACGAGTGTAGCCGGGTTTCTGTACGCTCCGCCGCCTAGGGTCCCAGGAGGTGGCTTCATCGATCCCGTCGAGGCGCTCGTCATCATCGCGGCCGGGATGGCCGCCGGGGCCATCAACACGATCGTCGGATCCGGGTCCCTGATCACCTTCCCGACCCTCCTGCTCCTGGGCTACCCGCCACTCGTCGCCAACGTGTCGAACACCGTCGGGCTGGTGTTCGGCTCGATCAGCGGCGCGATCGGCTACCGGCGCGAGCTCGTCGGACAGCGCGAACGGGCGATCCCGCTGTCCGTCGCCGCAGGGCTCGGCGGCCTGACCGGAGCCGCGTTGCTGCTCGTCCTCCCGGCCACCGCCTTCGCCACGATCGTGCCCGTCCTGATCCTGCTCGCCTGCGCGCTCGTCGCGGTCCAGCCGCGGCTGACGGCGTGGGTCGCCGCGAGACGCCTCCGTCTCGGGCACGAGCCACGCCAGGGGGGCGGACCGATCCTCCTGATCGGCGTCTACCTGACCGGCATCTACGGCGGCTACTTCGGGGCCGCGCAGGGTGTGATCCTGATCGCCCTGCTGGCGATCCTGATCGACGACGAGCTCCAACGCCTGAACGGGCTCAAGAACGTGATCGCATCGGTGATCAACGCGGTCGCCGCGATCATCTTCGTCATCGTCGCGCCCGTCGCCTGGGGCCCGGCGATCCTGCTCGCCATCGGCTCGACCATCGGCGGTCAGCTCGGCGCGCTCCTCGGCCGGCGGCTGTCGCCGATCGCGCTACGCGTCGCGATCATCACGATCGGCACGATCGTCGCGGTCAAGCTCCTGGTCGGCTGATCGCGTTCGGGCGCTGCTACAGACCAGCCTTCATGGCCAGGATCCGGTCGTACGAGGCGACCAGTCGCGACTTCGGGATCGTCCCGTTCCGGGCATTGCCGAGGAGCGTGTTGTAGACGATCTGGGTCGACGCCTCCGAGCCGGTCACCAGGATCATGTCGGTCCCGGCGAATGCGGCGCGGACGGCCAGCAGCTGCGGGCTGAGTCCGCGCGCTGCGGCGGTCCCGCTGAGCGAGTCGGTGATCGTCACGCCCTTGAACCCGAGATCCCCGCGCAGCAGCGTGTCGGAGATCGCACGCGACCAGCCCGCCGCCCGGCTGGTGTCGTAGGCCGTGTAGGTCGCATTCGAGAGCATGATCAGCGGGATGTGGTGGGCGATCGCGGTCCGATACGGGCGCAGGCCGGGGCCGAGCCGCGTCTGCGAGATAACCGATGGTCACGACCGACGTGTCGGTGTTGCGCGTCGCGAAGCCGAGCCCCGGGAAGTGCTTCATCGAAGGGATGACGCCCGTCGACTCCAGACCCGTGGCGAATGCGTCGGACAGGGCGGCCGTGTGGACGGCACTGAATGACCAGGTCCGGCCCTCGCGATACAGGAACGACTCGGTCGTGGCCGGCACGTCCGCGACAGGGGCGAAGTCGACATTGATGCCGAGGGCCTTGAGCGCAGCACCCGTGCTCGCACCCTGCGATCGGGCGACGGTCGTGCTGTCGAGCACGCCCATCTGCGGCGCGGACAGGGTCGGCGGCGCCCACGGGATCCGCTTGACCGAGCCACCTTCCTGGTCGGTCGCGATCAGGAGCGGCGGCTGGCCGCCCGCCTTCGCGGCCGCCTGGAGTGTTGCCGTCAGCCTGGTCAGCTGGGTCCGGGAGGTGACGTTGGATCCGAACAGGATCAGGCCCCCGATCTGGCCCAGGCGGATCCGGGACAGCAGGCTCGCGCTCGGCGTGGTGCCATCCATGCGGATGACGAGCTTTTGCCCGACCAGGCGGGCCAGTGTCGGTGCCGCGACCGTGGCCGTTTGCAGGGTCGGCGCGGCAGCGGCCGTCGCGGGCGCCGCGGTGGTCGCTGCGCCGGCCACTGTCGACCCGCTGACCGCACTCGAGCAACCCATGATCAGGATCGCGACGAGGAGCGCCGCGCCGAAGCGTCGGGTCATCAGCGCGCCCACGGCTGCATCTCGATGTCAGCCGGCGATCCCGGGCCGTTGCACGGCGGGACCGTCGCATCGGTCGGCGAGAGCGGCGTGGCCACGAAGCGGCCCCCACCGTTGATCACGAATGCCACGGTCACCGGCGCGGCAGGGTCGGGGCCGCAGTAGTTCCCGTCCTGGACGAGCGTCTTGAGGACGTCACCGGGCGCGACCGTCAGCGTCGACGACGAGCCGGGTGCCACGCCGTCGATCAGCACCGACCCGTGGCCGTCGACAAGCTGTGGCTTGTCCATCGTGGCGACCTTGCACCTGACCGCCCCGGCATTCGTCAGCTCGACGTCGGCGATGCGGTGACCTGCGGCACCCTCCCAGGCCGTGATCCGTGCGGCGAGCTTGCTCGGATCGCACGTCCCGATCGCCGGCGTCGGGGTCGGCGTCGGGCTCGGGGTCGGACTGGGCGTCGGCGACGCGGTCGGCGACGGCGAGGGTGATGCCGACGGCGTCGCGGAGGGACTGACGGTGGGCTCGACCGTGGCACTGGGCGTGGCCGTCGGGGCCAGCCCGCCGATATCGCTGGACCCGCCGGGCCGGCCGAGCAGCGCCACGGCGACGACGACGGCGACGACGACGAGGCTCGCACCGGCGAGCGTCGCAGCGGATCGACCGCTCGTCACGTTCGAGCGGCGCGGCGACATGGCCGGGCGCTGCGCGCGCTCCGACACGGCGTCCCATTCCTCGAGGATGCGATCGGGTCGCGTCGGGTCCATCAGGCTTTCTCCAGCTTCGTTCGAGCCCGGCTCACGGCGGCGCGCAACGCGCCAGCAGTGGTCCCGAGCACAAGGGCGGCTTCGTCGTACGTCGCGCCGTCGACGGCAGTCATGACCAGGGCGGTTCGTTCGAGCGGTGACAGGTCGTCCATGGCCGCACAGACATCGAGCCAGCGCGCCTGGACCGCCTGGTCGAGCGTCGCCGGTGGCGAGACCGACGAGAGTCGGCGGCGGAGCGCCCTGAACCGGTCGGTCGCGAGCCGCCGCGTCGTCGTGAGCAACCAGGGCAGGACGGGCCGGTCCCAATCGAGCCGGCCGCGGTTGTCCCAGAGACGCAGGTACGCCTCCTGGGCGAGATCCTCGGCGGCCGCCCAGTCGTTGGTCCAGGCAAGCGCGAACCGGAAGACGTCGGACCAGTGCGCCTGGAAGGCGCGCTCGTAGGCGGTTTCGGTCGTTTCGGCGAAGGCCATCTCTGCGGTCACACTACAGACACGCTGGCCAACCGCCAAACGCACGGTCTTCCCGAAAAATCGCCAAGATCAGGAGCGGCGGCCTCGGACGGCCCAGGCCCTGGCCACGAGATGGATGCTCCCGTCGGGCTCGCTTGGCAGGCGCGAGCGGAGCCGTTCCCGCAGTACGGCGCGCGCGTCGTCGCCGAGCGACGTCGCGTATCCCGGTGCTGGGCCGACGCCGCTGAGGAACGGCGTCCAGTAGTCGTCGAAGTCGCGGAAGACCGTCGGCACCACGATCGCCTCGACGGCGACATCGGTCAGGCCCGCATCCTCGAAGGCACGGCGCAACGGTTCGGGTGCGCAGATCGGGAACCGTGCGCCCTCATCGACCCCGGACGCCGCGGGATCGAGCGCGACGGCCGCGTCCCAGAACCGCCGGAGCGGCTCCATCCGACCCGCGTAGTCCCAGACATAGGCGGCGACACTGGCACCAGGACGGCCGACGCGGACCATCTCGTGCAGCGCGAGCGCAAGGTCCGGGATGAAGTTGAGGACGAGCCCGGAGACGACCGCGTCGGCGGACCCACCGGCCACGGGCAGCGCCGCCGCATCGCCGACGACGAACGCGACCCGTGCGTCGTGCACGCCTTCGCCGGCCGACGCGACGAAATCCGCCGATGGATCGACTCCGACGACCGAGGCCGGGTCGGCGCGCTCGCTGATCGCCGCGCTCAAGGCCCCGGTCCCGCAGCCGACATCGACCCACGAGGCGCCAGGCCCGATCTCGAGCCGATCGACGAACCGGCCAGCCACGAGTCGGCTCCACCGCCCGATGAACGCCTCGTAGGCATCCCCGCCGCTCCAGCGATCGGTGGCCATCCTCAGTCCGACGCCGCCTCGGTGGCGATCCGGCGCAGCCCCGTGGCGATGCGATCGGTGGGCACGCTCGATCTCGCGGCCGAGGTCGGCCAGCGGC
This sequence comes from uncultured Chloroflexia bacterium, assembly GCA_963743855.1. Classification (GTDB taxonomy): domain Bacteria; phylum Chloroflexota; class Limnocylindria; order Limnocylindrales; family CSP1-4; genus SPCO01. Next base: position 653,439 of record CAVURK010000006.1, read on the forward strand.
ACCACCTTCTGGGTGCCCGCCGGCAGGTCCCGGAGACCGACCTCTCCACCCGCCAGCTCGTCGCCGACGATGACCGCGAAATGCGCCTGGTCACGCGCGGCGGCTTCGAGCTGCCTGCCGAGCTTGCGGCGACCGAGCTCCGCCCGCGCGGCGATCCCGGCGGCTCGCAGATCCGTGGCGACGGCGAGCCGGGCGGCGGTCGCATCGGGATCGGCGCCGACGACGACGGCCACGGGTGCGGGCTCGGGTGCGACTCCGGCACCTGTCTCTGACAGCGCGAGGAGCAGCCTGTCCAGCCCGATCCCGAACCCGATCCCGGGCGTCGGCCGTCCGCCGAACAGCTCGATGAGCCCGTCGTAGCGCCCGCCGCCGCCGATCGCCTGTTGCTGGCCCTCGCGGCCCGTGACGTAGAACTCGAACGCGGTCCGCGTGTAGTAGTCGAGCCCGCGGACGAGCCCCGGCTCCAACCGGTACTGGACGCCAAGCGCATCGAGGTGCCCACGGACGCCCGCGAAGTGGTCGGCGCAGGCGTCGCACAGCCGGTCCGTGATCTTGGGTGCGACGGCGTTGAGGGCGGCCATCGCCGGGTCCTTGGAATCGAGCAGTCGCAGGACGTTCCGCTCGAGACGACCGCGTTCGACCTCGGGCAGCTCCTCGAGGTGGCCGCGGTAGTAGTCGGTCAATTCGGTCGACGTAGGCCGGCCGGCACGCCGGGTCGCCGATCGAATTCAGGAGGACCGCCACGCCGTCGAGACCGGCGTCGCGGTAGAAGCGCGTGCCGAGCTCGATGATCTCGGCGTCGATGGCGGGCCCGGCGTCGCCGATCGCTTCGATATCGAACTGCCAGAACTGGCGGTAGCGGCCGGCCTGTGGGCGGTCGTAGCGGAACATCGGGCCGGTCTCGGTCAGCTTCACCGGCTGCGGCCATGTCTGCATCCCATGCTGGACGTAGGCGCGGGCGATGCCGGCGGTCGGCTCCGGACGGAGCGACCACGATTCGCTCTCCTCGGTCCGCGGCGCGAGCCGGAAGAGCTCCTTCTCGACGATGTCGGTCACCTCGCCGACGCCACGCTCGAAGACATCGGTGAGCTCGAACAGCGGCGTCTCGATCCGGCGGTAGCCATAGCGCGCGGCGAGGTCCGCGGCGAGGCGTTCGAGCCGCGTCCAGGCGGCGGTCTCGGGCGGCAGCAGGTCGCGGGTGCCACGCGGTGCGCGGAAGGTGGGCATGGCCGAGAGTCTAGAGGGTCCGACACGCGTGACGGTCGGCGACCCGGCGGTCCTGGCGGCATGGCGGCGCGGTAGCATCTCTCGGAAACCGCGACGCGGCGATCCCGGGTGCGTCCCGTCCAGGCTCGAGGACCGATGGCCAAACCGTTCCAGATCGCCGGAGCGACCACCTCGCCGAAGCCACCAGTCCCGCGCGCCCTGGTCGCCGTGTCGTTCCTGCCGCTCCTTCTCGTGCCGATCGGCGGTGTGCTGGGCGGTCTGATCGGTGGCGCGGCTGCGGCGATCAACCTCGTCGTGGCACGGGCTCGGCTCGGCGTCCCGGCCAAGGTCGCGGTCATCCTGGGCATGACCGTCGCCGCGATCGTCCTCTACGCCGCTGTCTCCATCGCGGCACTCAGCGTGCCGACAACCTCGGTCGCCGCGCTCCAGGTCGGCACCTGCCTCGATGGCATCCACCCTGGCGCGACGATCACGGCCGATGTCACCAAGCCGGTCGACTGCGGAGCGGCGCATGACGACGAGATCGTCGGCGTCGTGTCGGACACGGATGCCGGGGCCTATCCCGGCGATGCCGCGGTCCTCGCCTTCGCGAACACGCCGTGCCTGACGGCATTCGGCACGTACGTCGGGGTCGACTTCGAGATCTCGAGCCTCGACATGATCACCGTCACCCCGACCGAGCTCTCGTGGGCGCGCGGCGACCGCCAGATCGCCTGTGTGGCGACCGCCCGTGACGGAAGCCCGCTGACCGGCTCGGTCAAGGGCTCGGCGCGCTGATCTGGCTGCGGACCGCCGCCGCGGCCCGGCGTCAGCCGAGGTCGCGCTGGACCGAGATGACGTCCTTGAGCGTCTCGATCCGGCTCATCACCCGCGCCAGCTGCGAGACCGAGTGCACCTGGATCGTGGCTGTCACGACCGCGGTGTGATCGGGGGTCACGCCCACCTGGGCGGCGATGATGTTGACCTTGTTCTCGGCGACGACCTGGGTGATGTCGCTGAGGAGCCCGGTCCGATCGTAGGCCTCGACCCGGATCGCGATCGGATAGCTCTCGGTCGGGGCGTGCTCCCACTCGACGTCGATCAGCCGTGACGACCTCGCGCTCGTTGATGACGGTCGGGCAGCTCTGGAGGTGGACGGTGACCCCCTTGCCACGGGTGATGAACCCGACGATCGGATCGCCCGGGATCGGGTTGCAGCACTTGGCGAAGCGGATCAGCAGGTCGCCGACACCCTTGACCCGGACGCCGCCAGTCCGTTCGCAGCTTCTGCGGTGGCGCGACCGTCGGCAGCGTGCTCTGGACGTCATCGACGACGCCGAGGCGCATGACGACGGTCTGGGCGCCGACCGCGCCGTAGCCGATGGCGGCGTAGAAGTCATCGAGCGTGTCGTAGTTGAGGTGCTTGGCGACCTCCGCGATCTGGTCGGGCCCGACGGCCGCGATCGATGTCCGGGCGAGCCGCCGCAGCTCGCGCTCGAGCGATTCGCGGCCGTGGACGATGTTCTCGTCGCGGTCCTTGCGCTTGAACCATTGGCGGATCTTCTCGCGGGCGTGGCTGGTCTTGACCACGTTCATCCAGTCGCGCGACGGACCGTGCTCGCCCTTGGTCGTCACGATCTCGACGATGTCGCCGTTCTTCAGCCGGTAGTCGAGCGGGACGAGCCTGTTGTTGACCTTCGCCCCGATCGTCCGGTGCCCGACGTCGGTGTGGATCCGATACGCGAAGTCGAGCGGCGTGGCGCCTGCCGGCAGGTCCTTGATGTCGCCCTTCGGGGTGAACACGAAGACCTGGTCCTGGAAGATGTCGAGCTTGATGCCTTCGACGAACTCGGTCGCGTCGGAGACGTCGCGCTGCCAGTCGAGCAGCTGGCGGAGCCAGGCGAGCTTGGCGTCGTATTCGCGGTCGGACTTGGTGCCTTCCTTGTAGCGCCAGTGCGCGGCGATGCCGACCTCTGACACCTGGTGCATCGCCTGGGTCCGGATCTGGATCTCCAGCGGCTTGCCGTCGAGCGCGATGACCGCCGTATGGAGCGACTGGTAGAGGTTGTTCTTGGGGACCGCGATGTAGTCGTCGAACTGGCCCGGGATCGGCCGCCAGATCGAGTGGACGATCCCGAGCGCGGCGTAGCAGTCGCGGACGTCCTCGACCAGGATGCGGATGGCGTAGACGTCGTAGATCTCGCCGAACTCCGCGCCCTTGCGCTCCATCTTCTTCCAGATGCTGTAGATGTGCTTCGGGCGGCCCTGGAGATCGGCCTCGATGCCGGCGGCCGCGAGCTTGGGCTTGAGCGTGGCGATCGCGCGCTCGATGTAGGTCTCGCGACCCTTGCGGCGCGTGTCGAGCAGCTTGGCCAGCTCGCGGAAGCGCTCGGGCTCGAGCGCCTTGAAGGCGAGGTCCTCGAGCTCCCACTTCATCTGCCAGATCCCGAGCCGCTCGGCCAGCGGCGCATAGATCTCCATCGTCTGGCGAGCGATGCGCTGCTGCTTGTCGGACGGCAGTCCGTACAGCGTCCGCATGTTGTGGAGCCGGTCGGCGAGCTTGATCAGGACGACCCGGATGTCCTGGGCCATCGCCAGGAGCATCTTCCGGATGTTCTCGGCCTGCTGTTGCTCGTGACTGTGGGTGCTGAACTTGGACAGCTTGGTGACACCGTCGACGAGCTGGGCGACCTCGGCCCCGAAGCGCTCCTCGACGTCGGTCAGGCTGTACTCGGTGTCCTCCGGGACGTCGTGGAGGAGCGCGGCCTGGATGGCGGTCGTGTCGATCCCGAGCTCGGCCAGGATCTGCGCCGAGGCGATCGGGTGCGTGACGTACGGCTCGCCGGTGGCACGCTTCTGGCCCTCGTGGGCGAGGACCGCCAGATCGAACGCCTGCCCGACCGGTTCGAGATCTGCGCCGGGGTGCTCGGCGAGGATCGCGGCGTAGAGCGCCGCCCGCATCTTCTCGAGATCGGGGCCCTCGGCGGTGACGACCGGGGCCGGGACCGGTGCATGCCGTGGCCCCCGCTTCGTGGCGGGTCCGGTCGGCGTCTTCGTGCGTGGAGTCGTGCTTGCCATCGACTCAAGGATACGCTCAGCCGTAGCCGGCCCGGTGCAGCGCTCCCTCGGCCTCCGCCCGCTCGTTCCACGGCGTCGGCCCGTCGGGGCCGATGATCGCCTGTTCGTGGCCCTTTCCCGCGAGCAGCACGATGTCGCCGGGGCGTGCGCGCTCGAAGGCGGCTTCGATCGCCGCGCGGCGGTCGGCGATCACCAGCAGGTCGTTGTCGCGCCGCTTGCCGGCGGCCTCGGCACCCCGCGCGATCGCATCGAGGATCCGGTCACGATCCTCGCCGCGCGGGTCCTCGTCGGTCACGACGACGATGCGAGCGCGTTCACCCGCTATCCGGCCCATCGCCGGCCGCTTGGCCGTGTCGCGTTCGCCGGCCGATCCGAAGACCGCGATCAGCCCGCCGCCGCGCGAGGCGGCAAGCGGGGCGAGGAGGTCGAGCACGGTCTGGAGTGCGACCGGGCTGTGCGCGAAGTCCACGATCACCCCGAACGGCTGGCCGAGCTCGATGCGTTCCATCCGGCCCGGGACGACCGGCACCGACGCGAGACCCTCGCGCACGGCAGCGGGATCGAGACCGACCGCTTCACCGAGTGCGACGACAGCCAGCGCGTTGTGGACGTTGAACCGCCCGACGAGCTGGAGATCGACGGTCGACGCGCCCGACGGCGCGTCGTAGGCGATGCGCAGGCGTCGCGCGTCCTCCTCGACGCGCGTGGCTCGGACGTCCGCGCCGGGGTCCGTGCCGTAGGTCAGGATCCGGGCGCCGGCTTCCTGGGCGACCCCGATGAAGGCCCCGGCGGATGGGTCGTCGGCGTTGACGATCCCGGTCGCCGGCCAGCGATGCGTCGTGGAGATCGCGGTGGAGGCGACCGGGCCGCCGCGGGCCAGCTTCTCGAACAGGCGCAGCTTCGCGTCCCGATATGCCTCCCACGTCCCGTGCAGCTCGAGATGCTCATGGGTGAGGTTCGTGAGGATCGCGACGTCGTAGGCGATGGCGTCGACGCGCGACAGCGCCAGCCCGTGCGACGTGGTCTCGATGACCGCGGCTGTGTCGCCGGCCAGGGCCATGGCACGGAGGGCGCGCTGGAGCTCGGGCGCTTCCGGCGTCGTCGCGTGCTCCTCGTTCGGCATCTGGACACCGCCGATCCGGGTCTCCGCGGTGCCGGTCATCCCGGTCCGGATCCCTGCCGCCTCGAGCGCCGCGACCGCAAGGAACGAGGTCGTGGTCTTGCCGTCCGTTCCGGTGATACCGACGACCGCCAGGTCGTGGCTCGGATCGCGGTACCACCAGGCCGCGGCGACGGCAAGAGCCTGACGCGTGTCGGCCACGACGAGCTGCGGCAGCGCGACATCGGGCATTGGATGGTCCACCAGTGCCGCCGCGGCGCCGGCGGCCGCGGCAGCAGCCACGAACTCGTGGCCATCGACATGGAGCCCGGGAACCGCAACGAACAGCGAGCCGGGTCGGACCGCCCGCGAATCATTGGTCACGCCGCGGATCGCGATGGCAGCCAGCCCGGCGGCGCCGATCGCCCGGCCATCGCTGCGGGCGCCGCGCAGGCGACCCTCGCCGGTCAGCCGGTCGATCAGCCCGCCGAGCCGCGCCGGCTCTCCCGGCTCAGCGGCCGCGAGGAGGTCGGCGATCGTTCGGTCGGTCATCGCCCGATCATCCGTCCGAGGCGCCCGGCCAGGCGGCCGGCCTGGTACCCACGGCTGTCGAAGACCCGCTCGTGGGCGCCGGTCAGCTCGAGCCACTGCCCGCCGAACGAGCGCTTGTGCTGGTAGAGCCCGTACAACGGGTCGCCTTCCTTCGGTTCGCCGCGGGCGCCCGCGACGTCCACCCCACCGAGATCCATCTCCGAGCATCCCTCGCGGACCGCCAGCTGGATGGCACGCCAGCGAAGCAGGTGGAGCGCCCCGGGATGCGTCGTCCGCGTCGCGTCGTGATCGCCCGAATGGACCGTCGAGAGCCGTCCGCCGTGGCGGTAGAGGACCAGTCCGGCCAGCGGATCGCCAGCGGCCCCACCGGCACGTGCCTCGAGATAGACGAGGTGACCCGCCTCCAGGGCGGCGCGCCACCAGCCGACGAACCCCGCCCGCGGCCCGAACGAGAAGTGGCGCCGCTCCCCCGTCTCGAGCAGCAGGTCGTAGAACCTGTCGAGGGCAGTCTCCGGCGGCTCGGACGGAAGGACGAACCCCTCCCCTGCCCCATCGGGTCCGGTCCTCGCATCGTGGCGGACGACCGCGACATCGCCGGCCTCAGCCGCGCGGATCCGCTGGCGCGTCGACTTGGAGATGCCATCGAACGCGGCCGTCTCGTCGATCCCGGGCCCGAGCGGCAGCGAGATCCGATGGCGCGATGGCTGGATCTCTTCGATGGCCGTGAAACCGGCCGTCTCGATCGCCGCACGGAACGATGTCTCCGACGCAGGCACCTCGGGGTCCGCGGCGACGACGTCGGTCCCCTCTCCGGCCAGTCCATCGGCGATCGCGATCAGCCGGGCGGCGAGCGCTCCCGGGTCCGCGCCGATGGCGACGGGTCCGCGCGGCAGGTAGGCGCTGCCGCCCGGGACGAGCGTCCAACCGCGGGTCAGCGCGAGGGCCTGCCCGCCGTCGCCCGCGACGAGGAACCGCGGCGTCCAGCCGGATGCGGCCCGGTGCTCCGCCCACGCGCGTGACTGGTAGACGTGCCCGCCAGGCGCGTCCACGGTTCGGGAATCCCAGGCCGCGAGCTCCTCGGTCGCGGCGTCCCGGACGTTCAATCGGCCGCCCCGTAGGCCGCGGCGCTGCCTGTCGCGCTGATCCCGCCACGCCGCCGGGCCATCCAGACACGGCCGCGCTGGGCGATCTCGTAGGAGCCGCGACCGACCGGGCTCAGGACGAGGTCCCATGCCCCGATGTACTGGACTTCGCGACCGCCGAATCCGGTCTTGAAATGGGCGATCCCGCCGGTCGCGAGGCCCCACAGGTCGTAGCTCGTGGCGCCAGCCTCCCGGGAGGAGCGGATCGCCTCCCACTTGAGCAGGTAGTTCGCTCGCGAATCGGCGCCGGCCGCGGTCATCCCGCCGTAGGGCTCGACGACGCGCGGACCGCAGCGAACGAGCAGGAGCGTCGCCTGCGGCTCGCCGTCGGCAGCCTGCGCGAACAGGAGCCGGGCGTTGCCGCTCGGCGCGAAGGCATCCCAGACGTCGCGGTACGCAGATTCAGCACGGATCAGGAAGCCTGCCCGGTCGGCCGTCTCGCGATAGATCCGGTAGAACTCGGGAAGTCGGTCGCCGTCCGCGTCCACGACAGTCACGCCACCGGTCCGCGCCTTGTTGACGTACTGGCGCCACTTCTTGCGCAGCTCGCCCCAGAGGGCGTCCTCGTCGGCGCTCAGGTCGATGATCCTCGTCGCGTTCGGCTGGATCGGCGGGGACGGTCGCCACCCGGCGGTACGCAGCGCGGAACGGAGCGCGCCGTTGGTGTCATGCGGGCCATCGGCCTCGATCTCGGGATCGATCCGGATGTGGCTGACTCGCCCGGCCGACGCCGGCAGGTCGTTGCGGAGCGCGGCCGTGAAGCGCCCGATCGATTCGGGCGTCCAGCCGGCGGCCACGGGCCCGCGCGGCGCATAGGCGAACCCCCACGGCATCGGACGCGGACGCCGGACGAGGACCTGCGCACCGATGCGCGCCCCCTCGCCGCCGGCCGTGATGCGGTGCGCGCTCCAGCCGTTGACCGCCTTGACCGCGGACCACGCGCTCGTCTGGAGGTACGAACCCGGATCGCTCACCGCCACGAAACGATCCCAGTCGGCCGGATCCGCGTCCGTCACGACCTGACCGGGCGGCGGATGACGTCGGCCATGACCCCGACGATAGACGGCAGTTCCGGGATCCGCAACACGAGCGAGAGCCCGGCGTAGACCAGACCGAAGACGACGCTGACGATCGCAACCACGACGACAGAGACCAGGCGCCCGGGATCGGTACCCAGCAGGCCCTCGACGGCGCCCAGCGCAGCCGCCGCCGCGGCCCCGGCGACGACGCTCCCGGCGACCGATTCGACGCTCACCCGGCCGAGACCCGACAGCTCGAAGTGCGGCAGCCGGTGATAGAGGATCGCAAGCAGCGCGATGGCCTCGATCCAGGCCGCGATCGCGATCGCGACGGCGATCCCGGGGAGCCCGAACGGAGTCACGAGGATGACCGCCAGCGTGCAGTTGATGGCCACAGCCGCGACCGCGGCGAGGACCGGCGTGACGGTGTCCTGGCGGGCGTAGAAGGCCCGGGCGAGGACTGCGATCAGCGAGTGCGCGGTCAGGCCGATCATGAAGCCGACGAGCGTCACGGCGATGAGGTCGAGATCGGCGCGGTCGAGCTTGCCGCCACCGAACAGGATCTCGACCACCGGCTGACGCGCGACCGCGGTCAGGAACGCGATCGGGACCATCACGAAGATCAACAGCCGCAAGGCCCGCGTGAGCAGAGCGGCGAAGGCGTCCTCGCGTCCGACCGCGGCCTCGCGCGAGAGCGAGGGCAGGACCACGATCCCGAGCGGGACGCCGATGATCCCGAGCGGGATCTGCAGGAGCGCGAAGGAGAGGCTGAAGACAGTGACGGCTCCCTCCCCGAGCGTGCTCGCCAGGGCGGTCACCACGATGAACGTGATCTGGGTCACCCCCAGTCCGATCGCGCGGGGAGCCATGAGGACGAGCGCCTTGCGGGCCTGCGGGTCGCCGGCGTCGATCCGCGGCGTATAGCGGAAGCCCATGCGTTCCAGCGGGCGGATCTGGACGAGCAGGTGGCCCAACGAGCCCAGCACGACGCTCAACGCCAGGCCTTCGACGCCGAGGCTCGGCCCGAGGATCAGAGCGCCCCCGATGATCGCGAGGTTGTAGACGACGGGGGCGATCGCCGACGCGGCGAACCGACCGCCCGCGTTGAGGACGCTCGTGGCGACGGCCCCCATCGCGAGGAAGATCGGGCTGAGCAGCATGATCCGGGTCAGCTCGATGGTCCGGTCGAGCTTCGGTCCTTCGAAGCCTGGGGTGATGATCGGGACGATCACGGGCGCGAGGATGAACAGGCCCACCGCGAGCGCGATGAGGCCGATCAGCATGAGGTTGATGACCGTCGACACGACCCGCCAGGCCCTGGGCAGCTCGTTGGTCGTGAACAGCGCCGAGACGATCGGGATGAGGGCCGACGACAGCGCGCCGGCGGCGACGAGCTGGAAGATCAGGTCAGGGATGCGGAAGGCGGCGAAGAACGCATCGAGATCGGCGGGATGGAACGCGTTCGCGATGACGACGACCCGGACGTAGCCGAGCACGCGCGAGACGAGGAACGCGCTCGAGACGATCAGCCCGGCGCGGGCGAGCGAGCCTGATGCGCTCACGGTGCCGGTTCGCGGCGAGCCCTCGGGTGGGCCTCCCGATAGGCGACCTGGAGCCGGCCCGGCGACACGTGCGTGTAGATCTGGGTCGTGGCCAGGTTCTCGTGACCGAGCAGCTCCTGGACGACGCGCAGGTCCGCGCCGCCATCGAGCAGGTGGGTCGCGAACGAATGCCGGAGGGTGTGTGGCGAGACGCCGAGCGGGAGTCCCGCCCTGGCGCACAGCCGGTCGAGCCGATAGCGCAGGCCCCGCACGCCGAGCGGGCCGCCGAGGTGGTTCAGGAAGATCTCGACGGGAGGCGGCTCGCCGCCGACGCGACGCTCGAGGAGCACCGGACGGCCGTCCTCGAGGTACGCGGTGAGGGCGCTTCGGGCCGGTCGCCCGAGGAGACCGACCCGTTCCTTGCGGCCCTTGCCGAGAACCCGGATCTCGCCACGTCGCAGGTCCAGGGCGCCCAGCTCGGCTCCGGCCAGCTCGCTGATCCGCAGGCCCGCGGCGTAGGCGGTCTCGACGATCGCGCGGTCGCGCAGGGCGAGCGCGAGACGGACCCTCGCCCGTTCCGGGTCATCATCCGGGATCGCGTCCAGGTCGGCCTCGACGACATCGAGAAGCCGCCCGACCTGTTCGACCTCGAGGACACGCGGCAGGCGGCGCGGGAGACGCGGCGTGGCGATCGCGCCCCACGGGTCGCCGGGGGCGAGGTCGTTGCGTGTCGCCCAGCGATGGAACGCGCGGATCGCCGCCAGCCGCTGCGCGACCGAGGACCGCGCGTGACCCTCACCCAGGACCCCGAGATAGGCGCGCAGATCGGAGCGAGCCGGTCTGCGCCAGTCGGTCCCGCGTTCGGCAAGCCAGTCGAGGTACGCGCCGACGGCCGTCGCGTAGGCGCGCTGGGTATGGGGCGAGGCGTCGCGCGCGGCGAGGGAGATGAGGAACCGCGCGAGTGCGGGGTCGGTCGCTCTGCGAACCGGCGCCTCGCTCACGCGTCGGCGGCCGGCTCGGCGGGTCGTGTTCGCTTGGTCGTGGCCCGCCCGGTCGAGCGCGCCGCGCCACGCGGGCGACCGCCGGCTCGGCCGTGCCACCGGCTCGGGCGCCACCGCGCGCACGCGCGGGCCGCGCCAGAGCCTCCGGGTTCGGTGGCCCGCCGGCGTAGCGCTCGCCCGGGACGATCGCGTCGGCCGGGGTGTCGCTCGTCGAGCCACAGACCAGGCACAAGGCGATCTCGTCCTTGCGCGCCAACGGGCCGCCGTCGGTGTCGTGCAGGCCGCCGAGCGGCTCGTGATTGGTCGTGAAGTCGCAGCGCGGGTAGTTCGAGCACCCCCAGAAGACGTTCCCGGTCCGCCGCGCGCGACGCGGGACGAGATGACCGTCGTGGTTCTTGGGGCATTCGACCTCGAACGGGAGCGGATCGGGCGGCGGCGGGCCGTCCTTCTTGATGAAGTCGCAGTCCGGGTAGCGCGAGCAGCCGACGAACGGGCCGAACCGGCCACGCTTGCCCACCAGCGTCCCCTCCCCGCACTTGGGACAGACCTCGCCGGTCCCCTCCTGGGGCGGCGGCTCGTCACCGGGGAGCGGCCGACTTTCCTTGTGCTCGGGATACAGCGAGCAGGCGAGGAAGCGCCCGTTCCGTCCGAGCCGGATCACCATCGGATGACCGAGCGAGCAGACCTCGTCGGTCGCCTCGGTCGTGAAGTCGCTGCGCTTGAGCTCGCGTCGCTTCTCGTCGACCCGCTCGCGCAGCGGACCGTAGAACGCCCGCAGCAGCGGGACCCATTCGCGCTCGCCGCGCGCGATCTCGTCGAGCTCCTCCTCCATCCGGGCGGTGAACTCGACGTCCACGTAGTCGCCGAAATGCTCGACCAGCAGGTCGGTGACGATCTCGGCGACCAGCTCCGGGTGGAGCCGCCGTTCCTCGATCCGCACGTAGCCGCGATCGACGATGGTCGAGATGGTCGCCGCGTACGTCGACGGCCGGCCGATGCCGTGCTCCTCGAGCGCCTTGATGAGGGTCGCCTCGGTGAAGCGCGGCGGCGGCTCGGTGAAGTGCTGGGTCGGCGTCACGTCCTCGACCGTCGTCCGATCGCCGTCGACGAGCGCCGGGAGCTTGCCGGTCTCCTCGTCGTCGTCGGCGACGTCGTCGTCACGGCCCTCGGTGTAGACGCGAGCGAAGCCGTCGAACAGGACCTTGGTCGCCGAGGCACGCAGCTCGTAGGCGCCGTCGGCCAGCTCGATGGTGGTCGTCTCGAGCTCCTTGGGCGCCATCTGCGATGCCAGCGCGCGCTGCCAGATCAGCCGGTAGAGCCGCAGCTCCTCGGGCTTGAGCGCCGCGGCGATCGAATCCGGGTCGCGCCGGAAGCTCGTCGGCCGGATCGACTCGTGGGCCTCCTGGGCACCCTTCGACTTGGTCTTGTAGACGCGGCCCTTGGGCATCGAGTAGGTCGGACCGTAGCGCTCGTCGATGACCTCACGCGCCTCGCCCATGGCGACGCCCGCGATCGCGGTCGAGTCGGTACGCATGTAGGTGATGAGCCCGACCTGGGTACCGCCCGTCTCGACTCCCTCGTACAGCTTCTGGGCGATCGACATCGTTCGCTTCGGGCTGAACCCGAGCCGGCGACTCGCCTCCTGCTGGAGGGTCGAGGTCGTGAACGGCGGTGCGGGTGACCGCTTCTGGGTCCGCGTCCCGACCTTGGTCACGGCGGGATGGAGCTCCGCGATCGCCGCGCGGTGCCGCTCCGCCGTCGCCTCGTCCGAGACATCGAGCGCTGCCCCGTCGATGCGGACGACCTCGGCCAGGAAACGCTCGTCGGCGTCGGTCGCGAGGAGCGCCTGGATCGTCCAGTACTCGCGTGCGGTGAACGCGGTGATCTCACGCTCGCGCTCGACGACGAGACGGACCGCGACCGACTGGACGCGTCCGGCCGACAGACCGCCGCGGACCTTGCGCGACAGCAGCGGGCTCAGCGTGTAGCCGACCAGGCGGTCGACGATCCGGCGCGTCTGCTGGGCGTCGACGAGGTCCATGTCGATCTGGCGCGGATGGGCGAACGCCTCGCGGATCGCGGATTCGGTGATCTCGTTGAAGGTGACCCGCAGCGTCTTCTCGGGCGGGACGTGGGCGGCCTCGGCGACGTGCCAGGCGATCGCCTCGCCCTCGCGGTCGAGGTCGGTGGCGAGGTAGACCTGGTCGGAGCTCTTGGCGGCCTTCTCGATATCGGCGACCTGCTTGCGCCGGTCGTCCGAGATCACGTACTCGGGTGCGAAGTCGTGGTCGACGTCGACGCCGAACTTGCCCTTGCCCGGGTTTTCGGGCAGGTCGCGGACGTGACCGTAGGACGCGAGGACGCGGTAGTCCGAACCGAGATAGCGCTCGATGGTGCGCGCCTTGGCAGGCGATTCGACGATGACGAGGTTCCTGGGCATGGGCGGGAGTCTAGCACCGGGTCCTTGGCCGACCGTTTTCAGACCTCGCGGATGCGCCGCAGGAAGTCCTCGTCGATCTCGAGATCGGCCTCGGGCTCGGGCGCCGGCGGCGGCCGGTTCGGCGAGCTCGTCGTCATCGGTGGCGAGCGCTGAGGAGGAGTCGCCACCCGACATGGCGCCGGGCGGGATCTCGACGAACCGGATGTGGAGGTACGGGAAGAAGAAGATCGACTTGATGTCGTCGATGAACACCGGACGCTTGCCGTTCATCATCCGGATGTTCGTGCAGCGCAGCCCGACATCGCCCGGCGACGGCGGCTCGTACAGGTCGGCCAGCAGCGGCTGCTCGCCGTTGACGTGGAGGATGACGTTGCGGATCACGCCCGGATCGTGACCCACGAGCCTGTCTGCGTCAGCCCGCCGATGGTCCGGTCAGGAGTGGTAGAAGTCGATCACGAGGCGGACCCGGCCACCGGACACCCAGACGCCGATCCCGACCCGGTTGTAGGCCGGGTTCATCAGGTTGACGTAGTGGCCGCCGCCGTATGACTTCTCGCTCTGGAAGAAGAGGTGGGTGGCCAGCACGGCGGCACGCGGGTTGCCCGACCGACAGCCGATGTTCTCCGCCCAGCGATAGCTCGTGTAGCCCGCGTGACGCAGGCGGTCGCCCGGGTTCCCGCCGATGAAGTGGCTGCATTCGTTGTCGATCGCGATCCTCTTGGCGTAGGGCCGGCTGACCTTCGAGCTGATCCCGGTGTCGAGCCTGAGCGGCGCGACGTTGCGCCCGCCCGGGCTGCTGCAGGCGCCCGACGAGGTGACCCAGCCGCCGGTCCGGGTGCAGTTCATCAGCCCGAGGTAGTAGCGTCTCGACCGAGGCCCAGCTGCCACCACCGACCGCGTCGCCCCCACCTCCAGAGCTGCCTGCGCTCGAGGACGCGGTGGATGAGCCCGTCTGGGTCGTGGCGGCCGTGTGGAACGTGCCGTGCGACGGGCTGGACGAGCGAGGCGCCGCTGACGGCCGTGGCGCCCAGGGCGACGTCCATCGACACCGTCGAGCTCGGCGGGCAAAGCCGTGCTCGGCGCGAAGACGAGGACCGTGTCGTTCTCGGCCCAGGTGACGGTCCCGGTCACGGGCTTGCCGTGGGCCGACACGGAGAACGCTTGGGCTGTGGTCCGGCGATCCATCGCCTCGCTGAAGCGGACCGAGATCGGCGCGTCGCGTGCGACACCAGTCGCGCCGCCCAGTGGACGGAAGCGAACAACGCCTGCTGCCTTGGCGGTCCGGACGGCCAGGACGACGGGATCGAGCGGCAGGCCGTCCGTGTCGCGGACACCGGACACGATCAGGCGGTATGCGACGTCGGGGAGAAGCATCCGCTTCGGGCTGAACGAGACTCGGGTGACGCCATCCTGGCTGTTGACGGTCTCGACGGTCCCGAGGGTCGGCGGGTCCAGACGGATCGCGCCGGCGACCGTCCCGGGCGCCACCGCGCGGGCGAAGGTCACGACGAACGACGTGGTGACGGCGACCCGATCGCCGACCGGTTCCGTGGCGACGGCCGAGGCGGTCGTCGCGTCGCGAGTCAGGAATGCCGCTCGGGCCGGGCCGACGAGCGGCTGCCCGGATCGCGCCAGGGCGCCGGCCTGGACGGTGATCGTATGGAGGGTGCCGGCGGCCCAGTGGTCGCGGGGTCTGATCATCAGGACGGTGCCGGTCGCGTCCCAGGCCAGCGCGATCGGTGTCGGTGGTTCGACCGTGATGGCCGCTGCCACCGATGCCGGATCCATCGCCGTGCTGAATCGGATGCTCACCGGTTCGGTCAGCGCTCGGTCGGTCACGACCTGTGTGCTGAATGCGGCCGGCGTCAGCGGGACGATCGGGACCGGGGCCGTGGCGACCGTCGGCGACGGGCGACCCGCCCCGACGATGCCGATGCCGACGATGAGGGCCAGACCGAGAGCGAAGCTGACCCGTACGGTCTTCGAGCGTCGCAGCCTCCCGCCGACGGAGACCGCGGCAAAGGTGACGAAGGCGACGAACAGCACGGGGACGGCCAGCAGCGCGATGGCGGCCTGACGCAATAGACGCTCCTGCTCGACGTTCTGGGGGGCCCATCGAGGACGGGGCTTGGGCGGCCGATCTGGGGGCGAGCGACCTCGGTGAGGGTAGCACCGGCCGGACGTTCCGGGCAAACCGAGGCGAGATCTGCGACCGGAGGTACGGGGGTCGGGCAGGACCGCACGAGGATGGACAACGCGCGAGAGCGACCTGCATCCTTGCCTGCCCTTCGAGGGAACCGCTGATCCAACGGAGACCATGAAGATGCCCAGACTTGCCCTTGTCATCGTGCTTGCGCTAGCCCTCACGGGCTGCGGCTCGAGTGCCGCTCCCTCGCCGTCGCCGAGCGCCGCGCCGACACCCAGCCCGACAGCGATACCGACCGCGACGCCGTTGCCGACGCCATCACCGTCGGTTGCCGCGAGCGGGAGCGCCGCGCTGTTCGCCGATCAGCCCTATGTCCTCGACCTCCCGGCGGGCTGGGAGGTCTACGACCTGTCGAACCTCAGTCCGACAGCGCTCGACGCGTTCGGGCAGGCGAACCCGGGGCTGGCCGGAGCCGTCCAGGCCTTCGCATCGACGCCGAACGTGCGTTTGGCGGTGAACAAGCTGCTGGGCAACGCCCTCGTCGCGATCGCGATCCCATCGCAGGGCCTCCCGCTGGCGACGATCGGGCAGAGCATCTCGGCCCAGTTCCAGGCGGTCCCCGGTCTGGCCTCCAAGCCCGTTGCCGAACCCGAGACCCTGCCGGCCGGTGAAGCCCTCCATTGGGCTCTGTCGCTGTCGGTCAACAAGACCGGCGGCGGCACGCTCCAGGTCGATGAGAGCGTCCACCTGGTCGCCAACGCGACGACGGCGGTCTTCGTCGAATTCGTCGTGCCGAACGGGGGCGCCAACCCGGACGAGTCGAAGATCATCCAGACGCTTCGCTTCCGATCCTGACCCAGGAACGAAGGGGCGGCATGCCGGAATGCCGACGCCGCACGACGCGGGTCCGACGGCTGCGCGACCAGCTGACGACTGGCGAGGCGCAAGCGGCGACGCCGGACATGAAAAGACCGGGACGCGACTGCCGCGTCCCGGTCTTTAGCCTGTCAGGCTAGGGCGCCTCGATCAGCGCTTTCGATCGGTCTTCCGACCGGTGTTGCGGTTGCTGGTCACGACCATGGCGCCGCCGATGAGGGCACCGAAGCCGATCAGGACGATCCGCCAGGTGTCACCACCGGAGGTCGGGCCGCCACCACCGAGCGCGTCGGTCGGAGGAGCGGTGATCGCGGGCGTTGCCGTCTCGCCTTCGACTCCGCCCGTGGGCGTCGCGGTCGGCGTGGGCGTTGGCGTCGCTGCGAAGCAGGACGGGACGTTGACATCGCCCTGGGCGATGACCTCATCTTCGGAGTTCAGGACGGCCCAGGTGTGCTCGCCGGGTGCGACCACGATGATGCCGTCGTTGTCCGCGTCGGCAGGCTGGCCGTCGATCAGGACGTGGAGGCCGAGGAGGTCGCCAACGATCTGAAGGCGGCTCACGTCCGTGGTGTTATCGCACGGGACGGCCAGGGCGTTGATCCCAACCTGTGGGGTCGGGGTCGGCGTCGGGGTCGGCGTCGGGGTCGGCGTCGGGGTCGGCGTCGGGGTCGGCGTCGGGGTCGGCGTCGGGGTCGGCGTCGGGGTCGGCGTCGGGGTCGGCGTCGGGCGTCGGGGTCGGCGTCGGGGTCGGCGTCGGGGTCGGCGTCGGCGTCGGCGTCGGGGTCGGGGTCGGCGTCGGGGTCGGCGTCGGGGTCGGCGTCGGGGTCGGCGTCGGGGTCGGCGTCGGGGTCGGCGTCGGGGTCGGCGTCGGGGTCGGCGTCGACTCGGTGCAGTTCAGCGAGTTCGACTTGCTCGACGAGATCGCGGTCGTTCCGTCGTTATTGACGGCGAAGACGACGAGGATGCCGCCCGAGCTCGTGGTGAACGGGGACGTGACGTTGACCGTGTAGTGGATGACGGTGCCGGCGGTGTTGTTGGCGCCGGTCAGCGTGATCGTCGCTTCGTTCTTGGAGACGTTCCCAGCGGGCGACGCGTCGGACCCGTTGTTCGGGACCAGGTAGATCGTGATCTTGGAGCCGACGTCCAGCGTCTCGTTGAGCGTGAACGTCCCGCCGATCGAGCCGACCGCGGTGCCGTCGCAGAACATGACGCCGTCGGCGTTCATGGTCGCGCTGCCGCCGGCGGCGGAAAGGCTGCCGCCTACGGTCGCATTCGACTTGGTTCCGTTGCCGGTGGCATCCAGGCCGTTGTTGCCCGGGCCCGCAGCGAACACGCTGGCCGGGGCCAATGTCCCGACTGCCACCATCGACGCGGCTGCCAGCCATCCGGCGAGTCGAAGGCGTCCGCCCGATCGGGCGGTTGACCGAGAAGTGTGCGTTTTCATGTGTGAACCCCGAATACGTGAGATGAATGAACGATCCCGGTATCCGGGAGCCAACGCCTGACGTGGCTAGGCCATTCTGAGACAGGCGTCCGGTACTCGTCTAGTACTAATTGACGCTATCAGACTCCGCCAAACTACATCAGTCCTCATAAGATTTCGAACACTTGCGGTGCGGGGATGCAACGAGGACCCACCTCCGGGCCAGTACCTTCGTCCCCGATCGGGACGGCCGTCACCCGAGGCGACGAGGGCGCTGGCGGCGCTGTGCTGGGTCCACGCCGGCCAGCGCGCCCGACGGGCGAAAGCGGCCATGGATCCCGACCGCGAGGCCTCGACGCTCGAGCAGGGTCAGCCCCGCGAGGACGCTCGCGACCGGCCAACCGGTGGCGGCCACCAGCTCGTCGACGGTGGCGCGTCCGATGGACCAGCTCGCGTCCCAACCGGCCGGCTGCCTCGCCGATGCCGGCCATTGCGGCAGCCACATCGGTCGGCACCCCGGGACTGACAAGGTGGTCGGCCAGGCCGAGATCGTCGATCAGCTGCGGGATCCCGGCCACGATCCGGGCGCGGTCGGGGAACTCCCGGAGGAATGCGAGACACCCCGCCGAGGCTGGGGCGTCGATCGCGCCCGGCACCATGAAGCACTCGCGGCCCTGCTCGAGTGCCCAGGAGGCCGTGATCAGGGCGCCGCTCCGGGCCGGCGCCTCGACGACGACCGTGGCGTCGGCGAGACCGCTGACGATCCGGTTGCGGCGCGGGAACGTCCCCTTGCTCGGGACGATGTCAGGACCGAGCTCCGAGACGACGGCGCCACCGGCCGCGACGATCGAGGCAGCGAGCCGGCTGTGCGCCCGCGGGTGCAGGACGGCGTGGCCCGAGCCGATGACCGCGACCGTCGTCCCGCCCGCGTGCACGGCCGCTGCGTGGGCCGCCCCGTCGATGCCGACGGCGAGCCCGGACACGACGCTGGCCCCGACCGCGACGAGGCTCGTCGCGAGCCGTGCGGCGAACGCGCGACCGGCGTCGGTCGCTCGTCGCGTCCCGACGATGGCGACCGCGGACTCGGCGCTCATCGCCGCCGGATCACCGAGGACGTACAGGACGTGGGGTGGCATGGCGATGGCGGCCAGGCGGAGCGGATAGAGCGGATCCTCCATCGTCACGACCCGCAGGCCGACCTCGCGGATGCGGGCGACCGTCGCGCCTGCGTGCCCGGCCGCGTCGGCGATCGCCTGCGCCACCTCGGGCGTGAGGCCGCGATCGATCTGTTCGGCCTCTCGCTCGGCGTCGTTGAAGGCTGCGAGACGCTCGACGCCGCCGGGCGAAGACGCTTCGCGCAGGATCGCCACCCCGGTGCCGTATCGCCCCAGCAGGGCCGCCAACCCGACCGGACCCAGTCCCTGCACTCCCGCCAGGACGGCCCATGCGTCGCGCTCGTCGTCGCTTGGGGTCCATCGGCGCGGGGGTCGGCGCGCTGGCTGGAGAAGAGGTGTCGATCCCCGGGGCACCGTCATGCCCCACCGGTCCGGCCAGTCCGACACCGAGCATCGTCAGACCGCCTCGGCGGACGCCAGCCGGAAGTCGGTCGGCCGATACCACGCGGCCTCGGCAAGATGGTCGTCGAGGATGACGTCAGAGCCCTCGATGTCGGCGATCGTCCGGGCGACGCGCATGATCCTCTCCGTGCCGCGTCCGCTGGCACGTTCCATCTCGGCCAGGCGGACGACCTCGCGGCGGCCGGCCGGACTGAAGGCCGCACGCCTCGCGAAGGGTCCGACCGGTCAGTCTTCCGTTGAGGAGGCCGGGGGGTCGAGCCGCGGCCACGGCGCGGGCGGCGGCGATCCGCGCGGCGACCGTCGCCGATGCTTCCGGTTCGGGACCGTCGACCAGCGCAGATGGCGCGACACGCGGCATCGCGATCCACAGGTCGATCCGGTCACGGAGCGGTCCCGACACCCGTCGTTGGTAGCGCTCGGGGACCAGGCCGGGGCAGCGGCAGGCTCGGTCGGACGTGCCGGCGAACCCGCAGGGACATGGGTTCATGGCTGCGACCAGCTGGAACCGGGCGGGGAAGATGGCCGCCCGGCCCACACGCGCGATCGCGACCCGCCCATCCTCCAGCGGCTGACGAAGCGCTTCGAGGACGTCGCGATCGAACTCGGGCAGCTCGTCGAGGAAAAGCACGCCCTGGTCGGCCAGAGTGACCTCCCCGGGCGACAGGTGCGGACCGCCACCGACCATCCCGGCGTACGACACGGTGTGGTGCGGCGCCCGGAACGGCGGACGGCGCTGGAGCTCGTGGATCGGCCCCTCGCCGGCCGCCGACGCCACGACCGTGGCGGCCAGCGC
Source organism: uncultured Chloroflexia bacterium (assembly GCA_963743855.1). Classification (GTDB taxonomy): domain Bacteria; phylum Chloroflexota; class Limnocylindria; order Limnocylindrales; family CSP1-4; genus SPCO01. The sequence continues at coordinate 673,332 of CAVURK010000006.1, forward strand.
AGCACCATCGTCGAGCGGCGGCAGGAGCCCGGGGATCGTCCGCGCGAGCAGCGTCTTGCCCGAGCCGGGCGGGCCGATCAGGAGCAGGCCGTGTCCGCCGGCAAGCGCGATCTCGAGGCCGCGGCGTGCCTGCGGCTGGCCGCGGACCTCGCCGAGGTCGGGCACGGGGCGACCGACGGGGCCGACCATCGGGGACGGCGCCTCCTCGTCCGCCCGTGCGGCCGCGTCGACCAGCTCGATCCGTGGCGGAAGGACGCTCGCTCGAGCACGCCGTCGAGCGCGGACGTGGTCGACGGCCGCTTCGAGCGTCTCGACCCCGCAGACCTCGATGCCGTCGACCAGCCGGGCCTCGTCGACGGCCGCGGTCGCGACCACGACCCGCCGTAGACCGCGACGTGCGAGCGCCGAGACCATCGGCAGCACGCCGGGCACCGACCGGACCTCGCCGCCCAGCGACAGCTCACCGATGAGGGCGAGCCGGCCGCCGCCTGCCTTGACCTGTTCCGAACCGAGCAGGATGCCGATCGCCATCGCCAGGTCCAGGGAGGCACCCGCCTTGCGCAGGTCTGCCGGCGCGAGGTTGACCGTGATCCGGCGCGGCGGGTGGACGAAGCCGGCGTTGCGGAGCGCACCGCGGACGCGCTCGCGGGCTTCCTGGAGCGCGGCGTCCGCCAGCCCGACGATCGTGAAGCCGGGCAGGCCGGGCGCGACATCGACCTCGACGCGGATCAGCCGGCCGTCGAGGCCGTTGAGGGTCGCCGAAGGGACGATCGCCAGCACGCACCCGAGGCTACGCGCGGACCCTCACCCGGCGGTCACCCGCGGCTTACCGACGACTTATCGGGCGGGCGCGGTGGCCGGCGCGGCGGCGACGGGCTTGTCGACCGTCCGCGCGAACTGGAGGAGCGACGCGCCAAGCGCCGAATCGGCCTTCGTGAACATGAACGGCGCGCCCGAGTTCAGCGCGCTGATCGCGCCGCGGTACTCGTTGACGATCTGGTGCTCGATCGTCCGCTTGAGCGCGCCCTCGGCGTTCTTGACATTGATGCCGGTGAACGCGTTCGAGCGGTTGAGCACGAGCTGGACCTTCGCGGCCGGATAGCCCAGGTGGCTCCATCGTCTCGAGGATCAGCCGGACGTTCTTCAGACACGACAGGTCGGCGGTCATGACCACGAAGACGGCGTCGGCCAGCCTCGAAGACGCCGAGGTTGACGTCGTCGAGCCGCTTGTCGATGTCGATCAGGGTGTAGTCGTACAGCTGCGTCAGCTGCTCGGCGATGAACGGCAGGTGCTCCGGGCGGACCAGCTCGGCGGTCTCGGGCGAAGGCGGCGCGAGCAGCAGGTCGATCCCCGAATCGTGCTTGACCATGACCTGCTTGATGAGATCGACGTCGATCGACGGCGCCGTGACGACGTCCACGATGCTCTTGCGATCGAGCCCGAGGTCGAGGAAGACGCGGTGGTCGCCGAACTGGAGGTTGCCGTCGACCAGGGCGACCTTGCGCCCGAGCTCGCGGTGGAGCGCGATGGCCGCGTTGATCGCGATGGTCGTCGTCCCGACGCCGCCCTTGGCGCCGTAGAACGCGAGGACCCGCCCGAGCGGCGGCCGTGCGAGGAGCGATTCCCGTGGCGCGAAGCGCGCCAGGAGGCTCTTGATCCGGGCAAGCAGCTCGGCCGGGTGGAACGGCTTGATGAGGTAGTCGTCGGCGCCCGCCCGCAGGCCACGCGACCTTCTGCTCGACCTCGCGCTCGGCGGTCAGCATGATGATCGGGACGTGGCTGGCGCTGCCCTCCTCGGTCCGGATCTTGGTCGCGACCTGGTAGCCGTCGAGCTTGGGAAGCATGACGTCGAGGAGGATCAGGTCGGGCGCCTCCGCCCCCCACAGCCGGAAACCTTCGGCGCCGTCGGCGGCCACGACCACGTCGTAGCCTTCCTGCTTGAGGGTGTACTGCAGGAGCCGCTGGACGTTCGGGTCGTCATCGACGACGAGGATCTTGGCCGCCATCAGTCCTCCACGGAACTCGTCGAGTCGGGCATGTCAGCCGGTCGGGCAACCCCAGCTGAACGCTGCCCCGGCCCGGCGATTATAGGGGCCGCCCTGCAGGCTGGGCGGATCGTTCGCCGGCGAGGAATTCGAACACGAGTCTGCTCCACGTCTCGAGCCGATCCGCGACCGCCGCGACCTCGTGCTCCGGGACGAACGATCCGGTCAGCTTGTCGGTCTCGCGGATCGCCACCGGCCGACCCTGCCGCGTCCGCAACGTAGACGGCGCCGAGGTGGACGGCGCCGACCTCGGTGGTGTCGTCGTTCAGCAATCCGACGAGGCGGAACTCCGGGACGAAGGCTGCGTCGACCTCCTCGGCCCATTCGCGCCGCAACCCACCGAGCACGCCGTCGTCGCCCGGATTGAGGTGGCCACCGACACCGATCGAATAGCGGCCGTGGAGCCTCGCGTCGCCGCCTCCCGTCGTCCGCTGCATCAGGAAGAACGCCGGTCCGTCACGCAGGACGAGATACGGGATCACCTGCTTGTAGGACGGATCCGCCTCCATCCGGTCGCGCGGCTCGTAGCGGCCGTCACGTTCGAGGGCCGCGACGAACGGCTCGAGTCCGTCGGTCCGGAGCCCGTACCAGCCGGCCTCGTCGAGGACGGCGGCGCGTGGGACCACGTAGACCTGCTCGTCACTCATCGTTGTTCGTCCAGGATCGTGCGCGCCGCGGCCAGGCGTTCGACGAGCACGCTCTCCTTCGGCCCACCGGGCCGCTCGAGCTCCGTCAGCCACGCGTCGAGGACCGCCTTGAGGTCGCGCAATCGGGCGGCAAGGACGGGGGCATTGGTGACCGCGATCGCAGCACCCATCGCCGGATCGCCGCGGGCCACCCGGGTCATGTCGCGCCAGCCGCCGGCGGCCAGGGCGGATGCCGCAGGCCAGTCATCGCGGATCGCCTTCGGCGTCCCTGCGACGGCCTCGACGAGCGAGGCGGCCAGGATCAGCGGCAGGTGGCTGATGGCGGCGACAGCCCGATCGTGTGCCGCGGCGTCCATCTCGACGGCCTTCGCCCGACAGGCCTTGGCGAGATCGAAGACGCGCTTCACGTCACTCGGGCCGGCGAGCGCGCCGGGGACGACGATCCACGGGCGGTCGACGAACAGGTCCGCATCCGACGCGCCGTATCCAGCGGTCTCCAGGCCGGCCATCGGATGCCCGCCGACGTACCAGAGGCCCGCGGCGTCCGCGCGCTCGACCAGGCGCAGCTTGGTGCTCGCGACATCGGTCACGACGGCATCGGGACGGAGCACATGACGCCACGGTCCGGTGAGCTGATCGATGAGCGGAAGGCAGGCGGTCGCGGGCGCTGCGAGGATGACCAGATCGGCCTCCGCCAGGGCGGCTTCGGGCGTGGTTGCCGCGACGTCAAGGACCCTGTCCTTCACCGCCCGTGACGGTCCTTTCCCGGATGGCGACCAGGCCGCCATCTTCCAGTCCGCCGTCTTTGGGTTGGCCCGGACCGCGCGCGCGATCGAGCCCGCGATCAGACCGAACCCGATGAACCCGAGCTGCATCAGCCTTGTCCACTCCCTGCTGCGCTCGGCGGTTCCTTCGGTGCCCCACGGCGGCGGGCCGTCCGCCGCTCGGCCGATCGCCGTTCGGCGGAGACGACCAGTTCGGCCTTGGTCTCGGTCTTCTTGTCGGTCGTCGTCGACCCCTTCGTCTTCGTCGGTGCCGCCGTCACCTTTGCCTTGGGCCCTGGCTTGGCCTTCGGCTTGGGCGGTCCGGGATCATCGGTCGGGTTCACCCGCCTGTGCCGGACCCGCCGTTCCGCCTCGCGCCGCTCGTTGTTGAGGAAGGCACCGCAGCGAGGACAGCGTCGCTCCTCGGCGAACAGCGCCTCCAGCGGCGCGACGGTGTAGATCTGGCGTCCACACGACCAGCACGACAGCTTGGGCATCCGGAAATGTCCCGGTCAGACCCGCGGCAACGACGCCAACGCAGCCTCGACCTTCTCGCGGGGGTATTCGTAATCCTCGAGCGACCCGTCGAGGTAGCGCTCATAGGCCGACAGGTCGAAATGCCCGTGGCCGCACAGGTTGAACAGGATGACCCGTGCCTCACCAGCCTCCCGGGCGGCCAGCGCCTCGTCCACGGCGACCTTGATCGCGTGCGTGGGCTCGGGCGCCGGGAGGATCCCCTCGGCCCGCGCGAACTGGACGCCCGACGCGAAGCTGGCCCGCTGGTGGACGCTGCGGGCCTCGATCAGGTCGTTCTCCTTGAGCAGGCTGACCAGCGGCGCCATGCCGTGGTAGCGCAGGCCGCCGGCGTGGATCGGCTCGGGGATGAAATCGTGCCCGAGTGTGTGCATCTTGATCAGCGGTGTCATCTGCGCGGTGTCGCCGAAGTCGTAGGTGTACGAGCCCCGCGTCAGGCTCGGTGCAGCTTCGGGCTCGGCGGCGATCACCCGGTACTTCTTGCCGCCACGGAACGTCCGGCCGAGCCACGGGAAGGCAAGCCCGGCGAAGTTCGAGCCTCCTCCGGCGCAGCCGATGATCACGTCCGGCTCCTCGCCCGCCATCTCGAGCTGGGCGATCGACTCCTGGCCGATGACGGTCTGGTGGAGCAGGACGAAGTCGAAGACGGACCCCAGCGAGTACTTGGTCCCCGGATGAGTGACCGTGTCCTCGATCGCCTCGCTGATCGCCAGCCCGAGCGAGCCCGTGTGATCCGGGTTCTCCTCGAGCACCTTGCGGCCGTAGCTCGTATCGAGGCTGGGGCTCGCGACGACCTGCGAGCCGTAGGTCTCCATCAGGGCCCGGCGATACGGCTTCTGGTCGTAGCTTGCCCGCACCATGTAGACCTTGACCTCGAGGCCGAAGTAGGCGCCGGCGAAGGCAAGCGCGCTCCCCCACTGCCCGGCGCCCGTCTCGGTCGCCAGCCGGGTGACGCCCTCCTCCTTGTTGTAGAAGGCCTGGGGCAGGGCCGTGTTCGGCTTGTGGCTGCCCGACGGGCTGCCCCCCTCGTACTTGTAATAGATGTGGGCCGGGGTATCGAGCGCCGCCTCGAGCCGATGCGCCCGGTAGAGCGGGCTCGGCCGGTAGAGGCGGTACGCGTCGCGGACCGGCTCGGGGATCTCGATCTCCCGGTCGCGGCTGACGACCTGCCCGATGAGCGCCATCGGGAAGAGCGGCGCGAGGTCGTCCGGACCGATAGGCTGGTGGGTCCCTGGATGAAGGGGCGGCGCGGGCTGGACCGGCAGGTCCGCGGCGATGTTGTACCAGGCTCGCGGGATCCGCGACTCATCGAGGACGAACTTGGTCTGCCGAGGATCCGACGGCGCCATTGAAGCCCTCCTGGTGTCGTTGACGAAGGTGCTGCCGGCGCATGCGGCCGGGGAATGGGAGCCTAGCGCGCGCCGTGACTCGCGTGCAACCGATGTCCGGACTTGTGAGCTTGTCGCGACGGACCGGACGCCGCATGGGGTCCGCCGCCACGTTTCGGTCGGTGGATCTTCGGCTGGTGCGGCACGTGGTGAGCCGTCCCGGCCTTCGGTCCGTGCGCCTTGGGCGGTCGATCATGCGGCTTCGGCGGCTTGTCGCCGTTGACGGGCTTGCCCGGCGGGCACCCGGCCACCGACTTGCCGTGCTCCCTCTCATGGGCCTCGTTGCCGCGATCCGGTGACGGCCGATGGGCGACCGCGTTTGAGGCGCACGTGACCGGCGGCGCTGGCGGCTCGCCGACCGGTTGGCCGGGTGGCTCGGGCGTCGTCTTCGGTGGAGGGGCGACCACGACCGTGACCGGGGTGGGAGTCTTCGCCGGCTGAGGGGCCGACGTCGGCTGCGGTGGCGAGGTCGGCGCGCTCGTGGAGCTCGGCTCGCTCGTGGGGCTCGGCTCGACCGACGGGCTTGGTTCGACCGACGGGCTTGGCTCGATCGACGGCGTCGGGGTGGGCTCCACCGGTGGCGTCGGCGACGGCCCGTTCGGTGCGACGGTCGGTGTCGGTGTCGGCGTCGGTGCTGATGGCGTGGGCGATGGACTGCCGGCTCCACCGGCACCGCCCGTCGGGGGGATCGTCGGCGTCGGAACGACGATGGCGATCGCGGGCGTCGGGCCGGCCCCGGTCGAGGGCCGAGTCGACAGGCCGGCGGCGCCGACGCCCAGCGCCGCGGCCACCAGGACGAGGTTCACCACGCCAAGCGCGAGAACAAGTCGGAGGCGCTGCGCGGCGGTCAACTCGAGTCCCGAGCCTCCTCGTTCGGGGCTGGATCGGACGCCGCCCCCTTCGGTCGATGGTAGCACCGGACCTCATTCCGGAGGTGCGAGCGTCAGCCGAGGTCGACCATCTCGAGCGGCTCGTAGCGCGCAGGTCCGCCGCCGGTCAGGCTTTCGAAGAGGCCGATCCGCCTTGCCTTGAACCCGGCGTCGAGGTCCGCTGCCGCCTCGACGAGGCGGTCGGCGATGGCGGCACCAGCCGGGACACCGTCCGAGCGGGCGAGCGTCAGATGGGCCCGGAACGGCTTGGGATCGAACGCCCAGCCGGCGTCCGTCAGCGCGCGATCGACACCGAGGGCGAGGGCCGCGAGGTCGGCGCCGCCCTCCTTGAGACCGAGCCACAACGCCCGGGGCCGCCCGGACGGCGGGAACGCCCCGGCCCCGCCGATCGAGATCTCGAATGGGTGCGCATCCCGGGCGGCAGCCAGGACGGCGGCGCGCGCGGCGTCGACGCGATCATCGAGGGTCGGACCGATGAAGCGCAGCGTGAGATGGAGCCCGTCGAGCCTGACCCAGCGGACGTCCCGGCCGCCTCCCGGGACTCCCTCGGCACGAACGCGGTCGACCAGCGTCGCGATCGACGCCGTCGTGTCGAGCGGGAGCGGCACGGCCACGAACAGGCGACGGCCGGGCAGATCGGCTCCCGGCCAGCGCGGCCGCCCGGCGGGGACGGTCACCCAGGCTGGCCGGACCGCTCGGCCGCCTCGCGTGTCCAGGCGTCCCGATCGGCTCGCAGTACCTCGAGCGCACGGTCGCGCTCCCGCCAGCCCAGGACATCGACGGTCTTGTCCTCGAGCGCCTTGTAGGTCTCGAAGAAATGCTCGATCTCGACCAGCCTGTGCGGTCGGACCTGCTCGAGTCGCTCGATGTGCTGCTGATGGGCGTCACCGATCGCGACGCACAGGACCTTGAAGTCGAAGCCCTTCTCGTCGCGCATCTCGAGCCCACCGATCGGTCGGGCCCAGACATGGCAGCCCGTAAAGGTCGGCTCGTCGATGATCAGCAGGGCGTCGGTGTGGTCGCCGTCCCCGGCGCGGGTCGCCTCGATGAAGCCGTAATCGAAGTTGTAGTAGACCGCGCTCGACAGGACGCGATCGAGGCGAAAGACGCCCGTCTCCTCGTCGTACTCGTACTTGTTGCGCGATCCCCGAGGGATCTCGACCACGATCTCGATGACGTCCGGAAAGGGACCAGGACTCTTCACCCGGTCAGTCTACCGGCAGGACCACGTCAATCGTTGTAGAGGCGCTCCTCGATGAGCTTCTCTTGCACCGTCCGGCCATTCGGGTCGAAGCAGCTGAACTCGAAGTGCTTCTCGAACTCGAGGTCGACGTTGTCCTGCCCGCCACGGTTCTTCTCCACCGAGACGATGACCCAGTCGCGGAAGCGCTGCGCCTGGTACGGGTTGAACTCGATGTTGACCTTGGCGACGATGTGGTACTTCTCGTTGAGGATCAGGATGATGTCGGCCTCGTAGTTGATCGCCGACGAGCCGCGCAGGTGGAAGTTGCGCAGGCGCGAGGCCTTGAGGCCCTCCTTGTCGGCGGCCACGATGCATACCATCGGGACATCCTCGGAGAGGGCGATGTCCTTGAGCCCGTTGACGAGATAGGTGACCTTCTCGGTCTCGTTCTCGGGCTCCGGGATCTGCGGGACCTTCTGGAGATAGTCGACCATCACCACGAGCCGCCGATCGCCCGACAGGCGGCGGTGCTCCTGGACGAGCTTGCGCATGTTCTCGATCGTCGTGGCGGTCTGCGAGCCGCGCATCAGGAACAGGTTCTGGCCGTAGCGCGCGATCCGGTCCATCGATGGGCGCAGTCGCGGGTTGTTGGCCATCTGGGCCGTCGCTTCGCCCTCGGCCATCCAGGTCCCGAGGATCTCCTTGCGGACATCCTGGATCTTGATCGCCCCGGTCTTGTGCGGGAGGTGGGCGAGAGCGGACTCCATCGCGATCAGCCGGTTGAGCAGGTACTGCTCGTCGTGCTCGAAGCAGATGTACAGCACGTTGGCCTGGCCACCCGAGGCGACGTTGCGCGCCATCTGGAGCGCCATCGTGGTCTTTCCCGTGCCCTGCGCCCCGCCGATCAGGAGCAGCTCGCCGGCGCGCAGACCGCTGCCGATCGTCTTGTCGAGCGGGGTGAACCCGAGCGGGACCGGCTGGTACTCCGCGACGTTGCCGGTGGTGACCTTGTCGTTCAGGTCGACGAGCACGTCGAGGGCCGACCGGGGTACGAGGCTGCCGGTCGCGGCGTCAAGGCGCCAGGCGGCCGGCGGCTTGGCCGGCGGCTCGGCGTTGGCAGGCGTTTCAGGAGCGTCGGTGGCCACTGGTAGGGTTCCTCCCCGGACGGGTACGTCGCCGTAGGTTAGCACCCGGAAGGGCGCGAATCACCCACCCGCACCCACCAAATCCGCACAGCCGACCGTTGACGACCGTCAACGGGGGAGGTCGACCAACTCCTCGAACATCCGGGCGAACGTCCTGATGCCGGTCTCGTAGTTGTCGAGGTCCATCCACTCGTTGGGTGCGTGGGCGTTGTCGTCCGGTGGCGTGATGCCGAGGAGCACGACCGGGAGCCCGAGCTTCGTCGAGAAGCTGGCGCAGACAGGGATGGAGCCGCCGGTGCGGATGTAGACCGGGGCCGACCCGAAGGTCGCCTCGAGCGCCCGGGCCGCGGCCTGGGTCAGCGGGTGATCCATCGACGAGAGGTGCGGACGGCCGCCGCCGAGGGACCGGACGGTGGTGGTCACACCGGGCGGAGCGATCTCCTCGACATACGCCCGGAAGGCCTCGAAGATCCGGTCCGGCTCCTGGGCGGCCACGAGCCGGCAGCTGATCTTGGCATGGGCGTGCGCCGGGATGATCGTCTTGGTGCCCTCTTCGGCGAACCCGCCCCACAGCCCATTGACGTCAAGCGTCGGACGCGCCCCACGACGCTCGAGAGTTGTGAATCCGACCTCGCCCACCAATGCCGGCAGGCCCAGCTTGCGCTGGAACTCGGCCTCGTCGAATGGCAGGGCGGCCAGCGCCGCCCGGTCCGCCTCCGACAGGGCCACCACGTCGTCGTAGAAGCCCGGGATCCGGATCCGGCCATCGGGGCCCTTGAGCGCGGCGATGATCCCCGCCAGCGCGTTGGCCGGGTTCTGGACCGCACCGCCGTAGCCACCTGAGTGGAGATCGACCGCGGTCCCGACCACGTCGATCTGGGCGTACATGATCCCGCGCAGGCTCAGGGTGATGGCCGGGAGGTTGCCTTCGAAGAAGCCCGAGTCGCTGACGATCACCGCGTCGGCGGCGACCCGTTCACGGTTGGCGTCGAGCCAGGCCTCGAGATGGGCGGAGCTCGACTCCTCCTCGCCCTCGAAGAGGTACTTGACGTTGACCGGGAAGGCGCCCGCCGTGGCCAGGATCGCGCCCGCCGCCATGAGGTGGGCATGGATCTGGCCCTTGTCGTCGGCGGCCCCGCGGGCCAGCATCCGGTTGTCGACGACGACCGGCTCGAACGGCGGCGAGGTCCACAGGTCGAGCGGGTCGACGGGCTGGACGTCGTAGTGGCCGTAGACCAGCACGGTCGGGGCATCCGCGGCGTGGAGCCAGTCGCCGTAGACGACCGGGTGGCCGCCGGTCTCACAGACCTCGGCGTGCTCGAGGCCGGCCGCGGTCATGGCCTCGACCAGCCACTCGGCGGCACGCCGGCAGTCCGGCGCGTGCTCCGGGATGCCCGAGATGCTCGGGATCCGGAGGAACGCCTTGTACGACTCGATGCGCTCGTCATGCGTCGCGGCGAGGTGGGCAGTGAGGGCGGCGTCGGTATCAGGCATGGCCCGATTGTAGGGGCGCACCTGTGCCCAGGAATCGAACGAGCGGACCGTCGCCGGTCCGCTCGTCGGGTGTGCGGGATCGTGCCGGATCAGGCCGGCTGCGGGTTCGGCTCGGCGACCGGCTGGCCGGGTCCGACGATGGTCGGCATGCCGTGCAGGTTCTCCTTGGCCGGGAGATCGTTGAACAGCGCCTCGAAGCCTTCGGCGTCGACGGTCTCCTCGGCGACGAGCTTCTCGGCCAGGGTGATGAGCTTGTCCCGGTGGGTGGTCAACACCTCGGTGGCTCGCTCGTATGCCTTGTCGATGATCGCGCGGACCTCTTCGTCGATGGTCCGGGCGACCTCGTCGCTGTAGTCACGCTGCTCGCCCATCGAGCGGCCCAGGAAGACCATCTCGTCGCGCTTGCCGAACGAGAGTGGGCCGAGCTTGTCGCTCATCCCGAACTCGGTGACCATCCGGCGAGCGAGGTCGGTCGCCTTCTCGATGTCGTTGCTGGCGCCGGTCGTGGTATCGCCGAAGATGAGGCGCTCGGCGACGTTGCCGCCCAGCAGCCCGGCGATCTTGTCCTCGAACTCGGTCTTGGACTGGAGGTAGCGGTCCTCCTGCGGGAGGGCCATGGTGTAGCCGAGGGCCATCCCGCGGCTGATGATCGTGACCTTGGCGACCGGGTCGCACTTCGGCAGGATGCGCTGGACGACCGCGTGGCCGCCCTCGTGGTAGGCGATGATCGCCTTCTCGGCATCCGAGATGACCCGGGACTTCCGCTCCGGCCCGGCGACGATCCGCTCCAGCGCTTCCTGGAACTCGGACATGCCGATGACCTTCTTGTTGCGGCGCGCGGCGAGGATGGCCGCCTCGTTGACGAGGTTGGCCAGGTCGGCGCCGGAGAAGCCGGGCGACTGGCGGGCGACGCCTTCGACCTCGACACCCTTGTCGAGCGGCTTGCCCTTGGTGTGGACCTTGAGGATCTCGGTCCGCCCCTTCATGTCGGGGCGATCGAGGATGACCTGGCGGTCGAACCGACCCGGGCGAAGGAGCGCCGGGTCGAGGACGTCGGGCCGGTTGGTCGCGGCGACGACGATCACGTTGGTGTTGGTGTCGAAGCCGTCCATCTCGACCAGGATCTGGTTGAGGGTCTGCTCGCGCTCGTCATGGCTGCCACCGAGGCCGGCGCCACGCTGGCGGCCGACCGCGTCGATCTCGTCGACGAACACGATGCACGGCGAGTTGCGCTTCGCCTGGTCGAACAGGTCGCGGACGCGGCTGGCGCCGACGCCGACGAACATCTCGACGAATTCCGAGCCGCTGATGCTGAAGAACGGGACGCCGGCCTCACCGGCGACGGCACGCGCCATGAGCGTCTTGCCGGTGCCGGGAGGCCCGACGAGGAGGACGCCACGCGGGATGCGCGCCCCGAGCGAGTTGAACTTCTCCGGATATTTGAGGAACTCCACGACTTCCTGGAGCTCGGTCTTGGCCTCGTCGACGCCCGCCACGTCGTTGAAGGTGACGACCGTCTTGTTGCCGAGGAACATCCGGGCGCGGCTCTTGCCGAAGCTGAGAGCCTGATTGTTGGTGCCTTGGGCCTGTCTCATCATGAAGAAGATGAACCCGCCGATCACGACGAGCGGCAGGACAGCAGTCAGGACCAGACCGAGCCACGACGTGTCGGGGGCGGGCTCTGCCTTGTAGATGTCGGGACTGAGAGTGACGCCGCCGGTCTTCGCCGCGGCAAGCATGTCCGGGAAGACCTGGGTCAGGACGCTGGGGACCGTGACCGTGTAGGTCGGCGGCTGGCCCTTGGACTTCACGGTCAGGGTGTCGCCCTGCTGCGTCACCTGTTGGACATTGCCGATCTGAACGTCGGCGAGGAACTGCGAGTAGCCCTGGGCGTTGGGCTGCGTCGAGCCCTGCATCCAGGTGAACAGCAGCGCAGCGGTGCCCACGACAAGCACCAGCATCACGATGCCGTTGCGGAAGAACTTGGGATTCAAGAGGAGCCTCCGGATCGAGCAGGTGACGACCGTGCGTCACCAGTGCGGCGAGTATAGCGTCGAGTCCCCGGAGCACCCTGTGACAGAGGTCCTGGGTCTCGCTTCAGGTTACGGACGTTGGGCGCCACCGGATGGTGGCGCGCCACAAGATGAAGGAATCGACACGGCCCCCCGACAGGAAGGGCCGTGTCGTCGCGATCGTGGTTGGTAGCGGAGGGCGGATTTGAACCACCGACCAAGGGCTTATGAGTCCCCTGCTCTACCACTGAGCTACTCCGCCATGCCCAGATTCTAACGCACGAAGGATCACCACCGGGTCGGTGGCGGGGGCGGCGGCTCCCTGGTGGCGCCGTCCGTGGCTCCTGGTCCGTGGCTCCTAGACTGCATAGCTCCGCCATCGTCACACGGGGACTTGCATGATTCGGTCGGCTCGGGCGCTCACGTGGACGGCGTTGATCATCAGCGTCACGATCGTGCTGGTCGCGGTGCTCGTCGTGGATCGCGCGGCCCCGCCTCGGCCCGCGATCCAGTCGGAGGAAGGTCGACCGACGCGGACTCCGATGCCCGGCCTCAGGTCGGTTCGCGTCTCGAGCGTCGTCGCCCTCAAAGCGGCGCTGGCCGACGACACGGTCGACGACATCGTGGTCGCCGACGGGACGTACGAGATCAGCGACTCCGTCAACCAGGCGGGTGATTCCCTGTGGATCGGCAGCGCCTATGCCAGCCGAACTCGTCCCGTCACGGTCCGCGCCCAGACCATCGGCGGCGTGACCTTCGACGGCGGCGGTGGCGCCCTCGGCGGCATCAGCTTCAACGGCGGTGCCCATGATCAGACCTGGGACGGCTTTCATTTCGCCGATGGGGTCACGAGCTCGACCGGCGTCATCGTCTTCGGCGGCTATGCCGGCATGGCGGCGCCCTACGACATCACGCTCGAGCACATCACGATCGAGGCTTCGTGCCACCGCGTGAACCCGGGCGCGACCGACCATGGCGTCTACTTCTCGTATGCCCTCGATGGATGGCATGACATCGAGATCGACGACCTCACGGTCAACGCCACCGACCGGATGGGTCTCGCGACGGCGATCCAGATGGACCATGGCTATGCGACCGAGGCGCCGAACGTCGCGGCCCACGGGGTCACGGTTCGACGACTCACGTTCAACGGCAACAGGACGATCGCCAGCCAGCAGGCCGTCCTGCTCTGGTATCCACCGATCCACGACTGGCTGTTCGATGGCGCGACGATCACCGATGCGGGCGGTCTCGCGGTCCGCTTCGAATCGACGCCGGCCTCGGGCATCGTCTTCCAGAACATGACCTCGACGAACTCCGGCGGCTTCTACTCCTCGCAGGGTGCCAACCCGGCCGGCGTCACCTTCGTCAACGACGATCTCCACTGAACGTCACCGTGGTCCGTTCATCTGCTTTGGCGTTCCGCGAAACCGACGAGCCGCACAGCACGTACCCCGTCCTACCGGTGCCACCGCCGCCCGATGCCCCGGACGGCGTCGCACACGAAGGAGAGGTGCCCCATGCTCTTCCGTCGGTTCGCAGTCTCGGGGGCCGTCATCGGCCTCCTCCTCGCCGCGGCGGTCCCGGTCGCGGCGCACGGTTCGAAACCGGACCCCAACGACTATGCGGTCACCGTCCTCCGGACAGGACCCACGCCCGACGCGCAGCTCGTCAATGCCTGGGGCCTGACCCGGTCGTCGACCTCGCCCTGGTGGGTCGCCAACAACGGCGACGATTCCAGCACGCTCTACCGAGCGGATGGTTCCAAGGTCACCGCGTCTCCTGGCGTCGACGCCCGGGTCGTCATCCCCGATGGCGCCCCGACCGGGGCGGTCTTCAATGGCAACCCCAATGACTTCAACGGCGACAACTTCCTGTTCGATGGCGAGAGCGGCAAGATCTTCGGCTGGCGCGGCGCCTTCGGTCTGACGGGCAGCGCCGAAGTCGGCAATGGCGACAACGCCGGCGATGCCGTCTACAAGGGCCTCGCGATCGGCACGGCCGATGTCGGCGACGGCGCCCAGCAGTACCTCTACGCGACCGATTTCCACAACGGCGGCGTCGACGTCTTCGACCGGACGTTCGCCCAGCAGACGTGGAACGGGGCGTTCATCGACCCGAAGCTCCCGAAGGGCTTTGCCCCGTTCGGGATCCAGACTCTCAATGGCATGGTCTTCGTGACCTATGCGAAGACGCAGCCGGGCAGCGATGACGAGCGTGCGGGCCAGGGCCGCGGCGTCGTCGACGCCTTCGGCACGGACGGGACATTCCTCGCCCGGGTCGCGACCCGCGGTCAGCTGAACGCGCCGTGGGGTCTCGCTTGGGCACCGGCCGACTTCGGCCGGTTCAGCAACGACCTGATCGTCGGCAACTTCGGCAACGGGAAGCTGCACGCCTACCGCTGGGATGGCAAGAAATGGCATCCGGACGGCACGCTGCGCGACTCGAACGGCGGAGCGCTGTCGATCGACGGCCTGTGGGCGATCGCCTTCGGTGGCGGCGTCAACGTCGCCAACGACGGCCCGGCCAACAGCCTGTTCTACACGGCCGGCCCCGACGATGAGGCCGCCGGCGCATTCGGGACGATCACGGCCGACGCACCCTGAGGCCGACGCCGCGAGAAGCACCTGCGGGGCCGGCGCGATCCGCCGGCCCCGCCCCATGTCCGGCACGTTCGTCCGTCCGGGCAGTGAGCGGACATCGACGGTAGCCTGTGCCGGGGGTTCCGCCAGACATGACGACACACGCTCGCTCGATCGCCGCCCGCTCGCCACTCGGGGCCTTCCTCGCCCTGGTGATGGCGCTGGCGGTCGGTTGCGGATCGACGGTCCCACTGGCGGTCGTGCCGGCGGCAAGTCCGGGACCTTTGCCATCTCCGTCGGCGCCTTCCGGTCGAGGCCCCGAGGCGCCCCCGACGCCCGGTCGGTCGGTCACACCCAGCGCATCCGCGCAATCCGCGGACCCGACCCCGACGCCCGAACCCGCGCGCGAGGCGTTCGCGCTGAACCTGTATCGCAAGGGCGACTACGTCTCGCAATACACCCTCGAGTGGTGCGTCGGGGCGAGCCTGCAGATGGCCCTCAACATGACCACCGACGAGGTGCATACCTCACGTGCGTCGCAGCAGCATCTCTGGGAGATGGCCCAGGCTCGATCGGACAGCCCGTTCGGCGGCGCCAATCCGCGCGGCTGGACGGCGGCGCTCAACGATCTTGGGATCGGGCCGTATGTCCTGGTCTCGATCCCCGACTACGACAAGGCGCTGCGGGTCGCAGCGACTGCCATCCGCGACACGCGGCGACCGGTCGGGTTGGTCATGTGGCGGGGACGACACGCCTGGGTGATGAGTGGCTTCGAATCGATCGGCGACCCGGCCGTCGCCGACGACGCGACGATCACGGGGATCCGCGTCCTCGACCCGCTCTACCCGCGGGGCAGCAGCGTCTGGGGTCCCTCACCGAAGCCGAACAGCCTGCTGACGCCGGCGACCCTCGCGAAGCAATTCGTGATCCGCGATCGGGGACGGGTGGACCTCGGCGTCCCGCCCGGCTATCTCCTGATCCTGCCGACGACGGACGCAGGCGGCGACCCCGCGGTCTGAGCCTCGCCGGTGAGCGTCTCCGCTCTTCCGAGGGTTCGGTCAGCCGCTCGGGCCGAACAGGAGAGTCAGCCAGCGCTCGAGCGGGCTGATCGAGATCGGGGCGCCGACCCGCGACGCCGCCGAGCCCGGTGCATCCGCGGGCAGCGGCGGAGCGCCCGCCGCCAGCGAGAATGGGATCTCGTGCGTTCCGCCGAGGCCGTAGGCGCGAGCCTGCTGATTGACGAATGCGGGCTGCTGGATCAGCTCGAGCTCGCGCTCGAGACCAGCGACCTCGGCCCGTCGGGCGTCGTTGGCGGCGACCATCGCCTCTGCCTTGCTCGTTGACGCGGCGGCATCGGTGACCTGCCGCGCGAACACGATGACGACCCAGGCGGCGAGCGCGACACCGAGCAGGATCGCCATCCGGCGGCGAGTCAGACCGACGATCGGCAGTGTCGCGAGATCCGGCTCGCCCAGGGCACGCACGCGATCGCCCAGCGACGGGGTCGATGCCGTGTCGTCTGAGGCGTCTTCGGTCGGCGTCGGGGAGGGCCGGCGAACCATTGCGGCGAGGGTAGCTACGCCTCCCGGCGGTGTCAACCCGCGCCTCGTGTGACAGCCAACCTGTCACGCCCGTGGCCGACGGTCTGCTAGACTCGCGCCGTTTCGAACATCCGTTCGTTCTCGAGGCACCGATGCGCACCTACGCCCCCGCCGAGCCCGGCGCCGTCCTGGCCGAGCTGCTCGCCGAACCGTCGCTCGCCCGCGGGGTCGTCCATCACGCCCTGCTGCCGGCCCGCCCGGCGGCTCATGCCGACTTCCCGGACTGGCTCGACCCGCGGATCGTGGCCGGGCTCGGATCGCGTGGCATCGCGCGGCCCTACACCCACCAGGCCGAGGCGATCGAGTCGATCCACGCCGGTCGCGATGTCGTGGTCGTGACCCCGACCGCGTCGGGCAAGACGCTGTGCTACGCGCTGCCGATCCTGCAGGCCATCGCCGACGATCCGGCCGCGCGGGCCCTGCTGCTCTTCCCGACCAAGGCGCTCGGCCAGGACCAGGTCAGCGAGTTCGGCGAGCTGACGGCGGCGGCCGGGCTGACCATCTCGACCTCGACCTACGACGGCGACACGCCGGCCCCCATCCGCTCGACGATCCGGGCGGCCGGCCAGGTCGTGGTGACCAACCCGGACATGCTCCACTCGGCGATCCTGCCGCACCACACCAAGTGGTTCCAGCTGTTCGAGCAGCTCCGCTACATCGTGGTCGACGAGCTGCACACCTATCGCGGCGTGTTCGGGAGCCACGTCGCCAACGTGCTGCGCCGACTGCTTCGCATCTGCGCGCACTACGGCAGCCACCCGGTGATCGTCTGCTGCTCGGCGACCATCGGCAATCCGGCCGAGCTCGCGACGATGCTCATCGGCCGGCCGGTCGAGCTCATCGACCGCAACGGGGCGCCGGCCGGCGAACGGCACGTCGTCCTGGTCGATCCGCCGATCCTCCACCCGGAGAGCGGCGCGCGGGGGTCGGCGGCGACGCTCGCCCAGCGCTGGGCACTGCCGTTCCTGCGGGCCGGCCGCCAGACGATCGTCTTCGGTCGATCGCGGACCGCGGTCGAGATCCTGCTGACGGGCCTGCGCGAATCGCTTCGCGAGAGCTACGGCCCACGCAGTCGCGTCCGCGGCTATCGGGGCGGCTACCTGCCGACCGAGCGCCGGGCGATCGAACGTGGCCTGCGTGACGGCGAGATCCTCGGCGTCGTCGCGACCAACGCGCTCGAGCTCGGTGTCGACATCGGGCGTCTCGACGTGTCGATCCTGGCCGGCTATCCGGGCTCCGTGGCCGGGACGTGGCAGCAGTTCGGCCGGGCGGGTCGACGGCACGGGACGAGCGTCGCGATCCTCGTCGCCTCGGGGGCGCCGGTCGACCAGTACGTCATCCACCACCCGGAGTTCCTGCTCGAGGGGTCACCCGAGGAGGCCCGCCTCGACCCGGACAACCTGCACGTCCTGCTCGCCCACCTGCGGGCGGCCACCTTCGAGCTGCCGTTCGAGCCGGGCGAACGGTTCGGGCCGGCGGCGGCCGACGACCTGCTCGCGTTCCTTGCCGAGGAGGGCCAGGTCCGCCAGGCGAGCGACGGGCGCTGGTACTGGTCGAGCGAGAACTTCCCGGCCTCGGAGATCTCGCTTCGAACGGCGGCCCCCGAGAACGTCGTGATCATCGACACGACCCTCGACCGACCGCGCGTCCTCGGCGAGGTCGACCTGTTCAGCGCCCAGGTCCTCGTCCACGAGCGGGCGATCTACATCCACGAATCGGTCCAGTACTACGTGGATCGCCTCGAGTGGCACGAGCGCAAGGCGTACGTCCACCGCGTCGACGTCGACCATTACACCTACGCCAACCGGGCGGTCACCCTCAAGCCGCTCGAGGTCTTCGCCGAGGCGCCGGCGATCGGTGGACGGCGGATCCACGGCGAGGTGATGGTCGCCAGCCTGGTGACCCTGTTCAAGAAGCTCAAGTTCCTGACCGACGAGAACGTCGGCTGGGGCCCGATCGACCTTCCCGAGCTCGAGCTCCAGACGACCGCCTACTGGCTGACGGCAGAGGCCTCGCGCGCCCACTGGCGCCGCGACGAGCTCGACATCGCGCTGCTCGGGGCAGGTCGCGCCCTGCAGACCGTCGCGGCGATCCACCTGATGGTCGATCCGCGCGATCTCGGTCTCGTGACCCAGGTCCGCTCGCCACACTCGGAACAGCCGACCATCTACCTCTACGAGGCGGTCCCCGGCGGGGTCGGGCTCAGCGAGCGGCTGTGGGATCGGCACGCGGAGCTGATCGCGGCTGCCGCGGAGCTGATCGCGATGTGTGGCTGCGACATGGGCTGCCCGTCGTGCACGGGGCCACGCCTCGAGGTCGACGTCGATGCACGCGCCCTGGCCCTGCGCCTGCTCGCCGAGCTGGGCGCACCGCTCGGTGCGACGGCGGGCGCCGCACGGCCGTGATCGACGGCTCGACGACGCTCACCCGACGGCTCGACCGCTATCGGGCGGCCACCCGGCCGCCACCGCGCAGCCTGGCGAGCGAGGGCTGCGAGGACCTCGCCGCACGACTGGCTGCCGCGGTCGATGGCGAGGTGGTCCGCGGTCCCGAGGGCGTCATCGTCCGGCGCGAGACGCCCGGCCGTCCCCTGCCGGTCGACCGCGACCGGCTGGCGACACTCCCCGGGCAACCGCCGCCGGACGTGCCGTTGGTCTGCCTCGATACGGAGACGACCGGGCTGGCCACCGCCGCCGGGACGATGGCCTTCCTGATCGGCCTCGGCTGGTGGGACGGAACCGCGTTCCGCCAGGTCCAGCTCCTCCTCCCCGACCACGGCGAGGAACGAGCGCTCCTGACCGCCCTCGAGCGGGCCATCCCGGCCGCCGCCTGGCTGGTGACCTACAACGGACGCGGCTTCGACTGGCCGCTGCTGACGACCCGTTTCCGGATGGCCCGGCGCCCGGCGCCGTCCCACGCCGGCCACCTCGACCTGCTCCCGATCGTCCGACGCCTGTTCCGGCACCGGATGGCAGACGCCCGGCTGCGGACCGCAGAGGCCGAGCTCCTCGGCCTGCATCGCGTCGGCGACGTGGATGGCTGGGAGATCCCGGGTCGCTACCTGCGCTTCCTGGCCGGGGCGCCGGCGACCGAGCTCGCCGAGGTCGCCCGCCACAACGACCAGGACGTCCGCTCGCTCGGGTGGCTGCTCGCGCATCTCGAGACGATGCTCGGTGACGACACGGTCCGCGCCGAGGCGCCGCCCGGCGACCTGGCCGGACTGGGCCGGGCGTTCGCCCGCGAGCGACGCCTCGGGGAGGCGCTCGCCTGTCTCGAAGCCGCCGTCGACCGGCCGATCGCTGCGCCGCCCGAGCGCCCCGAGGTCGCACCCGCTCCACCCCTCCCGCCGTTGCGTCGGCCGTCACCGCGGGCAGTCACGCGGATCCGCCGACGACGAGCCGTGGTGGTCGCCCCGACGACCGGCCGATTTCGGCGGGGCACCGGCGCGCCGATGGAGACCTCGGCCCGCCGCGGACGGCCCAGTTCGACCGGCCCTGGACGACGGAACGGATCGCCATCGACCGCGCCCACCTGCTGCGCCGGATCGGACGTCACCTCGACGCCGTCGACGCCTGGTCGGTGCTGATGGCCGGCCCCGGGCGGACCGCCGTCGTCGCCGCGATCGAGGTCTCCAAGATCCGCGAGCATCGGCTGCGCGACCGGTCCGGCTCGTTGGTCGCCGCGCTCCACGGTCTCGACACGATCGAGCGCCGGCGACGTCTCGGCCGACCCGGAACCCGCGCTCGAGGCGGACCTCCAGCGCCGTGTCACGCGCCTGCGTCGGCGCCTCGCCAGCGCGCCGGCGGCCGGCCGCCGGTCGGTCGCGTCAGTCGGGGTCGAGGCCGCCCGTGCCGACCTGTGACACCTCGCTCGGGACGACCGCACGGCGCACACGCTCGCGCGCGCGCCGGACCAGGACGGCCGCCCGGTCCGGGACCGCCGACAGCCCCGGACCCTCGACCAGCGAGCGAGCCGGCCGCGGCCGCGAAACGCAGGTCGGGGCGACGGCGCGACCGAGCTCGCCCGACGAGCGCCGGCCGCAGCACCGACACCAGCAGGGCCGCCAGGAACGTGTCGCCTGCGCCCGGTCGGGTCGATCTCGCCGGTCGGTCGCGGTCGGCAGGTAGCGCGAGCGCCTCGGCGGATCGTCCGCCTCCGGCGACGACGAGCGAGCCCGCCGCGCTCGGCCCTGCGTCACGAGCAGGTCCGCGCCGGGATGCAGGAACGCCGCGAGCGACGCGAGGCTGGTCCCCGGCTCGAGATCGTGCTGGCTGACCCCGACCAGGTCGCCCCGGCGGACGACCAGCGATGGTGTCGGCGCTCGCCGCGCGACGGGCTCGGCCGGCGGCGAGCTCGCGCAGGAACCCTTGCCAGCCGACCGCGACCAGGGCGCCGGGCGGGATCGCGGCCGCCCATCCGTCGCCGATCTCGCCCGCGACCGGGACCAACGACCAGACGCTCGCCGCCGAGCCACGACGCCGGCGAGCGCCGGGATGCGAGCGGCACGCCCGACGGCGTGGCAGATCTGGACGCGACCGCCGGGCGTCTCCGGTTGTCGAAGACGGGCGCCTCGCCGAAGGCGCGCTCAGCATCAGGTCGACGCCGGCATCGGCCAGCAGCTCGAGCTCGTGCGCGCCGGCGGCCGTCGTCGTCGACGCCGATGATACGCCGCGGTCCGCAGCCCGAGACGAGCGGTCGTGCAGGGCCGCGTACGTCACGCCACCACCGAGCCGCCAGCCACGCGGATCGTCGGGCGTCAGGTCGCGGCTGGCCGAGCCGACGTGGAGGACATCGATCCGCTGCGCGCGCATCACTCCCCTCCTCGCACCCGGTCGAACGCCGACCCGGTCGTATACTTGGCGGCCCGATCCGACCGCACGATGGAGTCGACGTGTTCTTCTATGAGCTGCACGAGGGTGACAACGAGGTCTTCACCGATACCCTCGTCGTGAGCGAATCCGAATGGGAGCCGGACGAGTTCTTCGAGCTCGTCCAGACCATCCGACGACGCATCCAGGACTCGTACATCCACGATACGCTCAGCGAGGCGATCGCCATCGAGCTCGAGCGCGACCACGGGTTCATCCACGTGAGCGATGACCGGATCGTCGCGGCGGTCAACGTGTCGACCGACGACACCGAGAACTTCCTGGCCTCGACCGAGGTCGAGCTGGCCGACGCCGAAGAGGACGAGGACGACGACGACATCGACCCCGAGCAGGACCTCGACGAAGGCAAGGCGTTCAACACGGTCATCGCCGAGTTCGACCCGCGATCCGGCCGCCAGAACTGATCACTTGGAGAACAGGATCTCCAGCACGTCTCCGTCGCGGACCCGGTAGGTCTTGCCCTCGGACCGGAGCCGTCCGGCCTTGCGCGCCTCGGCCATCGAGCCGAGCGTGACCAGGTCCTCGTAGCCGACCGTCTCGGCGCGGATGAAGCCGCGCGCCAGGTCGGTGTGGATCGCGCCGGCCGCATCGACCGCCGTCGAGCCGTCGGGGATCGGCCAGGCGCGCACCTCGTCCGGCCCGGCCGTCAGGAACGAGACGAGCCCGAGGAGCTGGTAGGACAGCGCGATCACCCGGTCGAGCCCCGATTCGGCGATCCCGAGCTCCTCCATGAAGACGGCCGCCTCGTCGGGCTCGAGCTCGCCGAGCTCCATCTCGATCTTGGCCGACAGGGCCGCGACCAGGGCGTGCTGGTGCGGGTAGGCAGCGCCGATCCGCTCGACGAGTGCCGGCGCCGACGCCAGGTCGGCCTCGCCGACGTTGAGCAGCACCAGGACGGGCTTCTGGGTCAGGAACCGGAAGCCGCGGATGGCCTTCTCATCGTCGGCGTCGAGGTCGAGGTCGCGGATCGGCGAGCCCGCCTCGAGACCGGCGTGGATCCGGCCGAGGGTGATCTCCTCGCGCTCGGCCGCCTCGCGCTCGGCCGGGTTGCCGTGCCGGGCGCTCGTCTTGAGCCGTTCGAGCCGTCGCTCGGTCATCGCCAGGTCGGCCATCAGGAACTCGAGATCGAGCCGCTCGAGGTCGCGCACGGCGTCGACGCTGCCGTCCGGATGCGGATTCGCCGGGTCCTCGAACGCCCTGACGACGTGCAGCAGCGCATCCGAATCGCGCAGCCGGCTGAGGTGGTCGGCGGGAAGCTCCTCGGTCCCGATATGCCCCTCCGAGGAGGCGGGCGGCGCCGGCAGGTCCGCATAGGTGACGTCGGCGTGGACGATCTTCTTGGGCTTGAAGATCGTGGCCAGCGTGTCGAGCCGCTCGTCCGGGACCTTCACCACCCCGATGTTGAGGGTGACCCCGCCGTAGCCGCCGGTCTCGGCGTGGCCGCCGGTGAGCGTGTTGAAGACGGTGGTCTTGCCCGAACCGGCAAGACCGACGATGGCGATCTGCATGGGGGGATTGTCGCCGGGATCAGTAGCCCGCGCTCGGGTCCACCACGTTGAGCAGCGGCTCGCCGGTCGCGAACCGGCGGAGGTTGTCGCAGAAGAGCTCGACGCTCCGGTCGAGCACCCGGCCGCTCGACCAGGCCGTGTGCGGCGTCACGATCACGTTCGGCAGGTCGTAGAACGACGACATCGGCGGGAGCGGCTCGTCGCGGAAGGTGTCGAGGACCGCGCCACCGATCGTCCCGTCGCGGAGGGCACGGAGGAGCGCCCGCTCGTCGATCAGCCGGCCGCGCGCGACGTTGATGAGCCACGCCCCGGGCTTGACCAGCCCGAGCGTCGGACTCGTTGATCATCTCCTCGGTCTCGGGGGTGAGCGGCGCCGCGAGGACGATGAAATCGGACTCGGCGAGCAGCTCCGGCAGCGTCTCGGGGCCACCGACGCGATCGAAGGTGACCTCGCCGGTCGCGCCGCCGTCCTCGTCCGGCGAGCCCGGGCTCGAGCCCGCCTCGGCTCGCCGCCGGACGGCGACGACCCGGCACCCGAATGCGGTCGCCAGCGTCCCGACCGCCCGGCCGATCGAGCCGAGCCCGACGATCCCGACCGTGACATCGCGCAGCTCGGCGCCTTCGAGCGGCTGCCACGTCCGCTCGCGCTGGAGCTCGAGGAGCTGCGGCAGCCGGCGGCTGACCGCCAGGATCATCATCAGGACGTACTCGGCGATCGGCCGGCTGAAGACGCCGCGCGCATTGGTGACGACGAGGCCGCGCTCGAGGGCGGCCGGGGTGAGCGCCCGCTCCACGCCCGACGTCGCCGAGTGGACCCAGCTCAAGCGGGGCGCCCGGACGAGGATCCGGTCGAAGGCTTCCGAGCTGAGCCAGCCGCGGAGCATGACCTCGACGTCGTCGAGCGGACCGTCGGCGAGCCCCTCGACCGAGACCATCACCAGGCGCGCGTCCGGGCGCCGCCGCGCGGATCCGTTCGAGGTCGCGCGCCCGGTAGCGTGCCGACAGGATCGGACTGAGCGCGATCGCGGTCGGCGCGCCGCCCGGCCCGGAGCCCGGACCCGCCCGTTGGACGGGCGCGTCGGTCATCCGGCCGATCCGTCCAGGACGCGGGCGATCCACCGCTCGGGCGCTTCGATCTCGCCGTCGCGTGGCAGGGTCTCGGGGCCGTCCCACAGCCGGGTGAGGGCCCGCTGCCACGCCGGTCGGCGATGGCCCGCACGAACCGCTCGCCCTTCTTGTACTGCTCCATCTTCAGGTCCATCCCGGTCAGCCGGAGCATCGAGCGCTCGAACGGGGTTCGCTTGGTCCGGCGTTCGTGGAACCGCTCGCTGATCCGGGCCACGTCCGGGCACGAGGTCGCGTCCGACCTCGTCCATGACGTAGTCGCTGAAGCCCTCGAGCAGGCTCATCACGGCCTGCGTCTCGCGGAAGAGCGCCTTCTGCTCCGGGCCCATCAGCCGTTCGATCCAGTGCTCCCCGCCCGCCTCGCCGCGGATCGACCGGCCGAGCCCGCGGAGCGCCTCGCGGCCCAGCCCGCGCGCATCGCGCCCGAACAGCGTCAGCTGGCGCTCGAGGCGTTCGGCGAGGTACGGCCGCAGCCACGGATGCGCCTCGAACTCGAAGGCGTGGGTCGTCTCGTGGAGCGCGATCCAGGTCCGGAACGGACCGAGCGGGACGCCCAGGGCCCGGGCGGTCGCCCGGATGTTCTCCTCGACGAACAGCAGCCGGCCGGGTGGCGCCTCGGCGGACAGCAGGGCGAGGTCGTACTGGCCCAGGACCCGCGACCCCATGAACCCGAGCAGGAGCCCGAGCTGGCGGGTCGTGACCCAGCGATTGGCGAGCGCCATCGTGGCCTTGGCCAGGCCGCCGCCGGGCGGCATGACCTGGTCGAGCAGGTCGGTCTCGAGCTTGCCCATCAAGCGACGCGAACGAACCGGTGTTGGCGCGCACCCAGCCGGCCCGGTCGACGACCCCGGACCGCTCGACGACGCCGGGCAGCTCGCGTCCCGAGCGCCGAGCCGAGGGCCGGCACGATGCGGGCCATCGCCTCCGCGTAGGCGGGCTCGGCGGCCGCAGCTCGGCCGGATCGAGGGTCCCGGGCGCCGTGCGCAGCCGCCCGATGGCGATCCGCTCGACCTCCGGCCAGTCGACGAGCCCGCGGCGCGCGGACTTCTCGGCACGCCGGCCGGCGACCGTCGCCGCGGCACCGAGCGCCGATCCGATCAGGAACCCGGCCTGCCACAGGCGGTCGTCGCGCCACGACGGGCGGGCCGGACGGGCGGTTCGCGCGACCGGTCATCGGGCGGCCAGCGCCGAGCTCGACGTGCTCGACGTCGGGAAACCCGTCGCCGAACAGCCGGCTGGCGAGGGCGTGGAACGAGGCCGGGATCGCCGGTCGTCAGCTGGCGGTGCGGTCGGCGGTCGGCGCCGTCGTGCCGCGTCGTCCGGCCTTCGAGCCGTTGATGTCGAGCAGCTCGGCCAGGGCGGACGCCGTCGCCGTCGCCGAATCGACGATCGCGACGCGCTCGCCGACCAGCCCGGCGATGATCCCGCGCAGCAGCGGGTAGTGCGTGCAGCCGAGCAGCAGCGTGTCGATCGCGGCGCCGGGCGGTCGCGGGAAGATCGACTCGCCGGCGGCGTCGCGTTCGCCGAGGAGCGGGGCGAGCGCCTCGGCGACCGCGGTCTCGGCGATCGGGCCGGCCAGCTCGCCGGCCTCGACCAGCGGCACGAGCGTCGGCGTCGCGTGCTCGTAGACCTCGATCGCCGGGTTCTCGTCCTTGATCGCCCCGAAGTAGGCGTGCGAGCGGATCGTGGCCGGCGTCGCGATGACACCGACCCGCCGGTTGCGGGTGGCCAGGGCCGCCGCCGACGCCCCGGGCCGGATCACGCCGAGGATCGGCAGGTCGTAGCGCCGCCGGAGCTCGCCGAGGGCGACCGCGGTCGAGGTGTTGCAGGCGACCACGATCGCCTTGACGTCGCGCTCGGCCAGGCGGTCGAGCGACTCGGTCGAGAAGGCCAGGACCTCGTCGTCGGAGCGGACGCCGTACGGGGCGCGCGCGTTGTCGCCGAGGTAGATCGTCGATTCGGCCGGCGACCGGCGGACGATCTCGCGCAGGACCGTCAGGCCGCCGACGCCGGAGTCGAAGACCCCGATCGGACGCGGATCGGACATCGCGGCCTCAGGACCGCCCGGCCGCGGCCGGGACCCGGCCCGCGTGGAGCACCTCGCCCGCGACGCGCATGACGTCCAGGCTGATCGCCGCCTCCGGGC
Source organism: uncultured Chloroflexia bacterium (assembly GCA_963743855.1). GTDB lineage: Bacteria > Chloroflexota > Limnocylindria > Limnocylindrales > CSP1-4 > SPCO01. Next base: position 699,286 of record CAVURK010000006.1, read on the forward strand.
TGGCCAGGACGAACGGCACGCCCTCGTTGTTCGACTGGACGACGAGCCGGCCGTCGGAGACGACCCGGTGCTCCGGGACGCGACCGAGCGCCCGCTCGAGGTCGATCGGGTCGATGCCGCCGGGCGAGTCGGCCCGGTTGACGAGGTAGCGGACCTTCGACGCCGGGTAGCCGATCGACCGGAACGTGTCGGCCATGGCGACCGTGTTGTGGATCGTCGTCGAGTCGTAGGTGACGATCTCGATGATCGACGTCGCAGGCGTCGAGGAACGCGAGGTTGATGTCGTTGAGATGGCTCGACATGTCGATGACGATCGACTCGTAGACCCGCCGCAGCAGCGACAGGACCTTGTCGACGTCGCGCGGGGTCAGCATCTCGGCCATCTCGATGCGCGGCGGCGCGAGCAGGATGTCGATCCCCGACGGGTCGCGCCACAGGACGTCGCTGAGGTCCGATTCGGCGATCCGGTCGGTCGGCAGGTCGAGGATCGACGGGGCGTCGACCGGGACCTTGAGCAGCGAGCGCAGGTCGCCGAACTGGAGGCTGCCGTCGATCAGCACGGTCTGCTGCTCGAGCTGGCCGAGGGCGACCGCGAGGTTGAACGCGATCGTCGTCTTGCCGACGCCGCCCTTCGGCGCGAAGACGCTCATGACGCGGGTCGAGGCGGTGGTCCGGAGCTCGTCGAATTCCTTGCGCGCGTCGCCGATCCGGGTCATCAGGTCGAAGCCGGAGAACGGCATCGACAGGACGCCGTGGATCCCCAGCGCGGGGTCGGGCTCGATCGGGTTCTGGGGGACGGTCAGGACGATGACCGGGACGCCGAGATCGGCCTCGTGGATCATCTCGACGAGCTTGGGTCCCTTGATCCGGCCCTGGAGCAGCGCGTCGACGAGGACGACGTCGGGCCGGAGCTCGCTGATCGTGGCGACGACCCGGCTGCCGTCGGTCAGGACGTCGAGCAGCTTGACCCGCGACTGCGCGTTGAGCAGGTCGCGGATGTACTGGGCGACCTGCGGGACGTCTTCGACGATGAGCAGCCGGGTCTGGTCACTCGGTGGCATCCGCCGGACGATACCACGAGGGTCGCCCCTCCCACGCCACCCGGAGGTCCCAGTCCGATCGTGACCCGGCCGGGGCGGCGTCAGGGCTTGATCGCGAGCAGGATCGCGCGCTCGCTGCCCGGCCCGAGCGGGCCCAGGCCGTAGTCGCCGGCCAGCGATCTCGACGACCAGCCCGGCGTCCTCGGCGAAGCCGCGCAGCTCGTCCGCCGAGACCAGGCGCAGGCGATCGCGCCGGACCCAGCGCTGCGGCGGGCGCGCCCTGGCCGCCCTCCTCGAAGATCGTGGTCAGGGTGACGCTGCTCGTCGCGGCGTCGTGCAGGGCGGACGCGGTCTTGGTGACGATCGCCCCGGTCTCCGGGTCGAGCCGCGGCCATTCGAGGATGATCCGGCCGTCGAAGCGGGCCAGGTCGTCGGCGTCGGGCAGCCAGATGTCGACGACGGCCAGGCCGCCCGGGGCGAGGTGATCGGCCAGCGCCTCGAGCGCGGCGCGCTGGGCGGCGCGGGTCGGCAGCACGAGCAGCGAGTTGAGGGCGATGAACGCCAGGCCGAAACGGCCGGCATCGGGCAGGCGGAGCCCGACGATGTTCGCCTCGACGAGGGTCAGGCGATCCTCGCCGGCGGCTCCATGGACCCGGGCGCGCGCCCGATCGAGCATCGCCGGATCGAGGTCGACGCCGGTGACGTCGTGGCCGGCCTCGGCCAGCGGGATCGGCCAGCCGGCCGCGTCCCGACCGCGAGCTCGAGGATCGGACCCTCGACGCGGTCGGCCAGCGCGAGATAGAGGTCGAGGTCACCCGGGTCGTCGGCCAGGTCGAGGTCGTACAGCCGGGCGAGGGCAGCCGCCGTCGCCGGGATCGGGACGATCGAACGACGACGATCCGATGGTCAGCCCTCCCAGCGCACGCGATGCCCGGCCTCGCGCTTCGGACGGCGAGGGCGCTGATCGCCTCGAGCGCCGCGCGGTTGGCGGCCATCGCGGTCGTCTCGGCCTGGTCGTACGGCGGCGAGACCTCGACGATGTCCATCCCGGCCAGCTCGACCGCGCCGACGATCTGGCGGATCGCCCGCAGGACCTCGCGGGTCAGCATGCCGCCCGGCTCGGGCGTGCCGGTCCCGGGCGCCATGCCCGGATCGATGACGTCGATGTCGAGCGAGAGGTAGATGGCATCCGGGCCGTCGAGCGCCTCGGCGATCGCGTCGGCGATGACCGCCTCGGCGCCGCGCTCCTCGATCTCGCGCATGAAGTGCCAGCGCAGGCCCTGCTCCTGCATCCAGTCGAAGGTCGCCTGCGGCGGCCAGTAGCCGCGCAGCCCGACCTGCACGAAGTTGCGGCCCTTGACCGCGCCCGACTCGATCAGCCGGCGCATCGGCGTGCCGTGGCTGGCGAGGACGCCGAACGTGTCGTTGGCCGTGTCGGCGTGGGCATCGAAGTGGACGATCCCGATGCTGCCCGGCCGGCGGACCTCGGCGACCGCGGTCGCCGACGGCCAGGTGATCGAGTGGTCGCCGCCGAGGACGATCGGGATCGCGCCGGTCTCGGCGACCTCGCGGACCTTGCGATAGATCATCGCGTGGGCGCGCTCGATGCTGCGCCGGCACGATGTTGGCGTCGCCGGCGTCGACGACGGTCAGGACGTCGAACGGCTCGACGTCGAGCTGGAGCGAGTGGATCGAACCCGAGGTGTACTGCGCCTCGCGGATCGCGCGCGGGCCGAAGCGGGCGCCCGATCGGTGGCTGACGGCGTCGTCGAACGGCGCCCCGACGATCGCGACGTCGACCGCGCGGCGTCGGAGCTCGGCCGGGATCGGTGACCCAGGGCAGCTTCATGAACGACACCGGGCCGACGTAGGTCGGCAGGTCGAAGTCGTCGTAGGTCTCGAAGTCGCGGTCCCAGCCGTTGTGGTGCGCGAAGCCGGGCTCGCGATCGGGGTCGCTCGGGTGGTCAGCCACCGGTACCTCCGGAGACGGGTCGCGGCGGATCGGCCGCGCGTGTCGGTTCGTCTCTCTGGGGGCGCCGCCGGTTCGATATCGTCGTCCAGCGGGACGCGCCGCGGCCGATGGTCATCAGCCGGCCGGCGCGGCCGGCGGATCAGTCGCGTTTCGCGGAACTCCTGCCAGGCGGCCGCGACGAGGGCCGGGTCGCTGAACAGCTCGACCGCCGTCTGGGCGACGAGCGTCGCCGCGAGCAGGGTCACCTCGTCGGCCCGGGGCGAGATCGGCCGCCTCGCGGAAGAGGATCGAATGGCCGGGCGTCCCCTCGGGCGCGATCGCGAGGTCGGGGTGGATCGTCGGGCAGACCCAGCTGACGTTGGCCATGTCGGTCGATCCCGGCGTTCGGGTCGTCGCCCTGGTCGACGATGCCGTAGGCGGCCATGTTGGCCCGGAACCGCTCGGCCAGGACGCGGTTGTTGCGCATCGTCCGGGCGCGGCCGGAGAAGGTCACCTCGACCGTCGTGTCGGTCGCCAGCGCGGCCGCCTCGCACAGCTCGCGGAACCGATCGCGCATCCGCTCGTACTCGGTCTCGCTGGTGCTGCGGATCATGAACCAGGCCGCGGTCCGGTCCGGGATGATGTTGGCCGCGGTCCCACCCTCGCGGATGATCCCGTGGACGCGCGCGCTCGGATGGAGCTGCTGGCGCCACAGCCCGACCGAGGTGAACAGCACGATCAGCGCGTCGAGCGCGTTCTTGCCCCGCCACGGATCCGACGAGGCGTGGGCCTGGAGGCCCGTGAAGACGACCTCGACGTCCTCGGACGCCAGCGGGTAGGTCTCGACGTGGTCGCGGTCGCACGGGTGGAACAGGAGCGCCGCGTCGAGGCCGTCGAACAGCCCGTCGTCGATCATGATCTGCTTGCCGCTGCCCCGCTCCTCGGCCGGCGTCCCGAGGAAGACGATCTCGCCGGGCAGCTCGTCGGCGATCGCCGCGAGGGCGATCGCCGCGCCGACCCCCGAGGCGGCCATCGTGTTGTGGCCGCAGCCGTGGCCGAGCCCGGGCAGCGCGTCGTACTCGGCGAGGATCCCGATCCGCGGGCTGTCGCCGCCGCGGCCGCCGCGCCGCGTCGCACGGACGGCGGTGGCCAGGCTGCCGGCCGGATGGTCGACCTCGAAGCCGTGACGGGCCAGAGTCTCGGCGACCCAGGCCGCGGCGTGGTGCTCCTCGAAGGCCGGCTCGGGATCGGCGTGGATCCGGTGGGACAGCTCGAGGATCTCGCCGCGCGACGCCTCGACCGCGGCGGCAAGCTGGGCCTTGAGGTCCGCGTACGGCGCGGCCGGGCGCGTATCGGTCAACGGCGGCAAGCGGTCTCCTCTCGGCGATCGGGATGGGCGGGCCACAGACTATCGCCCGTGATGACGCGTCCGTCCTAGCGTTCCGCGGAGAGCGTCGCCTCGGCGACCACGACGAGCGCGATCATGAACAGGGCGATCGGCAGCTCGAGGAGCCCCTGGAGTCGAAGCACGACGAGGACGGCCGCGACGATGCCGACCCAGACGCCGCGCCGGATCGCCCGCAGCCAGTCGCCCTGGTAGGCGATCTGGCGATGACGGCCGAAGATCGTCAGCCAGATGATCGGGATGAGGGTCAGGGCGATGGCCAGCCCGATGAGGAACGCACCGATGAAACCCGCGCTCCGATCGACCAGCGGATCGCGCGTCGTGACGACCAGGCCGACCAGCACCCAGACGACCGCGGCCGCCCCGAAGAAGCCGAGGTTGGCGGTCCGATCGCGCGCGTCCATGACCATCGAGTCTAGGGCCTCGGGGCCGTCGGTCGTGACCCACGGACGGATCAGTCGGGCGAGGTGCTGCATCTCCGATGCGATCTCCGGGAAGCCCGGTCGCTCCGGGAGGATGGCGAACGATGCGACCGGGTGCGTGTCGCGTCGAGTCGGGAGGATGCCCTATCCCGCCGGACGCTTCCGCTGGCGTCAGCGGGCGACGCTGGACGGGACAGATGTCCCGGAACGCGCACCAGGTGCAGGCCAGGTAGTCGGGCTTCGGCGTGTAGTCGCGGGCGCGCATCCCGGCCGCCGCCTGCGCGATCCGCTCGCGCGCCTTGACCAGTCGCTTCGGGTCGACGTCGACCTTGCCGATCAGGCCGGACTCGAGGAAATGGAGCGCCAGCTCGTCCGGGAGGCGGCCGGTCATCGCCTCGTAGCCCATCGCGTAGATCTGGAGCTGGAGCGACTCGCGGGCGCGCTGGCGGGCCTTGACCGGGTCGCGCACGTCGGACGACTTGTAGTCGGTGATCGTCACGCGCTCGGGACCGAGCATCCCGAGCGTCGGCGAGACCACGTCGGCGGTCGGAGCGTCGCCGGCGGCGGGCGAGGCGCACTCCCCTCCTCGATCGGCACGACATCGACGCGATCCCAGCGGCCGCGAACCCGGTCGCCGCCGAGCGTGAAGCTGAATTCGCGCTCGACGTAGGTCGGGATCACCGCGTCGGGCTCGAGCTGCTGGAGCCGGAACCGCCGCAGGGCCGCCCGACCCGCGGCCAGCCGGGCCTCCTCGTGGTCGCGGCTCATGAACCCCTCGTTCGACCAGGCCGAATCGAACACCTCGTCGAGCTCCGCCTCGCTCATCACGTGGCCCTTGGCGTGCCGGTGGTGGAAGAGCTGGACGGCCTTGTGGAGCGCCGCCCCGTAGACGATCGCGTGATGCGGGGCCAGCGGGACGCGCAGGACGTGGGCGTACTTGTACTTGAGCGGGCAGGTCAGGTAGTCGTCGATCTGGTAGAAGCTCAGCGACAGCGGCTCCGTGATCGGACGATCCGATGCCGGCGGGGACGCCGTCGACGCCTCGAACGTGGCCAGGCGCTCGAGCGGAGTGCTCACCCGAGCACCGGCGCCCGGGACCCCGGCCGCGGCAGGCAGGTCGAGCGCCTCGAGCACGAACGGCGAGACACGCCGCGCCCGGGAGCCGCCGTAGTCCGCGGCGTGGCTCAGGATCAGCTCGTCCCGGGCCCGGGTCATCGCCACGTAGCACAGTCGACGCTCCTCCGCGAGCGAGGTCTCGGCGGTCGGCGGTTCGCCGCGTCCAAGGCCGGCCGGCAGGGCCAGGGCGTCTCCGCGACCGCCCGACGGGAAGCGGCCGGCGACCATCCCGGGCAGGAAGACGACCGGGAACTCGAGACCCTTCGCCTTGTGGATCGTCAGGACCGCGACCGCGTCGGCGTCCGGGTCGAGCTCGGCGGTGGCCGGATCGTCGCCGGCCTCGATCAGGGTCGCCAGGTGCGGCGCCACGAAGATGGCCCGATCGTCGGCGAGCAGCGACGACTGCGACCGGACGATCTCGAAGAAGCGGGCGATGTTCTGGAGCTGTTCCTCGGCGAGCGGCGTGTCGGTGGCGACGAGCCGCGCCAGCAGGCCGCTCCCGCGCAGGAACCGGTAGAGGAGCTCGCCGGCCGGACGCTCATGGGCGGCTTCCGCGTAGCCGCGCAGGTCGGCGACGAGCTTCGCGACGGTCGCCCGCGTCTCGGGCGTGACGCGGAGGATCCCGGGCTGGCGATCGAGCTCCTCGAGGACCGCCCAGACGGACCGGTTCCGGCGACGGGCCATGTTGACGATCGCGGTCAGGTCCTCGCCGCCGAGGCCGTAGACGTCGGACGCCGCGAGGGCGTACAGGTCGACGCTCGAGGCGAGGTCCGCGGCGACCCGCAGGAACGCGAGCAGCAGCCGGACCTCGGGTCGCGCGTAGAGCCCGGACGTGCCGGAGAACCGCCACGGGATCCCGGCCATGTTGAGAGCGCGCAGGATCGGGTCGGCGTGGCCGTTGGCCCGGACGAGGACCGCGTGGTCGCGCGCCGCGCCACCGGCCTCGATGCGCCGGCCGATCTCGGCGGCGATCCAGTCGGCCTCCTCGGCTCCCGTGGCGAAGACCTCGAGCCGGACCGGGGCCGGGGCGACCGCGCTGCGCTGGGCGCGCAGGCGCTTGAGGATCCCCGTCCGGACCTCGAGACGGTCCGGGTCGTTGAACCGGATCAGCCGGTAGGCGGCGTCGAGGACCGGCGCGAGCGAGCGGTAGTTGCGGCGCAGGACGACCGTCCGTGCCCCGGCGTAGCGCTCCCGGAAGTCGAGGATGTTGTCGATCGCCGCGCCGCGGAAGGCGTAGATCGCCTGGTCGTCGTCGCCGACGACCGTCACGTTCCGGTGGTCGTCGGCCAGCGCGGCGACGAGCTCGGCCTGGGCGCGGTTCGTGTCCTGGAACTCGTCGACGAGGATGTACCGGAAGCGGCCGGCGATCGCGCTCCGGGCGGCCGGGGAGGTCCGCACGAGCCGGAGCGCGAGCGCGACCTGGTCGCCGAAGTCGATGCAGCCGTTGGCCGCCAGGAGGGTCTGGTAGGTGGCGTAGGCCCGGGCGAGCTCGGCCTGGCGCCGCGCCTCCTCGCCGGCGGCCTCGGCGATCTCGCGGCGCGTCGGGTCTGCGTCCGCACCGTCTCGGGCCGCGGCATCGGCCAGCGCCCCGGCCTCGACCGCGACCCGGTCGGCGTGGGCGAGGTAGTCGGCCGGCGAGATGTCCTCGTCCTTGCAGCGGCTGAACAGCGTCGCCAGCGCGGCGAGGAAGCGGGTCGGATCGCCGAGCGGCCGGTACGCGTCGAGCTCGAACTCGAACAGGTGCTCGCGCAGGAAGATGACGACCTCCGGCCGGGTCAGGACGCGCAGGTCGGTCGGCAGGCCGAGCTCGAGCGCGTATTCGCGGATCAGCCCGTCGCCGAACGCGTGAAAGGTCGAGATCGCGGTGTCCGTGTAGCCGTACGGGACGAGCTGGTCGACGCGGACCGCCATCTCGTCGGCGGCCTTGTCGGTGAAGGTCAGGGCCAGGATCTCCGACGGCTTGGCTCGATGCGTGGCGATCAGCCAGGCGATCCGCCGGGTGATGACCTGGGTCTTGCCGGTCCCGGCGCCGGCGACGACGAGCAGCGGCCCGTCGCCGTGCGTGACCGCGCGAAGCTGGTCCGGGTCGAGGCCGCCGAGCAGTGCCTCGAGCCCGGACGGCACGCCCGTGACCGCCGGATCCATGACCGGCACGAGGTCGCGCCAGGCAGGCAGCTGGTCGAGCGGGACCGGCTCGCGGCGTCGACGCGTCCTCGTGCGCATCAGGTCGTCGGGCCGGGTCGGGGTCGGATTGGTGGGGGCCATGTCGGGAGCATCGCGGGCCGCCGTGACAGCTAGCCTGTCAGGCCATGGCCTGTGCGATGGCCGCCGTCTCCTCCTCGGACAGGCCGGCGTCGGCGCGACCGGCAGTGATCGCCTTGGCGTAGACGCGCGTGCCCGAGCGGGCGTGGAGGCTCGACAGGACCCAGCCGTCCCCGGCCGCATCGAGCAGCGCGAGGGCGAAGCTCTGGTTGCCGCCCGTCTCCTCGAACGGGTTGTAGCGGACGAGGCCGACCCGCTGGAACGCCTTCCGCTGGGTGCCTTCGAGCGACAGCGGCCCGGGCGGTCAGCTCGTCGAGCTGACGCGCGACCGCGTCGACCCGGTCGAGGTGCGCGTCGAGGACCGCTTCGAGGCTCTGACCGTCCCCGCCACGGGTCAGACCGCGCAGCCGGGCATCGATCCGGCCGGTCCGCCGGGCAACGAAGACGACCGCGAGGAGGAGCAGGAGCACGACCACGATGAGGCCGACGATGATCGGTCCGAGATAGGGCTGGACGAGCGCGTCGAGGTCGATCCGAGGATCCTCCGATGGGGGCCGGCCGAGTCTAGCAGGGCGCTCTCAGCGCGGCCGTATCGGACGGAGTGCTATCCTCTGCCGTCGGCAGACCCCGGGTGCGCGCGAGGCGCGACACCACCGTCCATCCGTTGGAGGCCCCCCGCAGACCATGGCCAAGCGAGTCCGAGGCAGCACGTCCAGACCCGGACAGCGCCCACCCCTGCAGCGGCAGGCCACCCGATCCACGGCCCGACCCGTCACCCCGACCGTCGCCGCGCCCGAGCCCCGGCCGGACGACCTGACACCCGAGGAGGAGGCGCGCGCCGCCACCCTCGAAGCCGCGATCGTGGCCGAAGAACGCGAGGCCGAGACGACCAAGGAACGGGCACGGGCCACACGTCCGGTCGAGACCCCGCGGTCCTCGAGCCTGACGTTGTCAGCCGCCGAGGAGTACGGCTACGTGGCGCGCGACGTCCGCCGGATCGCCATCGTCGGCGGCTCGCTGATCATCCTGCTGATCGCGCTGTGGGTGTTGTCGCACATCCTGGGGATGGGCCCGCTCTAGCCCGGGACGGAGCCGGCCGCATACGCGGCGAGGCACGACTTCTCGAAGTCCGCCGGAGCATCCGCCCGCCACGCCGCGAGTGACGTCAAGCCTGGGTGCGGGTCGATGTCCGTTGCGACCTCGGCAGCCACCCGCTCGAGCTGAAGCAGGAGGCGCTGTGCCTGCTGGACGTCGCCGTCGAGCGTCGCCTGCTCGATCCCGGCCTTCTCGCTGACGAAGTGTGAGGGCCCGATGCCAAGACCGACGCCTGCATTGACGACGGCGATGGGGTGACCGCCGCACCAGACCCTCCCGCCATCGCCGAGGGAGGGTGCCGGGGCTTGTCCGCAGGCGGCGACGAGGAACGCGAACAACACGAGTCCGGCGAAGGGACGTTTCACCTGCCGAGTGTAAGCCCGGCGCTCGACACCACACGCGGCCCGAAGGCACGTCCTGAACAGCGGGCCCTAGACTGCGACCTATGCCAAGCGCACGGGGCGTCAAAGGGGCCCGACCCGAGGCCCTCTTCCAGCCACCGCCCGAGCGGCAGCCACTGGCCGCCCGGATGCGACCGCGTGACCTGACCGAGTTCGTCGGGCAGGAACACCTCGTCGGCGAGCGCGGTCCGCTGCGTCGGAGCGTCGCTCGCGGCCACCTCGCCTCGCTCCTCCTGTGGGGACCGCCGGGAACCGGCAAGACCAGCCTCGCCAGGCTCCTCGCTGCCGAGATCGGTGCCCACTTCAGCAGCATGTCGGCGGTCATGTCCGGCGTCGTCGAGGTCCGCGCGACGATCGCGGAGGCCCAGGACCGGCTCAACCTGCACGGGACGCGCAGCCTCCTCTTCCTCGACGAGATCCATCGCTTCAACAAGGCCCAGCAGGACGCCCTCCTGCCGCACGTCGAGGACGGCACCGTCACCCTGATCGGCGCGACGACCGAGAACCCGTACTTCGAGGTGAACGCCGCGCTCCTGTCGCGGATGCGCGTGTGGCGCCTCGAGCCGCTGACTGATATCGAGGTCGGGACCGTGGTACGCCGGGCGCTGAGCGACGAGGAGCGCGGGCTGGCCGGTCCGCTCGGTCCGTCCGGGCGGGGTCGCGCTGACCGATGACGCGTTCGCGCACCTGGTGTCGCTCGCAGGCGGTGACGCGCGGGCAGCGCTCAACGTCCTCGAGGGCGCGACCGCGCTCGCCGAATCGGAAGAGATCCGCGATGCCGACGGACACGTCAGCCCTCGTCTCGAGGACGTGGAAGCCGCCGCCCAGCAACGCGTCCTCGCCTACGACCGGGCCGGCGACGGTCATTACGACACGGTCTCGGCGTTCATCAAGAGCCTGCGCGGCAACGACCCGGACGCTGCGCTCTACTGGCTGGCGGCGATGATCGCGGCCGGCGAGGATCCGAAGTTCATCGCCAGGCGGCTGATCATCAGCGCGTCCGAGGATGTCGGGAATGCCGACCCCCGGGCATTGTCGGTGGCGGTCGCGGCCGGTCAGGCGCTCGACTGGATCGGGCTCCCGGAAGCGCAGTACGCGCTGGCCCAGGCGACGACGTATATCGCCACCGCCCCGAAGTCGAACCGTGCCGGCGCGGCGTACTGGGCGGCCGTCTCGGATGTCGAGGCCAACGGCGCGCTGCCGGTCCCGCTCCACCTGCGCAACGCCGCTCACCGCGGGATGAAGCAGCACGGCATCGGGGTGGGCTACCGCTACTCGCACGACTACGAGGGTGCCGACGTCGAGCAGCAGTACCTGCCCGACGCGATCGTCGCGCGTCGCTACTACCTGCCGACGGACTCGGGCTACGAATCGACGATCGCCGCCCGGATGGCCGCTCGCGCCGACGCCCGAGCTGCCGCCAAGGCCGCCGGCAAGACCCCGCGGGCGAAGACCCCGGCGCCGGAGGTCACCCACCACGCGGGTGACGGGCTCATGAAGACGCGCGAGACCAACCGCAAGAAGCTGGCCGAGACCGAGAAACGCGACGCCGGGTCGTAGCCCGAGCGTCGGACATGCCTAGCTTCGGGACGCCCGGATGGCGCTTAGGAGGCCGCGGCGAGCTCTCCCTTGCCGGCGTTGATCGGCTGGACCTCGTCGTCCGCCTCGTAGACCGGGAGGCTGAACCCGAACTCCGCGCCGCCTGATGGGCGCGCGTGCGCCCAGATGGTCCCGCCCAGCGCCGTGACGATCCGCCTGCACACGAACAGCCCGATCCCGGCTCCGGGGGCGCGGACCGCCGAGCCCGGCGCCCGGTAGTACAGCTCGAACAGCCGATCGGCGGTGGCGGGGTCGAGGCCCGGGCCGTCGTCGAGGACCCGGATGACGACACCATCGGCACCGCCTTCCGCGACGATCTCGACGCTGGATGTCGGGCCGCCGTACTTGGCCGCGTTGCTCAGCAGGTTCCGGATCACCTGGGCGACATATCCGTCGTGGCCGCGGACCGTCGGCAGGCCGGGCGGGACGTTGACCGTGATGTCGGTGCCGAGCCAGAGCGAGCGCTCGCGGTCGACGATCGACGGCAGCACGTGCTGGAGCAGGACCGGTTCGCCGCCGACGATGTCCTCGCCGCGCTCGACGCGGGCCAGGACGAGCAGGTTCTCGATCAGCCGATGCAGTCGTTCCGACTCGGCCGCGATATCGGTCACGAGCTCGCGGGTCACCTCGGGAGCGAGCCGCTCGCCGCGCGCGAGCAGCACCTGGCTCCCGCCATAGATCGCGGTGACCGGGGTCCGCAGCTCATGCGACAGGATCCCGATGAAGGTGTCACGCAGGTGGTCGGCTTCGAGCCGGGCCGAGATATCGGTCAGGACAGCGATCCACGACAGCTCGCCCTGCGACTCGAACGGGCTGACCGCGAAGTCGACCGGGAACGTCGAGCCGTCGCGGCGCCGCGCCTCGCCGCTGCCGTGATCGTCGTTCTCGTGGGCGGGCGGGCGCGCGAGGAGATCGGCCAGCCCCACCTGCCGGATCCCTTCGCCGTCGTAGCCGAGGCTGCGCAGCGCCTGGTCGTTCGCGTAGCCGACCTGGCCACTCGGCTCGATCACGAGCAGGATCCCCGGATGCGCCTCGAGCGCCGCGCGGAAGCGAGCCTCGCTCTGGAGCTGGGCGCGGGAGGTCTCGAGCTCATGGCTGGCATCCTCGAGCTCGCTGGCGAGGACGCCCTGCTGGCGGATCGCCTCACGCCGTTCGTTCGCCCGGGCCGCCTGTGCCGTGAGGAGTCGCAGCAGGACGAGGTCGTCCTCGAGGAAGAGCGAGCCGGCATCCGGATAGACGATCAACCAGCCCTGCATCCCCAGGTCGGATTCGATCGGGACGGCGATGGTCCCCTGCCCCGACCGTTCGCCCATCTCCTCGCTCGTCGGCCCATCGTAGGTCGCGCCGATCGCTATCTCGACCGAGGGCTCGCCGCTGACGATGCGGACCACGGGTGGATCGCCGAGCGCGACGATGGCCGCCGGTCCATTCGTGATCATCCGGGCCAACCCCGCGAGCGCGATCCAGACCGAATCCGGGTCGCCGTCGACCGGTGCCGCGAGCAGGGTCTGTCCGAGGTCGAAGGCGACGGCACGCTGCTGCAGGCGGCGCAACTCGAGCGGCGGCAGGAAAGCCGCGAGGTACCCGATCCCCGCCGCCAGGGCCATCGTCCGCGAGATGAAGGTCACGGCCACGTTCGTCGTCCCGCCAGCCGACGTGCCCGCTGCACCCGCACCCGCGACCAGGATCCCCCCGGCGAACAGGAATGTGGCGACCGACGCGATGCGCAGCCGGGTTCGCGCGTACCCGACTCGCGTCCGGCTGGCGCGCAGGAGAAAGGACGCGGCGATCGCCTCGACCGCCACGAAATATCCGATGACGATCGCCTGTCATCAGGATGTTGCCGCGGATGCCGATCGCGAGGCCGGCCACCGCGACACAGAACCAGATCAGGCTCGCGGTCGCCACGTTCCGGGAGACAGGTACGAAATGGCGCGCGAGACGGAGCGTCAGGTACGGCTGCAGGAGGAGGACGACCGCCGACAGCGTGCTCAACCCGCGTGGCAACGTCGGCCACACGGCGAGTGCGATCGCGATGACGAACAGCGCCACGACCGACGCGAAGACGAGCACCAGGTCGCGGTGGACCGCCCGCGGCTGCCGCAGGTAGCGCACCAGGACGACGACGAAGAGCAGGATGAATGCAAGCTGGATCGCGATATTGAAGACGTCCACGAGTCCCTCGGCACATGTTCGACGCAGCCTCTCGGACTGCGCCGGATCGACCTCTCGCGGCGACATTCGCCCGACCGGACGATATCGACCGCCCGCCCTCCAACGACGTTGCGTCGTCTCGGGCCAGTGCTACAAGCGCATAACAATCCGGCGTGCCATTTGACGGAATCGGTCGCCGGCCCGATGGTGGAGACCGTGTCGCAGGCGCCGGGCTCGCATCTTGCCAGTCCGAAGCGCGCGATGGAACGGATCTCACCCCTTGGCTCGAACCACCTTCGCCGCGCCTGAGGCGCGCATCGTCGTCAGCACCGACGGCTACTTCGACGTTTACCCCGCGAGCGCCCGGTCGGACGGCGACAAGCCCGCCTATCGCGGCGTCCTGGCCGAACTCGGCGCCGGGATCCGTGGAGCCGACGATCGGCTCGCTGTGCGGCCCGGCTCCATCGCTCTTCAGGACGCGGTCACGGCCTGGTCCGCTGTCAACGGAGCAGCCGCGGTCAACGGCGATCTCGGCGGTGGCCGCGACGGCAACGAGGAAGCCGCGTGAAGCGTCGCAAGGTGACCTATCCGGTCGCCCGGACGCACACCAAGGGCGTGCCGCGGGCCGGAGCCGGTCCCGAGGTCGCGATGGTCCGTCCGAACCTCGTGACCATCGACCTGACGGCCGGCGCCGGTCGCAAGAATCTCGATGTCGGCGGCCGTGTCCGGATCGCCGGGACCGGGTTGTATGCCGGCGAGGAAGCGACCATCGAGCGGCTGATCGCCGGCGTCATCCCGGCCGCGATGGTCAGGACCGATGGTGGCGGGAAGCGCAGCGTTCGGACGATCGACCTCGAACCGATCGTCGGGGCCCGCTGACCGCACCCGCCCGGTCGATCATGGAGCACACGACCGATCCGGAACCTGCGTCCGACCCGGACGCGGGCGACCGTCCAGCTGATCCTCTCGACACGTCCGGTTCGGTCGACGCGGCCGACTCAGCCGGGGACGGCTTCGCCGGTCTCGAGCTCGACGCCAGGCTGCTGCGCACGATCGCGGCACTCGGGTACGAGGAGCCGACGCCGATCCAGCGGGAGGCGATCCCGCCCCTCCTGGCGGGCCGCGACCTGCTCGCCGAGGCCCCGACCGGGACCGGCAAGACCGCGGCCTTCGCCCTGCCGATGCTCCAGCGGATCACCATCGGTCGGGCGGGCGAAGGGCGCACGTCCGCGCTGATCCTGGTCCCGACCCGCGAGCTCGCCATGCAGGTCGCGGAGGCGCTCCACGCCTACGGCCGCGAGCTCGGCGCGCGTGTCCTGCCCGTCTACGGCGGCCAGCCGATCGGGCAGCAGCTGCGCGGGCTCCGACGGGGCGTCGACATCGTCGTCGCAACTCCCGGCCGTGCGGTCGATCACCTCAAGCGGGGCAGCCTGCGTTTCGACGAGGTCGCGATCGTCATCCTCGACGAGGCCGACGAGATGCTCGACATGGGCTTCGCCGAAGACCTCGAGACGATCCTCGCCGCCACGCCGCCCGAGCGCCAGACGGCGCTCTTCTCGGCGACCATCTCGACGACGATCACGCGCATCGCCAAGCGCCACCTGCGCGACCCGGCGCGGATCAAGGTCCATGCCGAGCGGACGACCATTGGCGGCGCGCCACGGGTCCGCCAGGTCGCGTACGTCGTGCGGCGGACCGACAAGCTCGCGGCGCTGTGCCGGATCCTCGATGTCGAGGACCCGAGCTCGACGCTCGTCTTCGCGCGGACACGGGGCGAGGTCGACGACCTCGCGGAGGCGCTGAGCGCGCGCGGCCACGACGCCGGGGCACTCCACGGTGGGCTGACCCAGGAGGGCCGCGACCGGATGATGGGGCGCTTCCGCGACGGCTCGCTCGACGTGCTCGTCGCGACGGACGTCGCCGCCCGCGGCCTCGATATCGAGCACGTCTCGCATGTCGTCAACTACGACGTGCCCTCGAACCCCGACGCGTATGTCCATCGCATCGGGCGAACCGGCCGCGCCGGCCGCGACGGCGTCGCCATCACGCTGGTCGAACCGCGCGAGCATCGGCTCCTGCGCAACATCGAGACGGCGACCCATACGAAGCTCGAGATCGCCCACCTGCCGACCGTCGCCGACCTGCGCGAACGACGGACCGAGATCCTGCGGGCGAACCTGCGCGAGGCGCTCCTGGGCGACGGCTTCGACCGCTTCCGCGGCGTCGTCGAGCCGTTGACCGACGAGTTCGACCTGGTCGATATCGCGCTCGCGGCGGTCAGCCTGATCGAGGGTGCCGGGTCGACCGACGCGGACGAAGTCGAGCTCGCGTCGCCGCCGCTGGTCGCCGGTCCTCCGCCGCGCAGCGTCCGCCCGATGCCGGTCCGTGGCGGCCCCCGAACCGGACCGGGCGCGCGTCCCGGACCCGGCGGCCCGGGCCCCGGCCCGGGGAGCGGCGATCGAGGAGGTCCCGGCGGGCCGTGGGTCCGCCTGTTCGTCGGCGGTGGTCGTCGAGCCGGCTTGCGGCCGGGCGATCTCGTGGGGGCGATCACCAATGAGGCGCATGTCCCGGGGAGCGCCGTCGGCGCCATCCAGATCAACGACGGGTTCTCCCTGGTCGATGTCCAGGAGGCCGTCGCCGACCAGGTCGTCCGGGCCCTCCGTGAGGCCACCATCCGCGGTCGTCGTCTCCAGGTCCGCCCTGACCGCTAGTCTTGCCCCGTGCGCAAGACGGAGATCACGACCCTCTTCGAGTACCTCTTCTGGCTGCGCGACCGCGCGCTCGATGCCGCGGCGAACATGACGCCGGAAGCCTTCATCGGCGTCGAAGCGGTCGGCATGCGCGACCTTCGCGCGACGCTCGTCCACGAGCTCGACGTCGAACGAAGCTGGCGCATCCGGCTGCGCGACGGCACGCCGCACACCGAGGGCGAGACCGAGCTGCGACCGATCGACTACCCGACCCTGGCGTCGCTCGCCGACGAGTGGCGGGCCGACGAGCGCGAGACCCGCGCCTGGCTCGACGGTCTGACCGACGAGGACCTCGCCGCGGACAGCGACGTCGAGGGCCGGGCCGGTTACACGCTCGCCGACTATGCGCTGCACGTCGCGATCCACGGGATCGGCGAGTGCCAGGAGGCGATCCTCCTGCTCACCCGGGCCGGTCATCCGGCAGGCCCGACCGGCTACCTCGACTTCGTGGACGCCCGGCTCGAGCGCGACCGGGCGTAGAGCCCGGACCCGTCAAGCGTCTGGTGAGCGTGCTCCGGGCGTCGATCGTCCCCATCCGCGCCTCGATCGACCGGATCTTCCCGCGCGGAGCCCTGGTCCTCACGTTCCTGTCGCTGGGCTACTTCGCGATGGGTATCGTGCGCAACCGGGTCTTCGCCAACACCTACGGCGCGAGCGCCGAGCTCGATGCCTACAACGCGGCGTTCCGCATCCCGGAGATCGCCCTCGATGTCCTCGTGGCTGCCGGGCTGACCGCGCCTTTCGTCCCGATCTTCAGCAGCCTTCGCCACGAGACGAGAGACGACGCGGCGGCCAACGATTTCGGACGCACCGTGCTCACCGGCGCCGTGACTGTGATGGCCATCGCGAGTGTCCTGATCTTCATCGCCGCGCCGTGGCTGGCGGAGCAGATCGGCCGCGGCTTCGACCCGGCGACCCGTGAGCTGACCGTCGAGATGATGCGGATCAATTGCATCGCCCAGGTCATGTTCGCCGCGTCGATCGCCCTCGGCGAGGTCCTGGTGGCCAACCGGCGCTTCGTCTTCTACGCGCTCGCCCCGATCCTGTACACGGCCGGCATCGTCGTCGCGACCGTCCTGTTCGCCGGCCGGTTCGGGATCGTCGCGACCGCCTGGGGCGCTGTCGTCGGGGCGGTGGCACACCTGGCGATCCGCGCGATCGGGACAACCCGCACGAGCTTCAGGATCCGTCCCTCATTCGGGATCCGGACGGCGGCGTTCCGCGAGTTCCTGCGGCTGATGGTGCCGCGGATGCTGTCGCTCCCGATCGACCCGATCACCGTGACGTATTTCACGGTGCTCGCCACGGGCCTCGGCGTCGGGAGCGTCAGCGCCTACAACTTCGCGTCCGACTACCAGGTCCTCCCGGTCAGCCTGATCGGGGTGTCGTTCTCACTGGCCGTCTTCCCCACCCTGTCGGCGGCCTTCGCGGCCGGCGACGGGCGCTCGTTCCGTGCCGAGCTGGGTCGCAACCTGCTGACGATCGCAGTGCTGACCGGCCTCGCAGCCATCGCGCTGTTCGTGCTGTCGGGCACGCTCGTCCAGGTGCTGCTCGGTGGCGGGAAGTTCGGCCCGGACGACGTGGCACGCACCTCCGCGGTGGTCGCCGCGTTCGCCCTGTCGGTCCCGTTCGACGCGCTTGCCTATCCGCTGTCGCGCGGACTGTTCGCCACCCACGACACGCTTCGCCAGGTGATCGCCTCGTTCGCCGGGCTCGGCGCCGTCATCGTCGCGTCGAGCCTGCTCGTTCCCTCGGCCGGGATCGTGGCCATCCCGCTCGGTTACGCGGTCGGGATGGTCGTGAAGGACATCCTGCTCGCGCTCTTCCTGGTCCCGCGGGTCCGGCGGATCGGGGTCAGCTCACCGGCTTGACGACGACGGTCGGAACGACCGCGATGTAGAGCCCATCGCGATCCGGGTAGTGGCCCTCGGGTCGCTTCCAGGCCAGGTAGTTGCGGATCATCTCCGAGTTGTCCTGGAATGTCCCGGGCGGGTCGGACGCGCCCCAGATGGTCGAGACGGTCGGGTACCACGGATCGAGGATGTAGGTGCCCTTGATCGTCGCGTTCTTGAAGAGGGCCGGATCGGCGTCGGCGCGGAAGCCGGTCATCACCCAGGTGTGGGCGCCGCGCCAGGCCATCAGGAGGACGGGCGAACCGGTTCGTTCGATCGCCTTGGCCGCGTCGCGTTCCGCTCCCTGTCGTGTCTTGTAGGCGCGGACCTCGTAGCCCTTGGCTCCGTAGGAAGCGAGGGCCAGCGACATCGCCGACGGCCCCCAGTCGCCGTTGTGGCTGTCGGCGTAGCTGTCCCACTCGTGGACGCGGCCCTGGAGAGTGCGCTGGAAGGCGTTCGAGTTGTCGGCGAGACCGAGGACGGCCAGCGTCATCTGGACCCCGGCCGATGCGCACCAGGTGTCCTTGAGCTCATGTGCGAAGACGGCCTTGGGGTTGCTCACGATCTCGACGTCGACCGGGACGCGGGCCGGCGTCGGGGCCGGGCTGGCGGTCGGCGCAGGGACCGGCGTGATCGTCGGACCACCGACCCCCGCCACTGCCGTTTCGGTCGGTGTCGGGTCGGCGCTTTCGCCGGGGTCGTCGGCGGCGCCCGGATCGTCGGATGCGTCCGGATCTTCGACGAGGACCGTCACGGGCGCCGACCGGTCGGGCACCGGCCCCGCCATCAACCGATCCACCTTGGCCATCGCCCGATCGAACAGCCGGCCCGCCCCCAGCACATCGGTCGAGATCATGGCCACGCCCGCCACGACCACGACCAGGCCGAGCGCCACGGTCAGGACCGCGACGCGTCGACGCCGGCGGCGAGGCTCGGTGGTCATGTGGCGAGGCTCACGATCCGGGTTCTCCTGGCTGCGTCGTGCAGGGAGGACGCCTCGCGGCACGCCCGCGTAACGGTCGTCGATCCTGCCGCCCGCCTCGCTCGGCGGCCGAACGGCTCGGCATGAGAGCATAGGCGAGATCCCGCGGGAGGCCGCCGGATCGACCGCCACAGACCGATCGACCGATCCCACGACCACCCAGGAGGCTCCCGGTGGACCGCTTCGAACCCAACCTGCGCATCCCCGGCCCGACCGGACTCCCGCCGAGCGTCCGCGAGGCCGGCGCACGCCAGATGATCAATCACCGCGGTCCGGAGTTCGCGGCCATGCTCGGCCGCATCCTGGCCGGGATGAAGCCCTATTTCGGCACGACCAGCGACATCGCGGTCCTGACGACCGCCGGGACCGGCGGTCTCGAGGCGGCCGTGGTCAACGTCCTGTCGCCGGGCGACCGGGTCCTCGGCGTCTCGATCGGCTCGTTCGGCGATCGCTTCGCCAAGATCGCCCGGGTCTACGGCGCCGAGGTCACCAAGATCGACGTCGAGTGGGGCCAGGCGGCCGACCCGGCAGTCCTCCGCGCCGAGCTCGAGCGGTTCCCCGACTACAAGGCGGTCCTGCTCACGCACAACGAGACGTCGACCGGCGTGATGAACCCGATCCCGGAGCTGGCCGCGGTCGTCCGCGAGGTCGCGCCCGACGCCCTGATCCTGGTCGACACGGTCTCGAGCCTCGGTGCCGTCCCGTTCGAGATGGACGCCTGGGGTCTCGACGTCGTCGTGACCGGCTCGCAGAAGGCCTGGATGTCGGCACCCGGTCTGTCCATGATCGCCGCCTCGGAACGGGCCTGGGCCGCGATGGAGACCGCGACGATGCCGCGGGTCTACCTCGACCTGCGTGCCCATCGGGACAGCCATGCCGGCGGCGAGACGCCGTTCACGCCGGCCATCGCGGTCGTCTACCAGGTCGACGAGGGGATCCGGCTGATGAACGCCGAGGGTGCCGCGAGCATCTTCGCCCGCCACGAGGCGTGTGCCGCGGCGACGCGGGCGGGTCTCAGCGCCCTCGGCTTCGAGCTCTTCGCCGACCCCGCGTCACGCCTCGAAGACGGTCACCGCGGCGGTCGTTCCGGCCGACCTCGACTGGAAGGCGTTCAACGGCGAGATCAAGCGCCGCAGCGTCGTCCTGGCCGGCGGCCAGGGCAAGCTCACCGGCAAGATCTTCCGGGTCGGCCATCTCGGGTCGGTCACGCTCGAGGAGATCCTCGGCGCGATGAGCATCCTCGAGATCGTCTCGATCGGCGCCGGGCGTCCGGTCCGCCCGGGGTCGGCCGTGTCGGCCGCCCAGGTGGCCGCGCTCGAGTCATACGGGATCGCCGCACCGGCCGTCGCCGGGGCGGGTGCATGAGGATCCTGGTCGCCGAGCCGGTCGCGATCGAAGGGATCGAGCTCCTGCGGGCCAGTCACCAGGTCGATGAGCGCACGGGCCTGAGCCAGGAGGAGCTCCGGGCGATCCTGCCCGACTACGACGCGCTCATCGTCCGCAGCCAGGTCCAGGTCGACGCCGACCTGATCGCTTCGGGGACGCGGCTGGCGGTCATCGGGCGGGCCGGGGTCGGGGTCGACAACGTCGATCTCGAGGCCGCGACACGTGCCGGCATCGTCGTCGTCAACGCCCCGACCGGGAACACGATCGCAGCGGCGGAGCACACGCTGGCGTTGCTGTACGGCGTCGCCCGCCGGACGGCCGCGGCCGATGCCTCGCTCCGGCGCGGTGAGTGGAAGCGCGCCCAGTTCACCGGGCTCGAGCTGCGCGGCCGGACGCTCGGCATCGTCGGGCTCGGCAAGATCGGGCAGGCCATCGCGGTCAGGGCCAGGGCGATGGAGATGACGGTCCTCGGGGTCGATCCGTTCGTGACCGCCGAGGCGGCCGCCAATCACGGGGTCGAGCTGGTCGAGTTCGACGAGATGCTCGCCCGCGCCGATGTCGTCACGGTCCACGTGCCGCTGACCCGCCAGACACGCGGCCTGATCGGTCGCGAAGCGATCGCGAAGCTCAAGCCCGGCTCGATCGTGCTCAACGTGGCGCGCGGCGGCGTCCTCGACGAGGCGGCCGTCGCCGAGGCGCTTCGGTCGGGGCATCTCGGGGGCGCCGGGATCGACGTCTTCGAGCACGAGCCACCGACCGACTCGCCGCTCCTCGACGCACCGAACACGCTGCTGACGCCGCACCTCGGCGCGTCGACCGCCGAGGCGCAGGTCCTCGTCTCGGAGGAGGTCGCGTCGCAGGTCCTCGACGTCCTCGAGGGCCGGAGCGCCCGCTACGCGGTCAACGCCCCGCTGCTCACGCCGGAGACGGCCCGGGCGATCGCGCCCTACCTGCCGCTGGCCGAGATCCTCGGCCGGTTCTTCGCCCAGTTCTCGCGCGGCGGGGTGCGGACGCTGACCCTCGAGATCGCCGGGGAGCTGGCCGACTACGACGGGAGCCCGCTGACCGCCGCCGTCCTGCGGGGGCTGCTCGAGCACTCGATCACCGAGCGGGTCAACCTCGTCAACGCCGGGGCGCTGGCCAAGGCGCGCGGGATCACGGTCGTCGAGCGCAAGACGCCGGACGCAGGCTCGTTCGCGGCACTCATCACGCTGTCCGGCGAGACCGGCGGACGGACCACCGTGGTGGCCGGGACGGTCGCCGGCGGCGAGCCGCGGATCACCCGGCTCGATGACTACCGGCTCGACATGGCTCCCGCCGACAACATGCTCATCACCCGCCACCAGGATCGGCCGGGGACCGTCGGGCGCGTCGGGATCATGCTCGGTGAGGCCGACATCAACATCAGCGCCATGCACCTGGCGCGCACCCGCCCGCGCGAGGACGCGTTCATGATCCTGGCGCTCGACGATGACGTTCCTGACGCGGTGTCCGAGGCGATCCGAACGCACGAGGCGGTCAGCGACTTGTGGACGATCCGGCTGGGGAGCGGACACTGACCGTGGCCGAGGCGCCACTGATCCCCGACGGGCTTGACGCGACGCTCGTTCTCGTCCGCCACGGCGAATCGACGTTCATCGTCGAGGGGCGCTTCCAGGGCCAGGCAGAGTCCCCTCTTTCGCCGACCGGCCGGCGCCAGGCCGGGCTCGTCGCTGTCCGGCTGGCCGCGCCACACGCGCCGCCCGCCCTGCCGATCCCGACCGGCGACCCGGTCGAGCTCATCCACTCCCCTCTCGGACGGGCGACCGAGACCGCCGATGCGATCGAGGCGGCCCTTCGATCCGCGGGCACGACCGTCGGCAGGCGCCCGGATGCGGCCTTCGCGGAGATCGCCCAGGGCGCCTGGCAGGGTCTCCTTCGTAACGACGTCGAGGCGCGATACGGTGCCGAGCTCAGCGCGTGGCGCCGGACCCCGCTGACATCCTGGGCACCGGGCGGCGAGTCACTCCCCGAGGTCGCGGCCCGCGTCCGGGCGGGCCTCGCCGACGCGCTGGCGCGCCTGGCTGACGGCCGGCCGCCCGGCACGCACGACCGATCACAGGTCGCGGGCTACGCGGCCCCGATCCCCGACCATCCCTGGTCGATCGTCGTCGGCCACGACGGGGTCTTCAAGGTGACCCTGCTCGACGCTGTTCGACCTGCCCCTCGACCGATTCTGGATGTGGTCGATGGATCCGTGCGCGATCACGGTCGTCGAGCTGCGCGCCGGCCGTCCGGTCCTCCGCGCGCACGACTTGACCGCGCACCTCGCCGCGATCGAGTCCGAGCGCATCAGCCGCGAAGCCGACGAAAGAAGCCGCAGCGGCGCCCTCTGACCGACCCTGAGAACGACGGGCCGCCCCGCGCCCGGGCGGTGGGTCAGACCGTAGCCCGACGATGGGCGAGTGCAGCCGAAGGCGCCGGGGAGCAAGGGAGCAAGCGCACCCAGAGGTGCGTGAGCGACCGGCGGACCCGGCAACGCGCGGATGTGCCGCCCAGCGGCGGGCTACCGACGGCGGGGGCGTTCTTTGCGGTGGAAGGCCAGTCTCAACAAGCTCACCCGGAGCCGGCGCTGCGCCGCGCGCAGGCTGGCCATCCGCTCGTCCCCGAAGACCTGGCGCGCATAGACGGACTCGACCTTTGCCTGCGCGACCATCTCGAGCTCGGGTCTCGCGGTCGGCAGGACTTCGCCGAGCGACCCGGCGTATTCATAGACCGTCTGCGCCGGTCGCGGTCCGAACCCGAAGCGCGAGGCGATCCGGATGACCGAGCCGTAGGCGCCGTCGGCAGACGTCGCACCTCGCGGTCCCCGCCGCCAGGCGACGAACGCCAGGAGACCGACGATGACCAGGAGGAGCGCCCCGACGGCCACGAGCGGACCAAGTGGCGGGCTCGGCGGCTTCACGGTGCCGCCCGGGCCGAGCGCGCCAGCGCCCGGGTCCGGCTTGTCGCTGGGCTGCGACAGCTGCCGGAGCGATGAGCCCGGGGTGGCGCTCGGGAGCGGCGGACCCGATGGAAGCGGCTGGACCTGTGACAGGCCCCCGCCGGTCGGGTCGAACATGTACCAGCCGATGCCCGGGAAGTAGACCTCGACCCAGGCGTGGGCGCTGCTGAACGGGATCGTCTCGTTCCCGGTGTTTCGGTCGACCGTGCCCGGCAGGAACCCCTCCACGATCCGAGCCGGGACGCCCATGTCGCGCATCAGCACGGCCATCGTCGTCGCGTAGTACTGGCAGAAGCCCGTCGTGTATGTCGCGAAGCACTCGGTGGTCGAGATGGTCTCGCACGGGAGGTTGCTGACGTCGACCGAGTACTTGAACGGGGCTGTGTGGAGCTCAGTGACGAGCTCCGTGGCCAGGTCGAATGGTGCCTGCGACTTGGCCGAGCTCTTGATCTTCGCCTCGAGCTTCACCGCGTTCGGGCCCATGGCACCCGCCACCTTCTGGAGATAGAGCGCGGTGACCTCCGGCGGATAGTCCGTGCCGGCAGCCTCGAGCGCAGACTCGTTCAGCTGACCGGGGTCGTCGCCCGCGACCTGGGTCAATGCCGTGACCGCGTACGGCCCGTTGCCGCCGTCGCGCTCGAGCGTGGCGAAGTATCCCTTCGTGCCGACGTAGGTCAGCCGGCTGCTCTCCTGGACCTCGACGGGCGTGCCGGGCGAGACGATGGTCGGGAGTCGGAAGTCGACCGGCGAGACGGTGAACGTGAACGGATGGAGCCCCGTCGGGTCCACGTCGTCGGCGAGACCCTGGAAGATCGGGGCCTTGGCGGGGAGCACGATGTTCGTCGAGTCGGACTCGCTCCAGCCCTTCAGGTCGATCTCGTCGTAGACCACCGCCCGCCAGTAGTAGGGAGTCTTGTCGGTCGGGTCGCGATGGATCGTCAGCGCCGTCGCCGCGTCCGTGTTCCATTTCGTCTGGACCTGGGCATTGGGCCCGAAGCTCAGGCCGATCGCCCGCGTGTCACCGCCGGTCGGCAGGAAGCGGGAGACCGCACGCGAGATCCCGATGAGTCCGTCCTGGACGCCGTCGAAGGCGCCGGCCAGCGGCGCGGATGAGGCCGTTTGCGTGAGCACGTATGACCCGACCACCGCGACCGCGATGAAGATCGTCCCCCCGCGCAGGTAGACCGCCGAGATGCTCGACGGATCGCCGATCCGTCGCCGCAGCCATTCGGACTGCTCGTCGAAGACGTGGGCACGGATCAGCAGGAAGAGCGCCGCAAGGCTGTACAGGACCAGGAACCACAGCTCCTCGCTCGCGGTCAGCCCCATGTTCGCCAGGAGCACGATGCCGACCACGATCACGGCGTTGACCGGCCGGTGATGGCCGAAGACCGCGTAGGACGCGAACATCGAGGTCCCCCACACGAGGATCCCGAAGATGAAGATGAAGTGCAGGTACTGGATGGTCGAAGCCAGCCCGAGGACGGCGATGTCGTAGTACGCGCCGAAGACCGAATCCGAGGTCGCCTGGTAGAGGTCGTGGATCGATGCCCCGTTCGGGAAGGCCGCCAGCCCCGTGATGAGCGGCACGACCAGGGCGGCGGCGATCGAGCCCATGAGGTACGTCAGCCAGCGGCCCCAGCCGACCTTCGGGCCGATGAAGCCGGCCAGGACGCCACCGACTGCGGCGACCCACAGCAGGTCGAGGTATTGCGATCGGCCGAGCACCCAGCGCGCGTCGTCGATCGCCAGCGCCATCGTCACGCACAGCAGCATCACCAGGCCCAGCGTCAGCCAGCCCTCGGCCGGTGCGAGCGGGATGCGCCGTTTCATCGGGCGAGGATGTCGCCGAGCGGACGGCCAGGGGTGATGACGTATGAGCGCAGGTCGTATTCGGCCAGGGCGTGACGGAGGGCTCGCGATCGCTTGGCGGCCTGCTCCTCCGCGACCAGGTCGTGCGGCGGCGGCTCATCGCCGTTGGCGGCGGCAAGGCGCTCGGCTCCCAGCCTGTCGAACGCGGCGGCGTCGAGGGTCACGACCACGCAGGCCACGCCGCGAACGCGCAGGGCGGCGAGCGGCCGGACCCAGGCAGGATCGAGCGAAGCCGTGATGATCACCGCGGTCATCCCGCGTCGCAGTCGCCCGACGGTCGTGATGAGCGCCTCGACCAGGGGCGTGCCGCCGTCGGCCTCGACCGCGGCAAGGAGCTGCATGACCTTGAGGTGCTGGCGCCCGCCGCGGTCCGGCGGGAGGAAGGCGGTCCGCCCGGCATTGACGGTCATCCCCAGGGCCCGGTTCTCCTGGAGGGCCCGGTCGGCGATCGACGCGGCGGCGCGGATCGCGGTCTCGACGGTCGAATCGTCACCGCGGCCGGTCTGGATGCCACGCTGGAGGTCGAGGATGATCCACGCGTCGGCGGTCTGTTCGAGGTCGAACTCCTTGACCTGGATCTCGCCGTGACGCGCCGTCGTCTTCCAGTGGATCCGGTTCATCGCGTCACCCGGCGCGTATGGACGGACCGACGTGGCCATCGGCGTCGTCTGGAGCGTACGGACGGGCGACGCGTGGCTGCCCTCGAGCGCCGCCGTCGGGAGCCGCCAGCGCGGGAGCGGTTCGATCCGCGGGTAGACCACGACGGAGATCCCCTGCCCGACCGTTGCCGAGGCCTCGAAGAAGCCGAACGGGTCGCCCGTCCGGATGTGGAGCGGCTCGATCCGGAAATGGCCGCGGCGCGACAGTGGGGCGCGGATCAGCCATGACCTCTCGCTCCGTCCGCCGAGCGTGATGGCACGTCCCGGCAGACCGCCTGGGAGCGTGGTCGGGTTGTGGATCTCGAGCCACAGCTTTGGCATCCGGCTGCCGTTGCGAAGGGTGTAGGTCACCCGCATCCGGTCGCCGACATGGCCGTGGAGGGCACTGACCGCGTACCCGGCCTCGAGATCGGTCAGTCCGAGCCGGACGAGCACGTACGAGCCGCCGATGACGAGGATGGCGAGATAGAGCAGGTAGAACAGGAACGGCTCCGCGGTCGAGAACGCCGCGACCACGAGGACGACGGCGACGATGAGCAGCTCGAGCTTGCGGATCACGTGCCGTGCCCTCCGCCGTGTCGCTCGATCGGTCGACTAGCTGCTGGCTGCCGTCGAGGACCCGCTCGCTGCCGCGCGGGCGCGCAGCTCCGTGGGTCCGCCGCCACCGGTCGGCCGGATGCCGTCGATCGCGGTCGCCTCGAGCAGCTCGCGCACGACCTGCGCCGCCTGGACGTCGTGGATCGACGAGCTCGTCTTGATGATGAGGCGGTGGGCCAGGGCCGGTTCCGCGAGGGCCTTGACGTCATCCGGGATGACGTAGTCGCGACCGAGCAGGCCGGCCAGTGCCTGGCCCGCGCGATAGAGCGCGATCGAGCCACGGGGCGACGCGCCGAGGTAGACGTCGGCGTGTGTCCGCGTGCCGCCGACCAGCCGGACGATGTAGTCCGAGACGGTCGAGTCCACGTAGATCTCGCGGATCGCAGCCTGCATCTCGCGCAGGTCCTCGACGGTCAGCACCTCCTCGAGCTCGTCGAGCGGGTGCGTCCGCTTCTGCTCATCGAGGATCACGATCTCCTCGATCGGCTGCGGGTAGCCCAGCCGCAGGCGGAGCATGAACCGGTCGAGCTGCGCCTCGGGCAGCGCGAACGTGCCCTCGTACTCGATCGGGTTCTGGGTGGCGATGACGAGGAACGGATCGGGCATCTGGTAGGTCGTGCCGTCGATCGTGGCCTGGCGCTCCTCCATGCACTCGAGCAGGGCCGACTGCGTCTTGGGCGTCGCACGGTTGATCTCGTCGGCGAGGACCACCTGGCTGAAGATCGGCCCGGGGCGGAATTCGAATTCCTGCGTCTTCTGGTTGTAGATCGACAGGCCGGACACGTCGGACGGCAGCAGGTCCGGGGTGAACTGGATCCGTCGGAACGAGCCACCGAGGCTGCGCGCGATCGCCTTGGCCAGGACCGTCTTGCCGGTGCCGGGGACGTCCTCGATCAGGAGGTGTCCGCGGCAGAGCAGGGCCACCAGGGCGAGGCGGACCTCATGGTGCTTGCCGACGATGACGCGTTCGACGTTGGCGAGGACTCGGTCCCCGGTTTCCTGGATCTTGGTCATCGGCCTCTCTCGCAGGCTCTGGCGCGGCTCGTGCGCCGGGGTCGGGACGGGGTCGTATTCGTGTGACGGTGGACCGTCTGGCTGACGTGGCAGGTGACAGATAGTACGCCCGGGGCGCCACAATGGTTCCCGGTCATCTGGTTAGATGCCGCGCGGACGCGAAACGTTCGAATCGGCCCGGTTCGTCGCGCACCGTGAGCCAAGGGCATGCGTGGAGCGTGATGGAGAGACCGGTCGCCCTCGACCCGGAGCGGCATCGTCTCGAGGAGACAGCCGAGCGGTCCGCCCGCTGGGACCACTGGGGACCGTACCTGGCCGAGCGCCAATGGGGCACGGTCCGGGAGGACTACTCCCCGGACGGCTCGGTGTGGACGTCGTTCCCGCACGATCACGCGCGTTCCCGCGCCTACCGCTGGGGGGAGGACGGGCTGCTCGGGATCAGCGATGACGGCGGCCGGCTGTGCTTCGCCCTCGCCTTGTGGAATGGCTCCGACCCGATCCTCAAGGAGCGCCTGTTCGGGCTGACCGGCCCCGAGGGCAACCACGGCGAGGACGTGAAGGAGCTGTACCACTACCTCGATGCCACGCCGAGCCACGCCTACCTCAAGGCGCTCTACCGGTATCCGCAGCGGGCCTTCCCATACGAGCAGCTCGTCGCCGAGAACGCCCGGCGGACGCGAGACGACCCCGAGTTCGAGCTGGTCGACACCGGCATCTTCGCCGACGACCGGTTCTTCGATGTCGCGATCGAGTACGCCAAGGCCAGCGCCGACGACATCCTGATCCGGATCCGCGTGACCAACCGCGGCCCTGAGGCCGCGTCGCTCGTCCTGCTGCCGACCTTGTGGTTCCGCAACACCTGGACGTGGGGACGACATCGAACCCGCCCGACGATGACCGCGGCGGGAGCAGTGGACGGCGGCATCGCCGTCAAGGCCAGTCACCCGCAGCTCGGCGAGTACCACCTGGTGGCCGCGGGCACGCCGACCCTCCTGTTCACTGACAACGAAACGAACACCGAGCGCCTGTGGGGCGTGGCGAACGCCTCGCCGTTCGTCAAGGACGGGATCGGCGCGGCCGTCGTCGACGGCGTCGCGTCGGCGGTCAACCCGGCCGGGACCGGCACCAAGGTGGCCGCCCGGTACGACATGGCCGTCGCGCCCGGCGCGACCGAGACGGTCCTCCTGCGGCTGGCCAAGGGCGAGCCCCAGGGTCCGGGCCAGGAGGCCCCGGCGATCTTCGCGGCCCGGATCCGGGAGGCCCATACCTTCTACGCCACGCTGGCCAACGGGACGCTCACCGATGACGAGGCGCTCGTCCAGCGTCGCGCGTTCGCCGGGCTCATCTGGTGCAAGCAGTGGTACCACTACGACGTCGCGGAATGGCTCGCCGGCGACCCGGCCAGCGGACCACCGTCAGACGCCCGGCTGCACGGCCGCAACAGCGACTGGCGTGAGCTCAACAACGACGACGTCCTGTCGATGCCCGACTCCTGGGAGTACCCGTGGTACGCGTCGTGGGACCTGGCGTTCCATTGCCTGCCGCTTGCCGTCCTCGATCCGGCATTCGCCAAGCGCCAGCTGCTGACCCTGACCCGCGAGTGGTACATGCACCCGAACGGCCAGCTCCCGGCGTACGAGTGGTCGTTCTCGGACGTCAACCCGCCGGTCCACGCCTGGGCCGCCTGGCGCGTCTACAAGATCGACAAGCGGGTCAGCGGCGTGGCCGACCGCGCCTTCCTCGAACGCGTCTTCCACAAGCTGCTGCTCAACTTCACGTGGTGGGTCAACCGCAAGGACAGCGACGGTCACAACATCTTCCAGGGCGGGTTCCTCGGGCTCGACAACATCGGCGTCTTCGATCGCAGCGCGCCGCTGCCGGTCCCCGGTCATCTCGGCCAGGCAGACGGCACGGCCTGGATGGGGATGTACTCGGTCAACATGCTGGTCATCGCCCTCGAGCTGGCCGAGCAGAACCCGGTGTACGAGGACATCGCGACCAAGTTCTTCGAGCACTTCCTGTACATCGCCGGCGCGCTCAACGGGATCGGCGTCGAGACAGTGCCGTTGTGGGACGTCGAGGACGACTTCTTCTACGACACCCTTCACCTCGAGGACGGGCAGTTCATCCCGCTCAAGGTCCGCTCGCTGGTCGGGCTGATCCCGCTGCTCGCGGTCGAGACGCTCGAGCCCGACCTGCTCGAACGGATGCCGGGCTTCCGCCGCCGTCTCCGCTGGTTCCTGGCCAATCGCCCGGACCTGTCCAGCCTCGTCGCCTCCTGGGAGGACCCTGGGATGGGTGAGCGACGACTGCTCGCGCTCGTCCACGGTCATCGGATGAAGGCGCTCCTGCGACGGATGCTCGACGAGGGCGAATTCCTGTCGGACCACGGGATCCGCTCCGTCAGCCGGTTCCACCTCGAGCATCCGTTCGTTCTCGACCTTGGTGGCGTGCGCAACACCGTCGACTACGAGCCTGGCGAGTCGCGCTCCGGGCTGTTCGGCGGCAACTCGAACTGGCGCGGGCCGGTCTGGTTCCCGATCAACTACCTGCTGATCGAGGCGCTGCAGAAGCTCGACCACTACTACGGACCCGAGTTCCTGGTCGAGAACCCGACCGGGTCCGGCCGGTCGATGACCCTCGGCGCGGTCGCCGACGACCTCGGGGCGAGGCTGGTCTCGATCTTCCTGCGCGACGAGGACGGCCGGCGGCCGGTCTTCGGGGCCGCGGGCTCCGACGGCGTGGCCGGCGACGATCCCCTCTTCTTCGAGTACTTCCACGGCGACACCGGCATCGGGCTCGGCGCCAGCCATCAGACCGGCTGGACCGGCCTCGTCGCGAAGCTCCTCGAATCCACGGCCCGGAGGCGAGCGGTCGAACCCTGACCGTCGACGTGCCCGACCTGTCAGCCGCGGATGAGGGTGACGGCGCCGACCCAGATCGTCATGAGACAGCCGATCCCGGCCATCGCCGCGAGGAACAGCTCGCCGCCGACCCACGACGCCGCGGCCACGACACCGAACAGGAGGGCGAGGACGAGCGCCACCGCGGCCAGCCCGATCCGCTCGAGGAGCGGCCGGGGTTCGCGCGGCTCGGGAGACATCGTCGGGCTCCTGTGCTCGGCTCTCGTCGGTCACTTGAGCCCGTCCAGGTAGAGCTGCATCAGGTTTCCCGCGATCGGCGCGGCGACCTCCCCGCCACGGCCGGCCTGCTCGACCAGGACGGCGATGGCGATCTTCGGGTTCTCCGCCGGGGCGAAGCCGATGAACCACGAGTGCGGCTCGCCGGTGCCGCCCAGCTCGGCCGTGCCGGACTTGCCCGCGGTCGTGACGCCCGGGACCGCGGCGCCGGTCGTGAACTGCCGCCCGAGCGGGCCTTCGACCGCCTGGACCATGGCTGCCTTGATGGACTCGGCATTCGCCGCGGAGATGACCCGACCCATCGACTCCGGGCCGATCTGCCGGGTTCCGCCCGAACCGGTCAACGCCGTCACGAGCCTCGGTTGCATGAGCACCCCGTCATTCGCCACCGTCGAGGCGACGAGCGCCATCTGCAGCGGCGTGACGAACGCCTCGGCCTGGCCGTACGAGGCGTTGGCCAGCTCGACGTCGTCGGTGAAACCGCCAGGCTGGGAGCCGTCGCCGTTCGTCACCTGCGAGACCGCGGTCGGCAGGTCGAACGGGAGCGGCGCACCGAAGCCCATCCGCTTGGCGTACTCGACCAGCGCCGCGCCGCCGGTCTGCAGCCCGGTCAGCGCGTAGTAGATGTTGCAGGACACCTCGGTCGCGTCGACCAGGTCGAGCGCCTTCGAGCCCGTCTCCGGATGGTGGCCGTCCTTGACGCGGAAGCCATCCACCAGCAGGCCGTTCTTCTCGGCCGCCGGCTGCTGCTTGTAGGTGGTGTCGGGCGTGATCGCGCCGGACCCAAGGCCCGCCGTGGCGGTGACGATCTTGAACACCGACCCGGGCACGTAGCGACCGAGCGTGGCCCGCGGGAGCAGGGGCTGGGCGGGATCGGCCTGGAGTGCCGCGAATGCGGCCCGGGCCGTGGTCGGGTTGCTGATCGTCGAGGCGTCATAGGTCGGTGTCGAGGCGAGGGCGAGGACCTCGCCGGTCTGCGGATCGAGCATGACGACCGCACCGCGGTGCTTCCCGAGCGCTGCGACCGCCGCCTTCTGGAGGTCGTACGACAACGACAGCGTGAGGTCCTTGGGGTCGTACCGGTCGGCGCCGAACTTCGCGAACGCGTCGGTCAACGGGTCGCCGGCCAGGCCGGTCAGCTCGGCGTCGTAGGCCTTCTCGAGACCCGCTCGCCCGTAGAGGCTGGAGGCATAGCCGACGACCTGGCTGATGGCCCGTCCCGCATAGACGCGGTACTGCTCCCCGTTGGCGTCCTTCTTGTTGCTGGCGAGGACCTTTCCGGTCCGGTCCTTGATCTCGCCGCGCGGCACGGTCCGCGACGCGGCGATGACCGCGGCATCGTTGGGCGAGTTCGCGAGGTCCGGGCCTTCGACGACTGCCCAGTACCCCGCGGCTCCGGCGATCAAGGCGAAGCCGATCGACAGCACGACGGCCACGTGGATGGTCGTCCGGCCGAGCGGCTGGCGCGCTGCACCTCCGAGCATCAGGCGGTCCCCCGGCGGGCGATACGGCGCCAGCGCGAGCTGACCCGCGGCAACGGTGGCGGTTCGACGCCCTTGTCCGAGAGCGCCAGCAATAACCCGATGACGAGCGCGTTCGCCAGCAACGACGATCCGCCATAGCTGATGAACGGCAGGGTCACCCCGGTCAATGGCAGCACCTTGAGGTCGCCGGCCGCGATGATGAACGCCTGGATGCCGATGACCAGCGCCAGGCCGACGGCCAGCAGCGAACGGAAGTCGTCGGCCGCGGCGGCGCCGATCCTGAGGCCGCGCTCGACGACGACGAGGTAGAGGCCCAGGATCGCGACCACGCCCAGCACGCCGAGCTCCTCTCCGAGAGCGGCCAGCGGGAAGTCCGTGTGCACCTGCGGGATCGGCGGCCTGCCGGCGATCTCGGGCAGGCCACCGCCAAGCCCGACCCCGAGGATCCCGCCGCGGGCGAACGCATGGAGCGCCTGGACGACCTGGTACCCGGCGCCGAGCGGGTCGGCGAACGGGTCGATCCACACGTCCACCCGTGTCCGCACGTGGTCGATCAGGACGGCCATCAGCGCGCTCCCGATGACGAACAGGATCAGCCCGATGATGACCAGGCTGATCCGACCGGTGGCGATGTAGAGCATCGCGAGGAAGACGCCGAAGAACAGCAGCGCCGCGCCGAGGTCCTTCTGGATGACGACGATCACCAGTGCGATCGCCCACATCGCGACCATCGGCGCGAGATACGGGACGGGCGGAAGGCGCAGCGGTCCGACCCGTGTGTCCTGCTCGACGAGCAGGGCGCGGTTCTCCGACAGGTAGCCGGCCAGGAAGACGACCAGGATCACCTTCAACAGCTCGGTCGGCTGACCGCTGAGCGGGCCGAGCTGGATGGTCAGTCGCTGGCCGTTGATCTCGGTGCCGAGCACGAAGGTCAGCAGCAGGAGGCCGACCCCGGCTGCGGCCCACGTGTACTTGTAGCGACGCAGCCAGCTGTCCGAGCGCACCACGATCGCCAGGGTCGTCATGACGGCCAGCGAGATGAGCAGCCAGACCAGCTGGACCTGGGCGAGCCCGAGCGTGGTGCCGAAGAACGTCTGCTGGACGAGGTCCTGCGGCAGCCGCTCCATCAGCAACAGCGAGATCCCGCCGAGCAGCGCGATCGTCGGCAGCAGGATCTGATCGGTGCGCCGGCCGGCGACGACCTGGGCGAGGTGGGCTGCGAGCAGGGCGATGACGTAGATGGCGAGGCCCTGCGCGTCGTACAGCCGGAAGGCGCCATCGACCGTTGCCGCGAGCGAGACGCTGCCGACCACGAGCGTCAGTGCGACCAGCCCCAGCAGGCGGAGCTCGGTCCAGCGCGGTCGGGGACGGATCGGCCCGAGGACGCTCGGGAGCGCCTGGCCCCGCGGTCGCGGATGCCGTCTCGGCCGTCATCCGAGTCCTCGCTCGAGACGCATCCGGACCTGGCCGATCTGCAGCTCGTCACCGAAGCCCATCGGCGCGACGCCGTCGACGCGACGGCCGTTGACGTATGACCCGTTCGTGCTGCCGAGATCCTCGAGGTACCACGCCCGACCGCGGTAGGTCAGGACGGCGTGATCGGCCGACGCGAACGGATCGTCGATGACGATCGCGTTGTTGACGTCCCGCCCGAGCGCGGTGATGACGTCGAGCCCGAACGACTGGCCGGCCAGCGGCTCACCGCTCGGCGACTCGAGGATGACCAGGCGCCCGGGACGCTCGACCGGCTCGCGCGCCGCGGCGCGCAGGTCGCGCAGGAGCGCGCGGATGACCCGGTACAGGAACAGGTAGATGAGCCCGAGGAACAGCAGGCGGACGCCCCACAGCACGAGCAGGAAGCCGTCCATCAGTCGGGCGCCCCGGCGACCTCGACGATCAGCGCCGTATCCCCCACCTCGAGCCGATCGCCGACGCCCAGGACGACCTGCGCCACCGTCACGCCGTTGACGCGCGATCCGTTCGTGCTGCCCAGATCCTCGTAGACCAGCGTCCCGCGTCGACCGACGATCCGGCCGTGATGGCGCGAGACACGCCCATCGACGGCGACGAAATCGTTGTCGGTCGCCCGGCCGATCGTCAGGCTGCCGTCCTCGACGACGACCTCACGAGTCCGGCCGTCCGGATCGGTGACCCGCAGGATCGCCCGCGGGTTGCGCGGCTTCGGGATGGCGTAGACCCGGGTCGCGGTCGGATCGGGCTCCTCGGTCGCCGGCCCACCGACCGGCGTGACGATCGCCGGCCCATGGCCGCCGCGGCCGGGGATCGGCTCCGCGAACCGTGCATCGACGCGGATGTCCGTCCGCTCGATCGTCGGGTCGGCCAGGAGGTCCACGCGTGGTCGGTCGACGACGGTATAGCGATGCGCCCGCGCGAAGGACAGGGCGCCATCGGCCAGCTCGGAGGCGAGGGTCCCGGTCATGTCGCCGAACTCAGCGAGGTCGGTCGGGTGGAGATGGACCACGAACCGGTTCGGGACGAGCGTTCGATCCGAGGTCGTCAGGCGTTCACCCTCCATCGCTCGTTCGATCCGACGCTGCAGCTGGACGGGCTGGATGCGCGCGCGGAAGAGACGAGCCGACGGGCGCTCAAACAGGCGTTCGAAGAACCGCTCGATGGCGGTGAGTTGCGGCATGGTCGGTCGCGGAGTCTACCAGAGGGTCCGGCGAAGGCCTGAAAGGTCTGTCAGGCACCCCTGACATTCGGCGCCACTCGGTCGGTACACCCGGTGGAAGGGGCATTTGGGGCCTGCGTTATACTCTCGACCCGCTTGGGCGGAATCGCCGTCCCGAGCGTTGTCTGAGCGACACCCGGGGACCCGATGACCGAGATCCTGACCGAATCCTTCTGCGAACGGTGTGGCACGCGCTACACATTCGAATCGGCGCGTAGCCGGACGCGTCTGAAGGGCGTCCGTGTCCTGTCGCGAGGGCTCAAGAACTTCGTCCTGTCCGACGACACCTCGATGGACGAGGCGATGGCCGCGGCGCGGAGCGAGACCGACCGCGAGGCGACCTCCAACCAGCTCGATGCCTTCCACAAGACGTTCAACTTCTGCATGCAATGTCGGCAGTACACCTGCCCGAATTGCTGGAACGAGGCCGAGGCTCGCTGCCTGACCTGCGCGCCGCATCTCGGCCAGGAGATCATGCCTGCGCCGTTCCCGGACCTGACAGCGCCATCGTTCCTGGTCGCCAGGACGGCCTCCACCAATGGGACGAACGGAAGCCACGACGGGGTCGAGACGGCCGACGGCTTCGAGCTCGCCGAGGCCGAGGCTGCCGCCGTCGTCGAGACCGGTATCGACCTTGAGGCCGACGACGACATCGACATCGCCGCGCGGCTCGACGCGCTGACGGTCGCCCCCGCGGTCGTCGTGCCACCGTTCCCGAGCGAGGTCTGGGAGGCTGAGCCAACCGAGCCGGAGGTGGTCGCTGTCGAGGTCGAGCCCGAGCCGGTCGCCGAGCCCGAACCGATCGCGGCCGCAGCCGAACCGGTCGCTGAGCCCGAGCCGATCGCCGCCGCAGCCGAGCCGGTCGCCGAGCCCGAGCCGATCGCGGTCGCGGCCGAGCCGGTCGCGGAGCCCGAGCCGATCGCGGCACCCGCGGCCGAGCCCGCGCGGGAAACGACGACCGTCGCAGATCTCGCCGCCGCGGCGATCATCGCCGACGGGCTGACCCCGGAAGAGAAGGCCTCGAAGCAGACCAGCGGTCTCTTCCGACGGTTCCGACCGGGCCAGGATCTCAACGCCGAGCTCGACGCGTACGAGCGAGAACGGACCGCCGCCGTGCCCGCCGCAGGAGCCGTCGCCGCGGCGGGTCACGTTGCGAACGTGGGCGAAGAAGCCGACACGCCGATCGAGGCCGCAGCAGTCGCCGAGCCCGGGGCAGTCGCGGAGCCGCAAGCCGTTGCCCCTGCCGAGCCCCAGGTCGCCCCCGCGGCCACGCCCCCGGAACCGGCGGCGCCCGTCGCGGACGACATCATCAAGCAGCCGACCTGGCGGATGGTCGCACCGGACCCGACGCCGACCGCGCCGCCCGAACCCGCCACCCTGCCGGCCGCGGCCACCAAGGCCCCGACCGCCGAACCGCAGTGGCCGACCCGCCCCGAGTGGGCCGGCAGCACTCCGGCCGCTGGCCTCCCATTCCTCGGTCGCCCGGCCACGCCGGAAGGCGGGCTCGAGGCCCTCTGGGCGGCGTCGACACGCGACCTCGTCACCGGCCCGACCCCCGATCGTCCGGCGACGGGCATCCAGCCGTGCGTCAGCTGCGGACTGTCACTCTCCGCGACCGCCCGGTTCTGCCGCCGTTGCGGGGCTTCGCAGGTCGGCTGATTCGGCGGCCTTCGCCCGGTCTGCCAGCTCGTCCCGGACCCGCACCCACGCCGCGCCGTACAGGATCGCCTGGAAGGTGAACGACAGCCAGGCGAGCGCGATGAATGCCGACGCGAGCGATCCCGCCAATGCCGCAACACCGACCAGCCGTGGCACGAGCAGCATGAAGACCTGACTGAGGATCACCACGGCGATGCCGACCACGATCGCGGGGATCAGCGCGGACCGCCAGCGGGGCGCGACCGGCGGCAGGAAGTGGTAGGCGGCGAGCACCACGCCGACCGCCAGGAGCATCAGGAACGGCACGGATCGGAGCACTCCGACGACCGCGCTGGCGACCGGCACCTGGGTCGGCACCAGGGCATCGACATACGACGCGAACGAGACCAGGACCACGAAGGTCACGATCGCGATGCCGATCAGCGCGACGACCATGAAGCCGCGTGCCGTCCGACGCACGATGTCGCGCTCGGGCGATCCGGCGAAGATCCGGGCGAAGGCGACATCGATGGCACCGTAGAACTGGCTCACGGTCCAGATGACGCCGACGAAGCCGATGATCGAGGTGAGCGCGGCGCCCTGGCTCACGGCGTTGACCGCGCCATTGATCAGATCGGCCAGCGGCGGGAAGGCATCGATCAGCGCCTGGACGAGGCGATCCCGAGCCTCCGCGTTCCCGGAAGCGACGAACCCGCCGACCCCGACGACGAGCAAGGCGGCGGGGATCGCCGCGAAAAGCGCCGAGAACGCCAGGCCGTTGGCCAGCAGCCCGCCGGCGGCATGGCCGTAGATATCGAGGACCCGCATCACCCGGGCCACCTGGGGCTGGTCGAGCACCTTTGCGAGGATCCGGGCGGTGTCCATCGGTCGGCCGGGGATCAGCCGGTCAGATCCTCGAACAGGACCGGCTGGACATCTTCGACCCTGACCCGTCGTGGCGCGGCGACGAGAGCGCGCACCTCGCCCCGCCGGACGAACCGCCGACCTCCCAGCTTGATGCTCTGGAGCCGGCCTGCCCGAGCCCAGCCGCCGATCGTGGCCGGCGTGAAGTGGACGTTCGTCGCGGCGAGGATGTCCGCGGCCTCGGCAAGCGTGATCCAGTCCGTCGGCGCTGGCATCGCAGTCAGTCGCGGACGGAGGAGGCGCCGCTGTCGGAAGACTTTTCGGTCGTCTTCTCGGCCTTCTTGGCGGGAGTTGCGGCGGCCCCATCGTCGGACGCTGCCTCGGGACCGCTGCTGCTCTCTTTCGTGGAGCTGTCCGTCGAGGCCTTGGCCGTCGCCGACGTGGCGGTGGCGCGCCGCTCCTTCTTGGCCCAGCCGGATCCCTTGTAGTGGATCGCGGCCGCGGTGATCGCCTTGCGGATCGGGCCCTTGCCGCACAGCGGGCAGGTCGTCGGCCCGTCTGCATAGACGCTGTGGCTCACCTCGAACCGGCGACCGCACGCGGCGCAGTCGTAGTCGTACGCGGGCATCTGCGATCGCCCGGTCTCAGCCGCGCAACAGACGCATGCCGCACTTGGGGCAGTAGAACGCCCGCTCGTGCGCCGACGCGAACCCGCAATGCGCGCAGACCAGGCCGCCCCGACCCGCGGCGGGGACCGGGCGTTCGATCTGGGTCAGACCGAGCGCGTACTGGCTGGCCAGGATGTTGCTGAGGAGGCCGCCGAGGAGCTTGGCCCCGATCCGGTCGGTATCACCGCGGACGCCCTTGCCGCCCCAGCCGACGACGGCCCGGCAGATCATGTCGCCGGTCGCCTCGTCCCAGTGTGCGGCCACGCCGCCGACGATGGCGTTGTACTCCGGGTAGCCCGAGGTATCGACCTCGCCGTCGAGAAGCGCGCAGACGAAGGTATCGAACGCGAGGTCGACCGCGTCGATCGACTCGAGGACGACCAGTGCGTGCCGGGTGATCGGTGAGTGGACGTGGTGGGCGTTGAGCCACTGCATCGCCTCGGACGGGCTGACGATCGTCGGCGTCGCCTGGCTGAATTCGATCGGGAGCGGGTCGACGACCTCGATCTCCGACCGGGCCAGGCCGATCAGCATGGTCGGCAGCTCGGCGATCGCCTTCGGACCCGCCTTGAGCCGGACGCCCTCACTGCTCTTGCCCGCGTAATAGAGCTTGAGCTGGTGGTCCTGGGCGACCACCTCTTCGGGCATCAGTGCGCTCTTGGACGGCGTCGCCTGCGCCGCGTCGGT
The DNA here is from genome assembly GCA_963743855.1 of uncultured Chloroflexia bacterium. Lineage (GTDB taxonomy): Bacteria > Chloroflexota > Limnocylindria > Limnocylindrales > CSP1-4 > SPCO01. The sequence goes on from CAVURK010000006.1 coordinate 738,039, forward strand.
CGCGGCGTCGGCATTGCCCTTGCGCTTCAGGAAATCGAGCGGCACCGGTCTCCCCCGCGTGCGTCAGGATGGGTGGCCGTCATGGTAGCAGGGGCGCCGCTCGTGCTGGTCAGGCGATCCCCTCGAACACGACCGCCCCGTCGGCGGGGAGGACGATGGTCGACCCAGCGGCCAGGCGTTCGGGCGAGGGATCCGTGGCGTCTGTGGAGAGCACCGCGCGCCAGCCGCCATATCCGGTCGCGTCGGGCAGCCGCCAGCTGACCGGCTCGCGACCGATGTTCAGTGCGACGAGCGCCACCTGTCCGTGCTGTCTCGCGGGTGTACGCGACGACCCCGACCTCCTGGCCGTCCTGGATCCGGAGAGCGCCATCCTGGAGGGCCGGCATCGCCGCCCGGAGGGCGATCAGCCGGCGGTAGAACGACAGCACCGACCCCGGATCACCCCGTTGCGTCTCCACGTTGCGCGTCGAGACATCAGGTCCGAACCGCAACCACGGTCGCCCGGTGGTGAACCCGGCGCCCGGGCCGGGCGCCCACGGCATCGGCGTCCGACAGCGCGACCGGTCCCACCAGGCGAAGTCCGGTCCGACGTGGGATGCCGGCGGGTCGACGCTCTCCTCGGGCGGGATGTCCACGTCCTGCATCCCGAGCTCCTCGCCGTAGTACAGGAACGGCGTCCCCCGGGCCGTCAAGAGCAGGACCGCCGCGGCCCGGGCGATGGCGTCGGGATCGCTTCCCGGCGCCGAAGCCGCCAGGCGCGACGCGTGACGTGGCTGATCGTGGTTCGAGAAGACCACCGTCGGCCAGTGGTCGTCGCCGAACGCCCTCTCGCGTGTCGCGATGGCCGAGCAGACAGCAGCCGGGGTCCAGGCCGTTCCGATCAGCTCCCAGTCGAAGACGAGGTGCCGCTCCGCCGTCATGGCAGCCGCCGTCTCGATCGTCCCGTCGAACAGCTCGCCCACCGACATCCGGCCGGGCTCCTCGTCGACGATGGCGCGGAAGCGCCCGATGAGATCCATGAAATCGGGTTGGTCCCGATCGTGGATGTGGACCTGGCGCGTCCACGCCGAGGTCCCGGGCTGGACCGGGTTCGAGCGCAGCTCGGGATCCTTCAGGAAGAGGTTGAAGACGTCGAGCCGAAAGCCGTCGACACCGCGCGCCAGCCAGCCGCGGACCATCCTGAACTGGGCATCCTCGACGGCGGGAGTCCGCCAATCGAGCTCAGGCTGCTCGGCGAGAAAGGTGTGGAAGTAGAACTGCTCGCGGCTCTGCGACCCACTCCCAGCCCGGGCCGCCGAACCAGGACACCCAGTTGTTCGGCGGCAGAAGCGTGCCGTCGCCGGCGACTCCGGCCGGGTCGCGCCACAGGTACCAGTCCGCTTCGGGCCCGGTCCGGCTGGCGCTCGACGACTCGAACCAGCGGTGGGCATCGCTCGTGTGGTTCATCACCAGGTCGAGGACGACCCTGATCCCACGCCGATGGGCGCCATCGACCAGCCGGTCGAAGTCCTCCTCCGATCCGAACAACGGATCGACACGTTCATGGTCGCTCACGTCGTAGCCGAGATCGACGCCCGGCGACGGATAGATCGGCGACAGCCAGATCGCGTCGATGCCCAGGCCGTCCGGTCCGAGATGATCGAGGTGATCGATGATCCCGACCAGGTCGCCGACGCCGTCGCCGTTCGAGTCGGCGAAGCTCCGCGGGTAGATCTGGTAGATCACCCCGCGCCGCCACCAGTCGTCGCCGAACCGGGGCTTTTGCACGACCGATGCAAGGCGGGCGGGTCGCACTCGGATGACTCCATGAGCCGTGACCGAGCGACGATGGCCATCTGGTGCATCGTTGCGAGTCGGGCTTGACAACGTACCGGGAACGCGTCATTGATACGCGTTACTGACGCGCGTTACTGTCCCGCACAAGAGCCCCCACGTCAATTCCCATTCGCGGAGGCCAGCAGGCACACGATGCCGAAACGTCCCACCAGCGCCGACGTGGCCGCGCGGGCCGGCGTCTCGCGGACCACGGTCTCGTTCGTCCTGAACCGGCGCGCGGACGTCAAGATCCCCGACGAGACCCGCCAGCGCGTGGTGGACGCCGCCGAGGAGCTCGGCTACTCGCCCAACGCCTCGGCTCGCCAGCTGGCCGGCGGCCGGACCCACGTCATCGCGCTCGTCCTCCACCAGTCGCCCGAGCAGGTCGCCAGCGACGCGGTCCTGGCCGAGACGCTCCGCGGCCTGTCCTCGGCGGCGCGTGCCGGCGGCTTCCGGGTCATGGTCGAGCTGCTCGAGCCCGACGGCGGTGACACCTCGTACAGCGCGCTCCTGCGCGCCCAGCACGCCGACGGCCTGATCGTCTCCGGGCCGCGCTCGGACGATCCGTCGCTCCTCGAGCTGGTCCGCGATGGCTTCCCGGTCGTCATCCAGGGCTCGCTGTCGGACGTCGCCGTCCAGAGCGTCGACGTCGACAACGTCGCCGGAGCGCGCGGCGCCGTCGAGCACCTGCTCGCTCTCGGCCATCGGCGGATCGCCTGCATCACCAACGCGCCGCTCGTCTACACCGCGGCCCAGGAACGGCTTGCGGGCTATACCGAGGCGCTCCTGGCCGCCGATATCGACATCGACCGCGATCTCATCGCGGAGGCCGACTTCGACGCCCCCAGCGGTCACGTCGCGATGGCCGGCCTGCTCGCGCGGACCACCTTCGACGCGGCATTCGTGGCCAGCGACGTCGTCGCGCTCGGGGCGATCGGCGCCCTGCGCGAGGCGGGTCGCCGGGTCCCCGACGACGTCTCGATCGTCGGCTTCGACGACATCCCGCTCGCTGCCTACTTCGACCCACCTCTCACCACCGTCCGGCTGCCGGCCTTCGAGCTCGGGCAGGCCGCCGGACGAGCGCTCCTGGAGCGGATCGTCGACCGGGCGATCCCGCACCGGACGCTGCTTCCGACCGAGCTCATCGTGCGCGGCTCGACGACCCGTCGACACGCCTGACAGCCGCAAGCCGGGGGGCTTGCGCCATCCGATCGCCCCAGAGCACGACCCGACGACCGGGTCGGTGATCCGGGAAAGGAGAAAAGGCATGGAGGAGCGCAATCGGCGATCGCGGATCGCCGTATTCATCGCCGGCGCGGCACTGGTGGCGGCTGCCTGTTCATCGGGCACCGCGTCGCCGAGCCCGGCGGCCAGCAGCGGTGGGGCCAGCACGCCCGCCGGCAAGCGCGGGCGGCGGCAGCGCCGCACCATCGTCCGGTGGCGGAGACCTGACCGGCCAGACCGTGACCGTCATCGGCACCTGGGGTGGCGACGAGGAGAAGGCCTTCCACTCGATGGTCGCGCCGTGGGAGGCAGCAGACCGGGGCGAAGGTGAAGTACACCGGCACCCGCGACCTCAACACCGTCCTCACGACCGGCGTCGCGTCGGGCGTCCTGCCCGACCTCGCCGGCCTGCCCGGCCCGGGCCAGATGGCCGCAGTGGGCCGACAGCCTCGTCGACCTCGGCGGCGTGCTCGACGTGCCGACCTACACAGTCCGAGACCGCGCCCGCCCTGGTCAACCTCGGCACAGGTCAACGGCAAGCAGGTCGGCGTCTTCATCAAGACCGCGGTCAAGGGCCTGATCTGGTTCGACCCGAAGGTCCTCGACTGACATCGGCACGACGCCGCCCGCGACGTGGGACGACCTGCAGACGCTACATCACGGCCAACAAGGGCAAGGCCAAGGCGCCGTGGTGCCTGGGCGTCGAGTCCGGCGCCGCGTCCGGCTGGCCGGGCACCGACTGGATCGAGGACATCGTCCTGCGCCAGGCCGGCCCCGACGTCTACCAGCAGTGGTACCAGGGCAAGGTCAAGTGGACCGATCCGGCGATCAAGAAGGCGTTCCGGACGACGTTCGGCGACGTCGTCGCGAACAGCTTCGGCGGCTCGAGCGACGGTCAACGCCACGAACTTCGCCAACGCCGGCGACCCGCTCTTCAAGACCCCGCCCGGCTGCCTGTTCCTGCACCAGGCGAGCTTCATCACCGGTCTCGGCGCGTTCAAGACCGCACACGGCCGGCACCGACTACAACTTCTTCCCGTTCCCCGACATCAACCCGCAGTACGCCGGCGCCGTCGAGGGCGCCGGCGACCTGTTCGGCATGTTCCACGACACGCCGGCCGCCAAGTCGCTGATGAAGTACCTCGTGACCGCCCCGGCCCAGGACATCTGGGTCAAGATCGGCGGCGCGCTGTCGGCCAACAAGAACGCGACCGACTATCCCGGACGACATCAGCAAGCGTTCGGCGGCGATCCTGACCAACGCCAAGATCTTCGTCTTCGACGCCTCGGACCTGATGCCGACGGCGATGAACGACGCGTTCTGGAAGGGCATCGTCGCGTACATCAAGGACCCGAGCCAGCTCGACTCCGATCCTGTCGAACCTGGACACCGTCCAGGGGACGCCTACGCGACGCCGTAGTCCGTCCGTCCAGCTCGGTGGGAACGACCGCTGACGGTCGTTCCCACCGGCCTCACCCGCTCGGAGGCACGTTCGATGGATCCGCGTCTAATAACGGCCATCATCGTGGTGGTCGGCGTCCCGGCGGTCCTGATCGGCTACATCGTCGCTGACCGAGCAGATCCTGCGGCCGATCCCGGACCGGCGACGAGCCACGCTCCGGCCGTGGCTGTGGCTCGCTGCCCGCGCTGCTGTTCCTGATCGTCTTCCTCGTCTACCCGACGATCGGCACGATCATCCGCAGCTTCCAGAACACGGCCGGGACCAAGTTCGTCGGCCTCGACAACTTCGTCTGGTTCTTCACCAGCCCGACGACCCTCGGCGCCCTCAAGAACAACTGCTTGTGGGTCATCCTGCTGACCGCTGTTCACGGTCGGCCTCGGGCTGCTCATCGCGGTCCTCGTCGACCGCGTCCGCTACGAGTCGGTGGCCAAGACCGTCATCTTCCTGCCGCTGGCGATCAGCATGGTCGCCGCCAGCGTCATCTGGAAGTTCATGTTCGACTACAAGCCGCCGGGCGCAGCCGCAGACCGGCACGCTGAACGCGGTCGTCGGGTCGTTCGGGCTCGGGCCGGTCGCCGTGGCTGCAGATCCAGGACTTCAGCTTCAACACGATCCTGCTGATCGTCGTGATGGCCTGGATGTGGACCGGCTTCTGCATGGTCATCATCTCGGCCGCGCTCAAGGGCATCAACGCCGAGCTGCTCGAGGCCGCCCGGGTCGACGGCGCGAATGAGTGGCAGGTCTTCCGCGGGATCATCTTCCCGCTGCTCCTGCCGACGCTGGCCGTCGTCGCGACGACGATCGTCATCACGGCGCTCAAGGCGTTCGACATCGTCTACGTCATGACCAGCGGCAACTTCGACACCCAGGTCATGGCCCAGACGCATGATCAAGGAGATGTTCATCAACGGGAACTTCGGCCGGGCCAGCGCGGTCGCGGTCGTGCTGCTGATCGCGATCATCCCGGTCATGGCCCTCAACATCCGCCGGTTCCAGGCGCAGGAGGCGATCCGATGACGGCGCCGATCGGCGCTCGTCGGCACCGGCCGCGCAGGCCGTCGCCCAGGCGCGAGCGGCCGGTCGCGGTTCGGCCGCTGGCCGCTCCACCTCGCGATCGTCGTCCTGATGTTCATCTGGCTGATCCCGACGATCGGCCTGCTGGTCAACTCGTTCCGGCCCGCGGCCGACGTCATCCAACTCGGGCTGGTGGACGGCGATCTTCGCAGCCGTAGCCAGCTGACGCTTCGACAACTACGCGCACGTCCTGACCGAGAGCAGCATCGGGCCGGCGTTCATCAACAGCCTGTTCATCACGATCCCGGCCACGATCATCCCGGTCTTCGTCGCGGCGTTCGCGGCGTACGCCTTCGCCTGGATGACCTTCCCGGGCCGCGAACGTCCTGTTCGTGGTCGTCGTCGGCCTGCTCGTCGTCCCGCTGCAGACGACGCTCATCCCGATCCTGCCGCTGTTCGCCGACCTGGGCATCACCGGCTCAGTTCCTGACCGTCTGGCTGGCCCACACCGGCGTACGGGCTGCCGTTCGCGATCTACCTGCTGCGCAACTTCATGGGCGGCGCTGCCCAAGGAGGTCTTCGAGTCGGCCTCGATCGACGGCGCCAGCCCGGTGACGTCGTTCTTCCGCCTCGCCCTGCCCGATGAGCGTGCCGGCGATCGCGGCGCTGGCCATCTTCCAGTTCCTGTTCGTCTGGAACGACCTGCTCGTCGCGCTGATCTACCTCGGCTGTCGAACCCGGAGAACCTGCCGCTGACCGTCACCATCGCGAACCTCGTCAACTCGCTCGGCGGCGGCTGGGAGTTCCTGGGCGCGGCGGCCTTCATCTCGATGGCACTGCCGCTGGCCGTGTTCTTCGGGCTGCAGCGCTACTTCGTCCGCGGCATCACCGGCGGCTCCGTCAAGGGCTGACCCGACTCGATGGGTTGAACGGGCGGGTCGTCTCCTCCGCCCGCCCGTTCAACGCCCCAGTCGATCCCTCGAGCCGATCGACCTGATCGGCGAGCTCCGCCTCGCGCGCCCGGGCGCCGTCGACGACCGCCGGCGGCGCCTTCGACACGAACGCATCGTTCGGTCAGCCGGTCACGGGCCGCGGCCAGCCAGCCCTCGGCGTCCGCCAGCTCGCGCTCGAGCCGAGCACGCTCGAGGGCACCGGCATCCTCGCTCTCGGTCGCGGGCCGGATGGCGGCCTCGATCTCCCCGCCCGCGACGATGACCGCGAGGTCGCCGGCCGGCTCGCCGCCGTGAGCGCTTCGGGTGTCAGCTCCCTGCGGAGCGGACGGGCGCGGGCCAGCCGCTCGACCGCCGGTCGGAGCGCCTCGAAGGTCGAGCCCAGGTCGGTCGGCACGAAGACGAACGTCTCGAGCCAGTCGGCCGCCGGCAGCTTCGCCGAGGCACGCGCGTTGCGGATCTCGGTGACCAGGTCGATCAGCGCGTCGATCTCGGCCTCGGCGGTCTCGTCGCGCTCGCCGACCCCAGGCCAGCGGGCGACGATGAGCAGGTCCGGGTCGGTCGCCCGGTGCGGGCAGCGCCGCCCAGAGCGCCTCGGTCACGAACGGCATCACCGGATGGAGCAACCGCAGGTACGTGTCGAGGACCTCGACCAGCGTCCACCAGGTGGCCTCGCGGACGGCGGGATCGAGGTCCCGATCGGTCAGCCGGATCTTGGCGAACTCGAGGCCCCAGTCGCAGTACTCGCTCCAGATCGCGTCGTACAGGATCCGGGTCAGCTCGCCGAACGTGAACGACGCCATCGCCGCGTCGGCCGCCTCGGTCGTCGCGGCCGCACGCGAGCGGAGCCAGCGCTCGGCCGGGCCGAGGTGCCGGACGTCGGGCAGGCGCCGTTCGGCATCGTCGGGGATCGTGTCGGGTCGCGCTCCGACGACATAGCGGGTCGCGTTCCAGAGCTTGTTCGCGAAGTTGCGGGCGTGCTCGAGCTTGGCCGTGCCGAACCGCTGGTCGTTGCCCGGCGTGGCGCCGTGGATCAGCGCGAAGCGGAGGGCGTCGGCGCCGGACTCGTCGATGACGCCGAGCGGATCGACGACGTTGCCCTTCGTCTTCGACATCTTCTGGCCGAGCGGATCGCGGATGAGCCCCGACAGGTAGACCGTGTGGAATGGCTCGACGTCCGTCAGCTCGAGCCCGAGCATCATCATCCGGGCGACCCAGAAGAAGAGGATGTCGTAGCCGGTCTCCATGACCGACGTCGGGTAATAGGTCGCGAGATCCGGGGTCTCGTCGGGCCAGCCGAGCGTCGAGAACGGCCAGAGCCCCGAGCTGAACCACGTGTCGAAGATGTCCGGGTCCTGGCGCAGCTCCGCGGCGGGACGGCCGCAGACCGCGCAGGCATCGGGTCCATCCGGCGCGGACGTGACGGTCACGTGGCCGTCCGGGCAATACCAGGCGGGGATGCGATGGCCCCACCACAGCTGGCGCGAGACGTTCCAGTCGCGGATGTTGGTGAGCCAGTGCTCCCAGGTCTTCTCGAATCGCTCGGGAAGGATCCGGGTCCGCCCCTCGCGCGTGGCCGACAGGGCACGTTCCGCGAGCGGCGTCGTGCGGATGAACCACTGCGTCTTGAGGCGTGGCTCGATGACGTCGTTGCTCCGCTGGCAGCGCCCCAGGACGAGCTCGTGCGGGGTCGTGCCCGCCAGATCACCCCGAGCATCGAGGTCCGCGACGATCGCTTCTCGTGCCGCGAACCGGTCGAGCCCGTCGTAGCGCGTCCCCGTCCCGGTGATCGTCGCGTCGTCGGCCAGGACGGTGATCGCCGCGAGCCCGTGGCGCAGACCGGTCTGGTAGTCGTCGTGGTCGTGCGCCGGGGTGATCTTGACCGCCCCCGTCCCGAACGCGCGATCGACGACCTCGTCGGCGATGATCGGGACGTCGCGATCGACGAACGGGATCCGGACCAGGCGCCCGACGAGTGCCGCGTAGCGCTCGTCGTCGGGGTGGACGGCGACGGCCGTGTCGCCGAGGATCGTCTCGGGGCGGGTCGTGGCGACCGTGATCGTCGCGGCTGGATCGGGCTGGCCGGTCGCCGGGTCGATCAGGTGGTAGCGGATCGACCAGAGCGTCCCCGTTTCGGGCGTCGAGACGACCTCGAGGTCGCTCACGCTCGTCCGACAGCCCGGGCACCAGTTGACCAGCGCCTCGGTCCGGTAGGCGAGGTCGGCCCGGTAGAGCCGCTCGAAGGCGACCCGGACGGCGCGCGCCGAGCCGTCGTCCATCGTGTAGCGCAGCCGCCCCCAGTCGGCCGACGCCCCGACCCGTCGCTGCTGGGCGAGCATCACCTCGCGGGTCGTGGCGACGAACTCCCGCATGCGCTCGAGGTAGCGGTCGCGCCCGAGCGACTGGCGGCTCTCCCCTTCCCTGGCGAGGATGCCGTCGAGCACGAACTGGGCGGCGATCGAGGCGTGGTCGAGGCCTGGCAGGAACAGTGCGCGATGGCCGCGCATCCGGGCGTGGCGGACCATCAGGTCCTCGACCGCGGTGCGCTGGGCATGCCCGAGGTGAAGCGAGCCGGTCACGTTCGGGGGCGGCTGGATGATCGTGAACGGCGGAAGCGCCGGGTCGGCGGTCGAGCCGGCACCGTCGGGGGCGAACACGTCCGCCGCGAGCCAGCGCTCGTAGATCGCGCCCTCGACATCGTGCGGCGTATAGGCCTTCGGCAGATCCGGCATCGGTCGATCCTCGAAACAGAACGGCCCGCTCGTCCAGCGGACGAACGGGTCGTGGTACCACCTGCTGGTTCAGCGGCGGGTCGGGCCGGTCATCACGGCTCGGGCTCCCCGACGCTCTCTTGACGCGTTATCGGGCGTCTCCCGCACGGCTCGCGAGCGACATTCACGTCGGGTATCCCACGCGGCTCGCACCATCCCGCGCTCGCTCCGGGGTCGTCCCGTCGCTACTCTTCTCGGTCATTACCGTGAGGGCCGGAGTGTAGCACCAGGCAGATCGGCCGCAGGGCGACCGTGGTCAGGCGGTCTCGCCGCGCTCTGCCAGCCAGTCCTGGTAGTTGGTCTCGTCGACGCCCTCGTCGATCTCGGCCTTGGTCAGCAGGAGCGGCAGCCGGCCCGAGCGGATCGTCTCCTCGGTGATGATGCACTTGCGGATGTCGGTCCGGTCCGGGATGTCGTACATGACCTCGAGGAGCGACTCCTCGACGATCGAGCGCAGCGCGCGCGCGCCGGTCTTGCGATCGAGCGCGACCTCGGCCGCTGCACGGAGCGCGCCCGGCGTGAAGGCCAGCTCGACCTTGTCGAGCGACAGGAACTTCTCGAACTGGCGGGTGACGGCGTTCTTCGGCTCGGTCAGCACGCGGACGAGGTCGTCGGCCGAGAGCGCCGACAGGGTGACCATGACCGGCAGCCGGCCGATGAACTCGGGGATCAGCCCGAACTTGAGCAGGTCCTCGGGCATCAGCCGCTCGAGGATCCGGCCGCGATCGGTGGCGCTCATCAGCGACTCCGCGCCGAACCCGATCGAGCGCTTGCCGACCCGCTCCTCGACGATCTTCTCGAGCCCGTCGAATGCGCCGCCGCAGATGAACAGCACGTTCGTCGTGTCGATCTGGATGAAGTCCTGGTGGGGGTGCTTGCGGCCGCCCTGCGGCGGCACGTTGGCGACGGTCCCCTCGAGGATCTTGAGCAGCGCCTGCTGGACGCCCTCGCCCGAGACGTCGCGGGTGATCGAGGGGTTGTCCGCCTTGCGGGCGATCTTGTCGATCTCGTCGATGTAGATGATCCCGCGCTGTGCCCGGGCGACGTCGAAGTCGGCCGCCTGGATGAGGCGCAGCAGGATGTTCTCGACGTCCTCGCCGACATAGCCGGCCTCGGTCAGCGACGTGGCGTCGGCGATGCAGAACGGCACGTCGAGGACGCGTGCCAGGGTCTGCGCCAGGAGCGTCTTGCCGCGACCCCGTCGGGCCGACCAGCAGGACGTTCGACTTCTGAAGCTCGACCTCGTCGACCTGGTGGCCGGCGTTGACCCGCTTGTAGTGGTTGTAGACCGCGACGGACAGGACCTTCTTGGCCCGTTCCTGGCTGATCACGTACTGGTCGAGGGCGTCCTTGATCTGGTGCGGGTTCGGGAGCTTGGAGCTGGACGCCTTGGGGCGCGGGGTCTCGAGGAGCTCCTCCTCGATGATCTCCTGGCACAGGTTGATGCACTCATCGCAGATGTAGACGCCCTGCCCCGCGATGAGCTTGCGAACCTGTTCCTGGCTCTTCCCGCAGAAGGAACACCGATACGGGACCTTGGGTCCCTTGGTGCTGCTGCTCGAAGATGTCACGTGCCCAGTCCCCGACTACTGATCCTTGGTCTTCTTCGGGCCGTCGGCATCGGTCGCCTCGGCCGCTTCGGCGGCCTCGGCGGCTTCCGCCGCCTTCGAACCCTCGCCGCCGGCCAGTCCGGCGTCGTGCGCCTGCGCGATCAGAGAACTGCTCTCGACCGCGTAGACCGCGTCGATGATGCCATAGTCCTTCGCCTCCTCGGGAGACATGAAGTAGTCCCGGTCGGTGTCGTGGACGATCTTGTCGAGCGGCTGGCCGGTGTGGCGCGACAGGATCTCGTGGTTGCGCTGGACGAGGTACTCCCATTCCTTCATCTGGATGACCGCGTCCGGGGCGTTGCCGCGGAAGCCGCCGGAGCCCTGGTGGATCATGATCCGGCTGTTCGGCAGCGCATAGCGCTTGCCCGTGCGCGCCGGCCGCGAGGAGCACCGCCGCCATCGAGGCGGCCATGCCGATGCAGATCGTGCTGACCGGCGCGCGCAGGTACTGCATGGTGTCGTAGATCGCGAGCCCGGAGGTCACCTGGCCACCCGGCGAGTTGATGTACAGGCTGATGTCCTTCTCGGGGTCCTCGGACTCGAGGAACAGGAGCTGGGCGATGACGAGGTTGGCGAGGTGGTCCTCGATCGCGTCGCCGAGGAAGATGATCCGCTCGCGCAGGAGCCGCGAGTAGATGTCATAGGCTCGCTCCCCCCGGCTGGAGGACTCGATGACCATGGGCACGAGCATTCTTGGACTCCCTGGTTCTGCGGTCACGGATCCGCGGGTCAGCCGGCGGCAGCCGGGACGTCGTCGAGGATGGAGCCTGGATCCGTCGCATCGACGGCGGCATTGGCGGTCGCCTGCTCGCCCTCGATGGCGGACGCCGGTCCGTCCTCGAGATGCGGCAGAGGCGGATGGTCGGGGTGGTCGGCGAGCCACTCGTCGATGAGACCCTCGACGACGCGGCTCCGGCGGAGCGTGCTGCGGATGTACGAGCGGCCGCGCTCGGTGCCGAAGTATTCCTGCAGCCGGGCGTCGTCCGGGTAGCGCTCGCGACCGCGGGCGACCTCGGCATCGACCTCGGCGTCCGGGACTGTCGACGCCCTCGGCGTCGGCGACCTTGGACAGCACGAGCAGGGTCCGGACCCGCTTCTCGGCGCCGGGCCGGAATTCGGCGTGCATCTCAGCATCGGTCTTGTCGAGCGCCTTGAGGTAGGCCTCCTCGGTGATCCCCTGTCGGGCGAGCGTGCCGCGGAACTCGTCGTGCATCACCTCGACCTCCTGGTCGACCAGGATGTGCGGCAGCTCGACGGTCGCGTTGGCGACGGCGTAGTCGATGATCCTGTCGGCGAACTCGTGGCGCGCCCGGTCGAGCGCGTTGCGCTCGAGACGCGTCCTGATGTCGGCGCGCAGCGCGTCGAGGTTCGCGAAGTCGCCGAGCGTCCCGATGAAGTCGTCGTCGAGCTCGGGCTGGACCTTCTCGCGCAGCTCGCGGAGCTCGACCGCGAAGTGGGCCTGCTTGCCGGCCAGCTCGGTCTCGGGGTAGTCATCGGGAAAGGTGATGTCGAAATCGGTCGTGCCACCGACCTCGAGACCGAGCAGGTTGGCCTCGAACCCGGGGATGAGCCGCTCCTGGCCGAGGATCAGCGGCATCCGCTCGGAGCTGCCGCCCTCGAACGGCTCGCCGTCGCGCGATCCTTCGAAGGAGATGACCGCGTAGTCGCCGTCCTGCGCGCCGCGACCCTCGACCGCGGTGAGCGTCGCGTTCTGGTCGCGCAGCTCCTCGAGGACCTTGTCGACCCGGGCGTCGTCGATGGTCTCGATCTCGGGTCCGAAGTTGAAGTGCTTGTAGTCGCCGAGCTGGACCTCGGGCGGGACCTGGACCGTCGCCTTGAAGATGAGCGGCTTGCCCTCCTCGGCCTGGACGACCTCGACATCCGGGTTCGTCAGCGGGAGGAGGTTCTGCTCGATCATGGCTTCGCGGTAGGCGTCCTGACCAGGTGCTCGACCGCCTCGTCGAGGACGACGCCCGGGCCGAGATGGCGCTCGAGGACCGGTCGAGGGGCCTTGCCCGGCCGGAAGCCCGGCACGCGCGTCCCGCGCGACAGGCGGCGGACCGCGTCGTCGATGGCGCGGCTGAGCCGCTCGGGAGGGAGCTCGATCTCGAGCACGACGGTGGATTCGGGGCCGGGGGTGGAGGTGATCTGCATCGCCCGGCAAGTATACGGGGGAGCCCGGGAGCGGGCCGCTGCCGCCGGGCTGCCGGCCACTCGTCACGCGGGTCGCCCCGGACCGTGGTAGGCGAGAGAGGGATCGAACCTCCACGCCGCTTTCGCGGCACCGGCTCCTAAGGCCGGCGCGTCTGCCATTCCGCCACTCGCCCGCGGCGAAGTCTAGCGTGCCTCCGTGACGGGGAGCCGCCTCGTCGCCGGGAGGTGCCGGCTCAGCCGCGGCGTGGCTCCGGACCAGCACTCCCCGGGGCAGGCGCGTCGATGGCCGGGCCGGCTGCGTCGTCGGTCGCCGGCTTGGCTGCGCCCTGGGTCCGCGCCCGGATCTGGGCCAGCCGCGCCTGGAAGCCTTCGTCGTCGGTCCGGAACAGCCAGCCGCCGGCGGCCTTCGCCGCGGACGCCAGGAGCGGTCGGGCGACGGTCAGCAGGAGCAGCGTTCGCGTGCGCGAGCGGTCGCGCTGTGCCTGCGAAGCGTAGGCCGCGAAGTCACGTTCGAGCGCGCCGCGCACCTTGTCGCCGTCGTCGCCGAGGCCGCGCAGGGCCTTCTCGATCTCCTTGGGGAGCATCGACTCCGGCAGCGGCGCCGGTGCCCCGAAGACCGCCCGCCTGACCCGCTCGGAACGACCCGCCGCGGCCCGCCCAGCACGACGAACGCGGTCCCGCCCGCGACGGCCGCGGCCTTGGCCGGGCTGCGCTTGATCTTGGCCGGGACGTCGATCGCGGTGCGGGCCGACGCCTCGAGCGTCTCGAGCTCCTCGCCGAACGCTGCGCGAGCCGCTAGGACCCGATCCCGGGCGGCATCCGTTTCTGTAGCCACTCGAGCGTCTCCTTGCTGGTTTCGATGGTCTGGACGGGGGTGAAGCGGTTCTTGAGCGCCTCGATGTCGATGCCGGTCCGCTGGATGTCGAGGCCCATCAGCGCCATCCAGGCCAGGTAGCCGACGGTGATCCCGATGCCGGCCCCGACCTGCGGCGAGAACGTGATCGACGGTGAACGCCCCGAGCGCGACGCCGAGCACGGTCAACCCGGCCCAGGCGACGAACCGCCCGCCGCCCGACGCGCTCATGCGGACCGCGACGATGATCCCGACGATCAGGCCGATGAAGCCGCCGAGGAGGACGCCCGACGACGAGCGGCCGGACCCCCGGGTCGACGGCCAGCTGCGGTCGCGTCGCCGATGGCCTTGTAGGCCTGGTTGAGCAGGTTGAGACCGAGGACGACGCCGACGACGATCCCGACGACGATGGCCACCGACCAGCGATCGGCCGATGCGCCGACCCGACACGCCGACGCCGGCCAGGATCGCGGCCATCGCGACCGAGACGAAGAACAGGACGCCGTGGACGACGCCCCAGCCGATCGAGCCGAGGAGCCACTCCCCGATCAGCGAGCGACACGCCGATGACGAGCAGGAAGACGGCGAAGATGACGAGCACGAGCGCCAGGGCGCCGAGCGCCAGCGACACGACCGACCTGGCCGGCGATCGCGCCGGCTTCGGCCTTGGCGAGCTCGACATGGGCGATGACCAGGACCTGCGCCGCGTCGCGGGTGGCCTTGATCTGCTCGCGCAGGCCGGGCGGCTTGCGTCGCGCGGCTTCCGCGGCGGCGGGCCGGGCGGCGTCGCCCGAGCTGCCGGACGGCGGCGTCGGTGGCTGGGTCGCGTTCGGGTCGTCCAGGGTGGTGCTCCGGTCGGGTGCGGGGCGGGGGTCAGCCGCGATGATACCAGCGCATCGAGGCCGTCCGCCGTCGACGCGCCTCACGGCGCTACGCTGGCCGTGGATGGCCGCCTCCGAGACCCGACGCCTCCTGACCGCCGAGCTGCTGAGCATCGGCACCGAGCTGACCGTCGGCGACACGCGCGACACGAACGCCGGCGAGCTCGCCCGCTCGCTGACCGGCGATGGGCGTCCGGGTCGTCCGGCTGACGGCCCTGCCCGACGATCTCGACGCGGTCGAGCGGCGCCTTCGCGGCGGCCCTCGACCGGGTCGACCTCGTCGTCTCGACCGGCGGCCTCGGCCCGACGCCGGACGACCTCACGCGCGAGGCGATCGCCGCGGTCTGCGGCGAGACCACGGCCGTCGACCCGGACCTCGAGGCGTGGCTGCGCGAGCTGTGGGCGCGGCGCGGGATGCCGTTCCCGGAGCTCAACCTCAAGCAGGCCTGGCTGATCCCGTCGGCGACGTCGCTCGCCAACCCGAACGGCACCGCGCCCGGCTGGTTCGTGACGCGTCCCGACGGCCGGGTCATCGTCGCCCTGCCCGGCCCGCCGCGGGAGATGCGCCCGATGTGGTCGGACGAGGTCGTGCCGCGGCTCCAGGCGCTCGGGCTCGGGCGGACCGGTCGCGTCGCGGACCTATCGGCTGACCGGGATCGGCGAATCGCAGGTCGCCGAGCTGCTCGGCGAGACCGATGCTGCGGGCGACCAACCCGATCGTCGCGACCTACGCCCGGGTCGAGGCCGTCGACGTCCGGATCTCGGCCGTCGACGACGGCGAGCGGACGGCCGAGGAGCTGGTCGAGACGGCCGCCACGCGACGTCCTGCGCCAGCTCGGGAGCGTACGTCTGGGCGACCGGCGAGACGACCTGGAGCGACGCGATCGGCGCGCGGCTCGAGGAGCTCGGCTGGACGCTGTCGATCGTCGAGATCGGGACCGGCGGGAGCCTCGGCGTCCTGTTCGGCGATCTCGCCGGGCTCCGCTTCGACGAGACGATCGCGCTCGACGCCCCGGCCGCGACGGCCCACGGACGGTCGTCCGATGACGACACCGACGCGGACGAGCCGCCGGCGACGAGGTCGAGCCGAACGACGACCTCGTCCGCTACGCGCATCGCGCCCGCGAGCTCGGCGGCTCGCGAGGTCGGCCTGGCCGTGCGCGCGCGGCCGCGCACCGGCGACACGGCGGTCTCGATCGCGGTCGCGACGCCGTCGCGGCGACCGGCAGGTGCGCCGGATCGTCTTCCTGACCGGCCCGATGGGCCGGTCGCGGGTGGCCCTGTCGGCGGCCGCGGTCCTGCTCGAGATCCTGCGCGAGCCCGACCCGACGCGTCGGAACCGGGCGCGACGGATCGCCGGCCGACGACCTAGCGGCGCGACGCCGCCACGAGCCCTGACAGGTCGGTGACCACGATCCCGTCCCGCTCGAGCCGGATCAGGCCCTCGTCGGCGAACTGGCCGAGCAGCTTGTTGACGCTCTGTCGCGTGCAGCCGACCATCGACGCGAGCTCGGCCTGGGTGAGGGTCGGCTTGCAGCCGGATCGTGCCGTCGGCGTCGCGGGTCCGACCTCGCCGGCGAAGCGGACGAGACGCGCGGCCAGTCGACCGGTCATGTCGAGGAAGTGGAGCTCCTCCACGTGGGTGGTCAGCCGGCGCAGCTCGCCGGCGAGCGAGGCGAGGAGCGCGTCGCGGACCGCCGGCTCGGTCGCGATCAGCTCGCGGAACGTGCTCGCGCGGCAGGACGACCGTCTCGGTCGCGACGAGCGCGGTCGCGCTCGCCGAGCGCGGCGCGCCGTCGAGCAGCGCGATCTCGCCGAAGACGTCGCCGGCCCGGAGCGTCGCCAGGATCGCCTCGTCGCCGGTCTCGGACGGCAGCGTGATCTTGACCTCGCCCGACACGATGACGAACAGCGCGTCGCCCGGATCGCCGGCGTGGAAGATGACCTCGCCGCGCCGGAAGCGGCGCGTCCGCGTCCCGGCCGCGACCCGCTCGAGGGCGGCCGCGTCGAGCCCGGCGAAGAACGGGATCCGGGCAAGTGACGCGACCAGTGGGCGACCAGCCAGCATGTCCGCCATCCTAGCGCGCCCTCCTAGCGGCTCTTCGGGGCCGTGTCTGTCCGCCAGCCGACAGATCGTGCGTCAGCCACGGGCGAAACGGAACGCGGCTGCCACCGTACCATGCGCGGCATGACAGCCGTGCCGGGCCGCCTCCGCCTGACCGTGCTCGGCTGCAGCACGGCACTCCCCGATCCCGCGTCGGCCTGCGCCGGATATCTCGTCGAGTGGGGCGAGACGGCCATCCTGTTCGATGCCGGGCTGGGCGTCATCCGCGGTCTCGAGCGCCGTGCTCGATCCGCGGACACTGACGTGTGTCGTGATCGGACACATGCACGCCGACCATTACCTCGACCTGGCGGGCCTGCGCTATCTCTTCCCGTGGGCCGGCGAACCCCCGGTCCGCCTCCCGGTCCACCTGCCGCCGGGCGGTCGACCGCGGCTGGACGCCCTCGCGAGCGCGATCTCCGAGCGTCCAGGTTTCTTCGACGACGCTTTCGCGGTCGACGAGTACGACCCCGAGGTGGAGCTCGCCGTCGGCCCGCTGCGCCTGCGGTTCATGCGTGGCCAGCACTACGTCCCGGCCTGGGGCGTCTCGATCGTGGCGCCGGACGGCGCCCGCCTGGTCTACACCGGCGACACCGGGCCGAGCGAGGCGATGACCGAGTTCGCCCGCGGCTGCGACGTGCTGCTCGTCGAGGCCACGCTCCGGGACGCGGCCGACGACGACCCGCGACGCGGCCACCTGACCCCCGAGGAGGCCATCGAGCTCGCGACGGACGCCGATGCCGGGCGCGACCCTGCTCGTCCACTATCCGCCGACGCGCCGCCACGAGCTCGAAGCCATGTGCGTCGCGACGGGACGATCGATCCGTCCCGCGGTCGCGGGTCTGACCCGGACCATCACGCCGGCAGCATCGATGGCGGTCCGGCCGGTCTAGGCGCGCGCTGCCGCCCGCCGGCGACGCCTCGGCGCGAGCTCGCGCCGCTGCGTCAGGAGATCGTCAGGACCGGTTGGGCGGACGCCTGGGCGGCGCGCACGCTCATGTGCGCGGCGACGGCCTTGGCGATCGCCGTCATCGCCAGTCCGGCCGGACCCTGCTCGCGCTGGGCGACCGCGGGCACGCCGACGTCGCCGCCCTGGCGGACCGTGATGTCGAGCGGGATGCCGCCGAGATAGTCGAGCTCGTGGGCCGCCGCGAACCGCTCACCACCGCCGCGACCGAAGATCTCGGTCAGCTCGCCGCAGTGCGGGCAGGCGAACGCGGTCATGTTCTCGACCAGGCCGATGACCGGGACGCTCATCCGCTGGAACATCGCCAGCGCCTTGCCGACGTCGGCCAGCGACACTTCCTGCGGCGTGGTGACCAGGACCGCGCCGGAGATCGGCACGGCCTGCGCCAGCGTCAGCTGCGCATCGGAGGTCCCGGGCGGCAGGTCGATGACGAGGTAGTCGAGCTCGCCCCAGTCGACGTCGCGCAGGAACTGCTGGATCGCGCCACCGACGAGCGGGCCGCGCCAGACGATCGGCTGGCCCTCCGGGACGAAGAACTGGATCGAGATCGCCTTGACGCCGTAGCGCTCGAGCGGCGTGATCTTGTTGTTCGCGCTGGCCTTGGGCTGACCCTCGAGGCCGAGCATCATCGGGATGTTGGGGCCGGTGATGTCGGCGTCGAGCAGGCCGACCGAGGCGCCCGCCTGGGCCAGCGCGACCGCGAGGTTGACGCTGACCGTGCTCTTGCCGACGCCGCCCTTGCCGGATGCCACGGCGATGATCGTTCTTGACGCCCGGCACGAGCTGCTCGGCCTGCGCGCGGCTGCGAGCGGCGGACCATCGCGCCCCAGGTGATGTCGATGCCCGTCGCGCCGATCGCGCCGAGCGCGGCGTGCGTCGTCCGCTCGATCTCGTCCTTGAGCGGACAGGCCGGCGTCGTCAGCTCGATCTTGAGCGACACGCTCGAGCCGTCGATGACGACGTCCTTGACCATGTCGAGGGTGACCAGGTCGCGCCCGAGCTCGGGCTCCTGGACGGTGCGCATCGCGTCGATGACGGCGTCGTGGGTCAGGCTGGGCATCGGCGGTGGTGTCCCTTCACGGCACGGAACGATCGCGGTGTTCTGACAGGAGAAGCGTCGATATCGTACCGCGACCTCGCGGCCGCGCGCCTCCGGCACCGAACCGCTGGTTGCTGCATCACGGATTTCGTCATGACACCAACTGAAACCCACGAATCTCGCACTCATCGACGGAGCGCAGTCGCCGAGGCTCGTGTCCTTGACACTCATCCGGTGCGACCATATCCTCGGCCGCACCCCGAACCAACGCGATCGGAGGAGGTCGCGGCTCGCTCGCAGGAGTCGGCGATCTGTGCCCACGGTCGACGTCAAGCTCGTGGATGTGGTCAAGAAGTTCGGCGAGGCGGTCGCCGTCGACCACATCGACCTCGAGGTTCGTGACGGGGAGTTCTTCAGCCTGCTCGGGCCGTCGGGCTGCGGCAAGACCACGACCCTGCGGATGATCGGCGGGTTCGAGGCACCGACCTCCGGGCTCATCGAGCTCCAGGGCCAGGACGTCACCTGGCTGCCGCCCTACAAGCGCAACGTCAACACCGTCTTCCAGAACTACGCGCTCTTCCCGCACCTGACGATCTTCGAGAACGTCGCGTTCGGACTGCGCCGCAAGGGTGCGAAGGACGCCGAGGTCAAGAGCCGCGTCAAGGAGATGCTCGCGCTCGTCGAGCTGCCCGGCTTCGAATCGCGCAAGCCGAACCAGATCTCGGGTGGCCAGGCCCAGCGCGTCGCGCTGGCGCGCGCGCTGATCAACAAGCCGGCCGTCCTCCTGCTCGACGAGCCGCTGGGCGCCCTCGACCTCAAGCTGCGCAAGCAGATGCAGGTCGAGCTCAAGCGGATCCAGCAGGAGGTCGGGATCACGTTCATCTACGTGACCCACGACCAGGAAGAGGCGATGACGATGTCCGATCGCATCGCCGTCATGAACAAGGGCCGCTACGAGCAGCTCGGCGAGCCCGAGGTCCTCTACGAGCGCCCCACGACCACGCTTCGTGGCGGGCTTCCTCGGCGTCAGCAACCTGCTCCCCGGCGCGGTGGAGGGCAACGACGGCGACGTACACAGCCGTCCGCCTGGCCGACGACACGCGCGTCCGCGCGCCGCGCGCACTGGTGGGCGACGTGGCGAACGTCAACGTCGGCGTCCGGCCGGAGAAGATCCGGCTGCACGAGGAGACGGCCGAGGCGCCGGCCGGCCACAACCACATGACGGGCATCGTCCGCGATGCGTCGTATCTTGGCGTCAGCACGCAGTACCTGGTCGAGGCGCGCGGAGGCGCGCGGATCATGGTCTACGAGCAGAACGTCGAGCGCGCCACGAAGGCCGAGCTCTGGACGCCGGGAGAGGCGGTCCAGATGACGTGGTCGCCGGACCACACGTTCGTCGTCCGTGCCGATGACGCGGGGCAGCCGGGCACCGAGGCAGAAGCCACCTGAGACCCGGAGCGAATGAGGAGTCGCATGAACGAGAAGCAACCGTCCGAGTCGTCCGGCCTGTCGCGCCGGGCGTTCGTCCAGGGCACCGCCCTGGCCGGCGTCGCTGCGTTCCTCGCCGCGTGCACCGGGACGAAGGCGAGCAGCGCCCCGAGCGCGACCGCGGCCGCATCGGCCAGCGAGGCGGCAGCCTCGACCGGACCGTCGGTGGCGCCAACCGTCGCGCCGACGTTCACCCCGACGCCACAGCTGATCACGGGGCCGCTCAAGTTCGCGAACTGGCCGGCCTACATCGACCAGACGACCGCCGCCGACGCCGACGAGCGGTGAGCTCCCCGCCGGGTCGTCGAAGACGATCGAGGACTTCAAGAAGAAGTACAACGTCAAGGTCGACTACGTCGAGAAGATCGACGACAACCAGTCGTTCTTCGAGACCATCCGGCCGGCCCTGGCCGGCAACCTGCCGACCGGCTGGGACCTGATGGTCCTCACCGACTGGATGGCCGCCAAGATCATCACCAAGGGCTGGGCCGAGCGGCTCGATCCGGTCAACGTCCCGAACTGCGTCAAGAACCTGCGCGACCCGCTCCGCGGCCAGGTGTGGGACCCGACCAACGACTACCACTACCCGTGGCAGTCGGGGATGACCGGGATCGGCGTCAACAAGAAGACCCTCGGTGAGAACAACATCGCGATCCCGACCAAGCTGTCCGACCTCTGGAACATCCCGGCCGACAAGCTGACCTTCCTCAGCGAGGCGCGCGACACGTTCGGTCTCGGGCTTCTCAAGCTCGGGATCGACCCGGACCCGGCCACGGTCACCGACGCCGACCTGCAGGCCGTCTCGGACGACATGCAGCCGCTCGTCGACAAGGGCCTGCGCTTCACCGGCAACGAGTACATCGCGGACTTCCAGCAGAAGAAGGTCTGGGCGGCCTTCGTCTGGTCCGGCGACCTCGCCTCGTCGGGAACGGCGGACGACGAGTTCATCTTCCCCGACGAGGGGACGATGATCTGGACCGACAACATGATGATCCCGAAGGGCGCGGCCAACAAGTACACGGCCGAGGTGATGATGGATTACGTCTACGACCCGGCGATCGCCGCCCAGATCGCGGACTACGTCTTCTACGTCTCGCCGGTCACGGGCGCTGATGTCGCCATCAAGACGCTCGACCCGGGCGCGGAGAAGAACCCGCTGCTCTTCCCGCCGCCCGACGTCGTGGCGAAGCAGCAGAACTTCCAGTTCCTGTCCGACGAGCTGGAAGCCAAGATGAACGCGCTCTTCGCCAAGCTGTCCGGCACCTGATCCCCCGAGGCTCGAGTCGATGACCGCGCAGACGGCATCGCGCACCGGCCCCGGTCTTCGGGGCTTCCTGGGACGGGCCTTGCCGTTCCTGCTGCTCGCACCCGGGATGCTGTGGCTGGCCGTCTTCTACGTGCTGCCGGCGATCCAGATGTTCACCTACTCGATCTCGACCGGTTCGGTCGAGACCGGGTACACGATCGATCTCTCGGGCCAGGCGTACATCACCGCGCTCACCGAGTTCAGCAAGCAGTTCATCAACTCGATCCTGTACGGCGGGATCGCCACGATCCTGACCCTGGTCATCGGCTTTCCGGTCGCCTACACGATCGCCTTCCGCGGTGGCCGCTACAAGAACCTGATCCTGTTCCTGGTCATCGCTCCGTTCTTCACCAGCTTCCTGATCCGGACGATCAGCTGGAAGATCCTGCTCGGTGACGAAGGTCCGATCTTCGGCTTCCTCAAGCACGGCCTCGGGATCCTGCCGGGCACGTTCAGCATCCTCGGCACGCCCGTCGCCCAGGTCTTCGGGATCACCTACAACTTCCTGCCGTTCATGATCCTGCCGCTCTACGTCGCGCTCGAGAAGATCGATCCGCGACTGCTCGAGGCCGGCGCGGACCTGTTCGGCAGCCCGGTCGCGGTCTTCCGGCGGGTCACCATCCCGCTGGCACTGCCCGGGATCTTCGCCGGCACGCTGCTGACGTTCATCCCGGCGATGGGCGACTACATCAACGCCGAGCTGCTCGGCAACCCGAACACGCGGATGATCGGCAACGTCATCCAGAACCGACTGCTGGTCCAGAACGACTACCCGGTCGGCTCCGCGCTGTCGTTCATCCTGATGGCCGGGATCCTGGTCGCGGTGGCGGTCTACGCCAAGCTCCTCGGCACCGAACAGCTGACCGGCTGATGGCGACGACCAGCGCAGCAGCGACCCCTGTGGCCATCGCCCGGACCGCGCCGCGCGGGACGGTGCGGCAGCGCATCACCCCGCGGCTGCTGCCGTTGTTCACGGTCCTCGCGATCATCTACCTGATGATCCCGATCGCCGTGATGATCGTGTTCTCGTTCAACCAGCCGGTCGGCAAGTTCAACTACGAATGGCACGAGTTCTCGCTCAACGGCTGGCTGCACCCGTTCGACTGGCCGGGGCTCCCCGACTCGGTCGTGACGAGCCTCGAGGTCGCGGTCCTGTCGACGATCTTCGCGACGATCATGGGCACGATGATCGGGCTCGCCCTGACCCGCTACTCGTTCCGCGGGCGGGGCGCGCTCAACGGCATCATCTTCCTGCCGATGGCGACGCCCGAGATCGTCCTCGGCGCCAGCATGCTGACCCTGTTCGTGGCGACGGCGCTGCCGCCTCTCCAGGGCAGCGTCCCGACCCTCTACCCGACCGGCTTCACGACGATCCTCATCGCCCACATCCTGTTCAACATCAGCTTCGTCGTGGTGACCGTCAAGGCGCGCCTGTCGGGCTTCGACCGCAACCTCGAGGAAGCCGCGATGGACCTCGGCGCCAACGAGCTGGTCACGTTCTGGAAGATCACGTTCCCGCTCATCCTGCCCGGCATCCTGGCCGCGGCGCTGCTCGCCTTCAGCCTGTCGATCGACGACTTCGTCATCACGAACTTCGTGTCCGGGCACGACCAATACCTTCCCGATCTGGATCTACGGCGTCATCCGGAACGCGTTGCCGGTGCAGATCAACGTCATCGGCTCGATGATCTTCCTCGGGGCTGTCGGGCTGGTCGGCCTCAGCTCATGGCGCTCGGGTCGGGCGGCCCGCATCCGCTGAACCAGGAGGCGACCATGCTCGAGACCGAGCGTCGCGCGGACGCCACCGCCGCTCCCCGACCACTCCGTCGTCCCGGCGTGTCTGGAGCCGGATCACGGACCTCGACGTCGATCGTGGCGAGGGCTCGTGGCTGATCACCCGCGACGGCCAGCGCTATCTCGACTACTCGTCGGGGATCGGCGTCACGAACACCGGCCACGCCCATCCGCGGGTCGCGGCGGCGATCGCGGCCCAGGCCACGAAGCTGCTCCACGGCCAGCAGAACATCCTCTACCACGAGCCGGGGCTGCGCCTCTACGAGCGGCTCCGCCACGTCATGCCCGGCGGCCCGTGGCAGGCCTTCCTGTCCAACTCCGGGCGCGGAGGCGGTCGAGGCGTCGGTCAAGCTGGCGCGGGTCGCGACCGGGCCGGCCGGCGATCCTCGCCTTCCGCTACGGCTATCACGGCCGGACCGCGCAGACGATGGCCCTCACGACCGCCAAGGACGTCTACCGCGGCGCGTTCGAGCCGCTGCCGGGCTCCGTCTATCACACGGCCTATCCGTACTGCTATCGGGCCGCCGGCGGCGCCCACTCGCCCGACGCCTGCACGTGCGACTGGGAGGCCGAGCTCGACCTGACCTTCCACCAGTTCATCTACCCGGACCGGGTCGCCGCGGTCATCATCGAGCCGGTCCTCGGCGAGGGCGGCTATGTCGTGCCGCCGCCGGGCTTCCTGCCGCGGCTGCGCGAGATCACCCGGCCAGCACGGGATCCTGCTGATCGCCGACGAGGTCCAGACCGGGTTCGGTCGGACCGGCGAGATGTTCGCGGTCCGCCACTGGGACGTCGAGCCCGACATCCTGGTCATGGCCAAGGGCATCGCGTCGGGGCTGCCGCTGTCCGGGATCCTGGCCCGGACCGAGGTCATGGCCGACCTGGAAGCCGGGCACGCACGGCGGGACGTACGGCGGCAACGTCGTGTCGTGCGCGGCGGCCAACGCGACGCTCGACGTCATCGAGGACGGAGGGCCTGGTCGCCAACGCCCGCGAGCGCGGGACCAGTTCCTGGCGGGCCTGCGAGCGCTGGCCGCGAAGTACGACTCGATCGGCGACGCGCGCGGTCTCGGCCTGATGGTCGCCATCGAGCTCGTCAAGCCGGGTGTCGGCGACGGCCGGACGCCCGGATCCGGACCTGACCAAGCGGATCCAGGCCGAGGCGCTGGCACGCAAGCTGATCGTCCTGACCGCCGGCACCTACGTGAACGTCGTCCGGATCATCCCGCCGCTGGTGACGACCGCGGCAGAGGTCGACATGGCGCTCGGCATCCTCGACGACAGCCTGGCGGCGGCCGGAGCGTAGACCGCGGATCGACCGGGTATCGTGCCGGGATGATCGACCCGGCCACCGACGCCGCCCGAGCCCGCGTCGCCACTCTGCTGGAGCGCTTCACGCACGTCGAGCTCCAGGTCGTCGTCGTCGCGCCGCCCGACGCCGAACGACGCGCCGCACGGGACCGGGCGCGCACCGCCGCCATCGCCGCCGGCCGAGGGGAGCTCCTCGACGAGGCAGTCGCGGCGGCACGTGATGCGACGGTCCGGTCGTTCGCGCGGGGTGGCTTCAGCGGGACATGGGCCGCCACCGACATGGCGGTCTCGGTCGCCCGGTCGAGCGATCGCGTCGCCGCCGGGGCCGCCCTCGAGGAGGCAGTCACTGCGGCGGTCGCCGAGGACCTCGTCGACGAGGAGACGCGCGACGTGCTGACCTCGACCTGGGACGAGCTGACCAGGCTGCGCGGGATCCCGTCGCCCGGCTCCCTGTCGGCCTTCACGGCCCCGGCCGCCGGGGCGATCCGGGTCCGATCCAGGTCGCGATCCTGGCCGCCTGCGTGATCGTGCTTGTCGCCATCGCGCTCGGGGCCGGCCTGGCGTTCGGCGTGCGCGCCCTGGCACTCCCCATCGTGATCGTGCCGATCGTCATCATCGCCAGCCTGGCCAGGCGGCGCCAACCCGACCTCTGAGCCGCGGCCGCCGATGGTGTCGGATCTCGCCCCCGTGCTGGCGATCGCCGGCCTGGCGCTGAGATCGGCGCCGGCGCGCGGCGGCCGCGGACCCGCTGACCATCGTGTGCGCGTGGGCCGACGCGTGCTGCCCGGCCTGCCTAACCCTCGGGACGCTCGCCGCCCGGGACTGACCGCTCCGGGACGTCGCTGGGGAAAAGGGTGACTGTCTGCGACGAGTACGTGAACATCGAGGCGGTGGCGATCCGAAGGAGGCCCGCGAGCAGCACGAAGAAGACAACGGCACCGATCCCGACGACGGGGGCCATCGTATCGCCGACCTGGGCCACGGCGACGCCGGCGAACGAGGCCCCGACGAGCGACACCACGACCGCGACCATGCCCGTGTTGGTGCTGAACCCATGGAGCATCCCGGACATGCCCGGCCGCCCGGCCATCATGTCCTCGCGGGACGGACCCTCGTAGGTCATGAGGATGCCGGCGAGGTCGTCGCGATCGCTCGACACGAAGTACGGCGCGAGGCCGGGCACCATCTCGAGGTAGGCGTGGCGGATCCGGTTCATGCCCTGGACCGAGCGGAGGTCCTCGCGAGTCGTCTCGACCAGGCGGAGGTAGGTCGTCAACCCGACGAACAGGTCGAACCCGAGCAGGATCAGGGTGAACGTCGGGAAGGCACTCCCGGCCCGGTCGGCCTGCGCGACGAAGGCGATCGCGACCATCGACGCGGACAGCGCGGTGAGGAACATGCCCGCGCGAGTGAACGCCTCGTTGTACGCCAGGGACCGTCCGGCGAGGAGGCTCCAATGCTCGGTGCTCAGGATCTGGAGCGCGCGCGGGTCGTCGAGCCCGGAGCGGGCCGGCGCCGTCTCGTCGACGGGCTTCAGGCTCGCCGGCATGTTGGTCGCCGGCGGTCGCTCCGGCGGCAGCCCGGGATTGGTCCGTTCGTGCATCGTCGTTCCTCTTAGCCCGCGAGTCTGCGGACGACTCTCATCGTGCAGGATGCCATTGCTGGCAAGCGCGGTCCCGCCGTGGATCGTCCGCACCCCGTGCAGGTCGGTCATCCGTCCACCGGCCTCCTCGACGACGACCGACGGCGCCGCCAGGTCCCAGCTGTTCGGCCCGACCTCGATCATCGCCTCGGCGGCGCCCTCGGCGACCAGCGCGTAGCCCCAGAAATCGCCGAAGCCGCGGTCGCGCCAGGCTGCCCGGATCAGCGCATCGAACCCCGGAGCGTGGCCACTGGCCTCGATCTCGATCGGCGACGCGTAGAGGAGCTGAGCATCCGCGATGGCCGAGACGCCGGACACGCCGATCCGCCGCGGCACGCCGGCGCCCGGCCCGAGCGAGCTGACCGCCCAGCTCCCGCCGCCGCGCCGGGCATACCAGCGCTCTCCGAGCGCAGGGGCGCTCATGACGCCGACCACCAGCTCGCCGGCCTCCTCGACCGCGAGCAGGGTCCCGAACAGCGGCGACGCCACGCATGAAGTTGTGCGTGCCGTCGATCGGGTCGATGTACCAGCGGATCCCGGCGCTCCCCTCCTCCGTGCCGTATTCCTCGCCGACGAGGCCGTGGTCCGGGTAGGCGGCCGCGATCCGGCTCCGGATCGCCGTCTCGATCGCCGTGTCGGCCTGGGTGACGAAGGTCTTGTCGGGCTTGGTCTCGATCACCAGGTCGCGCCGGAAGTGCTCGAGCGCCAGGGCGTCGGCGACGTCGCAGCAGGCCAGCGCGAAGGTGAGCCAGGCCGCATGCCGGGCGTCGGTCGCGGCGGCGGTGGCCGCGTCGGTCACGAGCGGATCCTCGCGCCCTCGGGGTCGTACAGCGGTTCGCGCGCGACCTCGAAGCCGATCCAGTCGCCGAACACCTCGACCTCGCCGCGGGTCCCGATCGCCGATCGGTCGGGCGGCAGGTAGGCGTAGGCGATCGAGCGCTCGACGGCGAACCCGTAGCCGCCCGACGTGATCCGGCCGACGACCTCGCCGCCGACCCGGACCGGCTCGTTCCCGAGGCAGATCGAGCGCGGGTCGTCGAGGACGAGACAGCGCAGTCGCTTGCGCGGTCCGGCCGCCTTGGCGGCCACCAGCGCGTCGCGACCGATGAACTCGGTCTCCTTGTCCATCGCCACGGCAAAGCCGAGACCGGCCTCGAACGGCGTCTCGTCGGGCGTGATGTCGCTCGACCAGACGCGGTAGCCCTTCTCGAGCCGCAACGCCTCGATCGCGCGATAGCCCGCGGCGACCATCCCGTGCGGGCGGCCGGCCTCCCACAGCGTCCGCCACAGCGTCGCCCCGAACTCCGTGTGCGCATAGAGCTCCCAGCCGAGCTCCCCGACGTAGGTGACGCGGAGTGCGTAGACCGGCACCGAGCCGATCGTGATGGCGCGCGCGGTGAGGTACGGGAAGCCTGCGTCGGAGACGTCGTCGCGCGTCAGCGGGGCCAGGATGTCGCGTGCCAGCGGCCCCCACAGCGCGAAGCAGACACGACCCGAGGTGATGTCGTTGAGCAGCACGCTTCCGTCGTCCGGCAGGTGCTGCCGGAGCCAGCCGAGGTCGTGCTGCCCGACCGCGGTCCCGGTGATCATCAGGTAGCGGTCGGCCGTGACGCGGGTGACCGTCAGGTCGCACTCGATGCCGCCGCGCCGGTTCAGCAGCTGGGTGTAGACGATCCGTCCGACCGGCACGTCCACGTCGTTGGCGCACAGCGTCTGCAGGAAGGCGACGGCGCCCGGCCCGATGATCTCGATCTTGGCGAACGACGTCTCGTCGAACAGCCCGGCCGCCGTGCGCGTCGCGAGCGCCTCGGCGCCGATGGCCGGCGACCAGTGCTCGCCGGCCCAGCCGCGCGGTCGGAGCGCGTCGTCGCCGGCCTGGGCGTTGGTCTCGAACCAGTTCGGACGCTCCCAGCCCGACTTCTCCCCGAAGGCCGCGCCGAGACCTGCGAGCGTGTCGTAGGTCGGCGAGGTCCGCAGCGGGCGTCCGGCGTGGCGCTCCTCGTTCGGGTAGTGGATGTCGTAGTAGGTCGCGTAGTTCTCGATCGAGCGGGCGAGCGTGTACGCCTGGCTCCGATAGGCCGGCCCGAACCGGCGGATGTCCATCTTCCAGAGGTCGAGCTCCGGTTCGCCCTCGACGATCCACGAGGCGACCTGGCGACCGATCCCGCCCGCCCCCGCGATGCCGTGGGCCGAGAACCCGGCCGCCACGAAGAAGCCGCGCACCTCCGACTCGCCGAGGATGAACTCGTTGTCCGGGGTGAAGCCCTCGGGACCGTTGATGACCCGGTTGACGCCCGCGTCGGCCATCGTCGGGACGCGCCGGATGGCGCCTTCCATGATCGGCTCGAAGCGCTCCATGTCGGGCGCCAGGAGCTTGCCGTTGAAGTCGGGCGGGATGCCGTCGAGCGACCACGGCGCAGGGTCGCGCTCGTAGCCGCCCATGCACAGCCCGCCGACCTCCTCGCGGAAGTAGACGAGGTTGTCCGGGTCGCGAAGCTGCGGGAGATCCGGGCTGGACGCCCTCGATCGGCTCGGTGAAGAGGTACTGGTGCGCCATCGGGATGATCGGCACGGTCACGCCGACCATCCGGCCGATCTCTGGCGCGAACATGCCGCCCGCGTTGACGACCACGTCGGCGCGGATCTCGCTCCGTTCGCCCTTGTGCTCGACGGTCACGCCGGTCACCCGGCCACGGTCGGTGCCGATCGCCACGACGCGCGCCTGCGTGCGGATCTGGGCACCGCGCTGGCGGGCGCCCGCGGCCAGCGCATTGGCGAGCCCCGACGGGTCGAGCCAGCCGTCGGTCGGCAGCCAGACGGCGCCGAGCACGCCATCGGTGGACATCAGCGGGAAGCGGTCACGGGCTTCCTGGGCGCGTGATCAGCTCGAGCGGCAGTCCGAACGTCTTGGCCCAGCCGGCCTGGCGGCGGAGCTCCTCGAACCGCTCCGGGCTCGAGGCGAGTCGGAGCGAGCCGACCTCGTGCCACGACGGGTCGGTGCCGGTCTCGGCGGCGAGCCGCCGGTACAGGTCGGACCCGTACATCATCATCTTGGTGAGGGTCACCGAGCTGCGGAGCTGGCCGACCAGGCCGGCCGAATGGAACGTCGAGCCCGAGGTCAGCTCCGCACGGTCGACCAGCACGACGTCCGTCCAGCCGAGCTCGGTCAGGTGGTAGGCGATGCTCGTGCCGCCGACCCCGCCGCCGATGATGACCGCCCTCGCGTGCTCGACCATCGTCCCTCGAGACTCCCCTGCCGACCCTCCGACGACTGACAGGGTAGCCGCTGGTCGCCGCGGCCGATGACCGAGCGCGCGGTGCGGTCGTCGTCAGCTCACGGCGCGGTCGATGACGGTCGGAGTGACGGCCGCTCGGCGACGACACCGAGCCGGCGTGTCGCGACGTCGATCAGCGGCGTCGACGCGATCGCGGGAAATCGTCGCGCTCGGTCCGTGGTGTCCGCCCTCATGTCGCGTGTGTCCATGACGATCGCGGCCGCCATCTGACCGGCGAGGACGGGCTTGAACGGACGGAGCAGGACCGACATCACGCGGAGCATCGGGAGCGGAGCGTGGCTCACGGTCCCGGTCGCGCCGGTCGCCGACCTGACGACCTCGACGAAGGCGTCGATCGTCAGGTTCTCGGGTCCCGCCACGTCGAGGGTCGCGCCCCGCACGGTGGGATCGGCGACCGCCAGCGCGACGATCCGCGCCACGTCCTCGGCCGAGACGAAGTTGATCGGGTTCTCGCCACGACCGAAGATCCGCGTCTTCCCGGTCGGCGACCAGCGGCCGCCCGACGATCTCCAGCCAGGTCTCCTGGTAGGCGGTCGGTCGGACGATCGTCCACGACAGGCCCGATGCCTTGAGATGGGCCTCGGCCTCGGCCTTCATGCGGAAGAGCTCGATGGGATGGTCGGTCGACGCGCCCTGGATCGAGACCAGGACGACGTGCCCGACGCCGGCTCGGACGGCCGCGTCGATCAGGGTGGCGTTGCCGTCGCGATCGATCGCCTGCACGCCGAGCGCGTCGCGACCACCGAACCCGTTGATCGCCGAGACGAGGGTCGTGACGCCGGCCATCGCTCGATCCACGGACGCCGCGTCGCGGACATCGCCGGTGACGAACTCGACTCCGGGGACGGCCGGTGTCGCGGCGGTTCCGGCGTTCCGGCTGAGGATCCGGACAGGATCGCCATGTGCGGTCAGCAGCGGGACCAGCAGACGCCCGAGCGTGCCTGTTCCACCTGCCACGAGGATCATCGCGACGCCGCCGTTCCGGACGCTGCGGCGCCGCTGACGATCGCGCGAACAGCCTCGCCCGGTCCTGGCCCGCCTTCTTCGACGGGTTCCATGTAGAAATGGACCGACACCGCGCGCCTGTCCTCGACCCGCTGGATCGTGACGCCGCGCATCCGGTGCGCCGAGCCGTCGCGGCGCGTTCCCGTCCAGTCCCACTCGGACCAGACGGTGTTCCCCTTCGTGACTGCGTCGAGCAGCTCCGCGTGGAGGTCCGGGACCGCGGCGAAGATCTGCTCCCAGTTGCGTCGCACCTGGTCGGCACCGCGGAAGGTACGCTGCGGGTGCGCCGGTGTCTCGCTGATCACGTCAGGATCGAAGACGTCCACGAGGGTCTCGAGATCGTGTCCGTTCATCGCATCGCGGAGTCGCCCGACCAGCTCCAACCCGACATCGCCGATCTGATCGTCCATCTGTCCCGTCCTCCGATCCACTATCGCCAGACTGTGTGTCTGGTGGTTATACTCAGAGTCTGATGAACCAGTCAGCAGATGTCAAGCGCTCCTACGAATCGCCCCTGCGGAAGGCACAGGCGGCGGCGACTCGGCGCGCGATCATCGACGCCGCGTCGGTCTTGTTCATCGAGCGCGGCTACGTCGCGACGTCGATCGAGGCCATCGCCGACGCGGCAGGCGTCAGCCGCGCGACGGTCTTCACTTCGGTCGGGGGCAAGAAGGCGCTGCTCAAGACGGCCTACGACGTCGCGCTCGTCGGCGATGACGAGCCGATCCCGTTCCCGCTGCGGCCCGCTTCGCTGGCGGTCCGGGCGGAACCGGATCCGCGACGCTTCCTCGTCGGCTACACGGGCCTTGTCGTCGACATCAACGTGCGCCTCGCGCCGATCTACGAGGCCGTCCGCGGGGCGGCCAGCGCGGATCCCGAGGTCCGCGACGTCTTCGAGGCGATCGGCACCGAACGCCGGATCGGGGCCGGCAGGGTCGTCGGCGACCTGGTCGGCAAGGGCGGCCAACTGCGCGACGGGCTCGACAGGAGGCCGCGGCCGACATCCTGTGGGTCTTCATCGACGCCGGCCTCTTCCATCTCCTCGTTCATCGGCGGGGATGGTCGCGCGAGCGCTTCGAGGCGTGGCTGGCCGAGGCGATCCAGCGAGAGCTCCTGGGTTGACGGGATGACCACCGCCCCCTCGATCGAACAGGTCATCGCGGCGATCCCTGACTGGGCCGGGCGATCGGTCACCGCCGAGCGGATCCCGGCCGGGCTGACCAACACGAATTTCCGGGTCGAGGTGGACGGCACGCCCTGCTTCGTGCGGATCCCGGGAGCGGCGACGGAGCTGCTCGCGGTCGACCGCGGCAACGAGCTGTTCAACACGCGGGCGGCCGCGACGGCCGGCGTCGCGCCACGCGTCCTCCACGCCCTGCCGGAGTGGGACGTCTTCGTGCTCGAGTGGTTGCCGGCGCAGACGATGTCGGTCGAGGCGCTTGGCATTCCCGGGATGCCACAGCGGATCGCGGAGATCCTGCGCCGCCTCCACGCCGGCCCGCGGTTCCGCGACGACTTCGACATGTTCCGGCTCTCCGAGCGGTATCTCGGCGCTCGTCGACGAGCGAGACATCGCGATCCCGGCCGGCTACCGCGAGCACCTCGACCAGCTGCCACGGATCGAAGCCGCGCTGGCCGTCCATCCGCTGGCAACGGTCCCGTGCCACAACGACCTTCTCGCCGACAACTACCTCGACGACGGCGAGCGCCTGTGGCTCGTCGACTGGGAGTACAGCGGCAACAACGACCCGACGTTCGAGCTCGGGAACACGTGCCAGGAGCTCGAGTACGACGAGACGCAGGCCGCCGAGCTCTGCGCCGCCTACTTCGGCGAGGCCTCCCCTGCCCTCTCGCCCGGATGCACCTCCAGATGATCATGTCCGACGTCGGCTGGACGCTGTGGGCGGCCATCCAGGCCCGCATCTCGACCATCGACTACGACTTCACCGGCTGGGCCGAGGAGCGCTGGGCGCGGGCCTCGTCCGCACTCGACGGACCCGATTTCGAGGGCTGGCTTCGGATGGTCGAGGCCTCCTGATCGATCCGGGCGCAGTCACGCTGCCGGGCCGACGGGCGGACCATCGAGGCGTTCGCCTACACTCGATCGAGCGCTCGGGGGCGTCCGCCTCGCGCCGACACGGGGAGTCTCGAAGGATGTGCTGCGTCATCGCCTCGCTCTTCGCGCTCGGTCCACGCGCTGCGATCCTGCTCTGGTGGCTCGTCGAGCCGGTCCGCTGGGGCGCGACATTCGACACGTTCCTGTGGCCGTTCGTCGGGTTCCTGATCCTGCCGTGGACGACGCTCATGTACGTCCTGGTCTTCCCGGCCGGGATCAACGGCTTCGACTTCGTCTGGCTGGCGATCGCCGTCGCGATGGACGTGTTCAGCTGGGCCGGCGGTGGGTATACCAACCGGGGCCGGCTCCCGACCTCAGCAGCCTGACCGGACCTCTCGCCTGCGCCTAACCCCGCATGCGGTCGCCGGCGGGGTCGAAGCTGACATCGGGGCCGACGACGGCGCCGACACGACGGTCGAACACGTCGATCTCGAGGGCGGCGCCGTCGGGCGTCGATGCCGGCAGGTAGGCGTAGCCGATCGTCCGCTCGACGGTCGCCGCGTACGCGACGCTGCGGAGGCGGCTGACGACATCGCCATCGAGGCGGACGGCCTCGCCGCCGTAGATCGGTTCGTAGTCGGCGGCCCCGATGACCAGGGTCCGGAGACGGCGGACGGGCTCAGCGGCACGGGCGTCGACGAGCGGGTCGCGTCCGATGAAGGGGCCCTTCGCCAGCCGGACGAAGGCACCCATGCCGGCATCGAACGGCGTGTCCTGCATCGTCAGGTCGGTGCCGTAGTAGCGGTAGCCCTTCTCCATGCGGAGGGATTCGATGGCGCGATAGCCGATCGGTTCGGCGCCGGCAGCGCGGAGCCGATCCCAGACCGTGACCGCCCACTCGACCGGCATCGTCAGCTCCCAGCCGAGCTCGCCGGCGTAGCTGATGCGGGCGGCGTGGACGGGCGCCGGGCCGACACGGACCGACCCTGCGCGGCGCATCGGGATGGCGTCGTTGCCGACCTCGTCGGGCGGCGCGCCTGCGGCGACAACGACGTCCCGAGCCTGCGGCCCCCATAGCCCGATCGTCGTCAGGTCGGCGCTGACGTCGCGGATCGTGACGGCGCCGTCGTCGTCTTCGACGTGCGCCCGCAGCCACGCCATCTCGGACGCGAGGTAGCCGGCGCCGGTCACGACCCGGAACCGGTCGTCCGCCAGCCGCGTGACGGTGACGTCCGCGACCATCCCGCCGCGCTCGTCGCACCACTGCGTGTACACGACGCTGCCGACCGGCCGGTCGATCTCGTTGGCGCTGACCCGCTGGAGGAGCCGGAGCGCGCCTGGTCCATCGACCGCGATCTTGCCGAACGACGAGAGGTCGACGATCCCGGCACGTTCACGCACGGCGCGCGCCTCGGCCATCACGCGCTCGAACCAGGGCGGCCGCGTCCAGCCGTATCCCGCCTGGTCGCGCCCGGCGCGCCGCCAGCCAGCGACCGGGTCGTGGTAGTCGGCGCGCTCCCAGCCCGCCTTCGTGCCGAAGACCGCGCCTGCTTCCTGGAGCCGCCCGTACAGCGCCGACAGCCGCCGCGGCCGGCCCGCCAGGTCCGCGTCGTACGGATAGCGCAGCCGGTAGTAGTCGGAGTACGTCTCGCGCGCCAGACCGGCCGCGAACCCCGGGTCGCGATACGTGTCGCTGAACCGCCACGCCCGGTACGGCCCGATGTCCACGCCCGGATCGCCGGTCGTGATCCAGCCGGCCATCGCCCGCCCGATCCCTCCCCCACCGCCGAACCCGTTGAGCGACAGCCCGGCCGCGACCCAGAAGCCGCGAACCCCGGGGAGTGGCCCGAGCAATGGGTTGGCGTCGGGCGTCATCGCGTCCGGGTGGCAGACCAGCCGGATCGCCTCCGCGTCGGCCAGGAACGGGAAGCGCCGGATCGCACCGGCCATCAGCGGCGCGAACCGGTCCCAGTCGGGCGGCATCGACTGTGCGGCGTGCTCCCAGGGCACGCCGTCCTCCCAGCGCGAGTGCGGGTCGAGCTCGTACCCGCCGAAGACCATCCCGCCGTGCTCGCTCTTGCCATAGACGAGGTTGTCCGGGTCGCGGAAGCAGGGCATCTCGCGCGGCAGCTCGGAGCCGGGGACGGCCTTGAGCGCGATGTGCTGGTGATCGACCGGGGTCGACGGGACGAAGCCGCCGACCATCGCAGCGACCTGCGGCGCCCACATGCCCGGCGGCGTTGACGACGAGCTCGGTCGCGATCGGGCCGGCGTCGGTCAGGACGGCCGTGATCTCGCGCCGGGCCGACATCTCGAACCCCGTCACGCGGACCCCTGTCCGGATCCGCACGCCGAGGGCCCGAGCGGCGTCAGCCACGGCATGCGTCGCGCCGTGCGGGTCGAGGTGGCCGTCACCGGCCAGGTGGACCGCGCCGTACAACGACTCGGACGAGATGGCAGGCATCAGCCGGCGCGCTTCCTCGGCCCCGATCACCCCCGCGTCGAGCCCGATCCCGCGCGCCCGGCTGGCCGTCCGTTCGAGCTCGAGCAGCTGCTCGCGGCTCGACGCAAGCCGGAGGCTCCCGACGGTCTCGAATGCGCCGAGGCTTCGGTACAGCTCGATGCTGTAGCGGCGGAATTCCATCATCGTCGACGACGGGTTGAACGCCGTGACCAGGCCGGCCGCCTGGCACGTGGAGCCGGCCGTCAGCTGGGCCTTCTCGACGAGCAGGACGTCGGTCCA
Source organism: uncultured Chloroflexia bacterium (assembly GCA_963743855.1). Taxonomy (GTDB): domain Bacteria; phylum Chloroflexota; class Limnocylindria; order Limnocylindrales; family CSP1-4; genus SPCO01. The sequence continues at coordinate 773,525 of CAVURK010000006.1, forward strand.
GCCGGCCAGCGCCAGGTGGTAGGCGACGCTGCAGCCGGTGATCCCGCCACCGATCACGACGACCCGGGCCTGCTCCCCGCTCATGGCCGGCCACGATACCTCAGTGGCAGGGCCCGTTCCCGGCGTCCGTCACCTCGCCCTGTCGTCGGGATGAACGACCACTCGTACGACGACGGGTGGAGGACGAGCCGGATCACGCCGTGCGAGACGGCCGCGCGCAGCTCGCTGTTCGCTGCGGTCGTCGGGAATGGTCGCAACGCCGCTCCGCCGGTCCCGACCACGAACTCGCGGATGCCTCGGACGCGATCCTCGTGCGCGTTCGGGTCCTGGGGCGCGAACCGCTCGTAGTCGTGGTCGTGGCCGTTGATCACGACGTCCGCGCCGGCGTCATAGAGGGCGCTGCCAGAACGGCGCGACGTCGGTGTCGTTGCCGTGCTCGCCCGAGCTGAAACGCGGGTGGTGCCAGATCGCGAGCGTGCAGCGCGCCGTCGATGCGGCGAGGTCCGCGGTCAGCCACCGACCCTGCACCGAATCCGCGCCGCACCCTCCGACCGACGAGCAATCGGAGTCGAGGACGACGACGTGCCAGGTGCCGAGGTCGTACGAGTACCAGCTCACGCCCTTCGGCTCGGCCGCGGTCCCGAAGTAGCCGACGTACCCGGCAAGGTCCTTCGTCTCCCAGTCGTGGTTGCCGGCTGCCGGCCGCGTCCGGTCGAGGAAACGGCCCCAGGTCGGCCCGTAGCAGTCGCGGAACTGGTCTGCCGTGCCGTTCGGATAGGCGTTGTCGCCCGCGGTGAAGACCGTTCCGGGGATCGTGGCGACCAGGTCGGCGGTCGCGCTGTCGTCGTCGAGCGCGCAGTCGGCGATGTCGCCGGCGCCGACGAGGACCGGCTCGGCCGATGACGACGCGGTCGGGACGCCGCCGGAGCCGACGACGAGACCGATGGGGACGCTCCCGGCGAGCCGGCACCGGCGGACGGGGCGGCCGATGTGGTCAGCGAGGGCGAAGCTGCGGCGATCGTCGGTGGCGCGATGCTCGGGCCGATCGACCCGACCGCCGTCCCTCGATCTCGCGTCGTCCCGACGAGATTGACCAGGCCGAACAGCAGGATGAGTGTCGCCACGAACGCGACGATCCCGAGCGCGACGCCGCGCGAAGGCGAGCCGGGCGGCGGTGCGTCGGTCATCGGCGACAGGGTAGCCGGTGTCGGCCGGATCGGCGGGCACCGACCCAGCGGCTCAGGTGGCGGCCACCTCGACGAGCGCGCGCTCGAACCGCGGGGCGCCGGCATTCGCCAGCAGCCGGTCGAAGGAGGCCGTCGCGTACGCGACGAAATCGACGTCGAGCGTGCTGACCCCCTGCTGGAGGACGCCCCACATCGCCTCGCGGAAGTCCGAGACGATCCGCATCAGGGTGAGCCGGGCGAGCCGATCGGCCCGCACCGAGCCGTCGTAGGCGGCCAGCAGGATCTCGTCCTCGGCCGGCGTCAGCTCGTGGTTGATGCTGAAGTTGCCGAGATCGAAGAACGGGTCGCCCATCCCGGCATATTCCCAGTCGATGATCCGGATCCGCGCGCCGTCGTCGATGAAGTTCGCGTTGAGCAGGTCGTTGTGGCACGGCCGCAGCTCGATCGGGTTCGACAGGAGGGCCATCTCGATCCGTCGGCCGATCGCCGCGGCCTCGTCGTACGCCGGCGGGATGACGACGCCGCGCGCGAGCGCCAGCGCCCGATACGCCTCGACGATCCGCAGCGGCACGAACAGCCCGGGGATCGCCGGCCCGTCGTGGATCCGGCGCAGCGAATCGGCGACCCGCCGGAGCGTCTCGGGCTGGTGGACGGCCTCGTCGCTGACCGGCGACCCGACGATGAACCGCGTCACGAGGTAACCCTCCGGCCGGATGAACGCGGTCACCTCCGGGCCGACCCCGACACCCGCCGCGGCCACGGTCGCCGCGTGCTCGACCTCACGGCTGATCCCGAGCAGGTGCGTGTCGTTGCCGGCCAGCCGGATGACCCAGCGCTCGTCGGTCCCGGCGGCGTCGACCCGGAAGTTCCGGTTCGTGATCCCGCCCGACAGGGCCGTGAGGGTCAGCTCACGGCCCCTGATCTCCGGGACCTTCTGGAGCGCGCGGACGAGGTCGTCGTAGAGCTCCCCGTGGAGGACTCCCTCGTCGGTCACCTAGCCGATCATCGCCTCGCCGGTCGCCTGGTCTGCGCTGACCTGCACCTTGTCCAGCTTGCCGCGCTGGGCGACGACGTAGTACAGGGCGCCGACGATCAGCACGGCGCCGACCGTCACCTCGAAGATCGGCCATGCCGGGAGCTGGTCCTGGAGCTGCCCGTTGAACTTGATGAACGTGTTGATGAACGGGTTCGACCAGGTGTTGCGCAGGTCGTTGCCGTAGACGCCGAACAGGTTCGGGTCCGTCCAGAGCGCGATGTTGATGACCATCAGGCCGCCCCACAGCAGGGCGAGGATGTTGATGATCGTGCCCCACGCGCCGAGCTTGAACCAGGCGCCCTGGTGCGGCCAGCCCTTGGTCCGTGCCACCAGCACGCCGAGGTTGCACAGGAAGTACGAGATGTAGATCATCCCCGTCGCTGCGATCGCGATGTAGATGGCGGCGCCCGCCCCGGTCACGACGAACGGGATGGCGGCCAGCAGGCCGACCGCGATCGAGGCGTTGGTCGGTGTTCGGAAGGTCGAGTTGACACGACCCCAGGCCCCACCGAGGGGGAGCCGGCGGTCGCGTCCCATCGAGAACATCAGGCGGACGGTGGCGCCCTGGATGGCCAGCGTGCAGACGTAGACCGCGACGAGGATGACCACGAGGTACAGCTCGCCGACCGTGACGCCGCCGATGGCGAACGTCAGGTTGTCCTTGATCGTGGTGGCGATCGGGAACCCGAACGCCTGGCCCTCGGCGATCGACGCCGCGATGTCCTTGAACGACAGGGTCACCGCCAGCAGGAAGATCGCGCCGACGATGCCCGAGATCCAGATCGACGACAGGACCCCACGAGGCGCCTGACGACCCGCGTCGACGGTCTCCTCGCCGAAGGTCCCGGCGGTGTCGAAGCCGTAGACCACGAACAGGGCCATGAACATGCCCACGAGGAAGACCGCGAAGTAGTTCCCGTCGGCAAGGCCCGACGTGTACGACGTGTCGAACAGCACCGACGGCGGCTGGTTGTTGCAGAAGAACAGCAGCAGGAGCGCGAAGACGACCATCCCGAGGATCTCCGCGGCGACGCCGATGTTGTTGATGATCGACAGCAGGCGGACGCCGAGGATGTTGATCACGGTCGTCGTCAGGAGCACGGCCAGCCCGATGAAGGACTGCATGTCGAGGGCGGCGATCGGCGACGGATCCGCGAGCTTGATCGTGTCCGGGTAGATCGTCGACAGGACGAGGGGCACGGTCGCCGCCACCGCGGTCACGGTGATGACGCCTGCCCAGAAGTAGATCCAGCCGGTGAACCAGCCGAGCGTCCGGTTCGACAACCGCTTCGACCATTGGTAGATCGACCCTGCCACCGGGAAGTGGCTCGACAGCTCGGCGAAGTTGAGCGCCACGAAGGTCTGTCCGAGGATGACCAGCGGCCACGCCCAGAAGACCGCCACGCCACCGACGCCGAACGCGACGGCCTGGTTGGTGAACGTGCCGGTCGACACGCTGATGTAGCTGAACGCCACCGCGAAGACCGACAGGAACCCGAGAGTGCGTTTCAGCTCCGGCTTGATCCCGAGCGAGCGCAGGTGGGCGTCGTCGCGCGCGATCGATGTCGTCGGATGTACCTGGTCCCGCCACGAGATCTCCTCCTCCCGTCGCACCCATCGAAAGTGCGATCTGTCCTCTGGAGTTGACACACGGGGAACGCTGGGGACGATCCGCGCCGTGGGCCCTCCGGCCGGCTGCGGACCTGCGCGGGAGGATAGCACCGCGCCGCGCGCGGTCAACGACCGTTTCAGCTGGCGGCGGTGGCCGCCTTGAGCGCGTCAGGGATCGGTCGGTGGCTCTCGACCGGCTGGACGTAGCGATCGACCATCGGTCGCGAGTCGTTGACGCGCAGCTCGGTGAACAGGTAGGAGATCTTGCGGCGCTGCGCGGCCAGGATCTCGTCCTTCGCCTCGAGCTCCCAGAGCTGGCGCTTGAACGGCCCGATCGCCTTCTTGCGGGTCGTGTAGACGAACTGCTGGTCGGTCTGGCCGGGCTTGCGCTCGTCGGCGCAGTTGGCGACGACCCACGCCTCGATCTCGCGATGGAGGGCGGCCGGGAAAGCCGGATGCTCGATAGAGCGCGTTCTGGAAACCCGGTGGCGAGATGGATCTCGGCGGTCTCGACCGCCGGGAACCGGTGGAACAGCTCATCGGGGAGCGTCGACGCCCCGTGCTGGACCGCGCCGGCCAGGCCGTACTCTCGGGCGACGACCCCGAGCTCGCGCAGGACCTCGAAATCGAGCTTGACCTCGGCCACGCCACCGTCCGGGAGCGGGACGCCGCCGTGCGACGTCCCGGTCTGGACACTGACCTTGGAGATGCCCCTGGCGCCGGGCGCCGTGCCTCGAGCTCGCGGCGGTACCCGTCGAGGTACGCACGCAGCTCTGGGACGGTCGAATTCTGGGTCCCGACCTCGCCGATCTCGCCACCGACGCTGACGGTGACCCCGGCCGGCTCGAGGGTCCGGATCAGGGCGGTCAGCTCGGCCGCCCGACGGTAGTTCTCGTGCTGTTCCTCGTCGACGTTCGGCTTCGACAGGTCGACCAGCGTCGACGAATCGATGTCGATGTTGCGATAGCCGGCGTCGATGGCGAGGCGGCAGGCGCGCCGGATCTCCTCGGTCATCGCTTCCTGGTCGGCGGCGTACTTCTTGGCGTTGAACTGGTAGTGGTCGCCCTGGATGAAGACCGGCCCGCGCCAGCCGGCCGCGATCGCTCCGGCCAGGACGGACGTCGCGTAGTCGATCGGCCGCTGGAACGTGTAGGTCTGCTCGCTCCGAGCCAGCTCGAGGATGACGGCGCCGACCTCGGCCGCGGAGGCCGCTTCGTAGACGGTCCGAGCCATGTCGAACGTCTGGGCCCGCAGGTTGATGGCCGGGACGGTGAAGCCCGAGACCTCGCCACGGGCTCGCGCGTCGTAGAGCGCCTGGATGCTCGCCGAGCGGGCACCAAGCTCCTGGCTCGCCTCCCAGACGAGCCACTGCGCGGTCGCGGTCGTCGCCTCGTCGTCGCTGAAGGCGGCGGTCCAGGCGAGGTCCCGGATGCCACCGTTCCGGAATGCCGCCTCGTCGTCGATGACGAGCCGGTCACCGTCGAGATGCGCGGTGCCGGAGAGCGTGGCGAGCAGGTCGGTCGGTGAGGTCGCGACGTGGGGCATCGGGGCAGGTTCTCCTGGAACGGGCTTCCCCTCCATGGTAGCGACCCGCTCAGAAGCTCGGCTTGACCACCATCAGGATCACGATCAGGACGATCAGGACCGTCAGGAGCATCCCGCCCTGCTGGAGCTTCTTGCCCATCTCGGCGACGCCGGGCGGTGGGCCTGCCGGGGCTCCCGGAGGAGGTGGGCCACCGGCGGTCAGCTCGACCATCTTCTCGGCGTTCCTGGCCTGGACGAAGATGGCGAACAGGATCGCGATGAGGTACAGGATGATCCCGCCGATCAGCCAGCGGTAGGCCGGGCTCGTGAGGTCCGCCCCGATGATCAGGATGAGCGCGACGCCGGTGATGCCCTGGACGATCGCACCGGGAATGACGATCCGGCGCTCGATCAGTTCGCTCACGACTGCGGCGAAGTGGCCGTTCTGGGGACTCTTCTGCGCCTGACTCGCGATGACGGGGAAGGCGAACGTCGGGCCGAAGACCGCGATGGCGCCCATCACGTGCAGGAACAGGAACAGCTGGAGCATCGACGGCCCTCCTCGTCACGACCCTGGGGATCCCGGCCGGTCTGGCCGGGAGGTCGCGCCGGTGCAATGTACGACAGCCGGACCTCTACGACACGTGCTTCGTGCGCCGGCTGACGAAGTCGACCAGGACGTATTCGCCGAGGTGCTCGGGGGTCGCGTAGAACGCGCGGCCGCGGTTGAGCCGGGTCATGTGCGCCACGAACTCGGCCAGCGCCCGCGACCGCTCGAGCATGAACGTGTTGATCGTGATCCCCTCCTTCGTGCAGCGCTGCACCTCGCGGAGGGTCTCCTGGATCGTCCGCCGCGTCGGCGGGTAGTTGAACTCGACCTGGCCGTCCTCGAAGTGCGCGGTCGGCTCGCCGTCGGTGATGACCACGATCTCCTTGTTGACCGCCGGGTTGCGCTCGAGGATCCGGCGCGCGAGCAGGAGGCCGTGCTGGAGGTTCGTGCCGTACTCGTAGCCGTGCCAGGTCAGCTCGGCCAGGGCGCCCGGCCGGATCTCGCGGGCGTAGTAGGCGAAGCCGATGACCGCCAGGTCGTCGCGCGGGTACTGCGTCCGGATGAGCGTGTCGAGCGCGACCGCGACCTTCTTGGCGGCCAGGAAGCAGCCGCGCAGCAGCATCGACCGGCTCATGTCGACGAGCAGGACCGTCGACGTCCGGGTCAGCATCTCGGTCCGGTGGACCTCGAAGTCGGACGGGGCGAGGCGGATCCGCCGATCGCCGGTCGCGGCCCGTGCCGCGGGGGCGTTCTCCTCGCGGCCGAGCGCGTTGAACAGCGTCCCGCGCAGGTCGAGGTGGAACGGGTCGCCGAACTCGTACGGCTTCGTCGCCTCGTCGCGCTCGCCTCCCCGGCCGCCGCGGTCGATCCGATGACCGCCGAACGCGTCGCGCTGAAGTCGCGCGAAGAGGTCGTCGAGGACCTTCTGCCCGATCCGCCGGCTGCCCCGCGGAGTCAGCTCGAGCCGCTCGCCGTCGCGCGTCAGGTAGCCGGCCTCCTCGAGCCGGCGGGCGAGGTCGTCGAGGGCCTCGAGATCGCGCAGCGCCTCGTCGCCGAGCAGGTCGCGGACCTCGTCCCGATCGATCGCCGCGAGGTCCGCCGGGTGACTCGACATCGGACAGCGCGTCCTCGAGGCGGTCCATCGCCTGGAGCCGGCCGATCTGCGCCAGGGCGCCCTCGAGCCCCAGCGGCTCGTCGCCGCCGAACGGGACGCGATCGCCGAGACCGCCCGGCAGGAGCAGGTCGAGGTTCGACGCCAGCTGGGCGAGGTCGACCAGCAGCCGGTCGTCGCGGAGGAGCGCCTCCATCATCGAGCTGAGCTCGGCGCGCTGCTGCGGGCTCATCGAGCGCAGCAGCGATTGCATCGCGGCCATCCGCTGCGCGAGCTGGTCGATGATGTCGTCGAAGGTCTGGGCGCCCGGGAAGAAGCGACCGTGCTTGGCGAGGAACTCGGACGCATCCGGCTCGCCGCCGCCGATCCGTTCGCGGATCAGCTCGTTCAGGTCGCGGACCATCTCGCGGTTGGCGGCCAGGTCCTCGGGGGTCATCGACTGGATCGCCTCCGACATTCCCGACACGAACTGGTCGAGGACCTGGCCCTGGAGCTTCTTGACGAGCTCGTCGAACCGTTCGCGGGCGCCGGGCTCCATGAAGTCGTAGTCCTGGAGACCGCGGATCCGCTCGCCGATATCGGACGGCAGACCATCGAGCTGATCGAGCCGGCGGGCCGAGACGTCGCGCAGCATCGAGCGCAGGTCCTCGGGCGTCTCGCCATCGGCCCTGGCGGCCTCGTCGAGCCGTCGCTCGACGCCCGCCCGCTCCTCGGCCACGATCTCGTCGAGCTGGCGACGGATGTCGCCGAGGACGTCGTCGAGCTGGTAGCGCTCGAGCATCTCCTCGCGCCGGCGCTCGAGCCGGTCCATCAGGTCGCGCAGCCCGGCCATGTCGCCGCGGGTCGGATCGCCGGTCCGCCAGCCACGGTCCATCAGCCGGCGCAGCGCCTCGGCCAGGTCGCCCTCGGCCATGACGTCGTCGGCGAGCGCGTCGAGGATCTCGTCCGCCTCGAGATCGGCGACCTGCTGGCTGCCGTCCCAGGCCGAGTACCGGGCCGCCCGGGCCAGCGCGTCTGCGGCCGACTCTCCTCGTCTCACCGGCGGGCCGGCGCGTGCGCCCTCCGGCCCAAGGTCCCGCGGGTCCGGAGAGTAGGCGGTCACCGGTGGTAGACCGTCCCGCCGGGGATCCGATCCTTGTTGAGGCGCCGCGCGAGGTGGAGTCCCTCGAGCAGGAACTCGACGGCGGAGGCGACGACGGCCGGCTCCTCGGCGCCGTCGGTGATGTCGTAGGCACCGAGCCGGTCGACCGCCATCGACAGGCCCGGGACCTCGCGCATCCAGCGCGACGTACTCGCGGGATGGCGTCCGGTCCCCGGTCTCGACCGCGAACCCGTCCTCGAACGCGTCGACCACGCCGTCGAGCTCGTCGAGCGAGACCCGCCGGTTGAACGTCGTGTGGAGCGCCTTGGTGATCAGCCGCTCGACGATCCGCTCCTCGGGCGATTCGTCGCCGGCGGTCTCGAGCTCGACCTTGCCGACCGTCGAGGCGACGACCGCGCCGAGGTCCGAGACGCGCGGCGCGCCGACCGGCTCGCCGAGGCGGATCGCCCGCTTGAGCGCGGCCGCCTCGAGCACCTCGGCATTGGCGACCGAGACGCGGACGCTGACCCCGGATCGCTGGCTGATCTCGGCCGAGCGCCGGGCGAGGTGGGTCAGCTCGGCGACCAGCTCCTCCATGAACGCCGGCACGACAACGGGCGGGACGCCATCCTCGGCCGGGAAGCGGTGCTTCTCCTGGCGGACGATGGCCATCTCGTGCTCGAGCGTCCGCGGGTAGTGGGTCCGGATCTGCGACCCGAGGCGGTCCTTGAGCGGCGTGATGATCCGGCCACGCGAGGTGTAGTCCTCGGGATTGGCCGAGGCGACCATGTACAGGTCGAGCGGCAGGCGGACGACGAAGCCGCGGATCTGGACGTCGCGCTCCTCGAGGATGTTGAGCAGGCCGACCTGGATCCGTTCGGCCAGGTCCGGCAGCTCGTTGATCGCGACGATGCCGCGGTTGGCGCGCGGGATCAGGCCGTAGTGGAGGGTCAGCTCGTCCGACAGGTAGCGACCCTCGGCGACCTTGATCGGGTCGACCTCGCCGATCAGGTCGGCGATCGTGATATCGGGCGTCGCGAGCTTCTCGCGCGTAACGGCGGTCGCGCGGCAGCCAGTCGATCGCGGTCGCGTCGCCGTCGCGCTCGACGATCGCCCGGGCGGCCGGGCTGATCGGCGCGAACGGGTCGTCGTTGAGCTCGCCGCCGTGGACGACGGGCAGCCACGGGATCGAGCAGACCGACCAGCAGCCGCGCCATCCGCGTCTTGGCCTGGCCTCTCTCGCCGAGGAAGACGAGGTCGTGACCGGCCAGGATCGCGTTCTCGATCGCCGGGACGACGGTCTCCTCGTAGCCGACGACGCCCGGGAAGACCGCGCCGCCCGAGGCGAGGCGCTGCGAGCAGGTTGGCGCGCAGCTCCTCCTTGACGGTCCGCGGGCGCCACCCGCTGGCGCGCAGGTCGGCGAGGGTGGTCGGTCGGTCGGTGGCGGCGTCGAGAGGATCCACGGTGTGCTCCGGCTGGGACGGCAAGGCTCGGAGGGCGAGCCTAAGCGTCGTCCCGCGGAGCGTCAAACGCCACGGCCGGCCGGTACTCGGAGATGGCATCGCGGACCGCGTCGGGCGACGTGACGCCGGTCGCGACGAGGCCGTCCAGGTACTCCCGCCGGCGGTCCTGTTCGATCTCGAAGTCGCCCGCGTGGCGGCCGATGCGCGTCGCGAGCTCCGGCGTCACGCCCCAGCCGAAATGCTCGAACCCATCTGTCGCCGGATCCCACGTCGCGAGGACCGCGGGTCCGAGCCGCTGGGTATGTCCGTGGAGGTCGCGCGCGACCGGGCGGATGTAATGGGCAGCGACCACTCGTCGGCGGCCGCCATCGAGGCGGCGCAGGATGACGACCACGCCGAGATGCGACAGCTCGTCGTCGGTGAGCCGGACTGGCGGCTGACCGAGCGCATCGAAGACGTCGTCGAGCGAATCGGCATGGATCGTCGCCGCAAGGCCGTACCCGATCGAGGCCGCGCGCACCGCGACCCGCGCTGCCTCGCCCCAGGTGTAGGCCGGCAGGTGGTTCGACAGCTCGTGGGCGAGAAGGATCGTTCGCTCCGGACGGATCGGGATCGCGATCGCTCGGCGTGGTCGCGGGATGCCCGGCCAGCCGAGCTCCGACGCCTGCGGCAGCCAGCCGAACGTCTCGGCCTCACCGGCCAGCTCGACGATCGTGATCGACGGCGGGACGAACGCCAGGAGCGCGCCGAGGAGCGTCGTCTTGCCCGACACCCTGCGGGCCGGCGGCCACCACGATCGGGACGCGCGCCTCGACCAGGAGCCAGAGCTGTGCGGCGAGCTCAGTGTCGAGCGTTCCCGACCGGATCAGCTCGACGATCGACCGCGGTTCGGGCGGGATCGGGCGAAAGGCCCAGCGATCCCGGGCGGGCGAGAAGTCGGCCACCGGCGGAGCGTACGAGGCGGCTCGAGGACGGTCAAACGGACGACGGACGGCTATCCTCGGATCACGGTTCGGTGCGCAGCGCCAACGGAGGGATGCGACTTGGCGATCCCGCGGTTGCGTCGTCGATGGGTGGCTTTCGCGATCGTCGTCGTCGTGATGCTCGCGACGCTCCGCCTGCTCGATCAGCCGCTCGCCCTCGAGTCGTACCGATTGGTGGATCCACAGACCGTCGTCGTCACCGGATATGGCACCAAGGCGGCGTGGACGCATGTGACGGGCCTCGCCGAGGGCGAGGCGACCGTCACGATCAGCGTGAACTCGTTCGAGATCATCGGCTTCCTTCCGCACACGAACGAAGCCGACCGGATCGAGGTCGAGGTGCGCCTCAGCGCTCCGCTTGGGAGTCGTGACATCGTCGACGGAAGCACCGGCCTGTCGATTCCCGAGGGTGCGACGTGACGCCGCTCGCGGTCCTGCCGCTTCGCCCGGACCGGTTCCCCGAGCTGGCCGCCCTGTTCGAGGAGGGCGGCGATCCCAAGTGGTGCTGGTGCACCTTCTTCCGGTTCCGCGGCCGCGACTGGTCGAACTCGACGGCGACCGAGAACCGAGCCGCACTGGAGCACCTTGCCGAACGCGACGATCTCGCACCCGGGCTCGTCGGCTACCGGGACGGCCGAGCCGTCGGCTGGGTCAGCCTCGGTCCGCGCGAGGACTACGGGCGCCTCACCACCTCGAAGATCCTCGCGCCGGTCGATGACACGCCGGTCTGGTCGATCGTCTGCTTCGTCGTCTCGCGCGCACGCGCGCGGGCAGGGCGTCGCGAGCGGTCTCCTCGAAGCCGCGATCGAGTACGCCCGGGCGCACGGCGCGACGACGCTCGAGGCCTACCCGGTCGACAGCGACAGAGGGCGTGTCCCGCCGGCGAACGCCTTCGGCGGCCCGCTGTCGATCTTCGAACGCGCCGGCTTCACGGTCGTCGAACGGCGACAGTGGAACGACTCGACACCGGTCCGACCGATCGTCCGGCTGTTCTCGAGCGGTAGGCCGCTGATCGCGACTCGGCGCGACAAGTCAGACACCGGGACTGGTAGTCAAACAGCGCGACGGCTGAGCGTGGTCCTGCCGATTCTGGTGCGGATCTGGCCAAATTCGGTTCATCCTGCCAGAGCCGTGGCGCGGATGTCACGAACCCGTGGCAGGGCGAGCCGGCGGCACGGCCCGCCATGTACGTCATCCGTCGCGGCACGCGCATCGTCGTCCGTCCGGGTTGACATCGCTTTTGCGCGCGCCGGGTAGACTGCCGACCGGCTCGCATGTCGCGGGCATTGATCCCCTCAGCAGGAGGCGGCTCGAATGATGACGAATCCGTTCCTCCTCCATCGATGCGTTGCGCCCATCAGCGCAACGTCGCACGGGAGATCTGTGCCCATCTCGAGCTAGACCGCAGGCGGCAGGACCGCCTTCCGGACGAACCAGAGCCGTGGGCCAGATCGGGCCCCCGGCTTTTTTGATGCCCTCCCTGCTCGTCCAGGCAGCCCGGGCACCAGAGCCGCGAGGCCCACCCGACGAAGCATCGTCGGATCGGACCCGCGGCTTTCGTCGTTTCCGACCCACCTCCACCGAACCCGACCCTGGAGTCTCCCGTGACCGCCACCCTCGATCCACAACTGAAGAACGAGCCGACGAGGCAGCCGGTCCAGCCGTTCGCGGTCGGGTCCGGTCGCCCGTCCGGCCGGCCGGTCCGCCCGCCCTCCTCATCGAGGACGTCAGCAAGCGGTTCGTCGTCGGTCGGAAGAAGAAGCCGGTGACCGCGATCTCGCACGTGTCGATGCGCCTCGAGCGCGGCGACATCCACGGGGTCCTCGGCGCCAACGGCTCCGGCAAGTCGACGCTCATCCGCCTGATCTGCGGGCTCCTGACCCTCGACGAGGGTCGGGTCGAGGTCTTCGGCCACGACATCGTCCGCGACGAGATGGCCGTCAAGCGGCTGATCAACCGGGTCAGCGTGGACGCCGCCTTCTTCAAGAAGCTCAGCCCGATGGAGAACCTTCTCTTCGCGGCTCGGCTGTACGGCCTCGATGGCAGGACGGCCAAGCGCGAGGCGATCGTGATCCTGGCCCGGCTGGGCATCTCGGAGAAGCGGCTCGACCGCCCGGTGGAGCAGATGAGCCGGGGGATGCAGCAGAAGGTCGCGATCGCGCGAGCCCTGCTGACGAGCCCGACGCTGCTGCTCCTCGACGAGCCGACGACCGGACTCGATCCGCGTTCGAAGCTCGACGTCCAGACCTTCATCGAGGAGCTCCGACGCGACGCACGACGCGACGATCGTCCTCACCACCCACGACCTGGCCGAGGCCGAACGCCTGTGCGGCCGGATCACGATCCTCAACGACGCGAAGGTCGTCGCCGAGGACACGCCGGACGGGCTCAAGGCCCTCGTCGGCGAGCACGACGGGTCGCGCGGCGACCCTCGAAGACGTGTTCATGACCTACACCGGCCGCTCTCTCGACGACGACGTCGACGAGGACGAGGCCGAGAACGACTGAAAGGAGGTGAATGCCATGTTCCAGGCCATCGAGCTCAGCGCCCAGCTGGCGCAGGAGCGGATCGAACGCGAGATCGCGTCGGCCGCCAGGCGACGCCAGTGGGCCGCAGCGCGAGCCCCAGCCCCGTCCATCCGTCGGGCCATCGGGTACCGGATCATCGAGATCGGTGCACGAGTCGCGGCGGAGCCATCACTCCAGTCGGCCCGGTCCCGCTAGAGGGCCGGGCCGACTCCCCCGCCAGGAGACATCGCCGATGACCGTCGTCACCCATGAGCTGAAGGCCTCGTACGCCTTCATCGAGCGCAACTTCATCCTGACACGCCGCTACTGGGGCTGGGAGCTCGCGTTCCTGGTCTATTCGGTCGCGGGCGCGCTGTCGATCTCGCTCATCGGTGCGTCGCAGGGCAACGAGGAGCTGCTCCTGTCGCTGATGATCGGCGCGATCTTCTGGAACTACCTGTCGGTCGTCTTCTCGTGGATCGCCGAGACGATCACGGTCGAGCGCTGGGAAGGGACCCTCGAGTACACGATGATGGCGCCGATCCGGCGCTGCGTCGCAGCTGTTCGGGTCCGTCGTGTACGCGATGGTCTACGGCCTCGTCCACACCTCGGTCATCTTCATCGCGCTCGTCCTGTTCTTCCCGCAGCTCGACCTGTCGGGCGCGAACCCCGCCACGGTCGTGGGGTTCATGCTGCTCGGCTCGTTCAGCTTCGTCGGGATCGGGATGATCGCCGCGATCCTGCCGCTGCTCTACGTCGAGCGCGGGGCGCAGATGACCTTCGTGCTCCAGTCGTGCCTGCTGCTCGTCAGCGGGGTCTACTACCCGATCACGATCCTGCCGGCCTGGATGCAGGTGCTGTCGCACCTGTCGCCGGCGACCTACGTCCTCGAGGGCGTCCGGGCGGGGCTGATCGACGGGACCCCGGTCAACGAGCTGACCGCCGACGTCTGGCCGCTCATCGTCATGGGCGTCGTCTTCATCCCGTTCGGGCTGTGGGCGTTCGGCCGGGCCGAGCGCTACGCCAAGCGGACCGGCAAGCTGAAGCGGGTCGGCTGACCGATGACCATCGATCCGGCGCCGGTCGATCAGCCGGGCCGTTCGTCCCGGGCTCGCTGCAGGCCCTTGGCTGGGATGCCGCCTGGGCGGAGACCTTCGCGCCGTTCGCGGCCGACGGGCTCCGTCCGGCGCGGGTCGTCGCGGTCCATCGCGAGACCTCGATCGTGCGCGATGGAGGGGGCGACCGGTCGGCCGGCGGTGTCCGGCGCGTTCCGTCATGCGGCTCTCGCGCACGTCGACTTCCCGACCGTCGGCGACTGGGTCGCCCTCGACGCGAGCGGCGTCATCGGCGCGATCCTGCCACGGCGCAGCGTGTTCAAGCGGATGGCCGCCGATTCGACGCGTCGCGGCGACCGACTCGACGACGAGCAGATCATGGCCTCGAACATCGACGTCGCCCTCCTCGTCGCCGGGCTCGACAACGACTTCAACCTGCGCCGGATCGAGCGCTACCTGTCGGTGGCCTGGTCGAGCGACATCACGCCCGTCGTCGTGCTCAACAAGTCGGATCTCGCCGACGACGTCGACGGGCGGCTGGTCGCGGTCGACGCGATCGCGCCGGGCGTCACGGCGATCGCGGTCTCGGCCCGGACCGGCGCCGGTCTCGACGAGCTGCGCGGACACCTGCGCCCGGGTCTGACCGCGGCGATCCTCGGCTCGTCGGGCGTCGGCAAGTCGACCCTGGTCAATGCACTGCTCGGCGAGGACCGCCAGGCGACGGCCGAGGTCCGCGACTCCGATTCGCGCGGCCGCCACACGACGACCCACCGCGAGCTGTTCGAGCTGCCGGGCGGGGCGCTGCTGGTCGACACGCCGGGCATCCGCGCGCTCGAGGTCATCGGCGCGGACGAGGGCGTGGACGCCGCATTCGACGACGTCGTCGACATCGCCGCCACCTGCCGGTTCAGCGACTGCCGCCACGACGGCGAGCCCGGCTGCGCCATTCGCGTCGCACTCGACGACGGACGGCTCACCGAGGAGCGCCTGGCCAGCCACCGGAAGCTCGAACGAGAGGTGGCACGCGCCGCGCGCGAGAGCGACCCACGCGCGCGGGCCGAGTACCGCCGAACCTGGAAGGTCATCCACAAGTCGGTGGATGAGCACATGCAGCGCAAGTACGGAGGAGACACGTGAGCGCGACCGAAACCACCCATTGGCTGGAGCTGGCCGGGGCGCCGCCGATCCCGAACCTCCGCGTCCGAGCGTTCGCCGACGACTCCGACTATGCGCGCGCTGTCCGACCTGTTCATCAGCGGCCAACGTGTTCGACACCGTCCCGTGGCTGCCGACCGCGCAGAACCTCAAGGTCGAGATCGGCGAGTCCGACGGTGTGACCCCGGTCGAGGACATCGTCATCGTCGAGCTCGACGGTCGCGTCGTCGCGGCGGCCGGCGTCGAGCGCGTCGTCCGCGCAGGCCAGCCGATGTACGAGGTCTGGGGCAGCGTCGATCCGGACATCCGCCGCCGCGGCCTCGGCACCTGGTTGATGCGCCGCAACGTCGATCGCGCCCGGCAGCGCGCCGGACGCGAGGACCCCGGCACCGACGTGGCTCTCGGCGACTTCTCCGAGGAGGTCGAGGCCGGCCATCGCGCGCTGCTCGCGGCATCCGGGTTCACGCCGGTCCGCCACTTCTTCCTGATGCGCCACGGCGCGCTCGACGAGCGTCGAAGAGCTGCCGCTTCCCGAGGGCCTCGAGAGTCCGGCCGGTGACCGAGGATCAGCGCCGGGTCGATCGTCGGCGCCGAGAACGAGGCGTTCCGCGACCACTGGGGCCATCGCGAGATGACCGAGAGCGATATCCGGGCGACGTTCGGGCGGGCAGAGCTCGACACCGACCTGTGGGTCGTCGCCTGGGACGGCGACGAGGTCGCCGGCGTCGTCCAGAACTGGGTCTGGCCCGAGGAGAACGCACGTCTCGGGGTCAAGCGCGGCTGGCTCGAGCACATCAGCGTCCGCCGGCCGTGGCGTCGACGTGGGCTCGCCCGGGCGATCACGGCCCGGTCGCTGATCACGCTCCGGCGAGGCGGGTCTCGACGAGGCGATGCTCGGCGTCGACTCGGAGAACCCGAATGGCGCGCTCGGGCTCTACGAGGGGCTCGGCTTCGCCGTCTACAGCCGGGCCGCGGCGTACCGCAGGCCGCTCGAGCGCGACGGGGTCCGCTCCTAGCGGGCGATCGCCCCTCGAGATCGACGCGCCTTCACGCGAAGAGCCGGCGGCCGTCCCGGACGAGCTCCATCCAGGCACGTTCGCGCCCGACGGTCGTCGTCGCGCCGTGACCTGGGAAGACGACGAGATGGTCCTCGAGCCCGGCGAGCCGCGCGATCGATTCGACCATCGCGTCGGGATCGCCGCCCGGCAGGTCGACCCGGCCCCAGCCGGCCGCGAACAGGGTGTCGCCGCTGAACAGCAGCCCGTCGTCGTCGGCCTGGAGGCAGACCGAGCCCTCGGTGTGCCCGGGCGTGTGGAGGACGCGCAGCCGGATCGACCCGAAGCGGACGACGCCGCCCTCGGCGAGCTCGACCGCCGGGACCGACGGCGGGATCTCGAACGGCGCGTAGAGCGGCTGTGGGCGCGTCAGCCGCTCGCGGTCGAGCGGATGGACGGCGATCTCGGCGCCGGTATGCGCAGCGACCGCGGCGTTGTCCCCGATGTGGTCCCAGTGGCCATGGGTCGAGACGATGAGCTTGAGCGTCCAGTCGCGCTCGGCCAGCTCGGCGGCGATCCAGTCGAGCGACGGGATCGCGGTATCGATGGCGATCGCCTCGCGGGTGGCAGGGTCGGCCAGGACGTGGACATTGGTGGCGGCCGGCCCGACGACCCGGCTGAGGCGTTCCATGCCGGCAAGTCTGGCAGGTCCGGAGGTCCGGGAGGTCAGCCGGGGCTGCCTGCCTCGGCGCGACGACGGTCAGGCCGGCGTCTCGAGCTTCGTCCGCATGCAGTCGAAGGTCTGGGTGATCATCTTGTTGGCCGTCCCCTCGATCAGCCGGGCGCCGACGCTGGCGAGCGTCCCGGACAGGTCGACGTCGGCGTTCCAGTCCATGACGGTCGCGCCGTCCGGTCCGTCGGACAGGCGCATCTCGGCCGTCGCGTCGACGGCGCTGCCGGGCGCCTGGCCGTGGGCCTTGATCAGCGCCCGGTCCGGCGCCTCCAGCTCGGCGAACGTCATGTCCACGTTGAAGCGGGCGCTGATGAAGCCGATCCCGACCTTGGCCGTCGCCTTGAAGTGGGTCGGGTCGACGACCTCGATCTTCTCGACGCCGGGTCCGCACTGGCCCGACCTGCTCGGGGTCGATGACGAACGCCCAGACCTTCTCGCGGGATGCCTTGATCGGGACCGAACCTTCGAAATGCATGCAGGCCCTCCGGGACGTCGGGACGGGCGCCGGGCGCCCTGGCGGACTGGGTCAGTCGGTCGATGATACCGACGCTGGAACGTAGGCCGTGGGTTCGCGGATGAAGCTGGTCCGGCAGCCCATCGAACAGAAGGCGTAGACCACGCCGTCGTGCTCGGCCAGGTGCCGGGCGTGCGCGCGGTCGACGGTCATCCCGCAGACCGGGTCGAGCAGGACGATGTCGTCGACGATCGGCTCGGGTCTCGAGGCCGGCGGAGTCGTCGTCCCGGCGAGCGTGGCCGGACCGGGCGAGGCCACGAACGCGGCCGTGCCGCGGCGGACCTGGACCAGCTCGGCGAGGATCGAGAGGGCGACCTCCTCGGCGGTCTCGGCGCCGAGATCGAGCCCGGCAGGTGCCCGCAGCGCGGCGAGCCGCTCGTCCGGGATCCCGGCCTCGTCGCGGAGCCACGCGCGGACGACGGCGGCCCGCGTCGGCGAGGCGACGAGGCCCACGTACGACGACGTCACGGGCGAGCGCGGCGGCCAGCGCCTCCTCGTCCCAGACACCCTGGCGTCGCGACCACGACCGCCGGTGCGACGCCGGGATCGAGCCCCGCGATGTCGGTGCCGACGACGACTCGTTCGGCGCCCGGGAAGGCGTCCGGGTCGGCGATCGGGTCGAAGACCGAGACGCGCCAGCCGGCGGCCGAGCCGAGTGCGACGAGGGCGCCGGCGATCGGCGTCGTGCCGGCGATCCACAGGACGGGAGCGGGTAGATGCGGTTCCACGTAGATCTCCAGCGTGCCCCCCGAATGACAGGTCATGACGAGCTCGACGACGCCGTCGCCACGACGGCCTTCGGCGGGTGCGTCCTTCGACAGCCGCAGCAGGCGCGGCTGGCCGTCGACGAGCGAACGAAGCGCCTCGCGGATGACGACCGGCTGGGCGCAGCTGCCGCCGACCCAGCCCTCGATCGTCCCGTCCGGATGGACGATCCCCGAGGCGCCCGGCCGCGCCGAGGTCGGTCGCCGGACCGCCACGACCGTGGCGACCGCGAACGGCCGGCCCGCCGCCTCGAGCTCGGCGGCGCGTGCGAAGACCGAACCCCGTGGTCATGGCGACCTAGGAGATGCCCTTCTCGTGGAGGATGGCCCAGACCTTCTGGGGCGTGATCGGGATGTCGATGTTGCGCACGCCGAGGTGCCACAGGGCGTCGACGACGGCGTTGGCGATGGCCGGCGGAGCGCCGACCGTGGCCGACTCCCCGACCCCCTTGGCGCCGATCGGGTGATGCGGCGACGGGGTGGTCGTCTTGCCGGTCTCCCAGGCCGGGCTTTCGACCGCGGTCGGGATCAGGTAGTCCATGAACGTGCCGGCCATGTTGTTGCCGAGCTCGTCGTAGGTGATCTCCTCGTAGAGCGCCGGCGCGAGACCCATGTTCAGGCCGCCGTGGATCTGGCCGTCCACGATCATCGGATTGATGATGTTGCCGCAGTCGTCGATCGCCACGAACCGGCGGATGTTGACCCGGCCGGTCCCCTTGTCGATGTCGACGACGCAGATGTAGCTCCCGAACGGGAAGGTGAGGTTGGGCGGGTCGTAGTAGTCGACCGCCTCGAGACCCATCTCCATCCCCTGCGGGTAGTTCGTGTAGGCCGCGAAGGCGATCTCCTGGATCGTCTTGAACCGGTCGGGCGAGCCCTTGACGCTGAACTTGCCGGGCTCCCACTCGAGGTCGTCCTCGGACGCTTCGAGGAGGTGCGCGGCGAGCGTGCGCGACTTGGCCAGGATCTTGCGCGCCGCCATCGAGGCGGCAGCGCCCGAGGTCGGCGTGGAGCGCGACCCGTACGTCCCGAGGCCGTACGGTGCCTTGTCCGTGTCGCCGTATTCGATCTTGATGTCCTGGACCGGGAAGCCGAGCTCCTCGGCGATGATCTGGGCGTAGGTCGTCTCGTGGCCCTGGCCCTGCGTCTGTGACGAGATCTGGGCGTTGACCTTGCCGGTCGGCGTGACCCGGATGAAGACACCGTCGTTCATCTTGAGCCCGAGGATGTCGAAGTCGTGCGACGGCCCGGCGCCGACGATCTCGGTGAAGCTGCAGATGCCGATGCCCATCAGCTCGCCGCGCTCGCGCTTCTCCGCCTGTTCGCGACGGAGCCCGGCGTAGTCGATCGTATCGAGCGCCAGCTGGAGCGCCGCCGGATAGTTCCCGGAGTCGTACGACCAGCCGGTCGGCGTCTTGTACGGGAACTGCTCGGGCTGGATGAAGTTCTCCATCCGGAGCTGGGCCGGGTCCTTGCCGATGTCGTGGGCGAGGATGTCGACCATCCGCTCGATGGCGTGGACGGCCTCGGTCACGCGGAACGAGCAGCGGTAGGCGACGCCGCCGGGCGGCTTGTTGGTGTAGACCCCGTCGACCTCGACGAACGCGTCGGGGAAGTCGTAGGACCCCGTGATGACGTTGAACAGGCCGGCCGGGAACTTGGACGGGTCGGCCGCGGCATCGGTGTAGCCGTGGTCGGCGAGCGTCTTGACCTTGAGGCCGGTGATCTTGCCCTCCTTGGTCGCGGAGAGCTCGGCATGGATGTGGTAGTCGCGGGCGAACGAGTCGGCCTGGAGGTTCTCCGAGCGATCCTCGATCCACTTGACCGGCTTGCCGGTGAGGAACGAGGCCGCGACGGCGAGGACGTAGCCCGGATAGACCGGGACCTTGCCGCCGAAGCCACCGCCGATGTCGTGGGTCACGACCCGGATGTTGTGCTCGTAGATCGGCAGACCGGCGCCCCCGGCGACGAGCGCCAGGACCGTCCGGATGGCATGGGGCGCCTGCGACGTCATGTGGAGCGTGAGCTGCTGGCGCACCGGATCCCAATCCGCGACGCAGCCGCACGTCTCGATCGAGGCGACGTGGATGCGCGGGATGTAGATGTCTTCCTTGACGACGACCTCGCCGGCCGCGATGGCCGCGTCGGCGGCCGCACGATCGCCGGACTCCCAGTGCCAGATGTGGTTGGTCTGCTTGTCCGGCCCGCGGTCGGGTCGGAGCACGAACGCGTCCGCTTCCATCGACTTGTGCGGGTCGACGATGACCGGCAGCGGCTCGTAGTCGACGAGGACGGCGGCGACACCGTCTGCGGCCGCGTAGCGGGAGGTGGCGATGACCGCCGCGACCTCCTGCGACTGGTACATCACGGTGTCCACGGGGAGCACCATCTGCATGTCGCCGGCGAGGGTCGGCATCCAGTGGAGCTTGTAGCCCTCGAGGTCCTTGCCGGTGACGACGGCGGCGACCCCCGGGATCTTGAGAGCTTCGGTCGCGTCGATCGACTTGATCGTCGCGTGGGCGTAGGGGCTCCGGACGATATCGAGCCAGAGCTGCCCCGGCAGGTTGACGTCCTCGATGTACTCGCCCTGCCCGCGGATGAAGCGGGGGTCTTCCTTGCGCTTGACCGAGTGGCCCATGCCACCGATCTCGGGGCTGGTGCGGGGTGCTGGCTGCGTCTGTGGTCATCTCGTCACTCCCCGCTCAACCGGCCGCGACCGGCGCGGCGCCGGCCGGTCTGGGTCTCGGCAGCGGCGGCCATCTCGCCGGCCGCCTGCTGGATCGCCTTGACGATGTTCACGTAGCCCGTACAGCGACAGAGGTTGCCGCTGATCCCCACCCGGATCTCTTCCTCGGTCGGGTCGGCGTTCTCGGCCAGGAGCCAGGCGGACTGCATGATCATCCCCGGGGTGCAGAAGCCGCACTGCAGGCCGTGCTGGTCCCAGAACGCCTGCTGGAGCGGGTGGAGGGTCGGCTCGCTGGCCATCCCCTCGATGGTCTTGAGCTGGCGACCGTCCGCCTGGACGGCGAGCATCGTGCACGACTTGGCGCTCACGCCGTCGACATGGATCGTGCACGCGCCGCAGTTGCTCGTGTCGCAGCCGACGTGCGTGCCGGTCAGCCCGAGGTCGTCGCGCAGGAAATGGACGAGGAGGAGGCGAGGTTCGACATCGGCTTCGTGGGCCTCGCCGTTGACGGTGACCGAGATGTGCATGGTGCTCATCGTGGCGGGCCTCCTACGCGTACGCGATCGCGCGTTCGGTGGCGCGACGGAGAGCCCTGAGGGTCAGCTCCGCGGCCATCGCCCGCTTGTATTCGACTGGACCCCGGACATCGCCGAACGGCCGACTCTGGGCGGCCGCCGCGGCACCGGCCGCACGGAAGAGGTCGTCCGATCGGGGCGTTTCCGGCGAGAACGGCTTCGGCATCCGTCGCGGCGAACGGCGTGTCGGCGACCCCGGTGACGCCGATCCCAGCCGCTTTGATCTGGCCGGCATCGGGCCCGAGCCGGACGATCGCGGCGACCCCGACGGTCGCGAAGTCGCCGACCTTGCGCTCGAGCTTCTCGTAGGCACCGCCCGTCCCGTGCGGCCGGCGCGGGACCCGGATCTCGGTCAGGACCTCGGTCGGCTCGATGGCCGTCTGGAACGTGTCGACGAAGAAGTCGCGGGCCGCGATCGTCCGCTCGCCGGTCTGGCTCCGGCAGACGATGGTGGCGCTTGCCGGCGATCAGGACGGCGGGCCAATCCGACGCCGGGTCGGCATGCGCGACCGAGCCGCCGATCGTGCCCCAGTTGCGGACCTGCGGGTCGCCGATCGTCGCGGTGACGTCGTGGAGGAGCGGGTACGTGTCGCGGATGACCGGCGCCTCGTGGATCTGGCGGTGCGTGGCACGCGCGCCGATCGACAGGTAGTCGTCCGTCTCGATGATGCCGTCGAGACCGGTCACGTCGCGCAGGTCGACAAGCAGGGCGGGCTGTGCGAGCCGGAGCTTGATCAGCGGGAGGAGGCTGTACCCACCCGACAGGAGCTTGGCGTCGCCCTCGCGATCGGTGAGGATCCGCAAGGTCTCGTCCAGGTTCGCCGGACGGACGTAGTCGAACTGGCCGGGAATCATCGCGCTTGGACCCTCCTCCCCGCAGAGCGGGGCGATAGCGACCCATCCGGCCCGGATGGGCACAGAGCGGTGGCGACGATCACGGGCCTCGCCGAGGCCTGGCTATGACGGCGGCGGCAGGTCCGGAGCTCGGGGATGTGTTGCGCGAAGTATCCGTCCGCTTTCGTTCGCGCGTCAACGGATGCAGTCGTGGGTACGCTCGCGTGGTCGGGTCGGTTTCGGGGCCGTCCCCACGAGAAAACCGGGACGCCCAGTCGGACGCCACCGCTGGTCGTTCGAGACTCAGCGGACGGCGCTCTAGCGGATCCCGGTGTCGAACTCCAGGTCGACGCGCCCGACGACGCCCGGGGACGCCAGCGTGACGCTCACCGGCGCTGGGGCCCTCATCAACCCGGCGACGGGCAGCGCCGAGATGGTCACGGCCCCGGTCTCCCCGATCGTCATCTGATAGGAACCGTCCGCTGCGGTCGTTGCTCGACCGATCTCCTGGCCGCCGGCGTCCGTCGCGACGATGACTGCGCCGGCGACGGGCCGTGGCGCGCATTCCGGCTTGGCCGGCACCGTTTCGACCGGACACACGGGGCCGGCCGTGACCGTTCCCGTGACGCTGGGCGGGCCGCCGGCCGGCGAGATCACCGGAGATGGGTCGGCCGCCGGTGACGCCCCGCTTGCGGGCCGGCACGCAACGACGAGCACACAGGCGAGGAGGGCCAGGAGCCTGACCGCGTTCACGCCCCTTCGACGCCGCGACAAGGCCATGGGTTGCGGCGATCCCCCTGCAGTCATCGCCCGGTCAGCAGATCCGGAAGCGCCCCCAGATCCTCGACCGTGAATGCCGCGTCCGGCGGACTTCCCGTTGGACACTGGATCCAGGCCCACGGACCGCGTCGGACGAAGACGGCGCACATCCCGGCGGCGGCAGCTGGTCTGATGTCGTTGTCGACCCGGTCGCCGACATAGGCGATGGCCGCCGACGGAAGCGCCAGGTCGGATGCGATCCGCGCGAAGAAGGCCGGTGACGGCTTCTCGAGGCCCCATGCCGCCGAGGTCGCCAGCAGATCGAGGTCGACACCGAGCACGCGTCCGATCTCGGCGGCGCGATCGGGCTGATTGGCGGCGATCCCGAGGCGCAGGCCGCGCGCCCGAAGCGCGAGGATGCACGGAAGCGCGTCGGGGTAGAGGTCGTCGGCATCGAGTGGCAGCCACTGCCGTGGCTCGGGGACAGCGAAGAGGTCGAAGATCTCGCGATGCGACCGGCCAGCCGCGATCAGGCCGCCGAGCGTCGCCATGAAGGTCAGCCTTGGGACCCCCGCGGCATCGGCGACCGCGGACCAGGCGTTCGTCTCGTCGTAGAGCGTCTCGCCGAAGTCGAAGACTACCGCCTCGATCATGGGGCGGCTCATCACGCCGGGTCGGGGGCGACGTCGCGATCGAGCAGGAGCGCGAACCGTTCTTCGCGGGACAGCGCGGCGACGCGTGCCGCCTCGCGCGTGAACGCGACCATCTCCGCGTCGGGGATCTCGTCACCCGGCTCGAAGGTCACGAAGCGGGTCGTCACCAGGCGCAGATGGGCGCCCTCGAGACGGCGCTCCGGATCGGCCAGGAAGACGCCGTGGACCCAGCCGAGATGGACGTGGACCGACTCGGGCATCACCCACGCGAAGTAGACCGTGCGGCGGCCGACGGGCACGTCGTAACCGACGATCTTCCAGCCTGCCCGGACCCGCTCGATCGCGTCGGGAACGGCGCGCTTGACGATGGCACGGAGCCGGTCGGCGGCGGCGCGCGTCTCGTCCGGATACCCCGCCAGGAAGAAGTCGGGCGGGATCGCCTCGGCTGGCTCCTTCCGGCGCGCACTCACCGGGGCGTCCAGGTGACGACCCCGACGTCACTCGGCCCCCGGCCGACGATCGTCCAGCCGTCGCCGTCGCTCGTCGTCAGCTGGTCGAGCGCGGCCTGGAACCGCGGCTCCTTGGGACCTGCCGGGTCGATCCAGAGCTGGCGTCGGACGAAGCCCTCGAGTGCGTCGCGCGACCCGAACCGTCTCGGCTCGACTGCGACCCGCTGGACCTCGGGCCGGCGACCACGCGCGACGAGCAGCTCGAGGACGTCGGGCAGTGCCGGCAGCGGCGACGCGCGACTCACCGTGGACCGGTGGCCAGAACCCGTCCGCCGCCGATGCCGGGACGCGCTCCATCAGGACCGCGACGCACACTCGGCCGGCCGCCGCCTCGAGCGCGTCGATGAAGGGACCTATCGCTTCGACGTCGTAGCCGACGTGGGCGATGAGCGCGACGTCCGCCTCGAACGCCGCCGCCTGCCCGGGATCGGCCGGCGGCCAGCGCGCTTCGACCGTGCGCAGGTTCTCGATGGCGTAGTCCTCGGCGATCTCGCAGCAGCGATTCGAGCATCGACGGCGACGCATCAAGGGCGACGACCGCCCCGCCCGACCGATCGAGCGCCCGCGCGATCGGGAGTGCGAACCGACCGGCCCCTGCCCCGACGTCGAGCCAGGTGTCACCAGAGCGCAGCAGGCGAAGGAGCGCGTTGAGGACGGTGTCGTCGGTCCGGGTCGGGTCGGCGCGGAAGAACGAGTTGACCGGTGCGTAGAAATCGGTTCCGTCGGGGACCTCGCGGATCCGCTCCACCTGGTCGCGATTCGCGCGGACGCGGGTCGCCCAGGCCGCCTCGATCGCGCGGGCGTGGTCGTCCGGCGTGTCGACGTCCGGGTTCGTCCCGGGGACCGGGATCTCCGCCACCAGCTCGGGATGCGCCGCGA
This sequence comes from uncultured Chloroflexia bacterium, assembly GCA_963743855.1. Lineage (GTDB taxonomy): Bacteria > Chloroflexota > Limnocylindria > Limnocylindrales > CSP1-4 > SPCO01. The sequence continues at coordinate 798,691 of CAVURK010000006.1, forward strand.
TGACCGGCCCGAGCCCGCGGTCGCCGGCCGCCTCGGCGACGGTGCCGAACGCCGCTCGACGGACCAGGACCGGATTGCGGCCACGCTCGTCGGCATAGGCCGGGACGACGATCGACCGCTCGGCCTCGATCGGGACGTCGAGGAGCGAGCGGATGGCCTCGACCGAGACGAGCGGCTGGTCCCCGAGTGCGACCAGGACGGCGTCGGCGTCAGGTCCGATCGTCTCGAAGCCGACCGCGAGCGAGCTCGACAGGCCGCGCCCCGGTTCAGGGTTCACGACGCGCCGCTCCGCCCGCCAGTCGATCGCCGCCTCGACGGCAGCGGCGTCGGCCCCGAGCACGACGACGACATCCTCCAGCCCGGTCGCCGCGAGGGCATCGAGGACGTGCTGGAGGATCGGCCGACCGCCGATCGGTGCCAGCAGCTTGCCACCCCCGAAGCGCGATCCCGCGCCGGCAGCCAGCACGAGTCCCACGGTCCCTCTGCTCATTCCGGCATCTTCCCACCGGGCGCGCCTCGGAGTAGCCTTGCGAACGCGGGTCGCCGGCGCCCAAGCCCACCCCCGTCTTCGGCGGGCCGCGGCAAGAGGGAGCGCGCCGTCATGCTCGACGATCCTTCGACCGATCCGACCATGCCCTCGGATCCGACCGACGACGACCTCTTCGACGACGCTGCCGACCAGACATCCTGGTCGACCCTCGACCGGTCGGCCAGGCTTATCGTCGGCGGCTCGGTCGCCGCGCTGGTCGTCACCCTCCTCGGTGTCCCGTTCGGTGCCTGGGACTCGACTTCCTTCGTCCTGCTCCTGCTGGTTGGGACCGCGCTTGCCGCGGGCTCGGCCTGGTCCGGGGATGGATCGTCCGGGGCCATCGCGGCGATCCATCCGGCGGTGGTCGAGCTCGCCGCGGCGTCGGTCGTTGGTGTGCTCGCGGTCGGGAACCTGATCGACGCGCTGTTCGATCTCGACGCCGGGGAGCGGGGCGGGATCGTCGGGCTGATCCTGGCGCTGGCCCTAGCCGTCGCTGCGACTGCGGCAGTCGCCGGGGCGTTGGAACGGAGTGGCGGGAGTCGCTCGGTCCTCGCGTCGGGCGACCTGTGGACGCGGATGTCCGCCGGTGGGCTCGGGCTGGTCCTCGTCGGCTGGGCACTCAACCTGTCGATCGGCCTGTGGACGATGTCCGGCGCGACGCTCAGTCTCGCCTCGCTCACCCTGGCCGGCGTGATCGTGCTGGTCTCGCCGCGAGTCGCGTCATCGATCCCGATCGCATGGATCGGGGTGATCCTCGGGGTCTTCGCAGCGTGGCTGGCGATCGGCCTGTGGAACGACCTGGCGGCCCTCGGCGAGACCCGCGTCGAGCTCTCGGCCAGCGACATCCTGGCGTTCCTGATCTACGTCGCGGGGCTCGCGCTGATCATCGCCGGCGGGATCCTGACCGCCCTCGAACAGGGCGCCCCGCAGCCGACCGCGTCGCCCCGGCCACCCGCGGCCGTCTGAATCCGGGTCAGGCCCGCGCGAGCGCCCGATCGCGCATCGGTGCGCCCGTCCCGCCGTAGCGCTCGGCGACGATCTCGGCGAGGATCGCGAGGGCCGTCTCGGCCGGCGCCCGACCGCCAAGGTCGAGCCCGACGGGGCCACGCAGTCGTGCCAGCTCTGCCTCGCTGACCCCTGCCTCGAGCAGGCGCGCGTGGCGATCCGCCTGGGTCTTGCGCGATCCGACCGCCCCGACATACCGACAGCCGCGGCGGAGCGCCTCGACGATGGCCGGCTCATCGAACTTGACGTCGTGCGACAGGACCGCGACCGCGTCGTTCGGGCCGAGCCCGATCTCGTCGGCGACCTCGTCGGGCCAGCCGACGACGAGCCGGTCGACGTCGGGGAACCGTTCGGGCGTCGCGAAGGCGGCGCGGCCGTCGACCACGACGGTCTCGAACCCGAGCTCATGGGCGAGGCGGACGAGCGAGCGGGCGACCTCGACGCCACCGACGACAACCAGCCGCGGTCGGACCGGGAAGACCTCGATGAACAGCGATCGATCGCCGAGCTCGACCGTCCGGGAGAGACCGCGTCGCAGGGCTTCGGTCGCGGCCGTGACCAGCGCCGTGTCAAGCGCCGGGTCGCCGAGCGTGCCGGTCAGCCGTCCGTCATCGGTGACGACCAGCTCGGCCTCCGGCGGAGCCCCGTCGCCCGGCTGGTGTGCGCCGAACTCGCCCGGCGGCGAATCGGCTGGCAACGGCGTGATGACGGCCGATCCGTGACCTCCCGAGCCGACGGACCCCCGGGCCGCCTCGATCACCACGGCGGGGGCGACCGGTTCGACCAGCACGTCGATCGTGCCGCCGCAGGCCAGGCCGACGTCCCAGGCCTGCTCGTCGCTGATCCCGTAACGGATGACCCGGGCGTTCCCCGTGGCGCGTGCCCGGTCGATCTCCTCGGCCGCGGCACCCTCCACGCAGCCGCCGCTGACCGAGCCGGCGATCCGGCCGTCACGCGCGTAGAGCAGGACCGCGCCCTCGGGTCGCGGGGCGGAGCCGAACGTCCGGACGACGACCGCGCGACCGACGTCGACGCCGGACGTGCCGTCGTTCTGCCAGGTGGTCAAGGTGTCGAGCAGTTCCTTCATCGCAGAGGCCTCGGAGCGGATGGGTCGATGGTCTCACCACCGACGACGGAGGGTGGCGCGGCGACCGTCGGGCCCATGGATCCCGGCAGCGCCGCGTGCGCGGCCGCCTCGCTCCCCCGCCGCGTGTCGCCGGCGCGCACGCCGCCGAGGATCTCGCCGAGACGCTCGAGCGAGGCGACGGTCCCAGCCGGCAGGAAGTCGTCGATGTACGGATAGGCGGCGCGCATGCCGCCGGCGAGCGGCTGGTAGCCTGGCGTCCCGGCCAGCGGGTTGAGCCAGACCAGGCGATGGCAGTTGCGGCGCAGACGGGCGGTCTCCGCGGCGACGAGGGCCGGGTCGCCGCGGTCCCAGCCGTCCGACACGACGATGACGACGCCCGAGGTCCGGAGCGACCGCCGCGCCCACTTCTGGTTGAAGGTGCGGAACGACTCGCCGATCCGCGTCCCGCCCGCCCAGTCGTTGACCGAATCGGCGACGCGGGCCAGGGCGCGATCGCGATCGCGGTCCCGCAGCAGGCGCGTGACGCGGGTCAACCGCGTCCCGAACACGAACGACTCGGTCCGGACCTCGGACGCGGCCGAGAGCGCCTGGACGAACCGAAGCAGCAGCCGCGAGTGGCGCTCCATCGAGCCGGAGATGTCGCACAGCACGACCAGCGAGCGGGGTTCGCGGATCTGCCGCCGCCAGACCCACGACACGAGCTGGCCGCCGGTCCCGAGGTTGCGCCGGAACATCGCCCGCGGCGCGAGGCGACGGCCGTGCGAATGGAGCTCGTAGCGGCGTGTCCGCCGGCGCTCGAGCCGCGGAACGAGGAGATCGACCAGCCGTTCTGCCTCGCGCAGCTCGGCCGGGGTCATCCGGTCGAACTCGCGGTGGCGCAGGACCTCGCCCTGTGAATAGGCATCGGGCGAGACGACGACGCCCTCGATCGGCGTCTCGTCCTCGCCCTCGTCACCGTCCGATGGGATCGGCGTGCCCTGCTCGTCGGGTCCGAGCTCGGCGTGCTGCTCGCCGGCCTCGGGCGATGGCCGCCCCGGGCACCTCCTCCTCGTCGGCCGAGGCATCCTCGCGCGGCAGGGTCGATGGGGCGAAGTCGCTCGGGAGGCGGCTGCCGCGCCGCCGCCACCAGCGGTCGAAGGCGGCGTCGTAGGTCGGCCGGTCGTCGCGGCGGCGGACGAAGATGGCCGCGCCGGCAGCCCGGACCTGCTCGCGGTCCGCGATGTCGACGAGGGTCAGCGCCCGCGCGAAGTCGACCGCGGCGCCGAGATCGATCGACAGGCGGACCGCGCCGAAGCGAGCGTCCGAAGCCGACCGCCTCGCCGAGCAGCCGGCGCCCGTCCACCTCCGGCCCGAACGGCGAGCGGACGATGGCGGGATCCGAGGATCGGTCATGGATGCTGCGGCCTCGGCGTTCGGCTCGCTCAGCCGCCGGCGGCGGCCTCCGACAGGTAGCGCCGCGTCCCGTCGCCACGGATCTGGCGGATGTCCTCCTCGTACTTGAGGACGACGCCGAGCGTCTCGTCGACGAGCTCCGGGGCGAGCTCGCGGGCGCCGAGCGACAGGAGCGCGGCTGCCCAGTCGAGCGTCTCGGCGATCCCGGGCACCTTGGTCAGGTCGGCCTCGCGCAGGCGATGGACGAAGGCGACGACCTCGCGCGCGAGCTGCTCCGGTGCCTCGGGGACCTTGGCCAGGACGATCTCGTACTCCTTCTGCGCCGTCGGGTAGTCGATCCAGTGGTACAGGCAGCGGCGCTTGAGCGCGTCGTGGACCTCGCGCGTCCGGTTCGAGGTGAGGATGACCCGGGGCGGCGTCTCCGCCTTGATCGTGCCGATCTCGGGGACCGTCACCTGGAAGTCCGACAGGATCTCGAGCAGGTAGGCCTCGAACTCCTCGTCGGCGCGGTCGATCTCGTCGATGAGCAGGACGGGCGCGAGGCCGTCGGTCGACTCGAGCGCCTGGAGGAGCGGCCGCCGGATCAGGAAGTCGGAGCCGAAGATGTCGTGGGCGGTCGCCCGCTCGGCCTCGCCGCGCGCCTCGAGGAGGCGGATCTCGAGCATCTGGCGCGGGTAGTTCCACTCGTAGACGGCCGTGTTGACGTCGAGGCCCTCGTAGCACTGGAGCCGGATGAGGCGCGTCCCGAGCGAGGCGGCAAGCACCTTGGCGAGCTCGGTCTTGCCGACGCCGGCCTCGCCCTCGAGCAGGAGCGGACGGCCGAGCTCGAGCGCCAGGAAGACGGCCGTCGCGACGGATCGGTCGGCGATGTAGTCGCGGGCGCGGAAGTCCTCCTGGATCGCCTCGATCGAACGGGTTCCGACGGGACGGGTCTCGCGGTCGCTCATCAGGCGAATCTACATGGCCGGCCCTCCTTGCGGGGCCGAGACCGCGGTGCCACGTGACACCAACCCTTCGTTCATAGCCAAAAAGGACGGGGACACAACGGCAGATCCCGGGGAGAGACTGGGTCGACCGGCGGTCCTGGGGGAGGATCCAGGCCGAACCACCTGCGTGCGGACCGGGGCCGCCCGCAGAGGAGGTCACGACAATGGGACGAATCCGATCCGTATCTCAGCACGCCGTCAGACGACGGTCGGCACCTGCGCTGTTCGCCGCGTCGCTCCTGGTCGTCGCCCTGGCGGCACCCGTCAGCGCGGCCGCCCAGTCGGCCACGGCCGATCGGACGATCACCTCCGGGTCGATGGACCTCGGCGGCACGCGCTACATCATCAGTGGCGATATCAACGGGGAGATGGATGTCACTGCCACGGCGACCGTCACCCTTCCCATCCGCTCGACGTTCGCCTACGACGACGGCAGCTTGCGCCAGGGTGGCCATCTCGCGGTCAACCGGAGCGTGGCATCGAATGGACTGGCCACGGTCACGGTCGTCTGGACGGTCGCCGGCGATTTCATCCACCAGACCGTGACCAAGACCGACACCTGCCCGGTGTCCGCGTCCGTCGCGACGACCTGCAACCTTGCCTCCGACGGGATCCAATTCTTCGGGAATATCCCGATCCCGTTGACGCCGTTCGCCGATGTGGTCCTGCAGGCGTCGGTGAAGCTCACCCCGGATTCGGCGACCGTCACGTCGGCCGGGCTGGCCGGTTCGGCGACCATCGACGGGCCGGACAGCCAGGCTGAGCCGGGCACGCAGACGGTCGACATCCCGTGCACGACCGGAGCCGGCGATACGCTCGCCCTCCGGGACACCGACTACGCGTTCTCGGCGCACGTGAACTCGACAAACGGTCCTGCGATCGCGATCGGTGCGTGGATCCCGAATCCGTTCTTCCCGATCGGACCGCCCGCCTTCGAGAGCCCGACCGTCAGCTTCGACGTCGGGCCGCAGCACGCCGAATCGTTCGACCACGACCTGACCAACGCGACCGCGGTCGTCACCCCGCTCGGTCAGATCGCCGCCAACAACGTTCCACCGAGCGCGAATGCCAACGGCCCATACACGGGCGTGGAAGGTTCGGCGATCGCGTTCAGCGCCGCCGGTTCGACGTCGATCTGCGGCTTCGACAACCTGGCGTTCCGCTGGGACTTCTCAGACGGCGGCGTGGCCTTCGGTCCGACCCCGTCCCACACGTTCACCGATAACGGCGTCTACAGCGGCCAGCTGACCGCCACCGACCCGACCGGGCTGAGCAACGTCAAGGCGTTCACGGTCACCGTTTCCAACGCGGACCCGATCGCCAATGCCGGCCCGGACACGACCGCCGACTGGGGTCGTAATGTGACGTTCGGTGGGAGCGCCACTGACCCTGGCGCGGCAGACCAGTCGACACTCCAGTACAGCTGGGACTTCGGCGACGGGACGCCACCGACCGCTCCATCCGGCTCGGGCGGCTCCGGCGTCGTCCATGCGTACGCCACCCCCGGTACCTACACGGCGACACTGACCGTCACCGACAAGGACGGCGGTTCCGACACCGATACCCGAACCGTGGTCGTGACCAAGCGCAACACGACGACCGGCTATCTCGGCGCCAGCGCCGCGACCTTCGACACGCCGACGACGCTGAGCGCCTCGCTCATCGACGAATACGGCGTTTCGCTCAGCGGCAAGTCGATCGCGTTCACCGTCGACGGAGCCAGCGTCGGATCCGCAACGACCAACTCGTCGGGGATCGCGTCGATCTCCTACACCCCGTCGTTGGCCGCCGGGACCTATGCGACGGGCGCGTCGTTCGCCGGTGACGCCTTGTACAACGCATCGGCGGACGCCGGGTCGCTCACGATCGGCCGCAAGGCGACGGTCGTGACCTACACGGGTGCCCTCAATGGCGGCCCCAACAAGACTGTCGGCCTGTCGGCGATCCTTGCCGACGCCAGCGGCACACGCCTGGCAGGACGGACGATCACGTTCGTGCTCGGGACCCAGACGGTGTCCGCGGTGACCGACGCCACCGGTGTCGCCAAGGTCGATCTCACGCTCAACCAGAAGAACGGCATCTACCCGCTGACGGCGACGTTCGCCCCGACGGGCGCCGATGCCGGTCACTACCTCGGGAACGCGGACGCAGAGTCGTTCAAGCTCCAGAAGAAGTAGCCGGTCGGTCGTCGCGCCGCGACGACCGAGCTGACTGATCGGAAGGGGGTGGCCAGGCGCCACCCCTTTCCGTGCTTGTCACTTCCATCGCGGGCGACGTGACGGACCTACCCCTCGGGCGCGTCCAGCTCGCGCGCGTAGGCCGGGAAGCGGAACCGCTGGCTCCGGGTCAGGATCCCGCCGTGACCGAGCTTGGCGACGGTCTTCTCCGACGCACTCTCGCCCGACAGCAGGCGCGGCAGCAGGAGGTCCGCCGCGGTCGCCTTCGAGTACGCGCCGCAGGTCGGGAGGCCGAGGATCGCGGTCCCGCCGATGCGTGCCAGCCAGAGCATCGAGCCCGGGTGTGCCGGGACACCGCGCCGGACGATGCGGCCACCGAGGGCGGCGATGGCCACGAAGAACGCATCGAGCGGGTCGGTGCTGGCCGCGCCCGCGGTCATGATCAGGTCGACCGGATCGGGACGCCGCACGAAGGTGGCCATCGCGGCCTCGACCGCCTCGGGGTCGTCGTCGACGTACTCGATCGACTCGATCGTCGAGCCGAGCCCTTCGATCTTGGCCCGGACGCTTGTCTCGAACCGTTGCCGAGCGATCCCGCGGATCGACTGCTTGACGATGACGCCGACGCGGCTCGGCCGGAACGGCGCGACCCAGACGAGCGGGTGGCTGCCGAAGCCCGCCAGCCGGGCGCCCTCGTCGACGATGGACGCCTCGATCAGGTGCGGCGCGATCTTGACGCTCGCGACGAGGTCCCCGCGCGCGACGACCTGGCCATCGAACGCGGTGAAGACCTCCAGCGGGTCGATCCGATTGAGGCGCTCGAGGTCGGCGATCCGGACGTTGAGCACACCGTCGGCCTCGGCGATGAGATCGACCCGGCTCTCCGACGGGCCGCGGATGGTCAATCCGGGTCCGGCGACCGCCGCGGCGAGACGCAGGGCAGCGTCGTCCTCGTGGAGCTCGCCGGCCTCGGGGACGAGGACGGTGACCGGGTCGCCGGCATCGGCCGCGGCCAGCGCGGCGAGGTCGTCCGCGCTCAGTCGGCGGCCCTTCGACCAGCGTGTCCCGCTGACGGTCAGGTCACGGGCGAGGATCGCCCCGGCAAGACGTGCGGGCGCGCGGCGACCCGGCGTGACGCGTTGGACCTGCACGCCGGGTCGCGGCGATCAGCCGAGTCGAGCGAGGGCTGCCTCGATCGCACGGCGGGTATAGACGGCCGCCATCGCGGTCCGATAGTCGCGATCGGCGTGGATGTCGCTCGACACCGTGATGCCGTCGGTCGCGTGGGCGGCCGCGGCGGCGATCGAACCCGGTGACCCGTCGCTGCCGGCGAGTGCCGTTTCGACCGCCGTGGCTCGGTAGGGATGGTCGCCCACCCCGGTCAGTGCGACCGTCGCGCTCGAGATGTGTCCGGCGGCGTCGGCGATGACGACCGCGGCCACGCCGACCATCGCGTAGCCCGAGGCGGGCTGTTCGAGCGAGACGTAGGCAGAGCCGACACCGTCGCGCGGACCGGGCAGCCGGATCTCGGTCAGGATCTCGCCCGGTTGGAGGCCCGTCGTGAACGCGCCCTCGAAGAAGCCGTCGACATCGGTCGTCCGTTCGCCGCTCGCAGAACGGATGACGAGCTCCGCATCGAGCGCGAGCAGACAGGCCGGCATGTCCGAGGCCGGATCCGCGTGCGCGATCGACCCACCGATCGTTCCCCGGTTGCGCACCTGGAGATCGCCGATCTGCGGCAAGGCGTCGCCGATCAGGCCGTAGTCCTTGACCGGCGAGTCGAGCAGCTCGGCGTAGGTCGTCAGGGCGCCGATCGCGATCCGGCCGTCGTCGAGCCGGCGGACGCCCTTGAGACCGGGCAGCCGGCCGATGTCGACGAGCGTGTCCGCCGATGCGAGACGCAGCTTGAGCAGCGGCAGGAGGCTCTGGCCGCCGGCCAGCACCTTGGCGTCGGGGTCCGAGCCGAGGATCCGGAGAGCCTCCTCGATGGAGGCCGGCCGCTGGTAATCGAATGCTGCCGGGATCACGCCTGGCCTCCCTTCGCGCCCTGGATCGCGCGCCACACGGTCTGCGGCGTGTACGGCATGTCGAGGTGTCGGATCCCGAGCGGGCTGAGCGCATCGACGACGGCGTTGGCGACGGCCGCGGTGCTCGCGATCGCCCCCGCCTCGCCCACGCCCTTGACCCCGATCGGGTTGACCGGTGACGGCGTGACGGTCTCGTCGAGCTCGAGGTTCGGGAAGAACGACGCCCGCGGCATCGCGTAGTCGAGCATCGAACCGGTCAGCAGCTGGCCGTTGTCGTCGTAGATCGCGCCCTCCCAGAGAGCCTGGCCGACGCCCTGGGCGATGCCGCCATGGAGCTGGCCGTCGACGATCATCGGGTTGATCTTCTTGCCGACGTCGTCGACGGCGACGTACTTGACGAGCTCGACCGCGCCCGTGTCGCTGTCGATCTCGACGATCGCGATATGCGTCCCGAACGGCCACGTGCAGTTCGGGGTGTCGTGATAGGCCGTCTCGTCGAGATACGGCTCCATCCCCTCGGGCGGGTCGAAGGCGAGGTCGATCGCAAAGGCGATCTCCTGGATCGTCTTGACCCGGTCGGGGCTGCCCTTGACGAAATAGTTGGCGCCGTCGATGTCGATGTCGTCGGGTGACGCCTCGAGCATGTGGGCCGCCATCTTGCGGGCCTTCTCGCGGATCTTCCGAGCGGCCTTGATCGCCGCGGTGCTGCCGACCGACGAGGTCCGGCTGCCGTAGGTGCCGTATCCGAACGGGGTGCCCTGCGTATCGGAGTGCTGGACCACGATGTCCGCCATCGGGATGCCGAGCTCGTGGCTGATGATCTGCGAGTAGGTCGTCTCGTGGCCCTGGCCGTGCGACGAGGTGCCGACGGTGACCACCGTCTTGCCGGTCAGGTGCATCTTGATGTTGGCCAATTCCCACATCGCGGCACCCCAGCCCTCGCCCACGGCGCCGATCCACTTCGACGGAGCGACGCCGCAGACCTCGATATAGGTCGACAGGCCGATGCCGAGGTACTTGCCGCGCTTGAGCGCATCCGCCTTGGCAGCCGCCATGCCGTCGTAGCCGGCCATCGCCAGGGCCTTGTCGAGGGCCGGTTCGTAATCGCCCGAGTCGATGTAGATCTTGGCGCCGCCGGACGCCGTCCCGAGCCCGGATGGGTTCTCGTACGGGAACTTGTCCGGCGCGATGAAGTTCCGCCGGCGGATCTCGGCGCGGTCCATCCCGATCTCGGCCGCGAAGAGGTCCATCGCCCGCTCGATGACATAGGTCGCCTCGGGCCGCCCGGCGCCGCGGTAGGCGTCGACGAAGGCCGTGTTGGTGTAGACGCCGGTGACCTCGCAGTAGACGTTCGGGATCTTGTAGCAGCCGCTGAGCACCCGGCCGTAGAGCGTCGTCGGGATGCCCGGCCCGATGGTCGACAGCCGGCCGCCGAGGTTGGCCAGGGTCTTGACCCGGAGGCCCGTGATCTCGCCATCGCGCTTCCCGGCGATCTCGAGATAGGTGATGTGGTCACGACCGTGGATCGTGCTGCCGTAGCTCTCGCGTCGGCTCTCGATCCACTTGACCGGCCGGCCCTCGAGCTGCTTGCTCGCGAACAGGACCAGCGCGTAGTCGGCGTAGGTGAAGATCTTGGTCCCGAAGGCGCCGCCGACGTCTGGCGAGATGCAGCGGATCTTGTGCTCTGGCACGCCCATCACGAACGCGGCCAGGAGGAGCCGCTGGATGTGCGGCGTTTGGCTCGACATCCAGATCGTGTACTCGTCGGTGCCGGGGTTGTACCAGCCGATGTCGCCGCGGGTCTCCATCGGGTTCGGGATCAGCCGCTGATTGACGATCCGCTGGCGGACGACGACCTCGGCGGCATCGACCGCGGCGTCGGTCCCCGCCTTGTCGCCGACGGTCCACTCGAAGACGATGTTGTTCGGCGCGTTCTCGTGGAGCTGCGGCGCCCCGGGCGCGATGGCCTTCTCCGCATCGACGACGGCGGGGAGCGGCTCGTAGTCGACGACGATCGAATCGAGGGCGTCGAACGCCTGCGCCTCGGTGTCCGCGATGACCGCGGCGACACCCTCGCCGGTCCACTTGACGCTGTCCGTGGCAAGCGCACGGGGCGTATTGACGTTGTTCTGGATCCCAGCCGAGCCACCGGCCGGCCACGCCATCGGGAGCGGGTTGTACGGGATGTCGGCCCCGACCAGGACGGCCACGACACCCGGCATCGCCTTCGCGGCCGAGACGTCGACCGAGCGGATGTTGGCGTGGGCATACGGGCTGCGCAGGATGGCCATGTGGGCCATCGAGGCCAGCTTGATGTCGGCGACATAGTTCCCGGCGCCGGTGATGAAGCGCGGGTCTTCGACCCGCTTGATGCTCGCGCCCAGCATGTCGGGGGCGGCCTCGGTGGTCATCTCGTGCCTCCTCGCCCTATGCCGTGACGGCCGGTCGGGACCGCATGGTCTCGGCGGCGTGGCGGATCGCGGCGACGATGTTCTGGTAGCCCGTGCAGCGGCAGAAGTTGCCCTCGATGGCGTGGCGGATCTCGTCGTCGGTCGGATCGGGGTTGTGGGACAGCAGGTCGACCGCGGTCATGATCATGCCCGGCGTGCAGAACCCGCATTGGAGGCCGTGCTTCTCCCAGAAGGCGGCCTGCATCGGGTGGAGCTCGTCTCCGCTGGCGAGCCCCTCGATGGTCTTGACCTCTGCACCATCCGCCTGGACGGCCAGCATCGTGCACGACTTGATGGCCATCCCGTCGACGTGGACGGTGCAGGCACCGCACTGGCTGGTGTCACAGCCAACATGCGTCCCGGTCAGGTCGAGGTCCTCGCGGAGGGCCTGGACGAGCAGCCGTCTCGGCTCCACGTCGAGCTCCCGGGGTGTCCCATTGACGACGAACGCGATGTGTTCGCTCACGGGTGTGAACCTCCTGCGACACGGACGGTGAAAGAGCCGACGTCGATCTCGTGTGTCTGGAGCCCTCCGACCTCGACCACCCGCGGTTTGGTGCGTGGTGGGGAGGTCGTGCGATGGTCCCACCGCTGGGCCGAGGAATCAAGTCGGGTCGTGACCCCGGTCCGGGCCGCGCGACCTGGGCGGGTCGACCCGACCGAGAGCGGCGCTGCGGATGCTGACCGAGCGCGGGTCCATGTGCTGGACACGCTCGTCCAGGGGGAGGTCCGCCAGGCGCGCGGCCTCACTGAGCCGCTCGAGCTTGCGGACCGCGGCGTCCCAGGACAGGTGCGCCAGCGATGAGGCCGTCGCAAGGCCGACGCGGGCGGGTCCCCGACCCCCGGTCGAGGCCGCATAGCCCGCAGCCCACAGGAGCGCCTCGGGTCCGTCGTCGCTGCCGTCGACGGCCGAGATGGCCCCGCAGATGATCCCGCGATCGCCGGGCGTCGCGACGACGAGTCGCCAGTTGTCGGGACCCGCGATCAGGTCGACGGCGAGGCTTGCGTAGGGCGCTGCAAGGAGGGTCTCGACGCCGGCGGTGTCGGCGTTGCCGCCGGTGATCGCCAGCGACAGATGCGTGCCCGACACGTCGTCGAGGAGCCGCCGATGCGCCTCGCGGAAGAGCTCCCGTGCCGCAGAGTCGGCACCGATCGCAGTGGCGGCCGGCTCGTGGACTTCGATGAACGGACAGCCGGCCGCGACCAGCTCGCGGAGGACCGCGTTGAGAGCGTCCGCCTCCGCCAGGACGCCGGCCGCCCCGGCGTCGAGCCCTGCGCTGTACGGCCCCACCACGGCCTGCTTGACGGTGCGGTCCGTCAGCGCCGCGGTCGCCCGCCAGGCGTCGAGCGGGTGCCACTCCCCGAAGTGGCCGCCATCGCCGATCGGATCGAGACTGAAGCTTTCCTGGGTGCGGACCGCCGCCTCGACCAGCACCTCGGGGGCAGCGTCCTCGGGGACAGGTGGACGGGGCAATCCCCCGAGGAGCGTGGCGAACACGGATCCAGGCTCCTCGAGGGCTCGACGCGACAGGATGGCTAGATTCCGGACGATGGCCGGAGCGGCCGCGGCTATCTTGCCACACGGATTCGGGCCGAAACCGCATCACCGGTTGATACGATGGCGGCCGGCCGAGGTGCTCCAACCGCGAGGCCGGGTCGATGGGGGTGACCTCCGCCGTGCAGCGACCCGAGCCCGCGTCCCCGCGATGACCGCCGATCCGGTCGGCCCTGACCAGCCGGCCCACGCCGAGCGGCTCGTCATCCGGCAGGCGATCAGGCGGTACGTGCCGATCGCGCGCTGGCTGCCGGCCTACGACCGCGCCGATCTGCGGCCGGACGGGATCTCGGGGATCGTCAGCTGGGGCGTGATGGTCCCGGTCGCGATGGCGTATGCCGGGCTGGCGGGCATGCCCCCCGAGACCGGCCTCGTCACGGCGTTTGCCGCGCTCGCGGCGTACGCGGTCTTCGCCACGTCGCGCCACGTGAAAGTGACCGCGAGCTCGTCGGTGGCGATCATGTCGGCGTCGGTCGTCGGGGCGTTGGCGGCCGGCGATGCCAGCACCTATCTGGCCCTGAGTGCGGCACTCGCGCTCATCGTCGGCGCGATCCTGATCGTCGCCGGCGCGGCCAGGCTCGGCTTCCTGTCGCAGTTCCTGGCCGCATCCGTGGTGACCGGCTTCGTCATCGGCCTGGCCGTGGTCATCACCATCGGCCAGATCCCGGCCCTGCTGGGCATCCCGTCCGTCGGCGGCACGATCCTCGAGAAGGTCTACGCCATCGTCGGGAGCCTCGATGACCTCAATCGCTACACGACGGCCCTCGGCGTCGGCACGGTCCTCGGCATCCTCATCCTGAGGCGGATCGCCCCGCGTATCCCGGGTGCCCTCGTGGCGCTGGTCGTCGGGATCGGGCTCTCGACGCTGCTCGACCTGCCTGCCCTCGGCGTCGCCGTCGTCGGCGACGTGACGACCGGGATCCCGGTCCCGAGCATCCCGAAGATCCCGCTCGGCGACATCGTCTTCCTGTTCGCCGGCGCCTTCGGCATCGTCTTCCTGGCCCTCGCCGAGTCGATCGGCGCGGCGCGCGCGTTCGCGGTCGCGCCACGGCTACGACATCGACCCGGACCAGGAGCTGATCGCGCTCGGGGCCGCCAACGTCGGCGCCGGCCTGTTCGGTGGCTTCGCCGTGGACGCCAGCTTCAGCCAGTCGGCCACCGGCGAGGCGGCGGGCAACCGGACCCAGCTCTCGTCGCTCATCACGGCGGCTCTCGTCCTCGCGACCGCGATCTTCCTCGCACCGATCTTCAAGAACCTGCCGCTGTCGGTCCTGGCGGCCATCGTCATCACCTCGGTCCTCGGCCTCGTCCGCGTCGCCGAGCTGCGGCGCTATCTCGCCTGGAAGCGGACCGATTTCCTGCTGGCGATCACGGCCCTGGCCGGCGTCGTCTTCACGACCGCCCTGACCGGGATGGCGATCGCGGTCGCCCTCTCGCTGCTGGCGATCCTCTATCAGGCCAGCCGGCCGTACATCGCGGTGCTCGGCCGGCTCCCCGGCGACCCGCCCGTCTACGCGGACGCGGACCGGCACGCCAACGCGAAGCCGGTCGAGGGATTCCTGATCGTGCGCCCGAACGTGCCGCTGACGTTCGTCAACGCCGACGTTGCGAAGGACCAGATCGTCGCCCTCATCCGCGGACTGTCGGTCGCACCGGCCGGGCTCGTTCTCGACATCGGCGCCACGGCCGACCTCGACGTGGCGACGACCGACATGCTGGCCAGCCTCCTGGCCGACGTCCACGACAGCGGCATCGAGCTGCGGCTGGCGCAGGTTCGTGGCACGGTCCGCGACCGGATGCGGCGGACGGGCCTGATGACGGTGATCGGCGAGGAGCGGGTCTACTTCTCGGTCGAGGCCGCCGTCGCCGCTCCGCTGCCGCCGCGACTGTTGCCCGAAACGACGCCGGTCATTCCGGCCGCGCCGGCCGGCTCGGAGACCGAGCCTCCGACCGACTGAGCCAGCGCCACCGTCGCGCGTTCGCCGGTCTGCGTCGGATCGGGGATCACCGTTCGCCCGCCGGTGCCGAGCGCCACGCCCGCGACCACGACCACACCCACGACCGCGATGCCCACCGCGAGGATGTATCCGGGCGCGGAGGCGCGGCCCGTGGCCGACCGCGATCCGTCCGGCTGGCGCCACAGCGAGGAGAGCGTCGGGACGCCGGTCGGCGGCACGAGCGCTCCGAGCCACAGACCGGCGACGAGCCCACCGATGTGCGCTGCGTTGTCGACCGCGCCGTTGGAGATGAAACCGAACCCGAGGGTGATGACGATGAAGATGACCAGGCGGCTGGCCATCGCCCGGGCCTCGCGGTCGACCGGGTGGTGGATCCGCCCGGCTGCCAGCAGGACGCCGAACAGGCCCATGATCGCCCCCGAGGCGCCGACCGATGGACCGCCCGAGCCGAAGACGATGCTTGCCGTCGATCCGGCGGCCGCACACGCCAGGTAGATGGCCAGGAACCGCAGAGATCCGTACCAGCGTTCGACGATGGTCCCTGCGACGTACAGGGCGAACATGTTGAAGATGAGGTGCAATGGATCGACCGGGTCGTGCACGAGCGTCACCGTCCAGAGCCGCCAATACTCGCCCGCGACGATGCCGGCCTTCGTGAGCCAGAGCTGCGCGAGGATCGCGTCGCCTTCGCTGGAGAACATGACCGTCAGCGAGACGATGGACGTCACCGCGATGATCACCAGCGTCATCGTCAATCTGCCCCGATCGCCTCGGCCCTTGGCGAAATAGCGCTTCGAGGCCCGGGCGTCGCCGGTCTCCTTGCTGAGCCAGCCGAGCCTGCTGGCGATCTCGGCCTTGTCCTCGCGCGGCGCCCGCTTGTCTGCTTCGCGGTAGGCCTGGATCGCGCCGGTCAGGTCGCCGTCACGTACCCGGGCGGCCGCCACGTTGCGCCAGGCCGGATAGGTCGACGGGGTCTCCGGCAGCTGCAGGACGGCCATCCAGCTCTGGACCGCGGCCGGCTCGTTGTTGAGCCGGTAGTGGGCCTCGCCGAGCCCGAGCAGGGCGGCCGCGGTGATCGCCGGGTCGTCGAACCCGACGACGCGCGAGAAATGCTGGCCGGCCTCGCCGAAATCGCCCGAGGCGAGGAGCTCATTCCCGCGTTCGAGAAGCGCGAGCGCCGCCTCGCGGGTGAGCCGGCCACCGACTCCAGGACCGGGCACGCTCGGCTGCGCGTCCTTCTCGCTCATGGCCCGGACTGTACAGGAGCGGAGTGGTGCGAGCCGAGGATCGCGGCCCGCCCTCTCGGGCCGTCGCCGCCTCTAGACTCCGGTCATGTGCGGACGCTTCACCCAGGAACGGCCGGCCTCCGAGCTGGCCGAGATCTTCGGCGCGGAGCCTCTCGTCGACGACCCGGGTGGGCACTACAACGTCGCGCCGACCGATGAGGCGCTGGTCGTCGTCCAACGCGAGGAACGTCGAGCCGTGACGGCCTATCGATGGGGTCTCATCCCCCACTGGGCCAGCGAGGCGAAGGTCGGCTCGCGGATGTTCAACGCCCGGGCCGAGACGATCACGTCAAGCCCGGCTTTCCGGGATGCATTCGTCCGGAAACGCTGCCTCGTGCCGGTCGATTCGTTCTACGAGTGGAAACGCGAAGGGACGATCCGCCAGCCGTACCGGGTCGTCGAGCACGATGGCCGACCCCTCGCGTTGGCGGGCCTGTGGGCCGGATGGCGCGATCCCGCGACCGATTCGGTCCGGCGCACGTTCACGATCATCACGACGACGCCGAACGAGGCGCTCGGTGACCTGCACGACCGGATGCCGGTCGTGGTGGCCGAGGAGGCCTGGGCTCGGTGGCTCGATCCGTCGCCGGCCGACCCCGGCGAGCTGCTCGGGCTGCTCGTCCCGAACGAGGCGGTCGAGCTGGACGTCTACGCCGTCGAGAGGTTCGTCAACGACGTCCGGCGCGACGGTCCGGAGCTCATCGTCCCGCTGGCCTAGCAGCGACGGCTCGATCAGGCTTCGACGGCATCCGTCCAGCCGACGGACCCCAGGGAGTCACGGAAAGCCGTCCCGGGCTCCGCGCCATCGTCGAGCCCAGCTGCGAACCGGCCGACCAGGCTGGCGAAGACGCCGTCGGGGTCGGCCTCGGGCGCTTCGAACACGACCACGTCGGTCGGGAGGCCGTCCGGGATCCCGGCGGCGTCGCGCACGACGAGGATCATCCGGGCGTCTCCCCAGCGCGCCGCCTCGGCGACGATCGCGACGGTCGCCTCATCGACCGGTTCGGCCACGACAACGACGGCGAATTCGGTCAGGTAGCGCAAGCCGAGGTCGACGTCGGTCGGATCGAGCGACGGGACCGTCCGCGGTCGCCGGCCCGGTCTCCGCGCTGTCCGGGCCGGTGTCCGCGTCATCGGCATCGGACTCCTCGGGCGCCGGCGGCTCGAGGGGCGTCACGCGCGTTCCGTCACGGAGCAACGCGACGTGGCCCACACCACCCTGGGCAAGGTCGAGGATGACCGCATCGGCGGTCGGATCGTCGCCGATCTTGCCGACGATCTGGACCGTCCGGCCGGCACCCGCCGCGGCGAGCGCGACCCGCGCGGCCGTGCCTGCCGCGGCGATGACGCCATCGGACAGCCGTCCGATGGGTGAGCCGATGACGACGATCATCTGGTGAGGGTAGCCGCCCGGCCGGACGCGCGCCCTACCCGGACCCTGAACCCCCGCCGCTTCCGCCGCTCGCCGCTCGCTCCCGCCGCCACCACCTCCGTCGCCGTCGGTGGCTTTCGGGGTCTCGGTGGGTCGGGCAGTCTCGCCGCCGCCGCCGTGGCCGGAATGGTCGTCTGTCCCGGTCGCCCTCGGCGTCTGTGTCGGCCTCGGGGTCTCGCCACCGCCCCCGCCGCCACCGCCAGGTCCGCTGCCACCACCGCCGCCGCCACCGCCACCACCGTGATCGTCCGATCCGGTCGGGTTCGGGGTTTCTGACGGTTCGACGGTTTCGGTGGGCTCGGCTGTCTCCGTCGGTTCCGCCGTCTCGGTCGGCTCGGAGGAGTCGGTCGACGTCGGGACGGCAGTCGGTCGTGGCTCGAGCGACGGCGTTGGACCCGACGGACGGGCGAGCAGGCTGCCGACGGTGACGGCCCCGGCCGTGACCAGCGATCCGGCGACAAGCGCCACGATCAGGACGAACGCGAGCGCCTGAGCCCGGACCGCGAACGGGCGGCCGCCCGTCGAGGCGACCCCCCACGCGTCGCGGAAGGCCAACACGAACGCGCCAAGACGCCCGCCGCGAACCTGGCTGGCCGGCCGGACGACGAGGCGCGGCGCGGGCTCGGCGGCGATCGCAGCCATCACCCGGTCCTCGAACCCGTCGGTCGGCCGGATCCCGGCGCTCACCGCAAGCGCCTCGAGCTCGCGGGCCGTCGTCATCGCCTCGGCCGATTCGGCGAGGGAGGGATCGGCCTCGCCCGCGATGCGCAGCTCGGCGGGGTCGAACGGCCGGCTCGGACCGCTCATGCGTCGATCCCCCGTTCGACCGTCTCGCGCAGGCGGAGCAGGCCGCGGCGAAGGTGGGTCTTGACGGTCGGCACAGGGCGTTCGGTCTGTC
Source organism: uncultured Chloroflexia bacterium (assembly GCA_963743855.1). GTDB lineage: Bacteria > Chloroflexota > Limnocylindria > Limnocylindrales > CSP1-4 > SPCO01. The sequence goes on from CAVURK010000006.1 coordinate 817,473, forward strand.
GCGCGATCTCCTCGAGCGACATCTCCCCGAAGAACCGCAGCGTGACGACCTCGCGATAGGGCTCTGGGAGGGTCGCGACCGCGATCCGGAGCTCGGTCTCGCGCTCGCCGCGCAGGGCCAGCATGGCCGGGTCGGTCCTGGGACGCTCGTCCATCGCCAGCGCATCCGCCGCCGCCGAACCAGCGTCAACAGCGCCGGCTGGAACCGGTCCCGTCGGGTCGAGCCAGGTCACCGACCGTCTCTGGCCCACCTGGCGCAGGGCGATGCGGACGGCGATCCGTGTCAGCCAGGCACCGAACGGTCCCTCGCGCCGCCAGCTCGCAAGCGATCGATAGGCGGTCACGAAAGCCTCCTGGGCAGCATCCTCGGCCTCGTGGAGGTCACCGAGGATCCGGTGACAGGCCCGCACCACCGATGCTGCCTCGCGGTCGACGAGGTGGCGGTAGGCATCCCGATCGCCGGCGAGCACGGCATCGACGATCGAGCGGTCATCGCGTTCGTCGTCGGGCGTGGTGGTCGTGTCGAGGATGGGCCGACTCCGGTCGCCCGGGCCGGTGTCCGGATGGGACGCCGAAGCCCGGCTCACCTCCATCTTGAAGGAGGATGAGCCGAGCCATCGGTCGCGTGTCCGTTCGAACACCGACGGGGTGCTGGGATCGGACGAGGTCAGTCGTCGCCGCCACCGTGATGGCCGCCGTCGCCGGAGCCATCGTCGCCACCGGAGCCGCCATCGTGGCCGCCGTGGTCGTCGCTCGGCTCGGCGGTCTCGGCCGGCTCAGCAGTCTCGTGAGCGTCGCCGCCGTGGTCGTCGGTCGCCTCGGGAGCGTCGTCATCGCCGCTGTTCGTCGAGCCCGGGCCGCTGTTCGCGCCCTGGTGACCGCTGTTGGGGTTGTCCGTCGCGTCCGGCGCGTGGTCGGATCGACGCCGTGTCGTCGGCGGTCTCGGTCGGCTCGGCCGTTTCGGTCGGCTCCGCGGTCTCGGTCGGCTCCGCCGTCTCGGTGGGCTCCGCGGTCTCTGTCGGCTCGGCGCTCTCAGTCGGCTCGGCGGTTTCGGTGGGCTCGGCGGTCGAGCTGACCGATGCCGGCGAGTCGTCTCGCGTCCGGTTCAGGCCTTCGGCCGCAAAGGCCGCGCCAGCGACCAGGAAGACCGAGACCAGGCCTACGGCCAGACCACGGACCAGCTTGACGTCGTTGCGCATCGGGTGTCGTCTCCCTCGGTATGCCGGTCGGGTGACCGGCGACTACCAACCTGAGACGATCCCGGGCCAAAAGGTTTCAGAGACGACCCACGGGACGCCAAGGTCGACTCCACGCGAACCCGATCGCCCGGCGTCTACTCCTCGGTCGACCCCGGCAGCTCGGGCTCCTCGGCGCCGGCGGTCGGGCCTTCCTCGTCGGTCTTGTCGACGGGGCCCGGGGCCGCCTCTTCGTCCTCGGTCGCGGTGACCGGCCCCGGGGCATCGTCCCGCTCGATCACGAGCGGCCCGAGCCCGGCCGCCTCGAGGTCGGCACCGAACGCGTCCACGTCGCCGACGAGCACGATCGCCGCGTCGTCGACGTGGAGATGTGCCCGGGCGGCTGTCGCGATGGCCGCCGTGTCGACGCCCTCGATCTTCGCGCGATAGCCGATGAGCTCCTCTACCCCGAGCCCGTGGACGGCGAGGCTTCCGATCGACCCGACGACGGCGCCGGCCGTCTCGAAGCGGAGCGGGAAGACGCCGATCAGGAAGTCGCGGGCAGCCGCCAGCTCGGCAGTCGGCGACGGTCGTGTCGCGCATGCGGGTCAGCTCGGCGAGGGTGTCGAGGATGGCCGGCACGGTCACCTCGGTGTTGACCGCCGCCCTGGCCGAGAACGGCCCGGCCCCGCGTCGCATGTCGAACCCGGCACCTGCGCCGTAGGTGTAGCCCTTCTCCTCGCGCAGCTTCATGTTGAGCCGCGAATTGAAGAGACCGCCGAGGATGGCCGCCATGACCGAGACGGCGTGGAAGTCGTCGATCCGGCGGGGCAGGCCGCGGTGGCCGATGCGGATCTCCGTCTGGACCGAGCCTGGCCGATGCACGACGTGGATGACGCGCCCGACCGAGCTCCCCGTATCGACCACGGGGGCCGCCGCCGCCTGCGACGCGGCGTTCCCGGACCATCCGCCGAACAGCCGCTCCGCGAGCGCGACGCAGTCCTGGTCGCCGAGATCACCGCCGATGATCAGCGTGGCACGGGCCGGATCGAGCGACCGGCCGAAGGCGCGTCGCAGGTCGTCGGGAGTCAGGCCCTCGACGGTCTCGCGGGTGCCGCCCGACGGCCGGTGGTACGGCGACGCCGCGGTGTAGATGGTCCCGACGAAGGCCTCGTCGACGCGCCTGCGGGGGTCGGCCCTGGCCTGGAGGAGATCGTTGAGTCGCTCATCGCGCAGACGGTCGACCTCGGCCTCCGGGAAGGTCGGCTGCAGCAGGACCTCGGCCGCGAGCTCGAGCGCAGGTGCGAGCCGGGCGGCCGGCACGTCCACGCCGACCGAGACCGCATCCCAGCCCGCGTCGGCGTGGAGGGATGCCCCGAGCCGCTCGGTGGCTTCGACCAGCGCGATCGCATCGTGCTGCTCGGTCCCCTCGGTGAGCGCCCGCGCGGCGAGGACCGTGGCTCCGGCCTTGTCGGCCGGCTCCTCGGCGACACCACCGGTCAGGATCAGCGACGCGGACACGAGGGGCCGACCCGGCAGGTCGACGACGAGGACCGACAGGCCGTTCGCCAGCCGCTCGCCGCGAACGCCCGGGAACTCGTAGGACCGTGGCGCGCCGGGGCTCGGTCGCTCGGCGACGACCGGGCCGTCGCGGCTTGGATCGACCGTCGCGCTCATGCCGCAACCTCCGCGTCGTCCGCCGGCGGCCTGGCCATCGCCGGCCTCGACCGCGACGTCGTCCGCGGTGGAACCCTCGGGGAGGTAGGTCAGCACGACCCGGTTGTCGGGTCGGAAGACGGCCGCGGCGACCTCGCGGATCGCCTCGGGCGTGACTGCCAGGTAGCGCGGCAGCATCCGATTGATGAGACTCGGGTCGTCGAACAGCGTCGCGTACATCGACAGGCGGTCGGCGCGTTCCTCGACCCGCTGGAGGGAGCCGAGCTCGTCGGCCTCGGTCAGCGCCTTCGCCCGGGCGAGCTCGTCGTCGGTCACCAGCTCCGTGGTCAGGCGGGCGAGCTCCTCGTGAAGGGCGGCCTCGACGCGTGAGACCGAGACGCCCGGCCGGACCGTCGCCCAGCCGGCGGTGATCGACGCGCCGCCGATGAACCCGAGGGTGAAGATCGCCACGTCCTGCGCGATCTGCTCGTCGCGGACGAGTCGCCGGTTGAGCCGGCTTCCCTTCCCGCCGGACAGGATCTGGCCGGCCAGGTCGAGCGCGTCGAGCCGTGGGTCGCCGAAGACGGGCGCCCGATAGCCGACGTGGACGCGGGGCAACGGCACCTTGTCGAAGACCGTCTCGCGGCGTTCCTCACCGAGCGTCGGAGGGAGGGACAGGTCGCCGAGCGCCGGGATGCGTCGGGTTGGCCGGGATCGCCCCGAAGTAGCGCTCGGCGGCTGCGACAACGTGCGTCGCCTCGACATCGCCGACGACGGACACGACAGCGTTGTTCGGCGCGTAGTAGGTCCGGAAGAACTCGCTGACATCTTCGATGGTCGCCGCGTCGAGATCGTCCATCGAGCCGATGGTCGAGTGGTGGTACGGGTGCTCGGGCGGGAACAGGTGGGCCTGCAGCTTTTCCTGGAACGAGCCGTACGGCCGGTTGTCGTACGACCAGCGTTTCTCGTTCTTGACGACCTCGCGCTGGTTGTCGAGGTTCTCCTGGCTCAGCGCGTCGAGCAGGGTCGCCATCCGGTCGGCCTCGAGCCACAGGGCGAGGTCAAGCTGATGCGCCGGCAGGGTCTCGAAGTAGTTGGTCCGATCGAGCCAGGTCGAGCCGTTCATCGTGCCGCCGGCCGCCTGGACGAGGGCGATGTGCTCGGCCTTCGCGACGTGGCGCGAGCCCTGGAACATCACGTGCTCGAACAGGTGTGCGAACCCGGTCTTGCCCGGGACTTCGTGCTTGGAGCCGACGTCGTACCAGAGGTTGACCGCGACCACCGGTGCGAGGTGATCCTCGGCGACGATGACACGTAGGCCGTTGGAGAGGCGCTGGTCGCTGAACGCGACGTCGGGAACGCTGGTCGGCACCTGTGACCTCAAGTTCGGGCGGCAGTCGGCCGCGGAGGGTCGTCCGGGACGATCGTAACGCCTGCACCGGGACTCCGGGTCATGATGCTCCGATGCGACGAAATCGTGATCGTTTGTAGACTCGCGGCAATGACGCTCCGTGGTCCGATCAGGCGCCTGACGACGCTCGTCGTCGCGGCATCCCTCGCGGTCCTGCTCCTCCCCGGCCTCACGGCCGCGCACTCGGAGCTCGTCAGCTCCGTTCCTGCAGCGAACGCGGTGGTCCCGTCGCCCTACGCGGGCCCCATCGTCCTGACGTTCTCGGAGCACCTGGCGTCCGGCAGCAAGGCCGATCTGGTCGACGCGAGTGGCGCGACCGTCGCGTCCGCGACAGTCGACGCGAACGCGATGACGATGACGTTCACGTTGACGACGCCGCTTGCCCCGGGCGGGTACGAGGTCCGCTGGGTGAGCATCGCCGACGACGGGGACCTCCTCCGCCAGCCCGTCGTGCCGTTCACGGTCGCGGCCGGTGCCTCGCCCTCTCCGTCGGCCGTCGCATCGGCGCAGCCGAGCGCCTCGGCCGCCACGACTGCTGCCGCCAGCGCTGTCGCCTCGTTGGCCCCGACGGTCGCACCCTCGCCATCGGCCGCGGGGAGCGACCCATCCGGTAGCGGTGGCGACGTCGTCATCCCGATCATCGTCGCCCTGATCATCCTCGGCGCAGGGGCCGCCTACCTCCTGACCCGACGCAACCGCCCAGCCGACCCGACGTGACCCGGCGCTGGAGGGGGCGCCTCGCGGCTCGGGTCGCCGGGATGCTCGGCCTGGCCGTCGGGATCGCCCTCGTCCTGCCCGCGGCAGCCGCGGCGCACACGCTCAACCCGACCTATGAGAGCCGGCTGCCGCTGGCGGTCTATCTCGTCGGGGCCGCGCTCACCGTCGCGTTGTCGTTCGCGTTCGTCATCGTCCGCGATGTCCGAGCGACGCCGCCCGTCCTCGATGACGTCGGGACGCTCCCGCCGGCCTGGCTGCGCTATCTGCTGCGGGCGATCGGGCTCATCGGCTGGATCTGGATCATCGCCCAGGGGATCGCCGGCGGCGCGAGCGATGCCGACGTCTCGTCGCTCTTCCTGTGGGTCTACGGCTGGGTCGGGCTGGCGATCATCTGCGGGGTGATCGGGCCTGCCTGGCACTTCGTCGATCCGTTCTCGACGCTCCACGACATCGGCGCGGCAGGGCTCCGGGCGGCGCACGTCCAGGGCTGGGCGATCGCCGACTACCCGCCGCGGCTCGGGCGCTGGCCCGCGGTCATCGGCTTCGCGTTCTTCGTCTGGCTCGAGCTGGTCGTCATGGGTGGCCCATCGACCCTGTTCATCGTGCTCATCGGCTACACGGCCTTCACGGTCGCGATGATGGCCCAGTTCGGCCGCGACGAATGGCGCTCACACGGCGAGACCTTCACGGTCTGGTTCCGGCTGCTCGGACGACTGGCCTGGTTCCGGCTCGTCGACGAGACCGGTCGGGTGCGTCGTCGCACGTTCGGCAGCGGGTTGCTCGAGCCGGGCTGGACCGCCGCCGACGTGACCCTGGCGGCGGTCGGGGTCTCGTCGATCATCTTCGACGGCCTGTCGCAGACCGAGGCCTTCTTCAACCTGTTCGGGGCGCCGGGGATCGCTGTGCGCACCGTCCTGCTGTTCGTCTTCCTCGGGATCGTGGTGGCGCTGGCCTTCGCGGTCGCCCGGACGGTCAGCCTCGGCGCGATCGGGGCCGGTCTCGTCCCGATCGCGCTGGGCTACCTGATCGCGCATTACATGACCTACCTGCTGATCGATGGGCAGCGGATCGTCATCGCCGTCTCCGACCCGTTCCAGAAGGGCTGGGACATCTTCGGCACGGCGTTCTTCGCGCCGACCGGCGCCTGGCTGCCGCCCGGACTGGTGTGGACGGCGCAGCTCGCGGCCGTGGTCGGGGGGCACATGCTGGGGGCGTGGGGCGGGCACGTTGTGGCTGCGGCAGACGCACCCGCCGGCATCAGCGCCCGCGACCTGCGGATCCGCCAGGTCCCGCTCGCGGTCGTGATGGTCAGCCTCACGACGCTGACCCTCTGGTCGCTCGGCCAGGCGATCGTCGTCGCGCCGCCGAGCAGCTCGACGACCACGACGGTGGCTGCCGACCAGGTCGAGCCGGGTCCGGGTTCGCCCGGCGTCTGAGGGCCGGGGTCAGACGGGCGTCGGCGCCAGCCGCGTGGCAGGGACCCATTCGTCGAGCGAGCGAACCTCCGAGAGGCGGCCCGCGATCTCCGGGTCGAGCGCCTCGGCGGCAGCGACCGCGGTCTCCATGGCGGTGAGGCAGAGGATCCCTTCCGCGGTCGCGGCAAGCCGGATCTCTGCGGCGTCGCGGACCGCCCCGGAGCGCGGCGTCGGCGTGTTGACGACGAGGCGGACCTCGCCCGAGGCGATGAGCTCGAGGATCGGGACGTCGCCGCGGTCCTCGTCGGCCGCCTCGCCAAGCTTGGCGACGGGTCGTGCGTCGTAGCCGGCAGCCGCCAGGGCCTCGCGGGTGCCCGGCGTGGCGGCCATCCGGTAGCCGGAACCCGCAAGCGCGGCGGCCAGGCGCCCGAGCGTGCCCTTGTCGCGATCGGCGATCGACAGCAGGGCCAGGGCGCCGCCGTCGCCCGGTCGCGGCGGGACGAGAGCGGCACCCAGCAGCGCCTTGGCCAGCGCCACCCGCGGATCGGTGTGGATCCCGATCACCTCGCCGGTCGACTGCATCCCGGGGCCGACCGAGGGGTCCACGCCGCGCAGCTTGGCCGTCGAGAAGGCCGGCGCCTTGACCGCGACGAAGGCCGGCGGCGGGAGATGGCCGCCGTCCCCCCAGCCCAGCTCCGGGAGCGTGGCGCCGAGCGAGATCCGGACCGCCAGCTCGACCATCGGCACGCCGGTCACCTTCGACAGGAACGGCACGGTCCGAGAGGCGCGCGGGTTGACCTCGATCAGGTAGACCCCGTCGTCGCGGACGATGAACTGGGCATTGACCAGGCCGCGGACGCCGAGGGCCAGGACGATCCGTTCCATCGTCGCGACGATCAGGGCCTGGTCGCCATCGGAGACCGTCTGCGGCGGGAACATCCCGACCGAGTCGCCGCTGTGGACCCCGGCGCGCTCGACGTGCTCGAGGAGCCCCGGGATGAGCACCCGCTCGCCGTCCGACACGGCATCGACGTCGACCTCGACGCCCTCGAGATAGCGGTCGATCCGAACGGGCCGGTCCGGGTCGACGACGGTGGCCGCCGCGAGCTGGCGGGCTAGGTCGGCGGGCGAATAGCAGAAGTCGATGGCAAGCCCGCCGATCACGAACGATGGCCGGACGATGACCGGATAGCCGATCCGTTCGGCGAGGGTCAGTGCCTCCTCGACCGAATGCGCCATCCCGCCCTCTGGCTGCGGGATCCCGAGCCGGTCGAGGAGTGCCGAGAAATGTGTCCGCTCCTCCGCCTGGTCGATCGACTCGAGCGTGGAGCCGAGCAGCGGGACGCCACCGGCCGCCAGCGGGGCCGCCAGGTTGAGCGGCGTCTGGCCACCGTAGGCGACGACGGCGGGAAGCAGATCGACGGCGTCGAGCGAGCCGTCGAGAGCCCCGGCGCTTTCGGCGTCGATGACGCTCCGGACGCTCTCGGCGTCGAGCGGCTCGAAGTAGAGCCGTGACGAGGCGTCGAAGTCGGTCGACACCGTCTCCGGGTTCGAATTGATCATGACCGCGCTCCAGCCGGATCGACGGAGGGTGTCGGCCGCCTGGACCGCGCAGTAGTCGAACTCGATCCCCTGCCCGATCCGGACCGGCCCGGAGCCGATGACGAGGGCGGCCGGCCGGGACACCGGTGGCGCCTCCGGCTCCGACCCCGCGGCGGCGTAGGTCGAGTAGAAGTACGGCGTCTCGGCGGCGAACTCGGCGGCGCACGTGTCGACCATCGCGTAGCCCGGGCGCAGCCCGAGTGCCAGCCGGGCTGCGCGGACCTCGTCCGAGGTCGTGCCGGCCAGCTCGGCCAGCTCGCGGTCGCCGAACCCTGCGCGCTTGACCGTGGCCAGCAGCTCCCCAGCCGCCACGTCGGCCGGATCGGCCAGTCGGGGGCCGGTCGCTGCGACCTCGGCCTCGAGCGCGACGTTCCGACCCATCTCCGCGAGGAACCAGGCCGCGATCCCGGTCGTCCCGCGGATGACCGTCTCGGGCACGCCCCGGCGCATCAGCCCGAGGATCCGCCACAGCCGGCTGTCGGACGGCTCGAGGAACTGCTTGAGGACGATCGGGGCGGCCGTGCGCTGGGCGTGCCGGGTCGACTCGCAGGCCTGGCCGCGCTCGTCGATCCAGCGGATCGGCTCGTCGGCGTCCGGATCGCCGGCATAGACGCCGGCCAGGTAGTCGAGGGTCGGTCGCCACGCGTCGTCCTCGGCGAGCGGCCCGACGCCCGCCTGCTCGAGACCGCGGAGCGCCTTGTTGAGCGCGGAGCCGAAGGTCCGGTCGATCGCCATCACCTCGCCGGTCGCCTTCATCTGGCTGCCGAGCGTCCGGTCCGCGCCGGGGAACTTGTCGAACGGGAAGCGCGGCAGCTTGACGACGACGTAGTCGAGCGCGGGCTCGAAGGCGGCGACGGTCGTGCCGGTCACCACGTTCGGGATCTCCGCCAGTCGCCGCCCCACCGCGATCTGGGCCGCGACCCGGGCGATCGGATAGCCGGTCGCCTTCGACGCGAGCGCCGACGAGCGCGAGACGCGCGGATTGACCTCGATCACCGCGTAGTCGGTCGCGTCGGGCGAGAGCGCGAACTGGACGTTGCAGCCGCCTTCGACGCCGAGCGCCCGGATGATCGCGAGCGCCGCGCTTCGCAGCCGCTGGTGGACCGCGTCGGTCAGGGTCTGGACCGGCGCGACGACGATCGAGTCGCCGGTGTGGACGCCGAGCGGATCGACGTTCTCCATCGAGCAGACCGCGATGCACGTGTCGTCGGCGTCGCGCATCACCTCGTACTCGATCTCCTGCCAGCCGACGAGGCAGCGCTCGACCATCACCTGGCCGATCGGGCTCGCCCGCAGGCCCGCCCGGACGCGCTCGCGATAGGCCGGCTCGGTCTCGACGATCCCGCCGCCGGTGCCGCCGAGCGTGAATGCGGGCCGGACGATCGCCGGCAGACCGATCGTCGCCAGCGCCTCGTCGGCCGAGCCGTCGCGCTCCGCCTGGCTCGCGCCCTCGACGATGAAGCTCGGCGCGTACGGCTGGCCGAGCCGGTCGAGCAGGTCGCGGAACGCCTCGCGGTCCTCGGCCATCCGGATCGCCTCGAGCGGCGTCCCGAGCAGCCGGATGGCGTGTCGCTCGAAGACGCCGGCCTCGGCCATCGCGGCCGTCAGGTTGAGCGCGGTCTGGCCGCCCAGCCCGGCGAGCAGGCCCTCGGGGCGCTCCCTGGCGATGACCGCCTCGACGGCCTCGACCGTGAGCGGCTCGAGGTAGATGACGTCGGCCACCGACGGGTCGGTCATGATCGTGGCCGGGTTCGAGTTGACGAGGATGGTCCGAACGCCCTCGGCACGGAGCGCGCGACAGGCCTGCGTGCCGGCGTAGTCGAACTCGGCTGCCTGACCGATGACCACCGGACCTGACCCGAGGATCAGGACCGAGGCGGGCTTGTGGAACGAGGCGGTCACCGCTCTGCGCCCCGGCGTGCCGTGGCCGCGGCCACGAACCGGTCGAAGACCGCCAGCGCGTCGAGCGGTCCGGGCGCGCCCTCCGGGTGGTACTGGACGGTCTCGATGGGCAGCTCGCGGTGGCGCAGCCCCTCGACCGACCCGTCGTTGAGGTTGACCTGGCTGACCCGGAACCCGGACGCGGCCGGCACTGACTCGCCGATCGACCTGGACCTCGTGGTTCTGGGCGGTGACCTGGACGAGCCCGAGCTCGAGATCCTGGACCGGGTGGTTCGCGCCGTGGTGCCCGAACCGGAGCCGCGTCGTGTCGGCGCCGGCCGCCCGTCCGACGATCTGGTGTCCGAGACAGATCCCGAGCAGCGGCCGGCCGTCATCGATGATCGCCTTCGCCAGCGCGACGGGGCCGTCGAGCCGAGCTGGATCCCCGGGCCCAGGCGACAGGATCAGCCCGTCGATGTCGGGGGCGAGGGCGACGGCCGTCGAGATGGTGTGGGGCAGGATCCGGACCCGGGCGCCGCGTCGGCGCATCGCGAGGACGATGTTCGACTTGAGGCCGAAGTCGACGATCCCGATCAGCGGCCCGCCGTCCTGCTCTCGGCCGATGTCCATGATCGATGACGGCGAGACCTGGCCGACGAAGTCCTGGTCCTCCCAGCGGGGGACGGCGCGCGCCGCCGCGACGGCCGCGTCGCGATCGATCTCGCCCGGGGCGGTCACGATCCCGCGCAGGCAGCCGTTCGCGCGCAGGTGGCGGGCCAGCCCGCGGGTGTCCACGCCGGCGATCGCCGGGATCGCGTTGTCGCGCAGGAGTGCGGCAAGCTGGCGGGCGTCGTCGAGGACCGCGGCCGTCGCGTTGGCCACGACCAGCGCCCGGAGCCACGGCCGGATCGACTGGTCGTCGTCCGCCAGGCGTCCGTAGTTGCCGATCAGCGGATAGGTCATGACCACGACCTGGCCGGCGTACGACGGGTCGGTGCAGACCTCCTGGTAGCCGGTCTGGCTCGTGTTGACGACGAGGTCGCCGCCGGCGGCAACGGCGGCCCCGAACGCGACACCCGGGAAGACCGACCCGTCCTCGAGCGCCAGCAACGCCGGACCCAGGTCGCCGATCCGCGGGTCGACGACCGCACTGGTTCGAGGTGCCGGTGGCACGGGTCGGGCGATCACGTGGCCCCGGATACAACGAACCCACCGGCCTCGGCGGCTCGGTGGGCGGGCGCGTGCGCAGACATCGGTGCCTCCTTCGCCGGCCTCACGGGACCGGTACGCCAGCCTCACAGGACCGGCCATGAAAGGACGACGTCAGGGTAGCATCCGGAGCGATGGATACGCAGCGCCGTCTCGTCCGGCTGCCCGACGGTCGCGACCTCGACGTGCTGACCGGCGGGGCCGACACGAGTGATGCGTTCCTGATGATCAACGGCACCCCGGCCGGTGTCCTCGCCCGACCCGAGGACGTGGCGATGATCGGGGCCCGTGGGCTGCGCTACGTCACCTACGGACGCCCGGGCTACGGCGATTCGACGCGCCTCCCCGGCCGCTCCGTCGCCGATTGTGCCGCGGACGTCCGCGACCTCGCTCGCGAGCTCGGGCTTCGCCGGCTGTTCGTCCTTGGCTGGTCGGGCGGCGGCCCGCACGCGCTGGCCTGCGCCGCGCTGCTCCCCGAGCTGGTCGTGCGGGCCGCGACGTTGGGCGGGGTCGCGCCCTATGGCGTCGCCGGGCTCGACTGGCTCGACGGGATGGGTCCCGAGAACATCGAGGAGTTCGGCGCGACGATCGCGGGCGCGGAGTCCCTCCAGCCGCTCCTCGAGTCACACGCGGCGGACCTTGCGACCACGACCGGCGCCGACGTCGCCGACTGGTTCGGCGGTCTCGTTCCCAAGGTCGATCGGGCCGCTCTCACCGGCGAGTTCGCCGACTTCATCGCCGCGTCCAGCCGGGACAGCGTCCGGACCGGGATCTGGGGTTGGTTCGACGACGACCTGGCGTTCTATCACGACTGGGGCTTCGAGCTCTCCGCCATCCACCTTCCGGTCACGATCTGGCAGGGCACGGAGGACAAGATGGTGCCGTTCGCGCACGGCCGCTGGCTGGCCGAGCACGTGCCCGGTGCCACGCCACGACTGATGGCGGGCGAGGGTCATCTCTCGCTCGGCGGTCGGATCATTCGACCGGATCGTGGACGAGTTGCTCGACGGCGCGGTCTAGGTCGTCGGGTCGGTCGTCACGGGTCTGTCGAGCAGCCGGCCGGCCGGGTCGTCCCGGCCATAGCCAAGCAGCGATGCCAGCGGTGAACGCAAGCGCGACGATCCCGGCGATCCAGCCGAGGGCGATCAGCGAGCCGATCGTCTCGATGAGGGTCTCGGTCGTCCGCAGCGAGTGACCCGCGGCGATCGTCCCGCCGTGCCACGGCAGCGCAACGAGGGCGATCCGCACGCCCTCGCGCGGCTGCCACGTGACCGCGTCGCGACCCGTCGCCTGGGCCGATCGCAGGACTCCGGCCGGTGGCGTCGGTGGCTTGCCGTCAAGCGAGCCATCCGAGGCGAGAATCGCACCCTGGGCATCGAAGACGGCCACGAACGGGGCCAGGCTGCTCTCGATCGGGACGATCGTCGCCCCGACGACGGTCGACGGATCGGCCCCCGCATCAAGGGCGCGGGCGCCGTCCTCCGCCAGCTGTTGCGGGAGGTCGTTCGCCCCGATCCGCAGGTCCTGCTGGGCCACCAGGTACGTCAAGCCCGCAGCCACAGTGAAAGCGACGGCAACCGGGAGGAAGAACGCGACGGTCCGGCGGATCATCAACGAACGCACGGTTGCTGCGACGTGGGACGCACGGTCGCCGTGACGACGACCAGGTCAGATGACGCGCTGATGCGTCACGGTGTCACATCGATATCGAGCGCCTCGTAGTGCGTGATCCGCAGGTCGACGATCAGGTCCTCGGTTCCTGGCAGCAGGCGCGGACGCTCGATGTTCGGGCCCGTCCACGCGTACATCGCTGAGACGTCGCGCCATTCCTCGAACAGGATGATCTCCTCGACATTGCCGATGAGGCGGCGCGCGAGCTTCACGTAGATCAACCCGTCCTGCGCGTGGAGGAGCGGCAGCTGCTCACGCATCAGCTCATGGACGCGCCCGGACGCCTCTGTGGAGACGGTGGCTGTCAGGACGCGGACGATCATCCGTGGAGCGTAGTCGCCGCGATGACTCGGCGACGGGTCCGCATGCGTCGAGGGATGGTGAGCCCGGACAGACTTGAACTGTCAACCCGCTGATTAAGAGTCAGCTGCTCTGCCATTGAGCTACGGGCCCACGAGGCCGGGATGATACCCCACCCGGTCGCGCGACGTCCCCGCCAACCCATTCGCCATGATGGTTTTCGCCCTTCAGGCGCATGTATCATCACGGCCCCCAGTGCACGCTCCTGACTCCGGGAGGGCGAAGCGGTGATCGTCAGGATCAGTCGTGGCTTGATCAGCCCTGGAGGTGAGGCCGAGGCCTTCGCGCTGCTGCGCGACTCGCTGGGCGGGCCTGGCCGGACCGACGGGCTGGAGGCGTTCATCATCGCTCGGCGGATGGTCGAAGGCCAGCTCGAGCTCGTGGCGATGACCGGTTGGCGCGACCTCGCCTCGATGATCGCGGTGATGGGTCCGGATCTCCAGAGGCCGTCGTGGCTGCCCAGGCTCGCAGAGCTGGTCGAATCGTCGTCCGTCGAGTACCTCGAGTCCGTCGCGGACAGCTACATGGCACTGGCTGCGCTCGACCCGACCGCCATCGACCTCCTGGCGCCGACCGACCCCGCATGACGCCCCGCCGCCTCCGATCCGATGTCCGACGCGACTGACCCGGGCGTCGATGCCGCAGGCGCCCGAGCCGACGAGGTCGAGGCTGCCGCGTCGACCCCGATCGTGATCCCGTCGGGCGGCGAGGTCCGGGTCGGCACCGCATCCTGGACGGACCCGACGATGACCGCCGCGGGCGTGTTCTATCCGACGGCGGCCAAGACGCGCCGAGGAGCGCCTCCAGCACTACGCCGCGACATTCCCGCTGGTCGAGGTCGATGCCACCTACTACGCGCTGCCGGCCGCCACGACGGCCGCAGCTGTGGGTCGAGCGGACGCCGCCCGACTTCATCTTCGACATCAAGGCCCATGCCCTGATGACCGGCCAGGGCACCGAGACGAAGCGCCTGCCCAAGGCGATCAAGAGCGAGCTCCCCGAGCCGGTCGCGAGCAAGACCCGGATCTACGCCAAGGACCTGCCCGCGCGAGCTGCTCGACGAGGTCTGGCGTGCGTTCCGCGACGGTCTCGAGCCGCTCGCCGTAGTCCGGCCAGCTCGGTTCGATCCTGCTCCAGTACCCGCGCTGGTTCTTCCCCTCGTCGGAGAACCGCGCCGAGATCGAAGCCGCGGTCGAGCGCCTCGACGGCTGGACGGCTGCCGTCGAGTTCCGCAACGGGTCGTGGCTCAATGAGAAGAACGCCGAGCGGACTCTCCGGTTCCTGCGCGACCGCAAGATCGCGTTCGTGATGGTCGACGAGCCGCAGGGCTTCAAGAGCAGCGTGCCGCCGACCGTCGCCGTCACCTCTGATCTCGCCCTGGTCCGCTTCCATGGCCGGAATGCCGAGACCTGGGAGGCCAAGGGGATCACCCCGGCCGAGCGCTTCCGCTATCTCTACACGCGCGAGGAGCTGGCCGGCTGGACCGAGGCCATCCGCCATGTCGCCACCGAAGCTCGCGACACACACGTTCTGATGAACAACTGCTACGCCAACTACGGAACGACGAACGCGCGCGAGCTGGCTGCGCTCCTCTCCGGAGAGCTGCGGGACTGACCTCTAGCTTCGCTTCTCCCGCTGCGCCTTGGTCTCGCCGTGCTCGGCGCGCTCCTTGTTGACGGTCCGCGCGGCTCGCTCCTCGGCTTCGTCGGCGCCGACGCCGCGCTCCTTGTAGGACTCCTTGATGTGCTCGTACTGGCGCTCGCGCTTGTCGCTCCATGCGTCCTGCGGCATCGGTGTGCTCCTCGTGCTGCTCTCGTGACACGATCCTCGGCAGGCGGGCGGGTCACGAGCGATGCCCATCTGCCTGATGCACCTCGCAGATGCATCGCAGCCTGGGCGCCCGGTGCCTGCAAGGTCCGGAACCTCCACCCGGTCGCCGACGCAAGGCGCCGCCGCTCACGCTGCCCCTCAGATGGACGCTTCCACCGATCCGACCTGGACGCGGCGGCTGACGGCCGAGACCTTCGGCACGTTCGCGCTCGTCTTCGTGGCCGTCGGCGGGGACGCGATGGCGGTCGTGAGCGGCGGCCAGGTCTCGGTCGCCGCGCGTGCCGTCGCTCCGGGACTGATCGTCGCGGCACTCATCTATGCGATCGGCGACGCCTCGGGCGCCCATTTCAATCCAGTCGTCAGCCTCGCGTTCGCGCTCAAGCGCCTCTTTCCGGCGGCGTGGCTCCTGCCGTATTGGGCGTGCCAGGTGGTGGGGGCGATCGCAGCCGTCGTGGCAGTCCGCTGGCTCTTCGGTGACGCGGTCCGCGCCGGCGTCACGACACCGCACGTCGCCGACGGCACCGCGCTCGTCCTCGAGGCCGTCCTGACCTGGCTGCTGGTGACCGTCATCCTCGGCACTGCCGACCGATACCGGATCGTCGGACCCGATGCGGCGCTCGCGGTCGGCGCCACGATCGCGCTGTGCGGGCTGATCGCCTTGCCGATCGACGGCGCGTCGATGAACCCGGTCCGCTCACTGGCGCCAGCGCTCGTCACAGGCGACATCGGCAACGTCTGGATCTACGTCGTCGGGCCGCTCGTCGGCGCCATCCTTGCCGTGGTGATGACACGCGTGATCCACGGCTCCGATCTGGCGAACACGCCGGCCGAGGACGCGGCGCAAGGCCATCGATGAGCGGCGCAGGACCGGCGATCGTCGTCAGATGGCCTGCCGGCCGCGTACACTTCCGCCACCCCGTGAGAGGTTGCGACACGCCTGGATGAATGAAGAGCTCCACATCGACCAGATCGCCGAGGCTGGCGCGGCGTGGGAGGCGGCTGTGCGGTCCTACGTGCGGACGTGGGGACGACCCGCCGCCGACGGCATGGTGACCGCCGCCGAATGGCGCGCATCGGAAGCCGAGCGAGCGGCCCGGTCAGCGTACGAAGGGGCGCGTGACGAGTATCGCCTCCACCTGCGGGGCGACCCGCACGAGGAGCGCGTGCGATCCGACGAGGTCAAGTCACCGGACGAGGCCGACGAGGCTCGGTCCGACGGTGAGGCCGAGTCCGGCGACGAGGGGGCGCTGGCCGATGCGGCTACGCTGGCCTACGAGGCGAGACTGCGCCACCAAGCCGACGACCCGACGGATCAGCCCGGCTGATTGTCGATCTGGGCGCGCTGCAGTCGCCCCGAGAAGTCCACGTAGATCGACTTCCACTCGGTGTACGTGTCGAGCGCGATGTGACCCGCCTCGCGGTGGCCGTTGCCGGTCTCCTTCCAGCCGCCGAACGGCAGGTGGACCTCGGCGCCCGTCGTCCCGGCGTTGACGTAGACGATCCCGGTCTCGAAGTCGCGCATCGCGCGGAAGGCCTGGTTCACGTCGCGGGTGAAGATGCTCGACGACAGGCCGTAGCGGGTCTGGTTCAGCGCGAGCATCGCCGACCCGTAGTCGTCGACCGGGATGATCGACAGGACCGGCCCGAAGATCTCCTCCTGGCCGATCCGGTCCATCGCCCCGACGCCGGCGAAGATCGTCGGCTCGAAGAAGTGGCCGTTGGCGAGGTCGCCCGTCGGTCGCGCGGCCACCGCCGAGGACGAGCTCCGCCTCGCCACGCCCGATCCCGATGTAGGAATCGACCTTGTCGAGCGCACCCGCGTTGATGAGCGGGCCGACATCGACGGCCGGGTCGAGACCGGAGCCGAGCCGAAGCTTGCGGGCGCGCGTCTCGAGACGCTGGAGGAGCGGCTCGACCACGCTCCGCTCGACGATGACGCGCGAGGCAGCCGTGCAGCGCTGACCGGTCGTGCCGAAGGCCGACCAGAGGATCCCGTCCGTCGCGAGATCGAGGTCCGCATCGCCCAGCACGACGACGCCGTTCTTGCCGCCGAGCTCGAGCGAGACGCGCTTGAGCCGCCGGCCGGCGCTGGCCGCGATCCGCTTGCCGGTCACCGACGAGCCGGTGAACGAGATGACCGACACGTCCGGGCTGTCCACGATCGCGTCGCCGACCTCTGCGCCCGGAGCCCGTGACGAGGTTGACGACGCCGGGCGGGAAGCCGGCCTCGGCCATCAGTTCGACCAGGAGCGTCGCGCAGTGCGGCGTGTCCGATGACGGCTTGAAGACGACCGTGTTCCCGGTCACGAGGGCCGGCATCGTCTTCCAGCACGGGATCGCCATCGGGAAGTTCCAGGGCGTGATGATCCCGGCCACGCCGAGCGGCTGGCGGATGCTCATCGCCCACTTGTCGGGGAGCTCGGACGGGACCGTCTCGCCGGCCATCCGGCGACCTTCGCCGGCCATCAGGTAGGCGATGTCGATGCCTTCCTGGACGTCGCCGCGGGCCTCGGCCAGGACCTTGCCCATCTCGCGGGTCATGGCGCGGGCCAGCCGTTCCTTGTGCTGGGCCATGAGCGCACCGAAGGCGTACAGGATCTCGCCGCGCTTCGGGGCCGGCGTCCGGCGCCACATCGGGAAGGCGGTTTCGGCGGCCTTGATGGCCATCGCGACGTCGGCCTTGGTCCCCTGCTGGAACCGCCCGACGACGTCGCGGGTGTCGGCCGGGTTGCGGCTCTCGAAGGTCTTGCCCGAAGTGGAGTCGCACCACTCACCGGCGATGAAGTGGCGGAAGGTTGGGGTCTCGACGGCGGTCTCGGTCATGTCGGCGAGTGTAGTCCGCTCGTCAGACGCGCTCGACGGCCATCGCGACCGATCCGCCGCCGCCGAGACAGAGGGTGGCGAGTCCGTAGCGGCCCTCGCGTCGGGCCAGCTCGTGGAGGAGCGTGGCCACGATCCGGGCGCCGCTGGCACCGATCGGGTGGCCGAGCGCGATGGCGCCGCCGTTGACGTTGACCTTGTCCCAGTCGAAGCCGAGCTCGCGACCGTCGGCCAGCGTCTGCGCGGCGAACGCCTCGTTGATCTCGATCAGGTCGAACGCCTCGATCGGCATCTCGATCCGATCGAGCAGCCGCCGGACGCCCTCGACCGGGGCGAGGAAGAGCCACTTGGGCGCGACCTCGGCCTGGGCGTAGCCGACGATCCGGGCGAGAGGCGTGAGGCCGAGCCGCTCGACGGCGCGCTCGCGAGGCGACGACCGTTGCCGCCGCGCCGTCCGTGATGCCCGGCGCGTTGCCGGCCGTGACGGTGCCCGACCGTCGCGTCGCCGCGGTCCTCGCCGTCGGGAGGTCGAAGACGGGCTTGAGCCGTGCGAGCGCCTCCGCGGTCGAGTCGCGACGCGGGACCCTCGTCGACCGTGACGATCGTCTCGCGGCCTTTCGCGTCGCGGACCGTGACGGGCGCCATCTCGGCATCGAACCGGCCGGCGTCGATCGCGGCGATCGCCTTCTGGTGGCTCGCCAGCGCGAAGGCGTCCTGGTCGGCGCGGCTCGACGTGGTCCTTGATCGCGACGCGCTCGGCGTGGGTGCCCATGTGGCAGTCCTCGATCGCGCACCACAGGCCGTCGTGGACGGTCGCGTCGATCAGCTCCCCGTTGCCGAGGCGATAGCCGAAGCGGGCGCTCGGCAGCAGGTACGGCGCGCCATTCATCGATTTCCATCCCGCCGGCGACGACGATCTCGGCGTCGCCGGCCCGGATCTCGGCCGCGGCCAGCATGATCGCCTTGAGCCCGGAGCCGCAGACGCGGTTGATCGTCGTGGCGGACGTCGTGTCGGGGAGGCCGGCCCGCAACGTGGCCTGCCGGGCCGGGGCCTGGCCGACGCCGGCCTGGAGCACCTGGCCCATCAGGACGTCGTCGATCCGGGCGGTCGCCGGGTCGAGGCCGGCCCGTTCGACGGCTGCACGGATGGCGACGCCGCCGAGCTCCGCCGCGGGTACGGTGGCGAGCGCTCCGCCGAACTTGCCGATCGGCGTGCGCGCCGCGCTGACGATGATAGACGTGCCCGTCGGGGCCGGTGCTGGGCTGGGTCATGTCCCCGAATTTACACCGAGTGAGCGCAGCAACCCGTCGGCGACGATCAGGCGGTGGATCTGGTTGGTGCCCTCGTAGATCTGGGCGCCCTTCGCGTCGCGCATCAGGCGCTCGATCCCGGTCTCGCGCGAGTAGCCGCTCGCGCCGAACAGCTGGACCGCGTCGGTCGCCACGCGCATCGCCGTGTCGGACGCGGTCCACTTGGCGATCGATGACACCTCCGCGAGCGGCTCGCCGCGGTCCTTGGCCGCGGCCGCCTCGCGCGTCACGGCCCGCGCGGCAGCGACGTCGCGCGCCATCTCGGCCAGCATGAAGCGGAGGCCCTGCTGCTCGGCCAGCGGCGCCCCGAACGCCTTGCGTTGCTGAGACGTACCGAGCCGCCGCCTCGAGCCCGGCACGCGCGATCCCGACGCACGCCGCGGCGATCGAGATCCGGCCCTCGCCGAGCGCCGACAGGGCGATCCTGTAGCCCTCGCCCTCGCCGCCGAGACGGTTCGCCACCGGCACCTCGGCCCCGTCGAAGAGGAGCTCGGCCGCCGGGCAGGCACGGATCCCCATCTTCTTCTCGTGCGCCCCGAACCGGAACCCGGGCGTCCCCTTCTCGACGAGGAACGCGGTGATCGCCTTGGGGCCGGCAGCGGGATCGAGCGTCGCGAAGACCAGGTAGCGGTCGGCCTCGGGTGCGTTGGAGATCCAGATCTTGGTCCCGGTCAGCCGATAGCCAGTCGGGGCATCGGCGGGGCCGACGCGCTCGGCTCGTGTCCGGATCGCCGCCGCGTCACTCCCGGCGTGCGGCTCGGTCAGCGCGAATGCCCCGAGCGCCTCGCCGCCGAGCATCGTCGGCAGCCAGCGGCTGCGCTGCTCGTCCGAGCCCCAGGTCACGACCGGGTACTGCGACAGGATGTGGACCGACAGCGAGACCGCCATCGCCATGTCGGCCGCCCCGAGCTCCTCCATCACGAGCGTCCAGCCGAGGTACGAGAACCCCGCACCACCGACCGCCTCGGGGAGCGGCGCGGCCGTCAGTCCGAGCTCGCCCATCTTGGTGAACAGCGCACGGTCGTAGCGTTCGGTCTCGTCGCGCTCGATCGCGGTCGGAGCCAGCTCGCGCGTGGCGAAGTCCCGGGCCGTCGCCTGGAGCAGCCGTTCCTCCTCGGTCAGGCCGCCGGTCATGCCTTCGGCCCGGGACGGCTGGTTCGCGCGGGTAGGTGTGGAAGCCCTGGCCCGTCTTCTGGCCGAGGTGGCCGGCTTCGACGAGCTCGAGGAGCACCTTCGGCGGGCGGAACTGGTCGCCGCCGAGGCCGTCGTCGAGCACGCGCATGATGCCGAGGCAGACGTCGAGGCCGATGAAGTCGGCGAGCTCGAGCGGCCCCATCGGGTGGTTGAGCCCGATCCGGGCGCCGGCGTCGATGTCCTCGGCGGTGCCGACGCCCTCCTCGTAGGCGCGCATCGCCTCGGCGAGGAACGGCATCAGGATCCGGTTGACGATGAAGCCGGGCCGGTCGGCCGAGACGATGACCTGCTTGCCGAGTCGTGCGCCGAGGTCGCGGACTGCGGTCTCGGTCGCGTCGTCCGTGTCACGGCCGCGGATCAGCTCGATGAGCGGCATGACCGGCACCGGGCTGAAGAAATGCATCCCGACGAAGCGGCGTCGGTGCTCGCGAGCGACCGCCTCGGCGAGCCGGTGGATCGCGATCGACGACGTGTTCGACGCGAAGATCGCGGCCGCCGGGGCGATGCCGTCGACCTCGCGCCAGAGGGCCGTCTTGACCGGCGAGGTCCTCGAAGACGGCCTCGATGACGAGGTCCGCGTCCGCGACACGCGACGAGGTCGGCGGTCGGCTCGACCCGGGCGAGCGTCGCGTCGCGGTCCGCCTGGGTCGAGCCGGCCCTTCGCGACGGCGCGGTCCAGGTTGCCCGCGATCCGGTCGCGACCGGCCTCGGCGCGCGCGAGGTCCGGCTCGTACAGCGTGACCGGCAGGCCGATCGCGGCGTGCACCTGGGCGATGCCGTGACCCATCAGCCCGGCCCCGGCCACGAAGACGCGCTGGATCTCGGTCGCCATGCAGTCGATGGTACGCGCGGCTCGCCCGGTCCGTGCCGCCCCCGTCGGGGCGTGTGGCAGCCCGGACCGTTACGGATCGAAGTCGCCGAGCAGCCGATCCGCGGCGGAGTACGGGTCGAGACGGTGGTGCAGCCACCTCGTCAGCAACGCGGCCGTTGCGGATCCGCGGGCAGGTTCGAGGAACCGGGTCGCGGAGGCGTTCCGCCACGATCGCGAACGACCTGCGCCTCGGCCCGCGCCAGACGGGCTGCCGACGACTCCCCCACCCGCCCGACCTCGCGGTGCCGATCGAGTGCCACGAGCAGCTCCGGGACGCCGTCGCCGGTCGCGGCCGTGGTGATCAGGACGTCCGGGCGCTTGGGCCGCGGCCGATCCGCGCGAGCCGCTCCGTGGCGCCGAGGCGACCAGCATCGCCCGAAGCTGCGCCGCCGTCCGCTGCGCACCCGGCTTGTCGCCCTTGTTGACGACGACCAGGTCGGCGACCTCGAGCAGCCCGGCCTTGATCGCCTGGACCTCGTCGCCCATCTCGGGCGCCTCGAGGACGACGGTCGTGTCCGCGGCGGCCGCCACCTCGACCTCGCTCTGCCCGGTCCCGACGGTCTCGATCGAGGATCAGGTCGAAGCCGGCGGCGTCCAGCACGGCCGCGGCCGCGGTCGAGGTCGAGGCGAGCCCGCCGGCGTGGCCGCGCGACGCCATCGAGCGGATGAAGACGCCGTCGTCGCCGGCGTATGCCTGCATCCGGACCCGGTCGCCGAGCAGGGCGCCGCCCGTGATCGGGCTCGACGGATCGACCGCGATCACGGCCACCGTGCGACCGTCCGCCGGACCTCCCCGATCAGCGCCGCCACGAGCGTCGACTTGCCCGGACCCGGGCGGCCCGGTGATCCCGACGAGGTGGGCGCGTCCGGCCATCGGGTAGAGCCGGCGCAGGGCGGCTTCCGCGACCGGCGTCCGGTTCTCGACCGCGGTCAGCAACCGGGCGAGCGCCAGTCGATCGCCTGCGACCGCGGCCTCGGACAGCTCGGCCGCCCGGCTCGCGGCCGATCGGCCGCCCACGCTAGTCGCGCGGTCGCGCGTTCGCCCGCAGGTAGTCGGCGACCTGGGCGATCGTCGTGCCAGGTCCGAAGATCTCGGCGACGCCCGGCCGCCCGCAGGGCCGGGATGTCGTCGTCGGGGATGATCCCGCCGACCGTGACGAGGACGTCGGCCATCCCGCGCTCGGCCAGCAGCGCCGTCACGCGCGGCACGAGCGTCATGTGCGCGCCCGACAGGATCGACAGCCCGACGACATCGACGTCCTCCTGGAGCGCCGCCGTTGCGATCATCTCGGGCGTCTGGCGAAGGCCCGTGTAGACGACCTCGAAGCCCTCGTCGCGCAGCCCGCGGGCGAGGACCTTGGCGCCACGGTCGTGGCCGTCGAGGCCCGGCTTGGCGATGAGCACCTTGATCGGCCGATCGGTCATGGCGCCGATCGTAGCGCACGCCGGCCGTCTCGATACCGCTCGAATGAACGCTGTGGCGATGCGTTGACCGTCACCCCACAATGACCCGATGACCGTCGACCTCGACCCGCTGGCGAAGAAGCTCAAGCTGAAGCCCGGCCTGAGCGCGGCCGTCCTGGGCGGACCCGCCGATTACCTCGAGCGCCTCGGGTCGCCGGAAGGCGTCAAGGCGGTGACGGTCCTGGAGGGGCCGCTCGACTGGATCCAGGTCTTCGTCCGGAGCTCGGCCGAGCTGGCCGAGATCGTCGGACCACTGATCGCTGCGCTCTCGCCGACGGGCCTGGCCTGGGTCTCCTATCCGAAGGGTTCGTCGAAGATCCAGACCGATCTCACCCGCGACAAGGGCTGGGAGCCGATCGAGGGCCAGCTGATGTGGCTGTCGCTGGTCTCCGTGGACGAGACCTGGTCGGCGTTCGGGCTCCGACCGTACAAGCCGGGCGAGGCGCGCCAGACCTTCCGCTGACGCGCGGACACGTGCCCCAGAAGATGACGACGGGGCGGCCGGGCCCCAGGTCCGACCGCCCCGCGTGCCTCGTAGGAGGCCTGAAGCTACGCGTTGGCGCGGCTGAACGTCCGGGCCGCGATCCAGACCGAGATGACGGCCATGACCGCGGTGACGGCGACGCCGATGGCGATCTCCGGATCGCCCCACTGGCCGTTGAACAACGCCCGCGCCGCGTCCACGGTGTGCGTGAACGGGTTGAGGGAGCTCAGGGTCTGGAGCCAGGCCGGCGCAAGCGCCATCGGCAGCAGGATCCCCGACAGGAGCAGCAGTGGCATCGCGATGCCCTGGACGAGCGGGGCAAAGGCGTCCTCGCTCTTGAGGATGAGCGCCGCCGCGTACGACAGCGGGGCGACGGCAAGCCCGATCAGCACGAGCAGGGCGAGCACCACGGCGATGCCGGCCAGGTCCACCGTGAGCCCGAGCGGGATCGCCAGGACGATCAGGATGATCGCCTGGAACATCAGGATGACCACGTCGCGCAGCGAACGGCCCAGGAGCATCGCACCGCGGCTCATCGGCGTGACCCGCATCCGCTCGATCACGCCGCTGCGCAGCTCGGCGATGAGGCCGAAGCCGACGAAGGCGGTCCCGAAGATCGCGATCTGGATCAGCAGACCGGGAACGAACCAGTTGAACGCGTTCGTGCCGGTCCCGGCCGACTGCACGGCGCCCTCGAGAAGAGGCCCGAACAGGAACAGGTAGAGCACCGGCAGCATCATCCCGAAGACGATCCAGGTGGGCTGCCGGATCGTCAGCCAGAGGGACCGATGGAAGATGAGCCAGGTGTCGCGCACGAGCTGCAAAGCCGGGTTCCTCGTCGTGTTGATGGGTTCGCTGACTGTGATTGCCGTGGTTGCGGTCATGCTGCGGGCTCCTCTCGAAGGGATCGGCCGGTCTGGCGAAGGAAGACGTCGTCGAGGCTCGGCCGGGCGAGCGTCAACGTGCGGGCGCGAAGGTCGGCTCCGTCGAGGAGCCGGATGAGCTGCGGGACGGCGCTGTCGCCCTGGTCGACGTACAGCCGGATGAGCTCGTCTTCGATCGAGGCTTCGCGGACGAATGGCTCGGCGCGGACGAGATCGAGGACACGCTCGTGGTCGCCGTCGATGCCGAGCGTGATGACGTCGCCGGCGACCTGCCGCTTGAGCGAGTCGGCCGTGCCCTCGGCCACGATCTGGCCGTGGTCGATGATCGCGAGGCGGTCGGCAAGCGCATCCGCCTCTTCGAGGTAGTGCGTGGTCAGGAAGACGGTGGTCCCGAGCTCGCGCAGCTTGCGGATCTCGTCCCACATGCGGGCACGTGCCTGTGGGTCAAGCCCGGTCGTCGGCTCGTCGAGGAACAGGACCCGCGGGCGGTGGACGATGCCGAGCCCGACATCGAGGCGGCGACGCATGCCGCCGGAGTACGTGCCTGTCGGCCGGTCTGCCGCGGCGGTCAGCTCCAGGGCCTCGAGCACCTCGGCCGCGCGACGCTGGGCCGCGACCTTGTCGAGGCCGTACAGCCGGCCCTGGATCACGAGCTCGCCGCGCCCCGTCTCGGCCGGATCGGTCGAGCCGCCCTGCGGCACGTAGCCGATCCGGCGACGGACCTCCTGCGGATCACGGCCGAGGTCGACGCCGGCGACCGTCGCACGACCGCCAGTCGGCTTGAGCAGCGTGGCCAGCATGCGCAGCGTCGTCGTCTTGCCGGCGCCGTTGGGCCCGAGGAAACCGAAGATCTCCCCGGCCTCGACGGTGAGGTCCACGCCGCGGACCGCTTCGACAGTCGCCTTCCGAGCCTTGAAGGTCCGGCGCAGGTCTTTCGTCTCGATCATCGGGCCGCCGGGGCTGGTCGATCTGGTCATCTCTTTCCTCCTGCCATGCCCTATGCTCTGGCGGTCACTTGCGCCATCCAGCAATCCGGAGCATTATCTGCACTGCGCAGATAGTTACCGGATGAGGAGCATTTGTCAAGATGGACAGACGACCGGGCGTCGAGGGCGTGGTTCGCGCCCTGCGGCGCGTCAATTTCCAGGGCTCGATCTTCGGGCAGTCGGTCGCGATCCGGCTTGGCCTCAGCGAATCGGACATCGATGCGCTCGAGCTGCTGATCGACACGGGCGCCGCCACCGCCGGCAAGCTGTCGGAGGTCATGGGCATGACCACGGGTGCCGTCACGCGCGTCATCGACCGTCTCGAACAGGCCGGCTATGTGCGCCGGACGACCGATCCCTCGGATCGGCGCCGGGTGGTCGTCGAGGTCGTCCCCGAGCGGGTCGCCACCGTCCAGTCGCTGCTCGAGTCGCTCGAGCGGGCGAGCGCCGAGGAGGTCGGCCGCTACACGCCGGACCAGCTCGCGCTGATCAACGACTTCCTGTCGCGGATGGCAGAGCTCACCCAGACCGAGGCCGCGCGGCTGCGCACGTCACCAGAGGGCGACCCGTCCGAGCCGACCGGCCCCTCCGAACACAGTGCGCCGCTCGGCGGGCTCACCGAAGCGCGGCTCACGTTCCGCTCGGGTGCGCAGGAGCTCCGGCTCCGGTCCGGTCGGGCGCCGCTTGACCTCTATCGCGCCCGTTTCGACGGGGCCACGCCGCAGGTGCGAGTGCGCGGAGGCCGTGTCCTCGTCCAGTACCGCGGCGTGCCGTTCGATTGGCGCAAGCGGGTCGCCACGATCGGGCTCAACACCACGATCCCGTGGACGATCGACCTCGTCGGTGGCGTGAGCCGCGTCGAAGCCGACCTGCGCGATGTCGACGTGCGTCGCTTCGAGCTGACCGGCGGCACGGAGCGGATCCAGCTCGAATTCGGGCGCCCCGTCGGCCAGGTGCCGATCCGGATCGTCGGCGGGGCACGCTCGATCCGGATCGAGCGGCCGGCCGGGGTCCCGGCCCGTCTCCGGATCCAGGGCGGGACCAACCAGGTCGGCCTCGATGGCATGGCGCTCGGCAAGAAGGGCGGCGACGTGACGGTCGAGTCGCGCGGCTGGTCCGGCGCGACGGACGGGTTCAGCGTCGAGGTCGTCGGTGGCTCGAAGTCGATCGACCTCGTCGAGCGCCCCGGCTAGATCCGACTCAGCCGGTGATGCCGAAGGCCTCCTTGACCTTCTCGGAATACAGGTAGAAGAGGATCACCAGCGGCACGATCATCGCGGTGAACATGTCGCCGAACTGCCAGCCGTTGATGTTGCCGAAGAAGGCCTCGATCAACGACAAGCCGACGACGATCACGCCGAACAACCACGCCCACGGCTGGAGCGACAGGAAGGCACCGCCGACCGCGATCCAGAACAGGCCGACGATCAGCGTCGTCCAGCCGGTCAGCGAGACGTTGCTGAAGGCCTCGCCGGGCCCGAACGCGACGAAGCCCAGGATCCGGATGCCCTGGAGCAGGTAGATGATGCCTGCCGCGAACGACAGGACGCCGATGATGGTGACGCCCGCTGGACGATTCATGCGTTCCCTCCCACTGTGGATCAGCGCTCTCTGATCAAGACATCGACCCGGGACCGCGTGTCGCGACCCGGGTCGATCGAGTCTGCGGGATCGGTCAGGCCGTCTGTGCCGGCGCCGCGCTATCGGACGTTCCGGTCTCGGCCGGCGCTGCCGTGGAGACCGCTTCGAGCGCTTCGTCGGAGACCTCATGGACCTCGGTCTTGCCACCCAGGTCGGCGAGGGTCTCGGAGATCACCTGGGCCTGCTCCGGAAGGGTCATGACGCCGACCGCTGCCTTGCCGCCGGCCAGCTCGGCGATGATCCGGTCGCGATCGGCCTGGTCGATCCCGAGGCCCTTGTGGTGGAAGTGACCGAGGACACCGCCGCCGATCAAGCCGACCAGCAGGGTCGGCGGCGCGATGACTGCCAGGACGAGGCCGATGCCCGCGCCCTTGCCGCCGCTCCGTGGACCGAGCTTGTGCTCCTTGATCTGGCCCTTCTCGTCGAGGACGAGGACGCCGATCGCCCCGAGCTTGATCGTCGTGCTGTAGCCGTCCCAGGACTTGAGCAATTCGACCGCCGAGTCGGCGACCGCCTCGTTGTCGAAGATCGACAGGACCAATTGCATGTCAGCCACGCGGGTCTTCCCCCTTCATGCCGTCTGCCGGGTGCCGGGCAGTGTCACCGTCCGGGTGCGACCAGACTGGACCCTAAGGATGCGCTTTAGCGCTGCTCGCCGCCGGTCAACGACACCGTCTCGCCTGTGACATACCGGTTGGCGTCGGAGCCGAGCCACACCACGAGCCTCGCGAGGTCATCGGGCGTGGCCAGGCGGCGCAGCGGGATCGTCCTTGCCATCTCGGCGGCCCGATCGTCCGGGATCGACGGGACGCCGTCCTTGACCGTCAGGATCTGGGTCGGCGCGACCGCGTTGACGAGGATCCCGGCTGGCCCGAGCTCCTTCGCCAGCGATGCGGTCAGCCCGACGATGGCGGCCTTCGCCGCCGCGTAATGGGTCGCCCGCGCCGTCCCGACCAGCCCGGATCGTGCCGCGACGTTGACGATCCGGCCCCAGCCCGCGGCCTGCATCCCCGGCACGGCCGCCCGGCATGTCCTGAAGGTCGCGCCGAGCAGATCGTCCACGACGGCCGACCACGACGCGTCGGTGATGTCGCCGAACGGCTCCGACTTGTAGGCGGAGGTCGCGGTCACCAGCACCCCGACCGGCCCGAGCTCGTTCGCGACCCGGTCGAACATCGCGCTGATCTGGTCCGTCGAGTCGAGGTCCGCGACCACCGCCTGCGCCCGTCCGCCTGCTCCGATGATCTCCGCAGCGGCCGCCTCGGCACGGGCCGCGCTCCCCGAGCCGGACCGGTGGTTGAGGGCGACGATCGCTCCCTCGTCGGCAAAGGCACGCGCGAGCGTCGGACCGGCCCCGCCACCGGCGCCCGTGATGAGCACGACCCGATCGCGCAGGCCGAGGTCCATGTCAGGCCTCCCGGGCCTGGCGTTCGAGATGGGCGAAGAACTCCGAACGGGTCCGGTCGCGGGTCCGGAAGAGCCCGAGCACGTACGAGGTGGTCATCACGGTCCCAGGCTTCCGCACACCGCGCATCACCGCGCACAGGTGCGTCGCCTCGAGGACGACCCCGACTCCCTGGGGTTCGAGCCGCTCCTGGAGGAAGTCCGCGATCTGCTGGGTGAGCCGCTCCTGGATCTGGAGCCGTCGTGCGTACATCTCGACCACGCGCGGGATCTTGGACAGCCCGATGACGCGCCCACGGGGGATATAGGCGACCGCGGCGGTCCCGAAGAACGGCAGCAGATGGTGCTCGCACAACGAGTAGAACGGGATGTCCTTGACGACGACCATCTCGCTGTAGGCGATGTCGAAGATCGCACCGTTGATGAGCCGCTCGGGGTCGACGTGGTAGCCCGCGGTCAGCTCCGTGTACATCCGATGGACACGTCCCGGCGTCCCGACCAGGCCCTGGCGATCGGGATCCTCGCCGATCTCGAGCAGGATCTGGCGGACGGCCTCCTCGACGCGGTGATTGCCATCGCGGTCGTCGCGAGCCTCGTCGCCGGCCGCGCCCACGCCCTCGATCAGCGACGCGGCCCGGCCCGGCTCATCGCCGATCTCGGTCTCGATCTCGTCGACGATCCGCTGGATGTGGCTGGGCAGGTCGGGCGGGCTGGACACGCGGTCGGGCTCCTGTGCAGGTGGCGATGGTACGCCGCTCGGCATGGCTCAGCCCGAGCGGCCACGGCGCGCGAGGTAGTCGTGCCAGAGGAGACGGGCAGCGACCGACCGCCACGGCCGCCATGCCTCGCCGATCGTCTCCATCTCGACCGCATCAGGGCGCCGTCCGAGACCCTTGACCTGTCCGACGGACTCGGCGAGGGCGATGTCGCCGACGGGCCAGACATCGGGCCGGCCGAGGACCATCAGCAGGTAGATCGTCGAGGTCCACGGACCGATGCCCGGGATCGCCTGGAGGGTCCGATGGACCGCGTCGTCGTCGAGGTCGATGAGCGCGTCCATGTCGAGCGTCCGGTCCTGGATCGCTGCCGCGAGTGCCCGGCCGTAGCGCGCCTTCTGCCTGCTGAAGCCGATCGCAAGCAGCTCATCGTCGCCAAGCGCGAGGAAGCGCTCCGGCACGAGCGGATCGGCGACGACTCGCAACCGATCGAACGCGGCCTGCGCGGACGCGAGGGAGACCTGCTGCTCGAGCACGATGTGGAGGAGCGTCGGAAAGCCGGGCGCGCGATCCCACAGCGGCGGAGGACCACGACGAGCCACGATCCCAGCGAGGTCGGCATCGCGGGCGGCAAGGAGGGTGACAGCCGTGGCCAGGCCGGCCGCGTCGAGTGCCGGCCCGGGCACGGCCGTGGTCCCTGGCGACGGCTTACCCAGGGACGGCATCCCGCACATCGCCGTCAGCGCCCGGTCGCGGCTCGAACGACCGCCCCTCCGCTCCGCGCAGCCACGCCCGGGTGTTCTCGCCGAGCGACGGCCGGTGGTAGCCACCCTCCTGGAGGACGACGAGCCGACGGCCCAGGGCGGCCGTTCGGCGGCCGATCTCGTGGTAGACGGCAGTCGTCAGCTTGAACGTGCCGATCGGGTCGAGCCCATACGTGTCGAACCCGAGCGAGACGACGATCACCGACCCGGGCGCTGCGGCGATGGCATCGAGGGCGCGATCGACCGCGAGGAGGTACTCCTCGTCTGTCGTCCCGGGCGCGAGCGGCAAGTTGAGGTTCTCCCCCACCCCATCGCCCTCCCCGATCTCGTCGGCACGCCCCAGGAAATACGGGTAGTCGTGGTCCGGGTCGGCGTGGATCGAGACATAGCGGACGTCGCGGCGTCGCCAGAAGATCTGCTGCGAGCCATTGCCGTGGTGGTAGTCGACGTCGAAGATCGCCACGCGCTCGCCGGTCGCCCGCACGATCGCCTCGGCCGCGATGGCGGCGTTGTTGAAGAAGCAGTACCCGCCGTACATCGAGCGCGCCGCGTGGTGGCCGGGTGGCCGGCACAGGCCGTACGCCGCGTCCTGGCCGCCGAGCACCAGGTCGACCGTCGTCAACGCGACATCGACCGCCGCTCGCGCGGCCAGGTATGTGCCGGCCACCAGGGGCGCTGCCGAGTCGAGCCCCCAGAAGCCGGCCCGTCCACCGACGTTGATCGGCTCGCGTACGAGCGATCCGACCGCGGCGTCGGACATCCCCTCGAACATCGCCCGGTTCGGGTAGGTGTCGGCCGACAGGAAGGGACGATCGACTCGCTGGGCCTCGAGCTCGGACCAGGCGACTTCGAGGAAGCGGACGAGCCCCGGATCGTGGACGTCGGTGATCGGCGCCTCGCCGTGATCGGTCGGGACGACGAATGGGAACCCGCCGTCGGTCTCGAGCGCCTCGCGGATCAGCTCGGCGCGTTCGGCGACCTCGTTCGCGGGAACGGGTATCCCCATGAACGTCTCGACGGTGATGTCGTGCGCCAGATGTGCCGGCGAGTAGACGACCTGCATCCCCGATCCCGCCCTCTAGCCGTCCGCCTCGCCGGCGACCGACAGGATCGCCGCACTCACCGCATCCGGACGGTAGCGCATCAGGTTGTGGCCGTCGTGCGGGTATGACGCCGCCCGGATCCGGCTCCGGCCCGCCGCGGCCCGCGCCGACGACGCCGCCGCCAGTGCCTTCGCCCGCGAGCCTTCCTCGTCGTCGGCGGCGGAGAGAGCCGTGATCGGTGCCGTCACCTCGGTCAGCGTCGCGAGAGGGTCATAGCGGAACATCGCCCGGACGCTCGCCTCGGCCGCGTGCGGACGGGTCGCCGGAACGACTTTGCCGGCGTGCGTCTCGACGACCGTGGCCCTCGTCGCGACATCCTGATCGGGATCCCAGGTCGCCGGGTCGAACGCCTTGCGGTCGGCCAGGAAGGCCGCCATCGAGCGCATCACCTCGGGCGGCTCGTCGAGACCGCGCAGGAACTCGTCGACGTCCACCCCACTGGCCTCCTCGAGCGACTCCCAGCCGCCATCGACAAGCACCAGCCCGGCGCAGCGATCGCCCATCGCCGCCGCGGCCCAGGCAGCCACGATCGCCCCGAACCCGTGACCGGCCAGGACGACGCGATCGGCGGGTCCGGCGATCAGGCCCGAGCCCTCCGCCACCGCGAGCACGTCATCGGCGAATGTCGGCGGGTCGTAGCCCTCGGTGGGAGCGTCGGACAGGCCGTGCCCGCGCAGGTCCATCGCGACGACGCGGCGAAGCGCCCGGATCCGGCGTGCGACAGGACTCCACGACCATGCCGTGTTCGACAGGCCATGGATCAGCAGGACGCCGGGTGCACCGGCCGGGGAGACACCTCCCCAATCGAGAAAATGGATCCGGTCGCCGGGCTCGACGACGACCACGAAGCCGTCCGGCTCGGCAGCGGGATCCGGCGCTGGCACGGGCTCCATCGCCCCTAGGATACGGGGACGATGGTCAAGCACCGCCGCGGCTCACGTCGTCAGCGTCCGAGGTCCCGGCACCGCCCGTTCGAGGAGCTCGTCGCGGACGCGCTCGACGCCATCCCCGAGCCGTTCGCGGCTGCTCTCGACGAGGTGGCCATCGTCATCGACGACGAACCGAGCGACGAGCAGCGGCGCGAGAACGAGATCGAGCCGGACGACACGCTGTATGGACTCTACGAGGGCGTCCCACGGACCGAATGGGGTGCCGACTGGGCCGCGATGCCGAACCGGATCACCCTCTTCCGGTTGCCGCTCGAGGCGGACTTCGCCGATCCCGACGACCTCGCCGACGAGGTGTGGGTGACCGTCATCCACGAGCTCGCCCACCATCTCGGGATCGATGACGAACGGCTCGAGGCGCTCGGCATCGACTGATCCTCAACTGGCAAGGCTCTCGATGAACGCGCCGAGACATGCCACCGCGAGGACGGCCCCGGTCAACAGCGGGATGGTCAGCCAGCGAAAGTGCCGGGACCCTCTTCGGCGCACGGCCGGGTCGAGGTCGCCTCCGGGCCGCACGTGATCGAGGCCGAACGTCGCGTGCGTCAGGCCCACGAACATGACGACCTGCGGGGCGATCGAGATCGCCAGTGCCGTGTAGATGAGCGTCCCGACCGCGAACACCCCGGCCACCACACCGACGGTCACGATGACGAGCCCCAAGGGACCCGATTCCGGACCGAGGCCAAGCGCGCCGAACACCCTGAGCACGATGTCGAGGCCGGTCCCGAGACCGAACGAGACGAGCAGGACGGCCACGGTCTCGAAGACGGCGACGAGGGCGGCCGCCACCTTGCGCGCCCGGAAGACGCGGATCGAGCGCCGCGTCGCTTCGAACGGGCCGACGTCGCCGAGGACGACTCCGGTGAGCAGGTAGGCCAATGGTGCGCCGACCAGCGCCGCGGCCAGGGTCGAGGCGACGATCGAGATGTCGGTCTCCTTGCCGAGGAGGCTCTCGAGCCCAGTGCTGATCGCGTATTGCACGGCATAGACGGGGATGGCGACGATCAGCGACACGGCGACGACTCGCCAGAAGACGGCCCTCGACCGGGCGAGCGCCGACCGGATCGCGATGGGTTGGCCGGCGTAGTGGCCACCGAGGACCGCCGCAGCCATCGCCCGGCTCTCGACCGCGGCGACGATCAGTCCGAGCCCGGCGACCGTCGCGAGCACGCCGTACCACGCCCCGGCCGGACCGAGCAGGGCGGCTGTCATCTCGCGTTCCGTCCGGTGGATGCTGACGACCTCGATCG
Source organism: uncultured Chloroflexia bacterium (assembly GCA_963743855.1). Classification (GTDB taxonomy): domain Bacteria; phylum Chloroflexota; class Limnocylindria; order Limnocylindrales; family CSP1-4; genus SPCO01. The sequence goes on from CAVURK010000006.1 coordinate 850,241, forward strand.
CCCAGGCCGCGAGGGCGAACGGGCCGAGGGTCAGCACGGTGATCAGGCCGATGTAGAACGACGCGCGGCGCATGTCGTTCGAGGTTCGGGTCAGCAGATCGAAGCTCGCTCCGACCAGTCGACGCGTCGACTCGACCGCAGGGATCGGCGCGGGCAGCGGCGGTCGGGTCAGAGTCGGGTCGGTTGGTGTCGGTGCTGCTTCGGACGGCGTCAGGCCCGGTCCCGAGGGTCCTGACGCCTCGGTCACGCTGCCGCTCCTGGCAGCGACCCCGCCGCATCGAGCAAGGCCCCAAGCCGGCCGACATCGACGTTGCCGCCCGAGCCGATCACCGCGACCCGTTCACCGTCACGGATGGGGATCCGACCGGCCAGGACTGCGGCGAGGGCGGCCGCACCGGCCGGCTCGAGGACCTGCTTCATCCGCTCGATCCCGAAGCGCATCCCGGCCAGGATCGTCGGATCGTCGAGCAGGACGATGTCATCGACGTGACGCCTGACCATCGCCAGCGTCCAGGCCCCTGCGAAGGGAGCGCCGAGCCCGTCCGCGACGCTGGCCGGCTGGACGCGCACGATCTCGTTCTGGGCGAGGGCCTGCGTCATCGCGGTCGATCCCTCCGGCTCGACCCCATAGACGCGGATCCCCGGGCGACGCGCTTTCAGCGCCGCAGCCACGCCCGAGATGAGTCCCCCGCCGCCGACGCCCACCACCACCACGTCCAGATCTGGGAGGTCCTCGATCAGCTCGAACCCCACCGAGGCGTTCCCCGCGATGACTGCCGGATCGTCGAAGGGATGGACGAGCTCGAGGCCTTCGGCTTCGCGGATCCGGTCCAGCTCGGCCAGGGTTTCGCCGACATGGGCGCCGGACAGAACGACCCGCGCGCCGTAGCCGAGGCAGGCATCCACCTTCGAGCGCACGGCGCCGATAGGCATGACCACCGTCACCGCCACCCCGGCCGTTCGCCCGGCCCAGGCATAGGCCTGCCCGGCGTTGCCGGCAGACAGGGTGATCGCCCCGCGCGAGGCGGCCTCGGGACTCAGCGTCATGATCCGGTTCGACATCCCGCGCGCCTTGAACGACCCCGTCTTCTGGAGGTTCTCCGCCTTGAGATAGAGCCGGTCGTCAGCCAGGCGCACTCCGGTCGCGGTGGTCGTCCAGGCGGCGGCGGTCGTCGACGAGAGCAGCGGCGTCCGGTGGACGACACCGGAGATCCGGGCGCGCGCGGCCTCGAGCTCGGACAGGGCGATGTCGTGCGTTCCCGGATCGGACATGCCGGCGAGTATCGCACGCACCCGAGGCGGAGAAGGCGAGACTGCAATGTCGCGGGCCTGCCAGCGATCCTGGATGTGACGCGACCCCGGCTAGGCTCGATCATCTGTCAGGAGGCAAACCCATGCAGCATGCGACCGGAACATTCCACGTCTCGGGGATGAACGAAGAGCCCTACCAGGAGCTGGCCGGAGACGCGAAGCTCACCCGGGCATCAGGCGACCAGGCCTACCAGGGTGACATCGACGGCACCGGGGCTGTCCAGTGGCTGATGGCATATCGCGGCGATGGCACCGCCCATTTCGTCGGCATCTGGCGGCTCACCGCCTCGATCGACGGGCGATCAGGGACCTTCGTCCTCGAATCGACCGGCGAGTTCGACGGCACGGCGAGTTCCGGCACGTTGTCCGTCCTCGAGGGTCTCGGTGACGGTGACCTGCGTGACCTGCGCGGCAGCGGCACCTTCCGAGCACCAGGCGGCGCAGATGCCCGCTACGACCTCGACTACGAGATCGGCTGAGCGTGATTTCCCCGTCGACGGGTACTTGCGTGTTTGCGCAAGCGTTGATATGATGCTCGCGATGTTGGATCGCCTGCCGGTCTCGGAGGAACTCGACCGAACGCGCTATGCGGCTGTCGGCCGGGCATTGTCGGACCCGAAACGCCTGTGCGTCCTCGAGTCGCTTGCCATCGGCGAGCTCTCGGTGACGGATCTGAGCGAACGGGTCGGCTGCCAGGTCCCCAACATGAGCCAACATCTTGCCGTCCTGCGGAGCGCCGGTCTCGTGACCACGCGACGCGAGGGCAGCACCATCTATTACCGTCTCGCGGACGCACGTGTCCTCGAGGCATATCGTCTTATCCAGGACATCGCGCGCTAGGGCGCGGACAGAAAGGGGATCGGTTCCCATATGGCGGAGATCAAGATCGCGACGGACGCGAATTTCGAGGAGCTCGTCCTCAAGTCGGAGCGCCCGGTCGTGGTCGACTTCTGGGCGGCGTGGTGCGGGCCGTGCAAGATGGTCGCACCCGAGATGGTCAAGCTGGCCGAGAAGTACGACGGCGCAGTCGACGTCGTCAAGGTCGACGTTGACGCGAACCCCGGCCTGTCGCAGGCCTTCAACATCCTGAGCATCCCGGTCATCGCGTTCTTCAAGCCGGGCTCGCAGCCGCAGGGCGTCGTCGGGTTCCGCCCGCTCGAGCAGCTCGAGCAGACGTTCAACCTGGCCGAGTACGCGGTCGACAAGATCGACGTGGCGGCCCCCGCCGACTGACGGCGTCTGACCCGATGACAGCGCACGACCCCGGTCACCGACCGGGGTCGTTTTCGAATTCGCAGGCGATCGAGTCCGATAGCGCCCGGCCCGGGACGCTAGTTTCGCGGCTCCGCGCGCCGATGGGCCGAGGTCAGCCAGGCGACGGCCCGGTCTGCGGCGTGGTCGTCGAGGTCTCTCGGGGCGAAGACGACCCAGCCGGGTCCACGGTCCGAGGCGGTCACGTCGGGCGTCCGGGTGGCCGCATCAGCGACGGCTGGGTCGAGGGCGAATTCCGCTGAGCTACCGTCGGCAGAGGCGGCGGCGAAGCGGCGACCCGTGCGGACCCAGGTCAGCGAGCCATCCGGCTCGAGCGTCGGGTCCGTTCCCGGCAGTTCGGCCGCTTCCTCTTCGAGGAGATCGCGCAGGTTCATCCGCGGGCAGCCGCGAGGATGGCCTCGAGGTCGGCGAGATGCTCCTCGTAGTGCGCGGTCGTCTCATCGCGGAAGAACTGCTGGTTGTCGGGATGCTTGAGCCAGCGCGTCTCGGGGACGACAGTCAGATACCCGCGCAGCTGGCCGGGCACGGTCCGGAGCCTGTCCCGCACCTCGGTCATCGGCAGCGCCGCCCAGGTCGCCTCGATCTCGTCGTTGATGGCATCGCCGCGCGCTTCCCAATCGGCGTCCGACCGCACCTTCGTGGGGCTCGTGTCGTTGACCGCGAGCTCGGTCGCGACCGCGAGGGCGTTCTCCTGCCACGCGACGAGGTGGCCGATCAGCGTCCGGCCGGCCCAGCCGTGCGCACCGGGCACCGGGACAGACAGCTGCTCGTCGGTGAGGTCGGCGAGCGCCTCGTACGGCGCCCAGGCATCACGTTCCTCCTCGAGGAATTCGAGCGCATCGAGATACATCAGACGGCCACCGGCTCGCGGTACTCCCCGAAGACCTCGCGCAGGACCGCGCACTGCTCCCCGAGCGTGGCGTAGGCGGCGGCGCAGCGGATGAAATGGGGCATCAGGTTGGTGTCGCTCGACTCGGGGCGCCCAGCGGCTTCGCGCAGCCCACGCAGGGCGCTCTCGACGGCGTCGGCATCGCGTTCCCGGCGCGTTCGTTCCAGGCGCTCCATGTGCCTCTCGAACGAGCCGGCCGGCACCGCCAGCACGGGGATCGGCGTCGCCTCCGCCTCGTCGGCGTAGGCGTTGATCCCGACGACCCGCCGCTCCCCGGCGTCGAATTCACGCTGGTAGCGATACGCCGCGTCGGCGATCTCGCGCTGCGGGTATCCCTCGGTGATCGCCGCGACCATCCCGCCACGCCGGTCGATCTCGTCGAGATAGCGCCAGACCGCGGCCTCGGTCTCGTCGGTCAGCGCCTCGACGAACCACGACCCGCCGAGCGGATCGACTGTCGCGTCGACGCCGCTCTCCTCCGCGATGATCTGCTGCTGGCGAAGGGCGAGCATGGCGGCCTCGGCGGTCGGCACCGCGAGCGCCTCGTCGAACGCGTCGGTGTGGAGCGACTGGGTGCCACCGAGCACGGCCGCCAGGGCCTGGAGCGCGACCCGGGTCAGGTTGTTGAGCGGCTGCTGGGAGGTGAGCGAGACGCCCGCAGTCTGGGTGTGGAAGCGCATCCAGGCGGATCGCTCGTTCTCGGCGCCGTAGCGCTCGGTCATCAGCTTCGACCAGATGCGGCGCGACGCGCGGAACTTGGCGATCTCCTCGAAGAAGTCGCTGTGGCTGTTGAAGAAGAAGCTGAGCCGCGGTGCGAAGTCGTCGATCCGCAGCCCGCGGGCCAGCGCCGCTTCCACGTAGGCCATCCCATCGGCGATCGTGAACGCCAGCTCCTGGATCGCAGTCGAGCCCGCCTCGCGGATGTGGTATCCGCTGATCGAGACGGTGTTCCAGCGCGGCATCTCGCGCGTCCCGAACTCGATCGTGTCGGTCACCAGGCGCATCGACGGCTCGGGCGGGAAGAGGAACTCCTTCTGGGCGACGAACTCCTTGAGGATGTCGTTCTGGGTCGTCCCCTCGAGGCGCTCGCGCGGCACGCCGGCTTTCTCGGCGGCAACGATGTACATCGCCCAGATCGGAGCGGCCGGCGAGTTGATCGTCATCGAAGTCGACACGGCATCGAGCGGCAGGCCCGCGAGAAGCACCTCCATGTCGGCCAGGCTCGAGACCCCGACCCCGCACGTCCCGAATTCCCCCTCCGCCTCGGGGTCGTCGGTGTCGTAGCCATACAGCGTCGGCATGTCGTAGGCGATCGACAGGCCGGTCTGGCCCGCCGCGAGGAGCTGGCGGAACCGGGCGTTCGTGTCCTCGGCCGCGCCGAACCCGGCGAACATGCGCATCGTCCAGCGGCGGCTCCGATAGCCGGTCGGGTGGATGCCACGGGTGAACGGTGGCTCGCCCGGAAAGCCGACGGTGTCGAGCAGGTCCGCCTCGCCGAGCGACCATGGCCCGTACAGGCGCGCGATCTCGGTGTCGGAGATCGTCGAGATGCGTGTCCGACGCTCGGGCGCCCGCTCGAGCGAGGGAGTCAGGCGCTCGGCCTCCCAGGCGCGTCGACGAGCGGCCCATTCGGCCGATCGGTCGGTCATGGCCGCGACTCTAGCACGGGCTGGGCGCCGGTCAGGCGTCGGGCTCCGTGCGCCGACGGCGGGCCTCGTGCCGCCGGACCCGGCCACGGCGCCCCCGGACGACCGAGCTGACGCCATCCCGGGCGGCGGACGCGCCGCGACGCAGCCCGCGGTCGACGATCGGGATCTGACGGGTCTTGTTGGCGAGGACCGCGAGATCCCAGACCATCATCGCGGGGACCAGTCGTCCGCCGACGACGCGGACGAGCCCATGGCGCACCAGGAAACGGAACATCACTGCCCTCCGAACGCGTCGATGGCGTCCTGGATCCGCGCGTCTGGCAGGTCGTCGGTGATGACCACGTTGACGTAGTCGGCCCGAGCCGATGGCCAGATGACCACGGTCTGGGTCCGCTCCCCTGTCTCGGTGTCGAGCCGATACCCCTTGCGCCCGGCGACGGTCGGCTGGGTCTGTGCCGTGATGGTGGTCCGCTGCGCACCGGCCGCGCTCTCCTCGTAGAGCGCGTCCAGTCCGGTGGCGTCGAGCCCGGGCGCGGTGAAGACCGCCAGAACGGCTGAGCGTTCGCCGCCGAATGTCCACGTCCCGCCTGCGAACCGGACTTCGCTGATCCCTTGCGACGCCAGCGAGCCCAGGTTCGCCGCCGAGCAGTTGCGGCCCGAATCGAGGGTCATGGGGGCGGTCGTCATGTACACCTTCGGCACCTGGGCCTCGAGGTCCGGGTACGCCCCTGGGAACCGGCCGTCCGCGGTACACGGCTGCGCCGGATCGAAGGATGTCAGGACCGCACCTCCGTTGCACGCACCGAGGAGAAAGAGTGCGGCGAGCGCGAGAAGGCCGATCCGACGGGAACGGGGCATGGTCACAAGGGTATCCCGTGTTCCTCGGGCGCGCGGTCGGCGGTGGTGCAGCGGCGCACCTGGTACGTGCGTCCCGGTCTGGTGCGCGGATGCGCCCGACCTTCGACGGCGGTCAACAGGGACGAGGGTGCCATTGCTCTCCATGTCGGAGCGGGCGTACCTTCTGCCCACGCCACCCCGCGATCGATCCGGGAGATACCTGGGGCGTCGGTCACGGAACTGGAAACGGCCTTTCGACCCGAGGAGGTTCGGATCGATCGATCCCGGATCCGGTTTACGATCCGAGTAACTGGTCTTCGGCCAACAGGCCTGGTGACCGTCGGGGCGGCAGCAGTCATCGAATTCATCAGCGTCATGGTCGCCCTCCGGTATCGGGGGGCGATCTTCGCGTTTCCGGCCGTTCGCCTCAGGCCGTGTGGCCGCGCCGCTCGGGTGTCGCGTGGAGGCGACGCATCACGCCGCGCCGATCGAGGTCCTTCTGGACGACCCGTGCCGCGTTGACGAGATCCGGGTCGTGGTTGACCGTTCCGGCGACCCAATCGATGTACGACGGCTCGAAGGCGGCGATCTGGCCCAGCGTGTGATCGTGGAACTTGCCGAACGGCATCACGGTCGCCTCGGCGACGCTGAGCGGCGGCGCCGGCGCTCGTCGGAACCCGCGGACGCGATCGCGAACGAGCGGACCGGTCGGCGTCGAGGCGCGCAACGGCTCGTGTCCCACGATGTTCGTTGCCTTGGGCGGCTGTCCGCGCAATGTCGTCCGGCCAGTGCCGTTGCCGACCGCCTGGTTGCGTGGCTGGTAGACGCTGCTCATGTCCACCCGGCCCGTCACCGGCCGCGTCGGCTTCGGCGCCGGGGGGCCGCCGCGGCGGCGAACGACCCCCGGTTCGAACGGGGTGTCGTCGGTTCGTGAGCCGCGACCGTTGCGACCGCCACCGGAATCGCGGGTGAGCGCCGCGTAGGCGTCGTTGATCTCGGCCATCCGGCGCGTTGCAAGCCGTGACGCCGCCGGGTCATCGCCGGTCAGGTCAGGGTGGTTGGTCCGGGCAAGACGTCGCCATGCCGCCTTGATCTGGGTCGGCGAAGCGCCGGCTTCGACACCAAGGACATCGTGTGGGTCGCGTTTGGACATCACCCTGAGTGTAGGCGCTTGACAGCCAAGGCCATGTGCCGTCCCCTACAGCAATGGGGAGCTTCCGCCGGTTTGTGATCACCGCTGTCGGGGCGTTGGCGTCGCTCGGGCTGGCATACCGTTTCGCGCTCGCCTATCGCGTCCGAGCCGGCTACCCGCGTCGCAATCCGCCGCAGTCGACGCCCGCCGACCTCGGTCTCGACTTCGAGACGATGCTCATCGAGTCGGACGGGATCCCACTTCCGGGCTGGTTCATCCCCGCCCGCGGCGGTGCTCCTGGTCCCGGCGTCGTCCTCGTCCACGGCTGGGAATCCGCGCGCGATCGGACCCTGCCGATGGCGGTCTTCCTCCACGCGGCCGGGTTCCATTGCCTGACCTTCGATGTCCGGGGGAACGGAAACAACCCAGCCGAGGCCCTGCCGCTCACCGCCGGTGAGTTCGGTGCCGACGCCCTTGCCGCCTTCGCCGCGCTCATCGAGCAGCCCGAGGTGACGGTCGGGGCGATCGTCGGTCACTCGATGGGCGGGATCGGTGCGATCCTCGCAGCGGCTGCCGATCCCCGCGTGGCTGCCGTCGTCGCGACATCGAGCCCGGCCGGTCCGTACCGGCTGACGCGTCAGACGTTCCGGCTCGCCCGTCTCCCCATCCCCGACCTCATCGCCTATCCGCTTGCCGTGCTCACGACCCGTGTCTATCTCCGGCCTCGCGGTCACCAGGTGACCGCGATCAGCGCCTCGGCCGCGATCGCCCACTACCCCGGCCCGGTCCTGCTCGCCCATGGCGAGGACGACAACGTCGTGCCGCGCAGCCACATGGAACGCCTGGCGGCGGCGGCCCGCTCTGCCAGGGCGGACGACCCGAGCGCAGCGCCGGTCGAGACCCTCGTGGTCGCCGACGGCCAGCACTCGTGGCTGTACGAGGATGCGGGCTATCGGGCGGTCGTGGCGGGCTTCCTCGCCCGGGCGCTCGGGGGACCGTTCGATCCGTCCACCGCGGCCGAGCTCGCGGCGGCGACCCCGACGCACCGGCTGCCCGACGGCGAGGCGCGGTTCGCGGCCATCGACGAGACGGTCGGCGGCCTGCGGACTCTCGCCCAGGTCGCGCTTCCGGGGGCGACCCGGGCGCCGCGACCCGAACCCGACACGGCCACGATCGCCGGCCCGACCGGGCTTGCCGGCGCGCCGACGGGCGACCGATGACGTCGGAGCGGGACGAGCCCGTCTGGTCGGCGATCGCGACGATCCGCGTCGTCCGCCGTTTCGAGGACCGGCCGCTCGAGCCCGACCACCTCGACCGGATCCTGCGTGCGGGCCGACGCGCGGGGAGCAGCAAGAACCTGCAGCGCTGGACGTTCATCGTGTGCCGCGACAGGGACCATCTCGAGGCCCTGGCCGCGGTCGGTCCGACCGCCGGGCACATCGCCGGGGCTGCCGCTGCGATCGCGCTGGTCATGCCCGACCCGTACGCCCCGAACGCCCCCCTGTCGATCGCGTTCGATCTCGGGCGCGCGGCGCAGAACATGGTCCTCGCGGCCTGGGAGCTCGGGATCGGCAGCGTCCCGGCGACGGTCTACGAGCACGACCTCGCCCGCCGGCTGCTCGGCTACCCGGCCGACCAGCGCTGTGAGTACCTGCTGTCGTTCGGCTATCCGACCGACCCGGAGCGACCTGACCCGCCCACCGGTCAGCGGCGGGCGTCGCGATCTCGACGAGATGGTCCGCGAGGAACGCTGGTAGTCCGAGCCCGCCGCGCGCCCGGCTACTGCCACTGGAACTTGCGGGCGGAGATCGCGAAGCAGACCACGAGCCAGGCGAACAGGACCCCGGCGCAGACCCACAGCGGCGCAAAGGCCGCCCCACCGACCATCACCTGCCGAAGCGCGTCGGCGAGGTACGTCAGCGGGATGAGCCGTGCGACGACCTGCAGCGGCTGGGGCATCGAGTCGATCTGGAAGAAGGCGCCGGACAGGAACATCATCGGGAACTGGATCATCGAGGTCATGCCGTTCGCCGAGTCCTCGGTCTTGGCAAAGGACGCGATCAGGTAGCCGAGCGCCAGGAAGGCCATCGCGCCGAGGGTCACGAACGCCGCCACGACCAGCAGGCTCCCGGTGACTTCGACGCCGAAGGCGAGCGTCCCGACGGTGACGATGATGATCGCCTGGGTGAACGCGATCAGGACCCGCATCAGCACGTTCGACCCGACCAGCTGCCAGCGACGCAGTGGCGTGGCGGCCAGGCGCTTGAGGATCAGCTTCTCGCGGTCCGCCACGAGCGGGATCGCCGCGAAGATGCCGACCTGCATGATCGACAGCCCGAGCATGCTCGGGACGAAGTAGCTGATCGCGTTCAGGTTCGTCGTCTGGACGGTCTGCGGGCTCGGCACCACCAGCGGTGGGCGTCCGCCGAGGTTGACCACGCCGAACACGGTCCCGACCGCCTGGTAGACCGACCCCGCCAGCGATGGTCTCGATGGATCGGTGAAGACCTTGACCTCGACTGGCTGGCCGCCGCCGCTGGCCTGGGCCGATGTCAACGACGCGCCGTATCCGATCGGGACGACGATGATCCCGTCGACCTTGCCGAGCTGCATCTGGTCGAGGGCGTCCTGGTCGCTCGTCTCGACCAGCGTCACGCCATCGAGGGCGGCGAACCCGGCCTTGAGCTTGACGGCCGCCTCGGACTTGTCGTTGTCGACCCAGCCGAGCGTCAGTCGGGCGGTGCTGCCCTGGAAGATGAGCCCGAACAGGACGATGAACACGAGCGGAAAGGCCAGCGTCCAGAAGACCGCCGCCCGGTCACGGGTGTAGCTCCGGATGTTGGCGACGGTCAGGGCGAACAGGGCATTCATCGGTCGTGTCTCGTCCTCAGTCGCGCAACGCTCGGCCGGTCAGCTCGAGGAAGACGTCCTCGAGCGTCGCCCGCCGGATCCCGAGGTTCTGCGGCTCGATCCCGTGCGCCTCGGTCACCGCGAGCAGGGCGCCGACCGTCGCCGCGACGTCGCTCGAATAGAGCAGGATCGCGTCGTCGTCGTGCTTGACCGAGGTGACCGCCGCGAGCGCAGCGAGGTCGTCATCCGCGATCGAATCGATCTGGTCGAAGCGGACCGCGCGCTCCTTGAAGCGCTTCGAGATCAGCTCGTCGACGGTGCCCATCTCGAGGATGTGGCCGTGGTCCATGATCGCCAGCCGGTCGCACAGGATCTCGGCCTCTTCCATGTAGTGCGTCGTCAGCAGGACCGACCGGCCGCGTGCCTTGAGACCGCGGATGAGGTCCCACAGCGACCGCCGGGCCGCTGGATCCAGTCCGGTCGTCGGCTCGTCGAGGAAGATCAGCTCCGGGTCGTTGACGAGGGCCAGGGCCACGGCCAGGCGCTGTCGCTGGCCGCCCGACAGGTCCTTTGTCCGGGCGTTGCGTCGCTCGCCGAGCTCGAGCTCGGCGATCAGCTCCTCGGTCGGGCGGGCGGTCGTGTAGAAGCTGCGGAAGAGGTCGATCACCTCGACGACCGTCAGCTTCGGATACATCGCCGCGGTCTGGAGGCTGATCCCGATCCGCGGCTTGAGCGAATCGGAGCCTGTCGCGACGTCGACGCCGAGAACGATCGCCTGGCCGCCGTCGGGCGCGCGGAGCCCTTCGAGGATCTCGACCGTGGTCGTCTTGCCGGCGCCGTTCGGTCCAAGGAGCCCGAAGACCTCGCCGGGCGCGACGTCGAAATCGATGCCGTCGACGGCCTTGACGTCGCCGTAGCGCTTGACCAGGCCCCGGACCCGGATGACCGATCCGGTCGCCAGCGCCCCCTCCGTCGTCACGTCAGAGCTTCTTGCGCAGGTAGGCGGTGACCGTGGCGTCGTAGCCGAGCGTCTCGTAGAGGTGACGCGCATCGGGGCGGTGGTGGCCGGCGGTGACCTCGATGAAGCTCGCCCCGAGCTCGCGACCGACGCGCTCGGCCTCGGCCATCAGCGTTCGGCCGACGCCGCGCTCGCGGGCTCCGGCATCGACCACGAGCGCGAGGATCCGGACGATCCAGTCGTCGTGCTCGAAGCGCGGCAGGGCGTGGATGGCGATGAACCCGAGCATCGCTCCATCGTGCTCGGCGACGATGACCCGGGCCTCTGGCGTGGCGAATCGCTCGAGTCGCGCGACGATGTCGCTCGGCCCGGCCGGATAGCCCTCGTCGGTGAACAAGGTGGCGATCGCCTCGGCGTCGGCAGGCGCCGCGGGTCGGAGCAGGATCGTGCCTTGGTCGGTCATGACCGGATGGTACCCGGCGACGGCACGACGAGCCGGAGCAGCCCGTCTCCCGCATGCCCGGCGACCAGGCGCTCCGGACCGAACGGTCCCGGAACGGCGGGTCCCCCGTGCACGGCGCCCACGTCGTCTCGCTCGATCCAGACGATCCGCGGGCCCTCGTCCCACCGTGCCAAGGCCCCTGCCAGCACGCCCTCCGTCGACGGGTTCGAGGATCGCCAGCGAGCGCCCGCCGGCAAGGACCCCCGGTGCCACGCGGCCGGTTCCCCCGATCGCGTGCGAGTCATCGGCCGCGACGAACGCCTCGGTCGAGACACCGAGCTCCGCTGCCAGCGCCACGATCGTCCGGTCGAGGTCCACGGTCGCCCAACCCACGGCGATGACCCGATCCCGACCGCCGGGCGCCACCGCGTCGGCCGCCTCGATGGCCTCGTCGATCAGACGAGCAGCAGGTCCGGGCACGACTCTCCCACGCGGACGAAGCCCGATCGCTCGTAGATGCCGATCGCCGGGGTGTTGTCGGCAAAGACGCCGAGATAGACCCATTCGCTGTCGGCGGCCAGGCCGTCGAGGGTGGCCAGCCGGGTGACCAGGCTGCCGAGGCCGCGGCCACGTGCCCACCCCGCGGTCCCGATCGACGACAGGTAGCTCGCCCCTTCGAAGGTCGCTCGTCGCGCGACCGCGGCCGGACGATCGTCGAGCCGCACGAGGTAGTGGGTGAACCACGGATGCGCCAGCGAGGCCATCGTCTCGGCCTCGACCCCGGGCCGCCGCTCGGACTCGACGTCGAACGCCTCGAGCAGGACGTCGACGATCCGCTGCCGCCGCCGATTCGGCCTCCGCATCGGCCAGACCGAGCCAGGCGCTCGACCGTCACGCCCGCCGGGATCGGCTCGGAAGCGGCCAGGCGCGCCGGCTCCGGATCCGCGAGGGCCATCAGGTTGCCGGCACCCAGGTCGCGAAATCCGTTCGCCTTCAGCCGCGCCGACGAGGTCGATCGGGGCGTCGTGCAGCGGCGACGCCCAGATGTGGGGCTGTCTTCCCAGCGATGCGAAGATGAGAAGGACCTCGGTCAGTCTCCGGTCGAATTCGGCCGTATCGGCAGACCAGCGGACCGACTCGAGCCGGTTCCAGAACGGCTCGGGCTCGGCGTCGTCGTGGAGGAGGATCGCATCGCCCAAGTCCCGCAGGTGACGGCCAGGGACCGCGTGGACCCGTGCCTCGTGGAGCATCAGCCGGCGCATCGTCGCCGGGTCGATGGCACGCACGAGCCCCGGTCCTCCTGGCGACATCGTCATGGCGGGAACGATAGCCGGGTCGAAACCGAGGCGGCGGCTGGGACGTACCCAGCGCAAAGGCCCAACACGCGCGACGCGCGCGCCAAGGAGGATCGGATGTCCCACCGTTCACTCGCAGCGCTGGCAGTCAGCGCCCTCATCGTCCTCGCCGGCTGCTCATCGAACAGCGCGACGACCGCTCCGTCCAGCGGCAGCGGCCGCCCCGTCGACCGCCGCGTCGAGCGCGGCTGGTGCCTGCTCGGAGACCACGGCTGCCGGCACCGTCCGGTTTCGGTCGTGGACTTCGGGTTCAATCCCGCCTCGATCACGGCCAAGGTCGGCGACGTCATCACCTTCACGAATACGGGCGCCGCGCCCCACACGGCGACGCTCGACGACGGGACTTGCAAGACGCCGACCATCGCCCCGACCAAGAGTGACGGCCTGACCTTCACGGTCGCCGGGACGTACCCCTTCCACTGCTCGATCCATCCCACCCAGATGAAGGGGACGATCGTCGTCAGCTGATCGATCGAGCGCGCCCAGACGGTCGGCGGAAGTCGGTCGCGGCCCTTCGTCGCGGCCCTTCAGGGCTGTTCGGCGACGAACAGCGACGCACCCGACGGCAGGTCGATCAGCGCCGGGGCCGGCAGTCCGGCCTCGGCGAACCAGGCGAGGAACTGCTCCCGGGTCGCCAGCGCCGTGCCCTGGTAGATCTCGTCGAGCTGGACCCCGGCGATCAGCTCGCCGTGGCGGGTCCGGAATTCGTCGCGCTCCGACGGGAGCGGCCAGTCGAGGACGATCAGCCGCCCGCCGGGGCGGAGCGCCCGCCACGCGACAGCCAGCACCCGCGGCGCGTCGGGGAGCTGGTGGAGCGCGTACTGGAAATAGGTCAGGTCGAATTCACCGACGTCGCCGGGCTCGGTCACGCCCGCCTGGCGGATCGTGATCCGGTCGGTCAGCCCGGCCGCCTCGACGTTGGCCCGCGCCCGGACGACCGAATCGGCCTCGAATTCGACGCCGATGAGCTCGAGCTCCGGGAATCGGCGTGCCATCGCGATCAGCCACCGGCCGCCGCCGCAATGGACGTCGACGACCCGCCCGCCGCGGGCCAGGTCGGCGACCAGCTGTGGCAGTGCCGCCAGGGCCTCCTGGAAGAAGACGGCGATGTCCTGGGCCGTCAGGCGCTCGATCGCGACGCGGTAGCGGTCCGGCCGGCTCCGGATCGGTTCGCCGGTCCGGAAGAAGTCGACCATCCCGCCCCAGTCGAGCGAGGCGACCGCGGCATGGACGAACTGGCCGCCGAGGTAGTCCGGTCGGCCCTCGTCGAGCAGGATCACCGCGACGTCGTCGTCGACCGTGAGGCGGTCGCCATCGAGCGTCACCAGGTCGTGGGCATCGGCCGCCCAGGCCCAGGCATCGATCGCCTCTGGGACGCAACCCGCATCCCTGGCGAGGTCGCCGACGGTCAGCCCGGCCGTGCCGGCGGCGCGGATGTGGCGGAACAGTCCGAGCTCGAGGCCGAGGTAGATGAGCCACGAGCGATGGAACCCGCCGAGGGTCGCGATCAGGTCGTCGAAGCGGTCGTCGAGGGCCATCGTCGGCCGATTGTCGCACGCTGGACGACTCGCTCGTGTCGCGGCCGGGGTACGGTATCGATGCCGGCCCGGACCCCCGTGCAACGGTCGGGCGCGTCCCGGGGTTCTGGGGAACGATGGATACCGACAGCCCGCTCATCGACCGCCTCGCGCGCGACGACCTCGACGGAACGTTCGAGGCGCTCGTGCTGGCACACCAGGACCGGCATCTACTCGATCGCGCTCCGGGTGCTCGGCGACCCGCGCGACGCCGAGGAGGCCGCGCAGGACGCCTTCGTGCGGGCCTACCGGGCGCTCGGCGGCTACGACGCGGCACGGATCCGCGAGCTCCGTCTCCGGCCGTGGCTGGCGACGATCGTGCTCAACCTGTGCCGGTCGCGTCTGACCCGACGACCGGCAGCGGCCGCGGCCACCCTGTCGCTCGACCTGGCGCTGCCCGGCGAGCTCGAGCCGCGGACGGACGGAGACGCACGGGCCGGCGGCCGACGAGCGACGTCAACGCCCGCGGCCCGTGAATGGGCCGACCTCCTGCTGACCCTGCCGCCGGCCTATCGCAGCGCGGTCGTGCTGCGCCACGTCGACGGCCTGTCGTACCCCGAACTCGCCATCGCCCTCGATCGACCCGAGGGCACCGTCAAGGCCCAGGTCCACCGCGGCCTGGCATTGCTACGCACGGCGTTCGAGGCCGCCCAGCGGCGCGAACGCGAGGAGATGACCGCATGACCACCGAACGACGAGATCGAGGCAGCCATGACCACGCTGCGGACCCCCGCTCCGCCCGGCCCTGGCGCCGGCCGTCCTGGCCGAGGTCGGCCTGGCCGACCGCTACGCCCGGTTCGATTCGCCGATCGGCCCGCTCGTCGTGGCCTGGAACGGGCTCGGCGTGTCGGCCGTCGAGGCCGCCCCCGACGACGACACGTTCGAGACCAACCACCAGGCCCGGACCGGCCGGCCCGCCTATCGCGCCGAGCGGCTGCCCGGATCGGCTGGCGAGCGCGATCAGCAAGCGGCTGGCCGGCGACCGGCGGGTCCGGATCGACCTCGACCTGCGCGGCCACACCGACTTCGAGCGCGACGTCTGGCACAAGGCGCTCGAGATCCCGCGCGGCGAGGTCCGCCCGTACGGCTGGGTCGCCGCCGAGATCGGCCGCCCGAAGGCGGTCCGCGCGGTCGGCACCGCGCTCGGACACAACCCGGTCCCGCTCATCGTGCCGTGCCACCGCGTGGTCCGGACCGATGGCTCGATCGGCCAGTACTCGCTCGGCGGGCCGGGCAACAAGCGGACGATCCTGGCCGACGAGGGCGTCGACCTTCCCGATCTCGATGGAGCTGGCGTCGTCCGGGGTCCGCTTCATCGGCTCGGACACGACCAAGATCTACTGCCTGCCGACCTGCCGGCACGCCCGCCGGGTCACCGACCAGCACCGCCTCGAGTTCCACTCGATGGCGGACGGGCTGGCGCGTGGCTACCGTGCCTGCAAGGTCTGCCGTCCGGCCTCGGCCGCCGCGGCCGCCTGACCCGGGAGCGGACACTCGGCGGGGTCGAGCTCGCCTTGACACCGTAACCTGCCGCACCGCAGACTGCGGTTACCTTGGACCATCCACCTATGCCAACTCCGGTCACGCACGGCGGCGCCTCGGGAGGCGCGCGATCTGGCTCGGGCTGCTCGTCCTCTACGTCGTCTGGGGCTCGACGTATCTCGGGATCGCGATCGCGGTCGAGACGATCCCGCCGTTCCTGATGGCCGGGGTCCGCTTCCTCTCGGCGGGGCTCCTCCTGCTCGCCTGGTCGATCGCCCGCGACGGTCGTGCCTTCGTCCCGCCGACCCGTCGCGAGTGGCGCGACAGCGCGATCGTCGGCGCGCTGCTCTCGGCGGCGGGATGGGGATGGTCGCCTTCGGCGAGCAGACCGTGCCGTCCGGGATCACGGCGCTGCTGGTCGCGATGATGCCGGTCTGGGTCGCCGTCTTCGGTCGGATCTTCCTCGGCGAGCGGCTTCCGCGGCTGGCGGTCGTCGGGATCGTCGTCGGCTTCGTCGGCGTCGCGATCCTCATCGGACCGTCCGCCTTCGGTGGGCAGGGCGCACTGGAGCCGATCGGCCTGGCCGCGATCCTGATCTCGCCGATCGCGTGGGCGAGCGGGTCGCTGTTCGCGTCGCATCGGGCCGCGCTGCCTCGCCGGCCGCTCGTCGCGACGGGCGTCCAGATGGTCGTCGGCGGTGCCTCGCTGCTCGTGGCCGGGGTCGCCACCGGCGAGATCGGCCAGCTGCATCTCGAGACCGTCTCGCGGGATTCGGTGCTGGCGCTGCTCTACCTGACGTCGTCGGCAGCCTGGTCGCCTTCACGACGTACGGCTGGATGCTCCGCGTCGCCCCGCTGCCGTTCGTCTCGACGTATGCGTACGTCAACCCGGTCGTGGCGGTCATCCTCGGCTTCGTCATCGCCGGCGAGGCGATCGAGCCACGGACGATCGTCGCAGGCGGCGGTGATCGTCGTTCGCGGTCGCGCTCATCATCACCGCCCGTGGCCGGATGCGAGCGCCGCGCGCGGAGGTCGTCGAAACAGCCGAGGCCGGTCCTCCGGTTGCGGTCGCCACGCCCAACGTGGCGCGCGCCCCGACCCGCTGAGGCGAAGCCGGGACGACCGCGGCGTACACTGCGCCGATCGTCGCGTGGGTGATGATGCGTCGCTTGGTTGTGCTGCTCACGCTGCTGCTGGCCGGCTGCAACTACCTCGGCGCGTCGACCACGGACCCGTCGGCGCGACCTGATCTCGGGGTCTCGAACGGGACGACATTGACTGTGACGCTCGTCGTCAATGGGCAGCCCGTGGGAACGTTCGCGCCGAGCGCTCCCCAGCCGACGATCGATCCCGCCGCATTGCCGCCATTGCCGTGGACCGTCGAAGCGAAGTCCCCATCGGGCCGGGTCCTGACGTCGATGACGGTCGCTCCCGGACAGGTCAACACGACCACCGGCCCGGGCGGGGTCATCTCGGCCTCTGGGACGATGGGGCGGGTCGACCTCTCGTGTGGCAGCCTGCGGATCTGGGCGGGGTTTGCGCCGTCGGGCCCGGCGCCGGTCGGCCTCCCCGGGGTCACCCGGGGATTGCGTGCCCTAGCGCCGGAAGGACCTGTCAGATCGAACGCGTTCGCCGACGGCGGACCACCCAGGCACCGATCACGAGCGTCAGCCCGGCCGCCAGCGCGAGCACGAGCCCGAACGTCCCGGCACGCGGGTTGCCGTTGATGAGCCCGCCGACCACGAGATGCCACAGGCCGAACGCGGTCGCGCCGGCCAGCGCCAGCGCCGCGATCGCGAGGACGGCGCGCGTCGCGCGGGCGACCGAACCACCGAGCGGACCCACCCGATCGGTCATGCGCTCGGGCGCTCCCAGCCCTGGGCGGGCCACGGTTCGCAACGGATCGGCCGATCCTCGCGATAGCCGAGCGCGTAGTCGGCCTGGATCAGCGTGTGGAGCTGGCTGGTGCCCTCGTAGATGACCGCCGCCTTCGAGTTGCGCAGGTAGCGCTCGACCGGGAACTCGTTCGAGTAGCCGTTGGCGCCGTGGACCTGGATCGCGTCGAGCGCGCTCTGGACGGCGTGCTCGGTTGCGTGCCACTTGGCGAGGCTCGTCTCGCGCGTGTTGCGCAGGCCCTGGTTCTTGAGCCACGCGGCCCGCCAGACGAGGAGCCGGCCCATCTCGGTCCCGGCGGCCATCTTGGCGATCATCTGCTTGACCAGCTGGTGCTCGCCGATCTCCTGCCCGAACGTGTGGCGCTCGTGCGCGTAGCGGACGCTCGCGTCGAGACAGGCCTGGGCGAGCCCGACAGCTCCGGCCGCGACCGTGAACCGGCCCTGGTCGATGGCGCTCATCGCGATCAGGAAGCCCTCCCCTTCCTCGCCGATGCGGTTCTCGACCGGCACCGCGACGTCGTCGAGGTTGATCAGCCCGGTGTTGCCGGCCCGGATCCCGAGCTTGCCGTGGAGCGTGCCGGTCGTCAGGCCGGTCATCCCGCGCTCGAGCAGGAACGCCGTCACGCCCTTGTGCTTCTTCGCGCGATCGACCGTCGCGAAGACCAGGAAATGGTCGGCAAGGTCCGCCAGCGAGATCCAGATCTTCTGGCCGTTGAGCCGGTAGGCGTCGCCGTCGCGCCGAGCCGTCGTGGCGAGGTTGGCGGCATCGGTGCCGACGCCCGGCTCGGTCAGCCCGAACGTGGCGAGCTTCTCGCCGCGCGCCTGCGGGACGAGCCAGCGCTGGCGCTGCTCCTCGGTCGCCCACTGGAGGAGGGCCAGCGAGTTGAGCCCGACGTGGACGCTCTGGACGACACGGAACGAGGTGTCGGCACGTTCGAGCTCCTCGCACAGGATGGCGAAGCTCAGGTAGTCCATCCCCGCGCCGCCGTAGGCTTCCGGGATCGGCGCGCCCAGGAACCCGAGCTCGCCCATCCGCGCGAAGACCTCGCGATGGACCTCGCCCTTCTCGTCCCACTCGCGGATGTACGGCAGGATCTCGGCCTCGGCGAAGTCGCGGACGGCCTCGCGGACGAGCTGGTTCTCGTCGGTCAGCGTGAAATCGACCATGGCCGCATCGTACGCGGCCGACGCCGGCGGCGCGGGCCGGTTCCCGGGAGGACGGGGCCGGCGAGCCGGGCAGTGAGGTTCTGACGCTCGATATACTCGGGCGACCCACAGACCAGGAGCTCGACCCGACCATGACCGCCGATCCTGCCCCGACACCTGACCCCGGTCCTCGGTCGCTATTTCGAGCGCAGCTGGAGCCACGGCGAGGGCCACCGCCTGTACGACACGGATGGCAAGGCCTACCTCGACTTCGCCAACGGGATCGCGGTCACGGCCCTCGGTCACGCCCATCCCGCGCGTCACGGCCGCGATCCACGCCCAGGTCGACCGGCTGATCGGGCCGATCAACGCGATCGGCTTCACGGCGCCGATCACCGACCTCGCGTCCGCGCTGGCAGCGACGTTCCCGGCCCCGCTCGACTCGGTGATGTTCCTGAACTCCGGCTCCGAGGCGATCGACGGCGCGCTCAAGCTCGCGCGGCGGGTCACCGGCCGCCCGGGGATCATCGCGTTCCGCGGTGGATTCCACGGCCGGACGTTCGGGGCCACGAGCGTCACGACATCGAACGTCAACTACCGGACCGGCTACGAGCCGCTCCTGCCGGGCGTCTATTTCGCACCGTATCCCGTCGCCTACCCGGAGTTCGACGGCGACGAGGAGGCAGCCTCGGCTGCGAGCCTGGCGATCCTGCGATCGCTGCTCGATACCGTCATCGCGCCGTCGATGGTCGGATCGATCCTGATCGAGCCGGTCCTGGGCGAGGGCGGCTACACCCCGGCGCCGGCGTCGTTCCTGCGCGGGCTGCGGGCGCTGTGCGACGAGCACGGCATCCTGCTCATCGCCGACGAGGTCCAGTCGGGCTACGGCCGGACCGGGAAGATGTGGGCGTTCGAGCACGCCGGGATCGTGCCGGACGTCGTGTGCGTCGCCAAGGCGATCGCCAACGGGCTGCCGCTGTCGGCGATCGTGTCGAGCCGCGAGCTCCAGGAACGCTGGGGTCGCGGCGCCCACGGCTCGACCTATGGCGGGAACCCGGTCGCCTGCGCGGCCGGCCTCGCGGTCCTCGAGACGATCCACGACGAAGGCCTGCTCGCCAACGCAGTCGCTCGCGGGGCCGAGCTCGTGGCCGGACTCGGCCGGATCGCCGCCGAGGACGACCGGATCGGCGACATCCGCGGGCTCGGCCTGATGATCGGGGTCGAGTTCACCCGCGATGCCGCGACCGGCGAGCCCGACGGCACCCTCCCCGACGCATTGATCGCCGCCTGCGCCGATGCCGGCCTGCTGGTCCTGACCTGCGGTCGCAAGCACGAGGTGGTCCGCTGGATCCCGCCGCTCGACGTCAGCGCGGCCGAGATCTCCGAGGCGGTCGAGATCTTCGGCGAGACGCTGGCATCGATGCCGCGCGCCTGAGAGCGCCTGGGACGCACAAGAGCGCCCGTCCCCCCGGCCGGGCGCTCTGGCGCGCGTCGCGACGCTCGACCGGTCAGTCCGGTCGACGGATTAGCGGTTCTGTGACAGGAACTTCATGACGTCGTCGAGTCGGAACCGACGATCGCCTCGCTTGCACACCCGGTAGAACGGGAGCTCGCCGCGATCGCCCAGCCGCTTCACCGTGTTGACGTGCAAGTGAAGCATGTCGGCAACCTCGGTCGCGGTGAGCATCGGTCCCAGTTCGTTGACGGCCATCGATGCCATGTGGTTTATAGCCTCGCTCTGCACGTTCTCTCGACGGTCCGGTTCCCTGTGGTGTTCAGGGGTAGGGTTCGGCCCGCTTCGTGACGGAGCGTATGAGTGGGGGTGGGGTCGCGCCAAGCCGTACTTTGGTATGCCGGGGGTACCAAATCGGCTCAACGGCGCGAGATCAGTCTCCCCGCCCGACGCGATACGCGTCGGTCGCCTCGCGCGCGTCGGCCACGATCGTGACCTCGAGCGTCGGCATGCGCTCCAGGATCCGTTCGGCCAGGGGCGACCGGCGGACACGCTCGAGGGTCGTCGACGAGCGGAGTGGCATGACCAGACGAGAGACGCGCCTCGCCCTGGCGATGCGTTCGACGCCTTCTGCGACGTCGGACGCCTCGACCAGGATGATCTCGGCGCCGAGGTCGGTCGCATCGTCGAGGTACTCGCGGATCCGCCTGCCCTGCTCGAGGCCGGCGGCCGCGTCGGCCGGTGTCTCGACGAAGAGCGCCAGGAGTGGAGCGCGAAGCACGGCGGCGGTCGCGGCGGCCCGGCGCAGGGCGCGCGGCGTCGCCGGCGACGGATCGATGAGCACGAGGACTCGCTCGGTCACGTTCCCGGACTGGGACGTGCTGATGCCCTCGAGCTGAGCGTCGACCCGGCCGGCGACGAAGCGCAGCGCGAGCTCTCGCAGGGCCGTCAGGTTCGACTCCGTGAAGAATCGGTCGAGCGCGATCGCGGTCCGTTCCGGCGGATAGACATTCCCGTGGCGCATCCGCTGGCGGAGGGCATAGGGGCTCATGTCGACGAGCTCGACCTCGTCGGCAGCGGCAAGGACCTCGTCGGGGATCCGCTCGTTCACGGGTGCGCCGGTGATCGTCGCGACGGCGTCGGCGACGGAGTCGAGATGCTGGATGTTGCACGTGCTCACGACGTCGATCCCCGCGTCGAGGATGACGTTGACGTCCTCCCAGCGCTTCGGCCGCGCCGATCCGGGCGCGTTCGTGTGGGCGAGCTCGTCGACCAGGGCCACCGTGGGGCGTCGGGCGAGGATCGCGTCCGTGTCCATCTCCTCGACGACGACGCCGCGGTATTCGATCCGGCGGCGAGGCAGGATCTCGAGCCCGTCGAGCAGCTTCTCGGTTTCGGGCCGACCGTGCGCCTCGACGAAGCCGACGACGAGGTCCGTGCCACGCGCCGTCCGGCGATGCCCCTCCTCGAGCATCCGGTAGGTCTTGCCGACGCCGGGTGCCATCCCGAGGTAGACGCGAAGGCGGCCTCGATCGCCCTCGGCGCCGACCGTGCCGATCCGCGCCAGCATCTCGTCCGCGGTCGGGCGCCCGTCGGTCCTGCCGGCCCCCTCGTCGGTCATCGGAGGACCGCGCTGGTGGGCGAGAAGCCCGGGTCGGCGGATCCGTCGCTTCGGGTCATCGCACACCAAGCGTAGGCCACGCCGGTTGGGACACGCGGGAGCGGGTCAAGGGATCGCGGGGACGACAGGTCGAGCGTCATGTCACGCCTACTTCGCCAGCAGACCATCGAGGTCGAGGTTGAGCATCAGCACGTTGACGCGTGGCTGGCCGAGGAACCCGAGCAGCGGCTGCTCCGTGTGACGGGTGACGGCGGCCCGGACATCGGCCTCGGACATCGACCGCTCCTTCGCGACACGCGTCACCTGGTACTCGGCCGACGCCGGACTGATGTCGGGATCGAGCCCGGACCCCGACGTGGTCACGAGGTCGACCGGGATGGGCTTGTCGCCGTTGGCCGCCCGCAGGACGTCGACCGCGGCGGCGATCCGGTCGATCAGCTTCTTGTTCGTCGGCCCGAGGTTGGATCCCGCTGACGCGGACGCATCGTAGCCATCCGTGCCGGCTGCCGACGGACGACCCGAGAAGTACTTCGGGTCGTCGAACGCCTGCCCGATCAGGCTCGATCCGATCGTCCGGCCGTCGGCGGTCACGATGAACGAGCCGTTGGCCTGATGCGGGAAGGCGACCTGGGCGACCGCGGTCACGGCGAGGGGATACAGGAAGCCGGTCAAGACGGTCATGACGAGGAGGAGGGCGATCGCCGGCCACAGGCGGTGGCGAAGGAAGGTGGTCATCAGTCTGTCCTATGCGAGATGCAGGGCCGACACGACGAGGTCGATCGCCTTGATCCCGATGAACGGGGCGATGATCCCGCCGACGCCGTAGATGAGGAGGTTGCGCTGCAGGAGGACGCTCGCGGGCGCGGGCTTGAACGCGACGCCGCGGAGCGCGAGCGGGATCAGCGCGACGATGATCAGCGCGTTGAAGATGACCGCCGACAGGATGGCGCTCTGCGGCGTCGACAGGCCCATGATGTTGAGCGCGTTGAGCTCCGGATAGACCGTGACGAACATCGCCGGGACGATCGCGAAGTACTTGGCGACATCGTTGGCGATCGAGAACGTCGTGATCGAGCCCCGGGTGATCAGCAGCTGCTTGCCGATCGCGATGACCTCGAGCAGCTTGGTCGGGTCGGAGTCGAGGTCGACCATGTTGGCCGCCTCCTTGGCCGCCGACGTGCCGCTGTTCATGGCCAGCCCGACGTCGGCCTGGGCGAGCGCCGGCGCGTCGTTGGTGCCGTCGCCGGTCATCGCGACCAGATGTCCCTCGGCCTGTTGCTCGCGGATGAACGCGATCTTCTGCTCGGGCGTGGCCTGCGCGATGAAGTCGTCGACGCCGGCCTCCTTGGCGATGGTCGCCGCGGTCCGCGGGTTGTCGCCGGTGATCATCACCGTCCGGATCCCCATCTTGCGGAACTCGGCGAAACGCTCGACGAGGCCTTCCTTGACGGTGTCCTTGAGCTCGATGACGCCGAGGACACGGCCTTCGCTCTCGAGCAGGAGCGGTGTCGCGCCCAGATCGGCGATCGCGGTCGGCCTCGTCCGAGACGTCCTGGGGCAGGCCACCGACCTTGGCCTCGATCGCGTCGACGGCACCCTTGAGGATCGTCGTCCCGGCGGTCATCTTGACGCCGCTCGTCCGGGTCTCGGCACGGAACGGGATCTCCTCGACGATGGTCTCGTCCAGCGCCGCGAAGCCCGCGTCGTCGCCGACGCCGGCCGGGCGACCGAGCTCGGCGAGGCGCTTGCGCACGAGCTCGACGATCGAGCGACCCTCGGGGGTCTCGTCCCGGATCGACGCGATCAGCGCGGCGTCGAGAGCTTCCGCCTCGGTGACGCCGGGCGCCGCGGTGATCGACGCAGCCAGCCGATTGCCGTAGGTGATCGTGCCGGTCTTGTCGAGCAGGATGACGTCGACGTCGCCGGACGCCTCGACCGCGCGACCGCTCATCGCCAGCACGTTGAACCGGGCGACGCGGTCCATGCCGGCGATGCCGATCGCCGACAGGAGGCCGCCGATCGTCGTCGGGATCAGGCAGACGAGCAGGGCGACGAGGGCGACGGTGCTCGACGGTCGTGCCCGCGTACAGGCCGAACGGCCGGAGGGTGACCGTCGCCATCAGGAAGATGATGGTCAGGCCGGCGAGCAGGATCGCCAGCGCGATCTCGTTCGGCGTCCGCTGGCGCTTGGCGCCCTCGACGAGGGCGATCATCCGATCGAGGAACGTCTCGCCCGGGTCGGCCGTGACCGTGATCACGATGCGGTCGCTGATCAGCGTCGTGCCGCCGGTGACCGAGCTTCGGATGTCCGTGCCCGGTTCCTTGAGGACCGGCGCCGATTCGCCGGTGATCGCCGCCTCGTTGACGAAGCCGATGCCTTCGATGACGTCGCCGTCGCCGGGGATCGTCTCGCCTTCGTCGACGACGATGATGTCGCCCTTGCGCAGCTCGGACGAGCCGACGTCCTCGAGCGTCCCGTCGGCCTTGCGGCGGTGCGCGGTCGTCTCGGAGCGGGTCTTGCGCAGGGTGGCCGCCTGGGCGCGACCGCGCGCTTCGGCGACGGCCTCGGCGTAGGTGGCGAAGAGGACGGTGAACCACAGCCAGACCGCGATCTGGACCTGGAAACCCGAGGCCGGATGCGCCGCTGACCGAGTCGAAGCCGGTCACGTTCGCGACCGTGATGATCGTCACGAGGACGGCGGTGATCTCGACGACGAACATCACCGGGTTCCTGATCAGCAGTCGCGGATCGAGCTTCCGGAACGCATTCGGGAAGAGCTGCCCGAAGGAGCTCGGGGTCGAGGACGCCGCGCGGCCGGGGCGGCTCACCGGAGGGCTTGGCTCCCCCGAGCGTCGACGAATCGCTGGAAGCGGCGGGTGCCGCGTCCCAGATCGACAGACAGGAGAGTCATCAGGAGACCTTTCCGGCGTTCTGGAGGAGCTGCTCGACGATCGGACCCAGCGCGAGGGCCGGGAAGAACGTGAGGGCGCCGACGATGATGATCACGCCGATCAGCAGGACCACGAACAGCGGTCCGGTCGTCGGGAACGTGCCGAGGGACGGCGCGACGCGACGCTTGGCCGCCATCGAGCCGGCCAGGGCGAGGATGGGGACGATCATCCCGTAGCGGCCGATGAGCATCGCCAGGGCGCCGGTGATGTTGTAGAAGGGCGTGTTCCCGGTCAGCCCGGCGAACGCCGAGCCGTTGTTCCCGGTCTGACTCGAGAAGGCGTACAGGATCTCGCTGAAGCCGTGCGGCCCGGGGTTCAGCGGTCCCGCGGTCCCTTCCGGCAGGACGCTGGCGATGGCGGTGAAGCCCAGGATGCTGGCGCCGAGCACCAGCGCGACGAGCATCGCCATCTTGATCTCGAACGCCTCGACCTTCTTGCCGAGGTACTCCGGCGTCCGCCCGACCATCAGTCCGGCGATGAAGACGGCGAGGATCGCACCGATGACGAGCATCCCGTACATCCCGGCCCCGATACCGCCCGGGGTGATCTCACCGAGCTCGATGTTGAAGAGCGGGACCAGGCCGGCGATCGGCTGGAAGCTGTCGTGCCAGGCGTTGATGGCACCCGTGCTGGTGCCCGTCGTGACGGCGCCGAACAGGCCGCCGAGTGCGGCGCCGAAGCGGACGTCCACGCCCTCCATGTTGCCGAGGCCGGCCTGGTCGACGCCTGCCGGGAAGAGCGGGTTGCCGACGTACTCGTGGTTCATCGCGACGACGGCACCGACGACCAGGACGGCCGCCATCGCGCCGAAGATCGCCCAGCCCTGGCGCTGGTTGCCCGCGTACCGGCCGAACGTGTAGGTCAGCGCGAACGGGCATCAGCAGGATCAGGAACATCTCGAGCCAGTTGGTGAGCGGCGTCGGGCTCTCGAACGGGTGGGCGGAGTTGGCGTTGAAGAAGCCGCCGCCGTTGTTGCCCAGCTCCTTGATCAGCTCCTGCGACGCGACCGGACCGATAGCGATGTTCTGCTGGGCGCCCGCGAGTGTCGTCACCGTCTGGGTCGGCTCCCAGGTCTGCGGGACGCCCTGCCAGACGAGCACCACGGCGCCGACGATCGCGATCGGCAGGAGGATGTAGAGGATGCCGCGGGTCAGGTCGACCCAGTAGTTGCCGAGCGTCTGCGCGCTGCGCCGGGTCAGGCCGCGGAACAGGGCGATCGCGATGGCGAGGCCGGTCGCCGCGGACGTGAAGTTGCGGACCGCGAGGACCGCCGTCTGGGTGAGGTACGTCGCACCCGTTTCACCCGAGTAGTTCTGCCAGTTCGTGTTCGTCTCGAAGCTGACCGACGTGTTGAAGGCCAGGTCGGGGGACATCGCCGGGATGCCGCCCTTGGTTGAGCGGCAGGACGTCCTGCAGGCGGAAGACGACGTAGCCCGCGACGATCGCGACGAGTGCCATGACCAGCACTGCGACCGTGTAGCCCTTCCAGCCCTGCTCGGACGTCTCGTCGACGCCGGCGACGCGATAGACCAGACGCTCGACGGGGCGGACGACCGGGCTGAGGAAGACGCGCTCGCCCTCCATCACCCGATGGATGTACCGCCCGACGAACGGCGTCGCGACGAAGATCGCGAGCGCGAGGGTGGCGAGAACGAGGAAGTCGTTGATCGCCACGATCAGAAGTCCTCGGGGCGCAGGAGCGCCCACAGCAGGTAGACGAAGACGAATGCCGCGGCGACCCCGGCGAGGATCTCGAGAGGGCTCATCGTCCGACCCGTTCGCACAGGAGCAGATAGCCCCAGAGCACGGCGATACAGCCGATCCCAATCAACACGATCTGAAGGTCGGTCATGATTCCTCTTCCTTCTCCTCCGGGGTCAACAGGCGTTCGAGCGTCGCTCGAAGCGTCTCGAGGGCAAATGGCTTGGGCAGGTAGCCGGCAACGCCGGAGGCACGCAGCCGCGCTGGACTGATCGACATCGCACTGGCCACGACGACCGGCGGGTCACCGGCCTTGACGAGTGCGTCGCTGCGGACGATCGACCAGCCGGTCTCGCCCGGCAGGTTGATGTCGAGCAGCACGATGTCCGGGCGCAGACCCGACAGAAGCGCCGACCGGGCGGCTTCAGCCGAGGGGGCGGCCGTGACCTCGTACCCGTGGGCCCGAAGATGGGCGGACAGGAGCCCGGCCAGGGGCTCGTCGTCCTCGATCAGCAGGACGCGTCCCGTGGCGGGCATCAGGCCTGCACCGGGCGCCGGACGCGCACGTCGATCCCGCCCTCGTCGCTGTTCCAGAGTGGCTCGAGGACGACGCCCTGCTCGACAGCGAGCGGGCCGACGACGGCGATCGCCGCCTCGCCAAGCCGGAGACCGGCGATCGTCGTCGACGGGGCGCCTCCCGTCGCGACCATGTAGATCGCCTCGGTGAGCAGCTTTGCTTCGCGATCGATGGTCCTCTGGATCTCGGTCGTGACCCGTGGTTCTTCCTGAGCCATGGATCCAGCATCCGACCCCGACCCAAGAGGAAAAGCCATGCACGATGGCCCAACGCGCTCAAGACTCGCTCAAGACGTGAGCCAACCGGCCATCGAATGGAGCTAGGGCGCCCCGATCCGGTAACCGACGCCAGGCTCGGCGACGATCAGCCCGGCGAGCGACCCGTCGGGATCCGCCGCGGCGAGCTTGCGGCGGATCTGGCTGACGTAGACGTGGACGTAATGAGCTTCGTCGCTGTAGGCGGTCCCCCAGACCGCCCGCAGCAGGCGCCCGTGGGTGACGAGTCGCCCGGCATTCATGGCGAGGACCTTGAGGACCTCGTATTCACGGGGCGTCAGGTGCACGACCCGCTCGCCGACCGTCACCGATCGACGAGCCACGTCGATCGTGAGCTCGCCGACGCGGATCTCCCCGCTCGGGTCCGCGGCAGGGCCGGCCGACCGGCGCACCAGGGCGTCGATCCGGGCGCGCAGCTCCTGCATCCCGAACGGCTTGATGACGTAGTCATCGGCACCCTGATCGAGGGCCGTCACCTTGTCCGCCTCACGGTCACGGACCGACAGGACGAGGATCGGCGTCGTCGCGTCGCGGCGGACGTGCCGGATCACCTCGATGCCATCGCGATCGGGCAGGCCAAGGTCCAGGACGATGACGTCCGGCCGACGTGTCTCCCAGGCTGCGATCGCGTTGGCGACGTCTCCTGCCTCTCGGACCTCGTGCGCGTGGCCGCGCAGGAAGGTCGCGATCGCGCCCCGTGTCGCGTCGTCGTCCTCGACCAGCAGGATCGTCGCCGCGGCCGCACGCGTCGCGGTCATCCGGCGTCTGGGCCTGGAGCAGCCTGGAGATCGATGTCGATCGCCAGCCCACCGAGCGCGCTCCTCCGGGCCTCAACATGACCACCCATCGCGTCGACGAGACCCTGGACCACGGACAGGCCGATCCCGGTCCCCCGGCGCGACCCCTCGCCCTTGCGTGGCACGCGGTAGAACTTCTCGAACAGCCGCGGCAACGCGTCATCGGGGACGCCCGGACCGCCGTCCTCGACCGTGACCCGCACGCCGTCCTCGCCGTCCCGGCCGGCTCTGATCGCGACGGGCGCCGTGGGGCCTGCGTACTTGAGTGCATTGTCGACGGCGTTCGCCAGGACCTGGCCGAGGTACACCTCGTCGACGCGGACGGGGGGCAGGTCGGCCGGGATGTCGACGGAGATGCGATCAGGCGGTTGGCCCGCCAAGGAGCGATCAAGGACGGGCTCGACGATGTCGGCGAGCTCGAAGACACGGAGCGTCGGCTTGAGCTCGCCGGCCTCGATCCGGCTCATATCGAGCAGGTTCGTGACGAGTCGGTTGAGCCATTCGGCCTCGCGATCGATCGACGCCGCGATCGACCGGCGCTGGTCGGGCGGCCAATCGACCTCGGGGTCCATCAGGGTCCCGGCGGCCGCCCGGATCGAGGCGAGCGGAGTCCGCAGGTCATGCGAGACCGAGTCGAGGAGCGCCGATTTCAAGGCTTCGCTGCGGCGCGACACCTCGGCCGCGGTGGCATCACGCGACAGCCTGTCCCGTTCGATCGCACCGCCGAGCTGGTCGGCAGCAGCCGCCAGCACCCGCGTCTCGCCCGCATCCGGGTCGCCCAGCTTGCGTGGGCGGCGCCCCCACAACGAGCCGAATTTGTGGTCGCCGGACGCGATGACGACTCGGTAGGCGATCTCCTCGCGATCCTTCCCTGTCGCCTGGACGCCCGCCGGGGCGTGCACCCGAACCCATTCGGCCGGGGCGTCGCCCGGCTTGCGGCGAAGGACGAGGTGGACGGTCGGCGTGACGATGGCGCCGGTCTCGGGAGATGTGTCGGCGGCGACGGACTCGCCAAGCACGGCCCACACGCGTGACATCCTCGTCTCGTCGCGGACGGTCGCGAGGACCGAGCGGAGCGCGTCCCCCGTCCCTCGTCGCTCGGCAAGCGCGAAGCTGATATCGAACAGTGCCCGCGCCTCGCGCTCGCGGGCGACGGCACGCTCGGCCCGGTCGCGCTCCCGGCCGGCGAGGCGCCCCACGACGGCCCCGAGGACCAGCAGGAGCAGGAGGTTCAGCCACTCCTCCGGGTCGCGGACGGTCAACGTGTAGAGCGGCTGGGTGAACAGGAAGTCGTAGACCAGGAATGACCCGATCGCCGTCGCGATCGCGGGCGTCGTCCCCGCTGCCACGGCGACCACGACGACTGCGAGGAGGTAGGTCGCCGAGGCGTTCCGGATGCCTCCTGGGCCCTCGAGCACGGCGACGGCGACACTCACGGCCGTCAGCGCGGCGACGATCGTGATCAACACGAAACCGATCCGGCGCGGGTCGATCCTCGGGGGACTCACAGTGCGATGGTAGGCGTCAGCCGCCGCGCACGATGCGCCGAGCTTCGCGGCTGATCCGCAGGAAGCCCGTGAGATGCGACCAGGGCCGGATATGGCTCGGCTCGCCCGCGTAGATGGTTCGGATCGGGACCTCGGTCATCGGCAGGTCGAGGGCGATGCAGCGGGCGATCATCTCGACCTCGAAAGCGAAGCCGGATTCGGTGCTGTCGAGCAACGCGGTCATCAGCCGCCGGCCGATCAGCCGATAGCCCGACTGGTTGTCCGCGACTCGGCGACCGACCGCCGCCGAGAAGATCCAGCCACCGAGCGTGTTCGAGACGCGGCGGACGGCCGGCATCGAGGCGAAATCGCGGCGCCCGATGATCAGCTCGGGGTGGCCTGCGGCGAATGCCGAGAGGAAGAGAGGGATCTCGGTCGGGTCGTGCTGTCCGTCGGCGTCGAGCGTGACGACCGCGACAGCACCCTGCTCGAGTGCGTACCGGAACCCGGTCCGGAGCGCGGCACCCTTGCCGGCATTCGGACTCTGGACCAGGACGGTCGCGCCGGCGGCCTCGGCCCTGGCAGAGGTGTCATCGGTCGACCCGTCATCGACGACGACGACCGGCAGGCACGCGCGAGCCGCCTCGACGACGGCACCGATGCGCGGACCCTCCTGAAAGCCAGGGATCAGCGCGAGGATGGTCTCCACGAGAGAACCGTACAGACCTCGCGCTCGAAGAGCGTGCCGCCTCGGCGCGGACTCCCGTCGATCCCCGCGCTCGCGGGGACGGTCAGTGGCTGGGGTCGGAGTGGTCGGCCGAGCTGTTCGGCCAGCGGAGCCAGGATCCTGCGCCGGTGGCCCGCGGCATGACGACGCGTGCCTCGGCGAGCGCGCCGACCGGTTCGCCGCTCTCATCGGTCGACTCGGACGAGTCGGTCGATCCGGACGACGCGGACGCGTCGGGGACGTCGGACGCCTCGTTGACGAGCTGCTCGTTCGCGGACGCAGCAACGGCGACGGGCACGGCTTCGGCGACCGGCTCAGCTTCGGCAACCGGCTCTGCCTCGGCGACCGGCTCTGCCTCTGCGACCGGTTCGGTCTCTGCCTCGGCCTCTGCGACGGGCTCGGCCTCTGCGACCGGCTCGGCGGGCGTGGCCCAGGCGGCTGCCGGGGCTTCGGCCGTGGCATCCGGGTCCATCACGCCGATCAGGCCGCCATCGGCGGAGGGCGAATCGTCGTCGTGGTGATCGGTAGAGGCGTCCCTCAGCGGCGACCGGCGTCTCGGCTGCGATCGGGGTCTCGGCTGCGATCGGCACCTCGGCCGCGATCGGCTCGTCCGACGGCTGGACCTCGATCGGGGCCGGTGACGTGGTCGTTGCCCCATAGGCGGAGATCGGCGGGGCGTCCTCGGGCCCGATCAGCTCGAGCACCGGGAACGCGGGGCGATTGCCGGCGTAGCGGGCGATGGCGACCGGGTCGGTCTCGGCCTCGAGGCGCTGGAAATAGCTCTCGATATCCGAGCGGTAGGCGGCAACGGCCAGCTCGACCGCCTCGACCTCGCGGGCCACGACGGAGCGGTGCTCTTCCAGCCGGATCTGGAGCTGCTCACGGCGGGCGGCGATCCGCCGCTCACGCTCGAGCTTGACGCGCTTGATCTCGCCGTCGGACCAGGCGTCGATGCCCTTGACGTCCTCCTTGGCGAGCTCGCGAAGGTTCTCGGCCTCGAGAGCCTCGCGCGCCCGGATCGCGTCGATGTGCGCCTGGCGTCGCTGCTCGGTTCCCTCGGCATTACGAGCCTGCTCAGCCGCCGCGGTCGACTGCATCGCCTTGGCGAGGTCGGCCAAAAAGTCGGCGCTATCGTCGGGCTGCTGGGTCGCGTCGTGGTCGAACCCGTTGTGAGAGCTGGTCGGAAGGGTGCCGTTGGTGCTGTACGGCGCCTGACCTGCGTGCTCGCTCGCGGAGCCCGTGGGGCTGATCTCTGACTCGTGATCGGACATGTCGCGCTCCCCGCGATCCTCAGCCGGCATTGCGAGGTACCTCCGTCGCGTGCCGTCGGGCCTGAGATGGTACGTCCGCAGGCCGATCTGGGCAATGGGGCAAGGTGAGCACGAACGTCGACCGGGCGGGATGGGCGGTGCGTGCGCGCGCCAAAGCAGGTCTGTGGCCGAGGGAGAGTCGGTGTTGGCGCCCCCGGCAGGATTCGAACCTGCGACCTTCCGCTTAGAAGGCGGTTGCTCTGTCCGCTGAGCTACGGGGACGGGCCGAGCGTGAATGATGAGACCAGGGGGTCCCTGCTGTCCAAAGTTGGGAGCTCTGTCGGTCCTCCGCGGCGCGAGAGCCAGCTCGCGTCGCTAGCTGTGCGTTGCGATTGCTCACACCCCGCAACGAAGGAACGGCCGTTCTGCACGCTCGCCTCGTTCCCGTGGCCGCCCCCGGATCGGACACTGATGTAGCTCGGTGACGCTTCGCCCGACCGAGCAGCTTGATGAGCTCAAGGGTGGCGGAGCGAGGAGATCGATGATGCTCGGCGGTTCCACGATGGGTGAGGGAATGGGTCGCGGGTTCCTCGGGGTCCTCAGGAGGCTGCTGGTCGACCTGCCGTTCACGCTCTCCCGCCGCTCGAAGTTCCGCGCGGCTCGGGACGCAGAAAACGTCTGGTGGACGTCGATGACGGACGACCCGACGACACTCGACCGCCTCGCCGCGATCATGGCCGACAGCCCATCCGTCTGTCCTCGATGCGGCCAAGATGCCTACGTCTGTCGGGCGATCGGCTGCGAAGCCGATATGGCCCCGGCGTCGACGAATCCTACGTTGGCTCTCGTGCTGGCCAGTTCCGCCGACTGACAGGTCGATCCTCAGCGGGCCAGACGCGCCACGATCGTGGTCTCGGCCGCCGACCTGCTCGCCGGTCCGGCGATCGCCGCGAGGAAGTCCGCGCCGGCGAGCGCGAAACCCGTGACCGCGGTCGAAGCGGTCGCAGTGGCCGTGCGAGGGACATTGCGCAATAGCGCGATCTCGCCGATCCCCTCGCCCGGTCCACACGTGGCCACGAACCGGCCGTCGACCTCGATCGAGACCGTGCCGGTCGCGATGGCCAGGTACGTATCGCCTGGCGCGCCCTGGCGCATGATCGATTCGCCCGGCGCATAGGCGACGGGCCGGACAAGAGCCGCGAGCCGGTCGATGGCTGTCAGAGGCAGCGACGAGAACAGCGGTATCGCGTGGAGCACATCGGTCTCCAGGGCCACCGACCGCAATTCGCCATCGAGTCGCGACACCCTGGGCCACGTCGCCACCGCCAGGATCGGCAGGATGGCACCCGCGATACCGAGCGCCCCACGGGCGCCGAACTGCTCGACGAGAAGCGACGCGACGATCCCGCCCGCGGCAACGCCGAACCCGACCATCCCCTCGAGAAGACCGAAGACTGGCACGCGTTCGGACGCGGGGATCCCTCGCTGGAGGATCGTGAACCCCGACACGTCGAGGAGCGCGTTGCTGACGCCGGTGACCAGCAGGCCGGCTACGGCAAGCGCGACCAGCGGCCAGGCCCCGATGACCGCGATGGGCAGGCCCCAGAACGCGAGGGCGACCGCGAACGCCGCGGCAAGCCGTGGGATCCGGGTGAGTCCGATCGCTCCGATCGCGCCAAGCAGACCACCGAGCCCGACGGCCGCGTTGAGCAGCCCGACCCCGCCGTCTCCCAATGCCAACAGCTCGATCGCCGCGACGACGATGAGCGTCGTCAGCATGCCCCGAACGAAGACCTGCCCTCCGAAGTCGAGGAAGACGAGCCCCACATCGGGACGTTGGCGCAACGCCCGGACCGCCCGCGAGATCGCTATACCATCGCCGCCCGTCGTGATCCCGCCGCCCCGGGCATCGGCCTCGTTCGGCGAACCGGAGCCCGACGAGGGTCGCTGCGGCGGCAAGGAATGCGATCGCGACGACGACACAGGCGCCTGCCGGACTGACTGCCGACCATCAACCCACCGATCAGAGGGCCGATGAACGCTCCCGCGCCCTCGCCGACGCTGCTCGTCACGTTCGCGGCGATGAGCTCGGACGGGCTTCGGGCCAGGGCGGGCATCAGCCCCGATTGGATCGGTCGGACCAAGGAGTCAGCGGCGGCCACGAGACCGGCCAGGACGAAGGCAATGATGGGCGGCGCGCCGACGGCCAGCGCGACGGCTGTCGCCGCGGCCGCACCGGCACGGATGAGGTTGACTGCCACGAGCGTCCGGTCGCCGCGGAACCGCGCGACCGGGACATCCGCGAACGGTCCGATGAGCGCGGGCGGGACCATCCGGACGACACCCAGGATCCCGACGCCGATCGCCCCGTCGGCCGTGTACGCGACGATGAGCAGCACGATCAGGTACGCCCAGTCGGCCGCGATCCCGATCGTCCACGCCGCCTCGATCCGGCGGATGCCCGGGTTCGCCGCCACCTCCCGGATCGCTCGAGCACATGCGGCGAGCGCCGGTCCGGGGTTGAGGGTCACCGCCGAAGGATAGGGCGGTGCCAGACCCGGGAATGTGACGCCGTCGCGAGGGCCGACCGTATTACCGGGCCCTTGGAGACGCCAATTCGGCCGTGCTACACTCCGCGCCCCATCGCCCCGACCGGGATCGGGGCTGGCTCAGGGAGGCCCCAGCGGCCCATGGCGGCACGTCCTGCGCGCACGACCACAGCAGGTCAGCTCGCCCTCGAGCTGCCGCTCGAGCTTCCGGCGATCGCCCTCGCGCCGGAGTGGAAGGATCAACAGCGTCTGTGGGGCCATGCATTCCATCCGATGTGCTCGTATCTCGCGAGCTTTCCGGCGGCGCTGACCCACGCCTTCATCGCCCGCTATTCGCGACCGGGCGACGTCGTCCTCGATCCGTTCTCCGGTCGCGGCACGACCCCGCTCCAGGCCTGCGCGGAAGGCCGGATCGGGGTCGGCAACGACCTCAATCCGTTCGCCCACCTGCTGACCGCGGCCAAGGTGGAGCCCGCGACACGCGCGCAGGCGACGACCCGCCTGGCCCAGCTCCGGCTGGCGTGGAACGCGCGCTCGCGTGACTGGCTCGCGCTGGCGGCGCTGGTCTCTGCCGACCCGTCGGATCCGGCCGCGCTCGTTCCAGCCGCCGGCTCACGATCACCGGCCTACGACGGCGTCGAGCCGGTCCCGGTCGAGGTCGCCCTGGCGTTCCACCCTCGGACGCTCGGCCAGTTGCTGTTCGTGCGGACCACGCTCGATCTCGACGATCGGACGGATCGCTTCCTCGCCGCCGCGATCACCGGGATCCTCCACGGCAAGAGCGCGAGCTACCTCTCCGAGCTGATGCCGAACACCTTCTCGATGGCGCCCCGCTACGTCCGCGATTTCGCCGCGCGAACAGAGTTCAGCTCACCCGATCGCGACGTGTTCGACGGGCTCGGCAAGAAGCTCGACCGACTCTTCCGCCAGGCGCCGCCATCGATCGAGGGGATCGCCCTGCTCGGCGATGCTCGGGACGTGGCGCCGCGCGCCAAGGCGGCTCTGCGCGCTCGTGGCCGTTCGGACCGTGCTCGCCTGGTCGTCACCTCGCCCCCGTACCTGCGTGTCGTCAAGTACGGCTACTACAACTGGCTCCGGACGTGGTTCCTCGGGTTCGACGCGCGCGCCATCGACGCGGCCCTCGACGACGCCCATCACCGCGAGCCGTATCTCCTGTTCCTGCGCGATGTCCTCGCCGGCCTCCGCCCGGTCCTCGCGGATGACGCGGTCGTCGTCCTCGTCATCGGCGATGTCGAGACCGATCGCGGCCGCTCGATCCCAGGCGGGATCGGCCTTGCCGAGCGCGCCTGGGTCGCCGCAGCCGAACCCGAGGGCTACCGCCTGGCCGGGGTCGCGCTCGACGACGTGGCCGCGGTCAAGAAGATGACCAAGCTGTGGGGCGACGAGGCCGGCCGGGCGACCAAGACGGACCGGATCCTCGTCCTCGGAGCGACGGAGGCGGGCCGCCGACGGGCCCTCGCCGGAGCGCCGCTCGATGTCGACTGGACCTGGCCGCCGAGGGGTCTGCGCTCCCTCTAGAATGCGGCCATGCAGCAGATGTATCACCCGTCGGACCTGGCCGCGATGGATCCGCTGGTCCTGATGAAGAACCTCGACCACGTGCGGATGACCAGCCGTCGCCTGTCGTACATCCTGCAGCAGCAGGTCCACCTCTACACGCCCGAGGCGAACCAGCTTCGCGAGCAGATCGACCGATACGTCGAGGCGGAGCGCCAGATCGAGGGTGAGATGTCGAGGCGCCGCATCCGCGCCTGACGCGCCTCGGAATCGAACGACCCCCGCCGGAGCGGGGGTCGGACGGTCCGTCGATGAGTGACGGGAACGAGATCTGCGCGAGGGTCAGGCGCCTGTTGGCACCATGGCGAGCCGGACCGGAACGTCGAACGTTCGCTCGTCTCGGCCCCGTTGCGGGATGGGTTCCGCCGGTCGGGTGTGCTCGATCGCCTCGGCGATCGCTGCGACCAGGGCCGGTTCCGGCTCGGGCGCGGGATCGGCCTTGATCATGACCGCGACCGGTCGCCGGAGGGCATGCTCCTCGGCGATGATCCGCGTTGACAGGACGGCCAGGGCGGGCATGTCGAACAGGCTGAACCCGATGCCAAGCCCGGCGAGATCGTCGGTGTCGTAGCCGCGGAAGAGGCCACGGTTCGCGACGGCGCACATCTCGTCATAGAGCTCCGGCCAGCCGACTCGTCGTCGGTGATAGCAGAACCTGACGAACTCGATGGCGTCCGGGTCGGTGATCCCCGTGGCGGCGTTGCGTGGATCCATCGATGGCCTGCCTCCTTCCCGTCCAGTACGCGGTCGATCTGGGCGTGCCGCGCCGGACAATACGAACCTAGAGCCCCATCGGTCGGCTGGGACAACATCGACCGCAGGACGCCAAGTGACAGACCCGCCGGCGGCTCCTCCCTGGGGGGCCCTCGGGCTGCCGGTGGGACGACCATCGTAGGACCGCGAGCGGCCCGCCGGAAGGGGGCTTGTCCACCACTTCGTCCACCAAGTTATCCACAAGAACGGACGTTCGGTGAACACCTGTACGGTCCGAGCGTGGACGGTTTCAGGCCCGCCGAGTGACCCCGAGACCCGGTCGATCGGTCAGCGTCCAGCGATGGCCGGCGTCGAGCTCCAGGCCCTCGAACGGGTCATCGCCAAGGAGCAGGCAGCCGTCGAGATCGACCCAGTCCGCCAGCGAGGCGACGGCTGCGGAGCCGGCGATCCCGACCGACGTCTCCTCCATGCAGCCGAGGAAGGTCCGGAAGCCGAGCTCGCGAGCGCGCTCGAGCATCGCCTTCGCGGGTGCGATCCCGCCACACTTCGCGAGCTTCACGTTGACGCCGGCCACGACGTCGACCAGCGCGTCGAGGTCCTCGATCATGACCGCGCTCTCGTCGGCGACGATCGGGATCGCCGAGCGCTCCTGGAGCCAGCCGAGGTCGCGATACGCGCGGGCCGGGAACGGCTGCTCGATCAGCTCCACGCCGAGCGCGATGATCTCGGGCAGCAGCCGCTCGGCGTCGTCGCGCGTCCAGCCGGTGTTGGCGTCGACCCGGATCGGCCCACCGAAGACAGCCCGAACGGCGCGCAGGGTGGCGAGATCCTGTGGCCCGCCGAGCTTGATCTTGAGCGCCGGGAAGTCGGCCGCGCGGGCGGCCCGCTCGGCGACGATCTCGGGCGCGTCGATGCCGATCGTGAAGTCTGTCGGCGGGATGTCCGGCGTGAGCCCGATAAGAGCGTGGACCGGCTGCCCGACGGCTTTCCCGACCAGGTCGTGCAGGGCGATGTCGATCGCGCATTTCGCGGACCCATGACCGCGGATCGCTCGATCGAGGGTTCGCGAGATGCGTGCGAGCCCCTCGCCGCCCGACTCCGCCCGATAGTCGATGGCGTCGGGTTCGATCTGCTCGAGGAGGAAGTCGATGACCCCGGCCATCGTCCCGGGGGTCTCCCCGTAGAACCGATCCGGGTAGCCCTCCCCCACCCCGACGAGGTCCGGGAACAGGTCGTCACGGAGCTCGATGACGACGGTCGTCACCCCATCGCCGCTGGCATGGTCCTCGCGAGCGATCCGGAACGGGTCACGCAACGCGAGGTGGAGGACCTCCTGGGTGACGTGGAGACTCATCCGCCCTCGACCCAGGGCAGCGCCTCCACCCCGGCGCGGACCGCCGGCCAGAGCCGATCGGCCCCGAAGCGGAACGGGTCGTCGGTGGGCAGGCCCGTCTCCGCGGCGACCTGCTCGATGATCCGGCGCGCCTCGTCGTCGTCGCGATAGAGCGAGGTGTTGAGGGCGACCGCGACCACCTTCGATGGCGCCACGAGCCCGGCGACCCGCTCGTGGAGCTCGATGAAGCCGGGCAGCGAGGCGATCGGGAACGACGCCTCGGGCAGATGGTCGAAGTCGTGTTCCACGAGTCCCGGCTTGTGGACCATCACCATCGCCTGCGGGGTCGATCCATGGATGAGCGCCAGCGTCACCGACGAATAGGCCGGGTGGTCGAGCGAACCCTGGCCCTCGACGATGACCCAGTCGCCGAGCCGCTCGCCTTCCTCGACCAGCCACTCGATCGTCCCCTGGGCGAAGTCGCTGATCAGCCGGTCGACGGCCACGCCCCAGCCCTCGATCATCATCCCGGTCTGGCCGGTCGGCACGAAGACGGCCCGGTCGCCGGCGGCCAGTGCCGCACGACGAAGCTCGAGCGCGACAGACATCTTGCCGATCGCGCAGTCGCTCCCGACGGTCAGGATCACGCGCTTGCCCGGGCCGTGCCGCCGGCCGATGGACGTCTCCATCCGGTCCGGTGGGCGTCGGAAGTCGGTGATCGTCGTCCCGCGCGCGGCCGCCGCCGCGGCGAATGCTGGGTCGTCGCCGATGAACGTGTGGAGCCCGGACAGCACATCGAGCCCGGCCGCGATCCCCTCGAGGATGACCGGACGCCACGAATCCGGGAGCCGGCCGCCGGTCGGGGCGATCCCGATCAGCAGGGCGTCGGGCGGGTTCGGGAGGGCGAGCGCCTCGGCCAGGGTGGCCATGATCGGGACGTGGCTGCCGGCCATGAAGTCGCCGACATCGCGTCCGGCATTGGTCGAATCGAGAAGGGCGACGACGTCATCGCGCCCGTACTTGATGACGCCGAAGGCGGTCTTCCCGTCGTGGGGTCCGAACTGGCCTTCGGCGAGGATGACGAGGCGGCGGTGATCGGTCGGTCGCATCGAGCGAGTCTACGGAAAACGCGACGCCGACGAGCGCGCGGAGGCGCGCGGGGTGTTTCGGAAGGGAGTGGTACCGCATACCGGATTCGAACCGGTGGTCTCCGCCTTGAGAGGGCGGTGTCCTGGGCCTCTAGACGAATGCGGCCCCGTCGGTGCAGGCCGCGTCGCCTGACCGGTCGGCATGATACCAGCGAGCCGCAGGCCCCATCAAACGGCCGTCGTGGCCGACGCCGTCCCGCGGCCGGGTCTGTGCGACCGGCCGAGCCGCTACAGGCGATTCGCCTCGAGGAACCCGCGGATCGCATCGGCGACCTGCTGGAAGCTGTTTTCGCCCATGACCAGGCCGAAATGGGAGTGGGCCGCGAACGGCTCGTACCCGGCGTCCAGCCACTCGGCCAGGCGCTCGGAGTCGGCGAGGCTGATGCCCCGATCGAGACCGGCGCCGACGACGAGGCGCGGCGTCTCGACGAGGCCGCGTCGGTCGACCGGGACGCCCGCCATCATCTGGCGCCGGGCGGCCCCGGCCTCGTGCGGCTTCTGGCCGAGCAGGTGCCCGATCCGCAGCACATCGGCCAGGGTCAGGTCGCGATCGTCACGCAACAGGCGCTCGGGGAGCGTCTCCCAGCCGATCATCGCCTTGCCATAGACCTCTGGGATCTCACGCAGCTCGTGCGGGCGTGCGGGCACGCGGAGCTCGCGCGGCAGCTCGGAGCTGAGCAGGACGAGGCCGGCGATCTGCATCCGCTCGGCCGCCTTGAGCGCGAGCAGGCCACCCATCCCGTGACCGACGACCACGACCCCCGACCCGAACCGATCGAGCGTCGCAACGACGTCCTCGGTGTAGGTGTCGAAGGACAGCGTGGCGGGATCCGCCGTCTGCGACCAGAAGTGGTTGCGGAGATTGAGCGCGTGGCCCTCCCAGCCGCGTGCGGCGAAGTACCCGAGATAGCGCTCCCAGACCCACGAGCCGGCCAGCTCCCCATGGATGAACAGGAGCGGCTTGCGACGTGACCGTCGTTCGGGCAGCCACGACTCGACGTACAGCCCCCGTTCGTCGAGCTCGATCTCGTCCTTGCGGACCGGCCGGCCGTTGGCCGGTGGCACCTGGGCCCTGGCGAGGATCTGTTCAGGAGTCGTATCGGGCATCACGTTTCACCACTCAAGAGGGTTGATGACGAGGCCGGTCAGGGCCTTCGGGTAGAAATAAGTCGATTTCTGGGGCATGACGTCGCCGTCGAGGGCGACCGCCGAGACCGACGCGACGGGCGTCGGGTCGAGAAGGAACGCCGCGTCGGCGCCGTCCAGGGCGGCATCGACCCGGTCGATCGCCTCGTCGGCCGAATGGGTGTAGGCGACGGCGCCGGCGGCGACGGCATCCGAGTCGATCCCGGCCAGTCGCTCGAGGGCGACCCCGAGGAGCGTGACGTCGAGGCCTCGCAGAGCCGCTCCGCCGCTCGGCAGATGGGGTTCGAACGCCTCGCGACGCGCGGTCAACAGGGCGCCCCCTGCCCGAGTCCAGAGACCGAACCGACCCTCGCCGCCGCGTGCGAGCCCGGCACCGCCGAAGGTCCGGCGCAGCTCATCCGCGGTCACAGCGCTTCGGACCGAGAACAACGAGTCGAGACCCGCCAGCAGGCTCGCCACGCCCGTCTCGCCAAGACCTCCCACGATCCGGTGGGTCGGCAGGACCGTCAAGGGCTCGCCGGTCGCGTCGAGGAAGAGCATCAGCAGGTAGTCGAAGGCGGGGTCTTCCTCGCACGAACGGGTCATCCGGCGCTCGTCGCGGTAGCGCAACGCGGTCTCATAGCGATGGTGGCCGTCCGCGATCGTCACCGGACCGCGC
Source organism: uncultured Chloroflexia bacterium (assembly GCA_963743855.1). Lineage (GTDB taxonomy): Bacteria > Chloroflexota > Limnocylindria > Limnocylindrales > CSP1-4 > SPCO01. Next base: position 891,001 of record CAVURK010000006.1, read on the forward strand.
GATGCGGCGGCCAGCAGCGGTGCGACGGCGGCGGCCGCGTCGCCATCCGCGGGGACAGCCCACAGCCGGTGTCGCGTCCCATCCTCGTCGGTCAGGTCGACGTCCGCGGTTCGCGCCGTGATCGTGTCGAGGACCCGGCCAGCAGTTCCACCCACGTCGTCGTACAGGCCGACGACCGGGCTCGTGTTCACCCCGGTCGCGCGCAGCAGCTTGTAGCGGTCCTCGCGCGGACCCGACATCGTGCGCTCGTGCGGCAGGACACCGGATCCTGGTCCATAGGTCTCGAGTCGGAGCCGTGCGAAGAACCCGCGCTGGGTTCGGGTCACCTCGGTTCCGGGGACGCGATACGTCTGCTCGTAGACGTAGATGGATGGATGGGGATCCTTGTGCAGGGTCCCATCCGACCGCCACGCGGCCAGGACGCGGGCGGTCCGACGGTATCGATCGTCGGGCTCATCGCCAAGCTCCTCGCTGGGCAGGTCGAGTCGGACGACGTTGGCCGGGTGCCGGGCGACCAGCCGCTCGCGCTCGTCCGCTCCGATGACGTCATACGGCGGTGCCACGACGAGCGAGAGGTCGGGGATGGTCGACGGATCGTAGCGAAGGGCACGGAACGCGCGGATGTCGGGCACGGGACCTCACGAAGACGGCTGTCGAGTCGTCGGCTGTGTCGGGACGGTCGCATCGTACGATAGCCGCCGCCCCGACGCCTTAATGGGTCACGCGATAGGCGACGAGCAGATAGCCGGTCGGTGAGACCTCACTTCGGATCGATCGAAGCTGGATCGGTGGCAGGCCGTCGAGAAGGCGTCGTCCGCGACCGGCGATCCTCGGCGCGATGACGAGCCTGAGCTCGTCGACGACGTCGGCGGCGAGCAGCGCCTGGGCGACCGAGATGCTGGCGTGGACGCCGATGTCGCCTCCGGGCTGGCCCTTGAGATCCCGGACGAATTCGACCAACCCGCCCTCGACCGCCGTCGCATTGGCCCAGTCCCGGTCGAGAGGCGTCGACGTCGCGACGTACTTGGTGACGCCGTTGATGAATGTCGCGAACGGCTCGATCTCGCTGCTCGGCCAGAACTCCGCCCACTGGCTGTAGCTCCGGCGGCCGAGGATGACCGCGTCCTGCGTCGCGATCACGGAGGCGAGGTTGGCCTCCATCGTGTCGTCCCAGTCGTCGAAGAAGAGATCCGGGTCCTCGGCGACCCCGTCGAGGGACACCAGCTCGTAGACCACGATCTTCCGCACGGCCCCACACCTCCGATCGCTCCGATGCTACCGGGTGACCGACCCAGCCGCCGGGGCGGTCTCCGGCGCTCCTCGGCAGCGGGTGGTAGCCTCCGGCTCGATGTCCGTCCCCCGCCGACTGCTCCTCTGCCTCGTCGTGCTCCTCGTCGCGGGCTGCAGCTACGTCGAGACGGTCCCGCCGTCGCCGAGCCCAGCCGACTTCCAGGGCACCGCGACCGAGTTCGCGAAACGCGGCATCCAGATCGACAAGGTCGTGTCGGGCGACGCGGGCTGCACGGATACGGTCCTCGCGCCCACCGCCCGGTCGTTCGACGCGTCCGGGCTCGACCAGACCAAGACGGTCAGGATCTACCTGTACATGTTCGCCGACCGGGCTACCTACGAGCGGCTGCGGACGACCGTGGACGCCTGCGCCGCCTCGTTCGTGACCGATCCGGAGACCTACCAGTCCGTCGAGCAATCGCCGTTCGTGCTGGTCGGCCAGGGGCCGTGGGGCCAGGCGTTCGAGGCCGCGCTGCGGGCCGGCCTGGTCGTCGCGGCGGGGTCCGGGGACAACGCCGGGTCAGACTACCCGTAGGCCGAGGATCCGCCGCGCGATCACGAGCCGCTGGACCTGGCTCGTCCCCTCGCCGATCTCGGTCAGCTTGGCGTCGCGCAGGTAGCGTTCGACCGGGTATTCGGTCACGTAGCCGTAGCCGCCATGGATCTGGATGGCGTTGTTCGTGACGCGTGAGCTGACCTCCGACGCGAACAGCTTCGCCTGCGCGGCGACGAGCCCGAAGTCGCGACCCTGGTCCTTGAGCCAGGCCGAGCGCCAGACGAGACCGCGGGCTGCCTCGATCTCGGTCGCCATGTCGGCGACCATGAAGGCGACACCCTGGAACGTGCCGATCGGCCGGCCGAACTGCTCGCGCGTCTGCGCGTACGGGATCGAGGCGTCGAGCGCGCCCTGGGCGATGCCGACCGCCAGCGCGCCGATCGAGATCCGACCGCCATCGAGGATGCGCAGGAACGTCTTGAAGCCGCTCCCCTGCTCGCCCAGCAGGTTCGCGGCGGGAATCCGCGCGCCCTCGAACAGCAGCTCCCCCGTCGCCGAGGCGTGGAGACCGAGCTTCTCCTCGAGCCGCCCGACCGAGAAGCCGGGCGTGTCCGACGGGACGATGAACGCGCTGATCTCGGCGGCGCCGTCATCTCGCGTGCCGGTCCGTGCCGTGATCACGTACGTGCCGGCCTGCCCGGCATTGGTGATGAACCGCTTGCCACCGTCGAGCACCCACGTCCCGCCGTCGGGGCCGTCCTCGCGGCGTGCGGTCGTACGGGTCCCGCCCGAATCGCTTCCGGCCCCGGGCTCGGTCAGCCCGTACGCGCCGATGACCTTCCCCTGCGCCATCGGGACGAGGAACTGTTGCTGCTGTTCGTGGGAGCCTGCCAGGTGGAGCGGTCCGCAGCCCAGGCTCGTGTGGGCCGCGACGATCAGCCCGAGCGAGCCCCACACCCGGCCGATCTCCTCGATGGCGATCGCATAGGCGAGCGTGTCGAGGCCGGCCCCGCCCTCGTCCTCGGGGATGGGGATGCCGAGCCAGCCGAGCTCGCCGATCCGGCGGACGATCTCGGTCGGGAAGCGTCGGGCGCGCTCATGCTCGTCGATGACCGGGGCGACCTCGGTCAGCATGAAGTCGCGGATGGTGTCGCGCAGGAGGGTGTGCTCCGGGGAGAGATCGAGGTCCATCGGTCGAGCGTAGCACCAGGACAGCGCCCCTCGGTGACCGGTGCTACCGTTGCCCGATGAGGGAGCCGCTGCCGCGCCTCGACGCCCACGACCCCATGCCCGCGTCGCTCGGCGCGCGAACGTCCGGTGGACCGTCGAACCTGCGCCGCGACCTGTTGCTCCGGCTGCGACTCGACGGGCCGAGCTCGCCCGACCAGCTGGCCGAGCGGCTCGGGGCGAGCCGGACCGGCGTCCTGCAGCAGCTGCGGGCGCTCGAGTCGGCCGAGCTCGTCAGCCGCCAGACCGTCCGCCACGGCGTCGGCCGGCCGCGTCACCTGTACGACGTCACGCCCGACGCCCAGGACATGTTCCCGACCAACTACGACGCCCTGGCGTCGGGCCTGCTGGCCGCGATCGAGGCGGTCGGCGGCGACGACCTGCTCGACCAGGTCTTCGACGGCCCGGCGGCGCCAGCTCGGCGCTCGCGTGCGCGAGCATATGGCGGCCCACGTCGCGCCCGAGGCGTCGCTCGTCGATCGAGTCCGCGAGCTGGCGGTCGTCCAGGCCGACCAGGGCTATCTCGCCGAGGCGATCCTCGAGCCCGATGGCACCATCCGCCTGCGCGAGCACAACTGCGCGATCTTCCACGTCGCCCAGGGCACGCCGGCTGCATGTCGGGCGGAGCTCGAACTGTTCAGCGATGTCCTCGGTGCTGACGTCGTTCGAGAGCAGCACATCGCCTCAGGCGACCGCTGTTGCTCGTATCGAATCTCTGAAAGCTAGCGGGCGCCATCTCCGGCCCATCCGCGCGTTCGCGACGACGCGATCTGACGCCCGATTCTCTGTTCGAGAAAGGGTCAGGCCTTGAGCCGGCTCTGGACTGAACGTTTCGCGTAGGAGATCAGGCCTGGGTCGAGTGACTCGTCGGCCTCGCGGTACCAGGACGCCAGCTCGCGGTTGATGATCAGCGTCGAGGCGTCCACGACCTCGAGGATGCCGCCGACGACATAGGCCACGGTGGCGTCCGTGAGCGGGACCATCGGATCGCGCTCCGCGAAGTGACGGATGCTCGTGGCCCCGAGCGGCCCGTGGTACCGACCGAGCACGACGTACGGCCCGATCTGTGCCTGGAGGCGGCGTCGTTCGGTCGCGATCCGCAGCGATCGGCGCCCACGAGGGCCGCGGGCGACGACCGCGCACAGCTGCGAGCGCTCGATGGTGAAGGTCGAGGTGGTCACCCGCTGACCGTCGAGGCCGTCCAGGACGACGTCGTCGAGGGTGATCGTCTGCGCGACGTTGAGCTGGTCTGTCAGCCTCTTCTCGCTGAGGGGGAGCCGTCCGTTGATGATGCAGTCGCCGGCGAAGCCGGTGAAGTCGATGTCCACGGCGTCATCCTCGACGGTCCGACGTCGCGCCGCCGCGGCCCGAATGTCAGGCCTCGGACCGGACCCATCGCCGGGCTGCAGGGTCCTCGGCCACGCACCGCCGACCGTCCTCGAAGGTGCGGTGCGCTGTCATCGATTGGGGTGAGGGGCGGTGGCGGTCATGACCCGTGGGGCAGGACCCGGCGAGCGCTCGTCGGGCCGGCTCGTCAGGCCTCTTCGCGCTCGACGGCGATCCTGGAGGCCGGCTCGAGCCGCGGCGCCGGGACATCGCTGACGTTCGGGACGAACGATGCGGCGAGCGACGTCGAGGCGACGATCTCCTGGTCGGTCACCGACAGGATGCCGAGACGGCCGAGCTGGGCCATCTCGTCGCGGATGTACGTCTTGAGCATCTCGGGACCGTCGGTGCTGATCGTGAAGCGGACCTCGTTGCGCCGGAACGTGTCGAAGATCCAGCGGAACTCGTCCCAGCCCGAGACGACGCGGGTATTGAGGTTCGATGTCGGGCAGATCTCGAGGACGATCCCGCGGTCGCGGATCATGGCCATCGCGCGCGGGTCGTAGGCCGCCTTGACGCCATGCCCGATCCGATCCGGCTCGAGCAGCTCGACGACGCGCGCGACCTCCTCGACCGGCCCCGATTCGCCGGTGTGGACGGTCAGTCCGAGGCCGTATTGCCGGGCGCGGCGGAAGAGCCGGCGATAGTCGGCGACGCGGAAGGTCGTCGCCTCAGGGCCCGGCGATGTCGACTCCGACCACGCCTCGGTCGTGCCAGCTGATCGCCTTCTCGACGATGATCTCGTTGAGCTCGTACGGGAACGCACGGTCGAGGCAGAAGATCAGACCGGGCTTGACCGGATACTCGAGGCTCGCCTTGTCCATCCCGCGGACGGCCGCCGCGATGATGTGGTCGAGGTCCTGCTCGCCGCCGCGGTTCCGCTTCATCGGGTTGAAGCGCAGCTCCATGGTCGTGACGTTGTTCTTGCGGTAGGCGCCGCCGACGACCTCGTAGACCGAGCGCTCGACCGCCAGCGGGCTGCTCTGGATGAGCTCGGTCCAATGGAACAGCTGTAGGTAGCCATCGAACGAGCGGTTCCGCCGCGACGACACGGTGATCATGTCGCGGAACTCCCAGTAGTCCTTGGTCGGGAGCTTGATCCCCTGCGAGTGGGCGATCCCCCACATGATCGCCGGGGTGACCGCGCCGCCAAGATGACAGTGCAGCTCGGCCAGCGGGATCTTGCGCGACAGGGGACGCGGCATGACCCGAGCATAGCCGATGGCGACGGCGATCGGCCGCCGGCTATCCGCCGTTGCCAGGCCCGAACGCCGTGCCGGCTCCTCCGACCGAGATCCCCGGCCGGAGCTCGATCGGCCAGGTCGCCACGTGGTCGCCCGCGGCATCCGTCCACGACGCGCTGAGCGCATAGACGCCCGCCGACCAGGCGCCCTCACCGACCGGCGTGAACACGAGATATGGCGTGCGGCCGTGGATCGAGGAGATCCCGCCGATCGCCGGCGCCGCATCGATCTGGGCATCCGGCGCCAACCGCTTGATCGACGCCGAGTGGACGACAGCGTTCTCCGTGAACATCACGCCCAGCCCGGTCGCCCGGGGAAGATGGACCGCGGCGACTGACTGGCCGTGCGATCTGTCGGCATCGAGCGCCGCGCGCCACTCGGCGTCCTCGTCGAGCAAGGTGCCCGGGGTCGCCGACAGGGCGACGCTCACGCCGTCCGCCAGGGCGAAGGGTCCCTGGCGCGTCACCGTCGGGTCGCCGTCCTTGGCGGCGGAGAGGTCGGCGGGTGTGGCCGGCCAGGCGTCGGGAGGCGGGACGTTGCCGAACCTGCCCGGGATCTGCAGCGCGATCCGATGGATCCCGCCCGTCACCAGGACGTCGATCCGATAGTGACCACCGGGCCACGACGCATAGGCCGCCCCACCATCACCGGGCCGGATCAGGAGCACCGTGCCGTCGGCGGCGCGGCCGACGACCGGGGCGGCATCGATCCATTCGAGTCCGCCGTCGTCGTGGACGCGCCAGATCCGGACATCCTCCGGCACCTCGCCCCGGGGCACGGTGACGCCGAGCGCGACGATCGACTCCTGGGATCGAGCGACGTAGGCGTCCTCGACACCGGCGTCGTGCGACCACCGATCGAGACCACAGCTCGAGGTAGGCGTGACCGCGATGGCGCCGCGGTGTCTGTCGGCGAACCGAGGACGACCGCGGCAACCCCCCACGCGGGGTGAACCGAGACCGCCGGCGCGAGGTCGGTCCAGGTCGGCGGCGGCGGAGCGGGCGACGCGCGGCGTCTTCCGAACGAGCCCGACAGGCGCGCTGCTGGGAACGGCCGTGGCGAGCCCGACGGCCGGTGCCCCTGACGAAGGTCGTGACCGTCGCCACGTCCCGGTTCTCCCAGGGCTTGACGATCGCCACACCGAGGGCGATGACGACGACCGCGATGCCGACGACGACCGGATCGACCCGCCGGCGCTTGGGGCGGAGCCTGACCGGATCGAAGTCGACGCTCACCGGCCTATGGTGGCACCGGTCGCCCGGGCGCCTATCCCGCCAAGGGGACGACGCGACCCTCCGCGTCGAGGGTGGCCTGCCGGCGGAGCCGCTTCAGCTCGGCGCCAGGGACCTGATCGCGAGCGTGGTAGCTCGACCGGACGAGCGGCGCCGCCTCGACGTGCTTGAACCCGAGCGCGAGCGCCTCGGTCTTCATCTCCGCGAATTCGTCGGGGTGGTAGTAGCGCTCGAGCGGCAGGTGCTGCATCGACGGCCGCAGGTACTGCCCGACGGTCAGGATGTCGACGTCGACGGCACGGAGCGCCTCGAACGCCTCGTGCAGCTCGTCGCGTGTCTCGCCCAGACCGACCATCAGCGAGCTCTTGGTGTGGACCGGGTAGCCGATCTCGTCCGCCATCTCCTTGGCCCGCCGCAGGACGTACAGGCTGCGATCCCAGCGGGCGCGCTTGCGGACCGGCTTCTGGAGGCGACGAACCGTCTCGAGGTTGTGGTTGAGGATGTCCGGCCGGGCATCCATGACCGTCTGCAGACGCGCGTCGGCGCCATCGAAATCGGGGATGAGCACCTCGATGCCCATCCCGGGCGAGGTCGCGCGCATGGCGAGGATGGTCTCGGCAAAGATCCGTGAGCCACCGTCGGGCAGGTCGTCGCGCGCGACGCTGGTCACCACGACGTGCTCGAGGCCGAGGGCGCCGACCGCCTCGGCGACCCGCCGCGGCTCGTCGTCATCGAACCAGGTCGGCCGGCCGGTCTTGACCGCGCAGAACCCGCAGGCGCGGGTGCACGTGTCGCCGAGGATCATGATCGTCGCGGTTCGCTGGTCCCAGCACTCCCCGATGTTGGGGCAGTGGGCCTCCTCGCAGACCGTGTTGAGCGACAGGCCGCGGAGCAGGCCCTTGAGGTCGTGGTAGTTCTCGCCCGACGGCATCCGGGCGCGGATCCAGTCCGGGTGGCGCCGCAAGGCCATCGAGCCGTCCGCGGCGGGCTCGCCGGCACGTCCCCCACCGAGGGCGATCGACGGCAGCTCGACTCGGGTGGGCGTGGCCGGCATCGGGGGGGCTGAACATCGGGAGGTCGCGGGCCATGGCGGGAGTGTACGACGCTCGCGGGTGGAGGGACCTACGAGCCGCCCGAAGGCGTCGCGGGCGCCGGTGGCCAGGTCCCGTGGCGTGTATCGGAGCTCGGCCGTCGCCTTGGCATGACTCGCCCAGTAGGTCACGCCATCCGAGGCGCGGACGATCTCGCGCAGGTTCGGCTGGGCGCCGACGAACCGACCTCCGTTCGGAAGCACCCGAGCGGCGAGCTCGCAGCATCCCGTTCGGGACCGCTCAGTCGCGGCAGGCGTCGACCGCCGGCCGCCGCCGCGATCGCCATCGCCTCGCCGAGCCGCATGTTCTCGCCGGACAGGACATACGCCTGGCCGAGCCGACCGTGATCCAGGGCAGAGACGATGCCGGCGGCCACGTCGTCGACGTGGGTCGGCGAGACACCGAGGTGGGTCTGTGCCAGGTACCGGGCGGTCCCGTCGAACGCGGCCTCGAGCTGGGCGCCGACCGCGGAGTGATCGCCGGGCCCGTACGTCGCTCCGGGCTGGACGATGACGATCGGTGCGCCGGCAGCGATCCGTTCCTCGGCCGCCACGTGGGCCAGGTATTTCGTCTCGTCGTAGTAGCTGACGAAACCGTCGGCCAGGTCACGATGGAACGTCTCGTCCCGGATCACGGCCTTCGTGTCGCCGAAGACATTGACCGTCGAGACATGGACGATCCGCGCGACGCCTTCGGCGAGCGCCGCGTCGAGGACGCGTTCCGTCGCGGCGACATTGGCGTCGTACATCGCGGGCCGCTCCGAGACCGGGATGCCGACCCGGTAGCTCCCCGCGCCGTGGATGACCGCGCCCGCCCCGGCCACCACCGAACGGATCTCGTCGCCCGAGCTGAGGTCGCCGGCCACGAGCCGAACACCGAGGTCGCGCAGCACGTCGGACCTCGCTGGGTCCCGGACGATGGCAACGACCTCGTCGCCGCGCTCGTAGAGGCGCCGCGCGACCCGCGAGCCGATGAAGCCCGCGGCACCGGTCATGACGATCGCGGGACTCATCGTGGCGGCCCCCCGGCTGGTCGATCCCGACCTAGTAGACGGGCGTCTCCGACCCGATCGCCTCGAGCCAGGTCTTGACCGTCCGGAGGAAATCGGCGGCCTGGGCGCCGTCGTTGGCGCGATGGTCGATGGCCAGGACCATGTTCATCACCGGCCGGATCGCGATGACATCGCCCTCGGGCGTCTCGCGGACGACCGGCCGCTTGGTGATCGCCTCCATCGTCAGGATGGCGACTTCGGGGACGTTGATGATCGGCATCGTCAGGTTCGAGCCGAACCAGCCGGTGTTGTCGATGGTGAATGTGCTCCCGCCGTAGTCCTCGAGGCGGAGCTTGCCGTCACGGGCACGCGCCGCGACCTCAGCGATCGCGCGGTTGAGGCCGCTGATCGACAGCTGATCGACGTCGCGGACGACCGGCACGAGCAGTCCGTCATCGACCGCGACGGCGACGCCCATGTGGATCCGCCGCTTGGCGAGAAGGCCGGCATCGGTCCAGTGGGCGTTGAACGTCGGGTAGCGATGGAGCGCGTCGACGACCGCCTTGATCACGTACGGGCACGTAGCTGAGCGAGATGCCCTCGCGGGCCTGGTACTCGCGCTTGGCGCGTCTCGCGGGCGCGGACGAGGTTGCCGCGCATCGACTTCCATGTGGACGTACGCGTGCGGGACGGCGAGGGCGCGGGTCATCTGGGCGGCGATGCCCTTGCGCATCTTGGTCATCGGGAGAAGGACTTCGTCGGCGCCGTCCGGGAAAGCGATCGGGGCGCCGGCGGGTGCCGCCGCGGGGGCAGGACGCGGGGCGGGCGCTGTGTGGCCATCGGTCGGCGCGGCCGGGGCCGGGGCTGACGAGGCGTCGGCCGACGACGACCGGTGCCGCGCCGCCGGTCCGGATGGTCTCGACGACCTTCAGCACGTCCTCGCGGGTGATCCGGCCACCACCACCGGTTCCGGTGATCTGCGCCGCCGACAGGTCGTGCTCACGCAGGAGTCGACGGACGGCCGGGGTCATCCGCGCGTCGGGGTCGGCGGTCGCGGGCGGCGCTTCGACCGGGGCGGCGGCCGTCGCGACCGGGCGACGCCGAGGCCGCGGCGGCCATCTCGCGCGGGCCACGCTCGTCGCTCCCCGCGGGACCTGCGGCGACAGCCGGCGTGGGCGCGGCGGCCGGCGCCGTGGCGGCCGGCGCAGCGTCCGAAGCGGCCGCGACTGCGGGCTCGGACGTGACGACCGGGGCCGTCGGCGCGGTCGCGGCCGGATCGCCGGCACCTTCGTCGGCGGTCTCGATGACGGCGATCTCGGCGTTGTTCGGGACGGTCGCGCCCTCCTCGACCAGGATCTCGCGCAGGATCCCCTCGAACGGCGAGGGCACCTCGGCGTTCACCTTGTCGGTGACGACCTCGACGAGCGGTTCGTACTTGGCGACATGGTCGCCCGGCTGCTTGAGCCATTTCCCGATCGTCCCCTCGGCCACGCTCTCGCCGAGTTGGGGCATCGTCACCTTGGCCACGGTCGCAGGTCCTCCGAGAGCGTTCCGCATCGGGCGGGGTCGCGTTTGTCGTTTCGCCTAGTGTCGCGCATCTCGGCCGCCGGGGTCGAGTCCGGGTTCGGGTGTCCCGTGCTGCCCGGGACGATAATCGCGGCATGCGCCGAACGAATGTCGTCTGGCTCGTCCTGGTGGCCATCCTCGTGGCGGCTTGCGCGTCGACCGGCGCGGGATCGGCGAGCCCCACCGCGACGACGTCAATCTCGCCGACCGTCGCATCACCGACCTCGACGGCGACGGCGAGCGCGAGCAGCGACGCGACCGTCGCGCCATCGCCATCGCCATCGCCATCGACGGGGCCGCTCGCCCTTTCGAGCCCGGCCTTCGCCGACGGCGCCGCGATCCCGACCCGCTTCACGTGCGATGGCAAGGGCATCTCGCCCGAGATCGACTGGTCCGGGGCACCCGCGGCGACGAAGGCGCTGGCGCTGACCGTCATCGACCCTGACGCGGGCGGATTCGTCCACTGGCTGGTCTACGACATCCCGGCCGCATCGTCGGGGTCACTCGCCGAGGACGTCGGCACGTCCGCTGGCGCGCCGCCGCAGGGTGCGAACGGGCGCGGCAAGGCCGGGTATACCGGACCGTGCCCGCCGTCCGGCACGCATCACTACGTGTTCACGCTGTACGCGCTCGATCGCACGATCGGGTTGACCGGCACACCCACACGCGCCGACATCGAGGCGGCGATCAAGGGCCACATCCTGGCGATGACGGTGCTGATCGGGACGTACAAGCGCTCCTGAGCCGCTACGCCGACTCGCGATCCGTCGTCGGGTCAGAGGCTCAGCAGGAGGAACATCGGCTTGTCGTCTCGGAGGCTCAGCGCGGCAAGGCTCCTCATGGCGGCGAGACGCCCGGTCAGATCGTCGATGTCCTGCTGGCGTGGTGGGTCGGTCGGACGCAGCTTGAACTCGTCGGTGTCGGCCCAGCGTGCCGCCGCCGCGGCCATGCGGTCAGGACTGAGGCCCGCAAGGGCACCGATCAGCTCCTGGCGCACGCCCATGATCCACGGCCCATCGTCGCCACCGTTGCGGACCAGCCTGTGGAGCTGCGCACGATCGATGTCCTCGTAGCGACCCCCGGTGAGGATCGCCTCGAGCGTCCCGAGCCGCACGCTGTCCAGCCGCTTGAACTCGATCGCCGGCCACGCCGGCGGCGTCAGGCCCGTCATGTCCCACGCCTCGACATCGGCTGGCGTTGCCACGAACAGCCCTGCGAAGATCTGGTCATCCGCTCCGTCGAGATCACTCACCGCGCGACCTCCCCTCTGCCAGCCGATCCGCGACGCGATCCGCGATGAAGGCCGCGTCCTCGTCGACGCCCAGGATGATCCCGGACTTGCGCGTCCACAGCCACGGGAAGCCCACGAAGAAGAGACCCGGGACCTTCGCGACCCCGTGCTCGTGGATCGGGGCAGCATGGTCGTCGAGGACCGGCACCTCCAGGTAGCCCAGGTCGCCACCAAACCCGGTGGCCCAGATCACCGTGCCGACGCCCGACGCGCCGAGGTCGAGCTCGGCCGGCGATCGGACCGAGAGCGGATCCGGGTGTGGCACGTCGGCCGGATCGGGTTCGAGCGGCGGGGCATCGGGGCCTGCGGACCGGACGATCCCGTCGAGCTGGGCGTTGAGCTCGGCAGATCTCCGGTCGCCGAACGCGATGTTCGCTCCGAGCGTGTCGTCAAGCTGCAGCCGGTCGCCGTCGATCCCCGTCGGCCGCCCGAGCAGGATCACGCCGCGGTCGGCCAGCGACTGGAGGCTCACGGTATGGCCGAAGCGACCGACACCCGAGGTCGTGAACAGCGTCTGGAAACGCACCTGCGGATCCGGCAATCGGTCCAGCGGCACGTCGTAGAAGGAACCCGAGCCCGCCAGCCATTCGAGCGCGTCGCGACCGCGATACCGGCGACGTAATCGCGCCACCGCGCTCGTCGACAGGTAGACCGTTCGGCCCGAGTCGAGAACGTCCTCCGCGATCTGTACCCCCGACTGCCCGCTGCCGACGATCAGCACGGCACCCGACGGGAGGTCGGCCGGTCTGCGATATGTGCCGGAATGCAGCTGGGTGATGCCTTCGGGCAGGGATCGCGCGATCGCCGGCACCTTCGGGACGCGCAGCATCCCGGAGGCGACCACCACGTTGCGCGTCTCGTAGTGAGCTGGGCTGCCCGCCCCATCAGCGGAGACGTCGAAGATGCCGTCGCGGGATCGCGGCGACACGGCCGTCACGGTGTTCCCGGTCCGGAGGGGGATCCGGTGGTCGGTCGCGTACGCTCGCAGGCGGGCCGCATAGCCGTCCCGATCCATGAAGGCGTCGCGCGGCTCGACGATCTCGTTCTCGCCCGGAAGTCGGTTCATCCAATTCGGCGTGTTGAGGACGAACGAATCCCAGCGCTGCGTCCGCCAGCTCTCGGCAACGTCCCCGCGCTCCAGGACGACATGGTCGATCCCGTGTCGCGCGAGATGGAAGCTCACGCCCAGTCCGGCCTGTCCGCCGCCGATGACGAGTACGTCGAGCAGTCGCCCGTCCTCTGTCACGTCGCCCGATCCTCTTCGCACGTCGGGACCGCCGTCCGGCCCCGAACTCGAACTCTAGACAAGCCGGCACGCCGATGCCTCGGCAATCGAACGGCCGAATGTCTCCCCGGCACGTCCATGCCTGCTCCACAAGTCGGGTCCAGGGTGACGGTGAACGCAGGCGAACGACCCGCGATCAGCACCAGCACCAGCGTCGGAGGACGACATGACCGAACAAACCACCAGCCGGGGCCCCAACTGGACGCTCCTGCTCCTCATCCCGGCGGCGGTGATCGTCGCCAAGGGTGTGGCCCATCGTCGCGCGATGTGGGAGTCGGGCTGGACGCCCGAGGGTACCCGTGGCCCCGGCTCCGGACACGGCCACATGCGGCGCTTCGGCGGCGACATGGAGGCCGGCTCGTTCCGGTTGCCGCCCAGGATCGAGTGGATGCTCGACACGTGGCACACCCGCGCCCACGCGAAAGCCGACTCTGCCGAGGTGACTGCCCCGGAGGTCGAAACCGCCTAGTACGCGGCGAGCTTGCGGATCCCGTCCGCGATCTTCTCCGGGTTGACCATGAACCAGTCCTCGAGGACGTGGTTGTAGGGCACCCCCGGGACCTCGGGGCCGGCGATCCGCGTGACCGGCCCGTCGAGGTAGTCGAACGCCTCCTCGGCGACGATGGCGGCGACCTCCGCCCCATAGCCGCCGAACTTGTTGTCCTCGTAGACCACGAGGCACTTGCCGGTCTTGCGCACCGAATCGAGGAGCGTCTCGCGGTCGAGCGGCCGGAGTGTCCGCAGGTCGACGACCTCGGCGCTGATCCCGTCGTCCGCGACACGATCGGCGGCTTCCAGCGCGTAATGGGCCATCAGCCCGTATGCGACCACGGTGACCTGCGATCCCGGATGGGTGACCTTGGCCACCCCGAGCGGGACCGTGTAGTCCGTGTCCGGGACGTCGCCGCGGACGGAGCGGTACATCTTCTTGTGCTCGAAGAAGAGGACCGGGTCCTCGTCGCGGATCGACGATCGGAGGAGTCCGCGCGCGTCGTACGGCGTGGACGGCACGACCACCTTGAGCCCGGGCACGTGGGTGAAGAACGCCTCCACCGATTGCGAGTGATACAGCGCGCCGTGGACGCCACCGCCGTACGGGGCCCGGATGGTCATCGGGACGCCGTAGCCGTTGTTCGAGCGATAGCGCATCCGCGCGGCCTCGGACACGATCTGGTTGAAGGCCGGGAAGATGAAGTCCGCGAACTGGATCTCGGCGACCGGTCGCAAGCCGTTGACCGCCGCACCGATCGAGGCCCCGACGATCATCGACTCGGTCAGCGGCGTGTCGATCACCCGGTCGTCGCCGAACTCGGCCCACAGGCCGTCGGTCGCGAGGAAGACGCCGCCCTTCTTGCCGACGTCCTCGCCCAGGACGATGACCGTCTCGTCGCGGCGCATCTCGTCGGCCAGCGTCTCGCGGATCGAGTCGATGAAGGTGCGCGGCGGCATCAGTCGGCGGCCTCGGGCTCTTCGGCGTAGACGTAGCGGGTCGCGAACTCGGGGTCTGGGTCGGGTTGGTGCTCGGCGTACTCGGTCGCGTCCTCGACCGAGGCGGCGATCTCGGCGTTCATCGCGGCCTCGATCTCGTCGGTCAGGATCCCGGCATCGCGGAGCTCGCCGCGGAAGCGGGGCAGCGCGTCGTGGCCTTTCTCCGATTCGAGCTCCTCCGCCGATCGGTACTTCGTCTGCTGGTCGTCGGACGAGTGGCCGGTCAGGCGGGTCACCTTGGCCTCGATCAGGGTCGGTCCGCCGCCGGAGCGTGCCAGCGCGACCGCGTCGCGGGCCGCCGCGTAGCAGGCGAGGACGTCCGCGCCATCGACGACCACGCCCGGGATCCCGTAGCCGGCCGCGCGCTGGGCCACGTCGGGGACCGAAACCTGCATCGCCGCGGGCACGCTGATCGCGTAGCCGTTGTTCTCGACGACGAAAACGAACGGCAGCTTGTGGATCGCCGCGAAGTTGAGGCCCTCGTGGACGTCGCCCTGGTTCGACGAGCCCTCGCCCATGCTGGCCATCGCGACCTGGCCGGTCTTGCGGATCTTGGCCGCCAGGGCGATGCCGACAGCGTGCAGCAGCTGGGTCGCGACCGGCGACGACACCGACACGATGTTGTGCTCGTGGCTGCCGTAGTGGCCGGGCATCTGGCGACCACCCGATGACGGGTCGGAGGCCGTCGCGTACTGCGCGGTCATGATGTCGCGCGGGCTCATGCCGAACGTCAGGCAGGTCGCGATCGAGCGATAGAACGGCGCGATCCAATCCTTGCCGCGCTCGAACGCCCAGGCGATCCCGACCTGCGCCCCTTCGTGACCCTGGCCGCTGATGACGAACGGGATCCGGCCGGCGCGGTTGAGGATCCACATCCGCTCGTCGACGGCGCGCGCGAGCGCGACGTAGCGGTACATCTCGACGAGATCGGCGTCGGACAGACCGAGTTCGGCGCCGAGGTGCGAGTCGCTGGTGTGGGTGACCGCCATCGGTGCTGGTTCGGCCTCCTCGTGTGCCGGGATCCCGGCTGTGCCTGCGCTAGAAGTTGAGCGACTGTCCGTCGACGGCCATCGCCGCCTCACCGATGACCTCGGAGAGCGTCGGATGCGCGTGGGTCGCGCCGCCGATCTCCCACGGCGTGGCGTCGAGCTCGAAGGCGAGCGACGCCTCGGCGATGAGGTCGGTGGCATGCGGGCCCGACGATGTGGACGCCCGAGCGTGTCGTTGGTGTCGACGTCGGCGATGACCTTGGCGAAGCCCTCGTATTCGCCGCCGATGATCGCCTTGGCGATCGCCTGGAACGGGACCTTGCCGATCTTGAGCTTGTGGCCCTTCGCCGTCGCCTGGGCCTCGGTCAGCCCGATCGATGCGATCTCCGGCCGGCAGTAGGTCGCTCGCGGCTGGGTCGTGTAGTCCATCTCGTGGACATCGGTGTCGCCGGCGATCGTGTGCGCGGCGATCAGCCCCTCGTGAGCCGCGGTGTGGGCGAGCCACAGCCCGCCGATCACGTCGCCGATGGCGTAGACGTGCTGCTCCTTGGTCCGCATCCGGCCGTTGACCTTGATGACCCCGCGGTCGGTCTCGACCTTCGTCGTCTCGAGGCCGATGTCCTCGATGTTGGCGGCACGACCGGCGGCGACGAGCATCAGCTCGGCGCGGAGCTCGGTGGGGTCCTTGCCCTCGGGCCCGACCATCAGGCAGATGCCGTTCTCGTCGGCGGTGACCGATGCCGCATCGAAGCGGGCGTTGGTCATGACGGTCATGCCCCGCTTGGTGAAGCTGCGCTCGACGACCTTGCTGACATCGGCGTCCTCGAGCGGCACGATCTGCGGCAGGTACTCGAGGAGGGTCACCTTGACCCCGATGTCGGCGTACATGCTCGCGAACTCGACGCCGACCGCCCCCGCGCCGACGATGACGATGTCCTTCGGCAGGGTGTCCATCTTCAGGATGTCGTCGCTGGTCACGATCCGCTTGCCGTCCGGGACGAGCCCGGGAAGCGACTTGACCCGTGAGCCGGTGGCGATGATGACGTCGGTGGCATTGAGCGTCCGGTCGCCGCCGCCACCCGGCGTGCCGTCCTCGCCGGTCTGGCTGACCTTGACCTTGCCTGCGCCTTCGAGCCGGCCGCGGCCCGCGACCCAGGTCACCTTGTTCTTGTCGATGAGCGTCTTGAGCCCGGTCCACATCCGCTTGACGACGGCGTCGCGCCGGGCCGCCATCGCCGCGTAGTCGACGACCGCCTCGCCGGGCAGGATCAGTCCGAAGTCCTTGGCGTGGCGCACGTGGTCCGTGAAGGCCGCCGACTCGAGGAGCGCCTTGGTCGGGATGCAGCCGCGGTGAAGACACGTGCCGCCGATCTTGTCCTCGTCGACGAGGGCGACCTTGAGACCGAGCTGCGCGCCACGGAACGCCGCCGCGTAGCCGCCGGTGCCCGCGCCGAGCACGACGAGATCGAAATCGTTGGAAGAGCCGACGGCCATGGGTCAGGGAGCCTCGAAGCGCCTCGGAGCCGTCGTCAACGGGCGGCTGGGCTGGTGGGTCATCGTGACCGATGGTACGCGCGCTGTCGCGACACGCGCAACCGAGGGCGGTGGGCGGCTGATGCTAGACTCGGGACCTCGGGCGTCCCCTGCGGCCAGGGCTCGCCGATCGCCGTTGGAGCGTGCTTGGTGGACCCCGCGATCGTGCTCCAGACCCTCGTCCTGGTGCTCATCGCCTACCTCGCGGGTTCGATCCCGATGGGGGTCGTCGTGGCCCGGCTGACCGGCGGCACGGACCCCCGGACGATCGGCTCGGGTCGGACAGGCGGCACGAACGCGCTGCGGGCCCTGGGACGTGGTCGTGCGGCGATCGTCGTCACCGGCGACCTGCTCAAGGGAGCGGTCCCGGTCCTCCTCGCCCGGTACGTCACCGGCGACCCGCTGGTCGAGGTGCTGTGCGGGGCGGCCGCCGTGGCCGGCGCCATCTGGTCGGTCTTCGCCGGGTTCCGAAGCGGTCGTGGCGTCGGGACCGGGGTCGGGACGATGCTGGTGATCCAGCCGGTCGCGGTGCTGCTCGCGACGCCCGTCTTCATCGGCGTGATCCTGCTGACGCGATACGTGTCTCTCGGGTCGCTGATCGGATCCGCCGCGATGTTCCCGGCGATGCTCCTGGTCCTGCTGGTCGTGCCGGAGACTCCCCTCCCGTACGTCATCTATTCGGCGGTCGGGGCGGCCCTGATCTGGCTCGCCCACGCCGACAACATCGACCGGCTGCTCCACGGCACGGAGCGCAAGTTCGACCTCGGGCTCTTGGCGGGCAAGCGCCCGAGCGGCAGCTGACGCGAACAATCCGTCTGAGGATCCGCCGCCAGGGAGCCGGAGCCAAAGGCGCGAGCGAGCAAGCGAACGAGCGCACCCCAAGGTGCGTGAGCGACCGGCGGAGCAAGCAACGCATGGATCGGGCGCCCTGGCGGGCGGCCGATATGACCGCCCAGGACATCGAACGACCCGGGTCGGCTGACGGCCCGGGTCGGATCACGCTGGTTCGGCGGGCCGTGGGTCGGCCCGCGCCGAGAGGGTCGGGTCAGCCGCCGCGCTGGCTCCGGAAGCAGTCGCTGCAGTAGACCGGCTTGCCGCTGGTCGGTCGGAACGGGACCTGGGCCTCGCGGCCACAGGACGAGCAAGTCGCCGAGAACATCTCGCGGGGACCGCGGTCGCGGGAGCCATAGCCACCGCCACCGTAGCCGCCACCGGAGCCACCGGCGGAATAGCCGCCGCCGGCGCCGTAGCCGCCATACGAGCTACCGCCGCCGTCCGCGTTGCGGGCAGCCTTGCGGCTGGCTCGGCAGGACGGGCAGCGACGCGGCTCCGTGAAGCCACGCTGCGCGTAGAAATCCTGCTCGGAGGCGGTGAACACGAACTCCTGTCCACAGTCCGCACAGGTCAGGTTCTTGTCGTTGTACACGAAAACGAAACTCCTCTCGGTAGCCAACGCGAGCCCGTCGGGTTTCTCGCGTCAGCCGTGAGAGGAGTCCGAGTCGTGTCGAGCTACATATCCGGCCACGGACCCTTCCATGGCGTTTTCAGGCGGGATGGTACGCGCTTCCCAAACGCTTGCCAAGACCTGACTTTTGACCTCCGGCGAGCGTGAAAACGGGCGGCAACTCGGCCGTCGCACGGGCTCAGTCGCCGCCCGACGTCCCCTCGTCGGCAGGGGCCGACTCGCCTGCCGGCGCCACCGAGAATTCACGACGGGCCGAGGCCAGGAATGCGTCGACTTCGAGACGCTGTCGCGCGTCGCCCCAGCCGAGGTCGGCGGCCATGATCGCCGCGACTCGCGGCGCGATCGCCGCGGCCCGATCGGGCAGTTCCTGGGCCAGCCGCGTCCGTCGCGACAGGACGTCGTCGAGGGAGAGCGCGAGCTCGTGGCGGACCGCCCAGGCGACCTCGGCCTCCAGGAAGACCCGGCCCGGGACGAGCGGGTGGAGCAGGTCGAGCTCCGCGCCGAGCGCCACCACGGCCGGCGCCTCCGTCCCGTGCCGGGCGACAAGCCGTGCCGCGGTCTCCGGTCCGATCTCCCGGACGGCCGGGATGGTCGAGAGCTCGCCGGCGATCCGGGCGAGGGGCTCCGTGTCGGCCGCGCCGACCAGTCGCCGCTCGGCGGTCTCGCTCGGCCGCCGCTTGGCCTCGTCGGGTCCGAGGACGGCGTCGATCACGTCGCGGGCCATCACCCGGTAGGTCGTGTACTTCCCGCCGCCGATCCGCACGATGCCGTTCTGTTCGACCGTGACCCGGTGCTCGCGCGACGCCTTGACCGTGGACCCGCTCGACGGCGCGATGAGCGGCCTTAGTCCCGCGTACGTGCCGACCACATCGGCCCGTGTGAGATCGACGTCCATCGTCGCGTTGACCGTGGCGAGCAACCGGTCCACCTCCCATCCCGCCGCGGACGGATGGGCGGCCGGTCCTTCGTACGGGGCGTCCGTCGTTCCGATCAGCCAGTGGTCCGGCCAGGGAACGAGGAAGACGATCTTGCCGGGAACGCGGATGGTCAGCCCGGTCTTGTTCGGGATGCGCTCCCGCGGGACGACGAGGTGCGCGCCGCGGCTCGGCAGGATCCGGAGCGATCCCCCCTTGAACGGATGGTCGGGCTCGGCCGCCCACACCCCCGTCGCATCGACCACGGCGCGGGTCGCGATCTCGAATGTTGCACCGGTCAGGTTGTCCTCGGCCCTGACCGCGGCGATCGTGTGACCATCCTCGCCGGTGCGGATCCCGGTGGCCCGGACCCGGGTGAGCGCCAGGGCGCCCGCGGCGATCGCCGTACGAGCCACCGCCAGCGTGTAGCGCGCGTCGTCCTCGACGCCGTCGTGGTAGAGGAGGCCGCCGCGCAGCCCGTCGTGGCGCAGGGTCGGGGCGAGGTCGAGCGTGTCGGCCTGCGACAGGCGGCGGTGCCAGCCACCGTCGTGTCGCGCTCCCAGGATGTCGTAGAGCGTCAGCCCGGCGTCGTAGAAGCCCTTCGAGGCGAACGGGATCCCGTAGATCGGGAACAGAAGAGGTTCGATGCTGACGAGGTGCGGGGCGATGGCCAGCAGCCGCGAGCGCTCGGCGAGCGCCTCGCGGACGAGCCCGAAGCGGAACTGCTCGAGATAGCGCAGCCCGCCGTGGATCAGCCGCGACGAACGCGACGACGTGCCGGCCGCGATGTCGTCCTGCTCGACGAGCACGGCGCGCAAACCGCGCGACACCGCGTCGAGCAGCGCACCCGCACCCGACGATCCCGCCGCCGACGATCACGACATCCCACGTCTCGGCGGTCAGGCCGGCCAGGTCGTTCGCGCGTCGTTCGAGCGGGAGCATGCGCCGGGGCGGCGTCTCCGAGGGCTCGATCATCCTCCAGCCGAGCCGGGCGGCTGCCGAGAGATCCGCCACAGCAGCCAGCCGGTCCCGACAATGAGCACAAGGATCGCAAGCGGTGTGTGGAAGACGACCTCCTGGAGGCCGACCGGCAGGACGCTCGTCAGCACCGAGAGCCCGAGGACGACCGCGACCGCGATGCCGGCCACGATGAGGACTTCGCGCCAGCCCGGCCTGACCGCGGACTTTCCGCGGTTCAGCCACGGTCGGCCTCGGCCGGGATCCCGATCGGGGCCACGAGGATGCGGCCGGCGTAGGCGGCTCCGCGTCTGGTCAGGAGGCCCGTCTTGGGTCGATGGAAGGTGACGGTCAGGTCGGCGATGACCGCCGGATCGGATGGTTCCCCGCTCGACAGGTCGACCGCGGTGGGCGTGTCGACCGCAACGACCGGGACGCCGGCGGCACGCGCCCGACTGACGACCTCGACCGCCGAGCGGATCGGCTCGCGGAGCGCGCCACTGACGCCGGTCCCGAGCAGCGCATCGACGACGACCGCCGCCTTCTCGACACCGAGCCCGAACATCGCCACGTCACGCGGAACCGCGAGATGGACCTTGACGATCCCCTTGTCGCGAGCGATCCGGTCCCAGTTGCGTGCCGACGAGACCCCGCGCGGCCGCGCGTCCGAGGCGACGACGGCCACGATCACCGACGCCCCGGCGAGGGCGAGGCGTCGGGCGGCCACGAACCCGTCGCCACCGTTGTTGCCAGGACCGCACATGACGACGATCGGCCCGCTCCCCCAGCGGCCGAGGTCCGCGGCGAGCGCGCGGACCGCCGCGGCGACCGCCGTCCCGGCATGCTCCATCAGCCGCAGCTCCGGGTAGCCGAGGGCCTGCGCACGTCGGTCTGCGCCGGTCATCGTCTGGGCCGAGATGGCGGGCAGGCCGGCCTGGACCGCCCAGTGCCGGCGCAGCCCACGCAGGTCCATCTCGAAGATGGCCGGGTCGTCGGCGGGCAGGGGTGGCGCGGCGTCAGGGGTCGACGGGTGGGCAGTGACGGGCATCGCCCTCGAAGCGTAGCCGAAGTCAGGACGAGGGCTGGGGTGCCCGGAGCTTCGCGATGATGTGAGCGGGCAGCTCGTACATCTGCCACCCTTGGGCCTTGGTCGGTTGGTCGTCCTTGAGCCCGACGACCTCGCAGAAATACCAGCCCGTCGTGTCCGCACCGCCGGTCACGAAGACAACGGCGGCGTCGAACGGGTATTTCCGGTCGCATTGCATGGTCGGCGGGCAGGTGTCGTCGACCACGATGCGCGTGGCGCCAGAGACGTCAGACTCGTGTCCCTTGCGCGCCAGGGCGATGGCCTTCGCACACGCGGCGGCCGAGATCCTTCCGCAGTCCCCATCGCCCGACGGCGCGCTCCCCGAAGGCTCAGGACTCGCGGGAACAGTCGGTGCAGCTGAGTCGGAAGGCGATTGCGAGGGCACGATCGACGAGATCGCCTCAGATGATGACGGGTTTGGACTTCCGGCTGATCCCGACTCGGCGGCCTCGCTCGGTGCCCCGCTGGCCCCAGCCGATCCTCCTTGCTGGATCCGAGGTGCAACGAGGACGACTGCGATGACCACGGCGGCGACCATGAGGATCCCCACCGTTGGGCTGCGGTCTGGTCTGCGCGGATCCCGCGAAGGAGCTTGGGACGTCACGGCCGCACGCGTGCCGCTCCGGCTTCGAGGTCCAGAAACCCCTCGCGCTCGAGGCGCTGGGCGGCGGTGCCGATCGCGTCGGCATCGTGATGTCCGAGCCGCTCGGGCAACGGCACCCAGGTCCCCGCCGGCGCCGCGGTGACGGCCGCGACGAGGCGACCGCGCAGCCAGCGAGTGGTCATCGGAAACGGGACGGCGGCTGTGCGGGGCTCCGCGGCAGCGACCGTTCCTCGCGATGCGCACAGGCCCGCAAGCGGACAGACGTCGCACTGCGGAGCACGAGCCGTGCACGTCCCGGACGCGAGATCCATCACCGCGTCGAGCCACCGACCGGGCTGACCGCGGGAGACCAGGTCGTCCGCCTCCACCTGGAGCCCGGGCATGGCGGGAGGCACGCCGAGGACGCGCGAGACGACACGCCGCACGTTCACGTCGAGCGGGGCGACAGGGACGCCGAAAGCCGCCGCAGCGACGGCGCGGGCGGTATACGGACCGATCCCCGGCAGCGACTCGAGCGCCGTGACGGTCGCCGGCACTTCGCCTCCGTGCTCCGCGGCGATCGTCCGGGCGGACTCGCGGAGGGCGAGGGCCCGCCGGTTGTAGCCAAGCCCGGCCCATGCCGCCAGCAGATCGTGCGTCCCGGCGTCCGCCAGGTCGGCGGGCGTCGGCCACCGGTCGACGAACCGCCGCCACGCCGGACCCACCCGCTCGATCCCTGTCTGTTGCGACATCACCTCAGCGACCAGCACCTGCCACGGGCTCGCGGCCTCGCGGATCAGCAACGGACGGCGGCGCGTGTCGTGCCAGCGGAACAGGCGCTTGTTCAAAGTCGCCCGCCGGAAAGCCGGCCGCGTCAGGGTGGTCACGACCCTACGATACGGGCGACGGCTGCAGAAGGAGGGGCGGATGCGTTTCGGGGCGGCATTCTGGACCAACCAGACGAGCTGGCCTGCGTTGCGTGACGCCACGATCGCCGCCGAGCAGGCCGGCTGGGATTCGGTCTGGATCGACGATCACCTGCTGGCGGACGAGGGCGATCCCGCCGACCCGAAGCTCGAGGGCTGGGCCACCCTGTCGGCCGTCGCCGCGATCACGACCCGAGCTCGGCTCGGGCTGCTCGTGGCTGCCAACACGTTTCGAAACCCGGGCCTGACCGCGAAGCTCGCGACCACGGTCGACCATGTCTCGGACGGACGAGCTGTGCTCGGTCTCGGTGGCGGCTGGTTCGAGCGCGAGCACGATGCCTTCGGGCTCGATTTCGGGAGCGGGTTCGGGGAGCGGCTGGATCGGCTCGACGAGGCGGTCGGGCTCCTCCGACGACTCCTCGACGGCGAGCGGGTGACGCATTCCGGACGGTTCTACGCGATGCATGACGCGTTGTGTGAGCCGCGTCCCGTCCAGGCTCGCCTGCCGATCCTGATCGGCGGTTCCGGGCCGACCAAGACGCTCCGCACGACCGCCCGCTATGCCGACCTATGGAACGGCTACGGGCCGCCGGACCGGATCGCCGCCACGAGTGAGCTGCTGCGCCAGCGATGCGAGGAGATCGGGCGACCGTACGACGAGATCGAGCGGACCGTCACTCTCGACGTGGTCATCCGCGACGGCGTGGCTGCAGCGCACGCCGCGTGGGCGGAGACGTCTCGACGCTACGGCCTCGAGCAGCGCACGTCGTCCGACGGCGAGTACCGGGGGCTGACCGTCGGCGGGCCGGTCGCGGCCGTGGCGGCCGGTCTGGACCCCTACCTGCGCCTGGGCGTCGGCGAGCTCATCTTCGTCTTCCGACACCCGTTCGATCTCGAGACGATCGATCGGGTCGGCGAGCTGAGGGCGGCCCTCGGATGACCGTCAGTGCGCGGCTCTGGATCGACGCCGACCCGCATCGCCTGGCGGAGCTGCGCTCGTTCGTTCGCGAGCAGACCATGGCCGCGAATGCCCCGGCCGAGTGTGTCGAGGACCTCGTCCAGGCGGTCGACGAGGCGGCGACGAACGTGATCCGACACGGCTATCGCGGCGCAGACGGCTGGCTCGAAGTCGACATCAGCACCGACGGTGAACGGTTCGTGGTGGTGATCGAGGATGGCGCCCCTCCGTTCGACCCGACGACCGTTCCGGAGCCCGACCTGACGATCCCGCCGATGGCCCGCAGGCCTGGCGGGATGGGCGTCCACCTGATCCGGCTGGCGGTGGATTCAGTCGGCTATCGACCGCGCCCCGGCGGTGGCAACATACTGTCGTTGGTCCGGTCCGTCGCGCCGGGACGTTCGCAGGAGGGCCCGATGACGCTCACCACGTCAGTCGAAACGGCAGTCGGGCGCGTCCCGATCACGATCGTCGCGCTCTCGGGCGAGCTCGATTCGACGAACTTCGAACGGTTCGTGGACGAGGTCCAGACGCTCTACCAGAACGGGACTCGAGCGCTGATCATCGACCTGACCGATCTGACTTTCCTCGCGAGCTCCGGCCTGGTCGCCCTCCACTCGATCGTCCGGATCATGCACGGCCAGGCGCCGATCGACCCCGAATCCGGTTGGGCCGCTTTCCACAGCCTCGGCAACGACGTCTCCGAAGGAGCGATGCAGACGGAGGTCCAGCTGGCCGGTCCGCAGGCCGCCATCACGCGCGTGCTCGAGCGGACCGGGCTCGATCGCCTCTTCCCGATCCATCCCGACCGCGAGACCGCGATCCAGGCCTTCTGACCGTCTGGTCGGCACGACCGTGAGCCTCGATCGGGTCGGGCCGGAGCGCCTGCGGGCGATCGTCGCGCCGTTCGACGGCCTGGCCGGGACGGCCGTCACGATCCTGGATCCCGACGGCCGGGTCCTCGCGTCATCTGTCAGTAGCGGTCATCACGGATCGGTCGAGGCGGTGGACGCCATCGTGGCCGCCGATGAGCTGATCGGAAGCGTCGCCGTCCTTGGACCAGGTGGTCCGATGAACGAGGCGGTCGCGCGCAGCCTCGCGACGAGCGTCGGGGCTCTCGCCGAGTCCCTCGTTCGAGGGCGATACGACCGGCGCTGAACGCGCGGCGAAGGTCAGGCTGGAAGCCGAGCTGGCGCTGGGACGCCGCATCCAGCGCAGCCTGGTCCCCCTCGTCGCTCCGGAAGTCGCGGGATATGAGATCGCGAGCCATTACGAGGCCGCGCAAGTGGTCGGCGGCGATTTCTTCGACGTCTTCAGGGTCTATGGCCACGACGACCGTCTCGCGTTATGCGTCGCCGACGTCACCGGGAAGGGCATCGCCGCGGCGCTCCTGATGGCGTTCGCGCGCCCGCTCCTGCGCGCGGCGATCGATCACACGGCCGCCCCCGTCGCGGGCCTCGAGCGAACCAACCAGATCCTCGTCGAGGAAGGCCGGTCGGCGCTGTTCATCACGGCGCTGTGCGCGATCGTGGACCTGGACGCGGGCCTCGTGCGGCTCGCCAACGCGGGACATGAACCGCCGCTGGTCGTGCCCGCCGGCGACGGCGCGATCGCCTGGCTCGAAGGATCGGGTCCCCTGCTGGGCGCGTTCCGGCGGCTCGACCTCGTCGAGCGCTCGGTCGTCCTGGCGCCCGGCGACCTTCTGCTGCTCTACACCGACGGCGTGACCGATGCGCGGGCCACTGACGGGCGGCGCTTCGGCGACGAGCGCCTGGTCGACGTCCTCGAGGCGACCCGCGGCGCGCCGGCACGGGTCGTGGTCGATGCGATCCGCGACGCGTGCCGACGATTTGCCGACGGGATGCCGATGGCCGACGACATCACGATCGTGGCCATCCGGCGCACCGAGCTCGACTGACGGATCGACCGGATCGAGGGCTCAGCCGGATCGACGGCTCAGGGAGCCGTCGCGAGGAGGTGTCGACGCGCGACCGCCTGGAGCGCGTCGATCAGACCCGGGTCGTCGTTGAGCGAGTCGATCCGCCGGAACGCCAGCCCCGCCGCCTCGGCCTGCTGACGAGCGCCGATCTCGACGTCGTAGAGGATCTCGAGGTGGTCGGCGAGGAACTGGATCGGGGCGATCAGGACCGAACGGTGGCCGTCCGCCTTGAGCCGTGGCATCAGGTCGGCGAAGTCGGGCTTCATCCACTCGCCGGGCTCGTGACCCGCGCTCTGCCAGCAGAACGTCCAGCGATCGGTTCCGAGCCCGGCGGCCGCCGCGACGAGCTCGGCGCTTCGGGTGAGCTGGGCGATGTAGTCGGGCTCCTCGCGCGCGACCCGGAGCGGCAGGCTGTGGGCGGTGAGCAGGACCGGGACGGATCCGCCTTCGTCGCCGGGGAACGCCGCAAGCGCGGTCCGGATCCGCTCCGCGAGCGCCCCGACCAGGGCAGGCTCCTCGAACCACGCCCCGGCGACCTCGACCTGCGGCGCGTCGTCGCCGAGTGCCTCGCGGGCGCTCTCGATGGCGCGACCGTAGCCGCCCATCAGCAGCGGTGAGTACTGCGGCGACAGGACGATCGCGGCGACATGGTCGACGCCACCGGTCGCCAGTTCGGCGAGTGCCGTGTCGATGCTCGGCTCCGAGAACCGCATCGCCGCGCGAACCAGGACCCGGCCCTCGAAACGCGCCTCGAGCGCGGCGGCCTGCGCCCGGGTGATCCCGATGAGCGGCGATCCGCCGATCGCCTCATAGCGACGCCTGAACTCGGCGACAAGGTCGTCGTCGGGTAGGCGGCCGCCGCGGATCGCCGTCAGGTAGCGCGCGACGTCGTCGAGCGACGATGGCGATCCATAGGTCATCAGCAGGACGCCGCTCCGGCTCCCGCGCGCCGTCGTCACGATGCGACCTCCACTTCTGTTCGGACCTGCGACGTGGCCATGGCGCGCGCCGTCCGCTCATGGACCATGTCGACGACCGAGCGAAGCACGGCCGGGTCCGTCTGGCGGGCGATCGGCCCACCCGTGTTGAAGACGTGGCCGGGTGCACCGTCGACGGCGCGCAGCACGTCGGTCACGCCCGATGCGACCGCGTCACGACCGGCCAGCAGCCGTGCCGGGTCGAGATTTCCCTGGACGGCACGACGTGGACCGAGACGCTCGCGCGCCGCCTCGAGCGACTGGCCCGAGTCGATGCCGACGACATCCGCGCCATCGGCGAGGCGCTCCAGCAGGGCCGCGCCGGCCGCCGCGTAGTGGATCGACGGCACGCCCGCGTCGCGGATGGCCTCGAGGATCCGCGATGTCCAGGGTCGGACCGCGCGGTCGTAATCGGCCGGCGCGAGCGATCCAGCCCACGAGTCGAAGACCTGGATGGCCTGAGCGCCGGCGTCGACCTGCGCCCGGACGTAGGCGATGGTCGCGTCCGTGAGCCGGTCGAGCAGCGCGGTCCAGATCTCCGGCGCGCCGAACAGCAGGCCCTTCGCGGTCGCGTGGTCGCGCGACGGCCCGCCCTCGATGAGGTAGGCCGCCATCGTGAACGGCCCGCCCGCCAGCCCGATCACCGCGGCCGTCGTGCCGAGCGCCGCACGAGTCAGCGTGATCGCCTCGAGGATGAACCCGAGGTCCGTCGCCGGGCTCACCGTGCGCAGTCGGTCCACCTGGGCGAGCGAACGGATCGGGTCGTCGATCCGTGGACCGCCGGCCGTCAGCTCGAGCGCGACTCCCATCGCCTCGGCCAGCAGCATGATGTCGGCGAACATGATCGCGGCATCGGTCCCGAGAGCTGTCGCGGCGCCCGCGCTGACCTCGGCGCAATGCTGCGGGTCACGCGCGATCTCGATCACGGTCAGCTGCTCGCGGAGCGCGAGGTAGGCGGGCAGGGAGCCACCTGACTGGCGCATGAACCAGACCGGGGTGGCGTCGACGGTCGTCCCGCGACAGGCGGCCAGAAACCGTTCCGCGCCGGTCATGCCGGGATCCCGACGCGCGAGGTTCGGGCGTGGACGCGCTCGACCAGCCGGCGGAGGTCGTCGGGATCGGTGTCGGGGAGCACCCCGTGGCCGAGGTTGAAGATGTGGCCCGGACGACCGGCGGCCTCGTCGAGGATCGCGTCCGTCGCGGCCTGCGTCGCATCGTAGCCGGCGAGCAGGACGGCAGGATCGAGATTGCCCTGGACCGCTCGACCCGGGACGAGCGACCACCCGTCCGCCAGGCCGATCCGCCAGTCGAGCCCGATCACGTCGCCGCCGGCATCGGCCATCGCACCGAGCAGGCCCGCCGTCCCCGTCCCGAAATGGATGACCGGTACGTCCAGGTCCCCGAGGCCCTCGAAGAGCCGGCGCATGTGTGGCGCGACCGATGTCCTGTAGTCGCGCGGCGACAGCGCGCCGACCCACGAATCGAACACCTGGAGCGCCTGCGCGCCGGCGGCGGCCTGCGCCCGCAGGTAGGCGAGATCGAGATCGACGAGCCGCTCGAGGAGGGCCGACCACAGCGCCGGCTCGGCGAGAAGCATGGTCTTGGTTCGTTCGAGGCCTCGCGGCGCACGCCCCTCGATCAGGTAGGCGGCCAACGTGAACGGCGCACCGGCGAAGCCGATCACCGGGACCGGCGAGGCGCGCCGCAGCAGGCCGATCGCCTCGAGCAGCGGTCCGACCGACTGCCGCCGCGTCGAACGGCCGCAGCGCCGCGACGTCCGCGGCCGTCCGGATCGGCCGGGCGATCACGGGCCCGACGCCGTCGACCAGCTCGACATCGACGCCCACTCCGGGGAGCGGGGTCGTGATGTCGGCGAAGACGATCGCGGCGTCGACGCCGAGGCGGTCCACCGGTTGGAGCGAGACCTCGGTGCACAGCGCGGCGTCTCCGACGATGTCGGCCAGGGTCGCCCGTTCGCGGATCGCCCGGTATTCGGGGAGGCTGCGGCCGGCCTGGCGCATGAACCAGACCGGCGTCGCGTCGACCGGCAGGCGACGGCAGGCGCGCAGGAACCGGACCTCCCGATCGGTCACGCCGCGAAAGCCGACCGGGCGGCGTCGAGCGTCTCGTCGACGACCGAGCCGTCGTGCGCGAGCGAGATGAACCACGCCTCGAATGGCGAGGGCGGGAGCAGGACACCACGCTCGAGCATCGCACGGAAGAACCGCCCGAACGCCTCGCGATCGCCGGCGAGCGCGGCCGCGGCGTCACGTGGCGCGGCCTCGGCGAAGAAGACGGTCAGCAGCGACCCGACCCGCGCGATCGCGACGGTCCTCCCGGCTTCATGGGCCGCGGCCGACAGCCCGTCGGCGAGCCGTGCGCCCGTCGCCTCGAGCCGGTCGTAGGCGTCGTCATCGAGCGCATCGAGCGTCGCGATCCCGGCCGCCATCGACAGCGCGTGCCCGGACAGCGTCCCGGCCTGATAGACCGGGCCGTCGGGCGCGATCAGGGCCATCAGGTCGCGCCGGCCGCCGTATGCCCCGATCGGCATCCCGCCACCGATGACCTTGCCGAGCGTCGTCAGGTCGGGCACCACCCCGTAGCGAGCCTGGGCGCCGCCACGGGCGACCCGGAACCCGGTGATGACCTCGTCGAAGATCAGGAGCGCGCCATCGCGCGTCGCGAGATCCCGGAGGTCCTCGAGAAAGCCCGGCAACGGCGCGATGACGCCCACGTTCGCGGCGACGGGCTCGACGATGACCGCGGCGATCCGTCCGGCGTGCTCGGCGAAGGCGAATGAGGCCGCCGCGCGATCGTTGTACGGCAGCACGATCGTCGTGGCCGCGATCGCCCCGGGAACACCTGCGCTGCCGGGGATCGCGTGCGTCGCGAGCCCCGAGCCCGCCTCGACGAGCAGGCCGTCGCTGTGGCCGTGGTAGCCACCCGCGAACTTGATGACGAGCTCCCGACCCGTGGCCGCCCGGGCCAGCCGGACCGCGCTCATGACGGCTTCCGTGCCCGACGAGGTGAAGCGCATCTGCTCGAGCGACGGCATCCGCGCGCGGATCCGCTCTGCGAGCTCGATCTCGAGCGGCCCGGTCAGACCGAGGGCGAAGCCGCGACCGGCCTGGCCGGCGATCGCCTCGATGACCGCCGGGTGTCGATGACCCAGGATCGCCGGGCCCCAGCCGCCGATGTAGTCGAGGTACGTTCGGCCGTCGACGTCGTGGACGCGGGCACCCTGTCCGTCCGCGAGGATGATCGGCTCGGCCCCGACCGACCGAAAGGCACGGACCGGGCTGTTGACCCCGCCCGGAAAGATGTCCGCCGCCCGACGGCGAAGGTCGTCCGCGGTCGAAACGGTCCCGACGTCGGTCACGCGACCGTCTCCCGGACTTCGACGAGGCGCTCGAGCAGCTCGGGCAGCGGGCGATGGACGCCCAGCAGCAACGGCGTATCGCGGATGGTCGAGCGCCGACTCTCGGTGCCGCGCAGCTCGCGGACGAGGTCGCCGAACGCGGCGAGGTCGTCCGTGTCGTAGGCGACGACGAAGTCCTGGTCATCGAGCCCGAACGAGTACGCCAGCAGCTGGCGGACAGTGGGATAGCGGTGGCCGACCCGCATGTGCTCGTTCATGATCGACTGCCGCTCCTCGCGGCTCTGGAGATACCAGTCGGTGCTCTTGGTGAACGGGTAGACGACGAGGTAGGCGGCGGGGACTCCGTCGAGGACCGACCTCTCCTGGCCGGTCGGCTTGCGGACGTACTGCGACGGCCCGATCAGCCCGAGGAGGCTGTGCCGGAGAGTGAGCCACCGCCCGAGCCCCGATCGCGCCAGTCGCGCGCCGGCCGTTTCGAGTGCCTCGACCGAGGGGGCGAGCCGGAAGAGAAGGAGATCGACCCCGGGCTCGAGACCGATCGTCGAGTAGCTCAGTGTCCTGACGTCCGCGTCGGTCGTCGCGGTCTCGGCGGCGAGGAGCGCAGCCACGTCGTCGGCCTGGGCATCGGGCGCGAGCCGGCGCCAGGCCGCGTCGAGCCCGTATCCGACCGCCTGGACGTAGATGGTCTCGTCGGTCACGTGGTGCGACTCCGGCTCACGCGTTCCTCTGCGATCCACGCCGCGAGATCTGCCGCGGCGTAGGTGATGACGAGATCCCCGCCCGCCCGGACCATGGAGAGGACTGCCTCGGTCGTGACTCGGCGGCCGTCGATCCAGCCGCGCTCCGCGGCGGCCGCGATCATCGAGTACTCGCCGCTCACCTGGTAGACGGCCACCGGAAGGTCGAACTGCGAGCGCGCCGCCGCGACGAGATCGAGACAAGGCAGGCCGGGCTTGACCAGGAGGATGTCGGCGCCCTCCGCGACGTCGAGGGCCATCTCGCGGACCGCCTCCCGACCGTTGGCCGGATCCATCTGGTAGCCGCGCCGATCGCCGACCGCGGGGGCACTGTCTGCGGCCTCACGGAACGGGCCATAGAACGCCGAGGCCGTCTTGGCCGCGTAGGCCATGATCGCGGTCTCGGCGAAGCCCGCCGAGTCGAGCGCGGCCCGGATGGCGGCGACCTGGCCGTCCATCATCGCGCTCGGGGCGACGATGTCGGCACCGGCACGAGCCTGGCTGACGGCCGTCCGGGCGAGGCGGACGAGTGCCTCGTCGTTGTCGACCGCGCCATCGGAGCGGATCGGGCCGCAATGGCCATGGTCGGTGTATTCGCAGAGGCAGGTGTCGGCGATGAGGGCGAGCGGGAGGTCAGCCGCACGGAGCGCGCTGAACGCTTCCTGGACGATGCCGTCGTCGGCCCACGCGCCGCTGCCATCAGCGTCCTTCCACGACGGGAGCCCGAACAGCAGCACGCCGCCGACGCCGAGTCCGGCGAGCCGATCCGCCTCGCGGACGACCTCGTCGGGTGACAGACGCGAGACGCCCGGCATCGACGGGATGGCTTCGCGGATCGCGTGCCCCTGGCGAACGAAGAGCGGCGCGATCAGCATCGACGGATCGAGGCGTGACTCGCGGACGAGCGCGCGGAGGGCCGGCGAGCGGCGCAATCGTCGCGTTCGCGCGACGGGCCAGGTCGCCGTGGACGTCTCGGTCACGATGTCCATCAGACGGCGACCGTCGCGCGGAGGGCGGCTGCGACAGCATCGGCGAGGCCGGCGGGATCCTGCGTCGCGGCCTGTCCGACCACCGTGAACCCGAGTCGGGCCGCCTCTGCGGCGGTGACCGGGCCGATCGCAACGAGCGGGATCGTCCGCACTCGATCGCCGGCCCCGATCCGGTCAGCCAGGGTCGCGAGGCCGCGAACCGTGGAGCCGCTCGTGGCAACGATCGCGCTGGGCAGCTCGATCAGCGCGGCCTCGAGGAGCGGGACCGAGTCCGCGGGCGCCTCGACCGTCCGGTACGCCACGATCGAGCTGACGATCGCGCCACGCTCGGCGAGGACCGTGGTCATGGTCGTGTCGGCCAGGTCGCCGCGTGGCACGAGCACGCGCGTGCCGAGCTCGACAGGGAGACCCGCCGCGAGGGTCGACCCGTCCGAGCGCCGGGGCCGGAAATCGACGACGATGCCGGCATCCGTCAAGGCCCTGGCTGTCGCACGGCCGATCGCCGCCCAGCGGACAGCGGCTCCCCGCGTCGCCGGCAGGTCCACGCCGAGACGATCCGCGGCATCCCGCATGGCGTCGACCGCGCTGACGCTGGTGAGGACGACCCACTCTGCGCCGTCGCCCGTCGCCATCCCAAGGAGCGCGGCGTCCAGCTCGCGACTCGGCTGGGGCTCGATCGCGATGGACGGCACGACGATCGAGGCGAACCCACGATCGACCAGGGCAAGCACGGTGGCAGCCGACCGCTCGGCGGTTCGCGTGAGGAGGACGCGCGGCGACCCATCGGCATGTGCGGCCAGATTGGCCTGGCGGGCCAGCTCGGCCACGACCGAGGCTCCGAGACCCGGCCCCGATCCGGATCCGGCCGGCACGCCGCGGACCGTCGTGACCGCGAGACCGCCCCCGACCCGCGCATAGCCGGCGGTCACCGTCAGCGCGTCGCCATCGACGGTCGCCAGGGCTCCGAGCGGGGCGCGGCAGCCACCACCCGACTCAGCCAGGATCGAGCGCTCGAGCTCGACCGCCCGGCGCGTCGGCGGATCGTCGAGGCTGGCGACGATCTCGCGGACGGCGGCGTCTTCGGTCCGGACCTGGACCGCCAGGGCGCCTTGACCGGGCGCTGGAGGCACAGTCTCGGGGTCGAGGAGGCTACCGATCCGATCGACCAGCCCGAGGCGGTTCAGGCCGGCCGCGGCGAGGACGAGTGCGTCCGTCTCCCCCGCGTCGAGCCGACGCAGTCGCGTGTCGACGTTGCCATGGATCGGATGGACCCGCAGGTCGGGTCGCCGTGCCAGCAGGAACGCGGTCCGACGCGGACTGTCCGTGCCGACCCGGGAGCCGACCGGGAACGAGGCGAGGTCCCTGGCGTCCACCGCGGCGGCGGATGAGGGCTCGATCACTGCCCGGCCATCGGCTGCCAGGACCATCGCATCGCGCGGATCCTCGCGTGGCAGATAGGCGGCCACGGCCAGATCCGGATCCTCGTCGGTCGGGAGGTCCTTGGCACTGTGGATCGCGATGTCGATCCGTCCGTCGAGCAGCGCCCTCTCGATCGCTGTCACGAACGCGCCCTCGCCCCACGCGGTGTCGGCTGCCCGCACGTCGCCGTCCGTGGTGATCGTCACGATCGTGGTCTCGACGCCGGCCGCCGCGAGCGCATCGCGCAGGATCGTCGCCTGGGCCATCGCGAGGGTGCTCGCGCGCGAGCCGATCCGGAGCGGCGCCGCCGGGATCACAGCCCGAAGACCTCGCGGACGGCGCGACCACCCGGGCCGTCGCCGTCGGTCGCCAGCCGTTCGAGCGCCGACCCGAAGAGCCGATCGGTCAAGGACAGGGTCATCGCCTCGATCGCGGCCTGGTCGCCGGCCTCCAGGCCGGGGTGGCCGCGGAAGAGCGCGCGGAGCGCGGCCCGCCGCTCGCGCTCGACGGTCGCGGCCAGCGCCCGGGCAGCGCCCGCCGCCTGACGTGCCTCCACGCGATCGCGGAACGACTCGACAGTTCGGTCGCGCAGCGCCATGAGTCGCTGTCGATATCGGGCCGTGGCGGTGGCGGCCGTCGTGTCCTGGGCCAGCTCGGGCGGCCGATCCTCCGCCAGCTCGTCGATCCCGATGTATCGATCGCCAAGCGAGGCTGCCGTGGCGTCCGGGAGCGCTGCCGGCATCGACAGGTCGACGACGACCGGACCGGCGGCGAGCGCCCGGACCGTAACCGGTCGCAGCACCCATGGACCACCGAGCGCGATGACGACGACGGCTGCGTCCGCGATGACCTCGCCCGGGTCGAACGCCCAGGTCTCGATGCCGAGCGTCATGGCCGCCTCTCGCGACGACGCCTCCCCGCGCGATGAGATCGCGACGGTCGCGCCTCGTGCTCGGGCAGCGCCGGCCGCCAGGCGACCCATCTCACCGGCCCCGACGACGAGGACGCGTCGCCCGTGGACGTCGCCGACGAGAGCCTCGGCACGGGCGATCGCGACGTCGGCGATCGAGAGGGGCCGTGCCGGGCGCCAGGTCCGCCCGAGGCGACCCGCATGGAGCGCCTCGTCGAAGGCGAAGGCGAGCTCGCCACCGAACGGCCCGGCGGAACGCGCATCGGCGACGGCCGAGCGCACCTGGTGGAGGATCTGATCCTCGCCGAGGACGACGGATTCAAGACCGAGGGTCAGCGAGATCAGCCGTTCGACGGCATCGAGCCCCGAGACGGTCACGGTGCCGAGCGGGATCGGCAGGCCGGTCGCCGCCAGCAATGCCAGCGGGTCGTCCACCCCGTCGCGATACCACTCGATCCGATGGCAGGTCCGGATGACCGCGCCTCCATGGCGCTGCGCCGCGGCAACGATCGCGGGTTCCAGACGGTGGCGCGATGCGCTCGGGACCGCCGGAGCTGTGGCAACGACGGCATGGATCCCGACCGCGACCGTCACGCTCGCTCGGCCCTGACCCCTGGGATCCGGACACGGCGGCGCGGGCTCCGCGCCAGGCCGTGACCCGACATCGTGGCGACCAGCAGGTGATCGAGTGCCTGCTCGGCGTCCTCGTAGAGGCCGGTGACCTCGTCCATGTCGAACCCGCGCCTCCGGGCGACGACCACCGCCTCGGCGAGGAACGGCCGGCGGAACGCGAGGAATCCCTCGACGACCTCGCCCATCGACAACCCGGCGCCGGCCCCGAGACGGCCATACTCCGCGGACAGGTCGGTCGCCTC
Organism: uncultured Chloroflexia bacterium; assembly: GCA_963743855.1. GTDB lineage: Bacteria > Chloroflexota > Limnocylindria > Limnocylindrales > CSP1-4 > SPCO01. The sequence goes on from CAVURK010000006.1 coordinate 926,225, forward strand.
GGCCAGGCGGGCGCTGCGCTCGGCCGGCGCGATCGCATCGAGGTGCTCGACCAGCGCCTGCGCGAGCCGGCGCCCGAGGTCGCGGAACGCGTCTCGGTCAGCGTCGGTGAGGATCGCTCCCCATGATCCCTCGGCCGGAGCCGATGCCGTCCGTCGATAGGCACTGGCCAGTCGAGCCGGTGTCAGCCCGCTCAGACCGAGGTGGGGCCGCTGATCGCGATCCGCCGGCAGCAGCCGCTCGATCGCGTCGCGAGAGAAGCGCCGATGGCCACCCGGGGTGGTGAAGACGCGGAGGCGGCCATCATCGGCCCAGCGTCGAAGCGTGCCCTGGGAGACTCCCAGGAGGCGGCTGGCCTGGCCGAGGCTGAGCCAGGACGGATCGGGTACGGGACGCGGCGACGGTGTCAAAACCTACCCAAATCTACCCAAACGTTGTCGAGTCTGCGACACCATACACGACCCGCGCCGAGGGTGCAGGAGACCGCGCCAGCACGACCGTCGAGAGCGGCTCAGCCTCGCGATGACGACCAGGAAGACCCCCGAGGGCGCCGCCTCAGATCTTGAGCATCACGTGCTTGACGACCGTGTAGTCCTCGATCGCGTACATGCTCTGGTCCTTGCCGTAGCCGGATTCCTTGAACCCGCCGTGGGGCATCTCCGACACGAGCATGAAGTGGTCGTTGATCCAGACCGTCCCGAACTGGATCGCCTTGGCCACGCGCATCCCCTTCCCGGCATCGCTCGTCCAGACCGATGCCGCCAGCCCGAAGCGCACGTCGTTCGCCCAGGCGATCGCCTGCTCCTCGTCGCCGAACCGCTGGACGCTGACGACCGGCCCGAAGACCTCGTCCTGGACGATCTCGCTGCGCTGGTCCGGTCCGGCCACGACGGTCGGTTCGTAGTAGGCGCCCGGCCGGTCCGGGCGGGTCCCGCCGGTCACGACCTCGGCCCCCGAGCGCGCCCGATCGACCATCCCTTCGACCTTGTCGGCCTGGGCCTTGGCGATCAGCGAGCCCATCTCGATGTCGTCGCCCTCGGCCGGATCGCCCCACTTGATCGTCTTGACCGCGTCGGCCAGGTCGGCCACGAACCGGTCGTAGATCTTGGGCCCGGCGATGACCCGGCAGGCGGCGGTGCAGTCCTGGCCGGCGTTCCAGTAGCCGAACAGCTTGATGTTCTCGATGACCGCTTCCATGTCGGCATCGTCGAAGACGATGACCGGCGCCTTGCCCCCCAGCTCGAGGTGGAGCCGCTTGACCTTCTCGGCCGCGGTCCGTGCGATGTGCTTGCCGGTGTCGGTGTCGCCGGTGACGGAGATCATCCCGACCTTGGGATGCCCGACGAGCGGGTCACCGATCGTGGCGCCGGTCCCGGTGATGACGTTGAGGACGCCGGCGGGCAGGATGTCGGCGGCGATCTCGGCCAGGACGAGCGCGGTCAACGGCGTCCGGGCCGACGGCTTGAGGACGACCGCGTTGCCCGCCGCGAGGGCCGGACCGATCTTCCAGCCGGCCATCATGATCGGGTAGTTCCACGGCGCGATGGAGGCCACGACGCCGACCGGCTCGCGCCGGATCATGGAGGTGTGGCCGGCCATGTACTCGTTGGCCGCCTTGCCCTCCATCACCCGAGCGGCACCGGCGAAGAAGCGCAGGTTATCGACGACGACCGGGATCTCGTCGATCGCCGCGCCGATCGGCTTGCCCGCGTTCCTCGACTCGAGTCGCCCCAGCTCGTCGGCACGTGCCTCGATCGCGTCGGCGAGCTTGAGCAGCATCAGGCTCCGCTCGGCTGGCGTGGTGTGCTGCCAGGTCTCGAAGGCCGTCGCAGCCGCGTTGACGGCCCGATCGACGTCCTCAGCATCGGAGGCCTGGACCCTGGCGATGACCTTGCCGTCGGCCGGGTTCTCGACGTCGAGCGTCGCGCCTGCGGCGGAATCGACCCATTCGCCGCCGATGAACTGCTGATAGGTCTTCACGCGCTCGAGCACGTCGGTCATCGGGGTGCCTCCTGGGCGTTGACGGATGTGCGGATGGCAGTCACGACATCGTAGTCTCGGATGGGAACATCGTCCCGTCACGCGGTCGAGTCCAGTCCGGAAGCTCCTTCTCAGCAACCTCTCACGTTTGGCATCGGAGCGTACCGAGAGTCGGGGCGACAACGACGGAGGAGTCGATCCTGGTGCGACCTGGCCGGAGGCCGTCTGCCGCTTCGGGCTGCCTCCTTGCCGTGGTTACGACGCTGAATCTCGCCGCGTGCGGCTCGAGCCCGTCCGCGTCGCCTTTCTCGCATCAGGCGACTCCCCTACCCAGCCAGCCCGGCCGACGCGGCTGCCTCGAGCGCCGCGCCGCGTCCATCGACGTCGGCCGCTGCCGACCGCCGACCCAAGGCCGACACCCCGATCGATGCGTCTCGCGATCAGCGTCCTGCCCTGGCACCTGAACGTCGGCCTGAGCCGGGCCGTCGCGTTCGTCGATGGCGAGGCGATCGTCGTCGCGGGCGGGCTGTCGGCCAACGGGACGACCGGCGAGGTGCGCCGGCTCGATGTCGCGACGGGGCAGTCGGGCGACGTCGGACACCTCGCACGACCGGTGCACGACGCATCGGGCGCGGTCATCGGCGGGCGACTGTTGTTGTTCGGAGGTGGCAGCTCGGTTGCCGGATCGGTGATCCAGATCGTGAAGCCGGGGAGCGCGGCGAGGTCCTCGGGCGTCTTCCGGCCGGACGTGCGGACCTGGCGACGATCATGGTCGGAGACCATGCGTACGCGATCGGAGGCGGGTCCGCCAGCGGCCCGGATCCTCGGATCTGGGCGACGACCGACGGCACCAACGTGCGTCTCGTCGGCCGATTGCGGATCGGCGTTCGGTATGCCGCGACCGCCGTCTCGGGTTCCTCGATCTACCTGTTCGGTGGCGCGACATCTACGGGGGACCGCCGGGAGATCCAGCGGTTCGATACCACGACCGGACGGACCACGGTGGTCGGCCGGCTGCCTGTCCGACTCTCCCATGCCGCAGCGATGGTGCTCGACGGTCGCATCCTGGTGATCGGCGGCGACTCCAGCGACGCGATCTGGTCGTTCGACCCGGAGCGCTGGACTGTCACGCGGGTCGGTCGCCTTCCCCACCCGGTCTCGGACGCGGCGCCCGTCGTCATCGGCAGCCGCGGATACCTGATCGGTGGGGAGGGTCCGAAGTACCTTGACACCGTGATCTCGCTGGAACTCCAGTGAAGACCTGCAGGCACGGTCGCGAGCAGCGGAGGAGCCACTCGTGACCGACCGGCAGCAGATGGCGCATCCGACCTCTCCAGGTCCCGGCAGGTCGCGCGGCCGACTGGGCTCCGATCGTGCTCGGCTCGATCGTCGCGGTGGCGATCGTCGGGTCCTTGCTGCTGACGGGCGTGATCGGGGGCCAGACGACCAGGACCGCGACCCTCGACGCGGGACGGTGGAGCGGGCCAGTCGGCACCTCCCTCGCGCAGCGGTCCCACGGCGAGCCCATCGAACCAGGGGGTCGCTGGCATCGCCGACCAGTGGCACCGCACTCGACTCCCGACGTCTCTCAAGGACCCGAGCCCCGTGCCGAGCCCGCCCGTTCCGGTCACGACCGGGCCGTTCGCCGGCTACCTCATGATCGCCGACCGCCAGAACGGGCGGATCCTGATCGGTCGACACCGCCGGGACGATCCAGTGGCAGTTCCCGGTCGCGCACGGCCTGCCCAGCCGGGCAGCGGCTTCTCGGCCGACGATGCGTTCCTCTCACCGGACGGCAAGACGATCATCGGCCAACGAGGAGGGACACGAGGTCATCGTCGGATCGACATCGCGACGCGACGGATCGTCTGGGAGTACGGCCGGTACGACCTCGCGGGTCGGCGCCCGGCCAGCTCCACACGCCGGACGACGCCTACCCGCTCGCCAACGGCGACGTGGTCGTGGCCGACATCGGGAACTGCCGGGTGCTGGAGATCGATCGATCGCAAGAAGATCGTCCGGCAATGGGGTCGAACGGGCGTCTGCACGGACAACGCCGCCGAGCACGTACGGCGACCCGAACGGCGACACGCCACTGCCGGACGGCGGCCTCCTGATCACCGAGATCCAGGGTTCACGCGTCGTCCGGCTCGATGCCGCCGGATCACGTCGTCTTCGACATCCACGTCCCGACCGTCTACCCGTCGGACGCCCAGCTCGACTCGCGAAGGGAAACGTCCTCGTCGTCGACTACGCCAACCCGGGTGCGATCCTGCGGGTGAATCGACACGGGCATGTGCTGTGGCGCTACGCGCCACGTTCGGGGCGCGGCCGGCTCGACCACCCGAGCCTCGCCATCGACCTGGCCGAACGGCCTGGTCGCGGTCAACGACGACTTTCGTCATCGCGTCCTCGATCATCGACCCGAAGACCAACCGCATCGTCTGGCAGTACGGACACACCGACCGTCACGGCCGCGGCAACGGCTACCTGTTCACCCCGGACGGGATCGACCAGATCCCGCCATGTCGCCGGGACGATCTGACCCGACGACCTGCGTCAGGCGCGAACGACCGTGGCCGGCTCCCCGGTCCGCGCGACGCGCTCGATGAGGTCAGCGGCGCGGACGGTCCCGGGATCCGCCTTGAGGCGGGTCGAGATCGCGGCGAGTCGGGCCAGAAGCGCACGGTCGTCGAGCAGCTCGTCGATCGCGTCGGTGAGCTCCTCGTCGCGGAAGTCGTAGGTCGCCAGGCGGCGCCCGAAACCGATCTCCTCGATCCGCTGGGCGTTGTCGACCTGGTCCCAGAAGAGCGGCAGGACGATCATCGGCAGCCCGTTGTGGATGGCTTCCGTGACCGTGTTGTTGCCACCATGGGTGATCACGAGGTCGACCTGGGGCAGGATCGCCGGCTGCGGCAGGAAGCTCTCCCCGGTCTGGTTGTCGTGCAGCGTGATCCGGTCGGCCAGCGGTCCCTTGCGACACGATGACCCGGTGTTCCGACGTGGCGAGCACGTCCACGAGGCGCTGCATCAATCCGACGTCGGCGGATCCGAGGCTGCCGAGCGACAGGTAGATGAGCGCGCCGTCGCGGTCGCGCAGGTGCTCCGGCAGCTCCCACGTCGCATCGGCCGCGCGCACCGACGAGTCGAGGCGGTGCCAGGTCGGCCCGAGCGCGCGCGTCGCGCGCGTAGTCGGCCTCGGCCGGATAGACGTACAGGTTCAGCCACGGCGATTCCGAGATGAAGTCGGGGCCGTGCGGCCCGTACCGGAGGCCGGCGTCGCCATGCTCGCGGCAGAACGTGTCGAACTCGTCCCACAGGTCGCGATGGGTCCGCTCGACCTCGGCCAGGAACGCCGGCCAGTCGCTTCGATCGGCCACCGGGTAGCCCGACGAGAACGGAGGGACCGCCGGGTCCTTGAGCTCGGCCGGGTTGCACGAGACGATGCGGACCCACGGCCGGCCCGACGCCGCGAGGGCCGGAAAGCCGACCACGTTGTCCTCGACGATGACGTCGGGCGCGAGCTCGTCGATGATCTCGGTCAGGCGCTGGTCGACGTACATCGCGCCGTCGACGAGTGCTCGCCAGGTCGGCGCCATGAACTCGCCGAGCTGCTCGATCGTCGGCTTCCGGAAGACCGGCGCTGTGTCACGGATGTAGTCGATCCAGAACTGGCCGGGGATCTCCTCGACCTCGGGCTTCGGGCCGAGCCGCATCAGGCGCTCCTCGAAGCCCTTGGCCTCGAGCGTCCCGGCGAACGATTCCTCGACGATGAACACGACCCGGTGGCCGCGCGCGCGGAGGACCTGCCCGATGCCGACGCAGTTGTTGGTCGGCCCGAAGGCACCCTCGGGGAAGAAGACGATCGTCCGCCCCTCGCTCATCCCCGGATGATGCCGACGAGTCGCGGGCCGGCTCGTCGATCTCGCGGCTGGCCAGCGCCGGTCAGCCGCGGCTGCGCGCGGCTCTCAGCCGCCTGCCTTCGGTCGCGTGCCGACGAGCCCGACGACGCCAGCCACGACGGCCGCGTCATCGCGATGACGAGGCACATCGACAGCGAACGTTCGGCACGGGGCACTCGGCCGAGCGCGCGCTCGCTCGCGCGTCAGGCGACCACGGCACGACGAACCGCTCGACGACCCCGACGCCGAGGTAGAGCGCGACCGAGACGATCGCGGTCAGCAGGATCGCGGCGAAGACGAGGTCGGTCCGGAAGCTGTTCTGCGACAGCTTCATCCAGATCCCGAGGCCGTCGGTCGCGCCGACGTACTCGCCGAAGATCGCGCCGATCACCGCGTAGACCACGCTGATCCGGAGCCCGGTGAACAGCGACGGGAGCGCGGACGGCCAGCGCAACGCCCAGAAGGTCTGTTGCGGCGGTCGCGCCCATCGAGCGCATCAGGAGCATCGCGTCCGCCTCGACCCGCCCGAAGCCGTCGAGCAGCGCGATGGTGACCGGGAAGAACGTCACGAGGACGACGATCAGGACCTTGGGCAGCAGCCCGAACCCGAACCAGATGACGAACAGCGGCGCGATGGCCACGATCGGGATCGTCTGGCTCGTCACGAGCAGCGGCTCGACGGCGCGACGGACCGGCGCCCAGCGATCGAGGGCGATGGCGGTCCCGATCGCGAGCACGACCGACAGCGCGCAGCCGACGCAGCGCCTCGACCAGGGTCGGGACGAGGTTGGCCGCGGCCGTCTCGCGGAAGTCCCACAGCGCGCTCAGCACCCGGGTCGGCGCCGGGCAGCGTGATCGGGTCGATCGCCGCGCCGCGGACGTACGCCTCCCAGGCGAGCAGGATCAGGCCGACGAGCACGAGCGGCGGGCCCCAGCGCGACAGCCGGCGCCGGGCCGAGGTCACGGCAGGTAGTCGTTGGTGAACAGCGCCGCGTAGTCGGGCGGGGCCGACAGCGGCTTGCCGTCGGGGCCGGTCAACAGGTGCTGGTCGTACAGGAAGCCCGAGTAGCCCTGCCACTCGCGCGAGCGTCTGTCGGCCGACCGCACCGGCGGCGTCGCGCAGGTAGCCGCCCGACGGCGAGGAACTCCTGGCTCGCCTTGGGCAGCGCCGGGTTCCCGTCGAAGACGCCCGGGTTCTGGGCGACGAGGATCGCGGCTGCGGCGTCGGGGTCGTCGGCCGCCATCTCGAAGCCGCGGACGGTCGCGCCGACGAACGCCTTCGCGAGGTCGGGTGGGCGGTCAGCCAGCGGCTGTCGCAGGCCAGGACGACCTGGTAGAAGTCCGGGAAGCCGTAGTCGCCGAAGGCGAAGGTCCGGAGCGGGATCCCGCGCTCGCCGGCCTCGATGCCCTCCCAGGCCGCGAACGTGATCACGAAGTCGGCGCGCTTGGCGTACAGCGCGTCGTACGCGGCGGTGTCGAGGGTGACGGTCTTGAACGTGCCCTTCCCGCCGTCGGCCTTGATCACCGCGCTGAGGGTCGGCTCCTCCTGCGGGCCGCCGAAGCCGGCGTAGGTCTTGCCGTCGAGGTCGCGCGGACGGGTGATGTCGGACGAGGCGAGGACCGCGATGTCCTGGGCGGTGTGCTGGAGGATGGCCATGACCGACACGATCGGCGCGCCGGCCGCGGCCGCGAAGGTGAGAGCGTCCTGGAAGCTGATCCCGCACTCCGCCTGGCCGGCGCGCGATCAGCGCCTCCGGAGTCGTGCTGCCATAGGGCAGGATCTGGAGGTCGACGCCGGCATCGCCGTACCAGCCGTTGGCCTGCGCCACGTAGAACCCGGTGTGGTTCGTGTTCGGGGTCCAGTCGAGCGCAAGGCGGACCGTGCCCGAGCGGCTTCGGGCTCGTCGACGGCGGACGGGGCGGCGGAACCGCTCGAGCTCGGAGCGGCCGCGCTCGATGGCGTCGCGACCGGCACGGCGCTCGGCGACGGGGTCGCGCGACGGACCGCAGGCGGCCACGGCGAAGGCGACGGTCGAGGCCACCGCCAGCAGCCGCTTCGCCCGGCCGCGCCGCTTCGGGGATCGCATCGGTTCTCCAGTCTCGATCTCGTGGGATACGAAAGACGCCGCCTCCGAATCGAACGGGGACGGCATCAGACGAGTCGAGGGCCTGCTTCCTTCGCCGGTACTAGCCGGATCAGGTTCCGCGGGTCTGTGGCCTTGGCCACACTCTCAGCGCACGTGCGCTCCCCGGAGGCGATATTCGGTTGTGGAGTCAGCCTAGCACGCCTGCCGGTCGTAGTCCGAGACGCAGCCAGGCGACGATCTCATCGATGATCTCGGGGCCCTCGGGCTCGTTGTGGAGCTCGTGGCGGAGATCCGGGTAGGTGCGGCGCTCGACCAGGGGCGCACCGGCGAAGACCGCCGACGCGTCGACCGGGACGAGCCCGTCATCCTCGCCGTGGATGACGAGGGCCGGGATCCCGAACCCGCCGGGTGCGGCCGCCCGGACACGGGCCTGCTCGATCGAGCGCCAGCGCGCCGAAACGTGCCGTGCTGACCTTGACGCAGAGCGGGTCGTCGACGGTCTTCGCCGCGACCGACGGGTCGCGCGACAGCGTGGCGCCGTCGATGGCGTTCGGGATCGAGATCGTCGGGCTCACCCGCGCGAGGACGGGCGCGAGCCGCTTCTTCCAGCCCGGCAGGCTCGAATCGAGCGCCGGCGAGGAGAGGACCGCCAGGTCCGGCTTCGGTCGATCGTCGAGGAGGTAGCCGGCGGCGATCAGTCCTCCGAGCGAATGTGCGTAGAGGACGACCGGCCGGCCCTTGGCACTGGCCCGGAGATCGACCAGTCGCGCTTGCAGGTCGTCGTGGTACTGCGACCAGCGTTCGATGTCGCCGCGGCGACCGCCCGAGCCGCCCATCCCGCGGTGGTCGTATGCCGCGACCTCGAGGCCCGCGCCGGTCAGCTGGTCGCCGACGTGCTCGTAGCGCCCGGAGTGTTCGCCGAGACCGTGGACCAGGAGGACCGAGCCCCACGGCGGGCCCGCCCACGCGCCACCGGCCTCGGCCTCATCTGCCGGCCAGTGACGGACGAGCAGGTCCGTGCCGTCGACGGCGCTGACGTGGCTGACGATCGAAGGCACGCCCGAAGCGTACGCGAACAGGCCCGGGCGACGATGCCCGGGCCTGTGTCGTGCGGTTCGTTGCGACGGCGAGTTTGCCCTAGCGATCGACCTCGGCGTAGGCGAACGCCGGCTCAGCCGCCCGCTCCGCGGAGATCTCCCCGTCGGGACGACGCGCGGTGTTCCGCGCTCCGGCCCGGGCCGGGATGAAGAGCGCCGCGATGGCTCCGATCCCGACGACGATCGCGCCGAGCGCGATGGCCGGCTGGAGTCCCGCCACGTACGCGACAGGATCGTTGTAGCTCCCGTTCGCCGTGAAGACGGCTGCGAGGACGGCGACCCCGAAGACGCCACCGACCTCTCGGATCGTGTTCGTCGCGCCGGACGCCTTGCCTTCCTCCTCGGGCCGGACCGCCGACAGGACGACGTTGGCGATCGGCGCGAAGAAGAGGCCCATCCCGACGCCGGCCAGGACGAAGGGGATGACCATCTGCTCGTACGGGACGGTCGGGCGTGACGACCACGGCGAGCCAGCCGAGCGCGACGGCCTGGAGGGCCATCCCGGTCGCAAGGATCGGGCGACCGCCGATGCGATCGGCGAGGACCCCGGCGATCGGGGCGACGATGATCGGCATCCCCGTCCACGGCAGGGTCCGGAGACCGGCCTGGAACGGGCTGTAGCCCTGGACGACCTGGAAGAACTGGGCGAGCAGGAAGACGGAACCGAACATCCCGAAGTACATGAACAGCGACACGAGGTTGGCGGCAGTGAACGTCCGGCTCCGGAAGAAGCGCAGCGGGAGCATCGGGTACGTCTGGCGCGATTCCCAGACCACGAAGGCGACCAGCAGCACGGTCCCGGCGACGAGCGCCGCGACGATCGATGGGCTCGTCCAGCCGTGGTCGTTGCCGTTGATGACGCCCCACACGAGGGCGAGGAGTCCGGCGCTGATCAGGCCAAGGCCCGGCACGTCGAGCCTGCTCTCGGGACCGTAGGTCTCGGTCAGACGGAGAGCAGCCACGGGAAGGACGATGAGCCCGATCGGCACGTTGAGCCAGAAGATCCAGTGCCAGTCGAGGCCTTCGGCGATGGCCCCGCCGACGAGCGGGCCGATGGCGATCGCGAGACCGGCGATGCCGCCCCAGGCTCCGAGCGCGACGGCGCGTCGCTCCGGCGGGACGGCAGCGGACAGGATCGTCAGCGTCAGCGGCGTGACGATGGCGCCGCCGACGCCCTGGATCGCCCGGGCGAGGATCAGGACCTCGGTCGAGGGCGACAGGGCGGCCAGCGCCGATCCGCCGATGAAGGTCGCCATGCCGATCAGGAAGACACGCTTGCGCCCGAACCGATCACCCAGGGCGGCACCGGTGATGAGCAGGACCGCGAAGGTCAGCGTGTAGGCGTTGACCATCCACTGCAGGTCCTGCAGCGACGCGCCGAGGTCGCGCTTGATGACCGGAAGCGCGGTCGTCACGACGAGGTTGTCGAGCGCGACCATGAACAGCGCGACCGAGGAGATGATGAAGGCCCAGGCTGGCTTGGACAGGGTTCTGGTCATGACAGGTGGACTCCTGTGACTGATCGCTCACTAAGTTGACGGCAGAAAAGAGAGGCGGCGGCGACGGTCCTCAGGAGACACCTCCCGAGTCCAGGCTCGGCCTGGCTTCGAGCAGCGTGCTCAGCGACCACTCCTCGGGTGTGCCGGCCAGCTCGAGCGCAGCCGCCACGTTGAGGAGCATCCCCTCTGCGAAGAAGCGGTGGATCGCTTCGTTCGAGGCACCACTGTCACGCTTCACCTCGGCGTGCAGCGCCGCGAATTCCTCGCGCACGACCTGCCGGACGTCGTCGTCGGAGCAGGCGGCGTAGGCCTGGAGCTGGACGCGGAGAAGATCGCGATCGGCGAGCAGGCTGCAGTAGGCGGTCCCCATCAGGTCGAGGACCGAGCAGAACTGATCGTCGTCGGGACCGCGTCGCGATGCCTCTTCGAAGACGCGTCGCGTCCGCTGGAACCCGTGACGGACGACGGCCAGGAACAGCTCCCGCTTGGTGCCGAAGAGCTGGAACACGTACGGCTGCGAGACGCCGACGGCGCGCGCGATCGATTCGGTCGATGTCCCGGCGTAGCCACCTTCGGCGAACTCGTGGAGCGCTGCCACGATCACTGCCTCGCGGCGTTCGTCCGCGGTCTGTCGGGTCGTTGCTGGTGCGGTCATGGCCGTAACTTAGTGACTGCTAAGTAACTTGTCAATGGACAAACGGCGATCTCCGCCGTCTACCATCGTCGACATCGTGAACTGGGTCGAGATCGCAGATCGTGTCTTCGTGCGGCGCTATGCCTTCTTCGACCAGAACATCGGAGTCGTGCTCGGCGATGGCGAGGCCCTCGTCATCGACACGCGGTCCACCCATGTCCAGGCACGCGAGATCCTGGCCGACCTGCACGAGCTGACCGCGTCGCCGGTGACGGTCGTCGTCGACACCCACGGTCACTTCGACCACGCGTTCGGCAATCACGTGTTCCGGCCGGCACCCGATCTGGGGTCACGAAGGGTGCGCGCCGTTCATGGCCCGGACCGCAGAGTCCCGCCGGACCAGGATCGCCGCCGAGAACCCCGAGATCGCGGCGGATCTCGCCGAGGTCGTCGTCGATCCGCCGGATCGCACCTTCGCGGAGACGGCCTACGTGGACGTCGGCGGACGACGGGTCGAGCTGCGTTTTCTCGGCCGCGGCCACACCGACCACGACATCGTCGTCGTCGTGCCGGATGCCGCCGTCCTCTTCGCGGGCGACCTCCTCGAAGGCGGCGCGGTCCCCTTCTTCGGCGATGCCTATCCGCTCGATTGGCCCGAGACGGCCTTTCGCCTCGCCGAGCTGCCGTTCGGTGTCGTCGTCCCGGGGCACGGCGACCACGCAGGGCGCCGGTTCGCGGACGACCAGGCGGTTGCGATCGCCGCCATCGCCGAATTCTGCGAGACGCATCCATCGCGAGGAGATCACCCTCGAGGAGGCGCTTGCCGTGACGCCCTTTCCGGCCTTCCCGCCCGAGGACATCCGGCGTCCGCTTCTCCGGGCGCTGGCTCAGCTCGAGGGCAAGGTCGACTGAGCTATCCCGGCCGCGGGCTACCCAGCAGCGACCCGGTCGACCGGCCGAAGAGCATCCCGTCGGGCAGAAGGAACGGATCGACGTCGCCAGCCACCGCGGCGGTCGTGTCGCCGATCAAGCTGAGTCGTGTCCATTCCGCGCCGTCGAACGACGTCCAGTACTCGGTCGCACCACCCGTCGGACCGGTGCCATAGGCGAGCAGCCTCGTCCCGTCTCCGGAGAAGGAGCCATTGACGTTCCCTTGGCCCTCGCCCTCCCCGAGGACACCGAGTGGCGGGGCCGTATCGATCGTCCAGGTCTGGCCGTCGGACGAGTTCCAGAACGTCGTCACGTCCGGGACCTCGGGCGTCGCGCTGATCGCAACCAGCCCGCCGCCGGCGCCGGCAATGCTCCGGAAGCCGTCGTTCCGATGCGACGGCACAGTGGCGCGCGTCCAGTGCAGGCCGTCCTCCGACGACCAGGCGACGGGCGAGATCGTCGCCGCACCATCGTTGCCGACCGCCACGAACCGCCCATTCGACACGGCGACGCCGGTGACCTTCGCATTCGGACCGCCCGGCAGCGGCACTGTCGACCAGGTAAGGCCGTCGGTGGTGAATGCGACCGAACCCGGCGCGACGATCGCGACCGCGCCGAGCTGGTTCCCGGCGAGGTTGTCGCCACCGAAGAGCAGGTCGGGCGCCGAGCTCGACGTCCAGGTCGCGCCGTCGGTGGAGTGCCAGACCGTGGTCGTGGCGTCGGCGGCCTGCGTGGCGACGATGACCCCAGCCCCGCACGGGGCTCCCTCAACGGAGCTGGCGGAACCGAGCGTCCCGACCGGGAGCGCGGTCCACGTGCCGCCGTCGGCTGACGTCCAGGCTGCGAGCGAGCCCTGATCGCCCGGTTGGCCCACGGCGACGATCCCACCGGACCAGGCGACCACCGCGGCCGGGTTCACCGGACCGGCATCGATGACGTTGAGATCCATCGTGGTCCACTGCGCAACGGGAAGCAGGGACGCGGGAGGAGTCGGACCGCCGGACGGACCGGAGCTCGCTGAGGGGCTTGGCGAGGGGTTCGGCGACGGCGCTGAGCTCTGGCTCGGGCTGGGGCTCGGTGGCGGCGAGGTCGGAACGGTCGTCGGGGTCGGCGAAGCGCCCGGGCCTGCGAGGAACCCGCCGGGACGAAGGCCGAGTGCCACGGCCACGATGAGGACCGCCGCAATGAGGGTCGCGAAGACACGCTGGTTACGGATCGCGAGGACGGGACGGCGCGACTTGCGCTCGATGGCGGCGTCGATCCGCTGCGTCAACGAAGCGCTGACGGGGCGCGGGTCGATCGCCCGATAATGGGCCCGGAGGCGCTGTTCGAGCTCGAGTTCGTCGTCGATCATCGGGTCGCCTCTTCCGAACGGCGTTCCGCGTCGAGCGCGGCGCGCAGGTGTTGCAAGGTGGCGTGGAGGCGGGACTTCACCGTCCCCTCCGGGATCTGCAGCCGATCGGCGATCTGGGGAACGGTCAGCTCGCTCCCGAACCGGAGCGCGAGGAGCGCCTGCTCATCGGGGGTGAGGCGGCTGATCGCCGGGGCGAGGTCCGGTCCGTCCGGGTCCGCGGTCGACCACGAGCCGGCTTCGGGATCGATCGCCGTGACGACCGGACGGCGCGCCCGCCGGCGGAGCTCGTCGCGACAGACGTTGACGAGGATCCGCGTGAACCAGCCGTCGACTGCCTGGCTGTCGCGCAGCGATCGACGACGATCCCACGCGAGGAGGGCCGCTTCCTGGACCGCGTCCTCGGCGGCCGGCGGGTCGTGGAGGATGTAGGTCGCGAGCCGGTAGGCGTCATCGACCCGGGCGAGGAGCAGGCGCCGGACGACGTCATCCATCGTCACGGAGACCACGGTGTCGTCGACCATCGCCATCCCCCGATCCACTCGTTGCGGGTTGTCGAGGGAAAGGACGACGGCTGGGTGCGAATTGTTCGTTCTTCATCCCGCGGGGGGTCCAGCGGGTCGTCCGCGAGCGCGGCTACGCCCCGATCCGCACGATCCACCGACCTCGCGCGGCACCCGACACGATCCCGTCGAGCGCCTCATCCAGCGTGTCGAGGGTGACCTCCGTGCAGTGAACGCCGATGTCGCGCGGCCGCAGGTCGGTCGCCAGCCGGTCCCACAGGTCGCGGCGATGGGCGATCGGCATGTTGACCGAATCCATGCCCAGCAGCGCCACGCCACGCAGGATGAACGGGAAGACGGTGGTCTCGAGCTTGGCGCCTCCTGCGTTCCCCGACGATGCGACGGCGCCCCCGACCCGCAGCGTCCGTAGCACGTACGGCAGGGTCGCTCCGCCGACCGCGTCCACGGCGCCTGCCCAGCGCTCCGAATCGAGCGGCCGGCCCTCAGCGGTCACCTCGTCCCGACCCAGGATCCCGGCCGCGCCCAACGTCCTGAGCCGGGCGCGCCTCGTCGGGCTTGCCGGTCGCCGCCCAGACCTCGTAGCCGCGGTCGGCCAGGATCGCGAGGGCCGTCCCACCAACGCCGCCCGACGCCCCGGTCACGAGAACTGGCCCATCCGACGGCTCGAGCCCACGCTCCTCGAGGGCGGCGACGGACATCGCCGCGGTGAAGCCTGCGGTCCCGATCGACATCGCCTCGCGTGGCGTCAGGCCCGGCGCGAGCGGCACGACCCAGCCGGCCGGCACGCGCTCGTATTCGGCGTACCCACCGTGACGCGAGACGCCCAGCTCGTAGCCGTGGGCAAGCACGGCCGAGCCCACCGCGAACGACGGGTCGCGGCTGGCGATGATCTCGCCGGCCAGGTCGATGCCGGGGATCAGGGGAGTGATCCGCGCGACCTTGCCGTCCGCCCTCGTCGCGAGGCCGTCCTTGTAGTTGACACTGGACCAGTGGACCCGGATCTCGACCTCGCCGGGCGGCAGATCCGTCTCGCGGAAGTCGCGGACCCCGCGCTCGACTCGATCGTCGACCTTCTCGGCGACGTACGCCCGGAACGTGGCTGGGATCGCGCTCATCGCTCGAAGCCTATTCCCGTCATCGGCTCGGCGTCGGCTCGCCCACCAGGACCGGACGACCATGGACATTTGACGGTTGACGGTTCGGGCCGGCATGGGCGACCATTCGAGGACCGTGACTCACACCCAAGTCTCCTGGAACATGTGTATGCGCTGGCGGCCCCGCCGTGCGGAGGATGGGGTCTGAGGTCACGCGCAACCTGACACAGGACGCGGGATCACAGACGAGGTCCCGGGGCTGCAGTTCCGACAGGAGCTGCGGCTTTTTTGTTTCCTCCGACCGACGCGACGGGTGACCGCCACGATCCACCGGCCCTCCCAGGGCCCCGGGCCTCGCACCAACACCATCGGTCCAACCAACAGTCCAGGAGGGACAACCACATGGCAGAGCTCGATCCGACCACATTCCGCCCCGAGACGAGGGCGCTCCATTCGGGCCAGAAGCCCGACCCCGCGACGAACGCCCGCGCGGTGCCGATCTACGCCACGACCAGCTACGTCTTCGATGACGCGGCGCACGCCGCGCGACTGTTCGGTCTCCAGGAGTTCGGGAACATCTACACCCGGATCATGAACCCGACGACCGACGTCTTCGAGCAGCGCGTCGCTGCGCTCGAAGGTGGCGTCGCGGCCCTCGGCCTCGCCTCCGGCCAGGCAGCCGAGACGCTGTCGATCCTCAACCTTGCCCGCACCGGCGACAACATCGTGTCGTCGTCGTCGATCTACGGGGGGACCTACAACCTGTTCCAGCACACCCTTCCGAAGATCGGGATCACGACGACCTTCGTCGACGGGACCGACCCGTCGGCCTTCGGCCGCGCCATCGACGACAAGACCAAGGCGGTCTTCCTCGAGCTCATCGGCAACCCGCGGCTCGACATCCACGACCTCGCGTCGATCGCCGACGTCGCCCACGCCCGCGGCGTCCCGGTCATCGTCGACAACACATTCGCTCCCCTGCTCGCCCAGCCGATCAAGCACGGCGCCGACATCGTCATCCACTCGGCGACGAAGTGGATCGGCGGTCACGGCACCGCGATCGGTGGCGTCGTCGTCGACGGCGGGACGTTCGATTGGGCCGCGTCCGAGCGGTTCAAGCAGGACTTCGTCGATCCCGATCCGTCGTACCACGGCATCAGCTACACCGCGGCCTTCGGCAACCTCGCGTTCATCCTCAAGCTCCGCGTCCAGGGGCTGCGCGACATCGGCGCCGCGCTGAGCCCGTTCAATGCGTTCCTCTTCCTCCAGGGTCTCGAGACCCTGCCGCTCCGGATCACGCGTCACAGCGAGAACGCGCTGGCGGTCGCCAAGTGGCTCGAGACGCGACCCGAGGTCACCTGGGTCAGCTATCCGGGTCTCGAGTCGCACCCCTCGCACAAGCTCGCCCAGCGCTACCTGACCGGCGGCTACGGCGGGGTCGTGACGTTCGGGGTCAAGGGCGGCGCCGAGGCCGGTCGCCGGCTCATCGACAACGTCCAGATCTTCTCGCTGCTGGCCAATGTCGGCGACGCCAAGTCGCTGATCATCCATCCGGCATCGACCACGCACTCGCAGCTCACCCCGGACGAGCAGATCTCGACCGGGACGACCGAGGACCTCGTCCGGCTGTCGGTCGGTCTCGAGCATGTCGACGATCTGATCGCCGACCTCGAGCAGGCTCTGGCGGCGGCAACGGCCGAGAACCCGGCCGACGGCGAGCTCGTCGGCGTGGCCGGCTGACGGTTCGGGCTCGGACGACGGGGGCGACCGCAGTGGCACAGTCCCGTGCGATCGAGGTGGCTGGTCCTCCGCTGGGGACCGGTCGCCTCGAGTCGGTCGCCCTCGGGCCGTTCGAGCTCGACGACGGCACCACCCTGCCGGGCCTGACCGTCGCGTACCGGCACGACGGTCCAGGCCCGGATGCGGCCCCGCAGGTCCTGGTGATCCACGCGCTCACCGGGTCCGCGGACGCTGCCGGCGACTGGTGGGAGCCGCTGATCGGGCCGGGCCGGGCGCTCGACACGGAACGGGTCGGGGTGCTCGCCGCGAACCTGCTCGGTGGCCGGTATGGCACGACCGGCCCGATGTCACTCGATCCCGCGACCGGGCGCCCGTACGGGGCCGGCTTCCCGGGCGTTTCGACCCGCGACCAGGCACGCGCCCAGTGGCGGGTCGTCGACGCCCTCGGGATCGAACGCCTCGACCTGGTGGTCGGTGGCTCGCTCGGGGGCATGGTCGCGCTCGAGGTCGCGCTTGCGCGTCCTGACGCGGTTCGGACCGTCATGCCGATCGCGGCCCCGGCCGCCACCGGCCCGATGGCGATCGCCTGGAACCATCTCCAGATCCAGCTCATCGACCGGCTCGGGCTCGACGGTCTCGCGCTCGCGCGCGAGCTGGCGATGACGACCTACCGGAGTGAGACCGACTTCGAGGAGCGGTTCGGCCGGACGACCGAACCCGACGGGACGCCCTCGATCGTCAGCTATCTCGACCACCAGGGCCGCAAGCTGATCGACCGATTCGACCCGGCGACCTATCGGATCCTGGCCGGGGCGATGGACCGCCACGATGTCGGCGTCGCGTGGGGCGGGCTCGATGGGGCGTTCGCCCGTCTCGCGACCGGCGGGACGCGCCTGACGGGCGTCGGCATCGAGGACGACATCCTGTACGGCCCGCGGCAGGTCCACGAGCTCGTCGAATGGGCGCGTGGGGCCGGTGTCGAGGCGACATACCGGGAGATCCATTCGACCAAGGGGCACGACGCGTTCCTGGTCGAGTGGGACCAGCTGACGGCGATCCTGCGCGAGGCCCTGGCCGACTCGTAGAGCGATCCGCGATCTCGGGCGCGCCGGCCCCGGATCGTTGGATCCGGGGCCTGCGCCCTTCCCCGATGAGGCGCCCCCCGACCGCCGACCGCCCCCAGACGATCAGACGGTCGACGCCTGGCCGACCATGAGCTCACAGCATGGTGGAACCGCGGCGGCCCTGCGACGGACGGAAGTCGCCTTCACAGGGACGACGTTTGTCCATGTCGCATCGGCCGAATGTCCATGCCGGGTAGGCCCGGCATGAGGCTAGGCGTCGGGCGTCGACTCCGCGTCGGTCGGATCCGAGGTCGGTTCGCTGCTCGGTGGGTCGGTCACCGGCGTCGGGTCGACCACGGGCGTCGGATCGGTGTCGGGGGTCGGGTCAGGTGTCGGCGTGGGCGTCGGGGTCGGGCTAAGTGTCGGTGTCGGCGTGGGAGTCGGCGTCGGTGTCGTCTGCTGGCGCCACAGGTACTGCCGCAACGTCAGGGCGCTGGCGTGGACCTTGGCCGCGTTCGCACGACCGACGTACCGGAAATGCCATGGCTCATACGCGTAGCAGGTGACACTCGTCTTGCCCTTCGGGTAGGACATCACGAAGCCGTACTTCCATGCGTTGTTGCGGAGCCACGCGCCTGCCTTCGTCGTGCCCCAGTCGCGGTAGTTCCATGGCGCGGAGCCGCCGTAGCTCTTGAAGTCGAGCGTGGTCCCGAGCTGATGCTCGCTGTGTCCTGGTCTGGCGCTCGACTCGAGTGCCGCGCGATAGCCCGAGACGCTGGTCCAATAGGCGAAGGTCGCCCGCTGCGTCGAATAGCTCCGATAGGCCGACTGGACGGCAAGTCGTGCCCCCGCCGCCTTGGCGGCCCGAGCCATCGCCCCCAGGTCGGCGATGACGACGGCCCGCACCCGGAAGCCACTGTTGAGCCCGGCGTTCGCCGTCGATCGCAGATCGGTCGGTGCGTAGCCGCTGGTCAGCCGGTACGTCGTATCGAGAACGGTCCTGTCCCAGGCGGTGTATGCGCGCTGAGCGGTCGTCACATCGGCGACGCGGCAGGTCGGGACTGGACTCGCCGACACGACAGTCGCTGCCACGCCGGTCATCGCGGTCGCGGCGAGCACGAGGACGAGCAGGCGCGCGATCCTGGGTCGGGGTCTCGATGCCATGACGACAATCTTCGCAGCCCGGACAGGCCGTTGTCGCTGACCTGAACGTACCGTCACGAGGCGTCCTGGCCGGGTCCCCGCCTCGATGCGGTATCATCGCCGCCGCTCCACTGGCGAGTGGCCAAGCGGTAAGGCGCCTGACTCTGGATCAGGAGATCGAAGGTTCGAATCCTTCCTCGCCAGCCAACCCCACTAGCCGTGGGGATCGGAGGACTCCCTTACCACCATTTCTGGTGGTTTCGTGCGGCAACGGCGCGGCGCGGGCTCCAAGAAGGAGCCCCGAGATGCCCCCCACGTTCACCTGATCCACGTGCTGGACGTTCACCTGATCGGCCAGAACCAGATGTTCACCAGCGCCCGCGCCGCGACGCTCAAGGCCTGGCCGGTCGAACGCCACGTTGATGTAGTCGCGACATTCCAAGCGTAACCTGAGAGGTCCACGCTCCCGTATGGATCAGCACGAGCCTGGAGGCACGGCAATGGTGCACTCGACGACTGCGGACGGACCCTTGACCAGCGCCGATGGGGTGCCGATCCATCCCTTCCGGTTCGAAGCGACGCAGGAGGCGATCGATGACATGCGTCGCCGGATCGTGGCCACTCGCTGGCCGAGCAAGGAGCTCGTCCAGGACCGGTCGCAGGGCGTGCAGCTCGCGGCCATCCAGGCTCTCGCCCAGTTCTGGACGACCGAGTACGACTGGCGGACGGCCGAAGCGACGCTGAACGCGCTGCCCCAGTTCACGACAGAGATCGACGGGCTGACGATCCACTTCATCCATGTCCGATCGCCGCATGAGGACGCGCTGCCCCTGGTCATGACCCACGGGTGGCCGGGATCCGTGATCGAGCTCCTCGAGACCATCGGCCCCCTCACCGACCCGACCGCAAACGGCGGCCGTGCCGAGGACGCGTTCCACCTCGTGCTGCCGTCCATCCCAGGGTACGGATTCTCCGAGGAGCCGGCCGAGCTCGGCTGGGGCCCCATCCGCATCGGTCGGGCGTGGGATGTGCTCATGCATCGCCTCGGGTACAGCCGGTACGTCGCACAGGGCGGCGACGTAGGTTCGCAGGTGACCGATGCGATGGGCCGCCTCGGACTCGACGGCCTGCTCGGCATCCACACCAACCTGCTGACACCCGCGTTGGGTGACCCGGTCGCCCTGAGCTCGTCTCCGCCCACCAGCGAAGAACAGGCGGCGCTCGACCAGCTCGACGCATTCCACGCGACCGGCACCGGCTACTTCATCGAGCAAGCGACGCGCCCCGAGACGATCGGCTACGCCCTGCTGGATTCGCCAGTCGCCCTCGCAGCCTGGATGATCGATCACGATACGGACGCCTACGAGAAGATCGCCCGGGCATTCGTCGACGGGCGACCGTCGGGCAATCTCACTCGGGAGCACATCGTCGACAACATCACCCTCTACTGGTTGACCGGCACGGGGGCCTCGGCGGCGCGCTCCTACTGGGAGGAGGGGCAGGAGACTGCTCGCGCGGCGGGCCAGGCTCCCACCCCGGTGTCGATCCCCGTCGGGTTCACCTCCTTCCCCGGGGAGATCTGGAAAACCCCGCGGAGCTGGGTCGATCGGGCGTACCCCAACGTCGTCAACTACTTCAATGAGGTGGACCGAGGAGGCCACTTTGCGGCGTGGGAGGAGCCGGAGCTCTTCGCGAGCGAGATCCGAGCCACCTTCCGTTCGCTCCGCTGAGCTTCCCGCCGACCATCGGGCGTTTCGTCCCGCAGCCGGGTCGCGATCCGTGACAGTCCGATAGCGTCACGGAAACACAGCGCTGCGACAGTGCCGGAGTCACTCGTGATCACTGTCCCGGCGGTCGCATCGATGTTCCTACGGTGCGTTCCGACCTCGAGGCCCTGATCGACGCCTCCCGCGTCAGATCGGGGCCTCTCATTGCCCCCGACTCAAGCAGCAGACGACTCGCCGCGCCGCCCCGTGGCAAGGTGAAGGCGATGCAGATCGGAATCCCGGACCCGACCTGACCTCTGACCAGGAAAGGAGCACGAGACATGGCACTCGCCCGCGTCCAGTTCTTCTCCGTCTCGCTCGACGGCTTTGGTACCGGTGAAGGCCAGAGCCTCGAGACACCGTTCGGCCACGCCGGCGATCGGCTGCACGAATGGATGTTCGAGACACGATGGTGGCACCAGATGGTCGGCGAGCCCGGCGGCAGCGCGGGCCTCGACGACACGTTCGTGCGGCTGCACGACCCGGGGATCGGCGCCGAGATCATGGGCGCCCGCAAGTTCGGCCCGCCCGGATGGCACGACGACCCGGAGTGGAAGGGATGGTGGGGGCCCAACCCGCCGTTCCACACCCCGACCTTCATCCTCACCCATCATCCGCGCCCGTCGATCGAGATGGAGGGCGGCACGACGTTCCACTTCATCGACGCTCCGCCCGTCGACGCCCTCGCGACGGCCCGCGAGGCTGCGGGCGGCCAGGACGTCCGCATCGGCGGAGGCGCCACCACGATCCGGGAGTTCGCCTCGGCCGGGCTCATCGACCACATGCACATCGTCGTGGTCCCGATCCTGCTCGGCCGTGGCGTCCGACTGTGGGACGGCCTTGAGGGCTTCGAGAAGGACTACGTCATCGAGGCCACCTCCTCGCCGAGCGGCGTCACGCACCTGATCTTCACGCGTGGGGGTGTCTGACCGTCTTCGCCGTGAGCCTTGGCACATCGCGCTCGTCGACGACGTGATCCATCTGCGATGACCCGTGCCAACATGCACGACTACGGGCCACGCTCGTCGAGTGTCTGGTCGTCCTGGTTTGGCCCGCAGTGGCAGTCAACGTGATCTCTGCGGTCGCCAAGGAGGACAGAACGTGGTCGTCATCACTCCCCACCACCCGGTCGTCGTCCGGCTGAATGCCCAGCGCTACAACGACATCCAACTACGCGTCGCCGACCGGATCACGGCCTTCGCCGGGTCGATGAAGTTCGTGTACATGCACGCCATCGTGTTCATCGTCTGGATGCTCTTCGTCGAGCAGAGCCCGTGGCCGACGCTCACCCTGGCGGTCTCGCTCGAGGCGATCTTCCTGTCGACGTTCGTGATGATCGGGCAAAACCGCCAGGGAACGTTCCAGCAGGCGAAGGCGGACCACGACTTCGTCGAGGAGGACGAGGAGCTCAAGCTCAACACGGAGCTCACCCGCACGATCCACGACCTGACCCTGGAGCTGCACGACCAATTCATCGGCCAGGGCTCCGTCGATCGGAGTCAACCGGCGGATCAGACAGGCTCGAGCGCCGCGGGTCCGGCGGGATCGGCGGGGTCGGCGGGACCGACAGGTTCCTGACCCCGAGCGAGCCCTCGGTTCAAGAGCTGCGGCGGGTGGCACCCCACACGCTGAGTCCGCCCAGGGTGATGACCAACACGGCGAGCAACCCACCGGCGATGGTCGGGTCCAGACCGACCGTGATCGCGACCCACACGACCACGAGGACGACGATCGACCCGACGAAGAGCTCGGGGCGGTCGCCGATCAAGAAGTCGTACCAGAATCTCCCGAACGCTCGCACGTACTGCATCACGCCTCAGCCCCCCGATCCACGAACACGTCCGGGACCGTGCGCAGACCCCTTCGTACCGCCCACACCGCGGCCAGCGAGGCAGCGGCGAAGAGACCGAACAGGATGAGGATCGTCGCGTCGTCGGCGATCCACTCGACCCCGATCCCCTCCCCCGCCCAGAACACGCCGAACGTCGTCAGCATCAGGCCGACGACGAACTTCAAGCCGTTCTCGGGGACCCGGGCGAGCGGCCGGCGGACTGCCACTCCGACGGCGAGCACGAGGACACCCGCGAGGGCCGCCCCGAGCGCCGCCGGCCCGAACTGACCGGCCGATGCGCCGAAGGTCACGACGATGAATGCGACCTCAAGGCCCTCGAGCAGGACGCCCTTGAACGCCACGGTGAAGCTGATCCAGTCCATCCCAGTGGCCGGCACCGGCGGGTCGTCCCGCATCGCTGCGATCTCACGTTGATAGATGGCTGCCTCGTCGTGTTTCGATCGGGCGCCCGCCGCACGCAGGATCGCCTTGACCAGCCACTGCAGCCCGTAGATCACGAGGAACCCCCCGACGACCACGCGGAGGACCTCGATGGGGACGAGGACGACGAGCGCCGATCCGAAGATCGCGATGAGGAGCACCAGGACCCCGGTCGCCGCGACGACGCCGATGATCGTCGACCGCCACTGACGCGTGACGCCGACCGCGAGGACGATCGTCAGCGCCTCGACGAATTCCACCAGCGACGCGAGGAAGGCGGGCAATGCGCCCGTGAACAGATCCATGATCCAAACCAGCCTAGATGGACTCGAGCGAGTCCGCGAAATGAACGACCGGCCGCGGCCCGCCCGGCGAGGGTGATCAGGCCCGCGAGGGGTTCACGCGTCCGATGGAGGGAGCGACGAGCGTTGGCCGACCACTCGCGGGATCGTGCGTCCTCCGACCCGTCCGTCCGGCTCGTTGACGACGATCTCGGGGTGAGCCTCCTGGATGGCGGACAGGATCTGTCGGACACCGATGATCCCGTCATACCGGAGCTCGTCGAGGAAGAAGGTGGGCGTGCCGCGCGCCCCGCTGCTCAGGCCGCTCTCGAAGTCCTCGCGAACCCGGTCTGCGTGGGCATGGGCACTCAGCTCGTGACGGATCCGGGCCACGTCAAGGCCGAGATCCCTCGCGTACTGGAGGAGATGATCCCTCTCGAGGGCGTCTTGCTTCTCGAAGAGGGTCGCGTGCATGTCGAAGAATCGCCCCTCGACAGCCGCAGCTTCGGCGACCTCGGCGGCTTGCTGTGCATGGGTGTGCGATGCAGTCAGGGGGAAGTGGCGGAACACGTAGCGGAGCTGATCGCCGAGCAGCTGCTGGAGCTCCTGCACGATCGGCACGGCCGCCCGGCAATACGGGCACTCGTAGTCACCGTATTCGACGAGGGTCGCCCGCGCGGTCGCAGGCCCCTGGATATGGTCACGTTCACCAACCGCCGGCGTCAGCTGTGCGGTGCGATCCTCAGACATCGATGGCCTCCCGACCCGTCCTGGCGCGTCCCATCGATCTGGCTCGACGCCCGAGTGCCGCGTCGAGCAGGGCCTCGGCGGCGTCGCGTGTCGGCTGGGCGATCCCAGGGTCGCAGTGGTCCATGCGGGCCGCAAGTCCGGCACCGTCATACAGAAGATGGAGCTGACGACCGAGCCCGGCCGCATCGCGGGCGCCGGCCTGTTCGGCGAGATCGGTGAACAAACCCCGGATCCACGCCCTGAATCGGTCCGCGGCGTCCTCGACGAGGCCACCCGGGCGTGCCTCGGTGGACGCGGCGATGAACGCACACCCGTTGAAGTCGGGCTGCTCGAACAGCTGCGCCTGCGCGTCGAAGACGGCCAGGATCTTCTGACGCGGATCGTCGAACCGGTCGATCGCCTTGGTGAGCCTGCTGGTCGTGCCCTCGTGCCGCGATGCGAGGTAGGCCGCCACCAGCTCTTCCTTGCTGCCGAACACGTTGTAGAGCGAGCCCCTCGCGACCCCGGCGCGTTCGATGATGCGGTCGATCCCGACCGTCTGGACGCCTTCTGTGTAGAAGAGCTCGTCCGCCGCGGCCAGGAGCCGTTCTCGTGCGGACCCGCGGAGCTCCGTCTGGGTGGGCGCCGTGCTCCCTGTGATCATCGCGTCCTCCGGTGGATAGACCGGTCTATCTAGTCGTCGCGATGAAAGATAGGCGTGTCCGACCGGTTCGTCAAGGTGTCGGGCGGGGTCATGCGGCTTCGATGCCGGCTCCCCGTCTCGGCCCGCGTCGCTACCGGAGAGACGGATCCGTTCCGCCGCGGAAGAGCGCCACTGCTTCCCAGCAATATCGAGCGACGACAGAGCGGTACGGGCGGAATCGATCGCCGAGCGGCGCGAGCTCCTTCGCAGTCGGCGGTGGATCGACCTGCCAGGCGAGTCCGTAGCCCTGGCGGACACCGAGGTCGTCGACCGGCCAGACATCGAGCCTGCGCAGCTCGAACATCAGGTACATCTCGGCCGTCCAGCGGCCGATGCCACGCACGGTGACGAGGCTCGCG
Source organism: uncultured Chloroflexia bacterium (assembly GCA_963743855.1). Lineage (GTDB taxonomy): Bacteria > Chloroflexota > Limnocylindria > Limnocylindrales > CSP1-4 > SPCO01. The sequence goes on from CAVURK010000006.1 coordinate 951,378, forward strand.
ATGACCTCCTCGTCGGTGCTGGAGGCGTGGTCCAGGTCGACCGTGCCGTCGAGGATCTTGGCCGAGAGGTCGCGCAGGGCGGCGAGCTTGTTGGCGGAGAGCCCGGCGGCACGCAGGGTCGCGTCGGGGACCGCCGTAAGGGAAGCGGGCGTCAGCTCACCCGGGACGGTGGCGCGGACCCTGGCGTGGATGGCTCGCGCCGCGCTCCCCGCGAGCTGCTGGAACGTGATCGAGCGGACGAGCGCCCCGAAGTGTCCGTCCGCGTCACCCGGTCCGTCGCTGACGGGCCCGACGATCGCGACCAGGTTGGCGAGGACCGGATCGCGTCCGGCCGCCTCCTCGATCGCGCCGGCCAACGTCGGTCGGGTCACTCCCTCCGTCACGTCCGCCGCGTGTCGCGCTTGAACAGGAGCACGGCCGCGCCGGCGAAGACGAGTGTCCACACGATGACGCTCAACAGCCAGGTCGGATCGAAGTCGCCCCCGACCAGCGGATATCGGGCGATGGATGCGACGCCGAACGTCGGCATGAACGGGGCGATCTGCTGCATCACGTCGGGCAGCAGGGTCAGCGGCACGAGGAGGCCGCCGAACAGGGCGAAGATCGCCAGGACCGGCCCGATGACCTGCATCACGTTCTCGGACGGCAGCAGGTATCCCATGAACAGGCCGAAGGACGCGAAGACCAGCGAGGCGCCCCACGCCAGGAGTCCGGTCGTGACCCAGACGGCAGGGTCCATCTGGATGCCGTTGATGGCACCCACGACGTAGACGACCGCCACCGACGTCAGCCCAAGCAGCATCGCGACGATGATCTTGATGGCGACGTACGCCTCGGGGCGCAGCGGCGTGAGCCGGAGCTGGCGGCTCCAACCCTGGGTACGTTCGATCGAGACCATGGCCCCGCCCGAGGTCGCGGCGAGCATCGCGCCATACACGGCGATGCCGATCATCGTCGTGACAGCTCCGATCTCGGTGCCCTCGACGGTGGCCAATCGCCTGTTCTGCTTGAGCAGCAGGAAGAGGACGACCGGCACGACGACGGTCACCACGACCGTCCGCCGGTTGCGCAGGAGACGGCGAACCTCGATGGACAGGAAGGTGAGGTTGAAGCCGCCCAATGGCGGCGACCGGCGCTCGGCGAGCGGCACGGCGGCGGGCGTCTTCGCGTTCGCGCTCATGCGGCGCTCGCGTCGGCTGGTCGGTCGACCGGCGCCGGCGCCGGCGCCGGATCGTCCGAGGTGAGCGCGAGGAACGCGTCTTCGAGGTTCTGCGCCACGATCTCCACGTCATGCGCCGCCGTCGCGGTCAACAGGTACTTCGCGACCGCATCGGAGTCCGTCGTCTGGATCAGGACACGCTCGCCGCGGACCTCGACCGAGCGGACGCCGGGCAAGCCCGACAGGGTGTCCCGGTCGGGCTCGGCCAGGCTGGCCCGAACCGATCGGCCGCTCGAGAGGTTGCGGACTTCGGCTGCTGTCCCGTCTGCGACGATCCGCCCTTGTCGGAGCAGGATGATCCGGTCGGCGTACGCGTCGGCCTCCTCGAGGTAATGGGTCGCGAACAGCACCGTGCGGCCGCGTTCCGCATCGCGGCGGATCGCGGACCAGAAGTCACGCCGGCCCTCGACGTCCATCCCCGCCGTGGGCTCGTCGAGCGCCATCAGCGCCGGGTCCGGCAGGAGGGCCAAGGCGAACCGAAGCCGCTGCTGCTCTCCGCCGGAGCACTTCCCGACAAGCCGATCTGCGAGGTGGCTGATCCCCGCCCGGTCGAGCACCTCGTCCACGGGTCGCGGTTCGGCATAGACCGAAGCGGTCAGGCGAACGGTCTCCCGCACGGTGAGGTCCTTGAGCAGGCCGCCCGTCTGCATGACGGCGGACACGAGCCCCCGCGAGACGGCCCTGGACGGCGACATCCCGAGCACCTGGATCGTCCCTTGATCGGGCTGACCGAGGCCCAGGATCATGTCGATCGTGGTGGTCTTGCCGGCTCCGTTCGGGCCAAGGAGCGCGGCGATCTCACCGAGCTCGAGGTGAAGGTCGATGCCGTCGACGGCGTGCACGGCGCCGAAGCTCCGATGCACGTTCTCCAGGTCGATGGCGGCGACAGATGCCTGGGTGGCGACCACGCCGGGATTCTACGGGGCTTCGACGAACACCGCCTCGAAACTGCCTCAGCCGAATGTGAAGCAGTACGCCTCGACGCCCGCCTCCGTGAACTCGATCTCGAAGGTCCGCTCGCCGATCGGGTCCGACTGGCGGATGAGCTGGTAGGTGCGCTGCTCGTTGACCGTGCCGTTGCCGTTGGCATCGACGTCGGATCCGTGAGCGGCGGTGACCGCCAGCCCGTCCAGCCGCACGCGGAACGGTATCGCCTGCCGACCCTGGGAGGGGCCCATCACGAGGTTGACGTCGCGTGCCTGGAAGCGAAACGCGATCGATCCGCCGGGTTCGGCCAGCACCGCCGCGTGGGCCGTGATCGTCCATGTGCCCGTCGGCGCCCAGTGATTGAGGCTCAGCCTCGGCGGCGCCGCGTAGGCGTGCGCCTGGTCCTCGAAGAGACCGTCCGGTGAGGCGAACCCGGTCGCCTGACCGTAGCCCAGGTACGTCTCGGGAGAGCGCAGCATCGAGTAGTCCGCGGCCACCTCGAGACCGCGCGGTTCGACCGACACGAGGGCAGGATCGAGGTCGGCGACGCCGGCCTCGTGCAACAGTTGCTGGATCGCCATCTCGGTCATGGCGTATTCGCCCTCGCCGAAGTGGTGGTACCGGATCCGTCCCTGGGCGTCGGCGAGGTAGATCGCAGGCCAGAAGTGATTGGCGAACGCCCGCCAGACCCCGTAGTCGTTGTCGATCGCGACCGGGTACTCGACGCCAAGCGCGCGCGACTGCGCGATCACGTTGTCGACGGTGTGTTCGAACCCGAACTCCGGCGTGTGGACGCCGATCACCGTCAGCCCCTGATCGCGATACCTGGTGTCCCAGGCGCGAACGTACGGCAGCGTGCGCAACCAGTTGACGCAGGTGTAGGTCCAGAAGTCGACGAGGACCACACGTCCGACGAGCCCAGTTGGGGTCAAGGGCTCCGAGTTGAGCCAGCTGGTCGCGCCGTCGAAGGCCGCAAGCTGGCCCTCGATCGGCAGTCCCGTTGCGTCCCCCGCCAGCCGATGGGCGATCGAGCCGAGCATGCCGTCCGCCTAGTCCGCGTTGCGGAGTGATCTGGACGCGGCGGGATCGGCGGTGTTCGTCATCGGAGTCTCCTGTTGCTCCCTCCGGGATCGGCTGCCGACGGAATTGTTCTCCGGGCGACGCCGCACGTCAACCGTCGAATGATTGAGTCGTATCGATCCGTCGGGTCAGGTCAGCGCCGGACCGTCCCGGCGGTGAGGCCGGTGATGAAGCTGCGCTGAAGGACGAGGAAAAGGACCAGCGGCGGCAGGATCGCGATGGCCATGCCGGCGAAGGTCAGTCCCTGGTCGGTCGCGTAGAACGTCGAGAATCGGCTCAGGGCGAGCTGCACCGTGAACGACATCCGGCTTCTGGATGAGCACGAGCGCGCCGCCGAAGTCGTTCCAGGTGAAGACCGCCACGAGGACGGCGACGGCGACGATCCCGGGCCGCGCGAGCGGGACGACGATCCGGACCAGGACCTCGATCCGGCCGGCGCCGTCGACCCGGGCGGCGTCGATGAGGTCCTGCGGGATCGTCCGGAAGTAGCCGGCGAGGATCACCGTCGCGAACGAGACGTAGGCCACCACGTTGTCGAGCGCCAGTCCGGGCAGGCTGTTGATCAGGCCGAGGGCGCGGAACATCGAGAACAGCGGAACGATGAGCACTTCCGTCGGGATGATCAACGGAGCCAGGATCAGGCAGGAAGAGCACGGCCCGGCCCGGCGGTCGCAGCCGCGTGAGCGCGTACGCGCCGCAGATCGACGAGCACGAGGACGAGGGCCACGGTCATCGCCGTGACGTACGCCGAGTTCGCCAACGCGACGCCGAGCTGCCCCCGGCTCCACGCCTCGCCGATGTTCCCGATCGCCGGCGGCCACGGCATGTCCCACGGCGCGCGATAGATGTCGGCGCTCGACTTGATCGCGTTCGTCAGCGTCCAGACCACCGGGTACAGCCAGACGAGGGCCAGGACGCTCAGCAGGACGGTCGACCAGCGCGGGCGACGCAGAGCCGGTCACGAGCTGACCGTCTCGGCGCGGCGATCCAGGAGCCGGTACTCGACGACGGCGAGCACCAGGATCACGACCAGCAGGATCATCGCCATCGCCTGCGCGTAGCCGACCTGCAGGAAGCGGAACGCGGTCGCGTAGACGTCGGTCGCGACCGTCTCGGTGGCGTGCGACGGGCCGCCCGCGGTCATGACCCAGACCATGTCGAAGATCCGCAGGGTGCCGAGGGTGGTCAGCAGCACCAGCACGAACGTCTGCGGCCACAGCAGCGGCCAGGTGATCCGCCGGAACCGCTCGAACCTGCCGGCGCCCTCGAGGACGGCGTACTCGTAGTACTCGCGCGGAAGCGCCTGGATCGCCGCGAGGTAGACGACCATGTTGAAGCCGGCGAACCGCCACAGGAAGGCGGCCATGATCGCCCACAGCGCCGTGTCGGCGTCGGCCAGCGGCGCGACCGTCAGGGTGTCGAGCCCGAGGGCCGATCCGACCGTCGCCGCGACTCCGAAGTACGGCGCGTACAGGAACTTCCAGACCGCACCGACCGCCACCGGGGCGAGGACGAACGGCGCGAAGAACGCGACTCGGAAGAACGTCCGTCCGCGCTTCACGTCGGCGACGAGGACGGCGAGGAACAGACCGAGCCCGGTCTGGAGCACGACCGCGACGCCGGTGAACAGGATCGTGTTCAGGAGGCTTCGATGGAAGACGGCGTCGCCGAGGATCGCGTGGGCGTAGTTCTCGAGCCCGACGAAGTTCGTGAGGTCGAAGCCCTTCGTGTCGTGCACGCTGAGCACGATGCCGTAGACGAGCGGGTAGAGGAGGAAGCCGGCCAGGATCACCAGAATCGGCAGGAGGAACAGCAGGTCGATGGCGCCTTCGCGCGCGGCGGCGGCGGAACGACGGGCTTCGGCCGCCGACGCGATTCGCCAGGGCCATCACGACTCGCGAGCGGGATCTGACCGTCGGAACCATACTCGCCCTTCCGCGGGCCCGACGTGGCCAGACGGCTCTCCGATGCGACGACGAGACGCTCGATCGAGGGAGCCCGTGGAGCCAGTTCGTCCGAGATCGACAGCGCGTGGACGCGCGAGCGCAGTCGCCGGGACCTCCTCAAGCTCGGTGCCGTGATCGCCGCCGGCGGCGTGGTCGCCCCGTTGCTCGCCGCCTGCGCGCCAGCGACCGGACCGGCAACCCCGGTCGCGCGACCGTCGCCGGCGGCGACCTCGGCCGCGCCGGGCCCGCGGCCGCGCTGTCTGGGCTCGATCACGGTCCTGTCGAGCGGCGGCGATCCCGAGCGCCGAGCCGGCGCTGAAGAAGGTCTACGACGACTTCAAGGCCCAGAACCCCGGCATCGAGTGGGACATCCGGGCGCATCCCGGGCCTCGGCCCCGACTGGGACCGGCTCGCGCGCGCCGACGCTCGAGTCCGGCGAGCCGGTCGGGCTCGTGATGATCGATGGCCTGTTCGTTCGAGCGTGGACCCGCGACGGCCTGCTGGCAGATCTCGGCGCACGACCCGCGGATGGCCGACGGTGCTCGCCCGGGTGCCCGAGCGACGTTCCATCTCGGCGGGCTCGGCGAGACGACGACGCGAGCCTTCCCCCTCGCCCTGAGCAGGGGCGTCCAGACCACGGGCCTGTACTACAACAAGGCGCTGCTCGATCGGGCGGGTCTCGCGGTCCCGAAGACGATCGCCGACCTGAAGGCGATGGTGAAGCCGTTGGCGGCGCTCGGCGTCGCGCCGCTCGTCCACCGTGCGCCGGGACGCCCCCTTCAACCCGTTGCTGGTCATGTGGCTCCTGCCGATGATCGCGGAGCGTGCCGGCGACCCGCTGGCGTTCGTCGAGAGCACGATCAAGGGCGAGGTCGGCTACGACAGCCCCGAATGGATCGAGGCGTTCCAGACCATCGCCGACCTCGGACCTCGGGCGTCCTGCTCGCCGGATCCGGGGCCACGGACTACGCGACGATGCAGCTCCTCTTCCTGCAGGGCAAGGCCGCCATGACCTACAACGGCACGTGGCTCCTCGAACCGCTGCAGGCCGGCACGCCGACGGTCCCGTTCGACCTGCACGTGGCGCCACTGCCCCTCGTCGACGGCGTCGTCGAACGCCTCATTCGATCCTGTCGTGGGGCGGTTTCGCGTTGCCCGCCAAGGCGACGGCGAGCCGTGACAGCGTGTACGCGTTCCTCGAATACGCGAGCCGGCCGGAGGTCGACGAGGCCGTCGTCGAGGGTCTCCAGTCCTACTCGCCGATCGCCGCGTCGAACGTCGGGATCCACGACCCGGTGGCGCGGGAGTTCCTGCCGATGTTCGACGACGCCATCACGTCGCTCAACTGGCTGTGGGAGCCGGAGATCGACGCGGAGATCGGCGACCAGGTCCAGGCCCTCGTGAAGGGCGACACGGATCCTGCCTCGGCCGGGAAGGCGATCCAGGCCGTCGCCCAGGGACTGCGGTCGACGGGTCGCAGCTACTACCCGTGAGTCGGTCGCCGCGTGGCATCGCCTCGGAGGCGCAGCACGCGGTACCGTTGGGTGTGACCAGCTCGCTGCTCGACACCAAGTTCTTCGCGCCGAAACACCGCGGCGGCCTCGTGTCGCGACCGCAGCTCAACGGACAGCTGGATCGCGGCACGCAATCCAGGTTGACGCTCGTCTCCGGCCCGGCCGGCTTCGGCAAGTCGACGCTGCTGGCCGAATGGCTGGCGGCGCGCTCCAGCGGGCGGGCCGCGGACCGCGTGGCTCTCGCTCGATCCGAGCGACAACGACCCGATCGTGTTCTGGACCCATGTGATCGCCGCGCTCCAGACCGTGGCGCCGGAGGTCGGGGCGCGCTCGACGGCGCTGCTCGGGTCGCCCAGGCGGCCATCGAAGCCGTCCTCGCTCCCCTGCTCAACGAGCTCAACGCGGAACCCGACGAGATCGTCCTGGTCCTCGACGACTACCACGCGATCGATGCCCCGGAGATCCAGGCGGGCATGGCATTCATGCTCGAGCACCTGCCGGCCCAGGTCCACCTGGTGATCGCCACCCGCGCCGACCCGGCGCTGCCGCTGGCCCGCCTGCGTGCGCGTGGCGAGCTCGTCGAGATCCGCGCCGCCGATCTGCGCTTCACGCCGGACGAGGCCGCGGCGTACTTCAACGGCGTCATGTCGCTCGACCTGACGGCGCGGGATGTCGCCACGCTCGAGGGCCGGACCGAAGGCTGGATCGCCGCCCTCCAGCTCGCTGCGCTGTCGATGCAGGGGCGGGACGACGTCGCGGGTTTCATCGCCGACTTCGCCGGTGACGACCGCTACATCGTCGACTACCTCGTCGAGGAGGTCTGGCAGCGTCAGCCGGACGATGTCCGCAGCTTCCTCCTGCAGACGTCGATCCTGACCCGGATGAGCGGCCCGTTGTGCGACGCCGTCACCGGCCAGACCGACGGCAAGGCGACGCTCGAAGCGCTCGATCGCGGGAACCTCTTCCTGATCCCGCTCGACGACCGGCGACGCTGGTATCGCTACCACCACCTGTTCGCCGACGTGCTGCGCGCGCGCCTCCTCGACGAACGACCCGAGCTCGTCGCCGAGCTGCATCGCCGGGCGACCGAGTGGTACGAGGAGAACGGCGAGCGGCCCGAGGCGATCCGTCACGCGATGGCGGGCAAGGACTTCGCCCGAGCTGCCGACCTCATCGAGCTGGCGATGCCGGGGACGAGCCGGAACCGCCAGGAGTCGACGCTGCGTCGATGGCTCGAGGCACTCCCGGACGAGCTGATCCGGATGAGACCGGTGCTCAGCAACGGGTACGCCGGGTCGCTTCTCGTCCGGGGCGAGACCGACGGCGTCGAGGCCAGGCTGCAGGACGCCGAGCGCTGGCTGGACGCGGCCGGTGGCGCGGAGGGTCGACCGCCCGGGATGGTCGTCGTCGACGAGGCGGCGTTCCGCGACCTGCCGGCGGCGGTCGCCATCCACCGCGCCGGACAGGCCCGCATCCTCGGCGATGCGGCCGGCACCATCGCCCACGCTCGACGGGCGCTGGACCTCGTCCCCGAGGACCACTACCTCGCCCATGGAGCCGCGGCCGCGCTTCTCGGACTCTCGTACTGGACGAGCGGGGACCTCGATTCGGCGCACAGCTCCTATGTCGATGCCATGGCGAACCTGGAGAAGGCCGGGTACCTCGCCGATGTGGTCGGCTGCGCCCTCACCCTGGCCGACATCGAGATCGCGCAGGGACGGCTCCACGACGCCATGCGCACGTACGAGGGAGGGCTGCGGCTTTCGCTCGCCCAGGGATGGTCCCGCGCTGCGTGGAACGGCGGACATGCACGTCGGCATGAGCGCGCTCGCGCGTGAGCGCAACGACCTCGCGGCAGCCGAGGCCCACCTGCGGGCCGGCCAGGACCTGGGCGACGAGAATGGCTTGCCGCAGAACCCGTATCGCGTGCGCGTCGCGATGGCTCGCATCCGGCAGACCGAAGGGGATCTCGACGGGGCACTCGAGCTGCTGGCCGAGGCCGAACGCCTGTACGCCAATGACTTCTCCCCGGATGTCCGCCCGGTCGGGGCGATCATGGCGCGGGTCTGGATCGTCGCCGGGAGGATCGCGGAGGCTTCGGCGTGGGTACGAGCGCATGTCCTGACGACCGACGACGACCTGACGTACGTGCGCGAGTTCGAGCACCTCACGCTGGCCAGGCTCCTGGTCGCGCAGGGAACGCGAGACCCGTCGGTGACAGCATCGCGGGTGGCACTCGACGTTCCTCGCTCGGCTGCTGGCGGCGGCAGAGGACGGGCGGAGGAACGGGAGCGTCCTCGACATCCTGGTCGTCCAGGCACTCGCCCACCAGGCGCAGCGGCGATGCCCCGGCCGCCCTCGCCTCGCTTGGGCGTGCGATCGACCTCGCCGAGCCGGAGGGGTACGTCCGGGTCTTCGTCGACGAGGGGCCGCCGATGGCGACGCTGCTCAAGCTGGCGGCGAAGCAGTCGAAGGCTCCGGGGTACGTGCGCCGACTCCTCGCCGCCGGCATCGCGCCAGAGGAGCAACGGCCGCCTCGACCAGCCGCTGATCGAGCCGCTCAGCGAACGCGAGCTCGACGTCCTCCGGCTCCTGGAGAGCGATCTCGACGGGCCGGATATCGCGCGGGAGCTCAGCGTGTCGCTGGCCACCGTGCGGACCCACACCCGGAACATCTACGCGAAGCTCGGCGTGAACAGCCGGCGGGCGGCCGTCCGTCGCGCCGCCGAGCTCGGCCTCCTCTCGCGCGCCACGGGACAGCCGACCAGGCGCGTAGTCGGTCGCCTCGCCGAGCCGCGCTGCGTCGCGCGACCGCCGCCGAAAAACCATCACCTCGCTCATCACGTGTGGTGATGCGCGCTCATCACATCCGCCTCCACGGTGTGCCCCAGTGAGTCAGGTCGGTGCTGCCGACCAGACCTCCAGCCGGCAACACGCACGAGGAGCGGAATGACCGAACAACGGACCCCGACACCCGATCGCCCCGAGTCCGGGCGTTACGAGATCCGGCTCACGGGGCATCTCGACGCGCATTGGGCCGCCTGGTTCGACGGACTGACCGTCAGCCAGGAGAACGACGGAACGACCGTCATCAGCGGCCCGATCGCCGATCAGGCGGCCCTCCATGGAGTGCTCCAGCGAGTCCGCGACCTCGGTCTGCCGCTGGTCTCCGTCACTCGGGTCGAGCCCGATCCCATCGAGACCACCGGCATCGAAGCCGGCTAGATCACCACCAGCAAGGAGAGCGACACCATGATCCACACGCGCATTCGATCGATCGCCATCTCTGCCGTCGCCGCGATGGCATTCGCCACGGTGGCCTTCGGCCTCGCGACCGCCCCGGCCGTCACCGGGGCGGGACTCAGGAACTGCGTCGACATCAGCGGCCCGCAATCCGGCCGCGTCGGCTGCTACGAGGATGTCTGGGCGGACGGCACCCAGGTCCGGATGACCTTCTCGAACACCCGGTTCACGGGCGCGACCCCCAAGGCCCTCGATCCGTTCTACGTGCTGGCGCCACAGACCGACAAGCCCCAGGGCGCGCCGCCCAACACGTTCCCGCACGACCACGTCGTCCGGTCGGTGCCGCACCAGAACCACGGCGACTACAGCACCAAGCTGCAGGGCTTCTTCGTCCTGTGCAGCGGTCAGGGCATCGTCAGCGGCGCCTGCGTCCCCGCCTGGACGACGGTCGGGAGCGACCAGCTGCCGTTCGCGAAGACCGTCAATGGACAGTCGCTCACGTCCACCGAGGCGATCGAGTCGGCCGCGAACGCCGGCAACCTCGCGCTGATCGATCTCGGTCCCGGTGCCGTGATCATCGGCGCCGTCTCAGGCAACGACTGACCGGCCGTCGCCGTCGTCGAGCGATCCACCACCAACCCAGTCATCGATCCACGAAAGGACATCGACATGACCAGCGATGCACGACTCGAGGCCACGAACCGCCTCACCATCGACTTCATGCGCAAGACCGCGCTCGTCGCGGGCGTCCTCTACCTGATCACGTTCATCAGCTCGATCCCGGCCGTCTTCCTGCTCGGCCCGGTCCTCAACGATCCGAACTTCATCATCGGCGGCAGCGGCGCCGAACAGGTCCGCTTCGGCGCACTCTTCGACATCGTCAACTGCCTCACCGCCATCGGGACCGCGGTCGCGCTCTACGCCGTCGTGAGGCGTCAGCACCAGGGCCTCGCGATCGGCTTCGTCGCGAGTCGTCTTTTCGAAGCCGCGGTCCTCATGATCGGGACGGTCAGCATCCTGTCGATCGTCACCATGCAGCAGCCGGGCGCAAGCGGAGCCGAGGCATCCGTCCTGGTCACCATCCAGCACGCGTTCGTTTCCGTCGCGCGACTGGTCCTTCGCACTCGGGACCGGCGTCCCTGCCCTCAATGCGGCCCTGCTCGGCTGGCTGATGTACCGATCCCGCCTGGTCCCCCGGGCGATCCCGGTGCTCGGGCTCATCGGCGCTCCGCTGTTCGCCTCCTGGGTCGTCGGCTACATCCTCGGGGTCTCCGACGGCGGGAGCGCATGGCACGCGATCGCCGTCGTGCCGATCTTCTTCTGGGAGCTGTCGATCGGCCTGTGGATGACCTTCAAGGGGTTCCGCAAGGACGCCCCGCTGATGATCGAGGCCGCCGAAACGGACTCGCTCAGCCCGGCGATCGTCAGCCAGTCGTCCATCGGGGTCGCGACGAGCCCCGGCGCTGCGTGACCATCGCAGCCGCGTGAGCCCAGATGCGGCGTGAATGACGCCGCACTGGTCCCCGACTCGCTACGGTATCGATCGAGCAACTGACGTTTCGCACGACTCGGTCCGGCATGTGCAACCTGATTGCCAGCCGGACCGTGTCGTCGTTTGCGGCAGGCGGGAGGTCGGACGGAGGACGATGACAGCGATGACCTGGATGGGCGCATGAAGACGTTCACCTCCGTTCCGGCCTCTCCCGACGCGTACGAAGTCGGAGAGGGCCCCGTCTGGGATGCGGAGCGGCAGCGAGTCCTCTGGGTGGACGTCAACGCGGGCCACGCGTACGCCGGGTCGCTCGATCGGGACGGCGTTCGACCCGATGAGCGCATCGAGCTCCACGAAAGCCTAGGGGCGATCGCCTGTTCGGCCGCCGGTGACCTCGTGATCGCCGGCCGACGACGCGTCTACTACCAGGATCGCGGCGGCGTCCGCCGCCCAGGGGTCCAGGTCATCCCGGACGACAAGCCCAGCCGGTTCAACGACGCGGGCTGCGACCCGGCGGGCCGATTCCTCGTGGGGACCCTCTCGACGAACGGCACGACCGGAAGCGATCTCCTGGTCCGCATCGAAGACGACGTCGCGACCACGATCGACGACGACCTGACGCTGTCGAACGGATTGGCGTGGAGCCCCGATGGTCGCGTCATGTACAGCATCGACACCAGGCCGGGTGTCGTCTGGTCGCGCTCGTACGGTCCCGACGGCGTGGTCGGGCCGCGGAGCGAGTTCCTGCGTATCACCGAGGGCGGCCTTCCCGACGGGCTATGCGTCGACGCCGCCGGCAATCTCTGGATCGCCGTCTGGGGAGCTGGGCAGGTCCGCTGCTATTCGCCCTCGGGCGCCTGGATCGCGACGGTCGACGTTGCCGCCCCCAACACGTCGAGCGTCGCCTTCATCGGTCGTGACCTCGAGACGCTTCTCATCACGACGGCGTTCGAGGGCATGACGACCGAACAACGCGATCGCTACCCGGATTCCGGGCGCCTGTTCGCCGTCGATGTAGGGGTCCTCGGCCTTCCTGTCCCGCCGTGGTCGGGCCGCTGAGGTCTTGCTGCATGCCCCCGGACGACCGGAGGCCGGTCACACATGCGCTGGCCGGCGGGTCAATGACGTGACCGGATCCACCACGGGGAAACGACACATGAACGACCAGGACTGGCTCGCCGAGCGCTTCGAGACCGACCGCGCCCACCTGCGCGGCGTCGCATTTCGGATGCTCGGTTCGCTGACCGAGGCAGATGACGCCGTCCAGGAAGCCTGGATCCGCCTGAGCCGCACCGACACGAGCGACGTCGAGAACCTTCGCGCGTGGTTGACGACGGTCGTCGCGCGCGTCTGCCTCAACATGCTGCGTTCCCGCAGGACCCGCCGCGAGGCACCGTTGGAGACCCACCTCCCGGATCCGATCGTGAGTCCCGAGGCGGGCCTCGATCCCGAGCAGGAGGCCCTGTTGGGCGATTCTGTCGGGCTGGCGTTGCTCGTCGTCCTCGACTCCCTGACGCCCGCCGAGCGGGTCGCATTCGTCCTGCACGACGTCTTTGCCCTGCCGTTCGACGAGGTCGCGCCGATCGTCGGCCGAACCCCGACTGCGACGAGGCAGCTGGCGAGCCGTGCCCGACGCCGCGTCCGCGGTGCGCCCGTACCCGACGTCGACCTTGATGCCCAATGGGCCGTCGTCGACGCATTCCTGGCCGCGGCGCGCGAGGGTGACTTCGAACGCCTGCTCGCGGTCCTCGACCCGGACGTCGTCGTGCGTTCGGACGGCGGGTCCGCACGTTCGGGGTTGACCTCGCAGGTCCACGGCGCTCGTGCCGTCGCGGAGCAGGCGATGTCGTTCCGTCAGTTCACAGAGACGGCGACGCGGGTCCTCGTCAACGGGGTCCCCGGCGGCATCGCCTGGGCACCGGATGGAAGCCCGTTCGCCGTCCTGGCCCTGACGGTCAAGGGCGACAGGATCGTCGCGATCGACGTGCTCGCCGATCCCGAGCGGCTTGCCGACCTCGATCTGACCGTGGTCGCCGGCTGACGCGACGACCGCCGATCAGACGGCGGTCACGTCCGGGCCTGCTCGCGGGTCATCTCTTTGAAACCTCCACTCGATCGATGGACAAGGAGCCAGTCAGATGAGCGAACGAACTGCCGGCGGGGCCGGCGCACCACCGTGGGTCACGATGTTCACCCCGATCGCCAAGGTGCTCCTGGGCGCCGGCGTGCCACTCGGCTTCAATGGCCTGATCACCATTCGCGGCCGGAAGAGCGGCGTTCCGCGCACGACGCCGGTGGCGATCATCGCGGTCGGGGGCAGGCGGTGGGTCTGGGCGCCGTGGGGCGACGTCCACTGGGTCCGCAATCTGCGTGCGGCCGGCGCCGCCACGATCACCGTTCGCGGACGGGATGAGGAGGTCACCGCGACCGAGCTCGACCAGGCAGAGCGGCTCGAGTTCTTTCGCGACGTCCTCGGCCCGGTGGCACACGGCATGCCGTTCGGGGTCAGCTTCATCCGCATCGTCGATGGGGTCGATCTCAATGACCCACTGGAGGCCAGCGACGGTCGACCTGTCTTCGAGCTCCATCCACGCTGACCGGTCTCTGCTGACCGAGCGGAGGAACCGCGGCGCACCTGAGATCACGCTGCCGCGGTCGCGACCTCGCCGATGATCCTGGCGGTGTCGTGCGGTTTCGACCACATCGGCCAGTGGCTGGTGGGCAGGTCGACGTACGTCACGTTGCCCAATTCGGGGAGGCCGGCCAGGAAGGACCAATCGGGGTGCTCCCGGGCATAGGTCTGGTAGTCGGCGGCGGTGTAACCGGTCGCGATGAGCGTCGACGGGATGTCCCGGCGCGCGTCATTCGTGAACGTATAGCCGTCACGGAGGACGGCGCCCGGCACGGGGACGGCGCGCTCTCGGAAGGTGGCCATCTGCGCTTCGCTCAACCCACTGAGGTTCTCCTCCCTGGAGACGGCCGCCCAGTCGAGCGGCTTCTCGGCGTCCGCGAAGTCCGGGTCGAGCGGCGGCTTCCCCGGCGCGGTATCGACGTAGACCATCGCTGCGATCCGCTCGGGAGCCCGGTCGCTCGCGGCGTATCCGCTGTACCCCGACGCACTGTGGACGGCGAGGACAGCCGGGCGGCCAGCGTCCTCGAGGGCCCGGATGATCGCGTCGACGTGGTCCTGGAACGTGATGGCCGACCGGTCCGCGTCCTTTGACTCGAGACCCGGCAGCGTGATGGCCGTCACGTCATGGCCGTCGGCTCGGAGCAGTCCGGCGACTTCGTCCCACGCCCAGGCGCCGAGCCAGAAACCGGGCACCAGGATGATCGGTGCGCTCGCCATCGTTCATTCCCTCCGTTCAGGCTGCGACATGTGGACACCGGCATGTCGAGGTTGTGATCGTCATGGTTCCCATCCTGGGCGTCGAACTCGACAGCAGCTGACATGTATCCGGTCAGCGATCGAATCGCCAGCGCGTGGCGCCGTGCGGCTCGGCCGTGGCCACACCGAACGCCGTTCGTGGCGTGATCTCGTAGAGATCCCATGGCGGTGGCCCGGCACTCGGTGCGCTGTACGGTCCGGTGAACGCTCCGTCTGCGACCGTCGTCGGCCAACCCTGAGCGCGAAAACGCTCGGCAAGACGCTCGAGCGTCGGCTCGTCCATGACCTGCCGCGCCGTGCCATCGACCACCAGGTCGAGATCGGGCAGGTTGACCGAGATCGCGCAGTCCGGTCGTTCGGCGAGGTTTCGGCTCTTGCGCGTCCCGGGGCCGCTCACGACGTAGAAGCTGCCATCGACCCATAGGGCACCGACGCCTGCGACATGCGGTCGGCCGTCAGGTCGGACGGTGGCCAGGAAGAAGTGGGCATCCATCCTGCCGCTCGCTGTCTCGAGCTGTCGTTCCGCCCGTGACCAGGGGATCGGCGGATGGCCATAGATGTCGAGGTTCGTCTGGTCCACGGTCTGCCTCCTGTGATCGGGTCAAGTGTCCTGCATCGCAGGGTCCATGGAAGAGCCTGGCAGCCTGATCCGCGTTGCGGCGGCGATACTGACGGCATGCGCGCCGCCGGGATCCGCTCCTTCGGTGGGCCGATCGAGCTGCTCGATCTCCCGGAGCCTCCCGTGCCGGGCCACGGCGACGTCATCGTCGAGGTTCGAGGGGCAGGGATCGGCAACTGGGACGATCTGGTCCGGACCGGGGCCTGGGACGTCGGGATCCGGCCACCGATGGCGCTTGGCGTCGAGGCGGCAGGCGTCGTCCGGACGGTCGGATCTGGCGTGAGCCGGTTCGCCGAAGGTCGACGAGGTGCTCGTCCACAGCACGCCCCTGTCGCTACCAGGGTGCCTGGGCGGAGCTGTTCCTCGCCCCGGAGGCACATCTCGCGGCGAAGCCACCCACGCTGGGCTGGGGCGAGGCGGCGCTCCTGGCCGTCCCGCTGCTCACCGCCGCACGGGTCGTCAGCCAGCTCGCAGCCCCGACCGCTGGAGAGGTGATGGTCCACGGCGCCGGTGGCGTGACCGGCGGCCTGCTCGTGGTCCTCGCCGCTCAAGCGGGATATCGGGTCATCGCGACGTGCTCGCCGGCCGCCAGCGACAGGGTCCGACGGTATGGCGCGATGGAGACGTTCGACTACGACCCGTGCCGGCGTGGCAGGCGGACCTGCACACCTCGTTCCCGCGGGGCTTCGCGGCGGTGATCGTCGCGGTTCGGGGAGCGTCGGCCGCGGTGCTCCCGCTGGTCTCCGACGGCGGCCAGCTCATCACGATCACCGGCGATCCACCGCCGACAGAACGCGGCATCACGATCCGCAATGAGTACGTCGCACCGGACGGACCCAGCCTCGAATCCGCGGCGAACGTCGTGGCCCGGCTGCAGGTCACGATCCCCGTCGCAGAGACCGTCGGCTTCGCGCAGGTCGGTGGCGCCTTGTGGCGGGTCGCCGGTGGCGCGAGCGGCGGAGGACGCGTCCTCGACCCTCGACGCTGACCGCGCAGCGCCACGCGCGACCGCTCGCGCTCGGTCGGCTCGGTCCTAGCCGGCCGGGTCGACGATGAGCACACCGGTCATGCCCGCCGCCGCGTGGCCGGGCTCGGTGCAGCGGTAGGTGTAGCGCCCTGGACTCGGGGCGATGAAGCTGATCTCCTGGGTCTGCCCCGGTCGGGCCGTCGCGTCGACGTTGGCGAGGCCATCCACCCGCCAGTCATGGAAGACGGCGCCCTCGTTCGTGAACCGGACCACGACGAGCCGTCCGCTCGTGACTTCGATCGAAGGCCCCGAGAACGCGGTATCGCGAGCTGTCACCGCGACCTGCTGCCCACCGGCCTCCACGGTTCGAGCGACCGCGACAGCGCCGGCGCCGATCGCGATGGCGAGCGCGGCGACCGCAGCCAGGAAGCCCGCCTCCCGGAGACGGGCGCCCGGCGACAACCGAAGTGGGGTCGCATGCGACGAACCTGGCCGGATGTCGAGGCGACGCAGACGCAGCGAGTTGAGCGACGACGCTGACCGACGAGAGCGCCATGGCCGCCGCGGCGAACGCAGGGTCGAGCATGATCCCGAAGGCCGGATAGAGAACGCCCATGGCGACCGGGATCAGGACGATGTTGTAGGCGAACGCCCAGAACAGGTTCTGACGGATGACCGTGACCGTCCGCCGTGAGAGCGCGAGGGCCGACGTGACGAGCCGAGGATCGCCACCGACCAGGGCGAGGTCGGCCGACTCGACGGCGATATCGGATCCGCTGCCGATCGCGACACCCAGATCGGCCCGTGCCAGCGCGGGTGCGTCGTTGATCCCGTCGCCGACCATCGCCACGACGTGCCCGGCTCGCTGGATCTCGGCGACGACCTCGGCCTTGTCCGCCGGCAGCATCCCAGCGCGTACCCGGTCGGGCGCGATGCCGACGGCCTCGGCGACGACGCGGGCCGCAGCCTCAGCGTCGCCCGAAACCAGCCAGATCTCGATCCCGCCGCGCGCAGGTCGCGCACGGCGTCGGCTGCCCCTGGACGGATCGGATCGGCGATCACGAAGGCCGCGGCGAGCCGACCGTCGATCGCGACGAAGACCGTCGCGTCGTCCGGGGACGGCTCGGGTCGATCCAGGTCCCATCGCGATCCCCTGCTCTTCGAGCAGGCGCCGGCTGCCGACGACGATCACACGGCCCTCGACGATCGCCCTGACGCCACGACCCGGGAACGCCTCGAACCCCTCGATCGGTCGGAACCCGAGACTCGTCGCGGTTGGCATACGTGACCAGGGCGTCGCCGAGCGGATGCTCGCTGGCGCGTTCCACGGAGGCGGCAAGATCGATGACTTCGCGTTCGTCGAAGCCCGGCTCCGACGATGACCTTCTGCGACGGTCGGTCGCCCGGTCGTCAGCGTCCCGGTCTTGTCGAAGATGACGACATCGACGGCCGCCGCCTTCTCGAGCGCCGCCGCACTCCGGATCAGGATCCCGGCTCTCCGCCGCCCGGCCCGGTCCCGACCATGACGGCCGTCGGCGTCGCCAGGCCCATCGCGCACGGACAGGCGATGACGACGACCGCGATGAACGCGGTCAGCGCGAGCGTGATACGGGGCTCCGGACCAGCCACGAACCAGACCAGGAATGTGGCGCCGGCCATGACGAGCACGAACGGCACGAAGATCTCGCTGATCCGATCGGCCAGGCGCTGGATCGGCGCCTTCGATCCCTGGGCTCGCTGGACCATCGCGACGATCGAGGCGAGCACGGTATCGCGACCGACGCGGGTCGCGCGCATGACGACCGAACCCGTCGCATTCATCGTCGCGCCGATCAGCTCGTCCCCGGGCCGTTTGGCCACTGGGAGCGGCTCGCCGGTCAGCATCGACTCGTCGATCGCCGTCTGCCCATCGACGACGACGCCATCGACCGGGATCCGCTCTCCCGGCCGGACTCGGAGCATGTCGCCCGACGCGGACGGCCGCGAGCGGGACATCGGTCTCGAGGCCCTTGTCGATCCGCCGAGCGGTCGCCGGCTGGAGGGCGATCAAGCGGCGGATGGCGCCGCTCGTCTGGTCCTTGGCCCGGGCCTCGAGCCAGCGACCGAGCAGCACGAGGCCGATGATGATCGCCGAGCTGTCGAAGTAGGTCTGCGGGTGGAGGCCGGCCTCGTGGATGACGTCGGGGAAGAGCGTCACGAAGACGCTGTACGCCCAGGCCGCGCTGGTGCCGACCACGACCAGGGTGTCCATGTTCGTCGTGCCATGGCGCGCGGCACGCCAGGCGGCCACGTAGAAGCGCTTGCCCGCCCAGGCCTGGATGAACGTCGCGGGCACGAGCGCGAGCCAGTTGATCGTCGTCATCGGGACGACCGTCTGCGGCCAGAACATGGCGAGCATCAGGACGACGGCGACGGCGATCGAGACGAGCGCCTTGATCAGGAGGTCGCGACGCTCGCGGATCCGTGCGGGCTCGTCCGGATCGACGTCCAGGAGCGCGGCCTCGGGCGTCTCGGGACGGACGTCGTACCCCGCCGCCTCGACCGCGGCGACGACCTCCGGACGGCCGACGCGCGTCGGATCGACGGTCACGGTCGCCCGCTCCGTCGCGAGGTTCACGCTCGCCTCGAGGACGCCGTCTGTCTTGTTCAGGAACCGCTCGATCCGGTTGACGCACGACGCGCAGGTCATCCCCTCGATCGGCAGGACGATGTCGATCGGCCTCGGGTTGGTCGGGGTCGGCGCTGTCGCATTCATACTCCCCGGTAGTATACCTCGCCACTCTCGCCGAACGGCTGACGAGAGGCTCTTTCCTGCTCAGCGCGGTGCGGGAATCCCGACATGCAGCACCCGTCGAGCGTCTCGTCTGCTCCAGCCGGGAACGCCGCGCCGTGGGCGCCAAGCGCCGGCGTGCGAGTCGCGAGCCTCGACGGGTGTCCCTGACCTCGCCCTCGCGGCGCCGTCAGTGCAGGCGCTGCTCCCAGTCGCGCGGGACCCGGCCCGCCGGACCCGGCGTCGGCTGGTCGAGGGGATGGTGCCGGGGCGGGGCCAGTGGTGGGCCTTCGACCTCGTCCTGCGCGACGTAGTCCCAGAACCAGTCCTCGCCCGGCTCGTAGCTCTGGGCGATCGGATGACCGGCATCCGCCGCATGATGGCTCGCGTGCTGGGATGGGGACGAGTCGCAGCAGCCGACATGACCGCAGGCCGCGCAGCGACGAAGATGGAACCACCAACCGCCAGATGCCAGGCACTCGACACAACCTGGCCCGCTCGGCGGAACGAGCGGATCGATCGCTTTCTCGGTCGTCATCGCCACATGGTATCGGTCATTGGCTAAGCTCGGTCAGGAGGTGAGCCAGGTGACGTACGTCAAGGATCCGCGCGTCGATGCCTACATCGACGGCCTCCCCGGCTGGCAACAGGCCATCTGCAGCCGTGTCCGCGATCTCGCGCACGAGGCGGATCCCGCCGTCGAGGAAACCATCAAGCGGACGGTCCAGCCCTACTTCGTCCTCGACGGCAACATCTGCGCCCTGCTCGCCGCCAAGGACCATGTCAACGTCTTCGTGTACGACGGGGCGATCGTTCCCGATCCCGAGGGCATCATCACCGCCGGTCACGACAACCAGACGGCGCGAACGGTCGGCATCCGCGAGGGCGAGGCCATCAACGAGCGAGCGCTCGTGGCGATGTTCCGCCAGATCATCGCCAACAACCGAGCCGGCGGGTGGCGGAAGATCAAGGGGGCCTGATCGACGTCGATCACCTGGCGGTTAGAGCTCGGTCGCCATCCGCCGGGCCGTGTAAGCGGTCCAGGTCTCGGTCGACTTCGGGTCGAGACGCTCGAACTCCCCGTTGCTGGTCGTGAGGAACTCCGCCAGGGCTTCGGCGCGGATCGGACGACCAAGCAGCTCGACGATCCCATGGTCCACCGCATACGCGGCGTACCAGCTCGGCCAGTCCTGGTCGTACACGCCCTTCAGCTCGGTCTCCTCGAACCTGCCATGAGCCGCCTTGGTCTCGTCGAGCAGCGTCCTGACCGCCTCGGTCGGGTCGAGCGCCATGAGTCCTCCGATCGGGGTGCTCCGTGGAGGCGATGATACCCAGCGACCATGGGCGTCGCCTCAGGTGCGCGTCCGTTCGAGGCCGTCGAGCAGGAGATCGAGGCCGTATTCGAACTCGGCGCCGAACGAGTAGCCGGGCAGCATCGCGTGTTCGGTGATGAACGCGACGAGGTTCGGGTATTCGTCGAACGCGAACGGCGCGAGCATGGTCGTGGCGACCTCCGCGACTTCCGCCCCTCCCTCGAACGGGAGATTCATCTTGGTCAGGGCAAAGCCATAGACGTACGCGTCGAGGAGCGAGTACGCGTGCGCGACCATCGCCATCTCGAAGCCGGCCGCCCGAAGATTGCCGATCACCGCGTCGTGGTGGCGCAGGTTGGCAGGGCCGGGGTGCTGCCGCGATTCCATCATCCCGATCGCCCAGCGATGACGGGCCAGGACGTCGCGCACCGAGATCGCCCGCTGGCGCATCGCTGCCTTCCAGGGCGCGCCGGCGACCGGCAGGTCGATCTCGGCGAACACGAGGTCGACGATGCCGTCGAGGACCTCGTCCTTGCTGGCGAAGTGGTAGTAGACGGCCATCGCCTCGACGCCGAGCTCCTGTCCGAGCTTGCGCATGCTCAGTGACTCGAGCCCGCCCTGATCGGCCAGCCGGAGGGCGGTCTGCAGCACCAGGTCCCGCGTCAGCGGGAGCCGAGGCCGCGCGGGCTTGGTCAGCTGGGTCGTCATCGGTCTCCTTGGCGCTGGGCGTCGTGACTCCGGACGGTCGCGGCCGACTTTACACCGTACGGTTCTCGATGTCACGCCAGGATCGGAGACGGCCGCCCCCACGGCGCCGATCCGCGACGGCGCGTCGCGAGCGCCTGCGGCAGATGGCAAGGGCCATTCGGCCCCTATCGCGAGGATGGCAGCCGTGTGCACCAGAAACCATTCCCATACCTCCGTGGGTGGGACTCAGGCACGATCACTGCACGCACAGCCGAAGGGCGCTGTCGCGCACACCCTGGGCGATCGTCGGGCTCAACGGGCAAGCGTCTGAGTCCCTGAACGCTGCCTCAGGGGGTCTCACCATGGACAAGCTCTCCGTCCGAACGCGCATGGCGTTCGGACTCGGCGCCAGTGCCCTTCTCGTGGCCACCGTGACGGGCTCCGCGTTTGCGACGAATGGCGTGACCCAGGCGATCACCGGGAACGGCTTGACTGCGAGCATCGCCGACCTGACGCTCGACAGCGTCGCGTACCAGAACGCCGCCCACGACGTGACGGGCACCATGGTCCTGACGACCGACGACAGCACGGGCTCCGGCGCAGGCTGGAATGTCACGATCCAATCGTCATCGTTCGTGTGGGTCGGTACCGCCAACGGCGGCATCGACATCCCGGCGACGAAGTTCGCGCTCACGACCGCGGCGGCTCCCGTGAAGGTCTCGGGTCAGGCTGTCAGCGTGGCCCTCTCGACCGGGCCGCAAGTTCCTCCGACGTCCCCGCTCGGCACCCTCGACACGCCGCGCAAAGTGCTCGTCGCGACCGCGGCCTATGGCGCCGGCACTTACACCCAGGACCTCGGCGTGACTCTGACGATCCCGGCCATGAGCCGCGTCGGTGTCTACACGGGAACCCTGACGACCACGATCACATCGGCGCCGTGAGCTCGACCGACGGTCGGCCCGACGCTCGGCGGCACGCCTTCCGTCTCGCGGCCGTCGCGCTTCTGTGCGCCGTCGTGACGAGCCTTGTGCCCGGCGCCATCCTCGCCGCGGACGCCCAGATCAGACTCTCGCTCCTGCCGGTCGGCCAGCCCGGACCGTATTTCGACCTCGTCCTCCGGCCCGGCGAGAGCAGGACGGTCGCCGTCGAGATCGGCAACGCCGGCGACGCCGCGATCACGGCGAGGACATACGCGGCAGACGTCTACACGATCACCAACGGCGGATTTGGTGGCCGTCTGCGCGACGAGCCGCAGACGGGTGCCACGCGCTGGCTGAGCTACCCGACCGATGTCCTCGAGCTCGGCGTCGGCAGCCGAACCCGACGGTCGGTCGAGATCACCGTGCCACGGGGCACGGGTCCCGGCGAGTACATCACGAGTCTCGTCCTCGAGAACGACCAGCCCATCGCCGAGGGCGGCCCGGTCGCCCTCGCCCAGATCGTCCGGCAGGCGATCGCCGTCGTGGTCACCGTGCCGGGGCGCCGGACCCCAGCCCTCGCCATCGACGAGGCGACCCACAGCGTCGTCGGAGGCAGGTCGGTCGTCTCGGTCGCGGTCCGGAACATCGGCAACGTCCGGCTCGAACCGGTGGCGCGGCTCTCGCTGTTCGACGCGCATGGAGCGCTGCTCAGCAAGGCGACAGTGCAGGTGGGCACGTTCTACGCAGCGACCGGCGCGCTCATCGAGGTCCCGCTTGCGGCACTCCTCGAACCCGGCATCTATTCCGTCGACGTGACGATGGACGACGCCGGGCAGGGCGCGACGACCGAGCGTTCGGGGCTGACCTTCGTCGTCACGTCGCCGACGGCAGACACCGCGACAGGTGGCCTGCTGCCCGGCCTGACCGTCGCCATCGAGAACGCCGGTGACGGCCAGATCTCGCTGCCCGTCTGGGCATTCGTCGTCCTCGCCGGTCTTCTGACGACAGCCGGCCTCGGCTGGTTGATCGGCGCCCGCCGCCAGCGTCGCACGACCGGGATCTCCTGATCCTCGGCCGACGGGGCGGGTCGCATGTTCATGCACGACACGACCGTCAACCCGGCTGGATGAGGCCCATCGCCTCCTGCTAGGGTGGACGCGATGGACCAAGACGACGCGCCCAAGAGCCGTCCGCGCCCCCCAAAGACCGAGGCGCCGCCGACGCCGACCGAGGCCGAGCTGTCGCGGATCGCGCGCGAGGCCGTCCGCCAATCGGCCGACCCGCGACTCGACAGCGAGCTGGCGCGGATGGGCCTCGGAGAGAGCGCTGCGCCGCGGGAGGCGCAGGCAGGCCAGACTAGGGGCCGGTCGGTGGCCGTTGATCCTGAGCTGGACCGCCTCCGCGGCCAGCTGCGCCGGACCGAGTTGATGCTGCGCGTGCTGGTCGTCGTCAGCGTCGTCCTCGCGATCGCGGTCGTGCTTCTGCTCGTTCGTTAACAGGTCGCCGGTAGCGGCCCGAGCGTCATCGGCGCGACAATGGGCGGATCACGCCCGGCGGCATCCGCGACCGGTCGGCGAATGGGCTGGAGGACGCGCCATGGCGATCACCGAGCACGAGGCCGCACAGGTTGCGGCGGCGAACACATCCGGTCGGACGCCCGTCGTCTTCGTCCACGGTCTGTGGCTGCTGCCGAGCAGCTGGGACCGCTGGCGCACCGTCTTCGAGGACGCCGGCTACGCGACCGTCGCGCCCGGCTGGCCGGACGATCCGGAGACGGTCGCCGACGCAAACGCGCATCCCGAGGTCTTCGCCGGCAAGTCGATCAAGGACATCGCCGACCACTTCGAGGCCGTCATCGCGACGCTCGAGACCAAGCCGGCCGTGATCGGCCACTCATTCGGCGGCCTGATGGCCCAGATCCTCGCGGGCCGCGGGCTGTCGGCGGCGACGGTCGCCATCGATCCGGCCCCGTTCCGCGGCGTCCTGCCGCTGCCGATCTCCGCGCTGCGGTCCAGCTCGCCGGTCCTGTCGAACCCGCGCAACAAGGGTCGCGCGGTGCCGCTCACGTACGAGCAGTTCCGCTACGCGTTCGCCAACGCCGTCAGCGAGGAAGAGGCGAAGGAGCTCTACGAGACCTACGCCGTCCCGGCGCCCGGCGAGCCGCTGTTCCAGGCCGCCTTCGCCAATTTCAATCCGTGGACCGAGGACAAGGTCGACACCAGGAACCCGGATCGCGGGCCGCTCCTGATCCTCGACGGCGAGCTCGACAACACCGTGCCGTGGGCGATCGCCAACGCCTCGTACAAGCGACAGAAGCGCAACCAGGGCGTGACCGAGATCGTCAAGGTCGCCGGCCGCGGCCATGCGCTCGTCATCGACAACGGCTGGCGCGAGGTCGCCGACATGTCTCTCGCGTTCATCAAGCGGTTCGTCGAGCCGCAGCCCGCCGGCAAGAAGGAACCGGTCGCCGCCACAGCCGGCTGAGCAGGTCCGCCGGCTACGGTCGGCGAGTCCGCCGATCAAGACTCCACGGTCGTCGAGGCGGCACGTCGGGAAGGACGCTCGGCTCGAGGGTCGCTCGGTCCCAGCCCCCCAGATCGGCGCCGGCCTCGTACGTGGCCTCGAAGAACGCGAGCGCCGCCGCGTCCGGATCGACGGCGCGGCGGACGTCGTCGTAGGCGAGGACGAATTCCCCGAGCCGCCCATCGAAGGACGCCTCGGCCGGACGGACGTACGCGGTTCGGAAGCCCTCGGGCTCGGGATAGACATACGAATAGAAGACCGGGCCGGGCGGCTCGCTCGTCGGCCACCAGCCGATGGCGTGCTCCTCTCGCGAGTAGGCCTCCTCCATCACCCAGTCCGCGCAGTTCGGGGCGCCGCCGGGATGGAGCGGTGCGGCTCGCCCGGAGTAGCGCGACTGCGCAAGGTCGAAGCTGCCCCAGAAGAACTGGACCGGGCTGGCCTTGCCGACGAACCCGGTCTGGAACGACTTCATGACGCGGTCCGCCTGGAGCAGATCCGCGCCACAACGCGGTGGCGTGGCCCGGGTCGTAGTCGGCGTGTCGCTCGTCACGCTCGAATGGGATCGCGTCGACCACCTCGGCCGGCGTCGTCCGGATGCGGACGTCGATCCCGAGACCGTGCAGGCCGTCCATCAGCTCGCGGTAGAACCGGGCGACCGACTTCGGCTCGAGCGCCATCGTGAACGAGCCGGGCCGACTGTCGATGACCCGCAGCTCGTGCTCGACGAAGTCGAAGTCGATCTGGAAGGCACCGTCACCGTGCGGGATCGGTGACGTCGTCAGCCCGCGCGCCGTCACGTACAACGGCACGTGCCACCAGTGGTTGAGCGGCGGCGCGAGCGCCATCCGGACCTTGCCGACGATCTGGACCCACATGTGCAGGGTCGAGAGGGTCGGTTCCCAGGCATCCCATGGCAGCTCCGGCCATGACGCCGCGGAGCCCGTGCGGGGTCGGACCGGTCCGCCCCGCCGGTGTCATGCCGCGGCCTCACCGATCTCGATCCGCAGCGTCCACCGGCGCAGCGCTTCCAGCAGCTCCGTCAGGGCGGCCCGTACGGCCGGATCGGTGAGGTTGCCGTCGTGATCGAAATGGGAGCCGGCACCGCCGACCAGGAGCTCGGGGAGGGGCATCACGCATGCCCCCGTGAACACGAACGCATCGCGCAGCTGCGCCTGGGCCCGCGCGGTCGACCCGTTCCCGGGCGATGCGCCGAGGACCGCGATCGACCGATCCCGGAGCGGGCTGGTGACCCGCGGTCGCGACGCCCAGTCGATCGCGTTCTTCAGGACGCCGGGCACCCCGTGGTTGTACTCGGGCGTCGCGACCAGGAGCGCATCGGACCGCGCGATCGCGTCCTTGAAGGCGACCACCGCGGCGGGCTCGCCGGCATCCTCGACGTCCTGGTTGTAGAACGGGATGTCACTCAGCTCGAAGACCTCGACGACGATCCCGGACGGCGCCAGCTCGGCCGCGGCCCGGATCAGCCCACGGTTGTACGACGCCCGACGAAGGCTCCCGGCGAACCCCAGGAAGCGCATGTCTGCCACGGCACATCTCCTTTCAGCCTTCCATCCGCAGTTCCTCGAGGTCGAGCTCTCGTTCGACCTGGCGCAGGGTCTCGTCGTTGATCTCGCCCTGGTCGCGCAGCTCGATGACGGCGGTGCGTTGGGCGGCGATGACCCCGCGCTGGATCGTCTCGTGCTCGATCCGCTCCTGGCGGCGCTCGGCGGTCTCGTCGGGGTCCTCGGTGGCCAGGTGCCGGGTGCGATCCTCCAGGCCCGACTCGAGCCGATCGAGAAGCGGCTGGTGGCCCG
This sequence comes from uncultured Chloroflexia bacterium, assembly GCA_963743855.1. Taxonomy (GTDB): domain Bacteria; phylum Chloroflexota; class Limnocylindria; order Limnocylindrales; family CSP1-4; genus SPCO01. The sequence continues at coordinate 977,800 of CAVURK010000006.1, forward strand.
GCCATTGCGGGCGGGCGCGTTCGATCTCCTCGAGCCCGGCCTGGTAGGCGGCCGTCCGCGCGAGGGTCGCTTCGTCGCCTTCGGTCTCGACGCCGTCCCAGCGCGGCCCAGCGGACGACATACGGCAGGGTCAGGCCCTGGCCGACGAGGGTGACGAGGATCACCGCGAAGGTCACGAGCAGGATCAGGTCGCGCTCGGGGAAGTCGGACGGGAGCGCGAGCGCGGCGGCCAGCGAGACCGCTCCGCGGAGCCCGGCCCAGCCGACGACGAAGGTGAGCCTGCGTGGCGAGCCGGGGGTCGCGGCGGGCGATGCACCCGCCGAGGCGATCCGGGCAGCAGGCTGGACCCGAAGATCCAGACCAGACGGGCGACGACGATGACCACGGAGACGAGCGCCGCGAGACCGACCGTCTGTCCGAGTGGCCGGCCCTGGAGACCCTCGAGGATCGCCGGCAGTTCCAGCCCGATCAGCACGAAGACGAAGCCGTTGAGGACGAACCCGATCATCTTCCAGCTGGTCAGCCACAGGACGCGGCTGTTCGGCGTCAGGATCGTGCCCATCCGGCTGCCGATCACGAACCCGGCCGTGACCGCGGCGAGCACCCCGGACGAGACCGAGCTGATCGGCGGGCAGGTAGGCCGCGAACGGGATGACGACCGAGATGACGACCTCGACCGGCGGGTCGTCGAGCCGGCGCAGGATCTCGCCGGCGCCCCAGCCGACGACGGCCCCGATCGCGATCCCGCCGAGCGCCGCGACCGCGAAACCGGCGACGGCCTCGGTCAGGACGAAGCCCCCGGTGACGGCGGCCAGCGACGGCCGTCCGATAGGCGACGAGCGCCGTCGCGTCGTTGAACAGGGCCTCGCCTTCGATCAGCGTCCTGATCACGCGGGGTGCCCCGAGTCGGCGGAAGACCGATCGTGGCCGCGAGCGCGTCCGTCGGTCCGACGATCGCGCCGAGGGTGAACGCGCCGGCCCAGGTCAGGGTCGGGACCGCCGCGTGCGCGATCAGCGGCGACGATGACCATCGTGAACAGCACCAGGCCGATCGACAGGCGGATGAGGGGCGCCCTGTTCGCGCGCAGGTCCCGGACCGGAGACTCGACCGCGGCCGCGAACAGCAGCGGCGGCAGGAAGACGAGCAGGACCAGGTCGGGCTCGAGCTTGATCGTCGGCAGCCCCGGGATGAAGGCCAGGCCGCAGGCCGCCGAGCACGAGCAGGGTCGGATACGGCACGCCGAGTCGCCGGGCGATCTCGTACAGGATCGCGACGACGACGAGGATCGCCAGGACGGCGGTCAGCAGCTGCACGTTCGATCGTCGGTCTTCACACCTTCCTCCGACTCGGTCGGACATAGGCTATGACGCGACGAGATCGATGGCGAGTCGCGATCACGAGTGCGAGGACCTGACGATGCCTCAGACCCACCCACTGCAGCCCTTCGTGGATCCGCTCCCGATCCCGCAGCGCCGGGTGGTCGACGAGCCGAGGCGCCTCACCATCGAGCTTCGGGCGGCGGACCATCGATTCCATCGCGATCTGCCGCCATCACCGGTCTGGACCTACGACGGGTCCGTGCCCGGTCCGACGATCGAGGTGCGTCGCGGGGTGCCACTGGAGATCCGCTGGGAGAACCGACTGACGGGGAGGCTGCCGGTGATCGTGACCGTGGCACCGACCGCGACGATCGACGGCATCCCGGTCCAGGCCACGCTGGGACGCAGCGGCTGGCGAGCCGGGCACCGCAGCGGCCGCGCTGAGTGGCTACGCGGTCGTCCACCTCCACGGCGCCCTCACGTACGCAACCAGCGACGGCTGGACGGAGAACCTCATCGCGCCCGGGCCAATCGGCGCTCGACACCTACCCCGACGATCAGCGAGGCGCGATGCTCTGGTACCACGACCACGTGATGGGCGTGACCCGTTTCAGCGTCTACGCCGGCCTCGCCGGCCTGTGGATCGTGCGCGACGAGCGCGAGCGTGAGCTCGAGCTCCCCGAGGGACCGCCGTACGAGGTCCCGCTCCTGCTCCAGGATCGCAATTTCGACCTCGACGCAGACGGCCGGCCAACGGGGATCCTGCTCCACAAGACCGACCCGGAGGTGATGGAGTGCTTCGGCCCGATCACGGTCGTGAACGGCGCCGTCTGGCCGATCCTCGACGTGGAGCCGACGACCTACCGCTTCCGCGCGCTGAATGGCTCGAACGCGCGGACATTCCGGCTGGTCCTCCTGCGCGACGGGCAGGTCGATCACGGTCGGATCGTCCAGATCGGCTCGGAAGGCGGCCTGTTGGCGTCGCCGGTCGCCTTGCCGGAGCACGGCCTCGTCCTGGCCTCGGCCGAGCGGGCAGACCTTCTCATCGACTTCTCGGAACTTGCGCCCGGCACGGAGCTGACCGTGATGAACACGGCACGTGCGCCCTTCGATGGCGTCGCGGCCGACCCCGCCACGGCTGGCACGCCGGATCCCGAGGGACTTCTCCCCTACCCCGAGGTGATGCGGATCCGCGTCGGCGCAGCCCGGGATCCCGTCCGTGCCTGGCCGGGGCTGGCGATCGGGGCGACGCTGGCCACGGATCTCGAGCGGGTGACGCGCGCGGGGGTCGCCGGCGCCTCGGTCCGGGCCATCGCGCTCGTCGAGCTGGAGTCCGAATCGGCGGGCGCGCCGCCGATGCTGACGATGCGAGAGCTGGTGGAGGTCCCGGCTGACGGTCCGGGCGTCCTCACCGTGATCGAGCCGGGGGCGAACGGGCGCCCGGTCACGCGCCACTACCGAACGGTCGCGACCCGCTTCGAGGACACGGTCACATTCTTCCCGATGCTCGGCATGGCGGAGGTCTGGCGACTGATCAACCTGACCGAGGACACCCACCCGATCCACGTCCACCTCGACGCGTTCCAGGTGCTCGATCGGCTCGCCGCGACCGTCGATCGGCCCGACGGAGGGATCACCGACACGGCGACCCGCGCGACGGTCACCCTCGGCCGCGCGCCGGACGATGGCATCCGACACGCCCTCGACGCCAACGAGCTCGGACTCAAGGACACGGTCCGGGTCAACCCGAACGAGGTCGTCGACATCGTCGTGCGTTTCGAGACATTCGCCGGCCGGTTCATGTATCACTGCCACATCCTCGAGCACGAGGACCGGGACATGATGCGGCCGTTCGTGACGATGCCGGCCGAGCTGATGCCGTTCATGTGACACCGGCACGATCGACCGGCACGACAGGAGGAGGGCGATGGTCTGGCTGAACCTCGCGGTCCGGTTGATCGTCGAGCTCCTCGGCGTCGTGTTCGTCGGCTACTGGGGACTCAACGCATCGGACGACACGGCCACAGGTCTCGTGCTCGGGATCGGCGCCGTGATCGCATTCGCGGTCGTCTGGGGCCTCTTCCTGGCGCCGACCGCGACGCGCGGCCTGAACAAAGGCCAGAAGGACGTCATCGGCACGATCGTGCTGCTCGTCGCCGCAGGTGCATTCGCCCTCAGTGGACAGCCGATGGTTGCGCTGATCTACGCGGTCGTGGTGCTTGTCAACGCCATCGCCCTGCGGCTTCTCGGCGACAGGGTGGAGCGGTCGATGAGCGAGCTGGGCCCGCGACGTTGACGTCGACGGGCGCTAGCCCTCGATGACCGACAGGATGTTGCCCGCCGGGTCCTTGAACCAGGCGATCGGCGGCGGGTAGGCACGGGCGATCCCTCGTTCGTCCTGATCCGCGCCCTCGTAGCGCTCGAACTGGACGCCTGCCTGTTTGAGGCGATCGACGGCGCTGTCGATGTCATCGACAGGGAAGTTGAGGACCGTGAACGCCGCGGGTTCGTGGTTCTCCTTCGGGTAGATCAGGACCGTTCCGCCTCCCGCGAGGTGGAGCGTCAGCATGCCGTTCGCCTCGGTCACGTCGACGCCGAGCGTCTCCGCGTAGAAGGTCTTGGCCGATGCGATGTCGTTCGTCGAGAAACCGGAATATGCGTGGCTGCCACCCAGCACGGCAATTCTCCTTTCTACGGCAGCGGGCGCCAGGCCTGCCCGAGCAGGATCGCGATGGCGATGAGGAGGGCCCCGATGGCAACGAAGACGACGCTCAGTTCGACGACCTCGTGCTTGGTGATCAGGCTCGTCGGCAGGTTTGCGAAGACCGCGTTGAGCTGATCTGCGCTGCTGGCGGGGTAGTAGGTCCCGCCGGTGGTGTCGGCGATCGACTTGAGTGTCGTCTCGTCGATCCCGCGGCTGAACCCTGCGCCTCCCCCGCCGCCGAAGCCGCCACCGAAGCCCCCACCGCCGCCCGCCGGCTCCCGGCCGATCAACGACGGACCGCAGGCCGCGCTCTCTGCGCCTGGATCGTCGGTCCCGAAGCCGATCGTGTAGACCCGCAGCCCCCGCGCCGCCGCCTGGCCCGCGGCTTCGGTCGGATCGGGGCCGGCGTTGCTCGAACCGTCGGTCAGCAGCACGATGATGGCGGGCGCATACGCGCCGTTCGGGACCGGGGCGGGTGCGGAGCCTGGTGTCGCGTCGTCCGGCACGCTCTTGGGAACGCTGGGGTCGACCTCGCTGATCGCGTCGATCGACTCGAGGATCGCGCTGCCGACGGCCGTGCGCCGCCCGGTCGTCAGGCTGGCGACGACGTCAAGCAGCACCTCGCGATCGGTCGTCGGTGCCTGGACGATCTCGGCGAAGCCCGCGAAGGCGACGATACCGATCTGCGTGTTCGATCCCTGGCGGGAGATGAACGATGCCGCGGCGGCCTCCGCGGCCTCGATGCGGCTCGGGTCGATATCGGTGGCACACATGCTCCGCGAGACGTCGAGCGCGAGGATGACCGTCGTCTGTCCCGCCGGGACGCTGACGATGGCGGCCGGCCGGGCGACCCCGATCATCAGGCTCGCCAGGGCGATGATGAAGATCGCGAACGGCAGGTGGCGACGGATCCGCGACGAGCGCGGCAGCGCTTCGTGCACCAGCGACAGGCTCGAGAAGCGCACGCCGGACCGGCGTCGCCGGAGGATCCAGACCCGCGCGCCGATGAGGACCGGCAGCAGGAGCAGGAGGGCGAGCGCGAGCGGCGACAGGAAGTCCATCAGGGCAGCCGCCCGACCCAGGCGAGCGACGCCGCGCCACCGACCAGGAGGATGAGCAGCCCGACGCCGGCGACCAGCGAGGTCACCTCCATCTCCTCGGGCTTGATCGTCAGGCGTGTGTCGATCCCGGCGTAGATCGCGCTCAACCCGGGGGCGTCGGCGGCGGCGTAGTAGGTCCCGCCGGTCATGTCGGCGACCTGCTGGAGGGTGCCCTCGTCGAGCTGGCTGTGGACCTTGAAGCCTTCGATCTCGAGCGTCGCCCCGGCAGCGCTCCCGATACCGACCGTGTAGATCCGCACTCCGCGGTCGGCCGCGGTCTGGGCGGCCGCGAGCGGATCAGGCTGCTGGTTGTTCTCGCCATCGCTCAGCAACACGATCGCGGCCGAGGTATAGGTCCCCTTCGGGACCGGAGACGGCTCGGCCGACGGATCCGGCGAGCGGTTCGTGTAGAAGCCGGCGGTCGGATCCGCGTCGGCGGCCGCGATCGTCGCGAGCGATTCGGTGATTCCGCGGGCGATCGATGTCCCGCGTTGCGGGGTGAGTCGCTCGATCGCGGCGAGGACCATCGCCGGATCGTTGGTCGGGACCTGGACCGAGAAGCCGCTGTCGCTGAAGGCGACCACGCCGATCCGGACCGTCGCGGGCTGGTTCGCGACGAAGGCGCGCGCAGCCGCCTTGGCGGCGTCCATCCGGGTCGGCGCCAGGTCGGTGGCGGCCATGCTGCCCGAGACGTCGAAGGCGAGGATGACCGTGCCGTCGAGCTTGGGCACGCTCACCACGGTCTGTGGCCGCCCGAGGGCCAGGACGAGGATCGCCAACCCCACCAGCGTGTAGGCCGCGACGATCCGGCGACGGACGCGCAGCCGGCGACCCGGCGGGGCCCCGACGCCCAGCGCGCCGTACGTCGCGGCCCGCCGGCGCCGGCGCCGCTCCATCACGAGGAAAAGCCCCGTTCCCAGCGGGATCGCCACCAGGAGCAGGAGCATCGCCGGCCAGATGAACGACATCCCGCTACCGCCCGCGCTTCTGGCGGAGGGTCGCCATCCGGACGATGGCCAGGACGAGGTCCTCGTCGGTCGACAGCGAGACGGCCTCGACGCCTGCTTTCCTGAACGCATCGTGGAGGGTCGCTTCGCGCCTGTCGGCGGCCTCGCGGAATCGCCGCCGGAAGCCCTTGTCGTGGGTATCGACGTAGAGCTGCTCGCCGGTCTCGGCGTCCTCCATGATCAGGGGGCCGACGTCCGGCAGCTCGACCTCGCGACGGTCGAACAGCCGCACCGCGAGGACCTCGTGCCGTCGGGCAAGCAGGCTCAGAGGTCGCTCCCAGCCCGGCGTGCTGATGAAGTCGGAGATGACGAACACCAGCGAGCGGCCCTTGATCGAGCGCTGGCCGGCTTCGAGCAGCGGTGACAGATCGGTGAATGGCGCCGTCGGCAGCCGCGGCTGGGCGAGGAGGTCATTGATGAGGCGCAGGACATGGACCCGCCCGCCGCGGGCCGGGACGGCGCGCTCGACCTGCTGCCCGTAGAAGATGGCTCCGACGCGATTCCCATGGCGGGTCAGCAGGCGGGCGAGGGTCGTCACGAAGTCGACCAGGACGCTTCGCTTGAGTCGCTCGGCATCGCCGGTCCCGAAATCCACCGATGGGCTCAGGTCGAGCAGGAACCACGCCGTGATCTCGCGATCCTCGAGGTACTCGCGGATGTACGGCGTGTCCATCCGCGCCGTGACGCTCCAATCGATGTAGCGCACGTCATCGCCGTACTGGTATTCGCGCAGGTCCGCGAAGTCCACGCCGTTTCCGCGGAACAGGCTGCGATAGTCGCCCTGAAGCAGGCCGTCGAGGCGGCGGATGACCTGCCAGTCGAGGCGCTGGAGGATGCGTTCAGGCGTTGACGTGGACGTTGCGCTGCTCCCGGAGTGGCACGACCGGAACGGGGATCCGGCCGATGAGTGTCCGCAACAAGGCGTCGCTCGTGACGTCGTCGGACAACGCCTCGAACGACAGGACCAGGCGATGGCGGAGGACGTCGAGGACCATGTCCAGGACGTCCTCGGGCAGGACGTAGTCGCGACCGCGGACGAAAGCGAGGGCCCGTGCGGTCAGGATCAGGTTGATCGACGCCCGGGGGCTGGCCCCGAAGGTGATGTACTTCTTGAGCTCGCTCAGGCCATAGCGTTCGGGCGAGCGGGTCGCGGTCGCGAGGCGGACCGCGTATTCGTACAGTGCCGGGTCGACATAGACGCGGTCCGAGGCCTGCTGCATCGCCAGGAGACTGTCGGTCGAGAGGACCGGCGCGACCGTCGGCACGATCCCGGTCATCCGCTCGACGACCACGAACTCCTCGGTCTCGGTCGGGTAGCCGACGAGGACCTTGAGCATGAACCGGTCGATCTGGGCCTCGGGGAGGGCGTAGGTCCCCTCGGTCTCGATCGGGTTCTGCGTCGCCAGGACGAGGAACGGGTTCGGGACCTTGAAGCTCTCGCGCCCGATCGTCACCTGGCGTTCCTGCATCACCTCGAGCAGGGCGCTCTGGACCTTGGCCGGTGCACGGTTGATCTCGTCGGCAAGGAGCAGGTTCGTGAACACGGGACCGAGCGACGTCGCGAAGTCGCCCGTCTTCTGGTTGTAGATCCGCGTGCCGATCAGGTCGGCCGGGACGAGGTCCGGGGTGAACTGGATCCGCTTGAAGTCACCGCCGATCGCCTCGGAGACGGTCTTGATGGCCATCGTCTTGGCCAGCCCCGGGACGCCCTCCACGAGGATGTGGCCGCGCGCGAGCAAGGCGATGATGAGCCGTTCGAGCAGGTGGTCCTGGCCGACGATGACCTTCTTGACCTCGTACAGGAGCTGCTCCATCGGTGCGGCCTGGCCCAGGTCGGCGGATCGATCCACTCGGTTCCTCCTCAGTAGGGTGGCAGGCCGGCCGCGCCGCCTGCGACGTCGATCGGGACCGCCAGGCCGATGCCGATGAAGACATCGTCCTTGGTCGGGTTGACGAGGGCGGTCACGATCCCGATCACGTCGCCCTGGCGATCGACCAGGGGGCCGCCCGAGTTGCCCGGATTGACGGCGGCGTCGATCTGGATGAGGCCGTGCAGGACGATGTCGCTATCGGGGAGCTTGAACGAGCGGCCGAGCCCCGAAACGACGCCGGCGCTGATCGAGCCACCGAGTCCGAACGGGCTGCCCAGCGCAAAGGCCTCGCTCCCCTGCCGGACCGCCGCGGGGTTGCCGAGCGTGGCCGGTGCGATGCCGGCCGGCGGATCGGTCGCCCGGATCACGGCGATGTCGTTCTCCGGCTCGCGGGTCACGACCTGGGCGCCCGACTTGGACCCGTCGGCGAAGGTCAGGTTGATCTCGCTGGCGCCCGCCACGACGTGGAGCGCCGTCAGGATGTCGCCGTCCGCGTCGACCACGACGCCGCTGCCGAGACCGCCGCCGGTGCCCGTCTTGGCATCTGGCTTGGCCGCCTTCGTCTCGATCAGGACGACCGACGGCTCGACCGCCTGGAAGACCTCCTGGGAGTAAGCGGGCGGCGGCGTGACCGAGGCGATGGCCTTGGCGACCGTGTCGTTCACGTCGCCCTGCGTGATCGGCGGGGTGCCGGGCGCCAGGACATCGAAGACGAGGATCGCGACGATGACCGCCAGCGCACCCGTCGCGTAGGGAACCGCCTGCGCGAGACGCGCCCGGGTGCGATCGCTCCGGTGCGGCGCGGGCGGCTCTCCAGCCGGGATCTCCTCAGCCATCGCAAGCCTCGGGAGCGGACGTACCCCCGTCCGTCTGTGGTCCGGGCAGTCTACCGCGGGTTCGCGAAGAGGCCCTTCGGCCGGTCTCCGGCGATCAGCCGGCTGCCTCGATCGGCTCGCGCGGTACCACGAGGACGCGACAGTGGGCATCCTTCGAGACGCGCGCCGAGATGCTGCCGAGGACGAGCCGCCCGAGTCTGCCGCGCTCGTGCGATCCCAGGACGATGACGTCGGCGTCCTCGGACTCCGATGCCGACAGGATCGTCTCCGCGGGATCCCCTTCCCAGACGAGGAAGGTCGCCGTGACGCCGGCCGCACGGGCGCGGAGAACGAGTGCCTGCGCCTTTGCTTCGACGTGCGCCCGCTCCTGGTCCATCCGTCGCAGGAATCGGCCACCGGGCGACCGGAGGCGATTGGGATCGACGACGCTGAGGACGATGAGCTCGGCTCCCTCCTCGATTGCGAGCGCGATGGCGCGATCGGCCGCGTGCTCCGAGACGGCCGCCAGGTCGGTCGCGAGCATCAATCGACGGATCGGGGTCTGAGCCATGCCGTCATCATCGCGAGCGGTTCGGTCCCCGGACAGTGACATCCGGCTCGTTCAGGCGGGCCGACCAGCCCGGGACCAGTGACCGGCCGCCTCCCGGTCGTACTATCGCGGTGATGGTCCTCGAGCCCGACCTCGTCCCCGCCCGCAGCACCGGACTGGTGCACGCGGCGCTCGACGCAGCCGTCCGCGGGGTCGCCGGCCTCACCTCGGTCGACGACGTGCTCCAGGTCATCGTCGACCAGGTCCGACCCGTGGTCGGCGCGCGGTATGCCGCGATCGGGATCGTCGACGCGACGGGCCGGATCGAGAAGTTCATCACGAGCGGGATCGATCAGGCGACGCGCGAGCGGATCGGCCCTCTCCCCGAGGGCCACGGTCTGCTTGGTCTGATCATCCGCGAGAAACGGTCGTTCCGGATCCCCGACATCGGCGCCGACCCGCGCGGCTCCGGGTTCCCGCCCGATCACCCGCCGATGACCAGCTTCCTGGGTGTCCCGATCACGGTCCAGGGCATCTCGCTCGGCCGGCTCTACCTGACGGACAAGATCGGGGCGACCGAATTCAGCGCGGAGGACCAGGCGCTGGTCGAGACCTTTGCCGTCCACGCAGGGATCGCCATGGAGAATGCGCGGCTCCACGAGCAGCTCCAGCGTCTCGCCGTCACCGACGAGCGCGACCGGATCTCCAAGGACCTCCACGACGGGATCATCCAGAACATGTATGCGGTCAGCCTGTCACTCGAGGATGTCCCGGAGCTGATGAGCAGCGACCCCGCCGACGCGGCAGCGAGGGTCGAGCGGGCGATCGACTCGATCCACCTGTCGATCCAGGACATCCGCAACTTCATCTTCGGCCTGCGGCCGGAGCTCCTCGAGGGAGCATCGCTGGTCGGCGGGCTGGCCGCCCTGGTCGAGGAATGGCGGCACAACACGATGATCGACCTGGAGCTGCGCGTCCCGGACATCCTGACCGGCCTGCCGGTGGAGACGATCGGCCAGCTGCTGGCCGTGGTCAACGAGTCGCTCAGCAACGTCGTTCGTCACTCGCGGGCGAGTCGCGCCAGCGTCGAGCTGGTCGCCGACGGCGCCGGGGGCTGGCGCATCACCGTCGAGGACAACGGGGTGGGCTTCGACCCGGCGCGTGTCGTGAAGCTCGGTCACCAGGGCTTGGCGAACACGCGCGAACGCGCGGCACTGGTCGGATGTACGGTGGCGATCGACAGCCGACCCGGCGCCGGGACGAGGGTCGTCATCCACGTCCCGGGTCGGGATACCTGAGAGGAGCCGGGTTTGGCCGAAACGGAAGCCTCGGCACCGCGGCCGCTCAGCCTGCTCATCGTCGACGACCACGAAGTCGTCCGCCAGGGCCTCGTCGCGCTCCTCGGCCGCCGTCCGGAGTTCGAGGTCGTCGCCGAGGCGGGCACCGTCGCCGAGGCGGTGGCCGCGGCGCTTCGCTTCCGACCCGATCTCGTGGTGATGGACGTCCGCCTTCCCGACGGCTCCGGGATCGAGGCATGCCGCGAGATCCGGGCTGAGCTGCCCGAGACGCGCGTCGTCATCCTGACGAGCTATCCCGATGAGGACGCGGTGCTGTCGGCGATCATCGCCGGCGCCAGCGGGTATCTCCTCAAGCAGGTCCGCGCGCGCGACCTGGTGGCCGGCCTCGAGGCGGTCGGACGCGGCGAATCGCTGCTCGATCCGGCCGTCACCGGCCGCGTCCTGGAACGGGTCCGCCGGATCGCCACGGCCGACCAGCCCGACGAGCTCGCCCAGCTCACCTCCCAGGAACGGAAGATCCTGCTGCTCGTGGCCGAAGGGAAGACGAACAAGGAGATCGCGGCCGACGTCTTCCTGTCGGACAAGACCGTCAAGAACTACGTCAGCTCGATCCTCGCCAAGCTCAACCTCGAGCGCCGGGCGCAGGCGGCTGCCTACATGGCCCGACTCCGCGGTGGCGGCGGAGGTGGGGTCGGCACCTCCGGCTGAGGGTCGGTCGTCGAGGATGCCAGCGAAGGCTGCGGACACGCATCGTGGCCGCAGGGAGGAGTCCGTCTGCGGCCACGATGCGTTGGGTGGAAGCTCGCGTTTATCGGCATGCGAGCGGTCGTTTCGACAGGACAAACGTTAGAAGCCTGAGAACCCGCTGTCAAACGCGATCCTGGTCGCGGACCGATCTGGTCGCCGCGGTCAATCCGAGACGAAGAGGTCCCGAAGCAGGTCGATCGCGCTCGTTTCGATGATCCCGGCAACCTCGGGTGCGAACGGGGCCGGCTGTCCGTACCCGCGATGCGAAACCGTCGGTTCATATCCACCGAACGGATATTCGGCGGCCGTGGGGACATAGCCGAGGACGCCCTGCGAATACCCCGCGAACAGGGTGACTGCAGCCGGGGATGCAACCCGCACCGCGTGCCCGATCTCGCCGAAGATCTCACCCGGCGCCGACACGATCGCCGTGTCGCCGATCCGCACCCCCCAGATCTCGCCCTCGAGCTCGGTCGCGACCCCGCCGGCACGGGCAGCCCCGATCGTCCGGTCCAGCCACGCCAGGTGATAGGCGACGAGGTTCGTCGACGCCCGACCGTCGCCGCGTGCGCGCCGCATCTCGAGATCCGCCAGTCTCTCGAGCCGCTCCTGCTCGAGCTCCTCGATCGATGGCGCCTGACCGAGCGGGAGCGCGACGATCCGCCTCGCAGCCCGAAGGCGCTGGAACGGCTGGTCTGACGCGACCCGCCGGCGATACAGCTCGATCGGATGGAGTGACCCGGAGTGCGATCGGTCGATCGCCATCGCCCACGGGTCCGCGTCGGCGACGGCACGGGCGGCCTCGAGCGCGAGCCGCTCGCCCATCGGCACCTCCGGACCGGTGTGCTCGAAGAACCCTTCGAGCGGCAGGACATTGCCGCCGGCCCCCTGGAGGAAGAGCGTGGTCGATCCCGGACGCAGCACGGCGTCAAGGCGGTCACGAAGCGGCCCGACGAAGTCCGAGCTGACCGCGGCCACGTCGGGACCGACGACGACGGGGTGACAGCCGAACCCGACCAGCGTCGCCAGCGGCTTCTGGCTCAAGGCGTCGTCGAGCGCGTCGATCCGGATCGTCGGAACGGCGTCGTCGATGAAGCCATCCGGGTTCCAGCCAAGGATCGTCCGGCCGTCCGGCGTCCGCTCTCGACGATTGACGGCGAGACCGGGAGCCCGGCCGACCCCACCCGAGACCCGGGCATCGACGGCGCTCGACGCCGCCTGGACCGCCGCCGAGGCGACGGCTCCGGGGAGCGACGCCCAGTACGCGAGCTCGGCGGTCGACCACCCGTCGATCTCACCGCCCATCTTGTTCGCGGCGTCGGGCCATGGTGCCGCGTGGGTGTGGCTGCAGTTGACCAGCACGTCGGCCGCCCGCCCGCCGACGGCCGCCGCCACCGCCTCGCGGATCCCGTGCGCGAACGCCGGCGACATCCCCGCGAGGTCCAGCGTGACGATAACGACGGTCGTGGTCTCGTCGCGGAGCAGGCAGGCGCGGGCCTGGAGCGGGCGACTGACCTCGCGCGCGGCGACGGCGCGCCGGACGTGGCCGAGCAGGTCCATCGGCAGCGGCGGCGTGATGTCGACCGTGGCGGCCCCGACCTGCATGCGTCCTCCCAACTCTCGCCCGATCACCGGCTGGTGGCGAGCGCCTCCCTGACCTCCCCGATCCGCCGGATCGTCTCGCGATCGAAGGGCGCGGGCATGAGGCCGATGAACGTCCTGAAGCCGAGGTCGATGAACGGGCGGAGCCCGTCGGCGACCGCGTCGGGTGGGCCATAGAGGCCGGGATAGTTGGCATCGACCCCATTGCCGCGCATCGCTGCCAGGTTGGCCTCCTCTGCCGCGGCCCGATCGTCGCGGATGACGATCGGGAGGTGGAGGACCAGGTCGATCGTGGTGGGGTCCCGCCCGATGGCCGCGCAATGCTCGAGCAAGAGCTGGTACCGCTGCGAGACGGTCTCGAGGTCGCCGGCCGTGTCCCAGGCATCGGCATGCCGGGCCACGATCCGGAGCGTCTTTCGCGGCCCGGATCCGCCGACAAGGATCGGCAGGTGCGCCCGGACCGGGCGCGGGGCATGGAACGCGTCACGGATCTGGTAGGCGGCCCCGTCGTGGTCGAACCGCTCGCCGTCGATCAGCCGCCGGATGATCCCGAGCGCCTCGTCCAGGCGATCCAGCCGGGCGCCGGGGGTCGCCCCGAATTCGAGCCCGTGTGCGTCGTGCTCGCGTTCGAACCAGGCCGCCCCGAGACCCAGGATCGCCCGGCCGGCCGACAGGTGGTCGAGGGTCACGGCCAGCTTCGCGGTCAGCCCCGGATTGCGAAACGTGTTGGCGCCGACCAGCAGTCCCAGCTCGACCCGCTCGGTCAGGACGGCCCACGCGGCGAGGATGCTCCAGCCCTCGAGCGAGGGCTGTTCCCACGGCCCCTCGATGGCGAGCAGGTGGTCCCAGGTCATGAGGATGTCCCAGCCCTCGCGGTCGAGCGCGACGCCGGCATCGCGGAGGCCGGGCCAGTCGCTTGCCTGGGCCCAGACCTGCGCGCCGAAACGGATCGGATCGGATGCGGGCGATCCGCTCAACTGCGGACCAGGGTCCGGGCAGTCGTCACGATCTCCTCGGTCTGCGGCAGGACCGCCCGTTCGAGGGTCTCGCTGAACGGGATCGGCGCGTTCTTCGCCGCGATCCGGACGATCGGGGCGTCGAGGTAGTGGAAGTCGTGCTCGGCGACCCCGGCGACGACCTCCGCGCCCCAGCCGGCGATCTGGTTGGCCTCGTGCGCGACGATCAGCCGGCCGGTCTTGCGGACCGACGCGCTGATGGTTTCCCGGTCGAGCGGACTGATCGTCCGGACGTCGATGACCTCGAGCTCGATGCCCTCGCGCGGCCAGCGTCTCGGCGGCATCGAGCGCCTGCCCGACGAGCAGCGTGGTTGGCGACGACCGTGACGTCGGCACCCTCGCGCCTGACGGCCGCAACGCCGATCGGGACCTCGTAGTCACCGGCCGGGACCGGCCCGCTCGTGGCATACAGCCGCTTGTGCTCGAGGAAGATGACCGGGTTGTCGTCGCGGATCGCCGCTGCCAGGAGCCCCTTGGCGTCGGCCGGCGTCGACGGCGTGACGACCTTGAGGCCGGGGATGTGCATGAACCACGCCTCGAGCGACTGCGAGTGCTGGGCCGCCTTGCTGCCCGGCGACACCGCTGTTGGTCCGGACCACCATCGGCACGCTCGCCTGCCCGCCGAACATGTAGCGCATCTTGGCGGCCTGGTTGACGATCGGGTCCATCGCCAGAGTCAGGAAGTCCGAGTACATGATCTCGGCGACGGGCCGCAGCCCGAGCAGGGCGGCACCGACGCTCAGCCCGACGATCGCCTCCTCGGAGACCGGCGTATCGCGGACGCGCTCCGGACCGAACTCCTCGACCAGGCCGCGGGTGACGCCGTACACGCCACCGCCGCCCCAGATCGCGATGTCCTCGCCGATGCAGAAGACCGCCGGGTCGCGACGCATGGCTTCGCGGAGCGCCTCGTTGAGGGCAGCGGCGTACGTCAGCGTGCGAGGCGCCGCGCCCGCGACGGTCGTTGTCGCGGTCGAGGCGAGGTCAGGCGTAGATGTCACGGAACGCCTCTTCGCTCGGCGCGGGCGGGCTCGCTTCGGCGGTCTCGACGGCGGCTTCGACCAGCCGCGACTCGGCGGCCACGATCTCCTCGGCTTCCGCTTCGCCGAGCAGGCCCGCCGCGATCAGCCGGTCACGGAAAGCGGCCAGCGGGTCGCGCGCCTGCCAGGCGGCGGCCTCGTCGGGCCCGCGGTAGTTCTCGGGATCGCCGACGTGGTGCCCGGCGAACCGGTAGCAGTCGGCGACGACGAGCGTCGGCCCCTCGCCGGAGCGTGCGCGGGCGACCGCGGTCGCCACCGTCTGGTATGTCGCGATGACATCCATCCCGTCGGTCGTGACGCCCGGGAAGCCGAAGGCGTCGGCGCGATCCGACAGGCGATCGAGGGCCGTCGAGCGTCCCGACGGCATCGACATCGCGTAGCCATTGTTCTCGCAGACGTAGACGACCGGCAGTCGGTGGATGGCCGCGTAATTCGCGTTCTCGAGGAAGGCGCCCTGGTTGACGGCGCTGTCACCGAAGAAGCAGACGGCGACCCCGTCGGAGCCGCGCAGCCGCAGCCCGAGTGCGGCCCCGGTCGCGATGCCGAACCCGCCTCCGACGATCCCGTTGGCGCCGAGCATGCCGACCGAGAAGTCGGCGATGTGCATCGAGCCGCCCTTGCCGCGGCAGCAGCCGCTGACCCGCCCGAAGAGCTCGCCCATCATCGCCTCGACAGCGACCCCCTTGGCGATGGCGTGGCCGTGACCGCGGTGCGTGGAGGTGATGTAGTCCGTGGCGCGCAGGGCGAAGCACGTGCCGACCGCGACGGCCTCCTGGCCGACGGCCGAATGCGCCGTTCCGCGGATCCGGCCCATCTTGACCATGATCGGGACGAGGGTGTCGAACTCCCGGATGCGGACCATCCGACGGTACATCTCGACCGCGAGCTCGGGGTCGAGATCATGGAGGGCAGCGTCCGTTGACGTGCCACCGGGAACCGCGGCAGCGTCCGTCACGGGGATGGCCTCATCGGACTCCTTGAATTGCTAAGCGAAATCGCAGTTCGAATCGTGGTAGCGTAGACTTCGGTCATCGCCGGTGTCAACGCACGTCGGAGGGGTATCTGGGATGCACGGATCCGGCGGACCCGCGCCCGCGGCGACTCGGCGGACCGATGGCCGGCTGGCAGGTCGCGTCGCGGTGGTCACCGGCGCCGCGCGGGGCATCGGGCGCGGGATCGTCGAGCGGCTCGACGCCGAAGGAGCCTCGATCGTCTTCTCCTATCGGGGACACGCCCAGGTGGCGGCGGACCTGGCTCGAACGTTGACCGAAGCCGGCGGCGATGTCGTCGCGGTCAAGGCGGATGTCGCCCTCGCTGCCGACTGCGACCGGCTCATCGCCACCGCGGTCGAACGGCATGGCCGCCTCGACATCCTGGTCAACAACGCCGCCGAGACCGATACGCACCGCGCCTGGACCGACATCAGCGAGGCGGACTGGGACCACGTGCTGGCCGTCAACGCCAAAGGCGGGTTCCTGTGCTTTCGGGCCGCGTATCCGCATCTCCGCATCTCGCCGGCCCCGCGCGTGATCAACATCGGGTCGGTGACGTTCTCGCTCGGACGCGGCCGGTTGCTCCACTACGTCGCCTCGAAGGGCGCCGTCGTGGGGTTCACAAAGTCGCTGGCGCGCGAGATCGGGGCGGAGGGGATCACCGTCAACGCGGTGGCTCCAGGGGCGATCCAGACCGAGGCGGAGACCGAGATGTTCCCCGACACCGAGGCAAGCGCCAGCACGATGGCAGGTCTCCAGTCGATCCCGCGCCGCGGCCTGCCGGCCGACGTCGCCGCCGCGGTCGCGTTCTTCGCATCGGATGACGCGTCCTTCATCACCGGCCAGACGCTGCTCGTCGACGGCGGCTGGGCGATGCCGTGACGCGTGCGCGTCGTCGGCGATCGACATCCACGACCCCAGGAGGTCTGACGTGAAGAGCCTCGCCCTGCTCAGTCTCGAGGGCAAGCGCGCGCTGGTGACCGGCGCCGGGACGGGTCTCGGGCGCTCGATCGCCCGCGGGTTCGCCGAGGCCGGGGCCGAGGTCGTCGTCTGCGGGCGGCGCCCCGAGCAGCTCGAGATCACGGCCGGCCTCATCAACGAGGCCGGCGGGACGTGCCGGCCGATCGCGGCGGATGTGACCAGCGAGGCCGACGTGACCCGCCTGGCGGCGGAGGCTGGTCCGATCGACATCCTGGTCAACAACGCCGGTGCCTTCCCGGACGAGCCGTGGCAGACCGTCCCGCTCGATTCGTGGCGCGACGTGCTCGAGGTCAACGTCCTCGCCCCGTTCCGCCTGTGTCAGGTCTTCGCTCCACAGATGGTCGAGCGACGCTGGGGCCGGATCATCAACATCGTGTCGGTCTACGGCGGGATCGCCGGCAAGCCGCATCTGTACCCGCCGGCCTGGGACCCGTCCTCGTACTTCGGGAGCAAGCACGCGCTCCACGGCGTCACCCGCTACCTGGCGGTCCGTCTTGCGCCACACGGGGTGTGCATCAACTCGCTCAGCCCGGGCGGCGTCTACACCACCGATCACCGGGAGAAGGCCGAGCTCGGCAAGACCGACGCCGAGCTCGAGTCCGAGAAGGCACGCAGCCAGCGCTTCCTCGACAGCGAGATCCCGATGCTCCGGATCGGTGGCGACGACGACTACACGGCGCCGGCGGTCTTCCTCGCCTCGCCGGGTGCCAAGTACATGACGGGGCAGAACCTGATCGTGGACGGCGGGTGGACCGTCTGGTGATCACCGGCAGGCAGGCCGCCAGCGGGGACCGCGGGACGGCAGACCGCGAAGCCGAGCGACTCGCGCTCCAGCCGAACGCGATGCACGTCGATCTCGACGCGATCCGGGCCAACGTCGCCGAGATCCGCCGTCATGTCGGGCCGCAGGTGCAGCTGATCGCGGCGCTCAAGGCGGACGCCTATGGATTCGGCCTACGCCGGGTCGCGCCCGTGGTGGTCGACGCCGGCGCTGACGCGATCGCGGTCGTCGACCCGGTCGATGCCGTCACGGTCCGGTCGCTCGGCATCGAGCTCCCGATCATCCTCTACGGCGGGGCGCGGCCGACTCCCGCGCTCGTGGCCACGGTCGTCGAGCACGGGCTGTCGGTGACGATCCTCGATGCAGCGGACGTCGAGGCGTACGGCGCGGCGGGCTCTCGGATCGGCGCCTTCGTCAAGGTCGACACGGGGCTCGAACGCCTCGGGACGCACCCGGAGTCGGCCGCCGAGCTGGCCCGCCTCGTTGCGGCCCACCCGGGACTGACCCTCGCCGGGCTCTACGCCCACATGCATGTCCCGAGCGGGCCGGCGGACGAGGTGTCGGCCTACGTCGACTGGCAATTCGGCCAGTTCCGCGGGGTGGTCGACGAGCTCGAGCGCGACGGCATCCACGTGCCGCTGACGATGGCCGCGTCGAGCGGCACGCTGCGCGTCTCCGACGCGATGAATGCCGACGCGGTCGACGTCGGGAGCCTGTTGTTCGGTCTGTCGCCACCCGGACCCGAGCTGCTTCGAATTCGATCTCCGGTCGGCACTGATCGGCCTGACCAGCAGGCTGACCCAGGTCCGCGACATCGAGCGCCGCGACTTCCTGGACCTGTCACCCATCCCGACCGGTCGCCCGGTTCGCCTCGGGGTGATCCCGATGGGAACGGTCCACGGGCTGTTCGGGCTATCAAGCGGGCAGGTCCTCATCCGCGGCCGGCGGGCGACCGTCCTGAACATCTCGCTCGAGCACGCCCGCCTCGACCTCGGCGACATCGACGCGACGCCGGGCGACGAGGTCGTCGTCGTCGGCCGTCAGGGCGACGAGGAGATCACGGCCGCCGAGGTCGCCCGCGTCCATGCGCTCGCGACGCCGGCCGCGGTCCCGGTCCTCGTCACCGGCGCCGTCGTGCGGCACTACGTCGAGGCCGCCGGTCCGGGCGCGGACGGCGACCCGCGCGGATCGTGACGCGGTCGGAAGCCGCTGTGACCTCCGGCTCGCCGGATCTCGTGGTCGTCGGGGCCGGCGTCTTCGGGCTTGGGACGGCGCGGGAGGCGGCCGCGCGGGGGCAGCGCGTGGTCGTCATCGACGCGAGTCCCCTCCCCAACCCACGCGCGGCGTCGACCGGGCCGTCACGCAAGATCCGGTCGACCTACCAGGACCCGGCCTACTCGCGCCTGGCAGTGGAGGCGATGGCGGAGTGGGACCGCGTCGAACGTGACACGGGCGAGACCTTCTACCTGCGCCTCGGCAACCTGGTCTACACCACGGCCGATGGCCATCCGACGATGGACGCGTTCGAGGCATCGTCGCGTGCCGCGGGCGGGCACGTCGAGCGGATGGACCGCGCGACCCTCCGGGCTCGGTTCCCCCAGTTCCGGCCTGCCCGGGTCGGGCTGTTCGAACGGGACGGCGGCCTCCTGCAGGCGACCCGCGCGACAGGCGCATTGGCGACGCTCGCGAGGCGGTCGGGCGTGACGATCATCGAAGGCGAGCCGGTCGCACGGCTCGAACTCGACGGCGCCACACCTGCGGCGATCCTGGCCTCGGGGCGCTCGATCGAGGCCCCGAAGATGGTCGTGGCCGGCGGCGTCTGGACGTCGCGGCTGGTCCCCGCCCTGGCATCGATGATCACGCTCAAGCGACAGGGACTGGCCTACCTGACGGCCCTCCCGGAGGGGTTCGATGCGGACGGTCTCCCGCCGTTCTCCGAGCTCGAGACGGTCTTCTACGGGTTCCCGCGGCTCGGGCCGGACCCGCTCAAGATCGGCTGGCACATCTACGGCGAGATCACCGACGACCCGGACACGCAGCGCGACGAGGCGACCGCCCCGTTCCTCGACGGCGTCCACGGCTTCCTGCGCGACCACTTCGGGTTCGACGTCGCGCCGGCCTCGATCGTCGGGGCGAGCTGTCTCTACGACCTGACGCCGACGACCGATTTCCTGATCGATTTCCTGCCCGGCAGCCGGTCGGTCATGGTCGTGACCGGCGGGTCCGGCCACGGCTTCAAGTTCGGATCGATGATCGGGCGGCTGGTGATGGACCGGATGGACGGGACCCCCGGATCGTGGCTCGACTCGTTCTCGTGGGACCACCTGGTCGCCGCCAGCGCTCGGGCTTGAGCGGCCGCCCGGACCTCGCCTAGCTCACCGGCTGTGGCCCCGGCTCGGTCAGCCTCGCCAGGAGGGCGTGTCGTCGACCGGGTAGATCGGTCGCGGGAGACGCTCCCACGGGAGCCCGACGATGTCCGATTGGGTCGGGCCGGCGGTGTCGGCGCGGATGACGACCGATGAGATCGGGGCGAAGTACTGGAAGTTGGACGCCGTTTTGAGCACCGCCATCTTGTAGTCGGCGGGCTCGATCCCGAACGCCCGGTAGACGTCGGGATGGTTCCCGCCGATGCCGCCGAGCTGGCTCACGACCAGGGTGACGGGTCCCACGTCGAAGACCGCCACGCGGCCCATGTCGAACTCGCGGCCCGGGAGGTCGTCGATCAGCATGTGCCCGTCGGCAAGGAGCCGGACGACGCCGGTCACCTCGAGCGGCGTGAAGAAGCGGGTCGTGCAGCCACCGACCGGCAGGGTCACCGTCGCGCCAGGGCCGGCGGCCTCGAGTGTCGCGACCGCGCCCGGGTCGACGATCGGGACGAGGGCCCTGCCGCCGATCCCGAGGCGCAGCATCGAGTCGATGAGCACCGTGCTGTCCCCCGCGGCACCGCCGAAGATCGAGTCGCCGGTGTCGCTCAGCACGACGACGCCGCTCTCCGCCGCCTCGGCGGCCCGCACGGCGTCATCGGGCGACAGGCTGTCCTTCTCCTGGAACGTGGCACGCATCGTCCAGGCCAGGTCGGCGAGCTCCTCGGCGAGGCCTTCCGCGAGCGGGCGATCGGCATCGGTCACGGCGACGGTCGCCCAGCCCCCCTCCTCGATGTCCAGCCAGGGCTGCATCGGGAAGGTCGACATCGACAGGACCCGGGGATCGTGCTCGAGGTCGCGGGCGCGGTCGAACCAGATCTTCATCGGCCCGCCCGAGGTCAGGTATTGCTCCTGGTGCGAGATCAACCGGAGCTTGCGCCAGGCCATCGTCGGGTGCGCCTCGCCGGCGACGATGCGGAAGAGCAGCTCGGTCGAGGCACGGCCGGTCTCGAACGGGTCGTGGGGCTGGGTCCGGTAGCCGACCAGGGCGTCGCAGTGGTCGATCATCCGCTGCGTGATGTTCGCGTGGTGGTCGACCGTCACCACGATCGGCACGCCATCGCCGAGCACCTCGCGACAGATCGCGAGGAGCTGGCCCTCGACGTCGTCGAGGCCGTCCGCGGAGCAGGCGCCGTGGAGATGCGCCGCGAGCCCGTCGATCGGGCCCGCGGCCGTCAGCCCTGACCGGACGCGGTCCTCGAAGTAGTGCAGTGCCTCCTGCGTGATCCGGCCGCCGGCGCCGCCCCAGCCGCGGGTGATCCCGATCGTCTCCACCTCGAGTCCCGACTGCTCGACCGCCTCGAAATATCCACCGACGGTCCCGGACCGGCGCTGGTGCTCGAGAAAGGCCTCACCCTCGTACAGACCGAAACCGGCGAAGTCGCGCATGGTCGTCGGCAGGGGGTTGAACGTGTCCGTCTCCTGGCCGATCTGGATGAGCGCCAGCCGCATCGCCGATCTCCTCGTTTCCGTGATTTGTCTCGATAAGTGGTTGCGTGATTCGCATTGTGAGCCAATCCTCGTGGCCCAGTGCGGCGTCTTGGTTGACGTCGTGCGTCGGCCCTCCGTATCCTCTCGATGCGGTGAACTTCAGGTTCGGTGACCGAACCCGTCGCCGGTCGATCGAGGTGTTCCCGTGACATCCGAGCCCAAGCCGTCGGTCGCTGCCGGGACCTGGACGGTGGACGAGGTCATCGAGACGGCGCGGGAGGCCCTGGCGTCGGGCGGTCACCCCCGGGGACGGCTGGTCAATGGCCGGATCAACGCGATCCTCGCGGCACCGGCCGACGACTCGTCGACCGACATCGCTCTCGGCTTCAGCGCCATCCCCGCCGGGACGAGCACGGAAGCCCACACCCATCGTGCCGAGGAGATCGCGCTGGTCGTGTCGGGGACAGGCGAGGTGGACATCGACGGCCGGGTCATCCCGCTCGAGGTCGGCTCGCTGATCCTCGCGCCGGCCTGGTCGAGCCACCGGACGACTGCGACAGGCACGATGCCGTTGGTCTCGATCTGGGTGTACGCCCCGACCGGGAGCGAGGCGCGCTGGCTCCCGGACCGCCCGGTGCCGCAAACCGATGGTGAGCCGGTCAGCGAGGGAGACGAGAAATGACGACCCGCCGAACCGTTCCCGCCCGGCGACGCTGGGGTCCGATCGTCGGCTACTCGCGTGCCGTCCGCGTTGGCGACGTCATCGAAGTGAGCGGCACGTCGGCGACCGGCGAGGACGGCGCGGCGATCGCGCCAGGCGATGCCTACGCCCAGACGCAGCTGATCCTGGCCACCATCGGAGACGCGCTGCGCGAGCTTGGATCGGGCGTCGAGGATGTCATCCGCACACGCGTCTTCCTGACCGACATCGATCTGTGGGTCGATGTCGCGCGCGCCCATCGGGAGGTGTTCGGGTCGATCCTGCCCGCCTGCAGCTTCGTCGAGGTCTCGGCGCTGATGCTCCCCGGGCTCGTCGTCGAGGTCGAGGCGTCCGCGATCGCCGGCTCCGGGTCGACGGCGACCTGACGTGGAGGTGGAGCGGATCGGGATCGTCGGTGCCGGGCTGATCGGGCGAGGCTGGGCGATCGTCTTCGCGCGGGCCGGCTACCAGGTGGCGCTGTACGACAACGACCCGGACGCCCTCTCGTCGAGCCTGGTCAGGCTCGACGAGAGCCTGCGCGACCTCGCCTCATTCGGGCTGATCGACGAGACGTCCGAGGCGATCCGGGCGCGGATCACCCCCACGCACGACCTGGCCGACGCTGTCCGCGACGCCGACTATGTCCAGGAGAACGTGCTCGAGGTGGTCGACGCGAAGGTCGAGGTGACGCTCGCGATCGACGCGCTGGCCCGGCCGGACTGCATCATCGGCAGCTCGACATCGACGATCCCGGCGTCTGTGTACACCGCGACCGTGCCCGGCCGCCGGCGCTGTCTCGTCGTCCATCCCGTCCAGCCGGTCCACCTGATCCCGGTCGTCGAGCTGTCGCCCGCGCCATGGACGGATCCGGCGGTGACCGCGCAGACCGCGGACCTGCTCCGTCGCGTCGGCCAGTCCCCGATCGTGCTCCGCCGCGAGATCCAGGGCTTCGTGGTCAACCGGCTGCAGGCCGCGCTTCTGTGCGAGGCCTTCACCCTGTGGGAAGCAGGCTATGCCTCGGCCGACGAGATCGACCGGACGATCCGCGATGGGCTCGGCCTTCGCTGGTCGTTCATGGGTCCTCTCGAGACCTTCGACCTGGCAGCGCCCGGCGGCGTCGTCGACTCGGCCGCCCGTTATGGGCCGACGTTCCACGCGATGGCCGCGGGTGCGGTCCCGACGCCGTTCGGGTCGGAAGCAGTCGCGCGACTCGCCGCCGAGCGCTCGACGATCCAGCCGCGCGAGACGCTCCCCGACCGAGCCCGCTGGCGCGACCACCGCCTGATGCGCCTGCTTCGGCATCGGCAGGCGATCGCTGCCGACGAGCGAACCTGAACGCGACGACCATCGACCAGGAGGCGCCCGTGGCTCCCGCGACCCGCAAGGTCATCATCAGCTGTGCCGTCACGGGTTCGATCCACACGCCAACGATGTCGCCCTACCTGCCGATCACCCCGAACCAGATCGCGGACGCCTCCATCGGGGCCGCCGAAGCCGGCGCCGCGATCATCCATCTGCACGCCCGGGACCCACGTGACGGCCGGCCCACCCCTGATCCGGACGTGTTCATGGAGTTCCTGCCCCGGATCAAGGCGAGCTGCGAGGCGATCGTCAACATCACGACCGGTGGCGGCCAGGGGATGACCATCGAGGAGCGGCTCGCGGCAGCGCTGGTCGCCGAGCCCGAGCTCGCCTCGTTCAACATGGGCTCGATGAACTTCGGGCTGTACCCGATGGCCCGTCGCTACCCGACCTTCCAGTACGACTGGGAGGCGGCCCACCTCGAGAACAGCCGCGACCATGTCTTCCGCAATACGTTCAAGGAGATGGAGCACACGCTTCGGGTCCTCGGCGACGGCTGCGGGACGCGGTTCGAGTTCGAGTGCTACGACGTCGGCCACCTGTACAACCTCGCCCACCTGCTCGAGCGCGGGCTGGTCAAGCCACCGCTCTTCGTCCAGACGATCTTCGGGATCCTCGGAGGCATCGGCGCCGATACCGAGAACCTCGTCCACATGCGCCGGATCGCTGACCGCCTGTTCGGTGACGACTATGTGTGGTCGGTGCTCGGCGCCGGCCGACACCAGATGGGGATGCTGACCATGGCGGCCCAGATGGGCGGCAACGTGCGGGTCGGGCTCGAGGACAGCCTGTACCTGGGCAAGGGTCGGCTGGCCGAGTCGAACGCCGAACAGGTCAGCAAGATCCGGCGGATCCTCGACGAGCTGTCGCTCGAGATCGCCACGCCGGCCGAGGCGCGTTCGATGCTCGGCCTCAAGGGCGCCGACCAGGTCGCCTTCTAGCTGCGCGTGGCGGGTCCCCTCGCTCGGACGGCCGCCGTCGCGTCCTCGTCGACCAGCCAGCGCTCCGTGTCGATGACGACCCCGTACTCACGCTCGGCATAGGCCGGTGTCTGCTTCTCCTCGCGCACGTCATGGAGGACGCGCCACGGCTCGCGCAGCCACGGATCGCCCCAGCCGCCCGCCCCGGCGACCTGGTGGCGCAGCGTGTCCCCCTTGTGGACGAGCAGCCGGCACTTGGTCGGCAGCTCCTCCGCCGACCCATGCGGGTCGAGGATGTTGGTCGACGGTGTGCCATCGCGACCGCCCGACAGCCCGTACGGCCGGAAGCGGCGGCGGTCGGTCCGCAGCTGGAACGTCGCCTCGTCTGCCTCGAATCGGTAGTCGCGCACGAGCGCGAGCCCGCCGCGGAACTGGCCGGCCCCGCCCGTGTCGGGGACATAGCCGTACTGCTCGATGATCAGCGACTGCTCGGACTCGATGATCTCGATCGGGTTGTTGGAGAAGTTGACGACAGAGCTGCTGCAGCCGTCGACCCCATCGCGGTCGGGTCGTCCGCCCCAACCGCCGTACAGGAACTCGATGAACACGAACGGCTGGCGGTCCTTGTCGTAGCCGCCATAGCTGACACCCGTGTCGCCGCCCGCCTCGCAGGCGAAGACGCGGTCCGGGGCGATCTTGGCCAGGGCGCCGAAGACCGCGTTGGCCATCCGGAACCCGGTCAGGCCGCGCGCAGCGACCGAAGCCGGGAGGACCGGGTTGACGACGGTGCCGGCCGGAGCGCGCACCTCGATCGGGCGGAAGTAGCCCTCGTTGTTCGGCGGATCGCCGCCGATCAGGTGGCGGACGCAGGCATAGACGGCGGACTTCGTGAACGGGAACGGGGAGTTGATCGCCCCCTGCACCTGCGGCGCCGATCCTTCGAAGTCGACCAGCATCCGGTCGCCGTCGACCGTGATCGTGACCGCGATCGGGATCGGATCCGGGTCGAGGCCGTCCTCGTCGATGTAGTCGGTGAAGCTGAAGACGCCGTCGGGCATCGCGCTGATCGCGTTCCGGGCCAGCCGCTCGGCCTGGTCGAGGAGGGCCGTGCTTGCGGCGGCGAGATCGTCGACGCCGTAGCGCTCGAGCAGCGCGAGATAGCCGCGCTCGCCGGCGAGACAGGCGGCGACCTGGGCCCGGACATCGCCGAGGACGAGGTGCGGGACGCGGACGTTCTTCTCGAGCAGCTCGAACAGCGCGTCGACCGGGACTCCCCGCTCGAACAGCTTGAGCGGCGGGATCCGGATCCCTTCCTGGTAGATCTCGGTGGCGTCGGACCCGTTGCCGCCCGCTGTCTTGCCGCCCACGTCGGTCTGGTGCCCGATGCTGACCGACCAGCCGACCAGCCGCTCGCCGACGAAGATCGGCTTGAACAGGTAGAAGTCAGGCAGGTGCGTCCCGCCCTGGTACGGGTCATTGAGCAGGAAGGCGTCGCCCGGATCGACCCGCCCTTCGAACTTGCGTTTGACCTCGGCGATCGCGTCTGGGATCGAGCCGAGATGGAGCGGCAGGGTCAGCCCCTGGGCGATGAGCCGGCCGTCCGCGTCGCACAACGCCGTCGACATGTCCATCGCGGTCTTGATGTTGGTCGAATAGGCCGAACGCATGAGCGCGATCGCCATCTCGTCGACGACCGCGTCGAGCGCGTTCTTGATGAGCTCGAGGCGGATCGGATCGATCGTGGCCTGGGCGGTCACAGCAGCATCTCCGCGTAGTGTGGGCGCGGCGGATCGCGAACCCGTGGTCCATCATACGAAAAGCCGGTCCGCCCGTGCGCCCCGAACCGGGGCCGGCGACCTGTATGCGATGATGGCCATCACCCAACGACGAGGCCCCTGCCGACGTGTCCACCGACCCCGAGACGCCGCCGGATCCCGCCGGATCGCCGCCGCTCGACCCGCCCGGCCCACCATCGGAACAAGTGGCGCGTCGCGGGTTCCTCCAGTCCTTCTCGCGCGATGCGGTCCGCTCCGCGGCCCAGGTCGCCTCGATCGCCACGGGCCTCCAGCGCGCGACCACGGAGGCGATCGGGGCGGCCATCGGCGCGGCGACACCGTCGGACGCGACCGACCCCGCGGGGATGGCCGCGGCGCCGGTCCTGGAGATGGCTCCGCCCGAGGCGCCCGCCGTCGCGACCGGCCACGAACAGCCCTACCGGATCGACGGCGAGTCCCTGTGGCTGCTCGACCAGCTCCGCTACCCCGCCGCCGTCCAGGAGATCGCCTGCACGACGGTCGGCGACGTCTCGGCGGCGATGCTCGCCCGGCGCGTCAGCGGTGGGCCGCTCCTCGCCGAGGTCACCGCCTACGGGATCTGGCTGGCCGTCATCGGGGCACGAGGGTCAGCGTCGGCGATGCGCCGGACGCGGATCCGCACGACGGGGGCGGCGCTCCGCGGGACGCGGGCCAACGTCGCGGCGATCGACTGGGCGACCGCGGAGATGCTCGCGGCGTGGGACGCCGAGGCTGCCGAGACTGACGATGCGCTCGCCCTGGAGGCGGCCGTCCGCACGGCAGCCGACCGGCTCGCGGCCCGCGTCACGGCCGACCTGACCGAAGCCAGCCTGATCGGCGCCGCGGCGCTGTCGGACGGGATGGACAGCACGAGCCCCATCGAGCTCCTGATCGCCGGCGCGACCGGCCGGCCGGGAGGGGTCGCCGCGGGTGGAGGCGCCGGCGTCGCGGCGGCCCTCGCCGCCGACGGTCACCCGGTGCGGGCGTGGGTGCTCGAGACGCGTCCTCTCGACGAGGCATCGCGCGGCGCAGCCTGGAACCTGGCGCAGGCAGGGGTCGAGACGAGCCTCGTGGCGGACACGGCGGTCGCCAGGATCCTCGCCGATCGGCCGATCGCGGCCCTCCTGCTCGAGGCCGACCGCATCGGCCCGGATGGGACCGTCACCGCGACCGTCGGCTCGTCCGGGGCGGCGGCGCTGGCCCGGCGGCACGATGTCCCGTGCCTCGTGGTCGCCCCGCGCTGGACCATCGATCCGACCCTCGAGGGCGAGGCCGCGACCTACGCGGACCTCGAGCCTTGGAGCGTGGTCGATCCGGCGCGCGTGGCGTCGGTCCGTGTCGCGACCGAGGTCGGCGGCCGGGGAGCGCTCCAGGACCTGACCCCGCCCGACCTTGTCGACGGGATCGTCACCGAGATAGGCGTCCTGCTGCCACCGTTCGACGCATCGATCACGGCTGCGCTCGAGGCGACGCCCAGGCGCGGCTGAGCCCGCGCCGCCTGGCGCAGCCCGAGTCCCGGATCAGCTGGCGCCGGCCGGCGCCATCGTCCCGCCCGTCGCGGCGTGCCCATCGCCTTCGTCGGGCGCCCGAGTCCCCGTCAGGCCGGCCATCAGGTGGACCAGCTCGAGCGGGGTGAGCCCGGCGACGGGCCCCTCGTGGACGACGCGACCAAGACGCAACACGACGACTCGGTCGGCGACCGCGAAGACGTCGTCGATGTCGTGGGTGATCATGATCACGCCCGTTCCGCGCGAGGCGAGGCTGCGCACGAGATTCAGGACGTTCTTCGTCTGCCGGACGCCGAGGGCGGCGGTGGGTTCGTCGAGGATCGCGACGCCGACGCCCTGGCCGGCGATGCGTGCGATGGCGATCGACTGCCGCTGCCCGCCGGACAAGAGCCGGACAGGCCGCTCGTCGTCGGTGAGCACGATCCCGAGCTCCTCCAGACGTGCCTTCGACACGCGCTTCGCCTTTCGGTCGTCGCGCACGGAAAATGGACCGAGGCGGATCCGCACGGGCTCCGCGCCGAGGACCATGTTGTACATGGACCCGAGGTTCGGACACAGCGCGAGGTCCTGGTAGGCCGTCTCGATGCCCAGGGCGCGCGCGACATGCGGCCCCGACAAGCGGGCCTCCTTGCCGCGCACCTCGATCGTTCCCGTGTCGGGCTCGACCGCCCCGCTCAGCATCTTGATGAGCGTGCTCTTGCCCGCGCCGTTGTCGCCGACGAGACAGACGACCTCGCCTGCCGCGACCGAGAACGAGATCCCGCGGACCGCTGCCACGGCGCCGTATGACTTGGTCAGGTCGTGCGCGGCGAGCACGGTCTCGCCGCGCTCCACGCCGGGTATCTCGGTCGGGCCGGTGGCGACGGTCGTGGACGGGGTGCTCGGCAGCGACTGCGGAACGGGCTCGGACATGTCGGCCGGGCGTGCCTTCGCCCTGCGGCGGATGGCGTACTGGTCGGTGCCGAGCGCGAGGATGAGCACCGCGCCTTTCACGATCTGCTGCCAGAAGTCCGGCACGCCCGCGAAGATGATGCCCGCGTCGATCACGCCGATCGTCACCACGCCGAACAGGATGCCGAGGGGATGTCCACCTCCGCCGACGAATGCGGCACCGCCGAGGATGGCCGCCGTGATGACGTCGAGCTCGAACTGGTTGCCGATCTCGGGCGATGCGCTCCCCAGCCGCGAGATGGTGAGCACGGCGACCAGGCCGATGAGGGCGCCGTTGACCGTGTAGGTGCTCGTGACGAGGAGCTCGGTCCTGATCCCGGCGAGCTTCGTCGAGATGGCGTTGCCGCCTGTCGCGTAGAGGTGGAGGCCCACGACCGTCTTCAACAGGAGGAAACCGCCCACGACGTAGACGAGGGTTCCGATGATCACCGGCACCGGCACCGGCCCGACGTCCGCTCGACCGATCGCGACGAAGTCGTCCGGGAAGCCGAAGACCGTCCGTGCATCGGTGACCACGTAGCCGAGGCCCCGATAGATGGCCGCCATGCCCAGGGTCACGATGAGCGGGTTGATGTTGAGGAGGCGGATCAGCCGTCCGTTGAGGAGCCCGAGTGCGGCGCCCATCAGGATCGCGAAGACGAGCCCGATCAGTGGCGACTGGGTGTCCCGAACGACGATCCCGGTCGACACGGCGACGAGGCCGTACATGCCACCGATCGACAGGTCGATGTTGCCCGAGATGAGGAGCAGCGCCGTCCCGAACGAGGCGATCCCGATCGCGGTGATGTTGAGGCCGATCGTGAAGCCGTTGTCGATCGTGAAGAAGTGCTGGTAGGAGAACCCGAGGATGCCGATCAGGAAGAGGCACAGGATGATCAGGCCGAACCGGTTGGCCGGATCCCATGGGCGATCGGACCCGATGAGCCACCGTCCGAGGGTGTCAAGGATCCGGCGGCCGAGGGGCCGTTGCTCGAGTCCGGCGACGGGGGGCTGCGCGATCGACTGACTCACGTGGTTCGGTCCTCACTGGCGTCGAAGCGTGACGAGCGGAGAGGCAGAAGAACGCGTTTCGCGACCGCCCGAACGACCTCGTCGGGCGGCCGCGAATCGTCTGGTCCCGTATTGCGGTCGGGGCGTTTCCGGTTCGCCAATACGTTACGCGAACCGCGTCCCGGTGGCCGCGATCTAGGTGACGGCGTTGGCCGTGTAGCTCATCCGGGTGTCGTAGTTGATCTGGCCCCACAGAGCGAGGCCGAGGCTGTCGTAGTCACCCCCGATGAGCTTGGTATAGCTCGCTGCCGGGTCGGCGGTGAGCTTGGTGAAGTCGTCGACGGCGGTCGGGCTCAGCACCGGGATGCAGCGGCCCTGCGCGACCGACGAGATCTCGAGACCCGCGAACCAGTCGGCCATCTGCTGGCCGACCACGTAGCCGATCAGGTTGTTGTTGAAGCCGTAGATCTGGCGGATGAACGAGGTCCCGGTCTTGAGGGCGGCGAGGCCGGCGTCGGTCCCGTTCAGCCCGCTGCACAGGGTCTTGTTCGTCGCGGGGTCCTGCTTCTTCGACTTGAGGAAGGCATCGACACCGAGGACGGTGTCGTCCGGCCCGAGCCAGACCTGGATGTCAGGGTGCGCCTGGAGCATCGTGCTGGCGAACTGGAAGCCCTCGTCGCTCGTGATCTTCTGGAGCTCCTGCTCGATGAGCGTGATCCCGGAGCCGCCGGTCTTGAGCGCGTCCTCGGTCCCGAGCTTGCGGGGGATGAGGATCTCGATGTGGTCGAGGATGAAGCTCACGACCGTGGCCTTGCCACCCAGGTTGTCCTGGATGTACTTGACCGCGCCAAGGCCTTGCTGATAGCCGAGGTCGTACTGGTCGGCCATCGCCTGCATCGTGGCCGGGTGGCCACTGAACCAGCACGCCACGCCTGTCGGGATGGCGTTGAGGATCACGGTGCCCTGGGCGACCGAGTCGTCGGGCTGGATCCACATCCCGCCGATGCCCTTCTGGAGGGAGGTGTTCATCTGGCTGATGTTGTTGACCGGGTCGGAGTTCGAGATCACCAGTCCGCCGTACTCGATGTTCCGGGCGGTGGCAGCCTGCTTCGCGGCGTCGCTCAACCCGTTGAAGTACTCGCTGGCAGCCGGGATGAAATACGAGAACGTGTTCGGGACCGGCGGCTTGGAGCCGGCGGTCGGGTTCGGCACGAAGGGCTTGAAGTCCTTGAGCGTGGTGCCCTGGTTGGGCGTGATCGCGGCCGAGGCGGACGGCGCGGCCGAGGCGGCCGATGCTGCCGCCGAGGGGGCGGTGGTCGGCGCGGCCGTGGCCGCGACCGACGGCGCGGTCGAGGCGCCATTGTTCGAACAAGCGGCGATCAACGCGGGGGTGACGATCAGACCCGCGCCGGCGACGATCGATCGCGTGAGGAATCGGCGTCGGCCGATCATGGTCGGCTCCGTCGCGGGGGCGACGGGCACTTCAGAAGCCATTCCGGATCCTCCTCCTGCAGCCACGGGCGGCGATCGACGGCTGATCCGATCGATGCTGCCGTGAGTACCAAACGCGCGCGACGATCCCCTCACCCATGGGTCGCACCGCGAAACGCTAGTTCGCGATGAGACAGAAGTCAAGACACAGTCGCGAGCCGAATGGTATCAAATATCAGATGGTCGGAGCGTCCCATCACGCCACGTCCCCGATGGACCCGGGTGCTCAATCCACGGAAGCAGAGCCCGCGATCCGAACGTTGACGCCTCAACCGACTGCGGGGAGCGAACCGCCGGTTCGCCTCCTGCGCATGGACGGGCACCGTGATAGTCTCCGACCCCATGGCGCGCCATCGATCCGCCACCTGACCACGATGCGTACCGTCTAGACATCGGAGGCCGTGATGCACGCAGGACGTCTGGCAGGTCGAACCCTGCTGGTGCTCGGTAGTCTCCTGCTGGTGGCTGCCTGCAGTACGAGCGGCGGCACAGGGTCGCCGGGCAGCTCCAGCAGCCAGGCCGCGGCCGCCTCCGGGCCGCCGAGGTATGGCGATCCGTACGCAGGGATGGACCCGAACGCCCCGGCGTGCAAGCTGCTGACCCAGGCCGAGGTCGAAGCCGCGCTGACCCAGACGCAGAACACGCCAGTCGGGACCACAACCCCCAAGTCCGAATGTCACTACGTGAATGCCGCCGGTTTCGGCTTGACGGTCGAGTTGATCCACTCGACGAACGCCATCGCGGACCTCGCGACTCGCAAGAAGGACTATGGCTCGCATGCGACCGACCTCGCCGGTGTCGGTGAGGCGGCCTACCAGACCACAGGCCAGCGGGTCATCGAGTTCGTCGTCAAGGACACGATCGTCAACCTCTATACAGAGGAGCGGACCGACGTCCTGACGCCGGACGAGTTCGTCGGCCTGGCGAAGCTGGCCGCCGGCCGGGTGCCGGCCGCGGTCGGCTCCTAGGCCTGCCGGAGAACCCAACTCGGAAACGACGACACCTGCCGGTCGCAGACGAACGAGTCGGCGCCGACAGGTGTGGCCGTTTGTTCGAGCCCTCGGGCCCCGCGTGGACTTACGAGGAGAAACCCTAGGTGACGGCGTTGGCCGTGTAGCTCATCCGGGTGTCGTAGTTGATCTGGCCCCACAGAGCGAGGCCGAGGCTGTCGTAGTCACCGGCGATGAGCTGCTTGTAGCTCGCTGCCGGATCGGCGGTGAACTTCTTGAAGTCGTCGACGGCTGCCGGGCTGAGCACCGGGATGCATCGGCCCTGCTGGACTGAAGCGACCTCCAGGCCCGCGAACCAGTCGGCCATCTGCTGGCCGACCACGTAGCCGATCAGGTTGTTGTAGAAGCCGTAGCTCTGGCGGAAGAAGGACGTTCCGCTCTTGAGCGCGGCGAAGCCGGCGTCGGTCCCTGCGAGTCCGCTGCACAGGGTCTTGTTGACCGCCGGGTCCTGCTTCTTGGACTTGAGGAAGGCGTCGACGCCGAGCACGGTGTCGTCCGGGCCGAGCCAGACCTGGATGTCAGGGTGCGCCTGGAGCATCGTGCTGGCGAACTGGAAGCCCTCGTCGCTGGTGATCTTCTGGAGCTCCTGCTCGATGAGGGTGATCCCGGAGCCGCCCGTCTTGAGCGCGTCCTGGGTGCCGAGCTTGCGCGGGATGAGGATCTCGATGTGGTCGAGGATGAAGCTGACGACGGTCGCCTTGCCACCCAGGTTGTCCTGGATGTACTTGACCGCGCCAAGGCCTTGCTGGTAGCCGAGGTCGTACTGGTCGGCCATCCCCTGGATGGTGGCGGGATGCCCACTGAAGTAGCAGCACACGCCGGTCGGGATGGCGTTGAGGATGACCGCGCCCTGGGCGACCGAGTCGTCGGGCTGGATCCACATCCCGCCGACGCCCTTCTGCAGCGCGGTGTTCATCTGGTTGATGTTGTTGACCGGGTCCGCATTCGAGATGATGAGCCCGCCGTAATCGATCCCGCGTTCCGTGGCGGCCTGCTGGGCCGCGTCGCTGAGTCCCTTGAAGTAGTCACTCACCGATGGCACGTAGTAGGCGAAGTTGTTCGGGACCGGCGGCTTGGAGCCGGCGGTCGGGTTCGGCACGAAGGGCTTGAAGTCCTTGAGCGTGGTGCCCTGGTTGGGCGTGATCGCGGCCGAGGCGGACGGCGCGGCCGAGGCGGCCGATGCTGCCGCCGAGGGGGCGGTGGTCGGCGCGGCCGTGGCCGCGACCGACGGCGCGGTCGAGGCGCCATTGTTCGAACAAGCGGCGATCAACGCGGGGGTGACGATCAGACCCGCGCCGGCGACGATCGATCGCGTGAGGAATTCGGCGTCGGCCGATCATGGTCGGCTCCGTCGCGGGGGCGACGGGCACTTCAGAAGCCATTCCGGATCCTCCTCTAAGACCCTGCTCGAGCGCGCTGCGTCCGCCCATCCCACGGCCGCCAAGGTCGCGCCACGACCACCATTGGGCCGCCACGCGAAACGCTAGTTCGCACAATGGGAAACGTCAATGGATGAAACGCGGCCGTGATTCGAGGCCCGCTCGGGCCATCGACAGGCAGGACGTCCTGATGCGAGGCGGGCGGTCAGGCCTCGACGGTCGCGAAGAGCGCCTGGACGGCGTCGCGCACGGCACCGGGTCGCTCGATCCACGGGTGATGGCCACAGGCGTCGAGGATCTGGATCTCGGCGCCCGGGATCAGCGCGGCCGTGTCGAGCGAGGCACTCGCCGGAAGCGGGTCGTCGTCGCCGTGGATGAGGAGCGCCGGTCCCCGGTAGTCGGGCAGACCGCGCTCGAGCGTCCCGGCCTCGAAGGCATCCGCGATCGACGCCAAGGTGCTGCTCTCACCTGCAACGGGTGGCGCGATCCGCGGCAGCTCGATCGGGCGAGGGATCGCGTGATCGTGCTGGTATGACGGCCAGAGGATCGCGGTGATCCCCTGCCAGATCGCCGGATCGTCGTCGCCGGCCGCCTGTCGGGCCACGAGCGGGTCGAGCTGTGCCCGCTCCTTCGCCGTCAGCCGGGCGACGAGGTTGTCGATGAGCGCCGCGGCACCACCGTCCGGGACGGCGCCGAGGGTCCCGATGAGGACCAATCCGGCGACGCGCTCGGGGTGCGCGACCGCGATGTGCATCGCCAGGTGACCGCCCCAGTCATGGCCGATCAGCCAGGCCCGGTCGAGCCCGAGGAAGTCGAGCACCGCGATCTGGTCGGCAACGTGCGTGGCGATGTCGAACGGGCCGTCCATGATGCTCGGCTCGAGGCCACGCTGCTGCGCGACCACCATGTCGGCGGTGTCGATGAGCTCGTCGAGCAGGCCGAAGACCGATTCGGCGCCGATCCCCGGCCCGCCGTGGAGCAGGAGCGAGCGCGGGCCGGAGCCGCGCCGCATCGTGTAGATGGTCCCGCCGGGGACCGGGGCCCGGTAGTAGAGCGCCGGCCGGTTGTCCGGCATCCAGCGCGTGATCCAGGGGGCTCCCTGGGGGCGCGGCTCCGTGGTCATCGAGCCTCCGTCGTGGCGATGATGATGTTGTCGTGCTCGTCGAGGCGTGCCGACGCGCGCGGTGGGACGAGGGTGGTCGCATCGTACTCGTCGACGAGGAGCGGGCCGCTCCGCGGGGTCTCGTCGAGGTCGGCGCGACCGATGACCGCGACGGAGCGCAGGCCGTCGTCGGTTCCGAACCAGGCCTGGCGCTCCGTGTGGCCGCCGCCGGCCACGCGCGGCATCCGCCCGGACGACCGCGCCTCGCGTGCCCGGATCCCGGCCGTGAGCCGGAGGTTGACGACCGAGATCGGGTCGGTCAGCGAGGCATGTCCGTAGGTCCGGTCGTGCTCGTGGGCAAAGGCGGCGATCAGGCGCGCCAGGCGCTCATCGGCCTCGCCATCGCCCCCGAACGGGAGCGTCAGCTCGTACGACTGCCCGGTGTACCGCAGGTCGATGAAGCGAGTCATGTCGAGCGCCCCGTCGGACGTCGCGCCGGCAAGGACCGAGCTCGCCTGCGTTTCCATGGCCTCGAACGTCGCGTCGATGGCTGCCAGGATCGCGCTGTCGAGCGGACGCATGAAGGTCCGCACGAGGTGGTGCTCGAGATCTGCCTCGAGCAGGCCGACCGCGCTGAACACGCCGGGCGCAGGCGGGACGATGACCGTGCCGATCCCGAGGCCGGCAGCCATCTCGGCCGCGAACAGCGGGCCGTTGCCGCCGAAGGCGATGAGGCTGAACTCGCGGGGATCGCGGCCGCGCTCGACGGTGACCGCCCGGACGGCACGGGCCATCCGCGCGCAGCCCAGCAGGAAGACGCCGTGCGCCGCTTCGTTGAGCGACAGCCCGAGCGGACCCGCGACCTGCTCGGTGACGGCCCGCCGGGCACGTTCGCCGTCGAGCCGCAGGCCGCTCGGCAGGCGCTCGTCATGGAGATAGCCGAGGACGACGTTGGCGTCGGTGAGGGTCGCCTCGGTCCCACCGTTGTCGTAGCAGGCCGGGCCCGGGATCGCGCCGGCGCTGCGTGGGCCCACGTGGAGCTGACCGGCGTCGTCGACCCGCACGATGCTGCCGCCGCCGGCCCCGATCTCGGCGATGTCGATGGCCGGGACCCGCAGCAGGAAGCCCGATCCGCCGTGTTGATCCGGCTGCCCTGCGAGACGCTCCCGCCGATCTCGAACTCGCCGGCCCGCTGGATCTGGTAGTCCTCCACGACCGAGGCCTTCGCGGTGGTGCCGCCCATGTCGATGCTGATGGCGTTCGGTCGGCCGATCCGTCGCGCGAGCGCGGCTGCGGCGATGACGCCGGCCGCCGGTCCCGATTCGATCACGTGGACCGGCCGGCGCCGTCCTTCGGCCGAGGTCATCACGCCACCGTTCGACTGCATGATCAGGATGGGTGCGTCGGCGCCGAGCGCCGCCATCTCCTCCTCGAGCCGGCCCAGGTACTGGTCCATGACCGGCAGGACGTAGGCATTGGTCACCGTCGTGCTGGTGCGTTCGAACTCGCGGACCTCCGGGAGGAGCTCGGACGACAACGTCAGCGCCATCCCCGGCGCACGCTCACGGACGATCGCGGCGACGGCCTGTTCGTGGCTTCCGTCCGCATAGGCATGGATCAGGCAGATGGCGATCGACCGCACGCCCTCGGCCAGGAACCGGTCGAGCGCGTCGTCGACCGAGGCGCGGTCGAGCGCGACGAGGACGTTGCCGCGATGGTCGAGGCGCTCGTGGACGGTCATCCGCCAGCGACGCGGGACGAGCGGCGCCGGCCGCTCGAACTCGAGGTCGTACAGGCGCGCAAGGCGCAGCCGGCCGATCTCGAGCACGTCGCGGAAACCCTCGGTCGTCAGCAGGCCGGTCGGGGCGCCGCGCCGTTCGAGGATGGCGTTCGTCGCGACCGTCGTGCCGTGCAGGACCTCGCTGAGCGCCGCGGCGTCGATCCCGGCCGCGGCGAGCAGCTCCACCGTGCCGGCAACGATCGCGGTCGCATAGTCGTCGGTGGCCGACAGGACCTTGCGGGTGAGCGCGGTGCCATCCGGGCCGACCAGGACAAGGTCCGTGAAGGTCCCGCCCACGTCGACGCCGAGCCGGTACGACGGACGAGCGGGGTCGGGCTTCGGCTGTTGGTCCGTCATGCGAGAACGGAGTTTAGCAAGCGAGCCGCTCGGTCGCGGGCAGGCCGGCGCGCACCCCGGGCCGTCGCGAATTGCATCATGCGTACCGCCGGACCATGATACGGACCGTCGACCAGGTACGACGTGCAAGGAGAGCACCCGTGACGTGGAGCGTTGGCGCCGGTCTCGAGGGAAAGGGCATCATCGTGACGGGGGCGACCGGCGGGATCGGCCGGGCGGTCGCGGCGGCGTTCGCGACGACCGGGGCGAGGATCCTGGTGACCGACCGCGAACAGGAGCCGCTCGACGCGCTCATCGCCGGGTTCGAGGGGTCCGGCCACCTGGCCATCGCCGCGGATCTGCGCGACCTGTCGACCCATGCGGAGATCATCGGCGCCGCCCGAGCGGCCTTCGGCGACCTGTACGCGCTGGTCAACCTGGCCGCCGTCGCCCGGCGCCAGTACTCGCTCGACGAGATCACCGAGGACGACTGGGACCTCCAGCACGACATCAACCTCAAGGCGGCGTTCTTCCTGTGCCGCGCGGCCGGCCAGGCGATGATCGCCCAGGGCCACGGCGGGCGGATCGTGACGTTCACCTCGCAGGCGTGGTGGACCGGCGGCTTCGCCGGGTCGACCGTCTACGCCTCGACGAAGGGCGGCGTGGCGACGTTCACGCGCGGTCTCGCGCGATCGATGGCCCCCCATGGCATCACGGTCAACAGCGTCTCGCCGGGCCTCGTCAACACGCCGATGATCACCGAGGACATGGACCCGGCGGCGTTCGAGGGGATGGCCCGCCAGATCCCGCTCGGCTATATCGCGGAGCCCGAGGACCTCGCCGGATCGGTCGTCTTCCTCGTCTCGGATCACGCGCGCTACATCACCGGAGCGACGCTCAACGTCTCCGGTGGCTTCCTGATGTACTGAACGACCGACGATGACGACCGCCTCCGCGGCGCCCTCGGACGATCTCGTCGGCAAGCCGAAGACAGCGCTCGATACCCCTGCCCTGACCGTCGACCTCGACGTTCTCGACTCCAACATCCGCCGCATCGCCGACGCCTGCCGTGCGGGCGGAGTCGCCTGGCGACCGCACGTCAAGAGCGTCTCCGTCCCGGCCATCGCACAGCGCCTCATCGACGCCGGAGCGATCGGGGTCACCGTCGCCAAAGTGTCCGCGGCCGAGGTGATGATCGACGCCGGGATCGACGGCATCCTCGTCGCCAACCAGGTCGTGGGCGCGACCAAGATCGGCCGGCTGATCGCGCTCCGCCGACGCGCCGACATCACTGTCGCCGTCGACGACCCGGCCAACACGCTCGAGCTCGACCGGGCGGCCGGGGTGGCCGGGGTCGAGCTGCCCGTCGTGATCGAGGTGGACATCGGCCTCAAGCGGGCAGGCGTGGCACCGGGCGAGGCCGTCGTCGAGCTGGCCCGTCGGATCGAGGCTCTCGAGCACGTGCGCTTCGCGGGCGTGATGGGCTGGGAAGGCCCCACGGCGTACGTCGCGGACCCAGCCGAGAAGGCCGCGGCCATCGCGACGGCCGTCCGGCTCCTCACCGACAGCGCGGACCGCTGTCGCGCGGCAGGCCTCGCCGTCCCGATCGTCAGCTGCGGCGGGACCGGCACGTACGCCACGACGGCCGGGCTGGCGGGGGTGACCGAGGTCCAGGCGGGCGGCGGGATCTTCTCGGACGTCCGCTATCGGACCAAGGTGTTCGTCGACCATCCGTATGCCCTGACGGTGCAGTCGACCGTCACCAGCCGACCGACGCCACGGCGGATCGTGTGCGATGTCGGCAAGAAGACGATGAGCAGCGACGCGGCCGTTCCACTCCCCCGCGGGCTGGACGGGGTCGTCTCCGTGGTCCTGGCCGCGGAGCACGCGACGATCGAGCTCGACGCCGCGACGGCTCTCCCGGCGGTCGGTGATCGGCTCGAATGGGTCGTCGGCTATTCGGACACGACGATCCACCTCAACGATGTGCTGTTCGGAACACGGGCCGGCGTCGTTGAAAACGCCTGGCCGATCCTCGGACGCGGCGACGCCCGCTGACCCGCCCCTACCAGACCGTCCAGCCGCCGTCGACGATGACGAGCTGGCCGGTGATGTACTTCGCCCCGGGTGACGCGAGGAAGACCGCGGGGCCGGCGTAGTCGTCGGGCTCGCCGGACCGGCCCATCGGGATCTCGTCGTGCAGGAAGCGCGCACCCCGCTCGGCCTCGAAGCGTGCCTCCTCGGCCGTCCGCGAGGCCGCGAGGCTGGCTTGTTCCGTCGCCGTCAGTCCGGCGTTCGTCGCCCCGGCCACCCCGCCCGGGCTGAGCGAGTTGACGCACACGCCGTGCGGGGCCAGGCGGACCGCCAGGTAGCGCGTGATCCCGTGGACGCCGTGCTTGCTCCCGAAGTACGAGGACGGATCCCAGTCCGGCGGATAGTGGTGCGGCTTGCCGGCGATGCTGCCGTAGACCGACGCGATGTTGATGATCCTCCCCCAGCCGCGCTCGGCCATCGGCGGAGCGAAGACCTGGCAGAGGCGGAACGGTGCCAGCAGGTTCACTTCCAGCACGTCGCGCCACGAATCGAGCGGGACGGTGTCCCACGGCTCGTTGGGTGCGATCCCGGCGTTGTTGACCAGGATGTCTATCCGCCCGGCCCCGGCCTTCAGGCGCTGGACGTCGTCCTCGTTCGTGACGTCGCTCTCGATGATCTCGACCCTGCCGCCGGCGTCGACGATCGATGCCGCCGTCTCCTCGAGCGGCGCGCGCCGACGGCCGGTGATCACGACATCGGCACCCGCCTCGGAGAAGGCGCGCGCGATGGTCTGGCCGAGGCCCGTGCCGGCCCCGGTCACGAGGGCTCGTTTGCCTTCCAGGCTCAGGAGTGCAAGACCTTTCATCGTCTCTTCATCGTCCCTTCCTCATGTCTGTGCGGATGGCCGGGGGGCAGCGCGGCGAAGGACTTCGGCCGGGTTGGACGCGAGGACCATCGTGACCTCGCCCTCTTCGAACCCGCGCTCCCGCATCCAGGGCGCCACGTTGGTGATCAGGTGGTCGTAGCCATGCCCGCCATACCGGGCGAGCCGGTGCTTCGTGCAGATGTCGTGGGAGACGAGGACCTGACGGCCGTGTCCCGCGTCGATCAGGCCGCGCACGAGGTCGAGGCGCTGCGCGTCGCTCAGGCCCTGGGCGACGCCGGGCCACGGGTAGTAGGACGTCTCGAGTCCGAACAGGTCGAACTCGAGGGAGACGCCGGTCCGTGCGAGCTCGATCAGCCCGGGAAGGTCCTGGACCGTGCGATCGAGGTGGCCGATCACGACCCGTCGCAGGTCGGCGCCGGCCGCCGCCAGGTGCTCGACGATCTCGAATGGCGCGCGGCGATCGCGCCCGGGATGGATCGAGATCGACAGTCCCGTCTCCGCCTGGACCCGGGCGCCGGCCTGGAGGACGCGCAGCTCGGCCGGGTCGAGCGGCCACGAGCAGCCGAGCTCGCCGATGATCCCCGGCCGGATCCCGGTCCCGTCGATCCCGTCGGCGGCATCGCGCAGGAATGCGGCAGCGAGCTCGTCGACCGTGGCGTCGGCCATCCAGGCCGGGTGGGTCTGGACGACGTAGGCGCCGAACCCCATCACGATGTGGACACCAGTCGCCCGCGAGATGCGGACGAGCGCCTGTGGGTCGCGCCCGATCCCGGGCTGGGTCAGGTCCACGAGCGTCCCGCCGCCGGCTGCGGCGTACCGGCCGAGCTCACGGATCGCGAGCCGCTCGCTGGTGAGGCTGACGTTCTGGGTGCTGTACCCCCATCCCTGCCGGATCCGGCCGAGGTTCTCGATCGTGAGCGGAGCATCGAACCGCCGCTCGGCGTCGGCCGTCGGCATCCACAGCCGGACGAGCAGGTGCTCGTGCGGCAGCACGGTCCCGAGGGCGTCGGCCGGGACCGGCCCGAGGACCGTCATCGCCTCGCCGATGGCGGCGGTCGCGTCCCGCGTCGTTGGGTCGGTCGTCACGGGCGCGCGTCCCGGGGTGTCCGCGTCGGGCTCAGGCGTCGAAGACGATGATCGAGCGGGCGAGCTCCCCTGCGGCCAGCGCGCGGTGCGCCTCGTTGATCTCGGGCAGCGCGTAGCGCCGGGTGATCATCTCGTCGATCCGCAGCCGGCCGGCCAGGTAGAGCTCGACGAGCTCCCCGAAGTCGGTCATCGGGCGCGCGGATCCGTAGCGGGAGCCGATGAGCCGGACCTCCTGGCCCATCAGCCGGTTGAGGCGGAGGTTGACCTTCTCCTCGTCGCCCATGACACCGAGCATGACGCAGGTGCCACCCGGCGCCAGCAATTCCCAGGCGGTCTCGAGCGCCCGTCCGCTGCCGACCGCGACGATCGCGAAGTCGACGCCGTCGCCGGTGATCCGCCGGATCTCGGCCGGGACGTCGGGGCCGTCTGCACGGACCCGGTGCGTCGCACCCATCGCCTCGGCGTAGCCGAGCTTGTTGTCGGCGATGTCGACGCCGATGATCGGGTAGGCCGACGAGAGGGCGGCGCCCTGGACGGCATTGAGGCCGATGCCGCCACAGCCGAAGACGGCGACGCTGGCACCCACCGGGACCTTGGCTGTCTTGGTGACGGCACCGATGCCGGTCATCACCGAGCAGCCGATGAGCGCGGCGATCTCGAGCGGCATGTCGTCGCGGATCACGATCGCGCAGCTGGCCGGGACCACGATCTCGGGGGCATAGGTCCCGGGTCCATAGTTGTGGA
The DNA here is from genome assembly GCA_963743855.1 of uncultured Chloroflexia bacterium. Classification (GTDB taxonomy): domain Bacteria; phylum Chloroflexota; class Limnocylindria; order Limnocylindrales; family CSP1-4; genus SPCO01. The sequence goes on from CAVURK010000006.1 coordinate 1,019,550, forward strand.
CATCGACACCGTCGAGATGCATCCGTGTCGTGCCATCACCGAGATACCCGAACGGCGGCTGGTTGGCGCACAGGACCGGGCGCCCCGCGGCGCAATAGCGGCAATGCCCGCAGCTCGGCGCCCACGAGATGATGACGTGGTCCCCGTCCCGGATCCCTTCGACCCCTGGGCCGACCCCCGTCACGATGCCCGCACCCTCGTCGCCGAGGACCATCGGCATCGGCGCCCCGGAGACCGACCCGTCGAGGACGTGCAGACAGCTATGGCACACGCCGCTGGCGGTCATCCGGACCCGCACCTCGCCGGTCTTCGGCGGGTCGAGCTCGACCGTCTCGATGGTCATCGCCGTGCGCGGCGCCCGCAGGACCGGGGCGAGCATGGGGCCTCCTCACGACTTCACATCATGGACCCGTGGTTCACAGAGGCAAACGATAGCAGTTTCGGTGCTTCTCCAGTCGCCCGCGTGGGCGCCATCGCTGGACAACCGGAGCGACGGGTTCGCATACTGACAGGACAGTGCGGACCGCCCGCCGGAAAGGCAGGAGCATGGCGATCACCAAGAAATCGACCCCAAAGGTCAAGGTCGCCCGAAGCCGGAGCATCTACGACGTCGCGGTGCTCCAGAAGGCGCTGGACATCCTCGAGGTCCTGGCCGATCGATCGGACCTCGGGTTGAGCGAGCTGAGCGAACGCGCCGAGGTGAGCAAGGCCTCGACGTACCGGGTGCTGTCGACCCTCGAGAGCCGGGGCTTCGTCATCAAGGACGCCGACACGCGCAAGTACGCGCCGGGGGTCCAGCTGATCGCGCTGAGCTGTGCCGTCGTCGCGCGCCTCGACATGGTCAAGATCGCTCGTCCGCTGATGGAAGAGCTGCAGGCCCACTTCGACGAGACCGTCAACCTCGGCATCCTGGCCGACGGCCAGGTCCTCTACGTCGAGATCCTCGAGAGCGCGCAGGGGCTGCGCATGTCGTCGCAGGTCGGCGCCCGCGACGCGCTCCACTCGACCGCGCTCGGCAAGGCGATCCTGTCGGCGATGCCCGCCAGCGAGGCGCGCGAGCTGCTGATCAGCTACCGCCGGCTGGCGGCCACCCCGCGGACGATCGTCGGGCTCGAGGCGCTGCTCGACGAGCTGGCCGTCGTGGCCGAGCGCGGCTACTCGATCGACGACGAGGAGAACGAGGTCGGCGCCCGCTGCATCGGGGTGCCGATCCACGACCTGTCCGGCCGGGCCATCGGCGCGCTCAGCGTGTCGGGGCCGACCGCACGGATCCCGACCGAGATGGTCGGCACGATCGGCGAGCGGCTCCAGGAAGCCGTCGCGACCATCGAGGAACGAATGGGCTCCGCGCCGCGACGGAGACGCCTGTCGCCACCCGAGAGCTCGACCGCCTAGGGATGTCCTGGCGCGTCCGCCAGGACCGGAGGGTGCTTGGAATTCCTCGTCCATGTCGAGGTTCGCTGGCCGCCTGACGGCGACCCGGAGGAGTACGCGCGTCTGGCTGACGCCGAGCACGCGCGAGCGCGCGAGCTGGCGGCCACCGGCAACATCCGACGGCTCTGGCGGATCCCCGGGCGGCGGGCGAACTACGGTCTCTGGGAGGCGCCGGACGCGACCGCTCTCCACGGCCTGCTGATGTCACTTCCGTTCTACCCATGGCTGGACATCGAGGTCCATCCGCTGGCGCTCCACCGCTCGGATCCGGGGCCGGAGTCGCCCCCCGGCTGAGCCGCCTCGAGTGGCTATCGCTACCTCGACTCGGACGTGCGGGTCGGCTCCGCGGGTCGGGCCACGACGGGGCGCGACGTGCGGTCGCCGAGAAGCGCTGACAGGCGCACCCACGCGACGACCCCGATCGCCAGCGCGACGATCCCCCCGACGCCGAACGCGAGCGGGGCGCCCCCGACCGACGCGATCCCGCCCATCAGCAGGCCCCCGAGCGGCACCGATGCGGACAGGACGGTCACGTAGACCGCCATCACCCGTCCGCGCAGCGCGTCGGGGACGACCATCTGGATGGTGGCATTGGCCGTGACGGCCATCCCGATCGCGCCGCCGCCCGCGACGAACATCGCCATCAGGGAGAGCGGATACGACCGCGAGATCGCCAGCACGATCGAGGCGAGCCCGAGCGCCACGGCACCGATCCCGATGACCCGCGGCTCCGGGCGGGGCGTGAAGGCGACCGCGAGCGCCGCGGCGAGCGCCCCAGCCCCGACCGCCGCCATCAGGAAGCCGAAGCCGGTCGCGCCCGAGTCGAGGACGTCCGCGGCGAGGACAGGCCCGAGCACCTGGAAGTTCATCGCGAAGGTCGCCACCAGGCCGACGACGACGACGCTCAGCAGCACGATCGGGGTGCCCCGGACGTAGTGGAGCCCCTCGGCCAGGCTGGCGAGGACGCCCGAGACGCCGTGCGGCCGGACCGGCTGACTGCTGGACGATGGGCTGGCGACCCGGATGAGCAGCAGCGAGACGATGACCGCGAGGAAGCTCAACCCATTGACGAAGAAGGCGGCCGCGACCCCGACGAGGCCGATCGTCAGCCCCGCGATCGCCGGCCCCACGATGCGTGCGCCGTGGAACATCGCGGCGTTGAGCGCGATTGCGTTGCGCAGGTCGGCCCGGTCGACGAGGTCGACCAGGTACGCCTGGCGAGTCGGCATCTCGAGCGCGTTGGTCAGCCCGAGCAAGACCGCCAGGACGAAGATCTGGGGGACCTCGATCCGTCCGCTGACCGTCAGCCCGAACAGGACGAACGCCAGGATCATCGCCCCGACCTGGGTGACGATGAGGGTCGCCCGCTTCGGGAGGTTGTCGGCGACGACTCCACCGAACAGGCCGAGGACGACGACCGGCAGGAACTGGGCGGCCGCCAGCAGTCCGAGGGTCAGGGCGTCGCCGGTCAGCTGGAGCACGAGCCACGCCTGGGCCACCTGCTGCATCCAGGTCCCGATCAGCGAGATGAGCTGGCCGGCGGCGAACAGGCGGAAGTTTCGATAGCGGAACGCGCGCAACCCGCGCGAACCCTCGTCGTCAGCGGTCGCCGCGGCCGCTCGGGTCGGCTGCTCCGGACGCGTGCCCGCCGGATCCCCTGTCGCGACGCGTGAGCTCACGCCACAGATCCGGCGTGATGGGGCGGCATGAGAACTCGTCCGAAGCGCTCTGCTCCGGGCTCGCCGCGCTCGAGTGCGATCCGCCCGTCCACGATCACGGCTTCGACACCGGCCGCGAGCCGTGTCGGATCGCGGTAGGTGGCCCGGTCCTCGATCGTCGCCGGATCGAAGACGACGAGGTCGGCGATCGCCCCGACCTCGATCCGCCCGCGATCGGCCAGGCCGAGGATCTGCGCCGGCAGCCCGCTCATCCGATGGACGGCGGTCGGCAGGTCGATCGGGGCCGTCCCACGTGCCGCCGTCGACAGCACGCGGGCGAACGAGCCGTACGCCCGCGGATGGACGCGCGCCTCCGGGTCCACCACGCCGAACTGGTCCGAGCCGATGACCGAGCAAGGGTCGGCGAGGATCGCGTCGACATCGGCCTGGTCCATCATCGTGATGATCATCGTGGTCGACGCCCGATCGGCGATCAGCAGGTCGAGCGTCACGTCGAGCGGGTCGCGGCCCTCGCGCCGGCCTGCCGCCTCGAGCGTGACGCCCTCGTAGCCCTTGAGGCCCGGGTCGACCACCGCCGCGACCATGATCTGGCCCCAGCCACCGCTCGAACGCACGTAGTTGGGCCAGCCGGGCAGCCCGTCGCGTATCTCGGCGGCGATCCGGGCGCGCACGACGGGCGAGCGCAATCGCTCGACCAATGCCTCCGAACCGTCGGCGTGGACCCAGGTCGGGATCAGCTGGCTCAGGAGCGTGCTCGCCGCGGTATACGGGTAGACGTCCTGCATGACGGCCACCCCGCTCGCCCGCGCGTCCGCCAGGAGCCCGAGCGCCTCGGCCGCGCGCCCGTGGTTGGGCAGCCCGGCGGCCTTGAGATGCGAGACCTGGACGCGGATGCCGAGCCGCCGGCCGATCTCGATGGCCTCGGCCAATGCGCCGGCCAGTCCGTCGTTCTCGTTCCGGATGTGGCTGAAGTAGAGGCCGCCGACCTCGCGGACCGCCTCGCCGATCGCGACGACCTCGTCGGTCCCGGCGAACGACCCGGGCGGGTAGACGAGGCCGGTGCTCAGCCCCCAGGCCCCATCGGCCAGTGCGTCCGCCGTGGCGGCCCGCATCGGCCGCGAGCTCGGCAGGGGTGGCCGGCCGGTCCTCGGCGCCCATGACCGCGAGCCGGAGTGACCCGTGGCCCACGAGCGCGGCGACATTGACCGATGGCCGGGCAGCATCGAGTCGGGTGAGGAAGTCGCCGAACGACCGCCACTCCCAGTCGAGCGCCGGCCCGAGCCCACGCCCTGCCAGCCGCGTTGCCTCGGCGAGTCGCGGGTCGGCCGCGAGCGGCGCGGGCGTGAACCCGCAGTTGCCGATCACCTCCGTGGTGACTCCCTGTGCCAGCGAATTGAGCGCACCGGGGTTGGCCGGCAGCGTGTAATCCGCGTGCGAGTGCATGTCGATGAAGCCCGGGGCGACCATCAGGTCGCCGGCGTCGATGACTCGCTTTGCCGGCTCGTCGGTGGCGCGCTTGCCGATGGCGACGATGCGCCCGCGATCGATCGCGATGTCGGCCCGACGGCCGTCGCCCCCACCCCCATCCAGGACCGTCCCGGCCCGGATCCGCAGATCGTTCACCCGACGATCGTGCCACAACCAAACCGGCTCGTGTTGCGATTCGTAAACCCGTTGACCATAATGCGAACCGTGAGACTGATCCGCGTCGGGACTCCGGGACAGGAGCGACCGCACCTCCTGCTCGACGACGACCGGGTCCTCGACGTCACCGACGACGTCGGCGACTTCGATCCATCGTTCTTCTCCGGAGATGGGCTGGCCCGGCTGGCGACACTCGCGCGGGATCGAGCGGCCGACGCGATCCCACGGCCGGACGGACGTCTGGGCTCACCCGTCGCGCGCCCGGGCAAGATCGTCTGCATCGGGCTCAACTACGCGGATCACGCCGCCGAATCGGGCGCGCCGATCCCGACCGAGCCGATCGTCTTCTTCAAGGCGACCAACACGCTGATCGGCCCGGACGACGACGTGCACATCCCGCGGACGTCGACCAAGACCGACTGGGAGGTCGAGCTCGGCGTCGTCATCGGGCGTCCCTGCCGCTACCTCGAGACCCACGAAGAGGCACTCGCGGCTGTCGCCGGCTATATGGTCAGCCACGATGTCTCGGAACGCGCCTTCCAGCTCGAACGCGGCGGCCAGTGGGTCAAGGGCAAGTCGTGCGAGACGTTCAATCCGGCGGGACCGTGGCTGCTGACCGCGGACACCGGAGTCGACCCGGACGATCTCGACCTGTGGCTCGACGTCAACGGCCAGCGTCGCCAGACGGGCTCGACCAAGACGATGATCTTCGGCGTCGCCGAGATCATCCGGTACCTCAGCCAGTTCATGGTCCTCGACCCGGGTGACATCATCAACACCGGGACGCCGCCCGGGGTGGCGATGGGGACGCCGGGCCAGCCCTACCTCCGCGCCGGCGACGTCGTGGAGCTCGGCGTGGCAGGTCTCGGGCGCCAGCGGCAGCGGTTCATCGACGCTCCGTGACGCTGGTCGAAGCGGGCGGGCGGGTCGACCGATCGACCGTCACCGAGACCGGGCGCGCCGACCTCGAGAAGGCCCTCGGCGCCGCGATCCGCGGCGACGTCGCGTTCGACAGCGGGACCCGTTCGGTCTACGCCACCGACTCGTCCAACTATCGCCAGGTCCCGCTCGGGGTCGTCTTCCCGATCGACCACGAGGACGTCGTCACGACGCTGCGGATCTGCGCCGAGCACGACGCCCCGATCTTCGCCCGCGGCGCCGGGACCAGCCTGGCCGGCCAGGCCTGCAACGTGGCGGTCGTCATCGACACGAGTCGGTACATGACCCGCATCCTCGACATCGACCCGGTCGCGCGGACGGCACGGGTCCAGCCGGGCGTCGTCCTCGACGATCTCCGTCGCGCGGCCGAGGTGCACGGGCTGACCTTCGGGCCGGACCCCGCGACACATGCCTGGTGCACGCTCGGCGGCATGATCGGCAACAACTCGTGCGGCAGCCACGCGCTGTACGCGGGCAAGACGGTCGACAACGTCGAGAGCCTGACGATCGCCCTGTACGGGGGCGAGACATTCGAGGTCGGCGCCTATGACGACGCGACCCGCGAGGCACTGCCGGCAGGCGGCCGGCTGACCGGGATCGTCGAGAGCCTGCGCGCGATCGGCGTCCGCTACGCCGACGAGGTCCGGGCGCGCTACCCGGACATCCCGCGCCGGGTCAGCGGCTTCAACCTCGACCAGCTTCTGCCCGGCCGGGACCTCCACGTCGCGCGAGCGCTGGTCGGGACCGAGTCGACCTGCGTCGTCGTCACCGAGGCGCTCGTCCGGCTGACCGTCAGCCCGCGCCACCGGCGGCTCGTCGTCATCGGCTATCCGGACGTGTACGCGGCCGCCGATGCGGTTCCGGCGCTGCTCGAGCACGGGCTCCTCGCGCTGGAGGGCTTCGACGGCGACCTGATCGACCAGATGCGGGCGCGGCCGCTCAACCTCGAGCACCTACCGCTGCTCCCCGCCGGTCGCGGCTGGCTGATCGCCGAGGTGGGCTCGGACGATCCGGCGGCCGCCGACGCGCTCGCCGAGGCGGTCGACGCGAGCCTGCCGGCGGAGCTCGATCGCCGACGCTACGACGACCCCGATACCCAGCGACGGGTCTGGCTGATCCGCGAGTCGGCCCTCGGCACGACCGCGCTGCGCGCGGATGGCGGGCGCAACTTCGAGGGCTGGGAGGATGCTGCGGTCGCGCCCGAACGGCTCGGCACCTACCTGCGCGCGATGCGCGAGCTGTGGGACGAGTTCGGCTATTCGGGCGTCTGGTACGGCCACTTCGGTGATGGCTGCGCACACACCCGCAACGACTTCGACCTGTCCACGCCCGAGGGGCTGAGGACCTATCGCCGCTTCCTCGGCCGGGCGGCCGACCTCGTCGTCTCGCTCGGCGGGTCGATGTCCGGCGAGCACGGCGACGGGCAGGCCCGCGGCGAGCTCCTCGAGCGAATGTACGGACCGACGCTGGTCGGCGCGTTTCGCGAGTTCAAGGCGCTGTTCGACCCGCGCGGCCGGATGAACCCGGGCAAGGTCGTCGACCCGTTCCCGCTCGACACGAACCTGCGCTACGGCCCGGGCTACCGGTCGGCCGGAGCGACCATGGAGCTGCCGATCTTCGGTACCGACGGCGCGGCGTTGCAACGGGCCGCAGAACGCTGTGTCGGCGTCGGGCGCTGCCGGCGTGATGACGCCGGGACCATGTGTCCGTCCTATCGCGCCACGCGTGACGAGCGGCATTCCACCCGCGGCCGGGCCAAGCTGCTGGTCGAGATGTTCCAGGGCGAGACCACGCCGGCGACATGGCGGAACGACGACGTCAAGGACGCGCTCGACCTCTGCCTCTCGTGCAAGGGCTGCGTCGTCGACTGCCCCACCCGGGTCGACATCGCGGCCTACAAGGCCGAGTTCCTGTCCCACTACTACGAAGGCCGGCTCCGACCTCGCGCGATGTACGCCCTGGGGCTGCTGCCGTGGGCCGCGCGAGGGGTCTCCCGGATCGCCTGGCTCCCGAACACGGTCCTGCGACTGCCCGGGATCGGCCGGGTAGCGCGTCGCATGGTTGGCGTCACGACCGCTCGTCCGGCGCCTCGTTTCGCCCGGACGACCTTCCGCCACGGTCGCATCGCGGCCGCCCGGCGTGACGTGACGGACGCGACGGTCGTCGTCTGGCCGGACACCTTCACCAACGCCTTCCGTCCGACGGTCGCCGACGACCTCGTCGCGGTCCTCGAGGCGAGCGGCGACCGGGTCGCCATCCCGTCCGGCTGGGCGTGCTGCGGCCGGACGCTGTACGACGCGGGAATGCTCGGACGAGCCCGGACGACGCTCACTCGCCTCCTCGACATCCTCGAGCCGTGGACGGCGCGCGGGATCCCGGTCATCGTCCCCGAACCGAGCTGCCTCGCGGCGTTCCGCGACGAGCTGCCGGCGCTGCTCCCGGACGACCCGCGCGCGGCGATCCTGGCGGGCCTGGCGCGGAGCCCGGCCGAGCATCTCCTCGCCTCGCCCGGCTTCGAGGCTGCCCTGGCAGCGCGGGCCGTGCCGGATGGCGGTCCCGAGAGCGCCACGCCGATCGTCGTCCATCCGCACTGCCACGGCCGGGCGATCGGCACGCCCGCAGCGGACCGGGCGATCCTGGCACGAGCCGGCTTCGCGCCCGATGTCCTCGATGCCGGGTGCTGCGGTCTCGCCGGCTCGTTCGGCTATCGGGCCGAGCACGAGCCGCTGTCGCGCTCGATCGGCGAGGAGCAGTGGCTGCCCAAGGTCCGGGCCGCCGCCACGGCAGCCGGTGACGGACCGGTCGTGATCGACGGGTTCAGCTGCGTGATGCAGCTCGACCAGCTGTCCGAGCTCGAGTCGACACCGCTGATCTCGGTGATCCGCCGCGCCCTCGCCTGCTAGAGGGCGCAGCCGGCTGGCGGCCGGCTCTCAGGCGGTCAACGGCCGGTGGCCGCTCGCGCGGCGGCGACGATGCCGTCGACCGACGGCACGATCTGATCCTCGAGCGGCGGCGAGTACGGGACCGGGTAGTCGTCCGGCAGGCTGACGCGTCGAGGCGGCGAGGCCCAGACCGTCCCGCGCTGGGTGAGCTCCGAGATGACCGTCGCGCCCCAACCGGCGGCGTGGACCTGCTCCTCGACGACGACCAGCCGGCCGGTCCGCTCGACGGATGCGGCGACGGTCGGGATGTCGAGAGGGCGCAGCCAGCGCAGGTCGATGACCTCGGCCTCGATCCCCTCCGCCGCGAGCTGGTCGGCGGCCGCCAGCGCCCGGCTGACCATCAGCATCGTCGCCACGATCGTCACGTCGCTGCCCGACCGGACGACGTCCGCCTTGCCGATCTGCGCGACCTCGCCGCGGTCGACCGGGCCCTTGCGGCCGTAGAGCGCCTTGTGCTCGAAGAAGACGACCGGGTTGTCGTCGGCGATGGCGGCGCGCAGCAGGCTGTACGCCGAGCCGGGGGACGAGGCGCTGGCCACGCGCAGACCCGGCAGGTGCATGAACCAGCTCTCGAAGGTGGCCGAGTGCTGGGTCCCGAACCGCCCGGTCCCGCCGCCGATCACCCGGATCGTGACCGGGACGCTGCACTGGCCGCCGGACATGAAGCGGTACTTGGGGAGCTGGTTGACGATCGCATCGCCGGCCGTCGGCAGGAAGTCGGCGAACATGATCTCGACGATCGGCCGCAGGCCGACGAGGCTCATCCCGAGCGCGACGCCGACGAACCCGTTCTCGCAGATCGGCGTCGTCCGGACCCGGTCGGCGCCGAAGCGCTCGATCAGCCCGGTGTTGGTCTTGAACACGCCGCCGTCGGCGCCCACGTCCTCGCCCATCAGGAGCGTGGTCGGGTCCTCCGCCAGGGCGTCGGCCATGGCCGCGGTGATCGCCTCGCGATAGGTCATCTCGGTCACGGCCCGTCGCCTCGGGCGTGACGTCAGTCTGCGTAGACATAGGACCGCGTCTCCTCGAGGGTCGGATAGGGCGCCGCGGCGGCCCGCTCGGCCGCGGCATCGACATCGACCTGGCTGGAGGCCTTGATGGCCGCCTGCTCGTCGGCTGACAGGATCCCTTCGTCGGCCAGGCGCCGGCCCAGGATCTCGATCGGATCGCGCGCCTTCCACGCCTCCAGCTCGCCGTCCGGCCGGTACTTGGCCGGGTCCGAGCGCGAGTGGCCGCGGTAGCGATACGTCTTCATCTCGAGCAGCGACGGCCCGCCGCCGCCCCTCGCCCGCTCGACCGCGTCGACGACCGCCGCGTGGACGACGTCGACGTCCTGGCCGTCGACGACGATGCCGGGCATCCCGTAGGCGTCCGCGCGCCGGGCGAGGTCAGGGCTGTCGCCGGCGGTGGTGGCCCGGACCGGCGAATACTCGCCGTACAGGTTGTTGACGATGATGAACACGACCGGGGCGCGCCAGACCGCGGCCATGTTGAGCGCCTCGTGGAACGTCCCGATGTTGGTCGCGCCGTCGCCGAAGCTCGACAGGGCCACGTTCGGCCCGGTCCTGCATCTGGAACCCGACCGCGGCGCCGACGGCGATCGGAAGCCCGGCGCCGACGATGGCGTTGGCGCCGATGTTGCCGCGCGAGAAGTCGATCAGGTGCATCGAGCCACCGACCCCGCCCGAACCTCCGCTCGCCTTGCCCATCAGCTCCGCGAAGGCGGTCTCCGAGCTCATCCCGAGGGCCAGCGCCTCGCCGTGGCCGCGGTACGTGTTGGTCTGGACGTCGCCCTGATGCATCGCCGCGATCGCCCCGACCGAGACCGCCTCCTGACCCTGGCAGAGATGGGTCGTGCCCTCGATCTGCCCGCTCATGAACAGCTCCTGGACCTTATCCTCGAATTGCCGGATCCGCACCATCGTGCGGAACCACTGGTCGCGGTCAGAGCTGGTCAAGGGCGCGGTCATCGGGCTCGATCCTCTAGCGCTGTCGTCGGCGACGCGGCCTCCCGAGGGCGGGGGCGTGGGTCGCTAACATATATATGATACGGATTCCCACAGACCAGCGACCGGAGGTTCGGATTTGGCCCGCATCGCGATCGAGATGCCCAAGCTCGGCTACGACATGGAGACCGGCATCGTCTCGGGCTGGCTCAAGCGAGTCGGCGACTCGATCGCGCGCGGCGACGCGATCGCCGAGATCGAGACCGACAAGGCGACGGTCGAGATGGAAGCGACCGCGTCCGGCACGCTGGTCGAGATCGTCCATGACGCGGGCGACGAGGTCGCCATCGGATCGCCCATCGCCTACCTCGACGACGGCGCGTAAACCCCTCGTGCCGGCCGTCGACCTGCCCCTGGCTGGACGCGTCGCGCTCGTCACCGGCGGCGCATCCGGGATCGGACGCGCGATCGCCCGGGAGCTCGACAGCCGCGGGGCGCGGGTGCGCCGTCGTCGACCTCGACGCAGGGGCGGCCGAGTCGGTGGCCGTGGACCTCGAGCGCGGGCTCGCGCTCGCCTGCGATGTCTCGGACGTGGCGGCCTGCGACGCGACCGTCGCCGCGGTCCGCGAGACGCTCGGCCCGATCGACATCCTCGTCAACGACGCCGGCCTCCAGCACGTTGCCCCGATCGAGGGCTTCCCGGTCGATCGCTGGCGCTACATGATCGAGGTCATGCTGATCGCCCCGTTCGTGCTGACACGGGCGGTCCTGCCCGACATGTACGCCCGCGGCTGGGGCCGGATCATCAACCTCGGGTCGATCCATTCGCTCGTCGCGTCGCCCAACAAGTCGGCCTACACCGCCGCCAAGCACGGGCTGCTCGGGCTCACCCGGGCGACCGCGCTGGAAGCCGGTCCGCACGGCGTGACGGCCAACGCGATCTGTCCCGCCTTCGTGCGGACCCCGCTCGTGGAACGCCAGATGGCCGACCTCGCCGCGACCGAAGGCGTGCCGCTCGACCAGGTCGTCGAACGGGTCATGCTCGCGCCCGCCGCCGTCCGGCGATTGATCGAGCCGGAAGAGGTCGCCCGGTACGCGGGGTTCCTGTGCTCGGACGAGGCGGCGTCGATCACCGGCTCCGCCCAGGTCATCGATGGCGGCTGGACCGCGCGCTGACGATGACCGCCCGGCTAGTACATGAACCAGCCGCCGTTGACGTCGATGGTGGCTCCGGTCACGTAGCCCGCGCCGTCGGACGCGAGGAAGTCGACGACGGTGGCGACCTCCGATGGCTCGGCATTGCGCCGGAGGGCGAACAGCGCGGCCGACGCCGCCCGGGTCCCCGGGTTGGTCCGCTCCTGGGCGTCGGCCATCGGGGTCAGGATCCCGGCCGGGCAGACGACGTTGACGGTCACCCCGTCCGGTCCGTAGTTGCGCGCGAAGTTCTTGGTCAGGGCGACCAGGCCGCCCTTCGACGCCCCGTAGGCGGCCACCTGTGAGGTCCCGCCCGTCCGGGCGGCGATGCTCGCGATGTTGATGATCCGGCCCCAACCCCGCTCGCGCATCCCCGCGCCGAACGCGCGCGACAGCAGGAATGGCGCGCGCAGGTTGACCGCGATCGTCAGGTCGAACTCCTCGACCGAGGTCTCCTCGATCGGCTTCTCGACGAGGATCGCCGCGTTGTTGACGAGGACATCGACGCGACCGACCTCCGCGGCCAGGCGCTCGCCCGTGTCCGCCAACGCAAGGTCGGCCCGGATCACGCTGGCCAGCGGCCCGGGATCCTGGTCGATGACGTCGACGCCGATGACGCTGTGGCCGGACGCGGCCAGCGCTTCCGCGATCGCCCGGCCGATCCCCCGGGCGCTGCCGGTCACCAACGCGATCCGTGCTGTCATCGGGATGAACCTCCTTGGCTCGGGCCGGGCACTGCCGACCCGGCGCAGGTGGACGTGAGGGAGACGAGATGAGCCACGACCTGTTCGACCTGACCGGCCGGACCGCGCTCATCACGGGCTCGAGCCAGGGCATCGGCCTGACCTTGGCGTGGGGCCTGGCGGCGGCCGGCTGTGCGGTCATCCTCAACGAGCGGATCGCAGGCCGCCTCGAGGGGCCGGTCGACGCGATCCGGGCGGCCGGTCACACCGCCCACGGAGCGGCGTTCGACGTCACCGCCGAGACCGAGGTCGACGCCGCGATCGCCCGGATCGAGACGGAGATCGCGCCGATCGACATCCTGGTCAACAACGCCGGGATCCAGATCCGCGGACCGCTGGCGACCACCTCGCTCGAGAGCTGGAACGCCATCATCGACACGAACCTCGGCGGCGTCTTCCTCGTCTCTCGCGCGGTCGGCCCGCGGATGGGCGCGCGCGGGCACGGAAAGATCATCAACATCTGCTCGGTCCAGAGCGAGCTCGGACGGGCGACGATCGGTCCCTACGCCGCCTCGAAGGGCGGCGTGAAGATGCTGACCCGGGCGATGTGCGCCGAATGGGCGCCGCTCGGCGTCCAGGTCAACGGCATCGGTCCCGGCTACATCGCGACCGAGCTGACCCAGTCGTTGCGTGACGATCCGACCTTCGACGCGTGGTTGCGGGCGCGGACGCCGGCCGGGCGCTGGGGCCAGCCGGAGGAGCTGGTCGGCGCTGCCGTCTTCCTGGCGTCGGATGCGTCGAACTACGTCAATGGCCACATCCTGTACGTCGATGGCGGCATGCTGGCGGTCGTCTGACGCGGTCATCCGAGGGCCCTATCCCGCCCGACCGATCGAGCCGACCGGGGTGAGCAGCGGCCGGCCCTCGAGGAACGCGACGACGTTGTCGGTCGCCATCCCGATCATCGCGACCCGGGCGGCGAGGGTCGCCGATCCGATGTGGGGCAGGACAACGCAGTTCGGCAGCCCGAGCAGCGGGTTCGCCGGGTCGGCGTTCGGCTCGACCTGCTGGACGTCGAGGCCGGCCGACCCGATCCAGCCCTCGCGCAGGGCACGGACGAGCGCCGCCTCGTCGACGACGCTGCCGCGCGCGGCGTTGACCAGCGTCGCGGTCGGCTTCATCAGCCGGAGCTCGCGCTCGCCGATGAGATGGCGCGTGGCCGGCGACATCGGGACATGGAGCGAGACGATGTCGCTCATCGCGAGCAGGTCGTCGAGCTCGACCCAGCGTGACAGCAGGTCGTCGCCGGGCGTCCGGCGATGGTGCACGATCGTCATCCCGAAGCCGACCGCGCGGCGGGCGACGGCTTGCCCGATCTCGCCATAGCCGACGATCCCAAGGGTCGCGCCGTGGACGTCCTGGCCGAGGAGAAGGTCGAGGTCGTCCTGGACCCATTCGCCCGCCCGCAGGAAGCGTTCGGCTGCGCTCATCCGTCGCCGGGCGGCGATGATCAGCCCGAACGTCAGGTCCGCGGTCGTCTCGAACAGGGTCCCGCGCGAGTTGGTGACCGCGACGCCGTGCCGGTCGGCGGCGGCCAGGTCGATGGAGTCGTAGCCGGTGCTCGCCAGCGCCACCAGGCGCAGCTCCGGGCAGGCGTCGAGCAGGCCCGCGTCGATCCGGTCGCCGTTGACGCACAGGAGCGCGGTCGCGCCCGCGGCCAGGGCGAGGAGCTCGGCCGGGCCGGGATGGGCGTGCTCCGGCCACTCGCGGACATCGGCCAGGGCTTTGATGCGGGCGGCGGGGTCGCCCGGCATCGCCAGCCGCGAGATCGCGACGACGGGGCGGTCGTTGCTCATCGGTTCGTGTCCGTCGAGATCGTCGGGTCGCCCTCGGCCCACGGCTCGGCGAGATCGGGATCGAACGGCCACAGCGGTCGCGGGATCCGGTGGTACGGGAGCCGGGTCAGGTCGCTGTCGCACGGACCGGTCGTCTCGATCTCGATGATCGCCGCGGCGACCGGCTCATAACGGAAGCGGAACCCGCCGGCCGACTTGACCTGGACGACCCGGTAGTTCGCCAGCTCGCAGCCGACATGCCGGTAGACGACCGTGTCGAGATGCCAGGCCTTGCGCTCGCTCAGGACGATGTCGATCTCCCCGACCCGGAGGACCGCCATCCGTCCGATGTCGGTCGGCGACCACGGCGGGTCGAGCTGCATCGCGCCGAGCGCGAGGGTGACGACCGTCCCCGACACCGGGACCGGCCGGAAGCCAGGCGTGATCGTCCCGCCGACGGACAGCTCGACGGTCGCCCCGAGCCCGGCTCGGAGGCAGGCCTCGACGGCCGCGCGGGTCCGTGATGGTCAGCAGCGCGCGGATCGGTTCGTCACGCGCGAGGAGGCGCCGCCAGCAGCTCGGTCCCGTCGCCGTTGCCGCCGGCGCTGGTCGAGTCCGCCCCGTCCGCGAAGGCGATCGGTCCGCGGTCGGCGGCGACAGCCAGGTCGAGCGCGGCGGGGATCGGCGTCTTGTGGACCAGCAGGTCGTCGCGCGCCGCCCAGGCCAGCCGCCCGAGCTCATCGGCCACGGATGCCCCGAGCACCGGGTCATCGTCGGTGACGACCTCGACGGACCAGCCGATCTCCGGGAGATCCATCCACGGCTGGGTCTCGAACACCGAGACGGCCAGGATCCCCGGGCGCCGCTCCATCTCCCGGCTGGCGTCCATCAGGTCCCGGTTCGGCGCCTTGCCGGTGTCCTGCCGCTCGGCCGAGGTGAGCATGCGCAGCTTGCGGTGGGTCGTGACCGGCCGGATCTCGCCGCGCATCGCCCGGATCAGGATGTCCATCGCGTGGCTCGCGGTCTCGTAGTGATCGGTGTGGGGCTGGGTCTTGAAGCCGACCAGGGCATCCGCGGCGCGGGCCATTCGGGCCGTTCCATGGACATGGGTATCGAAGGTCGCGACGATCGGGATCGACGGTCCGACGATCGATCGAAGGGCGGCGAGCAGGTCGCCTTCGGGATCGTCCTCCTCGGTCGTGACCGTGGCGCCGTGGAGCGGCAGCATGATCCCGGTCAGCCGGTCGCGATGCGCCTGCGCGGCGCCAAGGATCAGCTCGCGACAGCGCGCATAGATCGCGTGGTCGATCGGTCCTCCGGCGAACAGGGCGTGGAGGTGGACGGTCGGGACCAGGTCGATGCGCTCGCGCTCGGCGATCTCGCGGATGGCGGCCAGCTCGGGGCGTTTGCTCCGGGGTGCGGCGAAGATGTCGCTTCCTTCGGCGTAGTAGCCGGCGGCCCGGATGTCGTCCATGGAGGTCGTGCCGAGGGCGAAGCTGTTGAGCTCGTGCTTGAAGCCGCCGACGAGCACGAGCGGCCGGGCCGAGGGCACTGGGCCGGCCTCCCCCACCCTAGTCACGGCTTGCGGCGAGCCGGCGGACGGCCACCTCGATCCGTTCGAGCGCGTCGGCCAGGTCGTCGCGGCTGTGGCCCGCGCTGAAGCCGTGGTGCCATGCCGCGTGGAAGTAGACGCCCTCTTCGAGCGCCAGCCCGTAGAACCGGTTCGCCAGCGCCGTATCGTGAACGATGGCGTCACGGTAATCGCGCGCCTCGTGGTCGAGCCCGAACAGCAGGCTGAAACGCGCCCCCTTGGACTGCAGCCGGACCAGGATCCCGGCCCGGTCGAAGATCGCCTGGAGCTCCGGGTAGAAGAAGGCCTCGAGCTCGTGGAGGCGCGGGTAGAACGCGGGATCGGTCGATCTCGTCGAGGAATGCGAGGCTGGCCAGGATCGGCACGAGGTGGGCGTTGTAGGTGCCGCTGTGGACGGCCCTGCCGAGCGGCGCGACCGCGGACATGACCTCCCGGCTGCCGACGAAGGCGCTCAGCGCGGTGCCGCCACCGAGCGCCTTGCCCAGCGTGGTCATGTCCGGCGTGACGCCGTAGAGCTCCTGCGCGCCGCCCGGGCCGGTCCGGAACCCGCACAGGACCTCGTCGAAGATGAGGATGGCGCCGTGGCGGGTGCACAGCTCGCGCGCCGTCTCGAGGTAGCCGGGCAACGGCAGGAGCGTCCCCAAATCGTGGTTGACCGGCTCCATGACCACCGCGGCGATCTCCGGCCCGTGTCGCTCGAACGCCGCGGCCAGCGCCTCGGGATCGTTCCAGGGCAACACGATCGTGAGCTCGGTCATCGACTCGGGCATCCCGGCGCTTTCGGGGACGGTCCGCGGTGCATCGGCCGGTCCGGCCGCGGCGAGGTCCGGCCAGAAGCTGAACCCGAGCGAGTCGTTGTAGCCGTGGAAGTGGCCTTCGAACTTGACGACCTTGGTCCGGCCCGTCGCGACGCGCGCGGTCCGGAGGGCGTGCCAGGTCGTCTCCGTCCCGGAGCCCGCGAAGCGGACGTATTCGGCGCTCGGGATCAGCTCGGCCAGCCGCTCCGCAAGGCGGGTCTGGGCGTCGGTCTCGTAGCCGCACATGATCCCGAGCTCGGTCGCCCGCACGATCGCTGCGCTGATCGCGGGATGGCCGTGCCCGAGCAGGCCGGCCCCGAACGACATGTTGAGGTCGATGTACTCGCGGCCGTCGACGTCCCAGACCCGGCCGCCACGCGCTCGCTCGACCAGGAAAGCGCGGCCGAGGGACGGATGGATCCGCGCCGAAGCCGTGACCCCGCCTGGCAGGTGCCGCAACGCCCGCTCCCACAGTCGAGTGGAGATCGCCAGATCGGTGGGCGCCTGCTCCGGCATGACGGGATTCCTCCGTGGGCGGTGACGGTCGCGTGGGCCGGTTCGTCGAAATCTGATAAATGATATGACATTGGCACCCCGCTGGCCCAGCGGACGAACGGACCGATCGGACCCTTACGAATCGGAGAGACGCGTGATCCGGACCGTCGCGTCCGGCCGGTCGAACACATCGGCCAGCAGCTCGGTCCCGATGCCCGCCCCCTCCGGCGGCAGGATGTGCCCGTCGGCGATCGTGATCGACGTCGGCACGAGCTCGCTGTACCAGGTCCGGATGTAGGCGCGGACGTGTTCCTGGTAGATGGCGTTCGGGGCGCTCAGCGCCAGGTGGACGCCGGCCAGCAGCGTGAACGGCCCGGTGCAGTCGTGCATGGCGACCGGCAGCCCGAACGACTCGGCCATCGTGATGATCTTGCGCGACTCGGTGATGCCGCCGGCCCAGGTCGGGTCGACCATGACGATGTCCGCGGCGCGGCGCTCCAGCAGCGGCCGGTACTGGTAGCGGGTGATCAGCAGCTCGCTGGCGAGGATCGGCGTCGAGGTCGACGCCTTGAGCTCGGCGATCTGCTCGATGTCGTGCCCCAGGACGAGATCCTCGAGCCACGCCGGGCGGTATTCCTCGACCGCGCGAGCGATCCGCTTCGCGGTCGTGATGTCCCAGTAGCCGTGGCCTTCGAGCATGATCTCGATCCGGTCGCCGACCGCCTCGCGAATGCGGCGGAATGGCTCCAGCCCCGTCCGCAGGTCGGCGTCGCTGATGAAGCGGCCCGTCCCCCGCAGGGCGAACGGATCGAACGGCCAGATCTTCATGGCCGTGATGCCCTCGGCCAGGAGCTCCTCGGCGAGCACGTCGGGCTCGTTGATCTGGGCCCAGAGGTCCTCGAGCGGGCCCTTGCCCTCCCCTTCCCGACGGAACCCGCGCGAGCCGTACATCGGCCCGCCACAGGTGTTGTAGGTCGGGATGCTGTCCTGGGCGAGGCCGCCGAGGAGCTGGTAGATCGGGGCGCCGAGCGACTGGCCGAGGATGTCCCACAGGGCGGCGTCGATGGCCGAGATCGCGCGCATCTCGGTCCCGGTCCCACCCCAGCGAGCCACCGTCCGCGCGTACAGCGTGTTCCAGTGGCGCTCGATGGTCCGTGGGTCCGTGCCCAGCAACAGCGGCCCCGCGGTCTGGTGGATGAACGCCGCGACAGCATCGGTCGTGTAGAAGGTGTCGCTCGTCCCGATCAGGCCCTCGTCGGTGTGGACCCGGACGAAGACGAGGAACGGGAACGGTTCGAGCTGGATGGTCTCGAGCGCAGTGATCTTCACGGAGCTCCCCTCTGGGCTGGACGGGTCGGACGACGCCGAGTTCGGGTCAGGATGGTCACCAGCCGGCCGGCGACCAGGCGCGCCGGGTCGCCTTGGCGATCATCTCGATAGCGCGCCGTCCGGCCGGGATCTCGACCGGCAGGGCGACGAAGCCGTGGATCATCCCCGGGAACCGGCGCGCGACCACGGGCACGCCGGCTTTGCGGAGCTTGAGCGCGTAGATGTCGCCGTCGTCGCGGACCGGGTCGAAGTCACCGGTGATGACGACTGCCGGCGGCAGGTCGCGCAGGTCCGGCGCGGTTCCCGGACACGCGTACGGGTCCGAGGCCGTCGCCGGGTCGTCGCCCAGGTAGTTGCCCCAGAACCAGACGACGTCGGCCGTGGTCAGGAAGTAGCCCTCCGCGTTCTCGTAGAACGACAGCATCTCGAAGGACGCCTCGGTCGCCGGGTAGATGAGCACCTGCAGAGCCACCCTGGGGCCGCCCTCGTCACGCAGCCGGATCACCGCCGCCGCGGTGAGCGTCCCGCCGGCGCTGTCGCCGCCGAGGGCGAGCCGCGTCGGGATCGCCACCGAGCTCGCGCGCCGTGCTCGGCCAGCCAGTGGATCGCGGTCATCGTGTCGTCCAGCGCAGCAGGGTACGGATGCTCGGGCGACAGGCGGTAGTCGACCGAGACGACAAGGCAATCGGCTGCCCTCGAGATCCGCCGGCACACGGTGTCGTGGCTGTCGAGGTCGCCAAGTGTCCAGCCGCCGCCGTGGACGTACACGAAGATCGGTCGCGGAGGGCCGTCCGGCCGGTAGACGCGGATGCCGAGCGGGCCGGCGTCCGACGCGATCGTCGTGTCCCACACGCTGTCGACCGGCAGCCTGCTCCCCTCGAACAACGCCGCGCGGCGCCGGTAGACCTCGCGACCCTCGACCGGCGACAGGGTATGCCACGGCGGGATCCCGGCCGCACGGATCGTGGCAAGGATCGCGGCCGCATCCGGGTCGAGTTTCACTGCACTCCATCAGGGAGGGTTCGGCAATCGAAGTACGATTTCGTACCCCGATACGGTAGTCTTCGGCTCGAGGACGGGTCAAGCCGAAGCGAAGGGGAAGCCATGAGCGTCCAGGAGCTGTTGAGCCTCGCCGGCCGGCGAGCGTTGATCACCGGTGGCGGTCGCGGACTCGGCCGGGCGCTGGCCGTCGGCTTTGCCGAGGCCGGCGCCGAGATCGTCGTCTGCGCCCGGCGTGAGCACCTCCTCGACGAGACCGCCTCGATCATCCGTGACGCCGGCGGGACCGTCACCACGGTCGGTGCCGACATCACGGTCGAAGAGGACGTCCAGCGTATCCGCGAGGCGGCCGGCGAGATCGACATCCTCGTCAACAATGCGGCCATCTTCCCGAGCGAGCCGTGGCAGACCGTCTCGCTCGAGTCGTGGCACGACGTCCTGAAGGTGAACCTGTACGCCCCGTTCCGCCTGTGCCAGGTGTTCGTGCCGGCGATGATGGAGCGCGGCTGGGGCCGCGTCATCAACATCGCCTCGGTCTATGGCCAGACGGGTCCGAAGCCTCAGCTCTACCCGGAGACCTGGGGTCCCTCGTCGTACTTCGCGAGCAAGCACGGGATCAACGGCATCACCCACTACCTGTCCCCGCGCCTGGCCCGGCACGGGGTCACCATCAACTCGATCGCACCGGGCGGGATCGTCACGCCGGACCAGCGGATCGGCCTCGACGCGGCCGGCGAGCGTCGGCTCGCGATGGCCGTCCCGTTCGCCGAAGCCCAGGTCCAGATGGGGCGACCGGGCGACGGCACCGACTACGTGGGTCCGGCCCTGCTGCTCGCGTCGGATGGCGGGAAGTACATGACCGGCCAGGTGGTCGTCGTCGACGGCGGCTGGACGACCTGGTGATCAGGCCAGCGCCGAGGAGATGAGTCGCTGGGTGTACTCGTGCTCGGGTCGATTCAGGACCCGGTCCGTGTCGCCGGATTCGACCACGAAGCCGTCCTTCATGACCTTCACCGTCTCGGTCAGGTAGCGCACCAGGCCGAGATCGTGCGAGATGAAGATGACCGACAGGCCGCGTTCGGCCTGGATCCGCCGGAGCAGGTTCAGGATCGCCGCCTGGGCCGACTGGTCGAGCGATGACGTCGGCTCGTCGGCCACCAGGACCTGCGGCTTCGGCGCGAGCGCCCGGGCGATCGAGATGCGCTGGCGCTGGCCACCCGACAGGGAGCGCAGCCCCGAGGTGGCCTGACGCTCGGTGATGCCGACCGACTTGAGCAGGTCGAGCGCCTCCTGCCGGGCAGCCTGCTTCGACCCGGTGCTCCACCGGGTGACGGCCTCGAGGACGGCGTCGAGCGGCTGCTGGCGTGGGTCCAGCGAGCCATATGGATCCTGGAAGATCATCTGGACCTTCCAGCGATTGGCGCGGACGTAGCCGCTCGCTCCCTCGCCCGCGACCAGGTCGCCATCGATCCGGATCGAGCCGCTGCGTCGGCTCGACCAGCCCGACGATCGCGCGGGCCACGGTCGACTTCCCGCTCCCGCTCTCGCCGACGATCCCGGTCGACTGGCCGTCGCCGAGGGTCAGGTCGAAGCCGCGCACGGCGAGCACGTCCTCGCCGGTCGTCTTGTACGTGACGTGGAGGTCGGTGACCTCGATGAGCGCCTTGCCCACGCTAGGTGACGTCCTCGGCACGGATGCAGGCGGTGAGGTGCCGATCGACGAGACGCGTCTCGGGCTGGGGGCCGGTCTTGCAGGCGTCAGCCGCGGACGCGCAGCGGGGCCAGAAGCGGCAGCCCTCCGGCCACGCCCCGACCGCCGGTGATTCGCCCGGGATCGCGACGAGGTCCGTGCCCCGCTCTGCCATCCCCAGGCGCGAATGGAGGAGGGCGTTCGTGTACGGATGGCGCGGCCTGGCCCGGACGTCTTCGGCGGACGCCAGCTCGACGGTGGCACCGGCGTACATCGTCATGACCCGATCGCACAGGAACTCGACCACCGCCAGGTCGTGCGAGACGAGGATCAGGCCCATCGACAGCTCCTCACGGAGCTGCCGGATCAGCACGAGGATCTCGTACTGGACGGTGACGTCGAGCGCGGTCGTCGGCTCGTCGAGGACGAGGAGCGGCGGGCTCAACGCGAGCGCGGCCGCGATCATGACCCGCTGGCGCATCCCGCCTGACAGCTGGTATGCCCGCTCATGGAGGACGCTCTCGGCGCGCGGGATCTTGACCAGGTCGAGCAGTCGGCGGGCCTCGGCGCGCGCCTCGGTCTTGCCCAGCTTGCGGCTCCCGAGGTGGAGCGCCTCGAGCAGCTGGGTCTCGATGGTGAGGACCGGGTTGAGCCCGGCCAGCGAGCTCTGCGGGACGTAGCCGACGGCGCGACCGCGGATCGGGCGCCAGTCCTTCTCCTGGGCGTTCGTCAGGTCGTGGCCGGCGATCGCCAGGCGGCCGCCGGTCACCCCAAGCCCGTAGCGGCCGAGCGTCCCGGTGAAGCTGCGGCAGAGCATCGTCTTGCCGGACCCGGATTCGCCGACGATCCCCAGCGAGGCGCCCGGCTTGAGCGCGAACGTGGCGGCATCGACGATCCGCAGCTCCGCCCCGTCGCGGATCAGCCCGATCCGGAGATGGTCGACGTCGAGGTACGGCGCCGTCGGGTCGACGACGATCGGTGCGGTCGCGAGCTCGTCGGTCGGGTCATCCGCGGCGACGATGGTCGCCGGATCGGGCAACGTCACCGGATCGGGCAGCGTCGCGGGATCAGGCAACGTTGCGGGCCTTGAGTGCCTCGCCGATGAGCGAGACCCCGAACGCGGTGATCGTCAGGATGATCCCCGGGCCGACGAGGAGCCAGGGCGCCGACTGGAGATAGATCCGACCGTCGGCCATCATCGAGCCCCATTCCGGCGTCGGCGGCTTGACCCCTGCCCCGAGGAACGACAGCGCGGCGACGGTCAGGATCACGAGCGTGAAGTCGCTGACGCCATAGGCCGCCGTCTCCGAGAAGCAGTTGGGCAGGATGTGCCGGATGACGATCCGTGTCCGTCCGTACCCGAGCAGGCGCAGGGCCGCCACGAAATCGAGGTCGCGCAGGACCGCAGCCCGCGTCCGCGCCAGCTTGGCGTAGCGCGCCCAGCTGGTCAGGGCGATCGCGATGATCAGCCCGACGACGCCGGTCCCGACCACGGCGATCACGCCGAGGGCGAGGATCAGGAACGGGAAGGCGTTGATCCCGTCGATCAGCAGACCGATCAGGCCGCGGACGCCGGGGATGTCGGTCGTCGCTGCGAGGGCGCCGACGACCGTCCCGACGAGGAGCGGGATGAGCACCCCGATCACGGCCACCTCGACGTCGAGGTGGGTCGCCGCGAAGCTGCGGGTCAGGATGTCACGCCCGAGGTTGTCGATACCGAACGGGTGGGCAAGGCTGGGCGGCGCGTTCGAGCTGGCCACCCGGGCGAACGCCCCGTACGGCCCGAACTGGGGGACGACGAAGCCCAGGATCAGGATGGCGACGATGATCAGGACGCCGACCTGGCCCGTGCGTGGCAGCGAAGAGAGCCAGCGGACGACCCTCACCGACCGACTCGAGGGTCGATCTTGATGGTGATGATGTCGGCGACCGTGCTGACGATCACGACGAAGACGCCGGAGAACAGGACGATCCCCTGGACGAGCGGGTAGTCGCGTCCGGCGACGGCTCCCACGAGCAGCGTCCCCGTGCCGGGCAGGTTGAACACGAGCTCGACCACGACCGCCGAGGCGAACAACGAGCCGACGATGTAGCTCAGCAGGCTCAGGGTCGGTGCGATCGACGGCCGGATGAGGTAGCGCCAGGCGAAGGTCCGGCCGCGGACGCCCCGGACGATGGCGACCTCGACGAACTCCTCGCGCAGGGTGTTCGAGATCGAGACGGCCAGGACCCGGGCCAGGATCGGCACCAGCGCGAGGCAGATGACGAGCGACGGTAACCACAGGTACTTGATCGCGCCGGGAAGGTCCCCCTGGATCCCGGCGACCGGCGCCACCTTGAGCCAGACGGCCGCGACCAGGAGCGCCATGAGGCCGACGAAGAAGGCCGGCATCGACACGAAGAACGACGACCCGATCAGGAAGATCGAGGCGATCCGCCCGTTCGGATGAAGGGCCACGTAGACGGCCAGCGGGACCGCGCCGATGACCGTGATCGTGATCGACACGAGCATCAGCTGGAGGGTCACCGGCATGGCCTGGCCGA
This sequence comes from uncultured Chloroflexia bacterium, assembly GCA_963743855.1. GTDB lineage: Bacteria > Chloroflexota > Limnocylindria > Limnocylindrales > CSP1-4 > SPCO01. Next base: position 1,043,291 of record CAVURK010000006.1, read on the forward strand.
TGAGCGTCGTGACCGGCACGCCGAACACGACCGAGTTGCCCATGTTGCCGCTGGCCAGGCCCTGGAGATAGTGGACGAGCTGTTCGGGGTAGCTGCCGTCGAGCCCGAGCGCCGCCCGCATCTGGGCGATCTTCGCGTCGGTGGCCTGGTCGCCCAGCAGGACGACGACGGGATCACCCGGTGACAACCGCATGAGGCTGAACGCGACCAGCATGACCGAGGTGGCCACGAGGAGGCCGCGGACGAGGATGCGCAAAACCGGAGAACGTGTCGAGATGCCGAATGGCATCCCGACACGCCCTGCGTGGACTCGAGTCAATAGACGTCGGTTCCGATTGTTACGAGGTTCGACTGGTCGGACTGGATCCTAGTTGCCGGCCGCCTTGCCTGCGGCCTGTTCGGCGATGGTCTGCATGATGATGTATCCGACCGAAGGCGAGGCCACGGTCAGCGTCCCATCCGGCAGGCGGGTGCCGTCGAGGGCGATGCGGTCGACCAGCGAGATCATCGGCATCGTGGTGGTGCCGAAGGTCTGGATCTGGGTCATCAGATCCTTGCGCTTGGCGACGTCGGTTTCCTGCGCCATCTGGGTGATCAGGTCGACCACCTTCTGATGATCAGGGACCTTGATGTAGCCGGAATGCTGGGCGGAGAACCCGTTGCCGAACCAGCTGCTCATCGTGATCTGCGGGCTCGAGGCGCCGCCATTGAAGACAGTCTCGAAGTTGTTGTTGGCGACGGCGCCGTTCCAGGTCGCTTCGTCGACCGGGGTCACCGTCAGGTGGACGCCGATCTGCTCGAGGTCGGCCGCGACGAGCGTCGCGCCGTCCTTCCAGCCGCCACGGGTGCTGCTGACGAGCATCTCGGCGGAGATCCCGTCGGCTCCGACGCCAGCCTGGGTCATCAGGGCCTTGGCCTTGTTGACGTCCTGGACGCCACCGTTGGGCAGCATCCCGGTCGGGCAGATGTCGGGGCAGTCATACCAGAACGAGGTCAGCGGATGGACCAGGCCGGCGAAGGCCGTGTCCGCGATCGCCTGGCGGTTGATCGCCAGCGACATCGCCTGCCGCACGAGCGGGTTGGAGAACTTGGTGCCGGCCTTGCCGGTCGGGTCCATGTTCAGGTACAGGGTGTTCGCACCACCGACCTCGATGGTGAACTGCTTGACCTCCGGCGGGAGGCTGTCCTTCGCGGCGATCGGCAGGTCCCACACGAAGTCGAGGGCGCCGGTCGCGAGCTGGAGGACCTTCGAGGTCAGGTCGGGGACGTACTCGATGTCGATGCCCTTGACCACCATCGGGCCGCCGACGTAGTTCGGGTTCTCGGCCAGGTGGATCGACTTGTTCGGCGTGAACTCGGTGACCATGTACGGTCCGGCGCTGACCGGATGGAGCAGGTAGTCCGGGTCACTCGCCATCTTGGCTGCCGGGTTGAGTGCCATCGCACGCGCCGTCAGGCCGTTGAGGAGGTCCGGATCCGGGTACTTGAGATGGAGGACGGCGGTCAGGTCGTCGGGCACGTCGACCGAGGCGATCGACGCGATGAAGATCGAGTTCGCGCCCGGCGTGGTCGGGTCATTCTGCTTGTCGGCGATGGCCTTGATGTCGGCCGAGGTGACCGCTTCGCCGTCGGAATACTTGAGGTTGGGCTTGAGCTTGATCGTGACCGTCAGGCCGTCGGGCGAGGTCGTGAGGTTGTCGACCAGCTCCGGCTGGGGGATGCCCTTGGCGTCGTTCCGATAGAGGTTGCCCTGGGTCAGGATGATCGTGTCGACCGACACGAGATCCCCGGACTTGGTCACGTCGAGCGTCAGGACGGGTCCCGCGCCGGCGATCTTGATGTTGTCGATGGTGCTGGCGGCGGCCGAGGCGGCGGCGCTCGGCGCGGTGGAGGGCGCTCCGGCGCTCGGCGCGGTGGAGGGCGCTCCGGCGCTTGGCGCAGGGGTGGTCGATGGCGAACACGCCATGGCGACCAGGGCGATCAAGACCAGCCCGACGGCTGCTCGCGATCGCATCCCCAACGCCGTCGGGCGAGGGACGAATTGTGCCATCTGTTCTCCTCCGATTGCGCGACCCTGACCGATGGACCGCGGCTGGTGCCGCAGGGTCCCTACACGCGTCCTCCCCTCCGGAGATCGCTTTGCGATACAAAGGTTCGCGTGGAGGGCACGTTAGGTCGCTCTACTGGCCATGTCAACCGAGCCTGTCCGGGCCGGTCGCCCGATGCCGTGGCGCGGTCGATGTGATCAATGATACGGATCCATGTGGCCGTTCCCGGCCGTCCGATCGAGTCGTCCCTGTGGTCCGTCCCTCCTTCCGTTCCTGGATCGCCGGGTGTCAGCCGGCGTCCGCGGATCGCTCTGCTGTCCGGCGTCTGCCCTCCGGCATGGGGGTGAGAAGAAGCATCCCGAGGCTCGTCCGACGGACCTCGTAGCCGGTCTCGACGACCGTCGTTGACCCGCTCTCGTCGATCACGGCAGGTCCGGCGACCGGCCTGTCGACGACCAGGGCGCGGCGCTCGTGGCGTGCCCAGCGCGAGCGGGCGCGTGGCGCGGCTGCGGGTCGCGCCGTCCCGCCGCGCGGCGTCGTGTCGGGTTCCGACTCGCGCAGGATCCGGCTGCGGTTCCGGCCGATCCCGACGACGGTGAAGCTCACGATCTCGACGGCCTCGTCCGGAAGCGCATAGCCATACGTTCGCTCGTGGAGCCCGTCGAAGACCCGCCGCACCTCGCCGACGATCGTCGCCGGACGGCGCGACCGGATCGGGACCGTCAGGGTCCACGATTGACCGAGGTAGCGGGCCTCGACCGAACGCTGGAGGGCCCGGTCGCGTGCCGGGATGTCGTCTCGTGCAAGGCTCTCGACGGCCGCGGCGTCGAGACGGTCGAGAACCTCACCGATCGCGGAGACGACGACGGAGGTGTCGCCGTCGAGCGGAAGCAGGCGGGTGACCCGATGCTCGTGACGGAAGTCGGACAGGAGCATCCCGAGGGCGGACAGGACGCCCGGGTTGGGTGGGATCACGATCCGCGGGATCCCGAGGGCGGCGGCGAGCCGGCAGGCATGGAGCGGGCCTGCGCCGCCGAATGCGATCAGGGTGAAGTCGCGCGGGTCGTAGCCGCGCTCGACCGAGACGAGGCGGATCGCTTCGGCCATCAGTGATTCGGCGACATCGACGACGCCCGCTGCCGCCGCGTCGAGATCTCGACCGAGCCGGCGCCCGAGCGAGTCGAGGGCGTCGCGTGACGCGTCGACGTCGAGTGCGACCGTGCCGCCGGCGAACGTCTCCGGGGCGATCCTGCCGAGGACGACGTTCGCGTCGGTGACGGTCGGTTCCGTACCACCCCGGCCGTAGCAGGCAGGCCCCGGGTCGGCGCCGGCACTCTGCGGGCCGACCCGCGGATGCCCGCCCGAATCGATCCAGGCGATGCTGCCGCCGCCGGCCCCGACCTCGATCAGGTCGACGATCGAGCCGAGGATCGGGAAGCCGCTCGCCATCGCCGTCGCCGTGCCCGAGCCGCGCGTGGAACCGACCTCGAACTCGGCGAGGGTCCGCGCGCGTCCATCGAGGATCAGCCCGACCTTCGCGGTCGTGCCGCCCATGTCGAACGAGATGGCGTCGCGGATCCCGAGCGACGCAGCCACGTGGACGGCGGCGCTGACGCCGGCGGCCGGGCCGGACTCGACCAGGTCGACCGGTCGGGCTCGGGCGGTCCGGGCGGTCATCAAGGCCCCGCTCGAGCCCATCACGAGCAATGGGACGACGACACCGCGTTCCGCGAGCCTCGACCCGATCCGTCCCAGGTAGTGGTCCATCGCCGGCGTGACGTAGGCGTTGACGACGGTCGTGCTCGCGCGCCAGTACTCCTTGATCTGCGGCGCGATCTCGCTCGAGACCGAGACCGGCAGCTCCGGGTGGCGTGCCCGGACGATCGCCGCCGCGCGTCGTTCGTGATCGCCGTCCACGTAGGCATGCAGGAAGCAGATGGCGATCGACGCCGCGCCCGCCGCGACGGCGCGGTCTGCCGCCTGCGCGACCGACGCTTCGTCGAGGGGGGTCAGGACGCGCCCCGCGTGGTCGATCCGTTCGATGACCGGGTGGCACGCCTCGCGTGGGACGAGCGGCTCGGGCTTGTTGGTCTGCAGGTCGTAGAGCTCGTGGCGGATCTGCCGTCCGATCTCGAGGATGTCCTCGAAGCCGGCCGTCACGAGGAGCGCGGTCCGCGCCCCGCGCCGCTGGAGGAGCGTGTTCGTCGTCAGCGTCGTCGCGTGCGTCACCGACACGAGCTCCGAGGGCCGGCAGTCCGCCATCGCACACAGCTCGTCGAGAACCTCGACGAAGCCGTCGCTGGGATCATCCGGGGTCGTCAGGACCTTCCAGGCCCATGTGCGATCGGTCCGGTCCTCGATGAGGACGCCATCGGTGAACGTCCCCCCGATGTCGACGGCGAGGCGCAATCGCCGCCTCGTCACGCGTCATTCCCCTTGGCCCGGTGCAGGGCTGCGCGGCGGAGGGCGGTCGCGGCCACGTCCACATCCCCGCCCCGACCCAGGACGACGCCGTAGACCTGTCGTGCCCGGGCGCGCGAGATGCGGCGCGACCGGACGTCCGCGGCGACCGCGGCGGGATCGCGCTCGAGCGCCGGACCGAACCCGCCGCCCCCGCCGAGCTGGAGGCTCATCACCTCGCCGGCGGGCACCCGCTCGGTGAACTTCGAGGGCAGGCGACGCTGGCCCCGACCGGGCTCGATGATGAAGTGGCTCGAGCGGCCGGAGCCGCCGCCGTCGAGGCCCTGTGGGGAGAACGCCGAACGCTCGGCCATCACGGTCAGCCAGATGTCGCCCTCCGCCACGTAGTCGCGCCTCAGGCCGAGGCCGCCGCGCGTCCGCCCGGCGCCCTCCGAGTCCGGCACCAGCCCGTAGCGCACGATCCGCAACGGGTAATGAGCCTCGGATTCCTCGATCGGGGCGTTCTCCGTGTTCTGGAAGTGCGGCTGGATGGCGTCGATGCCGTCCTGCCTCGCCCGGGCGCCGTAGCCGCCGGCGACGCTCTCGTAGAAGACGAAATAGCGGCCGGTCCGTGGGTCGGTGCCGGCCAGGGCGACATTGCAGACGGTCCCCTTGGTGTCCGCCGCGGAACGCTCGGGCAGGGCGACGGCGAGGGCGCGCAGGGCGGTCTCGCAGACGCGCATCCCGGTGTCCGCGCCCGCACCGATAGCCGCCGGCCGGACCGAGTTGGCGATGCAGCCCGGTGGCGCGATGACCGAAACGAGCCGATAGAAGCCATCGTTGACCGGGATATCCGGGTCGAGGTGGACGCGGATCGCGTAGGCGCACGAGGCGAAGGTCATCGCCATCGTGGTGTTGATCGAGCTCGGTCGCTGCGGATCGGTCCCGGTCAGGTCGAAGGTCACGCCATCGGCGGCGACCGTGACGGCGACGGCGATCCGGATCGGCACCTCGCTGACGCCATCGCCGTCGAGGAAGCCCTCGGCCGCGAATTGGCCGTGCGGGAGACCTGCCAGTCCCAGCCGCACGCGACGCTCGGTGTAGTCGAGGATGCCGCTCATCGCCGCCGCCAGCCCGGCCGCGGACTCGGTCGCCACGATCTCGAGGACCCGGCGGCTGCCGGTCGCGCTGGCGGCGAACTGGGCGCGGAAGTCGCCGCCCGTCTCGCGCGGCGCGCGGACGTTGCGCAGGATCACGCCCATCAGCCCGTCGTCCAGCTCGCCGCCGCGCATGATCCGCGTCGGCGGGATGATCAGCCCTTCCTGGATGTGCTCGGCGTGGATGCCGATGCTGCCCGGCGTCCCGCCTCCGACGTCGAGGTGGTGGGCCATCGTCGCCACGTAGGCGACGATTTGTCCGGCGTCGAAGACGGGCACCACGGTGGCGACATCGTTGAGGTGGATCCCGCCGAGATGCCCGTCGTTGCACACGAGCCCGTCGCCCGGTTCGAGCCTCTCGACCCCGTAGGCAGCCAGGATCCGCGGGACGAAATGAGCCAGCGTCCCGAGATGCGCCGGCTGGCTGAACGACTGCGCGATGATCCGACCGGCCGGGTCGACGACCGCACATGAGTGGTCGCGGCGGGTCTTGATGTTGGTCGAGTAGGCCGCTCGCTGGAGTGCGACGCTCATCTCGTTGGCGACCGCGGTCAGCCGGTGGCGGAGGACCTCCTGTCGGAACGCGTCGGGGACGGTCACGCGAGCGCGACGACCTCGCCACAGGCGCCGCAGGTCCGCAGCGCCAGATCGGCCTCGAAGGCGGCCGTCGCCCGCGCAAGGTCGACCGGGGCCGTCGCAGACCGGACGACCTCGTAGACCGTCGCGCCGCATCGCTCGCACGTCCACCGGAAAGTCTCGGTCTGGTCCGGCTCACGGAGGCGCTCGACGACCAGCCCCACCGAGCCGATCGGGCGCTGTGGCGAGTGCGGCACGTCGGCCGGGGCAAGCCAGAGCTGGCCGACCCGGACCGGCACGTCGCGGACGTCGTCGCCGTCGCGGACGCGGACGACGATGTCTCCCCGGATCTGCTGGAACAGCTCCGCGACCGGGTTGATGTGCCAGTCATGGCGGGGGCCGCGACCGTTGACGATCAGGACCCGCAGGTCCCCGCCGGGGTACAGCGCCGTGGCGTCGACCGCGCCCGGGGCATCGCCGACCACCGACGTCCAGGCGGCGAGATCGACGGGATCCGGGACTCGTGAGGTCACGCTCTTCGCTCCGCTATTGAAACTCGTGCTTCACGATGCGAAACTTCGTCGAATGGTACACGCCGCCGCCGCACCTGGGACGGCCGCCACCGCCAGTCCGCAGCCGAGACCTCGGTCGTGACCGCCGGTCGAGCCCGCGTGCCGGAACATCCCGGCCGGCTATGGCGTCACCCGGAGCCGAAGTCGTCCTACGACGTCGTGATCATCGGCGGCGGCGGCCACGGCCTGGCTGCGGCCTACTACCTGGCCCGCGAGCACGGGATCACCGATGTCGCCGTCGTGGAACGCGGCTGGCTGGCCGGCGGCAACACCGCGCGGAACACCGCGATCATCCGCTCGAACTACCTCCTCGACGAGAGTGCCGCGATCTACGAGCGCTCGCTCCGAGATGTGGGAGACGCTGGCCGAGGAGCTCGACTACGACCTCCTGTTCGACCAGTGCGGCGGGATGAACCTCGCCCACACCCTCGCCGACGTCCGTGAAGGGATGCGCCGGGTCAACGCCAACCGACTGAGCGGGATCGACGCCGAGTGGCTGACGCCCGACGAGATCGCCCGGATCTGCCCGATCCTCGACCTGTCGGCCGAGGCGCGTTACCCGATCCTCGGCGCCACCTTCCAGCCGCGCGGCGGGATCGCCAAGCACGACCACGTTGCGTGGGGCTATGCGCGGGCCGCCGATGCCCTCGGGGTCGACCTCATCGAGGGTGCCGAGGTGACAGGGATCGACATCGACGGCGGTCGGGTGTCCGGCGTCCGGACCAGCCGGGGACCGATCGCGGCCGGGCGGGTCGCGATCGTGGCCGCCGGCCATGCGTCGATCCTGGCCGGGATGGCGGGCTTCCGGCTGCCGCTCCAGAGCCACCCGCTCCAGGCGCTCGTCTCCGAGCTGCTCGAACCGATCGAGCCGACCGTGGTCATGTCCAACGCGGTCCACGTCTACGTCAGCCAGGCATACAAGGGCGAGCTGGTGATCGGCGCCGGGATCGATGCCTGGAATGGCTACGGCCAGCGCGGTTCGTTTCACGTCATCGAGCGCCAGCTGACCGCCCTCGTCGAGCTCTTCCCGATCCTCCGCCGGGCGCACCTGCTGCGCACCTGGGCCGGCATCGTCGATATCGCGCCGGACGCGTCGCCGATCATCGGCCGGTCGCCGGTCGACGGCCTGTACCTGGACTGCGGCTGGGGCACGGGCGGGTTCAAGGCGACCCCGGTCTCCGGGCTCGTCCTGGCCCACTCGCTCGCCACCGGCGAGCCGCACGAGCTGAGCCGGCCGTACGGTCTCGAGCGGTTCACGACCGGTGCGCTGATCGACGAGCACGGCGCGGCCGTGGCGGCGCACTGATGCTGTTGATCGGCTGTCCGTGGTGCGGACCGCGTGACGAGACCGAGTTCCGCTACGGCGGCCAGGCCGGGATCGAGACCCCGCCCGATCCGGACGCCATCGACGACGCGGCGTGGGCCGACTACCTGTTCATGCGCGACAACCCGAAGGGTCCCTTCGCCGAACGGTGGTGCCACCAGGCCGGCTGCCGGCGCTGGTTCAATGTCGTCCGCGACACGCTGACGAGCGAGATCGGCGTGACGTGGCCGGCCGGCACACCGCGCCCAGGGACGGGCTCGTGAACGCGGCCGGCCCGGCGGATCGTGACGGCCCGCGCCGGCTGGCGACCGGCGGCGACCGGATCGACCGCGGACGCCCGCTCGCGTTCACGTTCGACGGCGTCGCCCACACCGGGTTCGCGGGCGACACGCTCGCCTCGGCGCTGCTCGCCAACGGCGTCGACATCGTCGCCCGGAGCCTGTACGACGACCGGCCGCGCGGCGTGATGACCGCCGGCGCCGAGGAGCCGAATGCCCTCGTCACGGTCCGGCTCCCCGGGGTGGAGGAGCCGATGCTCCGGGCGACCCAGGTCGAGCTCGTGAACGGGCTCGAAGCGTGGGGCCTCGCCGGCCGTGGCCAGCTGACGGACCATCCCGACACCGGCCGTTTCGACAAGACGCACGCCCACTGCGAGGTCCTCGTCGTCGGTGGCGGGCCGGCCGGTCGCTCGGCAGCATTGGAGGCCGGACAGCGCGGCGACCGCGTGATCCTGGTCGACGAGGGTCCGGCCATCGAGGATGCAGATGACCTGCGCGCGTTGCCGGACGTCCGCCTGGTGCCGCGGGCGACGGCAATCGGTGTGTACGACCACGGCTCCGTCGTCATCGCCGAACGCCGGCCGTCCGCGGTCACGGAGGGTCGGCTGTGGCACGTCCGGGCGGCCCGGATCGTGCTCGCGACCGGGGCCATCGAGCGGCCGATCGTCTTCGGCGACGACGACCGGCCCGGGATCATGCTCGCCTCCGCGGCGGCGGCCTATCTCCGCCACTACGGGGTCCGGCCGGGCCGCCGCGCCGTGATCTTCACCACGAACGACTCGACCGATGCGGTCGGGCGCGAGCTGACCACAGCCGGGGTCGATGTGGCCGCTGTCGTGGACGCCCGACGCGACGAGGCTGTCGTCGGGACCGATCGCGACGAAGACGGCCGGCTGGCGGCCGTGACCATCGGCCGACGCGACGGCGGCGGACCGTACCGGACGGTCGGGGCCGACCTGCTGCTCGTGTCGGGTGGCTGGAACCCCAACGTCAGCCTGTGGAGCCAGTCGCGCGGGACGCTTCGCTACGACGAGCGGATCGCAGCCTTCGTCCCGGACGCCGCATTCGGGGCGGTCGAGGCGGTCGGGGCCGCGTCCGGCGCGGGCCTCCCAGACGTGGGCGCGCTGTGGGTCGTCCCGCCGCCCGAGACCGTCGATCCGGACGCCCCCGAAGCGTGGTCGACCCACTATGTCGACCTCCAGCGCGACTCGACGGTGGCCAACCTGCGCCGGGCGCTCGGGGCCGGCCTGACCTCGATCGAGCACGTCAAGCGCTACACGACCATCGGGACAGCGGCCGACCAGGGCAAGACCTCGGGCGTGGTCGCGTCAGCCATCGCCGCGGCGATCCTCGGCCAGGAGGTCGGGGCCGTCGGCGTGCCGACGTATCGGCCGCCGTACACGCCCGTCAGCTTCGCGCTCGTGGCCGGACGCGACCTCGGGGATCGGCTCGACCCGGTCCGCACCACCCCGATCCAGCCGTGGCACGTCGCGCACGGGGCCGTCTTCGAGGACGTCGGCCAATGGAAGCGGCCGCGCTTCTTCCCCCGTCAGGGGGAGTCGATGGACGATGCGGTCCTGCGCGAATGCGCGGCGGCGCGGACCGGCGTGGCCGTGATGGACGCGACGACGCTTGGCAAGATCGACCTGCAGGGCCCGGACGCCGGGATCTTCCTCGACCGGATCTATGCCAACACGTTCTCGACGCTGGCAGTGGGATCGTGCCGCTACGGCGTCATGTGCGGGCTCGACGGGATGGTCTTCGACGACGGCGTCACGAGCCGGCTCGACGTGCACCGGTTCCACATGACGACCACGACGGGGAATGCCGCGGCGGTGATGGACCACCTCGAGGAGTACCTCCAGACCGAGTGGCCGGACCTTCGCGTCCGCGCGACGTCTGTGACCGAGGCGTGGGCGACCGTCGCGGTCGTTGGTCCGCGGTCGCGCGAGGTCGTCACGGCGATCGCGCCCGATCTCGACGTTCGGGCGTCCGCGTTCCCGTTCATGACGTGGCGCGACGCGGACGTCGCCGGGACATCGGGGCGCATCTTCCGGATCTCGTTCTCGGGGGAGCTCGCCTACGAGGTCAACGTCCCGGCTCGGTACGGGCTGGCGCTGTGGGAGGCGATCATGGCGGCCGGCGAGCCACTCGGGATCACGCCGTACGGCACGGAGGCGCTGCACGTCCTGCGTGCAGAGAAGGGCTACCCGATCGTCGGCCAGGAGACCGATGGGACGGTCATGCCGCAGGACGTGGGCCTCGGCTGGCTCGTCTCGACCAGGAAGGACTTCATCGGACGACGGTCACACCGGCGGGTCGACGCCATCCGGCCCGACCGCCGCCAGCTGGTCGGGCTCCTGCCGGTCGACCCGGAGGCGCGGCTGCCGGAAGGCGCCCAGCTGGTGGCTGCCGACGCGGATCTCGACCGGCCGCCCGTGCCGATGATCGGTTGGGTGACCGCGTCGTACCGGAGCGCGGCGCTGGGCCGGTCGTTCGCGCTCGCGCTCGTCGCGGGAGGACGCTCGCGGATCGGCGAGACGATCCGGGCGCCGCTCCTCGATCGCGTGGTCGACGCGGTCATCGCCGACGCGGTCCTGTTCGACCCGGAGAACCGCCGTCGCGACGGCGAGCCCGACGACGACGCGACCCAGGTGTCCGGCGTCACGCCCGCGCGGCCGACGGGGTCGGAGGGCCTGGCAGAGCGAAGCCCGCTGGCCGGGGTCGCCCTCCCCCACGACGCGGCGGAGGTCCCGTTCCTCGCCCAGCTGGACCTGCGTGCCGATCCGGCCGATGCGACGCTCATGGAACGGCTTGCGTCAGCGATCGGCGTCGCGCCGCCGGGCCGGGCGAACACGTTCGCGGTCACGCCCGACGGCGCGCGGCAGGTCGTCTGGCTCGGTCCCGATGAATGGCTGGTGGTCGGTGCGCCGGGGAACGCCACGGCCCTCGACGCCTCCCTTGGCGAGGCGATCGACGAGTCCGCCGGAGCGGTGGTCGACGTGTCGTCCGGCCGGACCACGATCGCGCTCGGCGGGCCACGTGCGCGCGCCATCCTGGAGCACGGCTGCTCGATCGACCTGCACCCGCGCGCCTTCGGCCCGGGCAGCGCCGTCCAGACGATGCTCGGCCGGGCCAACGTGATCCTGATGCAGCTGTCCGAGCGACCGGACTACCGGATCCTCGTCCGGCCGTCGTTCGCGGCCTATCTTGCCGGCTGGATCGTCGACGCGGCGGCCGACGTGGAGGTCCCAGCTCACGGTGTCTGATCCGATCGACGCGGATCCCGACCGGCGGATCCTCGGCGCGACTCCCGGCCAGGTCATCGGACCGACTCCGCGGTTCCCCGGTATGCCGCGCTGGGTCGGCGTCCCGAATGTCCCGGCGACCGACCTGCCGCCGCTCCCGGCCTATGACTGCCGTCGGGTGGCGGGTCCTCCGGCCATCGATGGCGACATCGATGGCGGTCCGTGGCAGCGCGCGGCCTGGTCCGAGCCGTTCGGCCGGATCGACACCGGTCTCGACACGAGCCCGGCGACCCGGATCGCGCTCCTCTGGGACGACGACCACCTCTACGCCGGCTTCCGCGTCGAGGATCGGGATATCCGAGCAAGCGCCGCGGTCCATCACGAGCAGGTCTACGTCAAGGACGACGACGTCGAGCTGTTCGTCGACGGCCTCGGTGGCTACTACGAGATCGGGGTCAACCCGATCAACACGGTCTACGAGTTTCGCTGGACCTGGCTCGAGCCGCTCCTCGAGCGACAGGACCACGCGCGGCTCGACGAACTGTTCCGGGTCCCGGACTTCGTCTACTACGCCCCGCGTCCGGGCGAGCGCCTCGGTCGCGTCGGAGAGATGGACTGGGACCTGCCGGGCCTCCGCCACGCAGTCCGACTCCAGGGGCTCCTCAACGTGCCGGGCGACCGGGACGGCGGCTGGACCGTCACCCTCGCCCTTCCATGGCGCGGTCTCGCCGCGGTCTCGCGTGATGGGGCGGGCTTTCCGCCCAGGACGGGCGATGTCCTCCGGATCCAGGCCTACCGCGCCCACCACGACCGGACGGGCGAGGCCGTCCTGGCGGCCGACGGGTCCACCCCCATCACGCCGTTCGTTGGGCAGACCTGGTCGGCGATGGGCAACCACAACCCGCACAACCCGGAACGCTGGGTCCCCGTCCGGTTCGTCGACGACCTCGTGTGACCCGGCGCGCCTAGCGGCTCGTGCGGGCGGCGCGGCAGCGTTCGACGATGTCGGCCGGAACCTCGACCGGCATCGAGAGCAGGTGGAACGACAGCGTCTTGCCGTGCCCGTCGAGGTTCAGGCTGCCGTTGACGCCGCCTTCGAGCACGTCGTCGATGACGAGGTTGAGCGCGCCCAGGCGAGGCAGCTCGTAACGCGCGACGTTGCTCGCCCCACGATGCGCGAACAGCCCGTGGACGCGATCCGCTGTGACCTGCTCGAGCAGGAACTGGTAGACCTCCGGGACGAAGCCGATCACGCTGATGTTGCAGCGATTGCCCTTGTCGCCCGCCCGGCCATGGGCGATCTCGTGGAGCGGGACCGTGATCGGGTCAGCCGCCATCGGCGTCCTCCGGCAGGATCCGCACGGCGAGGTGGACGACGTCCCGATCGACCAGCGCGGACATCGTTCGGACCCGGCCGACGATCGCCTTCCGGACGCCGCCCCCGCCGGCCGGTCCGGTGCTGTACAGCCCGATCACCTCGGCCGCGATCCGCTCCGCAGTCGCGCGGTTCGGCGCGGATCCGGCGAGCCGGACGCGGTAGTCGCCGTCGGGCGGAAAGCGGCCGCCCTCGCGCAGGTCGGCCCGGACCGAATCGAACGTGCTGACCGTCCCGACCACGTCGATCCGGGTCGGGCCATCGAGCCCGACGATGGCCAGCCGCTCCTCGAGGACGCGCGCCGCGAGCTCGGCCCGCGCGAGCGCATTCGGCCCGCCGTACGAGATCTCGCCTTCGGCGAGCCAGCCGCCTTCGGTGCTGATCGTGACCTTGAGGGTCGGCGGACGTGGCCGGCCTCGGGCGCCGTTGACCCGGACGCGATCCGGGCCGATGTCCTCGATCTCGACCTCCGTGATGTCGAGGGTGACGTCCGGCACGAGGTACGACGACGGATCGCTGATCTCGTAGAGGATCTGTTCCTTGACCGTCCGCGCCGAGACCAGGCCGCCCGTCTCGTCGGCCTTGGTCACGACCATCGTCCCGTCGGCGGCGACCTCGGCGATCGGGAACCCGACGCGGGCGAGATCGGCGACGTCCTTGTAGCCGGGGTCGGCGAAATACCCGCCCGACAGCTGGGCGCTGCACTCGAGCAGGTGGCCGGCGAGAGTCCCGGCGGCGAGGTGCGCCCAGTCGTCGGCCGCCCAGCCGAACTCGTGGATGAGCGGTCCGAGGACGAGCGCCGAGTCCGCACAGCGCCCGAGGATCACGATGTCCGCGCCACGCTCGAGCGCCTCGACGACCGGCGCGGCGCCGAGGTAGACGTTGGCCGCGATGATCGGCTCGTCGGCGATGGGGATCCCCTCGATGATCGTCCAGGAACGGATCTCGCCGTCGTCCACGTAGCGCAGCAGGTCGTCGCCCTCGACGACGCCGACTCGGAGCCCGTCGAGCCCGAGCTCCGCGGCGAGCTCCAGCACGACCCGCCCGGCTGCCATCGGGTTGGCCGCTCCGAAGTTGGCGACGATCCGGATCCCGGCCTCGAGGCAGTCGCGCAGGATCGGCCGGAGGAAGGCGGCCGTCGAGGGCGTATAGCCGATCGCCGGGTCGCGCCGACGCTCGAGCTGTGCGAGGGCAAGGGTCCGTTCCCCGAGCGTCTCGAAGATCAGATAGCGCGGGCCCTCACGCGTGGCGAGGGTCCGGACGACGGGGATGCAGGCGTCGGGTCGCTCGTCCGCGAAGCCGGCGCCGCAACCGACGTAGACCGTGGTCGGTGCGTTGGCGTCCGCGGTCATCCGACGGCCAGCATCCGGGCGGGGTTCTCGATGAGGACCCGGTCGATGTCGGCGTCCGGCATCCCCTTGGCCCGCATCCAGACCGCGACGTCGGCCGGGATATGGCCGTAGCCACCGCCGCCGTAGCGGGCGAGCCTGGTCTTGAGGCAGACGTCGTGCGAGGCGAGGACCTGGTCGCCGTGTCCGCTCGCGATGAGGCCCATGATCTGGTCGATCCGCTCGGTGTCGCTCGGGACGTCGACCGGGCCGGTCGGGTACATCGACAGCGTCTCGCCGAACCAGTCGAACTCGAGGAAGCAGCCTGTGTCGGCGAGGCGGTGGAGGGTCGCCCGATCGAGCTCGGTCCGCTCGATGTGGCCCATCACGATCCGCGTCGGATCCGCGCCGGCCTCGATGAGGATGTCGAGGATCTCGAACGGCGCGTCCCGGTCGCGACCCGGGTGGATGCTGATCGGCGCCCCGGTCGCGACCTGCGCACGAGCGGCGGCCCGGAGCGACTTGCGTTCGTTCGGGTGCAGCGGCCAGGAGCAGCCGACCTCGCCGATGATCCCGGCCCGGATCCCGCTGTCACCGATCCCGTCGACGAGGTCGCGGACGATCTCGTCGGTCAGGGCGGCCTCGCTGCGTGCGTCCATGTCGGCCGGGTGGAAATCCTGCGTGTAGAACCCGGTCGCGGCGATCACGTGGAGACCGGTCGCCAGCGAGATCCGACGCAGGGCGAGCGGATCCGGCCGGATCCCGATGCTCCCCGCGTCCACGATCGAGCCGCCACCGGCCCCGGCGAACAGGGCCGCCTCCTCGATGGCGACGGTCTCGTCGTCGAGCACGATGTTGTCGAGGTTGCTCAGGTAATGGCGGCGGACCCAGGCGAGGTTCGCGAGCGTCACCGGCTGGCGCGCGAGGGCTCGGTCGGCGTCCGTGTCGGGCTCGACGAACCGCGGCCGGAGATCGCACAGCAGGTGCTCGTGGGGCAGCACGATGCCGAGGGCGCCCGGTTCGACCGGTCCCAGGACGGTCTGGACCGTCGGCGCGGGCGCAGGCTCCGGGCTCATCGCCATCCCGCCGCGGCCTGGCGCACGGACCCGCCTACGGCCAGCGCGTGTCGGGCTCGAACGGGAACATCGGCCTGCGCCGATGCTCATGCCCGAGGAAGCGCATGTCGGCGGTCGAGATGCCGGGCGTGTCGACGTAGACCATCCGCGAGGCGATCGGGCCGTAGGCCGGCTGCGGCGACATGACGCCCTTGGTCACCACGAGGTCGTATCGAGCCGGGTCGATCCCGACCGAGTAGTGCTGGTCGAGGCTCATGGTCATGATCGGCAGCGTCGTCAGCAGGACCGTCCCGCCGTCGTCGGTGTCGACGACCACGGTCGTCCCGCCATCGAACGCCTTGTGGCCGGCGTGGACCTTCTTGTCGTTGGCCTTGAACTTCCCGTCCGACAGGACCCGGACGTGCCCGGCGATCGCTTGTGGCGTCCCGTGCCGGTCGTCGTACTTGCCGCCTACCCGGAGCTCGACGTGGGCGCCGACCCCCGCCGCGACGCAGGCCGCGACAGCCTCGGGATCGTGGACCGTGATCAGGTAGCCGCGCCGGCCGGCCGCCAGGAGCCCTTCGAGGATGAACGTGGAATCGCCGGGCGTCCCCGCACCCATGTTGTCGCCCACGTCGAGGAGGACGATCGGCCCCGCGGCGTCGCCCCGCTCGAGCCGGACGGCGTCGGCGACCGAGACCCCGCGCGGGTCGAACGCCTCGCGCTGCGCCCAGGTCAGCGCCGCCAGCTGCTCGGCGGCGGCCTGCGCGGCGGCCACGTCACGGTCCGCGACGACGATGAGTGCCATCCCCATGTTCGGGACGTCGGCATACGGGAACCCTTCGCCGATGCTCGCATCGAGCAGCGCGGGCGTCGCCTCGGTCAGCTCCAGTGCCTGGCGCAGGAGCGTCCGCATCGGGTCGTCGGCGGTGTTCTGGGCCAGGATGTTGGCCGCCATCGGCGGGTTGACGACGGCCTGGACCGGCTCGATCTCGCCGCGGACCGTGGCGGCGATCAGCTGGGCGAGCTGGAGGCCGCGGTCACGGCAGTCCATGTGCGGGTTGGTGCGCCACAGGAGCGTGATGTCGGATCCGTGGACCTGCGCCGGCGAGACGTTGCCGTGGGTGTCCATGACGTTCCCGATCGGGACGCGTGGGCCGACCACCTCGCGGACGCGCCGGATGAACTCCGCGTCCGCGTCCGGGTAGCCCTCGACCACCATCGCGCCGTGCTGCGCCAGGAGGATCCCGTCGAACGGGCCCTCGGCGTCGAGCCGGGCGAGCTGGGCCCCGGCGACCCTCTCGAACGTCGCGGCCGGCCAGGTCCCGCCGGGATGCGTGCTGGCGAAGCCGATCGGGACGACATCGATCCCGGGCAGCGCGTCGGCGTCCTTGTAGCCGGCGACCGTGATCCCGGTGTGCCCGTACACGTCCCAGACCTCCTGCCCGAGCAGGTCGCCGTGCGTGCCGCTGATGGTGCTGAGGGCGAATGCCTCGTCATTCGTCGGGCTGGTCGAGAACGTGTTGGTCTCGTGCAGGATCCCCAGCGCGGCCAGTCTCATCGCGACGACTCCTTTCCGGACGGTCCGATGACCAGGTTGCCCCAGGCGTCGAGATCGGCCACATAGCCCGGGTGGATGACTGTCGTCGAATCCATCTCCTCGACGATGCACGGCCCGGTCAGCCGGGTCGCCCGGCCCAGGGTCGAACGATCGAAGATCGCTGTCGGGGTGAACCCGGCCGTCTCCGCGAAGTAGACGTCGCGGGTCTCCTTCGGCTCCACGTCCCGGACACCGTCCGGGATCGTCCGCGGGACCCACGGCGGGATCGCCCCGATGGCCGCCAGCCGCAGGTTGACGATCTCGGTCGGCTCGGCCGGGGCCGCGAACCCATAGGCCCGTTCGTGCGCCTCGTGGAACGCCGCGTTGGCCGAGACCAGGTCGTCGGGGCCGATCTCGCGCGGCAGGCCGATCGGCAGGACGTAGCTCTGCCCGACGTACTGCATCTCGGCGTGGCACTCGATCCGGACGTCGGCGTCGGCGACGCCTTCGCGCCAGAGCATGGCTCGGCCCTCCCCCTCGAGCCGCTCGAACAGCGCCTCGATGGCGCTGACGTCGGCAGTCGCGGTCCGGCGCAGGAACGTCTGCGAGAAGTCGTGACGAAGGTCGTTCATCAGCAACCCGAGCGCCGAGAACGTGCCGGGGCTCGGCGGGACGATCGTCTTGATGATCCCCATCTCGGCGGCCAACCGGTTGACGTGGACCGGCCCGGCGCCACCGAAGCCGACCAGCCCGAACGCACGCGGGTCGAGCCCGCGCTGGACCGACATGAGCCGGAGCGCGCTGGCCATCGCGGCGTTGGCGATCTCGACGATCCCGAACGCGGCGGTCTTGACGTCGAGACCGAGCGGGACCGCGCAGCGGTCGTGGATGGCGCGCGTCGCGGCCTCGACGTCGAGCCGCAGCTCCCCGCCGAGGAACGACGCAGGGCTCAGCCGCCCGAGAACAAGGTTCGCGTCGGTGACGGTCGGCTCCGTGCCGCCGCGTGCGTACGCCGCGGGCCCCGGCTCGGCGCCTGCGCTGATCGGCCCGACCCGCAGCGATCCGCCGGAATCGACCCACGCGATCGAGCCGCCGCCGGCGCCGATCTCGGCCAGCTCGATGACCGGCGTCCGGATCGGGTAGCCGGAGCCGCGCGCCGCGCCGGCACCCGGCTGGGCGACCGCGCCGACGTGGTACTGCTTGGTGATCTGCGGCGTGCCACCGCGGACAAGACCGACCTTGGCCGTGGTCCCACCCATGTCGAACGAGATCGCGTCGTCGAGCCCGACCGTCCGCGCCAGGTGGCTCGTCGCGATGACGCCGGCGGCCGGACCGGATTCGACGATGAAGACCGGACGCTCGCCTGCGGTCTCGAACGTCAGCACGCCGCCGCCGCTCTGCATGACGAGCAGCTCGGCGCCGACGCCCCGGGTCCGGAGACGGTCCTCGATCGAGCCGAGATACTCCTGGACGATCGGCTGGATCCCGGCGTTGATCACGACCGTGCTGGCGCGGTCGTACTCGCGGAACTCGGGCACGATCCGCGACGACAGCGAGACCGCGACGTCGGGCAGCATCTCGGCGAGGATCTCGCCGACGCGCTCCTCGTGGATCCCGTTCGCGTAGGCGTGGATGAGGCAGACCGCGACCGATTCCACGCCTTCCCGGCGCAGGGTCTCCGCCACGTCGCGGACGAACCCCTCATCGAGCGGGGTCAGGACGTCGCCGTGCCAGTCGAGCCGGCCGGGGACCCCGAAGCACAGCTGCCGGGGCACGAGCGGAACGGGCTTCTCGAACTGGATGTCGTACAGCGACGGCCGGATCTGGCGGCCGATCTCGAGGACGTCTCGGAAGCCCTCGGTCGTGATCAGCGCGGTCCGCGCGATCTTGCGCTGGATGATCGCGTTGGTCGCGACAGTGGTCCCGTGGACGACGTAGCGCAGGCTGCCCGGGTCGGCCGCCGCGGACTCCAGGATCCGGTCGGTCGCGTGGAGGAAGCCCTCGCTCGGATCGCTCGGCGTCGACGACACCTTGCTGATCCGGAACTCGCCGGTCGCCTCGTCGATCAGGATCGCGTCGGTGAACGTGCCGCCGATGTCGACGCCCAGCCGGTAGCCCACTAGACCGATCCCGCGCGCAGGACGGCGGTCGCGGCCTCGTCCACGGTGCCTGATCCGGTGTCGATGACCACGTGGTAGGCGTCGGCCGCGCGGGCCGCCGAGATGCGCGACTCGAGGACGTCCTTGAGAACGGCAGCCGGGTCACGGTGATCGGGGGGGCCATAGCCTCCCCCGCCGCACGACTGGATGCTGATGACGTCGCCGGCGTGAAGCGCGAGGGTGGTCTTGGAGCTGACCACCGTCGGATCGGTGTCCGGGTTCAGGATGTAATGCGCCGGCCCGGCGGCCAGCCCGCCGAACAGGCCCGACGGGCCCCACTTGTCGCGGTCGGCCAGGATCGTGAACGAGACGTCGTCCTCGAAGGTGTAGTCGCGCCGCAGGCCGAGCCCGCCGCGATGCTCGCCCGGCCCTTCCGACTCCTCGATCATCTCGTAGCGCAGGATCCGGACCGGGTAGTTGATCTCCGTCTCCTCGACCGGGGCGTTCTCCGTGTTCTGCGGATGGGGCTGGACGGCGTCTGGCCCGTCGCTCGACGCACGACCCCCGAAGCCGCCGGCGACCGTCTCGAGGAAGGCATACAGCTCCCCGTCGCGCGGGTTGCGGCCGCCGAAGCCGACGTGGCAGATCATCCCCTTCGAGCCCGCCGGGACGCGCTCCGGGAGCGCCTGCGAGACGGCCTGGTACAAGGTCTCGACCACCCGCATGGCGGTCTCCCAGCCACCGACCACGGGCGCCGGGTGGGTCGCGTTGACGACCGTTCCGGGCGGTGCTTCGACCCGGACGTACCGATAGAACCCGTCGTTGACCGGGATGTCGGGGTCGATCAGCGACTTGAGCACGTAGGCGCAGTTCGAGTAGGTCTGCGCGTAGGTCGAGTTGACCGGGGCGCGCCGCTGCGGATCGCAGCCGGTCAGATCGAACAGGACGCCGTCGTCGTCGACCGTGAAGCGGACCGACAGGTGGACCGGCTCGTCCGAGAAGCCGTCGGTATCGACCAGCCCTTCGGCCGCGAACGAGCCGCGCGGGAGCCCGGCGATGGCGGCCATCGTGCGGCGGCCGGTGTATGCGCACAGCTCGTCGAGGAAGTCGACGAAGGCGTCCGCGCCGAGCTGGTCGACGAGACCGGTCAGCCGTCGCACGCCCGTGTTGTTGCAGGCGATCTGGGCGCGCAGGTCGCCCGCGGTCTCGCGCTTCGAGCGGATCTGCTCGAGCACGAGGCGATAGATGTCGGTCACGATCACGCCGTTCTCGACGAGCTTGACCGGCGGGATGATGATCCCCTCCTGGAAGACCTCCTGGAAGGCCCCGACGCTGGCCGGGGCCCCGCCGCCGACATCGACGTGATGGGCCAGGCAGGCGACGTAGCCGAGGACCCGGTCCTCGTACACGAACGGCGCGATGAGAGTCACGTCGTTGAGGTGGCCGCCACCGATGTACGGGTGATTGACGAGGATCGAGTCACCGGGTCCCAGCCGCTCGGGACCGTAGTCCGCGACCGCGGCCGGGACGAGCCGGACGAGCGAGCCGAGGTGGCTGGGCTGCGCGAACGACTGCGCGATCGCGCGCATCTTGGCGTCGAAGAACGCGCACGAGAAGTCGGCGCGGGTCTTGATATTGGTCGAGTAGGCGCTCCGCCGGAGGCTCGCCGCCATCTCCTCGGCGATCTCGACGAGGGCGTTGCGGATCACCTCGAATCGGATCGGATCGATCCCCGGCCGCTCCGCCGCCCCGTCGACGGGCCGGTCGATCCCTTCGTGCTCGGTCAACACCTGCTCCGTATGGTGACACTGTGGTTCACTTCTCGGACCACATCATAGGGGAACCCATCCCCCAGAATCCAGCCATCGGGGTCAGGTGGCGGCCCCCGCGGCGAAGATGGAGGTCCGGCCTCGGTGGAGCGGCGATCGCTCGGGGCGACGGGGATGACCGTGTCGCTGGCCGGTCTCGGGACCGGCGGCCGGAACGCCTTCGGCCAGCATCGTGGAGCCGACGCCGCGGACGCCGGCCGCCTCGTCCGGCGGGCGCTCGACCTGGGCATCGACCTGTTCGACACGGCCCCTGCCTACGGGGTCAGCGAGGCGCTCCTCGGCGAGGCGCTGGCCGGGGTCGCACGGTCGGCCTATCGCGTGACGAGCAAGGTCAGCTACCGGGATCCGGCCGGCGTGCTGCTCGCGCCAGCCGACATCGACGCCTCGATCCGGACCAGCCTGGACCGGTTGCGCGTGACCGAGCTCGACGTCGTCCTGGTCCATGCCCTGAAGCCGGCGGACTACGACGCGGTCATCGACCGTCACCTGCCGGTCCTCATCCGGGCACGCGAGACCGGGCTCGTCCGAGCGATCGGTATCAGCGAATCGTTCGCCGGCGACGATCCAGCTCACGAGACGCTCGACCGGGCGGTCGAGGACGCACGGATCGACGTCGTGATGGTCGGCTACAACGTCCTCCACCAGACCGCCGAGCGGCACGTCCTGCCCCACGCCGCCGCGAACGGGATCGGGGTCATCGTCATGGCCGCCGTGCGCAACGTGCTCGGCTCGCCCACGGCTCTCGCCGCGCTGGTCGGCGATCTCAAGGCCGACGGCCACCTCCCGCCCCATGCGCTGCCCGAGACCGATCCGCTCGGCTGGCTCGTCCACGGCGACGTCGTCTCGGTCCCGGCCGCGTGCTACCGGTTCGTCGCCGGGCATCCCGCGGTCTCGTCCGTGCTGACCGGGACGTTCGACCGCGATCACCTCGCCGAGAACGCGACCGCGCTCGACGCGGGGCCGCTGCCTGCGGCGGACCAGGCGCGACTGCGACGGACGTTCGGCCACCTCGACCTGGGGCTCGGTCGGTAGCACCACACGGACGTCCCGGTCAGCGCTCCCAGAGCTCCGGGGACACGGGTGATTCGCGGAACGGATGTCGTGCGGCGAGCACCTCATCCAGCCGCAGCCCGAGGCCCGGTCCAGCGCCGACGACGATCGAGCCACGATCGATCGCTTCGCCGCCACCGACAAGATCGACCCGCCAGTCGGCCTCGCCGAGGGCGACCTCGACGAGCGGCACGACCGGTCCCATCGCCAGCGCGACGTGCGCGGTCGCCGCGGTCGAGACGGGACCGCTCGGATTGTGTGGGGAGAGGGCGATCCCATGCGCCTCGGCGAGGTCGGCGATTGCCGAGAGGGCGGCGATCCCGCCGCACCACTTGACGTCGGCGAGGACGACGTCGACCCCGGACGCCTCGATGAAGCGCCGGAACGTGGCGAGGCCGACGAGTGCCTCGCCACCGGCCAGCCGACTCGATGTCGCATCCCGGACGCGACGCCAGCCGGCCAGGTCGCTGCCCGGGACCGGGTCCTCGATCCACGACGGGGCGAACGCGTCGATCAGCGGGATGATCGCGATGGCGGTCCGGGCGTCGAACCGCCCGTGGCAATCGATCATGACCTCGACGTCGGGTCCGACAGCCGCGCGCACCGCCGCGATCCGGGCCAGGCCGGCGTCGATCAGGCTCCGGGCATGACGGTCGGTCTCGGGCTGCCAGCGCAACCCGTCGAACGGGGCGATCTTGACCGCGTCGAAGCCGTCGGCGACCGCCGCTTCGACGGCTGCAGCGAAGGCCTCGGGCGACCGGTCGTCGAGGATCCCGCGATTGACGTTCGCATAGGCGCGGACCCGCCCGCCGGCCGGTCCACCGAGGAGCTCGACGATCGGCGCGTCGAGGCGCTGGCCGAGCAGGTCCCAGGTCGCCTGCTCGATGGCGCTGCGGGCGGCCGCATGGGCCAGCCCGCCGAACGCGCCCGGGTGCGGCCGCAGCGCCGGGGATCGCGGATCCGGCGACGATCCGACCAGGCTCGTGGCGGCGGTATCGAGCTCGGCGAGGACCTGTGCTTCGTGCCCGT
This sequence comes from uncultured Chloroflexia bacterium, assembly GCA_963743855.1. Classification (GTDB taxonomy): domain Bacteria; phylum Chloroflexota; class Limnocylindria; order Limnocylindrales; family CSP1-4; genus SPCO01. The sequence continues at coordinate 1,066,199 of CAVURK010000006.1, forward strand.
CGAGGGTGGCCTCGCCGACCCCGCTTCGGCCGTCGTCGGTCTCGACGATCACGAAGATCCAGTTCGTCCGGACCGTCGCGTTGACGACCACGGGCCGGATCGCGGTGATACTCGGCATGACACTGCCTCGGCTGCGCTGCGGCACGCTGGTGCGGCCGCCGGCGGCTGAACGAGCCGACTTGTCCGGGCGACTCCCGTCGTCCTACCATATCAAATATCAGAATGCAGTCAGGGAGCCGGATGCCGTACCTCGACCCGTCCGCCGCGTTCAACCGGAAGCTCGTCCGGGTCGCCGTCGAACCCCTCGCGCCGGATGAGCCGTGGTCCCGCGTGCCGCTGCTCGCGACCCCGTCGATGCGGCTGGTCCAGCTGTCGATGCCGGGCGGCGACCGGACGATCCCGCACTTCCACCCGCGCGCAGCCGAGTTCTTCTTCGTCCTGACCGGGACTGTCGAGTTCTACCTCGACGACGACCCGCCGATCGCGGCGACCTCGGGCGACCTCGTCTATGCCGCCCAACGCGTCGTCCACGGCATCAACGCCGGCCCATCCGGCGTCCGCTTCCTGGCCGGAGTCGGACCGAACGAGGATGCGCCCGACGAACAGGTCGAGGTCATCCAGCCGAGCAACCCGGGATGAGGATCGTCGAAGTCCGGCTGACGACCTGTCGCGTCCCGCTGTCGTCGCCGATCGTGATGGGCGAGCTCCGCTTCGACGGTCGTGAGTACCTCGTCGTCGAGCTCGTGACCGACGAGGGACTGACGGGGGTCGGCTTCGGGATGACCCGCGATGCGCCGGTCGCCGCGATCCTGGCACGCAACATCGCCCCGTTCCTGCTCGGCGCCGATCCCCTCCGTAGCGAGGCGATCTGGGAACGTGCCTACAACGCCAACCTGACCATCGGCCAGCGCGGGCTGTTCATGCGGGCGTTGAGCGGCGCCGACATCGCCGTCTGGGACCTCAAGGCGAAGGCCGCCGGGCTGCCGTTGTGGCAGCTCTTGGGCGGGCACCGCGAGCGGATCCCGGTCAGCATCGCGGGCGGCTACCCGCGCCCGGGCGTCACCCACGAGACGCTCGGTCGCGAGATCGACGGCTATGCGGCGGACGGCTATCCGTGGATCAAGATCGCGGCAGGACCGCTCGCCGACGACACGGACCGGCTGCGCGTCTCGGCCGAGGCCATCGGCGGCCGCAGCCTGCTCGCCTACGACGCCCATTGGGCGTGGCGAACCGTCGCCGATGTCCTGCCCACCGTGCGGCGCTGGACGGAGTTCGGGATCGCCTTCATCGAGGACCCGTTCCCGTCCGAGCTCCCTCACCCGGCCGCGGTCCTGCGCGAGCGGACGGGGATCTCGCTCGCCCTGGGCGAGGACGTCGTGGGACGGTACGCCTACCGGGATCTCATCGCGCAGGTCCCGCCCGAATACCTGCGGGTGGACGCCACGACGACCGGTGGGATCAGCGAGGCGGTCAAGATCTGTGCGCTCGCGGCGGCCGAGAGCATCCCCGTGCTGCCCCATATCTTCCCGGAGATCCACGTCCACCTGGCCGCCGCGCTGCCGATCGTGATGGCCGTCGAGGCGACCGATCCGCGCCAGGAGATCGACCTCATGTGGCAGCTCCTGGCGAACCCGTTGCGACCGTCGGGGGGCCACGTGAGTGCCCCGACCGGACCGGGTCTCGGGGTCGAGCTGGACCACGCCGCGATGACGCGCTTCATGGTCGGCCAGGAGATCCTGAAGGCCTAGTCCGCCTCGGCCCGCCGCCTGGTCCTCTCGGCGGCGGTGGCCGCCTCGTCCAGGATCTCGTCGACGATCACGACGCCGTAGCCTTCCCGCGCGCGTTCGGGCGAGACCAGGCCATTGCGCGCGTCGCGCAGGACCGCTGCGGGATCGCGCTCGAATGGGTCGCCCCATCCCGCGCCGCTCGCCAGCTGGTGCCGGAACCGGTCACCGCCGAAGATCGGCGACGGCCCGATGACCGGCCGGACCGTTGATTCGCCGTCGTGCTCGACGATCGTCATCGACGGATCGCCGGGACCGCCGCCGGCCAGGCCGAACGGCGGATGGTCGCGCTTGTCCGAGCGGACCTGGACGAGGCTGTCCGTCCCGAAGTAGCGGAACTCGCGGACGAGTGACGGCGACCCGCGGTACTCTCCGACGCCGCCGGTATCGCGCAGGATCTCGTACCGGTCGAAGCGCAGCGGGTACGTGCTCTCGGCGATCTCGATCGGCATGTTGGCGTTGTTGGAGCCGGGATGCGGGACGCCGGCCGGACCGTCATAGCCGGGCCCCGCGCCACGCGATCCGGAGAACATGTCGACGAACACGAAGCGGCGCCCGGCTGCATCGTCGCCACCGATCGAGATGAGCGAGTTGCCGCCCTCGCCGTCCGACGGGACCCGGTCGGGGACGGCCTGGGCGAGCGCGCCGGTGACCGCATCCATGATCCGGAACCCGGTGATCCCGCGCGCCCCGCAGGCGGCCGGGAACCGCGGATAGACGATCGTTCCCTCGTCGGCGCGGACGGTGATCGCCCGGAAGTAGCCGGCAGAGTTCGGGATCGACCGATCGAGCACCAGCCGGGTCGCCGCGTAGACCGCCGATCGCGAGAACGGGATCGGTGAGTTGATCCCGCCGCGGACCTGGGCGGCGGTCCCGGCGAAGTCGACCTCGATCCCGTCGCCGGCGATGGTGACGGCGACCTCGATCCGGATCGGCTCCGGGTCGACGCTGTCGCTGTCGATCCAGCTCACCTGCCGGTAGACGCCGTCGGGGAACGACGCGATCTCGCGGCGCGCCATCCGCTCGGACAGGTCGAGCAGGGCGTTCTCGAGCTCGGCCAACCCGGCGGAGCCGTAGCGCCGGATCAGGTCGAGGTATCCACGCTCGCCGGCATCGACGGCCGCGAGCTGGGCGCGGATGTCGCCGAGGACCATGAACGGGACGCGGACGTTCGCGGCGATGATGTCGAGGACGGCCTGGTTGACCCGGCCGGCTTCGTACAGGTGGACACCCGGCAGGCGGATCCCCTCCTGGAAGATCTCGGTCGTGGTCGTCGAGTTGCTGCCGGGGATGAGCCCACCGACGTCGGTCTGGTGGGCCAGCGCCGCGGCGAAGGCTCGCAGGACGCCGTCATGGAAGATCGGCCGGATGAGGTAGATGTCCGGCAGGTGGATCCCGCCCCACTCGTACGGGTCGTTGAGGATGAACACGTCGCCCGGCCGCATCCGGTCGCCGTAGGCACGGCGCACGTGCCCGACGGCCGACGGGAACGACCCGAGGTGGAGGGCGATCCCCAGGCCCTGCGCGATCAGCTCCCCGTTGACATTGAGCAGGCCGGTCGAGTAGTCGAGGGCGTCGCGGACCGTCGCCGAATACGAGGTCCGGGCGATGATCAGCGCCATCTCGTCGGCGACGGACCCGAGCGCGTGCCGGACGATCTCGAGCGTGGCCGGGTCGATGTGGGTCGGATCGGGCGTGGCGTGGTCGGTCATTCGACGTGCTCCAGGACGATGGAGGCGTGGGCGTCGAGAGCGGCGGTCCAGCCCGGCGGCACGACGGTCGTCGTGTCGAACTCCTCGACCAGGGCCGGCCCCGCGATCGGGGACCGCAGGTCCTTGCGGTGGATGATCGGCACGACCAGCCGGCCGTACGCCGGCCCGAACCAGACGGGCCGCGACCCGAGGTCGCCCGAGCCCGCCGGCATCGAGCGCGAGACCGTCCCGGTGCGCGGCAGGCGTCCGGTCACCCGGACGTTGACGAGCTCGAACTCGTCGGTCTCCGACGCGTGTCCATAGGCGCGCGCGTGCGCGTCGTAGAACGCGTCGCCGAGCCGGCCGACGACGTCCGCCGCGGTGCTCGAACGGTCGATCCCGACGGTCAGCTCGTATCCCTGGCCGGTGTACCGGATGTCGGCACCCCAGCCGACCTCGGCGTCCTCGACGCCCTGCTCGTCGAGCTCGACGCGCAGCCTGGCCTCGAGCTCGCGATAGCGATCGACGACAAGCCGCGGGTCGAGCCGAGCCGACGCCTCGAAGACGGACTGGCTGAGATGCCAGGTCTCTTCCGCCTCGAGCAGACCGAGCGCCGAGAAGACCCCGGCCGCAGCCGGCACGCGCACGTGGCGCATCCCGAGCGACTCGGCCAGGGCGGCGCCGAAGATCGGACCGTTGCCACCGAACGCCAGAAGGACGAAGTCGCGCGGGTCGCGGCCGCGATAGACCGTGACCGCCTTGACCGCGCGGGCCATGGTCGCCGTCGCGACGCCGAAGACGCCGTGGGCCGCCGCCTCGACCGACAACCCGAGGGGTGCGGCCACGTCGTCGTGGATCGCCCGGGCGGCCAGCTCCGGGTGGATGCGCAGGGTCCCGCCGGCGATGGCGTCCGGGTTGACGAAGCCCAGGATGACGTTCGCGTCGGTCACCGTCGCGCGCGACCCGCCGGTCGCGTAGCAGGCCGGTCCCGGGACGGCGCCGGCACTCTCGGGCCCGACGAGGATGGTCCCGAGCGGGTCCGCCCGGACGATGCTGCCACCGCCCGCCCCGACCTCGGCGATCTCGAGGACCGGGAGCTTGAGCGCGTAGCCGCGGCCCTTCGACATCTGGCTCGACAGCGAGATCCCCGAACCGACCTCGTATTCGCTGGTCAGCGACGACGCCCCGCCCTCGATGACCGACGCCTTCGCCGTCGTCCCACCCATGTCGAGGCAGATGAGGTCGGGCAGGCCGGACGCCTCGCCGAGGCGCTGGCCGGCGATGACGCCGCCGGCCGGGCCTGATTCCACGATCTGGGCCGGCTGTCGGGCGGCCCGTGCCGCCGACATGAGTCCCCCGCTCGACTGCATCACCTGGAGCCGGTCGATCCCGGCGATCCGCGCGAGGTCGGCTTCGAGGCTGGTCAGGTAGCGCGAGACGATCGGGCCGATGTAGGCGTTCACGACGGTCGTGCTCGTTCGTTCGTACTCGCCGATGACCGGCAGCAGGTCGACCGACAGCGACGTATAGCGGGACGCGTCGGCGATCATCTCGCCGACCGCTCGCTCGTGGTCCGGGTTGCGGAACGAGTGGAGCAGGCAGACCGCCACCGACTCGATCCCCTCCGCCTCGATGAAGCGGAGCAGTCGCCGGACCTCGCCGGCATCGAGCGGGACGAGGACGCGCCCGTCGGGTCCGAGCCGCTCCCCGACCTCGAGCCGCCAGCGACGCTCGACCAGCGGCGGCGGCGGGACGTAGCGCGCGTCATACAGCTCCGGCGAGCGCGTCCGGCGGAGCTCGAGGACGTCGCGGAAGCCGGCGGTGGTGATCAACGCCGTCCGGGCGCCGCGCCGCTCGAGGATGGCATTCGTGGCCACGGTCGTGCCATGGATCATCTCGGTGCCCGCGTCGACCGCACCGCTGCGCTGGAGGTCCGCGACGACATCGGCCACCGCCCGGCCGAAGTCCGGCGGGGTCGAGGCGACCTTGTGGACGCGCAGGCGACCGCCCGGATCGACGAACGCGATGTCGGTGAATGTGCCGCCGATGTCGGCCCCGATCCGGGCCGACGGCCGTGCCCGGGGCGCGCTCGCGCTCACCTGGGCGACCGTGGGGACGACATTTTCGTATCATATATCAGGATGTGGACGCCGAAATGACCGGAGGTGCCGCCGTCCGTCCGGACGCGGTGATCGTCGGCGGGCTGCTGGTCGACGGGTCCGGCGGGCCGTCCCGGCGGGCCGATGTCGGCATCGCGGGCGACCGGATCGTGGCGATCGCCGCGGACCTGACGACGGTCGAGGGGGCCCGCCGGATCGACGCGGCCGGCCTGGTCGTCGCGCCGGGCTTCATCGACGTCCACAGCCACTCGGACCTGACGCTCGCCATCGATCCGCGCGCGCAGAGCGCCGTCGCCCAGGGAGTGACGACCGAGCTGGTCGGCAACTGCGGGCACGGCTGCGCGCCGATCGACCGGCCCGCCCGCCATGCCGACAACATCTACGGCTACGACCCGTCGTGGCCGATCCCGTGGACCGGGTTCGGTGGCTACCTGGACGCGCTCGATGCCGCCCGTCCGGCGGTCAATGTCGCGGTGCTGGTCGCGCATGGCACGCTCCGGCTCGACGCGATGGCGGACCCGGGCCGCGCCTCGACGGCAGACCAGCAGGCGCACATGGCGCGGCGCCTCGACGAGGCGCTCGAGCTGGGGGCCGTCGGCCTGTCGACCGGCCTGGAATACCCGATCGAGGGCACCGCCACGGTCGAGGAGATCGCCCGCCTGTGCGCGGGCGTCGCCCGCCGGGGCCGCCTGTACGCCACCCACACGCGGAACAAGGACGTCGCCGCCGTCGAGGGCGTCGACGAGGCGATCGAGACCGCGCGCCACGCCGGCGTCCGCCTCCAGGTCTCGCACCTGCTGCCGCGTCCCGGAGCGAGCCCGGACGCGCTGGCGCGCTCGATGGAGCGGATCGATGCAGCCAACGCGAGCGGGATGGACGTCGCGTTCGACATCCATACCCGGCTGTTCGGGTTCACCAACCTGAGCGTCGCGTTGCCGCGCTGGGTGGTCGAGCTCGGGCCGGCCGGGATCACCGAAGTGCTCCGGACGCGACGCGCCGACCTGCGCGAGCACCGCAGCATCATCGACAGCTTCGGGATCACGGGATACGGCGGCGTCTTCATCGTCGACGCGCCGGCCACGCCCTGGGTGGACGGCCGGAGCCTGGCGGACCTCGCCGGTCCGGATCGCGATCCGCACGAGGTGATCTTCGACGTGCTCGCCGCGCACGCAGATCGGATCGACGGACCGATGGCGATCGGCTGGTCGTACACGGTCGAGGGGATCGCCGAGGCCGCGCGCCATCCACGATGCGCGCCATCGTCGGATGCGACGAGCCTCTCTCCCGACGGCCCGCTGGCGGGTCACGTCTTCCACGGCGCGTATTCGTGGGCGGCCTGGTACCTCGAGACCATCGTCCGGGATCGCGCCGTCCTCAGCCTCGAGGGCGCGATCCACCGCTTGACCGGCCTGCCGGCCGAGCGGATCGGCCTGGCCGATCGAGGCGTCGTGCGCGTCGGGGCGTACGCCGACCTCGCCGTGTTCGATCCGTCGACGATCCATGCCGCGGCGACGTTCGATGCCCCGAACCGGCTGGCCGTCGGGATGCGTCACGTGATCACCAACGGAATCCTCGCGATCGAGGATGGTCGCTCGACCGGCGACCGTGGCGGCCGGGTCCTCCGCGCATGAGACGCGTCACGGGGTCCACAAGGCGATATCGTATCGTGAACCCGTGTTGCGATGGGCAACACCAAGCAACCGACGATGGGGTCCGCCCGCGATGACCGTCCAGCCGATCCCGAGCGGCGATGCGACCCCGACCGACCCGCTCCGGCTCGAGATCTTCCGGCACTCGCTGACGGGGATCACCGACGAGATGAGCGTCACGCTCCGGCGCGCGGCCTACTCCACCAACATCAAGACGCGGCTCGACTTCTCGTGCTCGATCCTCGATGGGGAGGCGCGCACCGTGGCCCAGTCATTCGCCCAGCCGATCCACCTCGGCACGATCGCCCACTTCGTGCCGGCGATCCTCGAGCGGTTCGGGGTCGACCGGCTCCGGGCCGGCGACGCGATCCTGTGCAACGACAGCCATCTCGGCGGTCTGCATCTCAACGACGTCTGCCTCGTGGCGCCGCTCATGATCGACGGCCGGCCGTTCGCCTACGCCGTGGCGATGGCCCATCACGTCGACGTCGGCGGCGGGACGCCGGGCAGCATCGGGCTCCATCGCGAGCAGATCCAGGAAGGCACGATCATCCCGCCGCTCCGGATCCTGCGCGATGGCGTCGTCGACGACGGGGTGCTCGCGCTGCTCCTCGCCAACGTCCGCTCTCCGCGCGAGACGGAGGGCGACCTCCGGGCGCAGGTCGCGGCCGTGACCGTCGGTCTGCGCCGGCTGTCCGAGATGATCGAACGGCGCGGCGCCGCGGAGGTCGGTCGGGGGATCGACGACCTGCTCGCCTACACGCGCCGGCGGACGATCGCCTCGCTGGCGCACCTCCCGAAGGGCACGATCGAGGCCGTCGACCACCTCGACGACGATGGGGTCTCGGACACGCCGATCCGGATCGAGGTGCGGATCACGATCACAGACGAGGAGGTCGTCTTCGACGTGACCGGCAGCGACGACCAGCGGCCGTCGTCGATCAACACGACGAAAGGCGGCACGCTGTCGGCCTGCGCCTACGCGCTGCGCTGCTTGATCGACCCGGACGTCCCGATGAATGACGGGTTCTACCAGGTCCTGCGCGTCGTGACGCGGCCCGGATCGGTCCTCGATTCGGTCCGGCCGGCGGCCATCGGCGGAGGAGCCGATGCTGTCGGAAGGCTATGCGAGACGGCGCTCCGCGCGTTCGCGACCGTCCTCCCCGACGTCTCGGCCGCCGATTCCAAGGGGACGATGCTCAACATCTCGTTCGGCGGGATCAACCCGCGGACGGGCGCCTACTTCGTGTACTACGAGACGCAGGCGGGCGGCTATGGTGGGCGTCTCGGGATCGACGGCATGGACGGCGTCCAACCGCACGTCCAGAACACGGAGAACGCCCCGATCGAGGAGACCGAGGCGAACTACCCGGTCCACTTCCGCACCTACGCGCTTCTCCCCGACTCGGAGGGACCGGGCCGCTGGCGCGGCGGTCTCGGGTTGCGGCGCGACTACGAGTTCGAGGGCGAGGTGACGTTCACGGTCATGGCCGAACGGGTCCGCTTCGCCCCGCAGGGCCTGGTCGGCGGCGGCCCGGCCCGCTCGAACCACTACGTCCGCGATCCGGACGGCGTGGCGACGCGCTACCCCTCCAAGTTCAGCATCGACCTGGCGGCCGGCGAGGTCATGAGCATCCAGAGCGCGGGTGGTGGCGGCTATGGCGAGGTCGCGCTCCGCGACCCGGCCGCGATCCGCGACGACGTGGCGAGCGGACGGATCAGCGTGGCCCGCGCTCGCGAGGTCTACGGTCTCGTCCCCGACGCCACCGAGCCGACGGGCCGACCGTGAGCGGCTTCAGCGTGGCGATCGATATCGGCGGCACGTTCACCGACGTCGTTCTCGCCGACACGGAGACGGCCCGACGCTGGACCGCCAAGGTCCTGTCGACACCGAGCGATCCCGCCGAAGGGTTCTTCGCTGCGCTCGATGCCGCGATGGCCGAGGCCGGCGTCGGCATCGAGGCGTGTCGCTCGGTCTTCCACGCGACGACCGTGGCGACCAACGCGGTCATCACCCGGACCGGCGGGCCGGCTGCGCTGATCGCCACCGAGGGTTTCCGCGACGTGCTCGAGATCGCCCGCCAGATCCGCCACGAGCTGTACGACCTGCGCACCACCAAGCCCGCGCCGCTGGTCCCGCGCATCTGGGCGCTCGAGGTGCGCGAGCGGATGCGCTTCGACGGGAGCGTCGATGTCCCGCTCGACGAGGAGTCCGTCCGGGTCGTCGCGGACCGGCTGGCCGGCTCGGGGATCCGCTCGGTCGCGGTCTGCCTCCTTCACAGCTACGTCAACCCCGCCCACGAACGCCGCGTGGCCGAGATCCTGCACGACGCGCTCCCGGACGTGACGGTCTCGCTGTCGAGCGTCATCGCGCCCGAGATCCGCGAGTACCCGAGGGCCAGCACGACGGTCGCCAACGCCTACGTCGGGCCGGTCATCCGTGAGTACCTGGCCGCCATCGAGGCGGGGCTGAGGGAGCGCGGTGCCGACGCCGGGCTCTGGTTCATGAAGTCGAACGGGGGGCTGGCGACCGCCGCGAGCGCCCTCGAGCGCCCGGTCGAGATCATCGAGTCCGGGCCAGCCGCCGGTCTCGCGGCGGCGACGAGGTACGCAGGGCTCATCGGGAGCGTCGATGTCGTCACCCTCGACATGGGTGGGACGACGGCCAAGGTCGGCATGATCGAGGGCGGCGACGCCCGCCAGGTCGCGACGTGGGAGCTCGGGTCCGGGTCCGGGTCCGGATCCGCGGTCGCGCATGCCAGCGGGCTGCCGATCCTCGGCTCCGTCGTCGATCTGGTCGAGATCGGGGCCGGCGGCGGGAGCCTGGCCTGGATCGACCCGGGTGGCATCCTGCGGGTCGGACCGCGAAGCGCGGGCGCCGATCCCGGGCCTGCCTGCTACGGGCGCGGCGGGACCGAGCCGACCGTCACCGACGCGAACGTCGTGCTCGGGCGGATCGGCGCAACGACGCTCGCTGGGGGTCGTCTCGCACTCGATGCCGCGGCCGCCGAGCGCGCGGTCGGCGTCCTGGCCGAGAGGCTCGGCGTCAGCACGGTCGAGACCGCCGTCGCCATCGTCGACGTCGCCGATTCGGCGATGGTCCAGGCGATCCGGCTGATGACCGTCCGGCGCGGGCTCGATCCGGCCGGCTTCGACCTGATGGCGTTCGGTGGAGCCGGTCCGCTGCATGCCTGCCGGCAGGCGGCCGAGCTGGGCTTTCGGTCGGTCATCATCCCGCCCGATGCCGGTGTCCTGTCGGCGTTCGGGCTGCTCGCCAGCGCGCCACGGGTCGACCACCGCGCCGCCTTCCGCCGGCGGCTCGACGTCCTCGAACCCGACGAGGCCGACGCGACGCTCGGCCGGCTCGAACGCGAGGCGATCGACCGGCTCCCGCCGCAGGTCCGCGACGGCGACCTTCGACGGGAGCGTGCCGCGGACGTCCGCTACGTCGGCCAATCCTGGGACCTCCGGGTCCCGGTCGCCGGCGGGCGGTTCGATGCGGCAACCGCCGCGCGCCTCCGCGACGACTTCGACGCCCTGCACGAACGGACCTACGGCTATGCCTCCCGCGACGCGGCCGTCGAGACGGTCCACCTCGCGATCACCGTCTCCGCGCCGCGACCCGTCCTGGCCGAGTCGGCCGAGCCGGCCGGCGCGCCGGAAACCGAGGCTCGGCCTGTCGCCGACCGCCCGGCCTTCGTCGACGACACCGCAGGGATCGTGAGCGTGCCGGTCCACGATTGGCGGGGGCTCTTTCCCGGGGGCTGGCTTGCCGGCCCGGCGTTCATCGATGGGCCGGACTCGACCGCATACGTCGCCCCCGGGTTCACGTGCCGCGTCGGACCGTTCGGCGTGCTCCACGTGGTGGCGCGATGAGCGAACGAACGATCGACCTCCGCAGCGACATCATCGCGCCGGCGACGCCGGAGATGCTCGAGGCCATGGCCACCGCACAGGTCGGGGTCGCGATGTGGGGTGAGGATCCGGCGGTCCAGCGCCTCGAGGCGGCGGGGGCTGCGATCCTCGGGACGGAGGCCTGCTGCTTCCTGCCGAATGCGACCAGCGCCAACCTCGTCGCGGTCCTCGCCCAGACGGAGCGTGGCGCCGCCGTCGTGCTCGACCGGATCTCGCACATCTTCGAGGTCGAGTGGTACGGGCTGACTGCCCTCGGCGGCGTCCTGCCGCTGACCGTCTCGTCGGAGCGTGGCCGGCTCGACCGGGCCGCGGTGGAAACGATCCTGGCCGAGCGCGAAGGCGGACGAGCGGCACGCGTGGCGCTGGTGGTCATCGAGAACACCCACACCTTCGCCGGCGGCGTGGCCATCGACGCGACCGAGACCCGCGCGGTCGCGGACCTCGCCCATGCGCATGGCGCGGCCGTCCATCTCGACGGCGCACGTCTGTGGAACGCGGCCGTCGCACTTGGTGCCGCCCCGGCGGCCCTGACCGAGGGCGTCGACACGGTGACGGCCAGCCTGAGCAAGGGCCTGTGCGCGCCGGCCGGGGCGCTGCTCGGCGGGCGCGCCGTCGTGATCGAGCGAGCGCGCGAGATCGCCAAACAGGTCGGACTGGGTCGGACGCACAAGGCGGGCTATCTCGCGGCGGCAGCGACCATCGCCCTCGAGACCATGGTCGGACGGCTGGCCGACGACCATCGACGGGCGCGAACGCTGGCCGTCGGCCTGGCGGCCATCGACGGGGTCGCGATCGACCTCGCGGCGGTCGAGACGAACCTCGTCGTGGCCCATCTCGATCCGCGCTTCGGTCCCAGCTCGGACGTGGCCGTCCGTCTCGCCCGACGGGGCGTCCACCTGCTTCCCTACTCCGGCGGTCGCCTGCGAGCGGTGACCCACCGGGGCATCGGCGACGACGACATCACCCTCGCGCAGGAGGCGATCCGCGCCGAGCTCCGCTGACCGCCTCCCGAAACGCCCGGATCACGGGCCGCGGGGACGATTATGATCGGACGACGGATCCGATCAGCTGTCCGGACCAGGATCCCGCCGGTGCTCGACCCGGCTTTCGCCCACGCAGACTGGCGGTGGTGATGACACGATCCCCGCGCGGCGTCATCGACGACCTCGACATCGCCCCGCAACCGCGCGAGACGCTGACCGACGCGGCCGCCAGTGCGCTCCGGGCGCTGATCATCTCGGGCCAGCTTCCGCCCGGGACCCCGCTCCGCCTCAATCAGCTCGCTGCTCGGCTCGGGATGAGCGTGATGCCGGTCCGCGAGGCGCTCCGGGCGCTCGAAGCCGACGGACTCGTGACCTTCCGGGCACACCACGGCGCGACCGTCGCCGAGCTGTCGGTCGAAGACGTCGAGGAGACGTACGCCGTCCGCGCCGCGCTCGAGGCGCTGGCCGCCCGCGACGGGGTCCTCAACCTGACCGACGAGGTCCTCGAGCGGATCCGGACGGTCTTCCGCCAGATGGAGGACGACGCCGCCCGGGGCGACCGCGAGGCGCTCGTCGGTCACGACCAGGAGTTCCACCGGGCGTTGTACGAGGCGGGCGGCCGGCCCGAGCGCGCGCGCCGCATCGTGGAGCTGTGGGAGAGCACGCGCCGCGCGATCCCGCTCGTCTACCGCGCCTGGGAGCCACTCGAGCTGGCCATCGCGGCCCACCGCCCGATCCTCGACGCCATCGAAGCGCGCGACGCACGCGCGGCGATGCAGCGCAGCCGCACCCACTCCGAACAGGCGGCCACGCGCATCCTGCGGGCGATGCGCAAGACGACCTCGGCGGGCGGCGCGCGACGGACGAGCGGCTCCGGGGCCCGCGAATTGCTGGACGGTGTGAACACCGTCGACTGACCCGGATCGGTCGTGGACGGGACACGGACCGCATGCCGGTCGGACCGCTGTGTGATTTCCGTTTGCGATTCATGAAACCGCGGACCATAATGCGAGACGCAATTGACCCCCGGAGCCCGGTCCACGTCGCGTCGTCGACGTGGATCCCTGCGTATGAAGGCTGCGTGACGAATGGCACGAGAGGTGGAACGGTCATCCGCCGCGCACGATGAGCGTCACGTCGCGCCGTCCCGCTCCGAACGCTACGCGCGGTCCACCGCGGCCTACGCCCGTGCCAAGCGGTCGCTCGCGGGCGGCGTCAGCAGCAACTTCCGCCTCGGCGGCGACCCGGGCCCGCTCTTCTTCGAGCGTGCGAGCGGCTCGCACGTGATCGATATCGACGGCAACGACTACGTCGACTTCGTGCTCGGGATGGGTCCCGCGATCCTCGGCCACGCACCGGCCGCCGTCGTCTCCGGCGTGCGCGACAGGCTCAGCCGCGGCCAGCTGTTCGCCGGTCAGACCGAGGACGAGGTCGAGCTCGCGGAACGGTTCCAGGCGGCCGTGCCGTGCGCGGAGCTCGTCCGCTTCGGGAGCTCCGGGTCCGAGATGGTCCAGGCGGCGCTCCGGATCGCCCGCGCGGCGACCGGGCGAGACCGCATCGTGAAGTTCGAGGGCCACTATCACGGCTGGCTCGATCCGATCCTGGCCAGCGTCGCCCCGCCGATCGAGCTGGCAGGACCGCCCGACGCGCCGATCCCGCACCTGCCGAGTGCGGGCCAGATCGCATCGTCGGTCGACGACGTGGTCATCCTGCCCTGGAACGATGCCGCGGCCCTCGAGCGCGCGTTCGCGGGCCCCGAGGCGGACCGGATCGCCGGGGTCATCTGCGAACCGATCCTGTGCAACACCTGCGTCATCCCACCGGAGCCGGGCTTCCTCGAGACGATCCGGTCCCTGACGACCGCGAACGGGAGCGTCCTGATCTTCGACGAGGTCATCACCGGGTTCCGTGTCGGCTTCGGCGGCGCCCAGGCACGTCTCGGGGTCACGCCGGACCTGGCCGTCTTCGCCAAGGCGATGGGCAGTGGCTTCCCGATCGCGGCGATCGCCGGTTCGCGGCGGCTGATGGAGCTGACCATCAACGGCGTGCTCCACGGCGGGACCTACAACGCCAACGTGTCGAGCGTGGCGGCCGCCAATGCCACCATCGATCGACTCGGGGCGGATGACGGCGCCGCGTACGCCAGCATCGACCGCTGCGGCACGCGGCTGATGGACGGGCTGCGCGACGAGGCGGCGCGACTCGGCATCGACCTGCACGTCCAGGGCCTGCCGGCCGTGTTCAACACCACCTTCGGATCCGGCCCGATCCGCGACTATCGCGGGTATGTCGCCACCGACCTGGCGCGGCAGCGCCGGTTCCTCATCGAGCTGCAGGATCGCGGCGTCCGGGTGACCGGTCGCGGGACGTGGTTCCTGTCGGCGGCGCATGACGACGCGGATATCGAGGCGACCTTGGCCGCCGCCGGCGAGGCGCTCGCGGCCGTCGGCCCCGCTCCCCGCCTCGCCTGACCTGCCGGTGAAGATCACCCGCATCGAGACGGTCGAGCTCGCCGACACGCCCTACGTCCTGTACGTCCGGGTCCACACCGACGACGGCCTGATCGGGACGGGCGACACGTTCATGATGACCGGCGCGATCCGCGGCTACATCCACGAGCGAGCCGCGCCGAAGCTGCTGGGCAAGGACCCGACCGAGATCCAGCGCCACTGGACCGCGTTGTACGACCGGGACGCGGCCCGGTTCGGCGGCCAGGGCGTCGAGGTCCGGGCGATCTCGGCCATCGACGTGGCGCTGTGGGACATCCTCGGCCAGTCGGTCGGCCGGCCGATCTACCAGCTCCTCGGTGGCAAGTCGCGCGATCGGGTGCCGATCTACAACACGTGCGGCGGGCCGGCGTACGGCCGGCCGCCGTACGAGGTCCACGGCCGCCCGGGGCCGCTCGAAGACCTGTATGCCTGGAACAACGACCCGGCGGCCCTCGCCGCCGAGCTGCTCGAGGAAGGCATCACGGCCATGAAGCTGTGGCCGTTCGACGACATCGCGCTGCGCAACGAGGGTCTGACGATCAGCGCCGCGGAGCTCGAGGACGGGCTCCGGCCGATCCGCCTGATCCGCGAGGCCGTCGGCTCGAAGATGCGGATCATGCTCGAGGGGCACGGCTTCTGGCGGCTGCCGGCCGCGGTCAAGATCGCCCGGGCGCTCGAGGACTACGACATCGAGTGGGTCGAGGACCTGCTCCTCGCCCACGACATCGGGGCGATCGCCAGCCTGCACGACCAGACCACGGTCCCGGTGCTCGCCAGTGAGTACCTGGTCACCCGCCACCAGTTCCTGCCGCTGCTCGAGCAGAAGGCGGCCGACATCGTGATGCTCGATCCCACCTGGACCGGCGGGATCACCGAATCGCACAAGATCGGCGTCCTCGCCGACACGTTCGGCCTGCCGGTCACGATGCACGACTGCACCGGGCCGTTCACGCTGCTCGCCGGCGTCCACCTCGCCCTGGCCGCCCCGAATGCGACCTACCAGGAGACGGTCCGCGCCTATATCCGGACGTGGTACCGCGACGTCGTCCCCCACTCGGTCGTGATCGAGGACGGCGCCATCCTGCCGCCGACCGAGCCCGGGATCGGGACCTCGCTGCTCCCCGATGTCCTGTCGCGGCCCGACGCCACGGTGGTCTCGACCGGACTCTGAGTCAGACCTCCGGGACGGCCAGCGCGCGGCGCGGGTTGTCGACGAGCAGCGCGTCGAGCGCGGCGCCGGTCACGCCCCTGGCACGCAGCATCGGGACGAAGACCTCCAGGAGATGGCCGTAGCCGCGTCCGCCGTACGACCGGAGATGCGAGCGGAAGCACGTGTCGGACGACAGCAGCAGCTGGTCCAGGTAGCCCTCGTCGATCAGCGTCGCAACGTGGTCGGCCCGACGCTCGTCGGGCGCGAATTCGGCGAACCCGACATGGTCGATCTCGAGGAAGGCGCCGCGGTCGAGGACCGACCGCTCGATCTCCAGCCCGAACCGGTCGCCCATGTGGCCGATGACGATCCGATCGGCCGGAACGCCCTCGCCGGTGAGCAGCTCGAGCTGCTCGAGCGCGAGCTCGCCGTAATGCGAGGTGTGGGTCGTGATCGCCACGCCGGTCTCGCGCTGTGCCAGGGCGGCGGCCCGGAAGACGCGCTCCTGGGCCGGCGTGATCGCGCGGCGTTCGGTACCGAGCTCGCCGATGACCCCCGCCCGGATCCCGGTCTCGTCGACACCGACTGTCAGCTCGCGCACGATCACCCGTGCGAGCTCGGTCGCGGTGTGCTCGAGCACGAACCGCGGGTAGACGGGTTCGCGATACCAGCCGGTGCCCATGACGACGTTGAGCCCGGTCGCGTGTGCGACGGAGACGAGACCCTCCGGATCGCGCCCGATCCCGATGCTCGTCGTGTCCACCAGCGTCCGGCCACCGGCGTCGCGGAAGGCCTCAGCCTCCACTGCGGCGAGCCGGGGGTCCTCGAGGATCCCGTCGTAGCTGCCCTTCATGTCGAACAGGTCGACGACGAGGTGCTCGTGCGGCTGGGTGATCCCCATCGTCGCCGCGTCGATCGGACCGAGGACCGTCATCAGGCTGGCGCCGGCCACGCTCAGGTCTCCGTGCGCGATCCGAGCGGCTCGATCCGGTAGAGCGGCTCGAGCCCCCAGCCGATCCGGCTGATGTTGTGGGCCGCGAAGCGTGCCCGGCGCCGCGAGGTCTCGTGGGTCGCACCCGCGACGTGCGGGGTGATGATGATCCGGTCGATCCCGCGGGCCGGATGGTCCGGCGGGGCTGGCTCCCCTTCGACGACATCGAGCCCGGCCCCGAGGAGGTGTCCATCGCGGACCGCCTCGACGAGCGCGACCTCGTCGATCAGGCCGCCGCGGCTGACGTTGACGACCACACCGCCTGGCCGGATCCGGCGCAGCCGATCGCGATCGAGGATGTGGCGGGTCGATGGCTCATAGGGGACGTGGAGCGAGACGACGTCGGCCTGCTCGAGGGCCGTGTCGAGGGCATCGAGGCCGCCGATCCACGACAGGCCGAAGCGGCGGGCCAGCTCCGGGTCCGGGCCACGGCGCTGGATGGCGATGGTCTGCATCCCGAGCGCCGCAGCCCGGGTGGCGAGGGCGCGACCGCTCGCGCCCAGGCCGATGATCAGGAGCGTCCGGCCGGCGAGCTGGCGGCCGGTCGGCGCGATCCGGGTGACCGCCTCGACGGCCTCGTCGAGAGCGCGGAACTGGCGCAGGACCATCATCGCCAGCATGAGCGCCTGCTCGGCGAGGGCCCGGGCGCTGGTCGAGCCGGGACAGCGAGCGACCGGGATGGCGAAGCGGTCGAGCGCGGCGAAGTCGATATGGTCGGCCCCGACCGATCCGAGCTGCCAGAGCCGGACGTGGCCAGCGGCGGCTTCGGCGAGCTCCGGTGACGCCAGGGCACGGTGGTCGACGATGGCACCGATCGAGCGGTCGGCGACCTGGTCGACGACCGGCCGCGACGGATCGAGCGAGACGATCTCGTGCGAACGCGAGACGGCGTCCATGACGTCCTGGCCCCACGGATCCCAGTTCGGGATGGTCGGGTCGCCGAGATACAGGACCTTCAGTCGCCCATCGTCGGGCGTGGAAGCCGCCATCGTCCGGTCCGTCCTCCCTTGGCGAGCGACGCGGTCACCTGGACCACGTGATGAACCAAGGATACGTGATGCGATGCGCCTTCCCGACGTCGCGGCGTAGCCGATCGCCGTCAGCCGCGGGCGGCGACCACCCGGATGTCCGCGCGCTTGCCAAAGCCCATCTGTTCCTCGATGCGCGGCGGCTGCCTCTCCGAGGCGCTCACCGATCGTCACAACGACATCTGGGGGCAGGCGGGTCGTCGGCCCCGACACGCTGAGCGCGCCGATGGCCCGGCCGGACAGGTCGTGGATGGGCACCCCGATGCAGCGGGCGCCGACCTCGTTCTCCTCGTCGTCGATCGAGTAGCCGCGCTCGGCCACGACGGCCAGCTCGTCGAGCAGCGCCTCGAGCCCGACGATCGTCCGCGGGGTGGCCGCCAGCCGGCGGTAGCTGATCAGCAGCTCGCGCGCCTCGCTGGCGGGCATCGCCGACAGGATCGCCTTGCCGAGCGCGGTCGAGTGGAGCGCGTCCCGGGCGCCGACCTGCGACGACATGCGCAGTCCCTGCGCGCTCTCGAGGATCTCGACGTAGAGGACCTGGCCGTCGGCCAGGATGCCGAGGTTGACGGTCTCGTCGAAGCTTTGCTGCAGGTCCTTCATGAACGGCCGCGCCGCCTTGATCAGGTCGAGCCGGGCGACGATCGCGCAGCTGAGCGCGATCAGCTGGACGCCCGGGGCGTACTTGCGGCTCTCCTCGTCCTTGACCACGAACCCGCGGCCTTCGAGCGTCGACAGCATGCGGTAGGTCGAGGCCTTGCTCGCGCCGGTCCGCTCGCTCAGCTCGCTCAGGCCCAGGTCCGGGTGCTCCGCCAGGACCTGGAGCAGGTCCAGCGCCTTCTGGAGCACGGCGACGTCGTAGATGCTCCGGCTCCGTGCGGCCTTGGGCATCGCGACCCGTTTGGTGGGCAGGGCCATTCCTGTTGCCTCTCTCCGACGACCGTCGCCGATGGGGCGGCGTTACGCGGACACTAGCGCGCCGTCGCTCGCGCGGCAACGTCCCCCGGAGGGATCGCTACGGGGCGTACGTCGCGTCAGGCTCGAACGGGTAGAGCGGGTGCCGGCGCCGGCTGTAGGTGAAGGTCGACAGGTCGGCCGACGTCACGCCCGGGGAGTTGACCAGGATGACCTCGCCGGCGATCGGCTGGTACGCGGGACGGGGCGAGACGACGCCCTTGGCGACGATGATCCGATAGGTCGTCGGGTCGATCCCGGCGCTGATCATCTGGTAGCGCGAGGTATTGCCGGTCCGTCGCGACGTCAGGAGCAGCGTGTGGCCGTCGGAGGTGTCGAGCCGGACGCTCGTGCCGGCGGCGAAGAACCGGAACCCGCCGTGCGTCGCCCCGGGGTCTTCCCAGGAGCCGTCGACGATGGTGCGCACGATCCCGGTCACCGCGACGGGCTCGCCGTGACGATCGTCGGTCTTGCCTCCGACCCGGAGCGAGACCTCCGACCCGACCCCGGCCGCCACGCAGTCGGCGACGGCCTCCGGGTCGTACAGGGTCTGCAGGAAGGAGGTGATGCCCATCCGCTGCGCCTCGGCCAGGATGAACGTCGAGTCGGCGGTGGATCCGCCGCCGATGTTGTCGCCGACATCCATCAGCACGATCGGCCCGAGCTTCGGGGCGAGGCCGTCGCCGGTCTCGGGCGGCGGCGCCGCGAGCGGCGTCCCGTCGGTCGGGACGTCATCGATGTCACCCGGCTCGCGTGGCCCGCGGTAGCGCGCCAGCGCGAGCTCGAGTGCCTCGTGGACCGACGGGACCGGCCGATTCAGCGCCTCGCGATGGCCCCAGGCGCGCTCCGCCATCCAGACCGCGGCCGCCTTCGCCGCCGCTTCATCGCCGTCCGCGATGGCGATCCAGCTCATCCCCATCTGGTCGACGTCGGCGTAGGGATATCCCTCGGCGACGCTGGTGTCGAGGATCCGCGGTCGCTCGTTGGCGGCCAGGCAGTCCTCGACCAGCGCGCGCATCGGGGCTTCCGCCGGTGAACTGCCGGACGATGTTGACGACGAGAGGCGGGGTCTCGATCCACTGACGCGGAGAGATCTCGCCGCTGGCCGCGCGAAAGACGAGCTCGGCGCACTTGCGCGCGCGGGGCTTGCAGTCGAGATGCGGATTCGTCCGCCACACGAGACAGGCGTCCGTGTTGGCGACGACCGCCTTCGAGACATTGGCGTGCATGTCGAGGCTGATCCCGACGGGGACCGACGGCCCCACGATCTCGCGGACCGTCCCCGTGAACGCCCCGTCCATGTCTGGGAATTCCTCGGACACGGCGGCGCCGTGGTTGGCGATCAGGACGCCGTCCCACGGACCGCGCTCGCGGAGCATGCCGAACATCTCTTCCGTGAGCCGGTCGTACGCGTCCGCGGTGATCGTGCCGATCGGGCCGGTCTGGGCGTACATCAGCGGGACGGCCTCGAACCCGAGCTCGTCGCGCGGCCTGCAGGAAGCCTGCGATCGAATAGAGCGAGGTGCCGTACTCGGCGACGATCTCGTCGCCGCGCAACAGGATCGACGACTCGAACTGGCCGTAGTCGGCCTCGGTCCGCGAGAACGTGTTCGTCTCGTGCGAGATCCCCAGGATCGCCATGCGCATGCGATGACCTCCGATCGGCGCCGGCGGCGCTCAGTCGTACGCGGTGTCGGGCTCGAATGGGAGCATCGGCACGCGCCGGTGGTGGTACGTGAAATGGCGCAGGTTCGAGGCGGCCAGCCCTGGCGTGTCGACCATCACGAAGCGCTGGGCCATCGGGTAGCCGTCGCGCGTCGAGTAGACCGCCTTGGACGTGATGATCCTGTGCTCGGCGGCGTCGACCCCGAGCGCCGCGTACTGGCCGGATCCGGCCGCCGGGACGGCGTAGCTCGTCAGCAGGACGGTCCCGCCGCCGTCGAGGTCGACGACGGTGGCGAGCCCGCCATCGAACGAGACCCAGCCCCCGCTCGCACGCCGGTCCTCCCAGGCGTCCTGGCCGACCGCACGAGTGACGCCCTGGATGCGGACCCGTCGGCCGTGGAGCGAATCGGTGTTGGCCCCGACCTCGAGATCGACCCGAGCGCCGATCGTCGAGCTCGCCGCGACGGCTGCCGGATCGAAGATCGAGACCAGGAACGACGGGACGGCACGACGGATGAGGGCCTCGAGCAGGACCGTGCCGTCGCCCGGCGTGCCGGCGCCGACGTTGTCGCCGACGTCGAGCAGGACGACCGGGCGTGGGTCGGGCGACGCGAGCGCCTCGCTGATGGCATCGTCCGGCGAGGCCGCGTCGGCGTCGCAGGCGTCGCGCATCTCCCAGGCCAGCCGTGCCAGCTTCTTGGCACCGGCGGCCGCGAGCCCCGGATCGCCGTCCGCGATCGCGACGAAGGCCATCCCCATGTGCGGCACGTCCGCGTACGGGAACCCCTCGCCGATGCTCGCCGACAGGATCCCCGGCTCGGTCTCGAGCTCGCGCGCCGCGGCCAGGAAGGTCCGCATCGGGTCGCTGACGGTGCCCTGGCGCAGGATGTTGAGGGCGAGCGGTGGCTTCTCGATCGCCTGGACCGGGTCGATCTCGCCACGGATCGTCCGAACGATGAGCTCGGCACAGGCGAGGCCCTGCTCGCGGCAGTCGACGTGGGGGTTCGTCTGCCAGGCCCGGGTCACGGTCGCCGGGGCGAGCTGGGCCGGCGAGATGTTGCCGTGCGTATCGTGGACGACACCGATCGGGACGCGGGGACCGACGGCCGCCCGGACGCGCCGGATGAGCTCGGCATCGGCGTCGGGGAACGCCTCGGAGACGGAGGCGCCGTGTTGGGCCATCAGCACCCCATCGAACGGGCCCTCCTCGTCGAGGGCAGCGAGGATGTGGCCCGCGACCAGCTCGAACGCGTCGGCCGTGATCGTGCCGCTCGGCGGCGTCGTGGCAAAGACGAGCGGCACGACCTCGACGCCGGGCAGCGCGTCAGCGGCGTGATAGCCCGCCATGGTCGTCTTGGCGCCGGCATGGACGTTCCAGACCTGCTGCCCGGTGATGATCCCGAGGATGCTCGACTGCTCGACGCCGACCGGCATCAGCGGGAACTGGTCGACGCCGGTCGGGTTCGGGGAGAAGGTATTGGTCTCGTGCAGGAGACCCAGAGCAGCCAGACGCATGTCCTCTCCACTACCGGTCGGTTCACTCCACAGGGTACGCCATTCACGATGCGGACCGGGGACTACCCTGCGATCACCTCGGGATGGACATCGTCGAGGACCGCGCCGACCCGCTCGGCGATGAAGTCGAAGTCGCTGTCGGTGGCGACGAACGGCGGGGCGATGTGGAGCAGGCCCTCGGACATCCGCGCGGCCGCGCAGCCGTGGGCCAGCAGCGTGCGTGACAGGAGCGGCGCGATCTCCCAACGACCCTGCAGCCCGAGCGCGAGCGACGCCCCGGTCCGCGGATCCTGGAGCTCGATGACGATCCACAGCCCGATCCGCCGGATCTCCCGGACGAGCGGGTGGCCGCGCAGGCCGTCGAGCCGCGCCTCGAGCTCCGCGCCGCGACGCTCGGCGACCTCGTCCATCCGCTCGGTCTCGTAGACCTCGAACGCGCGGGCGCCGGCCGCGGCGCTCGCCCCGTGGCCGCCATAGCTCTGGACGGATGGCGACGGGACGTCGTTCCCGAACGCCTCGTAGACGTGGTCGCGAACGACCATGGCGGCGACCGGCGCGTACCCGGAGCTGACCGCCTTGGCGGCGACCAGGACATCCGGGGTCACACCCCAGTGATCGATCCCCCAGAAGCGCCCGGTCCGGCAGCAGCCGGTCAGCGTCTCGTCGGCGATCATCAGGACGCCGTACTCGTCGCAGATCTCGCGGACGCGGGGCCAGTAGTCAGCGTCGGGGATGGTGAACTGCATGATCGCGATCGGCTCGCCGATGAACGCCGCGACGGTCTCCGGGCCTTCCATCTCGATGGCGGTCCGAAGTGCCTCCGCGGCAACGAGGTCGTCGTGCCCGGTCGGCGGCTGGATGTTGACGGTGCCGGGCATCAGCGGGTAGTACAGGGCGTCGCGCCGCCGGCGGCCTCCGATCGAGGTGCCGCCCATCCCGGCGCCGTGGTACGACCCGTAGCGCGAGATGAACTTGTAGCGATGGTGGTCGCCGCGCAGCCGGTGGTACTGGCGTGCCAGCTTGACCGCGGTCTCGGTCGCCTCCGAGCCCGACGACGTCAGGAAGACGCGTGACAGGTCCCCGGGGGTCGAGCGGGCGATCCGCTCCGCCAGCTCGGCGGCGCCCTCGGTCGTGAACTCGATCGGACCGGCGGAGGCGACCGCCCGGGCCTGCTTCGCGTAGGCGTCGACGATGTCGTCGCGGCCGTGTCCGAGAGCGGCCTGCCACATCGATGAGCAGAGGTCGAGGTAGCGGTCGTCCTTCTCGTCGATCAGCCAGGCGCCCTCGCCGCGCCGGAAGATCCGCAGCATGTCGTGGTCGTAGAGGTCCCGACGGGAGCTCTCGTGGATCCACAGGTGGTTGGAGACGGCGGCTCGATGGTCCACGCAGTCACCTCCGAGGGGTTTCGGCGGGCGCCAGATCCGTGTGCCGAAGCTGTGATCATATATCAGAAAATGCACGGCGCGGCGGGCCCGATGGCATACTTCGCACGACACCCATCGCTCGGTCACCCCAGCCGGAGTGCGCATGTCCCGCTCGCCCGTCCCCCGGATCTCGCGTGTCGGCGTCGACGTCGGCGGGACGTTCACCGACATCGTCCTGATCGATCCGTCGGGTGCCATCCAGGTCCGCAAGCTACCGTCCACGCCCGAGGATTTCAGCCGCGGCGTGACCGACGGCGTGCGCCACGTCCTCGACCGACACGAGGTCGATCCGGGCTCGGTCCGTGACGTCGTCCACGGGAGCACGGTCGCGACCAACGCGATCCTCGAGCGCAAGGGGGCGCGGACCGGCCTGCTCACGACCGAGGGCTTCCGCGACATCCTCGAGCTGCGCCGGCTGCGGATGCCCCGGCTGTACGACATGACCTGGCAGAAGCCAGCGCCGCTCGTCGAACGATCGCTCCGCCGCGAGGTGCCCGAGCGTGTCGACATCGACGGCAAGGTCGTCATGCCGCTCGACCTCGAGGCGGTCCGGGTCGCCGTCCAGGCGCTCGTCGACGACGGCGTCGAGTCCGTGGCGGTCAGCCTCATCCACTCGTACGCGAACACGGCGCACGAGCGTGCGATCGGCGACCTGCTCGCGGCCGAGTTCCCGGACCTGTGGGTCTCGCTGTCGCATCGCGTCCTGCCGGTCATCCGGGAGTACGAGCGCACCAGCACGACCGTCATCAACGCCTACGTCCAGCCGACGGTGGCGTCCTACCTTGGGGCGCTCCGCCGCCAGCTCGACGATGCGCGGGTCGTCGGGCCGTTGCTGATCATGCAGTCGAACGGCGGGATCATGGCCGGCGCGGCCGCCGCGGAACGACCCGCCTACATCGTCGAGTCGGGTCCCGCCGCCGGCGTGATCGCGGCCGCCGAGCTGGCACGCCGGCTCCACATCGACGAGGTCATCAGCTTCGACATGGGCGGCACGACGGCCAAGGCCTCGCTCGTCGAAGGCGGCCGGCCGCACTTCACGGCCGAGTTCGAGGTCGCTGCCGGCATCTCGGCCAGCAGCCGGCTGTCGAGCGGCGGCGGCTACGCGCTGAGCGTCCCGTTCATCGACCTGGCCGAGGTCGGGGCCGGGGGCGGCAGCATCATCTGGCTCGACCCGGGCGGTGCCCCCAAGGTCGGACCGATCTCGGCCGGTGCCGATCCTGGCCCGATCTGCTACGGCAAGGGCGGCGAGCTGCCGACGATCACCGACGCGAACCTGCTCCTCGGCTACCTCGACCCGGGCGGCCTCCTGGACGGGGCGATGCCGCTGGACATCGAGCGGGCACGGCTGGTCTTCGAGCGCGACATCGCGGCTCCGCTCGGGCTCGATCCGCTCGAGGCGGCGTATGGCTGCCACGAGCTCGCGAACGCGAGCATGATCCGGGCGATCAAATCGGTGTCCGTCCAGCGCGGGCGCGATCCGCGCGACTTCACGCTGGTGGCGTTCGGCGGTAGCGGGCCGATCCACGCGGCCGGGATCGCCCGCGAGCTCGGGATCCGGCGGATCGTCGTGCCGGCGCGCCCGGGCGTCTTCTCGGCGGTCGGGCTTCTCCAGGCACGCCTCGAATGCCACGCCAAGAAGACCTACCTGCGCCGGACGAGCGCGCTCGATCCAGCCGATCTCGACGCGCAGATCGCGGCCCTCGAAGCCGATGCCCAGGCAGGCCTCGGCATCGACAGCCTGCGCGACCAGGCGTTCGAGTCCGCGGCCTGGGCCGAGATGCGCTACGTCGGCCAGGGGTTCGAGCTGCCGGTCCCGCTGCCGGCGAGGATAGGGAGCTGGGACGCGTGGCTGGCCGGGCTGGTCGAGGCCTTCGAGGTCGAGCACCTGCGGACCTACGGCCACCGAACCGGGAACCCGACCGAGATCGTGCATCTGCGTGTCGTCGCCCGCGAGAGCGAGCCACCCGCCTTCCCGGCGGCGGGCTCGGACGTCGAAGGCGGTGGCGACGAAGGCCGCCGGACCGTCCACTTCGGTGCCGCATTCGGCGATCGCGACACGCCGATCATCCGGCGCCGACACCTCCCGCTCGAGGCCGTGGCGGGGCCGTTCGTCGTCGAGGACTACGACGCAACGACGGTCGTCCCGCCCGATTTCACGGCCCGACGCGACGCAGACTGGAACATCGTCATCGAGGAGGCGGTATGACCGCAGGGTCCAGGTCGAGCGGCGCCGACGCGATCCGGCGGGAGCTCATCCGGGAGGGTCTCGCGGCGATCTGCGAGGAGATGGCCGTCAGCGTGATCCGCACGTCGCATTCGGAGACGGTCAAGAGCGCGATGGACTTCTCGACCGCGCTGTGCGACGCGAAGGGCGAGATCATCGCCCAGGGCGTGACCCTCCCCAACCAGCTCGGGGCGCTCCCAGACGCGGTCGCGGCGGTCCTGCGCGAGTTCGACGGCGC
Organism: uncultured Chloroflexia bacterium; assembly: GCA_963743855.1. Classification (GTDB taxonomy): domain Bacteria; phylum Chloroflexota; class Limnocylindria; order Limnocylindrales; family CSP1-4; genus SPCO01. The sequence continues at coordinate 1,092,016 of CAVURK010000006.1, forward strand.
GCTCGACCCGGGCGACGTCGTGATGGTCAACGACCCGTTCGCCGGCGGGATGCACCTGCCCGACATCTTCGTCGTGCGACCGGTCTTCCTCGATGACCGGCTGGTCGGCATCGTGGCGACGGTCGCCCACCATGCCGACCTCGGCGGGCTGGTGCCGGGCAGCATGTCGCCCTACGCCGAGGAGTGCTACCAGGAAGGGCTCCGCATCCCGCCGCTCAAGCTCTACCGGGCCGGCGTCCCGGAGCACGGCGTCTTCGCCCTGCTGCGGGCCAACACGCGCGTGCCCGAGATCGTGCTCGGGGACATGGCCGCCCAGCTGGTCGCCTGCGAGACAGGCGAGGTCGGGCTGCTGCGGCTGATCGAGCATCACGGCCACGACGTCTTCGACGCGCAGGTCAAGGCACTGCTCGACTACACCGAGGCCCTGACCCGCGCCGAGATCCGGACGTTCCCGGAGGGCACCTATCGGTTCACCGACTACCTCGACGACGACGGCATCCACCCTGGGTCGGTCCCGATCTCGGTCGCGGTCACCATCGCCGACGGCGGCGTGACCATGGACTTCGAGGGGACATCCCCGCAGCTCAAGGCATCGCTCAACAGCACCTTGTCGTTCACCAAGTCGAACGCCTACGCGGCGATGCGGACCGTCCTGCGCTCGGACATCCCGAACAACGCCGGGTTCTTCCGGCCGATCACGGTACTGGCCCCGCTCGGGAGCTTCGTCAACTGCGTCCTCCCGGCCGCGACGGGAACCCGCGGCCTGACCGGGTTCCGGGTCATGGACACCATCTTCGGCGCGCTGGCCCCGGCCCTCCCCGACCGGGTCATGGGCGGGTCGGATGGCGGGCTGTCGCTGGTCACGATCGCCGGCCAGCGCCCCGGCGGGGACCGGTTCTCGGTCGTCGAGCTGGTCTCGGGCGCGTGGGGCGGTCAGGCCGACCACGAGGGCCAGGACGGCGTTCCCGAACCTCGGGGCCAACGTGAGCAACATCCCGGTCGAGATGCTCGAGGCCGCCGTCCCGGTGCCGGGTGGATCGGTACGGCTACGTCGCCGACACGGGGGGCGCCGGCGAGCATCGGGGCGGCCTGTCGCTCGAGCGCGAGTACACGTTCCTCGGCGAGAGCATCCTCAGCGTCCGCGCCGACCGCGAGACGATCCTGCCGTACGGGATCGGCGCCGGGGAGCCCGGAACGGCCTCGTCGAACCGGCTCGCCGTCGATGGCGAGGAGCGCACGATGCCGTCCAAGTTCTCGCGCCGGGTCGTCGCCGGCGACCGGTTCGCCCATCGGACTGCGGGTGCCGGCGGCTGGGGCGATCCGTTCGCGCGCGATCCGGAGGCGGTCGCCACCGACGTCCGCAACGGGATCCTGTCGGCGGAGCGCGCCCGGGCCGCGTACGGCGTCATCGTCGGGGCCGACGCGACCCTCGACGGCGACGCGACGGCGGCCGAACGGCAGACGCGCGGCCCGGGCCGGGCCGCGCCGTCCTCGGCCGCGGCGCCGACGCCGCTGGCCGACCGCACGCCTGTGACGTGATCGACCTGCTGATCCGGGGCGGGACGGTGATCGGCGGCGACGGGCCGCCGCGGGTGACCGACGTGGCGATCACCGGCGAACGGATCGTCGAGGTCGGGCCACTCCCCGGCGTGACCGCGACGACCGAGATCGACGCGACCGGTCGGGTCGTCGCCCCGGGCTTCATCGACATCCACAGCCACGCCGACGTCACGGTCCTGGCCGATCCCCGGGCTCGCAGCGCGATCGCCCAGGGCGTGACCACGATCGTCGTCGGCAACTGCGGCCACTCCCCCGCCCCGCTGCCGATCCCCGCCGCGATCGACGACCTGACGCTTCGGCTACCTCGACGGGCTCGCGACGCCGTGGACGACGTTCGGCGGGTATCTCGAGGCGGCCGAGGCGGTCGGCCCGTCGGTGAACGTCGCCGCCGCTGGCCGGCCACAACGCCATCCGGGTCGCGGTCCTCGGCCGATCGCCGCGGCCGGCCACGACCGACGAGCAACGGGCGATGGTCGACGAGCTCGATCGCGCGTTCGACGACGGCGCCTTCGGGCTGTCGTCCGGGCTCGAGTACCCGCTCGGCGCCGCGGCGACGACCGAGGAGCTGCGTGACGCTCGGTCGCGCGGCCGCCCGGCGATGGCGGGCTCTACGCGTTCCACACGCGCGACCGCGACTTCCACGCCGTCGAGGCGTTCGACGAGGCGTTCGGCATCGCCGAGACGACCGGGGTCGCCTTCCAGATCTCGCACATCGCGCCGCGACGCGGGGCGCCCGACGGCGCGCTGCCGGACGTCCTCGACCGGATCGATCGCGCACGCGAGGCCGGCGTGGACATCGCCTGCGACCAGCACACCCGCTTCCACGGCATCACCAAGCTGACGACGATGTTCCCGCCCTCGGCCTCCGCGGTCGGGACGGATGAGCTGCTGCGCCAGCTCCGCGACCCTGCCTCTCGCGCCCGCTTCCACGAGTTCCGCGCCCCGATCCACAAGCTCGGGCTGCTGGGCGAGTGGGACCGGCTGGCCCTGTTCGAGGCCCCGGCCTCGCCCGACCTGGTCGGCAAGGACTTCGCGACGATCGGCCGCGAGCGCGGCCAGCACCCGCTCGACGCGATGATGGACATCCTGCTCGAGGCCGGCGAGGACGCGCCAAACGTGCTGTTCGTCGGCCTGGTCCAGACCCAGGAGGACCTCGACCTGACGTTCGCCTCGGCCACCTGCTCGCCGGAATCGGATGCCACGACGCTCGCGCTCGACGGGCCGCTGGCCGGGCAGCGATTCCTCGGCGCCTACACATGGGCCGCCAACTATCTCCGGACGACCGTTCGCGAGCGCGGCGTCCTGACCCTCGAGGAGGGCATCCGACGGCTGACGGCGATGCCGGCGGCGCGCGTCGGGCTCGAGGGACGCGGCCGGCTGGTGCCCGGCTACATGGCGGATGTGACCGTCTTCGATCCCACGACGGTGGCCGAGCGCGGAACGGTGGCCGCCCCGAATGCCTATGCGACCGGGATCGACCAGGTCGTGGTCAACGGACGGCTGGCGTTCACGAACGGGGCCTTCACCGACGTGCGCGCCGGGCGCGTCCTTCGACGGCCGGCGGCCGCTTGAGCGTGAACCCGCTGCGCGAAAGGAGCCACGCCGCGTGACGATCATGACCGTGCTCGGACCGATCGACGACGCCGACCTCGGGATCACCCAGCCGCACGAGCACCTGCTCGTCAACCTGTACGGGACGGTCCAGCTCTGGAACTACTCGGCCTTCGAGGACGAGGGCCTCGCGATCGACGAGCTCGCCGCGTATCGGTCGGCCGGCGGCCGGTCGATCGTCGACACGACGACGATCGGGATCGGACGCCAACCCGAGGGTCTCCGTCGGATCGCCGAGGCGAGCGGGGTCAACGTCATCATGGGCGCGGGCTGGTATCGCGAGCAGGTCTACCCACCGGAGATCGCCCGGCGGAGCGTCAACGAGCTGGCCGACGTGCTCGTCCGCGAGATCGTGGAGGGCGTCGGCGAGACCGGCGTGCGGGCCGGTGTCATCGGGGAGATCGGGACCGAGCTCGAGTTCATCTCGCCGGCCCAGGAACGGGTCTTCCGAGCCGCGGCCCGCGCGCAGCGGCTGACCGGCGTCGCCATCACGACCCATTGCCAGCGAACCGGACGTCTCGGTCCCGAGCAGATCGAGATCCTGTTCGACGAGGGCGTGGCGCCCGATCGCATCGTCATCGGCCACCACGGCGACAAGCGCCACGTGGAGCACGAGCTCGGGCTGCTCGAGCAGGGCGTCTACGTCCAGTTCGACCACGTCGGCTTCGTATCGCTGCAGCCCGACGAACAGCGGGCGCGCAACGTCAAGGCGATCCTCGATGCGGGCTACGGGCATCGGCTCCTGCTGTCGCAGGACGTCTGCTTCCCCCACCAGCTGCGCTGGTACGGCGGCATCGGCTACGGCTACCTGCTCGAGGTCTTCGTCCCGATGCTGCTCGACGTCGGCGTCACCCGGGACCAGGTCGAGGCGCTCCTGGTCACCAACCCGGCCACGGTCCTCGCCATCCGCTGAGGGCCGCGGCCGCCGCGGCCCGGTGACCGCCGAGGCCCGGTGACCGCGGCCACGGTCCTAGCGCATGCGCGAGGGGACGACCCACATGTCCGCGTTGTCGCCGAGCTTCTCCTTGACCGTGTCCGTCGCGGCCGACAGGCGACCGAGGAGGTCGGCCGGGAGCGACACGTCGTTGACCGGCAGGTTCCAGGACAGCTCTTCGGGGTTCCGGGCTCCGACCAGGAAGCACGTGACGGCCGGCTGGACCTTGACCCAGGCGAGGGCCATCGTCGCCATCGAGACCCCGGCTTCGTCGGCCAGCCCGTGGAGCGTGTCGAGAGCCTCGAAGACCTCGGTCTCGACGCCCGGCTCGCCGTGGCCGGCGAGCGGCCGCGTGCCGCTGTACCAGCGCGACTGGGTCAGGCCCTCGGGGACTTCGTCGGCGTTCTTGTAGCGGCCGGTCAGCAGGCCCTGCGCCAGCGAGCTGTAGCAGATGATCCCGATCCCCTCCTTGACGAGGAGCGGCTGGATGTCGCGCTCGATGACCCGCCAGAGCAGGCTGTAGGGGAGCTGGTCGGTCTCGACGTGGGTCAGGGCGACGACGTCGGTCAGGTCGCCGACCGCGAAGTTGCTGACGCCGATGGCCCGGATCTTGCCCTGCTCCTTGAGTCGCTCGAGAGCCCCGACCGTCTCCGCGAGCGGGACATCGTGGTTCGGCCAATGGATCTGATAGAGGTCCACGTAGTCCATCTGGAGGTTCTGGAGGCTCCGCTCGCAGGCGATCGCGACGTCCTCGGGTCGCAGGTTCGTGGCCGAGACCTTGGTCGCGACGATCGCCTCGCCACGGCGGCCGACGAGCGCCCGACCGAGGATCCGCTCGGAGTAGCCGTCCTCGTAGCCCTCGGCCGTGTCGAAGAAGTTGATCCCGCCAGCCAGCGCGGCGTGGACCGTGTCGATCGAGGCCTGGTCGTCCTGGTCACCCCAGTACTGGCCGCCCGCGAACGGCCAGCAGCCGAGCGCTATGACGGAGACCTGCATGTCCGTCGTTCCGAGTCGTCGGTACTCCATGTCCGGGGACACTCCTTCCGAGGATCGTCAGTGGGGCGGTTATCCGAGGGACGGGCGCGCGTGGAGGGCTCGCCGTTCGCCCAATTATGCTTCGGATGGCGGTCCGCCGTCTCGCATGTCGGCCCATTTTCGGGCGGTGATCTCTCCTCCCGTGACCGCTCCGTCAGATCGGGACCGCGGTCCCCGAGACGCGGACGCCGTCCTCGCCGGGGTCGATCGAGACCGTGATCCGGCTCGGGCGACCCATCTCGACGCCCTGGACGATCTCGAACGACGCCGGGGCGACGATCTCACCGCGGGCCCGAGATAGGCACCGAACGCGGCCGCCGCGGCACCGGTCGCGGCGTCTTCGACCACGCCGCCGACCGGGAACGGATCGCGCGCGTGGAACCGGTCAGGCGTCTCGCGCCAGACGAGCTGGAGTGTGGTCAGGTCGTGCGTCGAGCATCAGCGCCTTCAGGTCGTCGAACGGGTAGACGAGGCGCTCCAGCCGTCCGAGCTCGCGAGCGGCGAGGATCAGGTGGGTCGCGCCCGCGAACGCGAGCGCCGGTGGGAGCGCAGGATCGACCTCGTCGGCCTGCCAGCCGAGCAGCTCGAGGGCGCCGACGGTGAGCGCCGCATCCGGCTCGCGGACCCATGTCGCCACCGAGGTCAGCGTCGCACGGACGTCGCCGTCACGGCCGGTCTCGGTCGTGACCGCGGACCGTGCCGCCGTTGGTGCGAAGCACGATCTCCCCCGGGCCCCCGTCCGCCGCTGGTCGCGCAGCCAGTCCGCGCTCGCTCAGGGCGACGCCGCTCGCGATCGTCGCGTGGCCGCAGAACGGGACCTCGGCAAGCGGGCTGAAGTAGCGGACACGGAAACGACCGGGCAGACCGGACTCGTCGGGCGCAAGGAAGGCCGTCTCGGAGTAGCCGACCTCGGCAGCGATCCGCTGCATCTCCGGCGCGGCCGGCAGCACGGCGCCGATCCAGACCCCGGCCGGGTTGCCGCCGGCCGGGTCGGTCGTGAACGCGGCGAGGCGCAGGAGCGTGCCGGCCGGATCGATCGGGAGCGACACGTGCGCGTCGGAGGTGGTCTCGGCCATCGGCGCAGTATGCCGTCCCCGACGCAGGCCCGGCTCAGGCTCGTCCCGTAGACTCGCGTCCATGACCGACGCCCCGCAGCGGACCGCCGCGACCCTGCTCGTCGAGTGCCTCGCCGCCGAGGGCTGCGAGTACGTCTTCTCGGTCCCGGGCGAGGAGACGATGGACATCCTCGACGCGCTCAGCCGGCAGGCCGCCGGTCCGTCACATCACGACCCGCCACGAGCAGGGCGCGGCGTTCATGGCCGACGTCTACGGCCGGCTGACGGGCCGCGCGGCCGTCGCGATGGCGACCCTCGGACCGGGCGCGACGAACCTCGTCACGGGCATCGCCGATGCGTTCCTCGACCACGCGCCGATGGTCGCGATCACCGGCCAGACCGGGCTCGACAAGCTCCACAAGGAGTCCCACCAGTTCGTCGACATCGTCCGGATGTTCGAGCCGGTGACCAAGTGGAACCAGCGGGTCGAGCTGGCCGGCGCCGTCCCCGAGATCGTCCGCAAGGCCTTCCGGGTGGCCCAGCTCGAGAAGCCCGGCCCGACCCACATCGAGCTCCCCGAGAACCTGGCGGCGACCGCGATCCCCGACGACCTGCGGCCGATCGCGCCGACCCAGGCCTACTTCCCCGAGCCGACCGACGAGGCGATCGAGCACGCCGCGCGTCTCCTGGCCGCCTCGACACGACCGCTCGTCCTGGCCGGCAACGGCGTCCTGCGGCGGAACGCGTCGGCCGAGCTGCGCGCGTTCGCCAAGGGCCTGCACGTCCCGGTCGCGGCCACGTTCATGGGCAAGGGCGCGATCGACGACCGGAGCCACCTGTCGCTGATGGCGGTCGGCCTCCAGGCGCGCGACCACGTCCTGTCCGGCTTCGACCGGGCCGACCTCGTGCTGGCCGTCGGCTACGACCTCGTCGAGTACGGACCGGCGCGCTGGAACCCGGACGGCCGCAAGCGGATCATCCACATCGACACCCAGCCGGCCGAGGTCGACGCGTTCTACCAGCCCGAGGTCGAGCTGATCGGCGACATCGAGGGGACGCTCCGACGCCTGCTCGCGGCGGTCATGCCGAGCGGGGTCGGCGGCCGGTCGGCTGCGGAGCGCCACGCCACCCGCGAGATCCTCGTCCACCAGGACCTGCGGACGGCGCTCCTCGCCGACCTCCGCGCCTTCGAGGACGACGACGGCTGGCCGATCAAGCCGCAGAAGGCGATCGCCGATCTGCGCCGCGCGCTCGGACCCGACGACATCGTCGTCAGCGACGTCGGGGCGCACAAGATCTGGGTCGCCCGGCTGTACCAGGCGTACGAGCCCAACACCGTGATCATCTCGAACGGGTTCGCCGCGATGGGCATCTCGCTGCCCGGAGCGATCGCCGCCAAGCTCGTCCATCCCGACCGGCACGTCGTCGCGCTGTGCGGCGACGGCGGCTTCCTGATGAACTCGCAGGAGCTCGAGACGGCCCGCCGGATCGGCGCCAACATCACCGTCGTCGTCTGGCGCGACGACGGCTACGGGCTCATCGACTGGAAGCAGCGGACCGAGTTCGGGCGGCCGTTCGGGGTCGAGTTCGGCAACCCGGACTTCGTCGACTACGCGCGGTCGTTCGGGCTGGCCGGTTTCCGGCCGACGTCCGCCGCGGACCTCTACCCGACCCTGATGCGGGCGCTCGAACACGACGGACCGTCGCTCGTCGAGGTCCCGATCGACTATCGCGAGAACCTCCGCTTGACCGAGCGGCTCGGCGCCTTGTCCGCGGGGGCTTGAACCGCCCGCCGCGGGCGGCCGTTGTCCCCCGGCATATGACTCAGGCGGTCGGGGCCTTCGGCTTCTTGGGCTTCGGGGGACGCTTGGGGGTCTTGTCGCCCATGACCATCTCCTCGTCGACGGGTCTTGTTGCGCGCCCGGCGCAGACCCGAACGATAGCCGACCCGGCGACATGCAACGAACCCCGCGTCACCGCGTCGGGGTGCCCGCGATCACGAACGGAAGGCTGACCTGGGTCGATCCGGCGGTGTCGATCTCGAACGCGTAGACGCCGGGCGCCCAGCCATGGCTCGGCCAGCTCGCGGGCCAGCCCGTGCCCGGCCAGGCGACCACGTCGGAGGTCAGCCCCGGTGGGATGTAGAACCAGCCTGAGGCGAGGCCGGGCGGGGGGCTCGCACTCGTGTCCGCCCCGACGACATCGAGCAGCCGCGCGCCGACCGGGACTTCCTTCCCGGACGACGGGCTCGACGACGGACGGGGCTGCACGGTCTTGGGGCCGCCGAACCGGATCAATCGGATGGCGCTCGGCCGGATATCGCTCGGCCATGTCGCCGCGATCGCGATCGTCGTGACATCCGGGTGATCGAGGGTCGGGGCCGGCCACGGCTTCGTGGGATCGATCAGCTCCCAGCTGACGACCGGGGTCACGATCGGCGCCGCATGCGCGGCGATGTCGAACTGGACCTGCGAGACGTAGCCGATCGCCACGCCCCAGGCGTCGTGCGGGTCGAACGTCCCCATCAGCGAGAGGTCGAGCCCGGAGAAGGTCGGGGCCGTCGGCGTCGGCGTGACTCGGGGGCCACTGAGGTCGTCTGGCCGACCGGTGACGGCGGGGAGGAGGCCGCCGGCCGCGGCTGCGGGCGGGACGGTCGACCGCGGGTTCGCGGTGCTGCCCGGCTGCCAGGGTTTCCAGACGGCAACGCCAAGAAGCAGCGCGACGACCACGACGGCGACGATCGCCGGCCTGTACCCACCACGGCGGCCGACCCGCTCGAGCTCGGGTGGCCCGGGGCGGAAGCGATCCTCGGTCTGGCAGTCGAGGCTGGTCGCCGGTCTCCATGGTCGCCGGTCATTGTCTCCCGGTCTGCGGGAGCACGCCCGGAACGGCTCGTGCCGGGACGATGTGCTCGGGCCGCCCTGATCGGCCCGCGATCTCAGACGAGCGGCGCGACCTCGCGCGCGAACCGTTCGGCGCGGTCGACGACGGCGGTCGGGTCGGTCGACCCCGAAGGCGAGCGCGATGTGCCCGACGCCGAGCGCGGCGTAGGCACGGACCTCGGCTGCGATCTCCTCGGGCGTGCCGTGCATCGCATACGACCCTTCGGCGTGGTCGCCGAAACGAACCTGGGCACGAGCCGCCAGTGGCGGAGTGGGCCGTCCCGCGGCCGCGGCCGCCGCGGCGATCACCGCGACGCGCTCGGCGTAGGCGGCCGGTGACGTGCTGCTCGATTGATAGCCATCGGCGGAGCGGCCGGCCCGCTCGAGTGCCCGCGCCGCCCGGCCGCCCATGACGATCGGCAGGGGCGCCTGGACCGGGAGCGGCCCGAAGACGAAGTCATCGATCGTGTGGAAGCGACCGTGGAACGGCTCGCTCGATCCGGACCAGAGATGCCGCCACAGGCTGACGGTCTCGTCGAGATACGCGCCCCGGACGTGGAACCGGTCGGCCGCGCCGACGTTGGCGAACTCGGTCTCGTTCCAGCCGATCCCGACGCCGGCGATCACCCGTCCGCCGCTCAGCGAGTCGAGCGTGGCGAGGTCCTTGGCCAGGGTGACGGCGTTGCGCATCGGGACCACGATGACGCTCGTCCCGAGACGGACGCGCGGGATGCCGGGCGCCGACCCAGGCGAGGGTCACGATCGCATCGTAGATGCGGCCGTAGTCGGCGGCGTCGGCAGCCGGCACCAGGATGTGGTCGGTCGTCCAGACGGTCGACCAGCCGAGGCGCTCGGCGACCTCGGCGGCGGCCTCGATGCCCTCGGGTGAGGCGCCGTCCGGGAAGTTGGGCAGGCACAGTCCGTAGTCCATGCCGTCGATGGTAGCCCGCCGCTCCGTCGAGGCGCGGCTGGACTGCGTCGCGAGCGGCCCGGCAGAGCCTGCGTCTGTGCCGGTCGGGCCGTTGCGCCGGTGCACGGCCGAGGCGCGCGAGGTGCAGACTGTCGAGCCAGTGAGCACGACGACGGCGAACGACCCTCTCGATCCGATGGCCGGCGTGCCACGCTGGCCGGCCGTCGTCGCCCTGCTCACGGTCGGGATCCTGCTGTCCCTGGTCTCGAGCCAGCTGACCCTGGGACCGTCGTGGCTGCCCCTGGCCGTCGTCCTGGTGCTGCTGGTCCCCCTCCTCTTCGCCAGCCGACGGAATCTCCACGGCAGGCGTCGGGCACTCGGGATGGTCGGGCTCGCGACCGTGACCGTGGCAGTGGCGGCGAGCTCGGCCTTCCTCGTCGGTCAGCTCCTCTTCGGCGATCTTGAACGCGACGTCGCTCCTCACCGGCGCCGGCGCGATCTGGGTCGCCAACCTGCTGACCTTCTCGACCTGGTACTGGGAGATCGATGGTGGCGGACCGGCCGTCCGGCGGCGTGACGGCCACGTCAGCACCGACTTCCTGTTCCCGCAGATGCAGGTCGGCGACGGCACGACGCATGGCTGGTGGCCGACGTTCATCGACTACGCGTTCGTGGCCTTCAACGCCAGCTCGGCGTTCAGCCCGACCGACACGCTGATCCTGTCGCACCGGGCCAAGATCCTGATGATGGCCCAGTCGCTGATCGCGATCGTGACGGTCGTCGTCCTCGCGGCCCGGGCGATCAACACCCTGCGCTAAGCGAGCCGGCGAGGGCGACGCTCAGGTCGCGGCGGGCCGGCTCGTGGCGCGGACCTCGGCCAGCGCCGCCGCGACCCCGCGCGTCCACGCCTGACCGTGGCCGGGCAGGACGAAGCCCGCCTCGAGGCCCTCGAGCCGGGCGAGCGAGGCCAGGGCCTCGGCTGGATCGGCGGTGAACGGCGAGATCCGCGGCCCGTCGACGCCGGTCGTGACGGTGTAGGTCGCGATCGCGTCGCCGATGAGCAGGGCGTCGTGACCCGCGAAATGGAGGGCAGCGCTGCCCGGCGTGTGACCCGGCAGCAGGATCACCCGGGGCGAGCCAGGGACGTCGAGCGTGGCGCCATCCCCGAACGTCGAGACCTCGGCGATCCGCGGGATCCGCAGCGCACCGTGCGTCATCGAGAACCACAGGAAGCCCGCGAGCGGTCCGATCTTCGACCGGGACCGAGACCCTTCGCCGGGTTCGGGACCTCGCCGCGCGCCAGCGCTGCATCGAGCTCGTGGACGAGGATCGGCGTACCGCGCTCGCGCCGGATCCGCTCCGCGAACCCGATGTGGTCGGAATGACCGTGGGTCAGCACGACCGCCCGGACGTCGTCGAGCGTGCGCCCCATCGTCGCGAGCTCGGCCGGAAGGTCGCCCCAGTACGAGGGAGCGCCGGCGTCGACGATCGTGACCTCGCCATCCGCCTCGATCAGGTAGGAGTTCATGATGCCCTTGCCAAGCCGCCGGATCCGGGTCGCGATCTCCACGTGCGCTCCTTCCTGATCGGGTCGATCGAGGAACAGGCTACCGCGCCGCGGCGAGCAGCACCGGCCTCCGAGAACGCCGGCCAGGCCGCCAGGGCCCATGGGCCGAACTCGCGGTCGGTCAGGACCACGGCGGCGAGCTCGACGACCGGGTCGACCCACAGGAAGGTCCCGGCACCGCCGAAATGGCCGAATGTCGCCGGGCTATGGCTCGGCGCCATCCAGTGCGGCGCCTTGCCGTCGTGGAGCTCGAAGCCGAGGCCCCAATCGCACGGGTCGAAGCGACCGACGCCCGGCACGACGCCGACGAGGCCCGGGAAGGCGACGTGCGTGGCCGCCGCGAACGTCTCGGGCGCGGACGCAGCGTCGGCTCGAGGCATTCGCGCGGCGAACGCGACGAGGTCGGCCAGGGGTCCATGGAGACCCTGCGAGGGTCGATCCGACGAGCTCGGTCGCGTCCATCCCGAGCGGGGCCAGGACCGTCGCCACGGAGTACGTCGCCGAACGGACGGCCGGCACGCTCCGCGACGAGCGCGCCCGAGCACGTCGAAGCCTGCGTTCGAGTAGATCCGGCGTGTCCCGGGCGCCGCGAGCGTCGCCTCGCCGTCGAACGGCAGCCCCGAGGCGTGGGCGAGCAGGTGTCGGACGGTCGCGCCCGGTGGCCCGGCAGGCTCGTCGAGGTCGAGGAGCCCTCGTCAGTCGCGATGAGGACCGCCTCCGCGGTGACCAGCTTGGTCACCGACGCCCAGCGAAAGACGAAGTCCGGATCGCCCCGTGTCGCGAGGACGCCCCTCGGTCCGAGTGACTGCAGCCGCCGCGTGGTCCGCGCCCCACGTGTCGATGGTCGCGAGGACGGCGTCCAGCTCGGTCATCGTCGAAGCCTAGCGGCGGTCGCGCAGGACCGGGACATCTGCCGCGGCGATGCTGGTCCGTCCGGCCGATGTGCAGTCCCGACGCGACGGCCCATGCTGGGACGTGCAACTGCACCCCGCGTCGTGCCCGGAGCGCGTCGACTCGCGCCTGATCCTTGCCGTCGTCCTGACCGTGCTCGGCGCGTCCGTCGCGACCGCCACCGAGTTCCCCGCGGGCCGGCAGGGCTATCACAGCTACACGGAGCTGACGACCGAGGTCGCAGCCGTCGCCGCGGCGCACCCCGACATCGTCGAGCGCTTCTCGATCGGGACGAGCTACCAGGGCCGCCAGCTGTGGGCGGTCAAGATCTCCGACAACGTCACCGTCGACGAGAACGAGCCCGAGGTCATGTTCGACGGCACCCATCACGCCGACGAGCACATGGCCACCGAGATGACCCTCCACATCCTCCACTGGCTCGTCGACGGCTACGGCGTCGATCCGCGGATCACCGGGATCGTGAACTCGCGCGAGATCTGGATCGTCTTCCTGGTCAACCCCGACGGCGCCGAATACGACATCTCGGGCGGCACCTTCCACCACTGGCGCAAGAACCGCCAGCCGACGCCGGGCAGCACGTCCATCGGGACCGACCTCAACCGCAACTACAGCTATCGCTGGGGCGGCGGCGGCACGCACACCAGCGCGAACCCGAGCGCCATCCACGTATCGCGGCCCGAAGGCGTTCTCGACGCCCGAGGACCGCGCGATGCGCGACTTCATGGCCAGCCGGGTGGTCAACGGCCGTCAGCAGATCCGGGCCGCGATCACGTTCCACGAATACGCCCGGCTGGTCCTGTGGCCGTACGGCTACACCAAGACGGACGTCCCGTCCGACATGACGACCCAGGACCACGCCGCGCTCGCGATCATCGGCAAGCACATGGCTGCCACCAACGGCTACAAGGCCGAGCAGGCCAGCGACCTGTACGTCGAGCTCCGGGACGTCGCGCGACTACCAGTACGGCGTCGTACCGGATCTTCTCGTACACCATCGAGCTGTCGGCGGTGGACTACCCCGACGACTCGCTCATCGCCTCGGAGACCGGACGGAACAAGGAGGCGGTCCTGTACCTGATGGAGCGGGCGTGGTGCCCGCTGTCCGTGCTCGGCGCGGCCGTGACGAAGGCCCGCTGCGGAGCGTTCGACGACGACCTCGAGGTCTATCGCGGCTGGGGGCTCAACCCGGACGGCACCGACACGGCTCCTGCGAATGCCCGGTTCGTGCGGGCGAACCCGAGCGACACCGCCAGCCACGGACCAAAGCAGCTCGGCACGACGCCGTCCGGCTCGAAGGCGTTCGTGACCGGAGCCGCAGCCGGATCGTCGTCGACCGCCAACGACCTCGACGGCCGGACGACGCTCCGCTCGCCGGCCATCACCCTCGCCGGCCGGCGACCGGCCAGCGGCTGACCTTCGCCTACGTCTTCGCCCACAGCGCGGCGTCCACCGTCGGCCGATTCGCTCCGCGCGATCGTCGAGCGCGCCGACGGCAGCCAGGTCGAGGTCTTCCGCGTCGCGGGGCGCCCGGTCGACGTCGATGGCGCGTGGCGGACGGCGTCGGTCTCGATGGACGCGTTCGCCGGGCAGACGGTCCACCTGCGGTTCGTCGCGACGGACGGCGGTCCGGGCAACCTGGTCGAGGTCGAGCTCGACGACATCCGGGTGACGCAGCCGAGCTGATCCGACGCCGATCGGACGGAGCGTAGGCTTCGGGCGATGGAGGCCCTGCCTGACCCGCGGCGCGACCCGCTGACACTGCGGTTCGCCGATCCGGCCCTCGAGCGGGCGTTCCAGGCCGAGATGGCCGCCTCGAACGGACCGCAGGCACGCTTCGGCGCGGCCGTGGCGGTCGGCCTGTGGCTCGCCGCCGCCGTCATCGTCCCGGCCGCCATCGACATCGACCGCGGCTTCGTCACCGTCATCTGCCTGGGGATGGCCGCGGTCAACCTGGCAGGCGTCGTCGTCTCGCGCTGGGCGACGACGCTCGATCGGCAGCAGTCGATCGGGTTCGTGCTCAACGGACTCGCCGGGCTCGCGGTCCTCGCCCTCATCGAAGCGTCCGGCACGAGCGACCGGTACGCCGCGCCCGCCCTGCTGCTCATCGCGATCTTCGCCTTCGTCGTCATCCGGCTCCGGTTCGTCTTCGCGCTCGTCGCCGCCGGGACATACCTGGTCGGCTTCGCGATCGTCGTGCTCAGCCGACCGAGCGGTGGCACGGCGCTCGACCTCTTCCTCGTCAGCGCGGCGGTCCTCGTCGGTCTCGGTGCCACCTATCTTCTCGAACGCGGGGCGCGCGACGTGTTCGCCCAGCGACGCCTGATCGAGGCACAGGCCGCACAGCTGGCCGAGGCCCACGCCACCTCGGAAAGGCTTCTCCTCAACATCCTGCCGGGGCCCGTCGCCGATCGCCTGAAGGCCGGCGAGACGACGATCGCCGACGGCTACGCGGATGCGACCGTCCTGTTCGCCGACCTCGTCGGGTTCACCCCGCTCGCCGCCGAGCTGAGCCCGGGCGAGACGGTCGGCCTCCTCGATCGGCTGTTCTCCGCCTTCGACGACCTCGTCGAACGCCACGGGCTCGAGAAGATCAAGACGATCGGCGATGCCTACATGGTCGTCGGCGGCCTGCCCGTGCCATCGGACGACCACCCGGCGCGCGTGGTGGCGATGGGTCTCGACATGCTCGATGCCGTCGCGAGCGTGGCCGTCGAGGTCGACCGGCCGCTCGACCTGCGGATCGGGATCCACACCGGGCCGCTGGTCGCCGGCGTCATCGGGACGCGCAAGTTCAGCTACGACCTGTGGGGCGACACGGTCAACATCGCGAGCCGGCTCGAATCGCAGGGCGTGATCGGCGCGGTCCAGATGAGCGAGGCGACCTGGTCACGCGTCCGCGAGGGCGTGGAGGCGCAGCCGCGCGGCCCGATCGAGCTCAAGGGACGCGGCACCGTGGAGGCATATGTCGTCACGCGTCGTCATGGCAGCGTCACGCTGGACGCGTAGGATTCGGCCATGAGGTTCTTCACATCCAAGCCCGATGCCATCCCCTCCCCCGCTGAAGCCCTGCCCGGGCGCCCGACCCCGATCATCACCCCAGGCATCCATCGCGTCCTCGGGCACGCCGCTCGCCGGCCCGTGGCCCGAGGGCACGAAGACCGCGGTCTTCGGCCTCGGCTGCTTCTGGGGCGACGAGAAGGACTTCTGGCAGGTCCCCGGCGTCGTGACGACCGCCGTCGGCTATGCCGGTGGCCCCACGCCGAACCCGACCTACGAAGAGGTCTGCTCGGGCCGCACCGGCCACGCCGAGGTCGTGCTCGTCGCCTACGACCCGTCGAAGGTCTCGTACGAGCAGCTGCTCAAGACCTTCTGGGAGAGCCACGACCCGACCCAGGGCATGCGCCAGGGCAACGACCGCGGGACGTCGTACCGCTCGATCATCCTCGTCGCCGACGACGAGCAGCGGGCGGCCGCGGAGGCCTCGAAGGCGATGTACCAGGAGCGCCTGTCGGCCAAGGGCTACGGCACGATCACGACCGAGATCGCGGATCGCTCCGCCTTCCCGTTCTACTACGCCGAGGACTACCACCAGCAGTATCTCGACAGGAATCCGCACGGCTACTGCCCGAACCACGCCACCGGCGTGAAGCTGCCGGACGACTTCGTGGTGACGCCGCTGCAGTACGTGGACTGACGTCCCCACTCGCTAGAGCGAGACCCTCCGACACAGGGAGGGTCTCTCTCATGTTCCGTGTATCGCACCGATCATCGGGACGGGCGCAGAGGGCTTACGGCTACCATGCCTGTCCATGGAGCCTGACCGAAGCAACGATGACGGATGCCTGACCAACCCGCCCGGCCGTTGCATCGCCGCCGCGAGACACTAGCCGCCGATCTGTTGCCGCTCGACCGCTTCAACGCGTTCACCGACGGCGTCTTCGCCATCGCCATCACGCTGCTCGTCCTAGAGCTCACCGTTCCGGCCTCGGACGCTCGCCTGTTGCCCGCGCTCGCCGATCAGTGGCAGGAGTTCCTCGGCTACCTGATCAGCTTCGTGTTCATCGGTGGGATCTGGGCCAGTCACGCCGGGATGACGAAGTTGATGCGGCATTCCGACACGTTGGCGTATGGGATCGACCTGCTGATGCTGCTGTTTGTCGGCGTGCTGCCATTCTCGACCAACCTGATGGTCACCCACCTGTCCGGTCCGGACGTCGAGGCTGCCGTCGTGATCTACGGGTTGAACGTGCTGCTCGCGTCCCTCGCGCTGAGCCTCCTGATGTTCTACATCGCCAGCGAACGGTCGCTCGTCCTCGATGGAGTCGCTGACGAGACGCTTGAGGCAAGGTCCGCCAACGGTGGGTTCTCATCGGGCTGAATGTCGCGGGCATCGGCCTCGCCGTCGTCGTGCCCCTCGCCGCGGTCGCTGTGTACCTCGTCATGACGTTCCTCGCGCTGCTGCGGCCACTGATCCACCTTCGGCGTCACCAGCGTAGGAGGACGGCGAGCGATAGCCCGACAAGTCTGAAAACCGAGGTCCCGGAGCGTACTGCCCGAACCACCGGACTGGCGTGAAGCTGCCGGATGAGTTCGTGGTCACGCCGCTGCAATACGTGGACTGACCGGCCGCAACAGCTCCGTAGGCCGTGCAGTCACCGGAGACTGTCGAAACCGAGCTCACGCGGATCGACTGCTCGGTTCGGGGTCTTCCGACGCCTCCCGACGTCACGCAGGCGGCTGTCGAGGAGGCCATCGTGTCGGCTACCGGATGAGCCATCGCAGTCGAGCGGTCTTCGAGCGCCGACGTTCGTCGCGGGTAGCTACGGGTATGACGCACGCTTGAGCCGCATGGCTTCGATGGCACCATGAAGCCCGACAAGGCCCCCGGCTATCAGCCGACGCGGATTTCTCTGCCCGCGGTATCGAGCAGCGCCTCCGCGGTCTGGTCGCGTTCGCGCTCGATCGGCGTGTCACTTCAGCGCGGCCCACCTTCGGCGATGCCGCGAGTGACGATCGTGCGGCGGCGAGGTGCAGAACAACGTCGCCTTCGTCGGTCGTGCGCAGCGGTGATCGCCGCATCGGCCTAATTTGGACGGTGTACGTCTATGCCGGGTGAGGCCACGAAGAACGAGCCGCCGACGATCTCGGCTATCGCTGCGAGGTACGGCAAGTCCCCTGCGCAGGTCATCCTCCGGTGGCACCTCGATAGCGACCGGTCGGCGGTGCCGAAGTCGATCCGTCCTGCGCGGATCGTCGAGAACCTGTCGGTGTTCGACTTCGAGCTGACGCCGGAAGAGCTCGCGGTCATCGACGCGCTGCGACACGGGCGTTCGTGGCGGACCCAATCAGGACGAGATCGACTTCCTGTCGTGGAACCGGACCATCCCGAATGACGAGCCGACTGATCGGGA
This sequence comes from uncultured Chloroflexia bacterium, assembly GCA_963743855.1. GTDB lineage: Bacteria > Chloroflexota > Limnocylindria > Limnocylindrales > CSP1-4 > SPCO01. The sequence goes on from CAVURK010000006.1 coordinate 1,109,893, forward strand.
TCAGTCGATGCGCTGGGCCAGGGCCACGATGATCCCGTCGGGTCCGCGCACGTACGCCATGCGCCAGATGTGCTCGTACTGACCGATGCCGCCGACCAGCCCGTAGCCGTCCGCGGCCAGCTGGCGACGATCGCGTCGAGGTCGTCCACCTCGAACATGACGTTGCGCAATCCAAGCTCGGTGGACATGGCCTCCGGCGATCCGGGTTCGTGATCGGGCTGGATGAAGCTCGACAGCTCCAGCCCCGTGCCTCCGTCGGGCGGCCGCAGCGTCACGATCTCGCTTCGGGAGCCGGGGATGCCGATGACGGTGTCGACGAATTCGCCCTCCATGACCATCCTGCCCTCGATCTCGAAACCCAGCCCGACGAAGAACGCCGTCGCCGTGTCGAGATCTGCGACCGTGATGCCGACGTGATCGAAGCGCCTGATACGTGACATGGCGTGGATCCTCCTGTTTTCGTTCGTATCGCGGCCAGGTCCGGCGTGACTCATGCCGGTGCGGGACGTCGACGAGCTTCGGGGCTTCGGGCGCCTCGTGACCTCACTCGGCGCCGGCCGCCAGCGAATAGAAGCTGATGGCGGCGACCGACAGCTGCGTGCACAGGGCGAGCGCGTACACCGTGAGAGACGCGAAGACGAGAGCATTCAGTCCGAACAAGGTCGTCGCCGTGATCCCCGAGGCGACGACGAACCGCGTCCAGCGGACCCAGGGCATACCCGACTGGATCAGCTGTCGACTCCTGACACTGATGACGAAGAGCGCATACACGAAGACGATGGCGCTCGAGAGGACGATCGTCGCTCGTGCGTCGTTGAGAGCAGGAAAGATGACCGCTGGCAGCAGGCTCTCGAACGTCACGTTGAAGCTCGTCGACACGATGCCGCGGAGTCTGTAGCGCTGACCGACAGTCCAGCCGGCCCTGTCGGAGGCGAGGCCGGGCGCGATCGCCGCGAAACCGGCCACCACGACAGCGATCGTCGCGATCCCGATCAGGAGGGCCTCACCAGGCATGCGTCGCCTCGATCTGCTACGTCTCCTGCATGCGCATCACGGCGAACCGCCCAGACCCATGAAGGGCCCTCGCCCGATGAACGCCGGAGGCACCGCGGCGAACGATACAGGCGTCAGCATGGGTGGACCGATCGCGCCCCGACGATCGGTCAACGGCCTAGCCGAGCTCGACGATCCGCCCTTCGATCCGGCCCGCGTCGGCGTAGTCCTCGTGGTGCGCAAGCCCGACACCGGACGAGTCCGAGAGGCCCGGCTGCGGCGTCGGTCATGAGGACGTACGGCCGCGCGCCGATCTGATCGCGAACGGTGTTCTTGAGCAGTCGATGCGCGACCGTGACGGCCGGTCCGAGGAGGTCGCTGCCGGATCCGACCATCTGGCGCACCGACTGACCCCGATGGAGCACCGCCTTGAGATCGAGATGCGCGACCGCCGGGCAGGCGATGCAGACGTGGTCATTCGCGGGGATCGCGCGCGTGCGGCTGTCGATGAACGACTGGTACATCGCCGCCAGCTTCGTCGAGGACACGGTCGCCGTGGCCATCGAGGGTCGCGGCCGGCGCGGCGGCGAAGACGGCATCGCCTTCGAGCTTGACCAGGCCGAATTCGGGCTCGACGCCCTCGATGACGGCGTTGAGGAGGTCGCCGAGCACGCCGTAGGCGGCCGGGATGCCCGCGCTGAAATCGACCCCGTGCTCCTGCTCGACGCCGGACATGAACCCCGTGTAGCCGGAGATGTCCGCGAGCAGCAGATAGCGCTCGCCCGCCGGCGCGTCCGCCGCGGTCGACGACGCCGACCCTCCTGCTCGCTCCATTCCTCACTCCCGTCATGCCGCCGGGACGGGCGGTCTCACGCTCGACCCATGCTAGGCGGCGACGCGCGATGATGCAGACATTCGGCGTCGCACCGGCGGCGGGGTTCGCCTTGTCCGGATGTCCGACGATGACATGGAGGGTGACGATGCTCGCGGACTACCCCGTGTTCCCGATCCTGCTCTCGATGGACCTGGCCGCGACGCGGACGTTCTATCGCGACACGCTCGGGCTCGAGATCATCCGCGAGGACGAAGGCGATCGGATCGTCTTCCGCTGCGGCGGCGGCACGCAGCTCGCCGTGACGCTCAGCACGACGGGCACGTCCGACACGCAGACCCAGATGGCCTGGCGCGTGCCGGACATCCACGCTGCGGTGGCCGACCTTCGGGCTCGTGGCGTCCGGATCGAGGAATACGAGGCGCCCGATCCGGTCACCACCGACGGGGTCGCCGACATGGGTCACTCCTGGGCCGCATGGTTCGTGGACCCGAGCGGGAACGTCCTGGCCGTCGTCCAGCCGAAGGGCTGATCTCCCGCGCGGATCCATTTCCGGGCGTATACTTCAGGTCATGAATAGTTCCTCTCACGAACGGTCCACCGCGGCCCCGGGTGCCGCGACCGATGTCGACGAGGTCGTCGACGGGATCCTCCAGATCGTCCCGCGCGTGGCTCGCCGGATCCGCCTCGAGATGCGGGCCGCCGGCACCGGCGCGCTGACCGTCCCTCAGCTCCGCGCATTGCTCTACGTCCGCCGCCATCCGGGCACCGGTCTCTCGCCGCTGGCCGAGCACGTCGGGCTGAGCCTGCCCAGCGCATCCGGTCTCGTCGAGCGCCTCGTCCGGGCCGACCTCGTCGAACGGATCAACGACCCCGACGAACGACGGCGCATCCAGCTCCGACTGACACCGACCGGTGCCGAGCACGTCGGACGCGCCCACCTGCTCGTTCGCTCCCGGCTCAGCGCCGACCTGGCAGAGCTCTCGGCGAGCGAGCTCGGGCGTCTCGCTGCGGCGCTCGATATCCTCGCCCGCCTCGGGCGCGACGACGCGGAGCGCCGGCCATGATCGCGACGACCGCCATCCAGACCCACGACCTGAGCCGAAGCTTCGACGAGGTCGTCGCGGTCGACCGTCTCGACCTGACCGTGGACGACGAGATCTTCGGGCTGCTCGGTCCCAATGGCGCGGGCAAGACGACGACCATCAAGATGCTGATCACGCTCCTGCCCCCGACCGGCGGCGACGCCCAGGTCGCGGGGTTCGATGTCGCTCGGGAGCCGGGTCTCGTGCGACGCCGGATCGGCTACGTTCCCCAGCTCCTGTCGGCGGATGGCGCGCTCACCGGCCGCGAGAATCTCGATCTGTCGGCCCGCCTCTACCACCTGCCGAGCGACGAGCGGGCGTCCCGGATCGCCGACGCGATCTCGTTCATGGAGCTCGACGATGCCGCCGACCGGCTCGTCCGGACCTACTCGGGCGGGATGATCCGCCGGCTCGAGCTCGCCCAGGCGATGCTCCATCGGCCCGCCGTCCTCTTCCTCGACGAGCCGACCGTCGGGCTCGACCCGACGGGTCGCGACGCCGTCTGGGGCCGGATCCGCGAGCTCCGCGACCGGGACCGAACGACGATCCTGCTGACCACCCACCACATGGACGAGGCCGACGCGCTGTGCGATCGGGTCGCGGTCATGCATCACGGCACGATCGCGGCGATCGGCACGCCGACCGACCTCAAGGACGAGGTCGGGCCGGGGGCGTCGCTCGACGACGTCTTCCGGGCCGCGACCGGGACCGCCATCGACACTGGAGGAACGTATCGTGACGTCGCTCGAACGCGCCGAACGACCAGCCGCCTGGGCTGAGCCACCGGCCCTCCTCCGCTTCGGCATCGACACCATCTCGATCGCCCGGAGCGAGCTGCGGAAGGTCCGTCGCGACCCGATCGAGATCGCGACGCGGGCCGTCCAGCCGATCCTCTGGCTGGTCGTGTTCGGCACCGTGATGTCGAGCGTCCGGGCGATCCCGACCGGGTCGCTCTCGTACATGGACTACCTGGCGCCCGGGATCCTTGCCCAGAGCGCGCTGTTCAGCGCGATCTTCTACGGCATCGCCGTCATCTGGGAGCGGGACCTCGGGATCGTCCACAAGCTCCTCGTCAGCCCGGCGTCGCGGACCGCCCTGGTCAGCGGCAAGGCCCTGGCGGGCGGGGTCCGGGCCGTCGTCCAGGCCGTCATCGTCACGCTCGCGGCGGCGGCGATCGGCATCCACCTGCGCGTCGACCTGGTCTCGATCATCGGGGTCGTCGCCATCGTCATCCTCGGCTCCGCGCTGTTCGCGACGTTCTCGCTGAACATCGCCTGCGTCGTCAAGTCACGGGAACGGTTCATGGGCATCGGCCAGCTGCTCACGATGCCGCTCTTCTTCGCCAGCAGCGCGATCTATCCGATCGCGTTGATGCCCGATTGGCTCAAGGTCGTGGCAACGATCAACCCGCTCACCTACATGGTCGACGCGCTGCGATCGCTGATGATCGTCGGGGGCGTCAGCGAGCGGGGCCTGACGACCGATTTCGCCGTCCTGTCAGTCGGCCTCGTGATCATGATCGCGATCGGGACCCGGCTCTACCCGCGCCTCGCCCGTTAACGCGCAGCTGGAGCCACGACCCGTCCGACACATCGGGGCGACCCCGCCCGTCTCCACCTCGGCCGCATACGGCTGTCACGCCGCTGGCCACCGCCGCTACGTCCCTTTCGCGTTCGTACGGCATCCTTAGGCGGATCACCCGCCTGGAACCCTGCCCCGCTCCCGGAGTCCGTCCTTCCTGATGTCCGCCGCTCGACCCGCCGCCAGCACCCGCCCTCCGCGCCGAACACGTCCGACGACCGTCGGCTGGATCGCGGTCATCCTGTTCAGCTTCCTGGCCGGGATCGGTGCGATCACCGCGATCGCCGCGGTCGGTGTCTATCGGTCGCTCGCCGCCGACCTGCCGCCGCCGACCGACCTGACCGACTACGTCCTGCCCGAGCAGACGATCATCTACGACCGGACCGGCAAGATCGAGCTGGCGCGCTTCGGCGATGCCAAGCGCGAGGTCGTCCAGTTCGATGACATCCCCAAGGTCCTGCTCGACGCCACGACAGCGGTCGAGGACAAGACGTTCTGGGACAACGCGGGCTTCGACCCGGTCGCCATCATCTCGGCGACGCTCGGATCGCTCCGCGGCGACAGTCGCGGCGCCTCGACCATCACCCAGCAGCTGGTCCGCGAGCGACTGCTCGACCCGGCGCTCGTCCAGGACCCGAACCGGACGGCCGAGCGCAAGCTCAAGGAGATCATCCAGTCGATCCGGCTGACCGAGGCGTACCCCGGCCTCAAGGGCAAAGAGATGATCATCACCGCCTATCTCAACCAGAACTACTACGGCAACCAGGCCTATGGCGTGAAGGCGGCGGTCGACTCGTACTTCGGGATCGACATCTCGAAGATCGACCCGGCGCAGGCCGCGATCATCGCCGGGCTGCCCAAGTCGCCGTCCAACTACGACCTTGTCCGCAACGCCATCGAGAAGTGCACGACGACCGTCGCCGAAGGGGACACGTGCCCGAAGTCCCAGCTGGTCGTTCCGGATACCACCACCGTCGTCCAGCGACGCGACCAGATCCTCGACCTCCTGAGTGCGGGCGGACGGACGCCGATGTCCGGCGACCAGTACACGGCGGCGGAGTTCACGGCGGCCAAGCAGGAACCGGTCGTGCTGTCGAGCCAGACCACCCAGAATTGGATCGCGCCGCATTTCGTGTGGGCGGTCCGCGACGAGCTGACGACCAAGCTGTGCGGTCCCGACGCCGACACCTGCGATGCGATCCGGCGCGGCGGGCTGCGCGTCACGACGACCCTCGACGTCAACCTCCAGAAGATCGCCGAGAAGTGGGTCAAGGCAGCAGCCATCGTCCCGCACTCGAAGAACCCGACCGCGGCCGCCAAGGCGCTCGGATTCAAGAAGCTCGAACCGTGGATGACCAACCTCAAGAACAAGGACCTGCGGAACGGGGCGCTCGTGGCGCTCGACTACCAGACCGGTGAGCTGGTGGCGTATGTCGGCAGCGCGGACTACTACGCCGCGTCCACCAAGCCCGAGTTCCAGCCCCAGTACGACGTCGTCGGCAAGGGCTATCGCCAGCCGGGCTCGGCCTTCAAGCCGATCAACTACGTCACCGCGATCGATGCCAAGAAGGTCACCGCCGGAACGATGCTGATGGACGTCGGCACCGACTTCGGGAACTACACGCCCAACGACGCCGACAACCTCGAGCGTGGCCCGGTCCGGGTGCGCAATGCCCTCCAGTTCTCGCTCAATATCCCCGCCGTCAAGACGATGGCGATCAACGGCCCCGACGCGGTCTTCGCCAAGGCACAGCAGATGGGGATCACCTTCCAGGGGCCGCGGACCGCGCAGCTCGCGCTCGCGCTCGGCGTCCAGGAGGTCCGGCCGGTCGACCTCGTGACGGCCTACGGGACCCTCGCCAACAGCGGCAAGGAGATCCCCCACACGACGATCCTGACCGTGCAGGACGGCACCGGCAAGGATGTCGTCGCCCCGTACAAGCCGCCGGCCGGCAAGCAGGTCGTCAGCCCGCAGGCCGCCTTCATCGTGACCGACATCCTGGCCGGCAACACCAACCCGACCGTCAACCCGTTCTGGGGCAAGTTCTCCGTGACCGGACCGAGCGGCCGCCGACCGGCGACGCTCAAGACCGGCACCAACAACGACGCCAAGGACCTCAACGCCTACGGCTACATCGCACCGCCGACCGACGCCGGACGGACCGCCGGGGCGTACGCACTGGCTGTCGGCGTCTGGAACGGCAACTCGGACAACAGCCTGGTCTCGACCGCGCGCTCGCCGCTCTTCTCGATCGACGTCTCGACGTTCGTCTGGCAGGGCTTCCTCCAGGAGGCCAGCGCGAAGTGGCCGGTGACCGCCTTCAAGGCGCCGGCCGACGGGCTGGTCAAGGCCAAGATCGACCCGTTCACCGGGCTCCTCGCGTCGTCCAACAAGAACACGGTCGACGAGTGGTACATCGCCGGGACCGAGCCGAAGGAACGCGTGGCCCCGAACACCTGCGGGATCGACGTCGTCGCAGCGGTCCATGTCGAGACCGGGTTCGATGCGTGGATCAAGGCCGACCAGGATTGGCTGCGTCGCGCCGCACGGGGTCCCGGCGTCGCCGGCGGCCCGAACCACACGCGGACCGCGTACTTCTACAACGGGCCGTTCCACCCGTACGGCTCGAGCTGGGGCGTGCTCGTCGGCGGCTCGTGCGGCGGGCCAAGTCCGTCGCCGTCCTGCTTCGTCGTGCCGACCCCCGACCCGAGCGGCGTGATCCCATCGTTCGCCATCCCGACCCCGAACGGATCGCAGGCGGCGGCAGCCCCCTGCCCGCCGGCCAGCCCGACCGCGACGCCGTCTGTCGCACCATCGGTCGAACCGTCCGCTCCACCGACCGAGACGCCACCGCCGCCCACCCCGACGCCAAAGCCGAAGCCGACACCCGAACCCACCCCGGAACCGACACCCGAACCCACCCCGGAACCGACACCCGCCCCGTCGTGACCGAGGCCGCGCCCGGCCCGGCGTCCGGCGATGATCGCGCGGTGGTCGTCGAGGTCAGCGCGCTCACGGTCCGGCGCGGCGGCCGGACCATCCTCGGACCGATCGACCTGACGGTCCGGCGGGCGAACGATGGGCCGTGCTCGGCCCGAACGGCTCGGGCAAGACGACTCTGCTGTCCTGCATCGGGCTCGAGCTGTGGCCGACGAGCGGGACCGTCGACGTCCTCGGACAGCGTTACGGGACGGATCGATTCGCGCGAGCTGCGCCGACGGATCGGGAGCGCCGGGAGCGCGATCGAGGGCTCGCTCCGTGCCGACCTGACGCCGGCCACCCTGGTGATGACGGCCCGCCACGCCGCGACCGAGCCCTGGTGGCACGTCTATTCCGATGACGACCGGGAGCGAGCCCGGATGCTGCTCGACGATCTCGGGCTGGGGCACGTCGCCGACCACCCATTCGGGACGCTGTCGGCGGGCGAACGGCGGCGCACCTCGATCGCTCGAGCGCTGATGCCGGACCCGGACCTGCTGCTCCTCGACGAGCCGGCTGCGAACCTCGATCTCGGTGCGCGCGAGACGCTGCTGGCCGACCTGACCAGGCTGGCCGCCGCTCCCCGTCCGAGCGCGATCGTTCTCGTCTCGCACCACGTCGAGGAGATCCCGCCCGGGTTCAGCCACGCGCTCGTGCTGGCGGCGGGCCAGGTCGTGGCGGCCGGCTCGCTGGAGACGGTCGTGTCCGACGAGGTCCTGAGCCGCGCCTTCGGGCTCCCGATCCGGATCGAACGCCGCGATGGCCGCGCGTGGGCCCGGATGACGCGGCGCGACGACGCGGAGGCCGCGCGCTGAGCGCCGACATGCGAATGTCACACCGAGCCGCGATGATGGCTCGGTGAGCAGCTCAGCACGGACATCGCGCGATGGACCCCAGACCGCGCAGAGCGCGAGGCGCGTCGATGGGACAGCCGCGATCGCCGGTGTCGTCGCCACCGCCGCGGCCCTCGGCATCTCCGAGCTGCTGGCCGGGGTCCTGCCCGGAGCGACGTCGCTCGTGGCCGGCGTCGGACAGGCCGTCATCAACCGCCAGCCACCGGGCGCCAAGGACTTCGTCGTGTCGCTCTTCGGGAGCAACGACAAGCTCGCCTTCGAGCTGTTCATCGTCGCTGTCGCGCTGCTGATCGGAGCCGGTCTCGGCATCCTCGCCCGACGCCGCTTCGAGGTCGCGGCCGGGGTCTTCGTCCTGTTCGGCGTGATCGGCTTCCTGGCCTCGCTCGACGACCCGCTCGCCAGCCCCGGCGTCGAGGCGGCCGCGGCGGCCATCTCGGTCGGTGGCGGTCTGTGGGTCCTCAGCTGGCTGCTCGACGGCACGGCGCCGCGGGTGGCAGCCGGCAAGCGCGCCGGGAAGGTCGCCTCGATGCCGGACTGGTCGCGCCGGTCCTTCATGATCCGCGCCGGAGGCGTCGGTGTCGGGGCGGTCGCTGCCGGGTTGATCGGGCGCGGTCTGCTCGAGCGGCAGCGCGTCGCCCCGGTCGGCAACGGCCCGCCCATCCCGCCGGCATCGGTGGTGGTCCCTCCGCTCGATCCGACGCAGGATCTCGCCACGACGATCCCGAACCTGACCCCGATCGTCGAGCCCAACGACTCGTTCTACCGGATCGATACTTCTCTGCTCACTCCCGTCCTCGACACGAGCACGTGGTCTCTGCGGATCTACGGCATGGTCGATCGCGAGACGACGCTCACCTGGGAGCAGCTCATCGCGCTGCCGATGTTCGAGCAGTACGTGACGATCTCGTGCGTGAGCAACGAGGTCGGCGGCAAGCTCGTCGGCAACGCGAAATGGACCGGTGTCCGGCTGCGCGACGTGCTCGACATCGCCGGCGTCCAGGCGGGAGCCACGCAGCTCGTCGGGCGCTCGTCGGCCAGCGACTTCACGGCGGGTATGCCGACGGCCTGGGTGATGGACAAGGCGCGTGAGCCGATGATCGCGGTCAAGATGAACGATGAGCCGCTGCCACCGGCCCACGGCTACCCGGCCCGCCTGATCGTCCCGGGGCTGTATGGCTACGTCTCAGCGACAAAGTGGCTCACCGCCCTCGAGCTGACGACTCTCGAGGCGTTCGACGGCTATTGGGTCCCGCTTGGCTGGTCCAAGGAGGCGCCCATCCTGACGCAGTCGCGCATCGACACGCCGCGGGGCGGGGTCACGGCCGGCCAGGTCCATGTCGCCGGGATCGCCTGGGCGCCCGATCGGGGCATCTCGCGGGTCGAGGTCTCGATCGACGGGACCTGGGGAGATGCCAAGCTGTCACGCCCGATCTCGAACGCGACATGGGTCCAGTGGGTGGCCGACTGGGCCGCAACCCCCGGCAATCACGTCATCCAGGTCCGGGCGACCGACGGCACCGGAGTCGTCCAGCCCGAGCAGCCGACACCGCCTGCCCCCGACGGGGCGCGCGGCTGGCACACCGTCAACGTGTCGGTCAGCTGACGCTGCCCGGCGGCATCGATCCAAGGCGCTCCGGGCGGTCCGGACCCAGGGCCTCCGCGAGCCCGCGGTCGTCCGCCAGCAGGAACTCGCCATATTCGATCGCCGCGTCGACCGGGATGACGGCCACCGAGTCGTCCGTGCCGCGGAGCCGATACAACGCCCGAAGCTGGACCAGTCGCTCGAAGAACTGTCGCCTCTCGTATCGCGTCATCTTGTTCACCGACCTTCGTTCTCGTCCGACCGTCGGGGTGCGGTCGATATCCGGATGTTGGGTGTCAGGGGGCATGCCCGACATCGAGCGTTCGATGTATTCGATGGCTCCGCGGGACCTTATTTCGGGCCCGGGCCGCCTCCGGCCGACACCGGCGGAATCGGTATAGAGTCAGGTCATGCCACGCCGCCGCTACCTGTTCGACCCGCCCGAGCGATTCGTCGCCGGCACGGTCGGTCGCCCCGGCGACCGGACGTTCTTCCTCCAGGCCCGCGACGGCCCACGCGTGGTCAGCATCGTCCTGGAGAAGGTCCAGGTCGCCGTGCTGGCCGACCGGCTGGGCGAGCTCCTGTCCGAGCTCGAACGCCGGGGCGTCGCAGCGGCCAAGGCGGCAGCCGACGCCGCAGTCGCCCCGTCGGACGACACGGGCCCGCTCGACGAGCCGCTCAACGAGGCATTCCGGGCCGGGTCACTCACCCTCGGCTGGGACGGCGATGCAGAACGCGTCCTGGTCGAGGCCCGCGCCCAGTCCGAGGACGGCGAGGCGATCGACCCCGATGAGGACGACGACGAAGACGACGATGGCCCGGACCTCCTCCGCGTCCGGCTGACGGCCGATGCGGCCCGGTCGTTCGTCTCTCGCGCCTCGCGGATCATCGCGGCCGGCCGCCCGCCGTGTCCGCTGTGCGGGGCGCCGCTCGACCCGCAGGGCCACATCTGCCCGCGTCGCAACGGCCACTACGTCAACTGACGCAGGACCGATCGTGATCGATCGAGGGACCGCGCTCGAGGCGCTGCGCGAAGGCGAGATGGAGATCGTCGGGCGGATCGTCGCCTCGTCGAACAACGCGATGCTCGTGTCGGTGACGCGGACCTGTCCGGACCCCGAGCCGACCCTCGTCCTCGACGCGATCTACAAGCCGACCCTCGGCGAGCGCCCGCTCGACGATTTTCCCGATGGGACGCTGGCGCGCCGCGAGGTCGCGGCCTGGCACGTCTCGGAGGCGACCGGCTGGGGGATCGTGCCACCGACGCTGCTGCGCGACGGGCCGTTCGGCGAGGGGATGGTCCAGGCATTCGTCGATGCCGACCCTGAGGTCGACGTCGTCGCGATGGTCGTCGACGACGACGCCCGATTGCGCCGGATGGCGGTCCTCGATGCGGTGATGAACAACACCGACCGCAAGGGCGGCCACATCCTCCCGGTCGATGGCGGGAGGCACGTCTACGGCGTCGACCACGGGGTCACGTTCTCGCCGGTCCCCAAGCTGCGGACCGTGCTCTGGGGCTGGCGCGGGCAGCCGCTGGCGCAGGACGAGATCGACGGACTGGAGCGCGTCCGGACCGCCCTCGACGCGGAGCTCGGTGTGACGCTCCGCGAGCTCCTGTCGCGGGTCGAGGTCCGTGCCACGGCGCGCCGGGTCGATGCCTGCTCGCCGCGGGCCGCTTCCCCTACCCCTCCCCGGACTGGCCGGCGATCCCCTGGCCGCCGTTCTGAGCGGTCACCGGGCTACGATGACGCCATCGCGCAAGCGACACCCGAAGGAGATCCGTGCCCATGCCTGACAGCCAGCCCATCTCGTGGCGTTCGGTCGCCTACGGGACCACCGTGATCTCGAGCGACGGCGAGACCGCGGGCGAAGTCCACGAGGTGCTCGGCTCCGAGGCCGACGACATCTTCCACGGCCTTCGCGTCACGCTCCACGGCGGACATCGCGACGTGATGCTGGCGTCCGACGACGTCGAGAGCCTGACGACCACCGAAGTGCGCTCGGGGCTCACGCGCGCCGAGCTCGACGCTCTGCCCGCCTACGACGAGACGGCGAGCTACCACGTCGCTTCTGTCGGGCGCTTCCGCAAGCACCTCGGCTGGAAGAAGGACTCGGAAAGCGACGAGGAGCCCGGCTGACCGGTCGCCGAGGCTGTACGCCGGCGTGATCGGCCGGCGGCGGGTCGCGGATACGGTTCGGCGAGGTCCGCGACCCGGACCTCGCCGTCTCCGAAATCGTGACGCCCTCGATCGGGGCGTCGGCCGGCGGGGTGTCCGCCGGCGTGACGGTCAGGCGCGCCCGAAGAGCGACTTGATCCCGGGCTGGTTGAGGTAGTACAGCACCGCGCCGTACAGGATCACGCTGATCGCCTCGCTGACGATGCTCGCGCCTCCGACGACGAGGATGAGAGCCCAGATGATCGAGGCCGCCGCGAGGACGACGCCGAGCGGCCAGGCCCACGGCTGGAGCGTCCACGCTCCGTAGGCGAACGCGAGTGAGAGGGCGGCAAGCGCGAGGGCGGCGAGCCCGAAGACCGCACCGGCTGCACCGAACAGGACCGTCCCGCCAAGGAACAGGGCGAAACCGCCGAGAAGTCCGAGAACACCGCCGATACCGGCCAGGACCGCCAGGATCGTGATCCCGGTCGGACGCGCGGCCGTGCCACTTGCGGCGGCGGATGCGGGTGGTGTCCAACTGGTCGGGGCTGCCGGAGCAGCCGGGGCGGGTGCCGAGGGCGGCGGGGCCGCGGGCTCCATGGACGGCGGTGGCGTCGGATCCGGGGGTGTCTGATCGGTCATCTGATGAGTGCCTCCTGGTACGGATCGTGGTCGGAAGCGTCCGCGGCCCTCGGGCCGAGCCTCATCCTAGCGACCGGAACGCGCCTGACAAGCCCATTTCGGTGCTTCGACGCCCCGTCAACGCACGAGCTCGGCCGCGAGCACGTCCATCAGGAGGGCATCCACCCACTGCCCGTCGCGCATGCGCTGGTACTGGCGCATCCGGCCGACCGGCCGAAAGCCGACCTTGGCGTAGGCGGCGATCGCCCGTGCATTGTCGGCGGCCGGGTCGATCGTCAGGCGGTGATGGCCGCGCTCATCGACGAGCCAGGCGGCGAGGGTCCGGATCGCGTCCGGTCCGAATCCCCGCCCGTGCACGTCGGTCCGCAGGAACAGGTCGATCCCGGCATGGCGGAACTCGGGCTCGGTCTCCTCGACTGCCTGGATGTAGCCGACGACGGACCCGGCTCGCTCGATCACGAACGGGAACTCCTCCGGCCCACCCTCGACGAGGTCGGCGACGACACGCTCGAGATCGAAGTCGCCCCACCAGCGAGCGACCTCCGGCTCGGCCAGGATCGCGGCCAGGGCCGGGGCGTCCTCTGCGGTCGTCGTCCGAAGGACGATCTCGCGGCCCTGCAGCTCCATGCCCCGAGCCTACCCGATGACCGCCGATGCAGACGTCCCGGCTACGATGACGAGGTGCCCATCCGCGACCCCGACGACCTCCTGACCGACCTCGACAGCGACCAGCGGGAGGCTGTCACGACAACATCCGGGCCGCTGTGCATCCTCGCCGGCGCAGGGAGCGGGAAGACCCGGGTCATCTCGCGGCGGGTGGCCTATGCGCTCGCCACCGGCGTGATCCGGCCGCGCGACGTGCTGGTCGTCACGTTCACCGACAAGGCCGCGACCGAGATGGCCGGGCGGCTGGCGGCGCTTGGGCATGCCGGCGTGTCGGCGTCCACGTTCCACGCCGCGGCCCTCCGCCAGCTCCGCCATTTCTGGCCGCGCGTCCACGGCGTGGATCCCCCGTCGATCCTCGATTCGAAGGCGCCGATCCTCGCCCCGCTGGCGACCGGCCTGCCGGGTGGCTATCGCTACCTGGCGGTCCGCGACCTGGCTGGCGAGATCGAATGGGCGAAGGCGCGACGCATCGTCCCGGCCGCCTACGAGTCGCGCGCGATCGCCGAGGACCGTGACGCGCCGCTCCCGCCCGACCTGATGGCCCGGCTCTACCGCGACTACGAGAACCGCAAGAACCGCGCCGGCCGGATCGACTTCGAGGACATGCTCGAGATGACGATCGGCCTGATCGAGGCCGACGCGAGCATCGCCGCCGAGGTCCGCGACCGCTACCGCTGGTTCTCGGTCGACGAGTTCCAGGACACCAACCCGCTCCAGGCCGCGCTGCTCGACGCGTGGCTGGGCGGCCGTCGCGATCTCGCCGTGGTCGGCGACGAGGACCAGACGATCTACACGTTCACCGGCGCGACGAGCGACTACCTGATCGGGTTCGCGGATCGCTACCCGGGCGCGACGATCGTTCGCCTCGAGACCAACTACCGCTCGACACCCGAGGTGCTCGCGCTGGCCAATACCGTCCTGGCCGCGGGCGCGTCTGGCCGCCGACGAGCGGCTCCCCGGTGCACAGCCGCGGCCCCCCAAGCGCCTCGCCGCGAAGCGAGCCCTCCGGCCCGCGCCCCGAGATCGGTGGGTTTGCGACCGACGACGCCGAGCTCGACGGGATCGTCGAGGCGATCAGGGCGCTCGTCCGGAACGGGACGCCACACGGTTCGATGGCGGTCCTCGTGCGGACCAACGCCCAGCTCCCGGCGCTCGAGGACGCGCTCGGCCGGGCGGGGATCCCATTCCACGTCCGCGGCGAGCGATTCTTCTCACGGCCCGAGGTCCGCCGAGCGGTGCGGGTCGCGTCCGGGCTCGACCGCGCGTCGGACGCCGGGGACGTGGCCGTCGCGGGGCCACTGCCCGCGCGGCTGGCCGTCGCCTTCGAGCGCGAGCTCGGCGTGCGGCGCGACACGATCCCCGAGGGAGAGGCGGCCGCGGCACGCCATGCGGCGGTCGTGACCCTGCTCGAGCTCGCCGAGGAGCTCACCCGGACCGATCCCGACGCCGGGACACGGGCCTTCCTCGCCGAGATCGAGCGACGCACCGCCGTCGAGGCCGGTGGCGCCGCGACCGGCGTCGAGCTTCTGACGTACCACCGGGCGAAGGGCCTCGAGTGGGACGCGGTCTTCCTCCCCGCGCTCGAGGAGGGCACGCTCCCGATCCGCCAGTCGACCGAACCCGACGAGCTGGCCGAGGAGCGCCGCCTGCTCTACGTCGGGATCACCAGGGCGCGTCGATACCTGTGGCTGTCATGGGCGACGAGTCGAACCGGAGCCACCGGGCGCGAAGGCCGGCGCAGCCGCTCGCGGTTCCTCGACGGCCTCGTGCCGGCAACGGCCGGCCGGGTCCGCGTCCTCGCGCCGGCGGGAGGTGAGCCGCGGCAGGCCCGGGTCAAGGTGGATCCAGCCGACCGGTCGCCGCTCTCGAACGCGCTCCGCGAATGGCGGACGGCCCGCGCTCGCGCCGATGCCGTCGCCCCGTTCATCGTCTTCCACGACTCGACGATCGAGGCGATCGCGGCCAGCCGGCCACGCTCGATCGCCGAGCTTCGCCGCGTCCCAGGCGTCGGCCCCATGAAGCTCGACCGCTACGGCGAAGAGATCATCAGCGTCGTGGTCGGCAGCGACTGACGACGGCCGCGCTTGGGCGCGGCGAACGACCCTGAAGACCTGATGCCAGTCGAGAGCATCAAGGGCTCGTGGCTTGGCGGCGGGTGAGCGGACCAGACTTCGAGGCGTCGCATATGCGCCTCCTGCGGCGTCGGCACCGCTCTTCTCTTGCGCCCCCTGTTGATGCTCTCGAGTGACATCAAGCGGGAGGAGTCGCCTTCGGCGCGGCCTAGGCGCGAACTTCCTGGCGCATGAACGCCACGTACGCCAGAGCGAAGCAGGCGACGGTCATCGCGACCAACACGACCACCTGCGGCCAGACCAGGAGGATGCTCTGGTCGAAGGCAAGGAGGGTCGGGATCTGCTGCTGGGCCTGCTGGGCCTGTCCGAGCGAGCCGGGGAGGACCGCCTGCGGGTTGTTCTGCGGGTTGAGGAGGACCGCGGTCACCTCCGAGTAGAGCTGCCCGGGCAGGAGCCGGCTGATGAACTGCTGCGCCTGCAGCCTGCCCGATCTGCTCGGGCACCGTGGACCCGGTGACCGGTGAGACGGCCGTCGCGATGAAGTTGAGGATGAGCGGACCGAAGGTCGTGAACAGGAACCAGACGCCGAACCCGATCAGCGCCGATGTCGCGGCACGACGGAAGACGACCGACAGCAACAGACCGAACGCCAGCCACAGCCCGACGTAGACGACCGTGACGAGGATCCAGGCGACGAGACGGAGGATCTCCTCGGGTGCCGGCGTGATCCCGAGCCGGAAGATCCCGAAGCCGGCGACGATCCCGACGACCGCCAGCAGGACGACCCCGATGACCGCCAGACCGGCCGCGAACTTGCCGTTGATGACGTCGTCGCGATAGATCGGCTGGGCGAGCAGGCGCGGCAGGGTCCCTTCCGACCGCTCACCGTTGATGGCATCGAACGCGAAGGCCAGCCCGAGCAGCGGCGCGACGATGGCCACGAACGAATCGACCTGCAGGAAGGTGTAATCGGGCGAGCCCAGCGTGAACAGGGCCAGGAAGATCGCCGGGAAGCCGCTCGCTGACGAGGCGTTCTGGCGGATCTGGTCGGCCGCCGAGTAGAGCGGGATGATCGCCGCCAGCCCGAGGACGATCAGCAGGACGATGAAGCGGACGCTCAGCAGAGCGTCGCCGAGCTCCTTGGCCGCGATCACGCGCCAGCCGCCGTGGGGCACCCGCAGCTCGGGTCGAGGCTTGGGCGACTCCTCGACGACGACGCCGTCGGGGACCGTGGTCGCGCTCATTCGGGCCTCCGTTCGCCTGCGGGCCGTGCAGACCCGCGGCGCTTGACGCCGGTCTTCTTCGGGATCGGTCGCGCGATCGCGTTGCGGTAGATCTCGTCGAGCGATGGGACGACCGGCCGGAGGGCCGTCAGGCCCAGGCGCTGACTCGACCGCGGCGACCAGGATGTCCTGGCGCACGCGTCCCTCGGCGCTCATCGGGCGGACGTGGATCCGCCACGTCCCGCTGCCGTCGGTCGGGGCGTCGACCGAATCGACCGACGGGATCCCGCGGAGGGTCGTCGCCGCACGCTCGACGTCGGCCGCCGTCGGCAGCTCGAGACCGACCTCGATGACCGCGGTGCCGTCACCGAATTGCTTGGCGAGCTGATCGACCGTCCCGACGCCGATCAGCCGGCCGGCGTTGAAGATCCCGATCCGGTCGCAGACCGACTGGACCTGGCTGAGCAGATGGCTCGACAGCATGATCGACAGCCCGCGGTCGTCGACCAGCCGGCGGAGGAGGTCGAGGATCTCGATCACGCCCAGCGGATCGATCGAGGTCGTCGGCTCGTCGAGGATCAGCAGGTCCGGCGACTTGACCAGGGCGTCGGCGATACCAAGCCGCTGGCGCATGCCACGCGAGTACTGCTCGACCGGGTCGTTCGCCCGCGAGGTCAGACCGACCTGCTCGAGGACCTCGTCGATCGCCCGCTCGGCCTCATCGCGGCGAAGCCCGTTGAGCTTTGCCGTGTAGCGCAGGTTCTGGCGCCCGGTCAGCCCGCCGTAGAACCCGACGGCATCCGGCAGATACCCGACGCGGCGCTTGACCTCGCGTGGCTCCCAGGCCGGATCGAGGCCCATCACGCGAGGCCTCGCCGCTCGTCGGCTCCGAGAGGCCGAGGAGCATCAGGATCGTCGTGGTCTTGCCGGCCCCGTTCTGGCCGAGCAGGCCGAAGACCTCGCCCGGATAGATCGCCAGGTCGAGCTTGTTGACCGCGGTCAGCTCCCCGTATTTCTTGGTCAGGCGCCGGGTCCGGATGACCGGCTCGGGGCGCCCGGGTTCGTCCTCGGCCGATGCCTCGGGCGGGATCAGGACCTCTGGCGGGTCGGCAGCTTCGACGCCGCTCATCGACGCCCGAAGCGACGGAAGACCAGCCACAGGCCGAGCAGGACGAGCGCGATCAGGCCGATCCCGAGCGCGCCCCACAGGGCGGAGGTCTGGACCGTGACGCGGATGTCGGTCGTCGCGGTGGCGAGCGGGGCGGTGGCGGTCATCGTCGTCACGTAGTCGCCGGTGATCGCATCGGACGACGGGGTGACGTGCGCGACCACCTGGACGGTCTGGCCGGCCGGGACATCGATCGGGGTCGGATCGAACTTGACGATCCAGCCGGTCGGGGCGGTCGCGGTCATCGCCGCACCCGGGATGTCGGCGGTCCCCGAGTTCGTCAGGGACAGCGTGATGTCGGACGCGGAGCCCGAGCTCGCATTCATGCTCAGGACGCCGCTCGGGGTCGTCATCGCGAGCTTGTAGCTGCCGGTGATCGTGACCTGGAGATCGGCATGGGCCGACTGGCTGCCGCTCGTCGCGTCGACGGCGATCGGATAGTCACCCGCGGGCGTGCCGTCGGCCGCCTTGGCCGTGACCGTGACCGTCTCGGTGCTGCCTGCCTTGACGACGACGCTGGCCGCCTGGGCCGTCGAGCCGACCTGGGCGGTCACCGTCCAGCCGTCCGGCCCGGTCGCCGTCGCGCTGAACGGCAGGTCGTCGGCGGTGCTGTTGGTCAGAGTGAGCGAGAAGGAGAAGCGTCGTGTCGGACGCACCCTTGAGCTGTGGTGTGTCCGTGGTGAGCGTGACGTTGCCGGCCGCATTGGGCGACACGCGGACGTCGACCGACAATGTCGTCGACGCGCCGGAGGACGTCACACCGCGAACGTCGATCCGCTGGGTGCTGGCGGTCGCATCGGCCGGCACCGTCACGTTGAGCGTGATCTTCGTCGCCGTCGAGCCGTCCGATTCGATCCCGTCGATCGTGAACCCGCCGCCGCGCAGGACCGCGGTCCAGCCGTCGGGCACCTTGCCGACGGTCAGGGCGACGCGCCCGGGCTGGGCGGTCGTCACCGAGATGTCGAAGCTCGGGCTTGCGCCCGGCGCGACCGCGATCGCCGGGAACGGCGTCGTGAGGCTGATGGCGGCCGCAGCGGTGGTCGTGGGAGCGACGGCCAGCAGCGCGAGTCCCACCATGGACGCCATCAGTCCGAGACTCATTGAACGCGACCGGCGACCCCGGACCCTCGTCACCACCGACACAAGCCACCTCCTCATGCGTTTTTGAACGGGACCGCTGCTTGGGGACAGCCGGTCACGGACGCGCGCTCTCCGCGCATTCGGCGCGGAGTCTGACGCGCCGAGGGGGTTTGAATCAACCAACGTTCGGTGAAGAGACCGCAACCATCCGCGCTGACGTCGACCTGGATGGCACCATGACCATCGGCCGTTTGACGGATCCTCGTTCGTGGACGATACTCCTTGAGTAACCAGTCCGACGCGACGACCCGGTTAGAGCGCCCAACACGCGCTCCCGGCCCGGCGCGCAGACATCTCAGATCACTCGTCCAGGGCACGAATCACGAGCTCGGACGAAGCCCCGGCCGCGCAGCCGATCGCCGAAACCGCGATCACGGCGCGCCAGAAAGCACAAGTACAAGCACCACCATGATGAACCGTTCCACAACCTCGTCCGTGACCGGACGTGCGTCGGCGATGCGCCGTATGCGCCGTCGCTCCAGCGCAGTCAACACCAACAGCCGCCTTTTCTGCGGCACCAACGGCTGCCCCAGCTTCCTCGAGATCGACCCGGGGACCGGGCTGGCCACCTGCCACATCTGCGGGTTCGTTCGCCGAGTCCACTGACCCGGCGGCCGCTCCGCCGACCATCCCGACCGCACAAGACGCCGGTCCACTCCTCCCGTGGACCGGCGTCGCGGTGCCCGGGTGGCGCTGCGGTCGCGTCGCGTGGCGCGGGATGACCGTGCCGAACCGGCGCTCGCCCGCCATCCTGCAACGACACCTTCCGCCGACGCGAGGCTCGCCGTGCCGACTCCAGCTGCCCCCCTCGATCGCGATCGACTCGCTCGACTGATGGCCGTCGAGTCGGCTCGGTTCGCGGACGACCATCCTCGCTCGGCGGCGCTGCATGAGACTGCCCGAGGGTCGCTGCTCGAGGGGGTGCCCATGCCCTGGATGATCAAGTGGGCGGGACCGTTCCCGCCGTATGTCGACGTCGCGGCGGGTGCGCATTTCAGCTGCGTCGACGGACACGACTACGTGGACTTCTGTCTCGGCGATACGGGCGCCATGGCCGGCCATGGACCCGCCCCGACGATGGCCGCTGTCGAGCGCCAGATGCGGCGCGGGATCACCCACATGCTCCCGACCGAGGACGCGGCATGGGTCGGCGGCGAGCTGACCCGCCGGTTCGGGGTTGGCGCCTGGCAGTTCGCCCTGTCCGCGAGCGATGCCAATCGATGGGCGCTCCGGCTGGCGCGCCAGATCAGCGGCCGCTCGAAGGTCGTCGTCCACGACCACTGCTATCACGGGTCGGTCGACGAAGCGATCGCGATGCTCGGGCCTGATGGCGCGGTCGTGCCGGTCCGCGGCTCGGTCGGGCCGCAGGTCGACGTCGCCGAGACGACCCGAGTCGTCGAGTTCAACGATGTCGCCGGGCTGGCCGAGGCGCTGGCGGACGGCGATGTGGCGGCCGTCCTGATCGAGCCGGCCCTGACGAACGTCGGGATCGTCCTGCCCGAACCCGGCTACCTCGATGCGGTCCGCATGCTCACCCGCGAGACCGGCACGCTCCTGATCATCGACGAGACACACACGATCTGTGCCGGGCCGGGAGGCGCCACGGGCGCCTGGGGACTCGAGCCCGACGTGCTGGTCATCGGCAAGACGATCGGCGGCGGGATCCCGGCGGCGGCGTACGGCTTCAGTCCCGAGCTGGCCGCGCGCCTCGCGGGCGCGATCGACGTCCTGGACTCGGACGTCGGCGGGATCGGCGGAACGCTGGCAGGCTATGCCCTCTCCCTCGCCGCGATCCGGGCGACGCTCGGCGAGGTGCTGACGAACGACGCATTCGGGCGGATGATCGTCCTCGCTGAACGGTGGGAGGTCGGGGTGAACGAGGTCCTGGCTGCGTCCGGCGTCCCGTGGCACGTGACGCGGTTGGGGGCACGGGCCGAATACCACTTCATGGCTGAACCGCCGCGGACCGGCGCCGAGCAATGGGCCCACTCGGATCCCGAGCTCGAACGGTTCCTTCATCTGTGGGCGATGAACCGACGCGTGCTGATGACGCCGTTCCACAACATGGCGCTGATGTCGCCGGCGACGACCGAGTTCGACGTCGACCGCCACACGGCGGTCTTCGGCGAGGCAGTCGAGGCTCTCTTCGGATGAGTGGCGATACGCGCGTCCGCCTCCGCGACGTCACGCTCGACGACGCCGACCTGCTCGATGCATGGGACGAGGATCGCGAGGCGATCGGCGTGTTCAACGACTTCGGGGGCGAGCGCGAACCGGTCGATCGCGGCGCGCTGGCGCGCGGCCCACTGCGCAACGAGCACAACGGGCACCTGATGGTCGAACTCATCGCCGACGGGAGTCCGATCGGCTCCGTCGGCTGGCATCGGGTCGGGTATGGCCCGAACGCCGAAGTCCGGGGCGTGGAACGTCGGGATCGCGCTGATCCCCGAGGCGCGCGGGCACGGCTACGGCACGGAGGCCCAGATCCTGCTTGCTGCCTATCTGTTCGCCAACACCCGGGTCAACCGCGTCGAGGCCTCGACGGACATCGAGAACGTCGCCGAGCAACGGTCGCTCGAGAAGGCCGGGTTCGTCCGCGAGGGCGTCATCCGCGGCTCACAGTTCCGGGCCGGGGCGTACCACGACCTCGTCACGTACGCGCGGCTGCGCGACGATCCGTAGCAGTCCGGCCGGTGGCCTCGGAGGCGAGCTCAGGCGTCCCGGGCGACGTCACCGTCCGCGCCGAAGGCGGCTTCGAGCCTCGCGGCCTCGGCCATCGGATCCACCAGCCGTCGATGCTGACGGTCGGTCGGCGCCTCGGCGTTGACCCGCGCGATCGCCCGATTCGCCGCCTCGACGAGCGCGGCCATGTCGGAGCGCGCCCGGCGACGCCGATACGCGGACATCGCCGGGGCCTGCGCGACGAGCCGGTCGATCTCGGCCAGGAGGCGGCGGGCCTCCTTGTCCGATTCGATCCACGGCGGCGCCGCGCCGGCGCTTCGCAGCAGCCGGTGGGCCATCGCCCAGTCGCCCGCGGCGCTGTCGTCCTCGATCGGCAGGCGCTCGCCCTGGTACGGCAGGTCGTCGAAGGCACCGTCGTCCATGGCCTCGCGGATCTGCCGCTCGACGAGGCTCTCCCAGCTCGGCCCGAACTGCCGCCGGCCCTCGGCATCCCGACGCTGCACGCTCACGGTCGGATGCTATCGCGTCGCCGCGACAGGCGAGCTGTCACGGTCCGCTGGTACGGTTGGGCCGCATGGATCGTATCGACGGCCGGCCGGTCTACTCGGCCACGGACCTCGTCGCCTATCTCGCCTGTGAACACCTGACCCAGCTCGAGCGGGCGGCGCTCGCAGGGCTCGTCGCGCGGCCGATGCGCGACGATCCGGAGCTCGACGTCATCCGCCGGCGCGGCTTCCAGCACGAGGCCCGGTTCCTGGCCGACCTGCGCAGCCGAGGGCCGCGAGGTCATCGAGATCGAGAAGGACGGATCCGCGACCGATCGCGGCGAGGAGCTCCGCGCGGCCGCCGCGATGACGATCGAGGCGATGGCAGCCGGGACCGATGTCATCTACCAGGCGACCTTCTTCGATGGCACGTTCCGTGGCCACGCCGACTTCCTGCTCCGGGTCGACGCCCCGGACCGGCCATCGCGCTGGGGTCCCTACCACTACGAGGTCGCGGACACCAAGCTCGCCCGCCACGTCAAGGCCAGTGCCATCCTCCAGATCTGCTCGTACATCGACCAGCTGGAGCGGATCCAGGGCGTCCGGCCCGAGTGGCTTCACGTCGCGCTCGGCGGGAGTGCCCACGCGGTCGAGCGACTTCGAGTCGACGACTACATGGCCTACTACCGCAGCGCCCGCGACCGGTTCCTCCGAACGCTGGCCGATGAGACCCCGCCGACCTATCCGCCGACCGGCACGTACCCGGAGCCGGTCGAGCACTGCGATGTCTGCCGCTGGGCGGCCGAGTGCGTCGCCCGCCGACGCGCGGACGACCACCTGAGCCTGGTCGCCGGGATCTCGGCCCGACAGCGGCGGGCGCTGACCGAGCGTGGCGTCCCGACCCTCGAGGCGCTCGGTGACCTGTCCGTCCCGATGGACCCGCCGCTGAAGGACGTCGGCGAGGGGGCGCTCGTCCGAATCCACGAGCAGGCGCGGATCCAGCTCGAGGGCCGGCGCGAGGATCACCTCAAGTACGAACTGTTTCTCCCAGAGCCGGGCGCAGATATCGAGCTCGATCGCGGGCTCGCGTCACTCCCGCCGCCGTCGCCCGGCGACCTCTTCTTCGACATCGAGGGCGACCCGTATGCGCTCGACGATGGGCTCGACTACCTCTTCGGCGTACTCGATGTCAACGGCGACTTCGTGGCGATCTGGTCGCGCGATGACAGCGACGAGTTCTCGCTCGACGGCGAGCGCCGAGCATTCGAGCGCCTGATGGACCTGTTCATGGAGCGCCTCGAACGCGATCCGGACCTCCACATCTACCATTACGCACCATACGAACCGACCGCCCTCAAGCGCCTGATGGGTCGCTACGGGACGCGCGAGGCCGAGGTCGATCGACTTCTACGCAAGGGGGTGCTGGTCGACCTCCTTCGGGTCGTCCGCCAGTCACTGCGCGCCTCGGTCGAGAGCTACTCGATCAAGAAGATGGAGGCGTTCTACGGGTTCGTCCGAGAGATCGACCTGCGCGACGCCGGCTCGAGCATCGTCGCCTTCGAGGAGTGGCTGGAGCTCGGCGAGGGCGAACGACCTGAGTCCAATCACCTCGAGCGTATCGAGCGCTACAACCGCGACGATGTGATCAGCAACCGGCAGCTCCGCGACTGGCTCGAGGAACTCCGAGCCGAGTTCACGGCGTTGACCGGGCTGGATGTCCCGCGTCCGGTCGCTCGGGACGCGGAGCTCCCAGCGGACCTGACCGAGGCGCAGGCGCGTACCGAGGCGCTCGTCCAGCGACTCGCCGGCCCCGACGTCGTGCCGACGGATCCGTGGAGCGCACGCCGGCTCAGCAAGCCACGTGGCTGCTCGCCCAGCTGCTCGGCTGGCATCGCCGCGAGGACAAGTCGATGTGGTGGGAATTCCATCGCCTGATGGACCTGACGCCCGAGCAGCTCGTCGACGAAGACGATCCGATCGGTTTGCTCGAGCCTGTCGGGCCCATCGGGGAGCAGAAGAACGGCAAGCAGGTCTGGCGCTACCGATTCCCGGACCAGGACTACGACCTCGGGCACGGCGACATCTACGATCCGGCGAACAAGCAGGCCCGTCCGAACGATTCACCCTTCAAGTGGAAGGTGGCCGAGGTCGTCGCTCTCGACGCCGCGGCCCTGGTCGTCGACCTCAAGCGAACGGTTGCCGAGCCGCACCCACGCGCGAGTCGTCCCGCTGCCTTACGTCCAGACAAGGGATCACCAGGCTGCCCTGTACGAGCTTGGCGAGTGGGTCGCTGATCACGGCATCCAAGCCGACGGACCGACCCGCGCCGGCCGCGACTTGCTGTTCCGATTGCCGCCCCGTGTCGGCCAGTGGCTTGACGAGGATCTCCGGCGCGAAGGCGAGTCGGACCTCGAGGCCGCCAAACGCTTGGCGCCGGCGCTCGACCACACGACCTTGTCGATCCAGGGCCCGCCGGGATCGGGCAAGACGTACGCGGGCGCCAGGATGGTCCGAAAGCTGCTCAACGCGGGCAAACGCGTCGGCATCACAGGAACCAGCCACAAGGTCATCGGCAATCTCCTGACGGCCGTACTCGATGCCGCCGAACCGGGCGATGTCGATGTGCTTCCGATCCAGCACGCCAAGCCGGAGCAGATGCTCGGCGACCCGCGCGTGACGCGCGCCAAGGACGCCAGTGATGTCCGATCGCGACTCGATGACGGGCGAGCGAACCTCGCGGCAGGGACCTCGTGGCTGTGGGCGTCTTCGAAGATGATCGATGCCGTCGACGTCCTGTTCGTCGACGAGGCCGGCCAGATATCGCTCGCCAACGTCATCGCCATGGCCCGAGCGACCGACAGCCTGGTTCTGCTCGGCGATCCGCAACAGCTCAACCAGCCACTGAACGGCAGCCATCCCGACGGCGCCGACCGCTCGGCGCTCGCGCACGTGCTCGGACGCGACGCCACGATGCCGCCGACCCGCGGCCTCTTCCTCGAGAACACGTGGCGGCTCCACCCGGACCTGTGCGCCTTTACCTCGGAAGTCTTCTACGACGGCCGCCTCGAACCCGAGAGCCATCTCGTCGTCCAACGGGTCGACGCGGATGCGTCCCTCGCCGACGGCACCGGTCCGCGCCAGCTCGACATTCCGACGGTCGGCGCAGACAACGAGTCGCCCGACGAGGCGGACGCGGTCGCCGCACTCGCCCGGTCGATCGTCGACGGCGGACTCCAGCTGGGTCGATCAGGACGGCAACACATGCCCCGTCGGTTGGAACGACATCCTGATCGTCGCCCCGTACAACGCCCAGGTCGGCGAGATCAAGCGACGGTTGCCGCCGGAGGCGCGGGTCGGAACGGTCGACAAGTTCCAGGGCCAGGAGGCGCCGATCAGCATCTACTCGATGACGACGTCATCCCCGGAGCTGGCGCCGCGCGGGATGGACTTCCTGTACAGCCGCCACCGCCTCAACGTGGCGACGTCGCGAGCGCGCTGCATCAGCATCGTCGTCGCCTCTCCGGACCTCTTCCGGGTCCGGGCCCGAACCCCCGAGCAGATGCGCCTGGCGAACGCCTTCTGCCGCTTCGCGGAGATGGCCGGACCGCGCAGCTAGGCCGTCATCCGGCCGTGCCGAGCTCGCGCCTGACCCACGCCGCCAAGACTCGGGCGCAGTCCTCGACCTCGTCGAGCGAGACGTGCTCGTCGGCGCTGTGGGCGACCCGGACGTCGCCCGGCCCGAAGATGACGCACGGGGTTGCCGCGACGTTGACGAACAGCCGCATGTCGGCGCCGTACGGCTCGCCGAGCATGGCCGGACGGCGGCCGGTCACGGCTTCGATGGTCTCGGCGAGCGAGACCGGCAGCGGGTGGTCGGACGGGACTCGCGCCGACCCGAAGCGGCCGCCGGTGATCTCGATCGTCGCCGGGTGGTCGCGCAGGAAGTCGTCCGCGGCGCAGGCCGCCGCGACGACCGCGCGCAGCTCCACCTCGGCGTCGGCCGGCGACTGTCCGAGGCGGACGCCGTAGCGGCCGTCGGCGGTGACCCGGTCGAGCACGGTCGACGCCCACTCCCCGCCCCCGACGATGCCGATGATGGTCGGGTACGGCAGCCCGAGCGCGGTCATCAGCGGGTCCGTCTCGGCGGCGTTGCGACGGGCCTCGTCCGCCTCGAGCGCCTGGCTCAGCACGAACAGCTTGTCGAGCGCCGAGACGCCCTCTCGTCGCTGCGAGGCGTGGGCGGCCCGACCCGGGAACGGTCAGCCGGAACGTGATGGCGCCCGCATGGGCGACGACGACGTCGAGGTTCGACGGCTCGGTGATGATCGCCATGTCGCCGGCGACCCCGGCCCGGATCGCGGCGAGCGTGCCCTGCCCGCCGTCCTCCTCGGACGGGACCAGTGCGACGATCAGCTCGCCGGCCAGCCGATCGAGCTCGCCGGCCGCGCCGAGCGCCCGGACCGCGGCCAGGATCGAGACGACGCCGCCCTTCATGTCGCATGCCCCGCGGCCGTAGAGCGCCCCGTCGCGGATCTCGCCGCCCCACGGATCGGTCGTCCACGTGGCGGGGTCACCCGGCGGGACCACGTCGAGGTGCCCGGACAGGACGAGTCGTCGCCCGCCGCCGCGCCCAGCACGACCGATCACGACCGGCAGCGCGATCCCGTGGCATCTCCTCGCCCGGCCAGTCGGGGTCGGCGCGGATCGCGGCGAGCGACGGCGCGACGACCTCGACCGCAGCCCGAGATCGCGCAGCGCGGCCTCCGCCCAGGCCATGACCGCCTCCTCCGAACCGGTGACGCTCGGGATCCGGACGAGCGCCGTCAGGTCCGCGACGAGCCGCTCGCGATCGACCGGCGGCGCCTCAGTCCACGGAGGATCGGCCGGGTCATGCAGGTCGGACCGCCGGAGCCGTTGATCCCGACCTCCGTCGCCGGGTAGGTGTGGACCTCGCAGCCGGCGGCCGCGAGCCCGGCGGCGGTCCGCGGGTTGCCCTCGGCGACGATGACGACGCCCGGCCGGACCGCCAGGACGTTGCAGCCGAGCGTCGGGAATTCCTCGTCGGGGACCTCGATCAGGCGGATCCCGAGCTCGCCGAGCAGCGACCAGAGACCGACCGGCAGGAGCGGCAGGTAGACGACCGCGAGGTCGTCGGCGACCGGCGAGATGACCGACAGCAGGTGGATCAGCTCGGCCGGTCCGTGCCAGTACGGCACGTCGAAGATCCGGACGTCGCCGCCGACGAGTGCCGCGAGCTGGCGGGCGCCCTCGGCGTTCGTCCGCAGCGTCCGACCGATGCACAAGCAGGTCGGGTCGCAGCCAGAACGTGTCGCCGCCCTCGATCGTCCCCGGCGCCTCGATCCGCCCGACGGTCGGGATCCCCGCGGCCGTCGTCCAGGCCTCGATCGCGGCCGGCTCCGGCGCCCGGTTCGGCTTCCCGGGCCGCAGAGCGATGGCGCCCGAATCGGTCACCAGGAGCGGATCGAAGGTGTAGACGAGGTCGGGCGAGTCGATCTCGGACTCGAGGACGTGGACGCGCGGCCCGAGCGCGGCGAGGGTCTCGACGAAGGCGTCGTGCTCGCGCTGCGCGACTGCGAGGTCGACGGGGTGCAGGAAGCCATGCGCCGGGTCGTCGAACGCCGCCCCGAACGCCGGCCCGGGCCGCTTGACGAGCACGTCCCGCAGAGGGGCGGTCATGCTCTGGGCGCCGAAGCGCCGGTCGGCGGCGATCATCGCCAGCAGGATAGCCGCCGGCTGGGTCGATGGTCCGCCTTGCCGCGCCGGGCGGCACCGCGCCATCATCGACCGATGCAGACTCCCATCGCCCTGCGTCGCCGCCTGACCGGCCTCGTCGCCACCGCCGTCCTCCTCCTCACGCTCGGCTCCAGCGGGGCCAGCGCCGCGACATCGGTCGTGCTCACGCCCGTCGTCTCGGGTCTCGATGCACCCGTCTACGTCATCGGGCCGACGACGGATCGGGGCGACTGTTCGTCGTCGAGCAGGCCGGGCAAGATCATGATCGTCAAGAACGGTGCGGTCCTGCCGACGCCGTTCCTCGACATCTCGGATCTCGTGTCGAACGGCAGCGAGCAGGGCCTGCTGGGTCTCGCCTTCCACCCGAAGTTACAAGCCACAAACGGCCTCTTCTACGTCGACTACACCTCGGTCGACGGCGACACGCAGATCGTCCAGTTCGGTACCGGTCGCCGACGGACCCGGACGTCGCCGCTCCGCTCGACCGCGCAGCCGGATCCTGCCGATCGGCCAGCCGTTCTCCAACCACAACGGCGGGATGCTCGCATTCGGACCGGACAGCTACCTGTACATCGGGATGGGCGATGGCGGCAGCGGCGGTGACCCGGGAAACCGCGCCCAGAGCACGAGCACCGCTGCTCGGCAAGATCCTGCGCATCAACGTCAACGGCTCGACCGGCGCCAAGCACTACCGGATCCCGGCCAGCAACCCGTACGTCGGCAAGACCGGGCTCGACGAGATCTGGTCGATCGCGGCTGCGCAACCCGTGGCGCTTCTCGTTCGACCGCCTGACCGGCGACCTGTGGATCGGCGACGTCGGCCAGGACAGGTTCGAAGAGATCGAGTCGAGCGACCGTCGCCGGGCACGGCCGGGGGTCGCGGCCTCAACTATCGGCTGGCGGTCAGATGGAAGGGCGCCACTGCTACAACCCGCCGACCGGCTGCAACACGAGCCGGCAAGGTCTGGCCGGTCGTCGAGTACTCGCACAGCGAAGGCTGCGCGGTCACCGGCGGCTATGTCTATCGCGGCAGCGCGGTTCCCGCCTTGTACGGTCGCTACGTCTTCGGCGATTTCTGCTCGGGCACGATCTGGACGATCCCGCAGGGCGGCACGTCACCGATGACCAAGACCCTGCTGATGGACACCAGCTACTCGATCAGCTCGTTCGGCCAGGACGAGGCCGGGGAGCTGTACCTCGTCGACCGAGGCGGGACGATCTACCAAGTTCGACCACTCGCTAGACACGGAAACGCGCCCTGTCGATCAGGGCGCGTCTGCCGGTGTGTGGCGAGTGCCGGTTTATGCGGCCAGCGCGATCTCTGCGGCCTGTTCCTGCAGCGCCAGGTCGATGTCGAGCTTGATCTGGTCGCCGACCAGCCAGCCGCCCGCCTCGAGCGCGACGTTCCAGTCGAGTCCCCACGCCTTGCGATCGATCTTCGCCTTGGCGCTGAAACCGGCGCGTCGGGCGCCGTCCATCCCTGGGTAGAAGCCGAGGAACTCGACATCGAAGTCGACCGATCGGGTGACGTCCTTGACGGTGACGTCGGCGGTCACGACGTAGTCGTTGCCGCCCTTGGGCGTGATCGCTGTCGACACGACCGTGATGTCGGGGTACCGCTCTGCGGCGAAGAAGTCGTCCGAACGCAGGTGGTTGTCCCGTGCACCGAAGCCGCTGTCGATGCTGGCCGCCTGGACGGTGATCTCGGCGTGGGACGCGGCCGGGTCGGCCTCGTCGAGGTCGACGGTGCCGGTTACGTCGGTGAACGTGCCACGAACGTTGGTGACCATGAGGTGCTTGGCCGAGAACAGGACGTCGGTATGGGCTGGGTCGATCGCGAATGTCGCCATGGGATGGGTGCCTCCGTGCCACCGGCATGGGCGCCGGTGTGCTGATGTATTTGCTTCAGCAACTATATCCGCATATCGTTGCATTGTCAACCAATTATTTTCCCGTCCGCCAAGGAGGTGGTAGCATCGCAGACCATGGCACTCTACGAACCGGTCTCGCGACCGCTGACCGCACGTGACGCGCGGCTCGCGCCGTGGCGTGCCTTCCTGCTCGCGCATGCCCGTGTCTCGCGCCGGCTCGATGAGGAGCTGCGCGCCGAGCACGACGTGTCGTTCGCCGAGTACGACGCTCTCCTGACGATCGCCAACGCGCCGGGCCGACGGATCCGGATGGGTCAGCTCGCGGAAGAAGTGCTGCTCAGCAAGAGTGGCGTGACCCGCCTCATCGACCGCCTCGTGAGCGATGGGCTGGTCGAGCGCAGTGCCTGCCTCGCCGACGCGCGTGGTGCCGAGGCCGTGCTGACAGATCGCGGCTGGCCCGGCTCCGGGCCGCATCTCGAACGCACCTGCGCGGGATCAGCGAGCACTTCCTGGCCGTCGTCGCAGACGGCGACCTCGAGTCTCTCGAGCGGGCGATGACCTCTGTCGCTCGGAAGGCGGGCCCCGGCGCCAACGACCCGGGCGTCTGCCTCCCCGACATCGCCGAGGGATCGGACCCGACGACCGGTCGCTGACCGAACGGTGGCGGGCCATCTCTACGCCGGGACGAGCGGGTTCGCCTACCCGGGCTGGATCCCGCGCTTCTATCCGAAAGGCCTCGCCGCCTCCGGATTCCTCGCCCATTACGCCGGTCGACTCGACGCCGTCGAGCTGAACAACACCTATTACGGCTCCCCGACCGCGGTCAAGGTGGCTGCCTGGGTCGCCGCGACCCCGGCCGACTTCCGGTTCTCGGTCAAGGCACAGCGCGGCGGCTCGTTCCGGGCGCTCGGAGTGGACGCAACGACGAGCGTGCCCTGGCTGACCGGGCCGTACCGCGCGTTCGGGGAGCGGCTCGGGACCGTCCTGTTCCGTGTCCCCGACGGCGTCCGGCGCGACGATGCCAAGCTCGCTGCGCTCCTGGCGGCGTGGCCGACCGACATGCCGCTGACCATGGAGTTCCAGGACCCGTCGTGGCACGTCGACGAGACGTTCGCGGCTCTTGCCGGCGTCGGGGCCGCGCTGTGCGCGACCGAGCTGCCCGAGGACGAGGAGCCGCCGATCATCCGGCGGACCGGCCCGTTCCTCTACCTCCGTCTCCGCCGGAACGACTACACCGAGCCCGAGCTCGACGCCTGGGCCGCCCGCCTCGAACCGTTCCTGTCCGCGGGCGACGACGTCTTTGCCTTCTTCCGCCACGACGAGTCGGGCCGTGGACCCGAGCTCGCCGCGGGACTGATCAGCGCCGTCGCTCGGATCCGCGGCTGACCACGGTCAGCTGCCGGCGCGGTCTCCTTCGGCGGGACCGAAGACCACGAGCAGCTCCAGCCGCTCCGCGATGTCGTGGAATCGATGCGGGACGTGCGCCGCGACGAAGACGACAGACCCGGGCACGACCGGACGCGTCTCCTGACCGACGGTCACCACTGCCCGGCCCGACAGCACGTAGTAGAGCTCGTCCTCGGTGTGGGGCGACTGCGGGTCGGTCGCGCCCGCCTCGAGGACGTAGATACCGCCGGACAGGTCGGGCACCCGCAGGAACTCGGAATAGAGCTTGCCGGTCGCGGCGTGCGCGGTCAGGAGATCGGTCAATTCCCAGGCGTCCATGGGGCTCCCTTCAGACGGCTCCGTCGGTGGGCAGGGTAGCAGCGCATCGGGCGGCGGGGGCACCCTCGGGCGATCCCGGATAGCATCGGTCGATGGTGCGGAAGCGCGTGGCCGCCATAGCCCTCTTGGTCCTGATCTCGGCGGCCTGCTCGCCGGAGGCCACCCCGCAGCCGACCGCCACGCCGGTCGCGACCCAGGTCGCACAGGCATCGGGAGCGGTGGAGTCCCCCGCATCAGGCTCTGCCTCGGCGCGACCGTCTGCGTCAACCTCCGCGCGGCCCTCTGCGTCGGTCTCCGGCACGTTCGACCCGACGAAGGTCGCCGTCGACGTGACGGTCGCGGTCAACGGACTCGCCAACCCGGTCGACGTCACCAATGCGGCCGACGGGAGCGGCCGCCTCTTCGTCGTCGAGCAGGCCGGGCGGATCCGGATCGTGCGCGACGGGTCGCTCGTCGATCGGCCGTTCCTCGACATCACGGCCAAGATCGCGAGTGGCGGTGAGCGCGGGCTGCTCGGACTCGCCTTCCATCCGGGCTTCCCGACCGACCCGCGCTTCTTCGTCGATTACACGGACCTCGACGGGAACACCGTCGTCGGCGTCGTACCGGGTCAGCGCCGGCGACCCCGATGTCGCCGACCCCGACAGCGAGGACGTCCTCCTCCACGTCGACCAGCCGTACTCGAACCACAACGGCGGGGCTGTCGTGTTCGGACCGGACGGGATGCTCTACATCGCCTTCGGCGACGGCGGATCGGGCGGCGACCCGATGGGCAACGGCCAGCGGCTCGACACCCTGCTGGCCAAGATCCTGCGGATCGACGTCGACCAGCCGGTCGCCGCCGGCAGCACGGCGCACTACGCGATCCCGGCCGGCAACCCGTTCGTCGGCCAGTCCGGGGCGATGCCCGAGATCTGGCTCTACGGCCTGCGCAACCCGTGGCGGATGCGCTTCGATCGGGCGACCGGCGACCTGTGGATCGGGGACGTCGGACAGAACGCCTGGGAGGAGATCGACGTCGCGCGGGCCGGGGTCGGCGGCCTCGACTACGGCTGGAACCGGACCGAAGGGTTCCATTGCTACTCACCTCCGACCGGCTGCGACCAGACCGGGCTGACACCGCCGGTCGCCGAGTACGGCCACGACCTCGGCTGCGCGGTGATCGGCGGCGTGGTCGTCCGCCATCCGGCCGACGGCCGGCTCGATGGTGGCTACCTGTTCGGCGATGCCTGCTCGGATCGGCTGTGGGTGATCGATCCGGCGGGAGACGGGCAGCGCGATCCCGTCCTGATCAAGAACATGGGCCGGACGCTGAGCTCGATCGGCGAGGCCGAGGACGGCACCGTCTACGCGACGAGCCTCGATCACGGCGAGCTGCTCCGGATCGCCGGAGCCGGCGGCTGACGGGATGGCGGGCACCGGCTCGAGCTGGACGAGCGGCGGGGACTGAGCGGCCGTCGCCCGGCCCGAGCCCTCTCAGCGGATCCCGAAGGTCACCGTCACGGTCACCGCGATCTCGGTCGTCCCGGCCTCGACCGGCGTGCCGGCATCGGCCGTGGCCATCATCCTCGCGGCCTTCGGCTGCGGCCAGGTCGGGGGCGGCCCGCCCTCGACGATGGCCAGGACGGTCGTCAATGCGCACGCCGCCGGCCGAGGCGAGGACCTCGGCCCGTGCACGGGCATCGGCGACCGCCGCGGTCCGGGCGGTGCGTTCGGCCTCGCGCGGATCGTCGACCCGGAACGTCAGGCCGTCGAGGCTGGTGGCGCCGGCCATCAGCGCTCCGTCGACGACGGCCCCCAGGCCCGCGAGGTCACGGACGGTCACCTCGACCGTGTTGGCCAGGTCGTAGCCGGTCAGCGTCGGCGCCTTTCCGTCGCGGTAGTCGTAGCGCGGCTGGACAGAGAGGAGGCTGGTGCGGATGTCGCGCCGCTCGACGCCGGCGGACGTGACCGCTGCGAGGATCGCGGCCATCGTGTCGGCCGCGGCGGTCCGGGCGGCTTCGACGGTCGGTCGCGCCACGGCCACGCCAAGCCGCAGGTCGGCGACATCGGGATCGACCGCGACGCGGCCGGTCCCGCTGACCACGATCGTGCCGAGGGTGCTGGTCGGATCGGTCATGGATGGTCTCCTGGGTCGTCGACGGTCGGCGGCGAGCCCGCCGGATCAGACGTGGATGATGACCTCGATCGACCCGCGCCGACCGAGCAGCTCCGCGCTCGTCCGGCCCCGCCAGCGATGGACCAGCAGGTCGACCGAGTCGTCGCCGACCGGCAGCCCGGTGATCGTCAGCTTGCCGAGCCATTCGGGGAGCGTCGGCCGGAGGAGCTCGAGACGCTTGGCCGCAGCGTTGGCGCGCAGCCCGAGCATCGTGTGGAGCAGGTAGAACGGCGCCGCGGCGGCCCATGCCTGCGGCGAGCAGGCGACCGGGTAGGCGACGGGGGCGCCGACGTCCTCGCGGGCGAACCCGCAGAACAGCTCGGGCAGGCGCAGGTCCGGGAACCACTGGGCGGACTCGATCAACCGCCCGGCGAGCAGGTTCGCGCCCTCGGCGGCGCCGCTGGCCTTGAGACCGGCCGCGATGATCGCGTTGTCGTGCGGCCAGATCGAGCCCGTGTGATAGCCGACCGGGTTGTAGCCGATCTGGCCCGAGGCGAAGGTCCGGATGCCCCAGCCCGAGAACATGTCCGGGGCGAGCAGCCGCTCGGCGACCAGGGCAGCGCGTTCGGGCGAGATGATCCCGGCCCACAGCGCCTGTCCCGGGTTCGAGGTGATGCTCGCGACGGGTCGCTTCTCGCCGTCGAGGGCCATCGCGTAGAAGCGCGAATCCGGCAGCCAGAACGCCGCTTCGAAGCGGGACTGGAGCGTCAGCGCGGCGACATCGAGCCGCTCGGCCAGGGCGAGGTCGCCACGATGCCGGGCCAGCCGCGCCATCGACCGGTATGCCGCGAAGACGTAGCCCTGGACCTCGGCCAGCGCGATCGGGCCTTCGGCCGGTCGGCCGTCGAGATGGCGAACCGAGTCACCCGAATCCTTCCAGCCCTGGTTGAGCAGCCCGAGCTTCGAGCGGCGCTGGTATTCGATGAAGCCGTCGCCGTCGAGGTCGCCGGAGTTCTCGATCCAGCCGAGGGCGGCAAGCGCGTTCGGCCACAGCCGATCGAGCAGGGCGTCGTCGCCGGTCCAGGCGTGGGTCTCGGCCAGCAGGATCAGCCACAGCGGCGTCGAGTCGACGCTTCCGTAGTAGGCGTCGTGCGGCGTCTCGCCGGCTCGTGCCATCTCGCCGGCCCGCATCTCGTGGAGGATCTTGCCGGGCTCGGCGTCGTGCCACGGATCGTCGCGGGTCGCCTGGAGACGGCCGAGGACCTCGAGCGTGGCCTTCGCCAGCGACGGCATGAACGCGACCGTCTCGAGCCCGGCGATCAGGCTGTCGCGGCCGAACAGGGTGGCGAACCACGGGATCCCGGCCGCCAGGTAGGACTCGCCTTCGCCCGGGCCGTCGTTGCGCAGGGTGGCGAGGTCGGCCAGCGAGCGGACCAGCGTGCGGTCGAGCAACTCGTGGTCGGACTGGATCCGCGGCGCATCGAACGGCCGCTCACCCGCCGGCGTCGGCGTCCGTGCGTGGCTGGATCCTGCCCTGCCGCTCGCCGATGCGACGGCCGTCGCGCCATCGTCATCCTGGCTGGCCGTGACCCGCCAGCCGATCGTCGCCCGGGCGCCCGCCTCGAGCTCCATCAGCCACGTCGCGACGACCGATGCGCCCGGCCAGGCGTCCGCGTCGGTGGTCGGATCGAGCCGCGCATCGGTCGCGACGACCGTCGTCGTCCGGCGCGCTCCGTCGAGGCCGTCGTAGGCGAACGTCGCCCGGTCGCCGTCGAGGGCGATCGGCAGGAGCGTGCCTCGCTTCGGGCGCGGGTAGCCACGGACCTCGAAGATGTCGGCCATGTCGACGCCGAGAGCGACCTCGAGCCGGAGGTGCTCGACGGTGGCCGAGTAGTTGACCACGGTGACGAGCTCACGCAGGTCGCCGTCGATATGGCGAGCGCGGGTCAGGCTCAGCTCGCTCCGCCTGAGGCTCGTCTCGGCCTGGCGCTTGTCCTCGGGATTGCGGCGCAGCTCCGGGTTGGTCAGCTGGATGGTGTCCGCCCCGTCCGACTGATGGGGCCCGCGCAGGAGGGTCAGGGGCGAGCCGTTGAGCCGCAGGACCGACGTCGACAGGATGCGCGTGTCGAGGTCGTACAGACCCAGGCCGCGGCCGTCGATCCGGATATCGCCGCGCTGATCCGTCAGGAGATAGAGGTTGCCGGACTTGGCGACTTCGACGCTGCCGAGGTCCGTGGCCGGCTGGATCGTGACAGCAGGGGCCGGGATCGTGCGCGTCGAGGCTCGAACGGTCATCAGCTACCTCTGGCCTGGGGGTCTCGAGCGAGCATGCAGAGCCATGACACGAGACTGCAAGACCGCGTCGACCCCTACGATACGGCGCTTGATGGATCGGCACCGACCATCCGGCCATGCCCTCCGACCGCTTGGTCCCCGTGCGCCCAAACCGGCTTCCTGCCCGGCGCGATGCCACGCACCTCCATGCCCTGCGCTACGCGAGCCGGGTCGCCGCGCGGCCGAAGGCGCGCGGGCGATTGGGAAGCATCGTGATCGCGGTCCTGATCGGTGTCGTGGCCACGGTCACAGTGGCCGGCTTCATGGGGATCCTCGCCCTCAACGCGGCCGTCGGCGTCCTGTCGGTCGGGCTCCCCGATCCCGCCCGGCTCGAAAGCCTGACGTTCGCCCAGCCGACGGTCATCTACGACCGGACCGGCAAGGTCGAGCTCGGACAGTTCGGGCTCGAGGATCGACGCGTGGTCACGTTCGCGGACGTCCCGAACCTCGTGCTCGATTCGACTACGACCGCCGAGGACCGGACATTCTGGAGCAACAGCGGATTCGACGCGGCAGCGATCGCGGCCGCCGCGGCGGAAGGTGCCAGCGGGACGAGCGAGCGGGGCGCGTCGACGATCACCCAGCAGCTGGTCCGAGCGCGGCTCCTTCCCTCGGAGGTGACCGAGCCGGGCGCCGACAAGTACCTGCGCAAGGCCAAGGAGCTCATCCAGTCGATGCGCCTGTCGGACGCGTTCCCGGGCGAGGCCGGCAAGGACCGGGTCATCACCGCCTATCTCAACGAGATCTTCTACGGGCACGGCGCGTACGGGATCGCAGCCGCCGCCGACATCTACTTCGGGGTGACCGACCTCGCCAAGCTGACACCGGCGCAGGCGGCGTTGCTGGCCGGTCTTCCGAAGTCGCCGTCGACCCTCGATCCGTACCGCTTCGCCAAGAAGGGTGCCGATGGAAAGCTTGTCGTCCCGGCCGACAGCCCGCCGGTCGTCCGGCGCGACTGGATCCTCAACGGGCTGGCCGCGGGCGCGCGCTGGACGACGCTCACGCCGGCCGCGCTGCGGGCCGCGCTTGCCGAGCCGGTCGTCCTCGCAGGCGACCAGCCACGAACCTTCCGCGCGGCGCAGTTCACCTGGCAGGTGCGCCGCCAGCTCGACGCGATCCTGGCCGATGCCGCGCCCAACGCGGTCGAGACCGGCGGCTACAAGGTCATCACGACCCTCGACTGGAAGGGACAGCAGCTCGCCGAGAAGTGGCTGGCCGCCGCCGCCATCGCACCCAATCTGCCCCGCAAGGCCGGTGACGCGCTGACCCGGAACCTCAAGATCCCGACCGCCGACCTGGCCTGGATCCGGGCCTTGCGCGGCAAGGACCTGCACGACGGGGCGCTCGTCGCGATGGACTACACGACGGGGGACGTCCTGGCCTACGCGGGCAGTGCCGGCTACGGGCGGGACGATCTGACGAGTGCCAGGTTCTCGCCCAAGTTCGACGCCGCGGGCGACGGGTCGCGGCAGCCCGGCTCGGCCTTCAAGCCGATCCTGTATGCGAGCGCCTTCGACAACAGGAAGCTGACGCCCGGCAGCCTGCTCCTCGACGTCACGACCAGGTTCGACGCGCGCCAGGACTGGGCACCGCGCGACGCCGACCAGCTCGAGCGGGGGCCCGTGCTGGTCCGCAAGGCGCTCCAGTACTCGCTCAACATCCCGGCCATCCGGGCCCTTCAGCGGGTCGGCAACGACGCCGTCGACAAGACGGCCGAGGCGCTCGGCGTCCGCTTCACCGGCGGCCGCCAGGCATTCATCCAGGCTGGGCTGGCCGGTGCGATCGGCACCGTCGAGGTCCGGCCGCTCGACCTCACCTCCGCCTATGGCGGCCTGGCCAACGGTGGAGACCGGCTCCCGCCGCGGATGATCCTCGAGATCGACGGTCCCGACGGGTCGGTCGTCTGGAAGGCGCCCGAGCTGACCGCCACGCAGGCAGTCTCGCCACAGGCCGCCTTCCTCGTCACCGACATCCTGGCCGGCAACACGGACAAGAAGCAGAACCCGATCTGGTCGGCGAAGCTCGCACTCCACAACGGCAAGGGCGGCACGTACCGGCCTGCCGCGGTCAAGACCGGCACCTCGAACGAGGCCGCCGATCTCGCGACCTACGGCTTCCTGGCGCCACCAGCCGACGCGAACCATCCCGGCCTCGTGGTCGGCATCTGGATGGGCAACAGCGATCACTCGAACCCGCGCTCGAAGACGCCGGCAACGTCCCTGACAGCGGCAGCGCCGCTGTGGCGAGCGTTCGTACGCGACTACACGAACGGCTGGCCGGTGACGACGTTCAAGCCGCCGAAGGGCGTCGTCAAGGCGACGATCGACGCGTGGACCGGCGGCGCGCCCGGCCCCTGGACGAAGGCGCGGACCACTTCCTGGTTCATCGATGGCACCCAACCCGGAGCGGCGCACGCGGTCGACCCGAACGGGCTCCTCTACAGCCAGTCATGCGGCGGCTACCGGGTCGACCTGGTCAAGGCCGAGCTCGGGCCGGCGACGTGGGACACCGCCGACGCCGATTGGATGCGCCGCGCGCGCCGCGGACCCGGCGTGACCGGCCAGTTCGACTCGCGGACCGCCTATTTCTGGGGCCAGTCGTCGTGGGGTGGCTCGATCGGTGGTTCGTGCTCGGCGCCGACGCGTCACCACGGGTCCGGCGCCGGACCTGGCAAGGGCGACAAGCCGAAGCACAAGCCACCGCGTCCGCGCGGTCCCATCGCATCCCCGTCCCCGGCCCCGTCGGGCGGATAGGAGTCTCATGCGTGCAGATGTGGTGCCCTGGACCGTCCGCGGGATGGGCCTCGCCCTCGGCGTCGCGATCGTCGTCGGGCTCATCGCGCTCGGGATGGCGGCCGCGAACGTCCTCCTGCTGCTGTTCATCGCGCTGCTGCTCGGGTCGGCGTTGGAGCCGTTCGTGGGATCGCTCCACGATCATCTTCCGCTCGGACGTGGGTCCACGATCCTGGTCGTCTACGTCACGTTCTTCGTGCTGGTGATCGGTCTGGCGTTCGTCGTCGTGCCGGCCGCGATCGGGCAGGGCCAGACGATCGTCGCGCGGCTGCCCGCCTTCTTCGATCACGTGCGCGACTGGGCGTCGACCCTCCGACCCGCTGCGCTGTCCCGCTCGATCACCGAGCTGGTCGACTCGGTCTCCAGCACGACGTCGGTCAAGCCGCCCGATCCGAACCAGGTCGTCCAGGTCGGGAGTGCGGCCGCCAACCTCGCGATCTCCGTGGCCACCCTGCTGACACTGGTCTTCTTCTGGCTCGTCGAGCACGCCCGGCTCCAGCGCTATGTCCTGGCGTACCTGCCGCTCGACTCCCGGGCGGGCGCCCGCGAGGCATGGAACGAGATGGAGACACGGCTCGGGTTGTGGGTCCGCGGCCAGCTGATCCTGATGGGCACGATGGGGTTGTCGACGGGGATCGCCTATTCGCTCCTCGGGTTGCCCGGTGCGCTCATCCTCGGCCTGATCGCGGCCCTGTGCGAGGCCATCCCGATCGTCGGGCCGCTGCTCGGGGCCATCCCGGCGATCCTCGTCGCGACCACGGTCTCGCCACAGCTCGCGCTGGTCGTCGCCGGGGTCTATGTCGTGATCCAGCTGATCGAGGGCAGCGTCCTCGTCCCCCTCGTGATGCGCAACACCATCGGCATCTCCCCGCTGCTGGTCCTGGTCAGCCTGCTGGTCGGTGGGGCCGCCGGCGGCCTCGTCGGCGCGTTCCTGGCCGTGCCGGTCGCGGCGGCGATCGAGATCGCCCTGAGCCGTCTCCAGGCCCGCGAGGTCCCGGTCGCCGAGGATCCCGGCGCCATCGAGACTCCCGATGAGGCGCGGGTCGACGCCTACGGCGATTCCCTGCCGGACGCGCACGACGTGGCAGGTCGCGCCCCCGCGACCGGCGCGTGACCCGTCAGACGAGAGCTGTGACCGCGATCCCGTGCCTCGGTGTCTCGCTGGCGGCTTCGGCGCCGCGTCGCCAGTCGGAGAGCCGGCCACCGCCGACGAATGCGCTCAGCGGCGTCAGGTCGAGGAAGGTGGCCGGGTCGGCAGCCTCGGCACGATGGCCGGGCGGCCCCGCGGGACAGTGGAAGACGTCACCGGCGGCGACGACCTCGACGTCGTCCTCGAATTCGATCGCGAGGCTCCCCGACGTGACGATCCCCCAGTGGGGCGCGTCGCACCAGGCTGCCCGATAGCCGCTGCGCTCCCCCATCCGGACCTGGGTCAGCACGTAGCCGGACATCGGCCACGATTCGCCCTTGATCGTGCCCGGCGGGACCTCGACCCGGGTGACCGCCGGCACGATGACCGCCGACGAGCGCTCGGCAACGAGGTCGTACCCCTGTGCGGCCAGAGAGCGGTCGGTCAGGTCGAGCGCGGGGTCGATGGGCGCGAAGGCGGCGATCAGCGACCGGCCCGCCGTCTCGAAATGATGCGGCGGGTCGCCGGCGGCCACGTGGAACGCGCGCCCGGCCTCGATCGTCTCCCGCCGTCGACCACGGATGACGGTCAGCTCGCCCTCGATCACGAAGCCCCAGTGCGGATCGGTGCAGGGTCGCTCGAGGGAGGTTCCGGCGGACCCGGCGGCCGGTGTCTCGGCCAGCACATACGCCATCGAGCCGAGGGTGGCGAATCGGACGAGGATGCCGCCCTGGGCGACGGCCCGGAGATCGAGTGGCGCGACGTGCAACGAAACCCTCTTCGTATCGTGGCTGTGATTGGCGCCTGGGGGTCCCGAGTATAGCCACCCGCTCCGGGAACCAGTTGTGATGCCATTGCAAGGCGGTTCACGCAGCCGGCGCATCGAGCGTAACGGAGGCGCTGGTCAAGTAGAGGTTCGGTCGCCGATCAGCCTCGGACGGACGGGCGCCGGTATCATCGAGGAGCCGTGCAAGAGCCAACTTCCCCTGTCAAGGTCGCCGATCCGGTCACCGAGGGTCCGACCGGGGTGGCCCGCCCCGATCGGCACCCAGTGGGCGGACTGGCTGAAGCGACGCTGGACTCCGTCGCCGAAGCGATCTTCCTCTTCGATCCGCGCACCGGCGAGATCCTGGACGTCAACCGCCGGGCATGCGCGCTCTTCGATCGCCCCGCCGACGCGCTCATCGGTCGACCCCTCGACGAGTTCGTGCCCCGACCGGCGGTGGCACGGATGAGCGATCCGAGGATCCCGCCGACCCCCGCCGCGGGCGAGGATGAGACGGTCCTCGCGGAGCTGCGCATCGGGACCGATCGATCGCTGTCCGTGGAGTTCATCGTCCAGCGTGTCGACCTCCCGGGCGGCGCGTCCGGGATCGTCGCGATCGCCCACGACATCAGCGAACGCGATCGAGGTCCAGATCCGGCTCCAGCGGCTCGCCCAGGCCGAGCACGCCCGCGCCGCCGAGCTGAACGCCATCATCAGCGCGATGGGCGAGGCCGTCGTCGTGTGCGGCGCGGACGGCCGGATCAGCCTGACCAATCCCGCGGCCCAACGCCTCTTCCCCGAGGCCGACGAGCGCACCTACGCCGACATCCTCGACGAGCTGCACGATCCGAGCCGGGCGGCACCCGTCCTCGGGACCGTGGGTGGGCCGATCGAGCTCGCCGACCAGGCGGAACCGTGACCGATGGGTCGAGATCGCCACCTACCCCGTCGCCGACACCCTCGGCCTCGGCGCCGCGGCGGCCGAGACGATCGTCGTCATGCGCGACGTGACCGAGGCGCGCCACCGGGAGGCGATCCGCGAGACGTTCATCGGCGTCCTGTCGCATGAGCTGCGGACGCCGGTCACGACCATCTTCGGAGGGGCCAAGCTCCTCGCTCGGGAGGGCTCGACTCTCGACGAGGACACCAAACGAGGGATCTTCCGCGACATCCACGATGAGGCTGAGCGGCTCCAGCGACTGGTCGAGGATGTGGTCGCCCTCAACCGATTCGGCGACGGCCTCAGTGAGATCGGCTGGGAGCCGGTCCTCCTGCAGCGATTGGTGCCGCGCGTCGTCGCCTCCGAGCAGGGTCGCTGGCCGGGAGTGACATTCGTGCTCGAGATCGCACCCGGCCTGCCGCCGGTCACCGCCGATCCGACCTATGTCGAACAGGTGATCCGCAACCTGCTGTCGAATGCCGCCAAGTACAGCGGCGCCGGCAGCACGGTCACGCTCGCGGTCGAAGCCGCAGGGCGATGAGGTGTTGACCCGGATCTTCGACGACGGGCCGGGCTTCCCCGAGGCCGAGACGTCGCGGCTGTTCGAGCTGTTCTATCGATCGCCGGGAACGGCCGCGTCGGCGAGCGGCGCCGGGATCGGCCTGTTCGTGTGCGCCCGGCTGATCGCCGCGATGGGCGGGCGGATCTGGGCGGCACCCAGGCCGGATGGCGGCGCCGAGTTCGGGTTCGCGCTGACCGTCCTCGACGAGTAGAGAGCCGCGATCTCGGCGATCAGATCCAGTGACGCAGCCGCGCCGCCACCAGGATGACGACGGCGAAGACGACCATCGCGGCGATCACGATCCAGAAGTTGTTCGTGTCATTGAAGAACGGCACCTGGAAGTTCATGCCCATCACCCCGGCCAGGACGACGGCCGGGAGCAGCACGGCCGACAGCATCGTCAGCACCTTCATGACGTCGTTGGCGTCCTGGGCCGTCCGCCCCATGTGGATGTCGAACGTGCCGAGCAGGAGCTCGCGCAGGTTCTCGACCGCCTCGATCGCCCGATCGAGACGCTCGGTCAGGCCCGGCCATTGCTGCCCGAGCTCCTCGTGCAGGTCCATCTCCGGGCGCCCCAAGGCCGCGAACGCGACCCGGTGCGGGGCCAGCGTCCGACGGATGACGCCGATCCGGCGGCGCAGCGCGACGATCTCACCGAGGACGCTGCTCCCGCGCCGGCCGCGCAGGGCGCGTTCGTCGAGGCGGTCGATCTCGCGCTCCATCCCTTCGACGAGCTCGAGGTAGTCGGCGAGCACCTCGTCGGCGATCGCCGCCAGGAACCCGGCCGCATCGAGGGCACCGAGCGTCGTCTCGCCCTCGGTCGTGGCATCGAACCGGCCGAACGCGAGGATCGGACCCTCGTGGATCGTGACGACCCAGTTCCGTCCCGCGACGATGTCGATCGGGCGACGGATCGGCGTGTGCGATCCGTCGTCGGCGGCCGCCGGCTCCATCGACTGGAGGGTCAGGTGGAGCTGGTCGGGATAGGCTGTGAGGTCGGCGCGAGCGGTCGCCTTTGCCAGGCGATCGACGAGGACCGGCTCCATGCCGACCGCGGCGACCACCCGCTCCAGGTCCTCGCGCTGTCGTCCGTCGACGTCGACCCAGAGCATCTGCCGGTCACCGATCTCGACAGGGCCGCCCTCATCGAGCTCCAGCTCGCGGTCTCGGCCGTCGGCGTCGTACAAGCGGACATGCAGGCCGCCCGGGCCGGGGTGCGGCCCACCGCCGGGATGCGGGTTCAGTGGAGTATCGCGAGCAGGGCGACGACCGCGAGCGCCAATCCGGCCGTCGCGTATTGGAAGACGTCCATCGCGCGGTCGGAGCGCCGTCCGACCAACGGATCGACCACCCTGTCGTGGGTGCCCCGGGAGAGTGGCAGATGAAGCATCGATAGCGTCCCTTCGTGGCGAAGACTGGCTGACATGGCGAACACCGGCTGATGCCCGGAGCATCGGACCTGCCGCATCCCGCGCACGCGCGCAGCGTGCGCACGCGACATCGCAGATGGATTGCAGGTCCGCCACGCGGCTGCCCGCTGACATCCGGTTGATATGTCGGATGGCGCGGACGTTGTCCCGGCGCCGATCCAGGCACCCCAGAGTGCATCACGAGTCCCGGGTATCGGGATCGATTGGACCACAGGCCCCGGGCGCCCAGACCCGGATGGGATGGAGGATTTCGAATGAGCATCATCGCGTGGATCATCCTTGGCGCGATCGCCGGCTACCTGGCCGGTTTCCTCGT
Source organism: uncultured Chloroflexia bacterium (assembly GCA_963743855.1). Lineage (GTDB taxonomy): Bacteria > Chloroflexota > Limnocylindria > Limnocylindrales > CSP1-4 > SPCO01. The sequence goes on from CAVURK010000006.1 coordinate 1,153,754, forward strand.
CAAGGGCGACGAAGGACTTGGCGTCATCGGACACATCGTCCTCGGCATCGTCGGCGCATTGGTCGGCGGTTTCCTGGCCAGCGCCCTCTTCAACAGCAAGCCGATCGACGGCCCATTCGACATCAGCTCGATCGTGGTCGCGGTGATCGGTGCCGTCATCGCGGTCGTGGTCGTGAACCTGGTCACCGGCCGCACCCGCACCGGCACCGGCCCGGTCTGAGCCGCGGTCAGCGGAGGCGGCTTCCCGCCGCTCGCGCCCCACGTTCTCGAACGCCCATCCCTGTCGGGGTGGGCGTTCCTCGTGTGCCGGCAGGACGCCACGCGGCTGCAACGCCTGCTCGCGCGGTTCCGGTCCGTTCGCCATGGTCCGGGCGGCATGCTGGATCAAGTCGGTCCCCGTGCCACTGGGGGTCCGGGGGCCGACTCTTCCTCCACCAGCGCTCCCACCGGGAGCGTCCCCAGTGCGATGCGAATGCAATGTGTTGACCCGCCACCGTTTCGACGTTGCACGGGTGGTGACCCTAGGCTGAACGAGCACAACTGATGTATCCGACCCCCTGGAGCGCCAGTGACGGGGTTCTCCAGGACTCGCACGGACGGCCCGGGCCCCCTCCCCGGGTCGTCCGTTGCCGTTTCCGGCGGGATCCGGACAGCGCCCAGCCAGTCGTTGAAGGAGACGCACGATGACCACTCCGACCTCTGAGACGAGGACCACCCGAACTGCTCATGACACCGACGACGGGCGCGTCCCGGCGCTCGGCGAGACCCTCTCCGGGGCCGCCGTGACTGCCAAGGACACGGCGGCCGATGTCGTTTCGCGCCTCCCCGAGGTCGCGGCCACGACACGCAGCGCGATCGAGGACGCGAACCGTCAGATCAGCGCCGGGAGCGATGAGATGCTGGCGGTCGGGACGCTGCTGTCGTACGGCGTCGCGATGGGACTCCTGCTCGGCGGCGGCAGCCGTCTCCTGGTCGCGGCGGCGCTCGTGCCGGCCGGGATGCTCGGCCTCAACCTGCTCGACCGGAGCACACGCGCGAAGGGCCGGTCGAGCGGCGCCGGTCGCCTGCAAGGCAGTTGATAGCGCGCTCGACCGCTCTGGAGACCGGGTGCCACGTCCCCGCTCCTACCGTCATCCCAACGGTCGCGCATCCGAGTCGCGACCCAGCGAATGGGAGTCACAGTCATGGATGACGCAAAGCGCACCTACCGCGAAGTCGAGAAGGACACCAAGCAGGCGTATCGCGAAGCTGATGGCGGCGAAGGCCCCATCGACAAGCTGGGCGATGCCGGTGACGAGGTCCGCAAGGATCTCGGGAACGCCGGCGACGACGCCCGCCAGGCCAGCGACGACATGGCGCGCGACGTCTCGAAGCCGTAATCGCACCCTCCCTTCACAGCCGAAGCCCCCGGTCCGTCCGGGGGCTTCGGGGCGTCCGGGGGTCAGTGAGGTCAGCCGCGCGTTGCAGGATCCAGGGCGACAGCTGGTGTCGCAGGCCACACAAACGCAGGCACACAAAAAGAGACGCCCCTCGGAAGGGGCGTCTCTTTGGATCCTGGTCAGTCGATCAGGAGGCGCTGGGGGCCGGCGAGCTCGAGTCGACCGGGGCCACCGACGGTGCCTCGACCGAGGGGACCGGGGCGATGGTCGGAGCCGGGGTGGCCGTCGAATTACACCCGCCGACGGCCATGGCCGCGGCGAGGACCAGCAAGGCAAGCAGTGCTCTCATACGGAAATTCTCCTCGTGTGTGGGGTTACGCCTCACCGTATGGCCGGCGCCGTCAGACCGATGCTTCGGGAATAGCCGAGACCATTGCAGGGGCATCTAACCGCGACCCAGCCCAAGAGCGCGACGGGTCTGTAACGTGCCCGGGGTCCGCGCTGAGGGTCCGGGACCCCATGCCCGACCTCACCATCAGGGCATGCAGCCGCGAGACCTCGTGGCGCGCGTGCACGAAGCCGGTCCCGAGTCCGAGCAGTCACGCCGCCTCTCTACAGCGCCGATGCCACGGTCCCCCTTGCCCGCTCCGGGGGGGCCGGTCGCAGCCCGTGACCGGGAGGCCTTTCTGGATATCCTGACCCACGAGCTCCGGACGCCGGTCACCACGATCTACGGCGGGGCGCAACTGCTCGCGACCCGGGACCTCCGGCCGACCCGCCGCCGCGCCGTCGCGGGCGATATCTGGCTCGAGGCAGATCGTCTCTATCGGCTGGTCGAGGACCTCGTCGTGCTTCTCCGTTCCGAACGCGAGAGCCTGCGCCCGGTCGGTGAGCCGGTCGCTCTTGGCCACCTGGTCGAACGGGCAGTCAGCCAGATGGTGACCCGCCACCCGGGCGTGCAGGTCCGCCTGCTGGGAACGCGCGACGCGGCGGCCGATGGCGCGGACGAGGTGCTCGTGATGCACGTCCTGCGCAACCTGCTCGACAACGCTGTCCGCTACGGCGGGACGACCGACCCGATCGAAGTCGTCGTCACCGGTTCGGCGACGGATGTGATGGTCCGGATCGTCCATCGCGGCGGGCCCCCGAGCCGTGATGGAGATCCGTTCGCCTTGTCGGCCGAGAGTGACGGCACCGACGCCGGGCGCGCTGGAGGCGGGATCGGGCTCTATGTCGCGGACCGCCTCGTCCGGGCCATGCATGGCCGGATCTGGACAGCGCCACGGGGCACCGACCACGTCGAGTTCGGCTTCACCTTGTCGCGCTCGACCCCCCGCCGCGGGGACGCCTGACCGGGCCACGAGCTGCCCTGCCGGACCCGACCGCGCTCGCCGACCGACTAGCGACTCGACGGCGCCGGCCGTCTGCGTCGGCGCAGGAGCGCGCTGACCTCCGCCTCCTCGCCCGGGTCGAGCGAGGTCCCCGCCGGAGCGGTGTCAGGCTCGCCGTCATCGGGCGGCATCCGACGGCTCGGGATCTCGCCATCCAGGTAGGCCTCGAGGATCGCGGGGTGGACATAGCTGTTGCGTGCGACGGCGGGGGTATTGCCCGAGACGGTCGGCCGTCTGGCGGACCGCCTCGACGACGTTGCGCCGCGCCGCGACCTCGTCGCTCTCCCGTGTCGCCGTGCGCAGGGCGCGATACGCGAGGACCGTCCCGGCCCAGGTCCTGAAGTCCTTGGCGGTCACGTCGGCCCCGGAGATCTCGCGCAGGTACGCGTTGACGTCATCGGAGGCGATGTCGTGTGTCTCGCCATCTGGTCCCAGGTACTGGAAAAGTTCCTGGCCGGGCAGGTCCTGGAGGTGACGGATGACGCCGGCCATGCGCCGATCGCGCAGCCCGACCTCGTGCTGGCGCCCTGACTTGCCGCGGAAGCGGAAGCGGACGGCCGTCCCGGTCACGCGAGCGTGGCGCGTCCGCAGCGTGGTCAGCCCGAACGAGCGGTTGAGCCGGGCGTACTCCTCGTTGCCGACCCGGATGAGCGTCATCTCGAGGAGGCGCACGACCGCGGCCAGGACCTTCTCGCGCGGCAACCCCGGCCGCGCAAGGTCCCGATCGACCCGCGCACGGATGCGCGGCAGGATCCGGGCGAAGTCGATCAGCCGCTCGAACTTGGCGTCGTCGCGTCGCGCTCGCCAGCGCGCGTGATAGCGGTACTGCTTGCGACCCCGCGCGTCGCGGCCGGTCGCCTGGAGGTGGCCGTTCGGGCTCGGGCAGATCCAGACGTCGGTCCAGGCCGGTGGGACGGCCAGGCGTCGGATCCGGTCCAGCGTCTCGGGATCCCGGACCAGCCGGCCGTCGGCATCGCGGTAGGAGAAGCCCCGGCCGGCCCGACGGCGCGCGATCCCGGGGCGATCGTCGCTGGCGTAGCGCAGGCCCGCCGCACGCGCCGACGCACGGTCATCGGTGATCATCGGGGCAAGCCCGCGGACACGACCGCTCTACGCAGATCGCTCCGGGGTGCACCGACCGACGCCACCAGCGCCGTCCGCGAGGCCATCGAGACCCCGACTCTCTCGCTCGCTCCCCGTGGCGCTCAGCCCGCTGCCGTCGTCATCGTGTCGAGCGCCCGGGGTCGCATCATCTCGCGGGCGTCCCCCGGGTCGGTCGACGACCCATCGTCCGCATCGCCGAGCATGGCTGCGGTAGATCGACTCGTAGCCATCGGTCATCCGGCCCGCCGAGAACCGCTCGAGGACCGAGGTGCGGATCGCCGCCCGATCGAGGTCCTCGACCCGGTCGACCATGAACGCCAGCTGCTCGACGTCGTCTCCGAAGAACCCGTCGACGCCATCGCGGATGATCTCGGGCAGGCCGCCGACGCGGCGGGCCAGGATCGGCGTGCCGCAGGCGAGCGCCTCGATCGCCACGAGGCCGAACGGCTCCGGCCACGAGCCGGGCATCAGCGAGGCGTACGACTCGGCGAAGAGCAGGTCGCGCTCCTTCTGCTCGAGCTCGCCGAGGAATTCGACCGACGACCCGGCGGCCTCGAGGGCCGGCAGGAAGACGTTCTCGAGATAGTCGCGCTCGGCGGCCATCGGGCCCGACTTGGCCGCGATCCGCAACGGTCGCCCGGTCGCCTTGGCGATGTCGATCGCCTCCACGATCCCCTTCTCCGGCGCCACCCGGCCGACGAAGCACAGACCGTCGCCGCGCCGCCGGTCGTACGGGGCGTCGTCGAGCGTCAGGCCGTTGTGGACGATCCCGGCCCAGGCCACGTCCGGGTGGGTGGACGCCTGGTTCGCGCTGATCGCCACCAGCCCGGCTGTCGGCGTCGCGAACGACGCGTCGGACCAGGGCAGGTCGAGACGGCCGTGGAAGGTCGACACGACCGGGATCGGCGAGACGCGTGCCAGCAGGAAGCTCGCCCATTCGAGATGGCTGTGGATGAGGTCGAAGTCGTCGATCCGGTCGAGGACCGCCTGGATGGTCAGGTAGAAGTAGGGCGCCGCGTCGCCGCTGTAGCCGGCCGGCCGCAATGCCTGCGCCACGGTCGGGATCGAGCCGTCCGGGCACCTCGGAATCGCCACTCGCGAACGTGGTCACATCGTGTCCGCGACGGTCGAGCTCGCGGACGAGCTCGTAGACGACGCGCTCGGTCCCGCCGTAGGCGCGTGGCGGGACGCGCTCCATCGGGGGGACGACCTGGGCGATGCGCAAGGGACGGTTCATGTTCGCGGTACTCCTCTTGACAACGATACCGCGGGTCCGCCGAAACGGGCCCGCGGGTCGTGTCGCCTTGCCGATCGGTGATCGGCGTGAACGCTCAGGGGCGGTCGTCGGTCGTGGTGATGGTGTCCTCGCCCTCGGCGTGCTCCTCGGTCTTGTCGCCGGCACCGGCACCGGCACCCGCGCCGACTGCGGCACCGACGACGGCACCCGGAGGTCCGGCGATGGCGCCACCGACGACGGCACCGGCAGCGCCGCCACCCAGGGCGCCGGTCCCGGCCCCGGCCTTGTCGTGTCCTTCGCTGGCCTCACCGGCGACCGCGCCGGCGACACCACCGATCGCGCCGCCGATCACGGCACCCGGAGGGCCACCGACGGCCATCCCGACAGCGGCGCCGCCGAGGACGCCGGCACCGGCACCCATGGCCTCGTTGCCATGCTCGTGGGTGGCGTGCTCGTCGTGGTCATGGTCGTGGTCGACGCCGAGGTCGGGCGCAGGCGCACGCTCGTCCTGCGGCTCGTAGACGGTCCCCTCGACCGGGGTCCAGCCGGGCGTCGAGTCGTCGAGCGTCTCGTCGCGCCGCAGGAGCGGGTCGTTCTTGTCGATCGGGTCGTTGCGGTCCACGTGGGCCTCCTGGTGGTCAGCGTGCCGGCGGTCGCCGGCGTCGACGTCGGATGACGTCGTCGGATGCACCGTAGGGAGACTCGGCCCACATGGGCACGCTATCGGGACAGGGACGCCTATCAGTCGCGTGACGAGCGGCGGCTCGGCTGCCGCCGACGCCACGGTCAGAGGGCGAGCGGGTCCGTCTTCTCCGGATCGATCCCGAGGTCGCGGATCGCCTTGCCGGCCGTCGACGCCGGCATCGCTCCGCAGCGAACGAGCGCGACAAGCGTCGCCGCCGCGATGTGCGGTGGGTCGATCTCGAACAGCGAGCGCAGGTTCTCGCGGGTGTCACTCCGGCCGAAGCCGTCGGTCCCAAGGGCCAGGTAGTGCGGTGGCAGCCAGCGCGAGACCATGTCCGGGAGCGCCTTCATCCAGTCCGAGGCAGCCACGATCGGTCCGCCGTCGGGCGGCAGGATCGTGCTGACGAACGGGACTCGCGCCTTCTTCGCCTCGGGGTGGAGCCGGTTCCAGCGCTCGGTCTCGAGTGCGTCGCGTCGAAGCAGCGGGAACGACGGGGCGCTGTAGACCTCGGCGGCGACGCCGAACTTCTCGGCGAGCAGGTCGCGCGCCGCGAGGACCTGGCCGAGGATCGCGCCCGAGCCGACCAGCCGCGCCGGGTGCGCGTCGCGACCGAGATCGGGGCGGCGGCAAAGCGGTAGACACCGCGCAGGATCTGCTCGTCGGTGACGCCGTCGGGTCGCGGCGGCTGGGCGTAGTTCTCGTTGTAGATCGTGACGTAGTAGAAGACGTCCTCTGGCTTCGGGCCGTACATCCGCTCGATGCCGTCGCGGATGACCGCTGCCAGCTCGTAGGCGAAGGCCGGGTCGTAGGCGCGGACGTTGGGCACCGTCGAGGACAGGATCTGGCTGTGCCCGTCGTCGTGCTGGAGGCCCTCGCCGGTGAGGGTCGTGCGGCCGGCCGTGGCGCCCATCAGGAAGCCTCGACCGCGCGCGTCCCCGAACGCCCACATCTGGTCGCCCGTCCGCTGGAACCCGAACATCGAGTAGAAGATGTAGAACGGGATGACCGGCAGGCCGTGCGTCGCGTAGGACGTGCCGGCCGCCTGGAAGCTGGCCATCGAGCCCGCCTCGGTGATCCCCTCCTCGAGGACCTGGCCGTCGGTCGACTCGCGGTACGACAGGACCAGGTCCGAGTCGACCGGTGAATAGCGCTGCCCGAGCGCCGAGTAGATCCCGACCTCCTTGAACAGCGGGTCCATGCCGAAGGTGCGGGCCTCGTCCGGGATGATCGGCACGATCCGCGGGCCGAGCTCCGGATCGCGGATCAGGTTGCGCAGGATGCGGGCGAAGACCATCGTCGTCGAGACCGGCGTCGCGCTCCCGGCGGCGAACTCGGCATCGACCGCGGCGGCCGGGGCCGGCAACGGCGTGGATCGCACCGTGCGGTGCGGCAACGGGCCACCGAGCGCGCGTCGTCGCTCGACGAGGTACTGGACCTCCTCGGAATCGGGGCCCGGGTGGTAGTACGGCGCGTCCTTGAGGGTCGCGTCCGGGATCGGCAGCTCGAGCCGATCGCGGAAGATCTTGAGCTCGGCCTCGTTGAGCTTCTTGGCCTGGTGGGTGATGTTGCGGGCCTCGACCCCGGGTCCGAGCGTCCAGCCCTTGACGGTGTGCGCCAGGATCACGGTCGGCGCGCCGGTGTGCTCGGTCGCGGCCTTGTAGGCGGCGAACACCTTGCGGTAGTCGTGACCGCCGCGCCGGAGCTTGGCGAGGTCGTCGTCGGTCAGGTGCTCGACCAGCTTCTTCAGCCGAGGGTCTGGCCCGAAGAAGTGCTCGCGGATATATGCGCCACCGGCGACCGAGAACTTCTGGAACTCCCCGTCGAGCGTCTCGTTCATCTTCTGGACCAGCAGGCCGTCGACGTCGCGCGCGAGGAGGTCGTCCCACTCGCGACCCCAGATGACCTTGATCACGTTCCAGCCCGCGCCGCGGAACGCGGATTCGAGCTCCTGGATGATCTTGCCGTTGCCGCGGACCGGGCCGTCGAGGCGCTGCAGGTTGCAGTTGACGACGAAGGTGAGGTTGTCGAGACCTTCGCGCGACGCGACGTGCAGCGCGCCGAGCGATTCGGGCTCATCGGTCTCGCCGTCGCCGAGGAAGGCCCAGACCCGCGACTGCGAGGTATCGAGCAGGCCGCGGTTGTTGAGATAGCGGTTGTAGCGCGCCTGGTAGATCGCGCTGATCGGGCCGAGCCCCATCGAGACCGTCGGGTACTCCCAGAACTCGGGCATCAGGCGCGGGTGCGGGTACGAGCTCAGGCCGGGCACCGGGCCGGTCTCGCGGCGGAAGTGATCGAGCTGGTCGACGCTCAGGCGGCCTTCGAGGAACGCGCGGGCGTAGATGCCCGGCGCCGCGTGTCCCTGGTAGAAGATCTGGTCGCCACTCCCCCCGCCGTCCTTGCCCCGGAAGAAGTGGTTGAACCCGACCTCGTAGAGCGACGCCGCAGACGCGTAGGTCGCGAGGTGGCCGCCGATCCCCGAGAAGCTGTTGTTGGCGCGCAGGACCATGGCCACCGCGTTCCAGCGGATCAGCCGCCGGATCCGGCGCTCCATCTGCTCGTCGCCGGGAAAGGCCGGTTCCTGCTCTGGGCTGATGGTGTTGATGTAGCGGGTCTGGGTCAGCGGCGGCAGGCCGACCTGGAGCTGGCGTGCCCGCTTGAGCAGCTTGTAGATGATGAACCGGGCCCGCGCCTCACCTTCGTCGGCGACGACCTGGTCGAGCGATGCGAGCCAGTCGTCGGTCTCGTCGGGGTCGATGTCGGGCAGCTGGTGCTTGAACTCGTCGAAATACATGGCGGTCAACTCGGCGTCAGGCGGAGGGTGGTGTCGAAGATCCCGGGCTCGAGCATCTCCGGATAGCCTTCGATGCCGGTGTACTTGCGGGTCAGCGCGTCGTTGGTCCGTCGGATCGACTCCGCGTCGGCGGCCGGGGCGACATGCGCCGACAGGGCTCGACCGGGCGCGTGGATGACGACCTCGGGGTTGGCCGACGCTTCGCGGTACCAGCGCGCACTCTTTCCACGCACGGAACGGATGAACGCGTCATCGCCGTCGACCATGACCCAGATGATCGTCCGGTGGGCGGGACCCTCGTTGGGCGTGGTCTCGATCTCGATCTCTTCGGTGGCCGCCAGCAGGGCCAGGTCACCGGGTTCGAAGCGCATGAGGTCAGCGTAGCCCATCTCGTCACGATCCGATGGTGACGGAATGGTTGCCAGTTGCCACCCGCTGCTGTAATACCTCTGCAACGAAGTTGTTATATCCGTCCCCGCGAACGTCAGGCCCGACCGCCGATGCTGAGGACACCGTCACCCGAGTCGTCCCCAACCGGAGGAGTCCACCGTGAGCACCCAGCCACTCGTGCTCGTCGCCGACGACGAGCCACGGATCACGAAGCTCGTATCGATCGCCCTCGGTGAAGAGGGCTTCCGGGTCGTCACCGCCGGCAGCGGCGAGGAGGCCTTGACCAAGGCCGAAGAGGTCCGTCCGGACATCATCCTGCTCGACATCGTGATGCCCGATCTCGACGGCATCGAGGTCATGCGCCAGCTCCGCGAGCGGCGCCCGGTCGCGGTCATCCTGCTGACCGCCAAGGGCTCGACCGCCGACAAGGCCAAGGGCCTCGATCTCGGCGCCGACGACTACATCGCCAAGCCGTTCCACCCCGACGAGCTCGCCGCGCGCGTGCGCGCCGTCCTGCGCCGCTCGTCCGGCGCCCAGCCGGGCTCCGGGGTCCTCGCCTTCGACGACGTCGAGATCGACCTCGAGCGACGGATGGTCACCCGCAACGGCGAGCTGGTCCAGCTGTCGCGAACGGAATGGCTTCTCCTCCAGCACCTGGCCGCGAACGCCGGCAAGGTCGTGCTCCACACGGAGCTGCTGACGAAGGTCTGGGGCCCCGAATATCGCGACGACCTCCAGTACCTGCGGGTCTGGATCTCGCGGGTCCGACGCAAGCTGGGCGCGGAGCCGGGCGAGCCGGGCCGAATCAAGACGTTCCAGGGCATCGGGTACTTGCTTGACGTGGAGCCGCCGGTGCCGCCTGAGACGGTCCAGGCCGTGCCTGTCGATGAGCGGTCTGCGCTGATCGGGTAGGTCCGGTTCGCGGGGCCCGTCACCCGGACGGCCGAGCTCCAGGGTGCCTACGGCTTCGCGCTGCCGGCGCTTCGCCTGACGGCACCCATCCGCTCGCCCGCCCTGGCGCCACCCGCCTTGCACCGGCCAGATGCCACTGCGGTAGGCTCCGGTGCATGCAGCGATACGGGCCTACGACTGCGCTTGTTGTTGTGGATGTGCAGAACGATTTTGCTGATCCGGGTGGGGGGTTGAGTGTGGCTGGGGGCGAGGCGATCGTGCCGGTCGTGGATCGCGAGATCGCGATGGCTGTGAACAACGGGGCGATCGTCGTGGCGACGCAGGATTGGCATCCCGCGTCGACGCCGCATTTTGCGAAGGACGGGGGGATCTGGCCTGTGCATTGCGTCGCGGGCACCTGGGGGGCCGAGCTGCATCCGGCGCTGACGTTGCCCGGTGACGCCCCGCGGGTCCGCAAGGGCGCCAACGGCGAGGACGGCTACTCGGGGTTCACGATGCGTGACCCTGTCAGTGGCGAGACGATCCCGACCGAGCTGGAGGGGATCCTGCGCGACGCGCAGGTCGAGCGGGTCGTGGTCGTCGGGCTCGCGACGGACTACTGCGTCAAGGCGACGGCGCTCGATGCGCGGCGGCTTGGGTTCGAGACCGCCGTCCTGGCCGACGCGATCGCGGCGGTCGAGCTCGAGCCAGGCGACGGGGCGCGCGCCCTCGACGAGTTGCGCGACGCCGGTGTCGCGATCTGGCAGACGGTGATGCGGTGATCCGCGGCGCGATCCGGCTCGCGATCGCGGGGGCCGGCATCAGCTATGCGCTCGATCGCGTCCTGAAGGAGCAGTCGAAGGGCGCGGAGCCCGAGCCGATCGAGTCGATGATCGTCATCGACGCCCCGATCGAGCGGGTCTGGGCCGAGATCGCCGACATCGAGGGCCAACCCCGCTGGATGCACGAGATGAAGGCGGTGCGGTTGACCGCGCCTGGGGCCGTCGGGGTCGGAACGACGGGCGAGGCCGATGTCCGGATCCTCGGCATCTCGGTCTCGGACCCGGTGACGATCACCGAGTTCGAGCCGCCGAACCGATTCGGGATGCGACACGAAGGGGCGTTCAAAGGCCATGGCCTGATCACCCTCGAATCGGGCGCCGACGCGACGACCACGATCGTGCGCTGGGAAGAGGTGCTGATCCCGCCGGTCCTCGCCCACCTGGCCGCGCTGGCGATGACCCCGACCCTGGGCGGGATCTTCCAGGGCGACCTCGTCCGCCTCAAGGAGCTCGTCGAGACGGGTTCCCCGCGAGCTGAGCGGTGTCCGCGCTGCGGCTCCACCTCGTCGACGCGACCTACGAGCTCTTTCGGGCGCATTTCGCCCCGCGTCCGCCTGTCCTCGGGCGCGACGGGATCCCCCTGTCGGGCGTCTCGGGCCTCGTCGAGCAGCTCCTCTATCTCCTGCGCGAGGAGGGCGCCACGCACGTCGGCTGCGCAACGGACCGGGTGATCGAGTCGTTCCGGAACGACCTCTATCCGGGCTACAAGTCGTCGGCCGGGATGCCGCCCGAGCTGCTGGCCCAGTTCCCGATCGCCGAGGCAGCCGTCGAGGCGCTCGGGATCGTCCTGTGGCCGATGGTCGAGTTCGAGGCCGACGACGCGATCGCCGCGGCTGCCGTCCGGTTCGGCGAGGACGAGACGGTCACCAAGATCCTCGTCTGTACCCCCGACAAGGACATGGCCCAGCTCGTCCGGGATGATCGGATCGTGCTGTGGGACCGCCGCCGGAATATCACCTACGACGACGCCGGGGTCCGTGCCAAGTGGGGCGTGCCGCCGACCTCGATCCCCGACTGGCTCGGGCTCGTCGGCGACACCGCCGACGGCTTCCCCGGGCTGCCCGGCTGGGGCGCCAAGTCGGCCGCGGCGGTCCTGACCCGCTACGGCCACTACGAGGAGATCCCGCCGAAGGCGTCGGCCTGGGAGGTGCCCGGGGTCGGTGGCCCGCGGGCGATGACGCTGGCGGCGACCCTGCGCGATCACTGGGACGAGGCGCTCCTCTACCGCGACCTGGCCCGCCTCCGTACCGCGGAGGACGGCGTCGTCATCCGCCAGCGGGAGGCCGAGGAGCTCCGTTGGGACGGCGCCCCGCGTGCGGCCTGGGAAGGCTTCTGCGAGGAGTGGGGCCTGGACCGGCTCGCCCGGCGGCCGCATCGGTGGCTCGAGGAGGACTGAGGCGCCGGGGCTCTAGCGGACGAGCCCCAACAACGTCGCGTGGTGAGCGGGCGGCGCGGCCACGATCCCGATCGACTTGGGGCCTTTGGCCAGGTCGAACCACGGGCCGCCGGTCATCGAGGTGACCATGGCCCCGCCCCGCTCGGCGATCAGCCCGGCCGCGGCCACGTCCCAGGCGGACAGCCCACCCTGCTGGATGAACGCGTCGAAGCGGCCGTTCGCGACGTATGCGAGGGCCAGCGCGGCCGAGCCCATGTCGCGCGAGATCCGGATCCCCTTGCGGACGTTCCGTCCGCGGGTCGTGGCGGTCCGGCCGTTGAGCGACATCGAGATGACGTAGTCGGACAGCGCCTCCTTCTCCGAGGCACGGACCGGTCGCCCGTTGAGGAACGCCGGGCCGTCCGCGGTCGCGGAGAGCACCTCGCTCCGGGTCGGGTCGAGGATGACCCCGACAGAGGGCCGGCCATCGACGACGAGCCCGATCGAGACACAGAACACCGGCAGGCCGTTGGCGTAGTTGACCGTCCCGTCGAGGGGGTCGACGATCCAGACACGGCCACGCCCCGAGGTGGGGGCCTCGCCCGCTTTCGCCGTGTGTTCCCCGGTCTCCTCGGCAAGCAGCGCGTCGGCCGGATAGCGCGCCCGGATCGCGTCGAGGATCAGCGCCTCGCTCAGGTGATCCGCCTCGGTCACGACGTCCCGGGCGCTCTTGTAGTCGATCTGCTCGAGCCGCTCGTAGTGGTCCATCAGCACGGTCCCGGCTCGGTCCGCGAGCTCGAGCGCGAAGCCCAGCTCGTCGGCCCATGCGGTGACGGGGGCCTCGGGCAGGGCCGGATCGGCCACCGTCGCGGGAACCGTCACGGTGTGCTGCAGTCGGCCGTGAGCGGCCTGACGGTGGCTCCCAGCTCGCTGAGGTGCTGCGTGAACGTCACGGTCTGGCCGCCATCGATCGTCGGGCTGAGCACGAACCCGCCGAGGCTGCCGGTCCGGTCGGCCGGGTCGGAGACCCGGCAGGTCGTCTGGCCGCTGCTCGTGCCGTTGTTGGTGACCGTGAGGGTGACCGCGAGCCCGGCTCCATCGGGAACGGCACTGGCCGACGCCACGAACGGGCCGATCCCGGACAGTGCGAAGCGCCCGGCCACGGCCAGGATGATCACGAACAGGACGATCCCGCCGATCGCGATCCCATGGACCTGCGAGCTCGCCGAGTCGCGGAGGCCAAGCGGGTTGCAGCGCTCGCACAGACCGACATCGATGGCGACCGGGGCGCCGCACCGGACACACGCGTGCATCGGTGCCGGCTTGGCGGCCGGGCGAGTCGCGGGCGGAACGATCTGGGGCGTGGTCACGATCCTGATGGTGCCACGTTGAGGCGCGGGCCGCCCTCCACCGTGGCCCGGCCGAAAGGTGGCGCCGCGACCGGTCGCGGTCGGAACGTCCTACCAGCGGTCCGTCGCCTCGACCAGTGCATCGACGTCGGCCGTCGTCCGGGCCAGCACGATCGCGCCGTCGGCCCCGGCCGCCTGCCATCGCTCCCAGGTCTCCCGCGGCGCCTCGACCCACGGCGACCCGGCGATCGACTCGTCGCTCAGCCAGTCGCCCTGGAACCCGACGATGACGCTCTGGTCCTCGCGCCGCCGGCCGGCCGCGGCGAGCGATTCGAGATAGATCGGCAGGTTGGTCTCGAAGTTGTCGTCGAACGCCGACCAGCCGTCGCCGATCCGGCCCGCGAGACGTGCGCCGGCCGGCGTCTCGCCGCCGATCACGATCGGCGGCGGCGGGACAGGGACGGGGTGGGCGTACGCCTCGACCAGCGGGTAGAACGGCGAGTCGCGTGTCACCGGCCCGCCGGTCCACAGCGCCCGGATGACCGCGACGGCCTCCTCGAGGCGGGCGACGCGTTCGGGCGGCGGCGGGAAGTCGATGCCGTAGGCCGCGTGTTCCTTCGGCGCGCCACCGATGCCGATGCCGAGCACCAGCCGTCCGCCGCTCGCGATCTGGAGGGTCGATGCCATGCGCGCCACGACGGCCGGGTGGCGGTTCATCACGTTGAGCACGAACGGACCGACGGTCACGTGCTCCGTTACCGCAGCGGCCATCGCAAGGATGGTCCAGCTCTCGACGACCGGGACGGTGAGGTCGCCACGACCCATGAAGTGATCCCACGTCCACAGGCCGGCGTACCCCGCCGCGTCGAGACGGCGTGCGCTCTCGAGCCACCAGCCCGGTTCGGCCCGGATCGAGCGGAGGCAGACCCCGATCGGGGGCCCGCCGTCGGTCACAGCCCGGTCTCGAACAGCCGGATGTCCTCGGGCGCCATCGCGTGCCCATCACCGCGGGTCGGGCCGAGAGCGTCGAGAGCGCCCAGCGCATCGAGGTCGGCCGGGAAGCGCCCGATCAGGTCGAGCACGACCGACTGGATCCGCTCCGCGTTCTGCTGGAAGACCTCGAGGACCGACATCGCGTCGACGGCGTGCGTGCCCTCGATCACCCCGGCGTCGTAGTCGGTGATCAGGCTGATGTTGACGACCGCCATCCCGAGCTCGCGGCACAGCCACGCCTCGGGGTACTGGGTCATGTTGATGACTTCCCAGCCCGCGTCGCTGAACCATTTCGATTCGGACTTGGACGAGAAGCGCGGGCCGCCGATGACCACGACCGTGCCGTGCTCGTGGACCTCGATGCCGTGGTCGCGGATCGTGGCGATCGCGAGATCGCGCAGGACCGGGTCGTACGTCTCGGCCGATGACAGGTGGGTCACGATCGGACCGTCGAAGAAGGTGTCGGCGCGGCCGCTGGTGCGATCGACGAACTGGTCGCACACCACGAAGTCACCCGGCTTGACCTCGATCTGGAGCGAGCCGGCGGCGCACGGCGAGATGACCGCCTTGACCCCGAGCGAGCGCAGCGCCCAGACATTCGCCCGGTAGTTGATCCGGTGCGGCGGGATCGTGTGGCGGCGGCCATGGCGCGGCAGGAACGCGACGCGCCGCCCGGCGACCTCGGCCAGGAAGACAGAATCCGACGGTGGTCCATAGGGAGTGTCGACCTTGATCTCGCGGACGTCGTCGAGGAGCGAGTAGAAGCCCGACCCGCCAACGACCCCGATCTCTGCCGTCTCCGCTCCGTGGACCACGCGTCGCCTCCGTCGCTGTCGCGCCCGTCCATGCGAGCGGCTGCCACCACCGGGCGTGCCGGCGGATCACCGAGATTCTAGGCGACCCGTCTCCCGTCCGGACGGCGCGGCGGCGCTACGATGAGGATCGCTCGAGGCAAGCGCTTCATCGGAGACGAGATGGCCGGATCGGACGACTCGACGACGACGCCCACAGTCCGCATGTCAACGGTTCCCCCGCCGGGCGACGCGCCGTCGTCGCCGACCGACGAGTTGCCGCGGCCGGCCGACACCACTCCCCCGAGCGGCCCGCCGCCTCCCGCCTGGCGTCCGGCACCCGCCGACCGCGGCCGGGTAGCCCCGATGATCGGAGGCGTGGTCCTCTTGATCATCGGCCTGTGGTTCTTCGCGACCCAGACCCTCGGGTTGGACCTGCCGCGGCTCGACTGGGGCCAGTTCTGGCCGCTGATCCTCATCTTCATCGGGATCGGCATCGTGGCCCGCTCGTTCGGGCGGGCCCGCGACCGATGACCCGCCAGCGATGACCGAGCCCTGGACCCAGGGCGACAAGTCGGCGACCGATCGAGCCTGGCTGGCCGATTGGCGACGCCAGGTCTCGACGCTCTACGCCGAGGTCCGCGGGATGGCCGCCACGGACCCGGGGATCGCACTCGCACACTGGCGAGCGGTCCGCGAGCGCCTCTTCCGCGAGCACCCGCAGTCGCCCCTCCCGGCCGACGCCCGCGCGACGTTCCGGGCCAGCCATTTCGAGCACGACCCAAGCCTCCGTTTCGAGGTCGTCGTCACGCCGGCGCCTCCGCCCGAGCCCGGGGCGTTCGCGCTCGAGCTCCCGAACAGTGGCGCCGACACGCTCTCGTTCTCGCGACTCGGGCGGATCGAGATCCCATTCGCGAGCGGCGCACGGAGCCTGTCGGTCTTCTGGATGGCGGGCTACGCCGGCGGCCTCTTCATCCCGTTCCGTGACGCCACGAACGGCACGGAGACCTACGCCGCCGGCCGCTACCTCGTCGACGCGGCCAAGAGCGCGGACCTCGGTGGCGATCCGGCCAGCGGCACGCTCACGATCGACTTCAACTTCGCCATCCAGCCGTCGTGCGCGTTCGATCCGCGTTGGGCCTGTCCGCTGGCCCCGCCCGAGAACCGCCTCGATATCGCGATCCGTGCCGGAGAACGCCTCGGCTGACGCGACCCCGGGCATGGCCGATGCTATGGGCGCCGGTACAAATGGGCCTCTGACCCCCGGACGGTCGGCGGGCACCCGGGCGGGACCTGCCCGCGCATGATGCCTTCGTGAGATTCATCACCACGCCCCGTCGTGGCGGCGATGAGCGACTGCTCTGGTCGCGCGACATCCGGTTCGTGCGCCGCCTCGCGCTGCAGATCGATGACGGGCGCCTCCTCGAGCTCGAAACGGGGACCGTCCTGATCGCCGCGGCCGACAGCATGACCGACACCATCGTCGGCCGGGTCGCCGATGCCGCCAACACGCCCGACTACGGGCTCGTCGCGGTCGATGGTTCGCTCCCGGAACGCGATCGATATCTCGTGGCGATGTCGGCCGCGGTGCAGCTCTCCGGGCTGGCCGACCGGATCGGGATGGCCCAGTCGACCCAGGTCGTCCAGATGAAGATGCTCGACTACTTCTTCAGCCTGCGAAAGCTCCACGGGATGGCGTTCCAGCCGATCGTCAGCCTGGCCGACCGGACGCTCCACGAATACGAAGTCCTGTTCCGTCCGACGATGCCGATGCTGCCCCAATCGATCAGCTCGATCGTCCAGGCGGCGATCAGCACGGATCGCGGCGTCGAGCTCGATATCTACATCGTGGCGACGGTGCTCGAACGCGTCGGCCGTCTCGAGGCGGAGGCCAAGGCGGCCGATCAGCCGGCCCGTCACTACGCCATCAACCTGACGCCGTTCAGCCTGCTCGACCCGGCCTTCGAGGCGAATGCGCTCGCCGCCCAGGTCCGCGCCGCGGGCCTCGACCCGCATCAGCTGACGATCGAGTGCACCGAGCAGCAGTCGGTCTCGGACATGGCCGCCCTCCAGCGCCAGGTCCGGACGCTGCGCCGGCTCGGCTTCGGGTTCGCGGTCGATGACGCGGGCGCGGGCTACGCGAGCTTCGCGTTGATCGCCGCGTTGCGGCCGACCGTCATCAAGATCGACCGCGACATCGTCCACGGCATCGGCCACGACGACGCGAAACAGGCCCTGGTCGACGCATTCGTCTCGTTCGGGCGTCGGATCGGCGCGCGCCTGCTCGCGGAAGGGATCGAGCGACGCGCGGACCTGGCGGCCCTGACGACCCTCGGCGTCGAGCTCGGACAGGGGTACCTGCTGGGAAAGCCGGCCCCCGAACCCGAACTCCCCCGTCGGATGGACGAACGCGTCCGCATCGCGGCCGCGCCGGCAAAGACCCCGCCCGACGCCGCCGCGCACCCGGCTCGGCTACCATCGAGGGCATGACCGAACCGCACACCCCGGCCTCCGACACGAGCGTCCTGCCCCGTCTCCTCCCCGACCACATCCGAAGCTTTCTCGACGACCTGCGCTACGCGACGATCTCCACGATCGACCCGGACGGGCGACCGCGCCAGGCCGTCGTCTGGTATGTGGTCGATGGCGACGAGATCGTCATCAACAGCGCGATCGGGCGACGCTGGCCGACGAACCTGCTGCGCGACCCGCGCCTCTCGTTCACGGTCATCGATGCGGCCGACCAGTACCGCTGGGTCGGGCTGACAGGCACGGTTCGAACGATCACCGACTGGGCCACGACGCAGGCCGATATCGCCGCGATGGCCCGTCGCTACCACGCCGACGAGCCGGGCGAGGCGGAACGGCTCATCCACGACCGATTCGAGCGCCAGGACCGGATCACCTTCCGGTTCAGCGCGATGACCATCCACGACGAGCTCGACGGATGACGCGTTTCGGGCTCCAGCTCTGGTCGCAGCACACCGACTGGGCCGCCTTCCGCGATTCCGCGCTCGCCGCCGAGGCGGCCGGCTGGGATTCGGTCTGGACGTGGGATCACCTGATGGCGATCTTCGGACCGTGGGAGCAGCCGATCTTCGAAGGCTGGAGCGTGCTCTCCGCGCTCGGGCCGCTGACCTCGCGGATCCGCCTCGGGCTGATGGTCGGGGCCAACACGTTCCGCAACCCGGGGCTGACCGCCAAGCTGGCGACGACCCTCGACCACGTCTCGGGCGGCCGGGCGGTGCTCGGCATCGGCGGCGCCTGGTTCGAGCGCGAGCACGACGGCTACGGCATCGATTTCGGGGCGAGCGTCGGCGAGCGCCTCGACCGGCTCGACGAGTCGGTGATGCTCATGCGTCGGCTGCTCGATGGCGAGCGGTTCAGCCACGAAGGCCGGTTCTACACGTTCCACGACGCGCTGTGCGCGCCCCGGCCCATCCAGCACCGGCTGCCGATCCTGGTCGGTGGCTCCGGCCCGCGCAAGACCCTGCGGACGGTGGCGCTGCGAGCCGACGGCTGGAACACGGCCGGGACGGTCGACGAGGTTCGCGCCAAGCTCGAGATCCTGGGCGAGCACTGTTCGGATGTCGGGCGCGACATCGCCTCGATCGAGAAGACCATCAGCTTCCCGATCCTCCTGCGCGACGATCGAGCTGCGGCCGAGGCTGCGTACGCGAACCTGATGGCCGTCAACGGCATCGAGGACATGGAACGATCGACACCGCTCATCGGATCCCCGACCGAGGTGGCCGACGCGCTACGGCCGTACCGTCGAGCTGGGCTTCGAGACCGTCATCGTCCGGATGCCCGCGCCGTACGACCGGGAGACGATCGATCGCATGGCCCACGTCGGCGAGCTGCTCGACGCGTGACGGGGTGAAGGTCACGGCCCTCGCGGGTGGGACCGGCGGGGCGAAGCTGGCCCACGGCCTCCAGGCGGCCGTGGAACCCGGCGACCTGACCGTCATCGTCAATACGGGCGACGACACCGAACGACATGGCCTGCTGGTGATGCCCGACCATGACGCGGTCATGTACATGCTGGCCGGCCGCTTCGACGACGAGCGAGGCTGGGGCGTGGCCGGCGAGAGCTGGACCGTGATGGAGTCACTGGCCGAATACGGCGAAGAGGACTGGTTCCGACTCGGCGATCACGACTTCGCGACACACATCGCGCGGACCGCACGGCTCCGGGCGGCCGGCGGCGACGGCGATGGTCCCGCAGGCCCGGCCGACCTCACGACGGTCGTGCGCTCGCTCCAGGCCGCGCTCGGCATCCCGACCCCGATCCTGCCCATGGCCGACGCGCCCGTCCGGACCCAGGTCCGCGTCGATCCCGACGGCTGGCTCGATTTCCAGGAGTACTTCGTCCATCGCCGGCAGGGCCCCGAGGTCCACGAGGTCCGCTTCTCGGGGGACCTCACGCCGACATCGGCCGTCGCGGACGCGCTCGCCACCGCCGACGTCATCGTCATCGGTCCGTCCAACCCGATCGTCTCGATCGGCCCGATCCTCGCCGGACCGATCCGGGAGCTCGTGACCGCGCGGGCACAGGCCGGCATCCCGATCGTCGCGATCAGCCCGATCGTCGGCGGCGTCGCGCTCAAGGGACCGGCCGATCGGATGCTGGTCTCGCTCGGTCACGAATCGAGCGCCCGGGGAGTGGCCCGGATCTACCAGGGCATCGCCACGGCGTTCGTCCTCGACACGGTCGATGCCGCGCTCGAGCCCGACATCGCCGCGCTCGGGTTCCGGACCCTCGTCACCGACACGATCATGGCCGACCACGCCGGGCGCGCCCGGCTGGCCAGAACGGTCCTGGACTTCGCGGCCGGGACCGGGGCCTTGGCATGACCCGGATCGCGGCGATCATCCCGGTCGGGACGCTCGAGGGGGCCAAGACGCGCCTCGGCGAGATGCTCGATGCGGAGGAACGGGCCGAGCTGGTCGAGGGGTTGCTGGCACGGACCGTCGTGGCCGCCGTGGCCGTCACCCGCCTCGACGACGTGTTGGTGATCAGCCCGGATCGCGAGGTCCTGCGGCGGGCATCCGAGATGGGGGCGCGGACCCTGCGCCAACGCTCCCGCGGCCTCAATCCAGGGCTCCGTGAGGCACGGACCGATGTGGTCGCCGGGGGCGCGACCGCGATCCTCATCCTCCCGATCGACCTGCCGTTCGTGACGACCGAGGCGATCGGCATGGTCCTGGCGCCCCTCCTCAGCGTCCCCGCAGCCGACAGCGCACGACCCGGCCCGACCGTCGTCCTCGTCCCCGACCGCCACGGCACCGGGACCAACGCCCTTGGGCTTCGACCACCCGATGTCATCGACGTCGCCTTCGGCCGCGACAGCCGTCGGGCGCATCGAACGGCGGCGCTCAACGCCGGCGCGGCCTGGATCGAGCTCGATGGCCCCCTCACCGTCGACCTCGACACGGCCGACGACCTCGTCTTCGTCGAATTGGCGGGAGCCGGACGCCCGGCTGGTCTCGATGTCGGCTGAGGCCCTCGATGTCGGCTGAGGCACCGATCCGGATCCTCGCCCTCGACGGGATCCCTGAGATCCGCGACGGCGACGACCTCGGCGTCTTCATCGGCAACGCCATCCAGCGGACCCGCGGCGCCCTGCCGCTCGGCCTCGACGACGTGCTCGTCGTGACGCAGAAGATCGTGTCCAAGGCCGAAGGCGCCGTCGTCGACCTGACCACGATCGAGCCTCGCGCCGAGGCCATCGAGTTCGCCGAGCGGTACGACCGCGATCCGCGCCAGATCGAGGTCGTCCTGCGCGAGGCACGGCGCGTGCTGCGCATGACCAACGGCGTCCTGATCACCGAGACCGCGCACGGCTTCGTCTGCGCCAACGGCGGGATCGACGCGTCCAACGTCGGGCCCGAGTCGGGTTCGGTGGTCACGTTGCTGCCGGTCGATCCAGATCGGTCGTGCGCGAGGATCCGCGCCGCGATCGTCGGGCGCTTCGGCGTCGACGTCCCGGTCGTGATGTCCGACTCGTTCGGCCGGCCGTGGCGCTGGGGGATCGTCGACGTGGCGATCGGGGTGTCCGGCCTTCTGCCGCTCGAGGACCTCCGCGGCTCACCTGATGCGGACGGCCGGATCATGCACGCGACCGTCCGCGCCGTCGCCGACGAGCTGGCGTCCGCCGCCGAGCTCGCCCTCGGCAAGACCGCGGGTCGACCGGTCGCCCTCGTGCGCGGCGCCGGCGTTCACCCGCGGCGAGGCTTCGATCCGCGAGATCGTCATCCCCCGCGAGAACGACCTCTTTCCCTAGTCAGCGGCCCGCCCAGGTCGGCGGCCCGGCGGCCGGTCGCGCGGAACAACCCGCCGACCGTGATGCCACTCGAGAGCATCAAGCCGACCGACGGGCGCCCTGGCACGGCGCCCTGGCACGGCGCCTGGCACGGCGCCTGGCACGGCGTCGCGGCCGCGTCGCGAGCTCCCATTCTGCCTCCGCTGATGCTCTCGAGTGGCATCAACCAGGCGGCGTCGCTACCGGCGCGGCAGGCCGCGGGCGCGGCAGGCCGCGGGCGCGGCAGGCCTGCCTCAGTGCCTAGACCCCGACGGGATCCATCCGTTCGACGTAGGCGGCGCGCCATTCGGGCGCTGGGAACGGGTTCGCGAAATACTCGGTGATCTTGCGGACCTTGCCGTCACGGAATTCGACGATGCCGACGTAGCTGACCGGCGTCCCATCGCCATAGTCGATGGTGCCTTCGACAACGTAGATGTCGCCGCCACCGAGCATCCGGCGGAATGTCATCGTCGGCGACATCCCGGTCGCCCCCTGATAGGCCTCGTCAAGCTTGATCGAGGCCTCGCGGCCGACGATCCGCTCGCCCGACTGCGGCCACTCCTGCACGAAGTCGTCGGTGGACGAGGCCCGCAGGACCTTCGACACCTGCCCCATGTCGGACGACTCCAACGCCGCTCGGAACTGCTGCATCACCGCGTCATTGGCGCCCATCGCGAAGCCCTCCAGCTATCCATCCGGGTAGGCCGAAGGTGTACTCCGCCGCGGCCTGCGGTACAAGCCCTCAGACCCCCATCGGTCCGCCATTCCCCCACAGGATCCCGGCGGCCGACCCATTTTCGACGTAGCTTCGGACCTCGTCGTCGGTCATCCCGCCGCTGCGGTGGGACGAGCGGATCCGGTCGTTGCAGAGTTCGCACAGAAAGCTGCGCGTGTCGTCGGCGTGCGCGATCGTGTGGCGACCCGAATAGAAGATGCTCCCGCTCGCGGTCTCTTCCCCGCACGACGCGCAGGGCTCTCGGAGAGGCGATCCGATCGACATCCCGACCTCCGATCTGTGGCTGTCCCGGAACACTGCTGCGCCGTCGCCGCGCCGTCAAGGCGGCAGATCAGCGCGGCTGGAACCCGATCTTGTGGACGGCGGTCGTGAACGGGTCGGCGGCGGGCAGATCGTCGACGGTGATCTCGTCGTCCTCGCCGCGATCGATGTGGCCGTCGGCGAGTGCGCGCGTCGCGAGGTTGGCGTAGGACTGCTCGAACAGTGACCGCGCGTAGCGGGCATTGCCGAAATTGCCGATGTTGAGCGCGAGACCGAACAGCTTCTCGAGCTGCTCGGCGACGCCGGGGCCGAGCCGGACCTCGGCTGTGGCGGCGAAGCCCTCGAACACCTCACAGAGCTCTGGCGCGGTGTAGTCGGGGAAGTCGATGTAGTGGGTGAACCTGCTGCGCAGGCCCGGGTTGGAGTCGATGAACTGCCGCATCTGGTCGGGATAGCCCGCGACGATGACGGCCAGGTCGTCGCGATGGTCCTCCATCAGCTTGACCAGCTCGGCGATGGCCTCGGCGCCGAATTCGCCGCTCCCCTCCTCCGCCAAGGCGTAGGCCTCGTCGATGAACAGCACGCCACCGAGCGCTCGATTCACGACGTCCTGGACCTTGAGCGCGGTCTGGCCGACGTAGCCCGCGACAAGGTCTGCCCGCGAGACCTCGACGAGCTGGCCGCGACTGACCACACCGATGCTGCCGTAGAGGCGCGCGATGATCCGGGCGATCGTCGTCTTTCCGGTGCCCGGCGCCCCGGTGAAGACGACGTGGAGGCTTTCGTTGACGGTCGGCAGGCCGGCCGCCTTGCGCTCGGCATTGAGCATCTGGACGGCGATCAGCCGCCGCACCGCGGCCTTCACCGACACCAGGCCGACCAGCGCGTCGAGCTCGGCGAGGATCGCGTCGGTGGTCTCGCCCTTGGCTGGTGCGGCGTCGGGCGGTGTCGGGGAGTCGGTCGTCGTCTTGGTCGCGGCGGTCACGCCGGTCGCGGTCGTGCCGGGAGCCGCAGCACCAGCCGCGTCAGTCGCGCCGCTCGACGGCACCCCGGGCGTCCCCGGGGTCGGCGGCGGCGACCCTGTCTGGATCTGCTTGAGGAGCTCGACCTCGGCGGTCTTCGCGGTGTCGACCGAGTCGAAGGTGGCCAGTGCCGCCTCCGCGGCCGGCGAGACGGTCGGCGTCTGGTACGACTCCCCGTGGGGTTCGAGCAGTGCCTTGACGGTCCCTGCCGGTACCTCGGTCGGAGCATCGTCACCGAGGGCGACCAGGATCCCCCACAGCACATGCCGCGGCTCGACGGTCGGGTGGGAGTAGGCCTTGGCGATCGCGATCGCCTCGTCGCGGACGCGGTCGCGGATCACGTGGCCGCGGGCGGGTCGGCGGGTGGATCCGCAGCGGGCGGGTCTGCCGGGGCCGAGTCGGGGGTGGCGGCGCAGGCGGATCGGCCGGCGGCGTCGCCGGCGGATCGGACGGATCGGTCCAGCGCTTGCCCCCGAAGCGGGAGTGGACCGTCTCGTCGAGGTCGTCGGCCGTATACATCACGGCCCCGACCGCGGTGACCAGCTCGGCCGGGTCGAGGTAGTCGCCAAGGATCGTGTGATCGAACTGGAGGTAGCAGGTCTTGGCGACCTTGTTCTCGATGACCGTCACGCTGCCGAGATGGAACTGCTGGCCGTCGGTGGCCGCCCAGTGGAACAGCTCGTCGGACGGCGCCACGTCGCGTCCGATCGGCGCCCAGATGTAGACGAGCGACCGGGGATTGCCGTCCTTGTCGGGAGTCCAGGCCTGGATCTCGACGAAGGCCGCCGTGCTCCCGACCTCGAGCGCGAAGCCGTCCTTGCGGAGCCGGACGTCGTTGAAGCCGTCGACGAGGATCCGCTGGACCTTCTGCGTCGTCTCCTCGACCGTGGCCATCGATCCCTCCCGCGATGCGGCTGTCCTGCCGCGGGAACCGTAGCAGGACAGCGAATCGCGGGGAGGGTGCGGAGTCGGTTACTCCGACAGGCCGACGATGTGGCCTTCGGGGTCGGCCACGAGGGCGAGATACGCGCTGCCGTCGGGGCTGAAGCGCGGCATGATCGTGTGGCCACCGAGCGACTCGGCCTTGGCCAGCGTCGCGTTGATGTCCGCCACCCGGACGTAGCCGGTGACGAGGCCGGCAGATCCGTCCTGCGTGCCGGCGACGCCCACGACGATGCCCGTCTGGCTGTGATCGGTCATCCCGTAGCCACCCGGGAAGTCGGTGTTGAGCTTCCAGCCGAACAGGTCGCTGTAGTAGCTCTGGAGCGCCTTCTGGTCCTTGCCGGTGACCTCGAAATGGATCACCTGCCCGATGTCTTCCGCCATCGATCGATCTCCTTCTCCCGGGCCGAAGACTCGGTCGCCTCGGTCACCCTTCGAACCAACGACGAACGGGTTCGGGCCGAATCGACAGCCCGGCTCGCCAGGCCGATCGAAAAGGCAGGCCGAAGGCCGTCAGACGCGCGGGAGGTGTCCGTCGCGGGCCGGGACTGCGCTCGCCGCGGTCGGCGCCCAGGGCTCGACCGCCGCCGCCGACCAGACTGGTCCATCGCGGAACGTGACGATCGGCGCCGGGAACGTCGGGTCGGAGTGCTGGACCAGCGCGAGCTTGGCCGGATTGATCCGCATCGCGCCGGCGATCTCCTCGCGCGTCTTGACCGCGAAGTCGACGTCCTCGTGCGGCTGGTCTGCCCATGCGAACGGCTCGGGATTGGCGCCGTCGGGGTCGGTCACGAAGGACTCGCCGTGGTACTGGAAGACCCAGGCTCCGGCCTCGCGATCACCAACCGGGTCGGACAGCCTGTAGACGTGGACGAGCTTCGGGTTGATGGCCATGGCTCAAGGATAGTCGCGCGTGGCATTCGGCCGCGGCGGCGACGAAACTTGACCACAGAGCAGCAGCGGCGACACGATAGGCCCGAGCATCGGCCGGAACAGTGGAGGGATCGAACCGTGGACTTGCAGCGTGACGCCGCCCGCCTCGCAGGCATCGCGACCGTCTTCGTCATCGTCGGCTGGCTGGCCGTCCTGTACAGCCTGATCGCGGGCATCCTGTGGTGGATCGACCTGGCGAGCCGTAACAACGTCAACTGGCTCGAAGCCTTCGCGATCTCCTCGGCGGCGATCGGTGGCCCGCTCTTCCTCGCCCTGATCGTGGCAGGCCTGGGCCACTTCCTCCGCCTGTTCGCCGTCTACGTGGCCAGCCGCAGCACCTCAAACTAGCTGCCGCGCGATCCGATGATGATCCGACGGTTCCTCGCGCTCGCGGTCGTCGCGATCGCGCTTTCTGCGTGCTCATCCGGGAACGCCGCCGACGCCACGGCCGACGGGGCCGGCGGCGAGCTCCAGGCGACGGACTGGGTCCTCGACTCGTATGCCGTGAACGGGGCGCTCACGATCGTTCCGTCCGACCAGTACGCCGACGCCGACTTCCGAGCCAATCGCGTCAAGGGCTTCGCCGGCTGCAACGACTACGACGCCGTGTACGTCAGCAACGGCCGCGGCCTCTTCGTCGGCATGCCGATCACGACCATCATGTCGTGCGGTGAGACCGCCGACGCGTTCCAGGGCAGCTTCATCACGTTGCTGCTGCAGAGTCGCTACTACAACGTCCGCGGCGACACGCTGACCATCCGCGGGGCCGACCTGTCGATCCTGCTCGTGTTCGACGCGGCCCCGAAGAACCCGCTGCTCGGGTCGTGGGTCGTCGACAGCTTGTCGACCGCGCCGAACAGCGTGTCCGTGGTCCTGCCCGGAACCGAATTGACGGCCGTGTTCCGGATCAAGACGGTGTCCGGGTCGTCGGGCTGCAACTCGTACCAGGGTCCGTACACCACGAACGGTGACGTCGTTGCCATCGGACCCCTGGCCGGGACCCAGATCGCCTGTCCCGAGGACGTCATGGCCCAGGAACAGGCGTTCCTCCAGGACATGAAGGGCGTCGGGCGACTCGTGCAAAAGGCGAATGACCGCATCACCCTCACCGACATCAGCGGCAGCGTGCTGGTCTCGCTGGTCAGGCCGTCTGCGCTCGAGCCATCGCCTGGTCCAAGTGCGAGTGCGAGTGCGACCGCGACCCCGAGCGCGACCCCCTCATCGACGCCGAGCAGCGCGCCGTCGCCAAGCGCGTCTGCCACGGCGACGCCGACGCCAGCTCCGACACCCACCCCGGCCGCCACCGCTGCACCGACCGCATCGCCGGCGGCCAGTGGGACGCCGGCACCGACCGTGGTCCCACCCGCATCGATCCCGCCGACCGCGACCTGCCAGCTGGTCATCCCGTCCAGCGTGGCGATCACGGTCGTCTACCCGGAGACGTGGTTCACGACCACGACGCCAACGACCATCGCCTGCCAGTACTTCGACCCGGCCGCGATCACCGTCCCGACCGACCCGGCCAACCTCAAGACCGCAGTCATGATCAAGGCCGACACGTCGACGACCTATCAGGACGCCCTGGCCGCGGCGACCAACCCGGCCGACTGGACCGTGCTCACCAACGAGCCTGTCACGATCGGTGGCCTCCCGGCGACCCGCCTCCAGGCGACCGCGAAGATCTCGACGCCGGAGGTGTCGGCCGGCGCCACCCGCTATGGCTACCTCATCGATTCCGCCGGACATCCCCTCTGGATCGAAACCTCGGGGACCGTCGGCGACGCAACGTTCACCACGAACATGTCGGTCGTGGATCTGATCGTCTCCCAGTCGACAGTGACGCCGACCCCGTGACCTGATTGCCGGCCGGCGATTCGCCGGCCGGCCGCTACCCTACCCACATGCCAGCCGAATTCATCTACACGACCTACAAGCTCGCCCGGCACTACCCGCCTGACAAGACGGTCCTCGAGAACATCTCGATCTCGTTCTACCCGGGCGCCAAGATCGGGGTGATCGGCCCGAACGGCGCCGGCAAGTCGAGCCTGCTCCGGATCATGGCCGGGCTCGACGACGAGTTCATGGGCGAAGCCCGTCTGACCCCGGGCTTCACGGTCGGCTATCTCAGCCAGGAGCCGGAGCTCGACCCAAGCAAGGACGTCAAGGGCAACGTCATGGACGGCGTGGCCGAGGTCCAGGGGCTCATCGACCAGTACAACGCGGTCATGGCCGCCTGGTCGGACCCCGACGCCGACTACGAGAAGATCGGCGCCCAGCAAGCTGCGCTCGAGGACAGGATCGCGGCGGCCGACGCCTGGAATCTCGAACGCAACGTCGACATCGCGATGGACGCCCTGCGCTGCCCACCGGACGACGCCAGCGTCGCCACGCTCTCCGGCGGCGAGAAGCGTCGAGTGGCGCTCGCCCGGCTCCTCCTCCGTCACCCGGACCTTCTCCTGCTCGACGAGCCGACGAACCACCTCGACGCCGAATCGGTCGACTGGCTCGAGCGCTTCCTCCAGGAGTACTCGGGGACGGTGGTCGCCATCACCCACGATCGCTACTTCCTCGACCACGTCGCCCAGTGGATCCTCGAGCTCGATCGCGGCCGTGGGATCCCGTTCGAAGGCAACTACTCGGGCTGGCTCGAGCAGAAGCTGGCGCGCCTGTCCGGAGAGCAGAAGGCCAGCGACGCCAAGCAACGGACGCTCGCCCGCGAGCTCGAATGGGTCCGCCTCTCGCCGCGCGCGCGGCAGGCCAAGGGCAAGGCCCGGCTCGGCGCCTACGAGAAGCTGCTGGCCGAAGCCAACGCCGACAAGGGCGCCGAGCGCGAGCTCGAGATCGCGATCCCGCCCGGGCCCCGCCTCGGCGACTCGGTCATCGAGGTCAAGGACCTGCGCAAGGGATACGGCGAGACCGTCCTCATCGAGGACCTGACGTTCTCGCTGCCCAAGGCCGGCATCGTCGGGGTCATCGGCGCGAACGGGGCCGGCAAGACGACGCTCTTCCGGATGCTGGTCGGGGAGGAATCGCCCGACAGCGGGAGCATCACCATCGGCGACACCGTCCAGCTGAGTTACGTCGACCAGGGGCGCGACGACCTCCAGGGTGAGGCGTCGGTCTTCGACGAGATCTCCGGCGGTGCCGAGTTCATCAAGGTCGGCGCCCGTGAGCTGCCCGCCCGCGCCTACGTCTCGAGCTTCAACTTCCGCGGCACCGACCAGCAGAAGCCGGTCGGCAAGCTGTCGGGTGGCGAGCGGAACCGGGTCCACCTGGCCAAGCTGCTCAAGTCGGGCGGGAACGTGTTGCTCCTGGACGAGCCCACCAACGATCTCGATGTCGACACGCTCCGGGCGCTCGAGGCGGGACTCGAGTCCTTCCCCGGCTGCGCGGTCGTCATCAGCCACGATCGCTGGTTCCTCGACCGCATCGCGACCCACGTCCTCGCCTTCGAAGGCGACAGCCAGGTCCGCTGGTTCGAGGGCAACTTCACCGAATACGAGGAGTTCCGCCACCGAGAGCTCGGGACCGCGGCGGACCAGCCACACCGGATCCGCTACAAGCGCCTCGCGGGCTGAGGCGCGAGCGACCCGGCTAGATGAGCGTTTCGCGCTCGTCGCTGCGGATCCGGTCGCTGAGCGACATCAGGATCCCGAGGCGGACCGCACCGAACCGGTCCATCAGCTCCTGGAACGCCGATCGCTCGATCGCGAGGGCATTGACCGGGCCGATCGCGACCGCCGACGCGGTTCGAGGGCGTCCGTCGATCAGGGAGATCTCGCCGAGGAAGTCGCCGGGGCCGAGGTCCCTGACCGTCTTTCCGTGGCGCGAGACGCGAAGCTTGCCGTCGACGACCACATAGAACGCGTCGCCCGGTTCGCCCTCCACGGTGACCGCCTGGCCGTCCGCGAACTGGACCTCGGTCGCGAGGCCACAGACTGCCTCGAGCGCGGGCTCGGTCATGCCCTGGAAGAGCGGGACGGCCTTGAGCTGGTCGACGACGGACATCCTCGTCCTCCTGCAGGTTGGATCGGGCGTGAGCCTAGCGGGAGTCGGTTAACGGACCGTCAACGGGGTGCTGGGTCCCGTGGGCGGCGCTACTGTGAGACGTATGGCGAGCGTCACGAACCGGGTCACCATCGAGCGGGCGATCGACGACGTGTTCGCCGTCATGACAGATGTCGAGAAGAGTGGGACATGGTTCCCAGGTGACGTCGAGGAGCACTGGACGTCGCCGCCACCACACGGGATCGGGTCGACGCGGCATGCGGTCGTGACCATGTACGGACGTCGGCAGGAGAACGATGCCGTGACGACCGAATTCGATCCGCCCCATCGCGCGGCCATGCGCGGTACGACCTCGAACGCCCCGTTCGTCGTCACCCTCACATTCGCGACAGCAGGGGTCGCGACAGACGTCGAGGTCCTTTCCGAGATCTCGCTCCACGGCATGGCCCGCGTGTTCGGACCACCATTTGCGCTGATGTACGGCCGGATGTGGGCGCGCGGGCTCGCGAACCTCAAGCAGATGATGGAGTCGGGAGCGCTCTAGGACCAGAGTCGCAGCCGACCGCCCTACGCTCCGAGACCTTCCGCGTCGCCGTAGGCCCAGACATCGAGCTCGTCGAGGTCGATGACGTCGATGCCGTTGGTGGCGAGGGCGGCGGCGATCTGTGCCCGATGCTCGGTCGCATGGTGGATGGCCTGGCCGACGATGGTCGATCGCATCCGACCCTCCCGACCCGGGTCCGGGGAGGGGCACGGCCCATCCGGCATGGCAGCCTGGACGCGGATCCTCGCGTCGTGCGCTGCGCAGCGAGCCGCGACCTCGGCGAGCTCGCGCACCGTCGTCGGCGGCTCGCTCCCGTCGGGGCGCGGCACTCCCTCGAGCCGAGCGGCGTATCGCAATGCCGCGTCCACGAGGTGTTGGAGGATCATCGCGACCGTCCACTCGTTGCGCGGCGACGCGAGCGCGAGCGCATCGTCTGTTTGGCCGGCGAGGATGCCGATCACTTCTGCATTCGCCCAAGCCATGTGGCGAACCAGCCTGTCCAGGGTCGGGTCACTCATCGCCGCTCCATCACTCGGTCTTCATCGGTCCGCCATCATCCCCCACGAACGGCCCGCGCGTACACTCCCGCTGCCCGTTCCGGTCAGACCGTCGACCCTGGAGATGCACGTGATGCTCTGCCCGCCCCAGGCGGCCCGAGGACTGCTCGGCTTCATCGTCGTGGCGATGATCTCCTCCGGATGTGGCGCGACTCCGCGGTCCTCCGCGAGCGCCGATCCCTCCGCCGACAAGCTCGCCCAGATCCGCGCTCGCGGCACATTGGTCCTGCCGACCGATCCGGCCTATCCCCCATCGTCGTTCGCGGTCGAGGGTGCGGTTCGATCACCGAACAGCAAATGCCAGGTCAACGAGAAGACCCGGGCCGAGCTCGACGGGTACGACGTCGCCGTCGGGAACCTGATCGCCGACGCCATCGGCGTCGAACCGTGCTACGTCGTGCCGACGTGGACCGAGATGCTGGCGGGCCACTGGGCTGATCGGTGGGACATCGCGTTCGCGTCGATCGGGGTCGCCCAGGAACGGATGGATGCTCTCTTCTTCACCAAGCCGTACATCGGCTCGCCGGAGCGCCTCTGGGTCAATCGAGCGTCCACCGCCCAGAAGATGGCCGACCTCGACGGCAAGCGGATCGGCGTCTGTACGGCGTGTTGGGCCGATCTCTATCTCCAGAAGCGTCTCGTCGTCCCGGGCATGAAGATCGACTACGCCGTCGACGATGCAAAGATCGTGGGTTATGCCGTCGAAGCCGCCGGTCTCCAGGATGTCGCCGACGGCAAGCTGGACGCGTTCCTGTGCGCGGACACTGTGGCGCAGGGGCTCATCGACGCGGGCAAGCCGATCCGCGGCATCGAGCCGGCGGCGTACATCGGGATCCCGGCCGGCGCGATCGACAAGGCATCCGGCAGATCCGTCAAGTCGCTGTATGACTTCGTCAATGACGCGCTGACGAAGCGGTTCGCCGATGGGACCCTCGCCCACCTGTCCATGCAGTATTTCGGACACGATTATGCGACGGCGGCGGCCGCGATCGACCCGGCGTCATTCGCACAGGATGTCCGATGATCGCCATTCTTGCGTTGGCCCGAGCGACCACATAGCATCTGCGACCGGACGGCCTCGTGCCCATACCCTGCCCGTCCACGCTGCCCCGCCTAGCCCAACCCCAGAGGTACCGGTGGCGACCGTCATCAGCGTGCACTCGTTCCGAGGCGGGACGGGCAAGTCGAATACGACTGCGAACCTGGCAGCGATCTATGCGCGCGCCGGTCGTGCGTGTCGGCGTCATCGATACCGACATCCAGTCGCCCGGCATCCATGTCCTGTTCGGGCTCGCCGGGGACGAGATCGAGGCATCGCTCAACGACTTCCTGTGGCACGACCGCGCGATCGAGGAGGTCGCCCTCGATGTCACGAGCGCGGCCGGCCCGGACACGACCGGGCGGATCCACCTGATCCCGTCGAGCATGAAGCCGGGTGAGATCGCCCGGGTCCTGCGCGAGGGCTACGACGCGCAGCGGATGACCGAGGGGTTCCGGCAGCTGATCTCCGCCCTCGATCTCGACGTCCTGCTGATCGACACGCACCCGGGTCTCAACGAGGAAACGCTCCTGTCGCTGGTCCTGTCCGACAGTCTGCTGATCGTCATGCGGCCCGACCGCCAGGACTACGAGGGAACGGGCGTCACCGCGCGGGTCGCCCGCGAGCTCGAGGTCCCGCGGATCCGGATCCTCGTCAACAAGCTGCCCGATTCGTTCGATGCGGTCGCCGTGGCCGCCCGGGTCGAGGAGGCGTACCGCTGCCCGGTCGCCGCCGTGATCCCGCATTCGGACGACGTCATGCGGCTCGCCAGCGAGGGGATCTTCGTCGGTCCGCGAGCCCGATCATCCGGTGTCGTCGCTGTTTCGGGCGGTCGCGGCGACCCTGGTCGGCGATGGCGGCTGACGACGCACCGATCTTCTCTCGGGCGGACGTCACCGGCGGGCTGCCGGCGCGCCGGGCGAGCACCCTCCTCTACGCGATCGAGGCGCGGACGGCGCTCCTGACGTCGCGCGCGCGACGGGCGATGGCCCGGTTCGAGACCGAGCGAACGGCCGCCGAGCACGAGGGCCAGTTCCTGAGCGCTCTGGCCGAGGGCCGCAGCCTGCCGACCCGGCCGACGATCCAGGACCTGGATCGCCACGGCCGAGTCTGGGCCAGTCCTCGTCCCGGCCGAACCGGCGCTGCGGGCCGAGATCCTGCGCAGGATCGTCGAGAAGTACGGCCTGCCGGCGCAGGCCCGCAATCTGCGGGCGGCGCTCGGCGCGGACGATCCGGCCGTCGCCGACGCCTATCAGCGCGCGGACGGGCACGACCCTGGCCGCGGCCGCGGCATCGCTCCGCCTGCCGCTGCGCGAGCGGCTGCGCTGGCGACGGGCGCCGTGTCGCGCCGGCTCGAGACGCTGCCGCCGTTCTGGCTGGCGTACACCCTGACCCTGACCGAGACCGTCGGCGGCGGCGTCCTGGCCCTGCCGATCGCGTTCGCCGGGTTCGGGCCGGTCGGCGCGACCGTCCTGCTGCTGGTCTTCGGCCTGCTCAACATGCTGACGGTCGCGGCGCTCGTCGAGAGCATCACCCGCGACGGGCGGATGCGCTACGGGAATGCCTTCTTCGGCCGGCTGATCGGGGACTACCTCGGCCGACCCGGGCTGGCGATCGCGGTTCCCGACGCTGTTCGTCCTCGACGCGGTCGGGTTCAGCGTCGCGCTCGTCGGCTTCGGGACGACGATGGCCGGGGTCACCGGGTCTGTCCGTCCTGATCTGGGCGGCGGCCCTGTTCGCTCGTCGTGATGGCGATCCTGTGGCGCGGGACGCTCGATGCGACGGTCGCGGTGGCGGTCGGGGTCGGGTCGATCAACATCTTGCCTGCTGCTGCTGATCTCGGCGATCGCCTTCGCGAACGCCCGGCCGGACGCGTTCGCGACCGGCGTCGGGACCGGGATCGCCTTCGATGCGTCCCTCCTCGAGCTGATCTTCGGGGTCGCCCTGGTCGCCTACTTCGGGCACACCTCGGCCGGCCACGCGGCCAAGGTCGTCCTGGCCCGGGACCCGAGCGGCCGGCATCTGCTGGCCGGCAACGTGGCGGCGATGCTGGCCGCGATGGTCATCTACATCGTCTTCGTCCTGGTCGCTGACCGCGCGCGGTCGGTGCGAGCGCGCTGGCGGGCTATGCCGGCACGGCACTGACGCCGCTGGCCGCAGCGGATCGGGCCGATCATCGACGTCCTCGGGACGATCTACATCGTCCTCGGCGGTCGGGCTGAGCGCGATCTACCTCGGACTCGGCCTCTTCAACCAGATGGCCGACCTGATCGTCGCCGTGCCCGGACAGGCCGGCCAACAGCTGGGCGGCGCCGGCGCGGCTCGTCGACTTCGCGCTGCGCGCCGGCCCGCTGGCCGGTCATCTTCATCGTCGTCGAGGTCCTCCTGTCGCGCGGCTCGATCTCGTTCACCGGGCCGCTCAACGTGGTCGGGACGCTGACCCTGCCGCTCCTGGGCGGCGTCTTCCCGATGCTCCTGCTCGTCGCCGCGCGTCGCCGCGGCGACCGGCTGCCCGGGCCGGATGATCGGCCCGCTCGGCTGGCCGGTCGTCGGCCATCGTGATCGGTGGCGTCTTCCTGTTCGGCGTCGTCGCCTTCGGGCTGTGGATCTGGGACTCGCCGCTCGAACGGATCGCGGCGCTGGTCGTCGGCGTGGCGATGATCGCCCTGACCGTCGTCAGCTGGCGACGCGGGGCGTTCGCGCCGCGCACGGTCGTCGAGTACCGGGTCGAGACCGGGCCGCCGGATCGGGGGATCCTGTCGGTCGTGTCCGGCGGGCGCCGGATCCCGACATCGGTGGATCTCGAGGAATCGACCGGATCGGCGCCGGCTCGAGGGGACCGAGATCGTGATCAACGCGCCGAACCGCCTCCGGGCGATGACGCGTCGACCTGCCGGTCGGGATCGCGTCCCAGATCTCGCGCTGGGTCCATGCCGTCGGTCCGGACGGCGGATCGTCGCGCACGCCCGTGGACGTGCAGCTCGTCGACGGCTCGGCCGAGACGGCGTTTCGCGTAGCCGATGAGGCCACCTCGGCATTCACCGTCGAACCCAGCGTCGAGCCCGGCGACGACCCGGCACGACTGACGATCTCGCTGACACCTGCGCGGGTGCCGGCATGATCGCCCGTCCCGCCCGTCCGTAACGAGGAGGCCGAAAGCAGTTGTCCCATGCAATGGATCGCAGCGGACGACCCGACAGCGGGCCAGTTCGCCCTCGACAGGATCGGCCAGACCGTCACATGAGGCACCCGATGTCAGCTCATCGCTCACTCGCTCGGTCGCTCGTCCTGGTCGCGGTGATCGCCGCCACCCTCTCGGCTTGCAGCGGCGGTTCATCGGGAGGCGCCGCCGCCTCGCCGTCCGGCGACCCGACCAAGGACAAGCTCGCCCAGGTCCAGGCGCGCGGGACCCTGGTCCTGTGGACGGATCCGGACTACGCGCCGCAGTCGATGGCGGTCAACGGTGCCGCCCGGCTCTCGACTACGAAGTGCGCCCCGAACCAGATGACCGCGCCGGAGATGGCCGGCTACGACGCCGAGACGGGCAAGCTCGTGGCGGCCGAGCTCGGCGTCGAGCCGTGCTTCGTCGCGGTCCCGTTCGACCAGGTCATCGCCGGCGGCTGGGGCGACCGGTGCGATGTCGCCTGGGGCTCGGGCGCCATGACGACCGATCGGATGACGACGCTGTACGTGACGCAGCCGTACTACACGACGCCGGCCAACTTCTTCGTCAAGAAGGACTCGGCGTACAAGACCCCGGCCGACCTGGACGGCAAGCAGATCGGCGCCTGCTCCGGCTGCACCCACGAGCAGTACCTGAAGAGGCACCCTGTCCCTGCCCGGCGAGACGCTGACATACGCCGTCGCGGACCCGAAGCTCGTGACCTACGCCTCGGAGCCCCCCGGCCTCGACGACGTCGCCGCGGGCAAGATCGACGCGTTCCTGTGCAG
Organism: uncultured Chloroflexia bacterium; assembly: GCA_963743855.1. Taxonomy (GTDB): domain Bacteria; phylum Chloroflexota; class Limnocylindria; order Limnocylindrales; family CSP1-4; genus SPCO01. The sequence continues at coordinate 1,189,273 of CAVURK010000006.1, forward strand.
CCAGCCGGTCGGGGCCGGGGCGATCGCCAAGGGCGAGCAACCTCCGGATGCTCGACACGCCGGCCTTCTACACCTACAAGACCGGCTACGTCGACCGCGGCATGACCCTCGCCCCGCGGCCTTCCTGGCCGCGATCGACGGCGCGATCCGTGACCTCGAGGCCGGCGGCAAGCTCAAGGCGCCTGTCGATCAAGTTCTTCGGGACCGACTACGTGACCGCGGCGGCCACGTTCGACCTGGCCGGCGTCGGCCAGACCGTTCCGTAGGGATCGGCCGCACTCCGGTGTCGCGGACCGAGCCGCATCGCCTGGCCCTGGCGCCGGAGCCTGCGCGCGCGGCTGGTCGCCTACTTCCTGCTGCTCTCGACGGTCACCGTCGCTGGTCGTCGGCGCGATCGTCTACGTCCGGGCGACCGGCGACCTGACCGGCCGCGGTCTACGACCGCTCGATGCCGTCGCCTCGGTCAAGGCGGATGCGCTCGACCGCTGGATCGACGAGCAGACCCGCAACGTCGTCTACGTCGGCTCGATCCCGGGCTTCGGCGACGACTGCCCGGACCTTCCTCGACCCGACCGCTCCTGCCGCCGACCGAAGCGCCGCGGAGGGTCGACTGCGGTCGGACCTCGCCACGGTCGTCACCAAGACGGCCGACGCCGAGGAGATCTTCATCCTCGACCTCGACGGAACGATCCGAGCTCTCGACGCTGGCCGGGCACGAGGGCACCAGCCAGGCCAGCCGAGTCGCTTCTTCACCGACGGCTCGTCGCACACGACCGTCCAGAACGTCTACACGTCGACCCTGACGAACCGGCCGACGATCACGGTGGCCACGCCGCTGTTCGACCAGAACGGCAGCGGCCAGCGGGTCGCCGTCCTGGCCGCGAACCTGAGCCTCCAGCGGCTCGACCGGATCATCCTCGAGCGGACCGGCCTGGGTGACTCCGGTCGGACGTACCTCGTCGGACCGGACGGGCGGCTGATCCAGGGCTCGACCGCAGGGCACACAGGCAGAAGCGGTCGACTCCGAGGGGATCCAGCAGGTCCGTGCCGAGTCAGAGCGGCCAGGGCCTGTACGTCGACGACCGTGGGACGCCGGTCATCGGGGTCTACCACTGGATCGCCGATCGCGGGGCGGGGCTGCTCGCCGAGCTGAGCCAGGACGAGGCGTTCGGATCGGCGCGCCAGCTCGCGCTGACGATCGGGCTCGTCGGGCTGGTCTCGGCGGTCCTGCTCACGGGCGGGATCTGGTTCGTGGCCCGTCGGGTGACGCGACCGATCCTGTCGCTCGCCGCGACCGCGGCCAAGGTGACCGCCGGCGACCTGGAGGCCGTCTCCGGGATCCAGTCCGAGGACGAGGTCGGGACGCTCGCCGTCGCGTTCGACGAGATGACCGCCGAGCTGCGGTCGAACGTCGCGACCCTCGAACAGCGCGTCCAGGACCGCACGGCCGAGCTCGATCGCCAGAAGTCGTATTTCGAGTCGCTCGTCGCGGTCAGCCCGGTCGCGATCGTCACGATGGACAGCGACGAGCAGGTGTCCGGCTGGAACCCGGCCGCGACGACCCTGTTCGGGTACGAGCCGGACGAGGCCATCGGCCGCAACATCGACGACCTGATCCTGCGGGACGAGTCGCTCCGCGACGTCGGCCACGCCCTCACCCGCCGGGCTGCCGAACAGGGCCGTGCCTACCAGATCGGCCAGCGGATGCGCAAGGACGGCTCGGTCATCGATGCCGAGGTCGTCATCGTGCCGCTCGTCGTCCACGGCGAGCAGCTCGGCTACTACGCGATCTACCACGACATCACCGAGCTCAACGCGGCCCGCCGCGAGGCCGATTCGGCGAACCAGGCCAAGAGCGCCTTCCTGGCCGCGATGAGCCACGAGATCCGGACGCCGATGAACGCGGTCATCGGCATGAGCGGCCTGCTGCTCGACACGCCGCTCGACAGCGACCAGCGCGACTACGCCGAGACGATCCACACCTCGGGCGAGGCGCTGCTCACGATCATCAACGACATCCTCGACTTCTCGAAGATCGAGGCCGGCCGGATCGAGCTGGACGCGCATCCGTTCGTCCTGGCCGCGACGATCGAGGGCGCGCTCGACGTGATGGGGCCGATCGCCGCCAAGAAGGGCCTCGAGCTGGTCTACGTCGCTCGACCCGGACCTGCCGCGGACGCTCATCGGCGACGCCGGCCGGCTCCGCCAGATCGTCCTCAACCTGCTGTCGAACGCGATCAAGTTCACCGACACGGCGAGGTCAGCGTCGCTGTCTCCGGCTCGGCGCATCGACGCCGGCGCGCCCACGACGACGGGGCCGGACGCTGGGCGATCCACGTCGACGATCCGCGACACCGGGATCGGCATCCCGCCCGACCGGATCGGTCGGCTGTTCCAGTCGTTCAGCCAGGCCGACGCGTCGATCTCGCGGACGCTACGGCGGGACGGGGCTCGGGCTCGCGATCAGCCGGCGCCTGGCGGAGCTGATGGACGGCTCGCTCGTCGCCGAGAGCAGCGGCATTCCCGGCGAGGGCAGCACCTTCCGACTCATCGTCCAGCCTGCCGGCCGTCGCCGGATCAGGCGGCTGCGACTCGCAGCCCCGGCGATCGACCTGCGCCGGCCGTCGCGTCCTCGTCGTCGACGACAACGCAACGAACCTGCGGATCCTCGTCGCGCAGCTCGAGCGACTCGGGCTGGCCGTGACCTCGACGCGGTCCGCGCTCGAGGCGCGCGACCTCGCAACCGCGGCCGACGGGGCGTTCGATGCCGTCATCACCGACCTCCGGATGCCCGACCTCGACGGCCTCGCGCTGGCGGCGGCGATCCGGTCGACGCGCGGCAGCGAGGCCCCGCCGGTCATCGTCCTGTCGTCACTCGGCCAGCGCGACCGCGACGCCGAGGCGACCGCGGCATTCCTGACGAAGCCGGTGAAGCCGGCGGCCCTCCGCGAGGTCCTCGTGCAGGTCCTGAGCGGGTCCGTCGTCCAGGCGGCGCCGCGCCCGCCGGATCGGTGCGACGATCGACCCGACGATGAGCGAGCAGCACCCGTCATCCGCTGCGGATCTCTGGCGGAGGACAACGCCGTCAACCAGAAGCTCGCGATCCGCCTCCTGCAGCGGATGGGCTACACCACCGATGTCGCCGCAGACGGCCTGGCGGCGATCGCCGCCCTCGAAGCGCAGGACTACGACGTCGTCCTGATGGACGTGCAGATGCCTGAGCTCGATGGACTCGAGGCCACCCGACGGATCCGGGCCCGCTGGCCCGATCGGCCGCTCCGGATCGTGGCGATGACCGCCAACGCGATGGAAGGCGACCGCGAGACGTGCCTGGCGGCCGGCATGGACGACTACGTCTCGAAGCCGATCCGCCCCGACGAGCTGGCCGCGGCGCCTGACCGCGCGCACCATCGGCCGCGTGAGGGGGCTGCGGCGACGTGACAGACGATCGGCTCGTGGTCGACCCGGCGGCCCTCGACCGCCTCCTGGAGATGACCGGCGGCGATCCGGAGTTCGTGCGCGAGCTGATCGACGACCTACCTGGAGGACGCCGCCATCCAGCTCGACGCGATGCGCGACGCCGCCGCCGCCGGGCGACGCCGACGCGCTGGTCAGGCCGGCCCATTCGCTCAAGTCGAACAGCGCGAGCATGGGCGCCGACCACCTTGCGGATCTGTGCCGTGCGCTCGAGGCCGACGCGCGCGCCGGCCAGCTCGACGGTGCCGCGGAGCGGGTCGCCGAGGCCACCGCGGAGTTCGCTCTCGTCCGCGATGCCCTCACCGGGGCGATGTCGGCCCCATGACGCGACGGCGGTCGCGTCCTCGTCGTCGACGACGAGCGGCTCAACCGGGCCATCCTCCGTTCCGCACTCAAGACGCAGGGCCACGAGGTCGTCGAGGCCGCGGACGGCCGCGAGGCGCTCGACCGGCTCGCCGAGGGACCGGTCGACGTCGTCCTGCTCGACATCGTGATGCCGGTCCTCGACGGCTACGCGACCCTCGAGGCGATCAAGGCCGATCCCGGCATTGCGCCACCTGCCGGTCATCATCATCTCGGGCGTCGACGAGGTCGCGAGCGTCGTCCGCTGCATCGAGATGGGCGCCACCGACTACCTGCCGAAGCCGTTCCAGCCGGCAATCCTGCGTGCCCGACTCGACGCGTCGCTTGCCGCCAAGCGCCTGCGCGACCTCGAGCTCGAGTACCTCGAGCAGGTGTCACGCGTCACGGGTGCCGCGGCGGCGCTCGAGGCCGGCGAGGCCGATCTCAGTGGCCTCGATTCGGTCGCGGCCCGCGACGACGCGCTCGGCGTGCTCGCCCGGCGGTTCGAGAGCATGGCCCGCGAGGTCGTCGCCCGCGAGGCACGCCTGCGCGATCAGGTCCGCGAGCTACGGATCGAGATCGATCACGTGCGCGAGGCCCAGCAGGTCGCCGAGATCACCGAGACGGACTTCTTCCGCGACCTCAGCGGCCGAGCGGCCGAGCTGCGCCGGATCATGCGAGACGGCGACCCATCCTGATCGCCGGTCGCGGCGGACGCGCAGGCGTCGGCGGCCGTCACCAGGCGACCCGCCCGGCGAGGGCCATCGCGCTGCGAAGCGGCTCGTAGTCCGCGGCCGAGGCCGCGACGATCGCATCGAGCCCCGACGGTGTCGATCCCATCAGCCCGGCCGCGATCGCGCGACGGACGTCCGGATCGAATGCCCGCGACACCGAGAACGGTGGCGCCGGGTGGTCCCGCGTCCTGGTCACGACCTGCAGCTCCCGCGCTCGGACATCACGGGCGACTTGCTGCGTCCCAGACGGACGAGTCGATGGCCGCACAGTCGGCGTCGCCGGCCTCGACGGCAGTCGATCGAGGCCCGGTGGCTGCCCGTCTCGGTGACCGACCCGAAGAACGGGTCGAACCGCCCGGCCTCGGCCAGGTGGACGCGCAGAGCGTGGTAGCCCGACCACGAGCCGGTCCCGTTGATGGCCAGCCGGGTCCCCTCGAGGTCATCGAGAGTGGCCGCGCGGATCTCCGGACGGGCGACCACCACCGATCGGTAGACGGCGCGCGACTCGCCGGGAAAGACCGGTGCAGCGACGATCTCTGCGTCGAAGCGACCGCTGTCGACGAGCTCGATCGTCGCCAGCCCACACAGCCACACGACGTGCGCGGTCCCCGTGTCGACGGCGGCGATGAAGTCGCGCCATGTGGGCGCCAGCTCGCCTGCGAGGTCGATCCCGATCTCGGCGGTCAGGCGATCACCGAGCTCGCGGACGATCGGCACGGTGTTCGGTCCGAGAAACGAGAGGAACGGGGCTCCGCTCACGGGTCGCACTATACGTCCCCGATTCGGGGGTTGCGACGAAGCGGTGACGAAATAGCCATACCGATTTCCGGCGTCGCGCAGGTATGCTGCGTGGCCTTGAAGCCGGTTCGGTCCGTCGACCGAGGCATCCGGCGAAAACGAGGGAGTGGGATTGCCCGTTTCGGGCGGCCTCAGGGCCGCGCTCGTCGCCGTCATCGTCGTGCTCGCGGCCCTGCCGGCCGCGGGCGTTGACGCGTCGACGAGCGCCGGAACGGGCTCCTCGCGACCGACGACGGGGCCCGTCTACGACATCTCGTGGCCCCAGTGCGATGGCCCCTACCCCGTCGACCTCGGCATTCGGCATCGTCGGGGTGAACCGCGGGATCGTCTTCAGCCCGAACCCGTGCCTGGCGAGCGAGCTGACCTGGGCCGGCGGCACGGACGCCGGACTCTACGCAAACACGGCCAACCCGGGACCCGCCGTGTCGACCCATTGGCCGATCGGCCAGACAGGCCCACAGGCCTGCTCGGCCGATGACCCGGACAGCGCGGCGTGTGCCTACGACTACGGCTACAACGCGGCGGCCGACTCCTACACCGACGCCGTCGCCGCGTTCAGCGTTGCCGGCCTGACGCGGAGCCCAGCCGGCAGCGCGTGGTGGCTCGACGTCGAGATCTCGAACAGCTGGCGGTCCGACGTCTCGCTCAACGTCGCCGCGCTGTCGGGTGCCGTCAACTACCTGAGGGACGTCGTCCACGTCGCCTCGCTCGGCTTCTATTCGACGAGCTACCAGTGGGGCGTGATCACCGGCGGGACGACCGCCTTCAGCGCGCACCCGAGCTGGGTCGCGGGGGCGGCCGACGCGGCGGGCGCGAGCGCGAGCTGCGCCGGTCCCGGGTTCACCGGGGGCGGCGTCGCTCTCGCTCAATACCAGTCGGGCGGGTTCGACGCGAACGTTCGCTGTCCGGCCCCGGCGGCGCTCGGCTCGAACCCCGCGCAGTAGCGACGCCCTCGCCTCAGTCGACGAACACCAACGGCTCGATCCCTGCGAGCGGCCCGTCGGGCTTCGGCGCGGGGAGCTCGGGCTCGGGACCGCGGTCCGCGTCGCGGGCCGCCAGCTCGGCGTCGAGCTGGGCGACCAGGCTCGGGAGCCCCGACTCCAGCGCCGCCCCGTACGCCGGCCCGATCACCTTCATCAGCTCCTTCTCGCGCTTGGTCTTCGGTGGCGCATAGCGGAAGTGGATCGTCGTGCCGGTCGTCGTCGGCTCGAACTCGACGGTGTGGAGCAGCTTGATCGGCCCGGTCGGGCGTCTCGAGGACCGTGCGGTCGGTGACGTAGTCGTACGGCCGCCAGTCGAGGATCTCCTCGACGACCGCGTCCTTGCCGTGCATGCAGTGGTTGGCCGAGCCGGGGCCGCGCCGGCCGCCGGTCGCGCCCTCGACGGACACCTCGGTGACCCACGGCTGCCACGACATCCGCTGCCCGGGCTTCGTGATGAACTCCCAGGCGACCTGCGGCGGGACGTCGGTCGGGACGGACACGATCGAGGATCGACTCCTCGGGGGCGACGAAGACGCGACCGCGCGCCTCCTCCTCGAGCCAGCGACCCTCGAGATCGAGCACCCAGCCCGGCACGTCGCCGATCCGGTCGTAGGTCTCGGTGTGCGCCCGCATCCCGAGCGCGACGGGGTCGAGCCCGGCGGCGTCGATGCACGCCTGGCTGATCAGCGCGTACGCCTCGATGCCCAGCGTCTCGACCACGTCGTTCTTGAGCAGCCGATGGACGACGATCACGTCCGACCCGACGAGCTCCTGCTGGCCGGCGACCTTGTGCTGGATCGCCGTGCCGAAGTGGACGACGAACTTGAGGTCGAGATCGGGGATCCGCGAGCACGCGTTGCACTCGCAGGACGTCGCCTGGCGGACGTCGCGCCGACGCCGCCGGAACCCGAAGTAGCAGCGCTCGATGGTGTCGAGCAGCATCGAGCCGTCGACCGGGCTCTCGACACTTTGGCCGCCATCGACATGAACGCCGCGTCGCCCTCGAGCTTGGCCAGCCGGAAGTCGGGCCGGAGGGCGCTGACGACGGCGCCGACCAGGTCCGCCAGGATGTCCTGCGCGTGGTCGAGCTCGACATCGGCCAGGTAGCCGGTGTACCCGGAGATGTCGGCGATCAGGAAGCAGGTCGGCTGTGGGGTCGAGAGCATCGGTCCTCGCCGGTGGGATTTCGCGCCCTACAGTACGCCCCGTCGTGTCGTGCGGAATGGTGCGCCGGGGCGACGCGAAATGCGGTTTTGGCTGGTATCCGAATGACCGGAAGCGGCGTAGACTCGGACCCGGAGCACGGTCCGAATGCCCAGACGCCATCGCCCGTGGCGTCGTCGAGGCCGGGCTCTGTCGGCAGCCGTTCGACGGGAACGGCGCCGAGGGGGAGTCGGTGGACGCACAGAGCCGACGCGCGACGGTCGAGTCGACGGACCGCGGTCCGCGACAGGCGACGCCCTCGACTGGCGAGCACCCGGCGAACGCCGTGCAGCGCTGGGCCAACGACCGCGTCTGGGCAGGTGGCCGCCACGTCGGGACGTACGCGAACCGCCGTCTGCGACCCGTCGAGATCGAGATCCTGGTGCGCTACAGGGACGCCTGTCCGGCCGGGTCCTCGAGCTCGGCAGCGGCGCGGGTCGGCTGACCGGCTACCTGGCCTCCATCGCTCGATCCGTCCATGGGATCGACCTCTCCGAGCAGATGGTCGCCTATAGCCGCGCTCGCTATCCGGCGGCGTCGTTCGCGCAGGGCGACATGCGTGACCCCGAGGCCTTCGGCGCGCAGCCATGGGACGCGATCGTCGCCGGCTTCAACCTCCTGGACGTCCTCGTGCGACGCGGAGCGCCAGACGCTCCTCGATCGGATCCACGACGCACTGTCACCGGGCGGCACCTTCGTGATGTCGACGCACAATCGCGGCGTGGCCGCCCACCTCGGCGACCCGCTGCGACTCAGCGGCATGTCGCTCCCGGTCGCTCTCTGGACCATGGCTCGCCTCCCGCGTCGGTGGCTCAATCGGCGGCGGATCGTCCGCTTCGAGCGGCACGAGCCGACCTACGCGATCCTCAACGACGTCGGGCACGACTTCTCGGTCATGCACTACTACAGCACCCGCGACGCACAGGTCCGGCAGTTCGAGGCGCACGGCTTCGAGGTGCTCGCCTGCCTCGACCTCGACGGCGAGCCGGTCGGGCCGGGCGAGCTCGCGGAGCAGTGCTCCGAGCTCCATTACGTGGTGAGGCGAGTCGGCTGAGGACTCAAGGCCCCTTGCACTCATCGCGCACCCGTGGCCATTCGGGTGCCGCCCGTACCGTAGGATGCAGCGCATGACATCGACCGCGAGCGCCCAAGCCCCCGTCGAGGAAGCCGCCGACCGACGACTTCCGATCCTGCTGGCGATGGCGATGTTCGTCCTCGTCGTCGACACCTCGATCATGAACGTGTCGATCTCGGCGGTCGTCAAAGAGCTCAACACGACGGTCAGCAGCGTCCAGTCGGCGATCGCGCTCGAGGCCCTGGTCTCCGCCGCGTTCATCCTCATCGGCAGCAAGGTCGGCGACCTCATCGGGCGCAAGCGGGCCTACACGCTGGGATTGCTGGCCTACGCGGTCGGCGCCCTGGCGATGGGCCTGGCCCAGAGCGTCACCGCGATCTTCATCTTCTGGGCCGTGATCGGCGGCCTCGGCGCCTCGCTCCTGCTGCCGGCCATGCAGTCGCTGATCCACGGCAACTTCGAGGGAGACGCCCAGAAGCGGACGTACGCCCTGGTCGGTGCGGCCGCCGCCATCGCCGCCGCGGTCGGGCCGCTGCTCGGTGGCTTCATCACGACCTTCCTGTCCTACCGCGTCGCGTTCCTGCTGGAGGTCGTGGTCATCGCGGTCGTCCTGTCGGGGCTCAGGCTCATCAAGGACGTGCCCTACACGGGCGATCGGAGCGTCGACGTGGTCGGGGCGGTCCTGTCCGTCTTCGGCATGGGCGGTCTCGTGCTGGGCATCCTTGCCTGGCAGGAAGGCGCCGAGGCCGTCGGTCTCCTGCTGGCGATCGGCGTCGTCTCGTTGCTGCTCTTCGCGGTCTGGCTCGTTCGCAGCAAGAAGGCAGGCCGGCCGACCCTGATCGACCCCGATCTCTTCACGTCGAAGCTGTTCACGCTCGGGATCTCCGGGCAGCTGCTCCAGCAGATCGCGCTCGGTGGCGCGATGATCACGCTGCCGATCTACCTGCAGATGGTCCTCGAGTACAACGCGCTGCAGGCCGGCCTCTCCCTTGCGCCGTTGTCGCTGAGCATGTTCGCGACCGCGCTTCTCGCGGCCAAGCGAGCCGGCAATCGCCGCCCCGCGAGCATCATCCGCGCAGGGTTCCTGCTGCTGCTGATCGGCATGCTGGTGCTGGTCCCGATCATCCCGCGCGTCGACGCCGGCTGGTACCTGGCACTGCCGCTGGTGATCGCCGGGATCGGTCTCGGGCTGCTCGTCTCGCAGCTGAACAACTACACCCTGGCGCCGATCGAGGAAGAGCGGGTCAGCGAGGCCGCCGGCGTGAACTCGGCCGGTGGGTCGTTCGGGCTGTCGTTCGGCCTGGCGTTCGCCGGCGCGATCATGCTCGCCACGCTCGCCTTCAGCTTCACGAACCTGGCGGAACAGAGCACGGTCCTCTCCCCGACCGAGCAGCAGGTCGTGGCCGACGCGCTCGAGAACGACGCGCAGGTCATGACCAACACCGACCTGGCCGCCGCGCTCGTCGGCCAGCCGCCCGAGGTCCAGGCCGAGATCATCCGGATCAACACGGAGGCTCGACCGATCTCCCTCCAGGTGGCGCTGCTCATCCCGATCATCGCCAGCCTGCTCGGGCTCCTGAACTCGTTCCGGATGATCAAGCAGCCGGATCCGGTCTCGGCCGGCATCGAAGGGCTCGTGATTGCCTGAGGCTCGGCCTCGCCCGTGCGTCTGATGCCAGGCCGGGTCACGGATGCGCCGCGTGTGGTCGACGGGCTTCGCGCTCGTCGCTCGGGGTCGCGCTCGCGGCCTGCGCCAGCGCGGCGCCATCAGGGTCGCTGACGTCATCGGTCGGTGTCGGCGCGAGCCCGTCCGCAGTCGAGCGCGACTCCGACCGCGGTCGGCGCGAGCGCGTCCGCGGTCGGCGCGAGCCCGTCACCGGCCGGATCGCCGTCGCTCGCGGCGACCGGCAGCTTCTTCGCCGTCTCCGTCGCAGACCTTCGCGCGAGCGAGGCGTGGTACACGGAGAAGCTCGGCATGGAATCGGCGCTTCAGCTGCCTCCCGCGAACGGGATCTCCGTGGCCCTGCTCAAGGGCCAGGGGCTGACCGTCGAGCTGATCCACCAGGACACGGGAGTCTCGCTGCAGTCGATCGCGCCGACGATCACCGACAGGACGCTGCTGCACGGGATCGTCAAGGCGGGCGTCATCGTCGACGACCTCGACGCCACCGTCGCCTGGCTCCACGACCGGAACGTGCCGATCGCGTTCGGGCCGTTTCCCGCCACGACCGAGCAGCCGGCGAACCTGATCATCGCCGACAACGAGGGCAACCTGATCCAGTTCATCGCTCGCATAGAGGGCTAGAGTCCCGGTCATGGAGACCTACGACCTGGCCGAGGCTGCCCAGCGGATCGGCATCAGCGACGACGAGCTCCGCCGGTTCGTCGAGCTGGGGATCGTGACGCCGGTCGATGGCGACCGATTCACACCCGGACACCTGCGCCGCGCCGGCGCTCGTCCAGGCGCTCGTCGCATCGGGGATCCCGCTCGACGGCCTGGGCGAAGCCGTTCGCAGCGGCCAGCTCTGGCTCGACTTCCTCGACGCGCCCGCGTTCGAGCGGTTCTCGTCGCTCAGCGGGGAGACGTTCGGGCGGCTGGCCGAGCAGACCGGGCTACCGATCGAGCTCCTCCTCTTCATCCGCGAAGCCGCGGGCTCCGCCGCTCCAGCTCCGGACGATCGCGTCCGTGACGAGGAGCTCCCGTACGTCGACCTCATCGAAACACAATTCCACGCAGGGTTCCACCCCGCCGCGATCCAGCAGAACATCCGCACCCAGGGCGACAGCCTGCGTCGGATGGCCGAGACGGAGTCGGCCATCTGGGTCTCCGAGGTGATCGCGCCCGCGACCGCCAAGGGAAAGCGGCCCGACGAGATGCTCGGAGATGACTTCGGCGATCGGCACGCCGTGCTCGGCGAGCGGGCAGTGCTCGCCATGTACCGCCTCCAGCAGGCGCGCGCGTGGACCGCCGGGATCATCGACGAGGTCGAGAAGTCGCTGGCGGCGGCCGGGCTCCACAGCCGACTCGAGCATCCGCCGGCGATGTGCTTCCTCGACATCACCGGCTACACCCGACTCACCCAGGAACAGGGCGACGCGGCCGCCGCCGATCTCGCCGCGACGCTCGGACGGGTCGTCCAGCGGACCTCGGTCAAGCACGGCGGCCGAGCCGTGAAGTGGCTCGGCGACGGCGTGATGCTGCACTTCCCGAACCCGGGTCGGGCGTGGTCGCCGCGCTCGAGATGGTCGCGGGCGTGGCCGAGGCAGGATTGCCGCCGGCGCACGTCGGCCTGCACGCGGGCCCGGTGATCTTCCAGGAGGGCGACTACTACGGCTCGACGGTCAACCTCGCGTCGCGGATCGCCGACTTCGCGAAGGCCGGCGAGGTGATGGTGAGCCAGGCCGTTGTCGAGGCCTCGGCCGGGGCCGGCGTCGCGTTCCGCGAAGTCGGGCCGGTCGAGCTCAAGAACGTGGCCGGTGCGATGCGGCTGTACGAGGCGTCTCAGCCGGGCTGAGGCTTCGTCAGCAGGGCCACCACGGCCACGACGGCGAGGCCGGCGAGCCAGCCACCGACAACGTCACTCGGGTAGTGGACGCCGAGCGCGATCCGCGACAGGCCGATGAGGCCGACCAGCACGGCCAGGGCGATCGCGACGACCCGACGGACCCAGACCGGCAGGTCGCTGCGCCACACGAGCAGCGCGATCAGGCCGTACGTGACCGTGCCGTTCAGGGTGTGGCCCGACGGAAAGCTGAACCCCGGCGGCGGAACGGCGGCCCCCTCCGGCGGACGAAGCCGACCGATCGAGACCTTGATGACCTGGGTCCCGAGCGCAGCACCGAGAAGGGCCGCCCCGTAGATGACCGCGCTCCGGACACGACGCATCGCCAGGAGGGTCACGACGATGCCGATGCCGATCGGGATCAGGATCGTGCCGCCGGCCTCGGTGATCGCGAGCCAGACGTCCGTCGACACCGGCAGGCCCTTGACGAAGGCGATGACCGGGTCATCGAAGCCGACCGCGCCCTCTTCGTTGACCACGACGGCCAGGACGACGAACGCGATCGCGCACAGCAGTCCGACCCAGGTCCACGGATCGTTCCGCAGACGAGGCGCTCGATCGATCACGCGCCGAAGGCTAGCGCAGGCGCGTGGCTTCGGACGGCGGAGGCAGGTTCCTCAGCGTGGCGCGTGGAAGGTCCCGGGCGCCACTACTTCGTCACGGTCAACGACACGGTCGATCGTGTGACTGAAGCTGCCACTGACGCCCTTGATGGTCATCGAGAATGTCCCGCGCGATGTGGTCTGGCGAGTCTTGATCGTGAGGGTCGATGTGCCGTTCGTGATCGGGCTGAATGTCACCGTGGATCCCGACGGCTGGCCACTGAGGCTCAGCGTGACCGTTGCGTTCGATGGCGCGATCGTCACGGTGTAGGTCGCGGTGCCGCCGCGCCTGATCGACTGCGGCGCAGTCGGGCTGACCGAGAGCGTGAAGTCTTGCGCGGCGCTCGTCACCGTGACCTGGGCCGTGCCGCTGACGCCGCCGCTCGTGGCGGTCACCGTGAAGGGCCCGCCGGCCGTCGTGGCGGAGAAGACACCGGTGCCGGAGTCGATGGTGCCGCCGCCGGACACGGACCACGAGACCTGCCCCGGGCTGAACGGCTGACCGTACTGGTCCTTGCCGGCCGCAGTGAACGGTTGCTGCGCACCCACCGCGACGGAAACACTGGCGGGGGAAACGGTGATCGTCTTCAGGAATGGCGGTGCCGTCACCGTGACCTGGCCCGTGCCGGTCACGCCGCCGCTCGTCGCAGTCACCGTGAAGGGCCCGCCGGCCGTCGTGGCCGAGAAGACGCCGGACGCGCTGGTCGATGGTGCCGCCACCGTCGACCGACCAGGAGACCTGTCCCGGGCTGAAAGGCTGACCGAACTGGTCCTTGCCGGCCGCGGTGAACTGTTGCTGCACGCCCGTCTGGACCGAAACACTCGCGGGGGAGACCGTGATCGACGCCAGGTGCGGCGGTGCGCTCGGCGAGGCGATGCTGCCGCGCCCGGTCGGGCCGTCCCAGGCGACCCCGGCATGGCACAGCACCGACGGATTGCATGTCCCGTTCGAGCCGGACGTGACGTCGAAGTACGGCGTCCCGGCCGCCCAGGCGACCTGACTCGCGAGCGTCGATGCGTTGTAGCCGCCCTGCCGAGCGTAGAGGGCCGCGATGATCGGCGAGGAGAGGCTCGTGCCGCCGAAGACCCAGTACCCGGTGATGTTGTTGTAGGTCGTCCAGATCGCGAGCCCCGAGTTCGGGTCGGCATCGGCCGAGAGGTCGGCGGTCGCCTTCTTGCCCGCGCACGGGTTGCCCGGGATGCTCTGCCACGTCGGGGCGGCGTTGTACCTGGAGCACCCGCTTCCCGAGCCCGACCAGGCGGTCTCCGTGGTCCGGGCGCCCGAAATCGTCGACGGACAGCGTCGTGCCACCGACGGCGATGACATTCGTCGCCGACGCCGGGAACAGGACGCCATAGCCGTTGTCACCCGTCGAGGCTGTGACCGCGATGCCCTTCTTGGCGGCGTTGTCGTAGTTCGGGGCGAGGCTCCCCGGGTAGTCGCCCGAGATCCCGTAGCTGTTCGAGATCGACACGACGTGCGTGGTGTTCGACGCGGTCGTCACGGCCGTCGCGAGGTTGCCGACCGAGGGCGAGGTCGCTTCGAGAAGCAGGATGCTGCACATCGGGCAGACGGCCGAGGCGGCCGCGAGATCGAGGTCGATCTCGTTCGACCAGCCGGCGTCGGCGGACGGCAGGGACGTGCCGCCGGTCTGGTTCGTCTTGGTGAAGCAGGGGCTGCCCGCCGAGCTGGTCAGCGCCGGTGAGGGTGGCCAACGTGCAGCTCTGGATCGCCGGCAGGTGCGAGTCGCTCCGGAACCTGGTCACGTTGGCGAACGCGTTCGGGTCGTCGTAGGCATCGACGATCGCGACCACCAGCGACGGGTCGCCCACGGCGGTCATGCCGTATGCGGTCCGGATGCTGGTCCCGTCGTAGTAGCTGGCGGCCGCGGCCGCGGCCGCGTCCTTGAGGGCCGCCTTGGTTCGGGCCGGCGACTCACGCCCATCGACGTAGAACGTTCGGGCGATGGCGGTGCAGCTCGCCTGGTCCGGCCCGGACTGACCGCAGACGTGCGAGTCCTTGTGACTCCAGGCCGGGGCCTTCGCGGCCACGGGCGACGCCCCGACCACCGACAGCAGGAGGAGCGAGGTGGCGACGACGGTGGCGAGGCGCTGGCCGAACGAGATCATCGATGTGCCCTTCCGTGTCGCCCGTGACGGCCCGGAAGGCCGTCGTCCACCCAGCGACTGCGCGGATGATGCGTCCCGGCAGGAACCATGGTCAAGCGTCTGGACGTCACCGCACCGGCCCTGGTGGTGCCGGGATGTCCCGCCAAGATCCGATAGTCGTGGCATACGACCCCGGCCACCTCGCCGAAGTCATCGGCGACGAGACCTGCGTCCTGCTGGACTGGTAGGACAGACCACTCAGGCGGTGACCGCCTCCGCTGAGTCCGCCGTCTCGGCGACGTCGAAGGTCGTGCGCATCGGCTCTTCGTGCATGAAGGCAACCGCGATGACCGCGATGACCGCCCCGACGACGCCAACCCAGAACGTCGCCGCGATCGCGATCGAGAACGCTTCGTAGATGGCATGGACGATCGCCGGGATCAACGGCGCGATCTGAGGCTGCTGAGCGGCCGGGACGCTTGCCAGGATCCGCTGGCCGAGGTCCCCCGTCCCGGTGAGGTCCACCCCGCCGCCTCCGGCGAACCCGTCCACGACCTGCTGGGGCACGCCGGCCGCCACGAGCTGTTTCGGGATCTCGGACACGAGGCGGGTCGCCAGGAGCGATCCCGCCAAGGTCAGCCCGATCGTGCCGCCGATCTGCTGGAAGAACGTCAGGCTGGCCGTGGCCACCCCGATCCGGGCGGCATTGACCGAGTTCTGGACGACGAGCGTGAAGACGGCGAAGGACGGACCGATGCCCAGACCGGCGATCACCATCCAGAACCAGAGCACGGGCCGGGGCGTCTCGGCGGTGAGCTGGGTCATGAGCGCGAGGCCAACCGCGAGCATGACCAGCGAGACGAGCATCAGGATCTTGTACTTCCCGGTCCGGGCCACGATCTGCCCCGACATCGTCGCGCTCACGATCAGGCCGCCAACGAGGGGCAGGAGGTTGTAGCCCGAGATCGTCGCGCTCGCCCCGCCGACCGTCTGCAACCAGCGAGGCAGGAAGATGACTGCCCCGAAGAAGCCGAAGGCGGCGAAGAACATCGCGGTCACGGAGACCGAGAAGTTGCGGATCCGGAACAGGCCGAGTGGCACGATCGGATCCGCTGCCCGCGACTCGATCCAGATGAACACGGCCGTTATGAGGAGGCCGGCCAGGATCAGGCCGCCGACGGCCGGGTCGGTCCACTCGCCGGTGCCCTTGTTGGTCAGGCCGATCAGGATCAGGCTGATCGCCGCGGCGAAGACCGCCGCCCCCAGGTAGTCGATGTTCCGGGCCGCGTCCGGCCGCTTGATCGCCGGCAGGAGCCGCGAGATGATGACCAGCGAGACCAGGCCGATCGGCACGTTCACGAAGAAGATCCAGTGCCAGCCAACCGTGTCGGTGATCAGCCCGCCGATCGCCGGCCCGATCAGGAATGAGACCCCGAAGACGGCCCCGAACAGGCCGAGGTACTTGCCCCGCTCGGAGGGCGTGTACAGGTCGGCGACCACGGCCAGCGCCACCGGGAAGATCGCCCCGCCGCCGAGGCCCTGGAGGCCGCGGAACAGGATCAGCTGCTCCATCGACTGGCTCAACCCGGACAGGACCGACGCGATCAGGAACAGGCTGACCGCGAAGATGATGATCGGGCGCCGCCCGAAAAGGTCGGACAGCTTGCCGTAGATCGGGCCGCTGATCGTCGAGGTGAGCAGGTAGATGGTGACGACCCAGACGTACAGGTCGTTGCCGTGAAGGTCGGTCACGATGACCGGCAGGGCGGTGCCGACGACCGTCTGGTCGAGGGCGAACAGGAACAGGGCGAGCAGGATCGCCCCGAGGATCTCTAGCTTGGCTCGAGGGTCGAGCTCGAGCGCGGCCTGTTGGGCCGACTTCCCCTGGGCCATCGGGTAGTCCTCGACAGGCGGTGGTCGAACGACGATGGTCGCCAGGGGCGCAGCGTCAGGTCCGGAGGCCTGGGCGGGCCTCGCGACTATCCTCCGCGAGGTGAGCGGTTTGCGTCAAGCCGCCGCTGATCGGGGACGACCAGAACACGGCGGGTCACAGGTTAATACCAGCTGTTGACGAGCCGATTCTAGGGCTGATTTCCGCCATCTCGACTACAATGAGATGCATCACCAAACGATGGTGATTGCCTATCCAGAGCGCCTGAGAGTTCCGGCTCGTTGAAGGCGCGGCAACCGATCGGTCCCCCATGCCGACACGGTGCCAATGCCGGGATCGATAGGAGTTGGGACTTGTCCTCCACCGACCACTTCTCGGGCATCGCTGTGCCCGAACAGCTCTGCTCCGCGCGCCGACGAACGGCCGCTCCAGTTCCGCCAGGGCGACGTCCTGCTGGTCGCCGTCGAGGCGATCCCGGACGACGCCGAGCGTCAGCCGCGTCACGGACGCCTGGTCCTCGCCGAGGGCGAGGCGACCGGCCACGCGCACGCCATCGCCGAGCCCGACGCCCGCGAGTTCCGCGTCGGCGACGAGCGCTTCGTCCTCGTCCGCTCGGCCGCCCAGCTCATCCACGAGGAGCACGCCACGATCGACCTCCCGCCCGGCGCCTACCGCGTCGTCATCCAGCGCGAGTACGAGCCCGCGCCGCTCCCGCAGAACGCCTGGCGCCGGGTGGTCGACTGATGTCGACGCTCATCGACCTCCCCGCCAAGCCGGCCGATCGAGCTCGAGACCGACGCAAGGCTGAGCTCCTACCTCGATTCGTGGCGATCGAGCCTGACCTCGCACCGAGCGGGCTGATCGTCCGGCGGCCGAGGCCGCCATCGAAGGGCTCTACCGGAACATCGGCCTCGAGCGGCCGACGGATCGTCTGGGTCGCATCGCCGCTCGTCGGTGCGCTGGCCTACCAGTCGATCGGCTACCAGCACCGCTCGCTGACCAGCCCGTATACGAAGGGCGACATCGGGAACGGCGCCAATCGCGACTTCAATGGCCTTCGCGACCCGTTCGGATTCCCCGCCTATGCCGAGTCCACCACACCCGAGCGGCTCCGGAGCCACGCTATCGCCGCAGCAGGCCGCAGCCATCGAACGCGCCCGAGACTCGGCGAGGCGCACGAGCGCGACCATCCGGGCCGAGCTGCTGCGCCGGATCCCGCAGGCGATCAACGAGCAGGAACCCGTGGATCCGGCCCCGGTCGACATCGACGAGCGACTCGGCGAGTTGCTCATCGGTTCGAGCGCCGAGGCGTTCTCGCGCCTCGTCGGCCCGGAGGTGTTCTCGGTCGTCGCCGGCCTGGCGGTCCGCCATGCCTTCCTGTCGCACGTGCGAGACGGCGGCCGGACGTCGTGGGTCACCCAGGCGATGCAGCCGGGACAGTTCGATCCGGACACGCTCCACTGGGCGGCGCTCGAGTCCGTCCTCGGCCGCCCCTTCTACACGCCCGCGGACGGGTCGACCGATGCACCGCGAGCGCCTCGCACTGCGGCTGGAGCTTGCCCGGGCGGCCGGGCCGTGGTGGGCCATGGATGGCCTCGCCTTCGTCAGCGAACGCCCGCTGACGGCCTCGATCGATGCCGACGGCCGGCTGCATGCCGAACGCGGACCGGCCCTCGCGTACGGTGATGGGTTCACGATCCACGCCTGGCACGGGGTCACGGTGGACCGCGAGGTGATCGAGAGCGCCCGAGACGATCACCATCGAGGCGATCGACGACGAGTCCAACGCCGAGCGGCGCCGCGTCCTCGTCGAGCGGTTCGGCTTCGATCGACTCGTCCGCGAAGGACACGGCAACGCTCCGTCACGAGGACGAGACCGGTCGCCTCTGGGAACGGCCGATGGGGCGGATCGACTGGCGGCGGCAGGACGAACCGCTCGTCGTGGTCGAGGTCCAGAACTCGACGCCCGAGTCCGACGGCTCGCGAAAGACCTACTTCCTGCGGGTGCCGCCACGAACGCAGACGGCCCGCGAAGGCGTCGCCTGGACCTTCGGGTTGGGCGAGGACCAGTACGCGCCTCGCCTGGAGTCCTGACTTGCAAGACAATGTCCCCACATCGGGGCTGGGAGTAAGAAGGCGGAACCGGAGCTAGCCGGTTCCGCCTTCTGAGGTCGAACGTGGTGTCGTCGCGTACTGCGTGACCCAGCTGTTCGGGATGACTAGTTCACCGTCGCCTGGTCATCGAAGGTCGCTGCGGCGAGTCCGGGTGTTGGCACGATCGTCGTCCGAGACTCGTCAATGCTTGAGGCCGAACCGACCTTCGTCCGATCTCCTTGCCGTCGCCGCCAAGTGGCGATCGCCAGGAGGGCGACAACGGCCATCGCCGCAAG
The DNA here is from genome assembly GCA_963743855.1 of uncultured Chloroflexia bacterium. Lineage (GTDB taxonomy): Bacteria > Chloroflexota > Limnocylindria > Limnocylindrales > CSP1-4 > SPCO01. The sequence goes on from CAVURK010000006.1 coordinate 1,208,440, forward strand.
GATCCGGATCAAGCCGACCACCGCGGCTCCCGAGAGCGTGCTATCGATCTCCTCGGTCTTGGCCTTTGCCCCAGCGAGGTCCAGGCTCGCAACGCTAGAGACCGCCGCGGACGACTTCGCATTGACATCCGTCCCGATCAGACCAACCGTTTCGAATGGGTTCGAATTGTGAGTCCGACCGATTGTCGCAGCCACCTCGTCCGCGGTCGTCCGCTGCGCCGAAGCCGTGTCACCCAGCGTCTTCAGATCGGCGAGCGTCGCGGCGGAGGCGAGGCGGTCCCGGAGAGGATTCGCTTCGACAGTGACTGCGGGCAGCTCTGACGCAACGGCTTCGACGTCGGCGATCGTGCCCTTGACATCCGAAATCGCCGTGCCGGCGGTCGAGAAGTCCCACGCCTCCATCGGGGCATACACGGCGGTGGGGATCGTCCAGCTCGTTCCGGCCTCAGACCGCAGGGCAGCGAGGTTCGTACGGGCCGAGGAGCGAGCCGTCAGCTCGGCCGAGGTCGCGATCCCGTACTTGATGAGGTCGTCCGATACCGGAGAGGCGTCGCTCTTACCGGCCGGCACCATTCCACGCTCGTCGACGGCGTCGAGCCACTGCCGCCAGGTATTCGGTGCGCCGGGCTGAGCGTCCTTCGTGCCTGGGTAGGCGCCAGCATCGGTCGACAGGACAGTGAAGACGTTCTTCATCTGGTCCGCGCCGACCTGGTTCGCGGCGTCGGTGACAATGGCGCAGGCGGCGGTGTATTGCGCGTCGACCGTCTCGCGCTCTGCAAGCGTCGAGCGGGGCTCGGCGAACTGCCAGTTGCTCAGGTCGGGAGTCACATCTGGCGTCGCGCACGGGGTGGTAGCCGACCCAACGGCGTGTGCGGCCCATTCGGCGTGTCCTTCAGACAGCCACGTCGAGTCGAACATCGCGGCGTTGAACCATCCGTGGGCGAGCTCGTGGGAAACAACTCCCGCCTGCTCGAACTCCTCGGAGATGGACGCGAGCTGAACATCCTTGTCGTACTGGCCGACGTACGCGTCACCCAGTTCGTCGGCGGCAACTTCGCGGACCGTGATGGGGCCAGTTCCAGGGATCGGCCTGCCCACCAGCTTCTCGAGCTCGCTGATCGAACCCGCAGCTGCCGGCCTAACGGCATCGAGCCAAGCCTTGTCGCCTGGCCATGGCTTGGATATCGATCTGCCGTCCACCGGCTGAGTCGACGCTGACCTGTTCGAATCCTGCAGGGTTCGTCCCATGAACGCCGACCCAGTATTTGGTCGGATCCGTGACGTTCCCACTTGAATAGACGGTCTGCTTCCCGCTGGTCGACGCCTTGACGGCACCGCCCCAGGAAGCGGAAGCGAATGCGGAGGGGACGATTACCTTGACGCTCGCGGAGTCGACCGGTTGCGTGATCGCATCAGAATTTCAGATACCCGCCGTTGATACGTGTGGCGGCGGACAGAGCGAGGCGCTCCGCTCTTGATCGAGTACGTCGCCGTAACAGTCCGGGTCTGGCCCTTGAAGATCTTCGGAAAGGTCAGTTTGTACGCCTTGAAGTCAGCTGACGACTCGTTCTGCTTGGACAACTTGACCGAGCCGGCGGATGAGGTGACCTTCAGCGCACTGGCGTCGTTCTCGACCCAGAGGTGGCCCTCGTTCACGTAGTAGTTGATCGTCTGGTTGCACGTGCTGGGGACGTATGTCCAACCGGCCCACGGATCCCAGACCGGCTTGTCGCAGGCGATGGTCCGAGACCCATTGGCGTAGTTGTTCGTGACTTTCAGGGTCACGCTGACGTTGACGACGCCCTTCGAGGGCACCGCGGTGTAGGTGCTCGATGCGGTGGTGTGGACTGGGTTGCTCGGCAGCCGCCGCCGTGGGCGCCATCGCGACGACGGCAAACGCCGCGCCGAGGCCGATCCCCGCCATTCGGCGCCACACCTTGCGACCCCTGGATTTCGGTTGCATTTGTTCCTCGACTCCCTTGGAATGCAGACTGATAAGCGATGTGTGCATCGTCCAAGGAGTCAGGTCTCGAAACGAGTGCTTGAGCCGGAAGACCCGTTGGCGCCTGATTGCGCGAAGGCTGCAATATGGTCCTTTGGTAATCCGTATCAATCGGAGTGGAGCACCGTTTGCCGCGGTCGAGAATGGGCTCAGTGGCGTCCGTGAGGATCGACGGTAAGGTTGGGGTCGCGCGAAGCGCACTCAAGGAGATGGGTGGCGCCCAGGCCTTGCCGATCGGCCATCATCCGCGGCCCGCGTTACCAACTGGGGATTGTGTACGCCCTCCCGGGCGATATCGTCGGCCGCGTGACTGCCACACCCTCATCGGTCGGCCAGGTGACCCTCGTTCTCGAATCGCTGGCCGAGGCGCCGAGCGAACCTGACTCCGTTGCCGACGCGCCGCTCGTGTCGTTCGACGCGTTCCTGACGGACCACCACATCTACGGCTGGATCCGCCTCGCGGCGGATCGGCTGACCGACGTGCTCAACTCGCAGGCCGAACTGAGTCTCGTCAACGTCCAGCTCGAGCGGCTCCCCGACGGGCGCCTGGAGTGGCACGAACGGCTGGTCCTCGATCGGGACCGCCTGCTGGCCGTTCGAGCCGGCGGCCCTCGGGGAGACCCTGCCCGCCGGGAACACCTCCGTCGCCACCCACTCGTCGTCCAGGCCGGCCCGTACCTGATCGGCGGCTTCCTGCACGCTCACCCGGAGTCGAGCCACGTGCCGAGATCGAGAGCCGGCCGCCGATGGTCCCGCTGTCCCTGGGCTGGCTCGAACACTGGGTCGACGGTCACCGCCGCGCCCAGTGGCCGGGCACGATCCTCTTCAATCGTCGGCTGGTCGATGCGATGGACGTCGTCAGCGAGGACGACCTCGAATTCGGTCGGACGAGGTACCCGATCCAGGGCGCGACGGGTCCCTGAAGCTGGCGAGTCGCGACATTCAGTCGTAGAACGCGATGGAAGCCTTCGGGTTCGGGCGCCACATCTCGCTGTCGAGCGACAGTTCGGGCACCGGGCCGGCGCGTCGTAGCTGAATCGGCCGCCGCACGGACACGCGTCGAGTGTTGCCTCGGCGGCAGCGCGGTAGTCGGCGCGGCTCAAAGGTTCGCCTGAATATTCCTGCTGGATCCGCTGGTCCATCTCCGAGCGAGCAATGGCATAGGGGTGGTCCAGGCCCTTGATGAATTGGAGATGGATCTCACCGAGGTCCTGGTGCTTGATGCTTTGGGCCTTGCCGGAGGTATCGCAATGGAGCATGTCGAAGAAGAAGCCGCCGCCATCCCGTACGCCGAATTTCGTTCCGCATCCGTTGCAGATATGACCTGTTGCGTTGCCCATATGTCGCCTCCCTGGAAGTCCGGCGATGGTCTAGCGGGGTGCCGGTCCACAACACCGTCTACGACCGAGTCAAGTGGGCGGCCTCCCAGCCCGGCGATTCGCGCGCACCCGCGATGCACGGGGCTCGAACTCAACGTCGAACTCCAACCGCAGGCGTGACCCAGGCGGCCGCCGGCTGGCCGGATTAGGCCAGCTATTCGGCTGCTGCGATCTCGGCCGCAGCCAGGACACATAAGCGGCGCATGCCGACGCAGTCATGGCGGTTGTGCTCGGTGAGGTTTCCCCAGCGATTGCGGTGGTTTTCGGTGAGATCGCGCGCCGGCCGGCTCAGGGACTTCGTATGCGATCAAGGCGAGATAGTCACCTAGGGAGTTGGTCATCGGCTCTGGCGGTCATGCACCGGGTTACGCCACCGCTCGGCGAAGGAACGGGCGTTGACGTATCGCGACTCGAACCTCTCGCTCGATTTCAGCCGGTAGACTCCGAACGTGATTCGCTACTGGGCGATCCGGACCGATCAGGCACGGCGAGCCTTCATCTGGAGTGAGCTCCGGGCAGGCCGGCTGCGGCAGGGATGGGGCTATGCGCCGGAACTCGACCTCGAGAACCTCGCGGCCATCCGCCGACGGGGCGGGAAGCTCCGGCCCTATCAGCAGGATGCCTGGCGAGGCAAATCGACCGCCTGCTACCGAGCCAGCCGGACTCGATGCAGGTCGGCGACGTCGTCGTGTGCCTGCACCTCCCACGACATGGTGTTTGGTCGATCGCCCGGGTCACCGGCGGCTATCGATTACGAAATCTCGACGCAGGGCAACGCCGTGAACGGGGCGCCTGACTACGGCCACATCCGGGAGGTCGACCTTCTGACGAGCGAGCTTGGGGTCGATCCCGGTGTCTGAAGGGATATCGCCAGAACTCCGGCGCTCGATGAGGCCGATCTCGCGGATGTGGTCGCTGGATCGGCACGGAGCAGAGATCGATGGCCTCATCCGACCCTAGTCCCGGCGATCTGCGCGACCTGGATCAGCTGATCGCCGCCCTCGAAACGTGTCCGCCCGGCCGAACGAATCGAACTCCGAGACCCATTCCTTACGCACGGAGTCGAGTGCATCCCACCGCTGCTGGACCTCGTTGCACGGCGGAGCGACCTGTCGTCGTCGGTGGCCGCGTGGCTCG
>CAVURK010000007.1:0-10542 GCA_963743855.1 uncultured Chloroflexia bacterium
GAGCCAAATCGCCGCGTCGTGCTCGTCCCGCGGAGCGCCGTCTGATCGTCCCGTCACGCGGTCCACGGGTGGGTCGTCGTACCGCCGCGCCGCGCGAGCCCAGCGAGCGCTCCTGCTAGGATGTCCGCCCTGACATGACGACCACGAGCGACACCATCGTCGACACAGGCGCCGAGCTCCGGCCCGAGGCCGACCCGGCCGCGGGCGAGCCCCCGGCACGACCTCGCCGCCGGCGGTCGTTCGCCTTCCGCTTCGGCGTCTCGTTCGTCCTCGGTTTCCTGCTCGCCATGGTCGCCGGCGCCGGGATCCTGTACGCATGGGGCCAGCAATACGAGGGCCGCATCCTGCCCGGCGTCCGCATCGGCAGCACGGAGCTCGGCGGGCTCACTCGCGAACAGGCCGAGGCGCAGATCGCGAGCGCCTATCAGTCGCTCGGTACCGGGCAGATCACGCTCAGCGGCCCGGACGGCCAGACGACCAGCATCAGCTACGCCGACGTCGGGCGCGGCCCCGACTCCTCGTCGCTGGCAGACGCGGCACTCGCGGCAGGCCGCCAGGGTGAGCCCCTCGCGAACCTCATCGGCGCACCGAAGGTCGCTCTCCGCGGCATGACCATCGACTCCGGCGTGGCCTATGACCGCGCCAAGCTGGCCGCCGCGGTCGACAGTCTCGCCACGACGATCGACCAGACCCCCGTGGACGCCTCCGTGTCGGCGAGCCAAGGCGGAACGTTCAGCGTCTCCCCGGCCAAGGAGGGTCGCGCCGTGGACAAGGCGGCCCTGCTGACCGCCCTCGACCAGCAGCTCGCGGCGCTCGGCACGCCCGGGTCGATCGCGATGACCGTGCCGGTCGTGTCGTTGACACCGGCCGTCGCCACTGCCTCGGCAGAGGCGGCGAAGGCGGCCGCGGATCGGATGGCCGCCGACGTGGTCGTCACCCGGGGCAAGGAAAGCTGGACCATCGCCGGCACGAGCCTCGCGCCGCTGATCTCGTTCTCGACCGCGGCCGACGGGAGCATCACCCCGGTCCTCGACGCGTCGGGCCTCGACCCGATCCTCAAGACGCTGGCCCAGGATGTCAACCAGACCGCCAAGGACGCGGGACTCAAGCTGGTCGGCGCACACATCGTCGCGACCGGCGCCAGCCGCGAGGGCCGAACGCTCATCGCTGACGGCATGAAAGCCGCGATCGGCAGCGAGATCGCGGCCCGGCAGGCGGGCGCGGCAGCATCGCCGCTCGCCGCCGTCGTCAAGGCCGTCGATCCGAAGCTGACCACGGCGGACGCCAAGTCCTTCGCCCCGAAGATGAAGGCCATCAGCTCATACAGCGTCTACTACTTCGTCATCGTCAACAACCACTTCGGCGGGAACATCGAGGCGCCGGCGACCAAGATCAACGGCACGGTGGTCCCGGCAGGCGGGAAGTTCGACTTCTGGAAGGTCGTCGGCGACCTGCGCAAGCTGCCGGGCGCAGGCCCGGGCAACGCGATCGAGGGCGGGAAGATCACAGTGACCGGCGCGTTCGGCGGCGGCATCTGCACGACGTCCACGACGCTGTTCAACGCGGCGTTCCGGGCGGGTATGGTCCCGCTCGCCCGACAGAACCACAATGAGTTCATCAACCGGTATCCGCCAGGTCTCGATGCGACCGTGTGGATCGTCGGGAACACCAAGCAGACGATGAGCTTCAAGAACGACACCAAGTATCCGATCCTGATCCAGCGGACCATTCGAAATGCCGGCAGCAGGCGATGGATCACGTTCAAGATCTGGAGCGTGCCGAACGGCCGGACCTACAAGATCAGCAACCAGGTCATCCAGAACGGCCCGCGCGCGATCGATACGGTCGTCAGGGACCCAACCAAGCCCGTGGGGTACTCGTTCCGCAACAACGCCCCGGCGGATGGCGCCAAAGTGTGGGTGACCGTGTCGATCTTCGACCACGGCAAGCTCCATTGGACGAAGCGGTACTTCTCGAACTACCCGGCGGTGAAGGGCGTTCTCGTGGTGGGCACCAAGACCTGACGCCGACCTGGCCTCGCCATGCCCTCGGAGGCATGGTCCCGGCGCGGCTTGCCCATCCTGCTAGGCTGGGTGGTCCAACGACGAACGACCCCGAAGGCGAGGAGGACGACACGATGTCGATCAGGAGGCTCATCCGGCTGGCGGTCGTCGGTTGGATCGTCAGCATGATCATCGGCGCCGTCGCGGCGATGAAGGCCAAGCAGGCGATCGGCCCCGACACGGACGACGGCGCCAACGAGTTCAGCGCCAGCGCTATCTTCGGACCGCTCGCCTACCACAGCACAGCGACTGCGCTGCGCGAGGGTCGGCTGGAGTGCTGGTACGGCGGCGGCGTGCTCGACCTTCGCGACGCTACGCTCGCGCCGGAAGGCGCCACGCTGAGTGTCCGCGCCATCTTCGGAGGCGGCCAGATCCTGGTGCCGGCCGGCTGGCGGGTCGTCACGTCGGTCCGAGGTCTTGGCGGCGTGTCCGACGCCCGACCCGCACAGGGCCGCGCCGCCGACGCGCCCCAGCTGACGGTCGAGGGCATGGTCTTCGCCGGCGGCTTCGCCATCACGTCGGAGCTCGACGATGACCAGGCCGAGTGGCTGGCCGAGCTGGAGACCAAGGCCGACCAGGCCTCCGGTGCCACCAACGGCACGTCGTCCGATGCCGGGATGAGCGAGCCGGAGATGACGCCCGCCGGCTAGCCTGCCACCGGTCGACGCCCGCCGCGTCGTCCGCTAAGAAGTCTTGACTTATATAAGCCGATGCTTCTAGGATGTCGCAACGATGCATGCGTTCGACGTCCTCGGCGATCCGGTCCGCCGGCGGATCCTCGAGCTCCTCGCTGATGGTGAGCTGAGCTCGGGGGAGGTCACCGCCGCCGTCCAGGCCGAATTCGGCATCTCCCAGCCGGCCGTCTCCCAGCATCTCAAGGTGTTGCGCGAGAGCGGCTTTGCGTCGGTTCGCCCCGACGGCGCACGACGGCTCTACACGGTCGACTCGGAGCCGCTCCAGGAGGTCGACCTGTGGCTCGATCGCTTCCGTGGCTTCTGGGAGCAGCGGCTCGACTCCCTTGCCACCGAGCTCGCCCGCGGCAAGCGCGAACGCCGCCTCGGCACCCTACCGACCAAGACAGCACTGGAGGACCCATCCGATGGTCGACATCATCCGTGAGATCGAGGCGACGCAACGCGAGGTCGGCAGCGGTCGGCTCGACGCCGGGGAGGCACGGCTGGTCCGCCTGTCGCGCACCTACGATTCGCCGATCGACGACGTCTGGGACGGAGTGACGAACCCGGAGCGGATCAGCCGCTGGTTTCTCCCGGTCAGCGGGGACTTCCGTCTTGGCGGGCGATACCAGCTCGAGGGCAACGCGGGTGGCGAGATCCTCACCTGCGAGCCGCCGCAGCGCTTCCGCGTGACCTGGGTCTACGGCGTGGAGCCCGAGCCTGGCGAAGCGTCCATCCTCGAGGTGCGGCTCACGTCCGCGCGCGATGGGCGAACGATGCTCGAGCTCGAGCACACGGCGATCGTCCCCGCGGAGTTCTGGGACCAGTTTGGGCCGGGGGCGGTCGGCGTCGGCTGGGACGGCGGACTGCTCGGGCTGGCGCTCCACCTGCGCGGCGAGTCCGTCGGCGACCCCGTGGCGTGGCAGCTGTCGGCGGAAGGGCGCGAGTTCAACACCCTGAGTAGCCAAGCATGGGGAGTCGCGCACGAGGCTGCGGGTGCAGATCCGGCGGAGGTCGCGACGATGGTCGCGAACACGACGCAGTTTTACGCGCCTGACTCGACGGAGGGCGCGCCGACTCCCGACTGAGGGCGAGAGTTGGTGGAGATGGGGGAGAGTCGAACTCCCCGTCCAGAACCCTTCTCCGGAGACCACTACGAGCGTGTCCGATGGTTTGTCGTCGATCGCCCGGACGGGCATCGGCACTCTGCCGGGCGATCCAGTCACGTGCCCCTAGATCGGGCTTGACTCCGGACTACGCGACGCTTGTCCGGATCGCAGCCTCGCTGCATGACGCTTCCACTACCCGCGAGGCGGAGGCAGCTTCCACGCTCACTCTACTGCCTAAGCAGCGAGAGCGAGAGTCGACTGGCGGTTGCCAGGTACTTCTTTTTGCCACCTGATTAACGAGGCCCAGTGGCGTCCTCGGCTCGCGTTCCCCGGTAACCAGGCCCTGTCGAAACCACACATCCCCACAGGTCCGAGAACCGGCTCGGACCGCGGATGGTAGCACGAGCGTCTCCGGCTGTCGGCCGGTCGCGGTGCCCGGCCGCCCGAAAGGGATGCATCCGTAATCCGGTGGCGCGTACGTTGACCGTGTCGAACCCGAGCGAATCTCGGCCGACGCGAGACTGGAGTCGAACGTGATGGATCAGCATTCGGACCGCCCCGGATCCAGGGACCCGGCTGGCCGTCGCCACTGTCTTGTTGCCGATTGCCCGTGCCAGGACGCCCGGATCGTGTCGCCGCGACGAGCCGCCTTCTTCGCCATCTGGGCGGAGTCGCACGGAGAGACCGCGAACCGCTTGATCGAGCCCGATCCGGACTGGCGCTGGACGCCTGCGGCGCCGAGCACGCGCTGACCCGGTACCCGGAGCGACCCCTTCGGACCCCGGACGAATTGGCCATCGCGGCCGCAGGGCCGTCGCTGCTATCCTTGCCATGGCCGAACCTCCCTCGGGAGGACGGGGGACCCACACGGATCCCGGGGCAAATCGCGATGAACGCGACGGCGGACCCAACGCCGAGCCCGACAGCTCACCTCGTAGGCCGGACGGGCTGCTTCGAGGTACGCCGTGCTCCGGCCATCGCTCCGCTCAACGACGCCGCATCAGCGCGCGGTCGGGCGCAATCTCGCGCTCGATACGGTCGCGTCGATCGGCGTGGGCGTGACGGTCGCACTGATCACGACACTCCTGCCGACCATCGCCCGGCGCGGCGGACTTGATCCGATCGGCCTGGCAGCGCTCGCCGCCGCGCCGTACATCGCAAACCTCCTTGGCGCATTCGCTGGACGGGTCGGACCGCGTTCGCGACGGCAGCTCGCGCTCATCAGGGCCGCCGGGGCCGGCTCGCTGCTCCTGCTGGCGGTCGTCGCCTCGGCGCCGATGATGATCGCGGTGTCGGTCGTCTTCTGGCTGAGCCTCTCGCTGAGCAGCCCGTACTACCTGCGCCTGTGGGGAACCATGTATCCCTCCGCGGATCCTCGGTCGGGTCGTCGGCTTCCTGGGCTCCGGGCGGGCCGCGGCGGCCGCGCTCGCCGCTCTCGCGGGCGGCATCCTTGCCGACCGGATCGGTGGCGAGATGGCGGTCGCGATCGCGGGGCTCGTGGGCCTGATCTGCGCGATCGCCTACATCGGCCTTCGCTCACCCGATACCGAAGTCCCGCCGGTCTACTCGGCGCGCGATTCGTTGCGGGCGCTGCGTGAAAGGCCGGTCCTGTCGCGGATCGCGCTCGCCCAGGGTTTCTACGGCGGCGGCCTGATCGCCGCGGTGCCGCTCTATGCCATCGTCAACGTCGATCGCCTGAACCTGTCGCTGTCGGACGTCGGGATCATCGGGATCCTGACCGCCGCCGCGACCACGTTGTCGTTCCTGGCGTGGGGCGCGATCGCCGATCGACGCGGTCCGCTCGTCGCGCTTCGCCTCGGCAGCGCCTTCGGGCTGGCTGGGCTCGTCGCCTATGCCCTGGCTCCGAACGTCGGCATCCTGTGGATCGCGGCGGTCGCCGCCGGCGCGAGCAGCGCTTCGATCGATGTCGGGATCGCCTCGGCGGTCAGCGACCACACCTCGCTCGCGTCACGCGCGGCCGCGATGGCCGGCTGGAACGCGATCACGGGCGCCCGCGGGATCGTCGCCGCATTCACGATGAGCATCCTGCTCCAGCTCGGCTTCGTCGACGTCACGAGCGGGCTGCTTCTGTGCGCCGGCGTGTCGGCGATCGGGGTGGTGATGTACGTGCGAGCGAGCACCGACGAGGTCGCGGTCGTTGCGCCGGCGCCCGCACGGCCTCGGGAACGTCAGCCCCAGATGTCGCCGATCGTGAACCCGTCCGGAAAGGGATCGGTCGGGTCCACCACGTAGCTCGCAAACCCGGTGATCCAGGCCTGGCCGCTGATGGTCGGGACGATCGCCCGGTACTCGCCGACGGTCGCCGCCTCGATCACCTGGCCCGTGAAGACCGTGCCGAGGATCCCCTCGTGGCGGAACGTCTCCCCGACCGCCAGTCGGCCGCGCGCGGCCAGCGTCGCCATCCGGGCTGAGGTCCCCGTTCCGCACGGCGAACGGTCGATCGCGCCGGTCCACGTGGCGGGCCGCTCCCAGTCGAGCGTCCCGGTCGAGACGGTCACCACGTTGCGCATGCTGTTGGCCGGATCGTGGGCCGGACCCGACAGCTGCCCGATCGTGATGCCGGCGAACCCGGGCTGCTCGGGATGGACGACCGGGAGCTGCTCGTTGGCGGCTGCCTTGATCATCTCCGTGATGCGGGTGATGTCGGCGCCCTCGTCGGGGGTGAGCCGGAGCCCGAACCGGCCCGCGTCGGCGATGACGTAGAACATCCCGCCATAGGCGACGTCGACCGTGACGGTCCCGAGCTGCGGCACCTCGACCGGTGCGTCGAGATGGGTCGCGAAGGCGGCCACGTTCCGGAACGTCACCGCGGTGACCTTGCCGTCCCGGCAGTCGGCCTGGACGCGGATGAGCCCGGCCGGTGCCTCGAGCGTCAGCTCGGTGACCGGCTCGGTCATCGGCAGCATCCCGGTCTCGAGCAGGACGGTGACCACGCACATCGTGTTCGAGCCGGACATCCCCGGGTACTCGACCTGTTCCATGATCACGTACCCGGCAGCGGCCTCGGGGTTGGCCGACGGCAGGATCAGGTTACAGTTGGCGGCCGGAAAGCCGCGGGGCTCGCGCAGCATGCGCAGGCGCAGGTCGTCGCGGTTTGCCTGGAGCCAGGTCATCGCCTCGAACATCGAGCCGCCCGGGACGCCGTCCACGCCGCCGACGATCACCCTCCCCGGCTCACCCGCGGCGTGGGCATCGACCGCCCGGACGACCGGCCCGACCCTGAGTCGGCCCGGGATCTCGGTCGTCATGGCTAACGGCCGCGCTGGGCGTCGGCGAGCTCGCGGGCGACGTCGCGCCGGGCGTCGCGATCGGCGATATCGCGGCGTCGGTCGTGAAGCTGTTTGCCGCGTGCCAGCCCGAGCTCGATCTTGGCGCGGCCTCGTTCGTTGATGTAGAGGCGGAGCGGCACGATCGTCTGGCCCTTCGCCTTGGTCTTGCCGAGGAGCTCGTCGATCTCGGAGCGATGCAGCAGCAGCTTGCGTGTCCGCTTCGGCTCGTGGTTGTACCGGTTGCCGCCCTCGAACTTGGCGATGTCGGCACCGACCAGCCACGCCTCGTCGCGCTCGATGCGCGCATAGGCGTTGGAGAGGTTGGCCTTGCCGGCACGGAGCGACTTGATCTCGGTCCCGGTCAGGACGATCCCTGCCTCGAACGTCTCGTCGATCGTGAAGTCGTGGCGGGCTCTTCGGTTGAGCGCGACGGTCGTCTCGTCGCCCATGGGAGGGCTCCTCCAGCGGTCCTGCGGTGGTCGGATATCGCACGAACGCCGGCCCTATGCGGGCCGGCGTCCGAGTGCTTAGCCACCCACAGGGTGTCCGACTAGACGGCCATCTCCTGCGAGGTGGTGCAGCTAGAGCGGTCTATCACTGCACATCACCTCCTTTCGTTCTCCAGAACCGTACCTGATGCGCGGAACGAGCGCAAGACATCGCGGCGATCCTCAGGCGGCGAACTGAAGGAGCGCGGCCTGGACCGGCGCGCCCAGGACCTCGAGCGCCTTGTCGAGATCCGGGTCGGTGCCGAGCGGAACGGGCGTCGGCAGCGCCACCACGACATCGGGCGTCAGCCCGACCTTGTGGATCCAGCGCTTGTCGGGGGTCAGCCAGCGGGCGATGGTGAGCTTGAACGCACCGGCCTGCCCGGTCAGCTCCTGCCATTGCTGGATCGTTCCCTTGCCGTACGACTGCTGTCCGACGAGCGTGGCCCGCTTGTCGTCCTGGAGCGCGCCCTGCCACGATCTCGCTGGCCGACGCGCTCCCGCCATCGATCAGGACGACGAGCTGGATGGCCGGGTCCGTCGCGACCCCGTCGCTCAGCGCGTTTGTCGGGGTCTGGTTTCCCTGTGCGTCCTGTTCCCAGAAGACGATCCCGGACCCGATGAACTGGCTGGCGACCTTGCGGGCAGCGGTCACGAAGCCGCCCGGGTTGCCGCGCAGGTCGAGGATCAGCTTGGTGCGGCCTGCGGCCACGTCATCGCGCAGCGCCTCGACGACCTGGTCGGCCGCCGCGTCGGAGAACCCGGCCAGCCGGATGTAGCCGACCGTGCCGCCGCCCAGAACCTTGCTGTCGACCTCCTTGGACTGGACGACGTCGCGGGTGACCGCGACCGAGATCGGCTTCGCCCCGTCGCGCACGATCCCGAGACCGACCACGCTTCCCTTGGGACCGCGGATCTTGCCGATGACCGCATCCACCGTCAGCCCGTCAACAGAAGCGCCGTCGATCGAGGCGACGATGTCGCCGACCGCCAGGCCCGCCTTCTCTGCCGGCGAGCCCTCGATCGGCTCGGTGACGATGAGGCGACAGGTCGGTCCGAGCGGCGCGCAGCCCTGGGTGCCGTTGGGCGCCTGCGAGGCGACCTGGGCGCCGATCCCCTCGAACTGGCCGCTGATCCCCTGCAGGCTCTGGCGGTACTCGTCCGAGGTCAGATAGGCCGAGAAGGGATCGTCGAGCGACCCGATCATCCCCCGGATCGCGCCCTGGATCAGGGTCGACTGGTCGACCGTGCCGCCGGCATAGCGATCCTGGATGGTGTGGAACGTATCCCAGAACGGCTGGAAGGCGGTCTCCTCGGAGGCCGGCGTTCCGGGGTCCGATGCGGCATGGCGACCCATCGTGTAGCCCGACAGGAACAGCCCGGAACCGGCAAGGATGGCCACCAGGACGACCGAGATCTGGACGAACGGGAGGCGTCGGCGGGTCGTGGCGATCGGGCGGACCGGCGCCGACGCCGGAGCATCAGACGTGGCACTGGTTTCCGGGACGGGGACTGGCGGATCGACGCTGGCAGGACAGGTCTGGGGTGGGTGGCGGGGGGTCCTCTGAAAGCATCGCGCAACCGTCCTGGGTGTGACGTCCCGGGGGCAGGCGAGAAAGGTACATCGACTCCCGCCAAGGCGCCACGGACGAGCTTTCGGCGGATCTGGGCCAGGTTCGGCGCCTGGCTGTCGGCGCCCTTAGCGGATCAGGTAGGTCCTGACCGATAGCCACGAGCCGAGGATCCCGAGCCCGACGCCGGCGCCCATGACCAATGCGACCAGGTCGCGGGTCAGCGAGCCGAACTGGAGCGGCAGGACCCGGAAGAAGTCGGCCATGAACGCACTGAGCGGATCCGCGACGGCCAGCAGGATCCCGAGCGTCACCACCGACCCGAGGAAGCCGACGAACGCGCCCTCGAAGACGAACGGCCAGCGGATGAACGCGTCAGACGCTCCGACCAGGCGCATGACCTCGATCTCGTCGGCGCGGGCGAGGACCGCGAGCCGGATCGTGTTGATGATGATGAACAGGGCGATGACACCGACGATCAGCAGGACCACGGTCCCGGCCGTGCGCAGGATGCCGGTCACGGTCAGGACGCGATCGACCAGGTCTTCGATGTTGATCACCCGCTGGATGCTCGGGTCGTTGCCGAGAGCGTCGGAGACGACGCGGACCTGCGAGGGATCGACCATCTTGACCTCGAGGCTCGCGTACAGCGGGTTCGCGTCCAGGTACTGGGTCAGGTCCTCCTGGCCCTGGGCCTTGAGCGATGCCCGAAAGCGAGTCAGGGCCTCGTCACGGCTGACGTAGTCGACCGACGCGATCTGGGGCATCGCCTTGAGCTTGGCCGTGAGCTCCGTGACCTGGTTGTCCGTGGCGTTGGGCTGCAGATACGCGACGACCTCGACCTTCTGCTCGGTGAAGTTGAGCCCGGCCAGGAGGCCCGTCTGGATGATCCAGAAGCCGGCCAGCAGGAGCAGCATCAGGACCATCGTCGCTGTCGCGGCGAGGCTCATCACGGCGTTGCGCCAGAACCCCTGCCAGGCGCGTTTCATGCTGAACACGACGAAGCCGATCATCGGTCAGTCCTCGCGGTGGTAGGCGCCACCGACCTCGTCGCGGATGATCCGGCCTTCCTCGAGCGCGACGACGCGCTTGCGCAGTGCGGTCACGACCTCCGCGTTGTGGGTCGCCATCATCACCGTCACGCCCAGCTCGTTGATGCGCAGCAGGAGCTGGAGGATCTCCCAGCTGATCAGCGGATCGAGGTTGCCGGTCGGCTCGTCGGCGATGATCAGTCGCGGGTCGTGGACGAGCGCGCGGGCGATGGCCGTTCGCTGCTGCTCGCCGCCGGACAGCTGCGACGGGGTCTGCTCGGCCTGGGCGGTCAGCCCGACGAGAGCCAGGACCCGA
>CAVURK010000008.1:0-334501 GCA_963743855.1 uncultured Chloroflexia bacterium
GCCAGATTGCTCACCGGCCTTGTCGGTCTGCGGACGTTCCGAGACCAGCCGCGCTGGATCCTCCTGTCGTGGCTCGCCTTCCTGCTGGTCGGGGTCGCCACCACGATCATCAATCCAGGCGGTCCCGCTTTGGCGCGGCTCGCCTCGATGTGGATCGAGGGCCTGCTCCTGTACATCATCATCCAGGGCGTCGTTGCTGACATCCCTGCAGTCAGATCGATCATCAAGTCCATGATCATCGCGACCTTGTTCGTCGCCCTTACGTCATACGTCCTGAGTTGGTTCGGCCTGAGATACGACTCCCTGCTGGCCACGCTGACCGGCGGTCCGGTCGGCCCTAACGTGAGTGGCGACCGATTCGGTCTCGTCCGGCAGCAAGGCTCATTTCCCGCGGCGCTCTTTTTCGCGACTTGGCTGTCCGCCTCCAGTGTCCTCGCGCTCATCTGGACCGCCCGACAGGAGGTCTCGGTTCGCGCAGCCGCATGGTCAGCGTGGTTCGCGATATGTGGAGCGACGATCGTCCTGACCGCCAGCCGGATCGCCACCACGGGCATGTTCGCATCGGCGGCCGTCTATCTGTGGCTGCAGGGTCGGCGCCTCCTTGCCGTGATCGCCCTGGCGTTTTCCATCGCCTTCGGGATTGGCTTCGCAGCCCTGTCATTCGGCCCGCCGCCCGGGTCTCAATCCGACACCCGCGCCGACGGTCGGTCCGGATGGCTCGGCGGTGCCCGGTCAGGCGCTCCCTCAGTACCCATCGGAGTCGGAGATCCTAGCGGGCTCGAATGAACTCCGACTGAAGGCTCTTGAGGGCGACGATCGCAGCCGTCGCCGAACGACCTATCCTCGGCTGGGGTCTGCTGACCGCCAAGGACGTCGTCACGTCGACGGGGGGGTCGATGAATTACGTCGACAGCAGCTATCTCGTTGTGGTTGTCGAGATGGGCCTGGCTGGGCTTGCGGCCCTCTTAGTGCTCCTGTTCGCGATCGCATGGCAGGCGCGTTATGCCGTACGCGTTCGCGAAGGACTCGCCCTGGTCCTCGCCGCTTCCTCGATCGTCGTCATCAGCCTGGTCGCGGCCTTTCTCCAGATTACCCAGGGTTACGCGCTCTTCACGTTGCTAATCGCGCTGGTTGTGGTGGTGGCACGATGCGTCGGCCAGACCCCCCGCGGGATCCGACGATCTGATCAACGGAGCGACGGAAATCACCTGATCTGAAAGTCGGAGCCTCCATCGTCGGCGCTTGATGGCGTCGGCGATATTCCATCCGAGGCTTCGACGTACGATCTCGATCGTTCGCCGCGGTCCATAGCGGGGCCAGAGCCGGGCTAGCGCAAAGCTGGGCAGCCAGAGCAGGGCGAAGTAGAGAATGAATATCCCCTGAACGCGGTTGGGTGCCGTGATCCTCATGAAACGAACGCGATTGCGCAGCATGAATTCGAGCCGATCCGGAACGGGAAGGCTCGCGCCAACGGCGTGCCCGACCAGCGAGGAGGGCACGACTTGGAGTCGTGCGCCCGATCGACGCGCACGAACGGACCATTCGGCATCCTCCCAATACATGAAGAACGACTCGTCCCATGCGCCGACGGCAAGGAGCGACTGGACGCGTATCAGAGGCGACGCTCCTTCGATGACCTCAACGTCATAGGGATACGCCGGCAGCTCCGAGGTCGGTCTCCCGGCTAGTTTTGTGGACCAGGCGTCCGCGCCACCATGTCACGCTCGCACCGGCCCCATGCACGACGTCTCGCGACACAGCGTCCACGGTGACCGGGGCTACCGCTGCGATGGCTGGGTCACGCTCGATCACTCGGAGCAGTGCCGCGAGTACATCGCCTTCCATCGTCAGGTCGTTGTTGAGGAACCACACGAAGTCCGCGTTGCGATCGACGGCGACCGTGGCCACGGCATTGCACGCGGCGGCATACCCCCGGTTTTCCGGGAGCATGAGGAGCTCCGCCCGATCGCCCGTTCCGGCCCTGAGGAGCGCGATGTCCGCGGGGCTGGAGCCGCTGTCGACGACGATGACGTCGATCGAGGCGGTGGCGGTTTGACCGAGGACCGAGGCGAGAGCCACGAGGGTCCGCTCGACGCCATTGAAATTGACGATGCCAGCGACGACCGCCGTCACGCTCCGATCACGTTCTCACCCTCGTCGATACACTTGGCCGGATCAGCCGGAGGGTTTTGACGTTCATCAACGAAGCGTAACCTGCTCGAGTCGGCCGCCCGGGATCGTCGGTCGTCGCAAATTCGAGCCCCACATCCGGCGCGACGCATGATCGAGCCCATCCTATTCGTATCGGCAGACCTGCCTTGGCCGCCGGATGGCGGTGGACGGATCGCCACGCTTCGCGTGCTCGAGGCGATGGCGAAGGATCGATCGGTCGACCTCGTCGCGCTCTCCGACTCGCCGGACGTGGATCTCAGCCGGCTGGGTAGCATCTGTCGGCGCGTGGTCGTCATCTCGCACCCGTTCACCTTCGGGCGGCATCCCGTTCGTCAGCTGACTCTGGCGGCCGTCAGTGCCGTGTCCGGCACGCCCTACCGGGTGGCGAATTTCGCAGCCGCCGACTGTCGACAACGCTTTCGGAGCTCAAGCGCGAGCATTCTGACGGACTGGTGCACCACGACCAGTTCGGTGTCGCCGAATACCACGACCCGTCCCTACCCTCGACTTTGACGACACAGAACATCGAGTCCGAGTTGTTTCGGCTTGGTGCGACTCAGGCCGGGAGTCCGATCGAGCGGGCCTGGGCAGGCGTCGAAGCAAGACGCCTGCGGAAGGCGGAGCCCAAGCTCTGCGCGGCCTTCGACCACGTGTTCACGCTATCCCACACCGATTCGGCGTTGCTGGCTGATCTCGGTGTCGCTCGTCTTCCGTCTTGCCGATCCCGAGCAGGCGCCCCCGATGAGGCGCCTCAGCCGGCGATCCCGGGTCCGACTCTTCTCACGATGGGGGTCGATGAGCTGGTTCGGCGTCGAAGACGGACTCTGGCGGTTTTATCGCGAGGTCTGGCCGAGGATCGTCGCGCGGTGTCCGGCGGTGACTTGGACGATCGCGGGGCCATACGCAAGCCGGGCCATCCAACGCTTGGGCGACGATCCTGCGATCACGGTCACCGGATATGTGGATGATATCGACTCCGTCATCGCGGGAAGCCGCGTGGCCGTGATCCCGCTGCACATCGCGGGTGGCGTCCGGATCAAGCTTCTCGAACTAATGGCGCGTGGTCGGCCCAGTGTGGCGACCTCCATCGGCGCACAGGGCCTCGCCTTCGCCGATGGCGAAGGATGCTTCAGGCGGGACGATCCCGAAGGGTTCGCCAACGCCACCGTGGACCTGTTGAGGGACGATGCGCTGACCGCGCCGCACGGGGCGCACCGGCTGGGCGTATGTGAAGGCGCACCACTCGCCCGACGCGATGACAGATGCGGTGAACGCGGGGATCGAGCAGGCCTTGCGACGTCACCGAGATCGTCATGGAGATAAGTCGAGCGCAAGGTTGTGACCACATGCTCGACCGGCGGCTGCGAAGCGCGCGATTAATCGGCGAGGTGACCACCCACCACGTTTCGCTCACCGAGGCCGTGGATCTATCGTCGAACGTGTGGTCGCCCGGACCGGGAATACGTCTGCATTCCGAATGCCGACTCGTGGTGAAGGCTAGGTTCGAACCGCACTTTCAGCGCAGCGACCTTGTGTCGCATTGCGCGTGCCTGACGAAATGTGGGTCGTCTGCGCGATCTTGGATCGCTGAGGGGCCCCCATCAGAGTGTGACCGGGCGTCGCTTGGTCAAGCACGGGGAAATCCGGACCGATCATCCCTGGGCCTCGTCTTGGATCTCCGATCGCATCGTCAGATATTCCTCGTAGTCGCGGATGTAATCAGCGGCATCGTACGGGTGGGATGCGAACACGCCCAGGACAGCGTCGGGCGTGAATTGGTACTGGCTCGCCCATACCAGCGGAGGGATATGTAACGCAACCCCGCGATCATCCAGTCGGACCTCGCTGCGTGCTTCACCGTCATCGACTACGACGGACAAAGAACCGCCGAGGCTCACAAGCACCTGGTGACAGGTGCGATGGGCGTGTTCGCCGCGGACACGAGCTGATGGCACGCCGTATACGGTGAAGAAGCGCTGCGGCGTGAAAGGCAGATCGTCGGCGAATTCCACGGCGGAGAGCTGGCCCCGCATATCCTCGGCGTGACGGAACTGGAAGAGGCGAGCTCCGCCGGCGAGGAAGCGCGATTCCGGCGGCTGGAGGAGTGAACCGGGCGGCCGCGCGGGCGCTCCGAGGGTCGGGACGTATCCCGATTTGTCTGCGCTCCGGTAGCCCTCGATCCGTGCTGGGTTGCCGTAGACAACCGCGTTGGCTGGTACGTCCTTGGTCACCACCGCCCCGGCCCCGACCATGGCGTCCCGACCGACCTTCAACCCTGGCAGGATCGTAGCGTTGGCCCCTATCGACGCGCCGTCAGCTACGACCGTGGTTTCGAAATGGTCGGGTCGGTGCCGGCTCCGCGGATACTTGTCGTTGGAAAATGTGGCATTGGGCCCGACGAACACATCATTCCCGAGCCTGATGCCGTCCCACAGCTGGACGCCCGACTTGATCGTCACTCGGTCACCGAGCACGACGTCATTTTCGATGAAGACGTGGTCGCAGATGTTGCAATCGGACCCGACGACCGCGCCAGGCAGGACGTGGGTGAAGGCCCAGATCCTCGTCCTGGGCCCCACGGCCTCAGATTTGCAGAGACCGGCTGGATGGACGAAATATTGCCCCGCGCTCATCGGCCAACCTGATATCGGAGGACGGCAGTCGTCATGCGACCGCCGCGTCCCGGAGCGCGTAGCCCACTCGCTCGACCTCTGTGTCCGTCATCTCGGCGAAGCATGGCACTGTCAGGACCTCGTCAGCCGCACGCTCGGTCTCCGGCAGGGCTCGGTCGCGGCTCGGACGTGGCAGGCCCGGTTGCCGATGGTCTGGGATCGGATAGTGAACGTCGCTGCCGATCCCGGCTGTTGCCAGCGCGGACTGGAACATGGCGCGAGACCCCGTGCGGACGACGGCAAGGTGGGCGACGGACGAGGGCGTCGAACCTGTGACAAGACGCACGGGTGTTCCAGCAATCGCGTCGGAGTAATGCCGAACGATCGCCCGCCGACGCTCGTTGCCGGCATCGAGCCTCGGCAGACCGACTCGCAGGATCGCGGCCTGGAGCTCATCGAGTCTGCTGTTGAACCCCCCCGGCACCACGATGCGGTATTTTCCAGCCCACCCATATTGACGAAGCGACCGGATCGAGTCGGCGATTGCGGCATCTCGGGTGGACACGGCCCCCCCGTCACCCGCCGCGCCGAGGTTCTTGGTCGGATAGAAGCTATACGTGCCAACGTCACCGAAGGTCCCGACTCGTTGGCCGTCGATCGTCGCCCCCAACGCTTGGGCACAGTCCTCGATCACGGCGATCTGGCGTGCTCGGCACAATTCGACGATCGGTCCAATGTCCGCGGCGTTCCCAAACAGGTGCGTCACGATCACAGCTCGTGTTCGAGGTCCGATAGCCTCCGAAAGGGAGTATGGGGTCATTAGGAGGCTATTTCCGTCAACGTCCGCGTACGTGACGTGGCATCCAACCCTCGCAGCTGCAAGGCTAGCGTAGCCTCCGGCATTGGCAGCCGTGATCATCTCCTCGCCTTCCCCGCACCCGACAGCCAGGAGCGCGAGCACCAATGCATCCGAGCCATTGGCCACCCCGATCGCGTGGGGGGCATCCAAGAAGACAGCCAGTTCTGTTTCGAATTGCCCGTGCTCCGGCCCGTGGACATACCGACCGCTGGCCAACACGCGTTGCACCACCGCGCGGATCTCGTCCGACCGAGCTAGCCAGCCTCGAGACAGATCGTTGACGGGGGAGCATTTGGTGACCGTTGGGCATGCCCGAAGTATGAGCCGCGAGGTCCATTCCCGACCGAGTCGTTCCCGCCAACCACTTCTATGGTGTCGAAACGTCTACCTCAATCGGCTCGACAGTCCTGGCAACGCTCCCGGGTCGTCCCGGAGATGATCGAGGTCAGTTGTGCGGCGCGACCATTGAGGTTTACCGGCGCTCCGTCGGCTTATCGGTCGGGACTCTGCCGCCCTCGGTTTCGGCACGCCACTCCGCGCGGTGCCAGACATCGATCTCGCGGCCGCGAATGACTTTGAGCCAGCCGGTCGCGAAGGCCATGTTGACGACAGCGAACGAGCGCACGAACCCTGACGGTCGGCCAGGATGGCCGGCGCCGATCAGCAGTTGAGGCGTGCCAGCCGGTCATCGTACTGACGATGTGGTTTGGCCGAGGAGCCGCCTCAGTCCGCGCTTGGTGATCTGAGCGCCGGGGAGCTTCTTGAGCTTCTCTCGCCGTCTCAGCGGCACGGCAGATCCATCGCCAGTAAAGTCGCAGGAATAGCGCCTGGCGGATGGTCCACGGGTCCCATCGCTCGCTCCGTGAGCGAGTTGGCTCGCGGTGGTGCTCCGAGATGACGTCGTAGTAGATCGCCACGAGGTCTTCGACGGCGAGGACCAATCCGGCACGGGAACGGACCATGTCACGAACGCGGGTCGAATCGTCGGGATCGTATCGCGCGATCTCGCGGAGCAGAGGCTCCACCTGAAGGGGGTCTCGCAACGCCTCGAAACCGAAGTTGAGCGGGCGCAACTGCTCGAACTGAGACGACGTCACCATCGGTCCGACGCCGCTGAAGTCACACAGGATCACCGCCGTTCCGACGGCCATCGCCTCCATCGCGGCCTTCGCCTTTGGCGAACACCATGTCGTACCCGGGCAGCAGCAGTTCGGGCTTGTCGACGATCCGATGCATCCCGGCACCAACGACGTCGAGCTCGATGCCGGCCTCGCGGCAGGCTTCCACGACGGCGGGGAGGTGACTTCCTTCGTGAGCGTAGTTACTGAAGACGAGGGCACGATGGGGACGGTCGGGGAGCGGGCCACGGGGTGCGAAGCGAACCGTGTCCACGAAGTTGAAAAGGATGCCGGCTCGGGCTTGCGGCACCCCATCGCGCACCAGGCGCTCGACACAGACGCGGCTGACACCGAAGTGGCGGCGAATGTTCGGATGGACCGGCGTCCTGTCGTATCGGTGACGTGTGATCGTGGCAGACATGGATCGCGGGGACCGTCGGCCAGCGCCTGATCGCGATCGAGGGTGGGCGCGAAGTGGTGCCCATGGATGACGTCCGGCGCTCTCCCGCAGTCGGCCGAGGTCGTCGGTGATCATGATGCCGGCGTCGCGCATCTCTTCTGCCACGCCGCCCGATGTCGAGCTGAACACGACCGGGATGATGACCCTGGCGCCGCAGCTCGAGGGCCAGGTCGCGGACGTAGATGACGGTGCCGGACGGCGGCCAAAGTTCGCCGTTGGTGATCAGGACGCGCAATCCCATTCCGGCTCCAGAAGGCATGGACCAGGATCGCCCAGCGCTGCGTTGCTTAGATGAAGTCCTCGGGACGCACGGTCCCGACGATGCGCGCCGGATTGCCAACGACGATCGCACCCTCCGGCACATCTTTCGTGACGACCGATCCGGCACCGACCAATGAGTTGGCGCCGATCGTGACGCCGGGAAGCAGCACACTCCCGCCGCCCACCCTTGCGCCGCGCTGGATGCGCGGGCCTTCCCGCACGAACGTGAGGCTGGGCCGACGATGGACGATGCGCTTGTCGTTCATCGTGATCACGCGTGGGCCGCAGAACACCTCATCCTCGATGACGACGCCCCGCGTGATGTAGCAGCCGCTCTGCAACGACACGTGGTTCCCGATCGTGACATCACCTTCGATGTCGACATACGAACCGATCGTGCAACCGTTTCCTATCGATGTGCTGCTTCGGATCATCACGAAATTGCCGATACGCGTGCCGTCGCCGATGGTGACGTCGGGGGAGATCGCGCTGAACTCTCCTCGCAGGTCCATCATCCGTCCCCCTTCTGACGCCAGCGACGCTCGCTGATCGATCGGAGCGATGGCGCTCCGTCGATGTGCCACTGAAGCGCGAGTATGCGTGTTGGTCGGTGCCCTCGTGCCGTGCCCTCGTGGCTCTCAGCCCTCGGCGCGGAACTCCGCGCGGTGCCAGACCTCGATCCCGCGGCCGCGGACGACGTTGATCCAGCCGGCCGCGAAGGCCAGGTTGACGACGGCGAACGACCGCGCGAAGGCGATCGGGCGGGGCGGGCGACGACCGGCGGCGATGAGCAGATGGGCGGCCGCGGCGACGACGACGAGCGACCACGACCGCGGCCGGCGCCACGAGATAGCCCGTCGATCCGCCCAGCCCGAGCACGAGACCGCTCCCGGCCACGACGACGACGAGCCACGGCGTCGCCCAGCGGAGCAGCTTGTGCGACCAGATGGCGACCGCCGGTCCGGGCCGGCGCCACGGTGCGAGCGGTCCGACCATCGACAGGTTCGCCCGGATGCCGCGCGTCGCGGTCCGCGTCCGGTTGCGGAACTGCTCGCGGAGGCCGCTGATCGGACGGTCGGTGGCGACCGCGTCGGAACGGTAGACGACCAGGCCGCCCGCTTCGCGGACGTAGAGCGGCAGCAGGTGGTCCATCGAGGCCGTCGGCGGCACCGCGCGGTAGGCGCTCGCCCGGACGGCAAGGAGCGCGCCGGTCACGGCGGTGAGCAACCCGGCCCGGCTCTCGATCTCGCGGACGCGCCGCTCGTAGCGCCAGTAGAGCCCTTCCTGGGTCGAGGTCGCCGTGGCGGCCTCATCGCGCCACTCGAGCCGTCCCGTGACGCAGCCGACGCGCGGATCGCGCAGCGCCGCCGCGAGCGCCGCCAGGCAGCCCGGCGCGAAGCGCGTCTCGGCATCGGTCAGGACGATCGCGTCTCCGCGGGCGGCCTCGAACAGCGCGGCCTGGGTCGGGGTCTGGCCGCGACGCGGCAGGGTCAGCAGGCGGACGCGCGGATCGCGCGCTGCGAGCGTCGGCGACGATCGTCTCGGTCGCGTCGGTCGAGCCGTCCGATCCGATCAGCACCTCGAGGACGTTCGCCCCGGAGTCGGCCTGGGCGAGGGCATCGGCGATCCGTTCGGCGATGTGCTCTGCCTCGTCGTGGACGGCGATCGCGACGGTCAGGCTCGGTGCGTCATCGATCGGCTGGGGGACGACGGGACGGAGACGGGCCAGCGCGGCCGCCGCGACCGGGTAGCCGGCGTAGACCCAGGCGAGCGTGCCACCGGCGGTCCAGAACGCGATCTCGGAGAACACGGGCAGAGCGTACCCGCTCAGCCGCCCCACGGCAGCGCCGGCCACCAGCCGCGCCAGCGCTCGACCAGGCGGGCGCCCTCGGCCGGGCGGCTGTGGTCCGCGGCGAAGGCGGTACCCCGTCGGAGCCGTTCGGCCACGACCGTCGGGTCGGTCGCCAGCAGCCGCCGCCAGGCCGCGACGATGGCGTCCGGCTCGGGGCGGTCGATCGGCTCGACGAGCCCCGCCGCAACGAGGTCGGCGAGACCGCCGGACGGTCCGCCGGCGCGTGTCGCGAGGATCGGCAGGCCGACCGCGAAGGCATCGAGGATCACCTTCGGGAAGCCCTCGGCCGGCGACGGGAAGACGAATGCGTCGGCGGCGGCGAGGCGGTCGAGGTAGGCCGCCCGGTCGGCCACGAGGCCCGCCCACGTCACCCGGCCGGCGACGCCGGCGGAATCGGCGGCAGCCGCAAGCGCCCCGCGCGCGGGACCGTCACCGAGCAGCTCGAGGACGATCCCGGGTTCGGCGGCGACCGCGGAGATCAGCGCCTCGAGCCCCTTCCCCTCGACGAGCCGGCCTGCCCACACGAGACGCGCGGGCCGTGATCCGCCGGACCCTGTCGCCGCCCGGCGGCCACGTTCGGCCGTCCGGGTCGCGGATCTCGGCGGGCTCGACCAGGCTGGCCACGATCCCGCCGCGATCCACGACGCCGTCGCCGACCACCAACCGGTGCCCACCGAGCCCCGCGAGCTGCCCGACCAGGTCGTAGCCCGCGCCGACCGCACGTGCCCCGACCCCGGACGGCCCGTGAAACCGACCCGCCGCGACCTCTGCGGCACTCCCCGCGACCCAGGCGAAACGCGGCACGCCGGCGCGCACCGCGATCGCGGTCGCCAGCCCGGCGTTCGAGGCCGGGACCTTGAGCCAGACGAGATCGGCCTCGCGGATGACACGCCCGAGCACGGGCCGATTGACCCGGAGCAGCCCCGGCAAGCCCGCCGCAGGTAGCCCCCGATGCCGTCGAACGGCGCGCTGCCGACGACACGGATCCGCGGATCGAGCGGGGCGGTGACCGGTGGCGCCTCCGCGGCCCGGAGCGGCACGCACGAGGTGATCGAGGCGACCGGCGAGCCGGGCAGGTCGAGCAGGCCCGCCGCGAACTGCTGGAACGTCGCGTTGACCGGGTGGACGCGTCCGGCCCACGTCACGTGCGGGTTGTCATCGACGATCGCGAGACGGATCCCCACCTCAGAGCTCCTCGCCGGGCTCTCGTTCCTCGATGATCTGGCTGGCCGCGTCATCGCCGCCGCGCAGCCCGATGAGCGGTCCGCGCCGCCGCCCGCGCAGTCGAGCGACACCCGACCGCAGCGCCCCGAGCAGCGCGACCATGTCCGATCGCCGGATCACCAGCGTCTCGATCCAGCCACGGCCGGACAGCTGATGGAAGACGATGACGGTCAGCACCGCCGTGACCAGGTACGAGATCGACGAGGCGGCCGCAGCACCATCGATCCCGTAGCGCGGGATCAGGTAAAGGTTGATGGCCACGTTGACGACCAGCCCGCCGATCAGGATGAGGGTCCCGGTCCCCGGCCGGCCGCGGCCCGTGATGTAGCGCGACAGGATGGCCACCACGCTGTAGGCCACGATCCCGGGCAGGATCAGTCGCAGCGCGACGCCCGCGTCGGCGAACTGCGTGCCGTACACGAAACGGACCAGACGCGGCCCGAAGATGAACGTCGGGATCGCCGTCGCCAGCGCGACGGCCAGCGTCGTCCGGGTCAGGACCGCTGCGATCCGCCCGGCGTCGGCCTTGGGGTCGACGGCCCGGCTGAACATGACCGTGCCGAGGGCATTCGGGACGTACCAGAGCGTCTCCGCGAGGCCGCTCGTGACCGAGTAGATGCCGGTCTCGCGGACGCCCAGGATGATGTTGATGAGGAACGAGTCGGCGCGGAATTGGAGCCGCTCTGCGACCGCACCCGGCAACGCCCGCGTCCCGAACCGGAGCTCCTCGCGGAGGAGCGCGACGGACGGCGTCCGTCCAGCGATGCCGTCACCGGCCGCCACCCACAGGATCGCCACGGCGCACATGACCAGCGCGATCAGGTTGAGGATCAGGACCACGTCGAGGCTGAGGCGCGCGATCGCCGCGACGGCGACGACCATGACCAGCAGGATCCCGCGGCGGAAGACGCGGATCCAGCTGTAGGGGACGACCCGCTTCCGCCCGAGCAGCGCGAAGAGCCCGAGCCCGAAGAAGAGCTCGCCCGGCACCGCCACGGCGGCGAACATGAACTGCGTCCCCGACAGGTTCGGGATGAGCGTCGCGAGCGGGCCGTCTGCCGGGCCTGCGCCCGGCGCCCCGAACAGCCAGACCGAGGCAAGCACCGCGGCGCCGCCCACCACGGCCGTCCAGATGATCGCGTTGGCGAAGCCGTGCCGGGCGGTCGCGCGATCGCGCCCGGAGACGACCGCGAGCGCCTGGTCGGTCCCCCAGCCGACGATCAGCGCTGCGAGCTGCGAGTACAGGAGGACGAGTGCGAAGCGGCCCTTGGCCGCCGGGCCGAGCAGCCGCGCCAGCACGATGTCGGTGGCGAAGATCAGGACGGCCAGCCCGAACCGGGTCACGATCGTGACCAGCGCGTCGCGCATCAGCGGTGACGCGCCCGGCCGGACGGGTCGCGCGATCGGCGTCTCGAGCGGCGCGACGTCCGGAGCGGGCGCGGTCGCGGTCATCGGGCGGCGAGGCTCACTCCGAGCCCGACGCGGCGTGTCCCCGGACCGCGGCCAGCTCGGGGTCGGCCAGGGCACGTGCGAACCAGGCGGCCGTCCCCGCGAGTCCCTCGGCGAGCCCGATCCGCGCCCGGAAGCCGAGGACGTTCGCGGCCTTGTCGACCCGCGCGACGTTGCGCGCCACGTCACCGACCCGAGCCGGCCCGTGATGGATGTCGAGCGACCGCCCGACCGCCCGGCCGATCTCGGCTGCCAGCCCGGCGACGGTCGTCTCGACCCCGGTCCCGGCCTGGAACAGCTCGCCGGCGACCGCCTCCTCTGGCGCGTCGAGCGCGGCGCCGACGGCCGCCGCGAGGTCGCCGACGTGGATGAAGTCGCGGGTCTGCGATCCGTCGCCATGGATCACGATCGGGTCGCCCTCGAGGGCGGCCCGCAGCCAGGCCGCGACGACGCTGCGCTTGTGGAGCGAGCGCGGACCATACGCGTTCGAGAAGCGCAGCGAACACGCGACGAGGCCGTATGTCGCTGCGTAGGCGCCGACATAGCCCTCGATCGCGAGCTTCGAGGCGCCGTACGGCGACAACGGATGCGGCAGGTCTGTCTCGTCGCTCGGTGGCGGATGGTCGCCGGCGGCCGCGTTCGACGACGCGAAGACGAACCGGCGGACGCCCGCCAGGCGGGCCGCATCGAGGACCCCGATCGACCACGCCACGTTCGCCTCGAATGTCCCGAGCGGATCGCGGACCGAATCGTCGATCCCGGCCCGCGCCGCGAGGTGGACGACCGCGTCGACGCCATCGACGGCGGAGCGGACCGTCGCCGGATCGGCGAGCGAGCCGAGAACCATGTCGTGCGGGACGCCATCGAGATAGGCGGTCCGCCCGATCGACAGGTCGTCGAGGATGCGGACCCGGTCACCGCGATCGGCGAGAGCCCGCGCGAGGTTCGACCCGATGAACCCGGCCCCGCCGGTGATGAGGACCGTCCGCGTCATGCCCCGGCCATCCGGTCAGACGTGGCTCACCTCGCGCTCGCGTTCGGGCGCCCAGCGGACGTTCTGGACCAGCGTCGCCGGATCGATCCGCTCGCGCTGGTCCTTGATCCGGACCAGCATCGTGTCGATCAGCTCCTCGTCGAGCAGGCGCGGCTGGAGGCCGAGCCCGAGGAGGCCCGTGTTCCGGGCGTTGTAGTAGTGCTGCTCCATCTCGACCCGCGGGTTGGCGGTGTGCTCGATGGTCACGTCCCAGCCGAGGTGTTCGCCCGCCTCGGCGACGCGCGTCGCGAGCTCGAGGACGCTGAACTGCTCGGTGAACTGGTTGAAGACGCGCAGCTGGCCGGGGTCGGCCGGCGTCTCCGTGGCGAGGGCGACGCAGGCGATCGTGTCGCGGATGTTGAGATAGCCGCGGGTCTGGCCGCCCTTGCCGTAGACGGTCAGCGGATGGCCGATCGCCGCCTGGACACAGAACCGGTTGAGCGCGGTCCCGAAGACCTCGTCGTAGTGGAAGCTCGTCGCCAGCCGCGGGTCGAGCGCGGATTCGTCGGTCTCGACGCCGTACACGACGCCCTGGTTCAGGTCGGTCGCGCGCAGGCCCCAGATCCGGGTCGCGAAGTGGATGTTGTGGCTGTCGTGGACCTTCGACAGGTGGTACATCGAGCCCGGCGTCTTCGGGTAGAGGAAGGTGTGCTGCCGGCCGTTGTGGTCGACCGTCAGGTAGCCCTCCTCGATGTCGATGTCGGGCGTGCCGTACTCGCCCATCGTGCCGAGCTTGACCAGGTGGGTCTCGGGGCTGATGTCACGGATGGCGAACAGCACGTTGAGGTTGCCGATGACGTTGTTGGCCTGCGTGTATGTGGCATGGCGGACGTCGATCATCGAGTAGGGGGCGGAGGGCTGCTCCCCGTAGTGGATGATCGTGTCGGGCCGGAAACCGCTGATGACCGACTCGACGAAGG
Organism: uncultured Chloroflexia bacterium; assembly: GCA_963743855.1. Classification (GTDB taxonomy): domain Bacteria; phylum Chloroflexota; class Limnocylindria; order Limnocylindrales; family CSP1-4; genus SPCO01. The sequence goes on from CAVURK010000008.1 coordinate 13,961, forward strand.
CGTAGTCGGTCAGGTCGCCGACGAACAGCTCGATGTCGCGCTCGGTGACCTCGCGCCAGGCGCGGATCCGCTCGTGGAGGGTCGGGATCGGGAAGAGCGGACGGACCCCGAGCTCCAGCTCCCACTGGCGCTTGGCGAAGTTGTCGACCACGGCGACGCGATGACCGGCCTGTGAAAAAGCCATCGCGGTCGGCCAGCCGAGGTAGCCATCGCCACCGAGGATCAGGGTCCGCTGCGTCATGCTGTCGTCTCCAGCTCGGGGGGCATGCGGGAGGCCGCGCGGGCCGGGCCGAGTCTAGCACGGGGTCATCGCGCGATAGACTCTGCGGGTGCGAGTCAGCCAGTACCGGATCGAGGGGCTCGGCCATCTGTCGACACTCGTCACGGACGAGACGGCCGGCGTGGCCGCCGTCATCGACCCCCGCCGGGACGTGGACGTCTACCTGGCGGCGGCCCGCGCCGACGACCTGCGGATCAGCCACGTCGTCGAGACGCATCTCCACAACGACTACGTCTCGGGTGGCCGCGAGCTTGCCGCGCTGACCGGGGCGACGCACGTCATCGGGGCCGGGGCGGAGCTGGCGCATGATCATCACCCGGCGCGCGACGGCGAGACGTTCGACGTCGGGTCGATCCGCTTCCGGACGCTCGCCACGCCCGGCCACACGCCCGAGCACGTCAGCTATGCGGTGGCCGATACGGCGCGCGCAGATGAGCCGTTCCTGCTCCTGACCGGCGGGTCGTTGCTCGTCGGCGCGGTCGGACGGACCGACCTGCTCGGCGCCGAGAACGCGCGGCCGTTCGCCGCCGCGATGTACGGCTCGCTGCACGAGGTCCTGCTCCGCCACGAGGACTCGGTGATGGTCTACCCGACCCACGGCGCGGGCTCGCTCTGCTCGACCGGGATCGCCTCGACGTCGTGGTCGACGATCGGCTTCGAGCGGCGCAACGACCCGCTCCTGGCGCCGATGGAGATCGAGGCGTTCGCCCGCGCGCTGCTCGCCGGGCAGCCGGCCTTCCCGCGCTACTTCGCCCGGATGCGCCCGATCAACCAGGCCGGGCCGCGCCTGCTCGGCGGGATCATCCCGGAGATCGCGCCGCTGGCCGACGTCGAGCTCGACCGCGCGATCGCGGGCGGGGCGCTCGTCGTCGACGCCCGACCGCCCGACGCGTACGTCGTCGCCCACGTCCCGGGCTCGCTGTCGATCCCGGCCGGGTCGTCGTTCGGGACGTGGCTCGGCTGGGTGGTGGACGCCGACCGGCCCGTCGTGCTCATCGCCGAGCACCCCGCCGATCTCGACGACCTGGCCCGCCAGATGATGCGGATCGGCTACGAGGCGACCGCCGGGCACGTCGCCGGCGGCTTCGACGCCTGGCGCCGTGCCGGGCGCCCGGTCGAGCCCGGGGCCAGCCTCGACGTGGACAGCCTGGCCGCGCAGCTGTCGGCGGGCGGGCCGGACGCCCCGTTCGTCATCGACGTTCGCCAGCCGGGCGAATACGAGGCCGGTCACGTCCCGGGCGCGCTCCACATCGGTGCCGGGGACCTGCCGTCGATGCTCGAGCGGCTGCCCGCGGACCGGCCGATCGCAACGGTCTGCGCGAGCGGCTATCGCTCGAGCGTGGCGGCGTCGCTCCTCCGGTCAGCCGGCTTCGAGCGGGTGGCCGCCGTCGTCGGCGGCGTCCCGGACTGGGCTGCCCACGGCTACCCGCTCGACTACGGCGCCGGCACGGACGGCCTCGACTGGCCGACCGACGCCGACGCGGCGCCGCTCCATGGAGCGCACGCCCACTAGCACGACCCAGGCAGCTGGGATCGACGTGCGCGCCGTCTGCCTCAGCCGACGTGGACGCCGATCAGGCCGAGCGCCGCGACGCCGAGCAGGACCGAATCGAGGACGATCACCAGCCCGATCGCCGACCAGGCGAGGACATTGCCGATCCGGCCGTTGCGATGGTCCCCCATCAGCCGCCGGTCGTTGGCGAGCAGGACCATGAAGATCAGCACGACCGGGAGCAGCAGCCCCTGCAGGTTCTGCGAGGCGATGATCACCGGCAGGAGGTCGAGCCCGGGGATCAGCACGACGAGCGCGCCGGCCGCCAGCACGAACGTGTAGATCGAGAAGAAGGCCCGGGCGTCGACGAACCGCTTGTCGACCCCCGACTCCCAGCCGAACGCCTCGCAGATCACGAACGCGGTGGACAGCGGCATGATCGTCGCCGCCAGCACGCTCGCCCCGAACAACCCGACCGCGAACAGTGCCTCGGCGAGCTTGCCCGCGACCGGCACCAGCGCCTGGGCGGCGTCGGCCGCGGACGTGATGGTCCCGCCCGCGACCCCGATCGTCGTCGCCGCGGCGACGACGATGAAGATGGCGATGACGTTGGTCCAGACCGAGCCGCCGACCGCGTCGGCCTGTTCGAGGGCGAGCTCGTCGACGCCGATGCCCTTCTCGGCCACGGCGCTCGTCAGGTAGAACTGCATGTACGGCGTGATCGTCGTGCCGACCACCGCGACGAGCAGGAGCAGCTCCGCCGGGGCCAGGTCGAGCGACGGCGTCACGAGCGCCTTGCCCACCGCGCTCCAGTCGGGATCCGCCAGGATCGCCGACACGATGTAGGCGAAGAACACGATGATGACCGTCAGGAAGACGCGTTCGACGGTCCGATAGCTGGCCTTGATGACGAGGGCCCAGATGGCGATCCCGACGATCGGGACGACCAGGTAGCGCGAGATCCCGAAGATCTCGAGGGCGGCCGCTGCGCCCGAGAACTCGGCCACGGTGTTGGCGACGTTGGCGATCAGCAGGATGGCCATCGCGAACGCCGTCGGGCGCACCCCGAACCGGTCGCGGATGAGGTCCGACAGGCCCTGCCCGGTCACCACGCCGAGCCGGGCGGCCATCTCCTGGACGATGGCCAGGATGGCGATCGTGATCGGGAAGATCCACAGCAGGGTCAGCCCGGTCTGGGCGCCCATCACGCTGTAGGTCGTGATCCCGCCCGCGTCGTTGCCGGCGATCCCGGCGATCAGCCCCGGACCCATGACCGCGAGGAACGCCACCAGCCCGCGACGGCCGCGGAACCGCCCACGCAGGCGCAGGACGTCGCGGTCGGCGAGGCGTTCGCGCAGCCGGGTGAACGGGAACCGCATCGGGTCGGGCCTAGCTCCGGGTCAGAGCGCGCGTGCCGCGGCGGCGCCGATTGGCGGGCAGGATGGTGTCGATGGCGTCGTCCACGGTGACGATCCCGACCAGCCGGTTCTCGCCGTCGACGACCGGCACGGCCAGCAGGTTGTAGCGCGCCACGAGGCCCGCCACGTCGTCATGGTCGGTCAGCACGTCGACGGCGACCGGCTCGTCGATCATGACCTCGCCGATCGGCGTCGTGGGCCGGGCGACGATCAGGTCGCGCAGCGACAGGACCCCGACGAGGCGCCCCTCGCCGTCGACCACGTAGACGTAGTAGATCGTCTCGGCGTCGGGCTCGAGCTCGCGCAGGCGGTCGATCGTCTGGCCGGCGGTCAGCTCGGCCGGGACCGCCACGAACTCGGTCGTCATCATCCCGCCGGCCGTGTCCTCGGGGTAGGCGAGCAGGCCGCCGAGCTCCTCGGCCTCGTCGCGCTCCATCAGCGCCAGCAGCTCCTCGCGAGTCGCGTCGGCGAGGTCGGCGACGAGGTCGGCCGCGTCGTCGGGCGACATCTCCTCGAGGATGTCGGCGGCGCGCTCCGGGGCCAGGCCCTCGAGGACCTCGACCTGGGTGTCGGGCTCCATCTCCTCGATGGCGTCGGCGACCGCCTCGTCGTCGAGGGCGGCCAGGACGCCGGCCCGGTCGCGCGGCGCGAGCTGGTCGATGATCGTCGCCAGGTCGGCCGGATGGAGCTCGGTCAGGCCGGCGTGCGGCACGCGCAGCCGGATCGAGGCGATGCTCGTCTCGACCGGGTCGACGTCCTCCCAGTCGATGAAGCGCTCGGGGGTCGGCAGCCGCAGGTTGCGGGCCAGGATCCGGTACGCGCCCTCGATCCCGAGCCGCCTGCAGCAGGCCGGCCGCGCCGACGTCGACGACGACCAGGTGGAGCTTGCCGTCGACGTCGTCGAGGCCGAGGTCGTTGACGCGGACCACCTTGCGGCCATCGATGTCGACGATCTGCTTGTCGAGCAGGTCGGCGCGGAGGAGGATCTCGTCAGGACGCTGCTCGAAGCGCGTGATGTCGATGGTCCCGCCGGCGAGGCGGGCGCCCGAGGCGTCGAACCGGGCGACCTGCGACCAGGGCAGGAAGATGCGGCGTCGGTCGGTCGCGACGACCAGGCCGGTCACCGGCGGATAGCGGTCGCCGACGGCGACGATCAGGTCGTCCACCTTGCCGAGCGGCTCGCCGTTGGCATCGAGCACGGGTCGGCCGATGGCCTGGCTCAGGTAGAGCATGATTGCCACCTCACGAGCGGGACGTCCCGTCGTGAGCGGCGCGACCGCGAAGGGTCGCGATCAACCGTCAACGAGCGGGACGGACCGGGTTCCTGGTGTTGACGCCACGGTCGGCGCCGATGGGACTGGGACCGTCGTCCACGGGGTGTGCGGACCTCGGAGCGGGATCGGACGGCCGGGACCGCAAGGGTCGCGACGCCGCCGGAGTGTAGTCCTCGGCCCTCGTGGCGGTCAACGAATCCGAACGATGGTCCGGGTCTCCAGTAGTACTGATGGCGGTCCCCGAGCGGCCGTCCGGGGTGGGACGATCGCGACGTGCGCGCACGTTCCGACACGGTCGACCTCCTGCCCGAATGGAGCGGGTCGTCCAACGACGCCCCGACGACGGGCGGTTCGGCGATGACCGTCGGCTCCGGGGAGGTCGTCGGCCTGATCCTGCAGGCGGACGCCGGATCGGACCCGACGGAGCGGGCCACGCCGTCGACAGACCGATCGCGGCCGAGTCAGAGCTCGCCGAGCGCCTCGACACCGTCCTCGGGATCGCCGGACGGCTGGCCGCCTCGCACGATCGTCCCGAGCTCTTCGCGATGATCGTCGACGAGACGAAACGGGCGCTCCGTGCCGACGTCACGACCATCCGGATCCTGCGCGACGACCGCCTCGAGGTCACCGCCTGGGCCGGGCTGACCGACGATCAGGCCGAACGGCTGCCCGTCCTCCGGCGCGACGAAGGCCGGATCGGGGAGGTCCTGCGCACCGGCCAGGTCCTGGCCGTCGCCGACGTCCGGGTCGACCACGAGCTCGCCAACGAGCGCTACGACGGTGTCCTCGACATCGCCGGTCACCTCGTCGCCCCGCTGATCCACCACGACCGGGTCATCGGTGCGCTGTCGGCGGTGACCCGCGAGCCGCGCGATTGGACGAGCGGCGACGTGGCCTTCATCTCGACCCTGGCGACCCACGCCGCGATCGCCATCTCGAACGCCGAGCTGTTCGAGCAGACCGTCCAGCGCGCCGCCCAGCTCGAGGTCCTCCAGGCGGCGTCGGCCCGGATGAGCCGCGCGGTCCGGTCGAGGAGGTCGGCCGGACCGTCGTCGAGGAGACCGGCAAGATCATCGACTACCACAACGCCCGGGTCTATCTGATCGAATCGCCCGATCGCGTCGTGCCGATCGCATTCGAGGGCCGGATCGGCGCCTACGAGCAGGTCGACATGGCGCTGCTCGGCTGCCGTCTCGGGGAGGGGTTCACCGGCTGGGTCGCCCAGCACGGCGAGCCGATCGTGGTCAACGACGCCAACCGCGACCCCCGCGGCGCGACGATCGCGGGGACCGACGACGATCGACGAGTCGATGCTGGTCGTGCCGATGCGCCACGACGACGTCGACGATCGGGGTCATCACCCTCTCCAAGCTCGGGCTCGACGGGTTCGGGCCGGACGACCTGCGCCTGCTGACGATCCTCGCCGACCAGGCCGCCATCGCCGTCGGGTCGGCCCGCCTGCTGACACGGACCCAGGACCTCGCCGGCGAGCTCCGCCGGCTGCTCGACATGAGCGCCGACCTGTCGGGCAGCCTCGATCCGCACCAGGTCGCCGACCTGATGGCCGGCCACCTTGCCCGCGCGATGAACGTCGAGGAATGCGTCATCAGCTACTGGGACAAGCCCGCCGGGCGGGTCGAATCGCTCGGCTACTTCCCGCCCCACCGGCTCTCGGAGATCGAGCCGTTCTTCGAGGTGTCGGGCTACCCGGAGACGCTCCGTGTCCTCGAGCGACAGGAGACGATCATCGTCGACATCAACGACCCCAAGGCCGACCCGGCCGAGGTGGCGCTGATGCGTCGCGATGGGAACACGGTCCTGGCGATGCTCCCGCTGGTCGCCAAGGGCCAGTCGATCGGGCTCATCGAGCTGGCGTCGAACGGCTCCGTCACGTTCAGCGATGAGCGTCTCGCGCTCGCCCGGACGATGGCCAACGAGGCGGCCATGGCGCTCGAGAATGCACGCCTCTACGAGGAGGCTCGCAATCTCGCCGACCGCGATCCGTTGACCGGCTTCTACAACCACCGGTTCCTCCACGAGCGCCTCGGCGAGGAGGTCGTCCGGACCCAGCGAGCCCGCCGGACGATGAGCGTCCTGATGCTCGACCTCGACGACTTCAAGCTCGTCAACGACACCTTCGGGCACCTGTTCGGCGACCGCGTCCTGACCTGGACGGCGGAGCTGATCCGCTCGACGCTGCGCGCCTCGGACATCCCGGCGCGCTACGGCGGCGACGAGTTCGCGATCATCCTCCCCGAGACCGACGCCGAGGACGCTCGTCGCGCCGCGGACCGGATCATCGAGGCGTTCCGGGAGCATGCGTTCGTCGGCGAACAGCGCGGTCCCGTCCCGATCGGGGCATCGATCGGCGTGGCGACCTTCCCGCTCGATGGACGGACCGCGACCGAGCTCATCGCGGCCGCCGACGCGGCGCTCTATCGGGTCAAGCGCGATGGCGGACACGATGCCGCCGGGGCGGGGGACACGGCCGCCTGAACGATCGTCCGGTACGAAAGTACCGGCCGCCGGTAGCCATCGGTACCGGTCGGAGGGATGGACGCGACGCGTCCGGACCGCCATCCTCTGTACCTGACGTGAGCCAACCCTCCAGCCCACCAGCTCGACCCGCCGAAGCGCCGGAACGTCGGACGAGACGCGCGTGGTGGGTCTTCGCCGGCTCCTTCTTCATCCTCGGTCTCCTCACGGTGCTTCGGCTTGCCACGGACCGGGCTCGCCCGATCGACTGGGCCGTCGTCGGCCTCGTCTTCGTGGTCGGGTTCGCCGCGATCCGCCATCGCCAGGCAGTGGCCGGGCTCGAGGTCGAGCGGCGCGAGGAAGCGGAGTCGTTCGCGCGCATCCTGTCGAGCCTGTCGCGCTCGATCTCGCCCGACGCCATCATCGCGGCGATCGTGAGCGAGCTCGCCAGTGCCACGGGTGCCGACCATATCGTCGTCGCCCGCCGACGCCCCGACGCGCGGGTCCTCGAGGCGACCCTCGTCAGCGCGCGCCCGGGCGTCCCGGACTCGATGACCCGGCTGCCGATCGCCGATCTCGAGGACCCGGTCGCACCGGACCTGACGCGTGACGAGCGGATGCCCGTCGCGATCCCGGTGGTCGCCGAGCTGGGCGAGCCGATCGTCGCCGGCGGCCTGCGGAGCCGGTTCGACGACCTCACTGCGCGGGTCGGTGCGAGTGCTCCACTGGTCCGTCCGCCCGTCTCGAGCGTGCCGGACGCCGATGCGATCCCCGGCTCGCGGCAGCTGATCGCGAATCGGATCGCCGCCCGGACCCGCGAGGTCTACGGCCTGACCGACACGCTGGCCGCACCGCTGACCTCGGACGGCGAGGTGGTCGGCGCGATCATCCTGTCGCACCGAACGGTGGGTGACTGGTCGCCGACGACCCGCCGGCTCCTCAGTGGCGCGGCGGTCGAGGCCTCGTCGGCGATGTCCCGCGCCTACTCGCAGCTGGCCGCCGAGACCCAGGCCTCGACCGATGCCCTGACCGGGCTGCCGAACCGGCGCTACTTCGACGAGTTCTGCGGCCTCCTCGCCCGCCGCCGGCGGTCGGGCGATGCCGTCGGCGTCCTGATGATCGACATCGACCGGTTCAAGGTCCTCAACGACACGTACGGCCACGCCACGGGGGACGAGGTCCTGCGCGGCGTCGGTGGGGCGATCGTGGCAGCCGTCCGCGAGGACGACGTCCCGGCCCGCTATGGCGGCGAGGAGTTCGTGGTCCTGCTCCGCAACCCGAGCCCGGAGATCGCTCTCGAGGTGGGGGAGCGCGTCCGGGCGTCCGTCGCGGCGCTCGACCTGCAGCGCCTGGGCGTGGCCGGCGTGAGCGTGTCGGTCGGGGTGGCGGTGGCTCGGCAGGCCGACCAGCCGATCGGCGAGCTGATCGCCGAGGCCGATCGCGCACTCTACCGGGCCAAGCGCGCCGGCAGGGACCGCGTCGTCGCCGCCTGACGCCGGCGCTGGGGCGGCGCACGGGCGCCTTCGGCTGCATCCGCCGCAGCGCCGGCTCACCACCGGCCCTGGGGCGGCTACCATCGGCTGAGTGACAGACGACACGGCTGACCTCACGAACGGCGATCTCGCGCGCATCTTCCACGCCATCGGCGACATGCTCGAGCTCAAGGGCGAGCTCGTCTTCAAGACCGTCGCCTATCACCGCGCGGCCGACGCGATCGGGCGCAGCCCGGTCGACCTCGTGTCTGCGTACCGGGCTGGGACGCCGCCCCAGATCCCGGGCGTCGGCAAGGCCATCAGCGACAAGATCCGCGAGCTCGCGACGACCGGCCACATGGCGTTCTATGACCGGTTGCGGGCCGAGGTCCCGCCGAGCCTCGTCGAGATCCTGCAGATCCCGGGGCTCGGCCCGAAGACGGTCCGCCAGCTCAACGCGGAGCTCGGGATCGAGACGATCGACGACCTGCGCCTCGCCGCCGAGGAGGGCCGGCTGCGCGGCGTCCGCGGGATGTCGGCCAAGACCGAGACCCTGGTCCTCGAGGGGATCACCAGGCTCGAGGACCGGTTCGACCGGATGCGTCTCGATCGGGCCGAGGAGCTCGTCGCCGGCTTGATCGAGGGCCTGGACGGAACCGCCGGGGTCATCTCGATGGAGCCGGCCGGGTCGTTCCGTCGCCGCAAGGAGTCGATCGGCGACCTCGACATCCTCGCCGAGACCGACCAGCCGGCCGCGCTGGTCGACGCGTTCACCCGGTTCGGGATGGTCGACTCGGTCATCAACAAGGGTGGCTACAAGGCCGCCGTCCGACTCCAGCGCGGGCCGCAGGCCGACCTGATGATCATGCCGCCGGGGGAGGCCGGGACCTACCGGATCCATTTCACGGGCTCCAAGGAGCACAACGTCAAGCTGCGTGCGATGGCGCGCGACCAGGGCTGGAGCCTCTCCGAGAAGGGTTTCCTGCGCATCGGCGAGGACGGCGAGCCGTTGACCGGCGACGTGGCGGAGCTGCGGACGTTCGCCACCGAGACCGACGCCTACGCCTTCCTCGGCCTGCCCTACATCGAGCCCGAGCTGCGCGAGGACAGGGGCGAGATCGAGGCGGCACTGGCCGGCCGCCTGCCGGCGTTGATCGAGCTGGCCGACCTGCGCGGCGACCTGCACAGCCACTCCGACTGGTCAGACGGCCATCAGCCGATCGAGGTCATGATCGAGGCGGCCCGCGCCCGCGGCTACGCCTACCAGGTCCTGACCGATCACACGCAGTCGCTTGCGATCGCGCGTGGCCTGACGCCCGACCGCGTCGCGGAGCAGGCGGCGATCATCGCCGAGCTCAACGCGGGCTATGCCGCGCAGGAGGCCGCCGGCAGCGCACCATCAGCGACGCCGGCCGAGGGCTTCCGGCTGCTCCACGGCTGCGAGCTCGAGGTCCGCGCCGACGGCGGGCTCGACTACGAAGACGACCTCCTCGCCCGGTTCGACGTGGTGGTCGCGTCGGTCCACGTCGCCCGGCGCCAGACCCGGGCCGAGCTGACCAAGCGGACGCTCAACGCCATCCGCAGCCCGCACGTCGACGTCATCGCACACCCGTCGGGGCGCAAGATCGGCGAGCGTGACGATCTCGACCTCGACTGGGACGTGGTCTACGCCGAGGCCGCCCGGACCGGGACCGCGCTCGAGATGAACGGGTCGCCACCACGGCTCGATCTCGCGGTCGAGCGGGCGCGGCGAGCGGTCGGGCTCGGGTGCCTGATCGCGATCGATTCCGACGCGCACGACATCCGCGAGCTCGACTACGTCCGCTGGGGGATCAGCCAGGCGCGCCGCGCGTGGATCACCCCCACAGACGTGCTCAACACGCGGTCGCGGGCGGATCTCCTCGCCTGGACGGCGGGCAAGGGCGGGCGTCTGTGAGCGGCTCGCGTACCATCGGCGCGATGGACGACCGCTCGGCACGACGCGACCTCGCCGTCGTCGCGGTCACCGTGGTCGGCCTGTCGCGCCTGCTCGAGCCGCCGCTGATCTGGCTGGTCGCGGGGGCCCTGCTCGGCGCGATGCTGCTCGGCACGCTCCAGGTCCTCCATGACGACGCGACCCCGCTCGAGGTCTGGTTCGGCGTCCCCATCGAGTCGGTGATCCTGCCGTCGGTCGCGGCGGTCGCCTGTCTCGGGGCGATCCGGCTCGTCCCGTTCGGGCTGTGGCTGCTCCCGGCCCTCGGGGTCACCTGGCTGATCGTCGGACGAACGCTCGTGCTCGAGAGCCGGATCAACCGTGCCCAGGGCAAGCTCTCGGCGGAGGACCGGACGGCGGTCCTGGTGACGATCCTCCTTGTCGCGTTCCTCGGGTTCACCGGGGTCGCAGCGATGGTCCCGGGTGGTCTCGTCCAGACCGGCGGTGAGCTGCCCGGCAACAACCTCCTCGTCCTCGCCGCCGGTGACGCGCTGGTCGCCGGGTTGCTCGGCTATCGGGCGGCCTCGCTGCGGGTCCACTACTTCACCCGAGACGTCGTGTGGGCCGCCGCGACCTATGCAGCCGCGATCGCCATCGGCGCGGCGGCGATCCGGGCGATGGAGATCCCGCGTCTCGTCGGTCCCGCGCTGCTGACTCTGGCCTTCTACCTGTGGGACGCTTTCATCAGCACGGCGCCCTCGCGCCGGCGCGACCTCCGCTGGATCGGACAGGTCGGGCTGCTCGCGGCGCTGGGCATCATCGTCGCGGTCTGGAACCTGCTGCTGCGCACCTGACCGTTTGACGCGCCGCCCGGACGGTGCTAGAAAGCATCTCCGCCCCGTGGCCCCGCGTGACCGCGCGCCCGACCCGACCCGACCCGCACACCGAACCCAGCCGCGCCCCGAAAGGACGACCGCCTCGTGACCTTCCCCGACGTCGAGACCCCGAGCCAGAGCCCCGTCAACCTGAACCGCCAGAAGCGGCAGCTGGCCGACCAGGCGATCGCCCAGGCGACGGCCGCCCAGTGGTCCGAGGCCGCGGCCACGAACCGCCGGCTGCTCGAGCTCGGGCCGGACGCCGAGGCGGAGAACCGCCTGGCGAAGGCACTCTGGGAGCAGGGCGAGCTCGGCTCCGCGCGCGAGCACTACCAGACCGCGCTCGCGCTCGATCCCACGAACCGGATCGCCGAGCGGAACATCGACCGGCTCAAGATGCTCCTCGTGGCGGCCGGCGAGAAGACCGTTCCGGCACAGGAGGGGAGCAAGGCCCCGGTCAGCATCTTCGTCGAGGAGACCGGCAAGACCGGCTTCGCGTTCCTGACCGACCTCGCCTCCGCTCGCGAGCTCGCCCAGGTCAACCCGGGCGACGCGGTCGAGCTGACGCCCGAAGGCAACCGCCTCATCGCGCACTCGAACGGTCTGCGCATCGGCGTCGTCGAGCCACGCGTCGCGGCCCGCCTGCTCAAGCTGATGGCCGACGGCAACAAGTACGCCGCCGGGGTCACCTCGCTCGGCGACAAGGACGTCCGGATCATCCTGCGCGAGATCTTCCAGGACCCGGCCAACTACGGAAAGGTCAGCTTCCCGACCGCGGCCAAGTCGACCGACCTGCGCCCGTACACCAAGGGCACGCTGGTCCGCGAGGAGATGGATCTCGAGGACGACCTCGAGGACGACGAGGAAGACGACGAGATCGAGGATCTCGATCGCGTCCTCCCGCCCGAGGCCACGACCGACGAAGCCTTCGAGGACGAGCCCGACGAGCTCGACGAGCCGTAATCGCTGACCGGTCGGCGCCGCATGCCGGCGCCTGCTGGTGTCGCTCCGACCGGCGTCCGCCGCGGTCGGCTAGCATCTGAACGATGACCGGACGCGGACCTCTCGATCCCCAGCCCGGCTACTCACTGCCCGTCTTCGACCGGATCGCACCGGCACCGCCACCCGCGATCGTGGCCGCCCGGATCGAGATCCACAGCGGCCCCGGTGATGTCGTGGCCGACCTGTTCGGGCGCGGCGGATGGATCGCCCGCGCGGCCGTGGACCGGCAGCGCAAGGCCGTCACCCTCGAATCGAGCCCGCTGACCCGGATGCTCGCCGAGGTCGTCCTGCGCCCGCCCGACGTCCGCCACCTCGACGCCGCGTTCCAGGGCCTGGCCGGCTCGCCGCGCCGCGATTCGAGCCTCAAGGTCTCGATCAGCGACCAGTTCGCGACGCGCTGTGCCACCTGCGACCGGATGCTCGTGGCCGACGAGATCATCTGGTCGGTCGACGACGAAGTGGGCGTCGCCGGTCGGATGCGACCGGTCAGCCGCCACTACCGCTGCACGGTCTGCCGCGACCAGCGCGGCGGATCCGAGCAGCGCCAGGCGCCGCTCGATGCGGACGACCTGCGCAGGGCCACCGCCGATGTCGGCGCCGAGGCGATGCGCGCGACCCTGCTCGACCGGTTCCCGGAGATCCCCGGGGCCGAGAGCCTGCCCGACGAGCTGCTCGACCTGCACACCGGACGCCAGCTGGTCGGCCTCGGCGCCATCCTGGAACGGATCGAGGGAGACCTCCGCGCCGCGCCCGTCCTGGCCGCCCTCCGGCTGGCCTTCGTCCAGGCGATCCTGCCGGCCAGCCGCCTCGGTACCGGACCGGGCCGGGCTGCAGCACTGCGCGTCTCGTCGGGACACGTCCGGCCCCAGACCGCCACCCAGTTTCGCGAGCGCAACCCATGGCTCGCCTTCGAGGACTCCTTCCGGGTCGTGCGCGGGTTCATCCAGCGGCTCGAGGGCGGGACCGCCGGGCCGATCCAGGCTCGCCTGGGCGAAGACCTGCGCAGCCTCGGTGAGGGGGCGGCGACCACGGTCGTCGGCCTGTCCGGGCCGCGCGGCCTCGTGACTCTTCGCGACGATCCCGAGGCCTATGGTCGGACCGCACCGACACCGCGGGTCCGCCTCGTGCTCGGCCAGCCGCCGATGCGGCCGAGCCTCGAACGGGTCGCGGCCGGCTACCACGCCACGGCCTGGGCGCTCGGTCGCGAGGCGACCACCCTGCTGCCGATCGAGGCCCTCGCGGGTGCCTCGCTCCGGCCGCCGTGGAGCTGGCAGGCGACGGCCATGAGCGAGGCACTCGGCGCGCTCGAGCCGGTCATGGCGCGCGATGGACGGATCATCCAGCTGGTCGACGGCAGCGTCGAATCGACCGTGGCAGTCGTCCTGGGCGCCGCGGCCGCCGGCTACCGACTGCTCAGCGCTCGACTGGCCGATGTCGACGACCCGGCGGCGGCGATCGTCGAGCTGCTCCACCCGCGCGGTCGGCTGCCACCGGGCGCGAGGACGCGTGGCAACGTCGGCCTCGAGGCCGTGCCCGGCGGCGCCGGAGACCCGGACGTCGTGCCGTCGCGCGGCTTGTTCGCACCGCCCGAGCGGGTCGATGGACGGCCGTTCTCCGCCGCGGACGCCGCCCGGACCGTGACCGAGACGGCCGTCGAGACGCTCCAGGCGCGGGGTGAGCCCGCGCGCTTCGAGCGCCTGCTCGGCGAGATCCTGGTCGGTCTCGATCGCGCCGGGGACCTGCGGCGGATGACCGCAGCGCTTCGAACCGCCACCGAGGACGACCGAGGGGCGCCGTCCGCTGCCGCCGACCCCGCGGCGGACGGAGACAGCAGCGACCCGCCGACACCGGACGAGGGGAACGTCGGAGCGTCGGCCGAGTCGCGGCCGGCGGGCGCCGCGGGCCGACAGCGCCGCGCCGCCGTGGATCGCGACGGCCCGCCCGATCCGGTCGAGGCCCTGCTCGGTCTCATCCGTGACGAGCTTGGTCGTCCGACCCAGCGGCGGTTGACCGAGATCGAACCCGGGCGCTGGTGGCTCGCCGACCCGGATGACATCGCGGCCGCGGCCGTGCCGCTGGCCGACCGGGTGGAATGGTCGGTCTTCAGCCTCCTGTCGACCGCCGGTCCGATGTCGGAGACGGCGTTCTTCGACCGGATGGCAGCATTGTTCAGCGACCACGACGTCCCCGACGACGCCCTCGTCCGGGCGAGCCTCGACAGCTATCGCAGCCTCGCCAGCACGCCCGAGCGGCTCCTCACCGGCGACGACCTGCTCGGTCGCAGCCAGGAGCACACCGAGCTGCTGGCGGCGATCGCGAACGCCGGGCACAGGCTCGGGATGCGGGTCTGGATCGGCCGTCGCGAGCAGACCCGGCGGCACGGCCCGGGGTTGCTCGGCGACCTGCTCGAGCCCGGTGAGCAGTCTGCCTCCCTCGGATCCATCAGCCCGGCGACCGACGATCTCGCCGAGGTCGATGCGATCTGGTACGTCCGTGGCAAGCTGGCCTTCCTGTTCGAGGTCGAATGGACGGCGATGCTCGGAGAGCCGCTCCTGCGCCGGCACGGCCGGATCCCGCCCGACGACGCGATCGTTCGGTTCCTGGTCATCGCGCCCGGAACGCACGGAGCTCGTGCGCTACAAGCTCGAGCGGTCGCCACTGCTCCGGGCCGCCCTCGATGCCGGGACCTGGCACATCATCAAATCCAATCACCTGGAGACATTCCTGGCTCGCGACCCGCTCGACCTGGACGACCTGGAGCCGTATCTCGGGCTCGATCCGGCCATCGACCGGAGTGCCGTCCAGATGCCCCTGTTCGAGAGCTGATCCGGCACCCGGCGCCGACCGGCGCTAGGCTACGCGCAACGTTCCGGACGACCGCGCGCGACGAGGTTCGCGCCTCAGCAGGAGACGCCGAGTGGCCACTCGCGACCCCGAGTTGACGCCTGTCAACGATCTCGCCGACCGGTTCTGGGAGGCGATCCTCGAGCTCAATCCGACCACCGCGACGGTCTACGGCGATGAACGCTATGCGGACCGCCTGGAGGATCCGGGCCCGGCGGGTCGGGCTCGCAGCCGAGCCCTCATGGAGCGGACCGCGGCGGAGGCATCGGCGATCGACACGGACGGCCTCCCGACCGAGGACCGGATCACCCGCGACATGCTCAAGGTCATCGCCGAGCTCCACATGGAGGAGGACGACCAGCGCCTCCACGAGCTGCGCGTCGTCGACCAGATGGGCGGTCCGCAGCAGCTCCTGCCGCAGCTGACCCAGTTCCAGCCGGCGGACACGCCGGCCCGCCTCGAGGCATTCATCGCCCGGCTTCACGCCTACCCGGCGTTCATGGCAGCCAACAGCGATCTGCTGCGCGACGGGATGGCGTCGGGCCTGACCGCGCCGCGTATCGTCGCCGAGCGGACCATCGCCCAGATCGAGCGGATGCTCGACGTCCCGATCGAGGCGGCGATCGTTCCGTCGATGGTCAACGTCGCGTCCGAGGCAGACCGGGAGCGCATCCGCGAGATCGTCCGCGACGTCGTCTACCCCGCCGACCTGGCGTTCCTCGACGCGCTGCGCGGTGACTACCTGGCGGCGACCCGCGAGGATCCGGGCCTCTGGTCGGCGCCGAACGGCGAGCAGCTGTATCGGACCGCGATCAGGAGCTGGACGACGCTCGATCTCGATCCGGAGGAAGTCCACCGGATCGGCCTCGACGAGCTCGAGTCGATCGAGATCGAGCGCCGCGAGATCGCCCGCGACGCGGGCTTCGGCGACGACACCGCCGGCTATCGGGCGGCGCTCGACGCCGACGTCTCGAACACCCCGCAGTCGAAGGCGGAGCTCGTCGAGCGAGCCACCGAGGACATCGAGCGTGCGATGGCGATCGCCCCCCGCTACTTCGGCGTCCTGCCGCGGGCGGCCTGCGACGTCCGGCCGGTCGAGGAGTACAAGGAGAAGGACGCGCCGTTCGCCTACTACTACCCGCCGGCCCCCGATGGCTCGCGGCCGGGGATCTACTACGCCAACGGCTTCGACCTGCCGAGCCGGAAGTACACCAAGCTGGCGACCACGACCTACCACGAGGCGGCGCCCGGCCACCATTTCCAGATCACGCTCGAGATGGAGAACCCGCACCTCAACACGTTCCGACGCCTCGGTGCCCGCATGGTCGGCGGCGCATACGTCGAGGGCTGGGGCCTGTACAGCGAGCGGCTGGCCGACGAGATGGGCCTCTTCCGCGACGAGCGCGAACGGTTCGGGATGCTCGACGCCCAGGCCTGGCGCGCCGGCCGGCTCGTCGTCGATACCGGGATGCACGCACTGCGCTGGCCGCGCCAGCGCTCGATCGACTTCCTTCGGGAGGCCGGCCTGTCGCAGACCGACGCCGTCATCGAGACCGACCGGTACATCTGCTGGCCGGGCCAGGCCCTGACCTACAAGATCGGCCAGCGCGAGATCGAGTCGTTGCGGGCGGAGCTCGCGGCGCGCGACGGTTCGGGCTTCGACCTGCGCGCCTTCCACGACGCCGTTCTCGGGCACGGGTCGCTCCCGCTCGCCACGCTCCGACGTGAGCTCCCGAACTGGCTGGCGACTCCCGTCTGACACGCGGCGCCCTCCGCGGGTTCCGCGGTATCGGGTCGTTCTTCGGTCAAGCGCCACGATATTCGCACCGTTGAGTGCCTGACGACGCGACATTCGCGTTGACGCTCGGGTTGGCCTATGGCACGATGGCGCGGCTCGCGTCCCGCCGTACGCAACGATCGTTGCGTGGACCGGGCCACCAAACCCGCCTTCGAGGATCCCATGGCCACCGAGCCCGCCGCCCGCACGACGCCCGCGCTCCGCCGCGAATCCCAGACCGCCATGTACGAGCGTGCCATGCGGACGCTCCCCGGTGGGACGGATTCGAACTTCCGGGCCTGGGGCGACAAGACGATCTATGTCGATCGTGGTAAGGGCGGCTACGTCTGGGACATCGATGGCAACGAGTACATCGACCTCCGGATGGGCTACGGGCCGGTCATCCTCGGCCACGGCGACGACCGCGTCGACGACTACGTCAACGAGCGGATGCGCAAGGGCGTCAGCTTCTCGCTCACCTCGGAGGACGAGGTCGAGGCGATGGAGCTGGTCAAGGAGATGACCGGCTGGGTCGACAAGGTCCGGATGACGGTGTCGGGAACCGAGGCGACGATGCACGCGATGCGCATCGCGCGCGCCTTCACCGGTCGCGACAAGATCGTCAAGTTCGAGGGTCAGTACCACGGCGTCCACGACTACGCCCTGATCAGCGTCGGCCCCGACGACATGTCCGAGCTCGGCGACCCGGATGCGCCCGTTCGCCTGGCCTGGGGTCGCGGCATCCCGGACGCTGTGGCCGACACGATCATCCCGGCGCGCTACAACAACATCGAGGCGCTGCGCAGGCTGTTCGAGGCCCGCGGCGAGGAGATCGCCGCGATCATCGTCGAGCCGGTGCTCGGCAACGCACAGGGGATCATGCCCAAGGCGGGTTTCCACCAGGCGATGCGGGCGTTGACCGAGGAGTTCGGGATCCTGCTGATCTTCGACGAGGTCAAGACCGGCTTCCGCTTCGCCAGGGGTGGCGCGGCCGAGTACTTCGGCGTGACGCCGGACCTCGCGACGTATGCCAAGGCGATGGGCAACGGCTATCCGGCGGCGGCGTTCGGTGGGCGCGAGGCCGTGATGGCCATGCTCCCCGACAAGGTCAGCCACGGCGGCACCTACGCGGGCAACCGGATCGCCGCCGCGGCCGCGGTCAAGACACTGACGATCCTGCGCGACACGAACGCGCTCGAGGTCATCCACGCCACGGGCCGGCGCGTCCAGGACGGCCTCCGCGAGGTCCTCAACCCGACCGGGATCCCGTACCACTTCACGGGCCATCCGAGCATGTTCGGGATCATGTTCTCCGAGATCGAAGCGTCCGAGTATCGCGACTGGGCGACCACGGACCACGAGCTCTACGACGCGATCGCGATCGGGATGCACGCCCGGGGCGCGATGCCGGAGCCGGACTCCCGCGAGCCGTGGTTCTTCTGCGAGGCGCACGCCCAGGGCGACGTCGTCGATCGCGTGGTGTCGATCTTCTCCGATTCACTCGACGCGGCACTCGAGGCCCGGGCCCACGGCGCGATCGGTGCCGAGCCCAGCGGTGCGATGGCGCACCCGGCCGCCGGTTGAACGGACCCGGCGGCATGGTGCTCGACGGCAACGCCGTCCGCTCCGTCGACCGCGCGGCGGCCCTGCTCCTGGCGCTCGGCGAGAGCCAGGGCGAGGCCGGCGTCACCGAGCTCGCTCGGCGGCTCGGGCTCCACAAGTCGACCGCTTCCCGGCTGCTCGCGACGCTCCAGAAGCGCGGCCTGGTCGAGCAGGACGACGAGACCGGCAAGTACCGGCTCGGGCTGGTCGTCATCCGGCTCGCCGAGCGCGCCGAACGGACGCTCGATCTGCGCCGGATCGCCCTGCCGGAGCTGGAACGGCTTGCCCGGCTGACCCACGAGACGACCGGCCTCGGCATCCTCGACGGCGACATGCTGATGGCCGTCGCCCAGGTCGATGGACCGAACCTCGTCGCGGTCGGCGACTGGACTGGACGGGCCACGCCGCTCCACTGCGTCGCGTCCGGCAAGGTCCTCCTGTCCTCGCTGGCCGAGCGCGAGGTCCTGCGGGTCGTCCGTCGCGGTCTGGTCAGCTACACCGAGCGAACGATCGTCGAGCTCGAGCCGCTGCTCGAGGAGCTCGCCCGGATCCGGCGGCGCGGCTATGCCACGGCCATCGGCGAGTACGAGCTGGCGCTCAACGCCGTCGCGGCGCCGGTCCACGACGCGCGCGGCAACGTGATCGCGGCCGTCGACATCTGGGGTCCGGCGTTCCGGCTCACCCCCCGGCGGATCCCCGAGCTGGCCGTCGCAGGCCCGCGAGGCCGCGGCGGCCATCTCGGTCAGGCTGGGCGGAGCCGCCGCCTGATCGTCCGTCGCAGCGCTAGGCTGTGGCGATGCCCGACTTCAGCGAGAAACCGTGGAGTGACGTCCTGCTCTTCCTTCGACAGGAGGTCGTCCCGGTCCTCCTGATCGTCGTCGCGGCGGTCATCGCGCTGCGCCTGGCCCGGCTGTTCGTGCACGGGGTCGTCAAGGCGCTGCTCGACCGGGAGGCGACCGAGGGCACGGCCCAGGAGCTGAGCGCGGTCGAGCTCAAGAAGCGGATGGACACCCTCGACGCGCTCGGTGCCAACACGCTCAAGTTCTTCATCGTCGCGATCGCCTTCCTGATGATCCTCGGCCACATCGGGCTCGACATCGGCCCGGCGGTCGCCGGTCTCGGGGTGGTCGGGATCGCGGTCGGGTTCGGCGCGCAGAGCCTGATCCGCGACTACCTCAACGGTTCCCTGATCCTCGTCGAGAACCAGTTCTCGCGGGGCGACGTCGTCCGGCTGGCGGGCGTCTCCGGCACGGTCGAGGACTTCACCCTGCGGCGGACCACGCTGCGCGATCTCGACGGGGTCGTCCACACGATCCCGAACGGCGAGATCAAGGTCGCCTCGAACCTGACCCGGGTCTGGTCGCGGATCAACCAGGACGTGACGGTGGCCTATGGCACGGACATCGACCGGGCGATCGCCGTCGTGGACGACGTCGGGCGGGCGATGGCCGCCGACCCGGTCTGGAAGCGGCGCGTCCTCGAGGCGCCGCGGGTCGAGCGTGTCCAGGCCCTGGCCGAGACGGGCGTCACGCTCAAGATCCTCGGCACCGTGCGGGCCGCCGACCAATGGGCCGCCGCGGGCGACTTCCGCCGGCGCCTCCTCGCCGCCTTCAACGAGAACGGCATCGAGATGCCGGGGTCGCAGCGGACCGTCCTGACCCGCAGCGAGAACGGCGAGCTGCTGCCCGACCTTGCCCCGGACCAGGACGCCCTGGCAGAAGGCACGGAGTAGGGGAGCCGACCAGGCAGTCGGCGCGCCCGGCAATAGCAGTACGATGGCTGGGCAAGCACCACGAACACGAGGGACCTTGTGAGCGTCGAGCAGCCCCTTCCATCACCTGAGATCGAGAACCTCATGGCCGAGTCGCGGACCTATCCGCCCGACCCGGCATTCGCGGCGCAGGCCAACGCGACGGCCGCCCTCTACGAGGAGGCCGACGCCGACTTCGAGGCGTTCTGGGCGAAGCGGGCGCGGGAGCGGCTCGACTGGTCGAAGCCATTCAAGACGACGCTCGAGTGGGACCTGCCGTTCGCCAAGTGGTTCACCGGCGGCGAGCTCAACGTCGCCTACAACTGCGTCGACCGGCACGTCGAGCGCGGTCTCGGCGACAAGGTCGCCTACCACTGGATCGGGGAGCCGGGCGACACCCGCACGCTCACCTTCCGCGATCTCCAGCGCGAGGTCAGCAAGGCGGCCAACGCGCTCAAGGAGCTCGGCGTCCAGACCGGCGATCGGGTCGCCATCTACATGCCGATGATCCCGGAGCTGCCGATCGCCATGCTGGCCTGTGCCCGGATCGGCGCGCCGCACACGGTCGTGTTCGGCGGCTTCTCGGCCGAGGCGTTGTCGGGCCGGATCAACGACTGCGGCGCCAAGGTCCTGATCACGGCCGACGGCGGCTACCGGCGCGGCAAGGAGGTCGGGCTCAAGCATCACGCCGACGAGGCCCTGTCGATCACGCCGACCATCGAGGCCACGATCGTCGTCAAGCGTCTCGGCCACGACGTCCACATGGTGCCCGGCCGCGACCATTGGTGGCACGACATCGTCGACCGCCAGTCCGAGGACTGCCCACCCGTGCCGGTCGAGTCGGAGCACATGCTCTACCTGCTCTACACATCGGGCACGACCGCGAAGCCGAAGGGCATCCTGCACACGACCGCGGGCTACCTCCTCGGCACCTCGTTCAGCCACGAGGCGATCTTCGACATCAAGCCCGATGACGTGTACTGGTGCGCCGCCGACATCGGCTGGGTGACCGGGCACAGCTACATCGTCTACGGCCCGCTGGCCAACGCGACCACCGGGATCCTCTACGAGGGCGCGCCGGACAGCCCGACCTGGGATCGCTGGTGGCAGATCATCGAGGACTACAAGGTCTCGATCCTGTACTGCGCCCCGACCGCCATCCGGGCGTTCATGAAGCAGGGCGAGGCGTGGCTGGCCAAGCACGACCTCACCTCGCTGCGCCTCCTCGGGTCGGTCGGCGAGCCGATCAACCCCGAGGCCTGGCTGTGGTACCGCGAGCACGTCGGCGGGGATCGCACCCCGATCGTCGATACCTGGTGGCAGACCGAGACCGGCCAGATCCTGATCACGCCGCTGCCCGGCGTGACGACGACCAAGCCCGGCTCGGCGACCTTCCCGTTCCCGGGGATCTCCGCCGACGTCGTCGATGGCGAGGGGAACTCGGTGCCGCTCGGCGGCGGCGGCTACCTCGTCCTCAAGCGTCCGTGGCCGGCCATGCTACGCGGCATCTACGGCGATCCGGAGCGGTACAAGGAGACCTACTGGAGCCGCTTCCCGGGGATGTATTTCGCGGGCGACGGTGCCAAGCGCGACGCCGACGGCTATCTCTGGCTGCTCGGCCGGGTCGACGACGTCATGAACGTCGCCGGCCACCGGATCTCGACGACCGAGGTCGAGTCGGCGCTGGTCGACCACAAGTCCGTGGCGGAAGCGGCGGTCGTCGGCAAGAAGGACGAGATCAGCGGCCAGGCGATCTTCGCGTTCGTCATCCTCAAGGCGGACCAGGAGCCGTCCGACGCGCTCGCCGTCCAGCTCCGCGAGCACGTGGCCTACGTCATCGGGCCGATCGCGCGCCCGAAGTTCCTGCTGTTCGTCCCCGACCTGCCGAAGACGCGTTCCGGCAAGATCATGCGGCGATTGCTGCGCGACATCGCCGAAGGACGCGTGCTCGGCGACACGACCACGCTCGCCGACGCCACCGTCGTCGACACGATCCGGGAGAATTCGGGCGCCGCGGAGGAATGACGTGCCGTTCGACTTCCTGAAGCGGAAGAAGGGGCCCGCATCCACAGCAGCGTCCGCGCCGGCCGCCGCCCCCGAGCAGGGCATCCCATTCGACGGTTTCACCGAGGATTGGCGCCTGGTCGGCCGGATGCTGGTCAAGAGTCGCCTCTCGGATGCGCTCAACAAGCGCGACCCGCTCGACATCCTCGACGTCCGCTGGGCGCCGATCGACGGATCGGCGTCGCTCGTCCCGGCGCCCGGCCTCAAGAGCGTCGACCCGTACGACCTCATCCTGGTGCTGACCGGCAACGATTCGCTGCCCGACTCCGGAGACGACGAGCGAGCCGCGCACCGTGTCCACAAGGTCAGCTACGAGGTGGCCCTCGAGGTGCCGCCCTACCGCGTGATCGGGACCGTCCTGCTCTACCCGGGGTCCGAGCCCGACAGCCTGCTCAACCGTTCGTCCGAGATGTTCGTGCCGATCGTCGACGCCACGGCGACGCTCGGCGACAAGCCATTGGGCGACGGCACGACCGGGGCGATCCTGGTCAACCGCGCATATCTGCGCGGTGTCGAGCAGGTCGACGCCCGGACCGGCGAGCGGCACGAGAAGCTGCCCGGGGCGTCGCTGGGTGGCACGAACTGGACGGATCGCGCCCGCTAGACGGAGACGGTCACGCCATCGCGCGACCGACGATTCTCAGGCGCGGGCTGTCGCCTTGGCCCGCGCGGCCCCGAGCCGGAAACCGGCCTTGACCACCGGCGCTGCGGCGCGAACGCCGAGGACCCGGTCCGCCAGGACATCGAAGTCGGACGTGATCTTTTCCTTCGGGAACATGTCGATGACCGTGCGTCCCTCGTTCGCGGCGCGCACGAAGAGCAGCCCCCCGGATCGGATCAGGGCCAGCGCGGGCATCCCGACCGTTCGCTCCATGTCGGCGACGGTCACCCCGCTGTTGGCGCGGTTGACGACCAGCGCCAGCCGCTCGCGGCAGCCGAGCCCGCCCGCGATGTCGCGGAACTGGACCGCTGCGCGGATCGCCGGCACGTCCGGCGTGACCGGCACGATGATCCGATCGGCGATGTCGAAGACCGCCTGGTTGAGGGTGCTGTACGACGGGTGGAGGTCGATGACGATGACGTCGACCCGCGTCCGCACGTACTCGACGGCTGCCGCGACGCGGGCCGGATCGAGGACGTCGGTGTGCAGCGGCGAGTCGGTCAGGGCGACGACCTTCATCCCGGACACGTGTGACGACGCGATGTCGATCAGGCTGTCCGCGGGTCCGCCGTCGGCCTCATCGCGCCAGCTGTCGGCGACGGTCCGGACCGCCTCGATGCCGAGCGAGGTCGTGACGTGGCCCGTGACGGTGTCGGCGTCGATCAGCAGGACCGACTTGCCCTTGCGGGTCTGGAGCGCGGACGCAAGGTTCGTCGCGACGGTCGTCTTGCCGACGCCGCCCTTGGGATTGAAGACCGCGATCGTGGTGGCGCGCCCGTTCCAGTTGGCCGAGCCGCCTTCGCCGCCCTGGAGGATCGGCCCGCTGCCGTCGTCGACGGTCGTGCGCCGGATGCACATCGCCTCGACGCGCCAGCGGATCGAATCGGCCGAGTAGGGCCGCGTGAAGTATTCGTCGTTCGAGCCGGCCTTCATCTGTGCGGCGAGACGCTCGAACGCCCGCGGCGAGACGACGGTCAATGCCGGGATATCCCGATCGGCATCCTGGAGCGCCATCTCGAACGAGACGGCCAGGTCGATGTCGACCTCGCCGTCGAGGATCGCCAGGCCGATGTCGCGTCGATCCTCGAGCGCCTGCTCGAGCTCGCGCGGCTGGGTCACCGGGATGACCTCGAAGCCGGCATTGCTCAGCTCAGCGCAGACGACCCCGGACTCGGTCGGAGGGAGTGCGACGACGACTGCGGGACGGGACACGGGTGACTCCTCGGCTCTGTGTCGTCAGCTGGCTGCGTCGGGGTCGTGTGCGGCGACCTCGAGGCCGTCGGCCGTCTCGGCGGTGATCCGGGCCTCGAAACCGGGCAATCCGGTGATCGCGTCGGCGAGGCTCAGGCCCGCATCGTGGTTGACCGTGAAGACGAACTCGCCGTCGGGCCCGGAGGCAACGGTGATGCCGCTGACGCCGCTGGTGCGCCCGAGGCTGCGCTTGAACGTCGCGATGCTCGCGACGCTGACGAGCCCGAGGACGACGACGCGGGTCGAGGAGCGCTCGCTCGCGGGCGCCTCCGCCGGCTGTCTCGCTCGTGGACGCCTCGCTGGCCGCTGCCTCCTCGGCAGGCGCATCGCCTGCCGTCTCGGCCGACTCCGGAGCGTCGCTCTCGGTGGTCGCGGCCGGCTGACGAAGCTCATCGTCCTCGCCGAGGTCGCCTGTGAAGGACGCAGCCTCGGCTTCGGCTGCCGCGAAATCGGTGCCTGTCGCGGTCGGCTCGGCCGTGTCGGCCTGGTCGGCTGACGCTTCCGGCTCGGCGGCGGGGGTCTCGGTGATCTCGGCGACAGGGGCATCCGGGAGGACCTGCGCGTTCGGGTCGAACGACGCGGTGGGCGGCTCGGAGATCGAGGCCGCGACGCTCGCCAGATCGGGCGGATCCGGCATGGTCTCGGCCATCGTCGCGATGCGGGTCGGGTCCTGCTCGGCCATGAGGTGTTCGAAGAACGTGGTCATCCGGGCCTCGAACTCGGAGACCGTGGCGGTCACCTGCTCGACGCGCGCTTCGACGACTTTGCCGTGGGCATCCATCTCGCCATCGAGCGCGACCTTGCGCGTGGCGACACGGGCCTCGGCCTCGTCCCGGATCCGGGCGATCTCTGCCTTCGACCATTCGCGCACGGCGGCGACGTCATCGTCGGCGCGGCGGCGGAGGGCAGCGGCCTCGACGGTGGAAGCCGCATGGATCTCTTCGACCACGGTCTTCACGTCGGCCGACAGGCGGGCCATGGTCTCGTCGCGCGAGACCTCGGCGGCCGTCTGCATCGCTCGACTGAGATCGGCCATGAACTTCGTCGGTCGGCGGGTCGCCGGGCCCGCAGTCGTCTCGATCATGCTGGGCGCCTCGCCTTCCTCGCTGATGGGTCCATCGCTGGGGGTTTCATTGGGGGCTTCGCTGGGGGAGTCATCGACCGACGCACCTGTGGACGCCCCATCGATCGGCTGGTCGGAGTCGGTCCGGTCCGCCGTCCAGGGGAGCCTGAAGGCAGGTCGTGATTCGATTTGCGCCATGGGGTCGCGATCCTCTTACAGGGGACGTCGGGCTGGTGGTCCCGATATCCGTGACTTGGTGGCATCGTGGCAGCGAGGGTTGGTACGGTGCAGTTGGCTAGTGGTACCAGTGGTCCGGACCCGGTGGTACCGCCGGGCTCCACGGCCCTTCCGGGCTACCATGAGTCGATGGACACCGCCTCGCCCTTCGATGGCCGCCCCGGACCGACCGACACGCTCGGCCGGGCGATGCGCGACCTGCGCATCTCGGTCACCGATCGCTGCAACTTCCGGTGCACCTACTGCATGCCCAAGGAGGTCTTCGGCAAGGACTACGCGTTCCTGCCGCGCGACCAGGTCCTGAGCTTCGAGGAGATCGAGCGCGCCGCCCGGATCTTCGTCGCCCTCGGCGTCGAGAAGCTGCGGATCACCGGCGGCGAGCCGCTCGTCCGCCGGGACCTGCCCGACCTGATCGCGATGCTGTCGGCGATCCGTCGAGCCGACGGCGGCGAGCTCGACCTGACCCTCACGACCAACGGCTCGGCGCTCCGGGCGTTGGCCAGCCCGCTGGCCGACGCCGGACTGCAGCGCGTGACGGTCAGCCTCGATTCACTCGATGACGCCGTGTTCGGGGCGATGAACGGGATCGACTTCCCGGTCGAGCGGGTCCTCGACGGGATCGACGCGGCGATCGAGGCCGGCCTCGCGCCGGTCAAGATCAACATGGTCGTCCGGCGCGGGATCAACGAAGTCGAGCATCCTGCCGATGGCCGGCTGGGCGCGGGACAAGGGCGTGATCCTGCGGTTCATCGAGTACATGGACGTCGGCCACTCGAACGGCTGGCGGCTCGACGAGGTCGTCCCGGCGGACGAGCTGGTCGAGACGCTGGCGGCGGTCTGGCCGGTCGAGCCGTTGGAGGCCGCATACCGCGGCGAGGTCGCCGAACGCTGGCGATACGCGGATGGCGGCGGCGAGTTCGGCGTGATCTCGTCGGTCACCCAGCCGTTCTGCGGCGACTGCACCCGCGCCCGGATCTCGGCCGAGGGCAAGCTCTACACGTGCCTGTTCGCGGTCGACGGCCACGACCTCCGAGCGCTCGCTCCGGTCGGCGGCGACCGACGCCGAGCTGACCGATGCCATCGCCGCCATCTGGACGCGGCGCGGCGACCGCTACTCGGAGCTGCGCTCGGCGGCGACATCGACGCTGCCAAAGATCGAGATGTTCGCGATGGGCGGCTGAAGCCCGGTCAGTCTTCTCCGGGCACCTTCTCCACAGCCTGTCCACAGGCCGGGACAACTCGTGGATGGACGTCCCAGGCCTGCGACGGACTTGGTGGATAACCGCGTTGACCGTCCACGCCGGCGGCCCGTACCGTAGGTCTTGCCCGAAGGGGCCGACAGGATCGAGGGAACCGAGATCGCATCAAGGGCCTCCGCTCCGCCGCCGGTCGCTTCGGGCGCTTCATTGCCAAGCCGGGCTGCTCGTCTCACCACGATCTACCCGACCTGACCCGCCCGACGGGACGTGATCGGCATCCCGGTGTCGATACTTCCGTCGGGCCGGTGAAGCTCCGGCCCCGACCGTCGAGCCGCGATGCGTACCGGAGGCCCGTGATGACCCCGACCACCCCCATCGACCCGACGCGGCCGATCCCGCCGATCGAGCAGCCGGCGAGGCTGGCCGCCCTCGTCGCCGCGGTCCGGGCGCGGACGCCGCTCGTCCCGGAGGTCGGGATCGTGCTCGGCTCCGGTCTCGGGGAGCTGGCCGACGAGCTCGCCGATCCGGTCGCGATCCCGTTCGCCGAGCTGCCCGGCTGGCCGGCCGCGACCGCGCCGGGGCATGCCGGACGCTGCTGCTCGGTGGCTTCGGCGGGCGCACGGTCGTCATGCTCCAGGGCCGCTTCCATCTGTACGAGGGCAACGACCCCGGTCTGGTCATCCAGCCGGTCCTGTTGTTCAAGCAGCTCGGTGCGCGGTTGGTCGTCCTGACGAATGCGGCCGGAGGCCTGGACCCGAGCTTCGGGCCGGGGACGCTGATGATGATGCGCGACCACATCAACCTCACCGGTCGCAGCCCGCTGATCGGCCCGAACGCAGATGAGCTCGGTCCGCGGTTCACGGACCTGACTGAAGCGTGGAGCCCGGCCCTCCGTGCGCGTCTCCGGGCCGCCGCCCTGGCGGAGGGGGTCGCGCTCGAGGAAGGCATCTACGTGGGGCTGACCGGCCCGACCTACGAGACCCCGGCCGAGGTCCGGATGCTGGCCGGGCTCGGCGGTCACGCGGTCGGGATGTCGACCGTGCTCGAGTGCATCGCCGCCCGCTGGGTCGGTCTCGAGGTCTGCGGCATCTCGCTGGTCACCAACGCCGGGGCGGGCTACACCGGCGAGCCGCTGACGCACGAGGAGGTCATGGCCGTCGGGCCGGATCGCGGGACCGCGTCTCGCCCGGGTCATCCGGCGGTTCGTCGCGGACCTGCCGGCCTAGTGCATCGGATCGGACGCGTCAGTCGGGGGCGGGCCTGTCCGAGGGACGCTCGACAGCCTCTTTCGGCGCGTACATGGTGTGGTCTGCCATCGGGGAGGCGAGGTCTGACCGGTGCTGGTCAAGGAATGGGGCGCGGGCTCCGGGACCTCGCCCGCGATCGAACCGCCAGGCCACGATCAACAGGACGGCGACCTCAGCGATCAGAACGACCATGCCGGGCAACACGCCCAGGTAACCGAGCGCCAGTGGGACGGAAAGCGCCGCCAGGATCAGCAGGACCATCTTCATGGCTGACTCTCTCGGACTCGATCAGGCGACCGGCAGCTCCCGACCGGCAGCCTTGGCCGCGGCGGCCTTCTCGGCCCATGCCTCGAGGACGCGATCCTTGTGCGGCCGGATCGGGCAGTGGCCGTCGCGGTTGTTGAACTCGTCGCAGTAGCCGAGCGGCACGCACTTCGGCGCGAGGAACGACCCGAGGAACGGCGAGACCGAGAAGATCTCGTGGCGGATCAGCTGGAAGAGGCGGCGGATCTCCCACTGCGCCATCGTGCACAGCCGCAGCCCGGACATGTGGATCAGCGCGCGCAGGTTGGTGGTCATCACGAGGTTGGTCCGGGTCGCATTCGGGAACACGAACCGTGCGTCCTCGCCCGGGACGCCGGCCGCCAGCATCTCGCCGTACAGCCCGAGCGCGCCATCGACCTGCTCCTCGTAGCGCTCGCGCAGGTCCGGGTCGCCCTCGGCGATGGAGTGGGGGAGCATCGTCGCGGCGCCCTTGAACTTCACGTAGCGCTGGCTCTGCTGGTCGAACGCGACGCCCGCGCGATGCCGGACGAGCTGGTGCGACAGCGTCCGCGACACGCCGCTGATGGCGAACGTGAAGACGACGTGCTCGATGGTCGAGCCATGGCCCGATTCGATCACCGAACCGATGAGCTTCTGCATCTTGAGCGGATCGAACTCGCCGTCGACCGCGCGCTGGAAGATCACGTCCGGGTCCTGCTCGGAATAGCACGTCCGGCAGGCGGTGTAGATGATCGGGACGTAGAACTTCTCGACGATCGTCGCGATCCGGGAAGAGGAGTGTCGCGCGGAGCCCGAGGTCGCGGCGGCCGGGGTTCTTGGGGATCCCGCTCTTCTCGCGCACCGGTTCGGGCTGGCTCGTCTCGGTGGTGGTCATCCAAGGCCCAGTCTAGCCGAGTCCACCATGCGGGGCCCCGATCTCAGTCGTCCTCGGCGAGCAGTGCTGCGAGGTCCTCGAGATAGCCGGTCCAGTAGCCCTCGTGGTCGGCGCGCGTCGCCGCGTCGGCGCCGGCCTCGGACCAGCCGTCGTGGACGAGCGTGACCCGGCCGCTGCCATCGGGCAGAGGCTCGACGGTCCAGGTCACCAGCGTCTCGACCCGCGGGAGCGCGTCGGCCCATGCCCACGAGTGTGCGAACCGATGGCCAGGATCGATCGCCCGGATCGTGCCCTCGACCACGCTCCCATCACCGAAGTCGAGGCGGTAGTCGTCGCCGACGGCACCCAGCGGCGTGGCCTCCGTGAACCACTCCGCCACGAGGACCGGGTCGGTCAGCGCTGCCCACGCGTCGATCGCCGACGCCGGCGTCTCGAACTGGACGATGATCGGAGGCAGGGTCTCGACCGTCACCGGGTCATCCTACCCCGGGTCGTCGTCGTGGACGGCCGGATCCGCGCCCTCGAGCGCATACGCGACCGCCTCGTCGAGCGTCCACGCAGCGCCCTCCGCGCCGTAGCGGGCGAGGTCGTCGGCCGACATCTGCGTGCGGACTCCCGGACGGATGCGCGACTCGAATGTCTCCTCGACGAAACGGGCGAGCTGGGCGCCTGTCTCGGTCGTGAGGTTGCGAGCCGCGCCTCGCAGCCGCGCCGCACGCGGCAGATCGCCGTCGACGACGGCCACGGCCGACAGGTCATCGAGCGTGAGGGTCAGTCCCGACGCATCGCCGGCGGCGTAGAAGTGGCGGATCGCGTGGACGACATGCACGCGCGCCTCGGCGGCATCGCCGTTGCGCAGCAGCGCTGTCCCGAGCATGTGCAGGCTCCACGCCTCCATGGTCAGGTCGCCGACGGCCCGGAACATGGTCAGCGTCTCGCGGAACTCCTCGACCCCGTTGCCCGGGTAGGCGCGGAAGTAGTGGTAGTTGCCGATCCCCCACAGGGCGTTGGCCTCGCCTCGCGCATCGCCGATCCGGTGGTAGATGTCGCGCGCCTTCTCGAGATAGCTCAGGCCGATCTTCTCGGGGTCCGGGTCGGTGTTGATGCCTGGGTCGCTGTCCGGACCGAAGGCGTACGTGAACGAGGCGTTGTAGTGGGCGTTGGCCAGCTCAGCCTCGTCGCCGAGTGACTGCCAGATCGCCAGGGCCTCGTTGTAGCGCTTGCCCATCTCGACCGGCTCGCCCTGCCACCAGCACGTCCCGCCGAGCGCCTCGAGGAGCTGGGCCCGCAGACGCTGATCGTCGTTCGACCAGGGAGCGGCCTCCATCGCCTCGAGCCGGCGGCGGGCCTCGGCGAGGTGGCCGTGCTTCTGCCAGAACCGCCACATGGAGAACGCGACGCCGATGGCGACCGGCGGATCCGGCGCCTCGACCGCACGATCGAGGACGGCCCGGATGTCGTCGTGCTCGAGCTCGAGACGGTCGAGCCAGCGGCGCTGGTCGGCGCCCGACAGCTGGGCTCCTGCCTCCTCGACGAGGGCGACGTACCAGTCGCGGTGACGTGCCCGGATGCGCTCGACCTCACCATCGGCCTCGAGTCGTTCCGCTGCGAACGCCCGGATCGTGTCGAGGAGGCGGAAACGCGGCTCCCCGTCGGCCATCTCGTCGACCTTGAGCAGGCTCTGGTCGACGAGCGCCATCAGGCCGTCGAGGATGTCACCGCCCAGCTCGGAGGCCGGTCCGCAGATCGCCTCCGCCGAGGTGATGTCGCAGCCGCTCGCGAAGACCGACAGGCGATCGAGCAGCCGCCGTCCGCCATCGTCGAGCAGGTCGTAGCTCCAGGCGATCGCGCCGCGGAGCGTCTGCTGGCGGGCAGGCAGGTCGCGCGACCCGGCGGCCAGGACGTCGAGCTGCTGGTCGAGCCGGGTCAGGATCGCCTCGGGCGAGAGGATCTTGATCCGGGCGGCAGCGAGCTCGATGGCGAGCGGCATCCCGTGCAGCCGGGCGCTGATGGCGGCGACCGCCGGGGCGTTCTCGTTGGTGACCGCGAAGCCCGGGCGGACCGCGACGGCCCGTTCGATGAACAGGCGCACCGCCGCGTACTGGCCGAGCGCGATCGGGTCGATGATCCGGGTCTCGCCACCGAGGTTGAGCCGGTCGAGCCCCGACATCTGGCTCGGATCCGGCGGCGCCGGCAGCCCCGGGACCGGGTACTCCTGCTCGCCGGAGATGTGGAGGACCGCGCGACTCGTGACGATGACCTTGATGTCCGGCGCCGCGCGCAGCAGCTCCGCGACCGTCGGGGCCGCCGAGATGACCTGCTCGAAGTTGTCGAGGACGAGCAGGAGGCGCTTGTCGCGCAGCCAGTCGGCCAGGGATTCGGCGATCGGCCGGGCGCTTGCCTCGGTCACGCCGAGGGCCGTCGCGATCCGCGGCGCGACGAGCATCGGGTCGCGGATCGGCTCGAGGGGCACGAAGAAGACGCCGTCGGGGAAGTCGTCGGCCGAACGGGCCGCCAGCTCCAGCGACAGTCGGGTCTTGCCCGTCCCGCCGGGTCCGGTCAGCGTCAGCAGCCGGGTCGTGGCGAGCAGCCCGGCCGCCTCTTCGAGCTCGGCGTCGCGCCCGACGAACGTCGTCAGCTGGGTCGGCAGGTTGTTCGGCCGCGCGTCGAGCGACCGGAGCGGCGGGAACGTCGCGGGCAGGCCGTCCGCCTCGACCTGGAAGATCCGGACCGGCGCGGGCAGGTCCTTGAGCCGATGCTCGCCGAGATCGAGCAGGCGGATCCCATCGAGCGGGTCGTCGACCAGCAGCCCCTGGGTCTGGCCCGATGCCAGGATCTGGCCGCCGTGGGCGATCGCAGCGATCCGGGCGGCCCGGTTGACGTTGAGGCCGACGAGGCTGTCGCCGCTCACGTCGGCGCCCGCCGGAGTGGAGGCCCATCCGGACCCGGATCGAGGCGTCGTCGGGCCACGGCTCGGCGGCGAGCGCGCGCTGGGCGGCGACCGCCGCGGCGACCGCGGACGGCGCTTCCCGAAGACCACGAAGAACGAATCGCCCTCGGTGCCCTGCTCGATCCCGCCGTTCGCGACCCACACGTCGCGCAGGAGCGTCTTGACCCGCTCGCGGAGCGATCCGTATCGATCGCGCCCGACCCGGGTCTCGAGGTCGGTCGAGCCCTCGATGTCGGTGAACAGGAAGGTGACGTCCCGCGCGGGAGCGGTGCGGGCTCGGTCATCGTGCGGTCCCCGGCTCGGCGTCAGTGCCGGTCGGCTGCGGTCAGCTCGCGCAGCCGACCGGCGAGCCCGCGCAGGATCGCCAGCGCGACGCGTGGTTCGGCGAGCAGGACCGCCTCGAAATCCCAGGAGGCGAGCGCGAGGCAGATCGTCGGGCCGTCGGCGACGACCTGCGCGATCCGTGGCTGTCCGTCGAGGACCGA
Source organism: uncultured Chloroflexia bacterium (assembly GCA_963743855.1). Classification (GTDB taxonomy): domain Bacteria; phylum Chloroflexota; class Limnocylindria; order Limnocylindrales; family CSP1-4; genus SPCO01. Next base: position 46,450 of record CAVURK010000008.1, read on the forward strand.
CAGCTCGCCGAAGAAGTCGCCCGGTCCGAGCGTGGCGACCGTCCGGCCGTCGCGGACGACGCGGGCGCCGCCGTCGACGATGACGAAGAAGCCCGTCCCGATCTCGCCCTGGCGGGCGATGACGTGGTCGGCCGGGAACTCGACTTCGACGGCGACCGCGGCGATCCGGTCCATCCCATCGGCGTCGACGCCATCGAACATGCGTGCCGCCGAGAGCCGGGTCGTGTGCGTCGCGGGTCAGGGTCATGCGATCCTCCATTCCCTTCGCGGAGGGCCATGCTGCGCCGCGCGACGGCGGGCCGTCAACCGCGCGAGACGACCGCGCGGACGCGACATCGACCGGGCGCTTCTGGCACCATGCGCTGATGACCGAGCGCGAGGAACTGGTCGACACGATCGCGAGCTTCGCGCTGTTCGCCGACCTGCGAATCCGCAGCTCGAAGCCATCGTCCACCTGTTCGACGAGGCCGTCTTCGCCGAGGGCGAGAAGGTCCTCCGCCAGGGCCTGACCGGGTCGGGCTTCTACGTCATCCTCGACGGCGAGGCGGCGATCATCGTCGACGGGACGGAGCGCGCCCGGCTCGCCCGCGGCGAGTTCTTCGGCGAGGTCTCGATCATCCTCGGCGAGTCGCCGATCGCGGACGTCGTCGCCACCCGGCCGCTGCGCTGCCTGGTCCTGGCCGGCCCGCGGGTCGAGGCGTTCCTGATCGCCCACCCGCGGGTCATGTGGCGGATGCTCCAGGCGCAGGCCCGCCGGCTGCGCGCCGCGAACCGATGGCGGAGCTGAGCGCGCCGTTCCCGCCGGGCGAGTACCCGGTCGTCGTCGTCGGGAGTGGACCCGGCGCCCTCCAGCTGTCGTACGTCGCTGCGGCCCTCGGGCTCGACCACGCGGTCCTGTCGGCCGATCCGTCGCCGGGCGGCATGTTCCGGCGCTGGCCGCATTTCCAGCGGCTCCTGTCGTGGACGAAGCCGCACGCGCCGGTCAAGCGCGGCACCCGCGCCTACGAGCGCTACGACTGGAACAGCCTCCTGAGCCCGGACCCGGACTGCCGGGCCATCCAGCCCGGCGCTGATGGACGGGACCTCGTACTTCCCGTCGCGGCCGGAGATGGAGGCGAACCTCGCGACCTTCGCCGAGCGGACCGGAGTGACCGTCCGCTACGACTGTCGCTGGACCGGGACCCGACGGATCGAGGCGCCGACGGCGATCGTTTCGAGCTCGAGACGACCGACGGCGATGTATCGCTGCCGGACGCTCGTCCTCGCGGTCGGGGTGGCCGAGCCGTACACGCCGCCCGGGGTCGGGATGGAGCACACCCACCACTACGCCGACGTCCGTCCGGTCGAGAGCTACGCCGACCGCCGGGTCTTCATCATCGGCAAGCAGAACTCCGGGTTCGAGCTGGCCAGCGGGCTCCTGCCCTGGGCGCGCCAGATCGTCCTCGCGTCGCCGTCGAAGACGCGGCTGTCGGTCGAGACGCAGACGCTGGTCGGGGTCCGGGCACGCTACGTCCAGCCGTACGAGGACTTCGTGCTCGGCGGCGGGGTCAGCGTCCTCGACGCGGCGATCGACCGGATCGAGGGCGGCCGACGGCGGCGAAGACCGTCTACCTGCGCCGGACCGACGGCGGCGCCGACCTCGCGCTCGAGGTCGACGACGCGATCTCGGCGACCGGCTTCGTCTGTCCGCTCCTCGACCTGCCCGACCTGGGCGTCGGGACCTTCGGCGCCAGCCGGCTGCCGGTCCAGACGCCGTGGTGGGAGAGCGCCACCGTCCCCGGCATCTTCTTCGCGGGCACGATCGGCCAGGGTGCCAAGGGTCTCCAGAAGCACGGCGTCCCGGCCAACTCGGGGGCCGTCCACGGCGCTCGCTACAACGCCCGCGTCCTGGCCGGGACGGATCGCGACCGAGCGGTTCGGGATCGAGCCTGACCGGCCGCACCTCTCGCCCGACGCGATCGCGGGCTTCGTCGCGACCGAGCTGGCCGAGTCGCCCGAGCTCTTCCACCAGCGCGGCTACCTCGCCCGCGTCCTCAGCACGGATCCAGCGGGCGGGTTGCGCGACGACGGGGTCCAGCCGCTGACCCACGTCCTCGACGGCAGCGGCCAGGACGGGCTCGCCGCGACCCTCGAGGCCGACGGATCCGGCGCGATCTACCCGGTCGTGTACACGCGGATCGAGGGCAAGGTCGTCGAGCAGGTCATCGAGCCGGATCCGTTGATGCGCTACGACACGGCGGACGCCCGCACGTTGCTCGGCGACCTGGTGAAGCGGGTCGTCGGCCGCTAGAGGGAGTGCCGGCGCGGCGTCGTGTGCTGCGGCTCGTGCCGGCTTCGGTCCTAGAGCGTCAGACCGCAGCGCCCAGGCGCGCCAGACGTTCCGCCGCGGCCACCAGCGTCTCCGTCCGCTTCGGGAACGCGAAGCGGAGCTTGCTCCGGCCGAGCTCGGGGCGCGAGAAGAACGACGAGCCGGGGACGCGCCGCGACGCCCGGATCGCGGATCAGGCGCAGCGCGAAGGCCACGTCGTCCTCGTCGTCGGCCGCGAGGTCGCGTGATGTCGGTCATCGACGTAGTAGGCGCCCGCCGGCTCGTGGACCCGGAAGCCCGGCCGCCTCGAGGGCCGGCACGAGCAGGTCGCGCCGGGCGCGGTAGCCGGCCACGAGCTCCTCGTAGTACGCGTCGGGGAAGCCCGAGCGCGACGACCGCAGCGGCCTGCAGCGGCGCGGCGGCCCCGACGGTCAGGAAGTCGTGGACCCGCCGGATCCCGAGCGACAGCTCGGGCGAGGCGATCGTCCAGCCGATCCGCCAGCCGGTGACCGAGTACGTCTTGGACATCGAGTGGATCGACGACGGTCCGCTCGGCCATCCCGGGCAGCGTCGCGAGCGGGATGTGCTCGCCCTCGAACACGATGTGCTCGTAGATGTCGTCGGTGAAGGCGATGGCGTCGAACTCGATGCACAGGCCGGCGATCAGCTCGAGCTCGGCCCGCGAGAAGACCTTGCCGGTCGGGTTGTGCGGCGAGTTGATGACGATCGCCCGCGTCCGCGGTCCGAACGCCGCGCGCAGCTCGTCGGGATCGATCGACCAGTCGGGCTCGTGGAGCGTGACGTAGCGCGGGATCGCGCCGGCCAGGATCGCGTCCGGCCCGTAGTTCTCGTAGAACGGCTCGAAGACGACGATCTCGTCGCCCGGGTCGAGCAGCCCGAGCATCGCCGGCGATCATCGCCTCGGTCGCACCGCACGGTGACGGTGACCTGGGTCTCCGGGTCGATCGCGCCCCAGCCCGGGAAGTGCCGCGGCGGTCGACGACGGCGATCGCGTCGCGCAGCGGCTTGCTGCCCCAGGTGATCGCGTACTGGTTGATGTCGTCGTTGACGGCCGCGGCCGCTGCGGCCTTGAGCTCGGGCGGGCAGGCAAAGTCCGGGAAGCCCTGGGACAGGCTCACCGCGCCGGCCGCGACCGCGAGGCGGTTCATCTCGCGGATGACCGATTCGGTGAAGCTGCGCGGCCTTGGCCGAGATGCGGGGACGCGTCATGGGCCGCAGTCTAGCCGTCGCCCTGGCCGCCGCGGGCGTCAGACGAGCCGGCGCTCGATCGTCTCGCTCCATTCGCGCCGGAAGAACGGTTCGCCGTCGAGGTCGACCTCGAGCTCGACGTGCAGCTCGAAGGCGTCGACGTCGCTCGTCTGCGTCGATCGTGCCCGGATCTCGGTCTCGAAGGCGTGCTCGTGCCAGCGGTAGACGACGTCGGCGTCGAGGCTGGCGCCGGCCGGGTCGGCGTCGGAGGCGGTCATCGTCAGCGTCTCGGCCGCGTAGAGCCGACGACCATCCTCGAGGATGTCCTCGCCGCCGTCGTGGACCGAGACCGTCACGGTCCCGCCGATGACGTCCTCCGTGATCCGCCAGACCGGCTCGTCCGCGTCGCCGCCGCCGTCGAATGCCGGAGCGTCCGGCGGCGTCGTCTTGAAGGCCGGCACCGGGAGGTCGCCCTGGCCGCCGGCGGGCGGGATGACCGGCAGGACCAGCCGCGACGGGGTCGCCCCACCATGGTGGAGCTCGAATGTCGCCTCGTACGGCGACGGCCAGATGACCGGCCAGGCGGACGACGCCACCGAGACGCCGGATCCGATGGCCGGCCAGGAACCGGTAGCCCGTCGGGCGCATCGAGAACGCGGACCTCCTCGACGCGCCCGGGCTCGAGCGCCTCGGGAGCGACGTGCGAGCGGCGATGGGTCAGGTTGAGGATCCCCGCGCTGACCTGGGCGGATGTGCCGTCCGGGGCGACGTCGGTCAGCCGGACGACCGCCGTCGCGACCGGCGCCGAGACCGACCAGGTGGAGGACGACCTCCGGGACGCCGAGGATCTCGAGCGCCGCTCGCGAGCGGCTCGGAGGTGTAGGTCGGACCGAGCGCCTCGTCGGGCCGGAGGTCGCGCGCCAGGCCGTTGGGCGGTCCGCCGGCGCCCCATGACAGCGGCGGCGCGCGTGCCGACCGTCGGCCGGTGGCGATAGGCGTCCACCCCGGCGGTCCCGGCCGCCGCGTCCCCGGTGTCCCCGGTCAGCAGCGTGCCGACGAGAGGCAGGGAGCCACCGGCGAACCGCCAGTCGCGCGTCTCGACGGAGGGATGCGGGTAGGCCGCCGCCGCTCGCCACCGCCCGGGCCACGACGCGGGGAACGGCTCCGGCTCGGCGTAGTCGCGTTCGAACCAGACGATCGCCGGCTCGTGTCGGCGCCGTTCGGGATCCCCTTGAGCCAGCGGTCGAAGAAACGGACCAGCTCGTGGAGCTCGTCGAGGTTCGGTCCCGGCGTGGCGACGTCGGGGAGGTCATGGACCCAGTTGCCGACGATCGTTCGCGACGGAGCGGTGCAGGCAGCCTGCATCCGGAGCGCCGCATCGACGTACGAGTCCATCCAGCCACCGATGTTGAGGATCGCCGCCTCGATCGCGCCATAGTCGGGCGCAAGCGATCCGGCTCGCCAGTACGGCCCGTCGTGCTGCTGGCGAAGCCAGTCGATCAGCCACGGTCGGGGTCGCGTCGAGGCGCGCGAGCCATTCGTCCCGCCACGCCGTGACCCCGGAATGCCGGATCGGGCGGCATCGCGTTCATCCCGAGCTGGCTGACCGCGTACTGGCTGAGCTCGCTCGCGGTCACGCAGCCGCCGATGTAGTGGACGTCGCTCAGGTAGCGGTCGTCGGTGCCCATGATCGGGACGATCGCCCGCAGGTGCGGCGGCCGGAGCTTCGCGACCTGGATCGAGGTGAAGGCGCCATAGCTGATCCCCCACATCCCGACCGCGCCGTCGCACCACGGCTGGGCCGCCAGCCATTCGACCGCGTCGTACCCGTCGAGCGTCTCGGCCTCCGTGTACTCGTCGAGCGCGACCCCGCCCGATGACCCGGTCCCGCGGACGTCGATCCGGCAGAAGGCGTAGCCGCGCCGCGCGAGGTAGGTGCCGCGCGCCACGTCGGCGTTGCGACGCCAGTTGTCCTTGCCGTACGGGATCATCTCGAGGATCACCGGGAAGCGATCCGGCAGACCGGCCGCCGGCCGGGGGAGCCACAGGTTGGCCGACAGCTCGACCCCGTCGCGCGCCGGGATCCGCGACGTCCCACACGGTCTCGACGTCGTGGCGGGGCTCGCTGGCCGGGCGGCCGTGCGTCTCGTCGGGGAGCGTCATCGGCCGAGTCTAGGGGCGGGCGCAGACCCTCGGACGCGACCGCCCGCCTCGTGCGACGATGCCGGGATGGACGATGAGAGCCGGGTCGCGAACGGGCCATGGACCCGACGATCGCGTCGCGTCGCCTACGAGAACCCGTGGATCACCGTCTGGCACGACGAGGTGACCCGCCCGGACGGCGCACCCGGGATCTACGGCGTGGTCCATTTCGCGAACAGCGCGGCGGGCGTCCTCGCGATCGACGACGACGATCGGGTCCTGCTCGTCGGTCAGCATCGCTACACCCTCGACGACTATTCGTGGGAGATCCCGGAGGGCGGTGTGCCCGCCGGCGAGAGCGCGCTCGATGGCGCCCGGCGCGAGCTGCTCGAGGAGACCGGTGTCAGCGCGGCCGATTGGCGCGAGATCGCCCGCCTGCATCTCTCGAATTCCGTCTCGGATGAGTCGGCGGTGCTCTTCCTCGCGACCGGTCTCTCGTCGGGCGAGGCCAGCCCCGAGGGGACCGAGGACATCACCTTGCGCTGGCTGCCATTCGCCGAGGTCCTGGCGATGACCCTCGATGGCCGGATCACCGATGCGATGACGATCATCGCCGTCGGCCGGCTGGCGATCCTCCGCTCCACCGATCCCGCCGCCGGCCGATAGGGTGCGATCGACCGGCGTCCGCACGGCCCAGTCAGATCGCATCCTGGATGGCGCCAGCGATCTCGAGCACTTTTCCGGCGTCAGATGTCGCGTGCGTGCCAAAGAAGTCGTTTCGGCCGTAGGTCCACAGGTCGAGCGTCGACCCGATGTCGTCCTTCTGCAGGGTCAGCCCGCATCCCTCACCCCTGACCCAGAGTGTGCCGCTCATGAACTCGTCGCGCAGGATCGCAGCGACCCGCTTGGCGAGATCCGGTGTCGCGTTGAGGCGGGTGGCTGCGGTTCCACCGATGAAGGTCGGGCCACCGCGGCGCTTGTCGCGTTCGAAGGTCACGGTCGCGTCGGGGGCGCGGTCGAGTTCGATCGCGTAGCGCAGCGAACCGACATACGTCGCCAGCCCGAATTGGACGAGCCGGACCCCGAGCGAGGCGCCGGATGGCCACGGCAGATCGAAGCGGATCGTGCCGACTGGCGACCACCCCAGGCCGAGCCGGTGACGCCAGTCACCCCGGGTCTTCTCGGCGAGGGCGGCCAACTCCGGGTCGTCGACAATGGCATACGGCAACGGGGTCGCCGCACCAACATCGTGACGGACGACTTCCTCGATCGGCGGCACGAGGTCAGTCATGATCTGCGTGAAGTAGACGAAGGTCCCCACCGCTGCCTCGCGAAACGTCATGCATCTCTGGGCGGCGTTGTGCTGATCGATTCGGGAGCATACCGGGTCGACGGCGAGATGGGTCCGTGCCCCGTGACCGACTCGACGGTACGATCAGGTTGATGACCGAGACACGCCGGGACTGGGACGCGATCGTCGTCGGGCTCGGGGCGATCGGCTCGGCCGCGGCGTACTGGCTCAGCCGGTCGCTCGGCGATGGCGTCCTGGGGCTCGAGCGGTTCGAGCTCGATCACGTCAACGGCGCCTCGGCCGACCACAGCCGGATCATCCGGCTCTCCTACCACCGGCCCGACTACGTCCGTCTCGCGAAGCGCGCCTACGAGACCTGGGCCGAGGTCGAGCGCGAGGCCGGCGAACGGATCGTGACGGTGACGGGCGGCCTGGACCTGTGGCCGGCCGACCCGGCCATCCCGATGGCCGACTACACGGACAGCCTGGCGGCCGAGGCGGTCCCGTTCGAGCGGCTCGACGCGGCCGAGATCATGCGGCGCTGGCCGCAGTGGCATCTCGGCCGACGACGTCCTCGGACTGTGGCAGGCCCAGGGCGGCCTCGCCGACCCGATTCCGCGGCAACGCCGCCCATCGACGGCTGGCCCGGGCGCACGGGGCGACCCTGCGCGACCGGGCGCCCGTGACGACGATCCGCGACGCGGGCGGCGGCGACTTCGAGGTCGTCACGCCCGGAGGCGACCTACCGGGCAGGGCGCGTGGTGCTCGCGACCGACGCCTGGACCAACGAGCTTCTTGCGCCGTTCGACCGGCGGCTGCCGCTGACGATCACCAAGGAGCAGGTGACCTACTTCGGCTGCCCGCGATCCGAGCGACTTCGCGCCGGACCGCTTCCCGGTCTGGATCTGGATGGACGAGCCGTCGTTCTACGGCTTCCCGACCTACGGCGAGGCCGGTCCGAAGGCTGCCCAGGATTCGGCGGCCAGCCGGTCGATCCCGACGAGCGGACATTCGAGCGCGACGAGGCGGCGTTCGCGCGCGTCGAGGCGTTCCTGGCGGACCACCTGCCGGGCAGCGCTCGGCCCGCCGATCTACACGAAGACCTGCCTGTACACGCTGACCCCGGATCGCGACTTCGTGGTCGATCGCCTCCCCGACCAGCCTCGGTGTCGTGGTCGGACTGGGCGCGGCCCACGGCTTCAAGTTCGCGTCGGTCATCGGCCGGATCCTGGCCGAGCTGAGCATCGACGGAGTGACGCCGTCGGCACCCGAGCTCGAGTCGTTCCGGATCGATCGGCCGATCCTGCTCGAGACCGCTCCGCCGACCTCCTGGATGATCTGACCGATCGCCGGGCGCACGGTCGCACGGGTCAGCATTTGCACGGAAACCATCGCTGTGCACACCGTACCGCCAGCCCGGGCGAGGAGGGCCCACCTTGGAGGAGGACTTCCGATGCGATCGACCCTGCGCGGCCGGATGACTCGGATGCTGATGGCGTTCGGTCTTGCGGCGACCCTGATCCTTCCAGCTGCCGCGACGACGACGGCCGCCGATCCGACGATCCTGCGCGTCGGGACGACCCAGGATCTCGACTCGCTCAATCCGTTCGAGACGCAGCTGCTCAGTCGGCTACGAGATCTTCACCCTCAACTACGACCTGCTCGTCGGCTATCGGCCGAACAACGAGCCGGTCCCGGGCTTCGCCGAGTCATGGACCCAGTCGGCCGACGGCTCTGTCCTGGACGTTCAAGATCCGGGCCGGGATGAAGTGGTCGGACGGCCAGCCGGCGACCGCCGAGGACGCCCGTTGGTCGTACCAGTACATCCTCGAGCGCTCAAGGCCGGGAAGAGCTCGTCGGCTACGGCTACCTCGACACCGTACATCAAGGACGCGGCGTCACCGTCGGTGACGGCGCCCGATCCGACGACGCTCGTGGTCACGACCAGCCGCCCGAACACGCGGATCCTCGGGTCGTACATCCCGATCCTGCCCCGAGCACATCTGGAAGAACGTCACCCTCGACAAGGTCGGCGACTTCGCCAACAACCCGCCGGTCGTCGGCACGCGGCCCGTACCAGGTCGTCGAGTGGAAGAGCGGCCAGTTCGTGCGGCTCGTCCGGAACGACAAGTACTGGGGCAAGCAGGGCGCCGAGGACGAGATCGTCTTCCAGTTCTTCCCGGACGCGACGAACACGATGGTCGACGGCCTTCAAGAACAGCGAGCTCGACTACATCCGCAACCCGAGCGGCGGGCGCAGTTCAACCAGCTCAAGGCCGACCCGAGCACGGTCGCCATCGACCGGCGACGGCAACGGCTTCACCCAGCTCAACTTCAACACCTACAACAAGGACGCGGCGGAGCCTCGACCAAGGCGCTCCGGACCCGGCCTTCCGGCAGGCGCTCGGCTACGCGATCGACAAGCCAGACCCTGATCGAGAAGGTCCTCCTCGGCTACGGCGTCGCCCGGCACGACCCAGGTCCCGCCCTGGGAGCAGGCCATGGCACGTCGAGCCGAACGACGTCCGCACGTTCGACATCGACCATGGCCGAACCAGAAGCTCGATGCGGCCGGCTATCCGCTGGAGCCGATGGCAACCGCATCGACAAGGAAGGCAAGCCGATCAACCTGCGCCTGTACGTGCCCGAACAGCGACGCCCGGACTACGCCAAGGACGCCCAGTTCATCCAGGACTGGTTCGGCCAGGTCGGGATCAAGGTGACCAGCCCAGGTCCTCGACGAGGGCACCCTCGGTCGACGACCGAGGCCCTCGACACGACGCAAGCCGGCTCAAGGGCCAGCTCGACTACGACATGGTCATCTGGGGCTGGGTCGGCGACCCGGATCCGAACTCGCTGCTCCAGATCCTGACCGACCGACGTCGATCGGCAGCATCGAGCGACAGCCAGTGGTCCAACCCGCAGTACGACGCGCTCTACGACGCAGCAGAACGAGGCGGCGACGGACGCCGAGCGCAAGACGCTACATGGACCAGATGCAGCAGATCTTCTACGACCAGGCGCCGTACCACGATCCTGTACTACGACAACAAGCTGCGACGCCTACCGCACCGACAAGTTCGCGGGCTGGCAGAACCAGCCGATCGACGGCGGGACCCCGCTCTTCGTCAGGACGGCTCGATCAACTACACCCTGCTGACCGACGCCGGCGCGGCGACGCCGGCGCCCGAGCTCCGCGGCACCGAGCGCCGGGCCGAGCAGCAGCGCGGCCGCCAGCGCCGCGACCGACGCCGACACCCGCGCCATCGGCTGCCGGCAGCGGTTCCTCGACGCAGCGAGCAGCACGACGCCGCTCCTGCTGGGTCGTCGTGGTGTCATCGTGATCATCGCGTCCTGCTGCGTCGTGCTCATGCGCAGACGACGCGACGCGGCAGAGGACGAGTAGGCCCGCGACGGCGCGAGCGCCGACGCGTGACCAGCGCGACACGGGAGGGCCGCCAGCCCGCGGTCCGCTCCGGCTGACTCCGGGCGACCCGATGGGCTCGCGCTATCTCCTCCGGACAAGGTCGTCCAGGCCATCGTGACGATCTTCCTGATCGTCATCCTGAACTTCGTCCTGTTCCGGATGATGCCCGGCTCGCCGGACCGGATCCTGCTGCGCAACCCGAACATCACGACCGAGGCGCCGCGACGCGGCCCGCGCCCGCTGGGGTCTCGACAAGCCGCTGATCCCGGACCAGCTGGTCGAGTACATCGAGGTCGACGCTGCCAGGGCGACCTCGGCTACTCGTTCAAGTTCCACGGCGTGCCGGTGACCGAGGTCCTCGCCGGACGGCTGTGGCCGACGCGTCATCCTGTTCGGTCTCGGCGAGATCATCGCGATCATCTTCGGGCTGGCGCCTCGGCGCCTACACCGGCTGGAAACGCGGCGGCGCGGTCGACTACGTCGGCAACGGGCTCATCGCTGATCCTCTATTCGATGCCGTACTTCGTGATCGGCATGCTCATCCTGGGCGTCTTCGCGATCGGCCTGCGCTGGTTCCCGACCAACGGCATGTTCACGATCGGGGGCGACCTACGACAGCACGTTCGGCAGCCAGATCGTCGACTTCGCTGGCCACCTCGCCCTGCCGGTCATCGACGGTCGCCATCGGGCTGATCGGCCAGTACTCGATCCTGATGCGCTCGTCGGTCATCGAGACCCTCGGCGAGGACTACGTCACGACGGCCCGCGCCAAGGGCCTGCCTCGGACCGGCAACGTCCTGCGCGCCCACGCGCTGCCGAACGCCCTGCTGCCGGCGGTCACCCTGATCGCGATCAACCTCGGGCTACGTCATCGGCGGCGCGATCACGGTCGAGGTCGTCTTCAACTGGCCCGGTCTCGGGACGCTCACGGTCGACGCCCTCGACGGCCCGTGACTACCCGGTCCTCCAGGGGATCTTCCTGCTGCTGAGCATCTCGGTCGTCGCTCGCCAACCTGGTCGCGGACCTCGTCTACGGCCGGCTCGACCCGCGGGTCCGGGCATGACGCGCCGGCCACCGACGCCCCGGTCCGGGCCCGCGCCGACGCCGGCTCCGCGACGCAGCGGCTGCGCGCCCACGCGGCTCCAGGCGTCAGCGCGACTTCTGGCGCCGCTTCGCGCGCCGACCGCGACGGCGTGCATCGGGGTCATCGTCCTGCTCTTCTTCACGGTCCTGGCGATCGCCCCGGGTCTGTTCGTCGGCCCGCTCGAGACCGTGACGACGACCGCGAGCGGCCCGTCGCTCGAGCCGCCGTCCGCGGCCACATCTGCTCGGCACCGACGAGCTCGGCCGGGACATCCTCAACCTGACCATCCACGGCGCCCGGATCTCGATGGTCATCGGCCTGCTGGCGACGGTCGTCACGATCTTCCTCGGGGCGCTGATCGGGATCGTCGTCGGGCTTCGTCGGCGGCCGGACCGACATCGTTCCTGATGCGGATCACCGACTTCTTCCTGGTCCTGCCGACGTTCGTCCTGGCCCTGATCCTGGCGCCGATCATCCTCGACATCGTCGGCGAGAACAGCGAGTTCTTCGGCGATCCGGATGACGCTGATCGTCATCGTCATCGTCATCGGCATCACCAGCTGGGCGTCGACCGCCCGGATCATCCGGTCGCAGGCGCTCGTCGGTGAAGGAGCGGATGTTCGTCGACCGGGCCCGGGTCATCGGCTCGGGGCAGCGGCCACATCATGCGCCGGCACATCCTGCCCAACGTGACCAACCTGATCGTGGCCAACACCGTGCTCGTGTTCGGCGGCGCGATCCTGACCGAGACGACCCTGTCGTTCGTCGGGCTCGGCGATCCCGTTCGCCCCGTCGTGGGGCCAGATCCTCAACGCGGCCGAGACGGCCGGGGCGCCGGACGCTCGGGGCGTGGTGGTATATCGTCCCGCCGGCGATCTGCATCGTCCTCGTCGTGCTGTCGTTCACGCTCGTCGGCTGCGGCGCTCGACGACGTCCTCAACCCGCGCCTGCGGCGTCCGCCGATGACCGACCGGGCATTCCCGCCCTCGACCGAGCCGGGCATGACGCCGCCCGACCTTCGACCCGACGAGGTCCCGCCGGACGGCTCGATCCGCGACGACGCCGACGGTCCGGGCGGCGGCGATGCGACCAGCATCAGCCGCGCCGCCCTGGCGGCCGAGCCCGAGGGTCCGCTCCTCGGCCGGCGCCAGTGGCCGCTGCCCAAGCAGGCCGACCCGAACGCGCCGCTGCTCGTCGTCGAGCACCTCAAGACCCATTTCGCGCTCAAGATGGGGACGGTGCGATCAAGGCCGTCGACGGCGTCAGCTTCACGCTGGACGACGGCGAGGCGCTGGGGATCGCCGGCGAATCGGGCTGCGGCAAGACGACGACCGCCCTGTCGCTCGTCCAGATCCTGCCCGTCGAACGCGACCGATCGTCAAGGACAGCAGCGTCAAGCTGTTGGGGATCGACCTCGTCCCCAAGAAGTCCGAGAACGCCCTGCGACGCTACCGCTGGCGCGAGATCTCGATCATCTTCCAGGGCGCGATGAACGCGCTCAACCCGGTCCGCCGCGTCAACGACCAGATCGCCGAGCCGATCGAGGTGCGTCTCGGCAGGTCGAACAAGGCCGGCCCGCAAGCGCGCCGGCGAGCTGCTCGAGCTGGTCGGCATCCCGGCCGCAAGCGCGGCCAGGCCTACCCGCACGAGCTGTCGGGCGGGATGCGCCAGCGGGCGATGATCGCGATGGCGCTCGCCTGCGACCCGGCCATCGTCATCGGCGACGAGCCGACGACCGCGCTCGACGTGATGGTCCAGGCCCAGATCCTGGAGCTGCTCGAGCGACCTCCGCCGGGAGCTCGGGCTGTCGCTGATCCTCATCACCCACGACCTGTCGGTGATCGCCGAGACCTGCGACCGGGTGATGATCATGTACGCCGGCACGGTGGCCGAGGAGGGAGCGGTCAACGACGTCTTCCGCACGCCGCGCCACCCGTACACGCAGAAGCTGATCGGCGGCCTTCCCGAACATCCACGCCGACCGGCGGACGCTCGAGGTCATCCCGGGCTCGCCGCCCGACCTGCGCGACCCGCCGCCCGGCTGCCGGTTCGCGCCGCGCTGCTACGCGCGATGGCGGTCTGCTCCGACGAGGTCCCGCCCGAGGTGACCTTCGATGGCGTCCGTGTCGCCTGCCACCTGTATCCGCCGGGCAGTGACGGGCCAGCCCGGCCGACAGGACCGCCGCCGGCCGACTGCCGATCGGGCCGACCGTCGTCGGGCGTGACGGCTGATCGACGAGCCGAGCGACGATCCTGCTCCGGCTCGACGGCCTGACCGAGACGTCCTGACTTCCCGACTCCGGTCGCGGCCTGATGGTCCATTCCCGATCGGGCGGACGGCGCGGCGCCACGCGTGGTGCGTCCGGGCGGTCGACGGGATCGACCTCACGTCAGCACGCGGCGAGGTCCTCGCGCTGGTCGGGGAGTCGGGCAGCGGCAAGACGACGACCGGCCGGGTCGATCGTCAAGCTGACCCGCCAGACCGGCCGGCACGATCATCTTCGAGGGCCACGATGTCAGCGCCGCGTGGGGCGTCCGGCGCTGCGCGACTACCGCCGGCGGGTCCAGATCATCTTCCAGGACCCGTACGAGACGCTGAACCCGAAGCAGACGATCCACGACTTCGTGGCCGAGCCGCTCGATCGTCAACGATCTCGCCAAGGTCGACGGAGCAGGAGGCCAAGGTGATGGCGGCGCTCGAGGCGCCGGTCTGCGGCCGGCCAGCGAGTTCGCGTTCCGCTTCCCGCACGAGCTGTCCGGCGGTCAGCGCCAGCGGGTCGTGATCGCCGGAGCGCTGGTGATGGACCCCGAGGTGATCGTCGCCGACGAGCCCGTCTCGATGCTCGACGTGTCGATCCGGACGGAGCTCCTGCGGCTGATGCTCGACCTGCGCGGTCGAGCGCGGGCTGACCTACCTGTTCATCACCCACGACCTGTCGCTGGCCTGGGTCATCGCCGACCGGATCGCGGTGATGTACCTCGGCAAGATCATGGAGATCGGGCCCGGCCGAGACCGTCATCCGCTCGCCGCGCAACCCGTACACCAAGGCGCTCGTCTCGGTCTCGCCGTCGCCCGAGCCGCCCGACGCCGGGACCCGCGCGCAGCGGACGATCCTCGAGGGCGAGACGCCCGACGCGGCGCACATCCCGACCGGCTGCCGATTCCACCCGCGCTGCCCGGTGGCGTTCGACCGCTGCACGGTGGAGGAGCCGCCGCTGTTCGATCTCGGCGGCGGTCAGTCGGCGGCGTGCTGGCTGGTCGAGAAGGACCAGTTGACGGTGCTGGACAGTCCGGTCGTGGCGGCGAGACGGCCACGACGGCCATGCCGGCCGCCTCGGTCGCGACGGCCGCGCCCGAGACCTCGGCAGTCCCAGCGACCACTGGACTGAGCGAGCCGGTCCCGTGAGCCGCCCCGTCGCGCTCGGGCCCGACCACATCGCCGACCTCCTCGCCGCGTCCGGCGCGACGGTCGTCGCTGAGCTGGTCGCCCTCGGCGACGCCGGCGGCTGGCGTCCCGAACCCGGCGAGTGGAGCGCCAACGAGTGCGCCGGCCACCTCATCGAGGCCGAGCGGCGGGGCTTCGCCGGCCGGATCCGGATCATCCTGGCGGCCGACCCACGGCGTCAGGTGGCTCTCGAGGGCTGGGACCCGCCGGCCGTCGCGGAGGCGCGACGCGACCACCTCCGCTCGGGCGCGGAGCTGGCCGCCGAGTTCGAGTCCTTGCGCGCCGACTCCGTGCGCTTCGTGCGCGGGCTCGGCCCGAAGGAGCTGACCCGCGGCGGCCTCCATCCCGAGGTCGGGCCGCTGCGGGTCGACGAGCTGCTGGGCGAATGGGTCCACCACGACCGGAACCACGTTCGGCAGATGCTCGCTGTCACCCAGGCCCGCGTCTGGGACCAGATGGGCAACGCGCGGCGGTTCTCCCTCGAGGATCTGTAGCGGACTCCCTGGACGAGTCGGGTTCCCCTGGGCGACGGGTCCCTAGACCAGCGGCTCCTCGCCGCCGCCGTCCATCACCTTGTAGATGCCGTAGCCGATGATCCCGCCGATCGTCGGGCCGACGAGGTAGATCCACAGCTGGTTGAGGTCGCCGCCGACGACGGCCGAGCCGATCGACCGGGCCGGGTTGACCGACGAGCCCGTGATCGTTGCGATGGCGAAGTGGATCGCGACGAGGGTCAGTGGGATCGCGAGGACGGCCATCGTCCCGTTCCGTTTGCTGACGGTCAGGATGACCACCAGGAAGATAGCCGTGAAGATCGTCTCGAGCACGAGCGCGCTGACGTCGCTGATCCCTGTTCCCGGCTTGGTGATCCCGTCAGCGACGGCTTGCTGGCTGACCGTGAGCATGACCACCACGGCCGCCGCGATCGCGCCGATGATCTGGGCGACGATGTAGGCGACGCCCTCGACCGGGGTCGTGCGACGGTCGAGCACCATCGCGACCGTGACGGCCGGGTTGAAGTGGCCGCCCGAGATGGCCCCGAACGCGAAGATGGCGGCAAGCAGACCGAGGCCGAATGCGAACGGCACGACGAGAAGATTCGGCGCGGGCGGCGCGGCGGCATGGAAGGCCGGCACCGACATGTAGCCGACCATCATGAACAGGAACGTGCCGAGCAATTCCGCGAGGTACTTCCGGGCGTTCATCTTCCCTCCTCTGGTCGCGACCCTGGGGAGTCTTGCGACATGTCCACCATACCGAGTGCGACCCGTGCCGCGCGAATCAAAAGTGCATCGCGCCACGTTCGGCAGAGGACCTCGACGAGCTCGAGCCGATCGACCGCATGGCCCGGGTCGCGACCGACCGCGACCGCGCCATGGCGTTCGAGGAGGACCGCGGAAGCCAGCGGCTCGGGCGGCTCCGACACCGCGGTCGCGATGCGCCGGGCGAGCTCATCGCTTCCCGGGATGCCGAGCGCGAGGAACGGCAGGCGCGGCAGCAGGCGGGCCGTCTCGGGTAGCGCCGCCGGGTCAGGCAGCTCGCCGGCCACGGTCAGCGACATCGCGGCGGGCAGGTGCGCATGCGCCACGGCACCGATGTCGGGCCGCGCCCGATGGACGGCGAGGTGGATCGCCAGGTCCGAGCTCGGGCCGTGGCCGCTCCGGCTGACCGCCTCGCGATCGGGGTGATCGAGCCAGACGATCACCAGGTCGTCGGGTGTCAGCTCGTCCTTGTGCAGCCCTGTCGGAGTGGTGAGCAGCCGATCCGCATCGAGCCGGACCGACAGGTTGCCCTCGCCCGCCGAGATCAGACCGCGCGACCCGAGGCGCCGTCCGGCGCGGATCACGCCGTCGATCGCGTTCGCGAGGGGGTCCACCGGGACATCCTACGGGGAGCGCTGCAGGCCGTGGTCCCGTCCGCGCATCCGCCTCTCGTACCATCGGGCCATGCTCGACGAGCCGGTCGCCCAGCCCCACGCCCGGCCGCCCACGGAGCCGCCGGCCGAGCCACTCAGCCAGAACCGCGACTTCAAGGTCCTGCTCGTCAGCCAGGGGATCTCGGCGCTCGGGGACGCCGTCAGCTACACCGCGCTCCCGCTGCTGGTCCTCGCGCTGACCGGTTCGGGGTTCGCGATGGGCGTCGTCGGCGCGCTCCAGACCCTGCCGATCCTGCTCATCGGCCTCGTCGCCGGCGCGATCGCCGACCGGAGCGACCGGAAGCGGATGATGTTCCTGGCCGACCTCGGTCGCTGCGTGCTGACCGCCCTGATCCCCATCTCGGTCTGGCTGGGCGGCCCGACGATGGCTGTCATCCTGCTCGTAGCCGCGCCGATCAGCGTCCTCCGCTCATTCTTCCTGGCGAGCTACACGGCCTCGGTCCCGACCCTCGTGGGTCGGAGCCAGGTCGGCGACGCCAACGCCTATTTCGAGGCCGTCTACACGGCCGGCTTCATCGCCGGTCCTGCCATCGCCGGGATCCTGGCCACCACGATCGGCCCGGGCGCGACGCTGGCGATCGATGCCGCCTCGTTCGGGCTCTCGGCGCTGGGCCTGTTCTTCGTCCGGCGCGATCTGAAGGCACCGACCGATCGCCCGCACGCGCCCCTGACAGCCGAGATCCGCGAGGGCATCGACTACGTCCTGGCCAATCCGACACTGGGCGCCGCGATCCTGTTCTGGGGCGCCACCTCGATCGTCACGGCACCGTTCGTGACCGCGCTGGCCGTCCACGTGACCCGCGATCTCGGGTATGAGCCGGCGATCCTCGGCCTACTGCTCGTCGCGTTCGGGATCGGGACGGTGGCGGGATCGCTGGTCGCCGGTCGCCAGATGCGTCGCGGACGGGTCGCCGTGATGCTCGTGGGCTGGAACCTGGTGATGGCCGTCGGTCTCGTCGTCATGGCGGTCACGGAGGCGATCCCGATCCAGGTCGCTGCCGCGGTCGCCGCCGGATTCGCGCAATCGATGGTCTTCGTGGTCTACCTCACGCTGCGGACCGCGTATTCGCCGGACGACCTCCTCGGTAGGGTGGGGATGACGGCTCGAACCGATCTCGATCGGGCTCCAGCCGATCGGCCTGCTCGTCGGCGGCGCGCTCATCGACCTGACCAGCGGCTCCGCGACCATCGCGTTCATCGGCATCGCGATCGCCGGCGTCAGCCTGGTCTTCGCCCCGATACCGGCCCTGCGCCGGGCATCGCTCGTGGCACGATGAGTGCGGCTTCAGGCCGCGCGGGCGATCGGCTCGGTCGCGGGCTGCGGGGCGAGCTCGACGCGGATGGCGCAGTCCGCGCACTCGAACGCGTCGTCGGCGACGGCGACCGTCGCCGGCCCGTCGCACCATGGACACTCGACACTGAACATCTGATCACTCCCTGTCTGCTGAGGTTCGATGCCCCGACCATGACGGCCCGTCGTGACAGCTAGCCTGTCAACGCCTGCCATCGAGCTCGATGGCGTGGTCAAGACGTTCGGTCGAACGACCGCCCTCGACAGCCTCGACCTGCGCGTCGGTCGTGGCGAGCTGGTCGGCCTTCTCGGACCGAACGGGGCGGGCAAGACGACCGCGATCAAGCTCCTGCTCGGTCTCGCCCGCCCGACCGCCGGGTCCGGCCGGGTGCTCGGCGCTCCGCTCGGCGATCGCGCCACGCGGGCACGGATCGGCTACCTGCCCGAGCTCTTCCGCTATCAGCCCTGGCTCCACGCCCGCGAGGTGCTGGCGCTTCACGCGGAGCTCGCCCGGATCCCGGCCCGGGAGCGCCAGCGGACCGTCGCCGACGCCCTCGAACGGGTCGGCCTGGCCGATCGGGCCGACGACGTCGGTCGGCGGCTTCTCGAAGGGGATGCAGCAGCGGCTCGGCCTCGCCGTTGCGCTGCTCGGCGAGCCCGAGCTGATCCTGCTCGATGAGCCGACGTCGGCGCTCGACCCGGTCGGCCGGATGGACGTCCGGGCGATCGTCCGCGCCGCGCGCGACCGTGGCGCGACGGTCATCCTCAACTCCCACCTCCTGACCGAGGTCGAGCGGGTCTGCGACCGGATCGTGATCCTCGACCACGGCCGGGCGATCGCCTCGGGCACGCTCGACGAGGTGGTCGCCGCTGACGGGGTCCGGCTCCGCGTGACCGGGCTCGACGACGCGGGCCGGACGGCCGTCACAGCGTTCGGTCCGCTCACGGTCGAGGGCGAGTGGCTGACGATCCGGCCGCTCGCCGCCGACCGGGTCCCGGACCTCGTTGCGGCCGTCGTCGCAGCCGGCGGACGGGTCCATGCCGTCGACCCCGGACGCGGCTCGCTCGAGGCCCGTTTTCTCGAGCTGCTGGCTGAGTCGACGGACGGACCGTCGTGATCGTCATCGCTCGCCTGACCGTCCGGGAGCTCGTCCGCAGGCGGGTGGTCCTGGTCCTCGCGATCCTCACCCTCGTGTCGGTGATCCTGGTCGGCCTCGGGCTCGCCCGGCTCGTCGACCTTGCGCGCGACCGCGGGACCGTCGAGCTGACGATCCAGATCGGCGTCTCGCAGGTGCTCATCCTGATCGCCTTCATGTTCAGCTTCGTGCTGGCCATGACCGCCGCGTTCATCGGCGCGCCGGCGATCGGCGGCGACCTCGAGAGCGGCGTCGCCGCGGCGATCCTGGCGAGGCCGCTCCGTCGCTCCGAGATCCTGCTCGGGCGCTGGCTCGGCTGTGCGCTGGTGGTCGCTGCCTACGCGGCTGCCTCGGGGCTGCTCGCGATCGTCGTCACCCGGCTGGTCTCCGGCTACGGGCCGCCGGAGCCGCTCCTGGCCGTCGCCTTCCTGGCTGGCGAGGCGCTGGTCCTGCTGACGCTGACCCTTGCCCTCGGGTCGGTCCTGCCGTCGATCGCCGCCGGCGCGATCGCGGTCGTCGGCTTCGGGCTCGGCTGGATGGCCGGCGTCCTGGCCGGCGTCGCGACCGCGCTCGGGGTGACCGCGCTGACCACGGTCGCCGACATCAGCCGCTGGCTGCTCCCGACCGACGGCCTGTGGCGCGGCGTGATCTATGGTCTGGAGCCGCCACTCGTCGTCCTCATCGCCGCCGGCCGCGAACCCGACCTCGTCCACGCCAATCCGTTCTACGCCGAGGCGCCGCCGCCGCTCGTGTTCGTGGTCTGGTCGATCGCCTGGATCGCGATCGTGCTCGGCGCGGCGACCTGGTGGTTCGAGCGACGCGACCTGTGATCCGGGCGGTCGGTCAGCCCGCGTAGCGAAAGCAGACCGGCAGATGGTCGTCGACCAGCCCGACGCTCTGCATGAACGCGTAGACGATGGTCGAGCCGACGAACTTGAAGCCGCGCCGTCGCAGGTCCGCCGAGAGCGCGTCCGACGCCGGCGTCGTGGCCGGGATCTGGCCGGCGACCGCCGTCGGGGGCAGCCGCGTGGGCGGTGGCGGGACCATCGTCGCCAGGTACTCCCCGAACGAGCCGAACTCGGTGGCCGTCGCCAGGAGCGCGACGGCATTGCCGATCGTGGCGTCGATCTTGGCGCCGTTGCGGACGATCCCGGCATCGGCCATCAGGCGCGCCCGATCGTCCGCATCGAAGGCGGCCACCGTGAGCGGCTCGAAGCCGGCGAACGCCGCCCGAAAGGCGTCGCGCTTGCGCAGGATGGTCGACCACGACAGCCCCGCCTGGAACGACTCGAGGGCGAGCCGTTCGAACAGCTCTGCCTCGTCGTGGACCGGCGTCCCCCATTCGTCGTCGTGGTACGCGACCATCAGCGGGTCGGGGGAGGGGCCATCGGCGCCGGCCCAGGAGCAGCGCGGTCGTGGCTCGATCACCCGCCCACGATAGCGCCGGATCAGGGGATCGGCGCGGTCGCGAAGAGCGTGCTGCGGAGCATCGGGTCGGCGCTCGGTCGGTGGGCGTTGAAGACGTTCCGGAAGACGTCGGCCGAGACCCGCTTCGTCCCCGCCGACCCGATCAGGGTCACGCTGATGAGGCGCCCCGACACGCCGCGGTTCCGCAGGTCGATGGCGGTGAGCGTGCCGACGTTCGTGCGCGTGTCGGCGGCGAACCAGGCGCTCAGCTGCGAACGCGTGTAGGTCTTCGTCGCCCACGTGGCGTACGGCGACGCCGCGTCGTATGCCTTCCCGGTCGCGTCCCGGTCCATCGAGCCGCGCAGGTACGAAACGGCGCCGGCGACCTTGGCCCCGGTCGACGATGTGTAGACGTTCTCGTTGTTCTCGGTCCCGCCGCCGCCGGCCGAGTGGTAGAGCGTGTTGGCGATCGACGATCCGCTCCGCAGCACGACCCCGGCGGTCGCCGTGATGATGGCGTTGGTCGACGCATGTTCGCCCAGCGCCCCGTGGTAGACCTGCGACGACGAATCGTCGGGGACGTCGTAGTACGAGGTGGTCGGGTGGAGGCGGCGGGCCGCGTACGAGCGCGAGGCGATGGCCTGCGCCGTGAGTGCCGCCGCCGGCCACGTGGAGGACATCTCGGACGGGACCACGCCGCGCAGGTAGGTCTCGAGCGGGAGGTCGTTGACGACCGTGACGGTCGGCGCGGTCGATGACGTGCGGATCCGCAGGATCCCGCGGAACTGGTCGTAGTGCGAGGGCTTCGACCACAGCTGGAGCCGGCTGTTGCTCGCGGCGCCCCGGACGACGAGGCTGGCCGGTTTCGGTCCGTTGTAGAGGACGGCGCCGGCGGCCGACAGGACACGGAGCCGCCAGGTCGTGTGCGGACCGGTCGCCGTCGTCGTGGTCGTGGGGATGACGCGAAGCACCGCGTCGACCGGGAAGGTCGCGGCGATGCCGTCGATCGTCCACGGCGTGAGCCGGCCGAAGACGACCAGCGGCACGGTCGGAGTCGCCGTCCAGCTCGTCAGGATGCGGACGCGGATCCTGGCCGCCGTCGACATCGTCCCGAGCGTCGCGCCGCGGTAGTAGTGGGCGAGGATGGTCGTCGCGCTCTGACCGGCGAGAGCCCGGCCGCGGGCGCCGTACTGCGACATCCCGACGCCGTGACCGTAGCCGCGGCCGAAGAACGTGACGGCCGCACCGAGGACGATCGGTCCCGGGGTGGGGGTCGGCGTCGGCGAGGCAGTCGGCGTGGGCGTCGGGCTCGGACTCGGCGACGCCGTCGGCGCATCGCTCGAGGTCGGGGATGGCGTCGGGTCGGCTCCGAGCGCTGCCCGCGGACCGCCGGCCAAGCCTCCGACGACGACGACCAGGGCGGCCAGCAGCAGCGCCAGGTGTGACCTGGGCGCGCGGTGAGCGGCCGCTGGGCGGTGTGGTGTGGTCTTGGGCGGCATGGGTCCCTCGTTCGGTCGGCCCCGAGGATGGTCTCCGACCGTGGAAGCGGCCATGACCCGACCGGGCCATGGCCCGGGTACCCGGAGGGGCCATGGACGACTACCCTTGGCGCGTGGAGTTGCGCTGCTTCCTCGGTCACGGCGCGAGCGGGACGGCGGCCAGCATGGCGCCCTTCGTGGACGGGTTGCGGGCGCGAGGCCTGACAGCGACAGCCATCGACCTGCCGCGCCGTCGCGCCGAGGACGCGCTGCCGGCCTTCCACCTTGCCGTTCCGGATGGGCCCGACGTGGCCGTCGGTGGCCACTCGTACGGTGGGCGGGTCGCCAGCCTCGCGGCCGCGGAGCCGGACGCACCCTACGTCGCCCTCGTGCTGTTCAGCTATCCGCTCCATCCGCCCGGTGCGCCCGAGAAGACCGAGGCGCGGATCGCCCACTGGCCGTCGATCCGCTGCCCGGTCCTGCTCCTGTCCGGGGAGTCGGATCCGTTCGCCCGGATCGAGCTCCTGCGGGTGTCCGTGGGGCTCCTCGCGCATGCCGAGCTGGTCACCTATCCGCGGCTCGGACATACCCTCAAGCCGGTCCTCCCCGACGTCCTCGATCGGACGGCAGCCTTCCTGCGGGGCGTGTCTGGCGGCTGACCAGGCACACCCCGGGCTGTGGACAGAGTGTGGATAAGTCCCTTGCCACTCGTGGACGGGACTCGTATCCTGACCGTCCCCCAAAGCGCCGCGCGACCCAGGGTCGCAAGGCCATCTCCCACCCAGTCGTCATCGGCGAGCCGAAGATGCGACCGCCCCAACGGTCCGCACCTGCCCTGCCGAGACGACCCGGCCGACGCTCGACGTGCGCTCAGCGCGTCGTCCCGGTAGGAAGGAGCGACATTGCGAGTGCTGTCCGGCCGCCTGAAGGCGGTCTTCGTCGCGATCCTCGCGACGATCGTCCTCGTCAGCGTCATCGGTCCCGCGAGCACCCTCGCGAGCGACCCGCCCGGCCTGGCCCGTTTCATGGCAGCCATCGGACACGTCGAGTCCGGCGGTGACTACACCGCGCGGAACGCCTCGTCCGGGGCGTACGGCAAGTACCAGATCATGCCGTCGAGCTGGCGAGCATGGGCGTCGCGCTACCTGGGCGACGCCAACGCGAAGCCGACACCGGCCAACCAGGAATTCGTCGCGGCGGCCAAGTTCCGGGCCCTCTACGCCGCACTCGGCAGCTGGCGACGTGTCGCCTACTGGTGGCTCACGGGGTCGAGCCGGACGTCAGGCTGGTCGCCCTATGCGACCAACTACGTGGCCCGCGTCATGACTGCGTACCGCAACGGCGTCGGGACGACGGTCCCGGTCCCGGCCGCCGCGTCGTCCACCATCTCCCTTCGCCGCTACTCCGAGAAGAGCGCGACCATCGCCTACACCGGGACCTGGAGGTCGGCGACCTACTCGCGCTACGCGGGCGACGCGGTCAGGTACGCGACGCAGGCGGGCGCGACCGCGACCTTCACGTTCACCGGGTCCAAGGTCATCTGGTACGGCCCGGTCGGTCCGACCCGCGGCAAGGCCAGGGTCACCATCGACGGGACCACCATCACGACCGTCAACCAGTACGCGACGTCCTTCACCGCCCGAAAGGCCGTGTTCACGAAGACCTGGCCGACCGCGGGCAAGCACACCCTCGTCATCAACGTCGCGGGAACAGCCGGCCACCCGTACGTCGCGATCGACGAACTCGCGGTCGGCGGCTAACCGACCGCGAGCGGCAGGCGCGGACGTTCGAGCCGAAGGCGCCAGCGAGCACGCGAGCGAGCGCACCCCGAAGGTGCGTGAGCGAACGAGCGGAGCGGGCAACGCGCGGATCGGGCGTCCCCGCCTGCCGCCATCAGCGGACGGCAAGCACCTCGATCTCGACGCTGAAGTCCTCGGCCAGGGCGGTCACGCCCACCGTCGCCCTGGTCGGGGGCTCCGTCGGGAAGTACTCGCGATAGACCGCGTTGAACGCCGCGAAATCGGCGAAGTCACGCAGGTAGACCGTGGCCTTCACCACGTCCGCGAAGCCGAGACCGACGGCTTCGAGCAGGCGACCGACGTTGTCGAGCATCGCGCGCGTCTCCGGCCCGATGCCGCCCGGCACGGCGCCGTGGCTTCCCGGTGCGTCGCCGACCTGGCCGGCGAGGAACACGAACCCGTTGGCCTCGACGACCTTGGAGAACGGATAGCTGCCGGGCTCGATGCCGGGCAGGCTCGGGATGGTCTTTGGCATGGCTGGCTCCTCGGCGGACGTGTCGGCGCTAGGGTAGGGCAGCGCTAGAGCCGTCGCGCCGCCGCCTCGACCGCCCGGTCGCACCACCAGGCGAGGTCGTCCGTCGCCTGGATCCCCGATCCGAGCACGGCTCCGGCATCGGCATCGAGGCCCTTCCGCCAGCCGCGCAGCAGGAGCCCGACGATCCAGGTCAGATCGAGCTGGGCGTCCCAGTCACCGATCGTCGGTTCGAGTCCGCGCGGCGGCAGGGTCAGGATGGGAAGGTCGGCGTCATCCCGATCCGGCCACGGGGCTCCCAGTCGGAGCGGTTCGCGGGCGGCGCGTTGGGCCGCATGCCAGTAGCGGGCCACGACATCATCAGGACCGATCGGCAGGGTCGCGGAGTTCGACACGAGGAACCAGCCGAGCTCCACCGCGACCGGCCCGAGGCTCATCAGCTGCCAATCGATGAGGGCGACCCGGCCGTCGTCGAGCAGGGCGACGTTGGCGAGCTTGAGGTCCCCATGCAGCCCGGTCGGCGGCAATCGTCCGAGCGCTCGCAGCAGCGGCGAAGGATCCAGCGCCAGGCCAGAGACCAGCGACCGAGCGGCCGGCGAGGCGAGTCGGTCGAAGGCGTCCCAGCCGGCCAGGAACACCTCGCCGACCTCCAGCCCCTCGCCCGCGATAGCGCTCGGCCGCGGGTCGCGACAGCAGGAGCAGTCGCTCGCGGAGCGGACACCACGGCCAGCCCCAGTCGGCGGTGGTCGGGCGGTAGTCGGCCCAGCGCATGGCATGCAGCCCGGCGATCGCCTCGATGACCCGGTCGAGCGTCGCCGGACCGACGACCGGACCACCACCGGCGCTTTCCCACGCGATGAGCTCATCCGACAGATCGGGCATCAGGATTGCCACCATGGCGCCGTCCGATCCCACCCCGAGGTACGGCGCAGTGAGCGGCTCGGCGAGGCGGAGGGCGGTGTTGGCGACGAAGCATTCGCGCAGCGCGATGTCCTGGGTCGCGCGCACGATCCAGTCCGATGCGGCCGACGTGCGCTTCAGGATGAAGCGTTCGTGGCCACGCTGGAGCACCGTCAGGCTGGATCCGGACCACCCGTCGTTGTCGAACGGCTCCTCCGGGACGTCGGCGAGCCCGTGCCGTTCGAGCAGCTGTCGCAGGGTCCGCGTGGCCTAGTGCCTCAACATGGGGCCGGGACGTCGTCCGCCCCGTCGGGGCCGCCGTCGAGATAGACGACGTGCGAATCGGCGCAGTTGCGGGTCAGCACGACGACCAGCGGCTCGGTCGCGGATGCGTTGGCCTCGACGTGGATCTCGCCCGCCGGGATGTAGACGAAGTCCCCGGTCATCGCCTCGAAGCCGTGTTCGAGACCGGTCGGCCCGAACGTGTACGACGCGGCGCCCGACACGATGTAGATCGAGGTCTCGCAATCGCCGTGGTGATGGATCCGGGTCCGGTCGCCGGGCGCGGTCGAGACGATCGACGAATAGAGCCGCGTCGACCCGACGGTCGGCTGCGAGATCGCGATCGAGCGTTCCATGCCCGGATGCTGGCCGATCGTCGAGTGACGGTCGGCCGGGGTGACGCGGACGGCCATGGGCCGATGATACGAGCGGGTACCATCGGCCGCGTGCCCAGCTGGACGCCCGATCCGGACCGGTTTCCGCGCTACCCGCTGCTCGACGGCCCGTCGCCGCTCGCTCCGCTGCCGCGGCTGTCGGCCGCGCTCGGCGATCGGGCCGAGCTGTGGATCAAGCGCGAGGACCTCCTGCCGATCGCGTTCGGTGGCAACAAGCTGCGCAACCTTGAGTTCCTGATCGGCGCGGCACTCGCCGATGGGGCGGACAGCCTGGTCACCTCGGGCCGCCGCTGGTCGAACCACGCCCGACTGACCGCCGCGGCCGGGGCGCGGGCCGGGCTGGCCGTCCACCTCGTCCTGTCCGGTCCTCCGACCGACCCGCCCAACCCGGGCGTCCGGCTCGACGAGCTGCTCGGCGCGACCGTCCACCAGGCCGTGACGGCCGAGCGCACCGAGCGCGAGGCGCTGGTCGCCCGGGTCCTCGCGGATCTCCTTTCGGCCGGGCGACGGCCTGCGGTCATCGAGGTCGGCGGGTCGGGTGCGGTCGGGGCGATCGGCCAGGTCGTGGCCGCCCTGGAGCTGGTCGATCAGCTCGCGGCCCGCGGCATCGACGCCGACGCCGTGGTCGTCCCGACCGCGACCGGGGGCACCCAGGCCGGCCTGCTCGTCGGGTTGCGAACGGCCGGCGTCGGGACCACGGTCCAGGGCGTCGCCGTCACCCCGCCGAACGAGCTCCGGCCGAAGATCGAGGCGGCCGTGGCCGCGCTCGGCGCGGTCGACGGACTCGCTGCAGTGCCCCCGGATCAGGTCCTGCTCGATGGCGACCAGCTCGGCGCGGGCTACGGCCGGCCGACTGCCGCGGCCGGCGAGGCGGCCCGCCTGCTCGCGCGGACGGAGGGACTCCTGGTCGATCCGATCTACACCGCCAAGGCCCTGGCCGGGCTCATCCAGCGCGTCCGGGCGGGTGAGCTCGACGGCCGACGAGTCGTCTTCTGGCACGCCGGCGGGACCACCGGCCTGTTCGAGCCGCTCGACGGCTGAGGCCTATCCCTTGTCCGGCGCCGGTCGGGCCAGGAGGGCCGCCACGCCGAGCTGCTCGAACGGCTCGAGCGAGAAGACTGCTTCGACCGGCAAACCGAAGAAGGCGGCCAGGCGCAGGGCGAGGTGGAGGCTCGGCGCGTACTCCCCGCGCTCGATGTAGCCGACCGTCTGATAGTGGATCCCGAGCGCCTCCGCCAGCTCGCCACGCGAGATCCCGCGGTCGGCGCGGAGCAGCGGGATCCTGTTGTAGACGACCTCCCGGTCGGGGGTGCGCGCTGCGACCGCCATCTCAGCCCTCGACGCTAGCGGTCATCGTCGCTCGGGGCGTCGGGCTCGATCCAGGCGAGTGCCGCGAAGGGCAGCAACGGCACGTAGACGCCGATCGCGATGAGCCACGGGGTCAGGGAGCCCATCTCGAGTTGGATCGGTCCGACGAGGCTGAGGTAGATCGCGAGGACACCGGCGATGATCACGATGACCGTCGTCAACACCCCGTAGCTCACGACGAGCGCCTGATCGAGGATCGATCGCTGCCGCTCGTCGAGGCGATCCCGCCGATCCATCCGGCCCTGACCGTACCCGTAGAGCGCGATGGCCCCGATGATCGTGGCGGCGAACAGGCCGATCGTGATCGGTGCCCAGATCACCGACAGCACCTCCCCGGTCGCGAAGCGGGAACCGATGATCTGGAGCGGGAATCCGATGAACGCGGCGACGACCAGGAGGCGCCTGGACCGCTGGCTCGCCTCTGGCATCCGGCGATAGAGCGTGGACGGGGTGACCATCACGATGCGACTCCGAAGTGTTGGCTAGGCGTGCGAAATATAGTAGTACTGCTATATCTTGTCAAGAGATGGGACGACAGACACCGACGAAGCCCCGGCCAGTGGCCGGGGCTTCGTTGCCAGTTGAGCGAGACGGGCTACTCGACGGTGAGCGTGCCTTTCATATCCGGATGGACCTCGCAGACGAAGCTGTAGGTGCCGGCGGCCAGCGCCGGGACCTGGTAGTCGACCTGCTTGGAGGCGACGATGTCGCCCTTGAACACCTTCGTCCCGGACGGATCCGAGATCGCGATGTTGTGCGGAGCGCCGTCCTGGTTGTCGAAGGCGATCGTGAACGGGCTGCCCGCCTTCGCGGCGATGGCCGGCGTGGCGAACTTCAGGTCCTTGGCGACCACCGTGATGGCGTCACCGGACGGGCTCCCGGCCGGGACCGGGCTCTTGTCGGCGGCGGCCGACGTGCCCGAACAGGCGGCCAGCACGCCGGACAGGACAAGCAGGCCGAGCGTGAGGGTCAGGCGCTTCATATCGGCGGGACTCCTTGACTGTCGTGTCGGTCGGATGAGGGCGGGACGGTTCAGACGCCGGCGGCGACGGGGCCGCGACCGCTGACCAGCCGGGTCAGGGCGGCGAGCTCGCGGCGGGCAAGTGCGAGCGGGTTGCCATCGTGTCGGGCGAAGTCGACGGCGAGCGTGACGATCAGCGCGACCTCGATGGCCTTGGCGATATAGGCGGTGCTGAAGTATGGCCCCATCACGGCCCAGGCAACGATGGCGGTCGCCGCGTAGCCCATCAGCCCGACCCGGACGATCCAGCGAAATCGGACCGCGATGGCGAGCGGAACGACCACGGCGACGGCGGCGACGACATAGCCCACCGCGTTGAGGGTGAAGAGGAGGCCACCCAAGGTCGAATGGATGTATGCGGTCGAGAGGGTCAGGGCGACGATCGCCGCGCGGATCGCGACGTCGGCCGGGCGGAGGGAGGTGCGTGAGGCGAACATCGGACGGGGACCTCTCTGAAGCTGGTTGTTGTCTGGGCCGGACCAGGTCGCCGGCGTCGGGCCGCATCGTCGGGCCGCGCTGTCGTGGCTCGCGGTGGGCAAGCAACCTCGAATCGGCGAGGTCTGTCGTCGGCCCACCCGCCCGACGCGGGACGACGCCGGCATCGGCCGGATGACGTAGCCGCCATGGCCGAACGGCGATGCCGCGAGCAGGAGCGGACGGGTATCCTCGGCCCGTGACCTCGCCGACACGGGCCCCGCGCCGGCCGCGAACGCCCGCCTCACGGACCGCCGAAACCGCCCCGCAGCCCGACGACGCCGCGGCGCCGCCTGGCGGCAGCGCGTCGCCACCGGCGAAGGCCGCAGCCGGCCGCAGCACCCGCCGGCTCGGCTGGGATCCCGACGGCGGTCACGGCGAGATCCACGACCTGCTCGTCGCCGCGGTGGCCGAGGCGGCCCGCCTGCTCGACGCGGACGGCGCGATGGTCTACCTGGTCGACCCCGCCACCGGCCATCTCCGGTTCGCCCACGACGCAGGCATCCGCAGCCGGCGCAGCCGGGCGTGGGTCCGCTCGATCGACCTGCCGGTCGGGGTCGGCATCTTCGGGCAGAGCGTCGCCGAGCGCGCGGTGGTGGTGACCGGCGATTACCTCACCGATGCCTCGTTCGACCACGCACCGGACACGGATCGCGTGGTCGCCGACCTCGGGATCCGCTCGATGGTCGCCGCGCCCACTCGTCGCCGGCGATGCCGTCTTCGGGGCGCTGGGCACCTTCTCGTCGCACGCCGACGCGTTCAGCCCTGCGCAGATCGGGCTCGTCCGTGCGCTGGCCGATCACGCGGCCGCCGCGATGCACAACGTGCGCCTGATCGAGGCGCTCGACGCCTCACGGTCCGAGCTCGCCAAGCGCGCCGACGTCGAGCGCTCGCTGCGCGAGATCGGGGCACGGATCAGCGCCGCCGCGGACTTCCCGGCCGTCGTCCAGCTCGCCGTGGACGAGGCTGCCCGGCTGCTCGACGCCGAGGGCGCCCGGATCGAGCTGATCGACGGCGAGACCGGCGTGCTGCTCGGCGCGTACGCCTCGGGCGCGCTCGACTCGAGTCTCGGGATCAAGATCGACCCGCAGGCGCACGAGGGGAACCACTACGGCGTGGCCGGCCAGGCGGTCCTGACCGGTCGCCCGTACTGGACCGGCGACTACGTGAACGACACGCGCTTCCGCCGGCTGCCGAGCGTCGACACCCATCTCGCGTCGATCGGGATCCGGTCGGTGATGGCCGCGCCGCTGACCGACGAGAACGGGCCGTTCGGTGCGCTGATCGTGTCGACGATCCGGCCCGACGCCTGGGGTGCTCCCGACGGCGGCCTCCTCGAGGCCATCGCCGACCAGGCCGCCATCACCATCCGGACGACGCGCCTGATCGAGGAGCTCGACCTGTCGCGCGACGCGCTCGGCAGGCGCGCCGAGGCCGAGCAGGCGCTGCGCGAGATCGCCGCGCGGATCACGGTCCTGCGCGAGCCCGGCGAGATCCTGCGCGACGTCGTCACCCAGGCCGGCCGGCTGGTCGATGCCGACGGCGTCATCCTCGACCTCCTCGACCCGGCGACGGGCAACCTCCACTGGTCGATGGACGACGGCCTGGCGGACCTGTTCACGCCGGAGGAGCGGGCCGGGCTGTGGATCTCGGTCGGCGTCGGGGCGACCGGTATCGCTGTCGCCGAGGGCCGGGTGATCGTGGCCGACGACGACCTCCCGGCCAGCTTCCCGCCGTCGCCGGAGTCGACCGAGTTCTACGAGAGGACCGGTTTCCGCTCGATGATCGCGGCGCCGATCACCGGTGAGGGAGGCCCGCTCGGCGTCATCGAGGTGTACGCGCGGCGGCCGGCCGCCTTCACCGAGACCGACGCCGGGCTCGTCGGCGCGCTCGCCAGCCAGGCCGCCATCGCGATCACCAACGCGCGGCTCATCGAGGAGCTCGACCGCTCGCGCGGCGAGCTGAGCCGGACGGCCGACGCGGAACGGACGCTGCGCGAGATCGCCGGCCGGGTCAGCGCGACCCACGATCAGGACGAGATCCTGCAGGCCGTCATCGACGCGTCCGTCCGGCTGCTCGGCGCGACGGGGGCGATGATCGACCTGCTCGACTCCCCCGGTGCGGCCGACGCCTGGACGAGCCGTGACGCCGGGGTTCGCGCGAGCGCGAGCCTGCGCCTGCTCAGCGAGGTCACGCTCGATGTCGATGCCGGCGTCTCCGGCCGGGCCATCCGGACCGGTCGGGTCGAATGGACCGGCTCGTATCTCGAGGACGAGCGGTTCGACCACACGCCGGCCCGCGATGCGTTCGTTCGCGAGGCTGGCATCCGCTCGGTCATCGCCGCGCCCCTGATCCACCGTGACGTCCCGGTCGGGGCGATCACCGTCTACGGCGACCGTCCGGATGCCTTTGGCGCGGCCGATGCCGCACTCCTCAGCGCCCTCGCCGACCACGCAGC
Source organism: uncultured Chloroflexia bacterium (assembly GCA_963743855.1). GTDB lineage: Bacteria > Chloroflexota > Limnocylindria > Limnocylindrales > CSP1-4 > SPCO01. Next base: position 77,775 of record CAVURK010000008.1, read on the forward strand.
GATCGCCATCGTCAATGCCCGCCTGATCGAGGAGCTCGAGCGCTCGAAGACCGAGATCGCCCGGCGGGCCGACTCGGAGCGGACGCTGCGCGAGATCGCGGCGCGCGTGTCGGCGATCCTCGAGCCCGCCGAGGTCCTCCAGCAGATCGTCGAGGAGGCGACCCGGCTGCTCGAGTCGGACGGGGCGCGGATCGACCTCTACGAGCCCGAGGTCGACACCCTGCGCTGGGCCTACGCGGCCGGCGACGCGATGTCGGTCGTGCCGGACTGGGCGCTGACGAGCGGTCTCAAGCCCGGCCAGGCCGTGGCCGGGACCGCGTTCGCCGAGCAGCGCCCGGCGCGGACCGACGACTACCTCGTCGACGAGCGGTTCCGGCGCGACGACACGGCCCGCGAGTTCGTCCGTGAATCGGGGATCCGGTCGGTCATCGCCGTGCCGTTGACCGGTGATGGCGCGCCGCTCGGGACGCTCTCGGTCGTGTCGCGCCAGCCGGCCGCCTACGACGACGCCGACGACGAGGTCCTGACCGCGCTCGCCACCCAGGCCTCGATCGCGATCCGCAATGCGCGGCTGATGGAGGAGCTGGAACGCTCGCGGGCGGTCATCGAACGACGTGCCGAGGCGGAGCGCGCGCTCCGGGAGATCGCCACCCGGATCACCGCGATCCGTGAGCCGGGCGACCTGCTCCAGCGGATCGTCGACGAGGCACGTCGCCTGCTCCGGGCGGACGGCGCGGTCATCGACGAGTTCGACGCCGACGAGGGCGTCCTCGTCTCGGCCTACGACGCGGGGCTGACCGACGACCAGCGCGACCTCGTCCGTGCCCAGCGGCTGCACATCGGCGAGGGGCTGTCGGGCAGGGCGATGGCGGAACGTCGTGTCATCGCGGCGGGGGACTACCTGACGGGTGAGTTCCAGCACGTCGCCGAGACCGATGCGATGGCCGCGCGGACCGGCATCGGCGATCTCATCGTCGCCCCGATCATCGGCGACGACGGCCCGCTCGGCGCGATCGAGGTCTACCGGCGGGATCGGCATGCCTTCGACGACATCGATGCCGCCGTCCTCGGCGGTCTTGCCGACCAGGCCGCCATCGCCATCACGAATGCCCGTCTCATCGAGGAGCTCGAACGCTCGCAGGCCGCCCTCGCCCGACGGGCCGACACCGAGCGAGCCCTGCGCGATATCACCGCCAGGATCGCCGCCCTCCGCGAACCTGACGTCATCCTGCACCGGGTCGTCGAGGAGGCGCGCCGCCTGCTCGGGAGCGATGGTGCGCACCTGACCCGGATGAGCGAGGACGGGACATTCCTCGTCCCGGTCGTCGTCACCGGCGCGACCGATTCCGAAACGCACGAATGGCTTCTCGGCATGCAGTTCCCGCTTGGTGGCGGGATCAACGGCCTGGCCGCCGAGACCGGCGTGCCCAGCTGGACCGAGGACTACACCGCCGACCCGCGCATCCCCCACGAAGGCAACGACGACGATGTCGCAGCGCGGCTCGGGCTATGCGGGATGGCGGCGGCCCCATTGCGCGCCCCCGGGGGCGAGGTCATCGGCACCCTTGCCGTCTCGACCGCGGAGTCCCGCGTGTTCGAGCCCGAGGAGCTCGACCTGCTCCAGGGTCTTGCCGACCAGGCCGCCATCGCCATCACCAACTCGACCCTCCTGGGCCGCCTGACCGAATCGGAGGACCACTACCGGACACTCGCGTCGTCATCGCCGGACCTTGTCTTCGCGACCGATGCGGACGGCAGCTGGTCGTTCCTGAGCGATCGGGCCGAGACGATGCTCGGCTGGGATATCGACGCGGTGATCGGCCACCACTTCAGCGAGTTCATCGCCGCGGGCTGGGAAGAGACGGCCGCCGCGAACTTCGCCGAGTTCACGGCGGATCCGACGTCGGTCTACACCGCTCGGCTCGACTTCCGCGGTGGCGACGGCCGGCCGGTCCCGCTCGAGATCAACGTCGTCGGGAGCCTGCTCGACGGGCGGCTGTCGACGATCCATGGGGTGGCCCGCGATGTCTCGGAGCGAGAGCGCCTCGAGCACGAGCTGCGCCAGTCGCAGGACCGCTATCGGTTCCTGGTCGAGAACTCGCCCGATGTCGTCTTCTCGACCGACGTCGACGGCAACTTCACCTTCATGTCGGAGACGATGGAGCGGATGACCGGCTGGCGGCCGGAAGACGTCATCGGCGCCCACTTCTCGAAGACGGTCGAGGCTGCCAGCCTGCCCGAGGCGCTGACGCGCTGGACGGCGTTGATCGCCGATCCGGCGAACGAGCAGGTCGTCCAGATCAACCTGCAGGGGCCCGATGGCCGGCTCGTCCCGGTCGAGGTCAGTGCCATCGCCTTGGTCGACGACGAGGGCCGGTTCGCCGGGATCCACGGCTCGACCCGCGACACCAGCGAGCGATCGCGCCTCGAGCGCGAGCTGCGCGAGTCCGAGGAGCGCTACCGCTACCTGGTGGCCTCGTCGCCGGACCTGGTCTGGCTGACGGATGCCGCCGGGACACTGACCTTCCTCAGTGACGCGACGCGGACGATGCTCGGCGTCGAGCCCGACGAGCTCATCGGGCGGCCCTATGCCGAGATCTTCGCCCCCGAGGCGCGCCGCGACGCCACGACGCGCTTCCGGTGGCTGGCCCGCCATCCGAGCGCCGTCCACCGGATGCGGCTGCCGTTCCGACACGTCGATGGACGCGACGTCATGGTCGAGATCAACGGGACCGGGATGACCGCCGATGGCGTCTTCATCGGGGCGCACGGTGCCGCGCGCGATGTCAGCGACCGCGACCGGCTCGAACGCGACCTGCGTCGCCAGGCGGGCGAGCTGGCTGCCGGCGAGGAGCGCGCCCACCTGGCCCGCGAGCTCCACGATTCGGTGACCCAGGCGCTGTTCTCGATGACCCTCGTGTCGCGTTCGGTGGAGCTGCTGCTCGACCGCGACATCGATGCGGCACGCGGCCAGCTCGCCCAGCTCCGCGACCTCCAGCGGGAGGCGCTGGCCGAGATGCGCGCGCTGATCTTCGAGCTCCGCCCGGGCAACCTCGAGCAGGACGGCTTGACCCGCGCGTTGCGCACCCATACGGCCGCACTGCAGGGTCGGATCGGGTTGCCGGTCGTCGTCGAGAGCACGCTCGACGAACGATTGCCGCTGGCCATCGAGGAGGTGCTCTACCGGATCTCGCAGGAGGCGCTCCACAACGTCGTCAAGCACGCCAACGCCCGGCAGGTCCGCCTCGAGGTCGGACGGACGGCGACAGGCGTCCGGCTGCACATCCACGACGACGGCAAGGGCTTCGATCCTGCCCGCGTCCCGGACGGCCACCTCGGTCTGGCCGGGATGCGCGCCCGGGCCGACAAGATCGGGGCGCGGTTCACCGTGCGCAGCGTGCCCGGCGAAGGCACACGGATCGAGGTCGTCGTCCCGGCCGCCGCCATCACGGCGGGTGGCAGCGCCCCGGTGCCGTCCGGTCCCGAGCCGATCCGCGACGCATGACGTAGGCCGCCTCGTCGTTCAGCCGAGGCCCGCCATGGCCGATGGTCGCTTCCGGAGCGATCGCCCGGTCGCCACGATACGGTCATGCAGATCGAACCAGGCACGCCAGCGCACCTGCGCGTCGTCGTCATCGATGCCGACGAGCGGGTCCGCGAGAGCCTCGTCGGGCTGCTGTGTATCGGCGACCGGCTCAAGGTCGTCGGCGACGCCGGCCAGCCCGGTCCGGCCTTCGACATCGTGCTGGCGACCGATCCCGACATCGTCGTCATCGACCCCCGACTTCCGGAGATGGACGGGGGTCTTTCGTTGATCAGCCGCGTTCGCGCGGCCGCGCCCCGGGTCCGCATCCTGGTGATGTGCAGCGACTCCGTCGATGGGACGGACATCCAGCGGGCGGCCGATGGGTTCATCCGCAAGACGTTCCGCCCGAGCGACCTGGTCGCCGCGGTCTGCGCGGCCGCCATCCCGCTCGCCACATGATTCAGGAGATCGTCCTTTGCTAGACTCGGCCGTGGCCATGGCAGACATCGAGGCGGTCGACTCGCCGCTCATCCGCGTGCTCATCGTCGACGACCACTCGGTCGTCCGGATGGGTCTGCGCATGTTCTTCGACCACCTGTCCGACATCGAGGTCGTCGGTGAGGCGACCGACGGCTCGGAGGGCGTGGCGATGGCCCGCCGGCTCGAGCCCGACGTCGTCCTGATGGACCTGCTGATGCCGAACATGGACGGCGTCACCGCGATCGGCCGGATCAAGGCCGAGCGACCCGAGACCGAGATCGTGACCATGACCTCGTTCATCGAGGAGGAGCAGGTGACGGCGGCCCTCGAGGCCGGCGCCTCGGGCTACGTCCTCAAGGATGCCGAGGCCGAGGAGGTGGCCGCCGCCGTCCGAGCCGCCTACAACGGCGAGGTCCACCTCGATCCCGCCGTCGCCCGGCTGCTGGCCCAGCGGATGCGCAACCGCAAGGCCCCCGACGAAAGCCTCGCCGAGCCGCTGACCGATCGCGAGAAGGACGTCCTCAACCTGCTCGGCCAGGGGATGAGCAACAAGGAGATCGGCGCGGCGCTGTTCATCACCGAGCGCACCGCGCGGACCTACGTCTCCAACATCCTCGGCAAGCTAGGTCTGGCGTCGAGGACACAGGCGGCGCTCTACGCAGTCGAACACAAGCTGGTCGAGCCGCCCAAGAATTAGGCGCGGCGCCAGGCGGCGCTGGCGTGCGTGGCGCTCCGCTGCTCGCTCCGCACCTTGGGTGGCGCTCCGCTGCTCGCTCACGCACCTTGGGGTGCGCTCGCTCCGCTGCTCGACGCCGCCTTCGCCAGCACCGCCGGGCGCCGCGATTCTCGGTTCTCCGTGCAGCGGGCGCCGCATTCTCGGTAGGCGTGGCGGCTAGCCGATCTCGAGGATCCGGTACCTGCGCTCTCCGGCTGGCGTGGCGACGAGCACGAAGTCGCCGGTGTCACGGCCCACGAGGGCCCGCCCGACCGGCGATGACGACGAGATGCGGCCCCGTGCCGGGTCCGATTCGTCGGCGCCCACGATCGTGTAGGTGAAGGTCTCGCCGTCGTCGTCGACCGTCACCATCGAGCCGAGACCGACCCGCGAGCCCGCGGCCGGGGCATCGACGATGACCGCCGAGCGGAGGCGCGCCTCGATGGCCTGGACACGCCCCTCGAGGAACGACTGCTCCTCACGGGCGGCGTGGTATTCGGCGTTCTCCTTGAGGTCGCCGTGCTCCTTGGCCGTCCGGATCCGGGCGATGATCTGCGGGCGCTTGACCCGGGTCAGCTCGTCGAGCTCGGCCCGCAGCCGGGCGTCGCCCTCGGCGGTCAGCGCGACGGCGTCCGGGACATCGACGGCCGCCGGTCGCGGTGCTTCTCCGACGACGATCGTCGCGGGCTTCGGTGTCGCCCGGGCCACACGGGGCGCGCGCGGCGCGACGGGTCGTCGCTTGGCCGTCGCCGGCTCGCCACGCGCTCCGTCGGCATCGCCGTCGGGCACGCGCTTCAGCCGGGTCGGCGGCGGTGGCGGGACCACGACATCGGCGATCAGTGACCCGGTCAGCCCGGTCTTTCGTCGTTCGCCGGTCGGGCGCCTCAGGTTCGCCCATGGCAGGATCACGCCCCGGTCGGGAAGCCCGGCCCGCTCCGCCTCCGGGACGCCCTCGGCGAACGCGACGAGCAGTGCGTCCTCGTACTCCTCGGTCGCGGCGGTCGCGGCCCACCAGACCTTGAGGCCCTCCAGGGTGCGGAGCGTCTTGAGCCAGTGCCCGCCGGCGGCCGGATGCCGGTCGCCGAGCTCGGTGCGCGCGATCGCCGCGACCCGTCGGGCGACCGAGGCGTCGCTGGCACCGATGTAGAGCACGGTCTGCGACGGAAGCCAGAACGCTCCGAGCCGGGCCGCCAGGGCCCGCGACACGGGTCGCTCGCCGTCGAGTCGGAGGCTGTCGACTCGTTCGATCCACTTCCCGACACGGGTCAGCTCGATCGGCGCCGCGGCGAGCGGCTCGGGCAGCTCGATCACGAACACCCCCGGTCCCTGGGCCGGGACGGGTCGTCCCCAGACGGCCGGTCCGTCGGCGAGCAGGCCGACGGAGCGAAGGAGCGAGGCGGCTGTGGCGTCGTGGGTCATCGGTCGATGGTACAGGCGGGCGGCTCGCGCTATGGTGCGACCATCATGTCGCGTCTCTTTCACGCGTGACCCGGGTCCGTCGCCGCTCCGCGTTCGCATTCTTCCTGGGCGTCGTGGCCGTCGGAGCCTGGCTCGGGGCGCCGCTGCTGGTCACGCCCGCGGGGTCCCTGGCGCAATCCCGGTCGTCCGGGGCAGTGCTCGCGGACGCCCGGGTCGATCGCGGCGGCGAGCCAGGCGCCCTCCCCGGCGTCGGCTGCAGCCACACCGTCCGTGCCAGTTTCGAGCGCGTCGGCCGCGGGATCCGCCCCACCCGCCGCGCCGACCGCTGTGACCGGCGGAGGTCCAGGGCCGATCGGCATCCCGCAGCCTCGCGTGGCGAGCGCGACTCCCCAGGTCCGGGCCGCGCTCGATGCCCGACTCGAGGCGCTCCGCAAGCGAGCCGGCATCCCGGGCATCTCCGCCGCGATCATCTTCCCCGATGGCACGAGATGGCAGGGGACAGCCGGACTCGCCGATGTCGCTGCCGGGCGACCGGTCACGGCCGATACCGCGTTCCCCGTCGCCAGCGTGTCGAAGACCTTCACCGCCGCCGTCATCCTCGGTCTCGTCGAGGACGGCACCCTCAGCCTCGACGCCTCGGCCAAGTCGTACCTGCCCAGCCTGCCGATCGACAGCCGGATCACGATCCGCGAGCTGCTCGATCACACCAGCGGTCTTCGCGACTTCTTCTTCGGTGCCGGCGTGGACCATGCACTGCTGAGCAAGCCGACGCGCACCTGGAACCCCGCCCTTTCGCTCAAGTACCTCGGCAAGCCGTACTCGAAGCCAGGCGTGTCGTGGCACTACTCGAACACGAACTTCCTGGTCCTGGGGATGATCGCCGAAGCCGTCGGCCATGCGACCGTCGCCGACCAGCTCCGTGCCCGGTTCCTCGGTCCGCTCGGGCTCGATCACACCTTCTACCAGGCCGTCGAGAAGCCGAACGGCCCACTCGTCCACGACTATCGCTTCCTGGGAACGGCCACCACGCTTCCCGCGATCGACCTGTCGGACGGCACGGGAGTCGCGCCGTTCAGGTCGGTCGTCACCGCGGCCGGCGCCGCCGGCTCCATCGCGACGACGGCGACCGATCTCGCGTCCTGGGCCCGGGCGCTGTACGGCGGCGACGCGCTCGACCGCGCCACACGCGACGCGATGGTCGACGACGTTCTGCGGACGGCCAAGCTCAAGCCCGCCATCGGCTACGGGCTCGGCGTCCAGTCGGTCACCGTCGACGGTTTCCCGGCCCTCGGTCACTCCGGCCGCTATCTCGGGGCTCGCGCGGTCTTCCGCTGGCTGCCCACCCAGCAGGTCGGAATCGCGGTCCTGACCAACCAGAGCCGGTCGGACCCGAACCCGATCCTCGCCAGCCTGCTCAAGATCGCCCTGGCACCGCCCAGCGCCTGCGCGAGCTGCGCCGTCGCGCGCTGACGGGGTACCAGCGGCTGCGGTACCCCGGTACCGTCGGGTCTTCCGTCGCGCAACGAGGTGGGGAATACTGATCGCACGCCCAGAAGGGACGAGCATGGCGATCCGTGTCGATGCCTACACGAGCGGGGGAATGGCAAGCGGAACCCTCGCGCGCCCCGGAGCGCTCCGGGATGCCCTGGAGGATGGCGGCGCCCTGCCGCTCGACGGGGCGGCCTGGCAGGGTCTCGATGACCCGGCCGCCAAGCCCGCCGGTTCCCTGTCGATCCCGAGCGATGACGTCCTGATCGCTGTCGACGACGACGACTCCGGGCATCCCGGTCCATGCCGCCTGGCACCGCATCCACCTCGAAGCGGGCCCCTACACGGTGGAAGGCGAGCTGCCGACGCTCCCCGGCTTCGACCCGGGCCGTGCGCTGACCCGGCCGTCGGGGGAGTTCCTGCTCATCCGCGACATCCGTCTGTCGGTGCGTGCACGGCCCGAATCGGGGGTCGCGACCTGCGATCACGCGCTGATCAATCGCTATACGGTCGATCGGATCCGCGCCGACCTGCAGCTCGGCTTCTTCTTCCCGGGCGCCGTCGTCGATCCGATCGGCACCGCCGGCGGACTTGCCTAGTCCTGCCGGGGGCTTGCCTAGCCCCTGCGGGCCGGCTCGCGCCTCGGGCGCAGGTTCCTAGCCGCTGCTCCCGGCACCCGCTCGACGGCGGACGGGCTTGCGGTGCGCGTGGTGCTCGGGGCTGACCCGAGCGTGCCCGGCCCGCGCCCCCAACGGCCGCGGCTCGGTATCGCGGTCGGGGATGAAGCCTTCCTCGACCGTCCACGGGATGGCCTGCTTGAGCATCCGCTGGACGCTGCGCAGCAGGTCGGTCTCGTCGATGCAGACCAGCGAGATGGCCTCACCGGTCGCGCCGGCGCGTCCCGTCCGGCCGATCCGGTGGATGTAGTCCTGCGGGTTCCACGGCAGCTCGAAGTTCACGACCGCCGGCAGGTCCTCGATGTCGAGGCCGCGGGCTGCGACATCGGTCGCGACGAGGACCCGGATCTCGCCGGTCTTGAAGCCCTCGAGCGCGCGGGTCCGTTCCGGTTGCGAGCGGTCGGAGTGGATCGCGACGGCGTCGAGGCCCTCGCGATCGAGCCGGTTGGCAAGCCGCGTGGCGGCCAGCTTGGTCCGGGTGAAGACGAGCACCTGGCGCATGTCGTTCTTGCGGATCAGGTGGGCCAGGAGGGCTTCCTTGCGGTCGCGATCGACCGGGTAGACGAGCTGGTGGATCGCCTCGAGCGTCGTGTTCCGCGGCGCGACCTCGACGGTGGCGGGGTCGCTGAGGATCCCGCCGGACAGCCGCCGGATGTCGTCCGAGAAGGTCGCCGAGAACATCAGGTTCTGGCGCTTGGCCGGGAGCAGGGCGATGATCTTCTGGATGTCGGGCAGGAAGCCCATGTCGAGCATCCGGTCCGCCTCGTCGAGGACGAGGATCTCGACCTGGCCGAGATTGGCGACGCGCTGGCCGACCAGGTCGAGCAGCCGGCCCGGGGTCGCGACGAGGATCTCGATGCCGCCCCGCAGCGCCTTGATCTGGGGGTCCATCGGGATGCCGCCGTAGACGACCGTGGAGCGCAGCGGGACGGTTCGCCCGTAGGTGTGGACGCTCTCGTCGACCTGCATCGCGAGCTCGCGGGTCGGGACGAGGATGAGGACCCGGACCGGGTGGCGGGCGGGCGAGAAGCTGGTGTTCGCCTTGTCGCGCAGCCGGTCGAGGATCGGCAGCACGAAGGCGGCGGTCTTGCCGGTCCCGGTCTGGGCGGCGGCGAGGACATCGCGGCCCGCGAGCACGAGCGGGATCGCCGCGGTCTGGACGGGTGTCGGGGTCTCGTACCCCTCCTCGGCGACCATGCGCACGAGGTCGGCCGACAGGCCGAGTGAATCGAAGGTCAAGCAGTCGCTCCTGAATATCGTTCCGCCGCGGGCACCGATCAGGAGCGCGACGGCGACCGGTCACCGCGCGTCGATGGACGCGGACGGCTGATCGGCCGCTCCGAGCATAGCCGAAATGGATACGATCGGGCCGTGACCGCCGCTGCGACCCGCGCGCTCGAGGTCGTGGCCCGATCCGGGGTCGTCCATCGGGTCCACCCGTACGCGCTCCCCGAGCGGCATGGCCGAGCACGCGACGACCGCCCGAACTACGGGATCGAGGCCGCGACGGCCCTTGGAATCGAGCCCGGACGGGTCTTCAAGACGCTGGTCGCAGCGGTCGACGGGGCGTTCGTCCTGGCCGTCGTCCCGGTCGATCGCGAGCTCGACCTCAAGCGCTTGGCGACCGCCACCGGTGGCCACCGGGCGGTCATGGCAGAGCCGGCACAGGCCGAGAAGGCGACCGGCTACGTGGTCGGCGGGATCAGCCCGCTCGGGCCGCGGCGTCCTCTCCCGGTCGTGATCGACGCGTCTGCGCTCGACCACGAGACGGTCTTCGTGTCGGCCGGTCGGCGGGGCCTCCAGCTCGAGCTCGCGCCGCGCGACCTGGTGCGCCTGTGCAGCGCGATATCGGCACCCGTCGCGCGGGACCATGGTCCGGGCTGACAAACGAGCTCTCCGGCTGCCATACTCCGGGTGCTCCCAGGCAAGCACCGAAGACAGGGCTAAACAGAAGAACGCCGCCCCCCACGGCAGAAACCTGTCACCCGGCCGGTCCCCACATCGGCCAGCCCGGATCGATCAGCTCGGTCCACCCCCGCGGGTCCGTCGCGTCCTGACGCGCCGTCCGTCGACGACCCGTGGTCGTCACGCCCCCTGCCGCCGGCGGCATCACCCACCGTCATCGCCCGCCACCGCGCGATGTTCCGGCGGAGAGGAGGCATGAGTCTTGCCAGTCACCATGAACGGCGCCCAGAGGGCGTCCAGCCATCGATCGTCTCGGTCCATCGTGCTCGGTCTTGCGTTCGCGCTGGTGGCCGCCGTCAGCCTGGCGAGCCCCTTCGCCGCCTCAGCGTCGGGGATCAAGGTGGTCGTCATCGTCGGGCCGGTCGGCTCGGAAACCGCCAACTACATCGCCAATGCCAAGACCTACGCGGCGCAGGCCCGGTCGTACGGAGCGACCGTGGTCGAGATCTACAGCCCGAACGCCACGTGGAGCAAGGTCAAGGCGGCGGCCCAGGGCGCCAAGGTCCTCATCTATCTCGGTCACGGCAATGGATCGCCGAGCCCCTATCCGTGGTCCATCTACTCGAAGGACGGTTTCGGGCTCAACGCGACGGCCGGGAACGGCAACAGCAACACGAAGTATTACGGCGAGTACTACGTCGACACGCAGATCAGCCTCGCCAAGAACGCGGTCGTCATCCTCAATCGACTGTGCTACGCGTCCGGCAACTCGGAGTGGGGCTCTCCAAACCCGACCCTGAATGTCGCCAAGCAGCGCGTCGACAACTTCGCGAGCGGGTTCCTGCGCGCCAATGCACGGGCCGTCTTCGCGGAAGGGATCACGAACGCCGGGTACATCCTCTACAGCCTGTTCAAGACGACCAGGACGATCGGGGCCATCTTCCAGGCCTCGTCGAACTGGAGCAGCCAGTACGACCTGCAGTTCCAGTCGATGCGCAACCCCGCCTACCGTGACTGGATGGATCCCAAGACCCCGGGTCGCTACTACCGGTCAGTGGTCGGCAGCCTCGGGTTGACCGCGGCCACCTTCCGCTCGAGCTGACCGACCCTCCCGACAGCGCGTCGAACGCGGAGGCCCCGGCCGGGATCGTGATCCCGCCGGGGCCGATGTGTGCGTGGGTGTCGTCACCCCGGTCAGGCCGCCGCGACCGCGGCGATGATCCCGAGCATGCCGAGGATCGTGAGCAGGGCGATCAGCACGGACTGGGCGATGGCTCCCGCCTCCGGCCCGAAGATCGCGATCTGGCTTGTCATCGGAACACGACTCCTTCCGGACTCCTGAGCGGGCGTTGGCGCATGCGGCCAGCCGACGGATCGCAGTCTGGCGCTTCGTCTCCTCCGTGCCCTCCGACACCCGACGAATCAGTGTGCCCGGCGAATGCCCGCTCCTGTCATCGACAAATGACCATATCGGGCCGTGGGATGAACAAAGTGAAACTAGATATTGACAAAGTGATGTCACAGTTGCTATAACATGACCAACAAGCCAACGACACGCAGACAAGGGATGGGGTCATGTTCGATTTGAACCTCCAGTACATCAACCAGGCAGACCGCGAGCAGCGGATCGAAGCCGGCCTTCGGCGTCGCCAGCTCCAGCAGGTGGTCGACGACGCGGCCGCCCGCGATCGACGCTCCGCGGTCGCGCCGACCCCGGCACCGCGCCGGACCGTCGGTCCGGTCCGAGCGTTCGGGCGCTAGACGATGGCCCACGACGTCATCTCGACCTGCCCGATCTGCTCGAGCGAGCTGGCAGTCACCCGGCTCCATTGCGCGAGCTGCGGCACGACCCTCGAGGGCGATTTCAGCGTCGGCCGGTTCGGCCGCCTCAATCGCGACCAGGTCATCCTGCTCGAGAGCTTCCTGCGGTCCCGCGGCAACCTGCGCGAGATGGAGCGCGAGCTCGGGATCAGCTATCCGACGGTCCGATCGCGCGTGGAGGCCCTCGTCCGGGCGCTCGGCTTCGGCCCACGTCCGGATGATGATGACGAACCGGTCACCAGCCCGGCCGCCGCACCCGCGACGCGCGAGGAGATCCTGCAGGCCCTCGCGCGCCACGAGATGACCGCCGAGGACGCCGCGGTGGCGATCCGGGCACTCAGCGGGAAGACATCGTGAGCACCGCCACCGGATCCCGCCTCGAACACCCGATCGGCGCTGACGGCCTGCTGGCGATCAGCCTGCGCAGCGGCACGATCCGGATCCGCGCCGTGGATGGCGATTCGGTCCGGGTCAGGGACAGCCACGGCGACGACCTCGCCGCGGGGTTCGCGATCGAGCTCGGCCCCGGCACGGCGGCCCTGCGTGGCGGGCGCGGCAGCGGCGCCGACGGACAGCGATCGCCCGGCGGCAGCGCCGAGCTGGACATAGACGTCCCGCGGAGGGCGACCGTGGTCATCGACGGCACGAGCGCCGAGATCGAGGTCATCGACCTCGCCGGCGACCAGCGCTATCGGAGCATCTCGGGCGACATCACGCTGCACGGCGTCAGCGGCTCGATCTCCGTCGACGCGGTCTCGGGTGACGTCGACATCACCACCACCGACAGGACCGCGTTGACCGCTCGGGCCGTGTCGGGGGACATCGACCTGCGCGCGGCAACGCTCACCGCGCTCGAAGTCGCGACGACCAGCGGCGACCTCAAGGTGGCCGGCCGGCTGGCGGGCGACGGGCCATTCGCCATCGAGACCGTCAGCGGCGATGCCCTGCTGGCGCCGGTCGGCGACATCCGGGTCGAGATGACCACCGTCGCGGGCGACCTGCGATCGGAGATCGGCGGGACGTCGGGCGGCAGGCCGGGCCGGCGGTCGCTCGTGGTCGGTGATCGCGGACCGATCGTCTCGTTCCGGTCGATGTCGGGCGACCTCCGCGTGGTCCGCGCGATCGCAGTGACCGTGGCGCCAATGGCGCTCGCGGAGGACGCGCGAACCGTGTCCGAGCCCGAAGGCGAGCCGGAACGCGAGTCCACTCCAGATCGCGAGCCCGAGCTCGGACACGACGATCCCGTCGAGACCAACGCGGTCCAGGACGGCTTCGAGCGCGTCGACACGGAGCGTGTCCCTGTCGTCTTCCCATCGCCCGCGACGACCACGCTCGTTGCCGAGGACGCCGCCGTCGAGGACGCGCGGATCGCGATCCTGCGCCTCCTCGAGACGGGCCAGATCGACGTTGCCGAGGCCGGCCGACGGCTCGGATCGCTCGATGCTCAGAACGAGACCGCCGGCGAGTCACTCGATGCCTGACGACGCGCTCGACGAGGTCCTTCGCCTGGTCGCCGAGGGTCGGCTCAGCGCCGAGGAGGCAGCCCCGCTCGTCGACGCCTTGCTCGGGAAGCCCCGATCCGATGGGGCGACCACCGCGCAGCGACCGAGCGACGAACCCGGGGAGCGTCCGGACTCGGACGACCGGCCGCCGCGCACCCTGCGCGTCCAGGTGACGGACGGTGGGCGGAGCGTCCTCAACCTGCGGATCCCGCTGTCGCTCGGGCGAGCGGGCTTCGCCCAGGTCCCGGGCATCTCGAAGGCGACCTCGGATCGGATCAGCGAGGCCGTGGCGGCGGGGATCAAGGGACCGATCCTCGACCTCGATGACGCAGGGAACGGGGTCCGGATCTCGATCGAGTGAGGCCCGGCGCCCGCGGCGCCCGGCGGATTACCATGCGCCCATGACGACGCCCGCCTCGCTTCCGTTCACCGGCGATCCAGATGCCGACAGGCTGCTGGCAGAGGATCCGCTGGCCCTCCTCATCGGCTTCGCGCTCGATCAGCAGGTGACCGTCCAAAAGGCATTCAGCGGTCCGGCGGACCTGAAGCGCCGGCTCGGTCATCTCGACGCCGCGCGGATCGCGGCGATGGATCCAGCCGATCTCGACGCCGTCTTCCGCGAACGACCGGCCATCCACCGCTTTCCGGGCGCGATGGCCGGGAAGATCCAGGCGCTGGCGGCGGCGATCGCGACGACCTACGACAACGACGCCGGACGTGTCTGGCGCGAGGCGGTCGACGGGCCGGATCTCGAGCGCCGCCTGCTCGCACTGCCCGGGATCGGGGAGATGAAGGCGAAGTCCCTGATCGCCGTCCTGGGCAATCGGTTCGGGATCCGGCCGCCGGGCTACGAGTCTGTCGCGCCGACGTGGCCGACCCTCGGTGACGTCGACTCGGCCGAAGCGCTCGCCACGTACCAGGCCGGCAAGCGCGCCCACAAGGCTGCCATGCGGGCCGCAGCCGAGGGCTGACCCTCCCTTGCCGAGGCGTCAGCGCCAGGTGTAGTGTTCGTTGCACACGCAACGACATGGAGCACCGACTTGGATGACCAGACCCGCCGGGCATTGAGCCACGGCCAGACCATCGACATCACCACGACCGGCCGGCGATCCGGTCAGCCCCGTCGGATCGAGATCGTCTTCCACAACTTCGGCGGACGCCTCTACATCAGCGGGCAGCCCAGCGCCGACCGGACGCGCGCCTGGCTGCTCAACCTCGAAGCCGACCCGCATTTCACGTTCCACCTCATGGGCACGCCCGCGGCCGACCTGCCGGCCACCGCCCGGGTCATCACGGACGAGACCGAGCGCCGCGCCGTCCTGACCGACGTGGTCAAGGTCTGGAAGAACCAGGATCTCGAGACGATGGTCCGTTACAGCCCGCTCATCGAGGTCACGATCGAGGATCTCGCCGCCTGACTCTGCACGTCGCGCTAGACTTGGCGCACGTGCCCGATCCCGCAGACCTCGCAGCGCCGGTCCCGCAGTCCAAGCCACCCCGTCCGCGCCGGTCGCGGAAGTTCGTCCTGCCGGAGCATCACCACGACGAGCAGGTCGACGACCGAGCGGCTGAACGGATCGAGGCGTTCATCGAGGGGCCGGACGCGACGCCCCGGCGCCGCACCACGACCATCACCCGCGAGCGTCGTCCTCTCGAGCTCGACACCCGGCCCGATTGGACCGCGGCGTTCCGGCACGAGGGGGCACGGCACGCCCGCTACGGCCGATCGGCCTCGGTCCTGCTGATCGACCTCGGCGGTGCCCTCGAGGGCGCCGCGGTCGACCAGGCCGCCCATCGGCTGGCCGACATCATCAAGAACGAAGCGCGCGAGACGGACCGGGCGGTTCGCGTCGGCGCGCTCAGCTTCCGGGTCCTGCTGCCCGAGACCGGAGGGCGCGCGGCTCGGCGCCTCGCCGAACGCCTCGATCGTGCATTCCGCGCAGACACCGAGGGTCAGGACCGCGTCGCCGGGATCCAGCTGTGCGTCGAGGTCGCGACCCCGGCTCGCACCGCCTCGCTCGAGGACGCGTTCGCCGAGGCCGAAGCTCGCCTCGCGAGGAGTGCTCAGGCCGGCTAGTCGACCAGCGTCGCCACGAGGTGGTCGAGCTCGGTCGCGGGGTCGTCGCACAATCCGGTGTGGACCTCGGACGCCTGGATGATGGTGCTCGACGGCGCGACGAGCCAGTGGAATCGCTCGGCGGTCCCGAGCCGGGCGATCGGTCCGGCCGCCGGGTCGCCTGCCGCGATCCGTTCGATTGCGTCGAGGTGCGGCCGGATCGAGGCCGGATCGAGGTCGGGCGCGAACGCCGCCAGGCGCCGCTCGTCGAGCGCGATCCGGGCTCCCAGAAATCGCTTCGGGCGACACAGCAGGATCACCCCGACGTTGAGGCACTCGCCGCGCTCGACGCGTGGCACGACCCGCACGATCGCGTACTGGAACGCGTTACGCGGCGGCTCGGACACGATCCGCCTCCGTCACGAATGCACGCGGGGCTTCGAGCCGGCGGCCCAGGTAGCGGACGTATGCGGCACGCTGGGCCGCTGCATCGCCGGTCGCGGGATCGTCGGGCAGCCACGCGTCCGGGAGTGCGTCGGTCAATGTCGTCAGCAGGGCGGTATCGATCCGGGCGGCATGACGGCGCGTCGGCGTCGGCGATCGACCCGGCGTACGGCAGCAGGACGTGCGCGGCGATCCTCTCGAACGGCCGTCGAGCGTGCTCGTCGGGGTCGCGCCAGGTGTGATGGATGTAGAGCGCGGCCCCGTGGTCGATCAGCCATGGCCGGCCGTGCCAGACGAGCAGGTTCGGGTTCTGGGCGGTCCGATCGGGGTTGGTCGCGAATGCGTCCAGCCACACGACATCGGCGGCGAACGCCGGATCGATGACCGCTCGGGCGGTGGCAGCGGCAGGGTTGAAGGCGAGTGCGCCGGGCAGGAAGTCCATGCCGAGATTGAGCCCGCCGCTCTTGTTGACGAGGTCGTGGATCTCCTGGTCGGGCTCGGCATCGCCAAGGGTCGGGTCCACCTCGACGCCGACGAGGTCGGGGACCGGGAGCCCGATCGCCCGGGCCAGCTCGCCGACGAGCCATTCCGCGACGAGCGCACGCGGCCCCTGGCCGGCGCCGGTGAACTTGACCACGTAGAGGCCGTCATCGTCTGCCTCGACGAGGCCGGGCAGCGATCCGCCCTCGCGGAGCGGGGTCACGTAGCGCGTCGCGATCACGGTCCGCATCACCGACAGAGCGTAGCGGAGAGCCAGGCGGTCGGATGCCCCATGCAGGCACGCACACGTCCCACAGTACGACCGTCCAAAGGAGACTACCCTTCGACGATGACCGACTATGACCAGCGTTCCCTGCTCAATGAACTCGAGCCTGAGGCGGGTCGTCTCTTCGACCGACACGCCGCCGTCGCCCAGGAATGGTTTCCGCACGACTACATCCCGTATCGCCTCGGGCGCGACTTCGACAAGGAGCCCTGGACCCCCGATCAGCCGCGACTGACGGGCGTGGCCCAGACCGCCTTCGAGATCGGCCTGCTGACCGAGGACAACCTGCCCGAGCTACCACCGGCTCATCCACGGCATGTTCGGGGCCGGCGACGGGGCATGGATCAACTGGGTCGGACGCTGGACTGCCGAGGAGGGTCGCCACGCGATCGTCCTGCGCGATTACCTGACGGTCACCCGGAACATCGACCCGATCCTGCTCGAGCGCGGACGGATGGCGCAGGTCCAGCAGGGCTACGACCACGAGTCGCCCGACACGCTGCGCGGGCTCGCCTACGTCACCTTCCAGGAGCTGGCGACGCGGATCGCCCACCGCAACACGGGCCGCTACTCGGACGACCCGGTCGCCGACCGGATCATGGTCCGGATCGCCGCCGACGAGAACCTCCACATGGTCTTCTACCGCGACATCATCGCCGCGGCGCTCGTGCTCGAGCCGTCGGCCACCGTGTGCGCCATCGTCGACGAGGTGCTCGCGTTCAAGATGCCGGGCGCCGGCATCCAGGGCTTCGTGCGCAAGGCGGCACAGATCGCCAAGGCGGGGATCTACGACATCCGGGTCCACCGCGACGAGGTGCTCTTGCCGATCATCCGCCACTGGCGGATCTTCGAGCTGACGAACCTCGATCAGGCCGCCGAGGCGGCGCGCGCCCGGCTGGCCGAGCACCTGGAGCGGCTCGACGAGGCCGCCCGCCGGTTCGAGGAGCGGATGGCCACCTCGAACGTGCCGCGGATGTCGCTCGGGGGCTGATCTTCGTCCGACATGGCGGGTACCTGACAGGTTCTGGCAGGTATGACTGGTACGGTCGTGGAACGCGATCAGGCGATCGCGATCCGAGAGCCGAGGCGCAGTCATGTACCTGGAGACATCCGCCATGTATCTGTTGGAACTCCATCGTTCCCGCGAGGCCGACCGACGGCGTGAGCTCCGCGACGCGATCCGCCGCAACGCGTTGTTCGAGGCACAGGCGCAGGCCGAGGAGGCGTCAGCAGACGTCGCCGGCGTATCGCTCGGCGATCGCGCGGGCCGTGGAGGCGACCCGCGCGCGAACGTCGGGCGGGGCGAGGACCTCCACCCAGCGCCCGGCACGGAGCAGGGCGGCCGCCGCCTCGTCCGGCCAGTCCAGGCGCAGTCGAAGTCGTAGCCAGCCATCCGGGTCCGGGCCGTCGAGCGTCTCGGCGGCCTCGACCGTGGCGTGGCCGACGGCTGCGCGGAGGCGGTCGAGCCGATCGGGACGGACCCGCACGTCGACATCGATGCGCGGGACCTCCCGCTCGAAGGCCTCGGCGGAATCGATCCAGTAGCCGGCGAGATCGAAGCCGGGCGGGCGCTCGAATCGATCCGTCGCCGGCTCGACACCGGTCACCCGCGAGACGCGGAACGTGCGGATCTGGCCGTCGGATCGCGCCACGACGTACCAGATCCCGGCCTTGAGGACGAGGCCGAGCGGCTCGATCACGCGGCGCACAGGCCCGGCGCCTCGCTCGTAGTCGATCGCGATCCGCGTCGCATTCCAGACCGCGTCCGATAGCGCCCCAAGGTAGGGGACCGGCTGGCTCGTCCTGAACCACTCGCCGGCATCGAGGTGGAACCGTTCGACCAGCCGGGATGCCCGGGCGCGCAGCTCCGGCGGGAGCGAAGCAAGGACCTTGAGCTGGGCCGCGGCGACGACCGTGCCGAGCCCGAGCTCGGCGGCGGGCCCTGGCAGCCCGGCCAGGAAGAGCGCCTCGGCCTCCTCGCCGGTCATCCCGGTCAGCCGCGTGCGGTAGCCATCGACCAGCCGGATCCCGCCATGGGCGCCACGTTCGGCATAGATCGGGACGCCTGACGCGCTGAGCGCCTCGACATCGCGGTGGATGGTCCGCTCTGAGACCTCGAGCTCCCGCGCGAGCTCGCCCGCCGTCAGCTGCCCGCGGGCCTGGAGCAGCAGGAGCAGGGAAACCAGCCGCGATGCGCGCACGCCGCCATGCTAGTCCGATTCCTGCCAGGACATGTCATGTTCAGGACGTCGTCGGCGGCGATGCGAGGCGATCGAGCCGTGCGATCGACGCGTCGATCCGGGCCTCCGTCACGCGGCCGGCGGCGACGAGATCGGCGATGGTGTCGATGAGCCGCATCGCGAGATCCGGGACGTAGGTCGCCTGGTTGGCGAAGACGAGCAGGTCGTTACCGGCGCCGAGGGCGCGAGCGACCGCGTCGGCCCGCTTGTAGCGCGAGGTGATCGCGACGGCCCCCAGGTCGTCCGTGACGACCGCGCCCTGCCAGCCGAGCCGGCCGCGGAGCTGGCCCTCGATCATCGGCGCCGAGAGCGACGCCGGGATGCCGTCCGGATCGAGCTTCCGGTTGACGATGTTGCCGCTCATCACGGCATCCAGGACGCCGGCACCGATGAGCGTGTCATACGGCTCGAGCTCGGCCATCCTCCACGTCGCGGTGACGTCCACGACCGCGAAGTCGGTGTTCGCGGCGGCGCTGCCGAGCCCCGGGAAGTGCTTGATCGTCGAGCGCACGCCCGCCGCGTGAAGGCCTCGGATCTCGGCTTCGGCCATGGCCGCGACGATCGACGGATCGGCCGAGAAGCTCCGACCGAGCGCCCCGATCGCGGGATTCTTCGGGTTGACGTTGAGGTCCACGACCGGCGCCAGGTCGAGGTCGATCCCGGCCTTGTGCATGGTCGTGCCCATCGCCAGCCCGGCCGCGTGGGCCACGTCGGGGTCATCGGTCGCGCCGATGGCGGCCTGTGTGCGTGTCGCCGGAAATCCCTGCGCGGGATTGAGCCGGGACACCCTGCCACCCTCCTGGTCGATGGCGATCAGGAGCGGCCCGGTCGCCGCCGCCCGAAGGGAGGCGGTCAGGGCGGCGAGCTGCTTCGGCGACGCGATGTTCCGTTGTCCGCCGGTGATCTGGTCGCGGTCGAACAGGATGACGCCGCCGAGTCCGGCGGCCAGCGCGGCCGTGATCGGATCGCTGTCATGGATCTCCAGGCCGCGGAAGCCGACCAGCAGCATCCGGGCGATCTTGGCCCGAAGCGCGGCTGGATCCGCGCTGGGCGACGGGCTCGCCGGGACCGCGCTGGCCGTCGGCGTCGGCGGCGCGGAACTCGGGACGGGCGTGGCGCCGGCATCGGACGCGCTCGGAGCCGGGGAGCTCGGCCCGCTCGGGGACGGTGTCACCGAAACCCCGCAGGCGGCGAGCCCGGTCGCGACCGACGCCGCGGCCATGGCACGGAGGAGCGCCCGCCGGGAGATCGTGCTGTCGTGCGTCACCGAGGAACGATATTCGGGTTCCGGGAGATGCGTCGCAGGTGGGTCAGATCCCGCCGCTGAACGTGTCGCAGGCGGCTGGATCGCCGCTCTGGTAGCCCGTCGTGAACCACTTCTGGCGCTGGGCGGACGAGCCGTGCGTCCACGTCTCCGGGTTGACCTGACCGCTCGTCTCCTGCTGGATCCGGTCGTCGCCGACGGCCTGGGCGGCGTTGAGCGCATCCGCGATCTGGGCGTCGGTCAGTGGCTGGAGGTAGCCCGTGCTCGCGGCGTTGTTGGCCCACACCCCGGCGAAGCAGTCGGCTTGCAGCTCGGTCCGGACCGACTGGCTCTCGGGGCCGGTGTCGCCGTTGTCGCCGTGCAGGGTGCCGAGCAGGTCCTGGACGTGGTGGCCGTACTCGTGGGCGATCACGTATCCCTCGGCCAGCGATCCGCCCTGGGCGCCGAAGCGCGTCCGCAGGTCGTCGAAGAAGCCGGCATCGAGATAGACGAGCTGGTCGGGCGGGCAGTAGAACGGTCCCGTGTCGCGGCTCGCGGTGCCGCATCCGCTCTGGGTCGCATCGGTGAAGAGGACGGTGTTGACCTTCACGTAAGTCTCACCCGAGGTCTGGAACTCCTTGGTCCAGTAGGCCTGGACGCTATTGACGTAGCCGAGGATCCGGCACTCGTCGGTGGCGTTGGCGTCCTGGCCGGTCTTGCAGTCGGTGGCGAGCGCGGTGCTGCCCGGCCCGGTCACGGCACCCGGATCGAGGACTGGTCCGAGATCGTTCGGGTTGCCGCCGAGGAGCGTGTAGGCGAGGAGCAGGATCAACCCGATGGCGCCACCGCCACCGAGGGCGATGCCGCCCCGTCCGCCCATACCGCGGCGATCGGTGATCTGGCCTGGATCGAGCTGGGAACCGGGGTTGAATGTCATGGTCGTCTCTCGTTGCTGGGGCCGAGACTCCGGATGGTATGCGGGCGGGCGTCGCGGGGCCGCGCCGCACCATGCCCGGTCTCTCGCAACCACATTGCGAAGACCCTGGACATCCGTCCATGCCGATTTCATGACACTTGGCAGGTATCGGGTCCGGTAGGCGGCACATATGGTGACGACGTCGCGAACGGACCGCCGGACATCGAGACTTTCGTCCGGTCACGCGTCGACCCTCCGGCGGGATGCCGGGTGGCGGCGGAGCCGGCAAACCTGCCTCAGCGGCGGTCCGTCGAGACACCCCCATCACCCATCACGCCCGGCTGCACCGACGACGGCCATCTGCGGGATCCCGCGGGTGGCCGTTCTTCGCTGTCCGGTCGGCAGGTGTCAGCCGCGCGTCGCCCCGCCCTGGTCGCGCAGGAAGCGCTCGATATCGGAGATCAGGTCGTCGCCCGATGGCAGCCGCTGCTCGTCGTACAGGATCTCGAGGCGCTTGACGTACTCCCGGGTCGTCTCGTCGAGACCGGCGGCCGTATCGAGCCGGCTTCGCAGCTCGCGCGCCTCGCCGGTCAGCTCGCCGGCCGGGATCGTGGTCCCGAGATGCGTCCCGAGCGCGCGGAGCAGCTCGAGGGCCGCCGTCGCGTAGGGACCTGACACGTAATGGGGGACCTGGGCGAAGTAGCCGAGTGCCGGGATCCCGGCCGCCGAGACCTCGAGCTCGAGGGCGGACACGAGCGCCGACGGCACGCGCAACGTCCCCGCCGGTCCGGCGACGATCTCGCCGCGAAGAAGGCCCGGCGATGCCTCGGTGCCGAGGATCGGAACGGGCCGCGTGTGCGGGACTGCGGCCGGGATCGCGCCGAGGCTGATCCACTGGACGACGCCGAGCCGGCCCGCGAGCCCGATGACGTCGGTCGTGAACGCGCGCCAGCGGTAGTCGGGCTCGGGACCGACCAGGATGAGCAGGTCACGTTCGTCGAGCCGCGTCCGGCGCAGGACGAGCTCGGGCCAGGTCAGGTCGGTGAGGCGCCCATCGACGATCTCGAGCGGTGGCCGGCGCGCTCGATAGTCGAACAGTCGGTCGGCGTCGAAGGTCGCCACCGTCTCCGCGTCGTCGGCCAGGATGCCGAGCGCGGTCGTCGCCGCCGACCCGGCATCGACCCAGCCGTCGAAGGCGGCGATCATGACCGGCGCGATCAGCTCCCGGGCGTCGTCGAGGGTGTACAGGCTCACGGGCGAAGGATAGGCGACGGCCGTACCGATGGTCTTCGCGCCGACCTCGGGTACACTCGTGCCCGCGCACCCCATGACGGTGCAGGGAAGGGACGGATCGTGGCGAGGCATTCCAAGTTCGAGCGCGAGAGGCGCACCGCGGAGACCGAACGGGTCAAGCAGATCGAGGCGGCCTGGATGGGCAGCCTGCCGACGGCCGCCGCGAAGGCCTTCGCCGAATCCGTCGCCGTCGCGCGAGCCCGCGGCCCGGAGGCCAAGCGGCCGGACATGGCGCCCGGCACCGCGCCCCGCCCGCCGCGCCCCGGCCACGAGCCGAAGCCGCCCAAGGACGAGCGACCCCGCCGGTCCAACCGCGACTAGGCGATCCCCGACCTCGGGCCGTGGCCTCCAACGACTATCACTTCGTCACCGTCTGGCACATCCCGGCAACGCCCGACGAGATCGCCGAGGTCCTCGCGGACGCGCCGGCCCTCGCCCGCTGGTGGCCATCCGTCTATCTGACCGTGCGCCAGGTCGCGCCGGGCGACGAGCAGGGCCTCGGCAAGGTCGTCGACCTCTGGACGAAGGGCTACCTGCCGTACACCTTGCGCTGGCAGTTCATCGTCAGCGAGTCGGATCCGCCCACCGGATTCCGGCTCGAGGCGAGTGGCGATTTCGTGGGCCACGGCATCTGGACCCTCGCCGCGGAGCGCGGCACCGATGACCCGCGCGGGCCGCTGACGACCGTCGTCTACGACTGGACCGTGATCGCCGAGAAGGGGATCCTCAAGACGTTGTCGGTGATCATGAAGCCCATCTTCAGGTCGAATCATCACTGGGCGATGGCACGTGGCGAGGAGAGCCTGAAGCTGGAGCTGGCCCGTCGACATGCCGCCGCGGACCCGACCATCCGCGCGGCGATCCCGGAGCCACCCGGCCCGACCTTCCCGCACAATCTCCGGCGCTTCAGGCGCGCCTGACCGACGTGGCGGTCGCCGCCCGACTACGGCGAGGGCGAGACCGCGGGAGCGGCGCTCTTGGCCGGCGAGGACGAGGCGGCCGGCGATGACGAGGAGGCCGGCGCGGACGAGGCGCCCGGGACCGGCAGGGCGGCCAGGGCCGCGGTCGCGATCGTCTCGTCGCTCGTGTAGATCTCGTAGACGACGTTGCCGCTGTCATAGAGGTAGCTGAACGGGACGTCCGTCCCGTCGTCGCCCTTC
Source organism: uncultured Chloroflexia bacterium (assembly GCA_963743855.1). GTDB lineage: Bacteria > Chloroflexota > Limnocylindria > Limnocylindrales > CSP1-4 > SPCO01. The sequence goes on from CAVURK010000008.1 coordinate 101,426, forward strand.
GTGACCTCCTTGCCACCGAGCGTCACCTGGCTGACCTTGACGGTCGGGGCCAGGACCTTCCAGCCGGCCAGGAGGGCGTCGTGGAGCCCCTGGGCCGGGGCGCCGTCCACCCGGTAGACCCCGATGCTGATGTCGACGACCTGGGCGGGATCACTGGCGAACGCGTACCCGAGGTCCGCCGGCGTCTTCGACACACCCGTCAGATAGGTGGTCATCGTCGTGCTCCAGTCGTCGCCACCGATCAGGCCGTCATCGCCGGTCACGCTCTGGACGTCGAGCGCCGTGCCGTTCAGCGAGGTCGGCAGGTAGGCCTCCAGGTCGGGCACGTCGTGGCTCGGGACGTCGGGCGCATCACTCTGGTCGGCTGCGGCATTCGGATCCGTCGTGTCGGTGACGGCCGCGCCGGTGGGCGGGCGGAGGGCCAGCACGGCGACGGTCGTCCACCCCGCGGTCGCCGCGATCAGGGCGATGATGGCGAGCGCCTGCCAGAAGTTGCCACCGCCGCGCGACGGCGGACCCGGCTTGCGAGCGGGAACGACGGGGCCTGCCTTGACCCGACGTGATTGAACGCCTCGTTCGCGCACGACTCCTCCTGATCTGGGCCGTGGACGGCCGTCGGCCCATCCTGCGCGCCATTCCTGAGATTCCCTTGAGAAACCATCAAGGGGGGACCCGCTCCTGCCGGTCGGGTCTTGCGACTTCGTTGCATTGTCCCCCAAGGGCTGGCATGACGCCCCGGACGCTCCCTAGACTGACGAGACCGAGCACCCGTCACGGAGTCCATCGCCCTGCAGACCGAACAGTCGACAGCCCTCGACGGGGGATTGGCGACGGACGAACCGCATCTCGACCGGCATCTGCTCCGGATCATCGCCGGCGGCTCGGCGCGCCCGGGGCCAGCCGCAGCGAGCTCGGTCCATCAACGCGCTGACCGATACCGGCGCTTCCTCGATGCCCTTGGCGTTGCGGTCTACACGACCGACGCCGACGGGCGGATCACCTTCTTCAACGTCGCTGCAGCGGAGTTCTGGGGGCGCCAGCCCGCACTGGGTGAGCTGTGGTGCGGATCCCTCCGACTGCTCTGGCCCGACGGTTCGCCGATGCGTCACGACGAGTGCCCGATGGCGATCACGCTCCACGAGGCCCGACCCGTTCGCGGCGGCCAGGCCATCGCGGTCCGGCCCGACGGCAGCGAGGTGGCGTTCACCGCCTACCCGACGCCACTGTTCGCGGATGACGGGGAGCTGATCGGCGCGGTCAACGTCCTGGTCGACGTCACCGACGGGCAGCGCGCCGCCCGTGCGCTCGAGGCATCCAACACGGTCAAGGACGCGTTCCTCGGGCTGGTCTCGCACGAGCTGCGGACGCCGGTGACCACGATCTACGGCAATGCGCGGCTGCTGCAGACCCGTGGCGCGGAGCTCGACGACGGGGTCCGGGCGTCGATGATCGCCGACATCGCGACCGACGCGGACCGGCTCCACGCGATCGTCGAGAACCTCCTGCACCTGACCCGCCTGGGGTCGGGGACCCAGCCCGACATCGAGCCGCAGGTCCTCGGCCACGTCGTCGGGCGGATCGTGGAGTCGTTCCGGGGTCGCTATCCCGCCAGCCACATCGATTTCGTCGCGCCGCCGAACGGGGCCATCGTCGACGCCGACGAGACGTATCTCGAGCTGCTGATCGAGAACCTGCTCAGCAACGCCGTGAAGTACAGCGCCGAGGGCTCGCCGATCGAGGTGCGGCTGGGGGTCGGCGGTGGCGAGGCGAGCGTCGAGGTCCTCGATCGTGGCATCGGCTTCGACGAGGAGGCAGAGGCCCGCGTCTTCGAGACCTTCTATCGATCCGACTCGGCTCGGCGCGCGGCCGACGGTCTCGGGATCGGCCTGGCGCTCGCCAGGATGATCATCGACGCGTTGGGTGGCCGGATCTGGGCAGCATCGCGGGATGGCGGCGGGGCCATCGTCGGGTTCGCGTTGCCGATCGCCGCGGGGAGCGACTCGCCCGACTGACGGGCCGGGTCAGGGCCAGGCGGGCGGGCGGCGGAGCCTCGGTCGGGAGCGCGTCCCAGTCGGAGCGGACCGGCGCGAAGACATCGACGACCACGGCGCCGGCCGGGCCGACGGACGCCTGGTGCGGCGTGTCGGACGGGATCCGCCACGTCCCGCCCGGCCCGAGCTCGCGGATCTCGTCGCCGATCGTGAACGTGATCGAGCCCGTGATGACCATCCCCATCTGCTCGTTCTCGTGACGGTGGCCGGGCACGACCGCGTCGGCCGCGAGCTCCACGAGGGCCAGCGTGATCCGCTCGCCGTCGACCTTTCTCGCACGAACGGCGTCGCCCCACACGTCGATGACCGGCTGGGTCCCGATGTCGACCAGGTTGCTCATCGCGCCTCCTTCTCTCTGCCGATCCGATGATACGGACCGAGCGATCCGGGGCGCGGCCGGTCAGGAGGGTGCGGGCGCGTCAGGCGTGCGGGACGGTCGTGACGCGCAGGAACCGGCTGATCCCGAGGCGGGGGAGCAGGAACCGCTGGATCCGGTCGAACGCGGGCGCGGCCTCGTCCTTGCCGATCATCCGCGGGTCGGTCACGTGATGGTCCGCGCCGGCCCATCGGATGGTCGCGCCGCCCGCCGGCGATGACGTTGCTCGCCCAGTTCGTCGCGTCACCGAACGGCATCGGGATGACGAAGCCATCCGCGGTCGGCCTGACCACGACGGGCGTGGCGTACGGCCGGCCGGACTTCCGGCCTTCGTGGTGGATGACTCCCCACAGACGAAACCAGCGGGTCCCGGCGAGCGGGCGGAGGATCGGGTTCGTCACGGCGATCACGCGGCGCGCGGGCTCGCGCAGGCGGGATGGCGTGGGTTCGGTCGTTCGTGCGGTCATGGAGTGCCTCGGGGGATGCGGACGGTGTACGTCTTCGAGGCTACGTCTCGACCGCCGTCGCCCGCATCCCGGACGACCGGCGAACGCTCGATGACGGGAATCCGGTATCCGCTCCGCGTCAGGCGATCCCGCGACGGATCGCGTAGGCAGTGGCGTCGGCGCGGCCGCGCGCGTCGATCTTGCGATAGACGTTGCTCACGTGACGCTCGACGGTGTTGACCGACAGACCGAGGTCGGCGGCGATCTCCGCGTTCGTCTCGCCGGCCGCGAGGTGACGCAGCACCTCGACCTCGCGGGTCGTGAGCCCGGTCGCACCACGGTCCGCAGCGGCCGCGGCGTCGACGCCGGTGCGATCCTCACCAGCACCCGCGACGAACCGGACGAGCAACCGGATGACCTCCTCGGTCCCCTCGAAGAAGAGGGCGGCAGATGAGCCGTCGAGGATGCGCAGCCTCGCGTGGGGCAGGGCGGCGGCCAGGCGTTCGGACATCTCGAGCGGGATCACCGTCGCGTCGCGTCGATGCAGGACGAGGACCTCGCAGGCGACGTCGGCGGCCTCGCTCGTGACATCGACCGCGGAGGCCTCGCGCAGGACGCGACGGGCGACATCGGGTGTCGCCGACGAGCGGAACCACTCGGCGGCCAGACGTCCCTCCTCGTCGTCCGGCCAGCCGAGCCAGGCGTGCGTCACCGACTCGGCGAACGTGTCCCAGTCGCGGTCGATCAGGCTCAGCAGCGCCTGCGTCCCGGCGCCGCTCATCGGATCCCAGCCGCGGAGCGACCCGCCGAACAGGACCAGTCGGGTCACCCGCTCGGGATGCCGGGCCGCGTACGCGATCGCGTGGAGGGCCGAATGGTAGAAGCCGAATAGCGCGAACCGGTCCAGGCCGGCGGCGTCCACGACGGCATCGAGGTCGAGCAGCATCCCGTCGAGGGACAGGTCCTCGACGTCACGCTGCGAGTGGCCCGTGCCGCGTCCGTCGTACTGGACGATCCGCAGCCGGTCGGCGAGCGACAGGTACGCCCGGCGCATGACAGGGAGCTGCCACTCGGCGACGAAGTCGCTGAACGGCACGCCCGGCATCAGGACGAACCCAGGGCCTGTCCCGGTCACCGAGTAGGCGATGGACACGCCGTCGGAGGTCCGGGTATAGGCGACGGTCGGGTCCACGTGGCCAAGGATACCGACGCCGAGGCGCGGGCTCAGACGTCGTCCGGGAGGTCGGCTCGACGCATCCGCACGCGTGACGCGACCGGGATCGCGCAGATCCCCAAATCGGGCGGAAGCGGCGGGACGCGTGCCCGCGAAGGTCGGTCGCGGCCGCCCGCCGATCTCCTGCTCGAGGTCGTAGGCGAACCCGAGCAGCGCCGGCTCGCCCAGGAAGCCCGCCGTCAGCCAGACGCCACCGGGCCGTCCGTCGGCGGTCGTCCCGGTCGGGACCGAGATGCTCGGGTAGCCCGCGACGGCGGCCGGCGACGAATCGCCGTAGGCGGGCCCGACGATCGCGTCGAGTCGTCCGGCGGCCAGGATCCGGTCGATGCCGTCCGTCCGCATCGTCGCTGATGCACAGCGCCCGGGCCGCGCGATAGACCGGGTCGTCGAGCCCGGTCGTGTCGTCGGCGACGTGGAACAGCTCCTGCCCGAAGAAGCGCAGCTCGTCGTCACAGTGCTCGTCGTTGAAGGCGATCAGGTCGCCCAAGCGTCCGCATCCGTGTCCGGCGCAGACCGCCGAGGTACGCCGCCATGTCGTGCTTGAACTCGCTGAACAGGACGGTCAGCTCGGCCTCGGAGATCGCCTTCGTGTCGGGCGGCTCGATCGGATCGACGAGCGTCGCACCGAGCGCGGCCATCACCGTCAGCGCGCGCTCGGTGACCTCGTTGAGCCCGGCATCGGCCGACTCGTCGCCGCTGAACAGCCGCCGGTCGACGCCGATCCGCGCCCCGCGCAGCGCGCCGCGCCGCAGGAAGGTCCGATAGTCGCGCGGCAGCCGTCGATCGGCCACCGTGCCGAACGGCGAGCGCAGCACGTTGAGCAGGATCGCGGCGTCGGTCACGGTCCGGACCATCGGCCCGGCCGTGTCCTGGCTGTGCGAGATCGGGATGATCCCGTCCTGGGCGACCAGCCCGACCGTCGGCTTGAGCCCGACGATCGCGTTGTGTCCGGCCGGACAGACGATCGACCCGTCCGTCTCGGTCCCGACCGCGATCGCGCACAGGTTCGCGGCGGGCGCGACCGCCGAGCCAGAGCTCGACCCGCACGGATCCCAGGTCGAGCCGGTACGGGTTCCGGGTGAAGCCGCCACGCGCGCTCCAGCCGTTGAGATGGAGACCGGCATCCTTGACGGCCGGCGGGACCAGCCCACGGAAGTTGGCCCATTCGGACAGGTTGGCCTTGCCGAGGATGACCGCCCCCGCGGCGCGCAGCCGCGCCACCAGCCGCGCATCGCGCGGGACGCGGCTGCCGACCAGGGCCAGCGAGCCGGCGGTCGTCTCCATCGCGTCGTTCGTCGCGATGTTGTCCTTGACCAGGACGGGGATCCCGTGGAGCGGGCCGCGACGCGCTGCCGGCCTCGCCGGTCGCGGTCGCGCCGCTCGGCGATCTCGAGCGCCTGCGGGTTCGTCTCGATGACGGCGTGGAGGATCGGGTCGAGGCGCTCGATCCGACGCAGGTACGCCTCGGTCAGCTCGGCGCTGCCGAGATCCCCGGACGCCATCGAAGCCTCGATCTCCGGGATCGAGGCTTCGAACCACGGGGCGCCCTCGATCGGGGTCCGGGCCTGGCGTCAGTGGCGTATCGATGGCGCCATGGTAGCGGTCGGACTCGGCCGAGCGGCCGTGCCCCGCCCGGGCTAGCGGTTGCGCAGGATGACGAACGGGTTCTGGAGCGGATGGTGGCCGGCGCGGCCGATCCAGATCCGCCCGATCGGGAGCTTGACCCCGGCCATCACGCCCTTGATCTTCAGGTGCGTCGCGCACGCGGTCCGGACGTCGAGCCCGTCGATGAAGCCGTGGTTGACGAAGCGATAGGTGAGCGTCAGCTTGTCGGCGCTGAGCGTGAAGCTGTCACCCGACTCGAGCTTGTAGCCCGGCCACGCTGAGCGGCGCGTTCGAGACGATGGTCCCGCTGAAGACGACGCGGCCCGGTGCCGGGATGGGTGAACCGAAGGTGCCAGCCGGTGCTGCTGTGCCAGATGTAGTCGCCCGCGCGGGCACCGGCCTTGAAGGTCAGCGGCTGGCCCTGGGCGGAGAGTGGCCAGCGGCCCTCGTCGCAGGTCGTGGTCGTGGTCGTCGAGCTCGTGGTCGCCGTGGTCGCCGCGAATGTGGCAGCGGGGGCGACGATCGCGGTCGCGATCGAGCCGAGACCGAGGACGAGGCTGAGAGCGAGGCGTCTGCCGTGGTCGCGCATGGATCGGACTCCTTCATCGAGGGATGTCGACGTCCATGACGATGCGCCGGCGCTGTGAAGAGCGGGTGAAGGCCAAACGAGGCTCGGCGCCAGGAAGCCCGAGCCGCAGGCGCGAGTCGAGATCGGGTATCGAGGTTTCGCCGGCAGGACGTCCGAGCCGAAGGCGCGAGCGAGCAAGGGAGCGAGCGCACCCCAAGGTGCGTGAGCGAACGAGCGGAGCGAGCAACGAACGGATCGGGCGCCCTGGCGGCGACCGAAGTGACCGCCCAGAACATGGAACGACCCGGGCCGACTGACGACCCGGGTCGAGATCACGCTGGTTCAGGCAGGTCGGATACCGACCCGCACCGAGAGGACTAGGTCAGCCGCCGCGCTGGCTGCGGAAGCAATCGCTGCAATAGACCGGCTTGCCGCTGGTCGGGCGGAACGGGACCTGGGCTTCCTTGCCGCAGGACGAGCAGGTCGCGGAGAACATCTCGCGGGGACCGCGATCGTACCCACCACCACTGCTGCCACCGTAGCTGCCGGCGCCGCTCGAATAGCCGCCGCCGGAGCTATACCCGCCGCCGGAGCTGTACGAGCTGCCACCACCCTCGCTGTTGCGCGCAGCCTTGCGGCTGGCACGACAGGACGGGCAGCGGCGAGGCTCGGTGAAGCCACGCTGCGAGTAAAAATCCTGCTCGGACGCAGTGAACACGAATTCCTGTCCACAATCCGCACAGGTCAGATTCTTGTCGTTGTACACGAAAACGAAAACTCCTCTCGATAGCCAACGCGATCCCTTCGGGTTCTCGCGTCAGTCGTGAGAGGAGTCCGAGATTTGCGTCGAGCTACGTTCATAGCCACGGACGATTCCGTGGCCTTTACATAGCCTATGGTAGTCGCTGGAAACCGATCTGCATAGCCATCAGTCTGATCGGGCGTCCACGAAGGAGTCGAGCACGATGCCCCTGATCGACGACTACCTCGCCCGCACGCCCCGCTCGCGCGCGATGTTCGAGCGGGCGACGGCCTCGCTGCCGGGCGGATCGACGCGGACGACCGTCTACGCGGCGCCGTACCCGCCGTACATCGAGTCGGGCACCGGGCTGCGGATCCGCGACCTCGATGGCAACACGTATCGTGACTTCCTGGGCAACTACACGTCGCTGATCCTCGGCCACGCGCATCCGGCGGTCGTCGCCGCGGTCGAGGCCCAGGTCCGGCGCGGGTCGGCGTTCGCGGCCCCGACCGAGACCGAGGTCGAGCTGGCCGAGGAGATCCGGCGACGCGTGCCGTCGCTCGAGCGCCTGCGGTTCACGAGCTCCGGGACCGAGGCCACGATGTTCGCGATCCGCGCCGCCCGGGCCTTCACCGGCCGGTCGCTGGTCGCCCGGTTCGATCACTCGTACCACGGGACCCACGACGGGGTCATGGTCGGGACCGCGGGCGTCCCGGATGCGCTGTCCGACCTCATCGTCGACCTGCCGTGGGGCGATCCGGACGGCATCGAGGCGGCGCTGCGTGGTCGGGAGCGTGAGCTCGCCGCGATCATCATCGAGCCGGTCCAGGGGGCCGGCGGCGTCCGCGCACCGGAGCCCGGCTTCCTGCCCTTCCTCCGCGACCTGGCCGACAGGCTCGGGGCGCTGCTGATCTTCGACGAGATCATCTCCTTCCGGGTCGGGCCCGGCGGAGCACAGGCGCTCTACGGCGTCCGCCCGGATCTGACCACGATGGGCAAGATCATCGGCGGCGGCTACCCGCTGGCGGCGTTCGGTGGACGCGCCGAGGTGATGGACATCTTCGATGCCCGCCGGGCCGGCGCCGTCAGCCACGGCGGGACGTTCAACGGCAGCCCGGTCGCGGCCGCGGCGGGCCTGGCGACCCTGCGCCAGCTGACCCCCGAGACCTACACGAGACTCGATGCTCTCGGCGAACGACTGCGGACCGCCCTCACGTCAGGGATCGACCGGGACGGGCTCGACGCCCGCGTCTCTGTCGTCGGGTCGCTCTTCCAGGTCTTCTCCGGGGAGCGCGTGACCGCGTTCGCGACCGGTGTCGCCGGCGGGCCCTCGCTCTATCTCGGTCTCCTGCTCGAGGGCTTCTCGCTCGCGCCCCGGGGGATGGGTGCCATCCCGGCCATCGCCGAGCCGTCCGACGTCGACGACCTGGCCGCGGCGATCGGCCGTGTCCTGGTGGCGCTCGACCCGGCACGCGAGCCGGCGACCGCGTGACGGATCGCCCACCCGAGCCCCTGCGCTAGACGACCGGATGCTCGAGATCTCGGCGGTCACCGCCCGTCGCTACGTCATGGGTCGCGGCGGTCTCTGGCCGGGGCGGCGCTGGCGCGGCCTCGAGGGCACCGGGGACGCGATGCGGGCGATGGAGGATCTCCAGCTCGATCCGCTCGTCGTGGTCGCTCGGGCGCAGGACCTCGCGCTGCACAGCCGGGTCGCGGACTACACGCTCGAAGACTGGGCGGTGCTGACGTACGGGCGTCGCGAGTTCTTCGACTGGGGTGGCTGGCTGGCGGTCCGGCCGATGGCCGAGCTCCCGCTCTTCCGCGTCGTCATGGCTCGCGAACGCACGCACGATCACTGGCGCGAGGTCGCGCGCGAGCACGCCGACGCGATCGAGGAGATGCGGACCATCCTGCGCAGCGGCCGTGAGGTCAGCAACCGCGACTTCGAGATGCGCCATCGCACCCGGATCGACGACTACCGCGGGCGCAAGGACAGCGCGCTGGCGCTCCACTACCTGTGGCGGATCGGTGAGGCGATGGTGACGCGTCGCGAGCGGTTCGAGCGGGTCTACGCCGCGACCGAGGCTGTCGCACCGGCCTGGGCGCTGCGCGAAATCGACCCGGCCGTCGCCGACGACCGGCTGATGCTCAAGTGGATCGCCGCCGCGGGCCTCGGCCGGCTCAACAGCATCAACTACCACCTGCGTCGGACCGTCACCCCGGCCGAGCTCGCTGCATGGCGGGCCGGACATGTCGCGGACGGCTCGCTGCTCGAGGTCAAGGTCGAAGGCTGGAAGCCGATCCAGCTGGCACCCGGGTCCGATGCCGGCGTCCTCGCCGAGCTCGAGGACGGCCGCGTCCCGGCGGCCTGGGCACCGATCGAGACGACCACGACCGAGGAGGTCAGCTTCCTCTCGCCGCTCGATCCGGTCAGCGCCCGCGGGCGGGCCAAGCCCTTGTTCGGGTTCGACTACGTCTGGGAGGTCTACAAGCCGCTCGAGAAGCGCACGTTCGGCTACTACACGATGCCGTTCCTGTGGGGCGATCGGCTGGTCGGGCGGTTCGATCCGAAGCTGGACCGGTCGACCGGCACGCTCGTGATCAACGGCCTGTGGCTCGAGGATCCCGCGCTCGCGAAGGACACGGCGTTCGGCGACGCGCTGGCGGTCGGGATGGCTCGCTTCGGGCGGCTCCTCGGGGCCACGCAGATCGACGTCACGGCCGTCCCGTTCTCGAGCCTGCGGGCGAAGCTGCGCGGGACGGTCGGTCGCGGTCGTCGAGCGGCTCGACCGGTCCGCAGCTGAGGCTCCGGCTTAGCCGGTCGCCGGACGAGCGCCGCCTTCGGCGGCTTGAGATGCGGCTCGAGGCGAGCCCACAGCGCCGGCTGCGGCATGGCGCCGACGACGCGATCCACTTTCTGGCCGTCGCGCAGCACGACCATCGTCGGGATGCTCATCGCGTCGAAGCGGATCGCCAGGCCCTGGTTGTCGTCGACGTTGACCTTGACGACCTTGACCCGGCCGGCGTGTTCGCGCGCGAACGCGTCCAGCATCGGGCTGACGATCCGGCACGGTCCGCACCATGGCGCCCACAGGTCGACCACGACCGTCGGCGCGGCCTTCGCCTCCACCTCGAACGACGACTCGTCGGCGTCGACGACCCACGGCAGCGGCTTGCCACAGGTCCCGCAATGGGGCGCGCCACGTGCGCTCGGCCGGATCCGGTTCGACGCTCCGCAGTGAGGGCAGCGGAGGACGGAAACCGGTCCGCGACCGGACATCGAGTCCGCTGATCCGCCCGTCGTCATCGTCGACACCAGCCTACTCCGTCGCGATCGAGGCCGATGCCGGCTGCGCCTCGTTCGAGGCGGCCCGCGACCGGCGACCGGTCAGCGCCAGAACGACACCGCACGCGAAGACGAGTGCCGCCGCGCCACCCATCGCCACGCCGAGGCCCGCGCCTTCCGACACGAACCCCATCACCGGTGGATAGACGATCGCGCCGATGATCGCCGAGCCGGACAGAAAGCCGCTGACGGCGGCCGCGCGGGCGGGGAACCGATCGCCGCCGACCGCCATGATCAGCGGATAGACCGGTCCGAACGCGAACCCGACGACACCGAACAGGACGATCGTGGCCGGCAGCGAGGGCACCGACGACCGCGGCCACCAGCGCGACCGACGCCACGAACGACGAGATCGCGGCGAACCGTGCATGGTCGAACCGGTCGCCGAGCACCGCGCTCACCACCCGACCGAGCGCGAGACATCCCCAGAAGAGGGCCAGGCTCGAGGTGGCCAGACCGATCGTCGCGGTCGCGAGGAAGCGGACCAGCCAATCGGAGACTCCGACCTCGGCCGCGACGTAACAGGCGATCGCGATCGCCAGGCCGATCAGCGGCAACGCGACACCGAGCCGCGGCGACCGGTCGGCGCCGTCGGTCCCCGCGGTGTCCGGCCGGACATGTCGACCGGACGGGAGCTCGGCGACAGCCAGCAGCACGATCATGGCGATGGCGACCAGCGGCGGTCCCCCCGACCACCGCCTGCCACGCAACGCCCGCCTCGATCAGCCGCCCGACGACGAGCGGCGAGGCGAGTGCACCGAGTACTGAAGAAGATGTGGAGAAGGTTGAGCGCCCGGCCGCGGCTGGACGGATAGAGATCGAGGATGAGCCCGTTCGCGCCGCCGTCCATCGCGCCGGACCCGATCCCGAACGGGACGCCGAAGGCGAGGAACGCAGCCCACGCCGGCACGACGGCCATCCCGAGCAGCCCGATCACGATGAGCGCGACCGCCGACGGCAGGACGACCCGCCGGCCGAACCGCTCGGTGAGCAGGCCACCGCCCATCGAGCCGCCGACGTAGGCGATCGAATTGACGAAGAAGAAGACGCCGATCGCGGCGTCGGTCTGCCCGAAATCGTGCTCGATCGAGCGGATGAGCGACGGGACCAGGAGGCTGGTCCAGCCGACCAGCAGCATCCCCGCACAGCCGAGGATCGCCGCGAGCGTCGGTCGGTGGACGGGTCGGAGGGCCATGTCGCGATGCTAACGGGGCGACGCGACGTGTATGGTCCCGTCCATGGCACGACCGACGGCTGCGGCCCCGGCCAGGACACCGGCCGACCCACCGACCCGTCCGAACGGAGTCCTCTTCTTCGTCCATGGCGCCGCCGAGACCTCGGAGGGCCTGGTCGCGAACGTCGCCCGGATCGAGGACCAGGTCAGGGCCCGCGGCTGGGACGTGACGGTCGTCGCCCCGGAGTGGCGGCGCCGATCCGACCTCCGTCTCGGCAACTGGAAGAAGGCCATCCACCGGCGCGGCCGGCCGTCGCCGATGCCCGTCCCGATCCTCAAGGCCGGCCTCCGCAAGGACGTCGTCATGAAGATCGCGACCAACTACTTCGAGGATCGCCGCGAGGCGCTGTTCGACGTCCTCGGGCCGCAGATGATGGCCGACGTCATCGGCTACCACGCGCATCGCGATTCGATCCAGGCCGTGCTCAGGACGGAGCTCACGGCCGCGGCCCGCGCGGCGCGCGGACGGCCGGTCCTGCCGGTCGCGCTCAGCCTCGGTGGGATCGCGCTGGTGGACCTGCTCGCGAGCTGGCCCGAGGCACCGGTCGAGGCATGCGTGACGGTCGGCTCGCAGGCGCCCCTGCTGTACACGTTCGATGCGATCCCGTCGATGCCCTACGACGAGGCGGACCCGCCGTACCTGCCGGTCCCCTGGCTCAACGTCTACGACAGCCGCGACTTCCTGTCGTTCCTCGCGGAGCCGCTCTTCCGTCGGACCGACGGCCTGGCCAGCGTGGTCGACCTGCGCGTCCATTCGGGCGCGGACTTCCCGAAGTCGCATGGCGCGTACTGGGAGCTCGATCCGGTCTGGGACGCGATCGCGACCGCGTTCACCTGGAAGCGGATCGAGCCGCTCACCGTCCGCGAGGCACGCCGGCTCGGGTTCGAGGCACGCAAGGCACCGGTGACCCGGGATCCGGACGGGGCGGGATGAGATGCGGCCGCCGGGCGTGACGCCCGACGGCCGCGGTTCCTCAGCGGTGGAAGTCGGCGGCTGCTGCGAGCAGCACGGCGACGACCGCCATGAGGGTCAAGGTCGCGTGCGCGAGGTTACGCACGCGCGAGTAGCGCTGGACCTCCAAGGGTCCACCTCCTTCGGCAGCCCGGCTACCTGCGTGAGGCCCGTGGCTTTGCGTCCCCGCCTCGCGACGGGTTTGCCATTTATCGCTCGGTCCGCGCCGGGCACGGCGTTGACCGATGGCAACAGGTTACGGCCATCGGTTCGACGGGCGCCAGAGGCCTACTTGGATGGGTCAGGACCGTACCTGCGGATGGGTCCGATCGACCGACGCGGGTCCAGCGGTAGAATCGGCCCGTGATCAAGGCCGTGCACGCGCTCATCTACTCGGATGATCCCGAGGCGACGCGGACGTTCCTCCGCGACGTCCTGGGCTGGCCGTTCGTGGTCCAACCCGACAGCGTCCCGCCCTGGCCGATCTTCAAGTCCGGCCCCAGCGAGATGGCGGTCCACCCGACCTCGGGCGGCTACGGGCGACGACGCCTACTCGGCGCCGCTCCATCACTCGGTCTCGCTGATGTGCGACGACATCGTCGGCCACGAAGGCCGAGCTCGAAGCCAAGGGCGCGGTCTTCAGCAGCGAGGTCCGCGACTTCGGGTTCGGGCTCGCCGCGGACCTCGAGCTCCCCGGCGCCGGGCCGATCCTCGTCTACCAGCCGAAGCACCCCGAGGCCTACGACCTGTAGGTTCGAAGACGCGGGACCGCCTCGTGCCCAGCGAGGGCGGCCGCATGGAGGCCCACCATGACGACCACCGAGACGACCACGACCGGGACGCCCCTGTCGATCCCGGCGCTCCGGACCAGCATCGCCGGCCGGGTCATCGCCCCCGACGACGCCGAGTACGACCGCGCCCGGACCGTGATGTACGGCGGTGGCCCGGACGACCGCCCGGCGGTCATCGTCAAGGTCGCCGACGCCGACGACGTCGTCCGCGTGGTCGCGCTCGCGCGCGAGACCGGCCTCGAGCTCGCGGTCCGCAGTGGCGGCCACAGCGCTGCCGGCCACAGCGTGGTCGACGGCGGGATCGTCCTCGATCTCGCGGACATGAAGGCGATCGACATCGATGTCGAGGGCCGGACCGCGTGGGCCGAGGCCGGCCTGACCGCCGCGGAGCTGAGCCAGGCGCTCGACGCGCACGACCTCGCCCTCGGCTTCGGCGACACCGGTTCGGTCGGGATCGGCGGGATCACGCTCGGCGGCGGGGTCGGCTACCTCGTGCGCAAGTACGGCCTGACGATCGACGACCTGCTCGCGGCCGAGATCGTGACCGCCGACGGCCGACTGCTTCGCGTCGACGCCGAGCACGAGCCGGACCTGTTCTGGGCGATCCGCGGCGGCGGCGGCAACTTCGGCGTCGTGACCCGGTTCCACTACCGGCTCCACGAGGTCGGCCAGGTCGTCGGCGGCCTGCTCATCCTGCCGGCGACCGCCGAGACGGTCGCCGGCTTCATCGCGGCCGCCGAGGCGGCGCCCGAGGAGCTCGTCGACGATCGCCAACGTCATGCCCTGCCCGCCGATGCCGTTCGTGCCGGCGGAGCATCACGGCGAGCTGGTGATCTTCGGGCATCCTCGTCTGCGTCGGGGACCCGGCTGCCGCGGAACGGGCGATCGCACCGTTCCGTGCGCTGGCGACGCCGCTCGCCGACATGGTCCACCCGATGCCGCTACCCGGAGATCTATCCACCCGAGGACCCCGACTACCACCCGTCCGCGGTCTCGCCGGACGATGTTCATCGACCACGTCGATCGACGACGGTCGCGGACCTGATCCTCGATCGGCTGGCTGCGTCCGACGCATCGATGCGCGCCGCGCAGCTGCGCGTGCTCGGTGGCGCGATGGCCCGCGTCCCGGCCGATGCCACCGCGTACGCCCACCGGGCGAGCCGGATCATGGTCAACGTCGCGGCGTTCTACGACGGTCCCGACGACAAGCCGCGCCGCGAGGCCTGGGTGACCGAGTTCGCCGGCGCCCTCGACCAGGGCGACCACGGCGCCTACGTCAACTTCGTCGGCGACGAAGGCGTCGAGCGGGTCCACGCCGCCTATCCGGGCGCGACCTGGGACCGCCTCGCCGCGGTCAAGGCGCGCTACGACCCGACCAACCTGTTCCGCCGCAACCAGAACATCCCGCCGTCGGTCTAGGCGAGCTCGACCCCGGCGGCGCGCGCGTCCTCGACCAGCGATTCGAGCGCCTCGTCGGTCTCGGCGGTCGCCTGGACGAGGCCCATCACCCGGCTGACGCCGGCCTCGCGATAGGCGGCGAGACGGTCGATCGCGGGCCGCGCCCGTCATCGCCGATCGCCTCGCGCCCAGACGTGGACCGAGACCGGGAGCGTGGCCGGGTCGCGGTCGATCTCCTCGCAGCGCTGCGCGATGACGGGCAGCGCCTCGACGACCTCGGCCGGCGACATGCCGTCGAGGTTGAGCTCGTCGGCGTAGCCGGGCGGCCAGCCGCCAGGTCACGTTCGGCCCGTTGCCGCCGACCATGATCGGGACGCGCGGCTGCTGGATCGGCTTCGGGACGTTGATCGCGTCCGGACCTGGGCGTAGCGGCCCTCGTACGTCGCGTGCTCGTGCTTGTCGCCGGCGAGCATCGCGGTGATGACGCTCGAGGTCGTCGCCCAGCCGCGCCAGCCGCTCCTTCGTCTCGGGGAAGCCGTAGCCGTAGGCGAGCCACTCGTCGCGCTTCCAGCCGGCGCCGATGCCGAGCTCCATCCGGCCGCCGCTGATCGAGTCCATCGTCGAGATCATCTTGGCCGTCAGGGCCGGGTTGCGGAACGCCGTGCAGATGACGATGTGCCCGAGCCGGACGCGCTCGGTCAGCGCCGCCAGCGCCGCCAGCGAGGTGAACGACTCGAAGGTGATCTCGTCGGTCGGCCGCGGGACCGTGTGGAAATGGTCGAACAGCCAGATCGATTCGAAGCCGAGCCGCTCCGCCTGGCGGGCGACCTCGGTCGTCCGCCGCCACGCGTCGAGCGGATCCCAGCCGTCGTACTCGCCGGTCCAGCCCTGGGGAACGATCACGCCGATCTTCATGACAGATCCGCCACGCCGAGGCGCTCGATGGTCTCGCCGCCGAAGGCCTGTGGGTCGCCGACCTGGTAGGCATCGGCGATCTTGTTCCACGCCTTGAAGCCGGGATGGCCGTCGTGGGCGTGGTGGCCTTCCCGGTTGCGAAGATGCAGGCCACGAGGTACTGCGTCGCGCCGTCGACCGGGGTGGTCGAGATGTCCAGCCGACTGAGCGTCGCCGAGATCAGCAGCCCGCGAGCCTCCAGGTCACGCCAGACCGGCAGCTCGTACTCGCGGAACCCGGCCTCGAACTCGTCCACCCGATCGCGGCCGACGCTGATCACGACCGTCACCGTCTCCATCTCGCACCTCCGACGTCCATCATCGCCGATGCGCGGCAGCGGCCGGCCAGCGCTAGCGCCCGGCAGGCGCCCGATGAGCTCGCGCAGCTCGGGTCGAGCGGTGGCATCGAGGCTGCCTCGACGTTCGCGAGGCATGCTCCGGGGTGATCGTCGCCGGGATCGCGACCGTGACCCGCTCGTCGGCGAGACACCAGCGCAGCAATGCCTCGGGCCAGCCGCCCAGCCCGGCCGCCGCCAGCTCGGGCGGGAACGGACGGCGCAGCAGACCGCCCTCACCGAACGGCCGCATGACCACGACGCCCAGCCCGAGCTCGGCGGCGATCGGCAGGATGCGTGTCTCGGCGGCCCGCTCGCGCGGGTTGAGCGGGACCTGGATGGCCTGGATCCGGCCGGTCCGCATGACGCGTTCGAGCTCGGGGAACGTCGCCGGATCGTAGGTCGTGGCACCGATGGCACGGATGTTGCCGACGCCGCGCTCGCGCTTCCATCCAGTCGAGGTGGCCGCGCCAGCCGAGGAGGTTGTGGACCTGGAGCAGGTCGACCCGCCCGCCGTACCAGCCGAGCTGGCGGGTGAACTGGCCGCGACCCTCCTGCACCGAGCTGGTCCAGATCTTGGTCGCCACGAAGGCATCGCGCCGCCGCTCCCCGAGCGCCTGCGACAGGACGAGCTCGGCGCGGCCGTACATCGGCGAGGAATCCGCGACGCGAACCCCGGCGTCGAACGCCGCGTCGACCACCGCATCCGCCTCGTGCTGGCGCGGCGCCGGCAGGTCGAAGACGCGCCACGTCCCGAGCCCGACGACTGGGAGCTCGATGCCGGTCCGGCCGAGAGTGCGGCGGTCCACGGCACCACCCTAAGCGGGCTGGCAAGCCTCCGGGGTGGCGCAGATCGCCGATCCGAGCGACCATAGGCCGATGCCCGGCCCCTCTCGCCGGTCGATCGTCCGGCTGGCGCTCGCCACGATCCTCGCCGCCACCGTCTTCGGTGGGGCGGCGACGATGCCGACCGCCACGGCTGCGGCCCTGTCGCGCTGGACCGGCGGCATCGACCTCTATCGATCGGGCGTCTTCACGACGCAGAAGACGTGGCTGTGGTGCACCGCCGCCGACGTCCAGATCATCCGCAACATCGTCGATCACACGACCGACCACACGCGCGCGAACCAGCAGCGCTATTTCGACTACATGCGCGCCCACGACCGCTACGCGATCCCGGTCACCGACGGCACCGACCCGGGCGGCTGGGCGGCCGGCCTCCGCCACTACGTGGACAGCCGGTATCGCGTCGTGGCGAGCACGAGCTTCAACAGCGCCCTGCGCTCGGCCGTCACGAACCTGCGCAAGACCAACCGTCCGGTCGCGATCGCCGTCCAGCACGGCAACCACGGATGGGTCCTGACCGGGTTCACGGCGACGGCCGACCCCGCCACGACGACCCACTTCACGGTGACCAGCGTCCGCGTCGTCGGTCCGTTGTGGGGTCTCCAGGACCGGTCCTACGGCTACGACATGCGCCCTGACACGAAGCTCACGCCGAGTCAATTCAAGTCGTTCTTCACGCCGTGGCACTACAGCCGGGTCCGGATGGCATGGGAAGGCGACTGGGTCTCGATCCAGGCGGTCCCGACGTCAGCGTGCGGCCGCGCCGGCGGCTCGGGCGACGACGGCCGTGAAGGCCACGCCGAAGCCGACCGCCAAGCCAACGCCGGCACCGACGCCCACGGCAACGCCGACGCCGAGCGCAGACCCCGCGGCCGAGCGACACACCAGACCCGACCCCGACCCCGACCGCGGCCGCGATCGCCGCGGTCGCAGGGCCGATCTCCAGCGCGCCGCCGGACGCAGCACCGGTGCCGGGAACCCTGACGTCCGACACAGGCTTGGATCCCTGGGCAGTCATCGCGCTCGCTGCCGCGTTGCTCCTCGTCGTGGGCGCCACGATCGTTGCCGGGTCGGGTCGGAACCCGGGTGTCAGAGCGTCGGCGCGAGCCCGAACTGGGGGAACAGCTCCGCGCCAAAGGTCGTGATCTCCGCGATCCGCCCGTCGACGACGCGCAGGACGTCGAGCTTGAACGGCGCGGAAGATCGAGTCGCCCGGCGCTCGCACGTAGCTCGCCGCCGTCGGCAGCCGGTTGGCGGTCGTCGGCACCAGGCGCCAGTCGCCCTCGGACAACGCGCGCTCGAGAAGCGGCGTGATCGACGCGAGACCCTCGAACACGGTCGGGTACGGCGGCATCGTGATCCGCAGATCCTCGGACGCGATCGAGATCGCGAGGGCGGCATCGCCGCGCTCGTGGGCCTCGATGAACTGGTCGAGCAGGACTCGTTCCTCGGCGCTCGGCTCGCGGGCCGACCAGTCGGCGCGCCGGGCCGGGCAGGTGGGCCTGCATCGTCGCCCGGGCTCGCTGGAGCGCGCTGTTGACGGCGACGACCGTCGTGTCGAGCGCCGACGCCGTCTCGCCGGCCGGCCAGTCGAGGATGTCGCGGGCGATCAGCGTCGCCCGCTGGCGCGGCGGCAGGACCTGGAGCGCGGCGAGGAAGGCGAGCTCGATCGTCTCGCGCTCGACGACGACCGCGTCGGGCTCCTCGGCGCTCGGCGCGACCTCGTCGAGCAGGCGGTCGGGATAGGGCGTCAGCCACGGGACCTCGACGAACGTCCGGATCGAGGTCACCCGGCGGGCGGTCCGCCGCAACGTGTCGAGACAGACGTTGGTGGCGATCTTGTACAGCCACGCTCGGACGAGCGAGCTGCCATCGAACGTGTCGCGCGCCCGCCACGCCCGGAGGAACGTCTCCTGGACCGCGTCCTCCGCCTCGTCGAACGAGGCGAGCATCCGGTAGCAGTGGACGTGGAGCTCGCGCCGGTGTCGCTCGGTGAGGGCCGCGAACGCGGACTCCCCACCGGCGAACGCGGCAACGGCCTGATCGGTCACGCGGCGACCTCGTCGCGCTTGACCTGCTTGAGCACCCAGTCGCGCTTCACTTCCTGGACCAGCCAGGTGTTGCCGTCCGGGTCGTGCAGGGTCACGAACGTCGAGTAGCTCCGGCGCTCGGGATCGACGCCCGGTCGCCTGGCCCGCCTCGCCGAAATGGAACGGCTCGCTGGCATCGACGCCCCGCTCGACGAGCTGGCGATGGGCGGCCTCGATGTCATCGACGCACAGGTGCAGTCCGTGGAGCGTGCCCGGCTCCATCGGACCGATCCCCGTCCCGATGGCGATCGAGCAGGCCGAGCCCGGCGGGCGTCAGCTGCACGACCCGGAACTCCGGGCCCATCGTCGAGTCGACCTCGAGGTCGAAGCCCATCTGGTCGATGTAGAACGCCTTGGCGCGGTCGACGTCGCTGACCGGGACGACGATCAGTTCGAGTGTCCAGTCCATGGTTCGGGCCTCCTTGTCGCGACCGGCCGGTCTGGCCGATCTGCGAGGTGTAACGCCGGCGCCCCGGAAAACTCATCGGTCGACCGATGCTACCGGCCGTCGGCAACGCGGTCGAGCTGACGCGGATGGGGCACACTCGTCATGAGATGAGCGAACGCGACGAGCCAAAGGTCGAGGCTGCTGAGGCGGCGGAACCGGCCGATCACGAGCCGCACCGCACGGCGATCGACATCCTGCGCTCCGGCGTCGCGAGCGCGCGGGAGCCATTCGTCGGACGCGTCGGCCAGGCGCGCGAGGGTGTCGAGCGCACGTGGAACGAGCGGCCGGGCGCCCGCGTGCGGCGCGTGCGCACGATGGGCAAGCAGCCGCTGCGGTTCCTGTACGACGTCCATCCGGAGGCACGCTTCGCCCGGCCCGTCGAGGTCGGGCTGCAGACGATCGACGTCGACGAGATCGCCGGGACCGCCGTCGGTGGCGGCGCACAGCGGGGCGGGGATTTCCTGCCGCTCAAGCCGTTCCGTGGCGCGAACTGGAGCGGCCGCTGGCAGCGGCTGCGCCGGGCCCAGGACGGTCTCGCGGTCCTGCCGCCGATCGATGTCGTGAAATCCGGGGACCGCTATTGGGTCGTCGATGGCCACAATCGTGTCGGCCTCGCGCTGTACGGCGGCCAGACCGCCATCGACGCCGACGTCACCGAGCTCGTCCCGCTCGGCGAGCGGCGGACCGAACCGATCGGCTCGCTCGCGACCTCGGTCGCCAAGTCGCGAGCGGTGCGGACGGCGGGCAGCGGCCACAGGCCGAGCGACGCGCTGTCGCATGAGGACGCGGTCAGCATCGACCCGCCGGACACCGGCGGATGACCCGAAAGCTGACGGTCGTCTGGCCGGACCCGGGCCCGTTCGCGGCCCGCGACGGCGCCCCGATCCGGCTCCTTGCCGTCTCCGACGCGCCGGATCCGGCGCTCGACCACGCCGTCAATCGCGATGCTCTCGGGACGATCGACGCGGTCGTCGGCTGCGGCGACCTCGAGCCGGGCTATCTCGGCTTCCTCGGCGACGCGTTCCGCGTGCCGGTCGCCTTCGTCCGTGGCAATCACGATCGGGGCGGCCAATGGGCCGAATCGGCCGCCGAAGCGCCGAAGCCACTCGCGAGCGGCCACCTGGTGGAGCTCGACGGCATCACGGTCGCGCCGTTCGAATGGCCCGGGCTGGACCCAGGCACGGCCCGTCGCGACGAGACACGTGCCTGGCTCGACGTCGCGCGCGCCTCGCGCGGCCTGGTCACCCGCCGCGTGCGCGGCAGGACATCCCCGCGTGCTCGTCGTCAGCCATGCGCCGCCGCGCGGGGTGGGGGACTGCGATTCGGACCCGTACCACGTCGGCTTCGGCGCCTACCGCTGGCTGCTCGAGCGCGTGCGACCGCCTCTCTGGCTCCATGGCCACACCACGCCGGCCAGCGTCGCCGACTGGCGGGACGCATTCGGGCCTTCCGTCGTGGCCAACGTCACGGGCTCGGTCATCGTGGAACTGGTGCCGCCGACGGAGTCGCCGCCGTCCTCGCCGGTCAGCTCGTGATGAACCTCTCGAGCAACGGCCAGTAGCGCTCCGGGGCGTCCGCTCGCACCCGGTCTTTCGCGACGATGAGATAGGCGCGATAATCCGGATATGAAGACCCACGAGCCGCGAGCCGCCGAACCTGCCCCGGCCCTTCGCCGTTCACGGCTGACACGCGCCGAGGCGCAGGCACTGACGCGGCGACGGGTCATGCTCGCGGCGGCCGATGTCTTCGCCGAGAAAGGGTTTCGCGCGGCTTCGCTCACCGAAGTCGCCGATCGGGCGGGCTACACGATCGGCGCCGTCTACTCGAACTTCGCGGGCAAGGACCAGCTGTTCCACGCGATCATGTCGGACGGCCTGGACACGCTGGAGCGGAGCCTCGCTGCGTCGCTGGCGGAGATGCATCCCAGCTCGTCGCCATTGACGCAGTCACGCGAGGATCTGCTCGAGCGGGAGCTCGATCGGATGGCGGCCGCCGAAGACGCCGTCCCGGAACGGTGGTGGCGGCTCTTGCACGAATACCGGGCCTATACGGCCACCGATCCTGCCGCACGGGCCAAGCTTGCCGACGCGGAACGCCGGTGCCGCGAGATCCTCGCGCGATACATCGACGGCGCCCTGGCCGCCATCGGGGTCGTCCCGCCGTTGCCACCGATCGAGCTCGCCGAGCTGAGCACGGCGTTGACGGACGGCCTCCGGGCGGCCCACGCGGACGGCCGGGCCTCGATGACCCCGGGTCAGGGACTCCGATTCGTCGTCAGGGCGCTCATCGCCACGAGCACACCGGTCGAACAGGCCTGACGACCCCCGTCACCCGAGCGCTCAACCTGCGGACAGGCTCGGCACCGCCGTGCTTCCTGAGACCCACGTCGCCGTCTCGGCGAGCAACTCGGCGAAGGCGACCCGGATGGGCCAGGTGCGGGAAGTGGCCGCTGTTCGGCCAGACCATCGACCGTGCGGCGGGCAGGTTCGCGCTCAGCCAGGCGGCTTCGTCCGCCGATGGCGTGTGGCCACGGAGCGACGTATACGGAACACCGGTCGCCTCGATCGCTGCCGCGCCGCTATCGATCCACGCCTGGAGCTGTGGCGGTTCGATGTCGAACAGGTCCTTCCAGTAGCCAAGCACGACCTCCTGACGCGGCCGAGACGTCCGCTCGACGAATGCCCGGACGTCCGGTGCGACTTCGTCTAGCCCGAACACGCCGGCGCTGATTCTGGCCCACGCGTCCAAGAATCCCGGACCCCGCAGGACCGGCTCGAGCGATCGAAGCATCCCCGCGAAGCCGGCGACGAGGAACGATCCCTCGACCTCGACCACGCCCCGCGTCGGATGCTCCGTGGCATACATGGCGACGGTCGCGGCGCTCGCTGAATGACCGACGAGAACCGGGGCATCCAGCCCGGCCGCGTCAACCGCCTCGCGGACGCGCTCGACGATGATCCGGAGCCCGTAGGACGATGCATCGGCCGTCTCGCCGTGTCCGGGCAGATCGAAGGCAACCGCTCGTCGTCCCGGATCGATCGCCTCGAGCTCTGCCAGAGCGGGTCGCCACATCGTTCGATCGAATGTCAGTCCATGAAGGAGCACGAGCGGCGGGCGATCGTCCGACTGCCCCACGACGTCTGCGGCCAAACCGGCATAGGAGCCGTGCGAAAGAGCTTTCCCTGCGTTCATCTGCATAGCCTCGCATATTCGGATAACGAAGACTATCGCAGTGTGCGCCACGCGACTCGAGATTGCAACAGGAGATCGATGTTCAGGCCCGGGACGCGCCCGCGCCGAGCGGCTTCGCTCAGGCGGCGTCGTCCGCCGGGCGCGCGCGTCGGCGGCGACCTGGCCCCAGAACTCGACAGCCGCGCGTTCGTAGAGCAATGCCATCCGCCCGGTGACGCCCCGCCAACGTTCTGTCGTCGGGCTCGCGTTCGGGCTCTCGCGGATCAGGTCGGCCTCGTAGCTCGGCGAGCCGACGCTGATGCAACGCGAGCTGCTCGTCGGCGAGCGCAAGGGTGACCGCCGTCGATTCGAGATCCGAGAAGAAGAGCTGGAGGAGCGCCAGGTCCCGCAGCTCCGTGGGGTGCTGCGCCGGGCGACCGAGCCAGATCCGCAGGGCGTCCTGACCGGCCGGGGTGATCGTGAACAGCCGGCGTCGCCGGCCGATCAGCTCACGCTCCTCGGACAGGAGGCCCAGCGCGGCCAGACGGGCCGGCTCCTTGTACAGGAGAGCGTGCGGGAACGACCAGATGTGGCCGATCGTCGCGGCGACGTGGCGCTTGAGCTCGTACGGCGTCGAGGGCCCTTCGCGCTCGAGGAGGCCGAGGACGAGGTACGAGGTTGGGGTGAGCGGGACCTCGGGTCCGACCGGGAGCTGGATTGACATAATCCATAATGTACCATACGATGGTGACCGTCCCCAAGAAACGATTGCGGAGCCGGCGATGAGGTCGCGTCGCCGGCTCGAGCGGTCGAGACCGGGACCGCTGAAACCAGCCACCACCATCCCCACACGAGGAGATCCCATGACGATCACCGAAACGCGGAAGACAGACATCGAGACCATGACCAACGAGATCGACACGGCGGACGACGCCGGCAAGTCGCTCGTCGAGCAGACCCGCTCGGCGGTCGGCCAGGTGCGTGCCTCCGTCGGTGGCGCGATCGAGAAGATGCCCGACATGATCGAGACCGCCAAGAGCGGGGTCGAGCAGGTCGCGGTGCAGATGCCGGTCGCCGTCGAGCGTTCGCGCGAGACTGCGATGCGGACGACCGTCTCGCTCCAGTCGCTGCCCGACACGACCCTGCGGCTTCTGGCCGGGGCGTCGATCGGTCTGGCAGCCGGCCTGAGCCTCGGGCGCGTCCCGCGCGTGATCGCGCTGGCGGCCCTCGTGCCGGCGATCTTCGTCGGCAGCGCGCTGGCCACCCGCCCGAAGACGGTCGGCAAGCCCGACTGACCCGCTTCCCCCTGGAACCTCGAACGCCCGAACCTCACGGTCCGGGCGTTCTTCCTGTTCGGGAGCTGGGATCAGGGTGCGGCGCGGTAGGTCAGGCCCGAGCCGCCGGCATCGATGGTGAGGACGTCCGCCTCGATCGAGTAATGGACTGTGCCCGTCAGGACCGAGTTGACCGCCGATTCCACTCCCGCCGTCCCCGCCTGGCAGGGTCTCTTGCTCATCATCAGCGGACCGAATGTCAGTGAGTCCGAGGTGACGGTGACGGTGCCGGAGCCGACGTTGCAACCGTCGTTGACCGCGATCTGTCCGTCGGCGATCCGGATCGAGGCGGTCACCCCGGCCGGGACGCTCGAGACGGCATCACCGGTCCTGATGCCGTCGAGGATCCAGTTCGTTCCCTCGATCGGGCGATCCGGATCGGCGACCTCGCGGTCCTGCAGCATGAGCTGGATCGTGCCGTCGTCGAGGGTCAGCGTGTCGCCCGCCAGGCTGATGGTCGAACCGCTGAGCAGCGTGGCGAGCCATGCGTCCTGCTGCATCCGTGGCTGATCGCAGCCCATGTCGGTCGTCATCATCTGCGTCGTCGTGAGCCGGCCGCCGGCGATCGTGTAGGTCCCGCCCATCGAGTTGCAGCCGCCGCTTGCGCTCAGGGTTCCGTCCTTGAACGACAGTCGGATCCGCGTGCCGGGGACCAGCACGGCGCCCTTGACCGCGGTCGAGAGATAGGTCTTGCCTTCCACAGAGAGGGCACCACTGGGGGATGCGCTCGGGGCGCCGCTCGACTGTGCGCTCGGACCGGCGGCAACGGAACAGGCGGCGAGCAAGGTCACCGCGGAGATCGCCAGGACGAGGAAGCGTGTCGGTTGGTTCATGGGCCAAGGACGCGATCCTACCCGTCTGGTTCCGTCACGGCCCCCCGCCGGGCGCGAGGAGGCCATCCATCGAGAGTTGCTCGGCGACGAACAGGTCCGCTGCCGTCGGACGCAAGGGCGTGACCCGCCGGTCTGCGACGCCGTGCTCGGTGACGAGGTCGCGGACACGCTGGCGGACCGGCTCGAGCACATCCTTGGTCACGTACGAGCGACCGGCGTAGAGCCGGAGGTACATCGGCAGGAGCGCGGGCCAGTCGCGCGCCAGGTTGTCGAGGAAGTGCTCGCGGGTCCCCGGGCGGAGGTACAGGACGTTCGTCCAGATCGACGTCGCGCCTGCGTCGCGCGCCGCGCGGACGACATCGGCCATCTTGGCCGGGTCGTCCGACAGCCCGGGCAGGATCGGGGCCATGCCGACGCTGGCGTCGATCCCGGCGTCGATCAGCGTCCGCAGGGCCCGGAGGCGTTGGTGCGGCGGCGCCGTCCCGGGCTCGGTCAGACGCCAGATGTCGGGGTCGATGGTCGGGATCGAGAAGGTGACGCCGACCTCGACGCGCTCGACTTGCGGCGGCCAGGACGTCGACGTCGCGGACGATCATCGGACCGCGGGTGATCAGCCCGATCGGCGTCCGCGATTCGCCAAGCGCCTCGATCGCCGAACGGGTGAGCCGGAAATGGCCCTCGGCCGGCTGGTATGGATCGGTGGCGGTCCCGATGACCACCTCCTCGCGCTTCCACGAGCGGCGAGCGAGCTCGCGCCGGAGGACCTCGACGAGATTGGTCTTGACCCGGATCGACGTGCCGTAGCGCGCATCGGACGGCCGGTCGGCCATCCGCTCGAACGCGCGGACGTAGCAGAACGTGCACCGGTGAGCGCAGCCCATGTACGGGTTGAGCGACCAGTTGAACGACATGTTCCGGACGCGGGTGAGCGCGGATCGGCAGGGCTCGTCGCGATACTCGGGACGCATGCGCCAGTATAGAACGGATGTTCTAGATGTCCATCCGCGAGGCAATCCTGACAACCTTCGGCAGGTTTCCTGCGTATACCTATGAGAGAAGACCACAGAGCACGAGGAGACGGCGATGACGACGAGCACCGTTTCAGGGATCGCGCCTCGGGTGACCGAGCCCGGACCCGCGGTCCACGACTTCGACTTCTACATGGGCACCTGGCGCGTCCATCACCGCCGATTGAAGGAACGGCTGGCCGGCAGCGACGACTGGGCCGAGTTCGAGGGCACGTCGCGCGCCTGGCCGATCCTCGACGGCGCCGGCAACATCGACGACAACGTCCTCGAGCTGCCCGACGGCACCTACCGGGCGATCTCGCTGCGCACGTTCGACCCGGCGACGGACCTGTGGTCGATCTGGTGGCTCGATGGACGCAGCCCCAGTCGCCTGGATCCGCCCGTCGTCGGCGGCTTCAAGGACGGCATCGGCACGTTCATCGCCGCCGACACGTTCAACGGGCGTCGGATCCTCGTCCGCTTCCTGTGGTCCGACATCACCGCCACGACGTGCCGCTGGGAGCAGGCCTTCTCGACCGACGGCGGCACGACCTGGGAGGTGAACTGGGTCATGGAGTCGACGCGGATCGAGTGAGCCGATCGTCGATGCCGGCCGCGTGAGGTTGCCCCGACCAGCCATCGGATCTCGGCGTCGACGACAGTCGAGCGAGGGCCCATCACCCTCGCCGGCGGCGAGAGCGTCAGGATCGTGACCACCCAGGCTCTGCCGCCAGATGCACCACAAGGCTCGATCCCGGCGCGCGGGGTCCTGTATGTCACTCGCCTGGCGGACGGCCGAACGCTCTGGATCCATGCCACCGGTCCGGAGGCCGCAGCCGGCTTCGACGCGATGATCGACGCCTCGCTTCGGACCATGGTCCCCACGAACTGACGGCTCGCCCAGCGAGCGTCCGCACGTTCCAGACGCCCCGTGAGGTCGGTCGGTCCGGCTCTAGACTTGACCGAGAGCGACCAGACGGGGAAGGGGCGCTGAGATGAAGGCGGTCGTCTATTCGGCACCTCGCGACTTCGACGTCGTCGAGGTTCCGACGCCGGAGCCCGGCCCGGGCGAGGTGCGCGTGCGCATCAAGCTGGCCGGGATCTGTGGCACCGACCTGCAGATCCACGACGGGACATACCCGGCGGCGTTCCCGCTGACCCCGGGACACGAGATGGTCGGCACGGTCGAGGCGCTCGGCGACGGCGTGACCAGTCTCGAGATCGGCGACCGGGTCGTCGTGAACGGCACCGTCACCGTGCGGGGCGTGCGCGTTCTGCAACGAGGGTCGACCGCTCCAGTGCGTCGCGCTGTCGGCGCTCGGGATCAACGGACCCGGCGGGTTCGCGGAGGCGATGCTGGCACCCGCCAGCCGGTGCGTGGGGATCGGCGACCTCGACCCCGCCATCGCGGTCTTCGCCGAGCAGGCGGCCTGCGCGATCCACGGGATGGAGATCCTCGATGCCCAGCCCGGGTCGACGGCGTTGGTGCTCGGCTCCGGGCCGACGGGACTGCTCCTTGCCCAGCTCCTGATGCACAGCGGCGCCGCGCGGGTGACGATCGCCGCACCGACCCGTTTCAAGCTCGAGATCGCGCGCCAGCTCGGCATCGACGAGGCGATCGAGATCCCGCGCGAGCCGGCCGCAGCACTCGAGCTCCTCCTCGAGCGCCGACCCGAGGGCTTCGACAACGTCGTCGTCGCGACCTCCGTCCCGGGCGTCTTCGAGATCGCGACGCCGCTCACGCGCGATGGAGGGACGGTCCTCTGGTACGGCATCGCGACCCCCGACGACCGGGTCGCGGTCAGTCCGTACGACGTCTACCGTCGCGAGATCACGATCAAGGGTTCATACGCCCAGGTCACGAGCGTTCGCCACGCAGTCCGTGCTCTCCAGACCGGACGGATGCTCACGGCCGGCCTGATCACGCACGTCTTCCCGCTCGCCGATTACGGGCGAGCGCTCGGGGCTGTGCGTCGCGAGCGATCGTGCCTCAAGGCGGTCATCGACCCGAGGCTCACCGCGGCTCGCTGACGGCGCTCTATGTGCCGACCACGAATGCGTCGACATCGATGCGTGGCCGGCCCGCCGTGCCGACCACCACCACACTCACGGTGTGCCTGCCACTGGTCGTGAAGTTGCGTGCCCAGACGACGCGCTGACTCTTGAAGGTCGTCGCAGAGAGATCGATCGTCGCGACATGGATGCCGTCGACGTAGATCCTCGCCTTGCCCTTGGTCGGGCCGAGACGCGAGACGAAGGAGACGGAGCGTCCGCTGAACGTGAGGCTCGACTTGGAACCCGACTTTGTCGACATCTTGGCCGCGCCGCCCCAGAACACGCTGCTCGACGTCCGCTGCCACGACCCGAAATAGGTCACGGCCGGGCTCGACTCGCCGAAGGCTGAGAGCCGGCCGGACGCCGCGGTCGCCCATGCACCGATGTTGCCGGCGTTGTCGATCGCGCGGACACGGAAGGCGTAGGCGTGCTGGGTGGTCAATGATCGGTCGATCGTCGTGGCGGTCAACACCGAGGAGACCGTCGACCACGCGCCGCCGTCGGTCTGCTGCTGGAGTTCGTAGTGGGCCACGCCGCTGGTGACGTCGGCGCCGGTCCATCCAAGGCGGACGCTCACCCGTCCTGCCACGACGGCCGTACCCGGTAGCAGGATCCGGGTCGGCGCCGTTGCGACCGGGGCCGTGGCGTCCAGGACGATCGCGTCGGTCTTGACTGCTGACCAGTTACCGACACCGTCCTCCCATTTCGCGTAGACAGTCCTCGTGCCGTCCACTGCGGACAGGAGCCATCCCTGGTTCGCTGCGTACGGTCGCGTCGTCCACGATGAGCCGTCATTCGAGAGGGCGACCGACGCGACCCCGGACGTCGGATCGTTGGCTGGTACGGAAAGCTGGACCGACGAGCTCTTCGTGACGGCCGCACCCGCATTGATCGAGAGAGTCCCGGTCGGGGGCGTGGTGTCGAGGACCGACACCGGATCCGAAGGGATCGACGCGGGGCTCGAGCCGAACACGTTCGACGCTGTGACCGTGAACGTGTAGGTGTGTCCGGTCGTCAGCCCCGTCACTGCGCAACTTTCTGTCAGCGTCGTGCAGGATCGACCGCCGGGCGCCGCGAGGACGACGTAAGCGGTGATCGGGCTGCCGCCGTCCCCGATGGGCGGCTGCCAGGAAACGGCGGCGGCACCCTCGCCCGGGGTCGCGACGACGGCCCACGGCGTGTGCGGGACATCGGCTGGCGGCCCGTCGACGGTCGTTGTCGCACTCGACGGCAGGTAGTACGGCGCGACGCCGGAATAGGTCGCGCGGAGATGATGCGTCCCGGCCAGCGTCATGTGCCCCACCTGCACATAGGTCAGGTCCTGGAGGACGGCAGATGCGAGAGTCGTGCCGGTCGTGTCATCGAACAGAGTCAGCGTCCCGCCCGGCGGCGGACGGGCACCCGCCGCGGGGAACACCGTCGCAGTGAGATCGTAGGTACCCGTCCCGCCGATCGGCGACGGTTCGACGCCGATCTCGATCCGGGTATCGCTGCGGATCACCTGCGTCACTGGTGAGCTGCTTGAAGCCGCGTACATCGTCGTGCCCGCGAAGACGGCCGACACGGTCCATGTCCCTGGGATGTTCCCCTGCCATGGCACCGGGTTCGCCGCCTGGGTGAATGAGTCAAAGACCCCGTTGACGTAGTAGTTGATCAGGCCGGCGTTGGGTGTGGGGACGACCGCGGCGACGACCGAGGTCGGGTGCCCTGGAAAAGTTGAGGGGTTGTCGGCCGAGGTCAGGCTGAGTGTCGTCGGCCGCTGGATGAGGCCCTCGAGCTGGATGGTGCGGAACCCGTTGATCGTGTTGTCGTAGATCGTCAGCGAGGCATCCCGGGTGAGCGCCGGGCCGTCCACCGGCGCGAACCCGACCACCACGGCGCATGTCTGCGATGCCGGCAGGGTCGCCCCCGAGCACGCGTCGGACACGATGCTGAAATCGGACGCGCTCGTCCCCGAGATCGCGACCGAAGATGGCTGGAGTGCCGTGGTCCCGAGACTGGTCAGGGTCAACGTTTGTGAAGGTGCGGTCGTGCCGGACAGCACGCGGGGAAAGTCCAGACGCTCGGTGCTGACCTGGTGGGCGACGATCGGGCGGTTCGACCGTAGCCGCACCTCGACTGAGAGAGGCGCTGCCGGGTCGGGGCAGATGATGGTCATGTCGAGCTTCGTCAGCGTCGTGCCCTGCCATTGGATGGCCTCGATGTCGACCATGCTCGACGCCGCGTCGCAGCCGATCGCGCCGATGAGCCCGAGACGCATGTGATTTGGCGATGCTGTCAGCGGCCGGACGTCCCCATTCGTTCCCACGACCAGATCCTGCCCACCGACGGCGGCGAGCAGGAGCCCGGCCAGTCCGACATCTGGCGGGGTCGAGAACTGGAGGTCCAGATAGGACCGCGACGTGTCGTCGAGAACGACGATCCCGAGGTCCTCGGCGTAGATCTGCGCTTGGCCAGACCTATCCGCGGCAAAGGCCGTCGATGTCCAGGTGGCGGAGGCCCGGCCGGTGATCGCGGGAACGAGCGACGAGACGACCGCCAACAAGGTGGCAAGCGCGACGATCGTCCAAACCGGGCGCCGCGGTCTCTGCACGATCCCTCTCGCTGACGATGTGCCTCGGTCGCGGCATCTTGAGGGAGGGCATCGCGGCAGTCAATGAGGAACGCTAGCGCTGCGGTGCGTCCAGGAACGCGATCGCCGCCGCGGCCAGGACCGGGGAGGTGCAGACGTTGTAGTGGGTCACGCCCGGGATGATCGCGAGGGCGTGGCCGCCGGCCGGCCGGCCTTCGCCCATCCAGCCGCCGTCGCGCTGGCCGCCGTCGAGGAGCGCGAAGACTTCGACTGCGTGGCTCGGCGGGAACATGTCGGCGTCGGCGCACGCGAACAGGGTCGGGACCTTGAGGTCGCGGACCGAGTCGGTGAAATCGAAGTCCTTCGCCATCGAGGCGCCCATCTTGTCGAGCAGCCGGCCGAAGTCCTCGGGCCGTGGCGCGACCCGCTGGTAGAGCTCGTACATCGGCGTCTCTTTCATGAACTCGGCCGATGCCGCGCTCATCTGACCCTGCTGGCCGAGCATCTCCGCGTAGATGGCGCTTCGCCTCACGTTGGTCGACACCATGACCATCCGGCCGATCATCTCCGGGTGCTGGACCGCGGTGAAGAACGCCACGCCGCCACCGAGCGAGTAGCCCATGACGTCGGGCTTGTCGAGCCCGAGGTGGGTGATCAGCGCCGCGATGTCGCCGGCCATCAGCTGGACGTCGATCGGCCGGTCGATGTCGGCGGTGCGGCCGTGGGCCTGGAGGTCGGGGACGATCACCCGGTGACCAGCAGCGAGCGCGGGCAGCAACGGCCCGAACATCTCGCCCGACCCGAGCCCGCCATGGAGGAGCACGAGCGGTCGCCCGGAGCCGTGGATCTCGTAGTAGAGGTTGATCCCGTTGACGTCGGCGTACTGGCCGTTGCCCGCGGTCTGGCTCGTCCATTCGATGGTGGTCATGGTCGGCTCCTCGTCTACGGCTTGGCTTGACCATACCCCCGCCAGGCCACGAGCGCCGTCGCCTGAGAGTGCGTCGTCCGGTGATCCGTCGGCGTCGGACGAGCGTTTCCCCGCATGGACGACGAATGTCGGAGACTGGGTAGCCAGACTCCCGAGGAGGCGGAACAGACACGTGCAGCCCGGACCACAGGATCCTGCGGAAAGGCCACCCGGCGAGACCGCGTTCGCGGCGGTCACGTCACGGCGTCGCCGCGGTCCTGCCATCGTCGCCGTCGCCGCGATCGCGTTCCTGGGCGGGGCCATCCTGATCAAGCAATTCGGGTCCGCGACACCCACGTCCGATGCGAACGGCGCGGCCCCTCAGGCATCGGCCGCCGCCGCCGTCCCCTCGAGCCCGCCCACGGCCGAGCCCACTCCGGCGGCCACCCTGGATCCCCCGAGCCTCGACCCGACCGCGACGCCGCATCCCACCGTTCACCGCCGTCCCGGTCCCGGCCGGCACGACCGAGCTCGTCCCGACAAGCTCCGACGTCGGTCCACCTGACGGTCACGGTGCCCGCCGGCTGGGAACGGGCAGGCCTCGGGATGTACGTCAAGCCGGATGACGCCGGGCCGATCGGCCTGTCGATCGGCGCCTACGAGATCGCGCACGTCAACATGTTCCCGTGCCGCTGGGCGAGCGGCCAGTTCACGGACACGGCCTACCCGCACACAGCCGCCGGACAGGCCCAGGCCCTGACCGCGTTCTGGGGCCAGGACCCGAACCAGACGCCGTTCTTCTCGAACTCCTCGATCGCGCCGATCGCCACCAAGCCGTCCCCGGCGACCATCGGCGGATACCCGGCCTGGCGTCTCCAGATCCTGATCCCGAGCACGTTCGACTTCAGCGCCTGCGACGGTGGTCAGCTCGTCCTGTGGGAGACGGCGGACGGCACGTCCGCGTCGGCCTCGGCCCGGGCGAGATCGATCGGATCTGGGTCGTCGACGTGCACGGCGAGCTGGTCGTCGTCGACGCCGCATTGCCGCTGCTGGCATCAAAGGCGCAGGAGACGGAGCTGCAGGCGGTGATCGACTCGGTGGCGTTCCCGCGCTGACGGCTGGCCGGCTACATCTCCATCGGAGACACGAGCTGGAAGTAGTTGCCGTCCGGGTCCTCGAAGGTCGCGATCTGCGCAGCCGGCGAGCCTTCGAACTCGAAGTCGTACGGCGCCTTGACGACGATCGCACCCGCGGCCTGGAAACGTTCGAAGACGCCCTTGACGTCGGCTTCCTCGATGTTCCAGATCAGGCGGCCCGGGGCTCGGGTTCTTCCCATGGACCTCGGAATGCCCCCCGACCGTCAGCATCCCCGTGCCGATCTGCCAGGCGCTGATAGCCGTCGTCCGCGAACGCCGGCTCCCCGAGAAGCTTGGTGTAGTAGTCGGCAAGACGCTGCGGATCGTCGGAGCCGATGAGGATGCTGTTGAAGTTCATGTCGCCCTCCTGTGAACGGACAGTATGGCCGTGGCCGTGTTACAGCCGCATCACAGGTTCGTGAACAGGCGCCGATCTGGCGGGATCGTGGGCTACGATCGGGGTTCCAGCGCAAGGAGGCGACCGATGGTCAAGTACGACACGATCTTCGCCGGCTTCTCGGTCCGCGACACCGAGGCGGCCAAGGCTTTCTACCGCGACAAGGTCGGTCTCGACGTCCGCGACGGCCAGGAGGCCGGGCCTCATCGAGATCCACGGGACCGGTGGCACGCCCGTGCTGGTCTACCCGAAGCCCGACCATCAGCCCGCGGTCTTCACGGTCCTCAACATCGTCGTGCCGGACGTCGACGCGGCGGTCGACGAGCTCACGGCCGCCGGCGTCTCGATGGAGCACTACGACCAGCCGGAGATCCGGACCGACGCCAAGGGGATCGCCCGGGGCAACGGCCCGAGCATCGCCTGGTTCAAGGATCCGGACGGCAACATCGTGTCGGTCCTGCAGCCCGCCGGCTGAGCCGCCCGGAGGAGCTCTGACCGTGACCGAGACCGTACGCTCCAAGGACGGCACCACGATCGCCTTCGACCGATCCGGAGACGGGCCGCCGCTCATCCTCGTCGGCGGCGCGATGGGCCATCGGATCCACTCGGTCGAGCTCGCGTCGCAGCTCGCGCCGACGTTCACGGTCTTCTCCTACGACCGTCGTGGTCGAGGCGACAGCGACGATACCCAGCCGTACGCCATCGAGCGCGAGATCGAGGATCTCGAGGCGGTCATCGGTGCCGCGGGCGGTTCGGCCTTCGTCTACGGTCATTCATCGGGCGCGGTGCTGGCGCTTCGAGCGGCGGCGGCGGGGCTGGACATCCCGAAGCTCGCCCTGCACGAGCCGCCGTTCATCGTCGACGACAGCCGCCCGCCGGTGCCCGACGAGCTCGTCGAGAACCTCGACCAGCTGATCGCGGCGGGCAAGCCTGGTGACGCGGTCGCCTACTTCATGACCGACTCGGTCGGGCTGCCCGCCGAAGCCATCCCCGGGATGCGCCAGAAACCATCGTGGGCGCGAGATGGAGGCAGTCGCCAACACCCTCCCGTACGACAGCCGGATCCTGGCCGGCACGTTGGGCGGCGACCCGGCTCCGCTCCAGCAGTGGGCGTCGGTGACGACCCCGACCCTGATCATCGACGGCACCGAGACGTTCCCGTTCATGCACCCGTCCGCGGACGCGCTCGCCGCCGTGCTGCCCAACGCGGAACGCGTGACGCTCGAGGGCCAGGACCACGGCCCGGAGCCCGAGGTCCTCGTGCCGGTCCTGGTCGAATTCTTCGGCCGCTGACAAGCGCGACGCACGCCCCGACCCGGGTCACGGGCAAGGCGATGCGGAAGGGCAAGGGCTCGTCGAAGCGACTGCCGGCACGGTGTCACCGTCGCTCGCCTCGAGCCGATCGCGCAGGTGACGGAGGGCCCGTCTCGTCCTCGTCTTGACCGTTCCCATCGGCCAGCCCAGCTGGGCCGCGATCTCGGACTGGGAGAGGCCGGCGTCGTAGGCGAGCTCGATCACGCGCCGCTCCAACGGCGGGAGGACGGCGAGCGCGTCCTGGATCGATTCTCGCGTCTCCTTGTCCGACAGCGCCATCTCCGGGCCGGGCTCCTGTCCCGCGACGGCGATGAGATCGCCGGTCGACGTGAGCCACTCGACGGTCGACTGATCGTCAACCTCGTCACGACCGAACGACGAGAAGGTGGCGGCCCGTTCGTGGCGGGTCGCGGCCCGCAGGCGGTCGATCGCTCGGTTTCGCGCGATCGCCAGCAACCAGGTGGAAAGGGCGCCACGTGACGCGTCGAAGAGCTCCGCGCGGTTCCACATCGTGAGGAACGTGTCCTGGACGACCTCATCGGCGATGCCGCGATCCCGACTGACGCCCAGGGCGGCCGCGAAGACCGCCGGCGCGTGTCTGTCGTAGAGGTCCGCAAGCGCATCGTGGGATCCCGCGATGAGCTCGCCGATCAGGCTCGCGTCGGATCGGGGATCACGGCTGGATCCTGGGTGCGCGTCAAGCGCGAAGCCTTCGATGGCCATCGAACGTACTCCTGGGAAATCTCTAGGACTGAGATAAGTAGTTCGCGAGTAAGAAACTAAGATGAAGGACTCCGGTTGGCTTACCATGGACAAATGTCCGATGACACCACGGATCAAGTGCTCAGCGGCTGGGACGAAACACGCCCCGACCTCGACATCGGGGTGCTGCAGGTGACGGCTCGCCTCAGCCGCATCGGACCCCACCTCGCCAGGCGGCAGGACGAGGTCTTCGGCCGTTTCGGCCTGAGCCGCGGGGAGGTCGGTGCGCTGAGCGCCCTGCGGATCGCGGGGCCTCCCTATCGCCTGTCCCCGACTCGCCTCTCGAAGGGCCTCATGCTGTCGTCGGCGGGCGTGACCAGCCGCATCGATCGACTCGAACGCCGCGGGTTCGTGCGTCGACTCGCAGACCCGGACGACCGCCGCGGCGTGATCGTCGAGCTGACGGATGAGGGGCGCGAGGTCGTGGATGCGGCCGTCGCCGCGATCGCGATCAGTGATCGCCAGCTCCTGGAGCGACTCGATCCACGGGAGGTCGAACAGCTCGAGGGCCTCCTGCGCAAGCTCCTCGCCCTTCTCGAGCCACCCGCCTAGGTCTTCCGGGATCCCGCCCACGAACGGGTGAAACCTGTCGGGACCACACCGGCGTATGGCCTTGGCACGGTCTTCCCCGATCCGGTCATTTGCGGCCGCAGACTCGAAGCGGAAGCGAAGGCAGGAGAAGGAAATGGCCAGGAAGACATTGCTTGGCGGCGTCGCGCTCGCCGCCCTCGCGACCTCGATCGCGGCGGCGCCGGTCGCGGCGGCGGCGCCCTCGGTCACCGCCACGGTGGCCGACGGCACCCTCCACGTCCAGGGCAGCCCGCACGCGGACCAGATCACGCTCCGCGTGAGTCGGGACGACCGAAGCCAGCTCCAGGTCGACGTCGGCGACAACGGTTCGGCCGACTTCTCGTTCGATCTGAACACCTTCGACGCCATCGACGTCGAGGCCGGCAACGGCAACGACACCGTCAAGATCGACGAGGTCAACGGGAAATTCACGACCGACAAGACGACACGGATCGACGGCCAGAACGGCGATGACACGCTCCTCGGCGGAAGCGGCAACGAGGTCCTCGTCGGTGGTCGCGGCGACGACATCATCGACGGCAACGGAGGCGCCGATACGGCCTTCCTCGGCCAGGGCGACGACACCTTCGTCTGGGATCCGGGCGACGGCTCGGACGTCGTCGAAGGCGGCAAGGGCTTCGACACGATGGTCTTCAACGGGGCCGGCGGCAACGAGATCATGGCCGCCACCGCCAACTTCGGCCGGGTGTCGTTCACCCGGAACCTCGGCAACATCGTGATGGACCTCGAACGGCATCGAGGCGATCGACGTCAACGCCCTCGGCGGGACCGACTCGGTCACGGTCAACGACGTGAGCGGGACGGATCTCCAGCGAGTCGACGTCGATCTCGCCGCCGCGCTCGGCGGCTCGGCAAGCGACGGCCAGGCCGACACGGTCACCGTCAACGGCACGAAGGGCGACGACTCGATCGCCGCGAATGCGGACGGGAATGCCGTCGACGTCAGCGGGCTGGCGGCCTTCGTCCGGATCACCCACGCGGACCCCGACAAGGACACGCTCGTCATCGATCCGGTCGCCACCGGCGACGATCACGTCACGGTCGACCCGGCGCTTCCGGCGCTGATCCAGGTCACCACCCCGTAGCACCACGGCTCTGGATCGGCGGGGGCCCAAACCGGGCTTTCGCCGGTCCTAGAACCTGCCCAGCAACTGCGTTCGCAGGGCGGCGGCGAGCCACGCCTCGTACGCGTCGGCCGACCAGCCGCGCGCCTGCAGCTCGAGGTAGATCTCGAGGAGGGTCAGGGCCAGGACGAGGTCGTGGGCCTTCTGCACGGTCAGGCCCGGGGCGAGATGCGGACCGAGCGGCCGGACGACCTCGAACAGGCCGCGCGCCCGCGTCTCGAGGATCGCGGTGACGTCGGCTGCAGCGACGGGATCGACGCGCAGGGCATCCCGCTGGATCGACAGTGCGGCAGCGCCGGACACCCACTGGTTGCGCATGAAGCCGGCGAAGGCGTCGAGGCGGGCGACCGGCTCATCGATCGCGAGGACCTGGCCCATCCGTTCGCTCGTCCGGGCCGAGGCGAACCACGCGTCGCGGATCTCGCGGACGAGCCCCGCCTTCGAGCCGAACGCCCAGTAGACCGTCTGCGGCGCGACGTCCGCCGCGCGGGCGATGTCGGCGATGGTCGTCCGCGCATACCCCTGCTCGACGAACAGGTCGCGCGCGGCGTCGACGATGCGCGTCCGGGTGGCGTCGCGATCGCGTTTGCGGGTCGGCTTGACAGGACTCACGGAACTAGAGTATCACTCCAGTATCAACTAGAGTCGCACTCCAGTAGCGAGGTTCCGAGCCATGGCCATCGAGACGTCCACCACCCAGACGAGCGAGCAGATCTGCCGAGCCGTCATCGAGCGCGGCTTCAACAACGGCGACCTCGACGGTCTCGACGCATTCGTCGCCCGCGACAGCGTCGAACACCAGGAAGGCGCGACCTCCGGTATCGATGGCCTGCGTGCGCTGATCACCGAGCTGCGCAGCCAGTTCTCGGACCTGCACCTCGAGATCCAGGACAGCGCGACCTCGGGCGACATGGTGTGGTTCCGCATCCGTGCGACCGGCACCAACGACGGCCTGCTGTGGGGTCGTCCGGCGACCGGCCGGCCCATCGACATCACCGTCATGGACGTCATGCGCGTCACCGACGGCCGCATGGTCGAGCACTGGGGCGTCGCCGACCGGCTGGCGGTGCTCAAGCAGACCGGGGCGATGGGCCGCGGCGGCGGCCGCTGAGGCGCGACCCTACGGCGTCATCCGGTAGAAGCGGAGCGCGTCGAGCTCCGGCTCGTCGAGGCGCTCGACGTCCCGGAACCCGGCCTCGATGCCGAGCCGCCGCATCGTGTCGGCGCGCATGACCGTCCCGATCGCGGCGGTCGGCTGCTCGGTCATCGCGGCCGGCAGGCAGGTCAGGATGCTGAAGCCGTAGTAGAGGCGCTCGGCGTCGCCGGCCGGGGCCGTGAACGCGTCCTCGGTCTTCTCGTCGGCGATCAGCGCGACGCCGTCGGGCCGCAGCATCCGGCGGAGCGAGGCGAGCACGCCGACGGGCTGGGTCATGTCGTGGACCGCCTCGATGATCACGGCCAGGTCGTAGGCGCCCGCCTCGGCCTCGGCGACGTCGAGGACCTGGAAGGTGACCCGGTCGCTCAGGCCCGCGTCGCGGGCGTTCTGGCGCGCGAGCTCGATCGACGACTCGTCGAGATCGAAGCCGTCGACGCGCACCTTCGGGTAGGCGCGCGCGATCGCGATGGCCGCCCAGCCGACGCCGCAGGCGACATCCGCGACTCGCGCCGGCGGGTCGGCCGTCGAGGCGCTCGTGGATCCCCGGGATCGCCGGCAGCAGCTCGGTGCCGAACGAGCCGACGAGCCAGGGCCGATTGAAGTCGCCCTGCGATTCGATCATGTCGGCGCCGAAGTCGGACCATGCGACGCCGCCGCCCGTCCGGTACGCGTCGAGAAGCTGCGGCATGACCCTGCCGATCGCCGCGACGGATCGGGTCAGTGGGGCGATGGACCACGGGCTGTCGCGGTCGAGGAGGGGAGCGGCGTAGACCTCGGGGAGGCTGAACCGTCGCGCGTCGGCCGACGCCGTCACGTCGTCGACGTCGAGGATCCCGGTCGCGGCCTGCTGCTCGAGCCACTCGAGGGCATAGCGCGGTGGATCCCGGCA
Organism: uncultured Chloroflexia bacterium; assembly: GCA_963743855.1. GTDB lineage: Bacteria > Chloroflexota > Limnocylindria > Limnocylindrales > CSP1-4 > SPCO01. Next base: position 140,089 of record CAVURK010000008.1, read on the forward strand.
CGAGCGGCAAGGTCGGCGGCCGTCGCCGGGCCATCGTCGTGGAGAGCTCGATACAGGCCGAGCCGGTCGCCGATGTAGACGGTCAGCAGGTCCATCGACCCGATCGTCGCCTCGACCAGGCGCCCGACGAGCGCATCGGTGGTCTTCTCGGTGGGCTCGGTGACTTGCTCAGTGGTCATCGCCAGGTCCCCTCCATGCCGTCGAACAACCCCGGACTTGCTGGAGCCACGATGATGCTGCGACCATCGACGCCCGGTCAATTTCGAGGGAGGTACGCCGTGGGTTCCTGGGTCAAGGGCATCGATGCCATCACGCTGTTCGTCGAGGACCTGCCCGCGGCGAAGGCGTTCTATCTCGAGGTGTTCGAGCTGCCGCTCTTCTACGAGGACCCGAACTCGGCCGTCTTCAAGTTCGGCGACACGCTCATCAACCTGCTCGACATCAGCCGGGCGCCCGAGTTGATCGAGCCGGGCGTCGTGGCGTCACGCGAGGCCGGCTCCCGGGCGGTCTTCACCGTCGCGGTCGACGACGTCGATGCGATGTGCGCCGAGCTCGCGAAGCGGGGAGTGGAGCTCCTCAACGGGCCGATGGATCGGCCGTGGGGCATCCGGACGGCCAGCTTCCGCGACCCGGGCGGCCACATCTGGGAGATCGCGAAGTAGCGCGCGACCGAGGCTTGCGTCGCTGCATCAAGCCGATTCGAATTTGAACCCCAACACCCGCGAAGCGCGCTCATAGTAGGTGACGCGTCCCACCCAGGGGGTGCGAACTGAGGGAGCCGGACGGATGGACCGGCGCTGGTCGAGGCGGCGCGGTCCGGGGACGAAGAGGCCTTTGCCTCGATCGCCCGCGGCTCGGCCGACCGGCTCTTCCGGATCGCGCATCGGATCCTGCGTGATGTCGGACGAGCCGAAGACGCCGTGCAGCAGACTCTCGTGACGGCATGGAAAGAGCTCCCGGGCCTTCGCGAGATCCGACCGGTTCGACGCCTGGATCCATCGGATCCTGGTCAACGCGTGCTACACGGAGGCAAAGCGAGCCTCCCAATGGTCGGCCAACATCGTGGCCCTCTCCGATCGATGGTCCGGCGACACCGGACAACACCCAGACGATCGCGACGCGCGACGCTCTCGACCGCGGTTTCCGACGGCTGCCGCCGGAGCAACGTGCCGCCTTCGTCCTGCATCACTACCTTGGCTGGTCGCTCGGTGAGATCGCCGAGACCCTTGACGTGCCCATCGGGACGGTCAAGTCGAGACTTCGCTACGCGACATCGACGCTTCGGGCGGCCTTGGAGGCTGACGCCCGAACGACGAACCCTGCCTCGCGGGAGCGGATGGCATGACGGACAACGAGTTCGACCGGACGGCTCGAGCCTGGCTCGATGACGGCCCGGACCAGATCTCCGACCGCGCCCTGCAGATCCGCGCTCGATCAGATCCATGTGACCCGACAGCGCCACGGCTGGCTGGCGGGCGCGGATGTTCTCATCCGATGGGCGACTCGACTCCGCCTGGTGGCGGGGCTGGCGGCAGTCGTGCTGGTCAGCGTCGTCGGGCTCGCGCTGCTGCCCTGGAGGAGGCCCGGCGGGGGTCACCAGGCCGCCGCCCAGCCCATCACCCACCGCCAACGCCTCGTCCCCGATGACAGTCAGGCGACATGGCGCCCTTGGAGGCCGGCACGTACGTGACAGCCGATCCGTTCCTGGCGCGGGTCACGTTCACGTTGCCCGACGCGATGGGAAGGGATCATGGGTGGCCCGTATCTCGTGGATCTCGGTCAAGCATTCCGGTGCCGCCGGTGGTGGAGCTTGGGGATCTTCGACACGGTGTAGGCAGATCCATGCGACTACGACAAGGGACCCATCAGCCCGCGGCCGGGATCGTCCGTCGATGACCTGGCGAACGCGCTCGCGGGCCTGCCGAACCTCCAGGGCACCGCGCCGACGGACGTCACCATCGACGGCTTATCACGGGAAGCAGCTCACGTTGACCGCGCCGTCGAGCTTTGCGGCTGCACCTTGTCACCGGATGGGACCTTCCAGATCTGGGCTTATCCACTCGGGGCCACCCACGACATGTCCGCCGGCGAGCGCGACCGGGTGTGGATCCTCGACGTCGACGGGCAGCGGCTCGTGATCGACGCCGCGGAGCCGTCGGGCCAGACCGCGGCGACCAAGGCCGAGGTCCAGGGCGATCCTCGATTCCATCCACCTCGCTCCCGCCGAGCCACCGCTCATCCAAGCCCCTCCTGAAAGGAACCATCCACATGCGTACTCGACTCTTCTTCGCCATGCCCATCGCGTTGGCCGCCGTCGTCGTCATCGGCGGGGTCGCCCTCGGCGACGCCGGCCGTCGGGCTGACCAGCACGCCGATCGCGAACGGCACCCTCGACCCCGTCAACGTCCACGTCAAGAACGGCGACTGGATGACCAAGCTCCAGATCAAGGGCGAGTCCAGCGTCTCGGTCGTCCAGAACACGCGTGGTCGCCCGGTGGCACGTTCGGCTGGCACAGCCACCCCGGCCCGAGCCTGATCATCGTGAAGTCCGGGACGATCACCTTCTATCACGGCGATGACCCGACCTGCACGCCGGACGTGAAGCACGCCGGCGACGCCCTGATCGACGACGGCACGGACGTCCACGTCGGGCGCAACGAGGGCACCACGGACGTCGTCGTCATCGTGACGAGGTTCCTGCCTGTCGGCGCTCCCACCCGGATCGACGAGCCGGCCTCCGGCTTCTGCGGTTTCTGACGGATCGGTCCTGCGCGCCCGCTGGGATCGGGCGCGCAGGACGCACCGACGGATCAACTCACAATGAGCGGTATGGCGCTCAGGGTCGACCGGCCGCTTCCCAGGCCGCCACCCAGTCAGTCGCGAACATCCGCTGCGCGTCGACCAGAGCCAATCCTCCGGAGCACACGCGAGCATGCAGCGCGTTCTCGAGAGCGTCCTTCTGCTTGCTGCCGATCGCGGTCCCATCGAGGAGGATGGCGCTGTTGGGCTCGGGCCACAGGTTCCTCTTGTCGCGCGGTGCGCCGCCGAGTTCGAGCGGCACGAGGTGGTCTTCCTGGTAGTGACTCGGGTTCCGATCCGCGTAGCCGTACTGGACGATCTGGACGAGCTTGAGAGCTGCCGTGTACGCGGACGGAGGCCGGACGCTCGACGCCCATCCCGACTTGCAGACGGTGTTCGACAAGTCGTCCTGCGTCGCATCGGGGTTGGTCGCGCCGGGGGTCAAATTGCGATCCGGAAGCCCGATCCTGGGTCCTTCCGTTGCCGCGCTCGTCGGGGAGCCGGCGACGGACGACGGGCTGACTTCCACGGCGATCGGCGTCGGGATCGCGACGCCCCCTGACGTGAGTCGTCTGAGGCCAAAGGCGAGAGCGAACGCCAGCAATCCGCAGACGGCAATGAGGCCGACAAGTCGCCTCGTCGTCACCGAACGAGCCGACTACCGGACGGTGAAGGAGGTATCGACACTCCCGGATCGGCTTCCAAGGTCACAGGTGATGTGGATCGGCCAGGTGCCACGCGTCGTGTTGCTGCCGATCCTCCACGACCAGGTGACAGCTGCCAGCTGGAGCTCGCGGTCTTGTCCCCGAGCCCAGATGCGGTCGATGGACCAGATTTGTACTCGACGTCGATCGAGCACCGGGCCTTCGGCGACGTCTTGATCGACACCTGCGCCGTGCCGTTTCGCGACACGGAGGCCGTCCGGGCGCTGACCTTGACCGGCAGCACCGTCGATGGCGGCGGCTGGCTCGCCTTCGGCTTCGGCTTTGCGGTTGGTTTCGGTGTCGAAGTCGGCTTCTTCGTTGCCGGTGCGCTCGTGGTCGACGGCGCGGATGGTGCTGTGGTGGCGCCGGTCGGGGTGGCCGCCCCGCCAAGCAGCCCCAACGCCGCAGGGCGGAGGCGTCGTCAAAGGGGCCGGTGAGCGTGCCGCCGAGAGTCGATCCGACGGCAGCGGCGATGATCACGACCGCGATGAGGATGCCGATCCACGTTCGCGCACTCCAGCCCTTCGCGGTGGAAGTTGCGGGCGCAGGTGCTGATGTCGCCGGTTCGGTTGACGTCGTCCTGGGGCTCGAGAGCGACGTGTAGTACATCCCCGTCCCCGGGATGCCCACGGTCTTTCGGACGCCGCGCTTTCCGACGGTGATCTTGGCGCCCCTAGGCCCGAGCGACGTCGACAGGCCAGACTTACTGACATTGATCGTCACGCCAGGCGCGATCTTGATTCGGCGGAACAGGCGGAATGACCCCATCGGTCGCAGGATGGACCGAATGTCAAGCGAGCGCCGAACCGCTCACCGACTGGCGGTGCCAGTGGACACCGCGGGTTTTGATGCTCCGACGGCAGCGGCCGACTCGACTGCTATGGTCCCGGTAGACGGATTACTCCACATCGGGAGAGGGTGAATCTGTGATCAGAGCCATCGCCGGTCGCCTGTCGCTCGCATTGGTACTCGGCTTCAGCGTCATGTCCCTGGGTGCCGACAAACGTGGCAGCGTCTTCCGTGTGCGCATCTCGACGGGCCACTTCGACGCGCCGGGGAACGACAACTATGCGGCGTACCTGAACGGCGAGTACGTCCGGATTCAAGAACTACTGCTCAACGACGAAAGCCGTCGGTGGCTGGAAGCTCCACGATTACGGAAAGCTCCACGTCTACAGCTTCGCATCGACCTTCAAGATCGGCGCCGGCGTGACGGTCACGGTGTACAGCGGCCGCGGCACGAACACATCGACGAAGCGCTATTGGGGCCGCACCTATGGCGCCGTTTGGAACAACTCGCCCCCCGAGCGTGCCGATCTGTCGAAATGGGTCTGGGCACCCTTATGTCGGAGTTGGTCGACCCTACTAGAGCGCCGAGTCGCTGCTCGTGAGACCGGTTGGTCGTCGCGCAGAAATAGGTCGACCCCGACTCTGCGGGCGGGGTCGACCTCTAATATCTGGCGCGTCGCGATTGCGGATGCGGGTCGGGCTCAGCTGCAGCCGCTGGTGCTCCCGCAGTTGAGGCACTTGTAGCAGGACCCGTTGCGGACCATGATCGAGCCGCAGTCCATGCAGCTGGGGGCGTCGGCCTGGGTCTGGAAGCTGACCTTGGTGGCGCCGAGGTTGAGGGTGATCGGGGCTGTCGAGCCGCCGCTGTTGCCGTTCGTGGTCTTGCCGTTGCCGTTGGCCGCGTGACCGTTGGCCAGTGCGCCGTTGGTGGCGATGACTGCCAGGGGCTCGGCTGCGGGCGTCGGCTCTGCGGCGATCGCGGTCGCCTTGGGAGTGTCGGATTCGGTGGTCTTGGGTTCGGGTCTGAGACTGCGGGAGCGGGCTCGGCAACGGCCGGAGTGCCGAGCCCTGGCTCCGACGAGAAGCGAACGGGCTGGACGACGGGACCTCCTCGAGGATCCCGGGCCGCTCCTGGAGGCCGAGGTTGATCTTGTCCTCGGCCGACAGGAAGCGCGAGCCGAGCCAGCGGAAGATGTAGTCCACGATCGACTTGGCGATCGGGATCTCCTGGTTGCCGGTGAAGCCCGACGGCTCGAACCGGACGTGGGCGAACTTGTTGACGAGGTCCTTGAGCGGCACGCCGTACTGGAGCGCCACGGAGATCGTCGTCGCGAGCGTGTCCATCAGGCCCGACACGGTCGAGCCCTCCTTGGCCATCTTGAGGAAGATCTCGCCGGGCTGGCCGTCCGGGTAGAGCCCGACCGTGATGTAGCCCTCGTGGCCCGCGATGTCGAACTTGTGGGTGACCGCCGAGCGCTCGGCCGGGAGCCGGCGTCGATGGGGGAGCCCGGCCTCGATCTGGGCCTTGGCGAGCTGCTTGCGCAGCTTCTCGACCTCTTCGCTGTCGATGGCGTCGGCGCCCGACTCGCCGGTCTTCTTGCCGGTGCTGAGCGGCTGGCTGCGCTTCGAGTTGTCGCGGTAGACCGCGATCGCCTTGAGGCCGAGCTTCCAGCCCTCGAGGTAGACCTTCTCGATCTCCTCGGCGGTGGCGGCCTCGGGCATGTTGACGGTCTTGCTGATGGCGCCCGAGATGAACGGCTGGATCGCGCCCATCATCCGGACGTGGCCCATGTAGTGGATGGACCGCTCGCCGTTGGCCGGCTTGAACGCGCAGTCGAAGACCGGCAGGTGCTGTGGCTTGAGGTGCGGCGCACCCTCGATCGTCTCGTGCTCGGTCAGGTAGGCGAGGATCTCATCGACCTCTTCCGCGCCGTAGCCGAGCTTGCGCAGGGCGGCCGGGACGGTCTGGTTGACGATCTTGAGGAAGCCCTCGCCGACGAGCTTCTTGTACTTGATGAGCGCGATGTCCGGCTCGACCCCGGTCGTATCGCAATCCATCATGAAGGCGATGGTGCCGGTCGGGGCGAGGACGGTGACCTGGGCGTTCCGGTAGCCGTTCTCGGTGCCGAGCGCGAGCGCCTCGTCGAAGACGACGGTCGCCTCCTTGAGCATCGACTTCGGGACGCCGTTGGTCGGGATCCGGTAGGCGGCGTCGCGGTGCTTGCCGATGACCCGCAGGAACGGCTCGCGGTTCTCGTCGTAGGCGAAGAACGGGCCGCCGTGGTCGCGCGCGATCTCGGCCGACTGGCGATACGCCTCGCCGTGCATGATCGCGGTCAGCGCGGCCGCGTAGTTGCGCCCCTCGTCGGAGTCGTAGGCGAGACCGCGGCTCATCAGCAGCGCGCCGAGGTTGGCGTAGCCGAGCCCGAGCGGCCGGAACTTGTGTGAGTTCTCCTCGATCCGCGGGGTCGGGTAGGAGGCGTTGTCGACCAGGATCTCCTGGGCGGTGATCGTCACCTTGGCCGCGAACCGGTAGGCCTCGACGTCGAACTCGCCGTCGGCGCCGACGAACTTCATGAGGTTGAGCGAGGCGAGGTTGCACGCCGTGTCGTTGAGGAACATGTACTCGGAGCACGGGTTGGACGCGTGGATCCGGTCCGTGTTCGCCGAGGTGTGCCACTCGTTGATGGTCGTGTCGTACTGGATGCCCGGGTCGCCGCACAGGTGCGCGGCCTCGGCCATCTTGTGGAAGACGTCGCGGGCCTTGTAGGTGTCCATGACTTCGTGCGGGGCGACGACCGCGTGGGTCTGCCACTCCCCGTCGTCGACGACGGCCTGCATGAACGCGTCGGTCACGCGGACCGAGTGGTTGGCGTTCTGGAAGAAGACGCTCCCGTAGGCCTCGCCGGTGAAGCGAGGGGTCGTAGCCGGCTTCGATGAGCGCCCAGGCCTTCTGCTCCTCGTGCGCCTTCGAATCGATGAACTCGAGGACGTCGGGGTGGGCGGCGTCGAGGATGACCATCTTCGCGGCGCGCCGGGTCTTGCCACCCGACTTGACCACGCCGGCGAAGGCGTCATAGCCCTTCATGAAGGAGACGGGGCCCGAGGCCGTGCCGCCGCCGGCCATCTTCTCGCGGGAGGAGCGGATGGTGGAGAGGTTGCAGCCGGCGCCCGAGCCGAACTTGAAGAGCATCGCCTCGGTCTTGGCCAGGTCCATGATCGAGGACATCGTGTCGTCGACCGAGTTGATGAAGCAGGCCGAGCACTGGGGCTTGGCCTCGATGCCGACGTTGAACCAGACCGGCGAGTTGAAGGCCATCTTCTGGTGGACGATCAGGTGGGTCAGCTCGGCCTTGAAGGTCTGGAGGTCCGTGTCGGTCGCGAAGTAGTGCTGGGTCTCCGCCCAGGCCGTGATCGTGTTGACGACCCGGTCGATCAGCTGGCGGACGGAGGTCTCGCGCTCGGGCGTGCCGAGGTGGCCGCGGAAGTACTTGCTGACCACGACGTTGGTGGCGAGCTGCGACCAGAAGTCGGGGACCTCGACGTCCTTCTGCTCGAAGACGGACTTGCCCGATTCGTTGGCGATGCCGGCGGTCCGGTATTCCCAGGTGATCTCGTCGTACGGGTGGACGTCCGGGCGGGTCCAGCGGCGCTCGAAGGTCAGGCCATGGACCGGTGTCGTGCCATCGGCCTGGGTGCCATCGAAGGAGGCGCCATACGGGCCGGCGTGGCGACCCGCGGAGTCGTGTGGCGCTCGCGTCGCGTCCGTCGCGGTGGGTTCCGCGGCTCCCGACTTGGCGCCCTTGACTGCGACCGTGGTCCCGTTGGCTCGAGCCATCTGGTTCTTCCTCCTCCTGCCGAACGCGACAGCCGTCGTAGCTGCGCATCCACCGCGTCGTCGCTGCTGGCGAAACGTCCTTGGGGGCCGTTCCCGGGGCCGACGAACAGTGTCGGCGGGGAGCGAGTTGGGCTCGTAGTTCGATCAGGCGACCCAAGAACGATACCGCGCCGGGTAGGCGTAGTCAACCCCAAAAACACAAGATGTAGTGGTGCGATCGTCCGTTCGTGACGCTAGATGTGGTGGTTTGGGCTATCCACGCTTGTGGGCCAGGTTTCCACGCTCGGGCGGTCGCTGTCCACGTTCGTGGAGCGGTTGTCCACGGGTCGTCCACGGCGGGTGGAGCGGGTTGTCCACCGGCCGTCCACCGGTGTGGAAATCGTACAGGTGTTCGGTATGTGGAGCCCGCATCGCGCGGTCGTGGACCCGCGACGTCGGTGAGATCGTCCAGCGTGCTGACGCGTCCGAGCCGCGGCGGAGGGCCGCTCGTCCTGGACAAATAGTCTGGGGGAGACTGGTAGGCCAGTTTCGCGACCGATTCGGGCCGCCAGACGTGCCTCGCTCGGCGGATCTGAGCGTGGTTCCGTGGTTCGGGAGGTAGCTCGGGGCCGGAATCCGTGACTACCAGTCTCCGGGAGGGTATCTGTCAACGATCCGTGCCTGGAGTGACAGGTAGTCCCCGGGAGACTGGACGCTCGCGCTCCGTGGGCGGACGATTGGGCGGCTCAGTCGGTGGAGGGACGCCATGCGAGATCCCCGGACGACGGCTTCGACCGCCGAAGATGAAGAAGCTCCGGTCACCATTTCGGTGGGCGCGCCGGCGCTCGTCGAGCTGCTTCGGGTGGTCGGGTCGGTCTCGGCGCCGATCCTTGGCGAGCCGGGTCCTGATGCGCCCGCCACGGATGTTGAGCCGCCGGTCATCGCCACCTCCGCCGTCGACGTTCCCTGGCCGGCGCTGCGGAGAGTGACGGTCCCGCCGACTGCGTTCGCCGTACCGCTCGCTGTCGCAGCGGCCGTCTCCGTGCTCACCGGTCAGGCGAGCCTCGGCCTTCTCGTGTGCGTCACGGGCTGGCTCGGCTTGGTCTCCCGGCGAGTCCGGTTCACGTTCGGAGAGGGCTTCGTCGGATATCGACCGGACCCGAGGTGGCCCCGCGGCGTCCAGGAGGACGACGACGTCCGGTGGGACTGGCACAGTCACGAGGCCGCACCGGACGATCGGCGCGAGTGATGAAGGCGGTCCGGTTCAGCCGGTTCGGAGGCCCCGAGGTCCTCGAGATCGTGGATCTCCCCGATCCGCATCCGGGTCCCGGCCAGGTCCGGATCGTGGTCCGCGCGGCGGGTGTCAACGCGAGCGATTGGAAGAAGCGCCAGGGGCTCATGGATACGGAGCTGCCGCAGACGCTTGGACATGAGGCGGCGGGCGTCGTCGACGAGCTCGGTGAGGGTGTGCCGGACGTCGCCGTCGGCGATCGCGTCTTCGGCTTCTCCGCCGAGCCGGGCGCCCAGGCCGAGCTGACGGTGCTGTCCGACTACGCGCCGATCCCGCCGTCGCTCGACTTCGCCGGCGCTGCCACGCTGCCGGCCGCCATCGAGACGGCCACGCGCGCGCTCGACCGGCTCGGCGTCGCCAGCGGTTGCACGCTGCTCATCAACGGGGCATCCGGAAGCGTCGGTGGCGCCGCGGTCCAGCTCGCGATGGCGCGTGGTGCGCGCGTGATCGGCACCGCGAGTCCGGCAAACCACGAGTACCTGCGCTCGCTGGGAGCCGAGCCCGTCGCCTACGGCGATCGCCTGGTCGAGCGAGTCCGAGCGCTGGCGCCCGACGGCGTCGATGCGGCGCTCGACGTCGCCGGGAGCGGCGTCCTGCCCGAGCTGATCGAGCTTGCGGGCGGTCCGGAGCACGTCGTGACGATCGCCGACTTCAACGGCGCGCGGGAGCATGGGGTCGCGTTCAGCCGCGGGGACGACGGCCGCGCTTTGCACGCACTGGCCGAGATCGGCGAGCTGATCGAGAGCGGGCGCTTCTCGCCCCCTGCGGTGCAGACCTTCCGGCTCTCCCACGTCGCGGAGGCGCACCGCGTCGGCGAGGCCGGTCACGTGCGCGGGAAGCTCGTCCTACTGGTCGGCTGACCGGGTGCGGCGTGGTCGGGCCTGCGTAAGGCCCGCCGTAAGCCCGGCGTAAGGGCACGCCGTCAAACTTCGGTCCGATGGAGGATCTCCGGTTCGGGACCGTGATCCGTCTCGTGCGGCAGCGCCGCGGATGGCGGCAACAGGACCTCGCGGAGCGATCGGGCGTCTCGCAGACGGTCATCTCTCGACTGGAGCGAGGCCATCTCGGACCGCAGTCGATCGACGACGTCCGGGCGGTCGCGGCCGCCCTCGACGTTCGAGTCGATCTCGTCCCGCGTTGGCGCGCGGGCGACCTCGACCGATTGCTCAATCGCGGGCACTCCGCGTTGCATGAGTCGGTCGCGCGACTGTTCCGCGACGAGTTGCCCGCCTGGGTCCTGGCGCCGGAGGTCTCGTTCGCGATCTACGGCGAACGAGGAGTCATCGACATCCTTGCCTGGCATCCGGGCCGGCGTGCACTGCTCGTCATCGAGCTCAAGACGGACCTGGCCGACATGAACGAGCTGGTCGGGACCTTCGATCGCAAGCGGCGGCTTGCCAGGAGGATCGCCCTCGATCGGAGCTGGGATCCGGTGACCGTGTCTGCCTGGTTGATCGTTGTCGGCAGCCGGACGAACCGCCGGCGCGCGGCGACGCACGAGGCGATGCTGAGAAGCGCGCTCCCGGATGACGGTCGGGCGATCCGGCGCTGGTTGGGCGATCCAGTCGGGCGGGTGGCTGGGTTGTCGTTCTGGTCGGACGGTGTCGGCGAAACTGGCCGGGCGGCTTCACGACCGATCCGGCGGGTGCGGGTGGCTTCGTGAGTGACGGTCTGGCGCGACTGTCACGCGCGGACCGTGGCGGCGGCTGGGACCTGGCGGCGGCCCGCGACGGCAGCCCGCGACGGCGGCCCGCGACGGCGACCCCGGTCTTGGACAAATAGTCTGGGGGAGACTGGTAGGCACGCTTCGCGACCAATTCGGCCGGCCAGACGTGCCTCGCGGGGCCGATGTGAGCGTGGTTCCGTGGTTCGGGAGGGGACCCGGGGCCGGAATCCGTGACTACCAGTCTCCGGGAGGGTATCTGTCAACGATCCGTGCCTGGAGTGACAGATAGTCCCCGGGAGACTAGGTGGCACGAACCGGTCGCAGTGGCGGGGCACGGACCCGGGTCCCGGCCGGGGCTCGCCCGCGCGACCGCCCGCGCCCGAGCCCGCCGAACGCTACTCCCCCGACCTCGTTCCTCCCCCTGGCGACGGTTTCGACGAGCGACGGGAATGGCCCCGGCGCCCGGCCCAGGGAATCTTTGTCAAGGGTATGGACAAAGCGGTGGCGGGTCGCTAGGATGCGGCTCGACCGGCTTTGCCAACTGTCTGGACAAAGTCGGGCGGGGGTGCTTGGAGGAGTCAAACCGCGCCCGTGGCACGCACCGAGTTCCCGACCAAGGCGACGCATGCCCAGACCCGCGCCCATAACGCGAGCCTGGTCCTGCGCGCGGTCTACGACCTCGGTCCGATCAGCCGCGCGGAGATCGCCCGCCTCACCGGACTGACAAGAACGTCCGTCGGCGAGCTGGTCGGCGAGCTCGAGCACGACGGCCTCGCCCGCGAGGTCGGCCGCGGTCCGAGCACGGGCGGCAAGCAGCCGACCCTCGTCTCGCTCGTCGACGACGCCCGCCACGTGGTCACCCTCGACCTCGGCGAGCGGACCTTCACGGCGGCCATCCTCGACCTCCGCGGCGAGGTCCGCGAACGGATCAGCCGCGACCTCGACGGCACCGACGGCGACGACGCCCTCGCCCTCGTCTACGACCTGGTCGACGAGATCCTCGCCCGCCCGCACGAGGCCATCCTCGGCATCGGCGTCGGCGCGCCGGGCATCGTCGACGGCGACGGCACGATCCGCTGGGCGGTCAACCTCGCCTGGACCGACCTGCCGCTCGGCAACCTCCTCCACGCTCGCTACGGCTTCCCGACCATCGTCGCCAACGACAGCCGCGCGGCCGCCCTGGCCACGTTCCTGTTCGACGGCGAGAACCGGCCTGCCAACCTCGTGGCGATCAAGATCGGGCGCGGCATCGGCGCCGGGCTCGTCCTCGACGGCGAGCTGTTCGGTGGCGATGGCGACGGTGCCGGCGAGATCGGCCACATCGTCGTCGAGCCCGACGGCGCCGAGTGCCATTGCGGCCGCTTCGGCTGCCTCGAGACCATCGCCTCCGCTCCTGCCATCCTCCGCGCCGCCGCGGCCGCCGGTCTGCCAGCAACGTCCCTCCCCGAGCTGGCAGCCGCGGCCGCCGCCGGCGACGAGACGGCGCTGGCCGTCTCGCGCGCGGCGGGTCGCGCGGTCGGGACCGCGGTCGCCAACCTGATCGGCATCCTCGACATCCGCGACATCGTCCTGCACGGCTCCGTGACGGTCCTCGGCGAGCCGTGGCTCGACGCGATCCGCGACGAGGCGACGCGCCGCTCGCTCGGTCCGCTCGCGCGCGAGACCCGGATCGTCGATGGCGGGACCGGCGAGGACCTGACCCTGCTCGGTGCCTGCGCGCTGCTGCTGACGAGCGAGCTCGGCCTGACGGTGCATCGATGACCGACACGACGCGCCGGCCCGAAACGACCGAGGCGACGAGCCCGACGCCGCCGACCGCCGCCTTTTCGACCGACGGCCACGACCGCCCGCTCCTCGTCGGCGTCGACGTCGGTGGCAGCAAGATCGCGGTCCTCGTCGTCGATCGCGACGAGCGCGTGCTCGGCCGCCAGGTCGCCCTGACCGCGTCGGTCGCGCCGGACCGCGCCACCGACGAGATCGCCGAGGTCGTCGGCACGGCCCTCGCCGCGGCCGGTGCCACGACCGACGATGTCGCCGCGATCGGTGTCGGCGTCCCCGGCCGGGTCGACCCGCTGACCGGCACGGTCACCCTCGCGGTCAACCTCGGCTGGTCGGACCTGCCGCTCGGGCCGGAGCTCGAGGCCCGCCTCGGGCGCCCGACCGTCGTCGAGAACGACGTCCGTGCCGCGGCGCTCGGCCTCCATCGACGCCGTGTCGTCGGTGCCATCGACGACCTGGCCTACCTCGCGGTCGGGACCGGGGTCTCGGCCGGGGTCGTCCTCGACGGTCGTCTCCATCGCGGCGCGCGCGGCCTGGCCGGCGAGATCGGCCACGTCATCGTCGAGCCCGGCGGCGCCCTGTGCGCCTGTGGCCAGCGCGGCTGTCTCGAGACCCTCGTGTCGGGCTCCGCGATCGCGCGGCTCGCGCGCGAAGCCGTCGATTCCGGCCGGCCGACGTCTCTCGCCGATTCGCGCGAGAATGCCGCGGCCATCGAGACCGCAACCCGGTTTGTCCGCCGCCCCCGGCGCCCCGACCGCGGTCGATGTCTACCTCGCCGCTGCGCGCGGCGATCCGCTGGCCACCGAGATCGCCGACACCGTCGGCCGCCGGTTGGCCTGGGCGGTCCATCTGCTGGTGATGACCTACGACGTCGAGCGTGTCGTGCTCGGCGGCGGGGTCAGCCATGCGGGCGAGGCCTTCGTGCAACCGATCCGGCGCGAGCTGGAACGGATGCGCGAGGCGTCGGCGCTCGCGCGGGAGCAGCTGATCCCCGGGATCGAGGAGCTGCTCCCACCCGGCGCCGATGCCGGGGCATGGGGGGCGGTGACCATCGCCGCCGCCACACATGCCGGGATCGGAGCCGGCCAAGGATGGGAGGAGGTGGGCCACGTACGGGAGACGTAAGGCCTGCCACCTGAGAGGAGTCCCATGGAAAACCGTGAAAGGAGCACCCAGGAGCATGAGAACGCATCGATACCTCGCCCTGACCGCCCTGTTGGCGGTCGTCGTCGGGGCGTGTTCGAGTTCAGCGTCCCCGTCACCGACCACAGCGCCGACCGCTGCCGCCACTGCTGCGGCGACGGCCGCGGCCTCCGGGTCTGCAGCGCCGTCCGCGTCCGCATCCGCGGCCGCCGCGTCTGCAGCGCCCAGCGCGCTCGCCCCGGATCCCGCCGAAGCGGTCATCCCGAACGTCGAGCAGAACGCGCAGATCACGTTCTGGACGTTCTATCTGTCGCCGACCTTCGACCAGTACATCAAGGACACGATCGCCCGCTTCCAGGCGACCTATCCGGGCGTCACGGTCAAGTGGGAAGACCACCAGGCCACGTTCAAGGACGACCTGAATGACGCGTTCGCGGCGAACATCGCCCCGGACGTCATCAACCTGTCGGTCAGCGAAGGCTGGGTCAGCGAGTACGCGGCCAAGGGCCTGCTTCTCCCGCTCAACACCGCAGTCCCGAAGACCGTCCAGGACATCTACTTCCCGGGCCTCTGGAACGAGCAGCTGATCAACGGCGCAGAACTTCCAGTTCCCGTGGTACCAGGGCCTCAACGTCGAGCTGATCAACCACGCGATCTACGACAAGACCGGCCTGACCCTCGACCAGTTCCCCAAGACCATCGATGGCCTGCCGGACCTGTGCAAGACCATCCTCGACAAGACCTCGACCGTCTGCGACATCCGCCTGACCGTCAGCGACCTGCTCGCCCAGATGGTCTATGAGGGTGGCGTCAAGGTCTACAACGCCGACAACACAGCCTTCGCGTTCAACTCGCCGGAAGGCGTCGCCTGGCTGCAGATGTACGTCGACATGGTCAAGGCCGGCACCGTCGACAACACCGTCCTGACCACCAACGACGACCGCGTCGGCCTCAACGCCTTCTCGGCCGGTGCCGCAGCGTTCTACGCCACCGGCCCGAACCTGGCCCGTGCGGTCAAGGACACCAACGCCACGCTGTACGGCAACCTGGGCATGGTCCAGGCACCGCTCGGCAAGTCCAACGTGTCGGGCAAGGGCCTGATGTCGATCTCGGTCAAGAAGGACACCAAGTTCCCGAACGCCTCCATGGCGCTCGCGCAGTTCTTCACCAACCCGCGCAGCATGGTCGAGTTCGCCAAGCAGGTCGCGGTCTATCCGTCCTCCGCGGCGGCCTACGAGGATCCGTTCTTCTCCGTCCGCGCCCACCGCGGTCGAGGACAGCGCCCGTCCGCTGGCCGGCGGCATCGTCGCCACCTACGCGGACATCGTCCCCACCGTCGTCAAGAAGGCCGATGTCAACGACATCGTCCTCAAGGCCGTCGAGTCGGCGCTGTTCAACAACGTCCCTGCCCAGCAGGCGCTGGACAAGGCCGTGGCAGACGCCAACAAGCTCATCAAGTAGCGCGAACCCGGTCCCCCAGGGGTTCGCATCCAGCGCTGGCCCGCTCCGCCTCCGGGGCGGGCCAGCCCATCTCTCGCCATCGCAGCGGCCGACCCACCGGCCCCGGCGAGGCATGATCCGCGGGACACGACATGACCAGGAAGCGTTCGATCACGCCGTACACGTTCCTTCTCCCGGCCCTCGTCCTGCTGGGCATCTTCGTCGTGTACCCGATCATCGCGGTCGTCTACTACAGCTTCACCGACTTCGACATCGTGACCCCGCCGGTCTGGGTCGGCCTCGACAACTACACCCAGCTGCTCGGCGACGAGACGTTCCGACTGGCGCTCGTCCACTCGTTCGTCTACCTGCTCGTCACCCCGATCCTGATCTTCCTGTCGATCTGCCTGGCCATCATCGTCAACCGCCGGATGCGCGGCATCCACATCTTCCGGGCGCTCTACTTCATCCCCGCGATCAGCGGCAGCATCGCGATCGGCCTTGTCCTGGAAGTGGCTGTTCGACCGGAACGGACTCATCAACAGCCTGCTGCAGTCGTGGGGCGTCATCACGGTCCCGATCCAGTGGCTGGCCACGCCGTCGCTCGTCCTGCCGATCGCGATGCTGCTCACGATCTGGGCAGGGGTCGGCTTCTACTCGGTCATCTTCCTGGCCGGGCTCCAGAACATCCCCGAGGAGCTGTACGACGCGGCCCTGATCGACGGCGCAACGAACTTCCAGAAGCACCGCTACGTGAGCCTGCCGGGGCTGCGCCCGCAGATCGTCTTCGTGGCGATCATCTCGAGCCTCGCCGCGCTCAAGGTGTTCGACGAGATCTACGTCCTGACCAACCGGACCGGCGGCATCCTCGACAGCGGCGTGACGATGGTCTTCTACCTCTGGAAAGAGGCCTTCCAGCTCGACCATGCGGGGTACGCGTCGGCGATCGCGATCGGCACTGCTCGCGATCACCCTGGTCTTCTCGATCTTCAACGTGAAGATCCTCGAACGCGGTCAGGACGGTGCGGCATGAGCCAGGCGGCGATGGCCAATGTCGTCGAGCCGGTCGCCACGCTCCAGCGGACCCGGCGGCGACCCCGCCGCGGCCAGGTCGTGTCGAGCGGGCTCTGGTACATCGTCCTGATCCTGCTGGCGGTCATCACGGTCTTCCCGTTCTTCTGGATGCTGATGACCTCGCTCAAGGGCCCGGGCGACCCGGTCTACTCGATCCCGCCGCAGTTCATCCCGAGCGATCCGAGCCTCGGCGCCTACCAACGGGTGCTGGCGGCGCTGCCGATCCCGACCTTCTTCCTGAACAGCCTGATCGTGGCGGTCTCGGTCGGGCTGCTCAACGTGCTGGTCGCCGCGATGGCCGCCTACCCGCTGGCCAAGATGCGCTTCTTCGGCCGCGACGCGATCTTCTACGCGCTGCTGGCCACCCTGATCGTGCCGGCCCAGCTGACCTACATCCCGAGCTTCGTGCTGTCGGTCAACGTCTTCCACTACTACGACACGCTGGCCGCGCTGATCTTCCCGAACCTCGTCAGCGCGTTCAACATCTTCCTGCTGCGGCAGGCGTTCCGCGGCGTCCCCAACGACCTGATCGAGGCCGCCCGCATCGACGGCGCCGGGGAGTGGCGGATCTGGTGGTCGATCCTGCTGCCGATCGTCCGGCCGTCGCTGGCCGCGGTCGCGATCTTCACCTTCGTCACGTCGTGGAACGACTTCCTGTGGCCGTCGCTGATGCTCCACACGAAGGACGGGCTGACGCTGCCGGTCGGGCTGGCCGCGCTGCAGAGCTTCTTCCAGTCGGACTTCCGCTCGATCGCCGCCGGCGTCATCATCACGATCGTGCCGATCCTGCTGTTCTTCATCCTCGTCCAGCGCTACTTCGTGCGCGGCCTCGCGGGCGCCGTGAAGGGGTGACCGACGCGCGCATCCTCGAACGGGTGATGCTCGCCTTCGAGGGCGAGACGGTGCCGCGCTGGGTCGAGCGACGGCTGGCCGATGCACCTGTGGCGGGGGTCACGCTGTTCGTGGCGTTCAACGTCCGGTCGCCCGGGCAGGTCCGCGAGTTCAGCGCGGCGTTCCAGCGGGCGGGCGAGGTCGGGGCCGCGCGTCGCGGCGCGGTCGGGGATGCGCCACCGGCGAACTGGCCACCGGGCCGCTGCTCGTCGCCGCCGACCAGGAGGCCGGCCAGCTGATGGCGCTCGGCGAGGCGACCACCGCGTTCGCCGGCAACATGGCGCTCGGCGCGGTCGGCGACGAGGACCTGGTCGAGCGGGTCGGCCGGGCGATCGGGCGCGAGGCGCGGGCGATGGGCGTCAACGTGGTCTATGCCCCGGTCCTCGACCTGGCCAGCGAGCCCGGCAACGCGGCGATGGGGATCCGCTCGTTCGGCGACGACCCGGCCGAGGTCGGGAGGCTTGGCGCGGCGATGGTCCGCGGGCTCCAGGCGGCCGGGGTGGCCGCCACGGTCAAGCACTTCCCCGGGCTGGGCGCCGTCGACCAGGACACCCATCACGAGCTGGCGGTGGTCCGCGGCGACCGCCGGACGCTCGAGACGAACGAGCTCGTCCCGTTCCGGGCGGCGATCGCGGCCGGGGCCAGGCTCGCGATGTCGGCCCATGTCGCGGTGCCCGCACTGACCGGCGACCCGACACTGCCGGCGACGCTCGCCCGATCCGTGATGAGCGACACGCTCCGCGACGAGCTCGGCTTCGGCGGCGTCTCGATCAGCGACGCGCTCGACATGCGCGCGCTCGCGCAGGGTGCGGCCCAGGCGGTCGAGGTGATCGCCGCGATCCGCGCCGGCGACGACCTGCTGCTGACGACCGCCGACGCGCACGTCGCGCCGACGGATCGAGTCGACGCTCGTGGCCGCCGCGGCACGCCACCTGTTCGACGCGGCCGACCTGGCCGCCTCGAGCGCTCGTCTCGCCGAGCTCCGCGGCTGGCTCGCCGGCGCGGAACCGCAGCCCGATCTCGACGTGGTCGGCTCCGACGCGCACCTCGCCCTCTCGCGCGAGCTGGCCGAACGGGCCTTGACCAGGACCGACCGGGCGCCCGATGGCGGCGAGCCGGCGCCGATCGCCCTGGCGCCGACGACGCGGATCCTGGCGATCATGCCCGAGCCCGCCGACCTGACCCCGGCCGACACGTCGTCGATGGTCGTGCCGGGTCTCGGCCGCGCGCTCCGGACGCGGTTCGCCTCGGTCGACGACGTCGTCGTCTCGGGGTCGCCGAGCGAGGCCGAGATCGCCGGGCTTCGGGCGCGCGCCGGCTCGTTCGATGCCGTGGTCGTCGGGACGATCGAGGCGCACCGCCGGCCCGCGCAGGCCGCCCTCGTCCGCGCGATCGCCGCCACCGGCGTGCCGACCATCGCGGTCGCGCTGCGGACGCCGTGGGATCTCGCGACCTACCCGGCCGGGCGTGCCCGCCATCTGCACGTATTCGATCCTGCGCGACTCGCTCGAGGCGCTGGCGCGCGCTCTTGCGGGCGAGATCGGGTTCCCGGGACGCCTGCCCGTGGCGGTGCCCGGGTTGGCGACCAGTGTCGCCACGTCCTCGGCCACAGCGGCGGCAACGTCACCGACGCGATGACCCTTCGCGACGAGATCCGCGAGCAGCCCGCGGTCGCCGAACGGCTCATCGCCGACCAGGCCGACGCCGTCGAGTCGATCGCCGCGTCGCTCCGCGAGCGACCGGTCGGGCACGTGGTCATCGCCGCGCGCGGGACCTCGGACCATGCCGCGATCTACGCCCAGTACGTGCTCGGGGTCCGGCATCGGCTGTCGGTCGGGCTCGGGACGCCGTCGATCGTGTCGCTGTACGGCGCGGCGCCCGATGTCGCCGACGCGCTGGTCATCGGCATCAGCCAGTCGGGTGCGTCGCCGGACATCGTGGCGGTCATCGCCGAGGCGCGCGCCCAGGGCGCCCCGACCATCGCCATCACCAACGAGCCCGATTCGGCGCTGGCGACTGCGGCGGACCGGACGATCGCGCTCGGTGCCGGCCCGGAACGGGCGATCGCGGCGACCAAGACGTACACCGCCGAGCTCCTCGCGGTGGCGATGCTGTCGGCCGCGCTGTCCGACGACCCGGTCGATCGCGCCGCGGTCGCGGCGATCCCCGAGGCCCTCGCCGCGGCCCTCGAGCTCGAGCCCGAGATCGAGCGGATCGCCACCGACCAGGCCGCCACGACCCGGGCGCTCGTCATCGCCCGCGGCTACGAGTACGCGACGGCGCGCGAGTGGGCGCTCAAGCTCAAGGAGCTCGCGCGCGTCTTCGCCGACCCGTACTCGTCGGCCGACTTCCAGCACGGCCCGCTGACGCTGGTCGAGCCGGGCGTCCCGGTCTTCGCGGTCGCCCGGGCGGGCGCGCCCGAGGCGGACCTCGTCGCGCTCCTGGCTCGCCTGCGGACCGATCTCGAGGCAGAGCTGATGGTCGTCTCGGACCAGGCTCCAGCACTCGGGCTCGCGACCTGGCCGGTCAGCGCTGCCGGCGGGCACCCCGGAGTGGCTTGGACCGATCGTCTCGATCGTCGCCGGCCAGCTCCACGCGTTCCACCTGACGCGCGCTCGCGGCCTCGACCCCGACCAGCCGAGGAACCTGCTCAAGGTCACGCGCACGACCTGACGCGGTGGCGGGCGACCCGGCGGACCGACCGTCGTGGCCGAACCGACAGACCCTAGGGCGCCGCCGCGAACGTGATCGTCGCGTCGAATGGCGCCCCGATCGGTGCCGGGCTGCTCGTCAACCCGTTGAAGCCGCCCATCGTGTCGACCCAGGTCAGACCCTTGCACGTCGCGCTTCCCGACAGGCCGGTGGCGTCGGCCTTCTTGACGCTCACCACGCAGCGGCCCGGGTCGGCCGCCGCCAGGTGCTGGCCGCCGCTGATCCGGTCGAGCTGGACGAACCCGCCGGGACCCGAGGCGCCCGACGGATCGCTGTAGAACTGGACGTAGGTGCCCTTGCCGTCGGTCCAGCTTCCCTCGGCCCCGAACTCCGCGTAGAGGGTTCCGGTCTCGGTGAGCCTGTCGAGCTGGGTGACCGTGTCGCCGATGGTGACCGCGGCGCTCCCGCTCGTATAGGTCGCGATCGGCGGCGGGAGCGACTCGTCGGGGTTCGCCGGGTCGAACGAGCCGAAGTCGCCCGGATCGAACGAGCCGATGACGCCCGGATCGAAGGAGCCGAGCCCGCCCGGATCGGTCGGGAGTCCGTTGAGTCCGTTGAGCCCGAGCAGGTACTGGCAGCCGCTCAGCAGGAACGCCGCAGCGAGAAGGATCGCGACGGCCGCCCCTCGATGCACGGGTCAGAGCCCGCTGTAGGCGTGGAGTCCGCTGAACCAGAGGGAGCCCGAGTAGGTCACGAGGACCATCCCGAACCCGACGACGAGGAGCAGCGCTGCCGGCCGGCCGGCCCACGAGCGCGTGTTGCGTGCGTGCAGGTAGATCGCGTAGGTCAGCCAGGTGACCAGCGCCGCCGTCTCCTTGGGATCCCAGCCCCAGTAGCGCGACCAGGCGATCGAGGCCCACCACGAGCCGAGGATGATCATCGTCGCGAACATCGGGAAGCCGATGATGACCGCCCGGTAGGCGACCTCGTCGAGGACCTTGTGCGACGGCAGCCAGGCGAACCGGTCGTCCTGGCCCTGGGCCAGGTAGCCGACCCCCGCGGCGAAGCTCGTCGCGAAGATCCCGTAGCTGATGACCGCCATCCCGACGTGGATCGTCAGCAGCGGCGCGTTCTGGAGCGCCGGGACGAGCGGCTCGATGTCGCCCGGCAGGCTCGACGCGTACAGCAGGATCCCGAGCGCGACGCCGACCGGGATGAACCCGATCGAGCGGATCGGGTAGCGCCGCTGGAGGAACAGGTAGCCGCCGATCATCGAGAAGGCGAAGGCGACGCTGAACTCGTAGAGGCTGCCCCACGGCCCGCGACCGACGACGATCGCGCGCGCCAGCATCGACCCGCCGAGGGCGAGGAAGGCGAGGAAGGTCAGGCCGATCGCGGCGCGCGAGAGAGGGCTCGGCGAGGCGTAGGTGTCGAGCCCGCTCTGGGCGGCCGCGGTCTGCTCGTTCACGAACGAGCCGGTCACGACGCCCGCGTAGGCCGGCTGGCGGCTCGTCGCGAAGCGTCGGCAGCCGCCGGCCGTTGGCCAGCATCACGGCATGCCCGACGTGCGCCGCGAACCCGAGCGCGACGAGGATCACGCCGAGCGAGAACAGGTTCGATGAGAGAAGCGGCATGGTCAGCGCCTCAGGTCAGGCGGCGGCGGCGCCACCGGGCTTGGGTCCAGCCGTCGTCCGGACGGCCACGGCTCGGGTCTTGACCTTGAGGACGAGACCGCAGTTCGAGCAGGTGTCGATGCGCGCCGACGCGGCCCAGCCCGCACATCGGGCAGATGACCGCGAGCTCATCGTGGCACGTGTCGCAGCGGAGCGTGCCCGACGGGTAGACGAGCGCGTCGCGCCGGCAGTGGGGGAGGCCGACCGGGAAGACGGGCTCGCCGCCGGGGCCGATCTCGGCCAGGCGCGGGCCTTCTTCGAACGCGACCTTGGCCCGCGGCTTGGTCACGAGATAGGCGACCGTGAGGATGGCCAGGCCGGTCAGGAACGGCATGACCAGGCCGAGCAGGACCATGACCGGGAGCATGCTGATCAGGAAGCCCCAGTCGGGCGTGACGAAGAGTGCGGTGACATCGAGGATCTGGGTCCAGATCTGGTTGAGGAACTCGATGATGTTCACGGCGGAATCCTACCAGTCCCACTCGCCTTTGGGCGCCCTGCGCGGATTGCCTTTCTTGGTCGTCGCGCCGCGTCCCGGGGACCAGCCGCGACGGTCCGGTTCGTCCTTGTCGTGGTCGCCCGGTGGCGCTCTGGGCGAAGGGCCGTGGCGGCCGCGGCCGCGCGCGGGTTGCCGATCGACGGCGAGGCCAGCCGTCCGCTCCCGAGCCGGCCGAGCAGCCACGCCGAGCCGGCCGTCCGGGCGCCGCGCAGGCGGGACCCGTGGCGCAGGTCGCGATCGTCGGTGACGACGAGGAGGGTGGCCGTGCCGTCGGCTCCGTCGAGCAGGCGGACGTCCTCGATCATGGTGAGGATGACGGTGTCGGCCGTCCGCCCGCCGCTGTAGCGGACGACCACTCCGGCCGCGATCCGCTCGTTGCGCAGGCCGCGCTCGGGCGGGCCGTCGAACACGAGCTCGATCGTGACCGGCGCCGGGATCGCACCGCGCAATCGCCCGATGAGCGCCGCCGGCGGGGCCGCGCCCGGGCTCCCGGCCGCCTTGGAGATGGCGTGGAGCAGGTTCGTGCCGTCGACCAGGAGTCGGCGCGTGGCGGCGAGCGGGTCACGGTCGGGCTGCGGCATCGGCGCCATCGTACGCGCCGGGGGTCGCCCGGCTACGATCGGGTCGATGGGACTCCTGCTGCTGGTCGATCTCGACGGCGTCGTCTACCGCGGCAGCGAGCCGGTGCCGGGCGTCGCCGCGGTCCTTGCCGATCGCGCGGCCCGTGGCGACGACGTCGTCTACGTCACCAACAACTCGATGCACTACCGGGCCGACTACCAGACCCGACTCGCGGCGATGGGCGCCCCGGTCTCGCCCGACACGGTCGTCTCGTCCGCGCGCGCGACGGCCGCCTACCTGCGCGAGCACGATCCGGGGATCCGGCGCGTGCTGGTCCTCGGCGGCGGCGGTCTCGAGCGCGAGCTGCGCGACGAGGGATACGACGTGGTCACCGCGGGCGCGGCGGCGACGCGGATGAGCCAGGAGCCGATCGATGGGTTCGCCGCGGCCGGACGACCCGATGCGGTCGTCGTCGGGCTCGACCCGAACCTGACCTACGCCCGGCTCGTCGTCGCCAACGACAGCATCCGGGCCGGGGCGCACTTCATCGCGACCAACCGCGACCCGGTCTATCCGACCGAGCGCGGGCTGCGGCCGGGCGCCGGGTCGCTGGTCATCGCGCTCGAGGCGGCGACCGGGGTCGTGCCGATCTCGATCGGCAAGCCCGCGCCGTACCTGCTCGAGGCCGCGGCGCACGCCGTGGGTCGCGAGCCAGCCGAGGCGATCATGATCGGCGACGGGATCGCGACCGACCTGGCGGCGGCGCGGGCCGTGGGCGCGCGCTGCGTGTTCATGCTGACCGGGGTGACGACACGGGCCGAGGTCGAGGCACTCCCCGCCGACGAGCAGCCGACCGCGATCGCCGCCGATGCGGCCGAGCTGGCCGCCGCCCTGGAGCGACTCGCCCGGGCTGAGCAGCGGGACGGCCTCGTGGGCGACCCGCGTCGGTCAGCCGCTGAACGAACGCCTCAACCGATGATCGACGCGCCCTCGTCGGCACTGGCCCCGCGGCCGGCCGCCTCGGCTCTTCGGTGCCGCGCCGGCCCGCGCACGACCCAGCTCGATCGACTCGTCGAGGATGCGCCAGGATGCGGGCGGCCCCGAGGCGCTCGAGGATCGTGCGCGCGGCACTCGGCGGCGGCCGCGCGCTTCCGGCTCGTCCGGCCCGATGAACCGCACGAATTCGATCGAGGTGACGGCCTCGTCCCACGGCAGTCCGAGGTCGCGCCAGCCGGCGATGGCCGCCCGGTAGCCGGCGACGGCCTCACCGCGCCGGCCCTCGAGCGCCGCGAGCCCGGCGCCGATGGCCGTCCGATCGACGTCGATCGCCTTGCCCTGCGCGGCGGTGCGCGTCAATCGCTCGAGCGCCCGTCGCGCCAGCGCAGGATCGCCGGCCAACAGGGCCGCGTCGGCCGTCCGCGGGAGGGTGTACGGCGCGTTCAGGGCGCTCATGTCCGCGATCTCGAGCCAGGCTGCCGCCGCGTCGGCGAATCGACCGTCCGCGAAGGCTACCCAACCGAGCGTGTCCGGGAGGCTGCTGGCGAGGTCCGAATCGTCGATGGATCCGGGGAACATCTTGTAGCGCGCATCGACCGCGGCGGCATCGATCGTCCCGCGCAGGAGCCCGATGGTGACCGATGCGGCCTCCATCGGGAGCCGGATGCTCGGTTCGATGTCGAGCTGGTCGAGCGAGGCGAACTGGACTTCCTGGAAGTCCCACTCGCCGGTCCGGATCGAGTCCTCGCCCGCATTGCCGATGAGCAGGAGCTCCATGTCCCGCCGGCCGATCCGGCGGGCCAGCTCGATGGCCTCTCGTTCGAGCTCGACCGCCGCCCGCGGGTCGCGGATGGCGACGTTGAGGCTGAGCGAGACCAGGGCGCGGGCCTCCCAGGCCGGCAGGTTGTGCTCGACCGCCAGGCGGCGCGCCGCTTCGACGAGGGCGATGCCCTCGACCGGACGGGCCGCCTTGGAGAGCAGCGATGCCCTTCGTGACGAGCGCCTCGATGAGCAGCTCGGCCAGCTCGTGGCGTTCGGCGATGGGCAGGCCGCGATCGATGAGGGCGAGCCCCTCGTCGACCCGGTCCTGGCTGGATCGGATGCGGGCGAGGCCGCAGACGAGGCGCGCCAGGTCGGCTTCGTCCGCCGCACCCTCTGCCTCCTCGATCGCCGGTTCGTACAGCGCTCCGGCGGCCTCCGTGCCGTCGAAAGTCGATCAGCGCCGCGCCGAGGGCAGGCGATCGCCCGGAACCGACCCGGCACGTCACCCATCGTCCGACGGAGGTCGATCGCCTCGCGGAAGAACGCCTCGGCCCGATCCGTCTGGACCGCGTTCGCCGCCGCTCGACCGGCACGCTCGAGGATCGGGGCGCGCTCGGCCGGGTCGGTCGTCACGGTCAGAGACTGCTCGAGGAACCCGATCGCTCCCTCGGGCGATCCGAGGTTCAGCGCCCGATCAGCCGCCCCGACGAGCGCGAGCCTCGCCTGGATGGCGATCGCCTCGCCCTCGGGCCCGTCGGCTGAGGCCTGCCAGGCCGCCATGTAGTGCGACGGCGAGCGCCCCGGCCAGCTCATCCTCGCCGAGCGATTCGAAGAAGCGGGCGGCGGCCAGGTGGCGCGAGCGGCGGTCGCGCTGCGCGAGCGTCGCCGTAGGCGACCTCGCGGATGAGCGCCTGGACGAAGCCGTACATGCCGCGCTCGGGCGAGCGCGGATCGATCGTCCTGGACGACGAGCTCCGCGCGGCCGAGGTCGCGCAGCCGTGCGCTCGAGCGGACCGGCTCCTCGCCGCCCGAGACGGCCGCCAGCCCGGCCGAGGGTGAAGCGTCTGGCCGAGGACCGCGGCGTCCTGGAGCAGCGCCCGGTCGGCCGGGTCGAGGCCGTCGAGCCGCGCGGCGATCAGCGCCTGGAGGGTCTCGGGCACGGCCAGCTCGCCGAGGTCGCCGACCGGCTCGTAGCGGCCGTCGACCTCGCGTCAGGCGCCCGTCCGACGACCAGCATCCGGACGGTCTCGACCGCGTAGAGCGGGATGCCGTCGGCGCGGGCGATGATCGAGCGCACGGTCGCGGCCGGCAGCCCGGGGACGAGGCCGGCCAGCAGCTCGCGCATCGCCGTCTCGGGGAGCGGCTCGAGCCCGAGGGCCAGGAAGTTGCGCCGGCCGGCGCCCCAGTCCGGGCGACGGTCGAGCAGCTCCGGGCGGGCCAGGGTGATGATCAGGATCGGGACGCCGCGGCTCCACTCGAGCAGGTGGTCGATGAAGTCGAGCAGGCCCGCGTCGGCCCACTGGAGGTCCTCGAACAGGAGGGCCGACGGTGCCGGTCGAGGCCATCCGCTCGAAGAACGTCCGCCAGGCGCGGAACAGCTCGTCGCGACCGCCGGCCGGGCGCGTCGCCGACGCCCGAGCAGGGCGAGCAGCGACGGGCTCGATCCAGCGCCGCTCGGCCTCGTCGGGGACGTGGGTCGCGAGCATCTCGGCGACCTTGGTCGCGGGTCGTCGCCGTGTCGTCGGTCTCGAGCAGGCCGGCCCGCGAGCGGACCATCTCGCCGAGCGCCCAGAACGTGATGCCCTCGCCGTAGGCCGGGGAGCGGCCGTCGTGCCACCAGACGCCTTCGACGACGCCGTCGACGTACTTCAGGAACTCCCAGGCCAGCCGGCTCTTGCCGATCCCGGCCTGGCCGGTGATCGACACGAGCCGGGCGCGCTGCTCGCGGGCGGTGGCGTGGAACAGGTCCTTGAGCAGGCGCAGCTCCTCGTCGCGACCGACGAACGGCGCCTCGAGCCGGTCGCTCCGGCCCAGGCCCTTGCGCTTGCTGACGACGCGCAGCGCGACGCCAGGCGGCCACCGGCAGCTGCCTTGCCCTTGAGGACCTGGTCGCCGGCCGGCTCGAAGGCGATCGCGCCGGACGCCGCGCGCTGGGTCGCCTCGCCGACGAGCACGGTCCCGGGCGCCGCGACCGACTGGAGGCGCGAGGCGGTGTTGACGAGGTCGCCGGCGACCATCCCCTGGCCGACTCGCGCCGAGCGTGACCGCGGCCTCGCCGGTGAGGACGCCGGCCCGTGCCTGCAGCCCGGGCGCGAGGCCGCGCACCGCCTCGACCAGCTCGAGCGCGGCGCGGACGGCCCGCTCGGCGTCGTCCTCGTGGGCGACCGGCGTGCCCCAGACGGCCATCACCGCGTCGCCGATGAACTTCTCGACCGTGCCGCCGTAGCGGTCGATCGATCGTCGCGGGCCATCTCGAAGTAGCGGGTCAGCAGCTCGCGGACGGCCTCCGCGTCGCGGCCGTCGGCGAGCGCCGTGAAGCCGACCAGGTCGGCGAACAGGACGGTGACGAGCCGGCGTTCGGCGACCGGGGCGGGCAGGCTGGTCCGGGCGATCGGGCGCCGACGGCGCCGCCCGGGCCGCGCCGGCGCCACGCCGGCGACCGGCTCCGACCCGGCATCGAGCGACAGCCGGGAGCCGCAGTCGCCGCAGAACCGCGCGCTCGGGCTGTTCGCGGCACCGCACGACGCGCAGATCGCGGTCAGCCGGGAGCCGCATTCGCCGCAGAACTTGCGGCCAGCGTCATTGAGCGTGCCGCATGCCGGACAGTTCACCGCCGGAGCGTAGCGCGTGCGACCGCGTCCTGTGCCCATCACGGCGGTCGCGGTCACGACTCGGCGAGCTCCGGGATCCCGTCGCCCCACGCGGCGAACACGGCGCGCAGCGCTTCGAGGTCGGCCTCGTCGGCGAACGCCACGTCGAGCGCGCGGCGGTCGATCGCCCACAGCTCGGGCAGCGTCAGCCCGATCGTCTCGACCGCCCCCAGGTACTCCTCGGACAGGGTGATGTCGGAGACCGTCGTGTCGTCCGTGTTGAGCGTGACCGAGACGCCGACCCGGTCGAGTCGCGCCAGCGGGTGCTCCGCGAGCGATGGCACGATCCCGGCCTGCCAGTTCGAGGTGGGGCACAGGTCCAGCGTCACGCGCCGGGCGATCAGCTCGGCACACAGCTCCGGGTCGTCGACCGCGCCGGGTCCGTGGGCGATCCGCTCGGGATCGACCGCGAGCGCGCGGCGGACCTGCGCCGCGCCGCCCCACTCGCCGGCGTGGATGGTGATCCGCAGGCCGCCGGCTCGCGCGGCCTCGAACGACGCGGCATGGACGAGCGGATCCGGAAACGCCTCCTCGGGGCCGGCCAGGTCCCAGCCGGCCAGGCCCTGGTCGCGGAAGCGCGCGGCGGTCTCGGCGAGGCCGACGTTCGCCTCGGGGTCGTGCGAGCGGAGCGCGGTCGAGATGAGCCGGACGATCGTCCCGGTCCGATGCGCCGCATCCTGGGCGCCGCGACAGACCGCGGCGATCCCGTCCGCCAGCGACAGCCCGCCCGCGAGGTGGAGCAGCGGACCCCAGCGGATCTCGAGGTAGCGCACGCCGTCGGCGGCCTTCGTCTCGACGAGCTCGGCGGTGATCCGCTCGAGCGCCTCGGCGTCCTGCATCAGGGCGATCGGCAGGTCGAACGCGCGCAGCAGCTCGGCCTGGCTGGCGCACGGCATCGGCGCGATCAGCGCGCTCGACATGCCGGCCCAGTCGCGCGGCGCATCGACGCCGCGGGTCCGCGCGAGCTCGAGCGCGGTGTCGACCCGGAGCGAGCCATCGAGGTGGAGATGGAGCTCGGCCTTGGGCATCGCCTGGACGAGGCGGCGCAGCGGCGCGCCGGCGACCGGTGTCGTCAGGAGGTCATGCATGCCGTCGATGCTACGATTCCTGCGCGATGTCCACCATCCTCCTCACCGGCGCGAGCGGGTTCGTCGGCAGCCACACCGTCCCGACCCTGATCGCCGCCGGTCACCGGGTGGTCGCGCTCGCCCGGACGCCGACCGCCGGCGAGATCGTCCTCGGGCGCCTCCCGGTCGAGCAGCGAGCGAGCGTCGAGATCCGGATCGGCGACGTGACGCGCCCCGAGACGCTCGGTCCGGCGCTGGCCGACGTCGACGCGGTCGTCCATCTCGTGGCCATCCCGCGCGACTACAACGGCGGTGCCGACCTGCGCCTGGTCAACACCGAGGGAACGCGCGCGCTGGTCGTCGCGATGCGCACGGCCGGTGTCCGGCGTCTCGTCCACATGGGCGCGCTGGGCGTCACCGACGACCCGACCCTCCACTACGCGAGCTCGAAGGCGAAGGCCGAGGCACTGGTCCGCGCGTCGGACCTCGCCTGGACCATCCTCAAGCCGTCGCTCCAGTTCGGCGAGGGTGACGGGTTCTTCAACATCGTCGCGAGCCTCGTCCGGATCTCGCCCGGGATCGTGCCGGTCCCCGGCGACGGATCGGCGCGCTTCCAGCCGATCCACGTCGGCGACGTGGCGACGGTCGTCGTCCGCTCGCTGGCCGACCCGACGACGCTGGGCGGGGCCTTCGAGCTCGGTGGGCCGCGCTACTGGACCTACAAGGAGATCACCCGCGAGGTGGTCACGGCGCTCGGGAAGCGGCGGGCGATCGTCCCGATGCCGATCCCGCTCATCCGCCTCGTGGCCGGGACAGCCGAACGTGTCCGCATCCCGTTCCCGGTCGCCACCGACCAGCTCCGCCAGCTCCGGCTCGACAACATCGGACCGCTCGATCTCATCCCGACCCGGTTCGGCTTCACGCCACGGGCGATGGAAGGCCGCCTCGGCTATCTGAAGACAAAGCCGCGCGACCAGGCCGTGCAGCCGGCATGAGCCGGCCGATCCGGGATCGACGCGTGAGTCGCCTGCGCGCGTTCGGCGGCGCGGTCCTGTGGCTGGTGATCATCGTGGTGATCGCGCTCGGCGCGGCCGGGATCGTCAGCGGGATGGATCACCCGCCGGGGTCCGCGGGCCGGCCCGACGTGACGTATCGCCGGCGATGCCGAGGTGATCCCGAGGCTCGATGCCGCGAACAAGGACCTGGCCACCCTGGCCGACCAGGTCGAGGCGCTCGGGACCCAGGCGCGCGGCGCGCTGGCAGCCCTCAACAGCGCCGACCCGACGACCGGCGAGGCGGCCATCAAGGATGGCGACGGATTGATGGCCGATGTCATCGCGCGGACCGCCGCGATCCGGCGGGAGCTCACGACCGTGCCCTACGTCGGGACCGCGACGGCCGGATTGAGCGTGTCGGACGCGGTCGTCGCCCGCCATGACCGGCTCGTGGCCGCGCTCGACGCCACCGACGGCCTCGACTTCAACTGGGTGCGGCTCACGATCGGGGCGGTCGCCGCGACCAAGATGAGCGGCCTGCTCGCGGCGCATGACAGCCTGGTTGCCAAGGCCGCCGACAGCGGTGTGCACGCCAAGTACGCCGCCGCGCTCAAGCTGCTGACCCAGGCGAGCGGCCAGCTTGCCGCCGCCCGAACGATCCGCGACCAGCTCGTCAACACGGTCGACGTGTCCGTGCTCGACCAATGGATCAGCCGCAATGCCGACTACGACGTGGCCCTGCGCAACCTGTACAAGGAGATCTCCAAGTTCAAGGGCAAGGTCACCGCCTCGACGCGAGCCGCGGTCAAGGCCGAGGCCGCTGCCCGGGCTCGCCTGCCACCGGACACCCGCGGACTCGTGGTCATCATGGCCGAGATCGGTCGCGGCGGGATGAATGGGGCGGTCATCGCCATCGAGGAGGCGAAGGGCAAGCTGAGCGATGCGCTCGACGCCGACACGGCCGCTCCGAGCGACTCGCCCGCACCGAGCGACACGCCGGACCCATCGGGCACTCCCTGACCCCGGCGCGGTCGCTACACTGAGCGACCAAGCCCAAGCCCGCCCGAGCGACCTCGCGGCGGCGTTCGACTGCGCTCCTCCGGAGGGACCCGAACCCGTGCAGCTTCGCGTCGTCACCGACCAGCCGTGGGATGTGCCCGCGGACGTCCTCGTCATCCCGGTCGCGCGCCAAGCCGGCCTTCGACGGCCCGCTCGGCGAGCTCGACCGGCGCGCCGGCGGCGAGCTCCAGGCGCTCGTCGCCTTCGGCGAGCTGACCGGCAAGCGGTACTCGGGCGCGACGGCGCCCGGCGGCGAGAACGCCAGCGGCCGCCTGCTGGCCATCGGCCTGGGCGACACGGCCACGGTCGACCGCGAGACGGTCGTCCGCGTCGCTGCCTCGGCCGAGCGGCGCCTCGCCGGTCGGACCGTCCGCAGCCTGGCGATCTGGCTGACCCCGCTGGCCGATGCGCTGGGCGGTGACACTGCCGCGGTCGCCGAGCTCGTCGCTCGGGGCGCGATCGAGGGCTCGTACGACCCGCGGACGATCTATCGCACCGAGGTCGACAGCACGCCGCCGATCGTCGACGAGCTGATCCTCATCGCGCCGGGCGCGGACGCGGCGGCGCTGACCAAGGCGGCCGAGCGCGGGCTGATCATCGCCGACGGCGCGAACATCGCCCGGACGCTGTCGAACCGCGCCTCGAACGACGTCAGCCCGATCGTCCTCGCCGACGAGGCGC
Source organism: uncultured Chloroflexia bacterium (assembly GCA_963743855.1). Lineage (GTDB taxonomy): Bacteria > Chloroflexota > Limnocylindria > Limnocylindrales > CSP1-4 > SPCO01. The sequence goes on from CAVURK010000008.1 coordinate 171,297, forward strand.
GCGCGATCGCCGAGCGGCACGGCCTGTGGATCGACGTCATCGGGCCGGAGCAGGCGACCGAGATGGGGATGGGCATGTTCATGGCCGTCGGCCGTGGCAGCGACAACCCGCCGCAGATGATCGTCATGCGCTCGGGCGGCGAAGGCGAGCACGACGCGCTCGACCGCCACCTGGCCATCGTCGGCAAGGGCGTCTGCTTCGACTCGGGCGGGATCAGCATCAAGCCGGCCGAGCCGGATGGAAGAGATGAAGATGGACAAGACCGGTGCCTGCACCGTGATCGCGGCCATCGCCACCGTCGCCCAGCTGGCGCCCGGGACACCGCTGCTCGCGCTCGCTCCCGCGGTCGAGAACATGCCCGGCTCGCATTCCACGCGACCCGGCGACATCGTCAAGGCGCTCAACGGCAAGATGGTCGACATCACCAACACCGACGCCGAGGGCCGGCTGATCCTGGGCGACGCGATGACCTACGCCGAGCAGCTCGGCGCGACCCACGTGGTCGACGTCGCGACGCTGACGGGCGCCGTCTCGCGCGCGCTCGGGCACCTGGTGACCGGCGCGTTCGGGCGACCGCAGGACTTCTACGACCAGGTGGCGGCGGCGGGGGAGCGGGCCGGGGAGCGCTACTGGCAGCTCCCGCTCGTCGACGACTACGTCCCCGACATGGAGAGCTGGTACGGCGACCTCCAGAACTCCGGCTCGCCCGAGGCGTCGCTCGTCAAGAGCGGCCTCTTCCTGCGCGAGTTCGTGACCGTCCCGTGGGTCCACCTCGACATCGCCGGGACCGCCTACTACCGCAAGGCCCTGCCGTTCGGGGCACGGGGCGCGACCGGCGCCTCGCACGCAACGCTGGTCGAGCTCGCGCTGGCCGGCGCGCGAGCCGGCTGACCGACCGCCGAGGCCCGGCGACCGCCGATGGAGCCGCTGGTCGCGCTGCTCGGCGTCGGTGGGTTCGTCCTCGGGCTCGGCGCGGACCGGCTTGCGACGCGCTGGCCGGAGCATGACGAGGAGCATCCAGCGGGTCGGGCGGTCGACTGGCGGACGGCCCTCGTCGCACTGGTCGGGGCCGTGGCGCTCGGGCTGCTGCCCCTGCGATTCGGGGCCGACCCGCTCGCTTTCGCGATCTTCGGCGCGTGGTTCGTGACGCTCGTCATCGGGCTGGCGACGGACCTCGACCAGCGGCTCCTGCCCGACCTCCTGACCCTGCCGGTCATCCCGGTCGCGCTGGTCTACGCGCTGAGCGGCGCGAACCCGCTGGTCGGCGGCGAGGCGGTCATCGCCATCGTTGCCGCGCTGGCCATCCCGTTGCTGCTGTACCTGCCATCGATCCCGTTCGGGGCCGGGGCGTTCGGTCTCGGTGACGTGAAGCTGCTGGTCGGGGTCGGGCTGCTGGCCGGCGGCAGCCGGCTGCTCGGCTCCGTGGTCTTCGCACTCCTGCTGGCAGGGGTCGTGCTCGTCGTCCTGCTCGCCACCAGGCGGATCGGGCGGCGGTCCTACATCCCGTTCGGGCCGTTCTTCATCGTCGGCGCGCTGTGGGCGGTCCTGCTTGCGTGGCTGATCCCGTCACGGTCGTGAAACGGGACTATCGGGCCACGCCACGCGCGCGGCGTGCAGCCTAGACTCAGGCGAGTATCATGCCACGCAGCCGGTGTCGTCCCGAGTCGTGCCTACTTCGGACGGCGACTCACCGGCGGGCGTCGCCGTCACGAGCCCCGATCCCCGCGGATCGCGGCCACCACGGAGTAAAGCTCGCACGATGATCTCGCCTACGTGAAGCGCAGCCAGACCGATCGCGTCGTGACCCCATCCGCCAACGGATGGAGTTCGGCACCCCGACCGGCCTCCACCCGACGGCAGCTCTCCCGTCGTCTCGGGTCCGTCCTTCTTCTCCTCCCCCTCGTGGTCGGGTTGCTCGGCGCCCCCGCGGCGCCGTCCGCGGTGCGCGGCGACGAGCTGTCGGACGCACGCGCGCGCCAGGCGCAGCTCAAGAAGGACGTCGCGGACCAGAAGGCGCAGATCGCCCAGCTCGCCGCCCTCCAGGGTCAGCTCGCCGACGCGATCAGGAACACGACGATCCAGCTCAAGGGCATCAACGCCGACCTGACCGCGGTCAAGACCAAGATCAACACGATGCAGACGCAGATCAACGTGATCAAGGCCGATTACGCCGACCTGGTGGCAGAGGTCCAGGGCCTCGATGCCACGCTGGCCGTGGTCACAGCCCAGGAGGATGTCAAGCGCGGCGAGCTCGCCGACCGCAAGGCCCTCCTCGCCGAGCGCGTCCGCAACGCCTACGACACCGACCGGACCTCGCTGCTCGAGTCGTTCCTGTCGGGCGGGACGTTCACCGACCTGCTGTCCGAGATGAGCGACTACATCGACATCGGCGAGCAGGACAAGGCGCTCGCCGAGCAGATCAGCCTCGACCAGGAGACGCTCGCCTCGCTCCACCAGACGACCGCTGGACACTCGCGCCCGGACCGACGACCTGCGCCAGCAGACGGCCGCCCAGAAGCGCGCCCTCGACAAGAGCCTGGCCGACCTCAACGCGGCCAAGGCCTCGCTCAAGCAGCTCGAGAAGCGCGTCGCGTCAGCGCTGGCCGCCCAGAAGAGGAATTACGCGGTCGTCGACGCGAACAAGGCCAACGCGCGCAAGGCGCTGGCCAAGGCCGCCGCCGCGCAGAAGAAGCTGCAGAACCAGATCGCCTCGCTGATCGCCAGGCAGATGCAGCACGGCAACATCCCGTCCGCATACAACGGGACCCTCCAGTGGCCGATGGATGGCGACGTCACGCAGCCCTTCGGGTGTACCGGGTTCTCCTGGGAGCCCGCCGTACGGCATCGTGCTCGCACTTCCACCAGGGCATCGACATCGTGGCCCCGTACGGCACGCCGGTCCATGCGTCCGGTGACGGCCAGGTCGTGTACATCGGCTGGAACTACGCCGACGGACCCGATCCGGCGTGGATCGTCATCATCGCCCACAGCCAGGGCCTCCAGACCTGGTACGCCCACATGTCGCCGAAGTACCCGGGCGGGATCCACGCGGGGAGCACGGTCCATGCCGGCCAGGTGATCGGCTACGAGGCGAGCACGGGGCACTCGACCGGCGCCCACCTTCATTGGGCAGTGATGCTGAACGGCACGTTCGTGAATCCGCGGTTGTTCCTGTAACGACGCGGCTCGGCCGTGCCAGGCAAGCGCGCCGGCGAGCACCGACGCGAGCGCACCTGAAGGTGCGTGACGTGCAGGAGCGCGAGCCGGCAACGCGGCCTGATGCGGCCTGGCCGCGTCGTTCACGTTCCGTTCATCGACCGGGCGGGCAGCGCGTGCTAGCATCGGACTCGTGAAGCGGACGATGGCGGTCATCCTCGCAGGCGGCGAGGGCGAACGCCTCTCGATCCTGTCGCAGGAGCGTGCCAAGCCGGCCGTCCCGTTCGGGGGCAAGTACCGGATCATCGACTTCACCCTGTCGAACTGCGTCAACTCCGACATCGACGACGTCGTGGTCCTGACCCAGTACAACCCGCGCTCGCTCAACGACCACATCGGTCTCGGCCGCCCGTGGGACCTCGACCGCAACCGCGGCGGCGTCAAGCTGCTGCAGCCGTACATCGAGCGCGGCAAGCTCGCCGAGTGGTATCGCGGCACGGCCGACGCCGTCCTGCGCAACATCGACGTCCTCGAGCACGACCCGGCCGACATCGTCCTGGTCCTCGCCGGCGACCACATCTACAAGATGGACTACGCCCCGTTCGTCGCCGCCCATCGACGCCATCGGGCCGACGTGACCATCGCGGTCCGGCGCGTCCCGCTCGCCGAGGCATCGCGGATGGGGATCCTCGCGCTCGACGAGAACGATCGCGTCGTCGAGTGGCAGGAGAAGCCGAAGCAGCCCAAGAGCGACCTCGCCTCGATGGGCGTCTACGTCTTCTCGAAGAAGACGCTCCGGCGCTGGCTGTCCGAGGATCGCGTCGACTTCGGGGCACACGTCATCCCGGCCATGCTCGAGGCCGGCGCCCGGGTCTTCGGCTATCGCTACAACGGCTACTGGCAGGACGTCGGGACGATCCAGTCGTTCTGGGAAGCCAACATGCGGCTGCTCGACGACGACCCCGACCTCGACCTGTACGACCCGGACTGGGTCATCCACACCCGGTCCGAGGAGCGTGCCCCGGCCAAGGTCGGCCCGACCGCACAGGTCCACCGCAGCCTGATCAGCCACGGCTGCGTCATCGCGGGGACCGTCGTCAACTCCGTCCTGTCGCCGGGCGTCCGGGTCGATGTCGGCGCCGTCGTCCGCGACTCGATCGTGATGTTCGACTCGGTGATCCGCTCGGGCGCGGTCGTCGATCGGGCGATCCTCGACAAGGAGGTCGTGATCGGGCAGGGCGCCATCGTCGGCGAAGGGCCGTACGACGACCGACCGAACAAGCAGGAGCCGGGCAGGCTCAACACCGGGATCACGGTCGTCGGCAAGCATGCCGTCGTCCCGCGGGGCGCCCGGATCGGCCGGAACGTCAAGATCGCAGCCGACGTCCGGTCGTCCGACTTCAGCGGACGCGTGATCCGCAGCGGCGAGTCGGTCGAGCCGAAGCGGACCGCGAAGGCCGCCCGCCCGAGGGTCGCCGTCCCGACGGCGCAGGTCGCGGCCCCACCGGCTGCCGAGCGCCCGCTGGTGGCCGCGGTCGTCGGGGGCAGCGGCAGCCGCGGCAAGCGAGGCGCGCCAGACGCCTGATCGCCGGTCGGACCCGACGACGGTCATCGGCGACGATCTCGGCTAGACTCCGCGGGCCATGTCATCCGCCGAGATGCGGCCCCCTTCCGTGCGCCCGGCCGATGTCGAAGGGTGGTTCGCGGAGCTGGGGCTGACGCCCACCGACCGCGCCGATCGCGATGGGATCGCCAGCTGGGACCTCGTCCTCGACGGTCGCCGCCGGTTCGATCTCCGGATGACGGTGATCCTCGATCCGAGCCTCGCGATCATCTGCTGGGCGCACTACGCGCCGCCGATCAGCGACATGTTCCGCAAGTCGTACCGACGGCTCCTGCGCTGGAACGACGAGTTCCCGTTCGCCAAGTTCTCGGTCGCCGAGGACGAGCGTCCGCTGCTCGCGGTCGAGCTGCCGATCGCGGAGGCATCGGCCGACGCGCTCGGTCTCGCCATCGCCCGGATCCTCGGCATCGCCGACCGGCTGCTCGACGAATCGGGCGACTGGCTGTGGCACGGCGGACCGATGCCCGACCCGGGAGACCGAACCTCCGCCAACGGCGCCTTCCTCGACCGCTACACGACACGCCTGCCGGAGCTGCTCGAACCATGAGCCGTCGCCTGGCCGGACTCCTGCTCGCCATCGTGGCCGCGGCCGGACTGCTCGCCATGCCGCAGGGTGTGGCCGAGGTCCGTGGCGCGACCCCGGATCTGACGATCGTCACCAGCGCCCGCTACGACGTGCAGCCCGCGCAGCATCGGGTCCGGGTCACGGTCGACATGACCATGACCAACCACCTCCACGACACGTCCTCCAAACGGTTCTATTTCGACCGAGCCTTCCTGTCGGTCCTGCCCGACACGTCGGGCTTCAAGCTGACCTGGTCGGGTGCGGGGACGCCGCGGGCGAAGGTCTCGAAGAAGACCTCGACCTACACGCTCCTCGAGCTCGACCTCGCGGCGCGGCTCTACAGCGGCAAGTCGGCGACATACCGGCTCGTCTTCGACATGGTCGACGCGGGCGGGACCGCGACCCGTGACCTCCGGATCGGGACGTCGCTGGCGTCGTTCCCGGTCTGGGCCTTTGCGACCGACTCGACGCCCGGAAGCTCGGTCCGGGTCGTCTTCCCGGCCGGCTACCAGGTCGAGGTCGAGTCGGGCGAGATCCCGAAGCCGACCGTCGGCGCCGACGGCGTCACCACCTTCCAGACCGGCAAGCTCTCGACGCCGCTGACCTTCTTCGCCTATCTCGTGGCCGATCGGCCGGGCTCGTACGTCGATCGGAAGGCCAGCACCGACGTCGGGTCGGACCCGGTCGCGCTGACGGTCCAGTCGTGGGCGGACGACGCGGCATGGTCGAAGCGCGTCGGCGACCTGATGGTCAAGGGGCTGCCGGTCCTCTCGAAGCAGATCGGGATGCCGTGGCCGCGCGACGGCGGCCTGACCGTGCGCGAGTCGGTCAGCCGTTCGACCGGCGGCTACGCCGGCCTGTTCGACCCGACCGCGGGCACCATCGAGGTCGCCTACTACGCCGACGACTTCGTCGTCCTCCACGAGTCGGCGCACGCCTGGTTCAACGGCTCGCTGCTGACCGATCGCTGGGCCAACGAGGGGTTCGCGTCGTACTACGGGCTCGAGGCGGCCAAGGCGCTCGGGATCAAGGCGACGGGCGACACCGCTGACCGACGACCTCAAGGCAGCGCGGATCCCGCTCAACGCGTGGGGCGCCATCGGTCGCGAGGACGACAAGACCGAGGACTACGCCTACGCCGCCACGCTCGTCCTCGCCCGCGCGATCGCGGACCGGGCCGGACCGAAGGCGCTCCAGGCGGTCTGGGCCGATGCGGCCGGCGGGGTCGGGGCGTATCAGCCCCCGACCAGCGCCCTGGGCGCCGGCGCGACGACCGCGGCCGGTTCCGCGACCGTGAAGCTCGAGACCGTCGACGGCCCGCCGGACTGGCGCGGCCTGCTCGACCTGCTCGAGGAGCACTCGACGAGCTCGTTCGACGACCTGTGGCGGACCTGGGTCGCGCGCGACACGGACCTTCCGCTGCTCGACGACCGGAAGGCGGCCCGCGCCGAGTACGACGCGGTCGTGACGCGACGCCGGGGACTGGCAGCTGCCGCGAGCCGTTCGCGACGCGATGCGCGCCTGGCAGTTCGACCAGGCGACCGACCTGCTCGACCAGGCACGGACGATCCTCGACGAGCGGGCGCAGATCGCGAGCGCGGCGGCTGCGGCCGGGCTGACCGCTCCGACGACGCTCGAGACGGCGTTCGAGGCGAACGACGGATTCGCGAGCGCGACGCTCGAGGCGACCGGCGAGCTCGAGGCGATCCGGCAGTACGGCGTGGCCGCGGGCGCCAAGCCGGTCGGGCTCGACCCGATCGAGGAGATCGGGCTGTGGGGAAGCGCCCCAGAGGCGGACCTCGGACGTGCCCGGACCCTGTTCGCCAGCGGGGACCTCGGCGGATCGGCGGCCGCCTCCGCTGCGGCCGCCGGCGCGTGGGCCGGTGCCGAGGAGATCGGCCGTGCGCGGCTGATCAGCGCCGGCGGTCTCGTGGTCGGTCTCCTGTTCGCGATCATCCTGTTCGGCTTCTGGTGGCAGGGGCCGCCGGCGGCGTCCGGCGGCCGTCGCCGCAGTCGACCCGTACGCTACACTCGCCGCCACTCCGGACCCGCTCGGACCGACAGAGCGGGTCGAGACGGTCGGATCGGCCGAACCGGTCGACGCCGACCGGTCGCCGGGGTCTGGCTCGGGAGGCGAGGGACCGGACTGATGGGGCTGAAGCGATCGAGGCCGTCGCACGAGATCCTGTCCGGCGACTCGGCCGACGTCTACTTCGCGCGCGCCGAGACCATCCTCGCCAAGGAGGGGCGCGATCCACTGGTGACGATGGAGGTCTTCGCGCGCCAGGCCGCCATCCTGTGCGGCGTCGACGAGGCGCGCAACCTGCTCGGCCACGTCCTTGCCAGCGCCGACCCGACCGAGACGCGGCTCGAGTCGCTCCAGGACGGCGACGCCATCGAGCCGAAGGAGATCGTGCTCCGGATCCGGGCCCGCTATCGGCGGTTCGGGCTGTACGAGACGGCGTTCCTCGGGATGCTCGCCCAGTCGACCGGCTGGGCGACCGCAGCGCGCGCCTGCGTCGAGGTCGCGGGGCCGGACCCGGTCATCAGCTTCGGGGCGCGGCACATCCATCCGGACATCACCGACGTGCTCGACTACGCGGCCATCGTCGGTGGCTGCGTCGGGGCATCGACACCGGCCGGCGCCCGGCTCGCCGGTCTGGCACCGACCGGGACGATGCCGCACTCGCTCGTCCTGATCTTCGGCGACACGGTCGAGGCGGCGCTCGCGTTCGACCGGCACGTGGAAGCGGACGTGCCGCGGATCGTGCTGGTCGACACGTTCAAGGACGAGGCCGAGGAAGCGCTCCGCGTCGCCCATGCGCTCGGCGACCGGCTGTTCGGCGTCCGGCTCGACACGCCATCGGAGCGCGGCCGGGTCACGGCGGACCTTGTCCACGAGGTCCGCGCCCGGCTCGACCAGGCCGGTTTCCAGCACGTCAAGATCACGGTGTCCGGCGGCCTGACGCCCGATCGGATCGGCTACTTCAAGGAAGCCGGCGCCCCGATCGACTCGTACGCCGTCGGCTCGTTCATCAGCGGCGCGACACCGATCGACTTCACCGGCGACATCAAGGAGATCGACGGGCAGCCGATCGCCAAGCGAGGCCGGATCCCGGGCCTGACCAATTCGCCCCGGCTGCAGCCGGTGGACCTCGCGGCATACCGGGAGGGGTAGGGCGGGGGACGGGGCACGGTGGCGGGCGGGTCGGTGGCCGAGTTCCTGCCAAATACCCTCCCGGGGACTATCTGTCCGATCCAGGCCGGTTCCTCTGCCAGATAGCCTCCCGGGGACTCTTCGTCACAAGTCGAGACCCGTCGAGGCTGTCTCGAGCCCGGATCCACGCTCATCGTTGCGCGGGATCGACATCGTCAGAGGCGTCAGACGACCCAAATCGTTGCCTACCAGTCTCCCGGGGACTATCTGTCACGTCCCGGCGACCAGGGCCAGCGAGGAACGGGGCCCGGCGCGGACAACCGCCGCGGTGGCGCCCCATTGCGCTCCGTGCCACCATCCGAGGATGCAGTCCTCGCGATCCGACGACGCCGCCGACGACGACCGCGAGGTCGAGACCGCCTACGACCTGCTGCAGCGCGGTCAGGCACTGCTCGATCGGCGGCATCACGCGCAGGCGGCGATCGTCCTCGAGCGTGCCGATCGGCTCGAGCCGGGGAAGGGCTCGATCCTCGAGGCACTCGGGCGGGCGTACTTCAACTCCGGCCAGGTCGAGCCCGCGCGCCGGACGTTCGAGGCGCTGCTCGAGGTCGATCCGTCCTCGCACTACGGCCATTTCGCATTGGGGCAGAGCCTGAAGCGACTCGGGCGTCGGGCCGAGGCACGGACGCACCTGCGTCTGGCAGTCGCGCTCAGTCCCCGGACCGCGCTCTACCAGGACGCGTTGGCCCGCCTCGGCTGACGCTGGGCAGACTGGTGATCCTCCCCAAGATCCGGGATCCGCGGTTCATCACCGTGCGCCGCGGCGGGACGCTGCAGGACGCCGATCATCGTCTCCTCGCGCTGTGGGCGGCTGACTGCGCAGAGCACGTGCTCCACCACTTCGAGCAGGCACGGCCGACCGACGACCGTCCGCGGCACGCGATCGATCGTGGGCGTGCCTGGGCCCGGGGCGAGATCAGCTGGGCAGAGGCGCGCACGGCGGCCGGCCATGCCAACGCTGCGGCCAGGGATCTGCGCGGGGCGCCGCGCCATGCCGCGTACGCCGCCGGCCAGGCCGCCGCGGTCGGGCATGTGGCGGCCCACGAGCTCGGCGCTGCGGCCTACGCGATCAGGGCCGCGGGTGCCGCCGCGAACGAGGACGACCGCGTCGAGGCCGGCCGTTCGGAGTGCCGCTGGCAGCGCGACCGGCTCCCCGGCGCGATCCGGGATCTCGTGCTGGACGATCAGCGGCTGCGCAACGATCTGTGCTGGTTCGCGTTCGACTGCTGAAACGGCGCGCGCTCGGCTCAGCCGACCCGATCAGTCGTGGTGCTGGCTCGCCAGCCAGAGCAGGGCCACGAGCGTCTTGCCGTCGCGCAGCTCGCCGCGTTCGGCGGCGGCCACGGCCTCGCGCCAGGGCATCCGCTCGAGGAGCAGGTGCTCGTCCGCGTCGGGCATCAGGCGGTCGCCATCTGCCGCTCGCAGATCCGTGGCGAGATACAGGTGCATGAGCTCGGACGCGAAGCCGGGCGCGGTGTAGAAGCGCGAGATCAGCCGCCACGTTGCCGCACGCATCCCGGTCTCCTCCTCGAGCTCGCGGGGCGCGGCCAGATCGGGATCCTCGATCGAGCCGTCCTCCCCGATGTCGAGCGTTCCGGCCGGGATCTCGAGCAGCGCTTCGCCGACCGCGACCCTGTATTGCCGGACGAGGAGGACGCGGTCCTCGTCGTCGATCGCGAGGATCGCGACCGCGCCCGGGTGATCCGGCGATCTCGCGGGTGCCGCGGCTGCCGTCGGATCGCTCGATCGTGTCGACCCGGAAGGTCAGGTATCGCCCGCGGTGGACGATGCGCGAATCGACGATGCGCTCGACGAGATCGGCCCCGGAGGGATCCCCCGGGGCCGTTTCGGTGTCGTCGGGCGGTCGGCCGTTCAGGCGGCGACCGCGGCGACGTCCGGCGCGAGGGTCAGACCCGACTCCCCGTCGAACAGGTGGAGCTTGTCGAGCGGCAGGACCATGGTCAGGATGTCGCCGGGCCGGACGTTGTGCTCGGAACCGACGATGCCCACGACGTCCTGGTCGGCGGCGTTCAGGTGGAGCAGCTCCTCGTTGCCGAGGTACTCGACCACGTCGGCCCGTGCCTGGAACGACGCGACGCCCGATCCGGCGTCGCCGATGTCGAGATGCTCGGGCCGGAAGCCCGCGACGAGCGTCTTGCCGGCCTTTGGCGTCGCCGCCTCGCGGTAGCGGGCCGGGATCGGGATCGACCAGTCGGCGGGCCCGACGAGCCGGGCCGCTTCGCCCGACCCCTCCATGTGGACCTCGACGAAGTTCATCGACGGGCTGCCGATGAAGCCCGGCCACGAAGCGGTTGATCGGCGTGTCGTAGAGCGTCTGCGGGGTCCCGACCTGCTGGAGCAGGCCCTCGTTCATGACCGCGATCCGCGAGCCCATCGTCATCGCCTCGACCTGGTCGTGGGTCACGTAGACGATCGTCGTCTGGAGGCGCTGGTGGAGGCGGGCGATCTCGGCGCGCGTCTGGACGCGCAGCTTGGCGTCGAGGTTGGAGAGCGGCTCGTCCATCAGGAAGACCGCCGGCTCGCGGACGATCGCCCGGCCGAGCGCGACGCGCTGGCGCTGGCCGCCGGACAGCTCCTTCGGCTTGCGGTCGAGCAGCTTGTCGAGCTGGATGGTCGCCGCGGTCTCCTTGACCCGGCGCTCGATCTCGGCCTTGGGGACCTTGCGCAGCTTGAGCCCGAAGGCGAGGTTGTCGCGGACGGACATGTGCGGGTAGAGCGCGTAGCTCTGGAAGACCATCGCGATGTCGCGATCCTTGGGCGGCACGTCGTTGACGACGCGATCGCCGATCCGCAGGGTCCCGCCGGTGATCTCCTCGAGTCCGGCGATCATCCGCAGGCTGGTCGTCTTGCCGCAGCCCGATGGCCCGACCAGGACCATGAACTCGCCGTCACCGATCTCGAGGTTGAGATCCTTCACGGCGTGGAACTCGCCGTACACCTTGTTGACGTTTTCGAACGTCACGGTCGCCATGGCGAAACCTCCGCTCCCAGCGGTCCTTCGCGGGCCCATGCATCCAGCCGCCGAAGCGGATCGTGGACGGGCCCCGTACGAGGGCTGCTCGGGGTCGCGCCATCGTAGGCGTGCCGGGTCCGCCATGCAAGGTCGATCGCGGGTCCGGCTGGGCGTCGCGCCGGCTCGTTCAGGACGCGGCCGGTGTCGCTGCCGGCTAGACCTCGTCCGGATGCGGGCGCCGAGCCATGGCCGCGTCGACGCGTGCCTGGACGTCGGGAAACGTGGCCAGCACCCGGCCGAACTCGAAGCTGCCGAATTGGAGGAGCTCGCAGTCCGTGGTACAGATCGCCGTGGCCGTGCGATCACGCGCCCTCGACCAGGGCGATCTCGCCGAGGAAGCCGCCGGCCGACATCGAGCGGATGAATCGACCGGCGCGCTCGATGTGCACCGTGCCGCTGACGATGATGTAGAACGAATTCGGCGGTCTCGCCTTCGCGCAGCAGCACGGTGTCGGCGGGCAGGGAGACGATCCGGGCCAGGGTCGCCACGGCCTCCATGCTCCGCGGCTCGAGACCCGCGAAGATCGGGAGATCGGCGAGGGCTGCGGTCTTTCGGTCCATGCCCCGCGAGCATAGCCCGCGCTGTGGGCCGTCGTCGGAGGACGATCGCGGCGGGAGGTGTTGGGGTGGCCTGAGGGGCTCGAACCCTCAACCGGCGGTTCCACAAACCGCTGCTCTGCCATTGAGCTAAGGCCACCGCGGTGCTCGTGCGTGGCGGATCCACGCTTCCCGGCGGACGAGCGACGCGAGTATAGCGGCTCGCCCCCGACGAGTCGCCAGACCGGCGAGGTCGCCCGAAGCCCGGGCCGAGAGCCAGCCGAGGCGACCACCACCTCCGTACTACACCTGACTGCACCCTGCCCGACAGTCCCGCAGCAGACCCGACCGGACTCGCCGGTACCTGGGAGCCAAGCCCTTCGGGACCTTCGCGCCGCGGACATCCCCTTCTTCCCACCCTACGGTGACCAGGACGCCACAACACCCCCGGACAGCCCCGGAGTACGCACCACACATGCCCCTCGTTCCTCGGTTCCCTGACTCGCCGCCTCCCGGGCTCCGGCCTCGATGCCTCGCCTCGGCGGCTGGTCCTGGCGGTCGCGCTCCTCTTCGCGGTCACCTCGATCGCGGCCTTCGCCGCGCCGAGCCGAACCTTCGCCTGGGACGCCGGTTCGTTCAGCTCCTCGTCCGAGGCTGACCTCGTGGCGATGACCAACCGCGCACGGGCGAACGCCGGTCTCAAGTCCCTCAAGGTCGACTCGACCCTGACCTCGGTCGCCCGCTGGCGCAGCAAGGACATGATCACCCGCGACTACTTCAGCCACGACATCCCGGGCTACGGGAAGGTCTTCGACAAGCTCGACCGCGATCGGCTACTGCTACCACGTCGCCGGCGAGAACATCGGCTGGAACACCTACCCGGACGACGTGGCCACCGCCGAGATCCAGAGCCAGTTCATGGGGTCGGCGACCCACAAGGCCAACATCCTCGGCAAGGCCTGGGACGTGATCGGCATCGGCGCCTACAAGGGCCCGACCGGCAAGAAGATGTGGACCGTCCTGTTCGCCGACAAGTGCGGCACGACGACGGCCACGCCCAAGCCCACCGCGAAGCCGACCCCGCGGCCCACGCCAAGGCCGACCCCTCGGCCGACCGCGCGCCCGACTGCGCGCCCGACGCCGCGACCGACGCCCAAGGCGCAGCCGACGAACGGACCGGCCGCCACGGCCGAGCCGACCGCGACACCGACCGCGGGCGACGCGACGCCGACACCCGACACGACCCCGCCCCTCACCCCCGGGGACATCATCGACCGGAGCGGCGATGGGAGTGCCCAGCCGACCGACGGCTCGGTCGGGCCGACCCCGGCTCCGACGAACGACCCGACCGGGGGCGTCACGGCGACGGACGCCAGCGTCCGGATGCGCGTGATCGACCGCGGGTCGAGCGACGGACTTCTCGACACCATCGTCGGCGGCGTCGCCGGCTTCTTCTTCGGAGGCTGACCCATGGCCATCGCGACCCGCACACCACGACCTGCCCAGAACACCGCGTCCGTCCTGCCGGCGCTGGCCCTGCAGACGCCCCCGGCTCCCGCACGAGCCTCCGCGCCGGCGATCCTCGAAGCGCGTGACCTGACCAAGACGTACCCGCTCGGGTCGACCGTCGTCGAGGCCCTTCGCGGCGTCTCGCTGTCGGTCCAGCCCGGCGAGTTCGTCGCCCTGATGGGGCCGTCGGGTTCGGGCAAGTCGACCCTCCTGCAGGTCCTCGGCGGCCTCGATCGGCCGACCTCGGGCGAGGTCATCCTCGAGGGCCAGTCGATCGGGCAGCTGTCCGACGACGAGGCGACGACCCTGCGCCGCGATCGGACCGGTTTCGTCTTCCAGTCGTTCAACCTGATCCCGCTCCTGAACGCCACGGAGAACGTCGCGCTGCCGTTCACCATCGGCGGCGGGGACCCGAGCCGCGGCGAGCTCCGCGACCGGATCCGCGACGTCATGGAGCTGGTCGACCTGACCGGCAAGGAGAAGCACAAGCCGGACCAGCTGTCGGCAGGCGAGCAGCAACGCGTCGCCATCGCCCGCGCGCTCGTCACGCGGCCGGCCCTCCTGTTCGCCGACGAGCCGACCGGCAACCTCGACTACACGACCGGCACCGAGATCCTCGATTCGCTCTGGCGCTCGTGCGTCGAGCGCGGCCAGACGGTCGTTCTCGTGACCCACGATTCGAAGGCAGCCGCGTACGCCGACCGGGTCCTCGTCGTCGGCGACGGGACGATCCGCGAGACCATCGAGCTCGGCCGCCGCGACAGCCACGACGCGACGCCGCTCATCGCGCGGCTCGCCAGCCTCGGGCTCTGAGGTCGACCGGATCATGTCCCTGACGACGCTCGCCTTCCGCAGCCTGCGCGCCCGGCCCGCCCGGGTCGCGTTGAGCACGCTCGGCGTCGCCCTCGGCGTCGCCGTGCTGTTCGCCGGGCTCGCCACCAACGCCGGCGTCGAAGCCTCGGTCCAGGGGACGGTCCGCGACCTGGTCGGCAGCGCCGACCTGCGCGTGGCCGCCTTCGGCGAGACCGGCCTGTCGGCCGAGACCGTCGCGGCGATCGCCGGGACGCCCGGGCGTCGCGGTCGCGGCACCCGCCCTCGAACGACGCACCTACCTCGGCCCGGAGCTGGCCGCCGGCGCGGCGCTGCCGCCCCCGGTCACCGTCCTCGGCATCGACCCGACGGTCGACGGCCGCCTCCACACGTTGTCCCTCGTCGCGGGCTCGGCCCTGACCGATCCGACGGAACACAGCGCGCTGATCACGGAGCACCTTGCCGCGCAGGACGGGCTGACGGTCGGCTCCCCGATCTCGATGGAGGGCGCCGGTGATCGGATCGCCTATCGCGTGGTCGGGATCGTGGCCGGCGATGGCCCGCTGACCGGCGCCTTCGGACGCACGGTCATCGTGCCGCTGTCCACGGCGCAGGCCGTCTTCGGGACGACTGGCGTGACCCGGGTCGACATCGGGATCGCCCCGGCTGCGGATGCCGACGACCGTCTCGGCGGCGCTCGAGGATCGGCTCGTCAGCGAGCCGTACGTGCTCTCGTCACCACAGGACCTCGCCGCCGCCCTCCGTGCGTCGACGACCGACTTCCAGGCGACGACCGCGCTCATCGCGGCCGTGGCGCTGTTCGCCGGTGCGTTCCTGATCTTCAACACGCTGTCGATGACCGTCAACGAACGGATCCGCGAGGTCGGGCTGCTCCGCGCGGCCGGTGCTCGTCGCGGCCAGGTCATGTCGTTCATCCTCACCCAGGCCCTCGTCATCGGGGTCGTCGGATCGCTGATCGGCCTCGTCCTCGGCGGTCTTCTGGCGATCGGCATGGTCGCCTTCGTGCGGACCATCGGATCGGTCACCCTCGACCGCCCGACACTCGGGTTCGACGCGATCGCCATCGCCTTCCTCGTCGGCGTCGGCGTCACCCTCGCGGCCGCACTCGAGCCGGCGCGTCGGGCGAGCCGGATCCAGCCTGTCGAGGCGCTCAGGTCGCGACTCGACCTGCCCGGTGCGCGGACGGCGCGTCTGCGCTGGCTGGCCGTCGTCTTCGTGGTGATCGCCGCCGTCGGGCTGGTCGTCCTGCCGCGGGCGGCGGGCGACGCCGGCGTCGTCGAGGCGCTCGCCGTCTACGCCGTCCTTCTCGTCGGGACGCTGCTCATCCCGTTCGTCCTGCCCGTCGTCGCCCGGGTGGCCGGGGCGCCGTTCGGCCTGCTCCTTCGGTTCGAGGCACGGCTGGCGCGCAACTCGGTCGTGCGCGACCGGAGCCGGACTGCACTGACGCTCGGCGGCCTGACCATCGGGCTGGCCATGATCGTCGCCCTCGGCGGCGTCGGCCAGAACGCGCGTGCCGCGGCCGCCGGCTGGATCGCCGACGTCGTGCCGGGCGACCTGGTCGTCACCTCGATCCGGCCGATCGCGAGCCGACGAGGACGTCCCCGGACAGCTCCGCAGCGACGTCCCGGGCATCGCGCTTCTGAGCCCGATCGCACGGTTCGATGTCGCGCTCGACGGGGTCCGCACCGATGCCGCGGCCGTCGTCGGCGCCGACATGCTGGCCGACGGCCGGCTCCAGTTCGTCGCCGGCGACCGGACCACCGCGCTGGCCGCGCTCGACGCCGGCGGCTCGACCGTCATCCCGCAGGCCCTCGCCGACCGGCTCGGCCTGACCGTCAACGATGTGCTGGCCGTCCCGACGAGCGACGGCGGCCACCTGGCCCTGACGATCGCCGGCGTCGTCCAGCGATCGATCCCGGGCAAGACCGGGGAAGCGCTCCTCGTCGGCTGGAAGGACGCGACCGACAGCCTCGGCGTCGCCGGGGCCGACGTCTTCGCGGTCCGCTTCGCTCCGGACGCGCCCGCCTCCGCCCGCGCGGCGCTCCAGACGTCGGCCAATGAGCTCGCCCTCGAGGTCGTGCCGCTCGACCAGATCGAAGGCGCCATCAGCGACGCGCTCGGACGGATCTTCGGGCTGTTCGATGCCCTCGCGGCGGTCGCCGTGATCATCGCCGCGCTCGGCATCGTCAACACCCTGACCATGAACGTGATCGAGCGTGTCCGAGAGATCGGCATCCTGCGTGCCGCGGGGATGACCCGTCGCCAGGTCTGGCGCTCGGTCGTCGTCGAGGCCGGGGTGCTCGGGCTTGCCGGGGCGATCCTCGGGATCGTCCTCGGCCTCGTGGTCGGGGCGCTGATGGTCGTCCTGACCGGCGGTCGACTCGACGTCGCAAGCGGGATCCCGTGGTCGGTGCTGGGCCTCGCGCTGCTGCTCGGCGTCGTGGTCGCCATGCTCGCGGCGGCCTATCCCGCCCGGATCGCGAGCCGTCTGTCCATCGTCCGGGCCGTTCAATACGAGTGATCCGATGCTAGACTCGGGCGGTCGGTCACCACTGGTGTGACCCCCCGGATCCGGAGTCCAGATGACGATCGCCATCCCAAGGCTCGACCGCACGACGGCCGCGGAACGCGGCCTCACCCTCGCCGATTTCCTCGTCCCGATCAGCATCGCCGAACGGCTCAACGCCCGTGTCCGCCACATCCTGCTGATCGCCAGCGGCGCCCTGTTCATCTTCCTGACCGCGCAGATCTACATCGTCCGGACGCCCGTGCCCCTCACCGGCCAGACGTTCGGCGTCCTGATCGTCGGCGGCGCGCTGGGTGCTCGTCGGGGGTTCGCGGCGGTCGCCCTGTACGTCCTGCTCGGCCTGGTCGGCCTGCCGTTCTTCGCCGAGGGCAAAGGCGGATCGGCCGTCATCCTCGGTGCGACCGGCGGCTACCTCATCGGGTTCATCGTGGCGGGCGCCGTCGTCGGCCGGCTGGCCGAGCTCGGCTGGGATCGCCACATCGGTGGCGCGATCGGGATGATGCTGATCGGCAGCGCCCTGATCTACGCGATCGGGCTGCCCTGGCTCGCGGTGGTCCTGCACCTCTCACCCGCCGACGCGATCGCCGCCGGGCTGACTCCATTCATCGTCTGGGACGCGGCCAAGCTGGCCGTGGCGGCGGGCATCTTCCCGACCGCGTGGTGGCTGATCGGCCGGCGTCCGGACGACCGCTGAGCGTCGGATTCAGGCGGTCAGCTCGACCCGCGGCGGGGCCGGCAGCTCGACATCTTTCGCAGCGAGGCTCGTGCTGAGACTCCGATACGACTCGCGCAGCAGGCGGGCCACCTCGGGCCAGTAGGCGGTCCCCACACCGGTCGAGCCGTCCGGATCGTCGGTCGCCCCGCGGTCGCGGACCTCGGCGGCCATCCCGCGCAGGCGTCCCGCCTCGGCGACCCGCTCGCGCGGGATGTCGTAGAGCGTGGCGTACAGATCGGTGATCGCGTCGCCGGCAGCCGCACCCGCGGCGAGGCCGATCTCACGCCGGACGACCCACCAGCGGAGCTCGCGACGTGCGACCGCCTCGGCATCGACGTGCGCCGGCAGGCGGAGCATCCGGTAGGCGCGCCCGATATCGGGTGCATAGCGGTCGTAGTCGCCGGTGGCGCGGGCGAAACCGGCCGCGGCGCGGGTCAGCAGCAGGCTCGCCGCGAGCGCGCGCGGCCACGACACCCGTGCCTGCGCATGGATGGCCTGGACCAGCAGCCCGAACAGGCGGGCCGGCTGCCGGCGGTAGTAGGCCTTCCACATCCTCGTCTCGAGGCGGGCCAGTTCATCGGGATCGAAATCCGATCCCCAGCGCGTCCCGGCGCTCATCGGCGTCCCTCCAGCGTGTCCGATATCGTGCTCCGATGGATACGCGAGCGCGAAGCCGGACGGATCACCCGCACCGGTCCTCAGGCGCGCCTCCAGGCGGGCGCGCCGGATCCAGGCTTGTACGGGCCAGCCTCGGAGGCCTGGCGGTTGAACCGCGAGGCGACGTTGCTGCTGGGTGCCGGACCGCGCGCGCTGCTGCTCCAGATCGCGCATCCCTCGGTCGCCGCCGGCGTCGCCGACCACTCCGACTTCCGGACCGACCCGTGGCGGAGGCTCGCGGCGACGCTCCGCAGCTATCTGACCATCGTCTATGGCTCGAGCGCGACGGCGCGCGGCGAGATCCGCCGGCTCAATGCGCTCCATCGTGGGATCACCGGCCCCGGCTATGCCGCGCGCGACCCGGACCTGGCGCTGTGGGTCCACGCGACGCTGGTCGATTCGACGATCGCCGTCGCGGACGCGTGGCTCGAGCCTGTCGGGCAGGCCCGTCGCGCGGCGTTCTATGAAGAGACCCGGCCGATCGGCCGGGCGTTCGGGGTGCCCGACGCGCTGCTGCCGGTGGATGTCGACGCGTTCGACGCGTACGTGGCGCGGATGATCGGGCCGGACGGGCCGGTCCGGGTCTCGGCGACGGCCCGCGAGCTGGCAGAGGTCGTGCTGCGACCGCCGCTGGCGCCTCTCGCGCCGTGGCTCCGGGTCGTGCCGGCGACGGCCTACGCCTGGACGTTGTGGCCGTCGGTCGGGCTGCTGCCGCCGTCGGTGCGCGAGGATTACGGGCTGGCGTGGGGCGCCCGCGAGCGGATCGTCTCTGCATGGCTCGTGGCGGGGTGGCGTGCCTGGCGCCCGTTGCTGCCCGTCTCGTTCCGGCAGATGCCGAAGGCGCTCGCCGCGGATCGGCGGATGGCAGCCGGCGGACGGCAACCGTCGACCATCCCGGCCGAGAGCCGCCCCGCGTAGACTCCGGAACGTGACCACGCACCCCGCCCCCGAGGCCGGCCGAGACCGCGACCGCCGACCCCTCGGCGACCGACCGGCTGACCGCCGCGATCACGTCACGGCTGCCCGGCCTCCGCCTCCTCACCGACCAGATCGACCGCGAGAGCTACCGCTCCGACGAGACGGCCTACAACCGGGCGGGCCTGCCTGGCGCGGTGGTCTTCCCGACGACGACCGCCGACGTCGCGGAGCTGGTCCGGATCGCCGCCGAGCTCCGGATCCCGATCGTGCCGCGCGGCTCGGGGACGGGCCTGTCGGGCGGCGCGGCGGGGATCGACGGCTGCCTGACGATCGTCTTCACGGCGATGGACCGGATCCTCGAGATCGATCGCGAGAACCTGGTCGCGGTCGTCCAGCCGGGCGTCATCAACGCCGAGCTCAAGGCAGCGGTCGCCGCCGAGGGCCTCTTCTATCCACCCGACCCGGCCAGCTACGAGCTGTGCTCGATCGGCGGGAACCTCGGCACGAATGCCGGCGGGCTGTGCTGCGTCAAGTACGGCCAGACCCGCGATTCGGTCCTGTCGCTCGAGGTCGTGATGGCCGACGGGGCGGTCATCCGGACCGGTGGCAAGAACGTCAAGGACGTCGCGGGCTACTCGCTGACCCACCTCTTTGTCGGCAGCCAGGGAACGCTGGCGATCACGACCGAGGCGACCCTCCGGCTGCGCCCCGCGCCGCCGCCGCGCTCCACCATGCTCGCCTTCTTCCCGACCCTCGACAGTGCCGGGGATGCGGTCGCCGGGATCGCCGCGGCGGGTCTCTCGCCGGTCACCCTCGAGCTCCTCGACAAGTTCACGATCGCCGCCGTCGACGACATGAACAACCTCGGTCTCGACCGGACCGCCGCGGCGATGCTGATGATCGAGTCCGACCTGCCGGGCGTCGCGGCCACGGACGAGCTCGAGCGCGCCGAGGCGGCCTGCCGGGTCGCCGGCGCGACCGACGTCATCCGCGCCGCGGACGCGCAGGAGGCCGATTGGCTTCGCCAGGCCCGCCGAGCGGCGCATTACGCGCTGGAGCGCCTCGGAGAGGTCCGGATGGAGGACATCGGGGTGCCACGTGCGCGCGTCCCGGACATGCTCCGCGAGATCGAACGGATCGCCGCTCGCCACGACGTCCGGATCGGGACGTTCGGTCATGTCGGCGATGGGAACCTGCACCCGGACCTCGTCTTCGAGCGGGGCGACCCGACCGCGGAGGCGAAGACCGAGGCGGTCAAGAAGGACCTCTATCGCGCCGCCCTGGACCTGGGCGGCACGGTCACGGCCGAGCATGGCATCGGCAGCGCCCGGCGCGAATGGCTCGAGATCCAGCGCGGCCCCGACGCGATGCGGGTGATGCGCGCGATCAAGACCGCGCTCGACCCGCTCGGCATCCTCAACCCGGGCAAGGTCGTCTAGCCCGCCGTCAGCGCCGTCCGGTGCGTCCGTGCACCGGACCCTTGACCGGCCGATTCATCCGAACCCCACCGGACTGCGCATATCGGGCAGAGCGGTCGACGGGTGTCGCGAAGCCCGACGACCGATCGCCCATCGGTCGTACCCGGTCGTCGCGGGATCGGTGCGCCCGCCACCCCAGGGATCCAGGAGAGGATCGGCATGAAACGACCATTCACGATCACCGCGCTCGGGGCAGCACTCGTCGTGCTGACCCTCGGCGCGGCCCCACTGCTCTCGAGCGCGGCGGATCACATCGACGCCTCCGCGTTCGGCAGCCTCGGGACATCGGGCGGACCCTTCGCCCCGACCTCCGTGCACGGTGAACGCGACATCAACGATGTCTATGCGTTCCAGGGCGCGAATTCGTCACGGACCGTCCTGGCGATGACGACAAATCCGGCCATCAACGCCTTCGGCGGCAAGTTCGGCGCCAACGTCCGATACATCCTCAACGTCGACACCAACGGCGACGCCGTCCAGGATCTGGCCTTCGTGGTCCGCTTCGACGACGGAGCTCCGGGCAACCAGAAGTACACCGTCACGCGGTATACGGGCGCAAATGCCGTGTCGTTGCATGTCGGCAACGTCCGCGGTTCCGGCTCGACGGCCGGCAACGGCATGTCGACGCTCAAGGGCGACGGCAGGGTCTTCGCCGGCGTCCGATCGGATCCATTCTTCTTCGACCTCACCGGCTTCGTCGGGACGCTGTTCCACATCGGGACCGACGCGCTCGGCGACAATCCCACCGACTTCTTCAGTGGCCTCAACGCCAACGCGATCGTGATCGAGGTCCCGGACGATCAGCTCGGCGGGAAGATCGGCGTCTGGGGACAGACGACCTGGTGGAACGGATCCGCGTGGATGGCCGGCGACCAGATGGGCCGCCCGGCGATCAACACGGTCTTCAACAACAAGCTCGTCGATCCGAACTCGGCGACGACCAAGAACCTGTTCAACGCCACGCCTCCGTCCAAGCAGCGGACGGCCGACGGCGGCCAGTTCCGGACCAACATCATCACCACGTTGACCAACATCAACGCGGTGCTGGGGACCGGACACGCCGACTACACGACGGCCCAGGCGCAGGGCCTGGCCGACTTCCTCCTGCCGGACATCCTGACCTACGACACCTCGACGAAGGCCGGGAGCCTGAACGGGCGCGCGCTGTCCGATGACGTCATCGACATCGAGCTCGGCATCACCACCAACGGTGCGGTCACGTCGGACGGGGTGGGCGCGCACAGCGACTACCTCAGCTCCTTCCCGTACCTCGGCAATCCGCATCCCTAGCTCTCTCGGAGGGGCGGCCCGTCGGGTCGCCCCTCCGATCCACAGACACAAGGGGCGCCTTCGATGAGCACCGCGATCACCTCTATCCCGGGCCGCAACCACATTCCACGCCCGCGTGTCCTGGGCATCCTGCTGGCCGCCGTGATCGTCGTGGCGGTCACCTATGTCTCGACCGGGGTGCGCCAGACTCCGGCGACGACAGCCACGCCGCCTGCCCACCTGTCCGATCCGACGACCATCGACACGGCCGCCGGAGCTGCCGGGCTGATCGCCGCCTCGACGGCCCAGATCGACCAGGGCATCAAGGTCTGGTCGGTCAATCTCGCGAAGGAGCCACGGGACTTCTTCTCCGCGACCACCCTCGCATCGCTGTACTACTCGCGCGGTCGCCTGAGCGGTGACCTCGCCGACGAGCAGAAGGCGCTCCAGCTCGCACAGACCGCCGTCGGGGCCGCCCCGACAGAGCCCGGCGGGCGAGCGATGGAGGCCGCGATCCTCTACTACCTGCACGACTTCGCGGGCGCGCAGACGAAGGCCGCCGCGCTCTATCGCGACGACCCGACCCAGCTCGGCGCCCTCGCCACGATGGCCGACGCGACCCTCGAGCTCGGCGACATCGCCGGCGCGCGGTCGGACTACAGCACGCTGTCGAGCCACGCCAAGGGCGCCGCCGTCGACGTGCGGCTGGCTCGTCTCGCATTCGTCACGGGCGGGACGGACCAGGCCCTCGCGCTCGCCATCCAGGCACGCGACGAGGCGACCAAGGATGTCGCCGCGGGCGGCTCGACCGACCTCGGCTTCTACGACTACGCGGTCGCCGAATACGCACGCACTGCAGGTGACGCGACCACGGCCAAGGCGGGCTACGAGGCGGCGCTGGCCGTCCGTCCGACCGATCTCGGCTCGCTCGTCGGGCTGGGCCGCATCGACGCGTTCGACGGAGACACCGCGGCAGCGATCACGGAGCTCCAGAAGGCCGCGGCGATCGCCCCCCAGCCCGAGACGGTGGGGTTGCTCGGCGACCTGCTTGCCTCGACCGGCGACGCGACCGGGGCGGCGAAGCAGTTCGCGACGGTCGGCTTCATCGAGAAGCTCGGTGAGATCCAGAGCACCGTCTACGACCGGGTCATCCTGCGCTTCGAGCTGGACCATGGCGGCGCCTCCGACGCCGTCCTCGCCCAGGCACGGGCCTCGCTCGCGACGCGAGCCGATTACACCGGCCACGACACCGTGGCCTGGGCTCTCTACCGCCTCGGGCGCTTCGACGAAGCGCAGGTCGAGATCACTGCGGCGGCTGCGAATGGCGCGGCGGACGCCCGGCTCATCTATCACCGCGGGGCCATCGAGCTGGCCGACGGGCACGCGGACGCTGGGCGTACCGACCTTCAGCGGGCACTTGCGCTTGGGCCGGCCCTGGACCCGAACGAGCGTGCGGAGGCGCAACACCTTCTCGGGCGATAACAGCTCATCGCCGACGAAACGACCCGGGCCACGTGTCCGGGTCGTTTCGATTCCGTCCTCGTTGACAGGCACGGGCCGCCGGCCGGATGATGCGCGAGACATGCACGCACATCTGTTCAGTACATCTGTGCATTGAGCGACTTCGAGCAGCTCGTCCGGGCCAGCCGCCTCTACTACGAGCTTGGTGAGACGCAGAACGCCATCGCCGCCCAGCTCGGCGTCACCCGGCCACAGGTCTCGCGCCTGCTCAAGCGAGCCCGGGCCGAGGGGATCGTCGAGATCCGGATCGTCGATCGGACCGCGGTCGAGAGCCCGGCCGCGGAGACGCTCAGGCGGGTCTTCGCGCTCGACGGCGTCCACCTCGCGCCGACCATCACCGGCCCGGAGGACCTGACCCGTCGGATGGTCGGCCGGCTGGCCGCCGAGATCCTGCGCGGAGTGGTGCGCGACGGCGCGACCGTCGGCATCGGCGACGGCGCGTCGGTCTCCGCGGCCGCGGCAGCGCTCGAGGAGACAGCAACCCCGGTCGCGGTCACGGTCGTCCCGTTGTGCGGCGGGTACTGGTCGACCGGCCCGGAACGCGAACCATACCGACGAGTCGCGGAGGCGCTCGACGGGCAGGCCCGCGGGCTGATGGCCCCCGGCCTGGTGGACGACGCCGCCACGCAACGGTCGCTCGTCGCCCACGCGGGTGTCCGATCGATCATCGACCTGTGGGGCCGGCTTGACGTGGCCTTCTATGGCATCGGCGGTCCGGCCTGGAACACGGCACAGCTCGGCGCGGACGTCGATCACGCCCTCGAGACCGCGGACGCGGTCGGCGAGATCCTGATCGCACCGTTCGATGTCGATGGCCGGTTCATCTGCCCGGCCTTGCGCGAACGGGTCCTCGCCTTCGACGCGCGCGGGCTCGGGCGGGTCCCCGTCTCGATCGGCGTGGCGGCGGGTGACAGCAAGGTCCGGCCGATCCTTGGCGCTCTTCGTGCCGGCGTCGTCCGGACGCTCGTGACAGACGTCGCGACGGCCGAGGCCGTGGTCGCGCTCCACGCAGCCGCGCCGTCGTCGGTGCCGCCGGCCGGACGAACGCGATGACCGCGCGCGAGCGGGCGGTCCTTGGGCTCGATCTCGGGACGACAGAGGTCAAGGCGGGCCTGGTCGGCCTCGACGGGCGCCTGCTCGGGCTCGCCCGGAGCGGCTACGGGCTCGACGTCTCGGGCGGCCACGGCTGGGCGGAACAGGATCCCGGTGGCTGGTGGTCCGCGGTCGTCAGTGCGGTTCGCGCCCTTCGCGTCCACGGACACGGTCGAGATCACCGCGATCGGCGTGGACGGGCACGGACCGACCCTCGTCGCGGTCGATGCCCGGGGCGAGGCGACCCGACCGGCGATCACCTTCCTCGATACGCGGGCGACCGCCGAGGCGGAGGCGCTGACGACGATGACCGGCGTCCGCGGCTGGTCGCTCGGCGGCCTGCCCGCGGCTCTCTGGGTCGAGCGACACGAGCCGGCCGTTGCCGCAGCCACCTGCTGGTATCTCTCGACGTGGGAGTGGCTGGCCCTCCGATTGTCCGGCACCGCGGCGGCGTCGCTCGTTCCGGACGAGGTCGTCGCGGATCCTGCCCGGGTCGCGTGCGGCGGGCATCCCCCTCGATCGGCTGGCGCCGCGTGCGGCGATGGGCGACGATCGTCGGCGGCCTGACCGAGACGGCCGCGGACGCGCTCGGGCTGCGGCCCGGGACGCCGGTCGTCGGCGGGACCGTGGACGCCTTCGCCAGCTATGTCGGCGCCGGGCTGCTGGAGCCTGGTGATGCCTACGACCCGGGCGGCTCGGCCGGTGGGTTCGGCGTCTACTGGGACCGCCCGCTCGAGGTGGCCGGCGCGTTCGTGACTCCGGCGCCGCTGGCCGGGCTGTACAGCGTCGGGGCCGCGATGGCCGCCACCGGCCGGGCGCTCGACTGGTATCGCGATTCGATCCTGGGCGGGACGATCACGACCGCGGCGCTCCTCGCCGAGGCCGCGGCGACCCCGCCTGGGGCCGACGGGCTCGTCTTCCTGCCGTATCTCGCAGGCGAGCGCTCGCCGATCTGGGACCCCGACGCGCGCGGCGTGCTCGCCGGGCTCACCCTCGGGCACGGGCGCGGGCATATCGCGCGAGCGATCGTCGAGGCATCGGCGCTGGCGATCCGGCACGTCGCGGCGCCGATGCTCGCGGCCGGCGTCGATGTGACCGCGATGCGCGCCTGTGGTGGCCCGGCCCGGAGCGCGTTCTGGAACGGGGTCAAGGCGGACGTGACCGGCTTTCCGGTCCTCGTGCCGGACGTGCTCGAGACCGCGGTCCTTGGCTCGGCCATCATCGCTGCGGTGGGGATCGGCGAGCAGCCTGACCTGCCGGCGGCGATCGCCGCGATGACCCACGTCACCGCGCGGATCGAACCGCGACGCGAGCTGGCTCCGGTCTACGACAGGCTGTTCGAGGCGTATCTCGCGCTCTATCCGGCGACGGCGCCGCTCCTCCGACCGCTCGGCGGGACCGGGGCGTGAGCGCGGCAGCCCCGCACGGGTCGCGGCCTGTCACGCCTCCGGCATCTGACCCCCCGGTCGGGGCCCTCCGGTTGCGCGACCTGTCGTTCTCGTTCCCGACCCGCAGCGGGCTGCCGCTGCCGGTCCTCGACGCGATCGACCTCACCATCCCGGGCGGTGGGATCGTCGCCCTGATCGGCCCGAACGGCTGCGGCAAGTCGACCCTCCTGCGGGTCATCGCCGGGCTCCTCCGGCCGGCGGGCGGTGCCGCGCTTCTCGACGACGGCCCGATCGACGGTCCGGACCCGCGCATCGGGCTGATCTTCCAGGAGCCACGGCTCCTGCCGTGGCGCTCGGCCGCCGACAACATCACCTACCCGCTCGAGCTCGCCGGCTGGCCGGCCGATCGGCGGGCCGCGCGGCTGGCCAGCCTGGTTGCCCTTGTCGGTCTCGACCCGGCCGTCGTCGCGTCTCGACCGGCCGAGCTGTCCGGTGGGACGAGCCAGCGCGTCGCACTCGCGCGGGCGCTCGCGCTCGAGCCCGCGGTCCTGCTGCTCGACGAGCCGTTCAGCGCGCTCGATGCACTGACCCGCGAGCGATTCGATCTCGAGCTGCTCCGACTGTGGGATCGGGCGGCAACGACCGTCGTCATGGTCACCCACAGCATCCCCGAGGCGATCCTGATCGCCGACCGGGTCGTCGTCCTGTCGCCGCGACCGGGTCGCGTCGTCGCCGA
Source organism: uncultured Chloroflexia bacterium (assembly GCA_963743855.1). Lineage (GTDB taxonomy): Bacteria > Chloroflexota > Limnocylindria > Limnocylindrales > CSP1-4 > SPCO01. Next base: position 198,071 of record CAVURK010000008.1, read on the forward strand.
CATCGCCGTCGACCTCCCACGTCCGCGGACGATCGGCGACCTCGACGACGCCGTCGCGTCGCGGACCGCGCGCGAGATCCGCGCCCACCTGGGCGACCCGGAGGCGATCGATGCCGCCGAGGTAGGCCCAGCCGTCAGGACGTCGGACCGATCGCTCGGCCGGCCCGCCGGTCACCAACCGGAGGCGGGGTCGTGACTCGCTGGGGCTGGCTCCCGGTCGTCGGTGCCTTCGTCTTCTTCGTCGTCGCCTGGAAGGTCATCGTCGTCGTGACCGGGCTCCCGCCGTTCGTGCTGCCGGCGCCCGAGTCGGTCGGTGAACGCTTCGTGTCGGCCTGGCTCGACGGGACCGTCTGGCCGCATTTCGAGACCACGATGATCGAGATCCTGCTCGGTTTCGCCGTCGGGACCGTGCTGGCGCTGATCGTCGGCTACGGGCTCGCCCGGAGCGTCCTGTTCGAGCGTCTCGCGTCGCCATACCTGGTCGCCGTTCAGGCGATCCCGATCCTTGTCCTCGCCCCGTTGTTCGTCGTGTGGTTCGGCTCTGGGTTGCTCAGCAAGGTCGTGATCTGCGCGCTGATCGTCTTCTTCCCGGTCGCGATCGCCACGATGGTCGGGATCCGCTCGGTCGATCCGCGCCTGATCGAGCTCGGACGGAGCCTGCGGGCGACCTCGCGGCAGATCCTCACAACGCTCGAGATCCCGGCCGCGCTGCCGAACATCTTCGGTGGCATCCGGGTCGGGGTCACGCTGGCCATGGTCGGCGCGATCGTCGGCGAATGGGCCGGCGCCAGCAAGGGCCTGGCCGTCCTCATCAATCTCGCGCGCGGCTCGCTGTTCGACATCCCGCTGATGTTCGCCACGCTCCTGACGATCGCCCTCGTCGGGATCGTCCTCTACCTGATCGTCGTCGCCGTCGAGCACCGGCTCGTCGGCGCCCGCTAACCCAGCCCAGCATCGGAGGTCCATCGTGTCCCCATCGCGTCACAGCCGACACCTCGCTCTCCCCGCCGCGATCGTCATCGCCCTCCTGGTCGCGGCCTGCTCCAACGGCAACGCGACGCCGGCGGCATCGGCGTCGAGCGCGCCGCCGTCCACCGCGCCGTCGACCGGCGCCGCGGCGTCGCCGTCGACTCCGGACGAGAGCTCTTCCCCCACGAAGCTCGTTGTCGGGCTGGGCTATATCCCGAGTGTCCAGTTCGCCCAGTTCTATCTCGCGCAGCAGAAGGGCTACTACACGGAGGCCGGGCTCGACGTGGAGTTCCAGAACAAGATCGACGAGAACCTCATCCCGCTCGTCGGCCAGGGCGCGATCGACATCGGGATCGGTGACGGGACGAGCGTCATCCCGGCCGCCAGCAATGGCATCCCGATCGAGTATGTGGCGACGATCTACGGCAAGTTCCCGAACGTGGTCTTCGCCAAGGCGTCGTCCGGGATCAAGACCGCGGCCGACCTCAAGGGCAAGAAGATCGGGGTACCGGGCAGGTACGGCTCGGGCTGGATCATGCTCCAGGCGCTGCTTGCATCGGCGGGCCTGACGACCGACGACGTGGACATCGTCGAATACCCCGATTTCACGCAGGAGATCGCGGTCGAGCAGGGCGCCGTTGACGCGGCGACCGGTTTCGCCAACAACGAACCGATCCAGCTCAAGCTCCACGGCGGGACCCCGGTCGTCCTGACGATCGACGCGATCACGCCGCTGCCGGGGCCGGGGCTGATCGCGTCCACCAAGACGATCGATGCCAAGCACGACGCGATCGCCGGGTTCGTCGCGGCCACGCTCCACGCGATGGCCGACATCAAGGCCGACCCGGCGGTCGGGCTCGACGCGGCGATCACCGCCGTTCCCGAGCTGGCCTCGGCGCGCGACGCGCAGGCCGCGATCCTGGCCGCCACGATCGCGAACTGGGCCGGCCCGGTCCAGGACGGACGCGGCCTCGGCGCGATCGATCGCGACGGCTGGACGAGCTCGATCGCATACCTCGGGACGCTCGGGCTGGTGAAGAACCCCGTCACCACGGACCAGCTCGTCCGCGACGACCTGTTGCCGGCGGGGGACTAGCCCGCCGCGCAGTCGGCCGATGCCCGCGTTGGCACCTCCGCTCCTCGCTCACGCACCTCGGGTGCGCTCGCTCCGGTGCTCGGACGCCGCCTTGACCTCGACCGCCGGCGCGGCGTGCTTGGGATTTGGTTGATCGGGTGGTTCGGGCGAGAAGGGGCCGAATCGGGTATCATGAGTGGCTCCCCGCCCGCGTCTGCGTGCCTGAAGTCCCGTAACCGCTCAGGAGTCCGAGTGAACAGTCGCCCGCCAGTCAAGCCCACGACGACCGTCGAGCCGTTCAAGCACGTCATCGACGAGTACAAGCACCAGGCGCAGACCATCACCTGCACCTGCGGCTGGCACGGCAGCTCCGCGACGCTCGATCGCGGCGGGTCCGAGTGGACGGCCCACCTCTTCGAGGTACGCGGCAAAAAGCGTTAGTCGCGCGGCACCGAGAAGAACCCGTTCCGGGGCTTCCGGCTCGGATTTCTTGCCAGATAGTCCCCAGGGGACTGTTAGGCCAGCCTCAGAGGCACCCGTGGGCCGCCTCGCGCCCAGCGCACGCTTGAGCGCGCGGGTCCGATGTCCCGAACCGGCGTGGATCGGCTCCGAACCGTGCCTACTAGTCCCCCCGTGAATATTTGGCATGGGGCCGCGAGTTCCTCTGGCAGATATGGTCCCGGAGACTGGTTGGCAGGATCCGATCGCGGCGCTGGCGGCCGGTGCACGGCCCCGACGGCCGGGGCACGCCCCCGACGCCCCCGACGCACCCGGCGCATCGACCCTCGGAGGGCCGTGCTAGCCTCGCGTCGTGCCTGCTCGCGAGCTTCCTGACCGTCCGCCGTTCGCGCTGCGGGCGCGACTGCTGACCCCGCTGGCGGCCGGTGGGTTCCTGCACGAACCCGACGCCCTCATCGACATCGACGCGACCGGCCGGATCGCTTCGGTCGGCCCCGCGGCGACCGCGCCGCGCGACGTCCGCGTGGCCGCCCTCGACCTCCGACCCTGGGTCCTGCTGCCGGGGATGGTCGACACCCACGCGCACCTCCCGCAGCTCCCCAACGCGGGGGTCGGGTTCGCGCTCGACCTCTGACGTGGCTCGAACGGCTGACATTCCCGACCGAGCGGTCGTGGTCGGATCCCGCGGTCGCCGACCGGCTTGCGCCCGCCATCTTCGAGGCCTTCGCGGCGGCCGGCACCACGACCGTCCTCGCCTATGGCGTCGTCTACGAGGCGGCGATGGATGCGGCATTCCGGGCGGCGGAGACGCACGGGATCCGGGCGATCCTCGGCAAGGTGATGATGGATCGCACCACCTACGACCCGACCATCGATCCGACCACGATCCTCGAACGCTCGTTGCGCGAATCGGAGGACCTGATCGGCCGCTGGCACGGCGCGGACAAGGGCCGGCTCGGCTACGCGGTGACCCCGCGCTTCGCGATCTCGTGCACCGCCGACATGCTGCGCGAATCCGCGGCGCTGGCCCGCTCCACCGGCGCCTGGTGGCAGACCCACGTCTCGGAGGATCCGTTCGAGATCGCCGAGGTCGGCCGGCTCTTCCCCGACGCCCGCGACTACGTCGACGTCTACGACCGCGCCGGCGGCCTCGGGCCCAGGACCGTCCTGGCACATGCCGATCCATCTCTCCAAGCGCGAGCTCGGCCGGCTGATCGACACCGGGACCCACGTCGCCCACTGTCCCGCCTCGAACCTGTTCATCGGCGCGGGCGTCATGCCGTTGGCGCGCTACCTCGAATCGGGCTGTCTCGGTCGGTCTCGGGTCGGACGTCTCGGGCGGCCCTGACGCCTCGATCTTCTCGGTCATGCGGGTCGGCGCGTACGCCCAGATGGCGCGGCGGTCGATCGCCGGCGACGCCCAGCCCGCTCTCACCGCCTTCGACTGGCTGCGGCTCGGGACGCTGGGCGGCGCCCGGGCGCTCGGGCTCGACGAGTCGATCGGTTCGCTCGAGACCGGCAAGGAGGCAGACCTCATCGCCGTCGACCCGGCGTTCGTGGCGCCGTTGACCGGCCAGCCGGCCGACGAGGACCCAGCCGACCTCGCCTCGCGGCTCATCTTCCGGGCGCATCCCGACATGGTCCGGGCGACCTGGGTGCGCGGGCGCCGACTGGCCGGGCCTGCGGGTCGATCGCAGGATGACCGCCAGCGGACCTGCGGATCATCGGCGGGACCATCGTCGACGGCACGGGGGCGCCCGGCCGACCGGGCACGGTCGAGGTCACCGACGGCCGGATCCGGGTCCTCGGCACCGGAGGACGCCGGCCGCGGCGCACGTCGGCCGGACGATCGACGCGACCGGCAAGGTCGTCTCGCCCGGGTTCATCGACCTCCACAGCCACGGCGGCCTGGCGATCCTGGCCGACGGCCGCCACGAGCCCAAGGTCCGCCAGGGCGTGACGACCGAGCTCGTCGGCGTCGACGGCAACGGGTTCGCCCCGTTCGCGCGGCGCGAGGACCTCGAGGCGTTCGTCGAGCTCGACGCCGGTCTCGATGGCCGGCCTGCGATCGACTACGACTGGACGTCCGTCGGGAGCTACCTGGCGCGCTACGACGGGGCGGTCAGCCTCAACGTCGCGACGCTCGATCGGCAACTCGGCCGCTCCGGATCGCGGCGCTCGGCTGGGATGACGTGCCGGCCGACGCCGCCCGCGCTCGACACGATGCGCGGGCTCCTGCGCGACGGCATGGCCGAGGGCGCCTTCGGGCTGTCCACCGGGCTCGACTACCCGCCGGGCTCGTTCGCCACGACCGATGAGCTCGCCGCGCTGACCGCCGAGGCCGGGCGCACTGGTGGCTTCTACCACACGCACGTCCGCTACCCGCTCGGCGACCGCTATCTCGACCCGTTCCGCGAGGCGATCGAGATCGGCCGGCGCGCCGAGCGCGCCGTCGCACATCACCCACTTCTATCACCGCGAGACGCACCCCGGCCCGCCCGAGCCGATGCTCGCGCTGGTCGACGACGCCCGTGCCGAAGGGCTCGACGTCACGTTCGACACGTACCCGTCCGAGTGGGCCTCGACGCGGCTGCTCATCCAGCTGCCGCAATGGATCCAGGCCGGCGGGCCCGGCCCGCTCAAGGAGCGTCTCGCCGACCGGGCGGCCCGCGACCGCGTCCGTGCCGAGTTCACGGCCCGCGGCGCCTCGTACGCCAGCCCCGCCGGCTGGGCCGACGTCCGGCTCGGGGCCTTCCGGCGGCCCGAGAACCTGCGCTGGGAGAGCCTGACCGTCGCGGACGTCATGGCCGAGACCGGTCACGACGCGCTCGATGTCATCTGCGACCTGCTGCTGGCCGAGGATCTCGGGGTCAGCCAGGTGACGAGCGGGCCCTGGTCGCAGGACCCTGCCGCTGTTCGTCGCCCATCCGGTCGGGATGGTCGGCACCGACAGCACGTTCCTCGGCGACAAACCGAGCCCGCGGACGTATGGCAGCTTCCCGCGGATCCTCGGCCAGTTCGTCCGCGACGAGGCGCTGCTCTCAGCTCGAGGAGGCGATCCGCAAGATGACGTCGGCTCCGGCCGCGCGGCTCGGCCTGCGCGATCGCGGCGTCATCCGCGACGGGGCGGTCGCCGACCTTGTCGTCTTCGACCCGGCGACGGTGCGCTCGACCGCGACGTACGACGCGCCGAGGAGCTATCCGGTCGGGATCGAGCAGGTCATCGTGGCCGGCACGCTGGTGGTGGCGGACGGCGTCCACACCGGCGCGATGCCCGGCCGGGCACTGCGCCACGGGGTCGACTGACCGGAGGCAGGCATCACCGGGCCGGTATCAGGCCGGGGAGGGCGAGCCCCCGAATTCGTGGCTCGGCACCTGGTGCTCCGGGGCGAGGTCGGTCGCGTGTCCGCTGGCCACGGCGGAGCTCGGTGAACATCCGGTCCTGGGCCAGCGACGAGCCGCGTCCTCGAGGCTGCCCTCGAGCGGCGGTGCGGCCCAGCCGAAGGCCAGGCGCATCGCGATCGCGCCCGATTCGAGCCAGAGCTCGCACGCCGCGCGGACCCGCTCGACGTAGTTGACCGCCTCGACCTCGCCGGTCTCCGTGAGCAGGACTCCGAAGCGACCGGGACCGAGGCGGGCGACCTGGTCGGAACCGCGGGCCTGTCGGCCGAGGACGTCCGCCAGTGCCGGCAGGATGCGGTCCGCAGCTCCCGCCCCGAGCACGCCAGTGAGCCGTTCGAGGCCGTCGAGCTGGATGATCACGACCGTCGCGGCCCGTCCGTAGCGATCGATCCGCGCCGCCTCGTCGATCAGGACGCGGTTCCATTCGGCCTGCGCGAGGAGCCCGGTGAGGGCGTCGGTCCGCGGTGGCGCCACGTGGGCGATCGACGGGGTCGGCCGGCACGGCGCTCGCGACGGCTGGTCAGTCGGTCGCGACGCGGCCTGGCCGGCCAGGCGATCGTCGCCTCGCGTTTCGCGCGGCGACCGCGGATCACGGACCGCGTCAGGGCCACACCGATCAGCAGCACGTTCGCCGCGACGAGGATCGCCAGGAGGATAGAGGATGCTGTCGGTCATCTCGCCGTTCGGATGTCGGTGGCGAAGCGCGATCTGCGCCTCGGACGCGGAGCATAACGGCCGACCCCGAGGTCCCGACAAGAGTCCCGAGGGCCCCCGGACCAGTTGGTGGTGCTGGCAGTCACCGGCCGCTGGGGTCCGGTGCGGTCCGGTGACGAAGGCGACCGAGGACGTCCGGCGACGCGGCGGCCGGTGATAGAGTCAGTCGCCATGGAGGACGGCCATTGCCCGACCTGACGAGCCGGACCGAGTCACCCGACGCCGTCATCATCCAGCCCGGCACGATCGCGCCCGGCCGCGCCCGTGGCGCAGGCCCGCTGCGGCGTGAGGGTCCGGCCAAGCTGACCGGCGCCGCGAAGTACGCCGACGATCTGGTCTTCCCGGGCGCCTGGTTCGGAGCGACGATCCGATCGACCGATGCGCACGCGCGGTTCACTGCGCTCGCCCTCGATCCGGCCTTCGACTGGTCGACGGTCATCGTCGTCACCGCCGCCGACATCCCGGGCGACAACATCGTCAGCTCGATCAAGGCCGACCAGCCGATCCTCGTGCCGGTCGGTGGCGAGATCCAGCACCACGCCGAGCCGCTCGCGCTCCTGGCCGCGCCGGACAAGGCGACCCTCCGCGCCGCACGCCATGCCGCGACGGCCGTCACCGAGCCGCTCCCCGCGATCTTCGATCCGCTCGTCGCGGACACGTTCTTCGCCGCGTACGAGCTCGCGAAGGGCGACCCGGACGCAGCCTTCGCGGCCGCCGACCTGGTGCTCGAGGGCGAGTATCGGGTCGGCCACCAGGAGCAGCTGTACATCGAGAACAACGGCATGATCGCGGTCCCATCGGGCGACGGCGGGGTGACCGTCCACGGCTCGCTCCAGTGCCCGTACTACATCCACACGGCGCTGAAGCGCGGGCTCGCCATCGACGACCGGCAGGCACGCGTCGTCCAGGCGGAGACGGGCGGCGGGTTCGGCGGCAAGGAGGAGTACCCGTCGATGATCGCGCTGCATGCGGCGCTCCTGGCGGGCAAGGCCGGGCGCCCGGTCCGGATGATCTACGACCGGCACGAGGACCTGGCCGCGACCACGAAGCGCCACCCTGCCATCGTCCGGCATCGGACCGGCGTGACCAGCGACGGCCGGCTGATCGCCCAGGACATCGAGGTCGTGATGGACGGCGGCGCGTACTGCACGCTGACCCCCGTCGTCCTGTCGCGCGGCGCGATCCACGCCGGCGGCCCGTATCGCTGCCCGAACGTCCGGATCCGCGCCCGGGCGACGCGCACCAACACCCCGCCGAACGGCGCCTTCCGCGGGTTCGGGGCGCCACAGACCGAGTTCGCCGCCGAGACCCATCTCAACCGGATCGCCGGAGCGCTCGGGATCAGCCCGCTCGAGATCCGGCGACGGAACGTCTACGTCGTCGGCGACACGACACCGACCGGCCAGGTCCTGGGACACAGCGTGGCCGGCGAGGAGGTCCTCGAACGGGCGGCCGAGGCGGGCGAGTTCGAGCGCCTGCGGGCGCGCCACGATGTCGCCCGGTCGCGACGGGCAGGGGCCGGGATCGTGCCTGGCTCGCCGTTGCGGACGGGACGCGAGCGGCTGGCCAGCGGGGTCGGCCTGGCGCTCGCCTGGCACGGCGCCGGGTTCACCGGGTCCGGCGAGGTCCACCTCGCCTCGGTCGTGTCGCTGGAGCTGAGCGCCGAGGGCGGGATCAGCGTGCTGACCGCCTCGACCGAGATGGGCCAGGGCACCAAGACGATCTTCCCGCAGCTCGTCTCCGAGGCGCTCGGCGTCCCGTACGAGGCGGTCGAGATCGCGCCGCAGGACACCGCGTTCGTCCCGGACTCGGGGCCGACCGTCGCGTCGCGGACCGCGATGGTCGTCGGTGGGCTGCTGATCAAGGCGGCGACCCGGCTCCGGACCCAGGTCGAGACCGCGACCGGTGGCACGTTCGCGACGACCTACCGTGACTACGCGCGCGAGCACGGCGCGCTGCGGATCGACGAGCAGTTCGAGCCGTACCCGGGCGTCGGGTTCGACGACGCGACCTATCGCGGCGACGCCTATCCGGCCTTCGGCTGGGCGGCCTGCGTCGCCAGCGTCGAGGTCGATCTCGACACCGGCGAGGTCCACGTCCGCGACGTGGTCGCCGCCGACGACGTCGGCCGGGTCATCCACCCGGTCCTCGCCGAGGGACAGGTCGAGGGCGGCACGCTGCAGGCCGTCGGCTACGCCACGATCGAGGAGATCAAGCTGCGCGACGGGCGCTATCTCAACGATCGCCTCGCGACGTACATCATCCCGACCTCGCTCGACGCGCCGCGGATCACGACGATCCTGGTCGAGGCACCGTTCGACGGCGTGCCGCACGGCGCCAAGGGGATCGGCGAGCTGCCGATGGACGTCGGGGCACCGGCCGTCGTCGCGGCGATCGCGGATGCGACCGGGGTCTGGATCGCGGACCTGCCGGCCAGCCCGGAGCGGATCCTCGCCGCGATGGCCGGCGTCCCGGCCGTCGCGCCGCTGCCGCCCGGTGCCTCCGAACCGGCGGCGCCGCCCCCGGCCGCAGGCGCAGGGCCACGGCGATGACCGACGGTCCGCTTCACCGTCAACGCCGCCCCGGTCGAGGTCGACGTGCCCGGGATGCGCCGCCTGCTCGACGTGCTGCGCGAGGAGCTCGCGCTGACCGGCACCAAGGAGGGCTGCGGCGAGGGCGAGTGCGGCGCGTGCACGGTCCTGCTCGACGGCCTGCCGGTCGATTCATGCCTCGTCCCGATCTGCCAGGTCGAGGGAGCGGTCGTGGCCACCGTCGAGGGACTCGCGCCATCGCCCGATGCGCTCGGCCCGCTCCAGACGGCCTTCCTCGAGACCGGCGGCGCCCAGTGCGGCATCTGCACCCCCGGGATGCTGATGGCGGCCCGGGCCTACCTCGACGCCGGCGGCGGCCCGGATGACGGCTCGATCCGCGAGGCGATCGCGGGCAACCTGTGCCGCTGCACGGGCTACACCAAGATCGTCGAGGCGATCGCCCGCGCGGCGACCGATCGGCCCGACCATCGGCGGCTCCGCCGGCCCGACCGCATCACGCCCAGGAGGCGACGCATGAGCTCCGACTCCGACCGCATCTCGGTCCCGACCAACGGCAAACGTCCGCACTCCGTCACGACGATGACGGCATCGACGGCCAGCTCCGGCCGGGCAGAGGACGCCCGCCACGGGCGCCACGACCGCGCCGACGGCGACGGCGCTGACGCCGCCCCCGACCGGCTCGTCCTCGCTCGACCTTCCCGGCGGGTTGTCGCCGCAGCAGCTCGCGATCGGGTTCGGGATCGTCGCCTCGGTGCTCGCCATCGGGGCGGGACTCGCCCGCCGCCGCGTCCGGCGCTGAACTGATGCCGGTCGAGCCGCCCGTCTCGAGCCCGCGCGACCTCGCCGAGGCGTACGCGGTCCTGGACGCAGGCCCGGCCCGCCCGATCGCCGGCGGCACGGACCTGATGGTCTCGCTGACCGGCGAGCTCGGCGAACCGCCCGACCGGATCGTCGACCTGTGGCGGCTCGACGCATTGCGTGGCATCGCGGTCGAGGGCGACGCGATCAGCCTCGGTGCGCTGACGACGTACACGGAGATCCGCCGCTCGGCGGTCTGCCGCGAGCATCTCCCCGCACTGGTCGAGGCGGCCGCGACGATCGGCGCGGCCCAGATCCAGAACCGCGGGACGCTCGGCGGCAACGTCGTCAACGCCTCGCCGGCCGGCGACACGCTGCCGGTCCTGCTGGCCGCTGACGCCACGTTCGTGCTCGGTTCGTCGCGTGGGGAGCGGCAGGTCCCCGCGAGCGCGTTCTGGCCGGCCTACCGGCGCACGGCCCTCGCTCCCGACGAGCTCCTGTTGCGCATCCGGATCCCGCTGATGGCCGGTCGCGAGCTGCGCTTCCGCAAGGTCGGGACGCGCCGGGCCCAGTCGATCAGCAAGGTCGTCGTCGCGCTCGGCTGGCGGGACGGCGACGCCGCGGCCAGATGGTCGGACGTCCGGCTCGCGCTCGGGTCCGTCGCGGCGACGCCGATCCGTGCGCTCGCCACCGAGGCGGCCCTCGAAGGCCGCCCGCCGACGCCCGAGACGGCCGACCTCGCCGCCGAGACGCTCGCCGCCGAGATCCATCCGATCGACGACGTCCGCTCGACCGCCGAGTACCGGCGCCTGGTCGCGGCGCGCGTCGTCCATCGCCTCATCCGCGAGGCCGGCGGCTGGTGACCGGCGACGTGGTGTCGGAGAAGGCGGCCCCGGCGTCGGGATCGGCCGCCGATACGCTGTCGATCGATCGCCTCGATGTCGTCGCACCGGGCGCCTTCGCGGCCGCGGTGGCGCCGCTGTTCGAGGGGGCGCGCGGATTTCTCGGTCGGCTGGCGGTGGCCCGGCCGTTCGGCTCGGTCGAGGGTTTCTTCGACACGGCACGCCTGATCGCCCACGCCATGCCGGTCGGGGAGCAGATCGAGCTGATCGATGCGCATCCGCGACTCGGCGCGTCACCGGAGAGTGTCTCGGCGCTGTCGTTCGTGGAGCAGGGATACGGCCGCGGCACGGAACGTGCGCCCGAGACGACCGTGTCGCCGCCGAGCTCGAGCGGCTCAACGACGCGTACGAGGCACGCTTCGGGTTCCGCTACTGCGTCTTCGTCGCGGGCCGGTCGCGGGCTGTGCTGCTCCCCGAGCTGACCGCCGCGCTCGAGGCGGACCGTGCTGCCGAGCTGGCCCGCGCCCTCGACGCGGTCGTCGACATCGCGCGCGACCGCTATGCCACGATGACCTCGGCAGCATCGGAGGCAGCGACGTGATCGAACTGGCCGCGAACCGCTACGGCAAGGCCGCGATCCGCCTCGTCCGGGTCGCCCACGGCCTCGACGGCGACCGCGTCCGCGACCTGACCATCGCGATCGCGCTCGAGGGCGATTTCGAGGCCGCCCACACCGACGGCGACAACGCCTCGGTCATCGCGACCGACACCATGAAGAACACGGCATACGTCTTCGCCAAGGACCATCTCGATGGCGCGATCGACGACTACGGCCGTGCCCTCGCCGAGCACTTCCTCGGGGAGCCCCAGGTCGACCGCGCGACCGTCAATATCCGTTCGCACCAGTGGGGCGCCGATCGACGTCGCAGGCCAGCCGGCGGGTGCCTTCGTCCGCGGCGGCGAGGGGACGCGTGTCGCGACGGTCACCGCGAGCCGCGGCGGGACGACGGTCGAAGCCGGCGTCGAGGACCTCGTCGTCATGAAGACGCGACGCTCGGCGTTCAGCGGCTTCCCGCGCGACCGGTACACCACGCTGCCCGAGACGGACGACCGGCTGATGGCGACGAAGCTGACCGCGATCTGGGGCTACGGCTCGCCCGACATCGACGCCGACGCGACGTTCGCGGCCGTCCGCTCGACGCTGCTCGAGGTCTTCGCCGACCACGACAGCCCGTCGGTCCAGGCCTCGATCTGGATCATGGGCCGCGCCATCCTCGAGCGCCACGACGAGGTCGAGGTCGTCCGGATGGTCCTCCCGAACCTCCATCACTGGCTGGTCGACCTGTCGCCGTTCGGGCTCGAGAACGACCGCGAGATCTACACGCCGACGACCGAGCCGCACGGGCTGATCGAGGCGACCGTGCGCCGCGGGGAGGGCTGACGACCATGCCGCCGCCCGGTGTCGAGCTTCGCCGCGATCCGGTCCCGGGCTCCGACCGCGTCCTGACCGACGACGCGCTGGCGTTCGTCGCCGATCTCAATCGGCGGTTCGGCCCGTCGCGGATCTCGCTCATCGAGCGCCGCCAGGAGCGCCAGCGCGAGCTCGATGCCGGCGTCCGGCCCGACTTCCTCGTCGCGACCCGCCAGGTCCGCGAGTCGGCCTGGACCGTTGCCCCGGCACCGCCCGACTTCGACGATCGGCGGGTCGAGATCACCGGCCCGGCCGAGCCCAAGATGCTGATCAACGCGCTCAACTCGGGCGCCCGCGTGTTCATGGCCGATCTCGAGGACTCGCTCTCGCCGACGTGGGCCAACGTGGTCGGCGGCCAGGCGCGCTGATCGACGCCGTGCGCGCGCACGCTGACCTTCGATTCGCCCGAGGGCAAGGCGTACCGGCTCGCCGAGACGACGCGCGACGCTCGTCGTCCGGCCGCGCGGCTGGCACCTCGTCGAGTCGGGGATGCTGGTCGACGGCGTGCCCGGTCTCGGCCAGCCTGTTCGACTTCGGGCTCTACCTGTTCCACAACGGCGTGGAGCTCCTCGCGCCGCGGCACGCGGGCCGTACTTCTACCTCGCCAAGCTCGAATCGCACCACGAGGCGCGGCTCTGGAACGAGGTCTTCGTCCACGCGCAGGTCGCGCTCGGGATCCCGCGCGGGTCGATCCGGGCGACCGTCCTCATCGAGACGATCCTCGCCGCGTTCGAGATGGACGAGATCCTGTACGAGCTGCGCGAGCACGCCGCGGGGCTGAACGCCGGCCGCTGGGACTACCTGTTCAGCGGCATCAAGAAGTTCCAGACGTGGCCCGAGCTGCGCCGTTCCCGACCGCGCCCAGCTGACGATGACGGTGCCGTTCATGCGGGCCTACACCGAGCTGCTCGTCCGGACCTGTCATCGGCGCGGCGCGCACGCGATCGGCGGGATGGCGGCGTTCATCCCGAACCGGCGCGACCCGGCGGTCACCGACGTGGCCATGGCCAAGGTCCGCGACGACAAGGAGCGCGAGAGCCGCGACGGCTTCGACGGGACATGGGTCGCGCATCCCGACCTCGTGCCGCTGGCGACCGAGATCTTCGATGCCGTGCTCGGCGCCGCGCCGAACCAGAAGGAGCGCCTCCGCGAGGAGGTGTCGGTCAGCGCCGACGCAGCTGCTCGACTTGCGCGTGCCCGGCGGCGCCGTCACCGAGGCCGGGGTCCGGGCGAACGTCCGGGTCGCGCTTGGCCTATCTCGACTCGTGGCTGCGCGGCGTCGGCGCGGCGGCGATCGACAACCTGATGGAGGACGCGGCGACCGCCGAGATCTCCCGCTCGCAGCTGTGGCACTGGCGGACCCGGGGCGTCGCGCTGGCCGATGGCCGGGCGTTCTACGGCGGGACTCTACGAGACCGATCCGCGACGAGGAGCTGGCTCGGCTCGGCGGGGCCGGGGAGGGCCGGCTGGCCGACGCCGCCGCGTTGCTCGATCGACTGGTGCTCGACGACGACTTCGCGGAGTTCCTGACCCTTCGGGCGTATTCGTCGCTGGATTAGCCGCGACGGCAGCGCGGTTCGTCGTTGATGTCACTCGAGAGCATCAACGCGGAACGCGCCTTGCTTCGCGACATGGCGATCCGTTGATGCACGTGGACTGCATCAACCGTCCAGGCCGCCGCGCTCGACGAACCGACCGGCGCCACGCGTCCCGACGAACTCGCCGTCGCGGATGACCGCTCGACCTCGGACGAGGACGCTTCGGACTGCCCCGGTCACCTCGAGGCCCTCGTACGGCGTGTAGTCGCTCGTGTGGTGGAGGTCCACGGCGCGGATCGTGCGCCGGGCCGCCGGATCGAACAGGACGATGTCGGCGTCCCGACCCATCTCGATCGCGCCCTTGGCTCCGAGTCCGAACCGGCGGGCCGGGGTCGTCGACAGCAGGTCGACCATCCGCTCGAGCGTGATCCGACCCTTGCCCACGCCCTCGCTGTACAGGACCGCCAGGAGCGTCTCGATGCCCGGCGCGCCGTTGCTGATCTTGTTGAATGGCACACCCCGGGCCGCCTCGGCCTTCTCGGTGTCGAGCCGGTCGGGGACATGATCCGTGGCCACCAGGTCGAGCGAGCCATCGGCCAGACCGGCCCACAGGGCGTCGCGGTCGGCCGGCGACCGGAGTGGCGGCGCGATGACGAAGCGAGCGCACGACACGGGATCGGGGTCGTCGTAGCGCTCGTCGGTGAGGACCAGGTAGTGCGGGCAGGTCTCGGCGCTGACCCTGACCCCGGAGGCCTTGGCGCGTCGGACCTCGTCGAGCGCCGCGGCCGAGCTGAGATGGACGACGTGGACCGGCGCCTCGGTCATCCGCGCGAACGCGAGTGCCCGGGCCGTCGCGACGGCCTCGACGTAGCTTGGTCGCGTAGTAGCGTGGTAGCGAGGTAGCACGTCACCATGCTGCAAAGCGGACGCGACGGCGGCATCGAGCAGCACGGGGTCCTCGCAATGGACCTGGAGCATCCCGCCGTGTCGGCCCATGACCCGGATCGCCTCGAACAGTCGCTGGTCCGTGAGCCGGAAGTCGAAGACCATGAACGCCTTCGACGTCGCGACGCCGGCGTCGATCGTGGCCGGCAGCTCGGCGATCGGGTCATCGGCGTGACCGCTGACTGCGAGGCTCAGGCCGATGTCGATCGCGCTGTCACCGTCGGTCGCCGACCGCCATTCGCGGATGCCCGTGACGAGCGATCGTTCGGCATCCGGCGACGAGCCCGTCCCCGGATTGTTGAACGACAGGAACGTCGTCGTGCCTCCGAACGCGGCAGCCACCGAATCCTGGAAGAACCGATCGGGATGGGCGTCGTTCGCGACGCGCGTGTGGGTATGGACGTCGATGACGCCCGGCAGCACGAGCAGCCCCGTCGCGTCGATCGTCTCGCGCGCCGACGCACGAAGGGCGCCGAGATCGGGCTCGATCGCGGCGATCCGCCCGCCCCTGATCGCCAGATCGGCCCGCCGCGAGCCATCGACGCCAACGACCGTCCCGCCGCTGATGACGAGATCGGGGGTGTCGGTCACCGGGCGAGGATACCGCCTCCCACGTCACCGACCGGGGTCCCGGCGGTGACTGCTGCGAGGACCGGATCGATCCCCGCCAGGTAATCCTCGGACGAGAAGGGGATCGCGAGATCGGGCTCGATCGTGATCCGCGGGTCGTCGGGTGTGCTCTTCTGCCAATAGCGGGTCGCCATGTAGAGCGGCTGACCGCCATAGGGCAGATCGACCCGCCGCGCGTCGCCGTAGAGGTTCGGGCTGCCACCCATGTCCTCGCCGACGAACGTCGCATCCGTCGTCGATTTCGACCTCTGTGGCGAAGTTCGCGGCCGCCGAGAAGGTCAACCGTCCGATCAGCACGTTCAGACGTCCTGGCTGATCGATGGCCGGATCCTGGAGGACGGCGAGGAGGTGACCATAGGTCGTGTTGTCGCCGCCCCCGTTGTTGCGGAGGTCGACCACGACGCGGTCGACGCCCGGCTGCTTGGCACGGGCCAGGAACTCGTCCGCGACCGAGTCGATGCCGCCCTCGACGGCGTTGTACTGGACATAGAGCGTCTTCGAGTCGGCGAGATAGGTCCACCACAACGGCTTGGCGACGTTGCGGAGCCACAGGGCATCCGTGGAGCGGAGCCTGAGCGGGTCGCCTCCGTGCCAGGCGATGTCGTCATCGGCGGAGATCGGCGCGATCTCGACATCGCGCTCGGCGCCAGACGGATCGACGACGCCGAATGTCGCCGGCCCGACTCGCTCCTGGACGCCCAGCCCGGTGAGCACCTCGCTCATCCGCAGGTAGAGCGGCTCGTACGCGAGCAGATTCGACGGGTTGTCGCGTGGCGTCAGCGGCTCGACCAGCGCGAGGACGTCGGCGACCGGCCGCCGGGCGATGGTCTCGATCCGCGAGCCGACGAGATCCTCGTAGGGCGCCCGTGCCGCCGTGATGAAGAGCCCATCGCTGAACTGCCAGAGGAGGATCGGGAACTCGTGCGTGCCTGCCCCCGGGAAGATCCCGGTGTGACCCTCGCGGCCACCGAGACCGGGCATCACGGTGAGCCGCAGCAGCTCGACGAGCGCCTGCTCGTCGGTCATCGACGGGATGCGGGCCTTGACTGCGTCGGCCGCAGCGACCCACGTCGCACGCGGCAGATCGTGCCACGGGTCGGGGTGGAGCCGCTCGCGCGCCTCGAGCAGGGCGTCGATGTCGGCCCGCCAGCCCTCATCGCGCGACAGGGTCGATGGGGCAGGGGAGGGCGAGGCTGAAGCCGAGGCCGTGCTGGCGGACGGAGTCGCGGAGGTCACCGTCGGCGCCGGGGACACCGCCGGCGCCTGGCTCGATGGCAGCATCGGCCCGCAGCCGCCGAGGGACAGCACGAGAACGAGCCCGATGACGCCGCGTCGAGCGACCCGATGACCGGGGATCCGGGCGGTCAGCACGTCACCGCACGGTCAGCCGCGCCGCCGCCGGGCACCGACGGCGATCACGATCACCACGATGATGGCGACCAGGACGGCGGTCTCGCTGCCGGTCACCGGTCAGTCGACTTCGCGGATCGAGATCGACTGCGCTCCCTCCCAGAGACAGCGCCGGCCCATCTCGCGGAGCCGGTCATCCCAGCCCTCGTCGGCGATGACCGTCGCGAAATGGTTGGCGGCCAGCTGCCCGACCTTCGACGCGGTCGTGCAGCCGCCGTACGGGAAGAAGATCTCGCACTCGCTGATCCCGCCCGGGTAGATCGCCAGCTGGCCCGGCGCCGGGTGCGAGGTGTGGTTCTCGTACTCGAGCCCGGGCCGCAGGTCCCCGAACGGGATCCAGGTCGATTCGCCCGTCCAGCGGCAGTGGATGAGCTTCGCCTCGATCGGCAGCATGTGCCGGATCGCCTCGACCGTGTTGGGTGCCCCGGGCTCCCAGCGGGCGCTAAAGTGGAGGTCACCGACGTCGATCTGCAACGTTCCCATCCGCGGAGGATAGCGTGGCCCCGACCATCTCGACCCACGTGCTGGATACCGAGACGGGCATGCCGGCGGCCGGTATCCACGTGACCCTCTACCGACTCGTCGACGACGGGCGCCCGATGCGCCTGAGCCAGGCGCTGACCGACGATGACGGTCGGATCCACGACCTCCTGGAGCGCCCGCTGACGGCCGGGGACTACCGGCTCGAGTTCGGTCTGCCGCGCGGCGGCTTCTTCGAGCGGGTCAGCCTCGACCTCCACGTCAGCGACGCCGCGCGGAGCTACCACGTCCCGTTGCTGATGGCGCCGTTCTCGCTGACGACCTACCGCGGGAGCTGATCCGCGTCCGCGTCGAGCGGGCGTGACACGACAAGCTGTCACGGCGCGACGCCATCGTTCGGCGCATGGAACCCGCCACGCTCCCACCGCTCACCGTCGTCACCGGCTCGGACGTCTCGCCGGCCGGCCCGCGCGTCCGCGTCGATGGCGACCGGATCGTCGTCGAGCGGCTGATCATCAACGACGGTCCCCTCGCGACGTTCCTCGCGGAACGCCCCGCCGACGACCGCCCCGAGCTCGTCGGGCGCGCGCTGCGGATCGGCCTGCTCGCGCTGCAGGACGCTGGCGTCACGGTCAACGTGGACGTCGTCCGGGCCGAGTTCGAGAAGCTCGTCCGTCAGGCCGAATTGGTCAACGAGAAGGCGGCGCTCGCGCTCGAGCAGACGCTTCGCTCGAACTTCGCCGACGGTGACGGACGCCTGCCACGCACGCTCGAGAAGTTCCTCGGCGACCGCGGCGCGTTGCGGACGATGGTCGACGAGCTGTTCGACGAGTCGAAGCGGGACAGCGCGATCGGGCGCATCGGGTCGATGCTCGAGCGCTACTTCGACGGCGATGCCTCGAAGCTCGCGACGCTGCTCGACCCGACCCGGCTCCACTCTCCGATGCACCAGTTCCGTCAGGAGATGACCGCCGGCTTCAAGTCACTCGAGGAGCGCCTGGTCGCCATCGAGGCCGCGGCGTCCGCGCGCGGTGCCGAACGGGCTCGATCGGCGGCGAAGGGCGGCGACTTCGAGGATCTGCTCGAAGCGATGCTGGCCGACGTCGCGCGGGGTGCCGGTGACCTGCTCGACCGGACCGGGACCGAGGCCGGCTCGGTCATGAAGTCGAAGAAGGGCGATTTCGTGCTGACCCTCGACCCGCGGATCGCGCGCGGCTGCGACGTCCGGGTCGTCATCGAGGCCAAGGATCGCCCGATGTCGATGCGCGCGATGCGCGAGGAGCTGCGCGAGGCCCGCGAGAACCGTGGCGCCGCGGTCGCACTGGTCGTCTTCACGCCGGCCCATGCGCCGAGCGGTGTCGCTCCGTTCAACATCGTCGGCGACGACGTCTACTGCGTCGTCGATCCCGCCGACCCCGACCCGGCCACGCTCGAGGCCGCCGTTCGGCTCGCACGACTGCTCGCCCTCGCGTCGCTCGTCGAACGTGAGGTCGAGGTCGATGCAGCGGCGATCGGTGCCGCTCTGACCGCGATCCGCGAGCAGCTCGAGGTCGTCCGGACCCTGAAGGCGCAGCTGACCTCGATCATGACCAGCACCAAGGCCGTCTGGACGGGGCTTGATACGATGCGTGGGAGCATCCTCGCCCGGGTCGCGGAGGCCGAAGCGGAGCTGCGGACCACGTCCGGATAGGGCTATCGCTGCCCCGGACGGCGGGGCTACGCTGAGTGGGACGAAGGAGCCGTAGGCGAACGGAGGGTCTGAGGACACGATCGGTCGATGCACCGCCGGCTCGCGCCCCTGTTCCTCGCCGCGCTCATCGCCCTCCCGATCGCCGTCCCCGCCAACGCCACGGAGCCTGCGGCGTCCCCGCCTCCCACGGCGAGCGACGCACCATCGAGCCCCCCGCCCGCCGTCGAGCCGACGGCCGAGCCCACCACAGAGCCGACGACCGAGCCGAGCCCTGCTCCGAGCACCGAGCCGGAGACGAGCCCGGCGCCCGGGGACGCGGTCGGCGCAGCGGCCACGATCGGCGACCCGACACCGGACGCTTCCACGGCTCCCGTCATTCCCGACGCGACCGGCCGCTACATCGTGATGCTGCGGAACGGGTCCGACACCGCGGCCGTGGTCGACAAGGCACGCAAGCGGGACGGCGTCAAGGCTGACCACAGCTTCGGTCGCGCCATGCGTGGGTTCTCGGCCAAGCTCGACAAGAAGCAGAAGGCTGACCTCCAGGCCGACCCGAACGTCGTCGCCGTCGTCCCGGACGGGATCATCACCATGACCCAGACGACCCCGACCGGCGTCGCCCGGGTCGGTGGCGCGCTGAGCAAGATCGCGGTCATCGACGGGACCGACCAACGGGTCGACGCCGACGTCGCCATCGTCGACACGGGGATCACCGCCGTCCCCGACCTCAACGTCGCGGGCGGCCACAACTGCTCGACCTCGGACCCGAACGCCTGGCGCGACAAGAACGACCACGGGACGCACGTCGCGGGCACGGTCGCCGCGCTCGACAACAGCTTCGGCGTCGTCGGCGTGGCACCGGGCGCCCGGGTGTGGGCCGTCAAGATCCTCAACGACGACGGCTACGGGCTGATCTCGTGGTACGTCTGCGGCCTCGACTGGATCCTCGCCCAGCGTGACCCGAACGACGCAAGCCGGCCGCTCTTCGAGGCGGTCAACATGAGCGTCACCAAGGCCGGCTCCGACGACCACAACTGCGGCCTGACCAACCACGACGTCCTGCACCAGGCGATCTGTCGCGTGGTCGCCGGCGGCATCACGGTCGTCGCGGCCGCCGCCAACGACCACCACAACGCAGCGGCCAACATCCCGGCCAGCTACGACGAGGTCATCACGGTCTCGGCCCTGGCCGACACCGACGGCAAGCCGGGTGGGCTCGGTGGCAACCGCTGCTTCTCGTGGGGCGGCTACGACAAGGACGACACGTTCGCCGACTTCAGCAACTACGGGCGCGGACATCGACATCATGGCCCCCGGCAAATGCATCCTGTCGACCATCCCGGGACCCGGCTACGCCTACATGTCGGGTACGTCGATGGCGGCTCCGACCGTCACCGGCGCGGTCGCTCTCTACAAGTCGAGCCGCCCGAACGCCACCCCGGCCGAGGTCCGCGAGGCCCTCCGCTACCTCGGCAATCTCGACTGGAAGACCTCGACCGACCCCGACAGCACGCACGAGCCGCTGCTCGACGTGTCGCGGATCGGCCCGCTCGGGACGTTCTCCCTGTCGCCCGGCGCGAGCCCGCGTGACGATCGAGGGCGGCGACAACCACCTCGGTCCCGGTCACGATCGGCCGGAGCGCGACGTTCTTCGAGCGCGTGACACTGTCCGCGACGTCGCTGCCCGCCGGCTGGACCGCCGGCGCGCAGCGTCAACCCGATGGGCTGGACCGCGAACACAGGGATGGTCGCCCTCAAGCCATCCCAAGGACGAGGTCCCCGGGACGTACCAGTCGACGTCCAGGGCACCAACCAGGGCCGCACGATGACGACCACGCTCACCGTCAACGTCGTCGAGGACGACCCGACGGCCAAGGCACCGGTCGCCTCGCTCGAGCTCGGCAGCAAGATGATGCTGAACGCGGTCCTCGTCGACGTCACCTGGCCGGCCGCCACCGACCCGACCAGCCCGATCGCGGGCTACGAAGTCCAACGCAGCGTCGGCGGAGCAGCCTGGGGCCCGACCGTCGCACTCGCGGCGTCGCAGCGCAGCGCCACGTTCATCGCCGGCTTCAACACGACCGTACCGCTTCCGGGTCCGTGCGATCGACAGCGGCGGGCACTGGAGCCCGTGGGTCGGCGGCACGCGTTCGACCGTCGTGCAGATCGCGGACGACCGGAGTCGTTCGGTGAGTCGCAGCAGCGGGTGGACCCGGGACGCGAGCTCGTCCGCCTATCAGACGACCGTGAGCAGCTCGTCGAACGGCGGCAGCACGATCTCGATGAACTTCACCGGTCACGGCATCGCGGTGGTCGTGCCGCAGCGGTCCGACCCGTGGTGCTGCACGGGTCTCCATCGATGGCGTCTACCTGGGAACGATCTGGGAATGGCAGCGCACGAGCGCCAGCCGCCAGATGCTGTTCACACGAGCATTCGCGAGCGGCGGCGCCCATCGCATCACGCTCACGGTCCTCGGCGGCGGGCCTCACCCGTCATTCCAACTTGATGCGTTCGTCGTCCTGAAGTAGGGGTCCGCAAGGCCGTCCCTTGCGCGGGTGCGCTATGGTGACCGTCGCGACGCCCCGGGCGGGTATCCGGGGCACGGTCGGCGACAACCAAGAGGTCGGCATGGCGCGTGCGATGTGGAAGGGGGCCATCCAGTTCGGATTGGTCACCATCCCGGTCAAGCTCTATCTCGCGACGGAATCCAAGGGCATCAGCTTCAACATGCTCCACAAGACGGACCTGTCGCGGATCCAGATGAAGGTCTGGTGTCCCGTCGAGGACGAGCCGATCTCCCGCGGCGACACGGTCAAGGGCTACGAATACTCGCCGGGCGAGTACGTCGTGATCACCGACGAGGACCTCGAGAACGTCCCGCTCAAGACCGTCCGATCGATCGAGATCGAGCAGTTCACCAAGGCCGAGCGCGACGATGCCGCCGTCCGCTTCGTCAAGAGCGCCTATTACCTCGAGCCCGACAAGATCGGCCGCAAGGCATTCAACCTCCTCAAGTCCGTCCTGGATGAGGACGGCCTGACCGCGATCTGCAAGGTCGTCATCAAGGACCGCGAGGCGCTGGCCGCGCTCGATCCGTTCGGCGACACCATGCTGCTGACCACGCTCCACTGGCCCGATGAGATCCGGTCCGTGGCCGACCTGGACCTCGGCGAGGAGTCCTACGAGTTCAAGCCGGCGGAGCTGGCGATGGCCAAGCAGCTCGTGTCCGCGATGACCGGTGAGTTCGACCCGGCCCAGTACAAGGACGAGTACCGCGAGGCGCTCGAGACCATCATCCAGGCCAAGGTCGAGGGCCGCGAGACGGTCGCCGTCGAGGCGCCCGAGGAGAGCGGCAAGCTCATCGACCTGATGGCTGCCCTCGAGGCCTCGGTCAACGCGGCCAAGGCGGCCCGGGATTCGAGCCCGACCAAGCCGGTGTCCGTCTCCGACGCGAAGGCCGCCAAGGCCGAGAAGACGTCGAAGTCCGCCACTGCGGCCAAGGCCAAGGCCGACGACGAGGCCGCGGAGGACGAGGCTGAAGCGGCCGCCAAGCCGGCCCGAAAGCGCAAGACCGCCTGATCCATCGGCGGCCCGTCGGCCCCGATCCGCTTAGTACGGTCGCGCTGCCAGTACCCCGCCGTCGACCACCAGATCCTGCCCCGTGATCCAGCGCGCGGCCGGTGACGCCAGGAACAGGCACGCGTCGGCGATGTCATCCGGCTCACCCAGCCGCCCGAGGGGGGCCTTGCCGAGCCAGCGCTCGACGCCCTCCGGCCAGGTCTTCTCGATGCCCGCCTTGTGGATCAGCCCAGGCGAGACGGAATTGACCCGGATGCCGGATGGCCCGAGCTCCTGCGCGCATGACCGGGTGAATGCCAGGACCGCGGCCTTGGCGCTGTTGTAGTGGCTGTGGTCGCTGGCTGGCCTCGATGCCGAGATCGAGCCGATATTGACGATCGCCCCGCCACCGCGCTCGCGCATCACCGCCGCCGCTGCCTGTGTGCACAGGAACATCGATTCGATGTTGTCGCGGAACATCGCCCGCCACTCGACCAGGGAGATCTCGGCGAGCGGGTGGAGCGGGAAGTTCTGACCCGCGTTGTTGACCAGGATATCGACCGGTCCAAGTCGGTCGTCGGCGTCGGCGAAGAAATGCGTGACACCCAATTCGGTATCGAGCTTGGCGCCGATCGCGACCGCGGTGCCGCCGGTGGCATTGATCTTCGCGACCACGTGCCGTGCGGCCTGCCGATCGCGGCGATAGTGCACGACCACTCTCGCCCCGGCCGTCGCGAACCGCGCAGCGATCCCGGCTCCGATCCCCTGCGACGCCCCGGTCACGATCGCAACGCGACCGGTCAGGTCGAGAAGGTCCCGCAGATGCGGAGCGTCGGATGCCATCGCTTCGAAGTATGCGGGGCTCGACCGGCCAAGGATGTCCATCCGACGCACAACCTGAAGGGGCCGATATGCGTCGCCCCGCGCGAGTGCGTCACACTTTCAGTGACATGCCGCTCGAGGAATACCGCCGCAAACGCGATTTCGCGAAGACACCCGAGCCGGCCCCGGCCGCGGTCACCGGGGCGACGGGTCGGTTCGTCGTGCAGCGCCACCGCGCGACCCGCCTCCACTACGACTTCCGGCTGGAGATCGAGGGCGTGCTCGTCTCGTGGGCCGTGCCCAAGGGCCCGACCCTCGATCCGGGGATCCGCCGGATGGCCGTCCACGTCGAGGACCACCCGATCGAATACTTCGACTTCGAGGGCGTCATCCCGGCCAAGCAGTACGGCTCGGGCGACGTGATCGTGTGGGACTGGGGCACCTTCGTCCCGGAGGCGCCGACCCTCGACCCACGCCGCGCCGTCGCCGACGGCGAGCTCAAGTTCGAGCTCCACGGCCAGAAGCTCAAGGGCCGGTTCACGATCGTCCGGACCAGCGGGCGCAGGCGGAAGGGCGACGATCCCTCCGCTCGCGCGTTCGAGGACGACGATGGCGACCAGTGGCTGCTCATCCACAAGGCGGATGCGTCCGCAGTCAAGGGCTGGGACCCGGAGGATCACCCGCAGAGCGTCAAGACGGGCCGGACGAACGACGACGTCAAGGCCGCCCGCGATGCCGTCTGGAACGGCCAGGCGCCGGCCGCCGCGGCCGAGATCGACCTGACCGGCGCGGTCGAGGCCCCGCTGCCACAGAGCATCGAACCGATGCTCGCGACCCTCGCCTCGACGCCGTTCAGCGATCCGGACTGGCTGTACGAGATCAAGCTCGACGGCTTCCGCGTCCAGGCCGTCATCGACGGCGGCACGGTCCGACTGTGGACCCGTGGCCTCAAGGATGCCGAGACGTACTTCCCGCGGCTGCTCACGCCGCCGACCTGGATCGAGGCGCGGCAGGCCATCGTCGATGGCGAGGTCGTCGCCCTCGACGAGGATGGCCGGCCGGACTTCTCGCTCCTCCAGACCAAGCTCGGCCAGGCAGGCGTCGGTGGTCTCCTCTACCAGCCGTTCGACCTCCTCTACCTCGACGGCCGGCTCCTGCTCAACGTCCCGCTCGAGGATCGCAAGCGCCTGCTCCGCAGCGTCCTCAAGGACCACCCGCGGGTTCGCTACGTGGCCCACGTCGAGGGCGAGGGCAAGGCGTTCTTCGAGGCCGCCGCGGCGCAGGGACTCGAGGGCATGATCGCCAAGCTCCGACGCAGCCACTACGAGCCGGGCAGGCGGACGAACGCCTGGCTCAAGTTCAAGATCCGCCCGGAGCAGGAGCTCGTGATCGGTGGCTGGACGCCGGGCGAGGGGAACGCGCGCGATCTCGGGGCGCTGGTGGTCGGCTATTACGACGACGGGAAGCTGCAGTTCGCCGGCAAGGTCGGGGCCGGGTTCACCGGCGCGATCCGCAAGGAGCTGCTCGCACGGATGCAGCCGCTGGTCCAGGACGACCCGCCGTTCGACACGCCGCCGCCCAAGGACTACAAGGGACGGTGGGGCGGCGACCTGAATGCCGTGACCTGGATCCGCCCGGAGCTCGTGATGCGTGCCGAGCTGGGCGGCTGGACCCGCGACGGCGTCGTCCGCCAGGCCGCGTACAAGGGGCTCGAGCTGGGCCGCGACCCGAGGACCGTCCGGCGCGAGAGCGCGGTCGCAACGACCAGCGCGGTCCGTGCCGCCGAGGCTGAAGCGCCGCCGACACCCGACACCGACGATGATGACGGCATGCCCAGGGCACCGAAGGCACCGAAGACCAAGGCATCGCCGACGCAGGCCTCGGCGACGACGGCCGCGAAGCCGGCGAAGACTCCGACGACATCGACGTCGGCGACCGACGACGTCCCCGCAGCCTGGCGGGTGACCGAGGCCGAGCTCGCCGCCCTCGCCGCCCTCGGCAAGGAAGGCGTCTGGCAGGTCGGTGGCAACGACCTCAAGCTGACGAACCTCGACAAGACCCTCTTCGCTGCCGAGCCGCGCGGTCACCAAGCGCGAGCTGATCGGCTATTTCGCGCGGATCGCGCCGACGCATGCTGCCGCACGTCGCCGATCGGCCGCTCAACCTCCAGCGCTTCCCGAACGGGGCCGGCGCACCCGGCTTCTGGCAGAAGGACATCCCCGCGACCGCCCCGGCCTGGCTGACCCGCTGGCACGAGACGGGCGTCGAGGGGCGTCCGGATCGCGACGCCAACGACCACCTCATCGCCGACCGCGCGGCGAGCCTGGCCTGGCTCGGCAACCAGGCGAGCTTCGAGATCCACGCCTGGACCGGCCGCCTGCCCGAGCCTTGGCGCCCGACCTTCGCCTACATCGACATCGACCCGGGCGACAAGACGACCTGGGAGGAGACCCTGGTCCTGGCCCGGCTCTACCGGACGGCCCTCGGCCCACCTCGGCGTTCGCGGCTACCCGAAGACGACCGGCAAGCGCGGCATCCAGGTCTGGATCCCGATCGAGCCGCACTACACCTTCGAGGACACGAGCGGCTGGGTCGAGCGGGTCAGCCGTGCCGTCGGATCGACCGTGCCCGATCTCGTGTCATGGGAATGGGCCAAGGAAGCGCGCAAGGGCAAGGCCCGCCTCGACTACACGCAGAACGCGAGCATCAAGACGCTCGTCGCGCCGTACGCCGTCCGCCCGGCGCCCGGTGCGCCCGTCTCCGCACCGATCGCCTGGGACGAGCTGGACGACCCGGACCTCCGGCCCGATCGCTGGTCGATCCGGACCATCCTCGAGCGCGTCGCAGAGAGAGGCGACCTCTTCGCCGGCGCCCAGACCGATCTGCAGGCGCTGCCCACGGTCTGACCCATCGTCCGCGCGCGTGGCAGGATGCCGCCATGCACGACGACACGATCACGCTCCGCCAGCCGACCGCCGACCCCGAGACCCTCCGGGCTTTCCTCGCAGGCCGTCGCGATCGCCTTCGGCGACGACTACACCGACGAGATGTTCGAGCTCGATCGGCAGCTCTTCGAGATGGATCGGCTGATCGGCGCGGTCGATGGCGAGACGTGGGTCGCGGGCGCCAGCGTGGAGTCGAGGCGCCTGACCGTCCCGGGCGGTGCCGAGGTGCGGGCCGCGGCCGTCAGCGGCGTCGGCGTCCTGCCCACCCATCGACGGCGAGGCATCCTGACGCAGCTCATGCGCTGGATCCTCGAGCAGGCGGCGGATCGCGGCGAGGCCGTGTCGGTGCTCCATGCATCCGAGGGCGCGATCTACCCACATTTCGGGTACGGCATGGGGACGCTCCAGGGTTCGATCGACGCCGACCCGTCGGCGTTCCGCTTCAGCCGGCCGGCGGAGCCGCTCGGCAGCGTGCGCCTGGTCGACGTCGACGAGGCGATGCGAACGATCCCGGCGATCTACGACGAGGTCCGGGCCGGGCGACCCGGTGAGGTCTCGCGCTCACCGAACGTCTGGCGGCTCCAGCTCCTGTCCGACAACAGCTGGCGGCGGGCCGCCATGGGTCCCAAGTCGAACGCGGTCCTGAGCGTGGGCGGTGAGCCGCGCGGCTACGCGCAGTACAGGGTCAAGGCCGAGTGGGGCGATCGCGGCCCGAAGAACACGCTGAACGTCCTCGAGGTGACCGCGCTCGATCCCGCCGCGGAACGGGCGCTCTGGGAGTGGCTGGTCGGCATCGACCTCGTCGGGCAGGTCAAGGTCTGGCGGACGCCCGTCCACAACCCGCTGCTGCTCCAAGTCGTCGAACCCCAGCGGCTCGGCCTCACGATCCGCGACGGTATCTGGCTGCGGCTGGTCGACGTCCGGGCCGCGCTCGAGGCGCGCACGTACGCGGGGACGGGTCGTCTCACCCTGGAGGTCACCGACGCATTCCTGCCATCGAATGCGGGCCGGTGGACAGTGGACGTGGCCGACGACCGGGGGGCAGCGTCGGTCACATCGGCTCCGGACGGAGCGACGCCCGACATCGCCCTCGACGTCGCCGACCTCGCCACGGTCTACCTCGGCGCGTTCACATTCGCCGACCTGGCCCGCGCCGGGCGAGCCCGCGAGTGCCGTGACGGGGCGATCGCGGCGCGCGGATCGGCTCTTCGCGACACCCGCAGCTCCATGGTGCTCGACGATGTTCTGAGGCGCCTCCCGTCAGGCCAGGCGCAGGACCCCGAAGAGCTGTTCGCCCGTCGACTGCGAGAGTCCCGTATCGAGTCGGATCGACACGTCGTCCCGCGCCGGCCAGTTCGGGTCGTACAGACGGATCGTGACCGCGTCGCCGTCGACCTCGTACGCATAGCCGAGGACCTGGTGGCTGTCGGTCAGCTTGAGCGGGTTCCAGCCGGTCTGCCGGACGAGGCCGATCATGGCGAGGCGCCCGGCATCGATGTCGGCGCGGATCCGCGGCCATTCCGCCGCCCGTGTCTGCTGCAACGCATGCTCGGCGCCCAGGGCTCCCATCCACCAGAAACGCAGGGGCGTGCGCAGCCAGTCGAGCGACTGGACCTGGCGCCGGACGAGCGCCTGGAACAGGGGCGTGCCGTTGGCCGGGGGCTCCGTGTCCGGCGGGACGGGGAGGGCGGCGGCGAATCGTTCGCGGACGTACCAGCTCATCCCGCCGCACAGCCCGGCCGAGGCGTCGCCGATGCCGATCCAGCGCGGATCGATCGGACCCAGGGTGAGGGTCGGCCCGGGCGGGAAGCGGTTCGCGAAACGCAACCCATTCGTGCTCGGCAGGAAGCCCGGGACGGCGTTCGATTCGACCATCGGGCAAAGTCTACGGGCTCGACGCCGCCCATCCCGCGTGACCGCGCTTTACCATCGACGCGATGGCTGTGCGGACGAGCGCCGGGATCCTTCTCTACCGACGGGTCGGCCACCCCGACGGTCCTCTCGAGGTGCTGCTCGCGCATCCGGGTGGTCCCGTATTTCGCGAAGCGCGACCTCGGCGACTGGACGATCCCGAAGGGTGAGCCCGACGGCGCCGAGACGGACCTGCCGACGGTCGGGCGCCGCGAGTTCGAGGAAGAGACCGGCACCGCGATCGACCCCGCAGCGCCGGCGATCGAGCTCGGATCGATCGTCCAGAAGGGCGGCAAGGTCGTCCACGCCTGGGCGGTCGAGGGCGACCTGGACCCGACGACGGCCCATTCCAACGAATACGAGGTCGAGTGGCCACCGCGCTCGGGCAAGCGCGAGCGGTTCCCCGAGATCGACCGGGTGGCATGGTTCGACCTCGACGAGGCACGCCGTCGGGTCAAGCCGACGCAGGCTCCCGCTGATCGACCGGCTCGAGGCGGCGCTCCGCGAGTGAGGCGCGCGACGCGTTACGGGGCGGACGTCTCCGTCACCGTGACGCGGACCAGCGTCGGGTTCGCGCCGGAGGCGACGAGCGAGCCGTCATCGGGAGTCACGATGTCGAGCATCAGCAGGTAATCCCCTGCGGCGGCCGGGGCGGTCAGGGCGAGATCCGCCTCGACGTTGACGCCGGGCTTCAGGCCGATCGGCAACGCCGCGCCGACGACCTGCGACGCCGGGTCGGTCGGGAGAGCCGACGTGATCGAGAGCGGGATCCACCGACCGACGACGTAGGCGGGCTGGGCCGGCCGTAGTTTCCGGCGAGGACGCCGGAGGGCACGCTGATCGCGGGCTGGCCCCACGCGGACTTGCCAAGGTTGACGACGCGAACGCCGAGGGTCAGGTTCGCGCCCGCGACGAGGGCGGCCGTCGGCGCGGCCTGGATCGCGCCGTCGAAGTCGCCCGTCACGCGGACGATCAGCGACGGGATCATGGCCTGGGTCGCCGCGTCGTAGGCGACACCGTCCTTGTCGTGCAGGGTGACGGTCAGTCGATAGCGACCCTGGATCGTCGGGAACGTGACCGGGACGCTCAGGGCCTTCTTGCCGATGCCGACGGTCGCGGGCGCGACCACGTCACCGGTCTGCTCGGGGACGACCAGGTCGTAGGTGTTCGTCGGGTGCCGCGACGTGCACGTCGTCCGGGGGCGTCGCGGCGACCGGTGACGGGCCGCCCTTGGTCAGGTCGTGCTGGACGTCGGCACCGTCGGAGGGGACGGTGGTCGGGTCCGCGGATGGGGCCGCCGACGGGCTGGAGCCCGGATGGGCCGCCGGTTTTGCCGACGGTTTTGCAGCCGGCTTCGCGCCAGGTTTTGCGGTCGGGGCCGCCGACGCGGTCGACGCCGCAGGAGACGGGGCCGGACTGGGCGTCGCGCCGCCTGTCGTGGTCGCGGCCCCCGTCGCGCTGCCTGTCGTCGTCGCCGCTCCGGCATCGGGGGTCGCACCGCCGACCTCGGTCGCGGGATCGGGCGCGACGGTCGCCACGTCGATCGGGTCCCAGCGAACGCTCGCCTCGATCCCGGCCGGGAGCTTCTTGCGGTCCTTGATCGTGAACGGGACGTCGATGTGGCCCGTGCTGCCCGCCGCGGGAAGCTTCGCGATATCGGGGCTGCCGAGCGTGATGCCCGTCCCGGTCAGCGTGGGCTCGAGCGGCAGTCCGAGCGCCGCGGCGGAGGCGGACCCGGCGGCGCCCGCGCGAACGTCGGTCGGCGCCAGGCCGGTCTTCATCACGATCGATCGGGTGAACCCGGACGACGCCGTCTCGGTGTCCATCTGGGCGACGTAGCCCGGGCTGCGCGTGCTGAAGAACGCGGCTCGGTGGCCGTTCGCGCTCGGGCGCATCCTGCCACGCCGTCTGGATCGATCGGCCGCCACCGAGGATCGCCTTGACCATGTACGACGGGCTCGACCAGGCCTCGGCGACGACCGCCGCGGCACCGGCCTTGATGAACCCGGCCGCGTAGTTGTCGACCCGCTGGCGGGCCTGGTCGAGCGTGCCCTCGGGCAGGCCCGGCTCGGAGTTGCCGCTCGCGTAGCACAGGTGATTGAGCAGGACGACGGCGTTCTTGGCCAGCTTGATCTGCGAGGCGATGTCGGCCTCGCCGAAGTACTGGTGCGTGGCGTCGTCGCCGCCGGGAGCCGGGTTGAGCCCGAAGCCGTCCTGGGTCGGCGGGAAGAGGTCGTCACGATAGCGGCTCGGCCAGCCGTTGCCGTGGCCCATGTAGACGACGAGCGAGGCGCCGGTGATCGCCTCCTTGACGGCCGGCCACGTCGCATCGGGCGAGTAGAGCTCGATGACGTCGGGCGTGTAGTGCCGCGCGATGACCGCGGCGGCGCGCGCCTGCGCGCGGTAGCCATCGGTCGCGTCGCCCGCAGGCCCGACGACGAAGACGACCTTGGGGACTGCCTTCGAGGTCGAGGCCGCGGCGAACGAGGCCGGCGCACACAGGCCGACGGCGAACAGGGCCGCGAGGATGGCAGCGCTGAGACGTCTCACGACGAAGGGCACACTCCGTGTGGGGAAGAAAAGGGTACTCCCGAGTATTCGTTCGCACCATACCAATTTCGGATCACCGGGCCGTTATCGGAGCGTTACGGTGCCTCCGCGCACCGACTCCCGTACCATCGGGACCATGCCCAACCGCCTCGCCGGGGAAACGAGTCCGTACCTCCTCCAGCACGCGCACAACCCGGTCGACTGGTATCCGTGGGGCCCCGATGCGCTCGCGGCGGCGAAGCTGCTCGACCGGCCGATCTTCCTGTCGATCGGCTACGCGGCCTGTCACTGGTGTCACGTGATGGAACGCGAGTCGTTCGAGCACGAGCCGACGGCCCGCTACCTGAACGATCACTTCGTCGCGATCAAGGTCGATCGCGAGGAGCGGCCCGATCTCGACCAGGTCTACATGGCGGCGGTCCAGTCGATGACCGGCGGCGGCGGCTGGCCGATGTCGGTCTTCCTGACCCCGGAGGGCCGGCCGTTCTACGGCGGGACCTATTTCCCCGACGAGCCTCGCCACGGGATGGCGTCGTTCCGGCAGGTCCTCGAAGGCGTCGAGCGCGCCTGGCGCGAGCAGCGCGCCGAAGTCGAGGCGGCGGGTGGCCGGCTCGTCCAGACGCTGGTCGAGCAGGGCCGGCTCGATGCCGGTGCGGACGATCCGACGACGGCGATCCTCGACGGCGCGACGGCCGGGATCGAAGCCGCCTTCGATACGGCGAACGGCGGCTGGGGCCGAGCCCCGAAGTTCCCGCAGCCGATGACGATCGAGTACCTGCTCCGCCGCCATCTCGCGACCGGCGACGCCCGGCCGCTGGCGGTCGCCCGGCGGTCGCTCGACGCGATGGCCGACGGCGGGCTGCGCGACCAGCTCGGCGGCGGCTTCCACCGCTACTCGACCGACGCGCACTGGCTCGTCCCGCACTTCGAGCAGATGCTCTACGACAACGCGCAGCTGGCGCGCGTCTACGTGCACGCGTGGGCACTCACCGGGGACGCGCGCTATCGCGCGGTCGCGACCGGGACGCTCGATTACATGCTCCGCGAGCTGACGACCGACGACGGCGCGTTCGCCGCCAGCCAGGACGCCGACACCGACGGCATCGAGGGCCTGACGTTCACCTGGCGGGCGCCCGAGATCCGCGACGTCCTGGGCGAGACGGCGGCGCTCTTCGCGGCGGCCTACGGCGTCACCGACGAGGGGAACTGGGACGGCGTCACGATCCTGTCGCGCGTCGCGGCAGACGACGAGCTCGCCGGCCGGTTCGGGATCCCGGCGACCGACGTCGCGTCTCGGCTGGCCGAGGCTCGCTCGCTCCTCCTCGCGCGTCGCGCGAAGCGGCCCCAGCCGGCCCGCGACGACAAGGCGCTCGCGGCCTGGAACGGCCTGGCGATCGCGGCGTTCGCGGATGCGGCTGTCGCCCTCGCGACGATCGACCCTGCCGCCGCCGACACCTATCGCACCGCCGCGGACCGCGCCGCGACGGCCGATCGTGACCGGCCTGCTCGCGCCCGACGGGTCCCTCGGTCGGTCCTGGAAGGACGGCCG
Source organism: uncultured Chloroflexia bacterium (assembly GCA_963743855.1). GTDB lineage: Bacteria > Chloroflexota > Limnocylindria > Limnocylindrales > CSP1-4 > SPCO01. The sequence goes on from CAVURK010000008.1 coordinate 230,382, forward strand.
GGCGGTCGGGAGCGGCGTGCTCGAGGACTACACGCACCTCGCGGACGGGCTGCTGGCGCTCTACGAGGCGACCTTCGACGAGCGCTGGTTCACGACCGCTCGGGCGTTGATGGATCGGGTGCTTGCGCGGTTCGCCGATCCCGCCGGCGGGTTCTTCGACACCGCGGACGACCACGAGCGGCTGGTGACCCGGCCCAAGGACGTCCAGGACAACGCGGTCCCGTCGGGCAACGCGATGGCGGCCCGCGTCCTGCTTCGGCTGGCGGCGTGGACCGGCGAGGGTGCCTACCGCGACGCCGCGGAACGGGCGATGCGCACGGTCGTCGGCGTTCGTCGTTCGCTACCCGACCGGCTTCGCCCAGTGGCTCGGGGCGATGGATCTCGCCCTCGCGCCGGCGATCGAGGTCGCCGTCGTGGGGGCGCTCGGGGACCCGGACACGTCGGCCCTGGTCGCCGAGACACGGCGCGGCTACCGCCCCAACCAGGTCGTCTCGCTGGCCGCCGACCCCACGGCCAGTGCCGTGCCGTTGCTTGCCGACCGGGTCCAGCTCGACGGGCGCCCGACGGCCTACGTCTGCCGCGACTTCGTCTGTCGCCTGCCGGTGACCGACGCGGCGGCGCTGGCCGTCCAGCTCCTGGAGGATCGCTGATGGCGGACATGGACCTCAGGCTCGCGACGGCTGATGAGAAGACGCAGCGGCTGGATTGCCTTCGATGCGGCTTCCTCGTCCATCCCGAGGGGACGATGACCGTGCGGACCGGCGGGGTCGAGGGTGGCTGGAGCCTGCTGATCGGCAACTGGGCGGACGTCGGCGAGGGGACGCTCGATCTCAACGCCTACCTGTGCCCAAATTGCGGACACGTGGAGTTCCGCCTGCCCGACCGTGACCGAGGCTGACCGCCCGGGCTCGACCGGGTACACGCGCCCTCGATTCGAGCACCCGACGTGACGCCGGCCGTGGTCGAGCCACGCCAGGCGGCGACCGTCGTGCTGCTTCGATCTGGGCCGGACGGGCTCGAGACGTTGCTGACGCGTCGCCCGTCCACGATGGCCTTCGCGGCCGACGCGCACGTCTTCCCGGGCGGTCGGGTCGACCCCGGCGACGCCGATCCGTCGCTCACGGCACGGTCCGCCATCTCGCCGGCCGCCGCGGCGATCGCGCTCGGAGGCGACCTCGATCCGGACGCCGCGTTGGCCGCGCACCTCGCTGCGATCCGCGAGCTGTTCGAGGAGGCAGGCGTCCTGCTCGCAGACACGACGGCCCCGTCTGCGGACGTGGCTGCGGGCAGATCGGCGCTGCTCCGTGGCGAGACGACCCTGGCCGGGCTGGCCGCCGCGCTCGACCTCCGGCTGCGGACCGATCTGCTCGTCCCGCTGTCGCGCTGGGTGACGCCGCCGGGCTACCCGCGTCGGTTCGATGCCCGGTTCTTCGCCGCCGAGCTGCCCGACGGCGTGACCCCGACGTTCGAGGGCGGCGAGGTCGTGGCACATGCCTGGCTGCGTCCGCGCGACGCGCTCGCGGCGATGGCCGACGGCCGGCTGACGCTGTGGCTGCCGACCAGCACGACCCTCCAGCAGCTCGAGCACGTCGCGATCGATCGAGGAGATCCGGACGCGGCTCGCGCCTGGGCCGCTCGGGCCGATCCTCGTCGACGAACCGCTTCCGGACGTCACCCGGATCGTCATGCCGGCCGGTGGCGGGGTCGCCGGTCAGCCGGTCTGCTCATACCTGGTCGGTCGCCGCCGGTTCGTCCTGGTCGACCCGGGCGATCCGACGGGACCGGCGCTCGAACGGGTCCTCGCCATCGCCGCCGAACGCGATGGTGCCATCGAGGCGATCGCGCTGACGCAGGTCGATGCCGATCACGCCGCGGGCGCGGAGGGTCTCGCCGAGCAGCTCGGGATCGAGGTCCTGACCGGACCGGGCGGCGGCCGCCCGCTGCCGTACGCGGTCCGCGAGCTGGGCGACAGGGAGGTCGTGCCTGTCGGGGACGTGCCACTGACCGCGGTCCACGCGCCGGGTCCGCGACCCGACCACCTGGTATTCGTCGGGCCGGATTCGAGCAGCGCACGATTCGTGGTCGTCGGCGATCTCGATGGCGAGCGTGGGGCTCGATCGATCACCGGTCCGCCCGATCGTGCCGCCTGGGCATCCTCCCTCGAGCGCGTCGAACGCCTGGCGGATGGCGCTCGTCGCCTCACGGGACATCCGTCCCGACGGGGTGCGATTTGACGCTGACGCCCCGGACCGCGAACCTGCGCCGATGACCGAACCGACGCCTCGACGGCGCACCCTGATCCCGCCGCTCGCCTGGCTGTTCGTGGTCTTCGCGATCGTCGACGCCGTGTGGTACGTCCTCAACGCCACCTTCGATCCGAACACGCCCCTCGCCGACGTCATCGCGCACTGGGTCCAGGTCGTCCCGTCGGTCACCTCGATCCTGCTGCCCGCCGCCCTCCTGGCGCGTCACCCGGACGCGGGCTGGCGGGCGCGGACCCTCCTGATCGGGACGATCGTGCTGGCGGTCAGCCAGGGCCTCGTGATCCTGTCCGCCCCGCTCGAGGGCTTCTTCGCGGCGCTGACACCGTCGACGCAGGATCAGCCGGTCGGTCTCGCGTCGCTGCTGTTCGCGGACGTGACGAACATCGTCATCGCTGTGGGACTGATCACCATCGGCCTGGGCCTCTCGCGCGCCAGGCGATACGAGGACCGCCCGGAATGGGTGACCGGGCCGTTCGTCGTGGTGCTGGCCATCATCGGGACGATCGACGGCATCGTGGCCACCGCGGGGCTCGACCTGAACGGGCTCCCGATGTCGCTCGGGCTCGCGGTCTATCTCGCGTCGTCGGCTGTCCTTGGCGTCGTGCGTATCGTGGCGTGGGGCTACCTGGCGGCGATGGCCTGGCGCGGCGCGTTCGCCGGTGAGTCGCCTGCCGGTGGCTGGCGGCTCGCATCGATCGGAAGCGGCGCGGTCATCCTCGCGCTCGTCCTGATCGACCTCGCCGAGATCGTCGGTTACAGCGACGAGGGCCTGGCCCTGAGCTACATCACGATCGCCGCCTACTCGATCGGCAACGTGCTCCTGCTTGCAGCGTTCGCCGTCGGGCTGCCGTCACTGGACGAGCTCGAGGACGAGGACGAGGACGAGGGGGAAGACGACGAAGACGACGGGGACGAGGACGACGAGGACGACGCCCGATACGAGGACGACGACGACCTCTAGCCCGCCGCCACGCCGTCAGGCTCGATCGGTCGGCAGCGCGCTGACGAGGTTGCGCAGGAAATTGAGGCCCTCGTCGACCTGCTCGAGCGTGGCATAGGGTCCGGGCATCAGGACGCACGGCCGGCCGGCGAGGGCGACGCCCGGCAGGTGACCCCACGGCTCGGTCAGAGGGCGGCCGGCACAGATGGTCGCCACGCGCTTGTAGATGAAGACGATGGCCGCCGGCCGCCAGATGGCGATCTTCTGCCAGAGCGGTCCGACCCCGGCAGTCAGCTCGGCATCCGTCGCGACGTCGCGGGCGGTCGGGATCTTGAGCAGGTCGGTGATGCCGTGGCCGGCCTCCATCAACGCGTCATCCGCGGTCTCGACCGGCGTCCCGGGCGGGATCACGCCACCCGTCATCAGGCGGCGGAGGAAGGTCCGGCCGAGCTGGCCCTGGTGATAGTGCCCGGCGGTGACGCTGACCGGGGACGGATTGAGCCCGACGAACAGGAGCCGGTCGCGGAGCGGCGGGAGGTCCTCGAGGGTCTCGACCGGCTCCCCGCCGATCATGATCGTCGTCCGATGGAGCCCGGGTCCGGGTCGGCGGGTCAGGTCGGCCAGCTCGTCGGACGTCATCGAGGCGCGATCCGCCGCGTGGACCGAAGTCGCGTCGTGAGCCCGACGATGTCCGCCCTCTCGAGTGTCGGGCGGCTCAAGCCGGCCGGTCGCCGGGGGGATCGGTCGGTTCGGCCGGCCCGGATGTGCGTGCCTGGATCTCGGCCTGCGCCTTGACGGCCTCGGTCTTGGCTTCGCGGACGCCGCGCCCGAGCGTCGAACCCCATTTCGGAAGGGTCTTCGGACCACGCCAGACCAGGACGGCGACCAGGATGACGATGAGGATGATCAGAACGTCGGATCCCATGGGCCGATGGTACAGCGCGGCTAGCGCGGGCGGCGTGCGACCGGGATGACGAGCCGGATGGCCGTGTGGGTGGCCGAGAACGACGCGACCTTGTTGTCGACGAGTCGAGCCGCCTTCCCCGCCTCGATGACATCGACATCGCGCAGCGTCCTCGTCTCGCCCTTGCGTGAGACGACCCAGATCGCGCCGTTCGAGCGGATCTGCGCCGCCAGGTCCTTGAGCGGTCCGAGCGACTCGTACGAATCGGCGCCGAAGAGCACGACGTCGGTGTCGGGTTCGGGCCAGCCCTCGGTCAGGTCCGTCGTTCGGTCGGCGATCTGCAGCCGGATGTCTGGGTCGTCGATGTCGATGATCGCGACGCGCATCCCCGGGCGGATCCCGAGCTTGTCGAGCAGCGGCGTGGTGTAGACGCGTTCCATGCCCGCTATCGTGCCATGCCATGTTGCTGGTCTATGGCCCACGGTCGCCGACGTACGACTTCGGGCCGGGGCATCCGCTCACGCCGCGACGGTTCGGGCCCGGGCTGGACCTGCTTCGGGCGGTCGGCGCGGAACCCGGCCTGGCGCCCGAGCCTGCACCGGACGACGAGCTCCTGTGGTGCCATACGGCCCGCTACATCGACACGGTCAAGCGCTTCTCCGTCGATCCGTTCGGGTTCCCCTCGGCCGGGATCGGCGAAGGCGGCGACGATCCGCCGTTCGCGGGGATGCACGATGCCGGTGCGGCCGTCGCCGGGGGTTCGCTGCGGGCCATCGAAGCCGTTCTGCGTGGCGAGGTCGAGCACGCCTTCCACCCGGGCGGCGGCCTCCATCACGCGATGCCCGATCGGGCCTCGGGCTTCTGCATCTACGACGACCCGGCGCTCGCGATCTCCCGCGCGCGCCGGGACGGGCTGCGCGTGCTGTACGTGGACCTCGATGTCCACCACGGTGACGGGGTCCAGGCGATCCACGCCGCCGACCCGGGCGTGCTGACGTTGTCCTTCCACGAGACCGGTCGATACCTGTTCCCGGGGACGGGCGGGGTGGGCGAGCTGGGCGATGGCACAGCCGCCGGGACGTCGGTGAACGTGCCACTGGAACCCGGCACCGGGGAGGCAGCCTGGCTGGGCGCCGTGCGGACACTGCTCCCCGAGCTGGCCGCCGCGTTCGGTCCGGACGTCATCGTGTCGCAGCACGGGGCGGATTCGCACGCCTGGGACCCGCTGGCGCACCTGCTGGTGACGACGACCGCGATGGGCGAGGCGGCGCGGCTCGTGGACCGGGTGGCGCATCGGTATGCGGGCGGCCGATGGCTCGCGACCGGGGGCGGGGGCTATGACGCGTATCGGGTCGTGCCTCGCTCCTGGAGTCTCGTCTGGCTGGCCGGCGCGCATCGCCAGGTACCCGATGCGACCCCGGTCGCATGGCGGGAGCGGTGGGCGACCGAGGGCGCCCGGTACGGGCAGGCGCCGCTCCCGGCGACATTCGACGACGCAGCGAATGCGGGGCTCGACATGGATCCGTCACAGGCGGCCGCCGAGGTTCGCTCGCTCGAGACCGCGGCCCTCGTTCGACGACTCGTCGTGCCACGGCTTCTGCAGGTGGCGCGCGACCGAGGCTGGTGGGATCCGGGGGCGGATGCGAAACCGAAGGCGGCGCCGACCGCCGGGACGGCGTCGGGTGCCGGCGAGCCCACGATCGTCGGAGCGATCGACGCCGCCGCCTGGGATCGGGTGTCGCTCGCGTCGCGTGTCATCCCACCCTCGGACGCCGCCAGCCGGGCACGCCCTGATCCTCGCGGCGATCCGGGACGGAGCCTCCGTCTCGGCCGCGCTCGACGGGAGCGTGGTGGTCGGTCTGGCGATCGCCGGTGCGCATGACGAGCGAGGTGAGCGCGAGCTGCTGGCCGTGGGCGTCGCGCCCGACTACCGGCGGCGAAGACTCGCGCGAGCGCTCCTCGCGGCTCTCGCGCCCAGCGGTGACGCCAACGTCGGACTCCACGCCGAGATCACCATCGCTGAGCGAGATCCGATCGAGCCCTTGTCGCGGGATATCCGCGCCTCGATCGCACGCCGTCTCCTCCAGGGCGCCGGCTTCGAGATCGGATCTGCCGACCGGGAGCTCGGCCTCGCCGACCGCCGACGTTGCGAGCGGTGCGGCGGACCCGCACGGGGTGAATTCGAGCGCCCCCGGTCCTGGGGGGACCGGGGGCGAAGGTTTCGCTCGAGCGGGCTGGGGCCCGCGAGAGAGCGTGTGGGTCAGGCGCCTGCAGCGGCAGGTGTCGTGGCCTTGCCCTTGATCGCGCCCGGATGCCACGGGGTGCCGAGCATCGGGAGCAGGTAGCGGTCGACGCCGTAGTAGCCGGCGACCTTCCAGCCGAGGATGAGCCCGACCGCGAGGGTGAACAGGACCGGGTTGACCGATGCCGAGCCCGCGAGCAGGAACGACATGTTCATGAAGGCCCCGAAGAAGGCCGCGAAGCCGGTCAGGACACCCAGCAGGAGGCCGAGCCCGACGGCCATCTCACCGAACACGATGAGCGGCGCGAACCAGGTGTAGGCGTTGTTGTCGAGCAGGGTCTGCAGGAATGCGCGGTACCACTCGAAGGTGATCGCCGGGCTGCCTGCGCCCGCCGCGGGGATCGCGACGGCGTGCTGCCAGTAGCCCTGGAGGGCGCTGCCGCCATCGAGCCATCCGGCGCCGCTGAACTTGTGATAGCCGGCCTCGAGGAAGGTGAAGCCGACGAAGAGGCGGATCGGGAGCCAGAACAGGCCGGCCCGCGAGTTGCTGGTCAGGAACCGGGTAAAGGCCGGTCCTTCGACTTCGATGGTCTCGCCACCCGGGTCCTTGCGCATCTCGAAGAGGACCACGAGGAGGCCGATGAACGAAGCCCAGAACGTGACGGTCACGATCTGGTCGGCCGTGCTCTTCGGGTCGACCGCGAACCATGGATTGACGATGAGGAACAGGGCGACGGCGGCGACCCCGCCGAGGACTGCTGCAAGAGTCCGCTTGCTGATCATGTGATGAACCTTCCCTTCCGATCTCGCTGCGTCCCGTCAACGCGACGGGGCTTTGTGTCTATGCGTATTCAAGCCGGGCGCCCGCTGCACGAGGAATGGCCAAGCGGCCCCCACCACAGGCCATTTGGCCCGTTTTCGCCCGGGACCATCGACGTGGACGGTGTGAACATCTGGTCGAAATTGCCGTCGAGCGCTACACTCCGTGACCCGTGGTCACAGCTGCCGCCGCCGATCCGCTCGCCCCCTTCTCACCGGCCGTCCGCGACTGGTTCCGGGCAAGCTTCGAAGCACCGACCGATGCGCAGGCCCGCGGCTGGGTTGCGATCTCCGGCGGTCATCACACGCTCATCCATGCCCCGACGGGCAGTGGCAAGACACTCGCGGCATTCCTCTGGACGCTGGATCGCCTGGCGACCCATCCGAGCCCGACGCCGACGCGCGAGGCGCCGGGTCTCGTCCGCGTCCTCTACATCTCGCCGCTCAAGGCGCTCACCTACGACATCGAGCGCAACCTCCGCGCGCCGCTGACCGGGATCGCCCTCGCCGCCGAGCGGCTCGGCGAGCCGGTGCCGAGCATCTCCGTCGCCAGCCGGACCGGCGACACGGCGGCCGAGGATCGCCGCGGGATCGCCCGCCACCCACCCGACATCCTGATCACGACCCCCGAGTCGCTCTACCTGATGCTGACCAGCGCCGCCCGCGAGGTCCTGCGCGGGGTCGAGTACGTGATCGTCGACGAGGTCCACGCCATCGCCGGTTCCAAGCGCGGCGCGCACCTCGCCCTGAGCCTCGAGCGACTCGAGGCGCTCCGAGACGCCGCAGACCCGGACGCGCGACCGATGCAACGGATCGGGCTGTCGGCCACGCAACGGCCGCTCGACACGATCGCGCGCTTCCTCGGCGGCGTCGGTCCGGGTCGCGAGGTCACGATCGTCGACGCCGGGACGCGCAAGCCACTCGATCTCCAGGTCGTCGTCCCGGTCGACGACATGTCGGCGATGGGCGAGGTCCTGCCCCTCGACCAGCAGCCCGGCGGACCGGCCACCGGCGGCGACATGCGGACGAGCATCTGGCCGGCGATCCACCCGCGGATCCTCGAGCTGATCCGGAGCCACCGGAGCACGATCGTCTTCACCAACAGCCGGCGGCTGTCCGAGCGCCTCGCGCAGCGCCTCAACGAGCTGGCCGGCGAGGAGCTGGTCCGGGCACACCACGGCAGCATCGCCCGCGAGCAGCGTGTCTTCATCGAGGAGGAGCTCAAGGCCGGACGGCTCCCCGCGCTGGTCGCCACGTCCAGCCTCGAGCTCGGGATCGACATGGGCGCCGTCGATCTCGTGATCCAGGTCGAGAGCCCGACCAGCGTCGCCCGCGGGCTGCAACGGATCGGCCGAGCCGGACACCAGGTCGGCGCTCCGAGCAAGGGCGTGATCTTCCCGAAGTACCGCGGCGACCTGCTCGAATGCGCGATCGTCACCCGTCGGATGCACGAAGGCGCGATCGAGACGACCGTGATCCCGCGCAATCCTCTCGACGTCCTCGCCCAGCAGCTGGTCGCGATGACGGTGATGGATCGCTGGTCGGTGGACGACCTGCTCGCCACGGCCCAGCGGGCGTCGCCCTACGAGACGCTGAACCGGGAGGTCCTCGAGGGCGTCCTCGGGATGCTGGCCGGCGCCTATCCGTCGGACGAGTTCGCCGAGCTCAAGCCGCGTGTCGTCTGGGACCGCGTGACCGACATCGTCGAGGGCCGTCGCGATGCGCGGGTCGTCGCCGTGACCAGCGGCGGGACGATCCCGGATCGCGGGCTCTTCGGGGTGTTCATGGTCGGCGAGGCCGGCACCCCCGGGCGTCGTGTCGGCGAGCTCGACGAGGAGATGGTCTACGAGCTCCGTGCCGGGATGCACGGCGACGTCGTCGTCCTCGGCGCCAGCAGCTGGCGCGTCGAGGAGATCAGCCACGACCGGGTGACCGTCAGCCCCGCGCCCGGCGTCCCGGGCAAGCTGCCGTTCTGGCACGGCGACGCGGTCGGACGGCCGGTCGAGCTCGGGCGGGCACTCGGTGCCTTCGTCGGCGAGCTCGAAGCCGACCTGGCGCGCGGCGAGAAGGGACGCCGCGCCGCGACGGCGCGGCTGCGCGAGACGCACGACCTCGATGAGCGCGCCGCCGACAACCTGCTCGCCTATCTCGACGACGAGCGCGAGGTGACCGGGTCGCTGCCGACCGACAAGCGGATCGTCGTCGAGCGCTTCCGCGACGAGCTCGGCGATTGGCGGCTGTGCATCCTCAGCCCGTTCGGTGGACGGGTCCACCAGCCGTGGTCGCTCGCCCTCGAGGCGCGGATCGGCGAGCGGCTCGGGCTCGAGGTCCAGACGATCTGGTCGGACGACGGGATCGCCATCCGGCTGCCCGAGGGCGATGCCTCGCTCGATGGCATCGAAGCGCTGCTCTTCCCCGAGCCCGACGATCTCGAGGACCTCGTCGTCGGCCAGCTCGCGACATCGGCCCTGTTCGCCAGCCGGTTCCGCGAGAACGCGGCCCGGGCGCTCCTCCTGCCACGACGCCGGCCCGGGACGCGGACGCCACTCTGGCAGCAGCGCCAGCGCTCGGCCGACCTCCTGGCCGTCGCATCGCGCTACGGCTCGTTCCCGATCCTGGTCGAGACCTACCGCGAATGCCTGTCGGATGTCTTCGACCTGCCCGGCCTGCGCGACATCCTCGGCGGCGTCGCCCGCCGCGAGATCGCGGTCCACGGTGTCGAGACCGTTCGCGCCTCGCCGTTCGCGGGCAGCCTGATGTTCGACTACGTCGCGGCCTACATGTACGACGGCGACACCCCGATCGCCGAGCGCCGCGCCGGCGCGCTCACGCTCGATCGCGACCTGCTGCGCGAGCTGCTCGGCCAGGAGGAGCTTCGCGAGCTGCTCGACCCGGATGCGCTGGCCGATCTCGAGCTGAGCCTCCAGGCCCTCACCGATGACAGGCGGGCGACGACCCTCGACGGTGTCCACGACCTGCTCCGGCGGCTCGGCGACCTGTCGGCGGCCGAGGTCGCGGCACGGACCGAAGGAGGCGACGCGGCCGCCGGCCCATGGCTCGAGGAGCTTGCCGCGGCGCGCCGCGCCGTCCGGACACGGGTCGCCGGTGACGACCGCTGGCTCGCGATCGAGGACGTCGCGCGGTACCGCGACGGGGTCGGGATCACGCCCCCGGTCGGGATCCCGGCGGCCTTCCTCGGACCGGCCGCGGGGGCGCTGGACGGCCTGTTGTCCCGCTACGCGCGGACCCATGGCCCGTTCCTGACGCCCGACCCGGCCCGCCGCTGGGGTCTCCCGGTCGGGGTCGTCGGCGACGCGCTGGAGCGCCTGCTCGCCGCCGGTTCGCTGCTCCGTGGCGAGTTCCGTCCGGGCGGCGCCGAGCGTGAATGGTGCGACCCCGAGGTCCTGCGTCTGCTGCGCCGCCGCTCGCTCGCCCGCCTGCGACGCGAGGTCGAACCGGTCGATCCGGCTGCGCTGGCCCGGTTCCTGCCCGAGTGGCAGGGCGTGGCGGCGCTCGGCGCGACGCGACCGCCGCTCCGCGCCACGGCGGCCCTGGAGCGCCTGGCCGAGGTGGTCGACCAGCTCGCCGGGCTGCCGATCCCCGCGTCGGTCCTCGAGCGCGACGTGCTCCCGGCGCGGGTCGCCGGCTACCAGCCGCGCCTTCTCGACGAGCTGGGAGCGCTCGGCGAGGTCGCCTGGGTGGGGCGGGGGAGCCTCGGCCGCGACGACGGGCGAGTCGCCCTCGTCCGGCCGGGCCGCGAGATCCTGCGGCCGCTCGGAACGCCCGATGGCACGGAGTCGCCGATGGAGCCGCGTCATGTCGCGATCCGCGACCACCTGGCCGCTCGTGGTGCCTCGTTCTACCGCGAGCTGTTCGCCGCGGCACACGGGACCTCGGATCGCGAGGTCCTCGACGCGCTGTGGGACCTCGTGTGGGCCGGCGAGGTCACCAATGACACGTTCGCGCCGCTGCGCGCCCTGCGCTGGAAGCGGACCGGCAGCGGCGGGCGCCGGACCGTCGGCCGACCCGGCCGGCTGACCGCTCTCGGTCCACCCGAGGCCGCCGGCCGCTGGTCGCTCGTCGCGCCCGACGCGGGACTCGCGACCGCAACGGAGCGGCTCCACGCCCAGAGCCTGGCCCTCCTCGACCGGCACGGTGTCGTGACCCGCGAGGCCGTCGCGACCGAGGGGGTCGAGGGAGGCTTTGCGGCGGTCTACCCGGTCCTCCGGGCGATGGAGGACGCCGGCCGGATCCGGCGCGGGTACTTCGTGGACGGTCTCGGGGCGGCCCAGTTCGCGCTCGCCGGGGCGCTCGACCGGTTGCGCGCGACGCGAGAGCCGGCCGATCCCGCGTCGCGCGGCGCGGTCCACCTCCTCGCCGCCGCGGATCCCGCGAACCCGTATGGCGCAGCGCTTGCCTGGCCGCGGCGTGGTGAGACCGACCGCCGGCCGCTCCAGCGCGCGGCCGGCGCCTACGTCGTCCTGGTGGACGGCGTCGCAGCGACCTACCTGGAGCGTGGCGGATCGACGATCCAGACGCTGCCCGCGGCCGACGACCCGGCCGTGGCGGTCACCGCGTTCCGTGCCCTGCGCGCGCTCGTGGCCGACGGACGCATCCGCGAGCTCGTCATCCGCAAGGTCGATGGCGACGACGTCGCGGTGTCGGCGTGGCGACCGCTCCTGCTCGAGGCCGGCTTCGCGGCCGGCTATCGCGGTCTCGTGCTTCGTCCCCCGCGGACCGGGGCCTGAGTGCCCGAAGGCGACACGCTCTTCCGGACGGCCGCGGGTCTCCGGCCGTACCTGGTCGGGCGGACCGTCATTGCCGCTCGGACAGCCGGGCCCGGTCCGGTCCCGCAGGTCGCGCGGATCGTCGGTCATGAGATCACAGCGGTCGAGGCGATCGGCAAGAACCTCCTGATCCGGTTCGAGGGCGGCCTCGAGATCCGGACGCACCTGCGGATGAACGGCTCGTGGCACCGCTATCGGCCAGGCGAGCGCTGGCGGCGGCCGGCCGGTCGGGCGCGTCTCGTCCTCGAGGTCCCGGGCGCGGTCGCGGTCTGCTTCGATGCGCCCGTCGTGGAGCTCCTCGAGCAGCGCGCCGAGGCGCTCCATCCGTCGCTCGGACGGCTCGGGCCGGATCTGCTCGCCCCCGATTTCGAGACCGCCGCTGCCGTCGGCCGGCTGCGCGATCCCGCTCGAGCGCGGACTGCGATCGGCGAGGCCCTGGTCGACCAGCGGGCGCTGGCCGGGATCGGCAACGTCTACAAGAACGAATGCCTCTGGATCGAGCGGATCTCGCCGTTCGCCACCGTCGCGGATCTCGATGACGCCACGCTGACTCGCCTCGTCGAAACGGCACGCAGGCTGCTGGTCGTCAACGCCCGGGCATCGCGCGGACCGGAACGGGTGACGACCGGTGGCGACCGCGGCGCGCCGGGTCCGCTGTACGTCTACGGTCGGACCGGACGTCCCTGCCGCCGATGCCGCGCGACGATCGTCAGCACGAAGCAGGGCGCCGAGATCCCGCGGACGACCTACTGGTGTCCGACCTGTCAGCCGGATCCTGTCTGACCCACCGGCATGCCCGTCAGGGCCGCGTATCATCGCGCCCGATGTGTGAGCACTTCATCGCCCGCGCCGCCGAGCCGTTCCGGCTCGACGAGCTGTGGCCGTTCACCGAGCGACTCGAGCGTTTCGGACTGGCCGGCTTCGGCTGGGGCGCCGCGTGGCTCGCGGGCGACGGGCGGCTGACCTCGTACCGTGATGTCCGTGCCTTTCGCGACGACCCGGGTCGCGAGGCGGTCGGGACGGCGGAGACGACCGCGGCACTCGTCCACCTGCGCCGGCCGTCGCGCCTCTCGACGCTGACCATCGAGGACACCCAGCCGTTCGACGATCCCGAGGGCCGCTACGCGTTCAGCCATAACGGCGACCTCGCCGACTACAAGCGCCTGCGCGCCACGTATCGCGCCGAAGGGCGCATCCACGGCCGTGCCGACACGGAGGTCGGCGCGCGCTGGCTCGAGGACGCCTGGCAGCCCGACGAGCCCACCGCGCACCTGCTCGGCGCGTTGCACGACCGGTTCGGCGGCCAGGCCAACCTCGCCGTCCTCGCCGCGGACGGAACGCCGCATCACTACGCGGGCAATGACGAGAACCCGGTCTTCGCGTTCCGGCTCGGACGGGTCGGCATCGTGTCGACCGGGCTCTACTCGCTCGATCGGTCGCTCTTCCGGTTTGCAGCCCCGGGCGCGACCGAGCGTCGGCTGGTCCGGCTGCGAACGACCGCGTCGCTCGATCGCGACGGGAGCGCGACGAGCGCGGCGTAGGATGGCGACGGTCCTTCGGATCGACGCCGCGTCACAGCCAGGTGCCAGAGGCGTCTTTCAGGGAACACCCCGTCACGGAGCCCACCGATGACCGCCGTCCCGGCAGCGACGACAGCGTCCGACCCGGCGAGCGGCCGCCCGACCAACCGGCTGCCGAACCGGGAGCTCGTCCGGATCTCGCTCTACTGGCTGGGCCTGTCGTCGATCTTCGCCGGCCTCAGCTACATCATCGCCAGCCGTCTCGAGTTCACCGGTCTCGTCGACAAGGCCGGGGCTGGACGCGCGCTCTTCCTCGTCTCGATCAGCGGCGCGGTGATCGCGGTGATCATCCAGCCGACGATCGGCTCGATCTCGGACTACACGATCTCGCGCTGGGGCCGCCGCAAGCCGTACATCTTCATCGGGTCGATCCTCGACCTCGTCTTCCTCATCGGGATCGCCTACAGCAACTCTCTGATCGCGATCGCGGCATTCATCGCCCTCCTCCAGTTCAGCTCGAACTTCGCACAGGGTCCGTTCCAGGGATACGTGCCGGACCTCGTGCCCGCTCCGCAGGTCGGCACGGCGAGCGCGCTCGTCGGGCTGATGCAGGTGCTCGGCGTCGTCTCCGGCTACACGATCGGCGCGCTCGCTGCCGGAGCGCACCAGTACGAGATCGGGCTCGTCGCGCTCGGGATCCTCGAGGTGGCGACGATGCTGTCGGTCGTGATCCGCGTCCGTGAGGGTCCGTCCCCGAAGTCGCGCGAGGGCCGCCCGTGGCGCTCGATCGCTGCCGAGGCGTGGGGGACGGACATCCTGCGCGAGCGCAGCTTCGTCTGGCTCGTCGCCTCGCGGCTGGCGATCCTGATGGGCGGATCCGTCCTGACCAGCCTCGCCGTCTTCTACCTCGCCCGCACGATGGGCCTCAACGAGCAGGATTCGGCGAACGTGTTCATCCCGCTCGTCGCGCTGGTCGCGCTCGGGACCGTCTCGTCGGTCGTGCCCGCGGCGCGGATCTCGGACCGGGTCGGACGCAAGCGCGTCATCTGGGCGAGCTGCGCGGTCAGTGCCGTCGGGCTCGCGATCACCGCCGGCGCGCCGAGCCTGCCGTTCGCGTTCCTCGGTGCGCTGCTGTACGGCGTGTCGGCCGGGATGTTCCTGGCCGTCGACTGGGCGCTGATGACCGACATCATCCCGAAGGCGTCGTCGGGACGCTACATGGGGCTGTCGAACGTCGCGACCGCATCGGCGGGCGTCCTGGCGATCGCCGTCGGCGGAACGCTCATGGACCTGGTGGGTGGGCCGGGCCTCGATCCGTCGGGACCGAGGGCCGCGCTGTGGATGGCGGTCGGGCTGATCGGTCTCGGTGCGCTGCTCCTGATCCCGGTCGACGAACGGCGGCGCGAAGACACCCCGGCAGGTCTCGCGGCCGCCGCGGCGACCCAGACTCAGGCACAGGCCGTCTCCTAGCCGCCCGCCGGGACGCCGCGCTTCGCCGCCAGCCACGCCCGGACGTCGGCCACCCACGACCGCCACGTCGCCGGCCTGAGGAAGTCGAACGGGTCGGCCTTTCGGTAGAACCACGGGACGGTCGCCCACAGGTAGACGATGTAGTCGAGCCTGACCGGCCGCGCTCCGAAGCCGAACAGCGCCTGGAGCTGGATGATCGTCAGCGGCAGCGTGACCACGCTGAGCGCGACCGAGACCGCGAGCCAGAAGAGCCCCCAGCGCCACGTGCGGCGCGGCAGGATGGGCAGGAACACGACCGGGACCCATTTCATCCAGGTGGCCAGGGCCCACAGCAGGCCCCCGAGCCTAGGGCCGGTGAACTGGGCCGCCCAGAGCATCAGCGTCAGCTGGAGGTTGATGTTGCCGGTATCGAGGTTCGCCGCGAACGGGAAGGCAAGGAGCGCGACGATCACCGCGGTCGTCAGCGGCCGCCGCCGGTACGCCCAGTGGATCGTCCAGAGCAGCAGCAGGATGGTCCCGACCCGCCAGATGAACCAGGCGACATCCCACGGCAGAAGCGCCCAGGGCGCGAACAGTGGAAGCATCCACGGCGCATAGACGTACGGCAGGAACGGCCCCGTCGGGTGGTACGGGTCGCCGCCGTTGAGCCAGATCCGGACCGCGGCCCAGTAGGCGCGAGCATCGGCGCCGCCCGCCTCGCCACGTGCGATCAGGCCCGACAGGATGAGCGCGAAGGTGAGGCTCAGGAGCAGGACCGCGGCGATCCGACGCGGGTCGCGCAGCCGCGACGCCTCACGCCGCAGGGCCCGCCGGAAGACGCCGGCGCGACGTCGCGTCCCGCGGTCGAGGACATCGGACAGGTCGACCCGGACGCGCCCGCGTCCACGCGCCGTGCCCGGGACGGGCTGGAGACCGGGCGGTGGCGGGGCGTCGCTCACGCGGGGCATTCTCGCACGGTGGTCGCCATGCCCTGGGCCTACCCGGTCCGCGGTGACCACGAGACGAGCGACGCTACCGGGTTCGAACCCTCGCCCGAGCCGCTGGTCTAGTGATGCGGTTCACCCGTGGCCGATGGAACCGGTCTCGACAGTCTGGGCTGCGACCCAGGAATGGAGCGTCGCCATGTAGTTGGCCCGCTCGAAGGCTGACGGATCGACGACAGTCGCGGCGCTGGCACTGCCTCGCAGCTCGGACGACCGATGTGTAGTCGTGCTCGGCCATCCAGGCCCGGAGTTCGGCTTCGACCACGGCGACGTGCTCGGGTCCGTGGCGCAGCAAGGCCGACGTCATCATCACGACGTCGGCGCCGACGAGCAGGCCCTTGGCCACGTCCGTGCCGGAATGCGCGCCCGAGGTCGCCGCGAGCGACGACGTCAGCGGCCGAGCTGAGGCCGCAGGATCGCGATCCACCGCACGGGCAGCCGCATCTCCCACGGCTGGCTGAGCTCGAGTCGCGGGACGACCTCGATCACGTCGACGTCGAGGTCCGGCTGGTAGAAGCGGTTGAACAGGACGAGCCCATCGGCCCCGGCGTCGATCGCCGCAGACGGCGAAGTTGGCGAATGCCGAGTAGAACGGGCTGAGCTTGACCGCGAGCGGGATCGTGACCGAGGCGCGAACGGCGGCGATCAGCTCGAGGTCCCGTGCCTCGATGTCGGCGGCGGACAGCCGCGGGATCGGCCGCCACGTGGTACAGGTTGAGTTCGAGCGCGTCCGCGCCGGCGTCCTGGATCCGCCGCGCGTAGGTCACCCAACCGCCCACGGTGCTCGCGTTGAGGCTGGCGATGATCGGGATCGTCGACGGCTGCCTTGACCCGCTCGAGAGCGGCGAGATACCGATCGGCGGCGCCCGCGAACGTCTGGACGGCCGGGAAGTAGTCGAGCGCCTCGGCGAACATGCTCGGTGCCCTGCTCGAGCGACCGCGCGAGCCCGAGCTCCTCGGCGAGGATCTCCTCCTCGAACAACGACGGCAGGACGATCGCGCCGACGCCGGCCTTCTCGAGCCGTCGCGCCATGACCGGATCGCGCGTTGTGTGGCGCGGCCGAGGCGACGATCGGCGAGCGGAGCTCGAGACCGAGGTAGCGGGTCCGCAGGTCGATGCTCATGCCCCATCCCCTTCGCCTCGTACCGATAGCCCGCGTCGCTCTCGACCTCGGGCAGGATGTCTGGGTCGGGGCGATGGATATGCGGCACCGTCCGTTCGATGCCGGCCAGCTGCTCGTAGTAGCGCCAGCGCTCGTCGGCATCGGCCTGGGCCAGCGTCGCGAGCTCGGCGGCCCGCTCCGGATGCGTCCGCTGGAGGACGGCGAAGCGCGTCTCGGTCGCGACGAAGTCGGCGATCGGGATCGATGGCGTCGGCGAGTCGAGCTTGAACGGCTTGCCGCCGTCGATCTCCGAGGGGTGGAAGCGGTACAGCGGCCAGTAGCCGCTCTTGACCGCGTCCTTCTGGTGGGTCATCGACTTCGACATGTCGATCCCGTGGGCGATGCACGTGCTGTAGGCGATGACCAGCGACGGCCCCGGCCAGGCGTCGGCCTCGAGCAGCGCCTTCGTGGTCTGCTGATCGTTCGCGCCCATCGAGACCTGGGCGACGTAGACGTTGCCGTAGGACCGGGCGATCGCGCCGAGGTCCTTCTTCGCCGTGCCCTTGCCGGCCGCAGCGAACTTGGCCACCGCGCCGCGCGGCGTCGCCTTGGAGGACTGGCCACCGGTGTTCGAGTAGACCTCGGTGTCGAGGACGAGGATGTTGACGTTGCGACCCGACGACAGGACCTGGTCGACGCCGCCGAAGCCGATGTCGTAGGCCCAGCCGTCGCCGCCGATGATCCACACGCCCTGGCGGACGAGGTCGCCCGCGAGGGCGAGGAGGTGCCGCGCGTCCGATGCGGCCGGCCCGTCGACGCGCCCGAGAACGTCGCGCAGCCGGCCCACCCGTTCGCGCTGGTGGACGATCTCGGCTTCGGTGTCCTGGGCGCCATCGAGCAGTTCGCGAGCCAGATCCGTCGCCGACCTCGGGCGCGAGGCGTTCGAGCAGCCGCCGAGCCTGGTCCGTCTGGGCGTCGAGGGCGAGGCGCATCCCGAGACCGAACTCGGCGTTGTCCTCGAACAGGGAGTTGCTCCAGGCCGGTCCGCGTCCCGCGGCGTTCACGGTCCACGGCGTCGTCGGCAGGTTGGCGCCGTAGATCGACGAGCAGCCCGTCGCGTTGGCCACGATCATCCGGTCGCCGAACAGCTGGCTGACGAGGCGGATGTAGGGCGTCTCGCCGCAGCCGCCGCAGGCGCCCGAGAACTCGAAGAGCGGCTCGAGGACCTGCGTGCCCTTGACCGTGTCGTGTGGCAGCGCGTCTCGATCGAGCCGGGGAATGGACTGGAAGAAGTCCCAGCGCTCCCGCTCGATATCGCGGTGGTCCGCGACCGGCTCCATGTTGATCGCCTTGTGGCTGGAGTCGGTCTTGCTCTTGGCCGGACAGACGTCGACGCACACGCCGCAGCCGGTGCAGTCGTCGGGCGCGACCTGGATGGTCAGGCGGTGCTCCGGGAGCTCTCGCGACCGGAACTCCTTGTGGAGGAAGTCGACCGGCGCCCCCGCGACGCGATTCGGTCGGGAAGACCTTCATCCGGATCGTGGCGTGCGGGCAGACCATCGCGCACTTGCCGCAGTCGATGCAGATGGCCGGATCCCAGATGGGGATCACCTGGGCGATGGCCCGCTTCTCGTACTTCGCTGTCCCGATCGGGAACGTGCCGTCGACCGGGCAGCGCGCTGACCGGCAGCTGGTCGCCGTCGCCGGCGAGCAGTCGGGAGGTGACCCGCGCGACGAAGTCGGGGACGCCGTCAGGCACGGGCATCGTGGTCGGCTGTCCGTTGGTCACGCGACCGAGCGTCACGTGCTCGAGGCGCTCGAGCGAGCGGTCGATGGCCGCGAAGTTGCGCGCGACGACCGCCTCGCCGCGCTTCGCGTAGGTCTTCTGGACGAACGCCTTGATCTGCGCGATCGCCTCCTCGGGCGGGAGGATGCCCGCGAGCTTGAAGAAGCACGGCTGCATGACGGTGTTGATCCGGCTGCCCATGCCCGCCTCGTCGGCGACCGCCAGGGCGTCGATCACCCAGAAGTCGATCTCCTTGTCGATCAGCAGGCGCTGGACGCCGCCCGGCAGGTGGCTCCCAGACCTCGTCCGGGCCGTACGGCGCGTTGAGCAGGAAGGTCGCCCCCTGCTTGGCGGACTCGAGCACCTTGGTGCTGGCCGAGCATCCCGAACTGGTGACAGGCGACGAAGTCGGCCTGCTCGACGAGGTAGGTCGAGCGGATCGGCTGCGGGCCGAAGCGCAGGTGCGACACCGTGATCGAGCCCGACTTCTTGGAGTCGTAGACGAAGTAGCCCTGGGCGAACAGGTCGGTGCTCTCGCCGATGATCTTGACCGAGGCCTTGTTGGCCCCGACCGTGCCGTCCGAGCCGAGCCCGAAGAAGACCGCCTGGACCTCGCCCGCAGGACGTTCGATGCGGAAGGCGGTGTCGATCGGCAGGCTCAGGTGCGTGACGTCGTCGTAGATCCCGACCGTGAAGTGGCGCTTCGGTCGTGGCGTCGCCAGCTCCTCGAAGATCGGCTTGATCATCGACGGCGTCATCTCCTTGGACGACAGCCCGTAGCGTCCGCCGATGACCCTGGTGCAACGGCGAACGGCGGGTCGTCGCGGTCCATCGCCTCGGCCAGAGTCGCCACGACCTCGAGATAGAGCGGCTCACCGACGGCCCCCGGTTCCTTGGTCCGGTCGAGGACGGCGATGGCTCGCACGGTGGCCGGCAGTGCGGCCACGATCTGCTCGGCAGGGAACGGCTGGAAGAGGCGGATCCGGAGCATGCCGACCTTCTCGCCGGCCGCGACGAGGGTGTCGACCGTCTCCTCGACCGCGCCGCTGGCCGAGCCCATCACGACGATCACCCGATCGGCGTCCGGAGCGCCGTGGTAGTCGACGAGCCCGTAGCGACGGCCCGTCCGGCCGGCGAGCTCGTCCATGACGCCTTGAACGATCCCGGGGACCGCGAGGTGGTACGGGTTGGATGCCTCGCGTGCCTGGAAGAAGACATCGGGGTTCTGTGCCGTCCCGCGGACGACCGGCGCATCCGGGGTCAGGCCGCGCGTCCTGAACGCCAGGACGTCGTCGTCGCGGACGAGTGCCCGGATGTCGTCCTCGTCGAGAACGGCGATCTGGTCGATCTCGTGCGAGGTCCGAAAGCCGTCGAAGAAGTGGAGGAACGGGACCCGCGCCCGCAGCGTGGCGGCATGTGCGATGAGGGCGAAGTCGTGGGCCTCCTGGACCGAGCCCGCGGCAAGCATCGCCCAGCCGGTCGTTCGCGCGTGCATGACGTCGCTGTGGTCGCCGAAGATCGACAGGGCATGCGTCGCGATCGTACGAGCTGCGACATGGATGACCGCCGGCGTCAGTTCGCCCGCGATCTTGAACATGTTGGGGATCATCAGGAGGAGGCCCTGCGACGCCGTGAACGTCGTCGCGAGCGCGCCCTTCTGGAGTGCGCCGTGGAGGGCTCCGGCGGCTCCCGCCTCGGACTGCATCTCGACGACGTCCGGGACCTTGCCCCAGAGATTCGGCCGTGCCGCTGCGGACCAGTCGTCGCAGTGCTCGGCCATCGGCGAGGCGGGAGTGATCGGGTAGATCGCGATCACCTCGCTGACGGCGTAGGCGATGCGAGCCGCCGCCTCGTTCCCGTCCATGCACTCGACGTGCTGGTCCACGTACATGCCCCCTTCCCGGGTTGGAGCGCGTTCCTCGTCCGGAGGGGCGCGAGTTCGCGAGTCTCTCGTCGGCGAGACGGGTCCCGTGCGGCGTGTCACCTGACCGTCTGGCTCTCGATATCGTCGGCGGGGCAGGCTGATCGACCAAGAGCCAAAGGTCACGCTCGAGCGGGACCCCTGTCGGTCCGCCGGTCGGCGCATGGAGGGGCCATTCGTCCGACCAAGATCGAGTCGGACGGCACTCGTCGACGGACGGTGGATGGGCGTTTCCTTGAGGCAGGAGCTGGATCGTGCTCGTCTGCCATCGGAGGAACAGTGATGAAGGTCATCGTGGTCTATGAATCGCACTACGGAAACACGGCCGCCGTCGCACGGGCGATCGCCGACGGCTTCGGGCGGGAAGCGCAGGTCCTCAACACCGACGAGGCGTCACCGACCGTGGTCGTCGACGCCGACATGATCGTCGCCGGTGCGCCGGTCATGGCGTTCAACCTGCCCAGCGACAGGATGCTTGCGACCATGGCGGGCGACAAGAAGGCGCCCACGCCACCAGAGTTGTCGCACGCCTCTCTGCGCTCGTGGCTCGACGGTATGGCTGCCGGCCGCGGTCGGTTCGCGGCGTTCGAGACAGGGTTGCGCTGGTCGCCGGGCGGCGCGACCGGGGCGATCGATGACAAGCTGGAACGGGCTGGGTTCCGGCGCCTCGCCAAGTCCCGCCGCTTCGTCGTCAAGGGATCGTATGGGCCGCTCCGAGAAGGCGAGCTCGAACGAGCGAAGGAATGGGGGTCCGAACTCGCTGCGGCGATGACCGCTTGATAGAGCTCGCGGAGGCGCCCCCGATCGAAGCGAGCCGGGCCCGACACAGCAACGCGCTTCGGGCGGCCGTCCTCGGTTCCACGGACGGCCTGGTCTCGAATCTGAGTCTCGTGATGGGTGTCGCGGGATCGGGCGCGCCGCACGAGACGATCGTCGTGGCCGGGCTCGCCGGCCTCGTGGCGGGATCGCTGTCGATGGCGCTCGGCGAATATCTGTCCGTCCAGAGTGCACGCGAGCTGCTCGCCAACGAACTCCGGATCGAGGCCGGACAGCTTGCCGCATCGCCCGACGCGGAGGTCGCTGAGCTGCGGGGCATCTACGAGCGGAAGGGCGTGCCGCC
Organism: uncultured Chloroflexia bacterium; assembly: GCA_963743855.1. Taxonomy (GTDB): domain Bacteria; phylum Chloroflexota; class Limnocylindria; order Limnocylindrales; family CSP1-4; genus SPCO01. Next base: position 252,241 of record CAVURK010000008.1, read on the forward strand.
ACGGATGGCTGCAGAGCTCGCCGACCACATGGTGAGGAGCGACCCCGACCTCGCCCTGGATACGATGGCCCGCGAAGAGCTGGGCTTCGATCCGAATGAGCTCGGCGGGTCGGCCTGGGTCGCGGCCGGCACATCGCTCGTCCTCTTCGCGCTCGGTGCAGCGGTCCCGCTCGTGCCCTTCCTGTTCGCCGATGGCCAGGGCGCGCTGATCGCGGCCGCCGTGCTCAGCGCTGCCGCCCTGTTCGGGCTCGGCGCGGCCATCACCAGGCTGACCGGAGGCAGTCCGGTCCGGTCCGGGTTGCGCCAACTCGCCTTCGGGGCCTCCGCCGCGGCGGTCACGTACGGGATCGGGGCGGCAGTCGGTTCCGCGATCCGCTGACGAGGGACCACTGCGGGCGCTTTGAGCATGGCGGACCGGCGCAGCTCGGGGTCCAGTATCCTGCTCGAAATACCCGAGCGGAGACGACCGACTCAGTGGCTGATGGAACCGTCATCATCATCGGCGGTGCGGAGGACAAGGTTCGCGACCGTGTCATCCTCAGCCGCTTCGTCGCGCTGGCCGGCGGACCGGACGCGACGATCACGGTGGTCAGCACCGCATCATCGCTCGGTCTCGAGGCGGGTGAGCGCTACCGGGCGGTGTTTGGTGAGCTCGGCGTCAAGCGCGTCCGGCCGCTCCATGCGGTCACCCGCCCTCAGGCCAACGACGAGACGGCCGTCCTGTCGGTCCGCGACGCGACCGGGATCTTCCTGACCGGCGGCAACCAGCTGCGGCTGTCGTCGACCATCGGCGGGACGCTGCTGGCGGACGCGATCCTCGACCGCTTCCAGCACGGCGCCGTCGTCGCCGGCACGTCGGCCGGGGCCTCCGCGATGTCGAGTCACATGATCGCGTTCGGTGCGTCCGGGGCGACGCCCAAGCACCGGATGGCCCAGATCGCGGCGGGTCTCGGCGTCCTGCCCGGGGTCATCATCGACCAGCATTTCCAGCAGCGGAACCGGCTCGGCCGGCTGCTCAGCCTCATCGCCCAGAACCCGAGCCTGCTCGGGCTCGGCGTCGACGAGGACACCGCCGGCGTCGTCGGGCCGGACCACGTCATGGAGGTCATCGGCCGTGGGTCGATCACGGTGGTCGACGGGTCGCGCTCCGAGACCGACGCGTGGGAGGTCCACGGCCACCGACCGCTGATGATCAGCGGCGTCGTCCTCCACTCACTGCCGGCCGGCTATCAATTCGACTTGCGCCGACGCGAACGGGTCGCGACGCCGACCCTCCACGCACTCCCGGGCGGCGAGGCCGCATCCAGCTAGCGGAGGAACCCGTGACCGATACCGTGGCCGGCACCACGCCGCCGACGCGTTCGACGCGCGGGAGCCGACGCGCCGACGCGACGCCGACCAGTGGTCCGGCGCCGACCCTGCGCATCCTCGAGACGCGCGTCCTGCGCGGCCCCAACTACTGGGCGCGCGAGCCTGTCATCCGGCTGCTGGTCGACCTGGGGGTCCTCGAGCAGTACCCGTCCAACCTGCTGCCGAACTTCACCGACGCGCTGGTCGCGCTGCTCCCGACGTTGGAGGACCACGCCTGCTCGCTCGGTCGCCGCGGCGGCTTCATCACCCGGCTGCGTGACGGGACGTGGGTCGGCCACATCGCCGAGCACGTCGCCCTCGAGTTCCAGAACCTGGCGGGGACCGACGTCCGGCACGGCAAGACGCGGGCGGCGGGGGCGCCTGGCCAGTACAACTGCATCTACGAGTATCGAGAGGAAGCGGTCGGTCTCGAGGCGGGCCGGATGGCGGTCGCCCTCGTCAACCACCTCGTCGCCCCCGACGACCCCGACGTCTTCTTCGACTTCGCCCCCGAGATGGAGCGACTCATCCGGCTCGCCGAGCGGCAGGCGTTCGGCCCGTCGACCCAGGCGCTCATCGACGAGGCGGTCAGCCGCGACATCCCGTTCATCCGGCTCGATCGACATTCGCTCGTCCAGTTCGGGCACGGCGTCCACCAGCAGCGGATCCGCGCGACGATGACCTCGCTGACCTCGGCGATCGGGGTCGACGTGGCGTCCGACAAGAGCCTGACGAACCGTCTTCTCGACTCCGCCGGGCTGCCGGTCCCGCGCTCCGAGGTCGTCGACACCGAGGAAGGCGCCGTGGCGGCCGGCCGGCGGCTCGGCTACCCGTGCGTGGTCAAGCCGCTCGACGGCAACCACGGCCGTGGCGTCCACCTCGACCTGCGCTCCGAGGACGCGGTCCGTGCCGCCTTCGGTGGAGCGGTCGCGCAGAGCCGGGCCGGCGACGTCGTGGTCGAGACCTACGTGGCCGGCAACGACTACCGCTGCCTGGTGATCGGTGGCAAGGTCGCGGCCATCGCCGAACGCGTCCCGGCCTCGGTCATCGGCGACGGGGTCCACACCGTTGCCGAGCTGGTCGACATCGCCAACAGCGACCCGCGCCGCGGGATCGGCCACGAGAAGGTGCTGACCCGGATCAAGGTCGACGAGGCGGCCGAGGCGCTCGTTCGTGACCAGGGCTTCGCGATCGACGCGGTGCTGCCGGAGGGAACGCGCGTCAAGCTCGCCCTGACCGGCAACATGTCGACCGGCGGGACCTCGATCGACCGGACGATCGAGGCGCATCCCGACAACGTCGAGATCGCCGAGACGGCGGCGCAGATCGTCGGGCTCGACGTCGCGGGGATCGACTTCATCTGCCCGGACATCGCGACGCCCGTCCGCGAGACCGGCGGCGCGATCGTCGAGGTCAACGCCGCGCCCGGCTTCCGGATGCACACCCATCCGACCGAGGGCGAGCCGCAGTACGTCGCCCGGCCGGTCATCGACTCGCTCTTCCCGGCGGGGTCGTCGGCGCGCATCCCGATCATCGCCGTGACCGGCACGAACGGGAAGACGACCACGGTCCGGATGATCTCGCACATCCTCAAGCTGATGGGCCGGCGCGTCGGCATGACCTCGACCGACGGGATCGTCATCGACGGCCGGCTGATCAAGAAAGGCGACATGTCGGGGCCGAAGTCGGCGCTGATGGTCCTCCAGAACCCGACCGTCGACACCGCCGTCTTCGAGGTCGCACGCGGCGGGATCCTGCGCGAGGGGCTCGGCTACGATCGCAACGACGTCGCCGTCGTGACCAACGTCACCGGCGACCACCTCGGTCTCGGCGGGATCGATTCGATCGGCCAGCTGGCCAACGTCAAGGGCGTCGTCGTCGAGGCCGTGCCGCGGTCGGGGACCGCGGTCCTGAACGCGGACGACAACCACGTCTACCGGATGGGCCGGCACTGCGCCGGACGGGTCGTCCTGTTCAGCATGGCGATGAGCAAGGGCGAGGATGGGTTCGACCGCGTCGACGGCCACACCAGCCGTGGTGGCGCGGCGTTCCGCCTCGAGGCCACACCCGAAGGCGAGCTCATCGTCCTTCGCCTCGGATCGCGGACGATGCCAGTCCTCTACACGCACCTCATCCCCGCGACGTTCGGTGGGCGGGCACGGATGAACGTGGCCAACGCGCTCGCCGCCGCGGCCGCGGCATGGGCGGCCGGTGCCCACCTGCACGACATCCGCCAGGGCCTGCGGACGTTCTCGACATCGTTCTTCCAGGCGCCCGGGCGGCTCAACCTGGTCGATGTCGGCGGGGTCCGCGTCGTCATCGACTACTGCCACAACGTGGACGGCATGCGCCAGCTGGCCGATTTCGTCAGCCGGATGATGGTCGAGTCACCGACCAGGTCGGGCCGGCTCGGCGCCGCGGCGACGGGCGTCCGGTCGGGCCGGGCGATCGGCGTGATCGGCATCCCGGGCGACCGGCGTGACGAGGACCAGCGTCAGTACGGCGCGATCGCGGCGACTGCCTTTGACGAGATCCTCGTCCGCGAGGACAAGAACCTCCGTGGGCGACCGGCGGGCGTGAGCGCGACCAACGTGCTCGACGGAGTCCGCGCCGCGCGAGCCGACGGCTCCGGACGCGCAACCCGGTCCGAGAAGGTGCTCGACGAGATGACCGCGGTTCGCGCCGCGCTGCGCCGGGCCATCCCGGGCGATCTCGTCGTGTGCTGCGTCGACGACGCGATCGGTGTCTACCGGGAGGCGGTCGCGGCCTCGGGGACGTCACGCGGCGGAACGGCGTTCGCGGATCCGGGCGAGCTGGAGGCCCCCGAGGGCTGACCGCTCCGTCGCGACCCCTTTCGCCGGTGGCGCAGCGGGTGCCAGGCCTGAAATCGGTGCGCCGATGCACCGTTCGGCAGTCTTTGCAATGTCCTGCCCGGACTGCCGTAGTACATTCGGCCGACTTCCGGGGGACCCAGCTCTAAACGCACAGGAGGATGTGTCGCGTGAGAGTGTCCATTCAGCGCGCCGCCGTCGCGGCTGTCGCCGGGCTGTTGATCGCCGGCCTGGCCGGCGGGACGGTCAGCGCCGCATCGAGCGGCCGGGCGACGATGAGCGGCCAGGTTCCCTCGTGGGCCAAGGCGGCCAACTTCAAGTCCGGCCACGGCCAAGACCGACCGGCTCGGTTTCCGGGTCTACCTCGGCTGGTCGGATCAGGCCGGCGCCGAAGCGGTCGCAGCGGCCGTGTCCAATCCGAAGAGCGCCTCGTACGGCAAGTACCTCACCCCGGCCCAGTTCCGGTCGCGCTTCAGCCCGACCCAGGCCCAGGCCAATGCCGTCCAGAGCCTGGCTGCGCAGCCAGGGCTTCACCATCGACTACACGCCGTCGAACCGGTTGTACGTCGCCGCCGAGGGCACCGTCGCCCAGGCCGCCGCGGCCTTCAAGGTGTCGTTCGGGAACTACCGCGTGGATGGGCTGACGCTCCGCTCGCCGAAGAGCGCGCGTCAGCATCCCGGCCAGCCTTGCCGGGACGGTCCAGGCCGTCGCCGGGCTCGATGAGAGCGCCGCCCTGGTGCGGCCGACCACCAAGCCCGCCGCGCCGCCGCCGGCCGTCTTCGTGAACGGGACGCCGTGCTCGACGTACTGGGATCAGATCGACACGAGCACGCCCGCCAACGGGACCGCGCTGCCGAACATCTATGGCACGCCCGACGCCCTACGCTCCGTGCGGCTACACCCCGCAGCAGGTTCGCGGCGCCTATGGCGTGCCCAGCGCGCTCACCGGCAAGGGCGTGACGGTCGCGATCGTCGACGCGTACGCCTCGCCGACGATCGTCAACGACGTCCAGACCTGGTCGACGAACCGGGGCATCGCCCCGTTCAAGCCCGACCAGTTCAGCCAGATCGTCGCCCCCGGGACGCATCAACCGGCCCCAGAACAAGAAGCAGGATCCGCAGGGCTGGTCCGGCGAGGAGACCCTCGACATCGAGGCCGTCCACGGCATGGCACCCGATGCCAAGGTCGTCTACGTCGGCGCCCCGAACAACTACCAGGACCTCGACGCGGCGCTCAACCACGTCGTCAACGACCACGTCGCTGACATCGTGACGAACTCGTACGGCTGGGCCGGCGAGGCCATCCCGAACGGCTTCGTCAAGCCGTTCAACGACATCCTCGTCCAGGCCGCGGCCGAAGGGATCGGGGTCTACTTCTCGTCCGGCGACAGCGGCGACGAGACGGGCGGCGATCCGGCCAATGCGGCCGCCGCCACGCCGACTTCCCGGCATCCGACCCGTGGGTCACCGCGGTCGGCGGGACGAGCATCGGCATCGACCAGAACAACGCACGATCGCCTCGAGACCGGCTGGGAGTCCGGCACGAGCACGTACACGCGTACACGAACGCGTGGACGCCCGCACCTCCGGGCGCCTACCTGTACGGCGGCGGCGGCGGGACGAGCCATCTGTTCGCCCAGCCGTCCTACCAGGCCGGCATCGTGCCGGCATTCGATGTCGCAGGTCTACGGCGGCAGCGACGATGCGGGTCGTCCCGGACGTCTCGGCCTTCGGCGATCCGAACACCGGCTTCCTGATCGGCCAGACCCAGACGTTCCCCGACGGGAGCGCCAAGTACTCCGAGTATCGGATCGGTGGCACGAGCCTCTCGTCGCCGATCTTCGCCGGCTGATGGCCGACCTCCAGCAGCTGAGGGGTGACATCGGCTTCGCCAATCCGATGCTCTAGCAGCCTTCGGCAACGCCTCGGCGCTACCACGACATCCACCCATGTCGCCAACGCGGGGGTCGTGCGATCCAACTTCGTCAACTCGGTCGATGCCAGTGACGGCTACGCGTACATCTTCCGGTCGTTCGACTTCACGACCGGGCTGACGATCCACACCGTCCCGGGCTACGACAACGTCACCGGCCGCGGGACCGTCAACGGAGTCAACTTCTTCCAGCCATAGCCGATCCGTCCCGACGGGCAACCACAGAGAGCCGGGCCTTACCAGCCCGGCTCTCCTGCTGCCCGGCCGCGGGCGCGGGCGACCGCCGGCGCGTGCTGGACCGGTTCCGTGTCCGCGAGTATCGTGCTACCTGTGAGTAGCATCTTGACGCCGCCGTGGGTCATGCGCATGCGCTGGGTCGACCTGCTGTTCGCGCACTGGCCGATCCCGGTCGAGACGCTCCGGCCGCTCGTCCCGCCCGCCCTCGAGCTCGACACCTTCGACGGCCAGGCGTGGCTCGGGATCGTGCCCTTCCGGATGGAGGACGTCGCTCCGCGGTTCCTGCCGGCCGTGCCGGGACTCGGCGCGTTCCCCGAGCTCAACGTCCGGACCTACGTGCGTCGCGGGCGGCGGCGCGGCGTCTGGTTCCTGAGCCTCGACGCGGCCAGCCGGCCCGCGGTCGAAGGCGCCCGCGCCGCCTTCCATCTCCCGTATTTCCGGGCACGGATGTCGTCCGGGACCGAGGCCGGCTGGGTGGAGTACCGCTCCGAGCGGCTGGACCCGCGCGGACCGGCCGCGCGCTTCGAGGGCCGCTATCGGCCGATCGGGCCGGTCCAGCCAGCGGCGCCAGGTTCACTGGCCGCCTTCCTGACCGACCGTCGCGGTCTGTACGCCGCGGACTCGAGGGGCGCGTTGTCATGGACGGCGATCCGGCACGACCCGTGGCCGCTCCAGCCCGCCGAGGCCGAGATCGATGTCGAGACGATGGCCGCCGCCCACGGGATCCAGCTGCCCGCCGTCCCGCCGCTGCTCCATTTCACGAAGCGCCTCGATGTCGTCGCCTGGTGGCCACGGCCGGTCCGCTGAGGATCGCGCCCGCCGTCGAGCGCGGTGTGGCGTTGCCCTAGGCGGAGCGCGGGCGGCCCTGGAGTCGCGGCACGAGCTCGGTCAGCTCCGACGACACGTCGACCGGCCGCGCGCCGAGGCGCGCGAGCAGCGCGAAGACCGCCGTCGCGATCCTCGTGGCACATCAGGAGCACGATCACGCGCGCCGCATCGGGGCGTCCGCCGTGGGCGCCGGCTCCGGCCGCCCCGTTGAGCTCGGCCTGGAGCGCCTCGGTCTCCGAGTCGTAGATCGGGACGTCGACGGGCGACGCCGCCACCGGCCACGACCCCGACCATCAGCTCGCCGACGACCGATTCCGCGGTCCGGCCGCGCAGGTACTTGAGGGTCTGCTTGATGGCGACCCGTTGCGCCCGCTCTGCGGCGATCCGGCCGATGCCACGCAGCGTGTCGTCGGGCCGGTCGCCGGCCGTCCCGATGATCGCGGTGATCGGCGCCGCCCGGCCGGCGGCGCCCGCGGCGATCCCCTGGGCGACGTCGAGGACGGCCGCCGACGCCCGCCTCGTTGTGGGCGAAGTCGACGATCACGACCTTGGCCCCGATGCGATAGAGGTTGAGCCGCCCGGGCGACCGTTCGGCGCTCGGCGCGAAGTCGACCAGGCCGTCGCGGACCTGCTCGATCGTGGCGCCCAGGCCGCGCGCCCCGCCGGCGGCCGCGAGCGCGTTGGCCACGTTGTGGCGGGCCAGCCCGCCGATCGTGATCGGGACGCGCGGCGACGTCGACGATCGGCGGTCTCGGTCGTCGCCGTTCGCCTCGACGATGACGCCCTCGCGCACGAGGTAGGCGCGCCCGCCGCGCTCGCGATGCCGCCGAACGACGGCCGACGCCTCGCCCTCGAGCGTGAACAGGGCGACCGGCGCCCTGACCCGCCGGGCCACCGCCGCGACGAGCGGGTCGTCGGCGTTGAGCACGACCCAGCCGTCGGGCTCGCGTGATCCGGCAGATCGTCGACTTGACCTCGGCCAGCTCGGGCAGGGTGTGGATCCCCTGCAGGTCGAGGTGGTCGGATGACACGTTGGTCAGCACGCTCGCGTCGTTCGACTCGTAGCCGACACCGCGCAGGACGATCCCGCCGCGCGCCGTCTCGAGGACGGCGACGTCGATGTCGCTGCGGGCGAGGATCTGGTGCGGCGCCGCCGGGACCGGTCCAGTCGCCCGGCTCGACCATCCGCTCGTCGACGAGGACCCCGTCCGAGGTGGTCGTGCCGACATGGCGCCCGGCACGCAGCAGGACGTGGGTGATCAGCCGGGTGACGGTGCTCTTGCCGTTGGTCCCGCGAGATCGACACGATCGGGACGCGGCCGATCGGCGTCGCGCAGCCACTCGGGCGGCGTCGCGCGCGCCGCCGGCGATCCGTTCGGTCCAGCGGGCGAGGAGCCGCTCCTGGGCGCCGGTCAGCCGGGCGGTCCGCGACGGCGAGACGTCGCGCTCGGCGAGCGCGAGCGCGGCCTCGGTGAGGGTCAGCGCGCGCTCGGCACCGACCCACGGGAAGGTCACGATCCAGTGGCCCGGGTCGGACGAGCGATGGACGGCCAGGCCGCCGCGCCCTCGCCATGGTCGGCGCGCAGGCGGCGGATCCAGGCCGACGGTCGCGGCCACGCCGTCGGGCCAGTCGCGGGTCGGCACCGCGGCGCCCGAGATGGACGAGCGCGTGGCGACCGGGATCGCGCTGCCCGTACCAGGTCCGCCGCCGGCCGATGGCGACCTCGAGCTTGACCACCGGCTCGAGCCGGTAGACGTTCGGGCCTTCGAGGAGGCGGGTCTCGACCAGACGCACGGTCCGGGCAGGATAGCAAGGTGCCAGCCGCTAGACTGGGCCGATGACCGGCTCGACCGAGACGCTCCCGATCCCGTCGGCCGCCGAGCTCGACGCACTGCGCAGCGGTGGTCGGTGCCGACCTCCCGGCCTACCTGGTCGACCTGGCGCGCCTCGTCAACATCGACTGCGGGAGCTACACGCCGGCCGGCGTCGACGCGGTCGGGCGCTGGGTGGCGGCATTCCTCGCCGACCTGGGCGCCGAGGTCGAGCACCGGCCCGACCCCGACGGCCGCCTGGGCGACACGCTGCGTCGCCACCTTCCACGGCCGGGCGGATGGCCCGCGCATCCTGCTGATCGGCCACATGGACACGGTCTTCGATCCGGGCACCGCCGCCGAGCGACCGTTCCGCATCGACGACGGCATCGCCTACGGCCCGGGCGTCACCGACATGAAGGCCGGCCTGCTGGCCGGCCTGCTACGCGCTCAAGGCGATCATCGACGAGCGCGGCGGCGCTGCCGTTCGAGCGGCTCGTCTTCGTCGCCAATCCGGACGAGGAGATCGGCTCGCCGAGCTCGACCCCGCACATCCGCGAGGTGGCAGCCGACAGCGACGTCGCGCTCGTGCTCGAATGCGCGCGCGCCAACGGCGACATCGTGTCGGCCCGCAAGGGGATCCTCGACCTGCGGATCGTCGTCCACGGGCGCGCCGCGCATGCCGGGGTCGAGCCGGAGAAGGGTCGCAGCGCGATCCTCGAGGCGACCCGGATCGTCCGCGAGCTCCACGACGCTCAACGGCCGCTGGCCGGACGTGACCGTCAATGTCGGCGTGATCGCCGGCGGGACGCGACCCGAACGTCGTCGCCGAGCGCTGCTCGCTCGAGGTCGACCTCCGGGCCACGACACGCGACGCGCTCGAGATGGCCGAGGCCGAGATCCGGCGCATCGCCGAGGCGACCGAGGTCGCCCGACACGACCGTCAGCTACGAGCCGATGGCCCGCTGGTGGCCGATGGAGAAGCTCGAGCGGAGCGGCCGGCTGGTCGAGCACGCCCAGGCTGTCGCCGAGCGCGCTCGGCTTCGAGATCGCCGATGCCTCGACCGGCGGCGCGTCCGACGCGAACACGACCGCCGGGCTGGGGATCCCGAGCCTCGACGGCCTCGGTCCGATCGGCGGCAACGACCATTCGCCGACCGAGTATCTCGACGTCGACTCGATCGTGCCGCGGACGACGCTGCTGGCCGGGCTGCTGCTGGCGATCGCGGGCGACCCAGAGGTCGCGGCCTGGCGGGCGGGAGCGGACGGAGCAGACCTCGCCGACGATGCCGCGGCCCGATGACCGACCCGGCCTCGAGCCGAGGATGACCGAGCGCCGGCGGATCTCGTCGGGCGGACCGTGGGAATCGGTCGGTAGGCTACAGCCGGGCGATCGTCGTCGGCGACTCGTGCTGGGTCGCGGGGACGACCGACGCCGGGCCCGACGGCCGGTCGCTCCACCCCGGCGACATCGCCGCCCAGGCGCGGGCGATCCTCGCGATCATCGAACGGGCGCTCGCCGACGCCGGGTTCGGCCTCGCCGACGTCGTCCGGACCCGGATGTTCGTGACCGACATCGGCGCGCGTCGGACGAGGTCATCGCGGTCCACGGCGAGGTCTTCGGGGCGATCCGACCGGCCGCCACGCTGGTCGAGGTCAGCGCCCTGATCGACCCGAGCCTGCTGGTCGAGATCGAGGCCGAGGCGCGTCCGGAGCTGATCGTCAGGCGGGGATCTCGGCCAGGCCGGCCGCCCGCGCGACGGCCACGATGGCCACCGCCGCGACGAGCCCGAGGAGCAGGTTGCGCCGCCGCGCGACGATGACGAGGCAGACGAAGACCGCCACCCACTCGATGCCGACGTGGAACGCCGGGACGTCGTCGTCGCCGACGATCGACCATCACGCTGACCGCGGCGAGCGCGGCGAGGACGGCCGGCCCGACCAGCTGCAGGTAGTCGAGCGCGACCGCGCGGCAGCCGGTCGAGGCCCGGCGTGCAGCAGCCCGAGCGCGCGCGACGGGTAGGTCACCGCGAACATCAGGACGGCCAGCACGACGAGGTCCGTGCTCATCGGTCGTCGGTCTCGTCGGCGGGATCGGCGGTCCGCGGTCTCGTCGTGACGCGCGGCGGCCTCGGCCAGCTGCATGCCCGGCATGCGGACAGGTCGGCGACGTGCCCGAGTCGGCGCGTCTCGTGCGCGACCGTCGCCGGGACGAGCAGGCCGACCAGCGGCCCGAGCACGCCGCCCGTCACGATCCCGATGGCCGGACTGGTCAGCGAGCGCGACCGCGACCGCCACGATGCCGCCGACGATCGCGGCGACCAGCTCGCGCCGCCCGGTGATCAGCCCGACCGCCAGCCCGATCATCGCGGCCGGGAAGATGACGTCGATCCCGAACCGCGCCGGGTCCGGGATCTGGCCGCCGAGCAGGACGCCGGCCAGGGTGGCGAGGTTCCACGGGATGAACGTCGAGCCGATCGCGGCGATCCAGTAGCCGCGCTCGTCCGGTCCGGCCGATCCGCCGGAAGTGGGCGATCGACAGCGCGAACGCCTCGTCGGTCAGGAGGTGCGCCATCACCGCCCGGCGCGCGAACGGGACCGGCCGCGAGCCACGGCGCCGAGCGCCGCCGAGTAGAGCAGGTGGCGGGCGTTGAGCAGCGCCGGTCAGCAGGATCGATCGCCGGGCCAGGCGAGCCCGCTCGCGACGTACCCGACGGCCGCGAACTGGGCGGCACCGGCGAAGACGATGACGCTCATCGCCATCGCCTCGACCGGCGAGAAGCCCGCCTCGCGCGCCGACAGGCCGTAGACGAAGCCGAACCCGATCGCCGAGACCGCGATCCCGACGCCGTCGGTGATGAGCCGGCGCCGGCTCGCCCGAGCGGTCGTCGGCGTCGGGCGTCGGCGCTGCGACGGTCCGTCACGGACGCGCCCTCGGGCTGGCTCGCGTCGGGCGTCAGCGCAGGAAGGTCTTGCCGCAGGTCCCGTCGCAGACGACGTAGACGGCGTGCTTCTCGGCCGCGTAGCCGGCCACGTGGAGGAGGCCCGGGCAGCCCACGGTCGGGCACTTCCAGACCCACGAGCGATCGTCGGCGTCGAGCGGCGTGGTCTCGGCCGCGAGCGTGCGCGGCGAGACCGTCGCGTGCGGCGACGAGGCGCGGCGATCGCCGCCGACCGCTCGGCCTCGGTCTCGCTCGTGTACGGGTAGTTCTGGCTGATGTTCGAGCGTCACGGGTCGCTCCGCGCTGCGGGGATCGGCCGGCGGGACCGGTGGCGGCGTCGTGTGAGCGCAGCCCGCCACCGGCGGCGCGAGTATCGCACAGGGGCCGGTGCCGACGGCGTCACCAGACCGCCGGGCAGACCCGTCGCTGCGCGGGTCGGTCGCGGCCGCGAGCGAGCCGTCCGGGGCGGCCGGTCCGCCATCGACGAGCTCGATCGCGTGCTCGTGGCCGAGGCGCGCTGTCGAACGGCGTCGGTGAGCGACGACCGGGTGGCCGAGCGCCTCGAGCGCCGTCGGCCGACACCCGGCGCGAAACGCGGCTCGAGGCGGACCGTCGACCGGCGGCTCGAAGTGAGCGGCCGGCTCGACGAACCAGCGCGGCGCGGCGACCGCGGTCCGCACGTCGACGCGCGCCGTCGACCAGCGCCGAGACGAGCTGGGCGTGGATCTGCGGCTGGGCATCGCCGCCCATCGATCCGGCCACGACCCACGGCGCGCCACGCCGTCACGGAACAGCATCCCGGGGAGCAGCGTGTGGAGCGTCCGCTTGCCCGGCTCGAGGACGTTGGGATGGTCGTCGTCGAGGCTGAAGTAGCTGCCCCGGTTCTGGTAGAGGATCGCCGGTGTCGGGGTCGACGACGCCCGACCCGAAGTCCGCGTAGTTGCGACTCGATCAGGCTGACCGCGTTCCCGTCGCCGTCGACGGCCGCGAGATAGATCGTCCCGCCACCCGCGCGGGTTCGTCGCGGCGACCGGGCGGGCGGCGCGATCGCGGGTCGATCCGGGCCGGCGAGCGTCGGCCGCGTAGCCGGGGTCGAGTCAGCTGGGCGACCGGGACGTCGCGGAAGCCCGGGTCGGTCAGGTGCGCGTCGCGGTCGGCCATGGCCAGCTTGGCCGCCTCGATGCCGAGGTGGATCCAGGCCGGGTCGGTGCACGCCGTCGGGCCCGAACGCCGACGGCGGCGGCGGCTCGAACGGCGCGAGGATCGCGAGCAGCTCGAGGGCGACGATCCCGGAGCTGTTCGGCGGATGGGTCGTGACCCGGACGCCCCGGTAGTCGATCGCGATCGGCTCGCCCCACGTCGAGGTGTGTCGCGCAGGTCGGTCGTGCGTGATCGCCGAGCCGGCGGCGGCCAGACCGCGCGCCTGGCGCTCGCCCGGCTCGCCCTCGTAGAACGAGTCGAAGCCCTCGCCGGCGATCGCCTCGAGGGTCGCCGCCAGGGCCGGCAGGCGGACCCGCTCGCCCGGGCGCCACGGCCGGCCGTGCGGGCGGTAGACCCGCAGGAACGGCGCATCGGGCCCGATCGCCGTCGCGGACGAGCGGCGCCGCCGTCTCGACCACCTCGCTGAAGCGCGGCGAGGCCGGGAAGCCCGTCCCGGGCGAGCTCGATCGCCGGGCGCCAGGACCGCGGCCCGCGTCAGCCGCCCGAACCGCTCGTGCGCATCGCCCCAGGAGCGGACCGCGCCGGGCACCGTGATCGACAGCGGACCACGGAGCGGGATCGTCGCGTGGCCCGCGCGCCCGGAGACCCGCGGCGTCGAGCCGCGGCGGGTGACCGGCCCGAGCCGTTCAGCGCGTGCTGGCGACCCTCGGCCGCGTCCCAGATCAGCCAGAACGCGTCGCCGCCGATCCCGCAGCTGTTCGGGACGACGACGCCGAGGACTGCGTTCGTGGCGATCGCAGCGTCCACCGCCGAGCCGCCCGCGCGAAGGATGGCGAGACCGGCCTCGGTCGCGAGATGGTGCGGGCGCGACGACCGCGCCGTGGGTGCCGCGGGCGAGCGGCACGGGCGTCCACGGGCGCCCGTCGCTCACGCCGACGCCTGGCCGGCCAGGCCCCCCGGTCCGGGCTCGGTGAGGGTGTGCTCCTGCGCCCTGAGCCGCGACAGCGGCACGGTCGCGACGCCGATCAGGACCAGCGTGGCGATGAACATGCCGTCGATCCCGAGCCAGTCGGCCGCGATCCCGCCGATCAGCGACCCAGTGATCTGGCCCATCGCGAGGAAGACCGAATAGAGACCCATGATCGCGCCGCGGTCGGTCGGGAACCGCTCGGACATGTCGGCCAGCAGGCCGATGGCCGCCGGTGTGGCACCGGCCAGCACGAACAGGCCCCCGGCGGCGACGAGGCCGGCAACGATCGCCAGGATCGGCTGTGTCGTGGCGAAGTGGTTGACGACGATGCCGGACAGGACGAGCGCGGCACCGCCGATCACGCCGTAGCCGATGATCGTGGTTCGCCGGTACGTCTTGAACCGGTTGCCCCAGTAGAGCAGGCCCGCACCGAAGATGGCGGCGATGATGATCGCTCCGACGGTGATCTGGTTGGCCGTGAAGCCGCCCATCAGCACCTGGTTCGGGAACCTCTCGTCACCCTTGGCGAGCTGGAAGACCGACTGGCTCAACCAGACGCCGAGCGCCGCGTTGATGGCGATCCAGGTCGGGGCCAGGAGCAGGACGTGCGATGACCGGATCAGGGCGAGATAGCGGTCCGCGTGGACGTGCTCGCCCGCCCGTGCCTCCGCCTCGCCGGGCGGATCGCTGACCCCGAACTTGTAGATCAGGAACGAGACGCCGTAGAACGCCGCGTTGAGGAAGAACGCAGCCGGGCCGATCCCAAGGTTCTCGAAGAACTCGAAGAGCTTGACCCCGACGATCGCGCCGAGGCCGAGGCCGGCCAGCGTCGCGGCCTCGAAGCGGGCCGAGGTCTTGCCGCGGAGGACCTCGTTGCCGGCCGTCGCCATCGCGATGTAGCCGAGGATCGAGGGCACGCTCGCGGCGCTCGAGGCGCCTTCGAGGACGCGCGTACCGGCGAGGATCACGAGCATGACCACCGCGCCGAACACCAGGAAGGCGGGCGCCAACCCGGTCAGGATGACCGCGGTGGCGCCGAAGACCGGCCCGAAGACCATGATCCGATGGTGGCCATAGCGGTCCGAGATGATGCCGAACACCGGCGACAGCACGAGCTCGGCCAGGTAGAACGTCGCCGAATACAGACCGACGACGAATCCGTCGACCGATGGTCCGCCGTGGTCCTGGAGATGGGCCAGGTAGAACGCCAGCATCGACCCGGTGAGGCCCGTGCTGAACCGCAGGGTGAACGTGCCGACCAGCACGTTCCGCAGGGATCGATCCATGCGCCACAGGGTAGCGGCTCCGCATGGCCGTTGGACCGGTCTCTTGGACCGGCCCGTATCATGCCCACGACATCGAGGGTCGGCTAGAGGAGGAATGGCGTTGCGCCAGGTCGCGATCTTCACCGATTCCGCGTCCGACCTCGATCCGAGCCGGGCGGCGGCCGAGGGGATCTCGATCGTGCCGCTGCTGGTCACGTTCGGGTCGGACACGTACAAGGCCGGGGTCGAGATGTCGACCGTCGAGTTCTGGGATCGGATGGTCGCCCCCGATGCCCCCTTCCCGAAGACCGCGGCGGCATCGCCCGGAGACTACAAGGACGCCTTCGAAGCGGCCTTCGAGGCCGGTGCCGAGGCCATCGTCGCGATCAGCGTCGCGGGCACCCTGTCCGGCGCGATCAAGAGCGCGCAGATCGCCCGCGACCTGCTGCCCGACCGCGAGATCCATGTCGTCGATTCGACAGGGCGCCTCGATGGAGCAGGGGATCCTCGCCCGGATGGGGGTGGAGCTGGCCGCGGACGGCCACCCGGCGGCCGAGATCGCCGAGCGCCTCGAGGCGCGGACCGGCGACCTGCGCGTCTACGTCGCCCTCGAGACACTCGAGTACCTCAAGAAGGGCGGCCGGATCAGCGGCGCGCAGGCCGCCATCGGGACGCTGCTCTCGGTCAAGCCGATCATCCGGTCAAGGACGGCGAGGTCGATACGGTCGACCAGGTCCGGACCCGCTCGAAGGCGCGCGAACGGCTCGATCGAGCTGATCACCGAGCGCCCGATCGAGCGGCTGGCGATCCTGCACACGGTCAGCCCGGACGTCGAGGCGTTCCGGGACGAGGTCCTGGCGCGCGTTCCCGGTCTGGATGCGGCGGGCGTGTCGATCGGCCTGGTCGGGGCGTCGGTCGGCCCGCACC
Organism: uncultured Chloroflexia bacterium; assembly: GCA_963743855.1. Classification (GTDB taxonomy): domain Bacteria; phylum Chloroflexota; class Limnocylindria; order Limnocylindrales; family CSP1-4; genus SPCO01. The sequence goes on from CAVURK010000008.1 coordinate 268,498, forward strand.
TCGGGCCCGGCTGCGTCGGGGCGGCGATCCTGTATCGAGCGTAGCGACTCGCGCCAACGTTGCGACAGGGTTGCGACATCGTTGCCACCCGGTACCATCGGGCAGGCGCGGATCGGCGGACCCCGGCTATACTCGCTGGAAGAAACCAGTCGCGCGCCAGCCATCCTCGATGGTCGTCAGACCGGCGGCGCGCCCGTGGAGTCGTCCGGGAGACGGCCCGAAACCGACGGCGGTCCCGAGACCGCCCGACATGTGAGGACATCTTTCTCATGACCACCGAAAACGTCGCTGCGCGCATCAGCGCCTGGGAAGTCGCGCAGCGGCAGTTCGACCTCGCCGCCGATCGCCTCGGGATGGACGCGGGCATGCGCCGCGTCCTGCGCGAGCCGCGCCGCGAGCTCACCGTCCATTTCCCGGTGCACATGGACGACGGGTCGCGTCCAGGTCTTCACCGGCTATCGGGTCCAGCACAACCTCGGCCGCGGCCCGGCCAAGGGCGGCATCCGCTACCACCAGGACGTCTCCCTCGACGAGGTCAAGGCCCTCGCGATGTGGATGACCTGGAAGTGCGCGGTCGTCGGGATCCCGTACGGCGGCGGCAAGGGCGGCGTGATCGTCGATCCCAAGCAGCTCAGCCAGAAGGAGCTCGAGGGCCTGACCCGCCGCTTCTTCACCGAGATCGAGGTCCTCGTCGGTCCGGAGAAGGACATCCCGGCCCCGGACGTCAACACGAACGCCCAGATCATGGCCTGGATGATGGACACCTACTCGATGCACGCGGGCTACACGGTCCCGGGCGTCGTCACCGGCAAGCCGATCAGCCTCGGCGGCTCCGAGGGTCGCAACGAGGCGACCGCACGCGGCTGCGTCTACACGCATCGTCGAGGCGGCCCGCCATCTGCAGCATCGACCTGACCACGGAGCCGCGTCGCGGTCCAGGGCTTCGGCAACGCCGGCTCGATCGCTGCCCGCCTCATCGGCGAGGAGGGCTCGACCGTCGTCGCGGTCTCCGACTCGACCGGCGGCATCCACAACCCGGACGGGCTCGACATCGCCCGGGTCATCGCCTGGAAGGCCGAGCACGGCACGGTCCAGGGCTTCCCGGGCGCGACGGACATCACCAACGCCAAGGTCCTCGAGGTCGACTGCGACATCCTGATCCCGGCCGCGCTCGAGAACCAGATCACCGAGCGCAACGCCGGCCGGATCAAGGCCAAGCTCATCGCCGAGGCGGCCAACGGCCCGACGACCCCCGACGCGGACGCGATCCTTGCCGCGAACGGCGTGTTCATGATCCCCGACATCCTGTGCAACGCCGGCGGCGTGACCGTCAGCTACTTCGAGTGGGTCCAGGACCTCAACCGCGACCACTGGAGCGAGACGATCGTCAACGAGAAGCTCACGGGTGATCATGGTCAAGGCGTTCAGCGAGACGCTCGCCATCGCCCAGCGCGAGTACGTCAACATGCGGACGGCCGCCTACCTGCTCGCGGTCGAGCGCGTCGCCGACGCCATGGCCATGCGCGGCCTCTACCCGTAAGCCCGACAGGCCCGGCGGCCGATCCGGCCAACACGGAACCACGCGACGCCTCGGTCATCGACCGGGGCGTTCGTCGTCCCGCGGATCCCGGGACGCCCGGTGCTACCATCGGCGCCATGCTCGATCACGAAGAGAAGTTCCTGTTCAAGGAGGAGATCCTCCACCTGTCGAACGCGGTCGCCGAGCCGGGCGATCCTCGACAACGTCGAGGACCTGCTGACCGACGTCATCACCAGTCCGCGCTTCGACTCGGAGGTCTTCACCCTCGAGCGGAGCCTCCAGGTGATGCTCGGCCCGCGCGCCGGCACGACCCTGGTCGGGCTGCTGACCGTCGCCCCGGAGGTCTTCGACGAGGTCGCCGAGGTCCGCATCCCGTCCGAGGTCCACGAGCGCCTCGTCGCCTGGCGAGCCCGCTTCGGCCTGGCGATCGACAACGCCCTCAACTTCCTCAACAACCCCGACGGCATCCAGGGCCACAACTTCGCGACGCAGATCGCCCACGTCGAGGACCGGCGCGTCCTCCAGGGCCGCCTGACGCTCGTCCGCTACAACAACGAGCCGCAGTTCTTCGTGGCCGACGCGAGCGTCTTCCTCGGCCTCGTCGCCGACATCATGGAGCGCCTCGGGCCGTACCTCGAGTCCGACGCGGTCGACGCCGAGACGCTCGCCCGCCTGCGCGACGCGATCGCGCTGATCGAGCGCAAGACCACCAGCCGCAGCTGAGCGACGCGGCCGGATGCGCCACGTCTACCTCGCCGCCACCGGCCAGAACCGGGGCAAGACCACCGTCAGCCTCGGCGTCCTCGACGGCTTCCAGCGGCGCGGCCTGTCGACGGGGTTCCTGAAGCCCGTCGGCCAGCGCACGATCATCGAGGAAGGCGTTCCGGCCGACGAGGACGCCGTCCTGATGAAGCAGGTCTTCGGCCTGCCGCGAGCCGCTGACGGCAGATGAGCCCGGTCCACATCCCGCGCGGCTTCACCCAGTCGTACATCGAACGGCGAGGTCGTCGAGGACCTGCCGGCCCGGATCCTGGCCGCCCATGCCGCATTCGCCGATCGCGACATCCTGCTCATCGAGGGCACCGGCCACGCCGGGGTCGGCGCGGTGATCGGACTGTCGAACGCCGTCGTCGCCAGCCTGCTCGGGGCACCGGCGGTGATCGTCTCGGAGGGCGGCGTCGGCCGGCCGATCGACGAGATCGTGCTCAACGCGTCGCACTTCGAGCGGTACGGCGTGACGGTCGCCGGCGCGATCGTCAACAAGGTCGACCTCGATGCCAAGCCGGGCCTCGCCCGGACGCTCGAACGCGGCCTGGCCCGCCACGGCATCCCGCTGCTGGGCGTCCTGCCGTATCGACCGATCCTGTCGAACCCGACCCTGGCGATGGTCCTCGAGGGTCTCCACGGCGAGACGATCCACGCCGGCCCGGACCTGGACCTCGTGATCGGCGGGATCGCGATCGGGGCGATGGAGCCGGAGCACATGCTCGAGCGGATCGGCCTGCGCAGCCTGGTCATCGTGCCGGGCGATCGGACCGACGTGATCCGCGCCATCGTCGGCGCCCGGACCGATGGGGCAGGGGACGCCGACCGGGCGCTCGGCATCGTCCTGACCGGCGGCTACCGCCCTGCGGCAGCCGTCCTCGACGCGATCCGCGCCGCCGACCTCTTCGCCACGCTCGTTGGCGAGGACACCTACCAGGTCGCCTCGGAGCTCCATGACCTGCTGGTCAAGACCCACCCGGCCGACGCCGGGAAGATCGCCGAGATCAAGGCCCTGCTGTGGGAGTACCTGTTCATCGACCGGGTGCTGGAAGTGGCACGAGAAGCCCGCTTCGACTAACGCCCCAGCGCGGCGAAACGCTCAGAGAGGCTTCAGCCGATCGGCTCGTTGTCGATGAGGCGGGTCGCGCCGAATCGCACCGCGAGCGAGAGCAGTGCCGGGCCGTCGATCCGCTCGAGCTCGGCGAGCGTCTCGCCGTCGGCGACCGAGACGTAGTCCACGTCGGCGAGCGGCTCGAGCGCCAGCTCGGCGCGCATCGTCGTGCGCAGGACGTCGGCGGATCGCTCGCCGGCCTCCCAGCGGGTTCGAGCCGCCACGAGGGCCCGGTGCAGCACCGGCGCGGCTGCCCGCTCGTCCGGCCGAGAGATGGACGTTCCGCGACGAGAGCGCCAGGCCGTCGGGTTCGCGCACGGTCGGGCAGGCGATGACCTCGGTCGAGATGGCCAGGTCGCGTGCCATCCGGCGGATGACCATCACCTGCTGCGCATCCTTCTGTCCGAAGTAGGCGTGCTCGGCGCCGACCAGGTCGAACAGGATCGCGACGACGGTCGCGACGCCGTCGAAGTGTCCGGGCCGGGCGGCGCCCTCGAGCGGCCGCGCCACCGCCCCGACGCTGACCACCGTGTCGAAACCGGGCGGATAGACCTCCGATGCGTCCGGGGCGAAGACGATGTCGACGCCCTCCGCCTCGCAGATCGCGAGGTCGCGGGCCTCGTTGCGCGGGTACTGCATGAAGTCGTCGGCGACGTTGAACTGGCGTGGGTTCACGAAGATCGTGACCACGGTCGTCGCGTCGTTGTCGCGGGCGACCTGCATCAGCGCCCGGTGGCCGTCGTGGAGCCAGCCCATCGTCGGCACGAGCCCGATGGGCCGCGGCGCGTCCCGCAGCGAATCCCGCAGGTCGGCGCGCGTGCGAACGATCCGGGTCAAGCGGGCCGGCGCAGTGCTCAGAGGTCGCGATCGAGCGGGATGCCGCCCACCGGCATCGAACCGGCCGGCCGGTCGGAGGAGCCGCGGCCGAGGACCTCGTCGAGGATCGCCTCGTCCATCTTCACCGTCTGCTCGGGCCCTGGGAAGGTGCCGGCGGCGACGTCGGCCGCATAGGCGCTCGACCGCGTCCCGGATCTCGCCGCGGACGCTGATGTATGGCTTGGCGTGCTTCGGGATGAAGTCGCCGAGACCGATCAGGTCGGTGATGATCTGGACCTGTCCGCTGCAGCCCGCCCCGGCGCCGATCCCGATGGTCGGGATGTGGAGGCGCTCCGTGATCGCCGCCGCCAGCTGTTGCGGGACGAGCTCGAGGACCATCGAGAAGGCACCCGCCTCCTGGACGGCGAACGCGTCCGCGATGAGCGCCCGTGCCTGGTCGCGGGTCTTGCCCTGGACGCGGACCTTGCCGACGCCGTTGATCGACTGCGGGGTCAGGCCGATGTGGCCCATCACCGGGATCCCGGCGCGAACCAGCGCCTCGATCACGCGGGCCGTGCGGACGCCGCCCTCGACCTTGACCGCCTGGACGCCGGCCTCGCGCAGGAAGATCCCGGCGTTGTCGAGCGCTTCCTCTGGCGTCGAATAGGAGAGGAACGGCATGTCCGCCACGATCAGGGCATGCGACGTGCCACGGACCACGGCCTTGGTGTGGTGGACCATCTCGGGCATCGTCACCCGCACGGTCGTCTCGTAGCCGAGGACGACCTGGCCGAGCGAATCACCGACGAGGATCATCGGGATGCCGGCCTCATCGAGGATCTGGGCGGTCGGGTAGTCGTACGCCGTCAGCATCGCGATCCGCTCGCCGTCGGCGTACTGCCGGGTGATGTCGTTGATGGTCAGGCGGCGGTTGGACTCGGCTGTGGCGCTCATGCTCGCTCCCGTTCAGGCTCGATCGTGCGACCAGTCTGCGCGGCGGCGTCGCGCTCGTCCAGCAGGCGGGCCACCCGGTCGAGCAGCTCATCGGCCACGTCTCGTTTCGAGAGGAGCGGGAGATTCTCGCGCGAGCCGTCGGCGGCGAAGATCGAGACGCGGTTGGTGTCCGTCCCGAACCCGGAGCCGGCCTCCGTCACGTCGTTGGCCACGAGCAGGTCGGCGTGCTTGCTCCGCAGCTTTTCCGCTGCGCGCGCGAACGACCCGGTCTCGGCCGCGAACGCCACCAGGACCGGGGTCGGCCGGAGCTGCTCGGCGATATGCGCCCCGTCCACGTCGCGTCCGTGGACGATCCGCGCGATCGCCGCGAGCAGGTCGGGCGTCGATTCGAGCTCGAGGGTCAGCGCGTCGGCACGCGACAGCTTCGCCTCGGCGCGAACCGCGGGCCGGAAATCGGCGACGGCGGCGGCCATCACCAGGGCGTCGAAGCCGGCCGATCCATCGGGCGAGCGGGTCGTCGCCCGCAAGGCCGCATCGAGATCGGCCGTGGACACGACCTCGACGACGGCGGCGCCGGCCGGCGGCGGGACCTCGATGTTCGCGGCGATGATCGTGACCCGCGCACCGCGGTCGAGAGCGGCCTCGGCGATCGCCGCGCCCATCCGTCCGGTCGATCGGTTGCCGATGAAGCGGACCGGGTCGATCGCCTCGCGCGTCCCGCCGGCGCTCACGACGATGTGGCGCCCGGTCAGGTCCGCGTCGCGGGCCGGCTCGACGATCGGCGGCCGCGCGGCAGGGTCCGGCGCACGGACCGGGCGATCGGCGACGGCCGCGACCACGGCGTCGACGATGGCGGAGAGCTCCGCCAGCCGGCCGACCCCGGACTGGCCCGACGCGAGCGGCCCGCTGTCGGGTTCGACGATCGCGTACCCGAAGCCGCGCAGGCTTGCCACGTTGGCGACGGTCGCGGGATGGGTCCACATGTCGCCGTCCATCGCCGGGGCGACCACGACCGGCGCCGACGACGCGAGACAGGTCGCTGTCACGACGTCGCTCGCCAGGCCGTTGGCCATGGCGCCGAGCCAGTGGGCGGTCGCCGGGGCCACGACGATCGCATCGGCCGTGTCGGCGACGACGATGTGACCGATCCGGCCATCCTCGGTCAGCTCGAGCAGCTCGGTCTCGACCGGATGGCGCGACAGCGCCGCGAACGACAGCGGACCGACGAAGCGGGTCGCGGCAGGCGTGAGCATGACCGCCACGTCGGCACCTTCGGCGCGGAGCAGGCGCAACAGCTCGACCGCCTTGTAGGCAGCGATCGAACCGGTGACGCCAAGACCGATCAGGCGCCCGGCGAGACGTCCGGCCGATCCCTCGACGGCGTCCGTCACGCGAGGCCCAGCTCGAGTGGTTCGCCGCCCCCGACCTCGGCGTGGAGGATGGCCAGGCCCTTGAGCGTCAGGTCGGGGTCGATGGCGTCGATCCCGGCGAGCCCGCGGACCCAGGGAGCGGCGGAGAGACCGCCGGTCAGGATCGCCCGGACATCGGCAGGACGGACCTCGTTCGCGTCGCCCAGCTCGCGCCGCATCCGCTCGAGCAGGCCGGCCGTGAGCGCCTGGTAGCCGAGGACCGTGCCCGCCTGGATCGCCGACACCGTGTCGCGTGCGATCGCCCGGTCCGGGGCGCGCAGCTCGACCCGTGGCAGCTTGGCGGTCCGTGCGGCGAGCGCGTCGAGCCCGAGCTCGAGGCCCGGAGCGATCGCCCCACCGACGTAGGCGCCGTCGGTCGCGACGCAGTCGAACGTCGTCGCGGTCCCGAGGTCGATGACGATGGCCGGCGTCCCGTGGAGCCGGGCTGCCGCCAGGGCGTTGACCAGCCGATCGGCACCGACCTCGTCGGGCCGATCGACCCGGACCGCGAGCGGCATGGTCCCGGCGCTCGCCACGAGGAGCGGCAGGGCGCGTCTGTCGGCGATGGTCTCGAGCGCCCCGGTCAGCGCCGGCACGACCGAGACCAGCGCGATCGCGTCGAGATCGGACGTCGCGATGCCGTCGAGCCGGAGGAGGCCGTCGAGCAGCAGCTCGACCTCGTCGGTCGTGGCTCGCGGGTCTGTCGCGGCCCGGCGCGTGCCCAGCATCGCGCCCGCCTTGAAGAGGGCGGTCTTCAGGTTCGTGTTGCCGATATCGATGGCCAGCAGCATGGCGAGGATGATACGCGGCCGGGCTGGCCGGGCCGCCACCAGTCGAAAGGCGATTCGGGGTCGTCGTGGCCGTCATCGTGCGGTACCATTCGGCCCGTCCGTCCCCCTTTCGCCCACCGAGGAGACGCCGGGTGTCGACTTCACCCCCTGCCAAGTTCTTCGTGAACCAGGGCGTCGTGACGAGCCGGACGGACATGCTCCACCTGCTCCGCCCGTTGCTCAAGCAGACGGTGACCTACCGCTACCTGCGCGGGCGCGACGTCGTCGCCCACGGGACCGGCTGGATGGAGCGGATCGTCGTCGATGCCGACGACATCTCGACCTACTTCACGCCCTTGGCGATCACCCTCAACATCGACTCGTTCGAGCATCTCGAATTCGAGACCCGGCCCGATCAGCTGCTCGTCTACACGCTCGTCCAGGGCGATGAGCGAGTGGTCGTGGAGTTCGCCCCGATCGGACCCGGCGAGGTCGACGACTCGCCGTTCGCCCCACGCCAGCTGTCGTTCGACACCAGCGGTTTCGTCCAGATGGAGCTGCTCGGCCTCGAAGCCCGCGAGGACGAGTAGCGCATATCCGGAGGACCGGGCGGCGTCCCGGTCCCGGGGAGTGAGGGCCGTGCGGCGGCACGAGGAGCGGCCGCACACATCGCGGTACCGGCGCGTCCCGAGCCCGCAGGTCGGGTCCGGCGCGTCCCATCGGGCAAGGAGGATGGGACTCAGGTGAGCGCTGAAGCGCAGCCCAGCACGGCACCCCCGCCGTCGAGTGGCGGATCGAGTGGTCTTGCCGGCTTCTTCAAGTTCGAGGAGCGCGGCACCAACATCGCGACGGAGACGCGCGCCGGCCTGACGACGTTCTTCGTCATGGTCTACATCATCTTCGTCAACGCCGCGATCCTGGGCGCCGGGTTCAAGCTCGATCCGGCCGGCATCGCCGCGGTCTCTGCCGGGACGGCCCTGATCGCCGGGATCATGACCATCGCCATGGGCGTGGTCGGCAACTACCCGCTCGCCATCGCGGCCGGGCTTGGGATCGATGCCATCGTCGCGTTCTCGCTGACGGCGCGGGGTCTGACGCCGCAGGGCGCGATGGGCGTCATCGTGCTCGAGGGTCTGGTCGTCACGCTGCTCGTCGTGGTCGGCTTCCGGGAAGCGGTGATGAACGCCGTCCCGCTCGCCCTCAAGCGCGCCATCGGGGCGGGCATCGGCCTGTTCATCCTGTTCATCGGCTTCGTGAACGGCGGCTTCATCGCGACACCGGCCGGCGGTGCCCCGATCGTCGGCCCGGTCTTCCCGACGACGACGGCGCAGTTCCTGTTCCTGGCCGGCCTCCTGTTCACGATGGTCCTGTGGGTCCTCAAGGTGCGCGGGGCTCTGATCATCTCGATCCTGGTCATCACCATCGTCGCGCTGATCCTGGGCGTCGCGTCCGTCCCGAAGGAGTTCTCCGCAACGCCGAGCTTCTCGACGCTCGGCCAGTTCGATGTCACGAACGTGTGGACCGTGCTCGGGCCTGTCGCCGGAGCCCTGACGATCTTCGCCATCATGCTGACCGACTTCTTCGACACGATGGGCACCGTGACCGGCGTCGCCTCTGAGGCCGGACTGGCCAACGAGGACGGTTCCGTGCCGGGCGTCGGGCGCGTGCTGTTCGTCGACAGCATCGCGGCGATCGTCGGCGGGGCCGGCGGCGTCAGCTCGAACACGACCTTCATCGAGAGCGCGGCTGGTGTCGCCGAGGGTGGCCGGACCGGCTTCGCCTCGATCGTCACCGGCGTCCTCTTCCTGCTGGCCATCTTCCTGTCGCCGCTGGCCAGCATCATCCCGAACGCGGCCACCGCCCCGGCGCTGGTCCTCGTCGGCTACCTGATGTTCACCCAGGTCAAGGACATCGACGTCGGGAACGTCGAAGACGGCCTGCCCGCGATGCTGACGATGATCCTGATGCCGCTGACCTACGACATCACGATCGGGATCGGCGCGGGGTTCATCACCTGGGTCGTCATCAAGCTGGCCCGCGGCAAGCTGTCCGAGATCCACCCGCTGATGTGGGTGATCTCGGCGATGTTCGTGGTCTATTTCCTGCAGGCCTGGCTCGACACCCTGATCGCGACGCCGGCCTCCTGACCGGTGTCCATCCGGCGAAGCCCTGGCCCGCGTGGCCGGGGCTTCGCCGTAATCGGCTACCATCGCTCGGATGTTCGAACGGACGGCGCTGCCAGCCGGACCCCGCGTGATCAGCGCCCGGCTTCCCACGGCGCGCTCGGTCTCGATCGCCGCCTACGTCCTCGCCGGATCGCGGCTCGAGATCGCCGGCCAGGTCGGGGTCGCCCACTTCATGGAGCACCTGACGTTCAAGGGCACGACCGCCTATCCGTCGACGCGCGCCATCAGCGAGGCGATCGAAGGGGTCGGCGGCTCGTTCAACGCCGCGACCGACCGCGAATCGACGGTCTACTGGGTCCGCGTCCCGCGTCGCGAGGCCGAGCGCGCGATGGACGTCATCGGCGAGCTGATCGTCCGGCCGCGGCTCGAGCTGGCCGACATCGAGAGCGAACGGACCGTCATCATCGAGGAGATCCGCTCGTATCTCGACGACCCGTCGGAGTACTGCCAGATCCTGTTCCAGACCGCGATGTTCGGTGACGGGCCGCTCGGGCGCGAGATCTGCGGCGAGGAGGCCGACATCCTGGCCCTCCCCGAGGCTGCCATCCACGACTTCTGGCGAAGCACCTACCGGCCGGCCAACACGGTCGTGGCCGTCGTCGGCGACCTCGGCCACGAGGAGGCGCTCGGTCTCGCCGCGACCGCGTTCGGGACCGGCAACGGGGCGATCCCGGGCTACGCCCCGGCCCCCACCTTGCCCGCCGGACCGCGCGTCCGGACAGGCAAGCGCGACACGAGCCAGGCGCAGGTCTGTCTCGGCGTCCCGGCCCTCCATCGCGACCATCCCGACAGCTGGACGCTGGCCGTCCTCAACGCGGTCCTCGGCGACGGGATGAGCAGCCGGCTCTTCCTGTCGGTCCGCGAGGAGCTCGGGCTCGCCTATGACGTGTCGTCGGGCCTCGTCGACTACGCCGACGCCGGCGCGCTCGAGGTCTCGGCCGGTGTCGATCCGGCCGGGCTGCCCGCCGCGCTCGAGGCGATCCTGGTCGAGCTCGCCCGGCTGCGCGATGAGCTGGTGCCGGACGCCGAGCTCGAGAAGGCCAAGCGCTACCTGTCGGGCGGTCTCGAGCTGCGGATGGACGACACCCGCCACGTCGCGTCGTGGATCGGCGGCCAGGAGGCACTCCACGACCGGGTCCTGACGCTCGAGGAAGCGCTCGCCGCGGTCGAGGCGGTCGACGCGCCCGCCGTCCAGGCGCTCGCGACCCGGCTCTTCCGCGACGATGTCCTGCGCCTGGCAGCCGTCGCCCCGGCCCGCTACCTGCGCGGTCTCGACGCGCGCCTGCGGTTGCCGGCATGAACGCGGTCGCCACGATGGTCCGCTCGGAGCCGCCGCCCGCCCGCGCCGTCGAGCTGGTGCTCGCCCATGCGCACCTCCGCCTCGGCGCGCTGGCGCTGGCGAGGGTCGAGCTCGAGACGATGGCGACGCTCGGCATGCTCGACGGCAGCGGCCTGGTCGACCTGGCCGAGGTCCGCTGGCGGACCGGCGACCTGATCGGGGCGGGGGATGCGGCCGGCGCCGCGATGCAGGCGGGCGTGGACGACCCGATCGCCCTGACCATCGCCGCCGAGGTGGCGTCCTCGCTCGGTCGTCCGAGCGAGGCGCGACGGCTGGCGCAACGGGCGATGGCGACGGCCGGCGGCTCGATCGATGCGATCTTCGCCGGGATGCCCCGCGCCGGGGTCTGGCCACCCGATGCCGATGAGCCGCCACCGACCGCGCCGACCCTGTTCGATCGCGGACCGGAGATCGCCGCGCCGCCCGAGGGGGCCGCGTCCGCGGAGGCATTCCCGGCGTCGTCCGCGGCGCCCGCCCCGTCCGTGCCGACGGGACCGGTGACGCTCGGCTTCTGGGACGACGACGAATTGGTCGAGCCGGCCCCGATCGGCCTGCCCGAGCCGGGCGCGGCGCTCGAGCTCGGTCGGGCCGCGCTGGTGGCGGGCTCGCTCGACGAGGCCGCGCTGCACCTCGGCCTCGCGCTCCGGCTGGCCCCGGCACTCGCCCCGGCCGTCCTCGAGGCGACCGCCGGCGCACGCGGCCCGGCCGTGGCGATGGTCCGCGGCGATGCGTACCGGCTCGCCGGCCACGAGGCCGAGGCGCAGAACGCCTATGCCGACGCCGCGCGTGGCGGGCCACCGGAACGACGCAAGAAGGCCCGGATCAAGCCGCCCAAGACGGCGGCCACGGGCGACGTCGATGGGCTCGACCTCGATCAGGCCGAAGCGCTCGACGAAGAGGCCGGGGCCGACGCGACTGCCGCCGACGCCGCGATCGGCGACACAGGCGGCAGGCGGACCAGCCGACGACGAGCCGACGGACGTGCCGCGATCCGATCCGGCTGCGGGTCCCGCGGATGACGAGGAGCTGCCGACGTCCGACCCGAACGGTGACCCGATCGCCTGATCCGCGCCCGTCATCCGATACAATCGCCAACCCCATCGACCGTACCCAAGGAAGACATGCCAGGCACCGAACGGACCCTCGTCCTCATCAAGCCCGACGGCGTCCAGCGCCAGCTGGTCGGCCGCATCCTCGCCCGCTACGAAGACCGCGGTCTTCGCCTGGTCGGGCTCAAGCTCGTCCACGTCGATCGCGAGCTCGCCGAACGGCACTACGCGGCGCACCGCGAGAAGCCGTTCTTCGCCGGTCTCGTCGATTTCATCGTGTCGGCACCGCTCGTGGCGGCGGCCTTCGACGGTCCGAACGCGATCGCCGTCGTCCGCGCGATCAACGGGGCCACCCGTCCCCACGAGGCCGCACCGGGGACGATCCGCGGCGACTTCGCGCTCGAGACGGCGCAGAACATCGTCCACGCCTCGGACAGCCCCGAGGCGGCGGCGACCGAGCTCGCCCTGTGGTTCAGCCCCGATCAGCTGCTCGATTACGAGCGCGACATCGACCGCTGGGTGCTCGCCCCGAACGACTGATCACGTCCCCACCGATGGGGCCGGACTGGGGGCCCCGGATGGCGACGTCGATGGTGCCGGCGGCTCGCTCGCCGACGGCCCGGGCGATCCGGTCAGTTCCGCGCTCGGCGCTCGGGCTGACCGATGGCTCGAGGCCCGGCGTCGACGATGGCTCGGTGGCAGAGGGCAGCGCCGACGGGATCCCCGGTGACGGGGAACCGGACGCCGCCGGCGCCCCGTTGAGGTTCGGGCTGACCACGACAGGCGGCCTCTCGGCGGCCGCCGCCGGCCCGCCGAATGCGCCGCTGGCCGTTGCCAGCGCGACCACGGCCAGCGCGAACGCGATCACCGCCGTGGTGAACGAGCGGTTCGAGGTCCACGTCGTCGCGAGCCACGGGCGAAGGGCGGTGAGATCGACCCGCGTGATGACCGGCCGCCACGCGTCGTCGGGCTCGAGGATGCGGTCGGGCCGCGACAGTCCGATCACCAGGAGCCGCCCGTAGTAGCCGATCGGTGCCAGCGTCGCCAGCAGGGCGACGATCGAGAACGGGCTCGGCACTGCGCCATCGACGATCGCGGTCTTGGCGTCGAACGCGGCAAGGCCCGGGAACCCGACGCTCGCCACGACCACGAGCCCGAAGGTGACCGTCAGGATCGGTGATCGGAGCGCCCAGCCGCGGAGGTCGCCGACACGGCCGGTCCAGAACCCGGCTCGGATGCCGGCGACCCAGGCGGCGAACGCGCTCCGCGCGACCACGAACGCGAGGATCCACGTGCGAGCGGGTGCCCCGGCGTCGGGCCCGAGGACCGACAGGGCGAGGATGATGACCCCGGCGTCCCCGATGATCGAGTAGCCGAGGACGTGCTCGAGATCGTCCTGGACGAACGCCGCGACCGCCGCCCCCACGATCGACGCGAAGGCGATGGCGATGATGATGATGCGCTCAGGCCCGAGGTCGATCGCCAGCGGCGCCACTGTCGCGTCGATCCATGCGATCGCCACGATCGCCAGCGACGCCGGGGCGAAGGCGGTCAGGATCGGCAACGCGGTCTCGGGCACGACATCCGCCAGCCGGGCGGCCCACAGGTGGAACGGGATCGCGCCGAAGCGCAGGGCGACCGCCACCGCGAACCCGAGATACGCGAGCCCGAAGACGACCGGCTGGGCCGTCAGGCCGCTCAGGTCCCGGCCGAACCATGCCGTCGCGGCGATGGCCAGTGCCCCGGCGACGGCCACCGCCCGTGACTCCCGGATGCCGACGGTCGCGCCCGCTCGCCCCCCGCCCGGCACGAGCGTCACGAGGACGCCGAACAGACCGCCGGCGGTGGCCACCAGGACAGCCGCCCGCGGATCGACGACCCCGAGGGTGAGACCCACCGACGCCAGGATGCCGAGGGTGACCGTCGGCGCGTCGCGTCGCGAGCCGGCGGCCAGCCCCGACACCACCAGGGCGAGGCCGATGACGGAGCCGAGGACGAGGAAGAGCCGCAGGTAGGCGGTCGATACGATCGCGCCGCCACCGATGACCACGACCTGGCCCGGGGTGATGGCCACGGCCGTCACCACCGCGGCGATGAGCCCGACCACTCCGACAGCGGTGGACAGACGCGGCGTCGCGCGGAGGCCGAGGCCCAGCGCCGTGAACGCCATGGTGACGATGATGAACAGGACCAGGCTCATCGAGGCTCGGGCGGTCGGGTGTCGGTGACGTGGCTCGAGCGGTGCGGCGTCAGAGTGGCCATCTCGAAATCGGACGGGCCGTCGCTCCGGGCGGTGATCGCGAGGATCGCCACCGCGCCGCCGAGCGTCGCGACCAGGCCGGCGGTCAGGAGCTCCTCGAGCTCATCGGGCGTCCCCCCGACGCCCGTCCGGACCAGCAACGCCCCGCCGATCAACAGGCCGAGGCCGAGGCCGACCCGGAGCACGTCTCGGCCATTGATGATCGGCACGATCGCTAGGGCCGCAAGGGCGAACCCGGCAGCCGATGCAAGGGCCGGACCGGCGGCCGGGGCGCCGAGCCCGTGGCTCCCGTAGCCGACGACCGCCGCCGCCGCGGCGAGGAACGCGTCGGTCGGCCAGCCGACCAGGGAGCCCCCGGTCCGCAGTCCCGTCCCGCGCGTCGCCACCCACAGGAGATAGCCGGCGAGGATGGCCCCGACCAGGCGCGCGGCCAGGCCGAGGGACGCCGGCAGCGGATCGGCCAGGGCCGCGGCGCCGACCATCGTCACGACCAGGCCGAGGATCGCGGTCCGGGCGTTCCTGGCGGATCCGGCCACGAGGGCCCCGACCACGACCGCGAGCGCGACCCCCGCGAGGGCCGGGTTCACGGCAGGTCGCTCATGGGGAGGTCGGAGCCAGCTCCGGGTAGGTGGGTGTGTGCAGGATGCCGAAGACGTCGAGCGGCCAGTATCGGAGCCAGGCCCGACCGATGATCTGGCTGACCGGCACCTCGTTGAAGGTGCGCGAATCCTCGGAGTTCGCGCGGTGGTCGCCCATCAGGAAGACATTGCCGGGCGAGATGACCCAGCGATCGGTATCGCCCTGGACCGTCGTCGGTTGGGGAGGATCGCCAGGCTCGGCGCGGTAGAGGTACGGCTCGTCGATCTTCGTGCCGTTGATGTAGACGTTGCCGTCATGGATCTCGACCGTGTCGCCGGCGAGGCCGATGACCCGCTTGATGAACGGCGTGCCGTCGGTCTGGACCCAGTCGGCGGGGGGCGTGAACACGACGATATCGCCGCGCTTGTAGGTGTCGAAGCGTGGCGTCAGCTTGTCCACCAGGACGTACTGATCAGGCTCCAGCGTGTGCTCCATCGACTGCTGCTGGACCTTGTACGGTTGGGCGACGAACGTCTGGATGACGAAGAAGATGATGAGCGTGAGAACGAGTGTCTCGACGATCTCGACGAGACAACCGAGCATGGGTCTTCGGGTCACAAGACTGCGCAGTATAGGGGCTGTCCTCGTGAGCCGCCGCGGGGCATCGCGGGACGTCGTGGGACCTCCGGCCCGCTGCATATCGGGCAGGGCGACCGTGTTTGACCCGGCTTCTCGCGCCTTGTTACACTCGCCGCCGACCTGCGGGTCCCGCCCCAGGACACGTTCGCCAAGGGACCAGGCAGGCAATCCCCGGTCGTCCGCACCCAAGCGGCGCACGCCACGCGCCGGGTCGGAACCCGGTCATCAGCCCAAGGTGGAGGACCTTCTGTCCTGATGGACGCCAGTCAGCTCCAGTTGATCATCCTGCCCGCCGGCATCATCGCGATCCTGTTCGCGATCTATCTCGCCCGGGACGTCCTGTCGAGAGATACCGGGACCGCCGCGATGCAGGATGTGGCCGGCACGATCTACGAGGGTGCGACCGCCTTCATCCGCCGTCAGTACACGACCATCGGGATCCTGGCGGTCGTCGGCGCGGTGGTCATCGGTGTCGTCATCGGCATCGTCGAGACGGCCGCCGTCGCCGACGTGCCAAAGCTCGCCGGCCTGCCCATCGGGGTGTTGACGGGCATCGCCTTCCTCATCGGCGCAGCCTGCTCGATGGCGTCGGGGATCATCGGCATGCTCGTCGCCGTCAAGGCCAACGTCCGGACGGCGTCGGCGGCTCGCCGCAGCCTCGTCGAGGCGGTCCAGGTGGCGATGCGGGGTGGCGCGGTGTCCGGCTTCCTCGTCGTCGCCCTGTCGCTCCTCGGGGTGTGGGGCATCTTCACTGCGTATTCGACCTTCGTCGGCGAGGTGACCGTCGACCAGGCGCCGTTCCTCATCGTCGGCTTCGGCTTCGGGGCGTCGTTCGTGGCGCTCTTCGCCCAGCTCGGCGGCGGCATCTACACCAAGGCGGCGGACGTCGGCTCCGATCTCGTCGGCAAGGTCGAGAAGGGGATCCCGGAGGACGACCCGCGCAACGCGGGCGTCATCGCCGATCTCGTCGGCGACAATGTCGGCGACTGCGCAGGCCGTGGGGCGGACCTGTTCGAATCGACCGCCGCCGAGAACATCGGCGCGATGATCCTCGGCGTCGCCGTGTTCGCGATCGCGGAGAAGGCCGGCTGGCCGAACCCGCAGGCCTGGATCTTCTTCCCGCTCGTCGTCCGCGCCTTCGGGCTGCTGGCGACGATCGTCGCGATCTTCTTCGTCCGCGGCAAGGAAGACGAAGACCCGATGAACATGCTCAACCGCGGCTACTGGGTCACGACCCTGCTGTCCGTCGTGGGCCTGTTGATCACGACCAACATCATGATGCAGACCAACGGCGGCACCGGGAACGGCGGCTTCCCGACCTGGGTCTACTTCTTCGCGGCCGGGATCGTCGGTCTCGCGACCAGCGTCGCGTTCGTCTACATCACCCAGTACTACACCGCGGGCTCGTACCGGCCCGTGCGCGACATCGCCGAGGCGTCCAAGACCGGCCCAGCGACCAACATCATCGCGGGCACCGCCATCGGCTTCGAGACAACCGCAGTGACCGCGATCACGATCGCGATCGCCTTGTTCGCCAGCTTCTGGCTCGGCACGCAGGCGAACCTGCTGTCGTCGACCGGCGTCAACGTCGGCGGCATCTTCGGGACCGCGGTCGCGACCATGGGCATGCTCATGACCACCGCCTACATCCTCGCCATGGACACGTTCGGTCCGATCACCGACAACGCCGGCGGCATCGCCGAGTTCAGCCGGATCGAGGAAGGCGCGCGCCACATCACCGACCGGCTCGACGCCGTCGGCAATACGACCAAGGCGCTCACCAAGGGCTACGCGATCGCCTCGGCATCGCTGGCGGCGTTCCTGTTGTTCAGCGCCTACATCGACAAGATCAACCTGATCCAGGGCCGGCGGATCGAAGCCGGGGTGCCCGGTGCCGAGCTGCTCAATTCGGTCAACCTCGCAAACGTGAACGTCTTCATCGCGGCGCTGCTTGCGGCGACCCTGGTCTACTTCTTCAGCTCGCTGGCGATCAAGGCGGTCGGCAAGACGGCCCAGACGATCATCGTCGAGGTCCGCCGCCAGTTCCGCGAGATGCCCGGGATCATGGACTACAGCCAGCGCCCGGACTACGCCCGGGTCGTCGACATCACGACGGCCGCCGCGCTCCGCCAGATGATCCTGCCGGGTGTCGTCGCGGTGGCCACGCCGATCGCGATCGGGGTCATCCTCGGGTTCGAGGCGGTCGCCGGGATGCTGATGGTCGGGACGATCTCGGGCGTCCTGCTCGCGACCGTGCTGAACAACGGTGGCGGAGCCTGGGACAACGCCAAGAAGTACATCGAATCGGGCAACCTCAAGGACGACCAGGGCAACGTCCTCGGCAAGGGCTCCGAGGCGCACGCCGCAGCCGTCGTCGGCGACACCGTCGGCGACCCGTTCAAGGACACAGCCGGTCCGTCGCTCCACGTCCTGGTGAAGCTGCTGGCCACGATCTCGCTCGTCCTCGCCCCCCTGTTCATCCGCTAGGCCGAGTCACGGCCGAATCAAGAGTCCCAGCGAACCGAGGATCGTCGCAGATGACGAGCCGAGGCCAAGGCGCCGTTGAGCACGTGAGCGAGCGCACCTCAAGGTGCGTGAGCGAGCGCGCGCAGGCGGCAACGCGGGCATCGGCCGTCAGGTGCGACGCCTAGATCATGGACACGACCATCCAGGCTTTGGTGATGGGTGTCGTGCAGGGCCTCACCGAGTTCCTGCCGGTCTCGTCGTCCGGCCACCTGATCATCGTCCCGTACCTGTTCGGCTGGACCGACCCGTTCATCACGTCGATCGCGTTCACGGTGATGCTCCACCTCGGGACGCTGCTCGCTCTGCTGATCTACTTTCGGCACGAATGGGTGCGACTCGTGCCCGCCGGTCTGGCGACGATCCGCGATCGCTCGTTCAACGACGATCCCGACCGGCGGCTCGCCTGGCTGCTGGTCGCGGCGACGATCCCGGCCGCGCTGGCCGGGTTCCTGCTCAACGATTTCCTCGAGAAGGCCGTCCGCGAACCCGGTCTCGTCGCCGTGACGCTCGTCGTCGGGGCGGTCATCCTGTGGCTCGCCGATCGGTGGGGCGGGCTGTCGAAGGGGATCGCCGACGTGACCTTCCCCCTGGCGACCGCGATCGGTGCCGCGCAGGCCCTGGCCCTCATCCCAGGGATCAGCCGTTCGGGGGTGTCCATCTCGGCCGGTCGGTTCGCCGGCCTCGGTCGCGAGGCGGCCGCCCGGTTCTCGTTCCTGATGGCGACCCCGATCACCGCCGGTGCCGTGATCTTCGAGGCCCGCAAGCTGGCGACCGGTGAAGCTGGGGTCGCGGTCGAGATCGTGCCGCTTCTGGTCGGGATGACCGCGGCATTCGTGGCGGGTGTCCTGGCGATCCGGTTCATGCTGCGCTACCTGCAGACCCGGTCCCTGACGATCTTCGTCGTCTATCGGCTGGTGGTCGCTGCCGTCGTGATCGTCGCCTGGCTGCGCTGACGGCCACGGTGGCCTGACCGATGGAGGTCATGAAGCAGCTCCGTCAGCGCGCGATCCGCGATCTCGTGGAGCAGCGCCCGATCCGGACCCAGCAGGAGCTGGCCGCGGCATTGCGCGAGCACGGCTTCCGGACGACGCAGGCGACGATCTCGCGCGACGTCGCCGAGCTCGGGCTCATCAAGGTCAGCCGCGAAGGGACCGCGGCATATGCCCTCCCACCGCGATTGGTCGAGGCGGAGACCTCGGGCGAGGATCGCCTGCGAAAGCTCCTCGCCGACCTCCCGGTCGAGGTCAACGAGGCCGGCCTTCTGCTCGTCGTTCGGACGCTGCCCGGCTCCGCGCACGCCATCGCCGCGGCGCTCGACCGGGCGCGCTGGCCGGAGGTCGCCGGGTCCGTCGCCGGCGACGACACGGTGTTCGTGGCATTCGCCGACCGAGGCTCGCTGGTGCGCATCAGGCGCCGCCTCCTGGCACTGACGGGGGACGCGTCCAGCGCCTGATGGCGGTTCACGGTCGTCTTTGACAGTGCCACGCCCCCGCGGCTACCATTCGCCTCCGGTCGGAACTTCAGGCGCGCGGCAGGGCCGCGGATCGCCTGGAGTTCTTTCCTTTATCGAAGACCGCCCAGCACGGTCTGCCCACATCCGACCACCTGCATCGCGGGGGCCCAAAGACCGTGAACAACAAACCGACGTATCTCTCCAAGGATGGTCTCGAAAAGCTCCGCTCGGAGCTTGACGAGATGGTCTCGGTCAAGCGGCCCGAGGTCGCCAACCGGATCCACGACGCCAAGGAACACGGCGACCTCTCGGAGAACGCCGAGTACGAGGACGCCAAGAACGAGCAGGCGTTCGTCGAGGGCCGCATCCAGACCCTCGAGGCGTTGATCAAGAACGCCACGATCATCGACGAGAACCATTCGACCGACCACGTCCAGATCGGCTCGACGGTCGCCGTCGAGAGCCCCGACGGCAAGGAAGCCTTCACGATCGTCGGCTCCGCCGAGGCCAAGCCCGCCGAGGGCCGCATCTCGAACGAGAGCCCGGTCGGGCGCGCCCTCCTCGGCAAGAAGAAGGGCGAGAAGGTCGTCGTCAAGGTCCCGGCCGGCGACTTCACCTACAAGATCGTCGGCATCACCTAGGCCCGCGGAGGTCGCATGGACTGGGCGGACGAACTCGCGGCCCGGGTCAGCGGCCCGCAGGTCGTCAACGACTCGAAGACACCGTCGGGGACGGTCCACGTCGGCAGCCTGCGCGGTCCGGTCATCCTCGACGTCATCACCCGCGCCCTGCGTGCCAACGGACACGAGACGACGCTGCTCTACGGCGTCGACGACATGGACCCGATGGACGCCCAGGCGCTGCTGACGCCCGACGCGATCGATCGCGAGATGGGCCGGCCGCTGGCCCACGTGCCCGACCCGACCGGGGACGGCCATGCCAGCTACGCGCGCCACTTCGCGAGCATCTTCGTCGACATCTTCGCCGGGCTTGGCATCCATCCCGATCGCTACTACTGGATGAGCGACATCTACCCGACCGGAGCGATGGATCCGTATATCCGGATCGCGCTCGATCGAGCTGCCCTCGTCCGCGAGATCTACCGCCGCGTGGCGAACGTCCAGCATCCCGACACCTGGCACCCGCTCGGGGTCGTCTGCCCGACCTGTGGCAAGGTCGGCACGACGATCGTGACCGACTGGGACGGCGAGAAGGTCTTCTACGAGTGCCGGGCGGATCTCGTGACCTGGGCGCGGGGCTGCGGCTCCTCGGGCTGGATCAGCCCGTTCGGTGGCGCTGCGAAGCTGCCCTGGAACCTGGAATGGGCGGCCCAGTGGTCGCTCTTCGGCGTGACCATCGAACCGGGCGGCAAGGACCTGTCGACCGCCGGCGGCTCGCGCGACCGGAGCGATGCGATCGCCCGCGAGGTCTACGAGCGCGAACCGCCGCTCAACGTCCCCTACGAGTTCCTCAACATCGGCGGCAAGAAGATGTCCACCTCGAAGGGCAAGGGCGCCGCGGCGCACACCATCGCCGAGGTCATCCCGCCCGAGCAGCTCCGTTTCCTGTTCGTGCGGCCGCGGCCGAACCAGGCGATCGAATTCGACCCGGATGGGACCGACGCGATCCCGCGGCTCTTCGACGAGTTCGACAAGTTCGCGGCGGCGACGGCCGGCCGGGAAGTCAAGGGCGAGATCGCTGCCCGGCTACGAGGCCACCTTCCGCTACTCGCTCATCGACCCCGACGCGGACGTCGCCGCGGAGGCGGCCCTCTTCCGGCCGGCCTTCGCTCATCTGGCGCTCCTCGCCCAGATCCCGGGCGTCGATGTCGCCGCTCGCATCGAGGCCGAGAAGGGCAGTCCGTTGACCGAGCGCGAGGCCGCCGTCCTCGCCGAGCGTGTCGCCTCCGCGCGCGCGTGGCTCGAGACCTACGCGCCGGACCGGGCGCGGCTGAGCGTCCGCGCACGATGCCCTCCCCGACGAGGTGGCCGCCCTCGAGCCCGACCAGCATGCGTTCCTCGCGGCGCTGGCGGATGCCCTGGCCACGGCCACCCCGGCCGGCGGTGAGGCGTGGCAGAACGCGATCTTCACCGCGGCCACGTCGACCGACCTTCCGGCGGGACGGGCATTTGCAGCGCTCTACCTCGTCGTTCCTGGGTCGCACCAACGGGCCTCGCGCGGGGTGGCTCCTTGCGAGCCTTGACCCGACGTTCGTCCTCGGGCGGCTGCGCGAGGCAGCCGGGACCGAGACGGCGACCAGCGGAGGCGTCGGATGAGCGTCGGCCTGCAGCGGCTCCGCGACGAGCCCGACGTCATCCGCGATGGTGCGGTCCGCAAGGGCGAGGACCCTGCGCTCGTCGATCGGGCGCTCGGCCTCGACACCGAGCGTCGGCGCCTGCTGGCCGAGACCGAGGCGCTCAAGGCCGAGCGGAACGCGACCTCCAAGCTGATCGGCGAGGCGATCAAGGGCGGTGCCGCACCCGACGGTCCGGAGGTCGCCGATCTGCGCGCCTCATCCACCGCGGCCGGGACCAGGATCACGGTCCTCGACGCCGACCCTGGCCGAGACGGAAGCCGCCCTCGACGACCTGCTCCTGCGCATCCCGAACCCGCCCGACGCGGACATCCCGGTCGGTGGCGAGGAGGCCAACGTCACGATCCGGACGTGGGGCGACCAGCTCCCGCGCGAGCAGCCGTTCGTCGGCGAGGTGGGCGCGGATGCGCCGGAGGGTGGCGCGAGCTGGACGCGGAAGCCGCACTGGGAGCTCGGCGAGGCGCTGGACATCCTGGACAACGCCCGCGGCGCCAAGATCACCGGTTCCGGCTTCCCGGTCTACAAGGGCGCCGGATCCGCGCTCCAGCGCGCGCTGATCAACTGGTTCCTCGACGTGCACACCCGCGAGAACGGGATGGTCGAGGTCTGGCCGCCGGCCGTCGTCAATACCGCCAGCGCGACCGGGACCGGCCAGATCCCGGACAAGGAAGACCAGATGTACGTCGTCACGCGTGACGAGCTCTACCTGGTCCCGACCGCCGAGGTTCCGGTCACCAACCTGCATCGCGACGAGATCCTCGATGCCGACCAGCTGCCGATCCGGTACGCGGCGTACTCGCCGTGCTTCCGGCGTGAGGCGGGTGCAGCCGGCAAGGACACGCGCGGGATCCTGCGCGTCCACCAGTTCGACAAGGTCGAGATGGTCCTGTTCGAGAAGCCGGAGGACTCTGCGGCCGCGCTCGAATGGATGACCGAGCGGGCCGAGTTGCTGCTCCAGCGTCTCGGGCTGGCCTACCGCGTGCTCCTGATGAGCACCCGCGAGATGGGCTTCACGCAGGCGCGGAAGTACGACCTCGAGGTCTGGTCGCCCGGCGTCGAGCGCTGGCTCGAGGTCAGCTCGTGCTCGAACTTCCGCGACTTCCAGGCGCGGCGGATGGCGATCCGCTACCGCCCGGAGCCCGGCGCCAAGCCCGAGCTCGTTCACACGCTCAACGGCTCGGGTCTCGCCCTCGCCCGCGTCGTGGCGGCCATCCTCGAGACCTACCAGCAGCCGGATGGCTCGATCGCGATCCCGGAGCCGCTGCGGGCGGCGATGGGCCGGGAGACGATCACTCCGCGCTGACGGATCACTCCGGGACTGCCGACCGACGCCTGAGCCTCCACAACCAGGTCGCCAGCCAGAGCCCCACCGCGGCCAGCTGGACGCTTCGCCGATCCGCCAGACGCGCCGTCTCGTCGGCGTCCGAGAGCGCGATCCCGGCGGCGGCAAGGAACGTCACCGCGCCGAGCGGGTGGTAGCCGAGGCTGTCACGCGGCTGGAGGTGGGCGGCCGCTTGCCAGGACCTCGTCAGGCCGCATGCCGGGCAGGGCAGACCCGTCGCTCGCCGGAAGGGACAGACGGCGGGTTCGTCGTGCAGGAGGCCACCCGGGAGCACGATGGCGAGGCCGACCAGGACGGCGGCGGCGCCACGGCGGTCGATCACGTGCGCCGGAGCGGCTGATGCTCGGAGTCGTCGAGGTTGCCCATCGCGATCAGGACCAGGTCGACGATGTACCAGATGCCGCAGCCACCGAAGGTGATGAGCTTGAGGATGCCCAGGCCGGTGTACCCAAGGTAGAACCGGTCGATCCCGAACCAGCCGACCAGGAACGAGATGATCAGGGTCGTCAGCCAGTCGCGCTCGGAGAAGACGCCGGGGATCTCCGAGACGTTGAACCACGACCCGGTGCCATCGCCACGCTTGGCCATCGTGGTGGCCTTGATGTGGCGCGCCCGCGCCATCGTCTTGAGATCCTGCAGGGTGTACGGACCCTCTTCGGTCCCCATCCGCTGGATGATGAAGGAGTCGGTGGCGGTCACGGGCAGATCCCCCTGTGCAGACGGCGCCATGTGCCGAACACGAGCGAGGATAGCCGCTCCCCGCCCGCGGCAGAAGCCCCGCCGCGGCAGGCCGGCGGGGTCGAACCATCGCCCGGCGCTGGTATCCTCACCGCCGGAGAGGTGGCCGAGCGGTTGATGGCGGCGCTCTTGAAAAGCGCTGAGTCGAAAGACTTCGTGGGTTCGAATCCCACCCTCTCCGCCACACACTGATGCGCGACACCGACGCCTCCCTCGATCGACCGGCGGAACCGCCGCCGGGGCTGTGCGGCGCATGCCGCCACTCACGCCGTATCGAGACCGCGCGCGGCTCGACCTTTCGGCTGTGCGGGCGCTCGGTGACGGACTCCCGGTATCCGCGCTACCCACGCTTGCCGGTGGTGGACTGCCCCGGTTTCGAGCCCGACACATCCGATGGGTCCGGGGATGAGCGGAGCAGACCGCTGATGTGACTTTCGTCGGAGGTACCCGCGGGCCCCCGCTCCGTACCGTCCGAGCCATGTCAGCGGTCAGGTCCCCAGGGGTCGTCCGGAGGTTCGGCGCGCCCGCGCGGGTCGGGCGACCCGTCCTGCTCCTGCTCGTCTACGGCATCTTCCTCGTCATCGTCGGCGTGACTGCGACCGCGCAGGCCGTCATGGTGTCGGCCCATTTCTCGACGGACACCCTGAGCTCGGTCGTCGGCGCGGACACGACCATCGTCCGATCCTTCGTGCGCAGCTTCGTGTCGCCCGATGATTTCGCGTCCGGATCCCTGCCGAGCCAGCGCCAGTCCATCATCGAACGGCAGATCGCGACCCTGATCGCGCCCGAGACCATCCTGCGTGCCGAGGTCCTCCGGCCCGACGGGACTGTCGTCTTCGCCGACCAGCCGAGCCTGCGCGGGACCATCGCGCCGGCGTCGCCCGCGTTCACCAAGGCGCTGACCGGCGACAGCGCGATCGTCGACATCGTGGACGCCACCGCGAGCGAGGCCGCCGGCCCGACCCTCGGGACCTCGACCGTCCTGCGTGAGTACTTCCCGCTGAGCCTCGATGGCCACCTGGTCGGGGTCGTCGGGATCTGGCGGGACGCGGTGCCGATCCTCGCCCAGCTCGACGAGGTGCGCCGCAACATCGTCATCGTGACCCTGACGGCGGCGCTGGTCGCGGCGTTCGTCCTGTTCCTGGTCTTCCGGTCCGCGCAGGGTCGGATCACCCGCCAGACGCAGGCCCTGGTCGAGGCGACCCGGCGGGATCCGCTGACCGACACCCTCAACCACGGGACGCTGGTCGACGTCGTGACCCAGGCGGTCGATCGGGCGCGGGCCGAGGACAGCTCATTCGCCGTGGCGCTCGTCGATATCGACAACTTCCGGCTGCTCAACGAGAACTACGGCGACGCCGCCGGCGACCGTGCGCTGCTGACGATCGTCGAGGTCTTCGGACGGGACATGCCGGCGGGGATGGTGCTGGGTCGCTACGGTCCCGACGAGCTCCTGATCGTGGCCGGTGCGCAGGACGTCGCCCTGCTCGACCCGGTCCTCGAGGGAGCGCGCGCAGCGCTCGCCGACCACTCGCTCGAGTTCGACGCCTCCGAACGGCTGCCTCTCACGGTGAGCGTCGGCGTGTGTGTCTTCCCCGATCACGGCGGGTCCGTGACCGAGCTCCTGACGACCGCGGCCATGACCCTCCAGGAGGCGAAGGCGAGCGGCGGCGACTCGATCCGCCATGCCGGTCGCGAGGCTGAGCCGGAGCCGGCGGCACGCGCCTTCGACGTCTTCGAGGGCCTGATCCTCGCGGTGGATACCAAGGATCGCTACACGAAGCGCCACTCGGGCGACGTCGCACGCTACAGCGTCTTCCTCGCCGAGCAGGATCGCTGCCGACGCCGACTTCATCCAGACGGTCCGCGTCGCCGGCCTGCTCCATGACGTCGGCAAGATCGGCATCCCCGATCGCATCCTGCGCAAGCCCGGCAAGCTGACTGCCGAGGAGTACGAGATCGTCAAGCAGCACGTCGTGCTCGGCGACATGATCGTCCGGGATCTGCCCGACGTCGATCTCATCCGCGCCGGTGTCCGCCATCACCACGAGCGATGGGACGGCAGACGGCTACGTCGACCGGCTGTCCGGGACCGACATCCCGCTCATCGCCCGGATCCTGGCCGTCTCGGATGCCTTCTCGGCGATGACCACGACCCGTCCGTACCGCAAGGCCCTCGATGTCGCCGAGGCGCTGCGCCGCCTCGAGGATGCAGCCGGCAGCCAGCTCGACGCCGACGCTCGTGACGGCGTTCGTCAGCGGCATCGAGACCGTGGCCGGGGCGCCGCTCCCGGGGATGGAGGGCTCGCGGCTCTGGACGCCGTACGCCAGCGTCGCCTGATGGTCGGCCCGTCGTCGGTCGCACGTGGCGTGAGGCGACCCGTCCGCGGCCCGCTCGTCGCGGCGGGTCTCGTGACCTTGGCGGTCCTCGCCGCTGGGCTGGCTCCCGCGGCACTTGCCAGGAACAACTCGTGGACGCTGACGCGGACGCCGACCACGGTCCAGGAGCTGCAGCCCACCACGATCGCCTTTCTCGCCACGAACACGAGCGACGGTGGCGGCGGCGGCGAGATCGGGTGCATCGAGATCGTCGTCCCGACCGCGTACACCGTGAACTCTGTTTCCGTCGTCTCGGCCCCGGCCGGTTCGACCTGGAAGATCTCGAAGGCGGCTGGACCCGGCCTCTCGACGACGGTGCGCGTCAAGGCGTCGGGCGGCGGGAGCGTGCTCCTGGGAGATCCCCAGGACGAGTCGGTCGGCTTCGACATCGACGTGACAGGCCTCCTGCCGGGCACGACCTCTTGGGTCGCCGACGCCTTCAACAAGGCCGACTGTACGAACGACATGAGCCTGACCAAATCGCTCCCGATGACAGTCGCGCTGCTCGTGGTCCCGACACCGACTCCGGCCCCGACGGCGACACCGACGCCGGCCCCGACGGCGACGCCAACGCCGACACCCAGCCCGGTCCCGACACCGACACCGACGCCTGTCGCCACACCGACGCGGACGCCGCCCACCTCGACCCCGACACCCCACCCGACGACCCAGCCGGCGTCGACCCCGCTCGCCGACCGGCCCCACGACGACCGCTGTTCCGGCCCTGACCGCGAGCCCCGCGCCCACGCAGAGCGCGGTACCGGACTCTTCGGGAACGCCGTCCCCGTCGCCCATCTCGAGCCCGCCCGACGCGGGGTCGCCCGGGAGCTCGTCGAGCGGGCCGCCGCCGGTCGGCGGCGCCGGGGGTCTCGGCGGCGCTGGCGATGATGCGCCGCCCGGCGCCGCCTTCTCGGTCTCCGGCTCCGGCTCCGGGGTCGGCGCCGGTGGCGTGTCGGGGCCGTCCGTCACGTTCAGCGATACGGTGTCGCAGTTCGCCTTGTTCGGAAATACCTTCGAATGGGCGGTCCCGGGCTTGATCCTGTCGGTCCCGGGGCTGCTGCTTCTCCTGGCGATCGCGGCCCAGGCATTCGGGGCGCTCGTGTGGCTGCCGCTGGTCCGCCGGCGGATCGGATCGTTCGGGCTCCGCCCCGGCGGTCGGTCGGGCGGGTCCAAGGCTGGCTGAGGCCGGCACGACCGCTTGACGCCTTCGGGAGCCGCCGCCCATACTCCGCGGACATCACGAATGAACGGGCTGTGAACGGGACGAGTACCCGTCGAGAGTCGACCCAGAGATCCGGCGGTCGGTGCGAGCCGGAACGACGACGACGAGGGAATGGCCCCGGGAGCCTCCGGACCGAACGCGAGGCGGCGCAGGCCGCGGTCGTCAGTAGGCTCCGGCGCAGAGCGCCAGCGATATCGGGCAGCGCCGATCGGCGGCGGTGGGGTCTCGACCCGGCCAGCCGGCCCGTCGGTCAGGCAAGTGCGGCATCGCCGAATGAGGGTGGCACCGCGGAAGGCTCGACCTTTCGTCCCGGAGACGAATGGTCGTTTTGATTCTCCGAGGCAACCAGCGATGACGACAGCCGATCCGATCAGCCTGGCGCAGGCACAGCGCCTCGCCGCCAACGCGGACACGATCCTCCTGCGCGCCACCCGCCCGGCCGACCTCGAGACCCCGATCGGTGCCTTCCTCCGTCTCGACGACGGCGGCCCGGCCTATCTGCTCGAGTCGGTCGAGGGCGGCGAGCGTCTCGGACGCTACTCGTTCCTCGGTGTCGGGCCGCGACGACTGCTCGAGGTCCGCGACGGGATGGCCCGGATCCAGACGCGTCCGGTCACCGAGCGGACCTACTCGGCCGACCTCCCGATCGAGACGATCCGCGCCGATGACCCGCTCGATGCGATCCGCGCGTTCGTGCCGCGCCGCCGCGTCCAGCCGACCGAAGGGATGCCGCGGTTCACCGGCGGCGCGGTCGGAGCCCTGGCCTACGACGCTGTGTCCGCCTTCGAGACGACGGTGCCGCTCCCGGAGCGCGATCCGGTCGGCGTCCCGATGGCCGCCTTCATCGAGACCGATCTCGTGATCGTGTTCGACCACCTGACCCACACGCTCTCGGCGATCGCCTCGCTCCACACCGACGCCGCCGACCTCGAGGGACGCTACCGGATCGCCGAGGAGGCGATCTTCGAGGCGCTCGAGCGGACGTCGCGACCGAGCGCGGCCGAGATGGCGGCGACCCGATCACGTCCGGGCGATGGCGCTGGCGCCGAGGCGGCCCAGGGTGCGCGACAGGCGCCGTCGCCGGGTCTCGGCCGCCCGGCCGAGACCAGCCTGGGGCGCGACGAGTACATCCACGCCGTGGAGGTCGCCAAGGAGGCGATCGCGGCGGGCGAGGCGATCCAGGTCGTGCTCGCCCGGCGGCAGTCGTTCTCGTTGCCGGTCGATCCGGCGACCGGTGCCCAGCTCGACGGGATCGGGCTCTACCGCGCGCTCCGCCGGGTCAATCCGAGCCCGTACCTCTTCTTCACCCGGACCCCGGCCTTCGAGGTCGTCGGCGCCTCGCCGGAGCTCCTGCTCCAGGTCGAGGGCGACCGGCTCACGACCCACCCGATCGCCGGGACCCGCCCGCGCGGCGCAGATGCTCGCGAGGATGCCCTGCTCGCCGAAGAGCTCCAGCGCGATCCGAAGGAACGCGCCGAGCACGTGATGCTGGTCGACCTCGGCCGCAACGACCTCGGGCGGGTCTCCCGGCCGGGCACGGTCACCGTCAGCAAGTACATGGAAGTCGAGCGCTACAGCCACGTCCTCCACCTGGTCTCGCATGTCGAGGGCCGGCTCAAGCCGGGGCTCGATGCGCTCGACGCCCTGCGCTCCGTCTTCCCGGCGGGCACCCTGTCGGGCGCGCCCAAGATCCGTGCGATGCAGCTGATCGCCGCGGCCGAGGGCGAGCGCCGCGGGTTGTACGGCGGAGCGGTCGGCTATCTGGGCTACGACGGCAACCTCGACACCGCGATCACGATCCGGAGCGCCGTCCTGAAGGACGGCCAGGCCCACGTCCACACGGGCGCGGGGATCGTGGCCGGCTCGGTCCCCGAGCGCGAGTTCGAGGAGACCGAGCACAAGGCTGCGGCGCTCCAGCGCGCGATCGAGCTCGCCGCCGGCCTGCCCGAGACCCAGCGTGGTGTCGCGGCCGAGCCGGCTGCTAAGCAGGCGCCAGCGCCTGCACCCGGGGCCAGGCCATGATCCTGGTGATCGACAACTACGACAGCTTCACGTTCAACCTGGTGCAGGCGCTCCAGGCCGCCGGCGCCGAGGTCCAGGTGGTCCGCAACGACGCGATCGATATCGGCGCGGTCGCTGCGATGGCCGACGACCCGGCCGCCGACCTGCGCGGGATCGTCATCTCGCCGGGGCCGGGCGATCCGGACGACGCCGGGATCTCGATCGGGGCGGTCGGCGTGGCGGCGGGTCGTGGCCTGCCGTTGCTCGGCGTCTGCCTCGGGATGCAGGCGATGGCGGCAGCCTTCGGGGCATCGATCGTCCGGGCGCCGACGCTCGTCCACGGCGAGGCGTCCGAGGTCACCCATGACGGCGCGGGCCTGCTCGCGGGGATGCCGCCCGCCTTCATGGCCGCGCGCTATCACTCGCTGGCGATCGACCCGGCGACGCTGCCGCCGGAGCTGCGGGTGACCGCGATGAGCGAGGCCGACCGCGTGATCATGGGCATCCGTCACGTGTCGCTGCCGCTCGAGGGCGTCCAGTTCCACCCGGAATCGGTGCTGACCCCGCAGGGTCCCCATCTGCTCGCGAACTTCCTGCGCCTGGCCGGCGAGGGCGAGGCGTCGCGCCTCGACGACGTGTCCGGGTCGTTCGCGACGGCGGGGATGGCCGAGGTTGCCGCCGCGGAGCCGGCCCGATGAGCGACCTCGTGCGCGCCGCGCTCACCACGATCGTCGATGGCGGGACGCTGTCGCTCGAGGACGCGCACGGTGCGATGGGCGCGGTGATGGACGGCGAAGCGACGCCTGCCCAGCTGGCGGCCATGCTGATGGGCCTGCGCATGCGCGGCGAGACGGTGGACGAGCTGGCCGGCTTCGCGCTGGCGATGCGCGAGCGGGTGACGCGGGTCGACGCACCCCCCGGGGCGATCGATGTGGTCGGCACAGGGGGCGACGGCAGCGGCACGTTCAACATCTCGACGACCGCGGCACTCGTCGCGGCCGCCGCCGGCGTCCCGGTCGCCAAGCACGGCAACCGTGCCATCACCTCGCAGGCCGGGTCGGCCGACGTCCTCGATGCGCTCGGGATCCGGATCGATCACGACGCGGTCTCCGCCGGGAAGGCTCTGCGCGAGCTCGGGTTCGCGTTCCTGTTCGCCCTCAATTTCCACCCGGCCATGAAGTACGCGGGGCCGACGCGGCGGGAGATCGGGGTCCGGACCGCGTTCAACCTCCTTGGGCCGCTCACCAACCCGGCCGGCACCACCCGCCAGCTGCTCGGGGTCGCCGACCCGGCGGCCGCGGCCCGGATGGCCGAGGTCGTGCGCCGGCTCGGGACCGAGCGGACCTTCGTGATCCACGGCGACGGCGTCGACGAGCTGCCGCTCGACGGCAGTGGCGTCGCCTACATCGTCTCGGGCGAGACGGTCGAACGACACCTGATCGACGCCGCGGCGCTCGGGTTCAAGCGCGCACCGACGGCGCGGCTGTCGGGTGGGTCGCCGGCCGACAACGCCAGGCTGACCGAGGCGATCCTGCGCGGCGAGCCCGGCATCCGACGCGACGTCGTCCTCCTCAACGCCGGCGCGGCACTGCTCGTGGCCGGCCTCGTCGAGACGATGGAGGAGGGGATCGAACGCGCAGCCCTGACCATCGACGCCGGTCTCGCGGCCGAGCTGCTCGCCGCACTCCGGGCCGAGCGCCGGGCAGCGGAGTCGGCGGCGGCGGCAGCGGACGCGACGGCCGCGACGAAGGCTGCGCCGGCATGACCGCCACCGCCCGACCGACCCGCGCCGGCCGCATCGCGAAGAGCCACGGCCGCGCCAACGTGGTCGAGGAGATCGCCGCGAGGCGTCGAGCCGACGTCCTGGCCGAGACCGACGGCCTCCGTCCGGATTCGTTCATCGAGGCGGCCGGGACTGCCACGACACCGCGGCCGATCGTCGGACGGCTGGCCGCGCCCGGCCTGCACCTGATCGCCGAGATCAAGCGCTCATCGCCGTCGGCCGGAAGGATCGCGGTCGCCGGCGAGGACATCGTCGCCCGTGCCCGGGCCTACGAAGCCGGCGGCGCGGCGGCGATCTCGGTCCTCTGCGAACCGCACTGGTTCGGCGGCTCGGTCGACGACCTGCGAGCGATCCGCGCGGCGGTCGCCGTCCCGGTCCTCGCCAAGGACTTCGTGGTCGAGGAGATCCAGCTCCCGCTCCTCCGCGCCGCCGGCGCCGATCTGGTCCTGCTCCTCGCGGTCCTCCATCCGGCGCGGCGGCTCGCCCGTTTCGTCGAGCGGGCACGCGAGATCGGGCTCGAGCCACTCGTCGAGGTCCACGACGAGCGCGAGCTGGAGCGCGCCCTTGCCAGCGGCGCGCGGTTGATCGGGCTCAACAACCGGGACCTGCGGACGCTCGAGGTCGACGTCGAGCGGGCGGCCCGGCTGCGCGAGCACGTCCCCGACGATCGGCTCGTGATCGCCGAGTCGGGCGTCCGCGAGCCGACGACGGTCGCGCGCTGGCGCGCGCTCGGGATCGATGGCGCGCTCGTCGGCGAGGCGCTGGTCCGCTCGGCCGATCCCGCCGCCGCGGTACGGGCGTTCGTCACGGCCGGCGCCGCGCCAGACGACCCGGCCAACGTCGCGCGTCGGCCCTTCGTCAAGATCTGCGGGGTCACCGACGCCGACGGGGTCCTCGCCGCGATCGCCGCCGGGGCCGATGCGATCGGGCTCAACGTCGTGGCCGGCACTCCCCGGGCGCTCGAGATGCCCGAGGCGGCCGAGCTCGCACGTCTCGCCCGGTCGGCGGCCGGCGGCAGCCACCGGCCGCTGGTCGTCGCGATCACCGCCGACGCGTCGCCGAGCCATCTCGCCGAGACGCTCGCGCGCATTCGACCCCGACGTCGTCCAGCTCAGCGGGAACGAGCCGATCGAGACCGTGCGGGCGATCGGCCGGCGGACCTGGAAGGTCCTCCACCTGCCGGCCACGGAGCCGGCGAACCCGGCCTCGGCCACGGGGGAGCTCGTCTCCCGCGGACGGGCCTTCCTCGACGCCGGAGCCGAACGGATCTTCCTCGACACGGCCGGCGGGCCGCATCCGGGCGGGACCGGGACGCGGGCAGCCGAGGGTCTGGCCGCGGCGGTCGCCCGGGAGCTGCCGATCACCCTGGCCGGCGGCCTGACCGCGACCGGCGTCGCCGCGGCCCTGCGCACCGTCGCCGCGACCGGTGTCGATGTCGCGTCGGGCGTCGAGCGACCGCGCGTCGCCGGCGAGCGTCCGACCAAGGACCCGTTCCGCGTCGCGCTCTTCACGAAGCGTGCGCGGGCAGCCCGCGACGATCGCCCGAACATCGCCTTCGGTCCGACACCCGTCCACGCCGGCCTCCTCGATGCGGACGGGGCGGGTCGCTGGGGGATGGAGCGCGACTTCGGCGGGCGCTACGTGCCAGAGACGCTGATGACGGCCCTCGTGCAGCTCGAGACCGCGTACGACGCGCTCCGCCAGGACCCGGTGTTCTGGGCCGAGCTGCGCACGCTGCTCGAGACGTTCGCGGGTCGGCCGACCGCGCTCTACCGCGCCGATCGCCTGGCCGAGGCCGTCCGCGTCGAGGCGGGACGACTCGTGGGCGAGAACGACGGCCGTGCCCGCGCGCCCCGGATCCCCGGCCTGCGGCTGTATCTCAAGCGCGAGGACCTCGCCCACACGGGCGCCCACAAGATCAACAACGCGCTGGGCCAGGCGCTGCTGACGCGCCGTCTGGGCAAGACACGGGTGATCGCCGAGACGGGCGCCGGCCAGCATGGCGTGGCGACCGCGACCGCGTGCGCGTTGCTCGACCTGCCGTGCGTCGTCTACATGGGCGCCGAGGACATCGAGCGCCAGGGTCCGAACGTCCTGCGGATGCGCGCTCTCGGCGCCGAGGTGCGATCGGTCACGTCCGGCACGGCCACGCTCAAGGATGCGGTCAACGAGGCGATGCGCGATTGGGTCACGAACGTCGTGACGACCCACTACGTCCTCGGCTCGGCGATGGGGCCGCACCCGTACCCGACGATCGTCCGTGACCTCCAACGCCGGATCGGCGACGAGGCGGCGGCCCAGCTGTTCGCGGTCGAGGGACGGCTGCCGGATCTCGCCCTCGCGTGCGTCGGCGGCGGCTCGAATGCCATCGGGTTGCTGGCACGCTTCATCGGCGAGCCCGGTGTCCGTCTGGCGGTCGTCGAGGCGGCCGGCGACGGCATCGAGACCGGGCGGCACGCGGCGGCGATCCTGGGCGGGACCCCGGGGATCCTCCACGGCTCGCGCTCGCTGATGCTCCAGGATGCCGACGGCCAGGTGACCGAGGCGCATTCCGCATCGGCCGGGCTCGACTACCCGGGGATCGGCCCGCAGCTCGCCGCTCTCGCCGAGGGCGGCCGGATCGAGGTCGCCGCGGCCACCGATCGCGAGGCCGTCGCGGCGATGAAGAGCACGACCCGGACCGAGGGGATCCTGCCGGCGCTCGAGACGGCCCACGCCGTCGCGGCGCTCCCGAAGCTGCTGGCCGGAGTCGGCGGGGTGGGGGGCTCGTGGCCCGATGACGTCCTCGTCCTGCTCGGCTTCTCAGGGCGCGGTGACAAGGATCTCGCGGCCCTCGAGCGGTTCGCCGACGTGGAGCCATGGGCCGGCGCCCGATGACGCCGCCGCCGACCGGGACCGCCGGGACCGCCGGGGCGGCACCGCGCCTTGCCGAGACCGGGACCGATGGCACCATCGGGGCACGACGGATCGCCGCCGCATTCGCGCACGCCCGGAGTGCCGGCCGGGTCGCGCTCGTCCCGTACATCGCCGCCGGCTACCCCGACGCCGACACGAGCTTCGACATCGCCCTCGCCGCGGCCGACGCCGGCGCAGACCTGCTGGAGGTCGGCCTGCCGTACTCGGATCCGCTGGCCGACGGTGCCACGATCCAGCGCGCGTCGGGTGTGGCCCTCGCCGCCGGGGCGACGCTCGAGCGCTCGCTCCGGCTCATCGAGCGGATCGGGGCTGCCCGGCCGGACCTCCCGCTCATCCCGATGGGCTACGCCAACCAGGTCATCGGTGGCGGCGACGGCGCGGCCGTGGCCAGGCGGCTGGCCGATGCCGGGGCGGCCGGGCTCATCGTGGTCGACCTGACGCCCGACGAGGGCGCCCCGTTCGAAGCCGTCGCCCGCGAGGCCGGGCTGGCCGTCGTCTATCTCGTGGCGCCGACGACGCCGCCCGCCCGGCGCGCCGAGGTGTCGTCCCGGAGCGGCGGCTTCCTCTACTGCGTGTCCCTCGTCGGGGTGACCGGTGCCCGGACCTCCTTGCCTGCGACCGTCGGACGACTCGTCCGCGACGTGAAGGCCGTGTCGCCCGTGCCGGTCGCCGTGGGCTTCGGGATCAGCCAGCCAGCCCACGTCCGGGCGATCGCTCGGGCCGGCGCCGACGGCGTCGTCGTCGGCGCGGCGCTCGTCGACGCGCTCGGTCCGGACGGTCGCGATATCGCCGGTTTGGCCGGCCTCGTCGGCCGGCTCCGGGCGGCGACCGCGGTCCGAACGCACGGCGTCGCGATGAGCACGTTCGACGAGCGGGCGCGCGATTGGGACACGCCCGAGCGCCGCGAGCGCGCGGAGGTCGTCGCCCAGGCCGTCCGGGCGAACGTCGCGCTCGCCCCGACGATGCGCGCGGTCGATATCGGTGCCGGCACCGGGCTCCTCGGGATCGCGCTGGCCGGCGACGTCGGCGAGATGGTCCTCGCCGAGCCGTCCGCCGGGATGCATGAGGTCATCGCCGAGAAGCTGGCGCGTGACGGCCCGGCCAACGTGACGGCCGTCCGGTTCGACCTGCTGGTCGACCCGCCGCCGGGCGATCCGTTCGACCTCGCCGTCTCGTTGCTGGTCCTCCATCACCTCCCGGATCCGGCGCTCGCCCTGGCGGCCATCGGCCGGCTGCTGCGTCCGGGCGGTCGCATCGCCCTCGCCGACCTCGACACCGAGGACGGCACGTTCCACGACGCAGATGCCGAGGGCATCTACCACCTGGGGTTCGGACGCGACGCGCTGGCCGAGTCGGCGCGGACTGCCGGGTTCGCCGACATCGCCTTCGAGAGCGCGACCGAGATCGAGCGCGACGGCCGCCGCTACCCGCTCTTCCTGCTCCTCGCTCGCCGCGTGTGACGGCGTTGTCCAGCGAAAAGCCGGCGACCGAGATGCGGGTCTCCCTCGAGACGTCGCCAACGAAGGTCTTCGCGACCGCGATCGACTGGCCCGGCTGGTCGCGTTCGGGCAAGACCGAGGAGCTCGCATTGGCGGCCCTCGCCGCGTGTGCACCTCGGTACGCGGTCGTCGCGTCCGAGGCCACCGAGGCATTCGATCCGGTCGCGTATGACGTCGTCGAGCGGGCCGACGGCGCCGGTGGGACCGCGTTCGGCGTCCCGTCCGCCATCACCGCGCTCGACCGCCGACCGGTTTCCGCCGACGAGGGCGAACGGCTGGCGCGGATCGTCGAGGCGGCCTTCACGGTCTTCGATGGCGTCGCTGCCGCGGCGCCCGCGGAGCTGCGCAAGGGACCGCGTGGCGGTGGTCGCGATCGCGACAAGATGATCGCCCATGTTCTGGAGTCCGAGTGGTCCTACGCCCGCGAGATGGGGCTCCGTGGACCGCAGCCCGGCCCGGACGATCGCCCGGGGATCGAGGCCCTTCGCGCGTCGATGCTCGAGATCCTGGGTCGCCCGTCGGACGGCTCACCACTGGCCGACCGCAAGTGGCCGCCTCGCTACGCGGCCCGGCGGATCGCCTGGCACGCCCTCGACCACGCCTGGGAGATGGAGGACCGGACGGATCCTGCCTGATCCGGCCATCGCGATCGACGGCTAGCGCGCGAAGAGCTCGCCGACCTCGGCCGCCTCGATCGACCGGGGAGCGTCGATCAGCCCGACCATCGCCGCGGCCTCGCCGATCAGCGACGCGGCCGACCGTCCCGCGTCGCGCATCTCGCGGACCGAGGTGTCGCCGTCGGCCTTCGACAGCTTCCGACCGTCGGGCCGTCGAACGAGCGGGTGATGCGCGAAGATCGCCGGTGCATCGCGTCCGAGCAGACGTGCGAGACGGATCTGCGTCGCCGTCGTCGCCAGCAGGTCGCGGCCCCGCACGACCAGGTCGATGCCCTGGCGCTGATCGTCCACGACGACGGCGAACCCGTAGGTCCAGTTGCCGTCCCGATCGACGATCGGCAGGTCGCCGTCGGCGCCGACCTCCTCGGCGCATGGTCCGACCAGGAGGTCCATCCAACGCTCGGTCCCGCCACCCAGCGCCGCCCGAACGACGGGTCCGGTCGATGGCACGCGATCGGCAGCCGCCTGGGCAGCCGGGCCCGTGCCAGGGCCGACCGTGGTCGGCCGCCCAGGTCTCGAACGTCGTCCGCGAACAGTCGCAGGCGTAGACCGCGACCGCCTCGCGAAGCCGGTCGAGCGCGGTGGCGTATGCGCCGTCGTCGTCCGACTGGCGCACGGGTCCCGCATCGGCGACGAAGCCGAGCCAGGCCAGGTCCTCGAGCAGCGCCGCGTCGTATGCCGGCCGGGAGCGGACCCGGTCGTGATCCTCGATCCGCAGCAGGACGCGGCGCCCGCCGGCCGCTGCCATCCCCCAGACCCAGATCGCGTTCGCGACGTGACCGAGATGGAGATAGCCGGTCGGGGCGGGCGCGAACCGGGTCCAGCCGGCGGGATCCGGCGACCGCCCGGGGTCAGCTGACGTCGTCGCCCCCACGCGGGCGTCCCCGGTCGCGCGCGCGATCCGCCGCTTCGAGCGCGCGGGTCGCGGCCATCAGCCGGCGGTAGAGGGCCAGCAGGTCGGCCTGCGGAAACGGGCCGGGGTTGGCCATCGTGACGCGCAGGAGCACCTCGCGTTCCCGATCGGCATCGCGGATCGCGCGTCGCCCGCCGGCGGCCTTTGCCCGGCCGGCGTCGCGCGCCAGCTCGGCACGCTCGTTGATCAGGGCGACGAGGCGTCGATCGAGCGCGTCGATCCGGTGGCGCAGCCGGCGCAGCTCGGGCGTCTCGGGCGCCTTCGACGTGTTCGGCGTCCGGGGCGACCGGTCGATCCGGTCAGCCATCGGCCCGACCCGCGATGGCATCCCGCCGCGCGATCGACTCGAGGGCGAGGTGGTAGCCCCGCGCGCCCTGGCCGACGATCGACTCGAGCGCGATGTCGTGCAGGAAGTTGACCTGCCGGAAGGCCTCCCGCTTCGCCGGGTCCGACAGGTGGACCTCGATGAACGGGCGCTCGATCGCCAGCAGCGCGTCGCGCAGCGCGACGCTGGTGTGGGTCAGTCCGCCGGCGTTGACGATCGCGACGTCGAAGTCGCGCCGATGCAGACGATCGATCAGGGCGCCCTCGTGGTTCGACTGGAAGAAGTCGACCGCGAGCCCGAGCTCGGCGGCGCGGGCCGCGATCCCGGCATGGATCTCGTCGAGCGTCTCGCGGCCGTAGATCTCCGGTTCGCGCGTGCCGACGAGGTTCAGGTTCGGGCCCTCGAGGACGAGCACGCGTCGTCATCGCGCGTCCCACTCGAGCGCCGGCGACGACGCCACCGTCTGCGAGCAGGGCCGCCGCGGCGCCCACGACCAGCGCCCGATCGATGTCGTCGCGCACGACCACGCCGCCGGCGGTCGGGAGGACCCAGGCGGAGGCGGCCGGCCGCGTGCTTCTTGTCCGTGGCGAGGTGGTCGAGGACCGCCGTCAGCGGGTAGGGGAGCGGCTCGATCGCAAGCTCGAGACGGTCGAGCAGCCGCCCGATCCGTTCGGCTCGATCCGGCGGCGTCACCCCGACCTCGAGCCCGATCCTGCGTCGCCGCGCGGAGGCCGTAGGCGACCGCCTCGCCGTGGAGCAGCCCGCCGTAGCCCGCGGCCGCCTCGAAGGCATGCCCGAGGGAGTGCCCGAGGTTGAGCGTGATCCGACCACCGGCCGATCCGTGCTCGCGCTCGTCGGCGACGACCACCTCGACCTTGGCCCAGCCCGCTCGTTCGACGAGCTCGGCGACGGCGCCAGACGCGAAGGCCGCGGCGTCGCGGCAGGCGATCGCCGGGCCGTCGGCCTCCAGCAGCGCGAACAGCCGCTCGTCCCCGAGGATCGCCATCTTGACGGCCTCGCCGAGCGCGGCCCGCAGCTGGCGCTCGGGGAGCGTCCGCAGCAGGTCGATGTCGATGACGATCGCGCTCGGCTGGTGGAACGCGCCGACCAGGTTCTTTCCCTCGGGCAGGTCGACCCCGGTCTTGCCGCCGATCGACGAATCGATCTGGGCGACGAGCGTCGTCGGGACGTCGATGAAGGCGACGCCGCGGAGGTAGATCGCCGCCAGGAACCCCGCCGCGTCACCGAGCGCACCACCACCGATCGCGACGAGCACCTCGGACCGGTCGACCCGGAGCGCCGCCAGCTCGCGCGCGGCGGTCTCGATCACCGCCAGGCGCTTGGCGTCCTCGCCCTGCGGCAGCAGGATCCGGACGACCTCGCGGCCGCGCTCGCGCAGCTCGGTCGCCAGCCGCTCACCGACCGCGGCCCAGGCCCCGGGCTCGCTGACGAGGATGGCCCGGCGCGCCCGCAGCAGGTCGAGCTCGGCGGTGAGCGCCTCGACGGCGATCCCCGAGCCCAGCACGATCCGTCCGATCGGCGTCGCGGCGCGCAGGAGCACGGTGCCGCCAGGGGGCGACGTCCGCCGCGTTGCGAGCTGGCTCTCGATCGCGTCGACCACACCGTGGATCTCGCCGATCCCGAACTGCGCGATGTCCGCGGCGGCGTAGAACCGCTCGCGGGTCGCTGCCAGGTCGCGGATCGTGCCGATCGGGTCGCGCCCGGTGACGAGCGGCCGGACGTTGGGGGAGCGGCGAAGACGCTGGGCGAGGACCTCGGGCCGGCCGTCGAGCCAGACCACGGTCCGGTCGCGGTAGAGCGCCCAGCGGTTGCGCGGATCCAGGACGGCCCCGCCACCGGTCGCGATCACGCGCCGGACGTCGGTCTCCGGATCGGCAGGCCCGAGGTCGGCGATCGCCGCGCTCTCGAGGGCCCGGAACGCCGTTTCGCCCTGGTCCGCGAAGACCTCCGCGATCGTCCGTCCCGCGGCCGTCTCGATCCGCTCGTCGACGTCGATGAAGGCGGCCGCGTGGGCCTTCGCCAGCCGCCGTCCCGACGACGCTCTTGCCGCTCCCCGGCAGGCCGACCAGCACGACGTCCATCCCGGCCTCAGTCGTCCCCGCCGGAGCCGGCTTCGTCCGTGCCGGTCAGGCCGTGCGCGCCGGTCGCTGCTGGGGCGGCTCGCCGGCCCCGGCGATCGGGGCGTCGGGCGCGGTCGCGATGCGGGCCCTGTAGTGGTCGACCGCGGCACGGACATCGTCGATCGTGTCGCCGCCGAACTTCTCGAGGACGCTGCTCGCCAGCGTGAGCAGGACCATCGCCTCGGCAACGACCCCCGCCGCCGGGACGACGCTGATGTCACTCCGCTCGTAGTGGGCCTTGTCGACCGCCTCGCCGGTGATCAGGTCGGCCGACGGCAGCGGCCGGGCAAGCGTCGAGATCGGCTTGACGGCGCCGCGGACGACGAGCGGCTCGCCGTTGGTCACGCCACCGGTCAGGCCGCCCGCGTTGTTCGTCCGATGGACCCAGCGGCCACCCTCGGCGCGGCCCTCGATGACGTCGTGGACCGCCGAGCCGAAGCGCCGCGTCTGCTCGAACCCGAGCCCGAACTCGACGCCCTTGACGATGTTGATGCTCATGACCGCCGCGGCCAGTGCCGCGTCGAGGCGACGGTCCCAGTGGACGTACGACCCGAGCCCGATCGGGAGCCCGTGGACGACGACCTCGAAGACGCCGCCGACCGTGTCGCCGGCCGACCGCGCCTCGTCGATCCGGGCGATCATCGCGGCCTCGGCGTCGGGGTCCGGGCAGCGCAGCGGGGAGTCGTCGGCCTCGTCCCGCGGGCGGGTGCAGTTGGCCGGATCGACCGCCACCCCACCGACCTCGGCGGTGAACGACCAGGCCTCGATCCCGAGCTCGCGCAGGAAGGCGCGGGCGACGCCGCCCGCCGCGACCCGTGCCGCCGTCTCGCGCGCGGAGGCGCGCTCGAGCACGTCGCGGACGTCGTTGAAGCCGTACTTGAGCGCGCCGGCGAGGTCGGCATGACCGGGCCGCACGCGAGTGACCGGGGTCGCTCGCTTGTTGCCCTCGATGGCCGCCATCTCGAGCGCCGCGGCGGCCGCGTCATCGAGCGCCTCCACGGCCATCACCCGCGTCCAGTTCTCCCAGTCGCGATTGCGGACGAGGAGCAGGATCGGCGAGCCGAGGGTGGTCCCGTGCCGGACCCCGGACATGATCTCGGCGCGATCCTGCTCGATCGCCTGACGCGCCCCGCGCCCGTAGCCGCGCTGTCGCCGCGCGAGGTCGACCGCCAGGTCGTCGGCGGTCAGGGCGAGCCCCGCCGGGACACCCTCGACGATCGCGCCGAGCGTCTGGCCGTGCGATTCGCCGGCGGTCAGGAAGCGGAAGGCAGCCATCGCCGTCTCGTCCCGGTCGCCCGTTCTGTCCCGCGCCCGTCAGTCGGCCGCGGTCGCGGCGGCCGGGACGTCGTCCGCGGCGATGCCGGTCGGCTCGCCCTCGGCGGAACGCAGCCCGCCGGCGCGTGCCTCGGCGAGCTTTGCCTGCATCAGGTCGAGCGGTGCCGGCTGGCCGGTCCACAGCGTGAACGCGGCGGCACCCTGGTGGAGCAGCATCAGCTCGCCGTCGGCCACCGTCGCACCGGCGGCCGCGGCGTCGTTGAGCAGGTGGGTCCGGGCGTAGATCAGGTCGAGCACGAGCAGGTCGCCATGGAGCGCCTCGGCCGGGATCGGGCTCTCGTCGCTGGTCAGCCCGATCGAGGTCGCGTTGATCAGGACCCGCGTCTTGGCCAGCTCGGACTCGATGATCGAGTCGTGCCAGGGCATCGCTCGCAGCTCCATGTGCGCCGCGCTTCGGCCGAAATGCTTGACCAGGCCCTCGGCACGGTGGAGGTGGCGGTTGAACACGATGATCCGCTGGAAGCCCTCCGTGATGAGGCCGTAGACGACGGCTCGCGCGCCGCCGCCCGCTCCGAGGACGACGGCCTGGCGCGGCATCTTCTGCTTGCCGACCAGCCGGTCGAGGGCGACCTTGAAGCCGGGCACGTCCGTGTTGTGGCCGATCAGCCGCTTGCCCTCGCGGGTGATGGTGTTGACGGCCCCGGTCACGTGGGCGTCGTCGGTCTGCCGGTCGACCATCGGCGCGACCCGCTCCTTGTGCGGGATCGTGACGTTGGCGCCCAGGAAGTCGTCGCCGCGCAGCTCGGTGACGGCATCCGCGAGCTCGAGCGAGGTCTTGTCCCAGAGCTCGTAGCGCGCGTCGATCCCGAGCGAATCGAACGCGGCCTGCTGCATCGCGCCGGACAGGGAATGTGCAACGGGGTGCCCGATGAGGACCACGCGCTTCGTCATGCTCGCACCCTTTCGAGGTCATCGAAGAAACCCGGATAGGAGATGGCGGCGGAGCCCGGCCGCCCGATCGTCGTGGTCCCGCTCGCGACCAGCCCGGCGATCGCGAATGTCATCGCCAGGCGGTGATCATCGAGGCTGTCCGTCTCGGCGCCGTGGAGGGCTGCGTCACCCTCGATGCGGAGATCGTCGCCGTCGACCGTGACGCGGGCACCGAGCGCGGTCAGCCCGGCGGCGATCCCGGCGATCCGGTCGGACTCCTTGTGGCGCAGCTCGCCCGCGCCGCGGATGACGGTCGTGCCGGTCGCCCGGCTCGCCGCGAGGCACAGGATCGGGATCTCGTCGATCGCCGTCGCGACCTCCGCCGGCCCGAGCTCGATGGCGCGCAACGCCGACGAGCGGACGACCAGGTCGGCCACGGGCTCGCCGACGCCGTCGTCGGAGGATGTCGCGTGCCCGGCGCGGGTCATGCCCTCGGCCGGGAGCTCCTCGATGTCGGCGCCCATCGAGCGCAGGATGTCGATCACCGCGCGACGGGTCGGGTTGACGCCGACGCCCCGCAGGCGCAGCTCGGCATCGGGGTGGATCGCGCCCGCGACGAGCCAGAACGCTGCCGCCGAGACATCGCCCGGGATCCGTTCCGTCATCGTCTGCACAGCCAACCCTCCCTGGATCGTCCAGGCCACCGAGCCATCCGGCGCGTCCGTCCGCCCGACGGGCACCCCCCGGGCACGGAGCATCCGTTCCGTGTGATCGCGAGTCGCGATCGACTCGCGAACCGTCGTCGCCCCCGCTGCTCGCAGCCCCGCCAGCAGGATCGCCGACTTCACCTGTGCGCTCGGCACCGACGTCGTCACGTCGATGGCCCGGAGCGGGGTATGACCGACCACGGTCAGTGGAGGAAGGGAGTCGTTCAACCGGGCGTGAAGCACGGCGCCCATCGAGCGCAGCGGTTCGATGATACGAGCCACCGGACGGCCACGCAACGACGCGTCCCCATCGAGCGTGCAGGTCAACGGCAGGCCGGCGAGCAGACCGGTCATCAACCGCAGGCTCGTCCCGGAATTGCCGCAATCGAGGTTGGCCGCGGGTTCGCGCAGGCCGTCGGCGCCGGGTGACACGACCCGGTAGTCGACGGTCAGGTCCGCTCCGGGCCGCCGTTCCACTGTGGCTCCGAGGGCGGCGACGATCCCGGCGGTCGAGCGCACGTCGGCGCCGTCGCCGGCACCCTCGATCCGGCTCTCGCCCGCGGCCAGGGCCGACAGCATCAGGGCGCGGTGGCTGACCGACTTGTCGCCGGGCACGCGCAGCTCCCCGCGCAGGCGGCTGCTCGCCCGGACGTGGGCGACGGCCGGCTCGGGAGCCGTTGCGGCAGACATCGGCGGTCTCAGGCGCCGGCCGCGTAGAGCCCGCGGACCTGCTCGTGGACGGGAACGATGGCCGCCATCATGTCGCGGAACTGGTCGAGGGTCAGCTGCTGCTCGGCGTCGGACAGCGCCTCGTCCGGGTTCGGATGGACCTCGACCATGACGCCGTCGGCACCGACCGCCACGCCGCCGACGGCGAGTGGCTTGACCAGCCAGCGCTTCCCGGTCGCGTGGCTCGGGTCGACGATGATCGGCAGGTGGGTCAGCTTGTTGAGGACAGGGACGGCCGCCAGGTCGAGCGTGTTCCGCGTGTACGTCTCGAAGGTCCGGATGCCGCGCTCGCACAGGATCACGTTCGGATTGCCCGAGCTGATGATGTACTCGGCGGCCATCAGGAACTCCTCGATCGTCGCGCCGTAGCCGCGCTTGAGCATCACCGGCCGGGCGACCCGCCCGACGTCGCGGAGCAGCGAGTAGTTCTGCATGTTCCGGGTGCCGATCTGGAGGATGTCGGCGTACTCCGCGACGATGTCGACCTGGTTCGATTCCATGACCTCGGTGATGACCGGCAGACCGGTCCGGTCGCGGACTTCGGCGAGGTAGCGCAGGCCCTGGATGCCGAGACCCTGGAAGGAGTAG
This sequence comes from uncultured Chloroflexia bacterium, assembly GCA_963743855.1. Lineage (GTDB taxonomy): Bacteria > Chloroflexota > Limnocylindria > Limnocylindrales > CSP1-4 > SPCO01. The sequence continues at coordinate 312,373 of CAVURK010000008.1, forward strand.
GGCGAGGTCCGTGGCTTGAACGCGCCACCGCGCAGGATCGTGGCGCCGGCGGCCGCGACGGCGTCGGCCGTCTCGACCAGCTGGTCACGGCTCTCGATCGAGCACGGACCGGCCATCACCGTCAGCGACCCATCGCCGATGACCGCGTCGAGGACACGGATGACGGTGTCCTCGGGGTGGAACTCGCGGGAGGTCAGCTTGAACGGGCTCTTGATCGGCGTGACCGAGGCGACGCCGGCCAGCCGTCCGAACCGTTCGAGCAGGGCGGGCCGCCGCGAACCGATCTCGCCGACGACGGCGATGACGGTCCGTTCGGGCCCGACATGGTCGAACGGGGTCAGGCCCTCGGCCAGGATCTGGCTCTTGACGCCGAGGATCTCGGCCTCGCTGGCGCCGGCGGTCATCACGACGAACATCGTGCTGGTCTCTCCTCAATCGGCCGGCCGGCAAAGAAAAAAGCAGAGGTCCGACCTCTGCTTCGTTTGCCCGACACGACCCGTGCCCCCGGTCCTAGCGACCGGGAACGATCATGCCGGGCATCGAAAGTAGTAGGAGTGGTTCATGTGCGTGTCCGGACGGTATCGACTGACGGGCTCGCTGTCAACGCGGAGAGCCCGTCCGGGTCAGCTCGCGCGATCGTCGCCCGCGCCGGCGGCTTCCGCGAGGATCCGCGAGATCACGTCGCCCTTGGCGTCGGCGTAGCCCTGGACGTACGCCCAATCTCGGGCGGCGAGGTCGCGCTTGACCGCTTCGTAGCGGAGCCGGTCCGCGTCGTCGGAGCGCAGGCGGTCGCGGAACACCAGCATCCGGTCGATCTCCGGGCAGCCGCCACTGAACACGTGGAGGTTGACCGTCCAGTCCGGGTCTTTGAACAGCCGGTGCTCGAACCAGTCGGGCTCGCGGATCCGCAGCACCCAGCCGGCCTCTTCCATCGGTGGCACGTAGGCTGCCTCGACGGCCGAGTCGGCGACTGCCACGACGATGTCGACGATCGGCTTGGCGGCGAGGCCGGGCACAGACGTCGAGCCGACGTGCTCGAGCAGAAGAGCGCGATCGCCGAGAGTCGCTCGGATGTCCGCCGCCCTCCGCTCATAGCGGATCGGCCATTCGGGGTCGTAGTCGGTGAGATGGATCGGGCCATCGACGCGGGTCGGTTCGCCGATGGTCGCGGCGCGTACCCTGGCCTCGAGGGTGGTCTCTTGAAGGGGCGTCCGGGGTGCATCGGGTGCCAGATGGTCCCTCATGAGGCCATGTTAGGATTCCGGCCGCCGTCGCGTCGGAGAGGTCGCATAGTGGTCTAGTGCAGCGGTTTGCTAAACCGCCATGTGGGGTAACCTGCATCGAGGGTTCGAATCCCTCCCTCTCCGCCAGCCCTCGCCGGCAACGCGTGCGCCCGTAGCTCAGTGGATAGAGCGTTAGGTTGCGGACCTAAAGGTCGTGGGTTCGAGTCCCGCCGGGCGCGCCATTCCGTCCAGATCATCCGAGGAGGCCGATCATCCACGACCTCGCCACGATCACGGGTCGCCGTGTGCTCGTCACCGGGGGGTCAGGGACCATCGGCGCCCGCCTGGTCGAGAAGCTGCTGGAGGCCGACGCGGCCGTCGTCCGGGTCTTCGGACGGGACGAGACCAAGCAGTTCTACCAGCGCCAGCGGCTGGGTTCGCGGCGCGACGTGCGCTTCCTCGTCGGTGACATCCGCGACCGCGACCGCCTGATCCGCGCGACCGAGGAGATCGACACGGTCTTCCACTGCGCAGCGCTCAAGCACGTCGAATTCGAGCGAGTACAACCCGTTCGAGGCGACCCAGACGAACATCGTCGGGACGCAGAACGTCATCGATGCGTGTCTCGCGGCCGGCGTCAAGACGATGATCCTGACCTCGTCCGACAAGGCCGCCAACCCGACCTCGATGATGGGCGCGAGCAAGCTGGTCGCCGAGAAGCTGGTGACGGCCGCCAACAACTATCGCGGCTCGCACCGCACGACCTTCGCCAGCGTCCGCTTCGGGAACGTCCTCGGCTCGCGCGGCTCTGCGCTCGAGCTGTTCGCCCGCCAGGTCGAGGCCGGCGGCCCGGTGACCGTCACGGACCCGGCGATGACCCGCTTCGTGATGACGACCGACCGTGCGGTCGAGCTCGCGATGGAGGCCGCCCGGCTGGCGCGGGGCGGCGAGGTCTTCGTCTTCAAGATGCCTGTCGCGACGCTGGCCGACCTGGTCGCCGCGACCATCGACGTCGTCGCGCGCAGGAGCGGCCAGGATCCGGCGGCGATCGCGACGACCTCGATCGCGCCGCGCCCCGGCGAGAAGGCGTACGAGGAGCTGATGACCGAAGAGGAATCGACCCGGGCACGCGACATCGGGGAGATGTACGCGGTCCTGCCCGCGATCGAGGCATCGCCCGATGTGCTCGCGGCCTACGAGGACGCACCGCGCTCGCCGATCGGCGCCTATCGGTCCGACACGCCGGCGCCCATGACCGAGGCCGAAGTCCGGTCGGTCGTCGCGGAAGCGTTCGCCGCGGAGGTCGGCTGAGGTGCGGGTCCTCGTGACAGGCGCGGCCGGCTTCATCGGGCGATGGGTCGTCGGCGAGCTGCTCGAGCGCGGCCACACGGTCCTCCCGATCGACAACCTGGCCGAGGGTGACGAGGCCAACCTCGAGGCCTTCGTCGGGCACCCGGGGCTCCGTCCGTTCGAACGCGGGGACGTCCGCGACGCCGCGGCGTGCCGGCGCTGGACCGCCGAGGTCGATGCCGTGGCCCACCTCGCTGCCTCGATCTCGGTCCAGGACTCGATCGACGACCCGCGGACGACCTTCGAGAACGATGTCGTCGGCACGTTCAACCTGCTCGAGGGCGCCCGGGCGAGTGGCGCGCGCGTCCTGTTCATGAGCACCTGCATGGTCTACGACCGGGCGACCACGCCCGAGGGGATCGGCGAGGCCCACCCGACCAAGCCCGCTTCGCCGTACGCCGCGTCCAAGCTGTCGGGCGAGGCGCTGACCCTCTCGTACTTCCACGCGTACGGCCTGCCCACGACCGTCGTCCGACCGTTCAACACCTACGGCCCGTTCCAGCGCTCGGTCGGGGAGGGCGGCGTCGTCGCGATCTTCACCCGTCGTTCGCTGCTGGGCGAGGAGCTCCGGATCTACGGCGACGGGACGCAGACGCGTGACCTGCTGTACGTCGAGGACTGCGCCCGGTTCGTGTGCGACGCCCTCACGTCGGACGCGGCGGTCGGCGGGCTGCTCAATGCCGGGACCGGCGTGGACGTCTCGGTCAACGAGCTGGCCGCGGCGATCGAGCCCGACCCGAGCCGGGTCGTCCATGTCGAGCACATCCACCCACAGAGCGAGATCGCCGTCCTGCGCTGCGACGCACGCGCCGCGCGACGGCTCCTCGGCTGGGCGCCGGAGGTCACGCTGGCCGATGGCCTGGCGCGGACACGGACGTGGATGGCCGAGCGACTGGCGCTCGGCCTGCCGGTCGCCTGAGGAGAGCGACGCCATGACGACGGCCCGAGAGTCCGCGCTCGCGATCGACGGCGGGTCGCCTGTCCGCACGACCTTCCTGCCCTATGCCCACCAGCAGATCTCGGACGACGACATCGCCGCCGTCGCCGCGGCACTCCGGTCCGACTGGCTGACGACCGGTCCGCGCGTGCCGGCCTTCGAGGATGGGCTGGCGGCAGCCACGGGGGCCCGTCACGCGATCGCGTTCTCGTCTGGGACGGCCGCGCTCCACGGCGCCGCGGTCGCGGCCGGTCTCGGTCCCGGCGACGAGGCGATCACCACACCGATGACCTTTGCCGCGACCGCCAACGCGGTCCTCTACGCGGGCGCCGAGGTCCGGTTCGCCGACATCGACCCGGGCACGCTGATCATCGACCCCGGGCTGGTCGCGGCCGCGATCACGCCGCGGACCAAGGCGATCCTGCCGGTCGACTACGCCGGCCACCCGGCCGACTACGCGGCCCTCCGCGCGATCGCCGACGCGGCGCCCGGCGGGCCGTTGACGATCATCGCCGACGCGTCGCACTCGCTCGGCGCCACGCGGGACGGGCGGGCGGTCGGGACGTTGGCCGACATGACGATCCTGAGCCTCCACCCGGCCAAGATCCTGACGACGGGCGAGGGCGGCGCGGTCCTCACCGACGACGACGACCTCGCCGCTCACCTGCGGCGCTTCCGCAACCACGGGATCGCGACCGAGCTGGCCGCCCGCACCGACTGGACCTACGCGATGGTCGAGCTCGGCTACAACTACCGTCTGACCGACATCGGCGCGGCGCTCGGCAGCTCGCAGCTCGAGCGGCTTGGCGCGTTCCTCGAACGCCGGCGCGCGCTGGCGGCGCACTACCTGACCCGGCTCGAGGGTCACCCGCATCTCGACATCCCGGTCGTCGAGCCCGGGACCGACCCGGCCTGGCATTTCTGCTTCGCGCAGCTTCGGCTCGACACCCTGCGGGTCGACCGTGGGGCGGTCTACAAGGCGCTCCGGGCGGAAGGGATCGGGGTCAACGTGCACTACATCCCGGTCCACCAGCACCCGTACTACCGCGAGCGCTACCCGGGACTGGCCTTTCCCGTGGCCGACGCGGCGTACGAGCGTCTGCTGACGCTCCCGCTCCACGCCGGCATGACCACGTCCGACGTGGACGACGTGGTCGCGGCACTGACCAAGGTGACCGGGGCGTACGCCGCGGGGTGATGACGTCGGGTCACGCCGGCGACGACCGATCGTCGTGGGCCGGCACGCCGGCCGGATCTCCCATCGCGCCCGGACTGTCCTAGCCGGCCTCGCCGCCCTCGACCAGGTCCCATGCCAACGGCGTCCCGCGCTCGATCGCGTGTGCGGCGCGACGACCGAGGATCCCCTCGTAGTAGCGCGTGTGCAGCCCGTCCGCCGGGCGGATCGAGCGGACGTTCGTGTTCGTGAACTGCTCCCCGCCCGCCACATCCTCGACGACGAACAGCGAGCGCCGGAAGCGGCGGCTCTCCCGCTCCTGCTCGGTCGGCCCGACCACCGGCTGGCCGAGCGCCAGCTCGGCCACGCGGATGGCATCGACCATCGCCCGGAAGCCGTCCTTGTCGAGCGAGAACGCCGAATCGGGTGAGCTGTCGTCACTCGACAGGGTCATGTGCTTCTCGACGATGCACGCGCCAAGGGCGACCGCCCCCACCGCGACCGTCTCCCCGAGGGTGTGATCGGACAGGCCGATCGGCACGCCCCACCGCTCGGCCATGGCCGGGATCGCGCGGAGATTGACCGCCTCGGGCGGCGACGGGTAGGCACTCGTGCATTTGAGCAATGCGATCTCGGTCGCACCGGCCGACCGGGCCGCGGCGACCGCCTCGTCGATCTCGGCCTCGGTCGCCATCCCGGTCGAGATGATGAGCGGCCGGCCCGTCTCGGCCATCCGGCGGATGAGCGGCAGGTCCACCAGCTCGAACGAGGCGACCTTGAAGGCCGGCACGTCCATCGTCATGAGGAAGTCCACCGCGGTCGCGTCGAACGGGCTCGAGAAGCAGTCCATGCCGAGCGACTCGGCCAGGGTCTTGAGCCCCGGCTGCCACTCCCAGGGCATGTATGCCTCCTGGTAGAGGTCGTGGAGGGTCGTCCCCTCCCAGAGCGACCCGCTTCCGGCACGGAACGAGGTGGCGTTGCTGGCGATCGTGATCGTGTCCGGCGTGTAGGTCTGGAGCTTCACCGCGTCGGCTCCGGCCTCGTGCGCGGCGTGGACCAGCTGGACGGCGACGTCCTCGTGCTGGCGATGGTTGGCCGACAGCTCGGCGATGATGTAGACGGGCTGGCCGGCGCCGATCGGACGGCCGGCGATCGAGAAGGCAGCGGTCATGGTGTCATCCCCGAGAGCATGGTGGACAGGGCGTCGAACGAGGCGGCCGTGACGTCGGCGTCGTCGGCCGGTGCGGTGGTTCTGCTGGTCGACCCGCCCTCGTCCGGGACCGGTCCGATGCGGATCGTCCGGAGGCCCGCGGCTCTGGCGCCGATGAAGTCCTTGCGCGGGTCGTTGCCGACGTAGATGGTAGTCGACGGGCTGACGTCGAGGAGCCGGCAGGCCACCCTGAAGCCGACGGGTGACGGCTTGCCGTGGCCCGGCCCGAGCTCGTCGGTCAGGACCACGACATCGAGGCGCTTTGCGATCTCCGCGAGCCCGTGCAGCTTGCGAGCCTGGACAGCGGCGTTGCCGTCCGACACGACACCCGTCCGGATCCCGGCGTCGCGCAGCCGGTCGAGGGTGGCGACGGCGCCGGGGTAGGGCGTCAGGTCGACCTCGTGCGAGCGATAGACCAGCAGGCAGGCGGGCACGAGGTCCGGGTCGCCGGCCAGGCCGAGCTCTTCGAGGAGGCTGTCGAAGAGGCGGCCCCGGCCGTCTCGGTCGTGGAGTTCGCGGAGACGGCCAGCGAGGTCGGCCGCCGGACGGCCGGACGACCCCTCGAGGAATGCAGCCACCGCGGCGAATCCGCCGTCGACGAACTGGCGTTCCGGGTAGAGCGTGTCGTCGAGGTCGAACAGGACTGCCCGCGCGGATCCCGTCACGTGCCGGGCTCCGGCTGCACCAGGTCCGCCTCGCGGACGAACAGGTCGGCGGCATGGCGGAAGAGCATCAGCCGGTCTGTGTAGTCGCCGAGTCGCGGCTCCAGGCGTTCGCCCCGGGCGGCACGGACCGCGAATTCGGGCGTCGGTGCGCCTGCCGCGAAGCCGAGGTTGGCGGCGCCGCCATAACGCGGGTTGATCTCGATGAAGATGACCTCGTCCGGCGTCCGGAACGCCTGGACGGTCAGATGACCGACCAGCCCGATGGCCGAGCAGAGTGCGATGCTCGCGCTCGACAGCATCTCGTCGCGCACGGTCCGGCCGATGGTCGACTCGCCGGCGACGACGGCGACCCGCTCGCGCGGGACGCACGAGATCGGCCTGCCATCGAGATCGATGAACACGTCGATCGTGAACTCGGGGGCGTCGATGAAGTCACAGATCAGCGGCTCGTCACCCGCCCCGACAAGCGCCGCGATCGCGGCGGCGAGCTCGGCCGCGTCCGCGACCTTCGACGTGCCCTTGCCGCCCTTGCCCCACCGCGGCTTGACGAAAGCCGGGAAGCGCGCCGCCGCCGCGTCCGGGTAGACCGTCGGGATCAGGAGGCCGGCCGCGGTCACCGCGTCCCCGAAGCGTGCCTTGTCGCGGCAGGTGTCCACGGCACTGGGCGACGAGACGAGCACGAGGGTCCCGGCCGACGCGAACCGCTCGCGCGCCCGGGCCAGGATCGGGAGCTCCTCGTCGCGCGTCGGGACGACGAGTCCGATGGCGTCCTTCTCGCAGATCCGCAGGAGGGCATCCACGAAATCCGGATCGTCGGACCGGGGGACCAGCCGGGCATCGTCGGCCTCGTAGAGCGCCGCCGCGAGAGGGCTGACGTCGGCCGCAACGACCCGGCCGCCGCCGCAGCGGGCCAGCGCTTCGCGAAAGGCTCGGACGAGCAGCACCTTGCGAGCCGCGCTCGTGATGAGGACGTTGGGCCGGTCGGCCATGGCGTTCACCGCTCCACCGTCACGTGATCGGTCGGGCGACCGCCTCACCGATCCGCGGCAACCGACGCCCCTTCGCGGCGCTGGGCTCGCTCGAACGCGACGAGCCGCTCGACGCCGGCCTCGAGCGTGGTCGGCGGCGTCCAGCCGATCGTCGCCGCCAGCCGACCGATGTCGGCGCTGCTGGCCTCGAACGGCTCATCGGCCACATGCGCCTCGGCGACCAGCTGCCGTCCCGTCGCGCTCTCGATCGTCGCGATGACCTCGGAGACGGCGCGCGACCGACCTGACCCGAGATTGATCACCCCATCCGCGTCCGGCGCGACGGCCGTCCGGAGGAGTCCCTCGGCGACGTCCCCGCTGAAGATGTAGTCGAACCGGTTCTCGGGGTGGTAGACGTCGATCGCGTCGCCGTCGAGCGCGGCCCGGACCCAGCGCGAGACCACGTCGCGTGATCCGCGGCCGTAGACGCGGAAGATCCGTGCGAACGCGGCGCGGAAATGCGCCGCCTGGACGTCGCGGACGAAGCGGATCTCGGCCTCGCCGTAGAGCTTGGCCGCGCCGCACAGGTTGCGCGACCCGAGCGCCGACCCCTCGTGCAGGGCGACCGACGCGGTCGGCGGCGCGACCGTCGAGTACTGGACGGGGTCGTAGACGAGGTAGCTCGAGGCGAAGACGACAGACTCGGCGCCGCCCTTGGCCGCCAGCTCGGCCAGGCGATGGGTGACCACCACGTTGTCGTTCCAGTTCTGGTCCCAGAACTCGGGCGACTCGACCGACCGCTCGAAGGTCGCGGCGAGGTGGAAGACATGCTGCGGGCGGAAGCGCTCGATCGGGCCGAGGTCCGCAAAGGCGAGGTCGGCGATCAAGTGGTCGACGCCGGGTGGCGTCTCGGTCGGCAACGGCAGGCGGTCGACCGACAGCACGTCGGCGCCGAGCCCGGACAGCCGGGCCAACAGCTCGCGCGCGATCACGCCGGCGCCGCCGGTCACCAGCACGCGCTGGCCGGCCAGTCCCTCGATCGACCCATCCGTCATGTCCGCTCCTTGTGCTCGGGTTCGCGGCCGGCCAGGACGTCCACGACGCGGCGCGCGCCTTGTCCGTCCACGAGCTGTCGGCCGCGTTCCGACATCCGTGTTCGCCAGGCCATATCTTCGGCCTTCGCTGCGATCGCGTCTGCGAGCGCGCGCTCATCGAGGCCGATCCCGGCCCCGAGCGACTCGAACAGCCCGACCCGCCGCAATCCACCGACGAGACGCTCCTCGACGGGGACGGTCTCGACGATCAGGGCGGGGCAGCCGGTCCGGGCCAGCTCCCAAACCGTCGAGCCGCCCGAGGTGATCGCGAGATCCGCCCAGTCCATGAGGCTCGGCATCTCCGTCACGGCGCGTTCGACCCGGGCCCTGTAGCCGAGGCCTGTGTCGGCCACGGCGAGCTCGATCCGGGCGCGGTCGGGGTGCGCGGGGCCGACCAGGACCAGGACGTCGAGCTCGCGCCGGATCGATCCGGGAAGCTGACGCAGGGCGTCGATCGTCCTCGCCGTCATCCCTGTCGGATCGGCGCCGCCGAAGGTCACCAGCAGCCGGCGCGCGAGCGTCGGGACAACGCGGGGTGGGGGAGCCGCGACGAACTCGCGACGGAGCAGGACATAGTCGGTCCCGAGCAGGAAGCGGCCCGGCGCGTCCGCGGGGTACGACGAGCGATCGGCGTGAGCGTTCTGGTTCAGCACGAAGCCGACCGGATATGCCCCCCTGTCCGCGCTGTCGTCGATGACCAGGACCCGACCCTCGACGCCTTCGAGGACGGCGAGGTACGTCGCGCCAAAGGGCTCGCCATCGACGACCGCGAGCGCCCCGGGATCGATCGCCAGCGTCGTTGCGAGCGCCGCAGCGTCGGCGTCGCCGCCGGCAGGCCCGTCGAGGACGACGATCGCGACTCCTTCGCCCTCGATCCGGTCGAGCAGGGTCGGCGGTGCCTCGGCGACCAGCCAGCGCGCGCGACCGCCCGCATCCAGCCAGGCCTGGGTGAGTGCCAGCGTTCGCATCATGTGCCCGGTCCCGCCCGCGGTGGTTGCGTCGGCGCGGAGCACGAGCATCCGGCCATCGAGCGGGGCCGCGTCGAAGGTCATGACGGCGGCACGGTCTTCTGCTCGACGTGGCGGTTGAGCTCGCTCCAGTCCGGATGCGCCTCGATCACCGCCAGGGCGTCGCGCCAGCCAAAGTCGTCGCGTCCGAGCGCCTCGAAGATGCGCCGGACGAGCTCATAGTCCTCCGACGTGTCGACCGTCCAGCGGTGCTCGGAGAGATCGACGGGGAGTGGCACCCGCGCGAGTCGGAAGAGCTCGGGATGTCGGTAGATGTATGGCGTGGCGTGCTCACGCGACGCCGGGTCGCGGTCAGCGAGGTCGGCGGTTTCGAGCGCGGCCATCGTCATCGCCTCGACATCGAGACCCCGGGGAAACGTCCGTGGCACGAGCGTGTTGCTCGCGTAGTCGGCACCGGTCGCCGTCAGTGCCCCGACGACCTCGTCGATGACAGCCGGATCGATCAGCGGACAATCCGACGTGATCCGGACGACACGGTCGGCCTCGTGCTTGCGGGCGGCCTTCAGGTAGCGGTCGAGCAGGTCCATCTCGCTGCCACGCTCGACCAGCCAGCCCTGCCCGGCCCCGAGGTCGGCGATCGCATCGTCCTCGGGCCGCGTCGTCGTGGCGACCACCACCGCGTCGACCCCGGAGGCGCGCCCGGCACGCCGGACCACGTGGGTCAGCACAGGCTCGCCGAGCAGCGGCAGCAGGACCTTGCCGGGCAGCCGTGTGCTGCCGATCCGTGCCTGGATGATCACGACGGTCCGGGTCATGCGTCCGCCGCCTCGGTCGCAACCGTCACCACGGCCGCGGCCGGGGCCGGAGGCCGGGCAAGGTCCGTGATGGCCGAGGCGATCAGCGCCGTCGCATCGCCGCGCTGGTAGTGCTGTTCGAGGAATCGGGCACGATCCTCGCGGCTTGGTGGCTGCGGGTCTGCCATGAAGGCCCGGACGTCGGCGACCGACCGGACCGGGACGGCCACCCGGGCCTCGACGTAGCCGATGATGTCGGCGTAGGCCTGCCCGACCGCGATCATGTTCGGGGTTCCGGTCAGCACCGAGTCGGTCAGGACCGTCGAGTAGAGCCCGAGATGCGCATCGACGGAGCGGAGCAGCCGGTAGAGGTCGATATCGCGAACCGTGCTGACGCGGAGCGGCGGATAGCCGCCGGCCTCGGCGAGGCCGGCGAGCAGCGCGATGTAGTGATCACCGCTCTTCTCCTCCGGATGCAGCTTGACCACGACGTGGACCCCCGGCAGCGGACCGTCGAGCAGGCGCGCCACCATGCTCACGCTGTGGATCTCGTCGCCGACCGGGTTCCGCGCCGCAGAGACGAGCAGGAGCTGGTCCCCATCCTCGACGCCGAGCTCCCGCCGGACATCTGCGCGTTCGTCCGGCGAGCCGGGTCGGAGCGCTCCATCGGGATCGATCCGCGGCGACCCCGTGACGACGACCGCCGCCGGTTCGTAATGCCCGCCCTCGATCAGCAGGCGGCGTTCGTACGGCCCGAAGACGCAGGTCACCTCGGGTCGGACGAGGCCGGCATGGAGCGCGCGGTAGTAGTCGGGGTTATTCGGGTAGATGACGCCGTGCTGGACGGCCAGGGTCGGGATCCCGAGCCGATGCGCCGCCCCCAGCCACATCGTCCTGGCACCCTCCCAGCCGGTGAAGACCGCGCTAGGGCGCAGCTCGGCCATGATCCGCTCCGCCCAGAGCATCCCGTGGCGCTGGCGCTCGAACCAGTTGCCGAGGTCAGCCACGATCGACCGGACGGCCGGCCCAAGGTCGTAGCCCTCGACATCGATCCGGACCGCCGGGATCCCCGCCAGCCGGGCGGCGATCTCGGCGCGGGTCGCGCCGTCGTCGTCGGGCAGTGACGAGCGCCTGCTCACGAACGACATCGGCAGCAGGCGGTCGTCGGCCTGGATGGCCGCCCAGTCCTCGTCGACCCGAAAGTCGAGCGCCAGACCGATCGAGATGACGCTGACACCCTGCTCGACGAGTGCGTCGAGCACGGGGGTGACGTACGGGTCGGTCCGGCGCGCGTCGGCATCCGACCCGATCACGTGGAACGACAGCGAGCGGACGATCGCGAGGACAGCGCTCGGCTCGGCCGCAAGTGTCGCCAGCCTCTCGTTCAGGTATGCCATCCGCGCCGTCGGATCGGGCCTGAGCCCGAGGCGACGGAGCACCCGCCCGACCGGCCGCCGGATAGTGCCGACGATGCCGTCTCGGCGCAGCAGACCGCGCCCGTTCGGGCGGCCGGATCGCCGAATGGCCGGCGGCCCATACGTCTCGACGATCGGGGCAGGCGAGGCAGTCGACGATTCTGCGGCGAGCACGAGGAACCCTCGAGCCGCAGGGATCTCCAATCGGTCGTAGTCGCCGGCCGGGACCAGTTCGGCGAGGACGTGGCCCCACAGCAACATCTCGTGCAGGTCCAGGCGGATGAAGCTCCGCGCATGCGACCACCACGAGACGCCCCCGACCATCAGGCGCTCGGCCACGCCGGCCGCCGCCGCCCACTCGTCGAGCCGGGCGATCGCCTCATCGAACAGGTTCACTCGCCCGAGGAGGTCGCTGACGATCGGCCGGACCGGGATAAGATCCGCCCGCTCGCCCGCCTCAGGGGTCCACGAGGTATCGAGGACGACGTAGGTCCGGCCCGGTTGGGGCGTCCCTGCATCCGTCCGCGTATTGATGAAGACGAGCGTGCGGCCGCTCATGCCGTGGCACCCTCGCGCGGACCGGTCATCGCGGCGCGCACTGTCGCCGCGATCCGGCCTGCCGCGTCACCGGCCCGCGAATGCGCGCCGAGGAAGCGGGCCCGATCGGCCGGATCGGGCTGCCGCGGGTCGGCCATGAATGCCCGCACGTCATCGATGGTCACGACCGGCGTCGCGACCCGGGCGCCCACATAGCCGATGTGGTCGTTGAAGGCGACACCGACCGCGATCATGTTCGGCGTCCCGGCCACGACCGCATCAGTCAGGACGGTCGAATACTGGCCCAGGTGCGCGTCCGCGGCGCGGAGGAGCCGGTAGAGGTCGATGTCCCGGACGACAGTCAGTGGCGGCGGCGGAAAGCCGCCGGCCCGCGCGAGTCCCGCGAAGAGGCCCTCGTAGCGACCGACGACCTGGTCGATCGGGTGGAGCTTGACGACGACGTGGATCCCGGGCAACGGACCATCGAGCAGGCGGGCGACCATGCACACGCTGTGGATGTCGCCACCGACTGGGTTGTTCGCGACCGACACGACGAGGAGGCGGTCGCCGTCGGCGACCCCGAGCTCGGATCGGACAGCGGCGCGGACGGCCGCGCGCTCCTCGCCGCCACCAGCGGCCTCGCCGTCGAGGTCCCCTTCGCTCGGGTCGATCCGCGCGGACCCGGTCACGACGACGGACGCCGGCGCGAAACCGCCGATATCGACCAGGACGTCGCGTTCGTACGTCCCGAACACGCAGGTGGTGTCGGGGAGCAGCAGGCCGCGGTGCGACGCGTGGCAATACTCCGGATTGTCCGGGTAGATGACGCCATGCTGGACCGCCACGATCGGGATCCCCAGCCGTCGTGCCGCGGCCATCCAGAGGGTCCGGCTGCCTTCGCGGTCGACGAGCAAGGTGCGCGGAGCCAGGTCGCGCAACAGCCGCTCCGCCCACGTCGACCAGCGTCGCTGCCCGTCGAGCCAGCTGCCGGTGTAGCCCTCGATGACTGCGCGGACCGCCGGCCCGAGATCGGTCTCGCCGACCGGCAGCGGGATATCGCCCATCGACGCGACCGCCCGGGCGGTGTCGGACGCGTCGATCGACGCGTCCCCGGCTCGCTCGTACCGGGCACGGACCGAGGTGAGCGGCACGAGCCGGTCATCGTCGGCGATCCGGCGCCAATCGGTGCCGACCGGGTCTTCGACCGCGAGGGCGACAGTGGCAACCGTGGACCCCTCATCGGTCAGCCTCGTCAGGACTGGCGCCAGGTTCGGATCGACATACCGCTCGGCCGCGCCCGAGCCGACCTTCTGGAAGGCGCGGACCGAGGCCAGCGTCAGGATCTCGGGCGGGCCTGCCACGAGCCGGTCGAGCCTGGCCTCGAGTACGTGCGACCGACGCGTGCGTTCACCCCAGGTCGATCGACGAGGCCCGACCCGGTCGACGAAGTCCCGCAGCCGACGTCGAACCCCGGTCCCGACCACCCGACGGAACGTCGCGCGAACCCAGCCACGCCCGGATCGCTCCAGGGTCCGGGCGACCACGACGCGAGGACCGCTCACGGGTTCGGCCGCCCGCGCCGCCGCGATCAGCGCCGGTCGATCGTCCGGGATGACGACGGTGGCGTAACGCCCCGGTGGCGCCAGGCGGTCGAGGACCGAGCGCCAGAGCAGGAGCTCATGGACGTCCCAGCGGATGATCATCCGGACGCGGTCCCACCACGAGATCCCGTCGATCATGAAGCGGTCGGCGAGGCTCGCCGCGTCAGCCCACGCGTCCAGCCGGGTCAGCGTCCCGCCGAAGAGGTCCACCTCGCGCAGGACATCCTGGAGCGTGGGCCGGATCGGGAGGACGTCGGGCCGGGCCTCCGGCTCAGGCGTCCACGTGGCGTCCAGCACGACGATGTCAGTGGACGCATCCGAGGGTGCTGCCTTTCCTCGGCCGTCCACGAAGACGAGGGTGCGCCCGCTCACGAGGTCGTCGAACCGGCCTTGGGACCCGGGGGGATGCGCACCGGCGAAGTCTGCCACACGAGGCTCCGGACGGCCCTCGCCGGGTGGCCCGTGGCGGCATCCCGACGACGTCCCGTTTCGGCCTGCTAGGCTTTTCCGGTCGAGGCCGGCCATGCAAGTGTCTGCGTCGGTCACATCGAGAGGTCGATCCGTGCCGTCAAGCCGTCCGCGCGCCCGGCGCGCCGTCCCGTCTGCAGTCCTGCTCGTCATCGCCCTCGCCGCGGGCGGTCTGCTCGCCGTCCCGATCTCGGCGGCGACGACCGCCGTCACGGGCTCGCTGACCTCCGTCCAGCCGGTCACTCTCAGCCCGGCCGCGGTCGCCATCGTGACGATCGTCGACCAGACCGCTGACCCGACTGCCGGGGCCATCGTCGGCGAGGAGCGGATCGATGGACCGACCGCCCTGCCGATCGATTTCTCCGTCCTGGTCGACGCGACCGCGATCGATCCGACCCACGCCTACGCCCTGTTCGCGACCGTCACGGATGGCGCCAACGTCTGGCAGAACTCCCACGGTGAGCCAGTCATCACGGGCGGTCCCGTCAGCGGCATCAACCTCACCCTGCCAGCCGTTCCCGCCTCGGCGCCGGCGTCCGTCACCGGATCCATCGTGCCTCCGGCCGACGCCGCGTTCGGGCCCGGGGCGGTCGAGATCGCGGCGCTCGTCAAGGTCGAGACGGGCACGCTCGTCACCCGTCAGGTCCGGCCCATCACAGGACCGACGGACCTCGCCTTCACCATCGGCTTCGACCCAGCGTTGATCGATCCGACCGCGTCCTACGTGGTCAAGGGCGGCATCGTCGACGGCGCCGCCGTCTGGGAGAACAAGGACGGCGTACCGGCCATCCAGGGTGGCAAGGCCGGTGGTCCGGTCTCCCTGTCCGTGACCCGCGTCGCGACGGATCTGCCGGTCGTCACGCCGGCCCCCAGTCCCTTCCCGAGCGGATCCGCCGTCCCGTCCGCGTCGCCAAGCGGTGAGCCGAGCGCCAGTCCGAGCGAGTCCGTCCTCGTCCTCCACGCCCGGCCCGACCGAGACGCCGACGGCCACTCCGTCGCCGACTCCGACGCCGACGGCCACTCCGACCCCGACGCCGACGGCCACTCCAACTCCGACGCCGACGCCCACGCCGACTGCGACGCCGACGCCGACGCCCACGCCGAGCCCGACCGCGTCGCCCACGGCCGCACCATCCGGCGCCCCGACCCCGGCCCCGACCCCGACGCCGGTCGACACCATCACCGGGACGCTGACCTATCACGAGCCTTACACGCTGACCAGCGATGCGTTCGCCGTGGTCGCGCTCGTCCGCGGCTCGGCCAAGGCCACGGAGAGCTCGATCGTCGCCTCGGAGATCGATCGCGACGTCAGCGCCGTGCCGATCTCGTTCTCGCTCCGCTTCGACCCCGCCGACATCGACTCGTCGGTGACCTACACGCTCCAGGCGACGATCGTCGACGGAGCGAATGCGTGGGTCACGGGCAAGGGCGTTCCGGTGCTGACCAAGGGCAACCCGACCGACGTGGACATCACGCTGGCGTATCGCCCCGACCTGCTCAAGGGCGCCGTCAGCGGGCAGATCAGCGCCGTCGGCCTCCACCCGTCCACGAGCGCCTATTCGATGACGGTGGTCGTCGATCCGGCCACCGGCGACTCGCTCGGGATGGACGTCCAGACCGTCGCGAACGGGCTTCCACAGGCGTTCGCCGTCCCGTACAGCATCACCGATGTCGATCCCGCCAAGGACTACGTCGCGACGGGCGAGGTCGTGGACGGCGGTCAGTCGTGGCGGAACGATGCCGGCGTCCCGGTCCTGACCAAGGGCAACCCGAAGACCGCGGTCCAGGTCGTGGTCACCCCGGTCATCCTGGCCAGCCCGAGCCCGACCGCTACCCCTGCCCCGAGCGCGGCCCCGGAACCGACCGGGCGAGACGGTGGGAACCTCCTCGGGATAATCATCCTGATCGTCATCATCGGGGCGATCGCAGCGTTCTTCATCGCGCGCGGGCGTGACCAGGATGGTGCCGGTGCAGCGGGAGCTGGCGCGGCAGGGGCAGCCGGCGCGGCAGGGGCGGCCGGTGCGACCGAGGGCGCCGAGACGACCGACGCCACCGAAGCGACCGAGTCTGCGGAACCGCCGAGCGACGCGGCTCCCAAATCATGACCGCGGAGCCATCCCCGGTCCGTGGCCGGGTCGCCTTCCTCGGCCTTGGCACGATGGGTGCGGCGATGGCCGCCAACCTGGCCCGCGGCGGGTTCGACGTCATCGGCTGGAACCGGACCGCGGGCCGCGCGCCCGAGCTCGCCGATCTGGGCGTCGCGATCGCATCCAGCCCGGCAGAAGCCGTTGCGAGCGCGGACATCGCGGTCATCTGCGTGTCGGATACGCCCGATGTCGAGGCCGTCCTGTTCGGCGCGGAAGGAGTCGTCGACGGAGCCCGACAGGGCACCCTCGTCATCGACTGCTCGACGATCGCGCCGTCCGGGAGCTGGGACTTCGCCGCACGGCTGGCCGAACGCGGCCTGCGCATGGTCGACGCTCCGGTCTCGGGTGGCAGCGAGGGTGCGCGCAACGCGACCCTGACGATCTTCGTGGGCGGTGATGCGGCGGACGTCGAGCACGCCCGTCCGGTGCTCACCGCGATGGGCCGGACGATCACCCATGTCGGGCCGATCGGTGCCGGCCAGGCGGTCAAGGCGGTCAACCAGGTGATCCTGGCCGGGACCTACCTCGGGGTTGCCGAGGGGATCGTCCTCGCCATCAAGGCCGGTCTCGATGTCGAGCAGGTCGTCGGGGCGCTCGGTGGTGGCGCGGCGCAGAGCTGGGTCCTGGCCAACCGGAGCGGCCGCATGCTCGACAACGACTACCCGCTCGGGTTCAAGGTCTCGCTCCACCGCAAGGATCTGGGCATCGCGCTCGATCTCGCCGCGCAACTCGGCGCCGTCCTGCCGGTCAGCGCCCTGGCCGCCCAGCTGGAGACCGGCCTGGTCGCAGGCGGTCACGGTGACGACGACATGTCCGCGTTGGCACGAGCCATTCGAGCGCTGTCAGCCCTCGATTCCTGAGCCGAGGCGCGGAGCGCAGGTCGCAACGCACGCCCGCGCCGTCCCGCGCCGCGCCCTCCTAGTCGAGGCCGACCAGGAGCATCGGGTCTCCGAGCTTGCCGTTGTATCTGGGGCGGAATCGCTCGACGTTGTACATCGCCGGGACGTCGACCTTGCGTGGGCCGAGGGTCGGGTCGGGGAGCGAGGTATGGGCATACTTGCCATCCTGGATCGCCATCATCCGGCCGGTCACGCCGCTCTCGACGAGGTCCATCGCGATGTTGGCGAAGGTCGTGGCCACGAGCGCGTCGAGCGAATCCGGTTCGCCGCTGCGCAGGTCGTAGGTCAGCTCCGAGGCCAGGGTCTCGATCCCCGTCCGGTCGCGCAGCTCGGCCGCCAGCGCCTCACCGACATTCGCCTTGTGCCGATGGCCGAACGCGTCGGCGCCGCCGACGTCCGTCATCTGGGCACCCTTCCAGATCGCGCCTTCGGCGGTGATGACGAAGGCGTAGTGACTCGGGTTCGCGGCGTGGTCGGCGGCCAGCAGCGCCGCCAGGGAGTCGAGATCGTAGGGTGCCTCGGGGATGACGCAGCGTGCCGAAGTCACGTAGGCCGTGTACAGCGCCGAGAACCCGGCGTCGCGCCCGAAGATCCGGAAGACGCCGATCCGCTCGTGACTGCCGAGCGTCGTCCGCTGCCGGTTGATGGCCTCCTTGGCCCGGGTGATCGCCGTCGAGAAGCCGATGCAGTACTCGGTGCCCTGGACGTCGTTGTCCATCGTCTTGGGGATCGCCACGAGAGGGACGCCGGCATTCACCAGGACCTGTGAGTACGACAGCGTGTCATCACCGCCGATGGTGACCAGCACGTCGATACCGAGATCGCGGAGATTGTCGAGGACGCGCGGGGTCAGGTCGTAGAGCCCATCGGCGACCGCGTAGCGGGCTCGCTCGGCCGCATCCATCCAGGGCGGCAACGCCGCGGTCGCGATCTTGCGCGGGTTGGTCCGCGAGGTGTGGAGGATGGTCCCGCCGGTCCGCTCGATGGTCCGGGTGTTGGTCCGATCGAGCGGCCGCAGATAGGCCGGATCGGGCTCGGGACCGGGCCGCACGTGGGTCAGCCCCTCCCACCCGCGGCGGATCCCGAGGACCGTGTAGCCGGCCTCGGTCGCGCGGTAGACGACGCTCTTGATGACGGCGTTGAGGCCCGGGACGTCGCCGCCGCCGGTCAGGATGGCGATGCGTTTGGGGGATGTCATGGCGCTGGACATCCTACCGCCACCGCTCTCGCCCCGGACCGTAGCTGTGGTTGCGATTCGGCATCGAGCGGACCCCATCCGCCGATGACGGAGCGCCCCGATCCGTCTGCTAGCATCGCCCCATGAACTACGAGCTGTTCATGGGGGAAGCGCTCGCCGAGGCGCAGGCCGCAGTGGCTCGCGGTGAACGTCCGAACGCAGCGGTCGCCGTCGTCGACGAGGCGATGGTCGTGCGCGCTCACGATCGCGTCCAGGAGACGAACGACCCCACGGCTCATGCGGTCGTCGTCGTCCTGCGCGAGACCGCCCGGAAGCTCGGGACCGTCCGGCTCGCCGACGCGACCATCTTCACCACCCAGGAGCCGTGCGCGATGTGCGTCGGAGCGCTGCTCGAGAGCGATGTCGAGGCGCTCGTGTTCGCGGTCGCCAATACGCGCGATGGGGCAGCCGGGACGGTCATCCAGCTCGCCCAGCACCCGGACCTGCCGCGCCGCATCAAGGTCGTCAGCGGGATCCGGCGCGACGAGGCCGAAGCGCTCTTCGCGCCGCTCGCCGCCCACTGACGAGGGCGGCCGTCCGGTCGGATGCCCCGCGTTTGGTATCCTCTCTCGCGGAGAGGTGTCCGAGTGGTTGATGGTGCCGCTCTCGAAAAGCGGTGTGCGAAAGCACCGCGGGTTCGAATCCCGCCCTCTCCGCCAGCACTCATCGATCTGACGGCCCCTGGCTGCGTTGTCGCCTGCGCTCCTCGCTCACGCACCTCGGGTGCGCTCGCTGTGGTGCTCGGCTCCGCCTTTCCAGGGACCGCCATCTCGACGAGTGCCGTGGCGCACAACCCGCGTCTGCCCGACCGGCTATCGTCTGCCTCTCGGAGAGGTCGCCTAGTGGACTATGGCGCCGCACTGGAAATGCGGTTCGGGGCAACCCGTCGCGGGTTCGAATCCCGCCCTCTCCGCCACTCTCCGCGCGCCGCGATGGCGGCCGATGCGCGCGTCGGGGCGCGACGTCCGCTGACTGATCCCCGATGACGAGCGGCTATTCGCGTCCGACCATCGAGGCGATGGAGCTGGCCGACTTCCAGTTCCCCGAACCGGAGCTGGCCGGTCGCCGAGGCGTCGTGATGGGCTATGCCATCCGTCATGCCGGCGGGATCCTCCTGTTCGATACCGGGTTCGGGTTCGGCAACGCGGAGGTCGAGGCCGCCGTCCACCCGAACAGCACGCCGATCGCCGAGGCTCTCGCGAAGGTCGGGATCGACGTCGATGACGTCACCGCCGTCGCCAACTGCCACCTCCATGCCGATCATTCAGGCCAGAACCAGACGTTCGTGGGTGTGCCGATCTATGTCCAGCCCGCGGAGTGGGAGATCGCCCACACGACCGACCACACCATCCTCGACTGGATCGACTTCCAGGGCGCGGACTACCGGCTCGTCGGCGGAGACCACGACATCGCCGCCGGCGTCCGGATCGTCGCCACGCCCGGTCATACCCCAGGCCACCAGTCCCTCCTTGTCGAGACGGACGACGGTTTGACCGTCATCGCCGGGCAGGCCTGCTACACGGTCGGCGAATGGACAGGCGATCCGGATGCCATCGAAGGACGAAGCACGGCGCCCGACCGGGCGGCCTATGACGCGTCCATCGAGCGGCTCCGTGGCCTTGATCCGACGACAGTCCTGTTCGGTCACGACCGTCGAGCATGGCGGGCGACGCCGTCGCCCTGAACGCCCTCGATCGATGCAACCGGGGTATCCTTCCCGGGCCGTGCTAGGCGGGGAACTAGCGGTGCCCTGTACCTGCAATCCGCTATAGCAGGGCTGAATCCCCTCCCGAGGTCTCCGTTCTCGAACGCCGCCCGACGTGTGACGTTGAGGACCGGGTCCCGCGCAGCGGCGAACCGCGAACCGTGTCAGGTCCGGAAGGAAGCAGCACTAAGCGATCATCGTCGGGTGCCGCGGAACGGCCTGGTCCGAGCCGCACGTCATGGTGGGCACGAGAAACGTCCAGGTCGACGGAGGGTGCACGGCAATCTACCTCTGCCCGTCCTGCCAAAGACCGAGGAGGCCGTGACCTCGACCGTCCCGCACCAGGCGCTCTACCGGCGCTGGCGAGCCCAGACCTTCGCCGAGATCGTCGGGCAGGAAGCCGTGGTCGAGACGCTCCGGAACGCGGTCCGCACCGACCGCGTCAGCCACGCCGTGCTGTTCGTCGGGCCACGCGGGACGGGCAAGACATCGCTCGCCCGGATCCTCGCCAAGGCGGTCAACTGCACGAACCTCCAGGACGGCGACGCGTGCGACAGGTGCCCGTCGTGCGTCTCGATCCGCGAGGGAACCTCGCTCGACCTCGTGGAGATCGATGCGGCGAGCAACCGCGGCATCGACGACGTCCGCGGCCTGCGCGAGCGGCTTGCCTATCCGCCCGGCCAGCTCAAGCGCAAGGTCTACATCCTCGACGAGGCACATCAGATCACGGGCCCGGCCTGGAACGCGCTCCTCAAGTCGATCGAGGAGCCACCCGACTTCGTCATCTTCATGTTCGCCTCGACCGAGCCCTCGGCGTTCCCGCCGGCGATCCTGTCCCGCCTCCAGCGTTATGACGTCCGACGGCTGACCGTCGCCGAGATCGAAGGAAAGCTCGCCCGGATCCTGGCCGCAGACGGCCGGGAGGCCGATCCGGCCGCCGTCCACCTCATCGCCCGACTCGCCGCCGGCGGGATGCGCGATGCCGAATCGATGCTCGACCAGCTGCTGTCCGCGGCGCCCGAGCGGATCGACGAGGCCCATGTCCGCGACCTGCTCGGGCTGGCGGACGCCGAGGTCGTCGAGACGTTCGTCGACGACCTCGTCAGGGGCGACGGGGCGGCCGGCGTCGCCCTGCTCGACGCGCTCGAGGAGCGCGGCCGCGATCTTCGTGCCCTTCTCGACCAGGCCGTGGAAGCCATCCGCGCCGAGCTCATCGCAGGTTTCGCCGATCCGGCGGCCGCGCGCCACGATCCGGCCGCCCTGGTCGCGGCGGCCCGGCGTCTTGCGGCGATCGATCCGAACCGGGCGGGGATCGGCGGGCTCCGTTTCGGTCTCGAGCTCGCGATGTTCGCCGCCGAGCCTGGGCTGGAGGCGGCCCCGGGTGCCGCCGCGACACAGACCGCGCAACCCGCACCGCGAGACCCGCACGGAGATCGACCAGCCCGACTCGATGGCGGCGCCCACACCGGGACCAGCCGAACAGCCGTCCCGAAGGTCCGTCGTCGCGCCCGCCCGGACCGAGGCGCCGGCTGTGACGACGACCGCCGTGGCCCAGCCACCGAGCCCCGAGGCCCCGGCCACCGAGGCTCCGACCACTGAGACGCCGGCGCCGGTCCCAGATCCACCGGCCGTCAGCGTGCCGACCAGGTCGACCCGGCAGCCGGCGAGCCAGGTCGTCTTGGATACGTCCGGCGCCACAACTGATCGGTCACCCGGCCCATCGACGCCGACCCCGAC
>CAVURK010000009.1:0-962350 GCA_963743855.1 uncultured Chloroflexia bacterium
GTCGAGCGACGGGAAGGCGGGACAGCCGTCGAGGTCGCGCTGCAGTACAACGACTCCTATACGGAGAACGTGCTCGCTTTCGCCAACAACATCAACACCGTCGATGGCGGCACGCACGTCACGGGGTTTCGCGCGGCGCTGACCAGCTCGCTGAACGACTGGGCGCGTCGAGCCGGCGTGCTTCGGGATGCCGACGGGAACCTGTCGGGCGACGACGTCCGGGAGGGCCTGACCGCGGTGATCAGCGTGAAGCTGACCGACCCGCAGTTCGAGGGCCAGACGAAGGCCAAGCTCGGCAATGCCGAGGTCAAGGGACAGGTCCAGGCCGCCGTCGCCGACAGCCTCGGCCAGTACCTCGACGAGAACCCGGCCGATGGCCGGCGGATCATCGAAAAATGCCTGACCGCGGCGCGCGCCCGAGAAGCAGCGCGCAAGGCTCGCGACCTGGTCATCCGCAAGGGCGCGCTCGACGGCATGTCGCTGCCGGGCAAGCTGGCCGATTGCCAGGAACGCGATCCCGCTCGGAGCGAGCTCTACCTCGTCGAGGGCGATTCGGCCGGCGGCTCGGCCAAGCAGGGGCGAGACCGCCGGAACCAGGCGATCCTCCCGCTTCGGGGGAAGCTGCTCAACGTCGAGAAGGCGCGGCTCGACAAGATCCTGTCGAGTGAGAACGTCCGGCCGCTGATCATCGCCCTCGGTGCCGGGATCGGCGAGAGCTTCGACCTCCTGAAGCTGCGCTACCACCGGATCATCATCATGACCGACGCCGACGTCGACGGCGCCCACATCCGGACGCTGCTGTTGACCTTCTTCTACCGGCACATGCCGCAGGTCATCGACGAGGGCTACCTCTACATCGCCCAGCCACCCCTCTACCGGGTGAGCACCGGCAAGGTGACCCGCTACGCGCAGACCGAGAAGGAACGCGACCAGATCATCAAGGACTTCAACGTCAAGAACCTCTCGGTCCAGCGGTTCAAGGGCCTCGGCGAGATGAACGCCGATCAGCTCTGGGAAACGACCATGAACCCCGAGACCAGGACGCTCCTCCGCGTCGATGGCGAGAATGCCGCGCTCGCGGATGAGATCTTCACGATGCTGATGGGCGAGAAGGTCGGCCCGCGCAAGGACTTCATCAAGACCGAGGCGCGAAAGGTGCAGAACCTTGACGTCTGAGGCGACCTCAGCGGCCACTCGGGCGAGCTCCCCGTCCGTGGCTCCCGCGACCAGGCCAGCGATAGAAACACCCGCCGGCCGCTTCGAATTCGCCGAGCACAACTGCTTCGCCTGCGGCACGCTCAACAGCAGCGGCCTCGGGCTGGTCCTCCACGTCGAATCGGGCCGATCGTGGAGCGACGTGACGCTCGACCGTCGGTTCGAGGGCTGGGAGCAGGTCATCCACGGCGGCATCCTGTGCACGATCCTCGACGAGGTCATGGCCTGGGCACTCGTCGGCGAGGACAACTGGGGGGTCACGGCCCGGATGGCGGTCACCTTCAAGCGACCGGTGCAGGTCGACAAGCCGATCCACGCGGAAGGGTGGATCACCCGCCGAACCCGCCGGATCGTGGACACCGCCGGGCACATCGTCGACGCGACGACGGGGCTCGAGCTGGCCACATCGACCGGCGTCTACGTCGCCGCCGGGGCACAGCGCAAGCAGGAGCTGCGCGATCGCTACGCGTATCGAGCCGCTGATGTCGCCGATCCGGAGCGACCGACCGAGGAGGCTGATCCGAAGCAGCCCCTCGCCTCGGACGCGTCCGACGTTCTCGTGGCCGAGGCCGACCCGACGCCCGAGCGCGGCACATGATGGCCGCCCCGGCCGCCAGCGAGGTCACCGTCCGCGCGGTCGCGTTCGTCGCCGCCCATCGCGATCCAGCCGAGGCGCTCGGTGCGTCCCTGGCCGATCTCAGCAATGACCCCGACGCGTTCGCGAAGGCGCTGACCCGCGGTCTCGCCTCCCTCGCCGACCCCGAGTACCTGGCCGGCCAGCAACGGATCGCGCCCGGCCTCGGCCCCGTCCACGGTGTCCGCTGGCCGCTCCTCGCGGCCGTGTCGCGTGGCTTCCGGAACGCGACCAAGGGCGATCGACCGACCCCGCTCCTGTTCGTCGCCGATCGCCTCTACCACGAGCGCGAGCTCGAAGCCCGCTGGTTCGCATTCGGGCTTCTCGAGCGCACGCTCGACGGCGAGACGGAGCGCACGTGGCAGCTCCTCCGCCGCGCGGCGCGCGAGGCCGGCGACTGGATCACGGTCGATTCGCTGGCTCACCCATACGGGAAGGGCATCCTGGCCGAGGCCTATCGCTGGGCCGAGCTCGAGCTGCTCGTCTACAGCCCATCGCGCTGGGAACGCCGGCTCGTCGGGTCGACGATCGCGACGATGCCGCACGTGGACCGTCGCCGCGGACGCGATCCGCAGGTCGCCGCGAGCGCCCTGCCGCTCCTCGGCTCGCTGATGGGCGACGCCGAGCCCGACGTCCAGAAGGCGCTCGCCTGGGCGTATCGCTCGCTGACCGTCGTGGACCTCGCCGCGACGGAGACTGTGCTCCGCGCCGAGACCGCCCGAGCCGTCGAGACCGCCGATGGCCACCGAGCGTGGGTGATCCGCGACACACTGGCCAAGCTGGAACCGGCCACCGCCGACGAGCTCCGGTCTGCCCTTGCGGGGATCCGCAGGCGCCCGGGCGCGGCGTCGACCTCGGCCGCGGCCGAGACAGCGACCCGGTTCGGCGCCCTGCCCGACCCGACGACGATCCCGGAGCCTCCCCTCTGATGCCCACCCCGACCCGCCGACCGTTTCCTGACCCGACTGGAGTGACCCGACCGTGACCGACGACCTGGGCGACATCCGATCGATCCTCATCGAGGACGAGATGCGGGTCAGCTACCTCGACTACGCGATGAGCGTGATCGTGGCACGCGCCCTGCCCGACGTCCGCGACGGCTTCAAGCCCGTCCATCGCCGGATCCTCTACGCGATGGGGGAGATGGGCCTGTCGGCCACCAGCTCGTACCGCAAGTGCGCCGCGATCGTCGGCGAGGTGATGGGCAAGTACCACCCGCACGGGGACCAGGCGCTGTACGACGCGCTCGTCCGGCTTGCCCAGGACTTCTCGATGCGCTATCCGCTGGTCGACGGCCAGGGCAACTTCGGCTCGGTCGATGGCGACACGGCGGCCGCGATGCGCTACACCGAGGCGCGCCTGACCGCGATCGCCGGCGAGATGCTCGCCGACATCGACAAGGACACGGTCGATTTCGTCGACAACTACGACGGCACCCAGAAGCAGCCGTCGGTCCTCCCGGCGAAGCTCCCGAACCTGCTCGTCAACGGCAGCTCGGGGATCGCGGTCGGGATGGCGACCAACATCCCGCCGCACCACCTCGGCGAGATCGTCGACGCGACCATCGCGATGATCGACGACCCCGACCTGACCTCGGACGACCTGTGCGAGTACGTCAAGGGACCGGACTTCCCGACCGGGGGGACGATCTACCGCTTCGAGCGGCAGCGCAACACGCTGTCCGGCGAGTGGGAGACCGTCGACGCGATCCGGCAGATGTACGCGCACGGGCGAGGCCGGGTCGTGATGCGTGCCCAGGTCGCGTTCGAGGAGGTCAAGGGCGACCGGACCGCGATCGTCGTCACCGAGCTGCCGTACCAGGTCAACAAGGCGAGCCTCCTCGAGAAGATCGCCGAGCTTGTCAAGGACAAGCGGATCGAGGGCATCGGCGACCTGCGCGACGAATCCGACCGCGACGGCATGCGCATCTACATCGAGCTCAAGCGCGATACCAATCCGCACAAGGTCCTCAACAACCTGTTCAAGCACACGCCGATGCAGCTCGCGTTCAACATGAACATGCTGGCCTTGGTCGACGGCCAGCCGCAGACGCTCCCGCTGCGGAGCGTGCTCGTCCACTACCTCGAGCATCGGCGCGAGATCATCCGCCGCCGGACCGAGTTCGACCTCGCCAAGGCGCGCGCCCGGGCGCACATCCTCGAGGGTCTCAAGATCGCCCTCGACAACCTCGACGCGGTGATCAAGACGATCCGCGAGTCGCAGGAGGTCGAGGACGCGCGCAACAACCTGATGTCGCGCTTCGACCTGTCCGAGCTCCAGGCCCAGGCCATCCTCGACATGCGGCTCGCACGCCTGGCCGCCCTCGAGCGCCAGAAGATCGAGGACGAGTACCTCGCGATCATCCAGCTCATCGCCGAGCTCGAGGACATCCTCGCCAACCCGGCCCGGGTCAGCCAGATCATCAAGGACGAGCTGACCGAGCTGAAGAAGAAGTACGCGGGCGAGCGCCGGACGCGCGTCGCCGACGACTTCAGCCGCGAGATGACCGACGAGGACCTGATCGCCGACGAGGACGTCGTGGTCACGATCTCCGGTCGCGGCTACATCAAGCGCCAGCCGGTCGCCACCTATCGCCGCCAGCATCGGGGCGGGAAGGGGATCATCGGTCACGTCACCCGCGAGGAGGACGCGGTCGAGCACCTGCTCGTCGCCAACACCCACCACTGGGCGCTCTTCTTCACCAACCGCGGCCGTGTCTTCTCGGTCAAGGTCCACGCCATCCCGGACGCCAGCCGCCAGGCAAAGGGCTTGCCGATCATCAACCTCCCGGGCGTCCAGGTGGATTCGGGCGAAGTCCCGATGGCGACGATCACCCTCCCGGACTTCAAGGCTGGCTCCTATCTCGTGCTGGCCACGCGGAGTGGCGTCATCAAGAAGACCCCGCTCGAACAGTTCGAGAAGGTCCGCTCGTCCGGGATCCGCGCGATCACCCTGCGCGACGACGACGAGCTGGCCTGGGTCGACGTGTCGACCGGTCTCGATGACGTGATCATCGCCACTGCCCAGGGCAAGCTGGCCCGCTTCTCCGAGGACGAGGTCCGGGCGATGGGTCGCGACGCGGCCGGCGTGATCGGGATCCGGCTCGCGCGCAAGGGGGATTCGGTGGTCGGGATGAGCGTCGTCCAGCCCGACAGCGACCTGCTCGTCCTGAGCGAGACCGGCTACGGCAAGCGCGTCGCGCTGACCGAGTTCCGATCGATGCACCGTGGCAGCCAGGGCGTCCGGCTGATGAGCCTCGAGGGTCGCAAGACCGGCGACGTCGCGGCCGTCCAGCAGGTGACCGACGAGGACGAGGAGCTGCTCCTCATCTCGGCCCACGGCCAGGTCATCAGGACCGAGACCAACACGATCAACCGCTATTCATCGAGCGCCCGTGGTGTCATCGTCATGCGCCTGGCCGAAGGCGACCGGGTCGTGGCGATCGCCGCGTTCCGCGCCGGACTTGCAGAGCAGGACGGCATAGGGGACGATGGCGAACCCGGAACGGACGGCGCGAGCCCGGCCGGCCCGGACGGCGGTGGATGAGGCGGACGTGACGGCATCTTCGGCCTTTGGCGGACGAGAGGCGGCTGGCTTGTACTCGGACCAGTTCGAGATCTACCACGGCAACTCGAACCCGGGCCTCGCCCGCAAGATCTGTCGCTACCTGGGGACCGAGCCGGGCAAGCTCGAGGTCTTCCAGTTCGCCAACGAGAACATCTTCGTCAAGATCCTCGAGAACGTCCGCGAGAAGGACGTCTTCCTGGTCCAGCCGACCAACCACCCGGTCAACCAGTCGATCATGGAACTGCTGATCATGATCGACGCCTTCAAGCGCGCCAGCGCCGGGCGGATCACCGCGGTCATCCCGTTCTACGCCTACGGCCGGTCCGACAAGAAGGACCAGCCGCGCGTCCCGATCACGGCCCGCCTCATCGCCGACATGATCACGGTCGCCGGCGCTGACCGGGTCCTGACCATGGATCTCCACCAGGGCCAGATCCAGGGCTTCTTCAACATCCCGGTCGACGAGCTGACCGCCGTCCACATGCTCTCGAACTACTACAAGCACAAGCACATCGAGAACGCGGTGGTCGTCACCGACCTCGGCTTCGCCAAGCGCGCCCGCGCCTTCGCCGAGCTGCTCGACGCGCCACTGGCGATCATCGAGAAGCGCCGCGTCGGCAACCTCGACCGTGCCGAGCTGATGAACGTCATCGGCGACGTCAAGGGCAAGCGGGCGATCATCGTCGACGACGAGATCGACACGGCCGGCACGCTCGTCGAGATCGCCCGGGCGCTCGAACGTGAAGGCGTGACCGAGATCTACGCCTGCGCCACGCACGGCGTGCTGAGCGACCCGGCCGTCGACCGCATCGCCGCATCGAGCCTGCGCGAGGTCGTCCTGACCGACTCCGTGCCACTCCCGGAACGCAAGCGGCTCGGCAAGATCACGACCCTGTCGGTCGCGCCGCTGATCGGCGAGGCGATCCGGCGGATCCATCGCGGCGAGTCTGTCGGGGCCCTCTTCTCGAGCGAGGTCTCGCTGACCCAGGAGATGCTTCTCTGGGAGGGGGGCGACGAGGGCACGATCGACACCCGCAACGGCGACGATGACGAGCCCTCGATCGATGCGCTGGCCGCATCCGCACAGGCGGGAGACCGATGAGCCTCCAGCTCCACAAGCCCGACGGCGAGGGCGGCCTCGAGCCGCGCGCAGTCGTCGAACCCGACTGGCGCACCCAGCTGCGATCGGCCCGCTGGGGCTCGGATCTCCGGGGCGACCGCCTCCCGGCGCTGAAGAACCCCGAGATGAACCCGACGTCGCGGTTCCGCTCCGTGCTGTTCTGGGCCGGCCTGGCGTTCGCGACGTTCGTCCTCGTCGCACTCGGGTACAGCACGGGCTTCTGGAGCCGCAAGCCGCCCGAGCCGGCGCCCGCTCCGAGCGCGATCGTGATCCAGCACGCCACCTCGGTGGAGCGCGCCTGAGGCCGGATCGGTCCATCGTGAGACGGCCGTTCTGAGAGCCTCCCCTATACTTGGCCCCACATGCGCTTCCTGAACCGTTTCGTCGACTCCAACGACCGCGAGATCCGACGACTGCAACCACTGGTCGACGAGACGAATGCCCTCGAGGAAAGCTACGAGGCGCTCTCCGACGAGGAGATCCGCTCTGCCTTCGCCGAGCTGCGGGCAGAGGTCGTCGAAGCCGCCGTCCCTGACGAGCCGTCCGAGGACGAGATCGCCCACCCGGATCTCGAGCGTCGCCGCGAGCTGAAGAAGGAACGGCGGACGCACGAGAACGAGCGGCTCCAGGCCGCCCTCGATGACGTCCTGCCGGAAGTCTTCGCGATGACCCGCGAGGCGATGAAGCGGACGCTCGGGATGCGCCATTTCGACGTCCAGCTGATGGGCGCCGCGGTCCTCCATCAGGGCAAGATCTCCGAGATGCGGACCGGCGAGGGCAAGACGCTGGTCGCGCCACTGGCCGCCATCCTCAACGCGCTGTCGGGACGTGGCGTCCACGTCGTCACGGTCAACGACTATCTCGCCCGTCGCGACCCGCAGTGGATGGGGCCGATCTTCCACTTCCTGGGCGTCAGCGTCGGGATGATCACCCACGACGCGTCGTTCGTCTTCGAACCCGGCTACCCGACCGACGACGAACGGCTGCTCAACCTCCGCCCGGTGACCCGCCGCGAGGCCTACGCCGCGGACATCACGTACGGCACCAACAACGAGTTCGGGTTCGACTACCTGCGCGACAACATGGTCCTCGAGCTCGATCAGCGGGTCCAGCGCGAGCGCAGCTTCGCGATCGTCGACGAGGTCGACAACATCCTCATCGACGAGGCGCGGACGCCGCTGATCATCAGCGGCCAGGCCGAGGAATCGGCCGATCTCTACTTCACCTTCGCCCGGCTCGTCCCGCGGATGAAGGCACGCCCCGAGGGCGAAGAGGAGGGCGGCGACTACTTCATCGACCTCAAGGACAAGGCCGTCTCCTCGACCGAGGAAGGGATCGAGAAGATGGAGGGCTGGCTCGGCGTCGAGAACATGTACGACGCCGACCCGCGACTCGCCCGCCACTTCGAGCAGGCGCTGCGCGCCCACGCCCTCTACAAGCGCGACCGCGACTACATCGTCAAGGACGGCGAGATCATCATCGTCGACGAGTTCACCGGCCGGCAGATGCCGGGCCGGCGCTGGAGCGAGGGCCTCCACCAGGCGGTCGAGGCCAAGGAAGGCCTGCGGGTCCAGCGCGAGAGCGTGACGCTCGCCACGATCACCTTCCAGAACTACTTCCGGCTGTACGACAAGCTGTCGGGGATGACCGGCACGGCGATGACCGAGGCCGAGGAGCTCCACAAGATCTACAAGCTCGAGGTCGTCGCCATCCCGACCCATCGGGAGATGGTCCGCGAGGACTTCCCGGACCTCGTCTTCCGCGACGAGCCGGCCAAGTTCAATGCGCTGATCGACGAGATCGTCGAGATGCAGGAAGAGGGCCGGCCGGTCCTCGTCGGCACCATCTCGGTCGAGAAGTCCGAGATGCTCGCCACGATGCTCAAGCGCCGCGGGATCAAGCACGAGGTCCTCAACGCCAAGTTCCACGAGAAGGAATCGGGGATCGTCGCCCAGGCCGGCCGGACCGGCGCCATCACGATCGCCACGAACATGGCCGGCCGAGGGACGGACATCCTCCTCGGGGGCAACCCCGCAGGTCTCGCGTCCGAGTCGCTCCACAAGCGCGGCCTCAACCCGGCCGAGGTGGATGCCGCGACGATGGAGGCAGCGCTCGCCGAAGCGAAGGCGATCACCGAGGAGGACCACGATCGCGTGGTCGCCGCCGGCGGGCTCCACATCGTCGGCACCGAGCGGCACGACTCGCGGCGGATCGACAACCAGCTCCGCGGCCGTGCCGGCCGCCAGGGCGACCCGGGGTCGTCGCGCTTCTATCTCTCGCTCGAAGACGACCTGATGAAGCGCTTCGCGAGCGACCGGGTGACCGGGCTCATGGAGCGGCTCGGGCTCGATGACGACGTGGCGATCGAGTCGCGCCTGGTGTCGAAGACCATCGAATCCGCGCAGAGCCGCGTCGAAGGCTTCAACTTCGATATCCGCAAGCGCGTCGTCGAGTACGACGACGTCATCAACAAGCAGCGCGAGACGATCTACGCCGAGCGCGACAAGGTCCTCCACAACGAGGACCTGACCGAGACCGTCCAGAGCTTCCTCGACGAGGAGATCGACGGGCTCGTCGCAAGCCACATCGTCGGCGATGACCCGGGTGCCTGGAACCTCGACGGGCTGTCCGCCGGTCTCGGCGCGATGGGCCTGACCGGCGAGGGGACGACCGCGGACGACCTGTGGGAGCTCGGGACCCGAGAAGCCATCGAGGTCCACGTCCGTGAGCTCGCCGACGAGCGCCTCGCGGCCAGGGCGGCCGAGGTCGGCGAGGAGGACTGGCGGACGGTCGAGCGGATGGTCCTGATCCGGACCATCGACTCGCTGTGGGTCGAGCACCTGACCGAGCTCGACGACATGCGCCGGGGGATCGGGCTGCGCGGCTATGCACAGCAGGATCCGCTCAACGAGTTCAAGCGCGAGGCCTTCCAGCTCTATGACGAGCTGCGCGGCCTGATCAGCCACGGAGTCGCGTCGTCGATCTTTCGCGTCACGGTGACCCGTCAGCCCGCCGTTACCGGCGGCGGGGATCCGGCCGTGGCCGCCTCGCTCGCCCAGGGAGCGGCTGCGTTGCGCGCCGGCGCGGCGGCCGGTCAGGCCTCGAACGGCTCGGGCGTGGGCACCGGCGCTGCGGGGACAGCGACCGTCGCCGATGGTCGGCCCGAGGAGGCCCGTGTCCCGGCCGTCGCAGCAGTCGGCGGCTCGGCGATCCTGCGCGGCGGACCGGCGGCACCCCCGACCGCGCGTCCGATGCGCGAGTCGCTCGGTGACCAGCCGGTGACCTCCGGGCCGGGCACCGGTTCCTCGGCCAGTGGACCGAAGCCCGGCTTCACGCCCAGCGGTGCCCGGATCGGACGGAACGATCCGTGCTGGTGCGGGTCCGGCGCGAAGTACAAGAAGTGTCACGGGCGCTGAGCGCCACCCCCATTCGACGCGATCGACCCGACCGACCTTCTTGAAACAACGCAACATCGCCCGCGACCTGATCGTGGTGGTCGTCGTCGGCTGCCTGGGCATCGGCGTCGTCGCCGGCTACGCGACGTACCGGATCTGGGCGCAGGGCCAGCGTGACGACCAGCGCCCGGCCGACGCGATCGTCGTGATGGGCGCGGCGCAGTACGACGGCCGGCCCTCCCCGCTCTTCGCCGCACGACTGGACCACGCGATCGCGCTGTACAAGGCCGGCGTCGCGTCGCACCTGATCGTGACCGGCGGCAAGGCCGAGGGCGACCGAACGACGGAGGCCGCCTCCGCCCGGGCCTACGCGATCGCCCGGGGCGTGCCGGCCGCGGCGATCCTCGGCGAGGACGCCAGCCGGACCACCCTCGAGTCGATCCGTGCGGTCGGCGAGGTCCTGCGCTCGCACGGGCTCGCCGACGCCGTCTTCGTGTCGGACCGACCGCACATGCTGCGGGTCCTGAAGATGGCCTCCGATGAGGGAATCACGGCCTGGGGCTCGCCGACATCGACCAGCCCGATCGAGCACGATCCGCCCGGCCAGATCGACGCCACCCTCCACGAGCTGGGCGCCCTCGTCCAGTACTTCCTGGTCGGCGGGGCTCCCTGAGCGTTCCCTCAGGCGACCAACTCGGGCCAGATCAGGTTTTCCCTCTTGGCGAGGTGGGATTGGCCCCGTATACTGTGCCAAAACCCCGTCCCGAGCGGCCCCCCAGGGCCCCCGATGACATGATCGAGCCGGTCCCCGTTCGCCCTTGCCCAGCACAGAAAGGGAGCCGATGAAGCAGGCCGAGGAAGCGTCGTTCGTCGATCTGATCGCCTGTGAGCGTGACTGCCGCACGTGCAGCTACGCCGCGGCCCTCGACTGCGACGGCAACTGTGGCGTCTGCCCGCACAACGGCTACTGCCCTTGCGTGAACCCCGTCGTCGCCCGAAGCAAGACCGCGCTGCGCCTCATCGAGCTGCGCCCGATCCTGCTCCAGGATCTGCAGGCCCGGAACTAGGTGGAAGCGTCCGCCATCCGGGACCTGGCTGAACGGATCCGGTCGACCTCGGGGTACCTTTGACCTCGAGACGAAAGAGGCGCGTGTAGCCGAGATCGAGGCGCAGACCCAGGAACCCGGCTTCTGGGACGACGGGCGTTCCGCCCAGAAGGTCCTGCGCGAGGCCGACGGCCTCCGAAGCGAGATCGCGACCTGGCGTGAGCTGTTGGCCAAGGCCGACGACCTCCTCGCAGCGGTCGAGCTGCTCTACGAAGCCCCCGACGCCGAGCTCGAGGCAGAGCTCGAGCGCGATGCCGCGTCGCTCGAGACCGAGTTCTCGCGGGAACGGACGGCGCTCCTGTTCTCGGGCGAATACGACGAGCGGCCCGCCCTCCTGTCGATCAGTGCCGGCGCCGGCGGCACCGAGGCGACCGACTGGACCGAGATGCTCCTTCGGATGTACCTCCGCTGGGCGGAGCGTCACCGCTTCCCGACGGAGATCCTGGATCAGCAGGAAGGCGAGCAGGCCGGTCTCAAGAGCGTGACCGTCGCCGTCAACGGGCGCCGCGCCTACGGCTGGCTGCGGGCCGAACGTGGCGTCCACCGTCTCGTCCGGATCAGCCCGTTCGATTCGCAGAACCGCCGCCAGACGACGTTCGCGCTCGTCGAAGTCCTGCCGGAGGCGGACGACGATGTCGAGATCGAGCTCGACTGGGACCAGATCCGAGTCGACACCTTCCGCTCGCAGGGTGCCGGCGGACAGCACGTCAACAAGACCGACTCCGCGGTGCGGCTGACCGACCTGCGGACCGGGATCGTCGCCCAGAGCCAGAACGAGCGGAGCCAGACCCAGAACAAGGAGATGGCGATCAAGGTCCTCAAGTCGCGGCTGCTCGAACGCGCGCTCGAGGAACGCGAGGCCGAGGTCCGCGCGCTCAAGGGCGAGCATGTCGAGGCCGGGCTGGGGGAACCAGATCCGGAGCTACGTGCTCCACCCCTACCAGATGGTCAAGGACCTGCGCACCAACCACGAGACTGGCAACACCGGCGCCGTCCTCGACGGCGACCTCGACGCGTTCATGCAGGCCGAGCTGGAGCGCGGGATCGGCGAGGAAGCAGTCGCCCCGTGACGACGGCCGGAGGGCCGCGACCGTCGACGTCAGGGCTGACCTATCGTCCGGCGCGTCCGGACGAGCTGGCGACCTGCGAGGCGATCTGGCGGATGTCGATCAACGACTACATCGTCCCGCTCGGCCAGGGCGAGATCCCGGTCGGCTCGAACCAGGCGCTCCGCCTGTTCAGCCATCTCCAGGCGACAGACCCGGACCGGTTCCTTGTCGCGACCGAACCCGAAGGGTCGGGGGAACGCGCCGTGGCGTTCGTGTCGGCCGTGGTCCGGGAGCGGCTCTGGTATCTGTCGATGCTGTTCGTGCTTCCGGAGGCCCAGGGCGAGGGCGTCGGCCGCGAGCTGCTGGCCCGCGTCTGGCCGACGACCGACCTGGACGACGCCGACCGTGTCAGGGCGACCGCGACGGACAGCGCGCAGCCGATCTCCAACGCGCTCTATGCGCTCCACGACATCGTCCCGCGGATGCCCCTGCTCAGCCTCACCGGGCTGCCGCAGCGGCCGGAGGCGTTCGATCCTCTGCCGTCCGGGGTCGTGCCGCTCGCCTTCGACGAGATCGCGGGCGGGCCGCCGGACAGCCAGGGCCACCGGATGCTGGTCGACGCAGTGGACGGGCTCGACCGCGAGCTCATCGGGGTCGCACACCCGGCGGATCACCGATTCCTGCGGAGCGAGTCGCGCCATGGCTGGCTCTACCGCGGGCCCGACGGCACGCCGGTCGGCTACGGCTATGCGGGCGAGGCCGGTAGGCTCGGCCCGGTCGCCGTCCGCGACGAAGCGCTCCTCTCCCCGATCCTCGGCCACCTGACCTCGACGGTCGTACCGCGCGGGGCATTCGCGCTGTGGGTGGGAGGCGCCGCGGACCGTGCGATCGTCCCGGCCCTGCGAGCGGGCTTCCGGCTCGATCCGTTCCCCGTCCTGCTGTGCTGGGACCGGTCGTTCGGCGACTTCTCGCGGTACCTGCCGATCTCCCCGGGCCTCCTCTGACGACCGAGGCGATGCCCGCCAAAGGTCCGGTGCGTCGTGGCACCGTCCGTCGGTTTGCCGGACCTCCGCCCGGGTGGTAGCCTCGACTTCGATGTGGCTCCCCCTGTCGTGCCCGCGGACCGGAGTCGTGAGATCGTGACGATCGGTGGCCGTGGCCGCCGGGTCCGTCGCCCCTGGAGCCGAATGTGACCTACGCCCCTGCCCCGAGCGCCCCGCGCTCGCCGACTGCGCCGCGTTCGATCCGATCGCGGGTGCTCGGCCGGACGCGCGACCAGGCCAAGCAGGAGCGGGCGGTCCTCGTCCTCCACGACGTCACCAAGGCCTACCCGAACGGCAAGCTCGCCCTGCGCGACGTCGACCTCGTCATCCCCGAAGGCGACTTCGTCTTCCTCGTCGGCCCGTCCGGCGCGGGCAAGTCGACGCTCATCAAGCTGCTCATCCGCGACGAGCTGGCGACACGCGGCGAGGTCGTCCTCGACGGGCAGGACGTCGCGCGGCTCGGGCGCCGGCAGGTCCCCAAGATGCGACGCAAGATCGGCATCATCTTCCAGGACTTCAAGCTCCTGCCGTCCAAGACGGTCTGGGAGAACGTCGCGTTCGCGCTCGAGGTGACCGGCACGCCGAGGCGCAAGATCCGGCCCGCGGTCGATCGGGTCCTGGCTCTCGTCGGGCTGACCGCGCCAGGCCGAGCAGACCCCGTCGCAGCTGTCCGGCGGCGAGCAGCAGCGGACGGCCATCGCCCGCGCGCTCGTCCACGACCCGCGGCTGATCATCGCCGACGAGCCGACCGGCAACCTCGACCCGCTCATCAGCTGGGAGATCCTCCAGCTCCTGCTGCGCATCAACGAGCTGGGCGTGACGGTGATGATGGCGACCCACAACGCCGAGGTCGTGACCGCACTGCGCAAGCGCGTCGTCGCGCTCGAGGAAGGCCGGATCATCCGCGACGAGGTCGGTGGCGCCTACCACCGCGAGGACTGACCGATGATCGGCTTCGTCGTGTTCAGCATGAAACGCGCCTGGCAGGGGTTCTGGCGCAACGCCGTGATGAGCCTCGCCGCGACAGCGACGATGGTCCTGATGCTGCTCCTGCTGGCCGGCTTCTGGATCATCCAGACGGGCCTCCTGGCCGGGCTCAACTTCACCGAGCAGAAGGTCGAGGTCGTCGCGTACCTGCAGCCCAACGCCACGGACAACCAGGTCGACGGAGCTCACGGCCAAGCTCAAGGCGCATGCCCCAGATCGCCTCGGTCGACTACGTCAGCCGTGACGAGGCCCTGACTCGCTTTCGGGCATCGCTC
Organism: uncultured Chloroflexia bacterium; assembly: GCA_963743855.1. Lineage (GTDB taxonomy): Bacteria > Chloroflexota > Limnocylindria > Limnocylindrales > CSP1-4 > SPCO01. Next base: position 14,392 of record CAVURK010000009.1, read on the forward strand.
AAGGCCCAGGGCCAGGAGGACCTGACCCAGTACCTCGACGCGAACCCGCTGTACGCGAGCCTCGAGGTCAAGATGGTCGATCCCTCGCAGGTCCGCGTCGTCTCCGACGCTCTCGGCAACGATCCGAGCATCCAGCGGGTGATCAACATCGAAGACCTGGTCGATCGCGTCCTGACCGTGACCGGCATCCTGCGCACGGCCGGGACCGTCGTCCTGCTGATCGTCGGTGTCATCGCCCTGTTCATCATCATCAACACGATCCGGCTCGCGGTCCTCGCCCGCGCCGACGAGATCGAGGTCATGCGCCTGGTCGGAGCGTCTGACGCGTTCATCCGCTGGCCGTTCGTCTTCGAGGGCGCGTTCGTCGGCTTCCTCGGGGCGGTCGTGACGCTCGGGATCCTGCTGGCCGTCGCGGATCCGCTCAGTGCGTTCATGGCCGACTTCTTCCGGGTCCTGCCGCTCCAGTTCGGCTCGCTGACCCGCGATCTCGGTCGCGCTGGTCATGGGCGCCGGCGTCGGTCTCGGGATCCTCGGCTCGTGGCTATCGGTCAGGACCTACCTGATCCGCTAAGGGCGCCGACAGCCAGGCGCCGAACCTGGCCAGATCCGTCGAAAGCTCGTCCGTGGCGCCTTGGCGGGAGTCGATGTACCTTTCTCGCCTGCCCCCGGGACGTCACACCCAGGACGGTTGCGCGATGCTTCCAGAGGACCCCCCGCCACCCACCCCAGACCGGCCTGCCAGCGTCGATCCGCCAGTCCCCGTCCCGGAATCCAGTGCCACGTCTGATGCTCCGGCGTCGGCGCCGGTCCGCCCGATCGCCACGACCCGCCGACGCCTCCCGTTCGTCCAGATCTCGGTCGTCCTGGTCGCGATCCTTGCCGGTTCCGGGCTGTTCCTGTCGGGCTACACGATGGGTCGCCATGCCGCATCCGACCCCGGAACGCCGGCCTCCGAGGAGACCGCCTTCCAGCCGTTCTGGGATACGTTTCACACGATCCAGGATCGCTACGCCGGCGGCACAGTCGACCAGTCGACCCTGATCCAGGGCGCGATCCGGGGGATGATCGGGTCGCTCGACGATCCCTTCTCCGCCTATCTGACCTCGGACCAGTACCGCCAGAGCCTGCAGGGCATCAGCGGCCAGTTCGAGGGGATCGGCGCCCAGGTCGCCTCGCAGGCGACCCAACGGCACCCAGGGCTGCACGCCGCTCGGACCGACCTGCCGCCTCATCGTCACCGAGCCGATCGACGGCTCGCCCGCACGAGAAGGCGGGACTCGCCGGTCGGCGACATCGTCGCGTCGATCGATGGCGCCTCGGTGGACGGGCTGACGGTGGACGCGGTCATCGGCAAGATCCGCGGGCCGAAGGGGAGCGTCGGTCGGTCTCGGGATCGTGCGCGCCGGCGCGAAGCCGATCTCGGTCTGCGGTCACCCGCGACGTCGTCCAGTCCAAGGAGGTCGACAGCAAGGTGCTGGCCGGCGGCACTGGTCGGCTACATCCGGCTGGCCGGGTTCTCCGACGCCGCGGCCGACCAGGTGGTCGAAGCGCTCGCGCGACGACCTGGCCGCCGGCCGCACCAAGCTCATCCTCGACCTGCGCGGCAATCCGGGCGGCTTCGTGACCGCCGCTCGCAAGGTCGCCAGCCAGTTCATCGGGTCCGGGATCGTCTTCTGGGAGCAGGACGCACAGGGGAACCAGACACCGACCACACGCGCTGACCGACGGCGTCGCGACGGACCCGGCGCATCCAGCTCGTCGTCCTGATCGATGGCGGGAGCGCGTCGGCGCAGCGAGATCGTGGCCGGCGCGCTCCAGGACGACAAGCGGGCCACGCTCGTCGGACAGCAGTCGTACGGCAAGGGGACCATCCAGCAGTGGCAGGAGCTGACCGGCGCAGGCCGGCGGCGTTCAAGCTCACCATCGCCCGCTGGCTGACCCCCGACAAGACGCTGGATCCACAAGGTCGGGCTGACGCCGGACGTCGTCGTGACGCTGCCGACGCCGGTCCGCTCGGCACCGACCCGGATCTCGACAAGGCGCTCGAGATCCTCGGGGCGCCGGTCCAGGCCTCGCTCCTGCGACGTTCGCGGCCTGAGGATCGCCTCGATGTCTTGCGCTCGTATCCGGCGCATCAGGTACGGTTCTGGGGAACGAAAGGAGGTGATGTGCAGTGATAGACCGCTACTAGCTGCACCACCTCGCAGGAGATGGCCGTCTAGTCGGACACCCTGTGGGTGGCTAAGCACTCGGACGCCGGCCCGCATAGGGCCGGCGTTCGTGCGATATCCGACCACCGCAGGACCGCTGGAGGAGCCCTCCCATGGGCGACGGAGACGGGCGGACCGTCGCGCTCAACCGAAAAGCCCGCCACGACTTCACGATCGACGAGACGTTCGAGGCCGGTATCGTCCTGACCGGGACCGAGATCAAGTCGCTCCGTGCCGGCAAGGCGAACCTCTCCAACGCCTACGCACGCATCGAGCGTGACGAGGCGTGGCTGGTCGGTGCCGACATCGCCAAGTTCGAGGGCGGCAACCGCTACAACCACGAGCCGAAGCGGACGCGCAAGCTGCTCCTCCATCGCTCCGAGATCGACGAGCTGCTCGGCAAGACCAAGGCGAAGGGCCAGACGATCGTGCCGCTCCGGCTCTACATCAACGAACGAGGCCGCGCCAAGATCGAGCTCGGGCTGGCACGCGGCAAGCAGCTCCACGACCGCCGCCGCGATATCGCCGATCGCGACGCCCGGCGCGACGTCGCGCGCGAGCTGGCCGACGCCCAGCGCGGACGCTAGGCGTGACGACCGGGATCCCCGGACCGACTCACGGTCGGGCCGGTCGTCCGGGCGGTCGACGCCCATGCCGCGGGTGAGCCGGGGCGGGTGATCGTCGGCGGCGTGGACGGCGTCCCGGGCGGCTCGATGTTCGAGGCGATGACCTGGCTCCAGGCGAACCGCGACGACCTGCGCCTGCGCATGCTGCGCGAGCCGCGCGGCTTCCCGGCCGCCAACTGCAACCTGATCCTGCCGTCGGCCATCCCCGAGGCCGACGCCGGCTACGTGATCATGGAGCAGGTCGAGTACCCGGGAATGTCCGGCTCGAACACGATGTGCGTGGTCACCGTCCTGCTCGAGACCGGGATGCTGCCGATGACCGAGCCGGTCACCGAGCTGACGCTCGAGGCACCGGCCGGACTGATCCGCGTCCGGGCCGACTGCCGGGACGGCAAGGTCACCGCGCGTGACGTTCCGGAACGTGCCCGCCTTCGCGACCCATCTCGACGCACCGGTCGAGGTGCCGCAGCTCGGGACGGTCACCGTCGACGTCGCCTATGGCGGGATGTTCTACGTCATCGCCGACGCCGGCCGGTTCGGGCTCCGGCTCACGCCCGACGAGGGCGCCGACATCACCCGCATCACCGAGATGATCAAGGCCGCCGCCAACGAGCAGCTCCCGGTCGTCCATCCCGAGCAGCCCGGGTTTCGCCGGCATCACGATCGGGCAGCTGTCGGGGCCGGCCCACGATCCGGCCAACAGCATGCGCAACGTCGTGACCGTCTCGACCGGGACGCTCGACTGGGAACGGCCCGCCACCTGGACCGGCGCGATCGACCGTTCGCCGTGCGGCACCGGGACCTCAGCCCGGATGGCGACGCTGGCCGCGCCGCGGCCGGCTGGCGGTCGGCGAGACGTTCCGCCACGAGGGGATCCTCGGCACGGTCTTCACGGGCCAGGTGATCGAGGCGACGACGGTCGGCGACGTACCGGGCGATCGTCCCGACCATCAGCGGCCAGGCCTGGATCACCGGGTTCGCGAGCTACGTGGTGGACCCGACGGATCCCTTCCCGGACGGGTTCACGATCGGCGACATCTGGGGCTGACGGGCCCGAGGCGGTGCCTGCGTCGGCGCCGCGACCGCGACCTCGTCGGTGCTCGCTCGCACGTACATCACCACCCCGATCGCCGACACGCCGGCGCACAGCAGCAGCCCAGCTCGTGACGTCGACGACAGCCGAGCTGGAGCAGGATGCTCATCGTGAACGCGGCCACGATCCCGCGGGCCCCGGTGATCGCGTTCCAGCCGGCCATCGCGGCCGCACGTGACGCGAGCGAGGTGTGGTCGCTGACCGCCGACGCGATCCCGACATCGATCGACGCGCTGCTCGCGCCGGCGGCGACCGCCGCGATCCACAGGATGCCGACGTTGGGTGCCAGGGCATAGGCGATGAGCCCTGCCAGTCCGAAGGCGCTGCCGAGGCGCAGCGCGACGAGCGGACCGCGTCGATCGGCGATCGCTCCCCACGCCAGGAACGACAGCGTGGTCGCGGCGGCGGTCAGGATCCCGATGATCCCGACATCCGAGAGCGACAGGTTCAGGCGGTCGACGTTGACGATGGCGTAGAGCGGCACAGCGGCGATCAGGCCGCCGCCGTAGAAACCCTGGGCAAGGGCGATCCGCGACAGGACCGGCCGATCGGGCAGCGCTCGGAACGAATTCGCGGGCCGAGTAGCCAGGTGGGACCTCGGTGTCGGGTGAGCGAAGGCCGATGTAGGCGATCGCGCAGATCAGGCCCACGAGTCCTGCGATCGCGACGGCCATCTCGCCACCGATCCGGTCCGCCAGGATGCCGCCCGCGAGCGCGGCGAGCGCGGCCGCCGCGGCCCGGCCGGAGCCCAGGAAGCCGACGACCCGACCGAGGATCCGGGAGGGATACATGGTTCCCCACAGCCGCAGGTAATACGGGCTGCTCAGCGAGAGGCTCAGCCAGAAGACGACCGACACCGCGATCATCATCGGCGCCGAGGCGACGACCGCGAGCAGCGAGCAGCGATCCGGCCCCGGCGGCCCGGATGAGCGCGAGCTGCCGCCGCGATCGCGGACCGACCCGTCCGGCGAATGCGCCCAGGAGGTTCGCGACGTACGGCGCGGCGGCGAGCGCGGCCAGACCGATCGGGTCGAGGCCGCCCCGTCGGGCGATGGTCGGCAGGAGCGTCGTGACCAGCGCGACCGTGACGCCCACCCCGACCGACGCGATCGTGTCGAGCGCGAGATTGCGCCCGACCGCGCGCTGATGCGGCGTCGTGGAGCGGAGCGATGGCCGGAGCACGGCGTACCTCGAAGCAGCCCGTCCGGCCTACGAGGTGAGCTGTCGGGCTCGGCGTTGGGTCCGCCGTCGCGTTCGTCGCGATTTGCCCCGGGATCCGTGTGGGTCCCCCGTCCTCCCGATGGAGGTTCGGCCATCGCAAGGATAGCAGCGACGGCGCTGCGGCCACGATGGCCAATTCGTACGGGTCCGAGGGTCGGTCCGGGTCCCCGCGTCAGCGAGTGCTCGGCGCCGCGGGCGTCCAGCGCCAGTCCGGATCGGGCTCGATCGAGCGGTTCGCGGTCTCTCCGTGCGATTCCGCCCAGATGGCGAAGAAGGCGGCCCGTCGTGGCGACACGATCCGGGCGTCCTGGCACGGGCAATCGGCGACAAGACAGTGGCGACGGCCAGCCGGGTCCCTGGATCCGGGGCGGTCCGAATGCTGATCCATCACGTTCGACTCCAGTCTCTCGTCGGCCGAGATTCGCTCGGATTCGACACCGTCACCGTACGCGCGACCAGATTACGGATGCATCCTTTTCGGGCGGTGCGGCACCGCGACCGACCGACAGCCGAAGACGCTCGTGCTACCATCCGCGGTCCGAGCCGGTTCTCGGACCTGTGGGGATGTGTGGTTTCGACAGGGCCTGGTTACCGGGGAACGCGAGCCGAGGACGCCACTAGGCCTCGTTAATCAGGTGGCAAAAAGAAGTACCTGGCAACCGCCAGTCGACTCTCGCTCTCGCTGCTTAGGCAGTAGAGTGAGCGTGGAAGCTGCCTCCGCCTCGCGGGTAGTGGAAGCGTCATGCAGCGAGGCTGCGATCCGGACAAGCGTCGCGTAGTCCGGAGTCAAGCCCGATCTAGGGGCACGTGACTGGATCGCCCGGCAGAGTGCCGATGCCCGTCCGGGCGATCGACGACAAACCATCGGACACGCTCGTAGTGGTCTCCGGAGAAGGGTTCTGGACGGGGAGTTCGACTCTCCCCCATCTCCACCACATCCCTCGTCGGACGCGCGCGGCCCGGCGGTGATGTATGGCTCAGGACGATGCGTCGGGGTCGGCGCGTAGAACTGCGTCGTGTTGGCGACCATCGTCGCGACGACCGCCGGGTCCGCACCCGCAGCCTCGTGGGCGGCTCCCCAGGCTTGGCTGCTCAGCGTGTTGAACTCGCGCCCCTCAGGTCCGACAGCTGCCAGGCGACGGGGTCGCCGACGGACTGCCGCCGCGCAGGTGCAGCGCCAGCCCGAGCAGTCCCGCCGTCCCAGCCGACGCCGACCGCGCCCGGCCCGAACTGGTCCCAGAACTCCTCGGGCACGATGGCCGTGTGCTCGAGCTCGAGCGTCGTCGACTCGTCGCCCGCCGGCGTGAGCCGGACCTCGAGGATGGAGGCTTCGCCGGGCCGGGCTCCACGCCGTAGACCCAGGTCACGCGGAAGCGCTGCGGCGGCTCGCAGGTGAGGACCTCGCCGCCGGCGTTGCCCTCGAGCTGGTAGCGCCCGCCGACGTCGGAGATCGCCGCTGACCGGCAGGAACCAGCGGCTGATCCGTTCCGGGTTCGTCACGCGCGTCCCAGACGTCCTCGATCGGCGCGTCGTAGGTGCGCGACAGACGGACCATGCGTCCCTCGCCGGCGGCGAGCCGGCCGCTGCCGACCTCTCGCTGGGTGGCTTCGATCTCACGGACGATGTCGACCATCGGATGGGTCCTCCTTCGGTGTCTTGGGCGCGTTGCGGCGGTAGCGGCGAGGCGCCGTTCGCGCTTGCCGCGCGCGAGCTCGGTGGCGAGCGAGTCGAGCCGCTGCTCCCAGAAGCTGCGGAAGCGATCGAGCCACACGTCGACCTCCTGGAGCGGCGCCGAGTCGACGGCGTACAGCCGTCGTGCGCCCTCGGGCCGGACCGACGCGAAGCCGCTCTCGCGCAACACCTTGAGATGCTGCGAGACGGCCGGCTGCGAGATCCCGAATTCGGCCTGGACGGTCGCGGTGATCGCCCCCGAGCTCAGCTCGCCGTCGGCGAGCAGCTCGAGGATCCGCCGCCGGACCGGGTCGCCGAGGACGTCGAACGCGTGCACGGCGCGAAGATAGCAAGTCGATGACTTATATAAGTCAAGCCTGTATCGTCGCTACGACGTGCGGCTGCGGGCGAGCGGCCAGCTGCCGTCGCGCCGGTCGGTCGGCGGCGCGATCACGGGGATCGCCGGCGTCTCAGCCGGCGGGCGTCATCTCCGTCTCGGTCGTCGCCGCGTCCGCACTCGAGCCGTTCGTCGCTACCGACGCGTCCGTCGCCTTGTCGTCCATCCCGGCGAGCCACTCAGCCTGCGTCATCGTCGATCTCCGACATCACGGCGAAGCCGCCGGCGACGACCATGCCCTCGATGGTCAGCTCCGGAGCGTCCGCGGCGCGACCCTGCGGCGGGCGCGTATCCGAGATCCCGCCGAGCCCGCGGACCGAGGTGACGACTCGCCAGCCGGCGGGCACGAGGATCTGACCGCCGCCGAAGATGGCCCGCACCCGGAGGGTGGCACCTTCCGGCGCGAGCGTGGCGTTGCGAAGGTCGAGGACGCCGCCGCCGTACCAGCACACGAGCTGGCCGCTGCGCAGGGCCTTGGCCGTGCTGGTGTAGGCGAGCGGTCCGAAGATCGCGCTGGCGCTGAACTCGTCGGCGCTCTCGTCCGTGTCGGGGCCGATCGTCTGCTTGGCCTTCATCGCCGCGACCGCGCCGACGATCATGCTGACGATCCAACCGACGACCGCCAGCCGGATGAGCCTCCTGATCGACATCGTCGTCCTCCTCGCGTCCGGGTCGCTCGCCTGGGACCACCCAGCCTAACAGGATGGACAAGTCGCGCCGGGTACGATGGCTTCCATGGACGCTCGCCCGATGCCCCTGACCAGCGCGATCGGCCGCTCGATCCCGCGGATCGACGGCCGGCCGAAGGTGACCGGCCAGGCCAGGTTCGCCGCCGACTACGAGGTCCGCGGCCTGCTCCATGCCCGGCCGGTGCTGGCGATGCCGACGCACGCCCGGATCGAGCGGATCGACGTCGCGGCGGCGCTCGCGGTGCCCGGCGTCGTGGCCGTGCTGACCGCCGCGGACCTGCCGATCGTCACCGAGGGCAACGACCGCGTCCACGAGCCGCTGGCCCGGACCGAGATCCTGTGGGCCGGCCAGCCTGTCGCGCTCGTCGTGGCGGAGACGCCCGAGGCCGCGGCCGACGCAGCGCCGCTCGTCCATGTCGAGACGACACCCCTGCGAGGCGGTCGTCGACCTCGAGCGCGCGTTCGCGCCCGGCGCGCCGCGGGCCCGCCTCACGCGACCCGTCGAGCAGACCGCGACCGGCAGCGCCGAGTCGCAGCATGCCGCGGTCGGGGGCGGGACCGAGGAGTTCACGCCCGACGAGCCCGCGTCGGACAACGTCGTGGCACGGAGCGGCTATCGGCGCGGCGACATCGAGGCGGCGCTGGCGACAGCGACGTCGTCGTCGAGGGACGGTTCACGACGAGCTGGGTCCACCAGGGCTACCTGGAGCCGCAGGTCTCGACGGCCGCGATCGACGAGGACGGCGTCCTCCACCTCACCAGCGCGACGCAGGGCACCTTCCACACGCGCTGGGAGCTGGCTCGCCTGTTCGGCCGGCCGATGGCGGCGGTCCGGGTGACCGGCGCGACGCTCGGTGGCGCGTTCGGCGGCAAGTACCTCATCGTCGATCCGCTGGCCGCGGCCGCCACCCTCGTCCTCGGCCGACCGGTCCGCGTCGAGCTGACCCGGAACGAGGACTTCCGGATGAGCAATCCGGCGCCGGCGACGCTTCTCGAGGTCCGCGCCGGGGCGACACGCGACGGCCGGCTGCGCGGCCTCCAGGCGCGGCTTCTGTGCGACGCCGGCGCCTTCGCCGAATCGAGCATCGAGGGGATCGCCGCGGTGCTGACCATCGGGCCGTACCGCTGGGACGCCCACGAGGTCGTCGCCTTCGGGGTCGAGACCAACCATTTCGGGACCGGCGCCTACCGGGCGCCCGGCGCGACCCAGGCGGCGTTCGCGCTCGAGCAGCTGATCGACGAGATCGCGCTCCGGCTGGAGATCGACCCGGTCGAGCTCCGGCGGCGCAACGTCGTCACCGCCGACGACGAGATGGCCGACGGGACGCCGTGGGGCAGCGATCGGCCTGACCGAGTGCCTCGCCCGGATCGCGGACCACCCGCTCTACCGCGACCGCGGCGTCCCTCCCCGACGGCGAGGGCGTCGGGATCGCCGCGGGCGCCTGGCCGGGGGCCGGCAGGCGGCCTCGGCCATCTGCCGGCTCGAGGCGGACGGGCGGGTCACCGTCGTGACCGGGGTGGTGGACATGTCGGGCACGATGACCGGCTTCGCGGCGATCGCCGCCGAGGGCCTCGGGCTCGCCGCCGAGGACGTCTCGGTCGTTGCCGCGGATACGGCCTCGGCGCCGCGATCGCCGTTCAGCGGCGGGAGCGTGGTGACCTACTCGATGGGCCGTGCCGTCGAGCGCGCGACCGCGGTCCTGCGCGACAAGATCCTCGCCTACGCGGCGCTCGCGCTCGAGATCGACGTTCGCGACCTCGAGCTCGTCGACGGCATCGTGCGCCCCAAGGGCACGCCCGAACGGGGGATCTCGCTCGCCGACATCGGGGAGCGGATGGCCGGCTGGTCGCCCGACCACGAGCCGCTCGAGGGCCACGCCGGCTCGATCCCGCCCGGACTCGCGCCGCTGACCGTCGCCCACCTCGTCCACGTCCGGGTCGACCGCGACAGCGGCGAGGTCCGCGTCCTCGACCACGTCGTCGCGCAGGACGTCGGCCGTGCCCTCAACCCGGCGATCATCGAGGGCCAGCTCCACGGCGGCGCGACCCAGGGCCTCGGCTGGGCGCTGTCGGAGGCGATGCTCTTCGACGACACCGGCCAGCTGCTGACCGGGACGTTCCTCGACTACGCGCTCCCCAAGGCCGACGCCGCGCCGCGGTTCGAGACGCTCATCGTCGAGGTGCCGTCAACGGACGGACCGTACGGCGCTCGGGGGATCGGCGAGGGGCCGGTCTGCGGGGCCGCCGCCGCCGTCGCCAACGCGGTCCATGCCGCGACCGGGGTGCGCTACCGGAGCCTGCCGATGACCGCGCCACGCATCTGGCGGGGATTGCAGGACGAGCGTCCGACCGACGCTCCTGATCAGTCCGGGATCGCCGGCGAGCCTTCCTTGCCGATCAGCACGACGACGACCGCGAACGCCTGACGGGCGCGCTCAGACGACGCTCCGCGGGACGAGCACGACGCGGCGATTCGGCTCCTCGCCGATCGACTGGGTGGCGACGCCCGGATGGTCGCGCAGCGAGAGGTGGATCCAGCGCCGCTCGAGTGCCGACATCGGCTCCAGCTGGAGCATCTTGCCGGTCTCGACGACACGCGCAGCCGCACGATCGGCGAGCTCGCGGAGCTGGCGTTCCCGGCGACCGCGGTAGTCCTCGACGTCGACGAGGACCCGGGTCCAGACCCCCATCTCCTTCGAGAGCATCAGGTTGACCAGGTGCTGCAGGGCGGAGAGGCGCTCGCCCTTGCGCCCGATCAGCGCTCCGAGGGCTTCCTTCTCGTCGCCATCGGCCACCACGTTGAGACGGCTCGTCTCACCGGTCTGGACCTCGACGCGGACGTCGAAGCCGAGATGGCGCATCAGCTCCTCGAGGATGGCCTTGCCGGCGGCGAGGGCCTCGGGCGAAGCCTCGGCCGCCTCGAGATCGGCGCGCTCCGCGGCCAGTGAGCCGCGTGCCGCGGCGACTTCGGCGGCCTCGGAGGCAGACAGGTCCGCCGAACCGGCACGGGTCGGAGCACGTCGCGGTCGTCGCGGCGCGGACGGTCGTCGCGGCGTGGTGGCCGCTCGGTGCGCGGCCGGTCGTCCCGACGGGGCGGGCGATCCTCGCGCGGCCGGTCGTTGCGCGGTCGGTCGTCGCGTGGGCGGTCATCGCGCGGTCGGTCGTCCCGACGAGGTGGCCGGTCGTCGCGCGGCCGGTCGTCACGAGGGCGGTCCTCGTACGGTCGGGCCGCTGGCACCGGGAGGGGCACGGATGCGGCGGCTTCCCGCTTGGGCGCGGCGCCACCGAGGGCAGCCCGCGGGGCGGCCACGATCCGGGCGGGCTCGGCGCCCATGCCGAGGACGCCACGGCTGCCTGGCGTCAGGATCTCGAAGTCGAGGTCGTTGAGGTCGGCACCGAACGCCTCTCGGGCGAGCTTGAGTGCCTCCTCGACGGACTTGCCGGTGAATTCCTGGTATTCGCTCATGTCAGCGTCGTCTCCCTCGTCGGCCCTGACGGCCCCGCTCGCGGGGGCGGATCGTCTTTTCGGCCGTGGTCTTCTTGTCGGCGTCGTTCAGGATCGGCGCCCGTTTGCTTGGCTCTGGTGGGGGTGGCATCGAGACCGGGAAGCGCGGCGTGTGGTCGACCGCGAAGCGCGGCGTCCAGCCGAACAATGGGAACATCCCGCCCCATCCCACGATCAGGTATTGCTGGGCGATCGAGAAGATCGTGGCGGTGATCCAGTAGATGAACAGGCCGGCCGGCAGGAACCCGCCGTACACGATCGAGATCAACGGCAGGAACAGCATCGTCTGGCGCTGGATCTTCGTGTTCGGGTCGTCGTCCTCGGGCTTGGTCTTGGGCAGCATCATCCGCGACTGGACGAGCTGCAGCCCGGCCGAGGCGATGGCCAGGATGCTGATGCCGAGCACGAAGCTGCCGACCGCTACCGAGAAGATCGTCGACGGCAAACCGACGTTGATCGACGTGTTGAGGAACGGGATGATCGTGTTGATGCACGGTCCGAGCGCGGCGTCGGGCTGGCCGGTCGCGGGGTTGATGTTGTTGCACGTGAGCGGAACGACCTGGACCCCGAAGACCGTGAGCATCGCCGACGGGTCGACGTTCGTGAGTCCGTCGCGGATCACCTGGTACATCATGAACAGAAGGGGCATCTGGAGCAGGAGCGGCAGGCAGCCGGCCAGCGGGCTGATCCCGCGTTCCTTCATGAGTTCCTGCTGCGCGACCCTCGCCTTGACCGAGTCGCCCTTGAACCGCCGCTGGATCTCCTTGATCTCGGGTTGGAGGAGCTGCATCCGGCGCTGGGATGTGAGCTGTCGACGGTAGAGGGGGATGACGACGATCCGGACGACCAGGGTCAACGCGACGATCGCCCAGCCGATGGCGGCAGGGACCCCGATCGAGGTGAGCACGTCGTAGACGGCCACCAGGATGATGAACATCGCCTTGAAGACGGGGGTGAACGCCCAGGCCAGCAAGCTGATCGGGTTGGCGTCCGGCGAAGCGGGCTGGAGCGGGGCCGCCGGCGTCGGGGTCGGGGCAGGCGATCCCGCGACACCCGACGCGCCGGGCAGCGTGCCTGGGGCGGCGCACGCGGCCACCACGAGGATCACCAGCACCAGGAGTGCGATGTAGCCGATCCGGTCCCACCGGAGCCGACGGAGTGTCACAGGCTGAGCGCCTCGCTAGCGAACCGGGTCATAACCGCTTCCGCCCCAGGGGTGGCAGCGGGCGATCCGCCGGGCACCCATCCAGCTCCCCTTGAGGAGCCCGTATTTCTCGATGGCCTGCTCCGTGTAGCGCGAGCAGGTCGGTTCGTACCGACAGCTCGACGGCATCCAGGCGAACACGACTCGATAGAGCCTGATCAACCCGATCCCGATCCGCTTCACTGCGTCTGACCTCCGAGTGCGCCGCCCTTGACGAGGGTTCGGCGCAGCGCCCCGACCAGCGCGTCTTGGTCAGCTTCGACGATCGCGGGCCGGGCGATGATGAGGACGTCCCAGCCGGGCTGGAACGAGGGCGCCATCACCCTGAGCGCCTCGCGGAGCCGGCGACGGACACGATTGCGAACTACCGCCCCGCCGAGCGCTCGGCCGGTCGACAGCCCGAAGCGGGTCGTCTCGAGATCGGTCCGCAAGAATCGAGCGGTTAGGAACGGGTGGGACCGAGTGGTCCCGCCTCCCTGGAACGCCGCGAAGTCCTGCGGTCGGGAGAGCATCACGAGCCGCGGCATGCTGGGGCCGCGCCCGACGGTCAGGCTGTCAGCCGCTTTCGACCGCGAGCCCGGCGAGCTGCCAGGATCCGCCGGCCACCGGCCGACCGCATCCGGGCGCGAAAGCCGTGCTCCTTGGCGCGGTGGCGCTTCTTCGGCTGATAGGTCTGCTTCATCAGGACTGTCCGGGATCCTCTCCATCCGGCCTCGGGGACGGTCTGTCACTACCCCCTGAAGGCACGCAAACGCGCCTGGCGCCCGAAAGCGCACGGCGCGTCGTCGTCCGGCGGATGATAGGCCGGGCCCGTGAAGAGTGTCAAACCTCGGCCATCGCCGTGAGCGATCCCTATTCGAGCCCCGCGCGCGAGGCGGTCACGGCCACATATCCCGACTTCGCCTGACCACGCGACGATACTCCCTGGGGGTATCGCAGAATTGCCTTGCAGCGCGCGTCCGGGCGGTGCTATCCTCTCCGGGCCCTCGGCGCCGGAGACGTTCGTGGGACTCCCCCGAAGCCCGATCAGGAACCTCGGGAGAACCGGAATCCGGCGCCACGAACGGCAGATCTGAGCCGCGCGGACCCTTGGCCCCGAGACCCGTCCTTGGTCAACGCTACCCATCAAGACCCCCGACATCGCAGGATCAGATCGACGATATGGACGCTAAACAAGTCTGGCGCGCGGCGCTCGGAGAGCTGCAGGTTTCCCTGTCGCCGGCCAACTTCGAAACGTGGCTGCGCGACACGCAGCTCGTCGACGTCGATGAGCAGCGCTTCCGGATCGCCGTCCCGAACGGCTTCGCCAAGGACTGGCTCGAGTCGCGCTACCGCTCGCTGATCAGCCAGACCCTCGCCCGGATCGTGGGTTACAGCGTCCAGGTCGAGTTCGTCATCGGGCCGACACCGGAGAGCCCAGACAGCCCGACGAACGGCGCGGGCGAGGCCCCGATGCCGGCGGCTTCGACGGGCGGCGCGACCGGTCGCCAGCAGGTCCGCCTCGAGCCGACCCGGGTCGGCGGCGAGGGCGGCACGACCTACCTCAACCCCCGGTACACCTTCGCCAACTTCATCGTCGGGTCGGCGAACCGCCTGGCCCACGCGGCGAGCCTGTCGGTCGCGGAGCGCCCGGGCCACGCCTACAACCCGCTCTTCCTGTACGGCGGAGTCGGTCTCGGCAAGACCCACCTGATGCACGCGATCGGCAACCAGGTGATCGCCAAGTTCCCGCGCAAGCGGGTCGTCTACGCGACGAGCGAGAAGTTCACCAACGAGTTCATCGCCTCGATCCAGCAGGGCAAGATCGACGAGTTCCGCGCCCGCTACCGGCGGATCGACCTCCTCTTGATCGACGACATCCAGTTCATCGCCGACAAGGAACGGACACAGGAAGAGTTCTTCCACACGTTCAATGCGATCCACGAAGACAGCAAGCAGATCGTGCTGTCGTCGGACCGGCCCCCGAAGGCGATCGTCACCCTCGAGGAGCGGCTGCGCAGCAGGTTCGAGTGGGGGCTCATCGCCGACCTGACCGCGCCGGACCTCGAGACGCGCATCGCGATCCTGCGAGCCAAGGCCGAGGAGGGCGCGGTCCCGATCACCTCGGATGTGATCGAGTTCATCGCTCGCAAGGTGGTCAGCAACATCCGCGAGCTCGAGGGTGCGCTCAACCGGATCGTCGCCTACGCCAGCATGGGCGCCATGCCGATCGGCATCGAGCTTGCCCAGGCCGTCCTCTCGAACGTCCTCTACAACCCGAAGAAGCGGCAGGTCACGCCCGGAGCGGATCGCGCGGGTCGTGTCCGAGTACTACAGCGTCCCGATGGACGCGCTGCAGGGCCAGAAGCGCGACAAGGCGATCGTCGTCCCACGCCAGATCGCGATGTTCCTGATGCGCGAGGAGACCGATGTCTCGCTCCTGCGCATCGGGGCCGAGCTGGGTGGGCGCGACCATTCGACGGTCCTCCACGCCTGCGACAAGATCACCCGCGAGGTCGCCATCAACGACGAGCTCCGTCGCGAGATCGCGGCCGTTCGGGAGCTGATCTACGCCGACTGACCCGTTCCGCCGTGTCGGGCGGAGCGTCACGGGCCGCAGCGCGACGGCCATCCCCGGACCCCGATCTGTGGATAACCACGCCGAATTGGTGGAAAACCACCCCCGGTTGTGGACATCCACGGTCTCGCCGGTCCAGAACCTGCCGTGGCTCGGTGGACGGCGAGAGGGCGATGACCACCGTCGTCGACGGGTCTGCTCGAATCGTCCACCATCCGCCCCCGGCGACCGCACGTCCACGGACCGAGCCGTCCACCGTGGCGCATCGGTCGTCCACCCTGTCAGGCAACGGCGCCGAGCGTGGTCGTCCACCGAGTCCACACCATTACTACGGTGATGACGGGATGAGAAGATAGAGGGAAGATACCCACCACTACCGACCCGGCGCGATCCAGCGGAGCGGACCCGCACCCCGGCAGCCCTACCGCCGGCCCGACCCCAGCCGCGACCCGCGGCCCGACACGGCGACAGCTTGGAGTGAGCCCGAACGTGAAACTCTCGGTCATGCAGGAGAACCTGGCGCGCGGCCTGTCGGTCGTGAGTCGCGCCGTGTCCAACCGGAGCACGCTGCCGGTCCTGGCCAACGTGCTGCTCAAGACCGAGGACGCCGGGCTCAAGCTGACGGCGACGAACCTCGAGATCGGGATCACCTACTGGGTGCCCGGCAAGATCGAGACGGACGGCGCCACGACCGTCCCGGCGAAGCTGCTGACCGATCTCGTCAACTCTCTTCCGGCCGGCGATCGCGTCGATCTCGATCTCGGGACCGGTGATGTGCTCCACATCCGGTGCGGGCGGTTCGAGTCGCACATCAAGGGCATCGATGCCGAGGAATTCCCGGCGATCGGCGCGGCCGGCGAGCGACCGACGACCCGGATCGCCCAGAACGTGCTCCGCCGCGCGTTGGCCGAGACGGCCTTCGCGGCGGCGAGCGACGAGGCACGACCGATCCTGACCGGCGTCCTTGCCCGGTTCGAGGGCGACCAGCTCACCCTCGCTGCCGCCGACAACTACCGGATCGCGGTGAAGACCATCCCGATCCTCGATGCGGTCCCCGAGACGAGCGTGGTCGTGCCCGCCCGTGCGCTCAACGAGCTGGCGCGGATCCTGGCCGATGTGGACGAGCCGGTCGAGGTCGTGCTGGCCGGTGGTCGCAACCAGATCCTGTTCCACCTCGACGGGATCGACCTGGTCAGCCGCTGATCGACGGCCAGTTCCCGAACTACCAGCAGGTCGTGCCGCAGACCCACACGACCCGCGCCATCCTCGATCGCGAGGAGCTCCTCCGCGCGGTCCGGCCGGCCGCCCTGATCGCCCACGAATCGGCCAACATCGTCAAGCTCCAGGTGAGTGCCGACGGAGAGCCGGGCATCACGGTCAGCGCGAACGCCGAGGTCGGCGACCACGTCGGCCAGGTCGAGGCCGCGGTCGAGGGTGACGGCACGACGATCGCGTTCAACGCGCGGTACCTCGCCGACGTCCTCACCAACGTCGCCGCCGACCAGTTCGCGCTCGAGCTCAACGGCCCGCTCTCCCCGGGCGTCTTCAAGCCGGTCGGCGACGACCACTACATCCACGTGGTCATGCCCGTGCGGACCACCTCCTAGGCTGGAACCGGAGGCCGGCCCGGCGCTGCCCGGGTTCGGACGACCCTGCTCGAGACCATCCGCCTGCTCGACCTCCGGGGCTACGCGTCGCTCGATGCGTCGTTCGGCCCGGGACCGCACATCGTCTGGGGACCGAACGCGGCCGGCAAGACCAGCCTGCTCGAGGCGATGGTCCTGCTCGCCTGGGGCAGATCGCACCGGACGAGCTCCGACGGCGAGCTGATCCGCTGGGGGACCGACCTCGCCCGGATCGAGGGCATCGTCGGGCGCGACACGATCGAAGTCGCGGTGGTCCGGTCGGGCGCCGGCGGATCCGCCGGTCGCAAACGGATCCGGGTCAATGGTCTCGGCCGACGTGCCAGCGGGTTGTCGGGCCTGTTGCGGGTCGTGCTGTTCGCCCCGGAGGAGATGCTCCTGATCGCCGGCTCGCCATCGCTCCGCCGGGCCGTCATCGATCAGCTCGCCTCGACCGGCTCGCCGGCCTACGCCGACGCGCTGACGACGTACGGACGGGCACTCCAGCAGCGGAACAGCCTCCTCCGGGCGATCCGCGAGGAAGGAGCCTCGCGCGACGAGCTCCGGTTCTGGGATACGACCTTCCTCGATGCCGGCGCGGCGGTCCTCGACGAGCGGCGGCGCCTGCTCGAGACGCTCGCCGGGCCGCTCGCAGCGGCCCACGCCGAGATCGCCCCCGACGAGGCCGCGGCAGCCCGACTGACGCTCCGCTACGCGACCAACGCGCCGCCACTCCCCGGCGAGACGGCACGGGCCACGCTGGCGCGACGGCTGGCCGAGACCGCCGAGAAGGAGGTCTGGAACGGCTCGACGCTCGTCGGGCCGCATCGCGACGACCTGGTCTTCGAGCTCGACGGCCGCGACCTGGCCGGTTTCGCCTCGCGCGGCCAGCAGCGGACGGCGATCCTGGCGCTCAAGCTCGCCGAGCTCGACATCGTCACCGCGCTCGACGGCCGCCCGCCACTGCTCCTCCTCGACGACGTCTTCTCGGAGCTCGACCCGGAGCGGCGCTCGCACCTCGTCCGGCGGATCGCCGCGCTCCCGCAGGCCTTCGTGACCACCACGACCCTCGACGACCTCGACCCCGAGCTGCGGGCGATCGCGACCGCCTGGGAGGTGCTGACGGGGCCCGGCGGGGCAAGCCTCGTCGAGACCTCGGCGGCGGCGACACGATGAGCGTGAGGCCATGAGCGCTCCACGTCGCCGGCCGATGGTCCGGCTCGGCGACCTGATCCCGGACGCGGCGCGCGCGCTCGGCCTCGAGGACGAGCTGCGCCTGTCGCGCGCGATCTCGACGTTCGAGGCGATCGTCGCGGAACGGGTCCCGGCCGCCGCCGGCGCGTGCCGGGTGATCCGGCTCGAAGGGTTCACGCTCGACGTCGAGGCCGATGCGCCGATCGTCGCCCAGGAGATCCGGCTTCGCGGCGCCGAGCTGCTGACGGCCTTCGCGGCCGCTCCGGGCGGGGTCGGCGCTCGTGAGTTGCGCGTCCACGTCCGTCGCGGGGGTGCCCGCGTATAATCGCCGTCACCTGCCAGCCACCTCCGAGGGATTCGCCCGCGGCCCGAGCTCCGGGAGAGCTCAGCCAGGTCCGGTCGAGACCTCGTCCGTCAGCCCCGCGGCGCCTCGGACCGCGGGGTCCGCCCGATCACAAGAGGCCCGGATGGCCGTACGGCTCCACATGAAGCTCGGTGTCGTCGCCGAGCACGACCGACTCGACGACTCGCCGGACACGCTCGTCATCGTCGAACCGAGCGTGGGATCTGTCGCGCGCTCGAAGGGCCACCTGTACCTGCTGGTGACCTCGCGGATCTCGTCCCGCCACGCCCTCGAGGCGACCCGGCTGGCCGCCGAGACGATCCGCAACGAGTACTACTACGACGAGTCGGCCGGGATCCGGGTCTGCCTCCAGAAGGCGATCGCGACGGCCAACAAGCGGCTCGCCCACCAGGCCGACCGGCTCGGGCTCAAGAGCCCGACGGCAACGGGCCGATCGGCATCGGCGTCGCGGTCGTCCGCGGCAGCGAGATGTACGTCGCGACGGTCGGGCCGGCCGAGGCCTACCTGATCCGCCAGGCACGCCTGTCGACCCTGCCGGATCCGCATCGCGAGCGCGGCCTGCCGTCGGGCGCGATCGAGCCGGAGGTCTGGCGCGGCGAGATCTCGGTCGGCGATTCGCTCGTCCTGGTGTCGCCCAACGTCGTCGCCAAGCTCGGGGCGGACGAGCTCAAGGACGCGATGCTGACGCTCCACCCGCAGTCGGCGATGGAGCATCTCCACCACCGGTTCGTGGCCGCCGACGGCTCGGGCAGCGACGGGGCGATCGCCTTCGAGGCGACCGAGGTGTCGTCGACCAGCCGCGCCAGGACCCTCGTCCCGGTCCGCCCGGCCGAGCCGCTCGCCGGCGCCCCGGACCGCTCGCCGATCCCGCTCGCGGACAACGTCCAGGCGGCCGGGGTCGCGGTCAGTGCGGCCGCGGGGAGCGCACGGGTCGCCGCCGGTGGCGCAATCGAGCGCGCCGTCGCACGGCTCCAGGACCTGATGCCGCGACGGAAGCCGGCCTATCGCCGCGTCACCCCGCTCGCCTCGCGCCGGGAGACGCAGCGCCGGGCTGCCCTGGCGATCCTGACCCTCGTGGTCGTCGTCGGCGTCCTGGGCCTCGGCGTCTACGCCTTCGGCGGCAGCACCCCGCAACGCGCGATCAGCTCGGCCAATGCCGGCCAGAAGGCGCTCGACCAGGCCAAGGCGGACCTTGCCAAGGTCAGCGGATCGGGGATCGACCTCGTCACCGACGACCCGAACCAGGCGCTCGGGCTGCTGACCGACGCCGACCCAGCAGCTGACCATCGCCGAGGGAGCGAACGTCAGCGCGGCCGTGATCGCGCCACTGCGCGCCCAGGCCGTCGCGGGCCTCGACCGGCTCTACGGCGTGGTGCCGGTCGCCTCGTCGCCGCTGTTCACCTTCAAGGTGGCCGGCGATGCCGCCCCGCCCGACCTGTCCGACATGGTCCGCGGTCCGGACGGGAACCCGTACGTCCTCGACCGCGCGACGAAGGCGGTCTACCGGATCGAACTCAAGACGCCCGCGGCGACGCTCGTCGTCAAGAACGGGACGAAGACCAAGTCCGGGACGGTCTCCACGCCACGCTTCCTCGCGTCCAATGGCCAGGACCTGCTGATCCTCGACTCCAAGAACGTCCTGTGGCGCTGGCGTCCGGCCGATGACACCGGCAAGGGCACGCTCACCAAGGTCACCCTGCAGGGCGGAGCGTCGCTCGGCAACGACGTCCTGGCAGTCGACACGTACCTGCGGCCAGGGACGAACGGCCTGTACAACCTCTACGTCGTCGATCCGTCCGAGCAGCAGATCAAGCTCTACACTCCCGCCGCCGACGGCAGCGGCTTCCCGGAGAAGTCGACCGGCTGGCTGGCGACGGCGCGAGACGTCTCGCACATGACCTCGACGTTCGTGGACGGCGACATGTTCATCGCCGATGGCGGCGCATTGGTCCGTTACGCCGGCGGCAAGAGCGAGGGCTGGGACGCCAAGGCCCCGAAGGACACCCTGTTGCGTCCGGCGCCCAGCTATTCCCTGGTCACCGGCGGGCCGACCCGGCGAAACGGGGCCATCTACGGCTACGACGGCCCGAACGCCCGGATCATCGCGCTGTCGAAGGCGGACGGGACCTACCAGGCGCAGTACCGGCTCGCCGACGGCGGCACCGCATGGTCGGACCTGCGGGGGATGTACATCATCCCGGGCACGGCCGACGCGCCACCGACGCTCGTCTGGCTGTCGAGCAACGGCGTCAACCAGTCCGTCCTGATCGCGGCCCCGGACGCCGCCCCGCAGGCGAGCCCGGGCGCGAGCGCCAGCCCGGGCCCGAGCGCCAGCCCAGCGAAGGCGACCCCGAAACCGACGAAGAAGCCCTGACCGGCGCTCCGTGATCCCGCTGCGGGACGCCAATCCGACCCGGCGGACCCCGCTCGTCACGCTCTCGATCGTCATCGCCTGTTTCGTGGCGTTCGCCTGGGAGCTCGGACTGATGGCGAGCGGCGGCGAGACGGCGCTCGACCAGTTCATCACGAAATGGGGCGTCGTCCCGGCGGACCTGGTCGCCGCCTGGAACCACGGCGACTACCTGTCCCGCGAGACGGCAACCCTGGTCACCAGCCAGTTCCTGCACGGCAGCTGGCTGCACCTGCTCGGCAACATGCTCTACCTGTGGATCTTCGGGAACAACGTCGAGGACCGCTTCGGGCGACTCGGGTTCCTGGCCTTCTACCTCTTCGGCGGGGCGCTGGCCGGGCTCTCGCAGGTCGCCATCGACCCGACCTCGACGGTGCCGACGATCGGCGCGTCCGGCGCGATCGCCGCGACCCTGGGCGCCTACTTCGTGCTCTTCCCGCGGGCGCGGGTCACCTCGCTCGTCTTCCTGGGCTTCTTCTACCAGCTCATCGACGTCCCGGCGATCATCGTCCTCGGCTTCTGGTTCGTCCTCCAGCTGATCGATGGGCTGACCCAGCTCGGCGCGATCCAGGCGGGCGGCGGCGTGGCCTTCTACGCGCATATCGGCGGCTTCGTGGTCGGCGCCGTGCTGGCCCGTCTGGCGGTCGGCGTCGCCGCCCGGATGCGCCGGTCGGCCACACCACCGGCCGTGGGATAATCCGTCCATGGACGACGGGCTGGTCGAGATGGTCGTCGAGAGCGTCCGAGTCCACATGCTCTCGAGCCGCCACGTGGTGATCCTCAAGGAGATCGCCCGCGATCGCTACCTCCCCATCTGGATCGGTCCGTGGGAGGCGAGCGCGATCGCGATGAAGCTCCAGGGCCTGACGCCCGAACGGCCACTGACCCACGACCTGTTCGCCACCACGCTCGAGGAGCTCGGCGCGCGGATCGACCGGGTGATCATCAGCGAGCTCGCCGACGAGACGTTCCACGCCCGGGTCCTGCTCGAGAGCGACGGCAAGACGGTCGAGGTCGACGCCCGACCGTCCGACGCCCTCGCGCTCGCCGTGCGGACCGGCGTCCGGATCTTCGCCGCCGAAGCGGTCCTCGAGCAGGCGGCGCTGGGCGGTGACGCGGGCATCGCCGACGACGAGGAGGGCAGCGGTGGATCCACCCTCGAGGCGACCGGCGAGAACATCGTCGATCCGCGGCTCGACGTCTTCCGCGACTTCGTCAACTCGCTCGACGTCGACGCCGAGGGCGAGAGCCGCTCCAGCTAGCTCGCGGCCGACCGACGGCCGATGACCCGCGTCAGCATGCTGGCATCGCGACCGTCGATGTAGTCGAGCTCATAGCGTTGGGCGAGGTCGGCGAGCTCCCTCGGATCGAGCCGGATCACGTAGACCGGTCGCTTCCCAAGGTTCGCGTCGATCACGTCGTCGATGCTGCCGAGGTTCTCGTCGAGCCTCGTCCGGTCGTCGACGATCGCGATGTCCGGGCGTCGTCCCTCGACTCGCTGGGCGTACCACAACGGCGTCGAGAAGCTCCACCAGCTGACGATGACCGAATCCGGCTCCATCACGTTCAGGACGTGGTCCGTCCAGTCCACGGCCGCGATCTGGTGGCTCTCGTCGACCGCTGCGAAGCGATCGGGGAGCGCGACCACGGTCGGTAGCAGGAGAGCGGCCGCGAAGAAGAGCGCCGCGAGCCCGACCCATGCCGACGAGCCCGTCGCGGCCGTCGGCGGGAGTGTCGAACGACGCCTCCACGACGGGTTCGCCGGTCGACGCGGTCAGGACGTCGATCGCGGCGCCGGCCAGGATCGCCAGCCAGGTCCAGGCCATCAGCGCCGGACCGAGGTAGTAGCGGCCGATGTCCGCGTTGTCGTACGACATGGCGAAGAAGCAGGTGATCGCCGCGGCGGACCCGGTCAGCAGGGCGTAGCGAGGCTGGCGCACCGCGGTCACGACGAAGGCGATCGGGATGAGCGGCGCGAGGATCCCGAACTGGGCGTAGGTACGCCCTGCCAAGCTCGGCGAACTTGCCCGGCAGGTCGCCGAACGGGTTCGTGAGGCTGCCCTGGAACTGCTCCGCGAGGACGATGTACTTGAAGCCCTCCGAGGTGTCCGGCGTCCCGTAGACGAGAGCGGCGCGGAACGGCCCGGCCCGCAGCGGCAGCTCGAGATAGACGACGACGAGCGTCAGCACCAGGACGCCGACGCACGACAGCACGAGCCGGCTGCGTCGCCAGATGTCGGGGTCGACGGCGAGGACGTAGAGCCCGACCGGGATCGCCAGGAGCAGGGTCAGCGAGTGGTTGCCGACGGCAAGCGCGAACACGAAGGCCGCCGCGATCAGGTACCGGTCGCCAGGGCGGGCGGCGGCGACGGGCATCGGCAGCGGATCGGTCGTGGGCGGGTCAACGGGGCCGACGGCGGCCGCCGGAGGGTCGGGCTCGCCGCCGGTGTCGCCCGCTGGGACGGCGGGCACCCGGACCCGCGCGTCCCACGCCACGAGAAGCCAGAGGAGGATCGCCACGAGGGCCAGGTGGAGCGAGTGCGCCTCGGCGTGGGTCCCGATCGCCCAGGCGATCGGCGTCAGGGCCATCGCGATCCCGGCCGCGACACCGAGCGCGATCCAGCCGGTCAGCGCTCGCACGAGGTCGACCGTGACGCCGGCTGCGACCGCCAGGCAGATCGCCGAGAAGATGTTCATCCGGAAGGCCGGCTCGCCGAACGGCTGGAGCAGGACCGAGGCCAGCCAGCCGAGGAGGACATAGGTCGGGAAGCCGGTCGGGTGGGCGGTGCCCATCAGCGGCCCGACGGCCTGCAGCTCGCCGGTGTCCCAGAAGGCGACGCCCGGCAGGACCGCCAGCCAGGCCGCCACGAAGGCGACGACTGCGACCAGGACGGCCGGGATGAGCCGGGTCCGGATCATCGGATCACCATCCGAGCAGCCGGCTCCAGAGGACGCCCCACAGGTTGATCGACAGGGACAGGACGATGAGCAACATGGCCGACAGCATGCCGTATCTGCGCCGACCGGCCAGTCGAGCGAAGCCGAGCGCGACGAGGACGAGCGCGAACGGTGCCGCGTCGTTGCTGAACCGGTAGCCGAACTGGACCCAGCCCTGGCTGAAGTGCATCAGGTTGACGACCACGATCGCGCACGACCGCGATGGCCGCGCCGGTGACGATCCGGCTGCGCCGGAACCGGCGCGAGGACCGGGATGGCCAGCAGGTAGGCCGGGCTGGTCAGGAGAACGCTCATCCCCGTATCGGACGGCACGGCCAGTGGGCAGGCGAGGTCGAACAGGCCACGGACCGCTCCGGGCTGCGTGCAGACGGCGATCGGGTTGACGGCCAGGCTGTCCGGGCAGGCTGGTCGGGAAGACGATCGGCGTCCCGAACAGGCCGATGCCGAGGTTCTGGAGCAGGTAGCGCGGATCCTCGATCGCCCAGCCGAGGTGGTAGCCGAGGGTCGGATAGCCGACCGTCTCGAGCCGGTAGAGGTAGTCGTAGGCGGGGCTGACGACGTGGCCGGTCGAGACGATGTCGTAGACGACGAGAGCGAGGAGCGGGAGAGCGGCCCCGAGGCCGGCCGACCACGCACGCCGACGCCAGCCGCCGCCCGACCCGACGAAGAGGAAGAACGGTGCCCCGAAGATGACGGTCAGCCGGGCCGTGCAGGCCAGCCCGAACAGGAGACCGGCCAGGAACTGGCGGGGGTCGATCGCGAGGCTGGCTGTCAGCGGCCGGAGCCGGGATGGAGACCCGGGAGCGCGTTCGGCGACGCTCATGCGGGAGCCGTCCGCGGTCGCGGCCTCGCCGATGGCACCCGGGTCGGCGCCGACGGCAACGCCGATCGCCAGGAACGTCAGGCCGACCGCCACGATGTGGGCCTGGTACCAGGTCGTCGCGATCTGGGCCGTGTACCAGAACACCGTCCCGAAGGCGAAGAAGAGCGTCGTCGCGAGCCGAACGACCGTCCCGACCGGGCAGCCGCCCGATCGCCCACCAGCAGATCGCGACGTCGATCGCGGCAAGGACGATGAAGATCAGCTGGGCGTTGGTGGCGAGGCCCCAGATGGCCACGAACGGCAGGAGCAGGACGGCAGGGAGCGGCGGGAACGGCAGCAGGCCGCGCGCGACACCGTCGGCGGTGACGATCGGCAGGACGTCCTGGAAGCCGGCGTTGCCGGGCGAGCCACCGACAGCGGCGACCGGGATAGCGGATCGCCGCATGGCCCTCGAGGAACGCGGCGGCCTGCCACACGAAGTGGTCGTAGTAGCGGGTCGTGTAGGTCAGCCCGTAGATCGCCAGGGCGACGAGCACGAGCACGATCCCGACACCGATCGCCACGCGACGCTCGATGGGCGGGTCCGGCCGGTGGTCCGCGCGCCGTCCGGAGACCGATCGGGCGCGCGATCGGCCCCGGCTCCGGGCTCGGGGTCCACGGGGCGACCCTGTGCTACGCTCCGATCCACCTTCCACGCTCGTGCAGGAGCCGTTCCCGGTGACTGGCCCCGCCTCCCGCGGGACCGAGCGAGGCACACGAGCGCCGTCGCGGCTGACCGGGACGCAGGGAGCCGTCGGCGCGGTCCTCGTGGTCCTCGCGCTCGGTCTCGCCCTCCGACTCATCATCGCATACCTCTTCCCCGGGTCCGGTTTCGGCGTGGACCTGGCCGCGTTCCGGTTCTGGGCGGGCAACCTCGCGTCGCACGGACCGCAGGGCTTCTACGACCGGGACTTCTTCCACGACTACACGCCGGGCTACCTCTACGTCCTGTGGGTGCTCGGGACTCGTCGGGAACGCGATCGGCGGGGTCGGCGTCGGGCTGATCAAGATCCCGGCCGATCCTCGCCGACCTGGCCATCGGCTGGCTGGTCTGGTCGATGATCCTCGAGCTCGGCGGACGTCGCAGCCTCGCGCTCGCGGCGGCCTTCGTCGCGGTCGTCAACCCCGTCAGCTGGTTCGATTCGGTCGTCTGGGGGCAGGTCGACTCGGTCGGCGTCGTGTTCCTGCTGCTCGGGCTCCGCGAGCTGTGGCGCGACCGACCCGAACGGGCCGCGCTCTTCGCCGTCGTCGCCGCCCTGATCAAGCCGCAGCTCGGCATCCTCATCCCGATCCTCGATCGTGGTGACCATCCGGCGAGCGTTCTGGCCGGTCCAGGACCCCGGATCCGAGGGCACCGACGAACCCGAGGGCGACCACGAGCCCGACGTCGGCGCCGAGCCCGACCCCGATGCAGGCCCGCTGACGCGCCTCGCGGCGGCCGAGCGGCGCACCGGCCACCCGATCCGGATCCTGACCACCGGCACTGGTCGGGATCGTCACCACGTTCGTGCTGTGCGCGCCGTTCGGCCTGTCGGTCATCGAGTTCACGTCGACGGCCGCCCTTCTTCAAGTCCGAGCTGCTCACCCAGATCTTCGCGACCGCGTCGGGCTATCCGTACCTGACGGTCAACGCGTTCAATCCGTGGGCGCTGATCGCCGGGGACACGCGGAAACAGCCTCGCCAACTCGGGGCTGTGGGTCTGCGATGGGCAATGGGGACCGGCGATCTGCGGGTCAGGCGTGGCGAGCTTCGGCCCGATCCCGGCCGTCCTGGTCGGGAGCGTGGCGATGCTTGCGCGTGGTCGTGATCGTGTCGCTCGTCGCCGCACGCCGGCCCGACCGCCTGACGCTGCTGCTCGGGCTGACGATCCTGGCGATCGCGTTCTACGTCGTCCCGACCCGGGTCCACGAGCGCTATGCGTACCCGGCCATCGCCCTGGCCGTCATCCTCGCGGCGATCGCCTGGCGCTGGCGCGGGCTCTACCTGGCCCTGTCGGTGACGGTCTTCCTCAACATGTACGCGGCGCTGACCAACCCGTTCTACGACAACCCGGGGATCTCCGACTGGCTCGGCATCGGACCGAGGCTCCGGACCGAGCTCCCGGTCGCGATCCTCGCCGTCGTCAACGGCGTCATCTTCCTGTGGGCGTTCGCCCAGCTGCGCCCGAGTGCGATGGCGCGACTCGCCGACGAGCTCGAAGACGCGTCAGCGGAGCCCTGGGAGGACGAAGACGAGGACGAGCCGGCCGCGGGGCCGGCGTTCCCGGCGACCACGGCCGCGTCCGACGTGCCATGCTGATCGCAGCAGACGCCGGGAGAACGGGCCGGCGCGCCGGGCGCGACGCGGCCGCCGTGGCGGCCGGCGCCGCGGCGGCCACGATGCCGCGCTGGACGGCCCGCGGCACCTTCGACGAGATCGGCATCGTCGCCTGGTTCAAGACCCGCTACAACGACCCGGGGATCCGGCCCGACCGGACGGCCTCGATCCGTCATGAGGGCGGCGGCCGTCTCGACCGGCTCGACCTGTGGATCGTCGTCGTGCTCATCCTCGGGACGATGGTGCTGCGCACCTTCCGGCTCGACGAGCCCCTCCAGATGCACTTCGACGAGGTCTACCACGCGCGGACCGCGACGGAGTTCCTCCAGGACTGGCGCTACGGCCTGTCGCACGACATCTACGAGTGGACCCACCCGCATCTCGCCAAGTACCTGATGGCGGCCGGGATCGTGCTCTGGGGCGAGGACCACGTCAGCGCGACGAGCGACCTCGAGGTGCCCGTCGTGGCCTCCGTCGTCGAGCCGCGACGGATCGACGAGGCCCCGTCGGGCGACGCAGCGTCGGACGTCCGGGCCGGGGAGCGGCTGCACGTCGCGACCGGGACCGAGATCCGGACCTACGACCTCCAGACCCGTGACCTCATCTCGATCGTCAAGGCGCAGGGTGCGACCGCGCTGGCGATCGACGACACCAACCAGCGGCTGGTCATCGGCTACGACGATGGACGCCTCGCGACGCTCGACCTGAGCCTCATCGGCGACGGCGGGGTCAACACCGGTCTCGAGCCGACCGCGCTCGCCAAGGTCGACCACCCGGTCGACCACCTGCTGGTCGTCAACGGCGGGACGCAGGTCATCGCGGCTTCGGCCGATCGGCTGACCTCGGTCGACATGGATCACGGGCAGGTGATCGGGTCGATCGACCTGGCCGGGATCGCGGACCTCGCGCCGGGCGGGAGCGGCTCCGCCGTGGTCGCGACCGTCGACGAGGTCACCGACCCGGCGGCCGTTGCCTCGAGCCTCGCCTCGATCCTCGGCACGAGCGCGCCCGACATCCAGAGCCGCCTCGCCTCGGCGTCCCCGGGTACGACCCTGACTCTCGGGGATCCGGGGACGGGCGATGCGCAAGACCAAGCTCGACGCCGCGATCGCCGGTGGGACCCTGCCGGGGATCAGGGTGGATTCGGTGACGCGTGTCGCGGTCGCGACGGCTGCCGGCGTCGCCTTCGTCGATCCCGACGGGGCGTCGGTGGTCACGACGATCAAGCTGGCCGGCGGGGCGCACGGCCTGGCGATGGTGACCGGACTCGACAACCCGAAGCTGTACGCGACGTCCGGCGGCCCGGAGAAGCCGACGCTACGACGTCATCGCGGTCGGTGGCGACGCGGCCAAGAGCGGCCCGACCGACCAGGGACTCGGCCTGGGTCTCCAGCCGCTGCCCGGGCCCGGCACCTGGATCGCCTACGACGAGGCCAGCCAGATGGTCCACATCCTCGGTCTCGCGCCGGGCGTGACATCCGCCGCCGGACCGTGGACGGTCTACGTCGTCGAGCCGCACGGCAACGCGGTCTACGCCGACGCCCGGCTGCCGGACGGGTTCGTCCCGTCGGCGTGGGGCGCCGACTTCAATCCGGACTACCCGTCCGAGGACCGCCAGCAGCTGCTGCTGTTCGACGGCGCCGGTGCGTCGGCCGCCATCGATACCGGCTCGCACGCGTTCGCCTGGCGGCTTGCCGGGGGTCATCGCCGGCGCGATCACCGCGGCGCTGCTCTATCTGCTGACCCGGATCCTGTTCAAGCGGCGTCTGATCGCCGGACTGGTCGGGCTGTTCGTGATCGCCGACGGGATGTTCTTCGTCCAGTCGCGGATCGGCATGAACGACGTCTACGTCGGGCTGTTCATCGTCGCCGCCTACACGGTCTTCGCCGCGGTCTGGACCGGCTGGTGGAAGGGGCGGACGGCCTTCTGGATCGCCATGCCCATCATCGGCTTACTGCTCGGGCTCGCGCTCGCGAGCAAGTGGGTGGCCGCCTACGCGATCGGGGCGCTGCTCCTGCTCATCCTCGTCCGGAGCGCGCTCGGACGGGTGCTCGCGATCCTCGGGCTGATCGGGATCACCGGCATCCTGGGCTACATGGCCATCAGCGTGCCACCGGCGACGCCCGGCGGCGATCCCGGCTTTGGCAACCTGACGTTCCTGCTGATCATGGTCGCGCTGACCCTTGTCGCGGTCTTCATCGCGGTCGTCCACCCGGTCTCCTGGACCGACGACGAGATGCGCTTCGCGGTCGGCGCCCCAGCCGTCCTCGGCGGTGTCGTCTTCTTCGGGGCTCTCGCGACCGGCAAGCTCGGCGCGACGATCAAGCTCGGGTCGGCAACGGTCACGTCGCTCGAGTTGGCGCTCGCGCTCGCGTTCGGCTCGCTGGTCGTCGTCGGCCTCTTCTGGCTGGGGGGTCGGGTCGGCTTCGGTCCGCTCGCGCCCCCACCTGCCCCGGACGACCCGATCCGCCTGCTCGATCCGCCGGGCGAACCCGCCGAGGGCTGGCTCCGTCTCGGCTGGCTGGCCGGGATCCCGGTCGTGTGGGGGATCGCCTGCCTCGTGATCCTGCCCGTCGCGGTCTACGTCGTGTCGTACATCCCGTGGGCGTTGATCGAGAACCACCGGATCATCGCCGCGACGACGGTCCTCGGGATCAACATCCCGACGTGGCCGCCCGGGCACACCGGCCAGACGCTGCTCGACCTGACCGGCCAGATGTACGCCTATCACAACGGCCTGACCTCGGCCCATCCGGCATCCTCGCCGTGGTGGGCGTGGCCGATGAACCTGAAACCCGTCTGGTTCTACCAGGCGTCGCTCGCGGGCGGGACCTCGGCGGCGCTCTACGACGCCGGCAGCCTTGTCATCTGGTGGCTCGGCATCCCGGCCATGGCGTTCGTGTCGTGGATGGCGTTCAAGCGCAGGAGCCTGGCCCTGACGATCATCGTCGTCGGCTTCGCCGCGCAGTGGATCCCGTGGGCCCGCATCGATCGGGCTGCCTTCCAGTACCACTACTACACGTCGTTGCCGTTCGTGGTCATGGCCCTGGCCTACTTCATGGCGGAGCTGTGGCACGGAGCGTCGCGCCACATCTGGGCCTTCGCCCGGATCGCCGCCGGGATCGCCATCGCCACCCCGGCCCTCTTGTGGCTGCTCGACCGTCCGTTGTGCGGGTTCGTCGGGGTGAATTCGGTCAATCCCGGATCGCAGGCCTGTCCGGCAGTCGATCCCCGATTTCGTGCTCACCTACCGGACCGCGGGGCTGATCATCGTCCTGGGCATCGGGCTGGTCGTCATCGTCCGCGGCTTCCTGGGCCTGCAGATCGACGAGGCGCGCGAGGACGGTCGAACGGTCGCCACGCCGGCCCTGATGCGGCTGCTGGTCGCCGGGACCGCGATCGTCGGTGCGCTCGTGGTCGTCGGGTCTGCTCCTCCCGGACACCGCGATGGTCACCCTGAACAACATCCCGGTCGAACCGATCGCCCTGATCGTCGCGGCCCCTCTGGCATACCTCGGCCTCCAGATCTTCGCGGCCCGAGACGCTCGCCGGTTCGTGGTCGGGTTCGTGGTCGCGGCCGTCGGCTGGTTCGCGATCCTCTATCCGAACATCAGCGCGTTGCCGCTCCCGGCGGCCGTGGTGGCCGCCTACCAGGGGATCCTGCCGACCTACCTGTACGCGTTCCAGTTCCCGGTCAGCACGGTGACCCGGAGCGCGGACACCCCGGTCTTCACGCCGATGCTGGCGCTCCTGCTGATCGCGTTGAGCGTGACCTGCCTGGTCGTCGCCTACTCGGCCTGGGTCTGGCGGACGACGCTGGCAGAGGCGAAGGCGGCAGCCGGCGGCTCCGACGACGCGGAAAGCCTGGCTCGGAGCGGCGGCGCCTGAGGGATCGGCGACCGGAAGTCGGGCGGGAGCGAGCCGCTGGCGGCCAGCCGCCGGACCACGAAGCCGTAGTACTCGTCGACCTTGGCGGTCACCCGCGGCCAGCTGAACTCCTCGGCGCGGATCCGGCCGGCGGCGCCCATCTCGGCCCGCAGCTCGGGGTCGTCGAGCAGCCTGGCGATCGCGGTCGCCAGCTCCTTCGGCTCGTGGGGCGGGACGAGCAGGCCCTCGCGGCCGCGCCGGACGACGCCCTTGTAGCCGTGGATGTCGGACGCGACGATCGGGGCGCCGGCGGCCATCGCCTCGAGCAGGACGATCCCGAACGATTCGCCGCCGGTGGCCGGTGAGGCGAACACGTCGGCGGTCCGGAAGAGCTGGGCCTTCTCGGCCTCGCTGACCCGGCCGAGGAACTCGACCCCCTGGAGGCCGCGCGTGGCGACATAGCGGCGCGCCTCGCGCTCCTGCGGCCCGGAGCCGACGACCAGCAGCCGGTCCTCGTATCCGGTCCGGCGCAGGATGCGGTGGGCCTTGAGCAGGTCGAGGAGGCCCTTGCGCGGCTCGTGGCGGCCGACGAACAGGACGTTCGGCGTGCCGTCCTGCCAGCGCGCCAGCGGGACGGCGCCGGCGAAGCGCGGCACGTCGACGCCGTTGGGGATGACCTTGTAGTCGCCCGGGAAGAACCGGTCGATGAAGTGGCGGGCGGCGGCGCTGACCGCGATCCGGCCGTGGAGCCGTGCGGCATGGCCCACCATCACCCGGCTGCCGAGCTCGTACGACGGCGAGAAGCCGGCATAGGCATGGAACGTCGCGATGTTGACGCTGTTCGATTCGCGCAGCAGGAAGAGCGACAGGAACGGGACGAACGGCTCGTGGAGGTGGAGGATGTCGAACCGCTCGCGCTCGAGCAGCTCGCGCACCTGGCTGATGTAGCGCGGCGAGAAGGTGAGCGTGCCGATCGAGCCGTTGAGCGGGACGCTGAACCCGACCCCGATGCGCAGGATGTCGCCCTCGGACGCCCGCTGGGGGCCGTGGCTGGCGGTCACGATCCGGACGTCGTGGCCGCGCAGCCGGAGGTTCTCGTAGAGGTGCCGGACGTGCTGGGCGACGCCGCCCGTCTCCGGGTAGATGTACGGGCAGACGAGGCCGATCTTCATCGGTCCGTGCCGGGCGCCGGTTCCGGGGCGTCGAACCGCGGTGGCCGCTGCCGGCCGCCCGGGTAGCCGTGGTCGCGGCCGGTCCCGTCTCGCCGGACCCGGCCCGCGACCTCGTCGCGGGCGTCGCGGCCGCGCTTGCGGAGCTGCTGCCCGAACGTCCCCAGCTGGCCGGCGGTCTCGTGGAACGTGCCGCCGTGCTCGGTCGTGCCGGCCTCGATCGCCGCGTCGCAGATCCGCGGCGTCGCGGCCCGGGAACGTCGTCCAGCCGCGTGCCGATCGCCTCGAGCGCGTGCGCGTCGCTGTTGCCGAGGTGCGCGAGGCCGTGGTCGTCGGCGAAGCGGACGACGCGCCGATGCCAGGGCTTGCCCAGGCTGGTCGGATTGAACGTCTCGAGGCCGTCGGGACGGACGCGCCGGATCGGGATCGTCGAGCAGCCGGCGGAGCATCCAGCCCTGGGCGCACAGCGGGAGCGGGACGAGCGGATGGGCGGGGATGGCCAGGCCACCGGCCTCGTGGACGGCCAGGATCGTCGTGCGCAGCGATCGGAACGGCCGGATCGGGCGGTCGAGGTAGAGCGCGAGGAGGTGGCCGCCGCAGCGTCGTGACCTCCTCGCCGACGATCACGTCCGCGCGCAGGCCGCGATCGCGGGCCATCGCCCGGGCGGCGACCGCCGCGTCGATCCGCTCGTGGTCCGTGATGGCGATGACATCGAGGTCGGTCCGCTGCTCGACGTGGTCGAGGATCGCCTCGATCCCGGCCGTGCCGTCGCTCGCCAGGGTGTGGATGTGCAGGTCGGCGCGACCGAGCCGCTCGTCGAGCGTCATGCCGCGGCGCCCTGGCGATCGGATCCGGTGCCGTCGGCCGGCGCGCCGCCCGCGGCCGCTGCCTCGAGATCGGGCCAGATCGGGAAGAAGACGGCCCACCACTGGTCGGGCGCGTCGGCGATGAGCGTCTCGAAGGCCGCCGCCAGGCGGGTCATCGTGGTCGTCACGCGTTCGCGGCGGGTGCCGTCGGTCGGGACCTCGATCGGGATGAGCTTGCCGCGAAAGTGGCCCTTGCCGGAACGCCGGACGGTCATGGCGTAGGTCGGGACGCCGCTCTCGACGGCCAGCATCGCGGGCCCCATCGGCATCGCGGCGGGTGCCCCGAAGAGCGGGATCGGGATGCCGCCGCCGGTCAGGTCGCGATCCCCGACGAGACCGACCGGGATGCCATTCTCGAGGGCTGCGTGAGCTCGCGGCGAGCCTCGCGGAGACCGACCAGCCGGATCCCGGCGACGCCCCTCGTCCGCTCGAAGTAGGCCTGCAGGCCGGGGTCGTCGATCGTCTCCATCGGGGTCACCGTCTCGCCGACCTGGAAGGCGAGGAAGATGACGGCCAGCTCCACCGACCCGAGGTGGAGGCCGACGAACAGGACGGCCTTGCCGGGGACGACGGCCTCGGCGATCAGCTCGGGCGTGTCCATGTGGAGCCGCTCGTCGACGTACGCCGGCGTGATGCTCGGCCCGCGTGCGACCTCGAGGTAGTAGCGCGCGTGGTGCCGGAAGGCCGACCGGACGAGCCGCTCGAGCGCGACCGGGTCCGTTGCCGCGGCCCGGACGGCCGGGGTTCCGCCCCCGGACGCGGCGAGCGACTGGGCCACGCGCCGCAGGTTCCGGCGGGCCTGGGCCGCGCGATCGCGGCGCCAGCCGGTACCACAGGTCGCCGATCAGGCCCGCGATCGCGGAAGAGCGGCCGCTCCGGCAGCCGGCAGGCGAGCCACGAGGCCGCGAGCAGGAGTCGGCCACGGAACGTCATACGGCGACGCCGGCGGCCTCGACCTGGTCCGCTTCGTCGCGTGGCTGTCACGCGACGGGCCCGGGTCGGGCCGCCCAGCCTGCATCTCGAGCGCGCGCCGCTCGAGATCGGCCGCTTCTGCGGCCGAGGCCGGCCAGATCGGCTTGAAGCTGTACCACTGCTCGGGCGCGGGTCGGATGCCGTCGGCGACGGCGTCGGCGATCGCCTGGGTCACGCGCTGGAGCTCGGCCGGGTCGCTCGAGGCGACGGTGATCGGGTCGTCGAGGGTGACCCGGAGCCGGCCGTCGGGCAGGCGAAAGGCGGTGAGCGGCACGATCCGCGACGACGTCTTGGCGGCGAGCGTCGCGGGACCGGCGGGGAGCGTCGTCCAGGCATCGAACAGCCGCACCGGGATCCCGTCGCTGCGGTAGCCCCAGTCGACGAGCAGGCCGAGCAGCTCGCGGCGGCGCAGGACCCCGAAGATCGCGCGCAGGTTGCGCCAGGGGATGAGCGTCGCGCCCCACTGCTCGCGCTGCCGGCGCAGGTAGTCGAACAGCTCCGGGAACGCCGAATCGTCGGCGACCACGTTGATCGGCAGGCCCATGTGGGCGATGGCCGCCCCGATCAGGTCGTTGTTGCCGATATGGGCGGCGGTCACGATGATGCCGCCGACGTCGGACGCGTCGAAGATGCGCCGGATCTGGTCGGCATCGAGCGGCTCCGACGAGCGCCGACGACCTCTTCCTCGGGCAGGTACGGGACGCGCATCAGCTCGACGAGATAGCGCCCGTATTCGCGATAGGCGCGCAGCGCCAGGCGCCGGACGCGCGGGTCGTCGGGAGGCAGGCCCAGGACGTGCCCGAAGTTCTGGTTCGACCAGTCGCGCTTCTTCGGCCAGACCAGGTACGAGCCCTGGGAGGCGAGACCGAGCACCGCCCCGGTCGGCCCGGCCGGGAGCGTCCGGAGCAGCCAGGAAGCGGAGCGATAGCCGAGCACGGCCGATCGCTCCACGATCCTCGGACTGGCGCCTCCGCGCCGGTGCGGCGCCTCGAGACGTCGCTCGCCGTCGGTCACTTCGCGGCGGTGGCCACCTTGGCCTTGGAGCCCGCCATCCGGCGGACGGTCTTCTTGACCGGTGCCTCGGTGCCGACCAGCGTCTCGTTGTCCTCGCCGCGGATGAACGCCTCGACGCGGTTGAACGCGATGTCGTCGTGGATCTGGTGCGGCGGGCTCTTCATGAAGTAGCTCGACGGCGCGACGAGCGTGCCGTTCAGGCCCCGATCCAGGCCGAGCTTGAGGCAGCGGATCGCGTCGGTGATGACGCCGGCGCTGTTGGGGCTGTCCCAGACCTCGAGCTTGAGCTCGGCGTTGAGCGGGACGTCGCCGTAGGTCGTGCCCTCCATCCGGATGTAGCACCACTTGCGGTCGAGCAGCCACGGCACGTGGTCGCTCGGGCCGACGTGGATGTCGTCGGTGTCGATCTCGTAGTCGAGCATCGAGGTGACGGCGTTGGTCTTGCTGATCTTCTTGGACTCGAGGCGCTCGCGCTCGAGCATGTTCAGGAAGTCGGTGTTGCCGCCGAAGTTGAGCTGATAGGTCCGGTCGAGGCGGACGCCGCGATCCATGAACAGGCGGGTCAGGACGCGGTGGGTGATCGTCGCGCCGACCTGGCTCTTGATGTCGTCACCGATGACCGGCAGGCCTTCCTCGGCGAAGCGGCGCTGCCAGTACGGCTCGCGGCCGATGAACACCGGGATGGCGTTGACGAACCCGACGCCGGCCTTGAGGGCCTGCTCGACGTACCACTTGGTCGCCTCTTCCGAGCCGACCGGCAGGTAGCAGACCATGACGTCGACTTCGCGCTCCTTGAGGATGCCGACGATGTCGGCCGTCGGGCCGGGCGCCTTCTCGATGATCTGGCTGAGGTACTTGCCGAGGCCGTCGTGGGTCATCCCGCGCTCGACCGTGACGCCGGTGTGCGGGACCTGCTGGAAGACGTAGGTGTTGTTCGGCTTCGTGTAGATCGCCTCGGACAGGTCCTTGCCGACCTTGTTCTTGTCGATGTCGAAGGCGGCCACGAACTCGATGTCGCGGACGTGATAGCCGCCGAGGTCGACGTGCATCAGGCCCGGGACGAAGTCGTCCTTCTTGGCGTCCTCGTAGTAGTAGCGGCCCTGGACGAGGCTGCTCGCGCAGTTGCCGACGCCGACGATGGCGACCCGGATCTTGCCGTCGCCGCGGCGACCGGCGCCGGCCCAGGTGTTCGTCGCCGACGCGCTGTTTGCGCCGTTCTTGCCGTTGCTTCCGTTCTTCGCCACGATCGTTCTCCGTTGCTGCTTACTGGGTCGGGGGGATGTCGGCCGACTTGGCCTGGCTGCGGACGTGGAGGGTCCGCTGGATGACAGTGATGACTGCGCCGACGAGGACGACGCCGAGCGCGAATTCGATCGCCGACGTGCCGATGCTCGTCCCGGTCAGCACGATGCCGAGCGAGATGATCACGAGGCGCACCTCGCGCGGCATGATGCCGACGGCGGCCAGGCCCATGCCGGACGAATAGCCGAGGGCGTCGGACTTCGCCCGGGTGTAGCTGACCATGATCGATGCACCCATCGCCGCGGCGGCGACCACGACCGGCACGGTCCCGACGTTCGCGTTCGCCAGCGCTGCGATGCAGCCGAGGAAGACGAGGATCTCGCCGGCCTTGTCGAAGGTCGAGTCCATGAACGCGCCGAACGGGCTGGCCTGGCCGGTCGCCCGCGCCAGGGTGCCGTCGAACATGTCGAAGACGCCGCCGACGAAGACGACGATGCCCCCGAGGACCCATGCCTGGGCTGCCGACGAGGAACGCGCCCACCGCGGTGATCGCGAACCCGATGAGCGTGAGGCCGTTCGGGGTCAGGCCGAGCCGACCCATCGCGAGCGCGATCGGCTCGAAGACCTTCTTGATCCGGCCACGGGATTCGTTGGAGATGGTCATGATCGGCGGTCAGCCCGCGACGCCGAGGATGGCTCGCTCACGGGCGGCGAACTCGGTGAAGGCCTCCTCGCGCAGGCGGCAGATCGTCTCGCGGCCCAGGCGTCGGGTCACGACGACCCCGGCGGCGCGGAGGCGGCCGAGATGCCAGCGAGACGAGCGGCTGGCTGAGCCCGACGTGCTCGATCAGCTCGGCGACCGTGGCCTCGCCATCGGCGAGCCGGCGCACGATGCGCAGCCGGTTGACGTCGGCCATGACCTTGTGGAAGGCACGCAGCTGGCGCAGGTCGTCGGGCTGGATCGACGACCGCGGCGATCGTGCCGCGGACCCGGGCGGGCGAGGGGGACAGGGCTGGGGCTCCGACTTGGGGGGTGGTGCACACGTGGCACATCAACCACGGTTTATATCAATCGTTCGTTGATGCTACGTGTCTCGGCGGCCCGATGTCAAGAGGGTCAGTGGTAGCACGGTGTGCAGCCCTTGCCAACGGCCCAGTCCATGCATATACTGAACTACATGGTTCAGTATCAGTCCCATTTCGACGCTTCGTTCGCCGCCCTGTCCGACGCGACACGGCGCGGCGTGCTCGAACAGCTGGAGCAGTCGGACGCGTCGATCACGCAACTCGCCGACCGCTTCGGGATGACGCTCACCGGCATGAAGAAGCATGTGAGCGTGCTGGAGCAGGCGGGCCTCGTCGCCACCCGGAAGGTCGGTCGAGTCCGCACCTGCCGGCTCGGTGCACGCACCCTGGACGACGAGGCAGCCTGGATCGAACGCTATCGCCAGCTCTGGGCCGAACGTTTCAACGCGCTCGACACGATCGTGGAAGAGCTCAAACAACAGGAGAGATCCGATGGACGCGAAGCAGGCCAGATAACCCCGTCGTCATCAAGGACGGCACCACGACGGAGCGCACCTCCGACCGCGAACTGGTCATCACCCGCACCTTCAACGGCCCGGTCCACCTGGTCTTCAAGGCCTGGACCACGCCCGAACTGCTGATGCGCTGGTGGGCGCCCGAGTCCTTCGGCATCAAGCTCGTCGGCTGCGAGGTCGATGCCCGCACCGGCGGGCGCTACCGCTTCGCCTTCGACGTGCCCGGTCAGTCCGAGCCCATGGCCTTTGTCGGCAGGTATCTCGAAGTGACGCCGCCCAAGCGCCTCGTCTGGACCAACGAGGAGACCGACGACGGCTCGGTCACCACCGCCACCTTCGAGGAACAGGACGGCAAGACCCACCTCGTGCTCCACGACCTGTATCCCAGCAAGGACGCCCTCGACGCCGCCCTCGCCTCGGAAAGCACCGGCGCCTACCCCGAGCAGTTCGACCAGCTCGACGTGGTGCTGGCGGGCGCGGAATGAGCACCGAAGTGGTTGCGCCGGCTTACGGCCCGATCGGGATCTGGATCGTGCTGACGGTCATCGGCCGATCGGTCAGGGCCCGCAGGACGAGGTAGTCGTTGGCGCCTGGCGTATAGCCGCTCGGGACGGCGGCGGTCAGGGTGTAGGTCGCGATCGCCCCTGGGGCAAGCTCGGCGGGCCCGCCGGTCGCGGTCCAGAACGGCGTGATGCCCTGGCCGCGACTGATCGTGAAGTGCGGATCGAGCGTGGTGGTCGAGGTGTTGTGGACCTGGACCTCCATCTGCCACAGCCCCTGGTCGTGGGCGTGCAGCGAGGTCGTCCGCAGGATGGTCATGTCCAACGGTTCGTCGCTGGCCATCGCGACGGTCGCGCAGATGAGCGCTGGTGCCAGGACCATCCCCGCGACGGCAAGACGCCCGGACACAGCGCGTACCCGTCGTCGACCGGACAGCCACGCGGCGCTCGACGGGAGCAACGACGGGAGCCGCGGTTGCCAGGCCGCCGCAAAGGCCGATGGCGGTGCCGTGGCCGCCGCCGCCACCCAGAGAGGGGTCATCATCAGGAAATAGCCGTCCTGCGAGCGGACGGACAGGAAGAACACGATCCACGGGATCACCGTCAGGGCAGGCCCGAGGCGACGGACCCAGATGGCAGAAAGGATGAGCAGTCCGATCGCCAGCGACAGGGTCGCGTACGAGTAATAGTCCAGGGCCCCGCTGCCGTCGGTCAGATAGAACGAGACGCCGATCAGTCCCTGTCCGTGCGGGATCGCGTGCTGGGTCAGGACCAGCATCACGCCCGCAGCCCATGCCGGCGCGTCTCGAGCGATGAATGGCGCGTTGATGGCGAGCCAGACCGCAGCCGCGATACCGGCGAACGACGCCACCGTCAACGCCGGCCGCCGCGCGGAGAGGTCCCCGCGGCGGACGGCGTACAGGCCCACGATGAGGAATGGCGCCACGAACCAGGCGAGCTGCTGCGTGGCACACGCCGC
Organism: uncultured Chloroflexia bacterium; assembly: GCA_963743855.1. GTDB lineage: Bacteria > Chloroflexota > Limnocylindria > Limnocylindrales > CSP1-4 > SPCO01. The sequence goes on from CAVURK010000009.1 coordinate 53,444, forward strand.
TCCGAGGCAGACCGCGCGCACGAGATCTCCCCGACTGAGGCGGCCGCCCGCCCCGATCGATGGCCAGCGGATGACCACCGGGATGAGCAGGACCATGGCGATGACCGCGGGGTACCCGAGCCGGGCGTAGTGGGGCAGGAACGGGAAGCCCAGCATCACCGCGGTGCCGCCCGATCGCCAGTCGACCGGGAGCATCCGCCACATGACGACGGCGCCGATCAGGAGCACCAGCGTCGTGACGATCGAGTCGGCCGCCGGGAAGCTGGTGACGAGCAGCGCCGGCGCCGTCAACAGCGCAGCCAGCGGTGGATACCCGAACGTGTAGTCGGCCCCGCCGTTCATCGTCCACGTGACCGGGATGTTCTGCTGCGAGAAGAGCTGCGGCCAGGCGACGCCGTAGATCTGGCCGCCGCCAAGCAGCGATCGAGCCGCCTGCGCGACCAGCGTCCCCTCATCGCTCGGCTTGTGCTGCAGGATCAGTCCGCCGATCACGAGAGCGCTCGCGATCCCGAGGATCATCGCGTCCACGCGGATCATCGCCCGGCGGGTGCGCACCATCAGCGCCAGCGCGGCGACCGTGAGGATGCCGAGGTAGCAGGCCGACAGGATCGCCATCACGACAGGTCGAGCGGTGAGCGCGTCGGTCCAGCTGGCCCTCGTCCCGATGAACAGGCTCATCGTGGCGATCAACGCGAGGCCGCGGTGGAGCTGGCTCGGCGCCAGCGCGGGTTGGCGCTCGGGCGCGTCGTCCGGCCCGCCCGGTCCGAGCTCGACCCCCGCCCTGCCGATCAGCATGATCCCGTCTCCTGGCACGGGTGCCACCTGGATCTGGCGCGGAGTCTAGCGGCGATCTCCCTGAGAGGTCGGCGACGCGATGGGAAGGCTTTGCTCGAGGGCGTCATTGCCGACCCATTGAAGGTTTCGCCTCGGTCGGGTGTCATGTCATCGTGAACCGATCGTCCGAGGTCATCGAGTTGGCGGATCCCAGGCCGGCCCAGGCTAGCCAGACCAGCAGCAGCGGCGACCGCTCTGCGGCCTTCGTCCGGCTGGCCGACGAGCACCTCGACAAGGCATATCGCCTCGCCCGGGCGATCCTGCACGACCCGGCGGAGGCGCAGGACGCCACCCACGACGCATTCGTCCAAGCATGGCGCAAGTGGGACACGCTCCGGGACGCGACCCGGTTCGAGCCATGGTTCGACCGGATCCTGGTCAACACGTGCCGCAATCGCCTTCGATCGAAGCGGTGGCAGGCCACCGACATCTCCGCGGAGGTGGCCCTCGCGACGGGCGACCACGCCGGACCGGCCGCGGATCGCGACGTCATCGGAGGCGCGATCGCGACCCTGTCGCCCGACCACCAGGTCGTCGTGGCGCTGCGCTACTACCGCGACCTGACCGTCGACGAGATCGCACGGCGACTGGACATCCCGAGAGGAACGGTCCAGTCCCGCCTCCACTACGCGCTGAAGCATCTGCACGACCGCATCGACGCGGCCGACGCCAAGGGGACCCTGCGATGACCGACCAGGAGCTCGAACAGCAGCTGCGGGCATGGTATGTGGCAGACGTCGGGGCCAGCGAGACGGCGCCTCCGGACCTCCGTGACAGCCTCGCCGCGATCCCGGCATCGACGCCGACCACGCTTCGGCGCGGATCCCGGCGACGTGGGCTCACGTTGCTCGCCGTCGCAGCCGTCCTGGTCGTGGGCGGCGCGTTTGCAGCGGGTTCTGGGCTGGTCCACCCGACGCCTGTCGTGACGCCGCCGCCGAACGTGGCGATCGTGCCACCGTCCGTGCCGCCTGCGTCCGTCGAGCCGTTGCCGACCTCCGTTCTTCGGCCCGGGGACTCGATCGCCTTCACCAAGATCGTCCTGTTGAAGCCCGACTGTCCTCGATACACGACCGGTTGCGTTGCCTCCCGCGTCTGGATCGTGGGATCGGACGGACGCGACGCCCATGCGCTGTTGCCCGAAGGAACGACGAACCAGGACGTCGTCGCCTGGTCGCCCGATGGGACCCACCTGCTCTACGCGGACGACGGAAAGCTGTACGTGACCGACGCGAACGGGAGCAGACCGATCCCGGTGGACACCGGCTGTGTCAAGCCCTGCTTCAGTGATTCGCAGGTCGCCTTCTCGAGCGACGGCAGGAGCATCGTCTTCGTTCGGGCGTCTTCCGACGCGACCACCGTGATCGCCACCATGGACCTCGCTTCGGGGCGGGTCACGGAGCTGAGCTCGACGGAATCAGACGCGAGCGCGATGCCGGCCTGGTCCCCCGACGGGAAGCAGATCGTCTTCTTCCGGGTAGGCGAGAAGGACGGTGGCGGCCCGGTCCCGCCGCGGCTGTCCGCCGTCTGGGTCGTCGACGCCGACGGCCAGAACCTGCGCCAGGCGAGTCCGCTGGGGCTGGCCGCCCAGGACCCCGGATGGTCCCCGGATGGCACCCGGATCCTGTTCGAGTCACCCGACGGGTCACCGGTCGGGGGCAAGCAGGACATCTACACGGTTCGTCCGGATGGGTCCGACGTGCGCCGACTGACGACGGACGGGGTTTCGACCGATGCGACATGGACCGCGGATGGACGGATCCTGTTCGTGCGGAGTCCGGCGGCCGGCGGCGCGTCGCCGGGCTGGTGGACGATGGACGCCGACGGGACAGGCGCCGCCGTCCTCGTGACGAACGCGCAGATCGGGGTCAAGACGAGTCTCGCTGGGACCCGTCCACTCTGGCAGCCGGCCGGCGGATCGGCCATCGTGCCTCCCCCGTGGACTGCCGGGACGGCGATCGCGGTCGGCCCTCCGGCGCCGACGCCATCCCCGACCGCGACGCCGTCCCTCGCACCGGGCTTCGCCTGGACCGGGACCGGGACGGCCGTGGACGGCGCCCAGCTCGGCGGAACGGCAACGCTCCTCGCCGACGGCCGCGTCCTCTTCGCCGGGACGTGCAGCACCGCGGCCGTTGTCTACGACCCGTCGGCCGGTACATTCACGCCGACTGGCTCGATGACGGTCGTGCGGGCCGGCGCGACCGCGACGCGACTGCAGGACGGCCGCGTGCTGTTCACCGGCGGGTCCGAATGCGACAACAACGATACCGGGGGCATGTGGGCGTCGGCCGAGCTGTATGACCCTGCCGCCGGCACGTTCAGCGCGACCGGATCGATGCAGACACCCCGCGAGAACCACACGGCGACGCTTCTGGCCGACGGTCGAGTGCTGATCACCGGCGGCATCACCGGCCCGCGGCTCAACGCGATGACCGGGGTGACTCTCGCTGCGTTCCGGCTCGCGGATACGTCCGCGAACGTGCTCAAGACCGCCGAGGTCTACGACCCCGCGACCGGCACGTTCAGCCCGACCGGGTCGATGAGCTCGATCCGCGACGAGCACACCGCCACCTTGCTTGCGGACGGCCGCGTCCTGGTCGTCGGCGGCGGGGGCGAGGGCTACACGAGCGTGTCCTCGGCCGACCTGTACGACCCGTCGACTGGGACGTTCAGCAAGACCGGGTCCATGAAGAGCGGCCGCTATCTCCACACCGCGACCCTTCTCGAGGACGGCCGGGTGCTCGTCACTGGCGGTCGGTCTCCGCAGGACTCCGTCTATACAGCGGCCGAGATGTACGACCCGGCGACCGGGAAGTTCAGCTCCGCGGGATCGATGAACGACGGGCGGCAGCAGCACACAGCCACCCTGCTCAAGGACGGACGGGTCTTCATCGCCGGAGGCTACTGGAGCGACGGGCAGAACTGGCTGGTCGAGTCGTCGACCGAGGTGTACGACCCGACGACCGGGATCTTCAGCCCGACCGGCTCGATGGGGGCGCCTCGCGACGGCCACACCGCGACGCTCCTGGACGACGGCCGTGTCCTCATCGCCGGCGGCGAGGATATCGGGAACGCCGGCGGGGTGACTGTCGCCTCGGCGGTCCTCTACCAGCCCTGATCGTCCGAGATGCGACTCGCGAAGTCCGTTCGTGTCGTTGGTCCCGCTCGACGCCGTCGGGGCGCGCAGGTCCTCCTCGCCCTGGCCGCAGGACTCCTCTGCGCGGCCGCGACGATCCCGGCCCTCCTGCCGCACCCGGACGTCCCCCCGATCGAGGTCGTCGCCCAGGAACACGCCACAACGAGTCCTCACCTGCCGGAGCGCATCGGGGTGACGCCGGTCGTCGGGCCGACCGACAGTCCTGGCGAGATTTCGGGGCCGTCCCTCGACCCGCAACCGGTCCTGCTCGGCAGCTCGACGATCCGATACGTCGTCGGCCGGGAGAACGGCCAGGGCGCCAACATCCAGATCCCGCTCCGCCACCTTGACGGACTCGTCATCGAACCGGGCGCCACATTCGACTTCTGGCGGGCGGTCGGCGAGGTGTCGCGGCGGACCGGATACCGGCAGGGCGGGCTCATCGTCGGCGATCACATCGAAGAGACCGGCGCGTTGGCCGGCGGGATCTGCACGGTCTCGACCGCGCTGTTCGATGCGGCGGCGCGAGCCGGGCTTGCGGATCGTGAGCCGCACGAGCCACGGCGGCTATCTCGCCAAGTACCCGCTCGGGCTCGATGCAGCCGTGGCCAAGAGCGATCGATCGCGCCAGACGATGGCCTTCCGCAACGACACGGCTGAGCCCATCGTGATCCGGACGGTCAGCTCGCCGGGGATCGCCCGGGTCGACCTCTACGGTACGGCGACGCTCGGGCGCCTCGTCACCTTCGGCGAACCGGTCGCGAGTCACAGAAGACGCGCTCACGATCGACATGTCAGCACGCGCTCCCTGCCCCGCGGCCAGCATCGGCGTGTGGAGCCGTCGAGCGACGGGATGACGGTCGTGGTGACCCGGACGGTCCGCGACGCAAGCGGTCGGGTCGTCGACCACGACCGCTGGGTGTCCGTCTACCGCCCGCTCGATGGCCTCGTGCTCGACGGGACGGGCTGACGAGGCGACGCGGAGCCCTCAGGCCGGGACGGCGCCGCCTCCATCGAGGCCAACCAGCGACGCGTCGACCTCCCAGAGGTGCCGCCCGACGTCGGGGTCGCGGGTGTAGCTCGGCGGCTTGATCTCCTTGCCGTCCTTGAAGAAGAGGCCGCTCCGGTCCGCGTAGTCGGGCGCCAGCAGCAAGGGCGTTATGGCCGCGGCCGCCTTCTCGGCCGGAGCCGAGATGAGTCCGACGCCCCAGCGAAGCAGCGCCGGCGCGCCCGTCATCAGGTCGGTCTTGATCAGGCCCGGGTGCACCGCGTTGACCGTCACTCCCGTCCCTTCCAGCCGGCGCGCGAACTCGAAGGTGAGGAACAGGTCGGCCGCCTTCGAGGCACCGAATCGCGGCAGGGACCGGAACCCGCGTTCGCCCTGCAGGTCGTCGAAGTCGATCTTGTTCCCCGCGGGCGCGGTCACGATCAGGACCCGGGCAGGTGCGCTGGCGACCAGCCGGTCCTGCAACAGGTTCGTCAGCAGGAACGGGGCGAGCTGGTTTGTCGCGAACATCATCTCGAGCCCGTCGTCGGTCAGGGTCCGGTGCCGCGTGTAGACCCCCGCACAGTGGACCAGCAGGTCGAGCCGTGCGGTCGTCTCGAGGACCTCGGCGGCCAGCTGGCGGACATCGGCCGGTTTCGAGAGGTCGGCGAGGAAGACGCGCGATCGCGGCGACCCGCTCGCGGAGTCGAGCGCGGCCTTGACCGCCGCTCCCCGGGCCGCGTCCCGGGCCACGATCCCGACGGAGATGCCGGCCCTCGCCAATGCCGATGCGAGCTCGCGGCCAAGCCCCGAGGTGGCGCCCGTGACCAGCGCGGTCCGCGCCGTGGCCGCCGCCGGGACGGCCATCGCCGGTCGTTCGTCGACCATCTCGTTCCTCCCGCGACTGCAGCGGTCCCGATGGACGCAGGCTACGCGCCCATCCGCGGACCCACAAGCACGCCGTGCTCTCGTCACGGGCCGAGCCGGGCTCGCCCCGCCTACACTCGGGGCATGGACCGCCGCTCGGCGTACGTGCTGCTTGCCGTCATCGGGGTCGGTGTCTTCCTGGCCGGGCTCGAGCTGATGGTCACGGCCGTGGCCCTGCCCTCGATCCTGGCCGACCTCGGCGCGCCGAACGGCGGGACCGCCTGGATCGAGCTGCGCAAGGCGAGCTGGATCATCAATGGCTACCTGCTGGTCTACATCCTCACCATGCCGATGGCCGGCCGGCTGGCCGACCTGTGGGGCGTCCGGCGGCTGCTCATGGGCGCGCTGGTCGTCTTCGTCATCGGCTCGGCGCTCGCCGGCGCGTCCCAGACGCTTGACCAGCTGATCGCGGCACGCCTGGTCCAGGCGGTCGGAGGGGGCGTACTGATCCCGGTCGGGACGGCCGCCGCCGCGCACCTGTTCGGTGGGGCGATGCGACCGCGGGCGCTCGGAGTGGTCGGGGCGCTGACCTTCCTCGGGATGGCGGCCGGGCCGGTCGTCGGGGCGGCGATCCTTGCATCGGTCCATCCGGAGACCACGCTCGCCGCCGCCGGGATCACGGGCCCGGCCGCCGCAGTGCTGGCCCCGGCCTGGCGCTGGGTCTTCTACCTCAACATCCCGATCGGGCTCATCGCGCTCGTCCTTGCCTGGGCCGCCTCGCCGGGATGGGAGACCCCCCGCCGTCCGGGCCGCATCGACATCGCGGGCGCCGCACTGTACGGCGTCGCACTCGTCTCGGGCCTGATCGCCTTGACGCTGCTGGGCTCGACCGACGTGGCCGGGAGCGGCATCCCGCCGGCCCTGGTGACGGCGATCCTGCTCGGGGTCGCGGTGGTCGCCACGGTCATCGCCATCGTCCGGGGCCTGCGGGTCCGCGACCCGTTCCTCGACCCGCGGCTCTTCCGGAGCGTCACGTTCAGCTCCGCCGCGCTCGTCTCGCTGCTGACCGGCTACGCGTTCGCGACCGCGATCATCGGCGGGGCGGTCTTCGTCGATCGCGTGCTGTACGGCGGGCCGGACGACCAGCGGCTGGCACTCGGGGCGCTGGCCGGGGCGACCGCGGTCGGCGCGCTCGCCTCGGGGTTCATCGTCCGGGTCGTGCCGATCCGGCTCGTCGCGCTCGGCGGGATCGCCCTCAGCATCGCCGGCCTGCTCGCGATGTCGCGCTGGACGGCCGACGTCAGCCTCGACACGGTGGCGCTCGGGCTCGGCGTCTACGGTCTCGGCTTCGGTCTGACCGTCACGCCGCGGTCGACCGCGGCGGTCGAGGCCGCCGGGCGACGGGCGTTCGGGACCGCATCGGCGGTCGTGACGGTCGCCCGGATGCTCGGGATGGCGGTCGGGCTGGCGATCCTGACCGCATACGGCTCGACGACGATCGATCGGATCTACGACGAGGTCTACGCGACGCCCGACGCCTACCTCCAGTTCATCCCGGAATCCCTCCGCGACCGGCCGTTGCGCGACCCGTTCGTTGTCGGTGCGCTCGAGGCGTGGGCGTCGCGCGAGGCGGCCTCGATCATGGTCGGGCTGTTCGTCGTCGCGGCCGCGGTGACCGCCGTCGCGATCCCGCCATCGCTCGCTCTCGGCGGTCGTCGCGGGGAGCGCACGCGTATGCTGGACCGCGCAGCCGATGCGGGCGACACGACCGATGAGATCGCTGCCGGAGGACCCGACGCCGATGGCCTCGAAGCGCCCGAACCCGGCCTCGCACTCTGACCCACGTCCCGACATCCCGATCGGCGGACGTGTCGATCGCCACCCGGCCACGACCGCGTCCGGCGAGCCCGGCACGCTCCGGGTCGTCGTCGGCGACAGCGCCCAGGGCACCGAGATCGTCGGCGAGGATGCGCTCAAGCGGCTGCCTTCGCTGATCGGCAAGCCCGACGCCGCGATCTGGGTCGACCTGATCGCCCCGACGCCCGGCCAGGCGCAGGAGGTCGGGGCCGCGCTCAAGCTCCATCCGTTGATCGTCGAGGACGTCCTCGAGGGCAATCAGCGGGCCAAGATCGAGTCGACCGACGGGGTCGTCCACATCGTCCTGTTCCATCTCGAGTACGGCGATCACGTGTCGGCGTCGGAGCTCGACATCGTCCTCGGCGACGGGTTCCTCCTGACGGTCCACGACGGCGACTGGGATCCCCGGACGGCGCATCACCTGCAGGGCGGGATCGGGGTCGTCCTCAAGCGCGGGCCGGACCATCTCCTGTGGGCGATCGCCGACGACCTGATCGACGGCTACTTCCCGTTCGCCGACCGGATCGGCGACGCCATCGACGAGGTCCAGGACGAGGTCATCCGCAAGGCGACGCCGGACACGCTCGAGGGGCTGTTCATGCTCAAGCGCGAGCTGATCCAGGTCCGCCGCGCGATCAGCCCGGTCCGCGAGGTGTTCAACCAGCTGACCAATCGCGACGAGGCGCTGATCAGCGAGGACGAGATCGTCTACTTCCGCGACATCTACGACCACGTCATCCGACTGACCGACGAGCTCGACAACTACCGCGAGCTGGCGTCGGCGACACTCGACGTCTACCTGACCCAGGTCAACAACAACCTGTCGGTGATCATGAAGCGGCTGACCGGCGTGACGGTCATCCTCGCCGGGATCGGAGCGATCGCCGGGATCTTCGGGATGAGCGAGGCAGGGACCGCGCTCGGCGGCAAGGAGGCCGGTGGCTTCTGGTTCATCACGGCGATCGTCGTCGCCATGGCCGGGATCGCCGCGATCGTGCTGCGCAAGATCGACTGGATCTAGGAGGCGTCCTCGCGCTCGAGCGTCGTCGCGATCGCGGACAGGGCCCGGGCGGCCAGGAAGGGCGAGGCGAGCACGACATCGGCCGCGGCGCGGACCTCATCGGGCATCCCGTGCGGCCCGACGACCCCGACCGCGAGCCCACCGACGACCCCTTCGTCGCGTGCCGCCCGGAGGACTGCGAACCCGTCGGCGTCGCTCAGGTCGTCCCCGAACGCGAGGACCGTGGCCGGCCGGACGCGGGCCAGGAGCTCCTCGAACGCCTCGCGCTTGCCGCCCGCCGTCCGCGGCCGGAGATCGACGACGAGGCGACCGCGATAGTGGGCCAGGTCGTGGGCCGGCAGCTCGCGGTCGACGGTCGCGATCGCCGCCTCGACCGCGGCGCGTGCCGCGACACGGTCGTCGGCCTGCCGGACGTGGAACGCCACCGACGGCCCCTTGCGTTCGACGAACAACCAGGCAGGCCGGCCCAGCACCTCCGGCACCCGCGCGGCGAGGACGGCGGCCGGTTCGTACGAGGCGTCATGGCCGGCACGGAACGTCGTCACGATGCCGGCCGGCGCGCCCCCGCGGGGGAAGGTCCCCGACTGGAGCCCGTGATCGCCGAGATAGGCGATCCCTCCGACCCGGATCCTGCTCGCCACATCGGCGACCGTCCGACCGGTCAGGACCGCGACCGACAGGCGGTCCGGACGCTCATCGGCGACGGCGGCCAGACGGCGAAGGGCGCGACGGGCGAGCGGGACGATCGCGGTCGCGCCCGGGTCGCGCGAACCCTCGGCCAGGGTGCCGTCGAAGTCGGCAACGATCAGCAGGCGGCCGGGTCGCGCGGCCGACCGCGCGATCTCGCCGACCTCCGCGCGCCCCGGCATCTCGGACGGTGCCCGCGTCAAGGCGTGACGTCGACCCCCGGCAGGATCGTCTCGAGGCCGGCGACCTGCGGCCCGGTGAGTGCCGGCGCCGGCTGACCGAGGTGGAGCGCGGCGTCGCTGGCCGCCGCCGAGGCGCTGGCGCTGGCGACGGGCGATGCGGACGCGGACGCGGACGGCGTCGGGGTCGGCGAGGCGGATGCGGACGGTGTGGGGGACGCCGTTGGCGTCGGCGAGGCTGACGCGGAGGGCGTCGGGGTCGGCGAGGCGAGCACGACCGGCGGCGTGGAATCGGCGGGCGTCGGATCGTCGGGGGCCAGCGCGACGAGCCCGGCCAGCAGCAGCCCGGCGACGACGACACCCACGACGAGCCCAGCGACGATCGACAGAGGGCCCCGCATCGCCGGAGGGTACCAGTACCAGCGGGCGACGGCGTTTTCGGGAGACCGCTGCTACGATGCCGATCCCATGGGCTCCCTCGCGGACCGGATCCGCACGCGAATCGTTCCGGCCATCCTCACCGCACTCGGCGTGGCGTTCCTCGGCCTGGGCCTGCTGTCATACACGAACCCGGTCACCGCCGAGCCAGTCCAGACCCCGGAGCCGACCGCCCAAGCCGTCGTCCCGCCGACACCCAGCCCGCTCATCACGCTTCCCCCGATCGGGTCCGGAGCGCCACCGTCGGCCGTCCCGATCCCGGCAGATCGGGCGGTCACCCGGGTCCGCATCGCCGCTCTCGGCATCGACCTGCCGGTCATCCAGAGCGCGAGCGTCCCGTGCGGGGTCGCCCTCGAGTACGTCGATCCGCATCTCGGCGTCCCGGGCGAGGGCCGCGCGACGTACCTCTATGCCCACGCGCAGGACGGGATGTTCCTGCCGCTCCTCACCCAGTCACAGATCTCCAACGGCAGCAAGATGAAGGGGATGGTCGTCGAGGTCTGGACCAACGACGACCAGCGCTTCCTGTACGTGATCACCAAGGTCCTGCGTCACGTGGCGGCCACCTCGGCGTTCGATGCACCCTTCGCCGACAAGACCGACCAGGTCTGGCTCCAGACCTCCGAGGGCAAGGGCGCGCAGCCGAAGCTCCAGGTCGTGGCCGACCTGCTCTCCCAGGAAGCGGCCGATCACGCCGACGCGAACCCCACGCCCCACCCGCACGCCCCGACCGTCCAGGCCGGACGCGAGGTCTGCTGAGGCGGTTCGCGCCCCGCGGAGCGCGCTAGTTGGGCAGGTTCTGGACGACCGCCTGTGCCGCGTTGCCGGCCGCATCGAGCAGCCCGGTCGGGAAGAGCCCGAGCAGGATCGTGAACAGCGACGCCGCGGCGAGGCCGGCCCACAGCAACGCTCCGTGCCGGAGCGGCGGGGCATCGGTCGCCGAGTCGCGCATGAACATGTAGATCACGACGCGCAGGTAGTAGAACGCCGCGACGGCCGCGTTGATGACCGTGATGACCGCCAGGATCGTCAGCGGGCCGCCGGCCTCGACCGCGGCCAGGATGACGTTGGCCTTGGCGAAGAAGCCGGCCGTCGGCGGGATCCCCGTCAGCGATAAGAGGAAGAGCGTCATCAGCACGCCCATCAACGGCTCGCGCCGGCCGAGACCGGCGAATGTCGCCAGGCTCGAGGTCACGCCCGACCGCTTCTGGAGCGCCGCGATGACCGCAAACGCCCCGAGGTTCATGAACGCGTAGGCGACGCCGTAGAACAGCAGCGCCTCGATGCCGTCGATGCGTCCGGTCGGGTCGCCGGCCCAGGCGGCCAGCCCGACGAGCATGTAGCCGGTATGCGCGATCGAGCTGTAGGCCAGCATCCGCTTGACGTTGTCCTGGGTCAGCGCGACGAGGTTGCCGAGCGTCATGGTCAGCGTCGCCAGCACGATGACGACGGGCAGCCACCAGTCGGCCAGCGGCCCGAGCGCCTCGACGAACAGGCGCAGGATCAGCGCGAAGGCACCGACCTTCGGCCCGACCGACAGGTAGCCGGTGACCGGGGTCGGGGAGCCCTGGTAGGCGTCCGGTGTCCAGTAGTGGAACGGCACCGCCGCGATCTTGAACGCGACGCCGGTCGTCAGGAAGGCGAGACCCATGGCCAGGCCGGGTGACAGCGTCGCCGACCCGGCGACGATCTGGGCGAGATCGGCGGCGATCGCGTCGAGCCGCATCGTCCCGGTCGTGCCCCAGATGAAGGCGATCCCGAACAGGAAGATGGCCGAGCTGAACGAGCCGAGCAGGAAGTACTTGATCGCACCTTCGGTCGAATAGCCGTCCGTCTTGTGGTAGGCCGCCAGCATGTAGCCGGGCAGGACCATCAGCTCGAGACCGAGGAACAGCAGCAGCAGGTCGGCGGAGGCGGAGATGAGCATCGTGCCGGTCATCGCGAAGACGAGGATCCCGGCGAACTCGGCGACCGGGAGCCCGCGCGGGACGAGGTAATCGGGGCCGAACACGATCGACATGGCGATGACCGCGATGAACAGCAGGTCGAGGAAGGTCGTCAGGGCGTCGACCTGGTAGCTGCCGCCGAACGCCGTGACGGGCGCCCCGTTCCCGACCGCGATCGTCAGGCCGGCCGTGATCGCCAGCCCGATGAGCGCGGTGGCCACCGCGACGGCCGACTTTCCGGGACGGATCAGGTCGACGACCAGGATCGCGGCCGCGGTCAGGAAACCCGCCACGAGCGGGCTGATCGTGACGAAGTCCTGCCAGCTCAATGGGCCGCTCCGCGTTCGGGCGCGAGGGCGGCGGTGCGTCGGGGTTTGAGCAGGGCCCAGACGACGCGGGCGATGACGAACAGCAGGACGAGCGCGAGGATCCCGGCGACGAGCGTGGTCGGGATCGCGATCGGCGCCGTCGGTGTGACTTCGTCGAGCGTCTCGGTGACCGTCGATGAGAACAGGTTGAGCAGGAGCCCGGGCTGGAGGCCGAAGATCACGACCAGCGTCCCGAGCGGCACCAGCGTCAGGATCTCGACCGGGGTCATGTCGGTCAGGTGGTCGCCGAGCGAGGCGAGGAAGTCGGACACCTCGCCGAAGACGATCCGGCCGTACATGTACAGCAGGTAGCCGGCCGCCAGGATCATCACGAACGTCGCGACTGCCGCGGCCGCCGGGCTGACTTCGAACGTCCCGACGAGCACGAGGAACTCACCGACGAACCCGGACAGCCCGGGCAGACCGGCCGAGGCGAACACGAAGAACCCGAAGACCGCCGCGTAGACCGGGGTCCGGGCGGCAAGTCCGCCCATCTTGGCGATGGTCCGGTCGTGCGTCCGTTCGTAGATGACGCCGACGAGCAGGAAGAGGGCGCCCGTGATCAGGCCGTGGTTGATCATCTGGAGGATGGCGCCCTGGAGGCCCTGCTGACTGAAGACGAAGATGCCGAGGGTCACGAAGCCCATGTGGCTGACCGACGAGTAGGCGACCAGGCGCTTGAGGTCGGGCTGGACGAGGGCGACGATCGCGCCGTAGATGATCGCGATGAGCGACAGCACGATGATCACCGGCGCGTAGGTCTGGGCGGCTGCAGGGAAGAGCGGGATCGCGAACCGGATGAACCCGTAGGCCCCGAGCTTCAGCATGACCGCGGCAAGGATCACGGAGCCCGCCGTCGGCGCCTCTGTATGCGCGTCGGGGAGCCATGTGTGGAACGGGAACATCGGGACCTTGATGGCGAACGCCAGGAAGAAGGCCAGGAACGCCCCGAGCTGGAGGGCGTCGGAGAAGCCGCCGGTCGTGGCATACGCCCTGAGCGCCTCGAAATCGAAGGCGCCGACCCACGAGCCGCCGTGGCCCGCCTGGTAGGCATATGCCGTGGCGATGATCGCGACCAGCATGAGGAGCGAGCCGACGAGCGTGTAGAGGACGAACTTGATCGTCGCGTAGATCCGGTTGGCGCCACCCCAGATCCCGATGATCAGGTACATCGGGACCAGGACGACCTCCCAGAAGATGTAGAACAGGAAGGTGTCGAGCGCCAGGAAGACGCCGATCATCCCGACCTCGAGCACGAGGAACGAGATCATGTATTCCTTGATCCGCGTCTGGATCGGCTTGAAGCTGGCCAGGATGGCGATCCACGACAACGTCGTCGTCAGCACGACCAGCGCGACCGACAGCCCGTCGGCCCCGACCGAGTAGCGGATGCCGAAGAACGGGATCCAGTCGTAGCGCTCGACGAACTGGAAGCCCGGGCGACCCGGCAGGTAGCCGATCAGCAGCAGCAGCGACACGATGAACGTCAGGAACGCGAAGCCGAGGGCGAGCGGCCGCGTGACCGACGCCGGCGCGATGGCGATGGCGATCGCACCGATGAGCGGCAGGAAGATGATGATCGACAGGATCGGGATGCTGTTGACGTCCATCGTCAGCGCGCCAGCAGCAGGTACGAGCCGGCCATCACGATGAGGCCGATGGCGATCCCCAGCGCGTAGTTCTGGACCCGGCCTGTCTGGATCTGGCGGAGCCCGCGACCGGCATCGATGGTCGTCGTCCCGATGGCGTTGACGGTGCCGTCGATGACCTCGCGGTCGAACCACCAGCAGGCCGCGGCGACCTTGCCTCCGATGACCATGAACAGCAGGTGGTTGAGGTCGTCGAACCACCACTTGTTGAGCGACGCCCGGTAGAGGAACGGCACCCGGGCGCTGAGCTCGCGGACGCTCTCCGGGCGGGCCGGCATCCGGATCGGTCCGATCTCGACGCCGAACAGCCGCCAGCCGATGATCAGGCCGATCGTCGCGATCGTGACGCTGGCGATGATCAGGGCGCCGTCGATGCCGAACAGCTGGTAGGCGGGTTCGGCGACGCCGCCGTGGAGGATCTCCTCGCCCTCGGCGAAGATCGGCGCGAGCCACTCGCTGATCCGGCTCGCGCCGAGCGGCAGCCCGAGATAGATGCCCAGGAAGAGCGACGGGATGGCGAGCAGGATGAGCGGGATCGTCATCACCGGGACCGATTCGTGGATCTTCTCCCAGACCTCCTTCGGGCCGCGGAACGTGCCCCAGAACGTGAGCCCCATCAGCCGGAACATGTAGAACGCGGTGAGGCCGGCGACGACGAAGCCGATGGCCCAGACCCACACGAAGCCGTTCTTGAGCGACTCGCCGAGGATCTCGTCCTTCGAGAAGAAGCCGGCCAGCGGCGGGATCCCGGAGATCGCCAGCGAGCCGATGAGCATCGTCACGTAGGTGATCGGGATCTTCCTGGACAGGCCGCCCATCTTGCGCATGTCCTGCTCTTCGTGGACGGCGTGGATGACCGACCCCGAATCGAGGAAGAGCAGGCCCTTGAAGAAGCCGTGGGTCATCAGGTGGAAGATGGCCGCCGTCCACGCACCGACACCGAACGCGGCGAACATGTAGCCGAGCTGGCTCAGCGTCGAATAGGCCAGCACCCGCTTGATGTCGGTCTGGGTCATCGCGATCGAGGCCGCCAGGATCGCGGTGAAGATCCCGATCGCGGCGACCACCACGAGCGCCGAGGGGGCGTGGGCGAAGATCGGGTTGACCCGGGCGACGAGGTAGACGCCGGCGTTGACCATGGTCGCGGCGTGGATGAGGGCCGACACGGGGGTCGGGCCCTCCATCGCGTCGGGGAGCCAGACGTGGAGCGGGAACTGTGCGCTCTTGCCCATCGCCCCGGCGAAGATGAGCAGCGAGATGATCACGATCGTCGTCTGGTCGAGGGTGCCGATCCGGTCGAGCACCTCGCGGATGTCGAGCGTGCCGAGGCTGACGAAGATCAGCATGATCCCGAGGATGAAACCGACGTCACCGACCCGGTTGACGATGAACGCCTTCTTGGCGGCGAGCGCCGCCGAGCGCTTGCGGTACCAGAAGCCGATGAGCAGGTAGCTGCACAGGCCGACCAGCTCCCAGGCCACGAAGACGACCAGGAAGTTGCCCGCCAGGACCAGCAGCAACATGCTGAACATGAACAGGTTGAGGTAGGCGAAGAAGCGCCAGTAGCCCGGGTCGTGGCTCATGTAGCCGATCGAGTAGACATGCACCAGCAGGCCGATCGTGGTCACCACGATCAGCAGGCAGGCGGTCAGCTCGTCCACGACGAAGGTGATGTCGACGACGAACTTGTCGGCCGGGATCCATTGGAACCACGACACGACGTAGCCGTGCGAGACGGCCGATCCGGGCAGCAACGGCGCGGTCCCGGTCAGGACGTTGACGACCAGCGCCATGGCGATGACCCAGACGCCGAAGATCGCGATGACCGGGATCCAATGGGCCTGCTTCCCGAGCCGCCGCCCGATGAGGGCCGTGATCAGGAACCCCGCCATCGGCAAGACGATCAGGGCGGGAATAAGAGTGTCGAGGCTCACCTCGAACTGCCTCGCGCGCTGTGCGACGAGCCGAGGGCAAGGCGACGCCGAGCATGCGAGCGAGCGCACCCCAAGGTGCGTGAGCGAAGACGCGCATGCGGCAACGCGGCCATCGGCCGTCCCACGGCGCGCGCGAGGTGACCGCCACACGACGTTCACTGCTTCATCGCGTCGTACTCGTCCACCAACGGTGTCTTCTTGTTCCTGTAGATGGCGATGACGATGGCCAGGCCGACCGTGGCCTCGGCGGCGGCGACGGCGATGATCATCAACGCGGTGATCGAGCCCTGGGCGGCGATCGCGGTGCTCGCGCCGAACGCCCCGAAGGCGACGATCGCGAGGTTGACCCCGTTGAGCATCAGCTCGATCGACATCAGCATGCTGATCGCGTTGCGTCGGGCGAGGAAGCCGAACGACCCGATCGCGAACAGCAGCGTCGCCAGGATCAGGTACGCGTCGAGCGAATCGCTCACGACGGGCCGCCCTTCTCGCGCTTTGCGAGATAGACGCCGCCGATCACGGCCGCGAGCAGCAGGATGCTCACGACCTCGAACGGCAGGACGTAGTCCTTGAACATGACCCTCGCCATCTCCGAGGTGGCAAGCCGGATCCGGTTCGCGGCCGGTCCCCAGTCGGTCGCTCCGATCGCCAGCGCGACGACGACCGCGATCACGATCGAGGCGATCGCGGCCGGCACCGCCTGGGTCTGGAAGACCAGCCGGCTCGGGGCATCCTTGGTCTGGGTGAGCATGATCGCGAACAGGATCAGGACGCTGATCGCCCCGATGTAGACGATGACCTGGGCCGCCGCGAGCAGCGGCGCACCGAGGATCAGGTAGATCCCCGCCAGCGACCCGAAGCACACGATCATGGCCAGACCGCAGCGGATGATGTCGCGCATCGTCACGACCAGGAGCGCCGAGCCGATCATCACGGCGGCGAACAGCCAGAACAGGGCGTCGGCCCAGTCCTGCCCGAGGAAGATGAGCATGATCGCGGCGATCGCCGTCACGACCGCGAGCACCGCGAGGCCGATCAGGATCGGGATCAGTCGACGCACCACGTCGGCCGCCTACTCGTGGTGGCTGGGTGCGACGGCGGACTCGCCGCCGTGACCGTGGCCGTTGCCGTTCCCGTGACTGTGTCCGTTCCCGCCGGCGGGGACGCCGGTGACCGTCGGCGGCAGCATCGGCAGCATCCGCGCCGTGTCGATGAGCCGGCCCTCGGCCGCTGCACGCGCCGCCCAGTCGCGCTCGCGCCGGATGTAGGTGACCTCGGTCTCGCGACCGATCGCCGCGATCGCCATCAGGTCGATCATCGGCTCCTCGCGGCTCGTGTGGGCGAGCTCGAAGTCGGCGCCGTCACGGAGCGCGTCGTAGGGGCAGGCATCGACGCAGATCCCGCACAGGATGCAGCGGCTCTCGTCGACGTCGTACTTCTGGAGGACGCGCGGCTTGGGCATCAGCGCACCGGTCGGGCACGTCTCGGCGCAGCGGCCGCAGGACACGCACGGCGTGTCGTTGAGGCTCATGTCGAGCGGCGTGGTGACCAGCGTGTCGAAGCCGATCCGCATGAAGTCGTAGCAGGCGGCGCCGACGACCTCCGAGCACACCTGGGCGCACCGGCCGCAGTCGATGCAGCGCGAAGGCTCGCGCAGGATGAAGGCGTGCGAGTCGTCGCGGATGTAGTCGTGGTTGACGCCGGTGAAGCGGTTCTCGGTGACGCTCCGGTAGCCCGCCCCCTGGTGGTAGTCCGGCTCGAGCGTCTGGAGCGTGGTGCCGTACTCGATCCCGAGCCGGCGCAGGTCGCAGAAGCCGATCGCCTCGCAGGTGCACTGCAGGCAGCGGGTCGATTCGGCGACCGCGTCCTCGCGGGTGTAGGGCAGCTCGTATTCGATGTAGGAGTGGTTGCGCTCCTCGGCCTCGAGCGCGGTCAGCCGGTAGCGGGGCGTCTTGGCCTCGCTCGTGAACGGCACGATCGACAGGAACTCGGGCTGCGGCTCGGCGAGCGTCTGACGGGTGCGGATGGCGGCCAGGTCCATGCCGCGCAGGTAGGCGTCAACGGCGTACGCGGACCGGCGGCCCTCGGCGATCGCCTCGACGACGGTCGCCGCCCCGATCCGGACGTCGCCGGTCCCGAAGACGCCCAGCCGGTCGGTCGCGAAGGTGACCGAGTCGGCCTTCAGCCGGCGCTGCTTGGTCGCCGCGACGCCATCGGACCCGGGCCCGATCCAGGTCAGGTCCGGCCCCTGGCCGATGGCCAGCAGGACGCGGTCGCAGGGGATCGTGAACTCGGTGCCGGGCGCGGGCTCGGGGCGGCGCCGGCCCGAGGCGTCCGGCGCGCCGGGGGCCATCCGGATGAACTCGACACCGGTGACCTTGCCCTTGTCGTTGGTGATGACCCGTACGGGACCCGCCTGGAAGATGGCGGTGACGCCTTCCTCGATCGCCTCGTGGACCTCGTTCGAGGCGGGCATGTCCTTCATGTCGCGGCGATAGACGAGGGTCACTTCCTTGGCGCCCTGGCGGATCGACGTCCGCGAGCAGTCCATCGAGGTGAACCCGCCGCCGATGACGACGACGCGCTTGCCGGCATGGCCGGGGTAGGGCAGCCCGAGCGTCGCGGTCCGCAGGTACTCGAGGCCGTCGAGGCACTCCGCGGCGTCCTCGCCCGGGATCCCGAGCTTGTTGGTGTCGTAGCAGCCGATGGCGACGACGACCGCGTCGAAGCCCTGGTAGGTCAGGTCGTCGAGCGTGAAGTCGGTCCCGAGTCCGGCATTGCACACGATCTTGCCGCCGAGCCGTGTCACCGACTCGTACTCGGCCTCGAGGACCTCGACCTTGGGCAGGCGGTACTGCGGGATCCCGTAGCGGAGCATCCCGCCCGGCGACGGATCGCGCTCGAAGACGGTCACGTCGTGGCCGGCCAGCAACAGGTAGAACGCGGCGGCCATCCCGGCCGGGCCAGACCCGATGACCGCGGCGCGCCGGCCGGTCAGCGCCTGGCGCTCGAAGGGCAGCGGCGGATCCTCGCCCTCGTCGAGCATCGCCTTGAGGACCTGGTCGCCGGCGTACCGATGGCTGTCGCGGATGGCGATCGCCTCGTCGACCTCGTCACGGCGGCAGTGCTCCTCGCATGGCGCCGGGCAGACGCGCCCGAGCACGGACGGGAACGGGATCGTCCGCTTGAAGATCCGGGTGCTCTCGCGCCAGTCGGCTTCGGCGTTGGCCTTCAGGAAGCCCGGGATGTCGATGTGGCTCGGGCACTTGTTCTGGCACGGCGGGAGGCAGTAGGCGTTGTGGTCGCTGAAGATCAGCTCGAGGTTGGTCCGCCGCAGGCGGCGGAGCTCCTCGGTCTGGGTCTGGACCTTCATCTCCGGCTCGCAGGTCCGCGAGCAGGAGATCGGCGGGTGCTCCTCGCCTTCGACCTCGACGACGCACATCCGGCACGCACCGAAGCCCGGCAGCTTCGGCTCGTAGCACAGGGTCGGGATCTCGATCCCGTTGTCGCGGCAGACCTCGAGGATCGTCTGGCCCTCGAAGCCTTCGACCACCCGGCCGTCGACCTCGATCCGGATGCGCGGCGACGACTGCGGCCGCTGTGGCGACTGCGTGTCGAGGAGCCGGTCGGCAAGCGATTCCGGCTCGATCGCGGAGCGGCTGTCTGGGCGCGTGATGAGGTCAGCCATGGGTCGCCTTATCGGATCGCACCGGCCGCCACCGCGATCGGGTGGCAGACGCCGGCAGGGCAGGCACTGCGCAGGATGTGCTCGTCCAGCTCGGACCGGAAGTATCGCATCCCGCTGGCCAGCGGAAGCGTCGTCAGGCGCTCGTGGTCGCAGAGCGCCGAGGCGACGATGTCGGCCGACAGGTCCTCGAGGAGCTGCGGGTCGCTGGGGCGCGGACGGCCGTCGATCACGCGATCGGCGATCTCGACCAGGCGGCGGGTCCCGATCCGGCACGGGATCGTCTTGCCGCAGGCCTCGCCGGCACAGAACCGGGTCAGGAGTCGAGCCAGGTCCACGACGCACGCGCGGTCATCCGCGACGACCACCGAGCCGGACCCGATGTGCGCGCCGGCCGCCCGCAGCGGCTCGAAGTCGTATGGAGTGTCGAGGACCTCGGGCGGGAGCAGCCCGCCGGATGGACCGCCGACGAGGACCGCCTTGATGGTGCGACCGACGGGCAGCTTGCCGCCGAGCGCGACGACGTCACGCAACGGGGTGCCAAGCGGGACCTCGGCGATCCCGTCACCGGCCGGCGTTCGGACCTGGACCAGGATCGTGCCGGGGCTGTCGGTGGTGCCAGTGGCGACGTACGCATCCGCGCCGTGGCGGACGATCCACGGCACGGCCGCGACGGTCTGGACGTTGTGGACGACGGTCGGCATCCCGAACAGGCCGCGCTCTGCCGGGTGCGGCGGACGCTGCTCGGGCTGGCCGCGCTTGCCCTCGAGCGCCTTGAGCAGGACGGTCTCCTCGCCCAGCATGTAGGCGCCCTGCACCGGCCGGATCGTGACCGTCACGTCATGGCCGGAGCCGAGGATGTCGAAGCCGATGAAGCCCGCCTCCTCGGCGGCGCCGATGGCCGATTCGAGCCCACGGATGGCGGTCGTCGCGTCCGCGCGGACCGCGATGATCACCTCGCTGGCACCGATCGTGAAGGCGACGATGGCGGCACCCTCGATGACCGCATACGGGTCGCGCTCGAGGAGGTAGCGGTCCGTGCCGGTCGCCGGGTCGGCGCCGTAGCCGTTGATCACGACGTACCGTCTCGGTGCCTCGGTCGTGGCCGCGGTCCGCCACTTGTCGGCGGCGAGGAAGCCCGCCCCGCCCCGCCCGCGCAGGCCCGAGCTCGAGATCATCGCGATGGTCGCGGTCGCCCCGAAGTTGCGGATGACCCGACGGAGCCCGTCGAAGGCGCCGGCCCGGGTCGCCGCGTCAAGGTCGGTCGGATCCGGCGCCGCGGCCCGTTCGAGCAGGATCTTCGGCCAGGCGGCCGGGGTCCGGAGTCGGTCGACCATGCCGCTACGCCCGCGCCGGCTTGGCGCTGCCGCGCGCCCTGATGGCGGTGCCGAGCGCTGCGAGGTAGGTCGCCTCGGGCGGCCGGTGCGCGTCGACCGCTGCGGCCTGGCCGGTCGCCTCGGCCGGCTCGAAGCGGAGGTGGCTGTAGTAGGTGGCGGTGCCATAGATCATCGCGTACCAGGCACCGGTCAGCTGGCTGATGCGCTTGAGGGCGGCCACCGGCAGATAGCCGTACGCCGCCTGGGTCGCCTCGAGGATCGCCAGCATGTCGGCCGGATCGTGGTCGTACTCATCGAGGATCGCATCGAGCGCGCCGAGGTCCACGGTCGGGAACGGCAGGTAGGCCGGGTCGGGGACGGTCCGGCCCGAGCGCCGCAGCGCCGATTCCTCGCGCCGCTCGCCGTACGTCTCGGGTGCGCCCCAGTGGACGTGGAAGCGGCCGCGGGTGTCGATCCCGCCCATGTCGATGCACTCGATCGGGCAGGCCTGGGCGCACTGGAAGCAGGTCTCGCACTTGAGCGTGCCCCACTCGTCGTAGAGCAGCTGGAGGCGACCGCGGAACTTGTGCGGCACGTCCCGGCGGTCTTCCGGGTACATGACGGTGACCTTGGGCTCGAAGAAGCGACGCAGGGTCAGGGCCATCCCCTTGGCGAGACCGAGACCGGGAACCAGGCTCATGTCATGGCCTCACGCTCTTGGCGACGACGATGGCCGCGGCGGTGACGAACAGGTTGACCAGCGAGACGGGCAGCAGCCACTTCCAGGCGAAGTCCATCAGCTGGTCGATCCGGACGCGGGGCAGCGTCCCGCGCATCCAGACGAAGGTGAAGACGAAAGCGTAGGTCTTGCCGAGGAACCAGAAGATGCCGGCGACCCACTCGAGCCCGATGTAGCCAAGGCCGAGGATCACCGCGACGATGAACAGGTTGGCCAGGATGAAGCCGACGAGCAGCGCCTGCCAGCCCTTGATCCGGGAGCTGATCATCCACACGGGCGCCGCGAAGACGAGGGTCAGGATCAGCGGCACGACGGCGACCAGGATCAGCAGCAGGATGCCGAGCGAGCCAGGGTCGAGGTTGAGGGTGATCGGCCACGGCCACGGGAACGGCGCGTTCCAGCCACCGAAGAACAGGGTCACGGTCAGCGCCGAGATGATGAACACGTTGACGTACTCGGCGAAGAAGAAGAACCCGAAGCGCATCCCTGAGTACTCGGTCGCGAACCCCGCCACGATCTCCGAATCCGCTTCGGTCAGGTCGAACGGTGTCCGGTTCGCCTCGGCGGTCGCGGCGATGAAGAAGATCAGCACGGCCAGCGGCTGCTGGAAGACGTACCAGTCGGTGAACCAGCCGGACTGGTTCAGGACGATCTGGTTGAGGCTCATCGTGCCGGCCAGCAGGATCAGCCCGACGACGGACAGCGTGAGCGGGATCTCGTAGCTGATGACCTGGGCGGCGGAGCGCAGGCCGCCGAGCAGCGAGTACTTGTTGTAGCTCGACCAGCCGGCCATCAGGAGCCCGACGACCGACAGCCCGCCGATGGCGAAGAAGTAGAGCAGCCCGAGGTTGAGGTCCTGGCCGAAGATGCCGGGCGCGAACGGGATGACGAGCAGGGTCATCACGCTGGCCAGATAGGTCACCACGGGGGCCCAGGTGAAGACGATCGGATCGGCGCCGGTCGGGGTGAAGTCCTCCTTCATGAGGACCTTGAGCCCGTGGACCACCGACAGCAGCGACCCGAACGGCCCGACCCGATCCGGGCCGATCCGGAGGTTCATCAGGGCGATGACCTTCATCTCCATGTAGATGATCAGGAACGCCGTCGGCACGGTCATCAGCAGCACGATCGTGACCGCCACCACGAACCGCACGATCGGCAGGTTGGCAGTCAGGATGTCGAGGATCGTCGGAGCCAGCAGCACGATCGCCGTCAGCGCCACGAACGCCGTGACGAGCAGCAGCGGCACGACCGTGAAGACGATCTTCCCGGGCAGGCTCAGCCTGTTCCAGCTCTTCCCGACGACTGTCATGAGCGCGAACCGCTTTGCGCGCCGTCGGACGAGCCGAGGCGAAGGCGGAGGGGAGCATGCGAGCGAGCGCACCCTGAGGTGCGTGAGCGAACACGCGCAGCCGACAACGCACGCATGGGCCGTCCGACGGCGCGCGAAGCGGCAGCCCGCTCACTTGTCCACTCCGCCCATGATCGGATCAAGCTCGCCATGATCGCCATCGTGTCGGCGATCAGGTGACCGGGCATCATCAGTCCAACGGACTGCAGGTGGATGAACGATGGGTCGTGGATCCGCATCCGGAACGGCTGGTCGGTGCCGTCGCTGATGGCATAGGTCGAGTACTGGCCGCGGGGACCCTCGACCGCGGCGTAGGCTCGGCCCGGACGCGGTCGCAGGAGCCGCGGCAGCTTGGCCATGACCGGGCCGTCGGGCATGTTGTGGAGGCACTGGTCGATGATCCGCAGGCTCTGCTTGATCTCGTCCATGCGCAGCAGGTAACGCGCCAGGCAGTCGCCCTCGGTCCGGGTCGGGATGTCGAACTCGAGCTCGGGGAAGACGCTGTACGGGTGCGCGCGGCGGATGTCGAACGGGACGCCCGTCGCCCGCAGGTTCGGGCCGGTCATCACCATCCGCAGCGCGGTCGCCGTGTCGATGGTGCCGAGTCCGCGCATCCGCCGGACGAAGATCTCGTTCTCGTTGAGGAGCGTGTTGCCCGATTCGATCTGCTCGGTCGCCTTGGACATCCAGTCGCCCAGGCGGCTCATGAACTCGTGGTTGAGGTCGCCGTTGACGCCGCCGATCCGGAAGTAGTTGAACAGCATCCGCTGGCCGGTCAGCGCCGCCAGCATGTCGACGATCTCGTCGCGCTCGATGAACGACCACAGGATCGGGGTCAGCCCGCCGAGATCGAGCGCCATCCAGCCGAGGAAGAGCGCGTGGCTGGCGATCCGGTTGAGCTCGGACGACAGCACGCGGATGTACTCGGCCCGACGCGGGACCTGGACGTCCATCAGCTTCTCGAAGGCGAGGACCGGCGCCCACTCGTTGAACAGCGAGCTGACGTACTCGAGCGGATCGGTGTAGCAGATCGCCTGGTGGTAGTCGGCGTTCTCGCACAGCTTCTCGACGCCGCGATGGAGATAGCCGAGGACCGGGTCGAGGTCGACCACCTTCTCGCCGTCGAGCTTGAGGACGACGCGCAGGACGCCGTGGGTCGACGGGTGCTGGGGGCCCATGTTGATGAACATCTCGCCGTCGCCGAGCGTGTAGAACTCGGCCTCGCGCTCGGTCCGCGGCGGGTACGGCGGGACCGGCTCGAAGACGCCGAGGTCGCGATCGAGCGTGACGCGGGGATCGTCGGTCGACTGGTGAGGAACGCTTGCGGTGGGCATCGCGGTGGCTCCGGTCCGGGTCAGCCGGGCGTCCGGCGCACGAGCGCCGTCGTCGGGGCATTGCTTGGGGCGTGGGTCCGTTCCATCGGTCGGACGCCGCCGCCCGGAGAGCGGGCTGCGTCGTCGGCGAGGTAGAAGTCCTTGCGCAACGGGAAGCTCTGGTAGTCGGGCGGCATGTAGATCCGGCGCAGGTCGCGGTTGCCCTCGAACGTGATCCCGAACATGTCGTACGCCTCGCGCTCCATCCATTCGGCGCCCTTCCACAGGAAGGTGACCGATGGCGCGCGCGGGTCGTCGCGCGACAGGCCGTCCGCGGTCACGCGCAGCCAGTCCGACGTGGTCTCGCTCCAGAGGTGGTAGACGACCTGCATGACCACGCCGGTATCGACGCCGGCAAGGTCGCTCAGGAACTGGAAATGAAGGTCCGGTTCATCGTGGAGCGCGGTCATCACGGGGACGACGTCGCCCGGCGCGATGCGCATCTCTGTCTCGTCGTGCCTCTGGCGGACCGGCCCGGTCAGCTGGTCGGCAAAACGACGCTCGAGGCGCGCCTTGAACAGGCGGTCCACGCCTAGACGTCCTCCGGGACGGTCGGGCCGATCGCCCGGTCCGGCCAGTGTCCGCGCCGATCCTTGATGAGCTGCTGGAGCTTCATCATCCCGTAGATGAGGCCCTCGGGACGCGGCGGGCAGCCCGGCACGTAGACGTCGACCGGCATGACCCGGTCGATCCCCTCGACCGTCGCGTAGCTCCGCTTGTAGCGGCCGCCCGAACAGGTGCAATCGCCGAGCGCGACGCACCACTTGGGCTCGGGCATCTGCTCCCAGAGGCGGACCAGCGGACCGGCCATCTTGGTCGTCAGG
Source organism: uncultured Chloroflexia bacterium (assembly GCA_963743855.1). Classification (GTDB taxonomy): domain Bacteria; phylum Chloroflexota; class Limnocylindria; order Limnocylindrales; family CSP1-4; genus SPCO01. The sequence goes on from CAVURK010000009.1 coordinate 78,630, forward strand.
GTGCCCGCCACGATCAGGACATCCGCCTGGCGTGGGCTGGCCCGGAACGGGAACATCCCCCAGCGGTCCATGTCGTTCTTGCTGGTCGCCGCCGACATCATCTCGATCGCACAGCAGGCCAGGCCCGACAGGAGCGGCCACAGGCTGTTCATCCGGATGAGGTCCAGGACGTAGTCGGCGCGGGTCGGGATCACGTCGAGGACGCCGCTCCAGCGGGCGTCGTCGTGGCGACCGAGCCCACTCGCCTCGAACTCGCGGAGGTGGGTGATGTCGCTCTCCTGGCCGCCGTCGTAGGCCTCCGGGTCCGCCGCGCGCCAGAGCGTGTTGGGCACGATGATCGGAGACAGGACGTCGCTCCGCTCGTCGGTCACTGCCGGCAGGTTGCTGCCCTGAGCGGGTGTCGCCGTGGGGGTCCCGCCATCCGATCTCACCGCCACGTCAGGGCCCCCTTCCGCCATGCATACGCGAGCCCGAGCAGGAGGATCGCGACAAAGAGCAGCATGCTGACGAGGCCGCCGAGGAGCAGGTCGTCGAAGGCGATCGCCCAGAGGTAGATGAACACGACCTCGATGTCGAAGGCGACGAACAGCAGCGCGTAGACATAGAACGACAAGCCGAACCGGCCATGCGTGTCGCCGAACGTGTCGATCCCCAATTCGTAGGGCAGGCCCTTGTGGACGTCACCGCGATTGCGGTGCGAGATGAGCCACGCGGCGCCGATCGTCAGGAACACGAACGAGACGCCTGCGAAGGCGAACCCGACGATGTACCAGATACCGGTCACCCGAACTCCCTTCGAACGGCGCGTTCGGATGGCGCCGCTTGCCCGAGGTTCCCCGATGGAGAGCGCAGACGTACCCGGAACAGGCTGTCCGGGCCTGAGGGCATTCTACCGTGGGAGTGAGCCGGGCGGCGCGACGCGCGAGTGGCGCCGGAGGGGTTTGAGGGAGCGACGCGCGCCGAGCGCGCGTGCAGGCCCGCGCGTCGCTCCCTTTCAGGTCGTGCCCGACCACAACGAATCGTGCCGCGCAGCCCTCCTGAGCGGCAATAGGTAGGTCGCCCTATTCGGGTGCGGTCTGGCCTGGTTGGGTGGGGACCGCAGAGGTCGGGTCCGGCCTGTCGCTCAGGGCTGCTGGGTGGGCCGCAGCCGATAGCCGAACCCCGCGAGCTCCATTTCGGCCGGCCAGCCCCGTCCGAACGCCATCACCCTGAACCTGCCCATCGCGGCAGGGTCCAGGAGTCGGAGGAGCGCCGAGCGGACCGCCAGATAGTCCTCGATGGTCGTCGCCGGATCGGCCTGGATCGCCTGGAGGAGACCCTCCGTGCCGAGCCCGACGAGGAACTCGGCCTGGGTCGTCGTGCCCAGGTGGCTCAAGCCGGCGCCGGTCGCCGCCCGCTCGACGGCGGTGACGTCGACATGGGCGGTCAGGTCCTGGCGCCCGACGTGGATGTACGGGTCGTCGTGGACGCGGTGGCGGAGGTATGCCCTGAGGGTGCCGTCGCGCCGCCGGACCGGGTCGTAGAGCTGGGGCGCGGGATGGCCGTAGTCGATCAGCAGGAGGACCCCGCGACCGAGGCCGGCCGCCGCAGCCGCGATCCAGCCGTCGAGCGCGAGGCAGATCTCGGCGCGCTGGCCGTCGGCGAGGGTCACGCCGTCGGCTTCGAGGCGTGCCGCGAGCCCGGGCGTCGTCGGGTCGATCTCGACGTCGACGAACGTGCCGTCGTCCCAGCCGACCGCGACCTCGCGCAGGGAACCTGCGCGTTGGACGACGCGATGGGTCGGCAGGGCGTCGAGGACCTCGTTGGCCAGGATCAGGCCGACGATCGGCTGGTCGGATCCCGGCGCGGTCGAGACGAGGACATCCCGGTGTCCGGCGGCTTCGAACCGCGCGGCGAGTGCCTCGAGACGACGTGGCTCGACCTCGATCGGTTCGTAGCGCAGGACCGTGGCCAGGTCCGGACGTTCGCGCGCGAGACCGGCGAGGATCGCAAGCGCCAGCGTCCCGCTCCCCGCGCCGTACTCGCGGAGCAGGAACGCATCGGGCCGGCCGAGCCGCTCCCATGCATCCGCGACCGCCCGGGCGAGAGCCGTCCCGAAGATCGGGTGCGCCTCCGGGGCCGTCAGGAAGTCGCCCTCGCGCCCCGGCCGGGCTGCACCGCCTCGGTAGTAGCCCCCATCTGGGTCGTACAACGCGAGATCCATGAACCGGGCGAACGTGATCGGGCCGTCCCGCTCGATCTCGTCCCTGATCCTGGCGACGAGCTCGTCGTCCTGGCCGACCGCGTCGAGATCCGGCAGCGGATCACGTCGCAGTCCAGGCGTCACGTCCATCGCGGCTGACGCGGCGGTCCGTCCACGACCAGCCGGACGCCCGGTCCGACCAGCGTGTGCCCGCCGAGCAGGATCGGGATCCTGGCCGCCACGGCGGACACGGTGAGCTCGCGGAGCCACGGGTCGCCGACGCGATCGGCGAGGAGCATGTCCGAGGCGAAGCGGTCCTCGGCCGGTGGCCAATCGGACTCGTCCGGGCCGAGGCGGTGGGCAAGCAGGACGCGCGTGTCGAGGACGACCGCGTCGGCGAACCCGGCGAGGTGCGTCCCGAGAGATCCGGGACCGTCGCGATCCAGCAGGGTCCCGAGGATCGAGGCCGGTCGGCGCGGGGTCGGGCCCGCGCCGGCCGCCGCGGCCTGGGCCAGGCTCGATGCCGCCCGCAGGCCACGCTCCTCCACCCACGATCGGACCCGCGCCGCGGCGTGGCGCTCGAGCCAGCCGAGCGTCGCCGCCGAGGTCCGCCCTGCCACCAGCAGCTCAGCTCGCCGATCCGCCGCGACCGCGCGAACGGCCGCGAGTCGATCCTCGATGCTGGCCGTCATCCCGGCACCGCCCTGTCGCTCGCCAGTGGCCGTGAACCCGATGAGGACGAGATCGAGCGGACCGTCGAGGTCGACTCCAAGGCGCCAGCGCCGCCGCAGGTCGTCGACCCGGTAACCGGCGACCTCGTCGAGCCAGCGCGGCAGGGCGTTGTCGCCGGGGAGATCCGGGATCGCCGGCAGCGACCCGACACGCGAGATCGCGACGACATCCGCCGAGTAGCGGTTGTTCGCGAGCGCGACCCGAGCATCCTCGGCCGCGATCGTGACGAATGCCCGGCGGTCGGCGGCGGTCGCGAGCGGGATCGCCCCCGAGCCGAGCACGACCAGACCGCCCGAGCGCTCTACGCCACCGATCAGCCCGCGCAGCCGATCGCCGAATGACCGCTCGTCAGGCGGACCGGCGACGATCTCGACATCGGTCGCACCCGCCGCGAGGAACCCGCGTCGGTGCCGGTCGGCGACCTCCGCCCGTGCCTCGGCCAGCCAACGGGTCAGCGGACCGGCGGCTGGGCCCGGTTCCGGGTGGAGGATCCGAACGGCAACGGGCGGCATCGGCCGAGTCTAGCGGCAGCCAGCGACCCGACCGTCCGGGCGGGCGGGATACTTGGGCGATGCCAGAACGACGTGTCCGCGCCTACATCGGTCTCGGTTCGAACATGGGCGACTCGGAGCTGACGCTCGCGCGGGCCGTCTCCGCGCTCGACGCCCGCCCGGGCACGCGCGTTCACGGTGTCTCGCGGCTGTATGCGACCGAACCGGTCGGGTTCGCCGACCAGCCGGAGTTCCGGAATGCGGTCGTCGCGCTCGACGTCCCGGCCGGCCCCGACCCGACGACGGGAGCGCTGACGCTTCTGGCGGCGCTCAAGGCGCTCGAGCGCTCGTTCGGCCGCGTGGCGCGAGCGCGCTGGGGCCCGCGCGAGCTCGACCTCGACCTGCTCGTCTTCGGGCGCGCTCGACTGTCGGTCGACCCACCGGCTGCGGCGCGGTCCATCGATGCGGAGACCGACCCGGCCAAGGCCGTCAAGCTGCTCGTCGTCCCGCATCCCGCGGCGATCGCGCGGCTGTTCGTCCTCGCGCCGCTGGCCGATCTCGCTCCCCGGCTCGTGCCGCCCGGCTGGGACGTGACCGTCGAGACCGCGCGTCGCCACGAGGAACGGATCGAGGGACCGGCGGCGGTCAGGTCGGTCGGTGCCTGGGATCCGATCGCCGGACGGTGGCAGCCGATCGTGTCGTGAGGCACGCCGCGGCCCCGCCCGGGCGACGGCGCTCAGCCCAGGTAGCGCGCTGCTAGCTCGGTTTCGATCGCCTCGCCCGCTCCGCCGCGCTCGACCCGGTAGCCACGCGCGCCGGGCCGTGACGTCACGACCTCGGCCAGCTCAGTGCCATGGAAGACGAGGCCCGCGCCGTCATCGGCCGCATACCCGGCGGGGAGGACGCCCTCGGCGATCAGCCGCTGGAAGTGTCCCCGTCGGGTCACCTCGCCGTCGTAGTGCGGTGCGTGGCTGCCGGGCAGGAGGCCGAGCCCGCCCGACAGGGTTGCCAGCCCGACCCCGAACGAATCGGTCGTCCCGCCCTCGAACCAGCACAGCGACCCGGCCGACAACCCGGCCATGACGACGCCCGACTCCCACGCCCTGCGCAGCGCCCGATCGACACCGTGGACGCGCCAGACAGCCAGCATGTTCTCGGTGTTGCCGCCACCGACGTAGATGACGTCCTGGTGGAGCAGCAGGTCCTCGATGTCGTCCACGGTCCGGTTGAACAGGGCGAGATGATCGGCGTCGGTGCGCCGCGCGAAGGCGGCGTAGAACTCGGCGACGTAGGCGAGGCTGTCTCCGCTGGCAGTCGGGATGAAGCAGATGCGCGGACGACGCCGCCCCCGGCTCGCCCGGGCGAGGTTGAGGATCTCGTCGTCGAGCAGCGGGTTGTCGGGCTCCATGCTGAACCCGCCGCCGCCCATCGCGACGATGATCCGCTCGGTCATTCCGTCACGATCCGGAAGCCGATGTGGTGGTCCTGGTAGGTCGGCGGGTCCTCGTAGTGCCGGTAGGCCGACCGCGCGACGAACAGGTTGCTGCCCCACCAGCCGCCCTTCTCGACCTTGATCGTGCCGGTCGCGGGGCCGGTCGGGTCGCTCGCCGGGCTGGTCGCGTAGTACGCCGGGTCGAGCCAGTCGGCGACCCATTCCATCGCGTTGCCCGACATGTCGAGCGCCCCGACCCAGCTCGCGCCTGCCGGGTAGCTCGCGACCGGGACCGGGCCGGTGCTGTCGACGACATTGGCCTTTGCCGGGTCGAACGTCTCGCCCCACGGATAGACCCGCGACTCGGGGCCGCGGGCGGCGTACTCCCACTCCGCCTCGGTCGGGAGCCGACCGCCCCGCCAGGTCGCGTAGGCCTCAGCCTCGAACCAGGTGACGCACAGGCGCGGCAGGGTCGGCCCGTCACCGGCGCACGCGAGCGGCAGGTTGCCGACGACCCGATGGCTGAGCCAGGTCCAGCCCGCGTCGGACCAGAGCGCCCGGTTCGTGTAGCCGCCGGCGGCCTTGAACGCGGCGAACGCCTCGTTGGTGACCTCGTCGGTGTCGATCCAGTAGCCATGGGTCAGCTGGATCGTGTGCGCGGGCACCTCGCTCGGGAACTCGGTGACGACCCACGAGGGCGGGGCCGCGACCGTCAGCGCCGAGATCGTGGCGGCATCGGTCCCCATCGTGAAGCTGCCGGGCGGGACCCAGACCTGCCCGATCCCGGCGGGGTCCGTCCGCGCCTGGCCCGGGCTCGAGCCCGGTTCGGAGGACGGCGGCGCGGACGTCGCGGTGCCGGCCGACGGGGACGGGGCGGGGGCCGTGGCAGTTGTGGTCACCGTTGCCGCTGCCGTCCCTGACGGCGCGACGGAACCGGTGAGGGGCGATCCGGCCGGCGCCGACGCCGTCGCCCCGCCTGCGCAGCCCGCCAGGACCACCGCGAGGAACGGAGCGACGAGACGGGCCGTCCGCCCGGCGCGCGGTCGATGCATGCCCTGATGCTACCCTCGGCCGGCCCGATCCCTCAGCAACGGAGGCGCGTGACGACCGGACCCGACCCCAAGGCCGAGGCTCCCGCCGATGAGGCCGATGCGCTCGCCCGCGATCGCGCCGATCCGCTGACTGCGCTCCGCGACCGTTTCCTGCTCCCGGTGGCACCCGACGGCACCCCCGCGATCTATCTCGCCGGCCAGTCGCTCGGGCTGCAGCCGAGGAGCGTCCGCGCAGCGATCGAGAGCGAGCTCGACGCCTGGGCGCGCCTCGGCGTCGATGCCTGGTTCGCGCCGGAACGACCGTGGTTCACGATGGACGAGACGCTCCGCGGCCCGATGGCCCGGATCGTCGGGGCGCGACCCGCGGAGATCGGGCTGATGCTCGGACTGACCGCCGATATCCACCTCCTGCTGACGTCGTTCTTCCGCCCTGTCGGACCGCGGCGCCGGATCCTGACCGACGGCCCGCTCTTCCCGTCCGATCGCCACGCCCTGGCGACGCACCTGGCCGCTCGCGGTCTCGACCCGATCGCCGACCTCGTCGTCGTCGGCCCGCGGGCGGGCGAGGCGACCGTGCGAACCACGGACCTCGAGGCGGCGATCCGCGAGCACGGCCCCGACCTCGCACTCGTCTTCCTGGCCGGCGTCAACTTCGCGACGGGTCAGGCCCTCGAGATCGAACGCCTGACCGCCGCCGGCCATGCTGCGGGTGCGTCCGTCGGCTGGGATCTCGCTCATGCCGCGGGCAACGTCGAGCTGGCGCTCCACGACTGGGAGGTGGACTTCGCCGCCTGGTGCACCTACAAGTACCTGAACGCGGGTCCCGGCGCGGTCGGCGCGATCTTCGTCCACCAACGGCACGGGCGCGATGGTTCGCTGCCGCGGCTGGGAGGCTGGTGGGGGATCGATCCCGCTCACCGGTTCGACATGGACGGACCGTTCGTCCCGGCCGAGGGCGCCGCCGGCTGGTCGACGTCGACCTCGCCGATCCTCGCCCTTGCAGCGCTGGCGGCATCGCTCGAGATCTTCGACGATGTCGGGATGCCGGCGCTGCGCACTCGGTCGGTTGCGCTGACCGGCTACCTCGAGCGCATGCTCGACGACATGCCCGTCGAGGTGATCACGCCGCGCGATCCGGATGAGCGCGGCGCCCAGCTCTCGCTTCGGTTCCCCGATGCGGCGTCGGTCCTGGCACGCCTGGCGATGCGGGGCGTCGTGGCGGACCACCGCTCACCGGACCTCATCCGGGTCGCCCCGATCCCGCTCTACAGCACCTTCCACGAGACGTGGCGGTTCGCCCGGATCCTCGCCGAGCTCACTGGCGCCGAGGCCGCGTCCCGGCCGCCCAAGCCCGCCTAGCCGAAGCGCGCCCGGAGACGCGGCAGGATCATCTCGCCGTAGCGCGCGATCGCGGTTTCCTGGTCCTCGCCCGGGAAGTGGAAGACGAGGTGGTCGAAGCCGTACTCGACGTAGGTGGCGATCTGCTCGACGTGCTCGTCGGGATCGTCCGAGACGAGCCAGCGCTTGTAGGCGATGTCCTCGACGCCCTGGGCCAGCCGCTCCATCTCGCGCGGGTCGTCGACACCGACCTTCTGCTCGGGCGACAGGGCCAGCGCCGACCACGCCTTCGTATCCTCCATCGCCCGGGCGAGATCGGTGTCGAAGCTGACCTTCATCTCGATCAGGCGGTCGATGAGCGCCGGATCGCGATCGACCTTGACGCAGCCGTCGTACAGGGCCGGCAGGAGGGTCTCGGTGTAGAGCTCCTCGCCCTTGCCCGATGGTGCAGATGAATCCGTCGCCGACCCGGCCGGCGAGTCGCGCCGCGGCCGGGCCGGACGCGGCGATGTAGATCGGCACGGGCTGGTCGGGCCGGTCGTAGATCGTCGCGTTGCGTGTCTTGTAGAACTCGCCCTCGAAGGTGACGAACTCCTCCTCGAAGAGCTGGTGGATCAGGGTCACCGATTCGCGCAGGCGAGCGAAGCGTTCCTTCTGGTCCGGCCAGTCGACGCCGACCGGGATCTCGTTCATCGACTCGCCGGTCCCGACGCCCAGGATCACCCGACCGGGGGCCAGGCAGCCGAGCGTCGCGAACGCCTGCGCCACGACCGCGGGGTTGTAGCGGAAGGTCGGGGTCAGGACGCTCGTCCCGAGCGTGACCCGCTCCGTCGCCTGCGCCGCGGCACCCAGCCACACGAGCGCGTTCGGGGCATGGCCGCCGGTGTGCCGCCACGGCTGGAAGTGGTCACTGGTCCAGACCGATTCGAAGCCGGCTTTCTCGGCCGCGACCGCGAGATCGAGCAGGCGGCGCGGCGGGAACTGTTCGGCCGAGGCCTTGTAGCCGTAGCGCACTCGAAGAGGCTCCTAGAGTCGGACCCGCGGGGGACTGTCGCGGTCGAACATGTGGACAGTGTCGACGAAGCGGACCTGCTTGGCCTGGTAGGCCATCACCAGCGAATGGGTCCGCGCACCGCCACCGAAGAAGCGGACGCCCTGGAGCAGATCGCCCGACGTCACCCCGGTGGCGGCGAAGACCAGGTTGTCACCCGGCGCCAGGTCCTCGGTCCGGTAGACGCGCGATTCATCGCCATGGCCCATCCGCGCGCCGCGTTCGCGCTCGTCGTCGCTGCGGTACCGGAAGCGGGCCTGGATCTCGCCACCGAGACAGCGCAGGGCCGCCGCCGTGATGACTCCCTCGGGAGCGCCGCCGGTTCCCATCACGGCATGGACGCCGGTCCCCGAGACGGCGCATGAGATGGCGGCCGAGAGGTCGCCATCACCGATCAGCTTGATCCGCGCCCCGGCCTCCCGGACCTCGGCGATCAACGCGTCGTGGCGCGGCCGCTCGAGGATGACCACCGTGATGTCGGAGATGCGTCGCCCGAGCGCCTTGGCGATCCGGCTGAGGTTCTCTGTCGGGGACTCGCGGATGTCGACCGCCCCGGCCGCCACCGGCCCGACGCACAGCTTCTCCATGTACGTGTCCGGGGCGTGGGTCAGGCCGCCCGCCTCGGATGCGGCGAGGACCGTGATCGCGCCCGCCTGGCCGTGGGCGACCAGGTTGGTGCCCTCCAGCGGGTCGACCGCGATGTCGACCCGTGGCACGTCCTCGCGATCGGCGCCGGTCCGCCCGACCCGCTCGCCGATGTAGAGCATCGGGGCCTCGTCGCGCTCTCCTTCGCCGATGACGATCCGGCCGGCGAAGTCGATCTCGTCCATGGTGGCGCGCATCGCCTCGGTCGCCGCGGCGTCGGCGGCGTCCTTCTCGCCGCGACCCATGAACCGCGCCGACTCGATGGCAGCCGCCTCCGTCACGCGGATCATCTCCAGCGCGAGGAGCTGCTCCATCGGGTCCCGTTCAGTGGCGGAAATGGCGGCGCCCCGTGAAGACCATTGCCATATGGTGGCGGTCGGCGACCTCGATCGCCATCTCGTCGCGGATCGAGCCGCCCGGCTGGATGATCGCGGTCACACCGGCGCCGGCCGCGGCCTGGATCCCGTCGGGGAACGGGAAGTAGGCGTCGGAGGCCATGACCGCGAGCTTCGCCCGGTCACCGGCCCGCCGGACGGCGATCTCGACCGAGACCTGGCGGCTCGCCTGCCCGGCGCCGATCCCGACCGTCGCGCCGTTGCGGGCCAGGACGATCGCGTTCGACCGGACATGCCGGACCGCACGCCAGGCGAAGAGCATGTCGGTCAGCTCCTCGAGCGTCGGACGTCGTTCGGTGACGACCTGGAGGCGGCCGCGGTCGAGGCCGAGGTCGTCGAGGCTCTCGACGAGCAGGCCGCCGGCCACGCGCTTGAAGTCGAGGCTGGCGATGCCGTAGTCGCGCATCCCCTCGATCGGGTCGGGCGGGATCGCGAGCAGCTCGAGCCCGGGCTTGCCACGCAGGATGCCGATCGCCGACTGGCTGAAGCCGGGCGCGACGACCGCCTCGTACGAGTTGGCCGCGATCTCGCGCGCGGTCGCGCCGTCGAGCTCCCGGTTGACCCCGACGATCCCGCCGAAGGCCGCCACCGGGTCCGTCTCGAGGGCGTGCCGGTAGGCCTCGACGAGCTCGTCGTGCGACGCGAGCCCGACCGGGTCGGTGTGCTTGACGATGGCGACCGTCGGCGAGGTGTAGTCGCGGGCGATCCGGTACGCGGCATCGAGGTCGAGCAGGTTGTTGAACGACGGCATCTCGCCCTGCAGCCGGGTCGCATCGGCGAGCGTCCCGCTCCGGTGCGTCGTCTCGCGATAGAACGCGGCGCGCTGGTGCGGGTTCTCGCCGTAGCGCAGGTCGTCGACCTTCTCGAGGACGAGCGCCAGGTGGCGCGGGAACGTGTTGCCCGAGATCTGGTTGAGGTAGGCCGCGATCTCCGCGTGATACGCGGCGACCGTGCTGAACGCCTCGGCCGCCAGCTTGGCCCGCGTCTCGGGGCTCACGGTGCCGAGCTCGCGCAGCTCGGCGACGACCCGCGGGTAGTGGGCCGGATCGGCGACCGAGGCGACCCCTGCCGCGTTCCGGGCGGCAGCGCCGAGCAGCGCCGCGCCACCCACGTCGATCATCTCGATGGCCTCGTCGAGCCCGATCAGCTTGACGCCGATGGCCGGTGCGAACGGCTTGACGTTGACGACCACGAGGTCGATCAGCCCGATCCCCTGCGAACGCAGCTCTTCGAGCTGGGCGGGGACGTCGCGGCGCGCCAGGATCCCGGCATACACCGCGTGATGGAACGTCTTGACCTGGCCGCCGACGTCGGGCTCGCCCTGGGTCAGCTCGGTGACGGAGTTGACGTCGACACCCTCGGCGGCGAGGTGCTCTCGGGTGCCCTCGGTCGCATAGACCTCGATCTCGAGCGCGAGGAGATCGCGCGCGAGCGCAGCGATACCGTCTCGGTTCGCGACTGACAGCAGGGCTCGCACCCGGGGCATTCCTCCGATTCCCGTAGGGGCTTGCGAGGCGTCAGCGGGGCGGGCCCAGTGGTCCCCGGACGGTCGCGGTGCGCCGCACCATTCGGGCCGAGTATACCGCCTGACATGGCATACTCCGGGGACCCATCCACGCGTTTACGAGGTCCCCGTGACGCTCGCACCCTGGGAATATCTCTTCGTCTCGTTCAACAGCCAGAACTTCCCGGACATCTTCCACCCGACCTGGATCGCCTCGCTGATCCTGCTCGCGATCCTGACCGTGCTCTACAACGTCCGGACCCGCGCGCTCCACCGGCACGCCATCTATCTCGAGATGTGGGAGTGGCTGTGGTGGACCGGGCTGATCACGTTCAGCCTGTTGATCATCGAGTCGCTCTTCGTGTTCGACTACTTCATCGTCCTGCTGACCGAGATCGTCGGGATCGGCACCCTCGTCTGGATCCGCTTCTTCCGCTTCCCGCCGCTCCTGGCGGCCTACGAGCAGCGCATGGCGCGCGAGCGCTACTTCTCGCGCCAGAAGTACAGCGATCCGGAGGCCACGATCAAGAAGCGTGGCGCCGGCGGACGGCGGTCCCAGCGCCAGCAGCGCCGTCGCCGCTAGGCTCGATCGCCGGATGCCGATCGAGATCCGCCGGTTCGGGGTCGGGCACCGGCGTCCGGATGGCCCGATCGGGTCGGTCGGGCTGACCGGTCAGACACTCCTCTCGGACGGACGCGGGAACGTCTCGGAGCTGGCCTTCTCCCGGAACGCGCGGATCGAGCCGCATGCGAACCCGAACTCGACCCTGTTCATCGTGGTCGAGGGCGGCGGCTGGGTCGCGGTCGGCGACGAGTACACCCGGATCGCCGCCGGGGAGGCGGCGGTCTGGCCGGCGGACCTCCCGCACGCCGCCTGGACCGAGCATTCGGAGATGCGCGCCATCGTCGTCGAGCTCGCCGGCGCCGACGATCGCGACTCGGTCGAGGGTCGCGCCCGCGACGCCGACGCCGATGCGAACGACCGGCCGGTCAGCCGGGGCACCGGCCAGCTGACGGCCAGGACGGGAACGCCGGCCGCCCCCGCGTCGAACGAGGGCGAGCCGGCGTAGGTCGGGCGCAGGAGCGCGCGGGCTCAGTGGTCGAGCTCGACCAGCTGTTCGAGCAGATCGGTGAACGCGTGGGCTTGCTCGGTGGCCGGCAGACGGTCGTCCTCCCGGGCGACATCGAGGACATCGCGCAGGTCGCCGGTGGCGCGGTCGCCATCGGTGTGGAGGATCTCTGCCGTCTTCGCGACGATGGCGTCGAGACGGAACGTGGGATCGGCCGCACTGAACCGCTCGGCAAGGTCCTGTGCGGTCATCGGGCGTGCCATGGACGACTCCTGCGAAGCGCCCGGTTCCGTCCAGCGGAGCCGGACGGTGCCGAGCTTGGCGTCGCGCGACGGCACCCCGTTGAGGGTCAGGTCGTACAGCGCCGTCACCGAGTGGCCTGCACCGATCGCCCCGGCGTTCACGTTCGGATCGCGGAACTGGCCGTCGGGGACCGCACGGTTCTCGTAGCCGATCAGCCGGTACGTGGCGACCGCTTCGGGATCGAACGCGACCTGGACCTTGGCGTCGAGGGCGACCGACTGGAGCGTCCCGGTCAGGTCTTGGGTGAACAGACGGCGGGCCTCGGCCAGGTCGTTGACATAGGCATAGAAGCCGTCGCCCTGGTCGGCCAGCTGCTCGAGCAGGGCGTCGTTGTAGTTCCCCATCCCGACGCCGACCGACACGAGCTCGATCCCGGTCGCGGCGTCGTCCCGGATCTGACTGAGGATCCCGGTCGCGTCGGTCAGTCCGACGTTGGCGACACCATCCGAGGCAAGGATGATCCGGTCGATCCCGCCGTCCGCCGAGGTGGGCCTGACGAGCCAGCTGGTAGCCGAGCCGGAGACCTGCCTCGAGGTTGGTCGAGCCGCCGGGCTCGAGCGTGTCGATCGCGGCCAGGATCTTCTTCTCGTTGGTCGCGCGCGTCGGCGGCAGGACGATCCGGGCGTCGTCACCGAACGTGACCACCGCGATCGAGTCGCCCTGGCCGAGGCCGTCGACCAGCTTGCGCAGCGAATCCTTGACCAGCTCGAGCCGGTCGCCGGTGCCCATCGAGCCCGAGGTGTCGATCACGAAGGTCAGCGCGGCGTCGGGGCGGGTCTTCTCGGTCGACTCGCGTGCCTTGATCCCGATCCGGAGCAGGACGTGGCCCTGGTTGGCGAACGGGGTCGGGGCGCCATCGACCGTGACCGCGAAGGTCTGGTCCTCGGGGGCCGGATAGCCCTGGTCGAAGGCGTTGACCCATTCCTCGACACGGATGCTGGCCGGGTCCGGGATGTTGCCGTCGGCGACGTACCGCTGGGCGATGGTGTACGACGCGGTGTCGACATCCATCGCGAAGGTCGAGAGATGGTCCTCGGTCGTATCGACCGGGGGGTTCTTGCCGGGATCGACATAGGTGACGCCGCCATAGGGCGTCGACTGCGGCTGCGGCGGCGGAGCCGTCCGGCCGTGGTACTGCTGGTCTGGGGCCTGGACGCCGCCTCCGCTCGACGAAGCAGCGCTGCCACATGCTGCCGCGACGAGGGTGACCGCGGCCAGGGCCAGGTACGTCTTGCGCATCGCGCAACCTCCCTGCTGGGAGCCTGGGGAGACTCCCGGCTGACGTGGGCGGGGCCGCCGAAGCGGAACCCGCAGGTCCCGGATCGGTGCCACGAGGTGCACCGTCGGGCCACGGCGGAGACGCCGGGACGGGGAGCGGGGTTCCCCAGTCGTCGTGGCAGCGCTATCCCGCCAGGATCGCCCCCAGCTGGCTCAGGATCCGCGCGGTCGCACCCCACACGGACAGCCCGTCCACGTCATACGCGCCGTAGCGGAGCGGCCAGTCGCGGATCGTCCGCTCGACCATCGTGATCGGGGCGTCGGGCAGGAACCGGTCGATCGGCGGCTCGACGATCCGGGCGACCTCGTCGGGCGCAGCGGTCAGAACGGGCCGACGCTCGGCGATGGCGACGACCGGCGTGACCTCGAAGTCGCTCACCGGTATCCAGAACCGTTCGAGCAGGCCGACCACCCGGACGCCGGCCGCGACCGCGTCGAGCGCGACCTCCTCGGCCGCCTCGCGGAGCGCAGTCGCCACGAGGTCCGCGTCCTCGGGCTCGGCCTTGCCGCCCGGAAAGCTGACCTCGCCGCTGTGGTGGCCATCGCGCGTGACGCGCTCGGTCAGCACGATCCGTGCCTCGCCGTCATCGCCCGGATGGAGCAGGACGAGGACCCCGGCCGGACGACCGGTTCGACCCGGCGGCGGCGTCCGCGGCGGACGCCGCTCGAGCCCGCCGACGATGACCGGCATCAGCACGTCGGCCGGCGCCGGCAGGACCTCGGGGAGTGTCGCCAGGCGCTCGACGACCGCGTCGAACCTCACGGTCGAGCGCCGGCGCTCAATTGACCAGTTCGCCGTCCGGGCGCTTGCCGTCGGTCTTCGGCAGGTCGAGCGGGCTGGCCGGGCGAGCCGCCGCAGCGGACGTCTTCCGGGCGTCCCGACGGCTCCCGGCATCGGTGACGACGGTCGCTCCCTCGCTCGAGAAGAGCAGCGTGCCCGACCCGAGGTCTGCGTCCGCTGTCACGCGGTCGCCGGGCCGGAACTCGCCGGACACGATCGCACGCGCCAGCGGGTTCTCGACGAGCCGCTGGATCGTCCGCTTCAGTGGCCGCGCGCCGTAGGCAGGGTCGGTCCCCTCGCGGACGAGCAGCGCCCGGGCCGCCGGGGTGAGCTCGATCATGATCTCCTGCTGCGCCAGCCGCAGCTGGAGATCGGCCAGCAGCAGCTCGACGATCTTCTCGAGGTCCGCCTCGGTCAGGGCGTGGAAGACGATGACCTCGTCGACCCGGTTGAGGAACTCCGGTCGGAAGTGCGAGCTCAACGCCTCGGTCACCTCGCGCTTCATCGCCTCGTACTCCGCGTCGCCGCTGCGAGCACCGCTGGCGGCGATCGCGGCGCTGCCGATGTTGCTGGTCATGATGATGACCGTGTTCTTGAAGTCCACGGTCCGGCCCTGGCTGTCGGTCAGCCGGCCGTCATCGAGGACCTGAAGCAGCACGTTGAAGACGTCCGGGTGGGCCTTCTCGATCTCGTCGAGCAGGACGACCTGGTACGGCCGCCGGCGAACCGCTTCGGTCAGCTGGCCGCCCTCGTCGTAGCCGACGTAGCCGGGCGGTGCGCCGACCAGCCGCGAGACCGAGAACTTCTCCATGTACTCGCTCATGTCGATGCGGACCATCGCGTTGTCGTCGTCGAACATGAACTCGGCGAGCGCCCGCGCCAGCTCGGTCTTGCCGACCCCGGTCGGGCCGAGGAACAGGAACGAGCCGATCGGCCGGCGCGGGTCCTTGAGCCCGGCCCGGGCGCGACGGACCGCGTCCGAGACGGCCTGGATCGCCTCGTCCTGGCCGACCACGCGCTTGTGCAGCCGGTCCTCCATCTCGATCAGCTTGGCGCTCTCGCCTTCGAGCAGGCGGTTGACCGGGATCCCGGTCCAGGCGCCGACGATCTCGGCGATGTCGTCGGCCGTGACCTCCTCCTTGAGGAGCGAGCCCGGGCCCTGCAGCGCGGCGAGTGCCGCTTCCTGCTCGGCGAACCGATCGGCGAGCTCCTTCTGCGTCGCGTACTTGAGCTCCGCCGCGGTCGCGTAGTCGGCCTCGCGCTCGGCCTGTTCGATCCGCGTGGCGAGCGCCTCGAGCTCGGACTTGGTGGCCCGCATCGCGGCGATGGCCGACTTCTCGGCCTCCCAGCGCTGCTTCATGGCGCCGGACTGCTCCTCGATATCGGCCAGCTCCTTCTCGAGCGCTTCGAGCCGCGCCTTCGAGGCGTCGTCGGTCTCCTTGCGCAGCGCCTCGCGCTCGATCTCGAGCTGGATCCGGCGGCGCTCGAGCTCGTCGAGCTCGATCGGCATCGAATCGATCTCCATGCGGAGGCGCGATGCCGCCTCGTCGACGAGGTCGATCGCCTTGTCCGGGAGGAAGCGCTCGGTGATATAGCGATCGGACAGGGTGGCGGCGGCCACCAGCGCGGAATTGGTGATCCGGACGCCGTGGTGGACCTCGTACCTCTCGCGCAGTCCGCGCAGGATGCTGATCGTCTCCTCGACCGACGGCTGGTCGACGAGGACGGGCTGGAATCGCCGCTCGAGCGCGGCGTCCTTCTCGATGTGCTTGCGGTACTCGTCGAGAGTCGTCGCGCCGATGGTGTGGAGCTCACCGCGGGCGAGCATCGGCTTGAGCAGGTTCGAGGCGTCCATCGCGCCTTCCGCGGCACCCGCACCGACCACGGTGTGCAGCTCGTCGATGAACAGGATCACCTGGCCCTCGGCGTCCTTGATCTCCTTGAGGACGGCCTTGAGGCGCTCCTCGAACTCGCCGCGGAACTTGGCCCCAGCGATGAGCGCGCCGAGATCGAGCGAGACGACGCGCTTGTCCTTGAGCCCTTCGGGCACGTCGCCGCGGACGATCCGCTGGGCGAGCCCTTCGACGATGGCCGTCTTGCCGACGCCGGGCTCACCGATCAGGACCGGGTTGTTCTTCGTCCGCCGGCTGAGGACCTGGATCACCCGCCGGATCTCGTCATCACGACCGATGACCGGGTCGAGCTTTCCCGCCCGCGCCTCGACCGTGAGGTCGCGGCCGTACTTCTCGAGCGCCGCGTAGGTGCCCTCGGGATTTGGCGAGGTGACACGCTGGCCGCCGCGGACGCTCTGGAGCGCCTGGAGCAGCGCCTCGCGACCGGCAGCGTGGCGCTCGAGCAGCTGCTGGGCCTCGCCACCGACCTCGGCGATGGCAAGCAGGAGATGCTCGGTCGACACGTACTCGTCGCCGAGCCGCTTGGCCTCGGCCTCGGCCAGCTCGATCACGCGCCGGGCGCGCGGGTCCATCGACATCGATCCGCCCGCGACGCGCGCGCGCCTGGCGAGGATCGCCGCGAGCTCCCCGCGGAAGCCGGGCAGGTCGACGCCGAGCCGACGGAGGGTCTCGGCCGGGATGCCGTCGTCCGGCTCGACGAGCGCGGACAGGATGTGCTCGGCGTCGAGGATCGGGCTCTCGAGTCGCTGGGCTGTCGCCTGGGCGGCGACGATGGCCTCCTGGGCCTTCTGGGTGAATCGTTCGAGTTGCATGTCGGAGTCTCTCAGCGTGGGTCGGGTTGGTCGATGAGGTCGAAAAGCGTCCGGGCGGCCGCCCGGGCCTCGTCGGACAGGTTGGTCGGCAGGATGACCTTGGCCTTGACGAAGAGGTCGCCGTGGCCGGTCGTCTTGAAGCGCGGCATCCCCTGGCCGCGCAGCCGGAATGTCCGCCCCGGCTGGGTTCCGGGCGGGATGGTCAGCAGGACCTGGCCCTTGAGCGTCCCGACCTTGACCTCCGCACCGAGGAGCGCCTCCTCGAGCGTCAGCGGGAGCTCTCGCTCGAGGTCGGCACCGCGCCGGGTGAACGTCGGGTCGGGCGTGGCGCGGACGATGACGATGAGGTCGCCGCCGCCCGGTCCCCGCCCGGTCAGCTTGACCTTGGTGCCGGTGTCCGCTCCCGGTGGGATGGTGATCTCGAGCCGCTTGCCATCGAACTCGACCAGCCGGGTCGTGCCGTGGTAGGCCTCCTCGAGGGTGATCTCGGCGGTCGCCTCGTGGACCTGCGGCGGGGCAGGCCGGGCTCCGGTCGTCCCGGCGCCGGCAGTGGATCGCCCGTCGATGCCCATCCCGGCCAGGATGTCCTCGAATCCCATGCCGCCGGTCGGTCGCGAGCCACGGCCGCCCGAGGCGGGCGAGGCGGCCTCCTCACCGAAGAAGACGCGGAAGAAGTCGGAGAACCCGCCGGCGTCGCCGCCGGTCCGGAACTCGTAGCGGACGTTGCCGCCGGAGCCGGCGCCACCGAACCCGCCGCCGTAGGCACCGAACGGGCTGCCCCCGCCACCACCGGCTGCCCTCGCCCGGCTGATGGCGTCCCAGTTGGCCCCGAGCTCGTCGTACTGCTTGCGTTTGGCCGGATCGCTGAGGACCTCGTTGGCCTCGTTGATCTCCTTGAACTTGCTCTCGGCCGCAGCGTTGCCCGGATTGCTATCCGGGTGGTGTTGACGGGCGAGCTTGCGGAACGCCTTCTTGATCTCAGCAGGTGACGCGGTCTTGGGCACGCCCAAGACCGCGTAATAGTCCTTGTAATCCAGACCGGTGGGACTGGCCATCGATCAGAGTCGAAGCCTCTCGGTAGCTGACTACGACCCTCGAACGACCACTGGGGGCTGGTCGGTCGGTGGGAAGTTGCTGCGGCGGACGGTGGGCTGCTTGTCCGGCTCGGGGTCGAGCGGGTCGGTGCCCTTGATGACCTTGGGCGGCTCTGCGACGAGCGCCTTCGGCTTGCGCCGAAGGGCCGCCTCGAGGACCTGGTCCATGTTGTCCACCAGGACGAGCTTGATCGACTTCCGGATCTCGTCCGGGATGTCGCGCAGGTCCTTCTCGTTCTTGCGCGGCAGGATGACGATCTTGGCGCCCGCGAGGTGCGCGGCCAGGATCTTGCTCTTCAGCCCGCCGATCGGGAGGACCCGACCACGCAGGGTGATCTCGCCGGTCATCGCCACATCCTTGCGGACGGGGATCCCGGTCAGCGCGCTCACGATGGCGGTGGCCATCGTGATCCCGGCCGACGGACCGTCCTTCGGGATGCCGCCGGCCGGCACGTGGATGTGCAGGGTGTTCGTCTCGAAGACCTCGCGATGGATCCCGAGCTCTGCCGCATGGGCACGTGTCCACGACAGGCCGGCTCGTGCCGACTCGCGCATGACCTCGCCCAGCTGGCCGGTCAGGATGAAGTCCTCGCGGCCTTCCATCCGGGTGACTTCGATGGCGACGACGTCGCCGCCGACCTCGGTCACGACCAGGCCGATCGCGGAGCCGGTCTGATCCTCTGACTCGAGCTCACCGTATTCGAAGCGCTGCGGTCCGAGCATGTCGGCCAGCTTCTTCACATCGATGACGGTCTTGCGCTTGCGGCCCTCGGCGACCTGCCGGGCGACCTTGCGCATGACGTTGGCGATCTCGCGCTCGAGGTTCCGGACGCCCGCCTCGTGGGTGTACGACCGGACCAGTTCGGTCATCGCCTCGTCGGTGATGACGATGTTCGACGGCTTGAGGCCGTGGTTCTTCATCTGCTTGGGGATCAGGAACCGCTTGCCGATCTCGATCTTCTCCTGCTCGGTGTAGCCGGGCAGCTGGACGATCTCCATCCGGTCGCGGAGGGCCGGCGGGATCGGGTCGAGCAGGTTCGCGGTCGCCACGAAGAGGACCTTGGAGAGGTCGAACGGCACCTCGAGGTAGTTGTCCTGGAAGGTGTTGTTCTGCTCCGGGTCGAGGACCTCGAGGAGGGCCGACGACGGGTCGCCGCGGAAGTCCATCCCGATCTTGTCGACCTCGTCGAGCATGAACACCGGGTTGTTCGTCCCGGCGGTCTTGATGCTCTGGATGATCCGACCGGGCAGCGCGCCGATGTAGGTCCGGCGGTGACCGCGGATCTCCGCCTCGTCATGGATGCCGCCGAGGCTCATCCGGACGAACTTGCGGTCCATCGCTCGCGCGATGCTCTTGCCGAGGCTCGTCTTGCCGACGCCGGGGGGTCCGACGAAGGCGAGGATCGGGCTGCGGATCTCGTCGGCGAGGGTGCGCACGGCGAGGTATTCGAGGATCCGCTCCTTGATCTTCTCGAGGCCGTAGTGGTCCTCGTCGAGGATCCGGGCGGCTTCCTTGATATCGAGCTGGTCGTCGGTGGCGACGTTCCAGGGCAGCCCGACCAGCCAGTCGACGTAGGTGCGGATGACCCCGACCTCGGGCGATGCCGAGGGGATCCGGCTCATCCGGTCGACTTCCTTGATCGCGCGCGCCTTGATCTCGTCGGGCATCCCGGCCGACTCGACCTTCTCGCGCAGCTCGTTGATCTCGGCCTGCTGCGGGTCGTCCTCACCCAGCTCGCGCTGGATGGCCTTGAGCTGCTCGCGCAGGATGTACTCGCGCTGGGTCTTGTCCATCTCGGACTTGACCTCGGACTGGATCCGTCCCTTCAGCTCGAGGATCTCGATCTGCTGCGCGAGGAAGGTGGAGACGAGCTTGAGCCGCTCGGTGACGTCGATCGTCTCGAGCATCTCCTGGCGCTGCTCGGTGGACATGTCGGGGCTGTAGGCGACCATGTCGGCCAGCAGCCCGGGCTCGCTGATGTTGCGGGCGGCGACGGCGGCCTCCGGCGGGACCGGGGCGCCGTTGGCGACGTACTGCTCGATCTGGGCCTGGACCGAGCGCATCAGCGCCTGGACCTCGAGACCGTCGGGGCTCTCGTCGGGGAGCTCCTCGATGGTCGCCCGGAGGAACGGCTCGGTCGCGGAGAAGCCGAGGACGCGCAGGCGGCCCTGGCCCTGGACGATCGCGCGGACCGTCCCATCCTGGAGCTGGACGACCTGGGCGATCTTGGCCAGCGTGCCGATGGTGTAGAGCTCGGAGGGATCTTCGATGTCCTCCTGCTCGGCCTGGCGCTGGGTGACCAGCGCGATGGGTCCGCCCTCGAGGACTGCGGCGTTGAGCGCGTTGACGCTCTTCTCGCGCCCGACCTGGAGCGGGACGATCATCTCCGGGAAGATGACGGTCTCGCGCAGGGCGACGAGGGGTAGGTCGCGCGTGCCCGAGGACGGGGTGGGCTGCACGTCGACCGGGGTGGACGGTCGCTTGGCCATGAGGATCTCCTAGGTTTCGACTGGCGTCGATGGTGCCGTGGGGGAGGCGTCGGCCGTCTCCTTGTCCACGGTCCCTTCGGCATAGAGGGCTTCGAGGATGCGAGCGCCGAGGCGCTCTTCGAGCTCGAACAGGATCTTGATCCCGGCGAGGTTGACGCCGCGGTCGCGGGTCAGGTGCCGGATCCAGGTGAGACGACGGATGTCGTTCTCGCTGTAGAGGCGGATGTTGGTGGGGGTCCGAGCCGGACAGAGCAGGCCCTCGTCTTCGTAGATACGAAGGGTCCGCGGGTGCGCGCTCACGAGCGTCGCGGCCACGCTGATGACGTAGACGGGCCGTTCGGGATCGCGTTCCGGTCGGATCTGGGACATGTGCGAAGACTAGAACCCTGACAATGCCATTGTCAAGAGTGTTACGCGTTCTTCATGTCGAGATCCGTGGATCGACCCGCGCGCCGGGCGCCGACACCGTCTAGCGGCTGGGCGTCTCGAGCGGCTCCTGGTCGCCGATCAGCTGGTCGTGGAGCAGGTCCTGGCACTCGGTCTTGCCGATGGCGATGACCTTGTCGCCTTCGAGCATCACGGTGTCGGGCCGCAGCGGCGTGGCGATACCGTCACGGATGACGGCGAACAGCGAACAGCCCTCGGGGATCGACAGGTCCTTGGGTGCCCGCCCGATCGCCGGCGAACCTGCCTGCAGGTGCGCCTCGATCAGCTCGAGCTCGCCCTCGCCGAGCGCCGCGAGGTGGAGCAGCTCGTGGACCGGGATGTCCTGCTCGATCGAGCCGAGGATCATCCGGGTCGGGCTGATCAGCTCGTCCACGCCGAGATGCCGGAAGAGCGCCTCGTTCTTGGGGTTGTTGACCCGGGCGATCGTGCGCGGGACATCGAAATGGTGCTTGGCCATCTGGCAGATGACGAGGTTGTCCTCGTCGTCGCCGGTGACCGCGGCGATCACGTCGGCACGATTGCAGCCGGCCTGGGCGAGGTACTTGCCTTCGCAGCCGTCGTGGGCGATGACGATCGAGCCGATCTCGTCGGCGATCTCCTTCGCGCGCCGGCGGTCCTTCTCCATGAGGGCGACCTCGTGGCCGGACTCGATCAATTCCTTGGCGAGGTAGTAGCCGACCTTCCCCCCGCCGACGACGAGCACGAACACGGTTCAGACCTCCTGGGTCGCAGTGGGGGCAGCGGCCGGGGTGGTCAGGCCACCGGTCCGCGAATGCTGGTCGTGGTGACCGCTCGGGGCGAGCATCCCGGGCAGGTCCGAGATGGGCAGGCCCAGGTAGCGATCGACGGCATCGACCATCAGCCCGGTCCGGCACAGCGTCGCGATGCCGAGCTCGGCGTATGCCTTGGCCCGCAACGGATCGTTGATCTTGGCGATCACCTTGTCGATGCCGAGCGCCTCGTTGGCAAGCTGGGCGGCCATCACGTTCCGATTGTCGCCCTCGGTCAGGGCCAGGAAGACGTCGGCTCCGAGCGCGCCGGCCCGTTCGAGGACATCCTCGTCGGTCCCATCACCCCGGATGGCGGTCCCGCCGAAGGACGATGGCAGGCGGTCGAAGGCGGATGTCAGGTTGTCGATGACGAGCACCTCGTGACCGGTCCGGTCGTAGAGGTCCGCGATCGATGCGCCGACCCGGCCGCATCCGACGATGACGATCTTCACGCTGGCTCCTCGTTGATCGGGTCACGCACGACCCAGACGGCACAGGGCGCGTTCTGGAGGATGTACGGGATGGTCCGGCCGATGTCGAACTCGCCACCGAACCGCTTTCGGTAGGGCAGGCCCACGACCAGCAGGTCGGCGCCGCGTTCGGTCGTCTCATCGACGATCGCCGCGCCGACGTCGCGCGCCTGGAGGAGGACCGGCTCGAGCGCGATCCGGTAGTCCTCCGCGACCGATTCGGCGATGTCGAGGACCCGCTGGACCTCCTCGGATCGGCCGGCGATATCGGCGTCGAGCGGCAGCGTCCAGTCGATCTCGACGACGTGGACGGCGACCAGCTCGGCCTTGGCGTGGCGGGCGTAATCGGCCACGAGCCGGACGATCCTCGCATCGCTCGTTCCACCGTTGAGCGCAAGGACCGCTCGGCGGAAGGCCGGGGCGTGGGCGTCTGACATGGCCCGTCACGATACCACCGGGCGAACGGGCGTTCAGCGCGGGCGGTCTGGCGGGCGTGGCGGTGGGCCATTCGGTGGTGTCGCCCGTGGCGGGATCGGCGTCGATGGCGTGCTCGGCCCGGTGGGCGGATCGCCGGGCGTCCGGTGATCCGGGTGGTCGCCGCCCGGCTCGAACAGTGCCGGATCCTCGCGTCGGTATGGGACGGCCACGACGACCGTATGGGGCCGTCCCAGCAGCACGGTCCGCAGCCGCTTGGCCGACTGGTTGTAGAGGATCCGTTCCCACCAGCTGCGGGCCACGTACTCGGGGATGACGACGAATGTGATCGGCGATGGCTTGTCGGGCGGCCACGCCGAGTCGAGGACGTCGAGGTAGGCGAGCAGAGGCCCGACGAGCGTCCGATACGGCGACTCGACGACGACGAGGGGCACGCCCGGGACCTGGCGCTCGAAGTCGGCCCGCAGCCGGGCTGCCTCGTCGGGGTCGTCGGTGATGTAGACGGCCCGGACGTCGTCACTGACCGATCGCCCGACATTGATCGCCTGGACGACCGCCCGGTTCAGACCGGGGATCGGGACCACCACGCGCTCCTCGCGGTACGGCGCACGGACGACGAGGTCCGGCGACACCGCGACCTCGCGGCTCGAGCGGGTGTACTGCTGCTTGATGAACAGCATCATCCCGACCAGCAGCGGCACGAGGATGACAACCAGGTAGGCGCCGTCGCGGAACTTCTCGGACACGACGACGACCAGGACGACCGCGGTCAGGACCGCGCCCGCGGCGTTGACGATCGCTCGCCAGCGCCAGCCACTCTCGCGGACCTCGCGCCAGTGCTTGACCATCCCGATCTGGCTCAGGGTGAAGCACACGAACACGCCGACCGAGTAGAGCGGGATCAGGGCATGCGTGTCGCCGCCGAAGGCCCATAGCAGCCCGAAGGCGATCGCCGCCAGCAGGACGATCCCCCACGAGTAGGCGAGCCGGTCGCCGCGGAACGAGAACTGGCGCGGCATGTAGCCGTCCTCGGCCAGGATGGCGGCCAGGCGCGGGAAGGCATTGAAGCTCGTGTTCGCGGCGAGGAACAGGATCAGGGCAGTAGCGGCGGCGAAGGTCACGAACAGCGCCGAGCCGTCACCGAACGCGGCCGCGGCCGCGAGGGCGACGATCGAGGGGCCGCCTGGCAGGGTCGGCCGGAGTCCGTACTGGACGGCGAACAGGGTCAGGCCGATGAACAGGACGCCCAGCAGGATCGACATCGCGGTCATCGTGTTGGCCGCGTTCCTGGCCTCCGGCGGCTTGAACGCGGGCACGCCGTTGGCGATCGCCTCGACGCCGGTCAGCGCCACCGACCCGCCGGCGAAGGCCTTCAGCAGGAGCAGGATGCCGATCGGCTCGAGGTGGTCCTGTGGGGGGAACGGGACGGCGTCGGGCTGGACCGGCACGACCACGGTGCCGCCGATGATGTTGACCAGCCCGATCGCCACGATCGTCAGCGCCAGGCCGACGAACAGGTAGGTCGGGACCGCGAAGATGTTGCCCGACTCGCGCAAGCCCCGCAGGTTCGCGATCGTGATGAGCGAGATCGAGATGAACGCGATCCAGATCCGGAAGTCATAGGCGGCCGGGATCACGGACTGGATCTGGGCGATCGCGGCAGCCGTCGAGACCGCCACGGTCATCACGTAGTCGATCAGCAGCGCGGCCGCCGCGATCAGGCCGAAGATCGGCGCCAGGTTCGTCTTGGCCACGATGTAGGCGCCACCACCGCCCGGGTAGGCACGGCAGACCTGGCGGTAGGAGATCGAGACGACCGCGAGCAGGATCGTGATCGCGATCGAGACTTCGAGCGACAGGAACAGCGCGCTGGCGCCGGCGAGCAGCAGGACACGCAGGATCTCCTCGGTCGCGTAGGCGGAGGAGCTGATCGCGTCGGAGCTGAAGATCGCCAGCGCCTTCGTCTTGCTGAGGCGCTCGCCGATCTCCTCCTCGGTCGACAGCGGGCGACCGAAGACGACGGCGCGCACGCGGCTGAGCAGCCGTCCGCCCGGCGTCAGGGCGACATTCGCCGCGGGCTTGGCCACCAGCTGGTTGGGACCCATGTACCGGAAATACGGGGCGTGCGGGCGCTCGACCCGGACGCGCCGGTCCGCGGGCTTGCGACCCCGAAGCGGTCGCCTTCCTCCTATCACCGTCAGGCGCCGACGCGCAAGCGCTCGGCGAGCCGGACCGGCAGACCTGCCGCGCGCATCTGGGCGCCGACCGCTTCGAAATCGTAGGCGACGCGACCCCACGTCGCCGTTCCTGCCGATTGGTCGAGGATCAGGTAGCTGGCGCGCGGATCGTGGTCGCGCGGCTGGCCGACCGACCCCGGGTTGAGGAGCGTCCGGCCCTCGCCCAGCGCCACCGTGTTGCCCGCGCGAGGGGCGAGCGTGCGCATCCGCCCGTCGACCATGGTGAACGCGATCGGGACATGCGTGTGGCCGTGCAGACCGTGCTCGGTCGAGATGGCCGACAGACCGGCTCGCGCGAGCGCCGCCGACGTCACGTACTCCCAGATCGGGTCGCGTGGGCTGCCGTGGACGAGCGTGAAGTTCGACTCCATCCGGCGCAGCGGGAGGGCCGCCAGCCAGGCACGTGTCGGCTCGGAGATGGCGGTCCGCGTCCACTCCATGGCTGCCCGCGCGTCCGGGTTGAACCAGTCGATCTCCGAGCCGCCGGCCGCCGCCGCGTCGTGGTTCCCGCGGACGCCGACGGCGCCGCGCTCCATCAGCCGGCCGACGACACCATCGGGTTCGGGCCCATACCCGACGACGTCACCGAGGTGCCAGATGGCATCGACCTCGCCGATCTTGTCCAGCACGGCATCGAGCGCCGTCAGGTTGCTGTGGATGTCGGACAACACCGCGATGCGCACGGGAACGAATCTAGCAGCGCACCGTTCACCACGGCCGGCGTCGGCGCACGCCCGGATCGCGTGGATACGCCGTCGGGACGCGCCCGCGCGCGGTGGCGACCACCAGGCGATGTCCCTCGAGGCCGGTCACGTCGACCGGGATGACCACGATCGAGCCGCCGCCGAGCGCGTCGATCGCCCGTTCCGCGGCGGCCAGCTCGGCCGCGATGTCACCCCGTTTCCAGGCGACGAGGCAGCCGCCCGGAACGAGCAGCGGGAATGCCAGCTCGACCAGATCGGCCAGGCCGGCCACGGCCCGGGCGGTGACCGCCGGCCAGCGACCCCGATGGCGGGGGTCCGTGGCGAGCGCCTCGGCCCTGACCGCCGCCGCCTCGACGATCGGATCGAGCCCCGTCGCGGCCGCCACCACGGACAGGAAGGCAGCTTTCTTGGCGATGGGCTCGATCAGGAGCGCGCGTTCGGCCGGCAGGACCGCGGCGAGGGGCAGACCCGGATAGCCGCCGCCCGACCCGAGGTCGATGAATCGCGTGACATCGCGCTCGCGCAGGACCCGGACGGCGGTCAGGCTGTCGACGACGTGGGCCAGCGCGACCGCGGCCGGGTCGCGGATGGCGGTGAGGTTGATGGCGCTCGTCCAGGCCAGGAGCAGGCGGGCGTGACCGTCGATGGCGGCACGGGCCACAGGGGTCAGGCTGATCGCGAGCGTCGCCAGGCCGGCCTCGAGGGCGTCGGCGTATGCGGGCGGAAGGTCCGGGGTCGACCCGACGCGCGTCGGGAGCGGCTCGCGCAGTCGGTCCACGACACGCCTCCTGTGGGCTCGCGTGCCATCCCGCCGCGCGGCGCCGCTCCCGGCGTCGGCATCGTCTCGCACCGCAGGCTCGGCTTCGGTCTTCCGCGGTCCATCCGGTTCGTGGCCGGGTTTCCCCGGGCCCCTCGCGGACCGCGTTACCCTCGCGTCTGCCCCAGTGCGGATGTCGGACGGTAAAGGTCGTCCCGTCCGTGCGTCAACGGGTTTGTCCACGAAACGCCGGACGGACGCGCGTTTGGTGGATAACCCGGCGGCCGAATCCGATCCGCCGGGATCGCGGTCAGGCCGACCGCCCTGCCCCGCGCACCGGTCGCCCGAGCGTCCGGCGGACGACGTCGATGACCTCGTCGACGTATTCGTCCGCCTTGCCCTGCTCGGCGGCCGTCCGGACGCAGCCGCTGACATGGTCCTCGAGGACCATGATCGACAGCGAGTCCACCGCGGCGCGAAGGGCCGCCGTCTGCTGGAGGATGTCCACGCAGTACTCCTCGCGCTCGATCATCCGGGCGATCCCGCGCACCTGGCCTTCCATGCGCGACAGGCGGCGGACCAGCTGGGCCTTGTCCTTCGAGTAGCTATGGCGGAAATGGCTCGGGTCGGGTGGGGGCGTGGCGCGCCGCCCCTCGGTCGGGCTCATCGGCGGTCGGGTTCCTCGTCCTACGGGCGCGCTGCCGGCGCCGCTGCGGAAATCATACTCCCTGGGGGTATCGTTGACGCGGGGTTCATCTCGCGAGGGGCCGCGCTCCGGTAGACTGGCCGCCGATGGATCCCCGCGATCGTCCCCGACCGCTTCCCGACGGCGCCACGTGCACCGCGTGCGGGGCGCCCGTCCCGACGGGGCGGATCCGGATCCTCGCCCGCCGCGACGACCTGGCCTTCGTCGAGCTCGCCTGCGATGGGTGCGGGAGTGCCGCACTCGGTCTCCTGGTCCCGGCCGGATCGCCCGGCGACGCGCCCGTTCTCGACGTGGATGGCGACCAGCCCGGCACCGCCCGCTCCGCGGCGATCACGACGATCCGCCCGATCAGCGACGCCGATGTGGCCTCGGTCCGGGCCGATCTCGCGGCGTGGGACGGCGATCTCGTCGGCTGGCTCGACACGCTCCGTGGGGGCGATGACGGGCGCCCGGTCGTGGACCGGTGAGCGCCCCGTTCGCCCACGCCAGCGAAGCGGAGATGTCGCGCATCCTCGACTTCTACGCCGTCCGCTGGGAGTACGAGCCGCACACCTTCCCGATCCTGTGGAACCTCGACGGCGCCGTGGTCGAAAGCTTCTCGCCCGACTTCTACCTGCCCGACCTCGATCTCTACCTCGAGATGACCACTCTCCGCCAGAAGCTCGTGCGCAAGAAGAACCGCAAGCTGCGCCGTTTGCGCGAGCTCTACCCGGACCTCAATGTCAAGCTGTTCTACGCCCGCGACTTCCGGGCGCTGATGCTCAAGTACGGCAAGCTCGCCCTGTTCGACGGACTGTCCGGCACCTCGGGCCAGGTCGCCGCGCCGTACGGCCTCCCGCTCGACGCCGACGTTCCCATTCCCACCATCGACGCGCCTGATCGGCCCCCCGCCACGCCGATCACTCGGCCCGACCCGGCCGCCGCGCGGACGAAGGTCGGCCGGCGCCGGACCGCCCCGATCGCCGGTGCCAGCTCGAAAGGACCCGCCACACCGGCATGAACGACCAACCCAGCCTCCACGATGACGTGGCCGAGATCCTCCTGACCGAAGACGAGATCGCGGCCAAGGTCCGCGAGCTCGGTGCCCGGATCAGCGCGGACTACCACGGCCGGCCGCTGACCCTCGTGTCGGTCCTGAAGGGCTCGCTGCCGTTCATGGCCGACCTGATGAGGGCGATCGAGATCCCGATCCGGATCGACCTGATGGAAGTCAGCTCGTACGGCGGCACGACCACCGAATCGTCGGGTCTCGTGCGGATCCTCAAGGACCTCTCGGCGAGCATCGCCGACGAGGACGTGCTGATCGTCGAGGACATCATCGACACCGGTCTGACGCTCAATTACCTGATCCGTTACCTGCGCGGCAAGGCGCCGGCCAGCCTGCGCATCTGCACCCTTCTCGACAAGCCCGCCCGCCGGCTGGTGGAGATCCCGGTCGATTACACGGGCTTCACGATCCCGGACCAGTTCGTCGTCGGCTACGGCCTCGACTACGGCGAGCTGTACCGCAACCTGCGGTACGTCGGGGTGCTCAAGCCGGAGGTCTACTCCGGGGTCCCGGCCGGATGACGATGCATCGCCGGCCGCTCGGCCGGGGACGAACGATGGCGGCAGTCGGTGGCGCGCTGATGGTCGTCGGCTGCGTCCTGCCGTGGTGGCAGGTCGGCGGCACGCCGGGCATCACCGAGGTCTCGAGCAACGGCATGGCCGGGACCGGGATCCTGGTCTTCCTGGTCGGGATCGCGACGATGGCGCTGGTCGCCCTGCCGTATGCCGCGGGCGATCGCCCTGTCGGGCTCGACCGCTGGCTGTCGTTCGCGATCCTCGCCGTTGCCGGCTGGATCGGGTTCGGCTGGCGGGTGATCGAGCTGGCGATCGTGGGGGCCTTCCAGTTCAACACGCCCGCCGAGGTGTTCACCAACGGTCCGGGGCTCTGGCTCGCCGGGATCGGGCTGGTGGTGCTGTCTCGCGCCACCTGGACGATGACCCGCGAGCCCACCTACCGCTGAAGCGGATCGGCGCGGCGCTCGCCCAGCCCCGCGTTGGCGCCTGTGCGCGTTCGCTCACGCACCTCGGGTGCGCTCGCTCTCGTGCTCGGCGCCGCCTTGGGCTGGGACGTCGGATCGGCGATCCGAGGGCTAGGGCAGCGCCCGGATCATCCCGCCGTCGACCGGGACGATCGCCCCGGTGACATACGAGGCCGCCGGCGACAGCAGGAACGCGCCGACCCGGCCGAGCTCGAGAGGGTCGCCGTATCGTCCGAGCGGGATGCGCGCGAGCGTCTGGCGCTGGATCTCCTCGACCGGCAGGTTGGTCGTTCGGGCCCGTGCCGCGTCGATCTGGGCGATCCGATCGGTCGCGAGGCGTCCGGGGGCGAGCCCGTTGATCCTGACCGGGACGATCTCGTCGACCAGCGACTTGATCAACCCTGCCAGACCGGGACGCAGCAGGTTCGAGGCGGTCAGCCCGGGGATCGGCTCGCGGACGGAGCTCGACAGGAGGACCAGGATGGCCGGGTCGCGCCCGTCCCGCAGGTGCGGCAGGGCGGCGCGGATGAGCCGGAGGGCGCTCCACAGGGTGCCATCGATGGCGGTCTGCCAGGCGGCCTCATCGAGGTCTTCGAATCGTCCTGGCGGCGGGCCGCCGGAATTGACGACGAGCAGGTCGAGCCCGCCGAAAGCGGCGACGGCCGCGGCGACCGCATCGGCCGGACCCTCGGGGCTCGACAGGTCGGCAGGCAGGGCGATCGCGTCAAGGCGTGCCGCGGCCGCCTCGAGCCGGTCCTTCGTCCGGGCGGTCAGTCCGACCTGGGCTCCCTCGGCTCGCAGGACCGCGGCGATCGCGCCGCCAAGCCCGCCACTCCCCCCGCCGACCAGGGCGCGGGCACCCGCCAATCCGAGATCCATCGACACATCGTACGGGCCGCTCGCCCGGCGAGTGTGACGCTCCCGGGCGGTCAGGGAGCCGCGCTGGCAGTGACGGCGCCCGGGCTCGATGACGGCCCCGGTCCCTCGATGACCACCTCGACGCTCCGGCTGATCGCCCCCGGGTCGAATGTCAGGTCGAGGCGATAGGTGCCGGGCGGCCACGGCTGCATGGCGTCCGGCCCGTTGGACGGCGCGAAACCGACGATCGTGAAATGGTCCGGCCACGGTGAGCTCCCGATGATGGCGCGGACTGCTGCCGTCCCATCGGGGGCATCGACCTGGTGCAGCGAGACGACCCGGACGGAGAAGCCGCGCGGATAGTTGAGCCCGATCAGGTCGAGGTTGCTGCCGAGCGGGATCCGGATCGTCGGCCAGATCGCGGGCACGGTGCCGAGCCCGTCGGCCGCCGAGGCCACCGGGATCTGCGTGGCGGACGACGAGGCACCCGGGCTCGACGCGGGGCCGCTCGCGGCAGCGTCGGGGGGCCGAAGGTCCACCCGCATGGCGAACGAGAACGAGGCCAGGTTGCCGGCCGGCCACATCTCCCAGCCGGGCGGCGGCTGGTTGGTCCCGAACGACAGGAAGTCGTACAGGCGCGGGCGAGGCGTCGGTCGTGCGGTGGGGACGGGCGTCGGCGTCGCGCTGGCCACCCCGACAGGGAGCTGATGGTCGGCCGGCCCGCCCCACGGCTTGACGATGGCGATGAGAAGGGCGATGACGACCACCGCGACGATCCGTCCGGCGTGACGTTCGACCGGCGATGGTGGACCAGTGACCTTGCGAAGCTCGGTCATGGGAGAGTCGGGTCAGTCGCCCCCGAGATAGGCCGCGCGGACCGCGGGGTTCTTGGCCAGGGCCGACGCGACGTCCGACAGGACGATCTCGCCGGTCTGCAGGATATAGCCGCGATTGGCGATGGCCAGGGCCATCAGCGCGTTCTGCTCGACCAGAAGCACGGTCGTGCCCTGCGCGTTGATCTCCTTGATGATGTCGAAGATCTGCTCGACGAGGATCGGCGCCAGCCCCATCGACGGCTCGTCGAGGAGGAGGATCTTCGGCTCGGCCATCAGCGCGCGGCCGATGGCCAGCATCTGCTGCTCGCCGCCCGACAACGTCCCGGCCTTCTGTGTCTCGCGCTCCTTGAGCCGCGGGAAGAGGCTGTAGACGCGGGCGAATTCGGCCTGGATGGTCGACTTGTCCTTTCGCGAGAACGCCCCCATCTCGAGGTTCTCGTGGACCGACATCCGGCTGAAGACTCGTCGTCCCTCCGGCGACTGGGAGATGCCGAGGTCGACGATCTCGTGTGGCCGGCGCTGGTCGATCCGCTCGCCGCGGAGCTTGATCTGGCCCTGTCGCGCACGCAGCTGCCCGGAGATCGTCCGGAGGGTCGTCGACTTGCCGGCCCCGTTCGAGCCGATGAGCGTCACGATCTCGCCCTCTTCGACGTTGAGGGTGACCCCGCGCAGGGCATGGATCGCGCCGTAATAGGTGTGGACGTCGTCGAGCTCGAGGATGGGCATCGCCTCAGGCCTCCGCCGCGCCGCGGCCGAGATAGGCCTCGATGACCTTCGGGTTCGCCCGGACCTCGGCCGGCCCACCCTCGGCGATCACTTCGCCGTGATCGAGGACCGTGATCCGGTCGCTGATCCCCATGACGACGCGCATGTCGTGCTCGATGAGCAGGACGGTCAGCCCGAGATCGGTCCGCAGGCGCTGGATGAAATCGGTCATCTGGCGGGTCTCGCTGCTGTTCATCCCGGCCGTCGGCTCGTCGAGCAGGAGCAGCTTGGGTCGCGTCGCGAGCGCCCGGGCGATCTCGAGCCGACGCTGGTCTCCGTACGGCAGGTTGCGCGCCCATGTGTCCGCCCGGCTGTCGAGATCGACCAGCTTGAGCAGGGCCATGCACTCCTCGATCACCATGCGCTCCTCGCGGAGCATCGACGGTGTGCGCACGACCGAGTCCCACCAGTGGCTCTTGAGGTGGACGTTGATGCCGACCTTGACGTTGTCGAGCGCCGACATCGTGCCGAACAGCCGGATGTTCTGGAAGGTCCGACCGATCCCGAGCTTGGTCACCTCGTGTGGCTTGAGCGACTTGGCCTTCTTGCCCTTCATGGTCACGATCTCGTGCCCGTCGAAGCTGATCTCGCCACTCGTCGGCACGTAGTACCCGGTGATCATGTTGAAGAACGTCGTCTTGCCGGCGCCGTTGGGGCCGATCAGCGAGACGATCGAGCCCCGCGGGATGTCGAAGTCGACGTTGTTGACCGCCATGAGGCCGCCGAACCGCTTGGTCACCGCCCGCGACTTGACCAGCAGCGCCGAATCGTGCATCGCCGACGTGTTCATGTCGGCCGGAAGCTCGAGCATGGTCATTCGCGTCGAGCCTCATCCGTGGTCTCGGCCGCGCGAGCGTCCGGACCGACCTCCGACTGCCCGGGCGGGAGATCGAGGTTCTCGAAGCTCGACACCGAGCTCGGCGGTCGGATCGTGGACCCCGGACAGCACGAGCTCCGCCTCGCGTTGGCGGGACGGCAGGAAGCCCTGCGGCCGGAAGCGCATCATCAGGACGAGGATGACACCAAAGATCAGGAAGTTGTATTCGGCGGGGTTGGGCAGCGACGGTGCGACGTCCCCGATCCGCTGGCCGATATAGGGCAGCAGGGTCTTGTCCACGTAGGTGATCGCGAACGCCCCGAAGACGGCGCCCCAGATGTTGCCGATGCCGCCGAGGATGACCATGATCAGGACGAGGATCGAGATCGAGAACGAGAAGAAGTCGGAGGTCGATGCCCCGAGGTAGGAGGCCTGGAACGACCCGGCGACGCCGGCGAAGCTGGCCCCCAGAGCGAACGCGAGCAGCTTGGTCCGGACGGTGTTGACACCCATCATCTCGGCCGCCGTCTCGTCCTCGCGCAGGGCGCCCCAGGCGCGGCCGATCCGCGAATGCTCGAGGTTGCGCGCGACGACGATCGCGATGGCCAGCAGGAACAGGCCCAGATAGACGGCCAGCGGCCCGGAGCGCGCGTCGAAGATGACGTTGAGCCCCGGCAGGAAGGGCGGGTCGATCGGATTGATGCCCTGCACGCCACCGGTCCAGTTCTCGTTCTGGAGCAGGATGTTGATCGGGCCGATGTTGAGCGAGAACGTGACGCTCGACAGGTTCTTGAAGAAGAGCGGGACGATCTCGCCGAAGCCGAGGGTGACGATGGCCAGGTAGTCGCCGCGCAACCGCAGGGTCGGCGCGCCGAGCAGGGCACCGAAGGTCGCGACCACGGCGATGGCGATGATCACGATGATCCAGTACGGCAGGTGGATCCCCGACGCGCCCGGACCCACGTGGCTGAGGAACGTCAGGTTGATGCCGAGTGCCCCGAAGTGGGGCGACGCCAGGAACGCCGCCGTGTACGCGCCGATGGCGTAGAACGCGACATAGCCGAGGTCGAGGAGGCCGGCGAACCCGGCCACGATGTTCAGCCCGATGGCCATGATCGCGAAGATCATCATGAACGTGGCGACCGTGTCATCCGGGTACGGCAGAGGGAAGACGTTCCGGCTGAAGTCGGCGATCGGGTAGTGGCCCAGGACCGGGTAGATGACGATCAGGATGAACAGGATCGTCAGTCCGATCGTCCGGCCGCGATGCCGGCGGAGCCTCGAGCGGTACTGGCCCGGCATGGCGGCGAGCGTGCCGCCGACGAAGCCGAGCCAGCCACCGATGCCGGTCCCGACCGTGTCGCCCGGGCTGCCCACGTCGGCCGCGCTGCTCATGCCCGATCCGCCAGTTGCTGGCCGAGGAGGCCGGTCGGGCGGAAGACGAGGATCGCGATCAGGACGCCGAAGACGATGGCCTGGGTCCAGTTGGCGGACAGGTAGCGGTCGCTCAGGGCGTTGACCTCGCCGATGACCAGCGCACCCAGGACCGCGCCCTGGAGGTTGCCGATCCCACCGAGGACGGCAGCCGTGAAGGAGTTGAGGCCGAACCGGAACCCGAGCGTGTAGACCGTGTAGTTGTTATACAGCAGCTGGGCCACACCGGCCGCGCCGGCCAGTCCGCCACCGATCAGGAAGGTGATGGCGATCGTCCGGTTGACGTCGACGCCCATCAGCCCGGCGGTGTCGGGATCCTGCGCGGTCGCGCGCATCGCCCGGCCCTGGCGCGTGCGACCGACGAACAGGGAGAGGGCGATCAGGAGCGGGACGGTGACGACGCCGACGAGCACCTGGGCCGGCGTGACGACGATCGCGGTGATCCCGAACGGCTCGAGCAGGTTGGTCGTCGGGAAGACGTTGTCGATCGTGCGCTGGTAGGCGCCGCCCCACACCAGGCCGATGTTCTGGAGGACGTAGCTCATGCCGATGGCCGAGATGAGGGGGGCGAGCTTCGGCGCGTTGACGCAGCGGCCGGTAGGCGACACGCTCGATCGTCACGTTGAGGACGGCCATCGCCGACCATGCAGATGGCAAGCACGACGAGGATCTCGGCGATCTTGAGTGGGAGCGGGGTGTCGACGGTGATCGGGAGAAGCGCCCATCCGCCGCTCGAGGCGGGTGCGATCAGGAAGAACGCCAGCATCGAGCCGAGCATGAACACATCGCCATGGGCGAAGTTGATCAGTTCGATGATGCCGTAGACCAGGGTGTAGCCGAGCGCAACGAGCGCGAAGATGAGTCCGTTTGCCAGGCCGATGATCAGAACCTGGATCAGTTGGTCCATGCGGCTGGGGTCCTCAGGGTACCGACACGAGGAACGGGTGCGCGGATGGGCCAGATGCGCGTCGGGGCGGGCCGATGGCCCGCCCCGAACGATACCGCCTGCGGATCAGGCGGAACGCACTACTTGCTCTGGGTGATGACGCCGTCAGGAGACTTGGGCGGCCAGGCTGGTGACGACCTGGTAGCTCGAGATGACGCCGCCCTTGGCGTCGCCATTCGCGTCGAAGGTCATCGGCACCGACGACGGTGTCGAGAGCGCTCGTGCCCATGACGGCCTGGAGGACCGGGAGCCGGTCATTGGTGGCGGCCTTGGTCAGGGCGGCCAGGGCGACCTGGGCCGCTGCCTTGGCGTAGGTGGTGTAGAACGGCGGCTGGGTGCCGTCGTGGTCGGTCGTGTACTGATCCGCCCACGCCTTGCCGCTGCCCTGCAGCTGGCTGATGTCGACGCCACCGAAGGTCAGGTAGGTTGCCGTTGCCGGCGGCGCCGGTGCCGTCATACCAGGACTTCTCGTTGACGCCGTCCGGGCCGAACATCTGGATGGCCGGGATGGCCGCCTTGATGTCCTTCCAGAGCTTCGGCGGTGCCCTGGCCGGTGATGGCACCGACGAAGACGACGTCCGCGCCCGATGCCTTGATCTTCTCGGCCAGTGCCGCGAAGTCGGTCGCCTTCGGGTCATAGCT
This sequence comes from uncultured Chloroflexia bacterium, assembly GCA_963743855.1. GTDB lineage: Bacteria > Chloroflexota > Limnocylindria > Limnocylindrales > CSP1-4 > SPCO01. Next base: position 114,044 of record CAVURK010000009.1, read on the forward strand.
CTCGGACGAGCCGTTCGCGCTGACCACGGTGCCGCCGATCTTGCCGAAATGCAGCGCCCATGCGCGACCGATGCCCTGACCGTAGGTCTGGCCGTCGTCGATCACGTACGCCTTCTTGAAGCCGAGCGAGAGCGCCCATTCGGAGGACGCGCCGCCCTGGTTGTCATCGGTGTTGATGACGCGGGCGTAGTTGCGATAGCCGCCCGGATAGTACGAGTCGGGCTCGCCCTGCGCGGTGACGCCTTCGACCGCGTGGGTCAGGCCCGGATAGCTGTTGGCCGGGCTGAGCATGACCAGGCAGGCCGCGTTCAGGATCGGGATGGACAGCTTCGCGGCGCCCGAGTTGTAGGTGCCGATGTAGACCATCGCGTCCGGGTCGTTGGCCGCCTTGTTGGCGTTCGAGGTCTCGACCGTGCCGTCCCAGTCGCCGTTGTTGGCGGCCGACGAGTCGTCGAGGCTGGTGTACTTGATCGTGAAGTTGCCGACCTTCTGCCCGTCGAGGGTGGCCTTGATCTGCTCGACCATGGCCGTGGTCTGCGGGGTGTTGGTGCCACCGAGCGGGAGGCTCGAGTAGACGTGGATCTCGGTCGAGCTGCTGCCCTTCTTGTTCGCGCAGGCTGCCGCACTGGCGGCAGAGCCCTGCGTGCCACCGGTGGCGCCACCGCTACCGCTGGCTGCTGCACTCGGTGCGGTTGACGCGCCGCCCGAGCTGCACGCCGCGAATGCCAAGACGCTGATGGCCGCGAGCGCGCTGATCTTGTGCAGTTTCATTCAGTCTCCTCCAAACCACCGGTCGAAACCCCCTGGCTCGATCCGGGCCGGATCCTGCAGGCCCTTCGATGCCCGGCGAACGTGGCTGTCCACCCTCCCCAGGTGACGGTTCCACGGACGACGGTGCATGACGAGTGGCGGCAACGGGATCCCGCATCCGGGCGGCGCGCAGGTGGCCGCCGAAGCGATGCCGTATATTACCCACCGGCGACCTGAATGCAATACCGGTCGGCCGCACCCTGGAGCGCGCAGTGGACGATCCGTCGTTCGCAGCCGCCGAGCGGATCGCGGGCCCCGGTATCAGCCTCGGTCGAACCCGATCGTGGGCCTTGGTCGCCGAACCCTGCGAGGTTGGACCCGTCGGCGTGGAATACCTTGTCCGAGCAGCGCGCGTCACGGACATCGATCGTATCGTCGCCCTGAGTGACGATGCGATGCAGATGGCCCGCGGCGAGAGCCCGCTCGGCGTGGCCGATCTGATGCGCCAGCTCGTCTACCTGCCCCAGGCCAGCGTCGTCGTCGCGGAAGCGCAGCGCGTCGTCGCCGGGGGTGCGGTCCTCGCGCTTCGTCCGTCCGTTCGAGCCGGCGGCTACGTCGGCACCATCGATCTCCTGGTCGTCGACCCGGAGTACGACGCGGACCGTATCACCGAGGCGCTCCTCGAGGAGCTTCTCAGGTCGGCCAGCAACAAGGGCTGCACCACCGTCGAGGCCGAGCGGCCGACCGACGACGCCGTCCTCGATCGCTGGCAGCGGATGGGTTTCGGCGAAGCCGGTCCGCGCATCTTCAGAACCGTGGCCGCGGCGGGTTCCGTCGCGCGCCGCACGACATGAGCGCCCGTACCGAGCTGCGTCACCGCGCCGGCCGGGCGAATCCCTAACCCAAGGAGTCATTTGTGGGCAAGAACGTCGCCGTCTTCGTTGACGTCGCGAACATCTTCTATGCGGCCAAGGCCGCGGGCGTGGACATCGATTACGTCACGCTCCTCAAGGCGGCCTCCGCCGGCCGCGATCTGGTGCGCGCGTATGCGTACACGGGGCTCGACCCGGACAACGAGAACCAGCGCAATTTCCACGACTTCCTGCGCCGGAGCAACTACAAGGTCGTCAGCAAGGACATCCGCAAGTACGGCGACGGCAAGGTCAAGGCGAACCTCGACATCGAGCTCGTCGTCGACATGATGAAGACGGCCCGCAACCTCGACATCGCCATCGTCGTGTCGGGCGATGGCGACTTCGCACCGGCCATCCGGGCGGTCCAGGAGCAAGGCGTTCGCGTCGAGGTCATCAGCTTCCGCGGCAACACCAGCTCCGACCTGATCGAGGTCGCCGACCAGTTCACCGACATCGTCCAGCTTGCGCGCGTCGAGAAAGGCACGCGGTCAGGTCGCCGGGTCGCCGACGATGACGCGGATCTGTCGATGACCGAGGTCCCGGACAAGCAGACCGAGGGGACCGGGGCGGGTCGTGGCCGTGGTCGCGGCCGTGGCCGTGGCCGCGAGGCCGAGCCGGTCGCCGCGGCCAGCCGCTCTCGCACACGAGCTCGTCCGGCCGAGCCGGCCGTCGCAGCACGTGCCGATGGGACCGGGCCGGTCGCTCTCCCCGGCGAGCGCCTCGCGCGCGCCGCGGGACCGTTGACCGAGGCGGACCTGGCGCGAGCCGAAGTGTTCACGCTCGACGATCTCGATGACGTCGCGACTGACGCGGCGGCCGAGGCCGCCGGCGAGGACGAGCGCCTCGACGATGGCGGCGAGCCCCGTCGGCGTCGGCGCCGCGGTGGTCGTGGTCGTGGTCGCGGTCGCGGTCGCGGCGACGAGGCCGGCGCCGAGGACGGTGTCGACGGCGCGGAGGCGCTGGATGCCCCGGCGCCCGCAGCAGCCGCCGCGTCCCGATCCGCGGCACCCGTGCTCTCGTCGGAGATCGACGAGGACGACGATGTCGAGATCGCTCCACCGCCGCGCGGTCCGCGCACGACGCCGTTCGGCTCGGTCTGGGACTCCCAGCTGGGGACCCCGGCCGCATCGTCGGCGGCGTCACGTGCGCCGCTCGTCGATGACGAAGACTTCGACGAGCCGGAGATCCCGGAGTACCTGATCGCGGAACGACGCGGTAACGCCGGCAATCGCGGCGGTTCCGGTGCCGGGCGCGGTCCACGTGGCGGACGTGCGGCCTACCAGTCCGCGATGGAGCGTGAGCGCTACGGCGGTCGCGGTGGGTCCGGCGGCGTCGGCGGCGGAGGTGGCGGCATCAACCGCTATCCCGACGTCAGCGGCCGGACGCGCTCGAGCCTGCCGCCGCGCGACGACCGGGCCCCCGTCCGTCGGGACGATCGGCCGGTGGCTGCGCCACGGAGCTCGAGCGAGCCGTGGAGCGACGTGCCGCCCGAGCTCGAAGCGCTGCTCCGAGCGCAGGTCGCGTCGAAGCCGGCCCCGAGCCGGCCATCGGCCCCGGCCCCGGCAATGTCGGCGACCGACGCCGACGGGGCGGAGACCGAGGCCGCGGCCGCGGCGACGACCGTCAAGCCCCGGGCGACCCGCAAGCCGGCGGCATCGGCGACCGGCGCGAAGGCACCGGCCAAGCCACGCGCCAGTCGGAAGTCGGCGGCCTCGGCCGCTGACGCCGCGGTGGGCGTCGCGGAGGCGGGCGACACCGGGTCGCCGGCGGACGCCTCGACCGAGCCGGCGGCAAAGGCCGCCGCGAAGCCGCGAGCCGCGCGCAAGCCGGCCGCGACCAAGACCTCGGCCACGGCCGAGACCGCTGCGACGACCTCGGTCGAGGCAACGGCCGGTGCCGACGTGGCGGCGACGACCGCGCCGAAGCGCCGCACCACGCGCAAGGCCGCGACGACCGAACCCGCCTGATCGCGGCCATGGACGGTGCCCGGACCCGGGGACAGGCGGCCGCGCTCGACGCGGTCGCCGCCATGGTCCGGGGGCCCGCGCCCCAGGCCGTCCTGTTCGTCGGACCGGACGGGGTCGGCAAGACCACGCTCGCCCTGGACCTTGCGGCCGGCCTGCTCTGTACGGCCGCCCCGGCCGACCGGCCGTGCCGGGTCTGTCGAGCGTGCCGTCTGGTCGAGCACGGCGATCATCCCGACCTGCATCTGCTCGGTCCCGTCGGACCCGGCCGCCAGGTCGTCATCGGCGGTCCGGAGGCGAAATACCGTGGGGTGAAGGACCTGATCGGCGAGCTGTCGCTGATGCCGGTCGAGGGCGGCGCCCGGGTCGCCATCATCGAAGGCGCCGACCGCATGAACGAGGACGCCCAGTCGGCCCTGCTCAAGACCCTTGAGGAGCCGCCGGCCGGTGTCACGATCTCGCTGTGTGCCGACGGGGAAGCCCGGCTCCTGCCGACCGTTCGGTCTCGCTGCTTCCGGGTCCGGCTCGGACTCGTCAGCGCGCGAGACATCGAACGGATCGTCGAGGATCACGGCCTGGCCGACCCGCCGACCGCGGCGCGTCTCGGCCGCCTCGCGGCGGGCCGGCCGGGTCTCGCTCTGGCCTACGCACGGGCACCGGAGGCGGTGCTCATCCGCGCCGAGCTGACGCGCATCCTGCTCGACCTGACCGCGGCTCGGCCGTCCGCACGGCTGGCCGCGGCCCGCGCAGCCGTGCCCCGGGCGATCGCCCTCTCGTCGCTCCTGACCGCCACTGACACCGCCACCGGGCCGGTCCGGGCGACTCGCCGGCGCGGCGCGGCGGCTGCCCCGATCCCCGTCGTCCCTGCGGACACCGCCCCGGACGTCGACGCCGCCGACGACAGCGACGACGGATCGGCCGCCGCGCCCAAGACGCCTGCCACGGAACGGCGACGCGCCGTCGAGACGATCCTCGGCCTGTGGGCGGACGTCGCCCGCGATCTCGTGCTCGTCGAGACCGGCGGCCTGCGCTCGGTCCGCGACACGGTCATGCTCGAGGAGCTGACGGCGATCTCGCGGATCATCGCGCCGGGAGCGGCCGTGACGTTCCTCGGCCGCGCCGCGCGGTCCGCCGAGCTGCTCGCCTCGAACGTCTCGCCAGAGCTGATCCTGGACTCGCTGGTCCTCGCCTGGCCGTCAGGCCGCACGGCCGCCTGAGCGGCCGATCGTGGCTGCCCCGAGTTCGACGGTCCGCCTCGATGCCACGGTGATCGGCCGTGTCCAGGGCGTCGGCTTCCGCTATTTCGTGGTCCGTGAGGCGATGGGTCTCGGCCTCGATGGCTGGGTCGCCAACACGGCCGACGGTTCGGTCCGCTGCGTGGCGGAGGGTCCGCGCGACCAGCTCGAGCGCCTCCTCGAGCGGCTCCGGGTCGGGCCCGCGTCGGCTTCCGTCGAGCGCGTCAGCGAAGCCTGGATGCCGGCCACCGGGACGCTCGGGCCGTTCCGGATCCGCAGCGGAGCGCATCAGGGCGACTGACGCATGACCCGAACGGCCTCGCACAACGGGACCGACGGGCTATTCCGTGGCGCCGCCGGCGAGCGTCATCCTCGGACACGATGGAGCCGAACTCTGCCGCCGAGGAACTGCCCGCGCTGTACCGCGCCGTCCTCGACCGAGTCGGCGCAGCTCGAGGCCGGCGGTCAGCGGGGACTCGCCAACCGCGTCCGGGCCGACGCCATCAAGATCTACTCGCGAGCCTGGGACGATCGCGCCCGGCGCGAGCTGACCGCGCTGCTCCGCCGCAACGCCGGCGAGCCGGTCGATCAGACCACCGTCGGCCGCGGGATCCGGCGCCGGACCATCCGCGCCGCCTGAACGCCCGCGTCCGCCCATCCCGGCTAGGCTAGCGGGGTGTCCGCCGAGACCGTCCACGACGCCATCGAACGCGCCCTCGACGCCTATGTCGTGCTCGAGGAGCTCGGCGAGCAGATCGAGGACGAGTGGTCCTACGTCGCCGACCTGACCGACGCGTGGCGGACCCGGTTCGACGAGGTCGCTGCTCACCACGGAGATGACGACGTCTCCGACGAGGTCAGCGCGGCGATCGATCACGCCATCGACGAGATCGCCCGGATCCAGGACCCGCACCGCGCCATCGACTGGCTGTCGACCTTCCCGCAGGTCGTCCTGGTCTCGCTCGGCGAACGGCCGTGAGGTTCCAGGACGCGGCACGCGACGCGCGAGCGGTCGTCTACGCGGGGATCCAGGCCGACCCGCAGGTCGCGCGGACGGCGACGCTGCTCGCCGACGCGAACCCGAGCCAGCGGCTGCTCGCCCGCGCGGTGATGAACGGCGAGACGACCGACCCCGAGGTCTGGCGGGCGATGTTCCCGACGCTCTTCGGGGCGACCGCTGCGGCGGATGCCGGGGCGATCTCCCGGTCCGAGGCGATCCTGGAGGCATCGCTCGCGGTCGCGGATCGCGGCGAGCAGGTCCGGAGCCAGGTACGTGGCGCGCTCGTCGAGGAGGTGACCGCGCAGCTCCTTGCCCGCCGGATCGGCGCGACGGCCGTCCACCGGGAGCGGCGCGTCCTGTTCGACGGCGTTCCGGCGGAGATCCATCCCTACGACGTCACGGTCGAGCGCGACGGAGCCGGCGAGGCGTACGACTGCAAGTGGGGCGCGCGCGGCATCAACGCCGATGTCCTGCATCAGCTCGACGACGCGCGGACGCACGCCGCGGACGAGGACGAGACCCTGCAGCGTCGCGCTTGTCGTGTTCGATGCGCGCCGGTCGTGCGAGGTCCGCCTCGCGCGCCAGACCGCGCCGCATGACGCGACCGCGATCGTGACCCTCGAGTCGCTCGACGAGCTGGCGAGGCCGCGCCAGTGACGCCCTCGTGACCGGGACGACCACCTCGGACGCGCCCGACACCTGCTCGGCGTCCTATCGCGTGCGGTTCGACGAAGCCGCGCCGGACGGGTTCATCCGGACCTCGGTCCTGCTTCGGTACACGCAGGACCTTGCCGGGGTGCATTCGGCCGCCCGCGGGTTCGGACGTGACTGGTACGCCGAGCGGGGGCTGACCTGGCTGGTCCGTGCCGCCGAGGTCGCCGTGCTGGCACCGATCGAGGTCAGCGAGGAGCTCGTCGGGACGACCGAGGTCGTCGGCTGGCGTCGCGTCTGGGCGCGCCGGCGGACCGAGTTCCGGGACGAGGCCGGGGCGCTCGTCGCATGGGTCCACATCGACTGGGTCCTGCTCGACGCGCGCGGCGCACCGACGCGCATCCCCACGGAGTTCGACGCGGTCTTCAGGGCCCCGAACGCGACCTTCGGGCTGGCTCGCGTCGCGATCGGCACTCCGCCGGCCGCGGCGATCCGGACGCCACTGATCGTTCGCCCACAGGAGCTCGACCCGCTGGTCCACGTCAACAACGCGGTCTACGCGGACTGGCTCGACGAGGCGGTGCTCGCGGCCGGCGGCGGGGAGCTCGTTCGGTCGATCCCGCGCCTTGCACGTCTCGACTACGTCCGTGCGGCGGAGCCGGACATCCCTCTCGACATCGCCGTGTGGCCCGATGACGACGGCTGGTCGTGTCGCGTCGCCGAGGCGGACCTAACGGGCGCTACCGACGACGACGACGTCGCCGACCGGCTCCACGCCCGGCTCGAACGCATCGCCGTCGCGTGACGGCCGGGGCATCATCTGGCGACGACCCAGACGCGGAGGAACCATGAGCGAGACGATCGACCCGGTCGGGACCCCGGACGCCTACCGGGCCTCGTTGCTCGCCGAGCTCGGAGACGACGACCCGGCCGTCGTCCAGGCGGAGACCCTGCCCATCGTCCGAGCGCTCGTCGCCGAGGCTGGTGGCCTGCTCCGGGTCCGGCCCGAGCCGGACGAATGGTCCGTGCTCGAGTGCATCGGCCACATCACCGACGGCGAGCTGGTCGTCGCCACGCGCGAGCGCTGGATCCTTGCCGAGGACGTGCCCGACATCGTCGGCTACGACCAGGCGCTGTGGGTCGATCGACTCGACCACAACGCCGATGACCCCGACGTCCTGCTCGCGATGTTCGAGGCGGTCCGCCGGTCGAACCTCGACCTCTGGTCGCGCCGACCCGAGCGCGATCGGGCCCGCGTGGGCCACCACCGCGAGCGCGGGGACGAGAGCTACGAGCTGACGTTCCGACTCGCGGCGGGCCACGACCGGATCCATGTCGCGCAGGCGCGCCGCGCGCTCGATGCCGTCAGGCGGGCCGGCCGCCGCTGATCGCCTCCTAGCGTGCTGCTGGATCGCGCTCGTACAGCCGCCTCGCCCACAGGTAGCCGACGATCGAGATCCCGATGCACCAGGCGACGGCCAGCAGGCCGCTGTTCCCGATCGGGGTGCCGAGCAGGAGCCCCCGCACGGTCTCGATGATCGGGGTGAACGGCTGGTTCTGGGCGAACCAGCTGAGGCCGTCGGGCATCGTATCCGTCGGGACGAAGGCGCTGCTGAGGAAGGGCAGGAGCACCAGGAAGATCGGGAGGTTGCTCGCAGTCTCGACGTCCTTTGGCCACATGCCGAGGGCGATCGAGAACCACGAGATGGCCAGCGCGGAGAGGGCCAGGACACCCGCTGCCGCGATCCACTCGGCCGGACCCGTGGTCGGCCGGAAGCCGATCAGGACCGCCACGATCAGCACGATGGCGAGTGCCAGGAGGGTCTGGATCACGCTGCCGATGACGTGGCCGGTGAGGACCGACGTGCGGCCGATGGCCATCGTCCGGAATCGGTCGATGATGCCTTCGGTCATGTCCATCGCCATCGACAGCGCCGTGCCCTGCGCGGCGCCTGCCACCGTGACCAGCAGGATGCCGGGCAGGACGTAGGCCGTGTATGCGGCTCGCCCACCGGACACGGCACCCAGGCCCGCTCCGAGCGTCCCGCCCAGGACGAACACGAAGAGGAGCAGGAAGACGACCGGGATGCCGGCGATGAACAGGGTCAACGAGGGGTAGCGGCGCATCCGGCGCAGGTTGCGCCGCAGCATCGTCGCGGAGTCGACCAGGACCAGTGGAGACGCGTTCATCGGATAGCCGCCTTCTCGTGAGTTGGATCGCCGGTCAGTGACAGGAAGACGTCGTCGAGATCCGGCGTCTCGACCGTCAGGCCGGCCACGGCGATCGATTCCGCATCGAGCCTGTCGAGCAGGGCCCGGAGTGAGCCGACCCCACCGTCGCTTGGGATCTGGAGGGTCAGAGCCTCGCTATCGCGGGATGCACCGTCAAAGGCCCGGGCGGCCCGCTCGAGCTCGGCCGTGTCGGAGAACGAGAGCCGGATGTGGCCGCTCGACACGAGCCGCTTCAGCTCGTCCGCCGTCCCCTGGGCGACCAGCACGCCGCGGTCGAGGACGGCGATCCGGTGGGCGAGCTGGTCGGCCTCGGCGAGATCCTGGGTCGTCAGGAAGATCGTGACGCCGCCGGCGACGAGGTCGCGCACCGTCTGCCACATCACCCGGCGACTGCGCGGATCGAGGCCGGCCGTCGGCTCGTCGAGGAAGATGATCCTCGGCTCGCCGATCAGGGTCATCGCCAGGTCGAGACGCCGTTTCATGCCGCCGGAGTAGCTCGCGACAGGCTTCCCGGCCGCCTCGACCAGGTCGAAGCGGCGGAGCAGCTCCTCGACGCGACGACGGCCCTCGGCTTTGCCGAGGTGTCGCAGGTCGGCCATCAGCTGGAGGTTCTCCTCGCCGGTGAACAGCTTGTCGACCGCGGAGAACTGGCCGGTGACCCCGATCGCGGCTCGGACCGCGTCCGGCTCGCGACCCACGTCGTGCCCCGCGACCGAGACCTCGCCGCCATCGGCGGCGAGCAGGGTCGACAGGATCCGGACCATGGTGGTCTTGCCGGCGCCGTTCGGCCCGAGGAGGGCGAAGACTGTCCCCTCGACGACGTCGAGATCGATGCCGTCGAGGACGACGTGATCGCCGTATGACTTGCGGAGACCGGCGACATGGATCGCGGCCTTCGGGCCGATGGTCGTCATGCCACACCTCCCCGGAGGTCTGCGTGGCGGCGAGGATCAGATGTCGAGGTCTTCGACGGTCGGTTGCTGTGTGGACGGGATGACCATGTCGTACAGCTGCGGAGGGATCTTCGCGCGAAGCTCGTCGAGGGACGCGATGACCTCGAGGGTGGACTCTGCGGGCGCCGAACCGTAGCTGATGTTGCCGATCCCGAGGTAGCCGCGCCAGCCTGCCGGCTTGCCCTCGGCGTCGACCATCGTGAAGTCGGGGCTCCGTTCGATGTGGAGGACGAACTTGCCGGTCCGGCCACGGTAGACCCGAAAGGTCTCGACGCGGTTGAACGACGAGTTGACCCACTCCCCGAGGAGGATGCCGACGAAGCGGACCTTGCGTCCCTTGTCGGGTCCGACGCGGACGATGATCTCGTCGAAGCCTTCTCGACGGCCTTCCTCGACGTCGACGAAGCGGCGGAGCGCAGCCGTGATCGCGGCCGAGAGGTTGTCGCCGGCCAGTTCCTGCGCGCGCTGGAAGAGGGGGAGGTCTCCGTCGGAGACGTAGATGGTCTTGTTCGGCACGTGGACATCGTAACTCCATCGAGCGGGCTGTCTATACGTACGAGTATACGTATAGTGCGGAGGAACGCAAGAGGGAGAATCAGGGACCCGGGGACGGGGCGGCGGTGCCGTCCGCTAGCAGTCCTCGATCGGTCCTGCGAAGCGCTTGGTACGATCACGCCGCGGACCAAGAGGAGAGGATCATGGATGAGGACCGTGCACGAGCACTCGTGGCGCGCGAGCGCCGTCGCATCGAGGCCGCACTCGCCGAGCTAGCCGGCGACGAGCAGGCCGACGATGCGTCTCGTTTCGACCAGACCGGCGAGTCCCAGGAAGCTGGCACCGCCATCCAGCAGGAGAACGTCGACGAGGCTGTCGGAGCCGCCCTGCAGAGCGAGCTTGCCGCCGTCGTCCGGGCCGAATCTCGCATCGCCCAGGGCACATACGGCCTGTCGATCGAGAGCGGCGCACGCATCCCCGACGACCGCCTGGAAGCCGAGCCCCTCGCCGAGCGCACGGTCGAGGAGCAGGCGCGATTCGAGCAGACGCTCCGGTAATGGATCCGCGCGAACGTCGATGACTCTGGGCGTCGATCGACCGGACGACCCCGAGCGACAGGATCGCGACCGATGAGCGTTCCTGGGCAGGAAGACGCGGGCGCACCGGGCAACCCCGATCCCACTTCGGTCAGCCGAGAGACTGAAGGCGGCTGGTGGGCCTGCCCTCGTTGCCGTTCGCTCAACCGTCCCGGGTCCGCGCGGTGCTACTCGTGCGGCACGCCATTCGCAACTGCGGCGACTGATCGGGGCGCCGCGCATACACGCCGAATCGCCACGCTCGGCGTGGCTGCGCTGGCATCGGTCGCTCTCGTGAGCGGCCTCACCTGGTTCGCAAGCCGGCCCACGGCGACTCCCCAGCCGAGTTCGGCGCAAGCCACGGACTCCGCCCGCCCCAGCCGTGCCCCGGTGAAGAGTCCGAGCCCTCCGCCGAGCCAACAGGCGACGTACGGCATCGGACAGCCGGTCGCCGTGGCCGGCGTCGAAACGCACACCGTCCTCAGGGTCGAAGTGTGGCCCGGCCGGGACTCTGCTCCGGCAGGTGAGCGATACCTGGCTGTCGAGGTCGAGATCCAGGCGGACGTCGGCAAGAGCCCGAAGTTCGATCAGCTCGACTACACGGTCAGAAACCAAGGTGGCGCAGTCCGGAATGCTCTGCCGGTCGGACGCATCCCGCAGCTTGGTGGCGGCCAGCTGGCTCCGAGCACGTCCGTGACCGCCTGGGTGACGTTCCAGGTGCCCGATCCGGGCCCATACAGCTTGGCCTACGCCTTCCCGCTCGGCCACGACGGTGTCGTGGATCGAACCGTGGTACGACTCGATCCGATAGCCCCGGCGACCCCCGAGCCGACATCCGCCCCACAGCCGAAGGCGACTACGGGGCCGGAGTCACCGCCGACGAGCGCCAACTGGGGGTATCCGACCGCGTTGACGTCGACGTATTACTCGGGCTACGGCGCGATCTCGCCGCTGCAGACCGCCGCTGTCACCTTCGTCACTGGGTCATGGACCCAGTCTCAGGTGACGTGCGACGGTTCGAGCCAGCGACGATCGATGGCGATCTGGGTCGGGATCGAAGACGTGGCCGGAAATGATCTCGAGCAGCTCGGGACCGGCGCGGACTGCGAGCCGGGCACGACCCGACCGCGCTACTACGCGTGGTACGAGATGTTCCCATCCAATCCCGTCCTGCTCTCTCTGTCGGTGCGACCGGGCGATCAATTCACGGCGTCGGTGACGCGGCATGGGAACACCTGGACACTGGCCATCACCAACCGGACGACTGGCAAGAAGTCGTCAACGAACCACGTCCGGCGCACCCCGGGCACGCTCGCGCTTTGGGTCATCGAGGCACCATCGACTCAAGTCACGCAACTGGGCCAACACGTCATACCGCTGGCTCGCTATGCGACCGTGACCATGACCTCGGCGCAGGCTGTCATCGGCGGAGTTCGCAGCACCGTGGCAGGGGCGCCATGGGCGCATTTTCGCTTCGATATGGTCACGTCGGACGGCGCCCCCAAGGCGATCACCAGCAAGCTGAAAAGCGGCGGGACGACCTTCACCTCGGCCTGGCGCCACCAGTAGGGCACGCGACGACTCCGGCTATCGGCGCTCCTCCACGACGTAGAAGCGGTTGCCGTCGAGATCGTCGAACGTGAACATCGGCGGAACGCCGTCCAGGCGCAGCACGACGCCGACGTTCACGCCGCTTTCGCGCAACGCAGCGTGCTCGGCTTCGGCGTCGGGTACCGTGAACCTGACGCCGGTGTCCACTGCTCCACCCGGCCCCCGGTCGTCGACGTTCAGCGCGATGGACGTGGTCGCTCCCGGTGGTGCGACTTCGATCCAGCGCGTGGTCGGGCTGATCGGGGCGTCGAGCCGCTTCTCGAAGCCGAGGGCGGCGACGTAGAACTCGGTGGCGGCGGCCTGGTCGCTGACCTTGACGCCGATCGTGCGGACGCCGTTGATGGTTGTCGATCGCATGGTGGTCTCCTCGCTGGATGGGTCAATGCTCGCCGTACATGAGGGAGCCCGGGGTCGTCAGGGTTTCGCCGGTCTCGAGCCAGGTCTTCAGGCCCGACAGGATCATCGGCCACCCTCCGTAGATCTCCTCCGGGGCATCCTCGCTGAGCTGATCGTGGATGACGGTCAGCCGGCACGAATCGCCGATGGCTTCGATCTCCCAGGTCACGCGTGACGTGCCCTCGCGTTCGGCCTCTTTGCTCCACAGCACGTGCATCGTCTGGACGAGGCGCGTCGGGGGCTCGACCACGAGGTTGACGCCTTCGGCGAGTGGGCCGTCGGCGCCGGGGTGTCCGAACGTATAGGGCGAACCCGGGGTCCAGTCGGACTCGACGCCTGCACCGAAGTGGTACCTGGCCCGGATCGCCGGGTCGGTGATCGCCTCCCAGAGGCGCTCAGGCGTCGTGCGGATGTAGATCTCGAAGACCTTCTCCATGTGCGTCTCCAGTTCGTCCTTGAGGCCGACCAGCCCAGCCGCCCACGACTCTGTGTATTTGTTCACCCAGCGCTCGTAGACAAGGCGGATCGGGACCGGATTGAGGTAGTGCAGCTTCTCCCGGCCGCGGCGTCGGCTCACCACGAGACCGGCCTCCTCGAGCAGCCGCAGGTGCTTCGCGACGGCCACCCTCGTCATGTCGTGTCTCGTCGTGAGTGCCACGAGCGTCTGGCCGTCGTGCTCGAACAGCTCGTCGAGCAGCGCACGTCGGGTCGGATCGGCGAGTGCCCGGAACACTGTCTCCACGCTGGCGATATTAGGAAACCATATGGTGTCCTGTCAAGCCGTGGCAACTCGCGCCCGAGCCCTCGTGGGGGCGTTAGCCTTCTTCAGTTGCAACTTACTTAAGCATCTACTACAGTAAGCCGCGTGGAAGCCGCACTCAAAGCCATCGCCGATCCACGCCGGCGTCGGATCCTGTCGCTCGTACGGTCGGGCGAACTCTCGGCGGGTGAGATCGCCGGACAGTTCGACATCACCTGGCCGGCGATCTCCCAGCACCTGACCGTCCTGAAGGATGCCGGGCTGGTCAGCGAGCGACGAGCCGGCACGCGACGCCTGTATCGCGCGCGGCCGGAGGGCTTGACGGAGCTCATGACCTTCCTCGAGGGCTTCTGGGACGAGCGGCTCGCAGCTCTCAAGGTCGAAGCGGAGCGAGAGGAGGTCACGGGCGATGGCATCGACCGCTGAGGGGATCTCCGTCGTTCGCGAGGTCGTCATCGCGGCCTCACCGGAGACGATCTGGCCGTTCCTCGTGGACCCCGCGAAGGCGATCCGCTGGATGGGTGTCGACGCACGCCTCGATCCACGCCCCGGCGGGCGCTACCGCGTCGAGGTCCTGCCGGGCAAGGTGGTCGTCGGGGAGTTCATCGAGGTCGACCCGCCTCGTCGGCTCGTCCACACCTGGGGCTGGGCGGACGGAGCAGGTTCTGTCCCGCCTGGCTCGACGACGGTCGCCTTCGACCTGATCGCCCGAGATGACGGGACGCTCCTGAGAGTGACGCACGATCGATTGCCTCAGGCGGCGGCAGCCAGCTCCCACAGCCGCGGTTGGGATCACTACCTCCCGCGACTCGCGGCGATCGCGGCGGATGCCGACCCGGGCATCGACCCCTGGATCGAGCGGCCCGAGCTGTGAGCCGCTGGGATCAGCTCGCGGATCGTCGCCGTCCACGAGGTGCGCGACCACGGAGTCAGCCTTCAGGGAGATGAGTGAGATGCCGAATACCGTCGTCACCCCGAGTCCCGGATTCATCTCGATCGCCGTCAGCGATGCGCAGACGTCCGCGGCCTTCTACGAGCGCTATCTCGGGGCGATCCGCGACACGTTCGACTTCGGCCCGGAGTCAGCGACGTTCGTCGGCTGGCCGACGTTCGCCCTCTCGTCGGCCCGCCGGCCCGGGCTTCCAGGCCCGTCGCCCGAGACCACGAGCATCCAGCTGTGGTGGCGAGCGAGCGACGCCCAGATGGTCTATGAGCAGGCCGTTGCGGGCAGCGTCCCGATCCTCACCGAGCCCTTCGATGGACCATTCGGGCGGACCTTCACGATGGCCGACCCGGACGGCTATCGCATCACCGTCTACGAGAAGGACCAGCCACTCTTCTGGCCGCCGAAGCGAGGATCGTGAGGCCAGTCGATCTGGCGCGCCCGACAGGTGTTGGACGCGCGATTTCAACCTACACCATCCCGATCGAGGGGCGGGATGAGTGGCTGGCCGCGGCGAGGCGGCTGGCGTGAAAGCCCGCCGCTGCGCGGGACGCGCCACGGACCGCGAGATTGCGGTCGTGGCCGCTGTAGTCGCCGCAGGATCGGAGAAGGCAGCCGCCCACCGCCTCGGCGTGTCGCACTCGACCGTCAAGCTCCACCTCGCGAACGGAGGTCCAAGGTGGGGGCGACGAGACCGCTCAGCTCGTGGATCCTCGCCCCGGGTCTGTCGGAGCCCGAGCGCACGGCCCTCGATGGCCGTGCGAAGAACGCCTCGCCGATGAACGCGATCATTCGCGTTTGTGGTGAATCTCGCCGGACCCGCGAACAGCTGTGGCTTGGTCGGATGACTGGCCGGCCCCTTCGAATAGCTGCTGCGCCAGCGCGCCGCTCGTCCAGGAGACCCACTCCGCATGTGTCCAGCCACGCTCGAGCACGAGTGCTCGGTACGCTCCGGGGCTGGCGAGGAACAGCATCAAGTCGGTGGCCCGCGCGCTCGTGACGTTCTCGCGCAGGGGGCGCTTTCGGCTGAGAAACGCCACCATCTCGCGGTAGCCGTCCGCCCGCATCCCCTCGTTTTTGGCGAGGAAGGCGGACGCCTCAGGATCGGCGGCTGCCGCGGTCCGTACCGCGAAGTCGAGCGGCGCGACCCGACGCAGGATGTCGCTCAGCCCGTCGACCACGAGCTGACGGCGATCGAGACGTCAGGCTCGGCGAGGGCCTGTCGGTACCACGCCTGATCCTGTGGCACGGCCGGGTCGTCCTCGCCCATGACAGCCAGACCGTAGGCGCTGTCAAGGACCTCTGCCTTCGTGTGAAAGACGAAGTAGACCGTCTGGACGGCGACACCAGCGGCAGTGGCGATGTCGGCCATGGTGGTCCCGACATAGCCACGCTCGCGAAGAGCCCGGCTGCTGCCTTGGTGATGCGGGACCGCGTGGCGCGGGCGCGCCGGCGTCCGGATGGTCCCGATCGGGTCGAGGACTTGACAGGTTCCATGGCGCGGTCCAGATTACATGAACCAACGACTAGAGTGTGACTCTAGAGATGCATGGCAACAAGGAGGCTCGTCGTGATCAAGGTCGAGAAGAGCACCATCGTCCATCGACCGAGCGACGAGGTCTTCGCGTTCGTCGCGGACCAAACGAACGCGGCCCGATGGCAGTCGGGGATCGTGGAGGTCCGGCGGCTCACCGACGGTCCGCCGGGAGTCGGCACCAAGCACACGTTCACCCGCACGCTCATGGGCAGGCGGATGACCGGTGAGAACGAGTACGTCGTCTTCGAACCTGGGAAGCAGGTCGCGTTTCGTACCACGTCAGGGCCCCGGCTCCTGGCCTCATACGCAGTGACAGCGACGCCGGAGGGCACCCGCCTCACGGCGACGATGGACGTGGACTTCTCAGGGATCATGTCCGTGGCGGAACCGCTCGTCGCCCGGGCGCTTAGCCGGGACGTCGTCGCGAACCTCTGGCGCGCCCGACAGGACTCGAACCTGCGACCTTTGGGTCCGGAACCCAACGCTCTATCCACTGAGCTACAGGCGCGCGAGCCCCGAATGATAGCGGTCGGTCATCGATGATGGCTCGCGCGCTCACGCACGACTCATCCCTCGACGCAGGCGCCACCAGGCCACGAGCAACGAGACCGTGGCGATGGCGCCCAGCGCCCAGAATTCCCAGATCTGGGTGGTCCCGCCCCGGAGCATGATGTCCTGCGACAGGCTGATGCCATGGGTCGCCGGCAACAGGTAGGCCAAGGCGCGGACCGGCTCGCTGAACTCGGAGATCGCGAGCACGAACCCGCTGAAGAAGACCGACGCCAGCAGCAGCAGGAGCGAGAGCTGGACCGCCTGTCGCTCGGAGTCGGAGACGACCGCGATGACCAGCCCGATCCCGAGCGACGCCAAGAGGACGAGCGCGATCGTCACGGTGAGCGCCGCCGGGTCACCGAGCATCGGGATATGGAAGACGCCCACGAGCAGGCCGACCGTCGCGAAGGCGATGACGCCACCGATCAGCATGAAGGCGATGACCTTCCCCGCGAGGACTTCCCACGCGTTGATCGGCGCGACCCGGAAGAGCTCGATCACGCCGCTCGTGCGCTCGCGCACGAGCGACAGCGCGACCAGGGTCACGGCCAGGTGTTGCAGGATGAGGGCCAGGACCGCTGGACCGTAGAAGGCGAGGACGCGCGGCTCCGATGGCGCGACGTTCTGGATGACAGCGTGTGTCGGAGCGGCGACGACCTCGGGTGGGATCGGCGTGGCGGAGGTCGAGGTCCCGACGACCGAAGCCTCGCCGCCCGCGACGGCCTTGGCGATGATCGCCTGGTTGACCGCGTAGGACAGATTCGTTGCGAGGAAACCGGCGTAGTTCGCCTGGACCGGGTTGACCAAGTTGACGATGACCTGGATCGTCGACTGCTGGCCGGCTTGGAAGCGAGCCTCGGCATCGGCCGGCGCAACGACGATCATGTCGGTCCGACCGTCCGCGAGGCCCGGCTGCGCGGCAGCGAGATCGGGGACCACGGCGGCGATGTGGAGCCCGCTGCCGGCGAGATCCTGGTACGTCTTGAGGTCCGTCGACAGGCCGGCGCTCGGTGGCACGACCACGACCGTCTCGAGCGGTCGATACTGGCCGTTGTAGCCGAGACCGAAGACGGCCATGATCAGGAACGGTCCGAGGACGAGGCTGACCAGCGCGCCTGGCCGGCGGAGGAGCTCGACGAGCTCCTTGCCCACGAGCGCCAGGAGACGCAGGAGCATCGTCGTGATGGTCCTCACGAGACGGGTTCCTCGGTCGCGGTCGCGGTCGGGGGCGCGCTCGCGGCCGCTGCGGGCTCGCCGTCCCGGTCTTGGGTCGAGCGTTGGACGAGGATGGCGAACACCTCGTCGAAGGTCGCCCGATCCTCGCGGGCGCTGACCACCTCGGAGGTTCCGCGGATGGCCTCGACGACATCGGGCGTCCCGGTGCCGGCGTCGTCGACGACGACGGTCAGCGCGCGCGGACCGTCCTGGCGGACGCTGCGGACGAACGGCAGGGACCGCAGCTCCCCGCCGTCGAACGGCGTCTCGGTCTCGATGACGACCACGTCGCCGCCCATCGCCTCGCGGCGGAGCTCCTCGGGGGCGGCCAGGGCGATCAGTCGCCCGCCCGCGATCATGGCCACCTGGTCGCATGACTCTGCTTCCTCGAGGTGCTGGGTCGTGACGATCAGCGTCCGTCCCCGGTCGCGCAAGCGGCGCAGCTCGTCCCAGACGCGTCCTCGCAGGAGCGGGTCGATCCCGGCCGTCGGCTCGTCGAGGAACAGCAGGGCGGGATCGTGGACGAGCACGCAGGCGAGCTCGAGACGACGCTGCATCCCACCCGACAGCTTCCCGGCCCGACGGGCTCGGACGGGCCAGAGGTCGAGGAGCTCGAGGACGCTCCGGATCCGGCGCCTGCGCGACCAGATGAACATCCCGAACAGCGAGCCGACGAAGTCGACGTTCTCGCGGACGGTCAGATCCGGGAACAACATGAATGACTGGGGCATGTAGCCGATGCGCTCGCGCGTCTGGCGCCGAAACGCCTTTGGCTCCTCCCCGAGGACCCTGACCGTGCCCGACGTCGGCTCGAGCGCGCCGGTCAGCAGGCGGATGGTCGTCGTCTTGCCGGAACCTGACGGCCCGATCACCCCGAGGATGGAGCCTGCCGGGACGACCAGCGAGATGTCGTCGACGGCCAGCTGATCGGGGAACTGCATGCTCGCGCCATCGAGCACGACCACCCCCTCAGCGGGTCGGGCGTTCCCGGCTGCAGGTCGCGCCGGGGCAGGTCGCGCCGGGGCGGTGTCGGGCGTGGGCGTCGCAAGCACTGGGACTCCATCGGCGCGGGCTGAGACTCGAGGGCCCCTCCAGCCTGCGCCGGGATCGCTTGCGGGCCGACATGTGCCACGAGCCGCTCCATCCCAGACGCATCACAGCGTGGCGCCCATCGGCACGCCGATCGGGCCGAAATCAAAGGGTCACGCCGCCGCCGAATAACGAACCATCGTGATGTCCGCCCGCCCCGTTAGCCCGAACCTTGGAGACAGGGACGATCCGAGCAGTCAAGGGAAAGGTCAGAACGAGATGGACGGTTACGGGATGGAGGTCTTCGCCACTGAGCGAAGCCGCGAACGAACGGCAGCGGCCGAGCTGGGTTGGCTCCTGCGGGAGGCCAGGCGTGAGGCGGAAGCCGCCACCGAGCCGCGCCGATCGTGGCCGGCGAGGCTGGCGCTCGTGCTCACGCGTCGACGGACACACGCCGCCGAAGCCTCCTGACAAGAGACGTTCGACCATGGTGGCGCTCGGGGCGTGGCCGATAATCGAGGACATGTCCGTTCGTGTCTCGAGCCCTGTCCTGATCGGTCGTTCGAGCGAGCTCGACAGGCTCGCCGCCGGGCTCGAGCGCGCGCGCGAGGGCCAAAGCAGCGCACTCCTCGTCGCCGGCGAGGCCGGAGTCGGAAAGACGCGGCTGATCGCGGCGCTGACCGCCCTGGCGAACGAGGCGGGTGTCCGTGTGCTGTCCGGCGGTTGCATCGACCTCGGCGAAGGCTCCCTGCCGTACGCCCCGGTCATCGAGGCGTTTCGCGGGTTCGTCCGACGGGCCTCTCCCGACGAGCTCGATGCCGTGGTCGGCCACGGACGGCTCGAGCTGGCGCGTCTGATCCCCGACCTGGGTCCGGCGCCTGAGGGCGCCGACTCGGCGTTGAGCGTCGGGTCGGCGCAGGGGCGCCTGTTCGAGCTCCTGCTCGGGGCCCTCACCCGGATGGCCGAGCAGGGCCCGCTGCTGTTCGTCGTCGAGGACCTTCACTGGTCCGATCGGTCGACGCGCGACCTGCTCGGCTTCCTGGTCCGCAACCTGCGTGACAGCGCGGTCATGCTGCTCCTCTCCTACCGCACCGACGAGCTCCATCGGCGCCACCCGTTGCTGCCGTTCATCGCGGAGCTCGAGCGAAGCGGACGCGTCGAGCGCGTCGAGATCCTCCCGTTCGAGCATGGCGAGGCGATCGACCAGCTTCGGGCGATCGCGGGTCGTGACCTCGACGCGACGCTCCTCGAATCGATCCACGCGCGGTCGGGGGGCAATGCGTTCTTCGCCGAAGAGCTGCTCGTCGCCGCCGGCGAGGACGGCACCAGCGAGCTGCCATCCACCCTGCGCGATGTCCTCCTCGGCCGGATCGCGGACCTCGCCGAGCCGACCCAGGAGTTCCTTCGGGTGGCGTCGGCCGCCGGGCAGCGGGTCGATCCCGAGCTGCTCGCCGCCGCCGCGGCGCTCGACGAGATCACGCTCTATGACGCGCTCCGCGAATGCGTCAGCCGCCAGGTCCTCGTCCCCGACCCGACCGCCGGGATCGAGCGCTACGTGTTCCGCCACGCCCTTCTCCAGGAAGCGGTCTACGACGACCTGCTGCCCGGCGAGCGGACCCGCCTCCATGCGGCCTTCGCCCGGACGCTCGAGGCGCGATCGGGCGGCGATGCCGCCCACGCAGCCGAGCTGGCCTATCACTGGTATGCCGCACACGACCTCCCGCGCGCCCTCGAATCGGCGGTCGCGGCCGGCGATCACGCCGCGGCCGGCTACGCGTTCCCCGAGGCGCTCGACCAGTTCGAACGAGCGATCGGCCTGTGGGACCAGGTCCCTGACGCGGAGGCCCGGGCCGGGCGCGACCGGACCGACCTCCTCGCCGCTGCCGCGAGCGTGGCCCGCTTCCAGGAACCGGCGCGGGCCGTGGCCCACATCCAGACCGCGATCGGGCTCATCGATGCCGCCACGGACCCGATCCGGGCCGGGCTGCTCAATGAGCGGCTCGGGCGCTACGCGTGGATCGCCGGCCAGGGCGGCCTGGCCAACGAGGCGTACCGGAGGGCGATGGACCTGATCCCGGTCGATCCGCCGTCCGAGGCTCGGGCCAGGGTCGTCGCCGGGCTGGCCCAGATCCTCATGCTCGGCGGGCATTTCTCGGAGTCACGGCCGCTGGCGGAGGAGGCGTTGGTCCTCGCTCGCGCGGTGGACGCTCGCGACACCGAGGGCCATGCGCTCAATACGCTCGGCGTGGACCGCGGGATCGACGGCGACATGGACGGGTCCCTCGCGGACCTGGCCGCTGCCCTTGCCATCGCGGAGGCGGCCGACATCGTCGACGACATCGGGCGGGCGTACGCCAACCAGGCGTGGATGCTCGACTCGGCCGGCCGGCTCGAGGAAGCGGTCGCGGTGGCGGAGGCGGGGATCGTGATGTCGGAGCGGGTCGGCCTGATGCGTTTCTTCGGGACCCACCTCCTGTGCAACAAGGCCGACGAGCTCTACCGCCTCGGCCGCTGGGACGAGAGCGCCCGTGCGCTTCAGAGGGCCGAGGACGTCGGGCCGCTCGGCGTCAACGAGATCCTGTCCGCGGAGCTCGCGGCACGCCTGGCGCTGTCGCGTGGCAGCTTCGATGAGGCTGCCGAACGGCTGCGCCCGTTGGCTCGCCTTGCCGAGCGTGCCACGGACATCCAGTTCGTCGTCCCGGTCCAGGCCAGCCTGGCGGAGCTCGCGCTGTGGCAGCGCCGGCCGGCTGACGCGGCGACTCAGGTGGCGGCGGCGATCCGCCTGATCGACTTCACCCCGGAGGTCCGGATCGGCGAGGTCTACGCCCTCGGTGTGCGGGCCGAGGCGGACGTCGCGGAGGTGGCGCGGGCACGCCGGTCGACCGCGGAGGCCGAGCGGGCCGTCGCGGCCGGTCGGGAGCTCGTCGGGACGATGCGCCGCCGGCACGCCGCGGTCGTCGCGGATCGCCCGACCTTCGAAGGGCTCTCCAAGGCGTGGCTCCTCCTGTGCGAGGCAGAGGTGACCCGGCTGGAGCGGCGCCCCGACCCGAGCGCCTGGCTCGCCTGCATCACGGCCTGGGAACGGCTCGGGCGGCCGTATGTCGTCGCCTATGCGCGCTGGCGCGAGGCTGAGGCCATCCTCGCCGCACGCGGCGATCGCGACCGTGCCGCGACAGCCCTGCGTGCGGCGATCGAGACAACGAGCCGGCTCGGGGCCGATCCGCTGGAACGGGAGATCATCGCGCTCGCCGCACGGGCTCGGCTCGATCTCGAGCCCGACACGGCCGATGAGAGCCCTGTCGAACCCGACGAAGCCAAACGCCTCGGCTTGACCGCGCGCGAACGCGAGGTCCTCGGCCTGGTCGCGCTCGGTCGGACGAACCGCCAGATCGCGGACGAGCTGTTCATCAGCGAGAACACGGCCGGCGTCCACGTCTCGAACATCCTCGGCAAGCTCGGCGTCGCCGGGCGGGGCGAGGCCGCCGCAATCGCCTACCGGCTGGGCCTGGTGGAGATGGTCGGCGAGCCCGGCTGACCCGGTTTCGCGGATCGGACCGCGATACGATGACCCTGTCACCGGGACATCCATGAGCGAGGAACCGGCCAGGTGGAAGCTCGTTCCGACGAGGCGCGTCGTGCCCTCGTCCTCCACGATCGCCCGCTGGTGGTCGATCTCATCGAGCTGACGCTGAACCATGGCGTCTTCGTGGTCCGGGCGGCGCAGGACCTCGCCGAGGCCGACGCGATCCTCGCGACCTGGCGACCGCACCTGGCGGTCGTCGACATGGACCACGACGACAGCACCGCGCTGCTCCAACAGATCGGCGCGTCGAACTCGCTGACCCGAAGCGTGACGCCCGTCCTCGGGTTGACGCGCCGCGGCGACCTCAAGACGAAGCTGCGAGCGTTCGACCTCGGCGTCGACGACATCCTGACCGTGCCGTTCTCCCCGGAGGAGCTGTTGGCCCGCTCGATCGTCATCACCCGCCGCGCGACCGGCAATGACCGGCCGATCATCCCGACCATCACGATCGGGGAGATGGAGCTCGACATCTTCAATCGTCAGGTCCGTGCCGGCACCTCGATCGTCCACCTGAGCGGGATCGAGCAGAGCCTTCTCTATCTGCTCGCGAGTCGGGCGGGGCGCGTCGTCTCACGGGAGGACATCCTCGACGCGATCTGGGGCACCGACTTCGTGGCCGAGAGCAACATCGTCGATCGCCACGTGCGGAGCCTGCGGATCAAGCTCCAGAACGACTATCGACATCCGCGCTTCATCGCCACCGTCCCGGGCGAGGGCTACCGCTTCGTCCCCACCTTCACGAACCTGGGCTGGGATCGCGGCCAGGGCAAGGACGAGCGCCCGCCGAACTAGCGACCAGCACATGACGCGCCGTCATGACAGGCGATCTCGCACGCCGGACACTCGCCGCCAGGGCCACCACGTCCCACGCGACGCAGCGGCCAGCCAGTGAGGTCCCAGCACTTTGTCCATCGATCAAGTCGACCGTACGGTCGTCACCAACGTTCCGCCGACAGAGGCCGGCGGGAGCTCGGTCAAGACCGAGAGCCGCCACACCACCACATCCGGCCCCGGTCGGTCCGAGATGACCCGGCGGGTCGTCATCCTTCTCTTCGGGCTGGTCCAGATCGTGATCGCCGCCCGGTTCGTCCTGCTGCTCGTCGACGCCCGCGAGGCGAACGGTCTCGTGTCGGGCATCCTCAACGTCAGTCAGCTGTTCGTGGCGCCGTTCGAGGGGATCCTGCGGACAGACGCCATCCACGCCGCGGGCTCGGTGCTCGACATCACGGCGATCGTGGCCTTCGTCGGCTGGACCATCCTCGAGCTGATCGTCCTGTGGGCGATCGGGATCTTCCGGCGCGAACCCGCTTGACCACGCGCAGGTAGCGAGGTGCGTGCACTCCGTTCGATCGATCACTCCGAGCGCGCTCAGGAGCCTTGGTCTCGTCGTCCTCGCACTGATCGCGATCCTCATCGTCCTTCCCTCGGTGCTTGTCGCCGCGGGGACCTGATCCACCAGATCGAGAAGGGAACGAACTCCATGGGATTCATCGCCTGGATCGTCGTCGGCGCGATCGCCGGCTTCCTCGCCAACCAGATCATGGGCACCCGAGAAGGCCTCGTGTTGATGGTCATCCTCGGCATCGTCGGCGGGCTCGTCGGCGGGTTCATCGCATCGAGCGTCCTCAAGATCGGCTCGGTCAACGGCATCAACATCGAGAGCATCGTGATCGCGACGCTCGGCGCCATCCTGGTCGTCGTCATCTACGGCATGGCGACCGGCTCGCGCGGCATCCGTCGCGGATCGAACTGATCTCGATGCGCCGCTCGCTCGGGATCCTCGTCGCCGGGGGCCTGCTGCTCCTTGCGTCACTCGCTGCCGCTGGCAGTGCCGCCGGAGCGACGATCGCGACGACGACGACATGCAGCAACGGAGTGGATGACACCCCGGGCCTCGGACTGATCTGCGAGGTCACGGTCCTCAACCGGATCACGGGCAGTGGCGGGACCGCCAAGGTCACCGTTCGCGAGTGCCACGGTGCCGCGGGCGATCCCGAGGCCGCCTGCACGACCAAGACGACCAACCTGCCAGGGCTGGTCACGCACGTCACACAGTGCAACAACTCGACCAACGGCGGCGGGGGCACACTCCGTTGCAAGGTCACGGTCATCAACACGTTCGTGGGGCTCGCAACCGGGGCGACCGCCGCGACGGTGGACCAGTGCGTCGGGTCGGGTGATGGGATCGCCAACGACTGCGACCCGTTCCCCGCGACGACGACGAGCGCCACGATCACCCAATGCAACGGCTCGGCCAATGGCGGGACGCTCGTCCAGCTCAAGTGCACGGCGAGCGGCGGAAAGCCGTCGTCGCATGGCGTCCGGATCAATCAGTGCAACGATTCGACCAACGGTGGTGGCGCCCTCGTGATCTGCTCGGCGTCCATCACGAACCGCCGGGTCGCGGCAGCCTCCACCTCGACGCCGACCGGCCCGCCCTCAGATGCCGTCGCAACGACCGGGACGCTTGAGTCCGGATGGCCGTCCGTCGGTCTCGTCGGCCTGGTGCTCATCGGCCTGTGCGCCTTCGCGATCGACCTGCGGCGCCGAGGCGCCCACTCAGGGTGATCGCACGCTCTCTCCCACTCGCCTAGACCCCGATCGTCGCCGGAGCGGTCCCCCCTGCTCCGGCGACTGATCGGACCCAAAGCGCTCTGCGCGAGAGGTCTGGAACCCCGTCAGGCGACCCCGACGTCGCGGGCCGACTCGGCTGGAACCGCTCGTCCCGTCGCGGGAGTCGGGACCGAGGCCGCCCGTGCCCTGTAGTTCGCCACGACACTGTCGGCTCCGCGCTCGGTGAAGAAGATCTCGGCATCACGGAGCGCGTCGATCGCCTCCGGGAACCGATCGCCCGCGAAGTGGCCGACCGCCATTCGGAAGGCGGCCAGCGCTCGTCGATGGTGGATCGCCTCCAGCTGGCGCGTCGCGACGGCGAACCCGCTGCGTCCCTCCGACCATCGTCCCTCGATCAGGGCGAGGTAGACCCCGCCCACGTGGCGGAGGCCGACGGATGTGGGCTGCTCGTCGAGCCCTTCCGTGGCGGCGATCGCTTCGAGAAGCCGCTCCACGTCGCCGGCTGCCATCGCTGTGAGCAAGGCCAGCCCGATCGCGTCCGTGGCGCTCTCGAGCTGGGCCCACCCTTCGCGTGTCGCGTCGAATGCCTCGGCAAAGCGACCCTCGAGCATCGGCAGATGGGCCGCTCTGGTGCGTGCCGCGACGCTGATCTGGATGCTTGCCAGGACCGCCGGGGACCCGAGCGCCTCCTCGAAGATCCGGGTCGCCCCGGCGATATCGCCCCGGTATGCCAACCGGATGGCCTGCTCGCAGTGGAACCACTGGCGGTACAGCTCGGCCGCCACCGGCTCCTCGTCGGCCATCGCGAGGACCCAGGAGTCCCAGTCACCTGCGTCGAAGCTGCTCGACGAGCCGCTGCTGATCGCCTGCTGGACCCAGGTCCGCTGGCCGAACCGCTGGGCGACGTCGTAGATCTCGCGGGTGAGCGCCAGGGTCGCTTCGAGATCCACAGGCTCGAGGACCCCGAGCAGATTGTTGCGGGCTCGAAGCGCGGCGAAGATGTTGCCCATCCGGTCCGCCACCACGACGGCGCCGCGAAGACCGATCTCGCCCTCGTCGAGTCGACCGATATTGAGCAGCGCGGTCGACCGGGTGATGGAGGTCTCGAGGATCACGGTCGAGCTGACCAGGTCGGGCCGGGCGAGGACCTCGTCGGCCCATCCGATCGACGCCGGATCGCCCGACAGCAGAAGGGCGCGGGAGTACTCGGACTTGGCCAGGGCGATGTCAGGCCCGGGGGGCAGGTCCGCGACCTCGTCGAGGGCTCCCCGGAGGATCGACAGCGCCGCGACGTCCCCGTGTTCGGCAAGCTTGACCTGGGCCTGGATCGCGCGCGTTCGCAGGACACCGAGCCGATCCGCCATCGACGCGAAGATCCGTTCGGCTGCGTCGGCGTGCCCGAGCGCCGCGTCGATCCTGGCCGCTTCCATCGCGACGGTGGCGGCACGTTCGTGGAGGGCCGCCTGCTCATGAGGATCGACGGTGACCGTCAACGCCTGGTCGAGATAGCTCAGTGCTCCCGGTAGCGAATGGAGGGCGGTCGCCCGATCGGCCGCGGCCCGAAGAGCCACGCGCGCCTGCGCGGCGAGCACGTCCGCCTCGGGACCGGGCGGTGTCGCAGCGTGCGCGGCGATGTAGTGGCTGGCAAGGACGCCTGCGAGCTCATCGTCACCGAGCGCTTCGAAGTAACGAGCCGCCGCGAGATGCTTCGCTCTCCGATCCCGCTTTGCGAGGGACTGGTAGGCAACCTCCCGGACCACACCCTGGATGAACCGATATTGGCCACGCGTCGGCGAGAGCGGGTCCGCGTCGAACTGGAGGACCTCGTGGCGGGCCAGCCGGTCGAGCTCGGCTGACACGAGGTCGGTGCCCATCTGCGCGACGGCCTCCAGCGCCGCCACCGTGAAGGTCAGGCCGAGGACGGACGCGTCGCTCAGCAACGACCGTTCTGCTGCCGGGAGCGCGTCGAGGCGTGCGGCGATCAGCGCGTGGAGCGTCTCCGGGATGGTCAGGGCCGGCAGGTCGGTCACGAGGACGTATCGACTTCCGTCGGCGTCCCAATCGAGGACGCCGCGATCGATGAGCATCCGCAGCGTCTCGACGGCGTAGAGCGGAACGCCCTCGGCTCGTCCCACGATCGCCGCGAGGACGTGTTCCGCCAGCCCGGGCACCAGGCCGAGCAGGAGCATCCGCATCTCGGACTCGGTGAGCGGTTCGAGACGGATCGACGTCGAGCTGCGGACCGTCGAACCCCAGCCCGGCCGTCGCTCGTGGATCTCCGGGCGGGCCTCGGCGAGCACGAGGATCGGTGAGGTCCGTGCCGAGGTCAGCAGGTGCTCGATGAAGTCGAGCAGGCCCTGGTCGGCCCATTGCAGGTCCCAGAAGACGAGCAGTGTCGTCGAGGTGGCGGCCAGCCGCTCGAAGAACGTGCGCCACGCCGCGAACAGCTCCTCGCGGGACTCTGCCGGCAGCTCGTCGACGCCGAGCAGGCCCGTGAGCCGTGGCTGGATCCAGCGGCGCTCCACCGGGTCCGCGACGGTCTCGTCGAGCAGCTCGCCGATGCGGCGCCGGACGGTGTCCGCGTCGTCGGACTCGGCGATCCGTGCCCGGCCGCGGACCATCTCGGCGAGCGCCCAGTAGCTGATCCCCTCGCCATAGGCGGGGGAACGACCCTCGTGCCACAGGATCGTCTCGACGAACCCGTCCAGGTACTTTTCGAACTCCCAGGCAAGCCTGCTCTTGCCGATGCCGGCCGGTCCGATGATGGTGACCAGTCGGGGCTTGCCCTCGCGCTCGACGCCGTCGAACTGGTCCTTGAGCGAGCGCAGCTCCTCATCGCGCCCGACGAACGGGGGCTCGAGGGTGGCGCTTCGGCCCTCCCCTCTCAGCCGAGCGGTGATCGCGACGGCGCGCCAGGACGCCATCGGCAGCGCCTTGCCCTTGAGTGATCGTTGGCCGACCTCCTCGTAGGCGATGGCGCCCGACGTCGCCCGGTAGGTCGATTCGCCGACGATGACCGTGCCCGGGTCGGCGACAGACTGCAGACGGGCGGCGGTGTTCACGAGGTCGCCGACGACCATGCCTTGATCGGTGCCGCTCAACGTCACCGCCGCCTCGCCGGTGAGGACGCCGGCTCGTGCCTGCAGGAAACCGGCCCCGGCCGCGATCCGTCCGACCTCATCGACGATCTGGAGCGCTGCGCGGACCGCTCGCTCCGCGTCGTCCTCGTGGGCGACCGGCGTCCCCCACACGGACATGACCGCGTCACCGATGAACTTCTCGATGATGCCGCCGTGCCGGTCGACGACCTGTCGGGCGACCGCGAAGTAGCGGCTCAGGATCTCCCGGACGTCCTCGGCGTCGAGCACTTCCGTCATCGGCGTGAACCCGACGAGGTCGACGAACAGCACGGACACGAGGCGCAGCTGGTTGGTCGCACCGGTCGGCGCTGCGTCGGTCGCCGGGGCCGGAGCGCCATCGGTCGCGCCGCGGTCGGTGGCGACGCTACCGTCGAGGCGGTTGCCGCACGTGCCGCAGAACTTGGCGCCGGCCGGATTGGCGGCACCGCACACCCTGCAGCCGGACGTCAGGGCATGGCCGCACTCCACGCAGAACTTGCGGTCGGGATCGTTCGAGGTGCGGCAGTTCGGGCAGGTCACCACGGACAGGTCAGCTCCATGGCCTGGGGCGGGAGATGTCCTGCAGGATACGGCCGGAAACCGTACCGGATACGCCGAAGCGGCTCCCGAAGGAGCCGCTTCGAAGCTGTCCCGGTGAAGGAGTTCGCCAAGGCGAACACTTCTGCCACGCGTCAAGGGCATCTATCACGTCGGCTGCACCGACTACCCTGACCCTACCTACCCATGACCTTGCCGCTGGGGCAGCGCTGACTGAGCAGCTCACACATCCTACCCTGCCGAGGGTCGTTTTCCAAGGGTTTTGACACAGGTCCGGGTGTAAATTCCTTAACCTTCGTTCGGGTGGATGGTCACCGAGGTCATCGCGACGGGCACATTCGGGAGATCCTTCCCGTCGCGCGGAGCCCCGACGATCTTGTCCACGACGTCCATCCCGCGGGTCACCTGGCCGAACAGCGTGTAGTTCTTGGGCAGCTTCCCGGTCAGGTCCTGGTGGCAGATGAAGAACTGGCTGCCGTTGGTGTTCGGACCGGCGTTGGCCATCGCCAGGGCCCCGCGCACGTAGTCTCCCTGGACGGGCTCATCCTCGAACTTGTAGCCCGGGCCGCCGGTCCCGACGCGGCCCTTCTCGAGCGACGCCTTCTTGCCGTACTGGCCGTCGCCCGCCTGCGCGACGAAGCCCGGGATGACGCGATGGAAGACCACGTCGTCGTAGAAGCCGCTGTTCGCGAGCTTGATGAAGTTGGCGGTCGCCTTCGGGGCGCTCTCGTCGTACAGCTCGACATCGATGTCGCCGAGATCGGTGGCGATGGTGGCTCGGGTCATGGGCGGACTCCTTGTTCGGTGATTGGGCTCACGGGTTGGCGACCGTCGCGGTCGTGATCTTGATGGGGTTTGCGGGGAGCTCGACGCCGTTCGAGGCGGCGAAGATCGCATCGGCCGTCTCCATCCCGGACGTCACGTTACCGATGATCTGGTAGGTGTTCGCGCCCTGGGGCGAGCCGAGGATCGCGCCGTCCTTGTCATCGAGCACGATGAAGAACTGCGAGCCGACACTGTCCGGCGCCTGGGACCTGGCCATCGCGACCGTCCCGCGCTTGTACGGCTGGGTCACCGGTTCGTCCTTGATCGTGTAGCCGGGCCCTCCCGAGCCGGTGCCGGTCGGATCGCCGCCCTGGATCACGAAGGGCGTGCCGTCCTGGAGCGTCGGCGTCCGGTGGAAAGGCGTCCCGTCGTAGAAGCCGCATGACGCGAGGGCGACGAAGTTCCCGGCCGCGATCGGCGACAGATCAGCTTCGACCTTGAGGACCATCTGGCCCTTCGGCGTGGTCAGCGTGACGGTGCGCGTCTGACCGGCGGGCAGGGCCGGCGGCTGGCTCGTGGGGCAGGTACCAGCGGCGGCCGAGCTGCTCGGGCTCGCGGCCGCGCCGGTCCCGCTGCCACCGCCGGGCCGCAGGATCAGGATCGCCGCGATGACGACCACGACGACGATCGCCCCACCGACGAGCCACGGGATCCCGGGGATCCGGCTCGAGACCGTGGTCCCGCTGACCGGCGCCGTCTTCGGCTTCGGCTTCGCGGGTGCGCCGACCCGATCGGCCCGGCGCTGCATCTGCGTCGCGCGCCGACGCTTGCCCCTCGACGGTTCAGGCACTGACGGGCTCCCGGGTCGGATGTGTCGTCGGCGGCGATGTCTGGGTCACGCGGCGGCCTCCAGGGCGGCGGGAAAGTCGATCGCCCCGGTGAGGAGGACCTCACCGAGGATGACACCGGCGACGCCGGTATCGCGCAGGCGGCGGAGCCCATCGAGATCGTGGATCCCGCCGGCGACGAGGATCTCGGCATCGTACGACCGAACGAGATCGCGGGTGCGCGACAGGTCCGGCTCGGCGCCACCGTGGCTCAGGACGAAGCGTGCGACCCCTGCGCCGACCAGTTCGCCGATCAGTCCGTCGATCGTCGGCGGGACGGAGCGGCGCCACGGGAAGGCGGCAAGCCGCTCCGGCCGCGGATCGAGCCCGACCGCCAGCCAGTCACCGGCGATCGCGAGGCACGCGCGCAGGTCGTCCGGTCGGTCGGCGATCGCCGTCGTCAGGACCACGCGCGTCGCGCCGGCGGCAAAGGCGAGCCGGATCGCGTCATCCGATTCGACCCCGCCGGCAAGCTGGAGCGGGACCGCGATGCGGGCCGCGACCGCGCCGACCGCCTCGAGGTTGGCCGGCGCCCCGGCCCGCGCGCCGTCGAAGTCGACGAGGTGAAGGAGCCGGGCGCCCATCGCCACGAACCGCTCCGCGATCCGGTCGGGCCGGTCGGTCGGCGCGCCGATCCCGGCGCCTGCGCCGGGCCAGTAGACGAGCCTCGATCGGCCGCCCTCGAGGTCGATCGCCGGGATCACCTGCACGGACGGTTCAGGCTTCGGTGGTCAGGAGTCGGCGATGGAAGCTGATCGGCAACGAGCCGTTGCGCAGCAGCGCGTCGTGGAAGGCCTTCAGGCTGAACCGGTCACCGAGCCGCCGTTCCTCGTCCTGGCGCAGGCTCAGCAGCAGGGTGCGCCCGAGCAGGTACGACAGCGGGTAGGTCGGGCGGTAGGTGTACCACTGGACCTCGGCGTGGGCGTTCGAGCGTTCGAAGCGCGTGTGCTCGACCAGGAAGTCGGTCGCCTCCTCCACGCTGAGCTCGCCGCGGTGCAGCCGGACGTCGAGGATGATCCGGCACGCCCGCCAGATCGCGTCGGTATGCATGACCAGCCGGAAGCGGGCGTCGTCGTCGAAGCCGTGCTCGCGCATCATCAGCTCCGAGTACATGCCCCAGCCCTCGACGAATTCGGGGGCGTCGGTCAGCAGCCTGGTCAGTGAGCGGTTCCGACGCGCCGTGTCGAGCTGGAGGTGATGGCCCGGGTACGCCTCGTGGATGCTGGTGTTGCTGATCGACGCGTAGTTGTGCTCGCGCATCGCGTTCGGGTCGCCGCCGACCGACGGGGTGACGATGTAGATGCCCTTCGGCTCCGGATCGAAGGCCGCTGGCTCGAAGTAGGCGGCGAACGGAACGACGTTGCGCAGGTATTGCGGAGTCTCGACGATGTCGATCCGCTCACCGTCGGGGATGGTGGTCAGGTCGTGCTCGATCAGGTGGCTTCTCGCCCGGAGCATCGCGTCGCGGTAGGCATCGAGCGCGGCCTCGAACGAGGCCGGCTGGTCCGACTTCACGCGTTCGATGACGTCGCTCTCGTCGCTGTCCGGGTCGATCTCGCGTGCGGCCGCCGCGCGGGCGGTGTGCTCCTCCTCGAGACGCTCCCAGCCGAGCTCGAGGATGGCGTCGGCGTCGAGGCCGTCGAACGCACGCAGGCCGACCATCGCGTCGTGGCGCTCCCGGCCGATGGCCCACTCGTCGGTCCCGTCGGCGAGCGTGCCCTCGAGCCACGCGCCGTAGAGCTCGATGGCGAGCTTGGCCGATTCGCTGGCGCGCTCGAGACGACGCTGTTCGGGTGGCGCGAGGACCGCGGCGCCTGCCGCGACCATCTCGTCGAAGAAGATCGGCAGCTCGCCGGCCGTCTCGATCTCGATCTGCTGCCAGCGGCGGACCTGCGGCACGGTCGCCCGGGTCTTGGCTTCCTCGAGATAGGTCGCGGTCGCCTCGAGCCGGCCGGCGATGCTGTCGAGACGTTCGGGGAGCGCGGCATGGTCGCGCGCGAACAGCAGGAAGAGGCTGTCGCCGAGGAGGTCGAGGGCGAACGACCGGCGTTCCCAGATGCGCAGGACATCGCTGTCGAAGATCGCGCGACGGACGTTGTGCGTCTCGAGGTCGCGTTCGAAGGCGGCCTCCGGCGACAGGCCGGCCGGATCGAGCGCCTCGATACGGGCGAGGTGGTCGCGTTCGGCGGCGAGCTCGGCAAGCACCGCCTCGCGGCTCCCGTCGCCGAGCAGGTCGTCGTCCTGGTGGAGACCGACGGCGGTGCCGAGGACCGGGTTGTCGCGGATCAGCCGCAGGAAGCGGTCCTCGACGAGGTCGTACAGCTGGCCATCGAGCGGGCCGGGAGCCGCCGCGGGCGCCGGCCGAGGAAGCGGCGGAGCGGGGCGCGGATCGATCACGTCTGGGACACCTCCGGCACGCCCGCGCGAGACCGCGTGGGACGGCGCTGTATCGATCACTGGTCGTCCGGCTGGAGCCGGTCCGGATGCTTGTCGGGACGAGCGCCTCTCCGAGGGCGCCCGCGGGTCAGGCGGTGGCGGGCTCGGCCACGTGTCGTGTCTCGGCGAGCGCCGCGCGGCTGGCGGCGATCACGGTCTCGATGTCGTCGGCGGTCACCCCATAGTGGGTCACGGCACGCACCTGCCCGTGGGGATATTCCACCATCTCGACGTCGCGCGCTCGGAGCGCAGCCAGGAACGCGGCCCGATCGCGCTCGACCTTGAACAGCACGAAGTTGGTGCGCACGCGCGCGGGGTCCAGCGCGCCCGTGCCCGGCTGCGCCGTCCCGCCGGCTGCGACGATCCCGTCCATCTCGGACAGGGCTTGGGCAAGTCGCCGTGCGTTGGCGTGGTCCTCGGCGAGGCGGTCGATCATCCCGTCCGGGCCATCGGAGAGGGCGACCAGTCCGGCCGCGGCCAGGACGCCCGCCTGGCGCATCCCGCCACCGACCATCTTGCGGGCACGGCGCGCGCGCCAGATGAAGTCGCGCGGACCGACCACGACCGACCCGACCGGACAGGCGAGCGCCTTGGACAGGCAGAAGGTGACCGAGTCGGCTGGATCGGCGAGGTCCGTGGGGCGGACCCCCAGCGCGACGACCGCGTTCCAGAACCGGGCACCGTCGATGTGGAGCGGGACGGCATGCCGGTGCGCGATCTCTGCGACGTCTCGGGTGTAGTCGGCGGTGAGCGGCTGGCCCATCGAGTGGGCGTGCGTGTTCTCGATGGCGATCAGGCCGCTGATCGGCTCGTGCGGGTCGGTCGGGTCGCGGAACGCGGCATCGATCTCGTCGAGGTCCATCGTGCCGTCGGGCCGGTCCTCGAGGGCACGGATGCTCGCGCCGACGATCACGGCATGACCCGCGGCCTCGTCGATCACCAGGTGGTGCTCGCGGCCCGCGATCGCTTCCTGCCCGCGCGCGAGGTGGGCCATCTGGGCGACAAGGTTGCCCATCGTGCCACTCGCCACGAAAAGGCCGGCTTCCTTGCCGAGCAGCTCGGCCGCCCGTTCCTCGAGGGCGTTGACCGTCGGGTCGTCGCCGAAGACGTCGTCGCCGAGCTCCGCCTCGCCCATCGCCTTGCGCATGGCGGGCGAGGGGTGGGTGACCGTGTCGCTGCGGAGGTCGATCCGTGGCATGGGGGCCGAGTATACGGGTGGGTCGCGAGTCTCGGGACTGGCGCTCGCCGGGCACGCCTGCCATGGCGACAACCCCGACGCCCTCTGCTATGCTCCGCCCTCGCCGCAACTGGACCCGTGGTGTAGCGGCCCAACATGCCAGCCTGTCACGCTGGAGATCGCCGGTTCGAATCCGGTCGGGTCCGCCATCACTCCGCATTTCCCTACGCCCCGTCCGCCCGCCCGGACGGGGCGTTCTTCTGCCCGGGGCCGGAGCGGGGACACGCGGCGCCGCTCACCCGGGCACGCTCGGCGGCCCATCCGGGCGACCTCTGTCACACTCCGGCCGGTGAAAGGGCGTCCATTCCCGATCGTGCTCGGCCTGCTGCTCGTCGCCCTGGTGGCCGTGCTCGCCGTCGGGCAGCTCGGGCTCGTCGGCGGCTCCTCGAATGCGAGCCCGGCGCCGTCGGCCGGCACGGTCCCGAGCACCCAGCCGTCCGCTGCGGGGAGTGGCATCGCCGGTTCGAGCCCGTCCGCGACCCCGGGCACGTCGCCATCATCGAGCCCGACTCCCGCCACGCCCGGCCCCGATCGCGGACGTGCCGATCGTCCCGGTCACCAACTTCCGGGCGGCACCCACCTCGACCACCCAGGCCGAGCTCGAGGACGTCCTGGCGGGCACGAGCACGCGCTACACGGCCGTCGAGCTCGTCGCCGGTGAGGCCGATGCGATCCTGGCGGCGCTCAAGGTCGAGCGGCCTGCCGTCGCGACGCGGCTCGTGCTCGCGGATGACGAGGCATCACTCGCCGCCGACCTGACCGCGAAGGGGAAGCGGCTCGCCTTCCTGCGCGCCGACGAGGTCGGGCCGGAAGTCCGGGCGCTGTCCTGGGGCGACAAGGCGCTCTTCGGCGTCGGTCGCGTCAAGGCCGTGGCGGACTGGCCGCTGACCGCCAGGCTCCCGGCGCCGGCCGCCGCCGATGCCTACGACCCGGCCACGACATGGACTCTCTTCGCGGGCGGCGACATCATGCTCGACCGCGGCGTCTATCAGACCCTCGCGATCAAGGGCAAGGGCGCGGACTTCCCGTTCGACGGAGGCTCGGCCGATATCACCGGGCGGGTCTGCTGCTCGTCGTTCGGCTGGCCGGTCCCGACGACCCAGCGGACCGGTGATGCCGGCGCCGTGCGCGCATTGATCAAGGGCGCCGATATCGCCGTCGCCAACTTCGAGAACCCGGCCCCCGACAAGCCCAAGTACCACACGTCGGGGACCGTGTTCTCGGCCGATCCGCGCTTCCTGTCG
The DNA here is from genome assembly GCA_963743855.1 of uncultured Chloroflexia bacterium. GTDB lineage: Bacteria > Chloroflexota > Limnocylindria > Limnocylindrales > CSP1-4 > SPCO01. Next base: position 149,259 of record CAVURK010000009.1, read on the forward strand.
GGGCTGGCCGACGCGGGGATCGACTACGTCTCGCTGGCCAACAACCACATCCGAGACGCGGGCGGGGCCGGCCTCCTCCAGACGATCGCCAACATCAAGAAGCACGGCATCGCCTATTCGGGCGCCGGCAAGAACCTCGCCGCGGCGCGTACGCCGGCCATGCTCGAGGCGGGCGGCGTCAAGGTCGCCATCCTCGGCTATGACGCGATCGCCAGCTCATATCACGCGACGGCGACCAAGATCGGCAGCGCCCCGCTCAGCGCGAAGAACGTCAAGGCGGACGTGGCCGCGGCCCGCAAGGCCGGCGCGCAGCTGGTCATCGTCTACCCGCACTGGGGCACCGAATACGACGACACGCCCTTCGCGGCCCAGAAGCAGCTCGCCCGCATGATCATCGACAACGGGGCCGACATGGTCATCGGCAACCATGCCCATTGGGCCGCGGCGATGGAGATCTACAAGGGCAAGCCGATCTGGTACGCGCTCGGCAACTTCGTGTTCGACCAGACCTGGTCGGAACCGACGATGGAGGGGATCACCCTCGAGCTCACCTTCCGTGGCACCAAGCTCGTCCAGGTGCACATCCATCCGCACATCATCCTGGACAAGGCCCAGCCCAACTTCCTCGACCCGGCCGGCGACGGCAGGGTCGTGATGGGCCAGGTGTTCACCGCCTCGAAGGGGCTGCTTCCCTGGTAGGGTCGGCACCTTGCCGCCGGTCGGGTCGGGTTTGCCGGCTCACCTTGCCAGATAGTCTCGGGCGGACTTTCTGTCCGGATCGGGCCACTTTCCGTGCCACATATTCTCTGGGGACTGGTAGGCACGACGGAGGAGGCTCACCCCCGTCCTTCGCCCCCGATCCACGCTCGATCCGACCGCTCTGACCCGCGCGGAGGTCCGAATCCTGGGCTTTCGCGTGACTACCAGTCCCCCGAGGAATATCTGCCAGAACTCGGGCTGGTCGGCACTCGCGCGGCGAGCTGGCGTTCGACGCGTCCCGCCTCCGCCAGACGGCCTAGACGATCCCGGCGAACAGGTCCGTCTCGGGGAGCGTCGTCTCGATGCGTGATTCCTGGAGGATGTAGGCCTCGTTGGCCCAACCCTCGCGCCAGCCGTCGAAGCCCATCGCCATGAAACCGCTGTCGCTGCTGATCTGGGTGACGTGCTCGTGGATCGCGTTCCACTTGGCCTCGAGCGGCGCTCCGGAGACGTCGACCCAGGTCGTGATCTGGTCGTCGGGAACGAGCATCTTGGCGGCGAACGCCTCCATCTCCTCGATCTGCTCGGGCGTCGCGTCGTCGGGCGGCGACCACCAGGGCTTCTGGCCGAGCTCGATCATCTTGTTGTTGATCCGCTCACGGACCGAGGCCGGGATGGCCTGGATGTACAGCTTCGACGGCGCCCACGCTTCCAGCCCGGGCTCCTCGAATTGCTCGGGATACCAGGCCGGGTCGCCGGCTCGGGCGAACGCTCGGACCCCGACATCGTGGGTTCGGATGTGGTCGGGATGCCCGTAGCCGCCGAACTCGTTGTACGTGGTCATCACGTCCGGCTTGTACAGCCGCACGAGCCAGGTCAGCCGTCGCGCCGCCTCGTCCAGGTCCGCCATCCAGTACGACCGCGGGTCGCGATTGCCGTCGGTGCCCATCATCCCCGAGTCGCGATAGCCGAGGTTCTCCCACTCGGTGACGCCCAGGATCCCCATCGCCCGTTCCAGCTCGCCCGCCCGGATCTCGCCGAGGCGTCGATGGTTGTCGGGCGTGTCCATCTCGGGGACGACGATCTCGCCGAGCTCGCCCCGGGTCCCGGTGACCAGGACGACCCGATGGCCGGCCGCGACGGCCTTCGCCATCGCCCCGCCGGTCCCGATCGTCTCGTCGTCGGGATGGGCATGGACCGTCATCAATGTCGGGCGGTGCGGTTCGGTCGGATTCGTCATGGTCTGGATGCTAGCGCACCCCGGACTTCAGGGCGGTTTTGTGCCCGCCGAATGGCGCCGAGGATGTGCACATGAGCGATCGGATCCCGCGGCGTCTGCGCCTCGCGTTCACCAGGCCATCCGCCCCGGAATCCACTCCCCCCGAGATCGAGAGCGTGGCCGACCGCGGTGAGGTCGATTTCGTGGCGTACGGCGAGGACTGCATCCTGTCCGGCCGGACCGTCCTCGACGGCGACCGCCTGACCGACATGCTCAACGACAACGATGAATACGCCCTCATCGGCGTGACGGTCGAGCGATTCGACGGCGGGCCGCCGATGGAGGTCCCGGAGCTGGTCGTCCCGCGCGAGGAGCTCTGGCTCGTCCACGCAAGCGGTCCGCGTGGCAACGTCGAACGCCGACACCGCACCGCGCAGCAGCACATCGCGATCAAGATGGGCCCATACGAGGTTCGCGGCTTCTACCACGCGCTCCCCGGCACGGATCCCGTCTCGGCGATCCGGCGGCGCAAGCCGATGGTGCCGCTGACCGCCGTCCGCATCGAGTACACGATCGCCGGCGAGCTGCGCGAGGTGCGCGTCGAGACCGTGATCGCCAACCGCGACCTGATGGAATGGGTCGAAACGATCGAGCCCGATCGCCTGGAGTTCCCGGTCCATCGCAAACTGCCGGTCCGCTCGAAGCGGATGGTCTCGAAACGCACGTAGCCCGGCGGCTACCATCGGGCGACCATGGCCGCCCGTCCCGATCTCCCGCCCGGTCCGCTCGCCGGCTTCCGCGTCATCGACTGCTCCACGGTCCTGGCCGGGCCGTATTGCACGATGCTGCTGGGCGATCTCGGCGCCGAGGTCATCAAGATCGAGCCACCCGAGGGCGACTCGACCCGAGGCTGGGGTCCGCCGTGGGTCGGTCCCGAGGACGCGGACGGCGATCGAACGGCCGCCTACTACCTGGCGATCAATCGGAACAAGCGCGGCATGCGGCTGGACCTCAAGACGCCCGACGGCGCCGAGATCCTCCGACGCCTGCTGGCAGCCGGGGACGTCCTGGTCGAGAACGCGCGGGTCGGCGGCTTCGGGCGGCTCGGCTTCGACGACGCGACACTGCTCGCCCTGAACCCGCGGCTCGTCCACTTGGCGATCTCCGGCTATGGCACGACCGGCCCGGCCGCCGGTCGGCCGGGCTACGACTTCGTGATCCAGGCGGCGAGCGGGCTGATGTCGATCACCGGCGCGCCCGACGACGAGGGCGGGGCCCCGACCAAGGTCGGCGTCGCGATCAGCGATGTGGTGTCGGGGATGCTCGGCGCAGTGAGCGTGCTCGCAGCTCTCGTCGGGCGTGAGCGCGAGGCCGGTCCGACCCCTGGCCGCGGCCAGCGCATCGACATCTCGCTGCTCGGCGCGACGTTGGCCAGCCTCGTGAATCAGGCCCAGAACGCGTTCGTCACGGGCGTCGCACCGGGCCGTCTCGGCAACGCCCACCCGAATATCGTCCCGTACGAGACGTTCGCCACGGCCGATGGTGCGGTCGCGATCGCCGTCGGCTCGACGCGCCAGTGGCCGCGGTTGTGCGCGGCATTGGGGCTGGCGAGCCTGGCCGACGACCGCCGCTTCGCCACCAACGGCGATCGGGTCGAGCATCGGGCCGAGCTGCGCCCGATCCTGGCGGCACGCTTCCTGGAGCGCCCGACCGCGGAATGGCTGACCGCCCTCGATGCGGCGGAGATCCCGTGCGGCCCCATCAATGACATCGTGGCCGCCTTCGCCTCACCCGAGGCGGTCGCTCTCGGGATGACGGTCGAGCAGGAGCACCCCGCGTGGGGGGCCATCCGCCAGGTCGGGATCCCGTTTCACCTCGCGGACACGCCGGCCTCGATCAGGACGCCGCCGCCGACCCTCGGCCAGGACACGGATGCGATCCTCGCCGAGCTCGGGTACAGCGTCGACGAGATCGCGGAGCTGCGGACGCGCGGGATCGTCTGAGGGGCTTGGCCGATCCGGCTTCGAGCCGGCGGTCCCGGCGCCGCCCATGCCCGCCTCCGCTCAGAGCTCCTGTCGACCGAACGACCAGACAGCGACCCCGACCGCCGCCGCGATGAGCAGCACGGTCGAGACAACCGGGACGAGCACGTCCGCGAGATCGACGGGCACGCCCGACGCGAGCGCGATCGCAGGCGCCGCGAGCCCGCCCGGCAGGAACCTGCCGAGGTTCGGGATCGCCGAGCCGATCGACAGGAGCAGCAGGGCGCCGAACCCGATCCCGGCAGCCGCCGCGGTCGAGCCGGTCACCGTGCTGCCGAGGAAGGTCAGTGCGGCCCACGCGCACAGCCCGAGCCACGCGATGACGGCCATCGCGATCCAGCCGGCGACCGACGGCGGCTCGAACAGGATCGCCGTGTAGATCCAGGCGACCGCGACGGCCAGCGCCGTGCACAGGCCGAGGATCGCGCCGATCGCCACGACCTTCGCCGCGATGAATGCGCCCCGCGAGACCGTCTTGCACAGCACGAACGCGGCCGTGCCGCGATCCCGTTCCGTGGAGACGGCGCCCATCGCCAGGACGATCGCGGCAAAGGCCCCGAATTGGGCGAGGTTCTTCCACGTCTGGGCGACCGCGTCGGCAGCGACCGGCGTCGGCAGCTGGATCGACGGCAGCTGATCGCCGGCCGCAGCCTTGATGATCTCGGGCAGGAACCTCGCCAGCAGCGGCGAGGTCAGCCCGACGAGCAGGAACAGGCCGGCAACGATCGGCAGGCGCAGCGTCCGCCACGACTCGAGGAGCTCTTTCCGAAGCAGGATCGCGCCGCCGGTCATGCCGCGGCCTCGCCCGTTCGGCGACGTGTCGGGCTCGCGCCCCACGAGGCGCAGGAAGACGTCCTCGAGCGACGGCCGGGCGCGCTCGAAGGCGGCCAGCCGGATCCCCGCCGCGACGACAAGGGGCAGCAGACCGGCCGAGGCGGTGGCCTCGTCGGTGACCGACACGGTCAGTCGCCCGTCACGCTCGGTGACCGCGTCGACCCAGGGCGTGGCGCGCAGCGTGGTGGCGAGCGCCCCGATCGCCACGTCCTGCCCGGGCTCCGGGTCGATCCGGTAGAGCGGCTGGGCGAACCGCGCCAGGAGCGCCTCGAGCGAGCCCTCGGTCACCAGCCGGCCGCGATCGAGGATCGCCACCCGGTCGCAGATCCGCTCGACGTCGGCGAGGACGTGGGTGGAGAAGATGACCGTGGCGCTCGCCCGGACCTCGGCGATGACGGCCAGCAGGTCGCGCCGCCCCTCGGGGTCGAGCGAGCTGACCGGCTCGTCGAGGATCAGCAATCGCGGCCGCGCCACGAGCGCCTGGGCGATCCCGAGCCGCTGGCGCATGCCACCCGAATAGGCGGCGATCCTGCGGGTCTTCGCGTCGCCCAGCCCGACCAGCTCGAGGGTCTCGTCGGAGCGCAACCCGGCTTCGCGTGCCTCGAGGCCCTGCAGGCGCCCGGCGAAGACGACGAGCTCGCGCCCGGTCATCCACCCGTAGTAGCGCGGGTCCTGGTCGAGCACGCCGATGCCCCGGCGGACGTCGGCCGCGCCGCCGCCGGGCGTGACGGGCATCTCGTCGATGGTGACCACTCCGGCCGTCGCCCGGGCCAGTCCCGTGATCAGCCGGAGCGTGGTCGTCTTGCCGGCCCCGTTCGGGCCGAGGAGCCCGAAGACCGAGCCGGCCGGCACATCGAGGTCGAGCCCGTCCACCGCCAGGACCCCGGACGTCCCGCCGAACCGCTTGACCAGCCCGCGACAGGCGACCATCGCCGGAGTCGGCCCGGTCATGCCTCCTCGCGCCCCGCGGCGAGATAGATGATCGGCCCGAGCAGGCTGATGAAGACGATCACGATCCCCCACAGCAGCTTGCTGCTGCCGCGGACCCGGCGCTCGGGCCGAAGCAGGTCCCGCAGCGCGAAGACGATCAAGCCGACCTCGATGAGGATGACCGGCGTCAGGAGGAGCAGGAGCTGTCCCGTCGTCATGTCGCCCGCCTCGCCGGATCGCGCTTCCAGACGCGATAGGAGTAGCCGAACAGGACGACGAGCATCAGCACGATCCCTCCGATCAGGACGCCGATCAGCGTCCCCGATGCGGGCCGGAGCAGGCCCAGGATGATGAACGCGACCCCTTCGATCACGAACAGCCGGCCGCCGATCCGATGCGTCCGATCCCACGAGAGGTCGCTGGTCAGCGTCCATGGCGTCCGGATCCCGACCATGTAGTTCGGGCGGACCTTGGGCAGGTAGTTGCCGATGACGATGAACAGCGCACCGATCGCGACGAGGACGACGAGCGTGACGTCGAACGTCGCGCCGAGCGCCGCGGCGGTCGTCACGAGATCGACCGCCGCCAACAGCAGGACGACCCCAACCCAGATCGCCGCGTACGGCTTGCCGGACTTCTCGATGTTGGCGCGACGCGGCTCGATGACCGGGATCGCCCAGAACACGGTCGCGACGCCGAGCGTGATGAACGGCAGCAGGAAGAGCCCGACTGTCTTGGGAGCGTAGCCGTTGGGCTGGCCATCGAGGCCCCAGTGGACGGGGATCTGGGCGTCGGGCGGGAGCTGGAACCACGCCCACACCGCCAGCAATGCCATCGCGCCGATGACGACTGCACTGAAGATCACGAGGTTGCGGCGGTGCATCACGATCCCTTCGGCTCGATCCGGAAGACGTCGAGGAGTGCCGCGAGGGCCTCCTCGAGGACCGACACGTTGAGGTGGTAGGTGATGGTCGTGCCGACCTTGTCGGCGGCGATGAGGTCGGCTTCGCGCAGGACCGTGAAGTGCCCCGACATCGTCGGCCACGTCAGGTCGAACTGTCCGGCAAGCTCGCCGGCCGTCATGTCACGCTCGCGGAGGAGCGCCAGCACGCGGCGCCGGGTCGGGTCGGCGAGGGCTCGGTAGACACGATTGATTTCGGTGACTCCCTAGTTAGGTGTTTGCCAAAATAGACGGCCGCGGATGCCGTCGTCAATACCCTCCCCGGATGCATCGCTGCACGGACCTCGGCCGGCGCACGACCGGGCCGCTGCTAGACTCGGTGGCCGACCGTCCCCACCACCTGGAGGCACCCGAATGACCGACGACCGCGAGCGCTGGGCGCTGATCCTCGGCGGCTCATCGGGGATGGGCGAGGCGACCGCGATCACGCTCGCGAAGGCCGGCTACAACATCTGCGGGATCCACCTGGACTTCCGTGCCGCGCTGGCCCACGTCGAGGAGGTCAAGGCGGCCATCGAGGCGGCCGGTGTCCAGGCGCTCTACATCAACATGAACGCCGCCGACGACGAAAAGCGCGCCGCCGCGATCCAAGCGCTGCGCGATCGGTTCGATGCATCGCGATCGGCCGGTCGCGAGCCCTACGTCCGGGTCGTCATGCATTCGCTGGCATTCGGGTCGCTGGTGCCGTTCCTGACGGACGACCCGAAGGCCGGCGTCGATCGCAAGAAGATGGAGATGACCCAGGACGTGATGGCCAACAGCCTCGTCTACTGGGTCCAGGACCTGTGGCGCGCCGGGTTCCTCGGTCAGGGCTCCAAGATCTACGCCATGACCTCCGAGGGCTCGACCCGGGTCGTCCCGTCGTACGGCGTCGTGTCGTCCGCCAAGGCGGCGCTCGAATCGCACGTCCGCCAGCTGGCCATGGAGCTGGCACGACACGGCACCGGTGCGACGGCGAACTGCATCCGGGCGGGCGTGACGATCACCCCGGCGCTGCTCAAGATCCCCGAGTCACAGACGATGATCGACATCACGATGAAGCGGAACCCGACCGGGCGGATGACCACGCCACAGGATGTCGCGAACGCGATCCTCGCCCTGTCCGGCGACGGCACCGAGTTCATCAACGGCGACATCATCAGCGTCGACGGCGGCGAGTTCATCACGGGCTCGTAGGGTCGCTCCGACGGTGACCACCGAGCCCTGGATCGTGCTCTCGATGGCGCCCGCCCCGCCCGAGCGCGTCCGCGGCTGGTTCGCCGGGATGGATGGACTCGACCTGCGCTTCCCCGCCGAGCGGACACCGACCGCGGTGCGCAGCGCGATCGGCGAGGCGGAGATCGTCGTGACCGACTGGTCATCGGCACTCCACGTGGACCGGGCGGCGGTCCAGGCCGCACGACGGCTCGCGTTCGTGATGTCGCCGGCGGTCGGGCTCGACAGCCTCGACGTGCCCGCCCTGACCGAGGCCGGCGTCGTCGTCGCCAACACGGCCGGGCTCAACGCACCCAGCGTGGCCGAGTGGTGCCTCGGTGCGGCGTTCGCCGTCGCCCGTTCCCTGACCTGGGTGGACCGCGAGGTCCGGGCCGGGCACTGGCCCCAGCTCGAGATCCCCGAACGAGGCAGCACCGAGCTCGGCGGCCGGAGGGTCGGCGTCGTCGGGTTCGGAGCGGTCGGCAGCCGCGTGGCGGCTCTCTTCGCCGGGATCGGCTGCGAGGTCCGCTACTGGACCCGCCATCCGCGACCCGCCGAGGAGACCGCCGGCGCGACATGGTCCGGGCTGGACTCGCTCCTGGCGATCTCCGAGATCCTCGTCGTCAACCTCGCCCTGAGCGATGACACGCGCGGCCTGCTCGACGCGCGCCGGCTGGCACTGCTGCCCGACGGTGCGATCGTCGTCGACGCCAGCCGCGGCGGGATCGTCGACCTCGATGCGCTGGTCGACGGCGTCGAGGCCGGACGGTTGCGCGGCGCCGCGATCGACGTCTTCGAGACCGAGCCCTTGCCCCTCGACGCCCGCGTCCGCGGCTCGGACCGCATCCTGCTCTCGTCCCATGCCGCCGCGTCGACGGCCGAATTGCTCGGCCGGATCTTCGGGCTGGTCCGCGGCAATGTCGCGCGGGCGATCGCGGGCGAGCCGGTCGAGAGCATCGTCAATGGGCTCGGCCCGGTCGTCGTCCGGCGGGATGGCTCCCGATGAGCGGACGGGTCATCGTCGTCGGCTCGGTCAACGTCGACCTGGTCGTCACGACCGAGAGGTTGCCGGCGGCCGGCGAGACGGTCATCGGCGGCCGATTCGCGCGACATCACGGGGGCAAGGGTGGCAACCAGGCGGTCGCGGCCGCGCGGCTCGGCGCCCGGACCTTCTTCATCGGCGCGGTCGGGGATGACGCTTTCGGGGCCGATGCCCGGGCGGCGCTGGCGGCCGAGGGCGTCGATGTCGAGGGCCTCCTGATCAACCCGATCGAGCCGACCGGTGTCGCGCTGATCGTCGTCGACGCCGACGGCGAGAACAGCATCGCGGTGGCCGGCGGCGCGAACGCCGCACTCGATTCGGTCGAGGTCCGCGCCGCGCTCAAGCGGCTCGCGCTGACGCGGGACGATGTCGTCCTCGTCGGGCACGAGATCCGGACCGGCGCCACGCACGAGGCGGTTCGGCTCGCCCGGATCGCCGGCGCGACGGCGATCCTCAACCCGGCGCCGGCGGCGGGCCTGTCGCGACCGACCCTGGACCTTGCCCAGATCCTGACCCCGAACGAGGGCGAGCTGGCAGCCCTATCTGGTGGCGAGGGCAGTCCGTCGGCCCGTGCCAAGCGGCTGCTCGGGTCGGAACCCGGCGGCCGCGCGGTCCTGGTCAGCCTCGGGCGCAAGGGCGCCCTCCTCGTCGAGGGCAGGCGCGCGCGCGCGATCCCATCGCCGCGGGTCGATGTCGTGGACACGGTCGGCGCGGGCGACACGCTCAACGGAGCGCTGGCGGCGGGCCTGGCGGCGGGTCTCGGCCTTGCCGAAGCCGCGCGCCGTGCCGTCGTGGCTGCCTCCCTGGCGGTGGCGCGCGCGGGCGCGCGAGAGGGGATGCCCACCGCTGCGGAGCTCGAGGCGGCGCTCGCGAAGGGCGGTCACTACTCCAGAGCGTAGTCCGCAGGCACCGCCAGGAATGTACGGGGAACGCCGGCGACCCACCTCATCGTCATCGTCGCGGCGGGCAGGCTCGCAAGGTGGAGCCTCGGCCTCACTATGGCCGAATCGCGCACGAGATGACTCGGCAGTTGGCCGGGGCTGGGATCGCCTTGCCGCCGTGCGCTAGCCGTCGCGAACGCCCGGGACTACCCTACGTCGGCGATGGACAAAACGAGCCGCCACTTGTTCGCCGCCTTTATCGGTATCGGCCTCATCATGCTGGTCTGGCTGGCCCCGGATATCGGCCAGTCACAGACGAGTCCCAACGGCGTGATCGAGGCGTATCGGGGTCGGATCGAGTCGATCGCATTCCCGCCGGCTGACCCGAACTCCGGCGCACCGCCCGTTCCCATTGCCCATGTTCAGATCCTCGACGGCCCGCGGGCCAACCAGCAGCTTGACGCTTACCTCGCAGGTCCCGGTGGCACCCAGGACACGTCGACCTATGCAGCCGGTCAAGAGGTTGTCGTGACGTTCACGACGCAGGCCGACGGTTCCGACCCGTACGTCGAGGTCAGCGACCACTGGCGCATCCCGGAGCTCGGGCTGCTCGCCCTGATCTTCGCGGGTGCAGTCGTCTTCGTCGGCGGTTGGCAGGGCTTTCGCGCCCTGGTCGCTCTCGGGCTGACTGCGGCGGTCATCGTCAAGATCCTGATCCCCGCGATCGTCAACGGGGTGCCGCCGGTGCCCCTCGCCATCGTGGTCGCCAGTTCGGTGACGATCGTCACGATCCTCCTCACCGAGGGTGTGTCCTGGACGAGTCTGGCCGCCATCCTCGGGACGACGAGCGCGCTGGCGATCACCGCGCTGCTCGCCGCGGCGGCCACGGCGTTCCTCGGCTTCACATACACAGCCGGCTCGGATCTCGCGTTCATGACCGTGCCCGGCGGAGCAGGACTAGACCTTCGCGGCGTCCTGCTCGCGGCGATCATCCTGGGTACGGTGGGCGTCCTTGTTGATGTGACAGTGACGCAGGCGGTGTCGGTCGAGGAGCTGGCCGAGAAGGGCGTGACCGGACCGGCGCTCATCGTCAGCGCGATGCGGATCGGTCGCTCCCACATCGCGGCCACGGTGAACACCCTGTTCCTCGCCTATGTCAGCGTCGGCCTGCCGCTGCTCATCGTGCTCTTCGTCAGCCACCAGCCGACGGGCGCCGTGGCGAACGACGAGACGATCGCGACCGAGATCGTACGGACGTTGATCGGCAGCCTCGGCATCATCGCCGCGATCCCGATGACCACGTTCATCGCCGGGCTGCTGATGGAAGGCCGCACCGCAGACGGCCCTGGTTGGCAGGCCTTCCGGGCTCGCAGCCTCTCACGGGTCCTCGTGGCGGTCGGCGCCATCGCAACTCTGCTTGTCGCGACCACGGTCGTTTCACTGGGGGCCGCGCCAAGAGCGGCCCTGACCTCCGATGCGCTGGGGCCGAATCCGGCAGGCGGAGCGGGAGCGGGTGGCGCAGGCGTGTTCCCGACCTCCGCGCCTTATTACGTCGCCGGCTCCCCGGGAGCGAGCGACAGCCCTGGACCCAGCGACAACCCCAGCGCCACTGACAGCCCCGCGGCGAGCGACGTCCCGACGCTGTACGACCCCGGTCAGCCCATCCCGATCACGGTGGACGGCAACTCATTGGGCACCGTCGCTGTGCTCGCCACGAGGTCATCGGCGCAACCACCAGAGACGGCGACCCATGTCGCGGTGACCGTCACGTATGTAGCCAAGGGCACTTTCCCGCTTTCCATCGGACATTGGTCTCTCCTGAGGGACGATGGGACGATCGTGCCGCTTGTCCTTCGGAACCCGGACGCACTCGACGGAACCCTCAAGAAGGGCGCCAAGCTCGAGGTGCCTCTGAGCGCGGACATGTCGGACGCGCCCGTCAACATCTTCGTCGTCTTGGTCGATGCAGCCACGTCGGACATGGTGTTGGCGGTCCCAGTCGAATAGCTCTCCCCATCAGGCCCTTGGTCGGTGCGGTCCACGCTTGGAGACACGCCACACATGGCAACCGCTGTGAGAGAGTCCACGAAAGGTGGCGTTCTTAGCCTGGCCCGCGTCAGGACACGGCTTGAGGCACTCGCCAAGGGCTTCGGGCACCTCCGGACGATCGAGAACCGTTGACCGACCTCACGGCCCTTCGATCGAGCCTAGCGCCGGCGTCGCGCGACCCCGTCGTCGGCGAGAGATCCAGCCCGACTTCGGCGAGAAGAGCAGCGCCAGCGCGAAAAACAGGGTCTCGATCAAGACGATCGACGCGCCCGAAGCGACGTTGAGATAGAAGCTCACGTACAACCCGCTGACGGCGGCCACGAGCGCGACGGCGACCGCGATCTTGACCAGGTCCCAGAACTTGTCGACCAGCAATTGCCCGGTCGCAGCCGGCGTGACGAGCATCGCCACGACCATGATGATCCCGACCGCCTGGATGCTGACCACGATCGTCACGCCGATCAGCCCCAGCAACAGGTAGTCGAGGGTCACCACCGGAAGCCCCGATGCGGCCGCACCGGCCGGATCGAACGAGGCGTACAGCAGCTCCTTGCGCAGGAGGGCCACGACGATCATAACGATCGCGCCGAGGAGGGCGATCTGCAGGATGTCCGAGGTGGTGATCCCCAGCACGTTGCCGAGGAGATAGCTGAACAGGTCCGTGACATAGCCCTGGATGGTGCTGAACAGGACGATCCCGAAGGCGAACATCCCGGCGAACAGGACACCCACCGCCGTGTCGAAGCGGAGCGCGCCGCGTCGGGCGACCGCGCCGATGGCCAGCGCGGTCCCGACCGCCGCGACCGCGCCACCGATGTACAGGGGGATCCCGAGGATGTAGGCGATGACGAGCCCGGGGAACGCGGCATGGCTGACCGCGTCGCCGATGAACGCGAGACCGCGAAGGACGACGAAGGCGCCCATGACCGCGCACACGATCCCGACGAGGATGGCTGCCACGAGGCCGCGCTGCATGAATCCATAGGCCATCGGGTCGAGGAGGAAGTTCAGCACCTACCGACCGCCCTCGTGGAAATGCTGCTCGCCGGGGGCCGCGTCGTCATGGTGATGGGCGTCATCGATGATCGTCCGGTCGCCGGCCGGCAGGACGATGACGTGACCGCCGTAGGTGGCAGCGAGCAAAGCGGGGTCGAGGACGAGGTCCGCGGCCCCGAAGGCCACGATCCGACCGTTGATGAATGCCGCCTGGTGGAAATGGTGTGCGGCGCTTGCAAGGTCGTGCGTCGTGGCGATGACCGTCCGGCCGGCGTCCGATTCGGCCTCGAGGATCTGCATCAGGTCCTCTTGGGTCGTCACATCGACCCCGGTCACCGGCTCGTCGAGGAGGTACAGGTCCGGCCTCGCGGCCAGCGCCTTGGCCAGGAAGACCCGTCGCCGTTGGCCACCCGAGAGTGCGCCGATCTGGCGGCCGCGCTGGTCGGCCATCCGGACCGTCTCCAGGGCAGCCTCGACGGCCTCGCGGTCCTCGCGACCAGGGGAGCGACCCATCCCGATCAACGGGACCCGACCCATCATCGCGACATCGCCGACGGTCACCGGAAAGCCCCAGTCGACAAGCTCGGCCTGGGGCACATAGGCGATCCGCCTGGCCGACGCGCGGGCAGGCCCACCGAAGATCTCGACCGAGCCCGAGAACGGCTGCAGGAGTCCGGCGATGGTCTTGAGCAGCGTGCTCTTGCCTGATCCGTTCGGCCCGATGACGGCCAGCAGCGAGCCGGTCGCGATCTCCAGGTCGATGTCGGCGAGTGCCACGCGATCGCCATAACCGGCCGTGACATGGTGCAAGCGCACGGCCGGGGGAGCGACCGTCATTTCAGCGACTGGACGATCTGGTCGACGTTCCACGCCATCATCTTGAGGTATGTGTCGTACGGCGGCGGGCCGACAGTGTCGTTGTAGAGCGTCGTCACGATCGAGCTGATGCCGGCCTCCCGAGCGAGGGTGTCTGCCAGCTCGGGGCTGAACTGGGCCTCGGAGAAGACCGCCTTCACGTGCGCCGCCTTCACCTTGTCGACCAGTGCCGCCAGGTCTGCGGCGCTGGGCTCCTGACCGACATTGGCGAGGATGACCCCGATCACCTCGAACCCGTAGTGGGCCGCGAAGTACGGGAATGCGTCATGGAAGGTCACGAGCTTTCGGTTCGCCGCGGGGATGGTCGCGACGGCAGCCTTGTTCGCGTCGTCGAGCGCTTGGATCTGGGTGGTATAGGCAGCGGCATTCTTCGTGAACGTCGCTGCCCCTGCCGGGTCGAGCGCGGACAGGGCCGCGGAAATGGCTGGCACATAGTGGGTGGCAACCAGGCTCGGATCGAGCCAGAAGTGCGGATTCGCTTCGCCATCGACGACGATCGTCGGGATGCCATCGCCGAGGACGAGCCGCTTGGCAGTGCCGTCGCCGGTCGCGGTGATCAGCTTGTCGAGGAAGTCGTCCAGACCGACACCGTTGGAGACGATCAGGTCGGCACCGGCCAGCTTCTTGGCGTCGTCGGGTTTGGGTTCGTAGTCCTCGGGGCCGACGCCGGCCGGGATGATCGAGCTCACTGTGACCGCGTCGCCACCGACGTTGCGGATGATGTCGGCGAACACGGTGGTCGTCGCGACGATCTTGAGCGTCTTCGCCCCCGAGGGCGCCGAGCCGCCGGCCGAGCCGCAGGCACTCGCGATGACGGTCATGGCAACCAGAGCGACGGCCACGGGACTGAGACCAAGTCTCGATACGGGGCGGCGACGCATGGGTAGTTCCTCCTTCTGGTGCGAGTCCGTCAGGCCGTGATGCTGGTCGGACCCGGCCGCGTGGCCAGGCAGGCCGGACACAGCCCGAACAGCTCGAGACGGTGGTCCTCGACGCGGTAGCCGGTCTGCCGCGCGACCTCGCGGACGATCGTGCGCAGGCCCGCGTCGTCGATCTCCGTGGCCCGACCGCAGCGCGAGCAGACGATGTGATGATGGTGGGCGGGCTCGCAGCCGACATAGGCGTGCTCGCCCGACGGCAGATCGAGCCGCTCGACGGCTCCGAGCTCCTCGAGCACCTCGAGGGTCCGGAAGACCGTCGCCCGCCCGACGCCGAGCCGCCGACCGCGGGCCGCGACGACCAGCTCGGCCGCGGTGAAATGGCCGTCCTGGTCCGCGATGAGCGCGGCAAGCGCCCGGCGCGGCTCGGTCAGCCGGTAGCCGGCGCGGTCGAGCGCGGTCACGATCGGAGTCGGGTCACCCATGGACGGATGGTACCACTGTTGAGACAGAGTCTCATCTGTGCGACGGCCACCCTAGGCGAGCCTGCCGGGCGGTACCAGCGGGCCGGTGGGACCTTCAGGCCGGGGTATCGACGCGCCACCGGCACAGACTTCACCGTGCGACCGGGTCGTGCCGATCGGCATGTCCGGGCGTGGCCCGCGTGGGTCTCTAGAGGGTGCTTTTCGAGATGACCATGAGGGTCATGAGCCGCAAGAAGGCGGACGCCACGATCGAGGACGGGAATGCCGCGTCGAGCGGCGTCGCCATCGGCGAGATGGACACCCGTGTCTTCACCTGCCCGGCGTGCGCGCGCCCGTTGTCCGAAGGGACCTCCCGTTGTCCCGGATGCGGCGTCCGGCTGCTCCTTGGCGTCACGGTCAGGCGAGCGAGCGCGATCCTCGGCCTGGGCCTCGCGCTGGGCTTCCTGTTCGGTGGGGTGGTCACCGCCGCGGTCATCTCCCAGTCGAGACAGCAGATCGCCCCTGCGGCGGCCGACGTGGTCGCCACTCCGGCACCGGTCGTCACGGCAGGGCCCAGTGGGATCGCCGTCGTCCAGGGCGCTCCGCAGGCGGCGGTCTCGGCCCTGAGCGGGACAGCCGTCGTGAACGGCCGGATCTCGGTCGATGCGGTCACCCTGTCGACGACGCTCACCGATCGGAATGCGACGGCGACCGACATCGCCCGGGCGCTCCGCTCACTCTCGGCGGATGCGGCGTTGGGGACCGACCTGGTCGCCCGGCTCGCGCAATGGCGCGAGGCCGGAACGGCCGGCGGCCAGCTCGGCGACTTCTATCGGACGATGGCGAAGACCGCGACCGCTCGCCCTCCGTGGCTCGCTCAACGATGGATCGGGCTATCGACACTCCGCCGCCCAGATGCAGGCGGTCCTCGTCGGCTTGCGCGACGTCGACGCGGCGTCGCGGACGCTGGCGGCGACCGTCGGTCTCGAGCTGCCGCCGGTTGTCCTTCCCCCGGGGCACTGAGCATCACCCGGCGGCCGAGTCCGTTGTCGCCTCAGGGAACGGGTGTCGCTGCCGGCGCCGCGGGCGCGTATCCCGTCAGCTCGACGTAGCCCTCGCCACCGAGCGGTCTCCCGCCACGCGTGGCGTGGACCACCTGCGAGCCCTCCCAGTAGACGACCCCGGTCGTCGCCCGCGTGTCGAGCTCCTGGTCGGCGACGGTCGGTGGAGGTCGATCACGAGGTCGTCGCCGGGGATCCGGAGCGTCCAGCCGGCCGGGTAGTCGGCGCCGGTCGCCGGGCTCGTCCAGTGGGCCGTGACGTCGACGGTGAACGCGTCGCGGTCGAGGTGGCGGACCGTGCCGTCTGGCGCGACCATCGTCCCGTAGACCAGCGGATAGCTCCCGTCGGCGTCGCGCACCAGCGAGAGCGTCAGGTCCGTGCCGTCGTCGAGGTTGACCGCGAACCAGTCCCAGCCGCCGCCGCCGACCGAGATGAAGTCGCCCCACTGGTGGTCGAACCAGGCCGTGCCGTCGACCGTCAGCGTCCGCCCGTCGAGGGTCAGCGTGCCGGTCGCGTCCATCGCCGTCCGCGAGTAGTAGTACGAGCCGCCGGCCGGCCCGAAGTCGATCCAGCCGTCGCGTGCCGTGGAGCGCCGGCGGCTTGGTCGCGTCGAGCGCAGGTCGAGGCCGAGACCGCCCGGGACGCCGGCCGCGCGCCGCCTCGTCCGGCGGCGAGCGCCGCAGCGAGATGGTCATGGCCGTCCGCGCCGCGCATCGTCCACGGCGGACCGGCCGGACGTCGTCCGGGCGCGACGGGTCGGCGCCGGTCAGCGCGAGGTCGAACCCGATCGGCGCGCCGTCCGGCCCGACCGGCGAGCGGTCGACCTGCGGCCCGACCTCGAGCCGCTGGCCGTAGAGGAACCGGTCGCCGGTCTTCGTCGGTGATCGCGAGGTGCGACGCCCACGACGTCGGGAAGGCGCCGCGCTCGGCCCGGAAGATCACGAACTCGAAGCCGAACCGGGCGCCGGCGGCGTCGCGCAGGTGGCCCGTGTAGTACCACCACTCGGTCAGCCGGTCGTGCGGCCCGTCGTCGCGCGGCAGGACGACGGGGAGCGGGTCCGCCGGCGGCGGTCGGAGCCGCGGTCGGCGGCCGCGAGCGACGGCCGGACCGGGGTCGGGTTGGCGAGGATCGGCGCCCCGGCGACGCTGCTCGTGCAGCCGACGACGAGCGACGCGACGAGGACCGGCAGGCGGACGCGTGCCGACGGCCGGTCGGCGGCGTCATCGGATCGCCGCCTCCACCTCGGCCTCGGACAGCGGCAGGCGGCCGGCCAGCAGCCGCTCGAGCCGGGCCGGCATCCACCAGTTCCAGCGGCCGAGCAGGCGCATCGTCGCCGGCACGAGCAGGGCCCGGACGACCGTCGCGTCGAGCGCCACCGCGATCGCCATCCCGACGCCGAGCGCCTTGATCAGGACGATGTCGGCGAACGCGAACGAGCCGGCCACGACGACCACGATCAGCGCCGCCGACGTCACGATCCGGCCGCTCCGCTCCAGCCCGCCCGCGACGGCCTCGACGTTGTCGCCGGTCCGGTCCCAGACCTCCTTCATCCGGGTCAGCAGGAAGACCTCGTAGTCCATCGACAGCCCGAACAGGACGCAGAACAGGATGACCGGCTGGGTCGTCTCGACGAACCCGAGCGGCTGGAACCCGAGCAGCGCCGACAGGTTGCCGTCCTGGAAGATCCAGACCAGCGCCCCGAAGGTGGCCACGATCGACAGCGTGTTCATGACCAGCGCCTTGGCCGGCAGCACGACCGAGCGGAGCAGCACGAACAGCACGAGGTAGGTCGTCACGATGATGAACAGGGCGGTCCGCGGGAAGTCGGCGCGCGACCCGGTCGACGACGTCGGCCACGTCGGCCGCGCCGCCGCCGACCAGGACGGTCATCCCGGCCGGCGGCGCCAGCGGGCCGTCCCGGGCCTGCGCAGGTCGGCGACGAGCGCCCGGCCCTCGTCGCGGTTCGGGCCGTACGGCGTGTAGATCGGTGAACGCGGTCAGGTCGCCCTTGGTCGTCGCCGCGAGCGCCGTCTGCGACGTAGCGATCGCGCGGGCCGTTCGGGTCGCCGTAGAGCAGCTTGTACTGGGCGAGCGTCATCCGCGGGTCGACGTCGACGAGGCTGTCGACGCGGCGTGATCCGCGGGTCGGCCGCGAGCCGCCGCGAGTAGTCGTACAGCGCCGCGAGGTTGGCCGGGTCGGTGGCCGGCGCCGGTCGTCCGGATGGCGAGGACGATCGGGGCGAACTCGCCCTCCCCGAAGTCGGCCTGCGAGCCGGTCGAAGGCGGCCCGCGACGGCACCGACGGCGGCAGGATCGTCGCGTCCGGCGCGTTGAACCGGACGTGCAGGAACGGCGAGCCGAGGAGGAGCAGGAAGGCCGAGCGTCGGGACGAGGACCGCGACCGGGTGGCGCATCACCCGCCGGGCGAGCCGCGCCCACGGCGCCCTCGGTCGCCGGGCGTCCGCGCGACCGTGCGGACCGCGAATCGGTCGACCCGCGTCCCGAGGATCGTCAGGATCGCCGGCAGGAGCGTCAGCGCCGAGAGCGACCGCCAGGCCGACGACGATCGCCCCGGCGATCCCGACCGAGCGCAGGATCATGAACTCGAACAGGACCAGCCCGAGCAGGCCGAGCAGGACGGTCAGCCCGCTGAAGAAGACGGCCCGACCGGCCGTCGCGACCGTCGATCCGGACCGCGCGTCGGGACGCGGTCCGGGCCCGTCGGGCTGGAGCGCGCAGCTCCTCGCGGAAGCGGCTCGTCATCAGCAGCGAGTAGTCGACGCCGAGGCCGAGGCCCAGCAGCGTCGCGAGGTTGAGCACGAAGATGCTCATCGGCGTCAGCGATGCGACGACGAAGATCCCGGCCAGCGCCACGATCACCGCCGCGCCACCGACCACCAGCGGCACGCCGGCGGCGACCAGCGACCCGAAGACGAAGAGCAGCGCGAGCGCGGCCAGCGGCAGCGAGATGAGCTCGCTCCGCCGCAGGTCGGCCTCGGAGACGGTCTGGACGTCGCCGTAGAAGGCCGGCCCGCCGGCCAGCTCGACCGTCAGCCCCGGCGCGTCGTGCAGCCGGTCGCGGAGGATCGGCAGGGCCTTCGGCGAGTCGTCCGGCGGCAGGTCGAGGAAGACGATGTCGTAGGCCGTGTGCCGGTCGGCCGAGACCTGGCGCGGCGCGAGCAGGTGCGACACGACGCGCGCGACGTGCGGGGCGTCCGGGATGTCGCGGACCGCGTCGGCCGCGGCGACCTCGAACGCCGGCGTGCCGGCCTCGAGGGTCGGGCTCGAGAAGACGACGACGAGCGCCGAGGGCGGGACCCCGAGCTCGGTCTCGAGGAGCGCCTTCGCGCGGGCCGATTCGAGGTCGTCGAGGATGAACCCGCCGGCGCTCAGCTTGCCGGGCACCTGCGGGGCGAACGGGATGGCGACGAGGAGCAATGCGACCCAGGCGCCGACGACCCACCAGGCGTGGCGCACGACGAACCGCCCGAGTCGATCGAATGGGGTCACGTGGAGGTTCGCCTCGTTCACGACGGTTGCCGGCGGACCCGGCCATCGTACCCGCGACCGCCGTTCCGAGCCTCCGACCGGCATCTGCTAGCATCGCCCCGTGCAGCTCTTCCTGATCGCCTTCCAGCAGCCGATCCCGTTCGGGATCTCGGCGATCATCGTCATCCCGATGATCGGGATCATCCTTCGAGTCGGCGATGACCGTCGAAGGCGGCGTCGCGCTGGGTCACGCAAGATCACCAACCCGAACGCCAAGTTCCTGTTCGCGTTCCTGTTCGATCGCCTGGGCGGTCGTGTTCGGGATCGGGCTCCAGCTCGTCCCGCACGAGGGCGCCAACTCGCCCTACGGCGGGATCGGGCTGATCGCGCTGTTCAGCGGCTTCTTCATCATGATGGGCTTCCTCTGGGCGGTGATCGGGGAGTAGCCCGACGGCCGCGACCGCCACGTTTCGACCCCGGTCCGTGCCGGGGTCGCGTGATTCCCGGGCGCCGGCGACCCCTGACCATCGGATCGCTGGACCCACGCTCGGACGGCCGCGCTATGATCCGCCGAAGTTGCAGACTGCATAGACTTTATGCGTCGGCGCGGCCGCTCGGCCGACCTGACGCTCACAGCCGGAGGCCAGCCCGCGTGGACGCCCAGGAGATCAAGACCGCCGTCGCCCACCAGGACGCCGCGCGCGCCGCGGCCGAGGCGCCGTTCGTCAACCGGCGCGACCCGGCGCACGGCGCTCGGCCCGGACGGCCGACCGGCCGTCAGCCGCCGCGCCCCGATGCTGGGAGGACGTCCCGGACGAGAAGTGGAACGACTGGCGCTGGCAGCTCAGCCACCGGGTCAACGACCTCGAGGAGATCGAGCAGATCCTCGAGCTGACCGACGAGGAGCGCGCCGGCCTCTCCGCGCCGGACAAGTTCCGGGTCGACATCACGCCGTACTTCATCAGCCTGATCGACCCGAACGACCCGAACGACCCGATCCGCCGCCAGGTCATCCCGACCGCGCGCGAGCACGGCGCGTTCACCGGGATGATGGAGGACTCGCTCGCCGAGGACCGCCACTCGCCGGTGCCGGGCCTCGTCCATCGCTACCCGGACCGGGTCCTGATGCTGGTCACGACCCAGTGCGCGAGCTACTGCCGCTACTGCACGCGGTCGCGGATCGTCGGCGACCCGACCCAGAACTTCAACCGCCGCGACCACGAGGCCCAGCTCGAGTACCTGCGCCGGACGCCGCAGGTCCGCGACGTCCTGATCTCCGGCGGCGACGGCCTGACCCTCGCCCCGAAGCTGTTCGAGAAGATCCTGCGCGGCCTGCGCGAGATCCCGCACATCGAGATCATCCGGATCGGCTCGCGCGTCCCGGTCTTCCTGCCGCAGCGGATCGACGACGAGCTGTGCGAGATGCTCGAGAAGTACCACCCGCTCTGGATCAACCTCCACTTCAACCACCCGAACGAGATCAC
This sequence comes from uncultured Chloroflexia bacterium, assembly GCA_963743855.1. Lineage (GTDB taxonomy): Bacteria > Chloroflexota > Limnocylindria > Limnocylindrales > CSP1-4 > SPCO01. The sequence goes on from CAVURK010000009.1 coordinate 170,359, forward strand.
GCCGGAGGTCTCGCGCGCGGTCGACAAGCTGACCAGGGCCGGCCTGCCGGTCGGCAACCAGAGCGTCCTGCTGGCGGGCGTCAACGACTGCGTCCACATCCAGCGCGCGCTCGTCCACAAGCTGGTCGCGAACCGGATCCGGCCGTACTACCTCTACCAGTGCGACCTGGTCGAGGGCTCCGGCCACTTCCGGACGCCGGTCGGCAAGGGCCTCGAGATCATGGAGGGCCTGCGCGGCCACACGTCGGGCTACGCGGTCCCGACCTACGTGATCGACGCGCCCGGCGGCGGCGGCAAGATCCCGGTCATGCCCAACTACCTGATCAGCTACTCCGACCACAAGGTCGTGCTGCGCAACTACGAGGGCTACATCACGACCTACGAGGAGCCCGAGACCTACCAGAAGCACGACCAGCCGGCCTGCGCGTACTGCCAGCACGAGCGCCCCGAGCCCGGCCAGTCCGGCGTCCTCGGCCTGCTCGAGGGCGAGCGGATGTGGATCGAGCCGAAGGGCTTCGCGGAGGTCCACACCCGCGGCAACACCGAGGCGCACCGGCTCCAGGATCCGTCGAAGTGGGTGCCGTTCGGCGTCGGCGCGATCGAGGGGACCGCACGGCGGCGCTGCCGGTCCTCGAGCCGGGCGATCCCTCGGCCGGGTCGCGCCAGGTCGGTCTACGGCCCGGGCGAGGAGCCACGTCCGCGCGAAGGCGAGCCGACCGCGTCGGCCCACGGAGAGCTGCTCTAGCGGCTTCGGTCCAGGCGGTTCGTCGGCTGCTTCGCGATTCGAGGCAGAGGCGGCACGGCGCTGTCGGCTCGCCGGCCTCGACGATGAGGTTCGTCGAACGCCCGACATCGGTCCGGTGGCGTAACCGCACCACGTCTCGAGCGACGGTCCCGGCCAATGCATCCGCCAGATCGCGTCGCCGGTGAACAGGTGCCAGCGGTTGGTCGCCCAGCCGCTCCGCGGGAAGTAGCGTCGTATCCAGGATCCCGCCGGCGGCCAGATCCGCGCGGCCGATGTCGACATGCGTTGCAAGCTCCGTTGCCGGGTCACGGGACGGACCGATAGGGCCCGAATCGCCCGCGATGGCTCGGCTTGGACATCGTGACCGCGCTCCGATTGCGATTCGAGCGCTGCCCCGGTCAAGGTTCCGTCACCTCGTGCGGCGACGCTCGCGAGCAGCCGTCCGCTACCCTCGCGACATGGCGAAGAAGAAGGCCGCCTCGGTCGGCCAGACGATCGGCGGGATCCTGGTCGGGTTCGACCAGCAGATCTTCCGGACGACGCCGCCGACCAACGAGCTGGTCGCCAAGGGCGATCGGCTGGCGCCCGTCGCGGCGTCGGGCGGCGGGACGATGCGAGTCGCGATGCCGGGCGACGCCGACGGGACGAACGCCTCGCCCGCGACGACCGCCGACGGCGACGACATCCTCCGACTGGCCGCGCCAGGCGTCGAGGTCATCGTCGATCTCGAGGCCGGCGGCCGGATCGCGTCGCTCGTCATCGATGGTCGCGAGCTGCTCAAGATCGTCCGGCGACGGCCCAGTGTCACGTGGGGCTCGTTCCCGATGGTGCCCGTACGCCGGCCGCGTCCGCGACGCGACCTTCACGTTCCGGGGACGGCGCCGACGGCTGCCGGCGCGGCTGCCACCCGCACGCCATCCACGGGACCGTCCTCGACCGTCGCTGGCGGCTGGTCGACGAGCGGACCATCGAGACCGAGCTCGGGCCCGACTGGCCGTTCGCCGGCTGGCGTCAGCCAGCGCTTCGAGCTCGCGGCCGACCACCTGACCTGCCGGCTCGAGCTCGACGCGGCCGAGCCGATGCCGGCCTCGATGGGCTGGCATCCGTGGTTCCTCCGCCGGCTCGCCGGGCCTGCCCGGCGAGCTCGAGCTCGAGCTCGACGCCGGGGTCGATGTACGTCCGCGACGCCGACCGGGATCACGACCACGAAGCGCGTGTCGCCGCCGCCGCCCGGTCCGTGGGACGACTGCTTCACCGACCTGCGCCGGCCGCCCGTCCTGCGCTGGCCGGGCTTCCTCGAGCTGACGATCGAATCGGACTGCCCCGCCTGGGTCGTCTACACCGAGCCCGAGGACGCGCTATGCGTCGAGCCGCAGACCGCACCGCCCGATGCGCTCAACACCGACCCGACGGTCGTCGAGCCGGGCCGGCCGCTGGTCGCCGAGATGACCTGGCGCTGGCGGTCTCTCGCCTGAGCGGTCGTCAGCCGGCGGACGAGGTCATCGCGGTGACGACGGTCAGCGCGCGTGCCAGCTGCGGATCGGTCAGCTTGGCGACCTGGGCGGCGGTCATCTTGCGACACGTCGTTCGGATCGAGCGGGGCGACGTCGCTGGCGCGCTCGACGACGACATCGGGGGTGATCCCGTGGTGCCAGATCTGGCGGCCATCCGGGGTCAGCCACTCGACGGTCCCGACCCGCAGCGCCGACCCGTCCGACAGCGGGAACTCGCCCAGGACCGTCCCGGTCCCGTACGTCGTGACGCCGACGATCTGGCCGCGCCCGGCGTCCTGGATGCGCGCCCGAGACGATCTCGGACGAGCTGGCCGTGCCGCGCGTCGACCAGGACCACGAGCGGCAGGTCGGTGGCGAGCCCGCCCGGCGGTGACGGCGGTCGTGGTCTCGTGGCCGTCGGCGTCCCGTCTCGATGAAGACGTTGCCGTCCTTGAGGAACTGGCTGGCGACCGCCGCGGCCTCGTTGACGTAGCCGCCCGGGTTGCCGCGCAGGTCGAGGATGATCCGGTCGGCGCCGGCCTTCTTGACGTCGCCGAGCACTGCCTTGAGGTCGTCCGCCGCACCGGTCGAGAACTGGTCGAGCCGGATCAGTGCCGTCTTGGTGCCCGGGCACGATCGTCCAGGTGACGGGCTGATCGGGCACCTCGGCGCGGACCATCGTCAGCTTCGCGCTCCGGCCCGGTCGCCGCCGGTCCTGGCCGTGACGATGACGGTCGTGCCGGCCTCGCCGCGGACCCAGCCGACGACATCGTCGATGGTGTTGCCAGTCGGTCGGCCTTGCCGTCGACCGCCACGATCTCGTCGCCGACGACCGATCCCGGCCTTCTCGGCCGGGCTGCCGCTGAAGACGCCGACGACGAGCGGCAGACCGTCAGCGGCGGTATCGATCCGGACGCCGATCCCGACGAACTTGCCGGACAGGTCATTCGCGCTCTGGGCGCGCTCCTCGGGGGTCAGGAACGAGGTGTGCCCGGTGTCGCCGACGGCCTGGGTCATGCCGTTGATCGCGCCGTAGATGAGGTCGCGGTCGTTGAGCTGGTCGGCGCCGACGTACTTGCTGTGGAGGATGTCCCACGCCTCCTGGATGAGGCCGAAGTTCGTCGCCGACGAGCCGTTGGGAGCCGGGGTCGTCGTTCCGAGACCACCCAAGGCGGGCAGATCCAGGCGGCCGACCCCGATCCCGACGCTGAACGTCAGCACCAGGGCGAGTCCGATCGCCGCACGACGGAGCCACGACCCGCGTCCGCGACCGGCCGCCGGTGACGCCGAGGCCAGGGAGGGGCCGGGCACGACTGGCGTCGCGACCGGTGGCTCGGTGTCGGTGGTCGGTTCGGTCGGGATCGGTTCGGTGTCCATCGTCGCCATCTGACTCGTGTCGTGAGACGTTCGACGAGCCGCACTGCGCAGCCGCCACCGGGCACTCCGCCCGGCCCGACCAGCATGACGCAATTCCGCGGAAATGCGATATCGGGATGATGAAGGTTCGTTCGCACGCTCGGGCGCCTCGCCTCTCGTCCGTGGCTGGTGCGCTCCGGCGTCGGGTGCTAGATTCGACAATCCCTAGTGAACCAGTCGGAGATGACCGGCCCCGATGACCGACCGCCTGACAGATGCCCCCATCGCGACGATCGGACTCGGTCCGTTGCGTCCCGCGCCGGCCGGGCTGCCCGATCCGGCGATCACGCCACCGACCGATCGCCGAGAGCCGGCGACCCGTTCACGACGATCCGGGTCATCGATCTGCTGGCCCGACTCGAGCGCGGAACGCCGATCCGGCTGTCGGACGTCGTCGATCGGCTCAATGCGACCTGGCTCGACTGGCTGTTCACCATCCCGGTCGTGGCCGATGTCGCCCTCCAGCTCCAGTCGAACTGGATGGCCGACTACCGCAACGGGTCGGGGATCGTGGTCGAGGACGGCCCGCTCGGACCGACCATCGCCATCGAGGATTCGAGCCGGGTCGACCCGTGGATCGTCCGACAGGCGCGTCGCGAGGCGACCTCGTGTACCGAGCGGCTGGCCGAGTTCAGCCGCCGCGACCGACCGACGTCGGGCGGCTGACCGGGAGCCGCGAACCACCTCGCCAGATATCACCTGAAGACCCAGCACATCAAGGAAGAGGAGGATCCACTCACATGAGTCACCACACCTACGCGACCGAGGACGCGCTCGTCGACAGCGACTGGGCGCTCGCCCACCTGGACGACCCGAACGTCCGATTCGTCGAGGTCGACGTCGACACGACGGCCTACGAGCAGAGCCACATCCCGGGCGCCGTCGGCTGGAACTGGACGAGCCAGCTGGCCGACGGGATCCGCCGCGACATCGCCGGCCGCGAGGACTTCAGCAAGCTCCTCTCGGACTCGGGGATCGGGCCGGACACGACGATCATCCTGTACGGCGACAACAACAACTGGTTCGCGGCGTGGGCCTACTGGCAGCTCAAGCTGTACGGCCATCGCGACGTCCGGATCCTCAACGGCGGGCGCAAGTTCTGGCTCGACAAGGGCCTGGCGCTGAGCGTCGACGACACGTCGTACACGCCGACCGGCTACCAGCTGCCCGAGCCCGACTTCAGCCTGCGCGCCTTCCGCGACGACATCCTGCCGCGGCTCGGCGACCCTGAGCTCGCGCTGGTGGACGTCCGCTCGCCGGCCGAGTACAACGGCGAGATCATCGCGCCCCCCGGCATGAGCGAGACCGCCCAGCGCGCCGGCCACATCCCGGGTGCGGCATCGATCCCGTGGGCGCAGACGGTCAAGGAAGACGGCACGTTCAAGAGCGCCGAGGACCTGGCCACGCTGTACGAGGCCAAGGGCGTCACGCCCGACAAGGACGTGATCGCCTACTGCCGGATCGGCGAGCGCTCGAGCCACTCGTGGTTCGTCCTGCACGAGCTGCTCGGCTACAGCCGGGTCCGCAACTACGACGGGTCGTGGACCGAGTACGGCAGCATGATCGGCGTCCCGATCGAGAAGCCGGCGCCGGTCCCCGCCGGCTGAGCGGTAACGCCGGCCGCCTGCAGCAGATGGGCGTCGTGGCACGGTGATCGCCGCGACGCCCGAGCCTGCCGGGCCGACGGCGCTCGGGTCCCGCTGGTCGCCCGATCGGGCCGGTGACCCGAACGTCCTCGAGCGCCTGCTCGGCAGCGTGTCGTGCGTCGTCTCGAGCTGCGGCCGGTACGAATTCGAGCCCGGTTGGTCGATCCCGCAACGGACCCTCGACAACCACGTCCTGTACCTCGTCGTCGACGGGGAGCTGGCGGTCGAGCTCGCGGGAGAGCGCCGCGTCGTTCGGCGTGGAGACGTCCTGCTCGCGGCGCTCGGGGCCAGCCACCGCGTCTCGAACGCGGGTCGCCAGCCGCTTCGCCTGCTGACGGTCCACTTCACGGCGCGGATCCACGACGTCCTGGACATGCCGTCGGTCTACGGGCTGCCCGTCCAGATCAGACCCTCGCCCGCTCGCATGGCGGCCATGGAGACCATCGCCGTCGAGATCTTCACGGAGCTCGATGCCCGGGCGCCCGGCTGCGCGCTTGTCGCCAACGCCGCCTGTGGCCGCCTCGTTGCCCAGCTCTGGCGCGAGATGGTCGAGCAGGGTGGCGGGCACTCGCCGGCGGTGACCGCGAGGGCAGGAGACCTCGTGCGCCTGGCACCGGTCTTCCGGCTCATCCACGATCGCTACGCCGAGCGTCCGACCCTCGCCCAGCTCGCCGCCGCGGTGCAGCTCGAACCCGACTACTTCGGCGCGGTCTTTCGTCGAGTGACGGGCGAACCACCACTGCATTACGTGGCGGCCTACCGCCTTCGCCAGGTCCAGGCGCTGCTGGTCACGACCGACGAGCCGATCCGCGAGATCGCCACTCGGACGGGCTTCGCCGACTCGTTCTACCTCTCGCGTGTCTTCCGCAGGTCCTACGGCGTGACACCGTCTGCGTACAGGAAATCACGGAATCGTCCAGATCTGCCCTGAGTCCCGTCCATTGTCGCCGGCTTCCGCTGCGCGTACGGTTCTGGCACGGCGGCGACCGGCCAGGTCGTCGCGACCGGGACCGCGATGGCGATGGGAGTCGAACGATGACGCTCAGTGCACAGCCGATGACGGCTGCCGACCAGAAGGCCCACTACGACGAGCAGGGCTATATCACGTTCCCGGAGATGCTCGATCGGTCCGAGGTGGACGTCCTGCAGGGCGCCCTGGCGGAGCTCCTCGCGGAGGCCGACCAGGTGCCAGCCGACGTCGAGATGACCGACACATTCTCGTTCACGCGATCCGACACCGGCGAGCGGCGCGTCCGCCGGATCTTCAACCCGATCGCCCATCACCAGGCGTTCATGGACCTTGTCTTCCATCCGGCGATCGTCGACGCGGTGGCGAACCTCATCGGGCCGAACATCCAGCTCCACCACACCAAGCTCAATCTGAAGCCGCCGGCCAGCGGGCAGGCTCGATTCGAGTGGCACCAGGACTATCCGTTCTTCCCGCACAGCAACTACGACCTGGTGGCGGTCGCGGTCCACATCGACGAGTCGACCGAGGAGAACGGCTGCCTGCGGGTGATCCCGGGGATCCACAAGGGCGGGCCACGTGAGCCACGCGTTCTCGGCCGACGGCGCGTTCTCGAGCCAGCTCAAGGACCAGAGCGTACATCCCCGATGAATCGCGTTGGGTGAGCGTCACCTCGCCGGCCGGCGGCGTCGAGATGCACCACTGCAACATGCTCCACAGCTCGACGGCCAATCGCGGGACGAAGCCGCGCAGCGCGGTGATCATCCAGTACCGGGCCGCCGACAACGTCCAGCTCTCCCCGGACTGGCCGGACCGGCCGGGGTTCGGGATGCAGATCCGCGGCGACGAACCCGTACCAGGCGCGGCTGCTCGACGGCACCATCGTGCAGCCTGCCGACGCCCGATCAAGGACCCGACCCAGCGCGACGGCTAGGGTCGCGGTGCGCCGGATCGGGGCGATGCGGCGGCCCCGCGCCCAAGCTCGCCACTCGACGTTCGTCTAACGCCGGACTGGACGGAGATAACGGTCGCGGCCGCCGAAGGATCGGTCGTTTGCCGGATGGCGGTAGGGTCCTCGAGCCATACCTTCGGGTCATCAGACACCGTCGATGACCGAAGGAGCCCGGCGATGCACCCCACAGCCTTGTTGTTCATGACGCTCGCGGAGCGCAAGAACCTCGCCGAGGTCGAGGCGCGAGAACACGAGTATCGGCTGGTCAGGGCCACCGCCAAGCGGGAAGCGCGCGAAGCACGACGTCTGGCGAAGACTGCAGGCCACGCCACCCGGGTCTTCGGTCCGGACCGGTCGCCTGGCCTTTCTCCGACGGCTCTTCGAGCCGACGCCACCGTGCCCGGATGCCATGACCGAGTAGATCGTGCCGATCGGACGGGACGTGATTTCGAGCGAAGGATCCGCGGTAATCGGTCATTCGCCGGATGTCGCCCGCGGTCGGGATGCCTAGGGTCAGGGTGGACAACGAACCGAGACCACGGGGATCCCAGCCATGCAACCCGATCCGTTCTTCTACCTGAATCGCGAACAACGAGACCGCCAGGCCAAGCTCGACGAACGGTCGCTCGAGCATCGAAGGCTGATGGCAGAGGCCAGGCATGACGCCGCGGCCCCGCCTGCCGCCGCCGAGATCGCTGACGGTCGCGAGCCGGCTGCGGGCGCTCTTCAGCCGCGGGTTCGCCAGCCTGCGCGGCTGTCCGCCGGAGGCGAGTCTTTGATCCGCGTACTTTGCGCGCGATCCGGGCAGCGACCCTCGACCGGGCCGTGCGCGGACCGTCAGCCCCGGCCGGTCCGGGCGCTCGGCCGTAGCGGGCCATCACCTCGACGAGTCGATCGTGCGGGAGGGCGTGGGCAGTGATCCCGTCCCGCCCGGTCATCGTCCGGGCCGCGACGAGGGCGTTGACGATCGCCTCCTCGGTCGCCTCGATCACCGCGTCGAACAGGGCATCGATGACGCCGTCGCCGACGGCGCGGACGTCGTACGCGAGCGTCGCGGGCCGGTCCTCGTCCTCGATCGGCAGACGATTGCCGGTCGAGAAGGCGAGGAACAGGTCGCCGCTGGTCTGGCCGCCGGTCCCTCCGACCCGCGCGATGCCGAGGCCCGCACGCTGCGCGATCCGCTCGCACTGGTGGGGCAGGAGCGGCGCGTCGGTGGCGACGACGACGATGATCGACCCCGATCCGGCCGGTGGCTGACCGATGCCGTCGCTGCCTGGTCGAACGGGCTCGGGACTCGATCGACGCCGATCTCGGCCCCGACCGGCACGCCGTCGACGCGGAGCCACGCCCGCTTGCCGTAGTTGGCCTGGACCAGGACGCCGACCGTGTGGCCGCCGCAGCGACGCAGGCACCACGCGCGATGCCGTCCCGATCCCGCCCTTGAACTCGTGGCAGACCATCCCGGTCCCGCCGCCGACATTGCCCTCCTCGACCGGGCCGCCGACCGCGGCAGCGAGCGCGTCGCGGAGATGCTCGGGCCGGACATGGAAGCCGTCGATGTCGTTGAGCAGGCCGTCGTACGTCTCGCCCACGACCGGGAGCGACCAGGGCGTCGCGCCTGGCCCGCCCGCGTTCGATCGAGGCCGCGACGAGGGCGTCACGGACGACGCCGACGCTGTGCGTGTTGGTGATCGCGACGGGCGTCGTCAGGAGCCCGGATTCGCGGACCCACTCCAGGCCGGTCATCTCGCCGTTGCCGTTGAGCCGGTGGCACCCGGCGAAGACGGGCTCGCGTCCGTCTTCGGGGCCGCGCGGGACGACGACCGTCACGCCTGTCCGGATCGGGCCTCGCCCGACCACGAGCGGGCCGTCACCGTCGACGATCGTGGCGTGGCCGACGCGGACGCCGGGCACGTCCGTGATGGCATTCCCGGGGCCGGGCTGCCCGCGCCCGATGACGATCCCCAAGTCTCGCGTCCGCATCGGCGGATGCTAGCCGCGCCACTCACGCCCCGTTCGTTCCGCGTTGCAACGTCCCGCACCGCGCACACGCCCCGATCGCGCGCGGCGGCCGCTGGCGGAGGCGCGCCGTATCATCGCCGGGTGATCCCAGGTCGACAGTCCAGCGCACCGCTCCGTCTCCGCCGGCTCCCGGACCGGATCGCGGCCACGCGCGCGATCGATGTCGCCGAGGCGTTCCGTGACCTGCCCGGGCTCGTCCTGCTCGAGAGCGCCAGGCCTGGCCGCAACGCGCGCTGGACGTACCTGACCGCAGATCCGGTGGCCGTCCTCGAGTCGCCGGCGGCCGGACCCGATCCGTTCGCCGTGGCGCGGCGCCTCGTCGCGCGACTCGACCGGACGGTCGTCGTCCCGGCGGACGCGCCGCCATTCCTCGGTGGGCTCGTCGGCTTCCTCGGCTATGACCTCGGGGCCAGCCTGGAGAGATTGCCGGCGATCGCGCCGGCCGATCAGGACCTGCCGCCGCTCCGTCTCGCGCTCCACGATTGGGTGGTCGCCTGGGATCGACGGACCGGACACGCGTGGCTGGCCGGTCGGGCTCTCGATGGCGACGGTCGGCGGCTCGCACGCCGGCTGGACGACGTCCACGCCCGGCTCGTCGGCCCGACCCGCCAGCCCGTCGAGCCGGAGGCTCTGGGCCCGATCGTCTTCCGCTCCGGGCTCGACCGCGCCGCCTACGAGGCCGGCGTCGAGCGCGTCCGCCGGCACATCGCCGACGGCGACATCTACCAGGCGAACCTCACCCGCCGGCTCGAGGCCCCATTCGAGGGCGAGCCCTGGGATCTCTACCGTCGTCTGCGGACCGGCGACCCGTCGCTCTTCTCGGCCTACCTCGACCTCGGGCCAGGCCAGCTGACGGGTCGACCGCGAGCGCTGCTGTCGGCCTCGCCCGAGCCGTTCCTGTCGGTGGACGCCGACGGGGTCGTCAAGACCGACCCGATCAAGGGCACGCGACCGCGTGGCCGTGACGCGGCGAGCGACCGGGCGCTCGCCCGCGAGCTCCTGTCGAGCGCCAAGGACCGCGCCGAGAACGTGATGATCGTGGACGTCCTGCGCAACGACCTCGGTCGGGTCTGCCGGCCGGGCACCGTTCGTGTCCCGAGGCTCTGCCGGCTCGAGCGGACCGCCGCGGTCCAGCACCTCGTGTCGACCGTGACGGGCGTGCTCGCCGACGGGCGCGACGCGTTCGACCTGCTGGCGGCGTCGTTCCCGGGTGGCTCGATCACCGGAGCGCCCAAGATCCGGGCGATGGAGATCCTCGAGGGTCTCGAGCCGGTCCGGCGCGGACCGTACACCGGGGCGATCGGCTGGATCGGACCCGATGGCGCGATGCAGACCAGCATCGTCATCCGGACCTTCGTGGCGGACGGAAAGCGGCTGACGCTGCACGTCGGTGGCGGGATCACCTGGAAGAGCGACCCGGCCGCGGAATGGGACGAGACCGTCACCAAGGCCCGCGGCCCGCTCGGTGCGATCGGCGCGGTGGAGATCGGATGACCGAGGCGAGGCGGGCGCCGCGGCGGCGGGCGCCACGGATCGACACGTCTGGGTCGATGGTCGTCTCCTGCCGGCCGACGGCCTTCACCTGTCGGTCTTCGATCGCGGCTTCCAGCTCGGCGATGGCATCTTCGAGACGCTGCGGGTGCGCGGCGGACACCCGACCGAGCTGACCGAGCACACTGCCCGCCTGCGCAACTCGGCGGCCGGGCTCGACATCCCGCTCCCCGACGACATCGCCGAGCGGCTGGCGACCGGGATCGCGGACCTGCTCGCCGCCGACGGCCTCGATGGGGCCGACGGCGATGCCTCCGTCCGCGTCACCGTCTCGCGCGGTGCGTTCCAGGCGCGCGGCCTGCTGCCGTCGGACGAGGTCGTCGCCGCGACGATCGCGATCCAGGCGTGGCCGGTCGTGCCGGCCCCGGCCGCCCACCTCGAGCGCGGCCTCCACCTCGTCGCGTCTGCCGTCCGGCGCGATCCGGCCAACCCGCTGGTCGCCCTCAAGACGACGTCGCGTGCCGACTACGTCTTCGCCCGGCTCGAGGCGCGGCGGGCCGGCGCCGACGATGCGCTCTTCCTGACCATCGACGACCATCTGTCGGAAGGCACGACCGCCAACATCTTCCTCGTCCGCCAAGCGGCCGACGGAGCCATCGAGCTGGCAACGCCGTCGCTCGACTGCGCGATCCTGCCCGGCACGACCCGGTCGTGGCTGCTGGCCTGGGGCGCGCGGGTCGGCCTGCGCGCCGGTCGAGACGCGACTCACCCGGGCGGATCTCGCGGCGGCCGACGAGGCGTTCCTGTCCTCGAGCGTCGCCGGCGTCCTGCCGGTGACGCGCTTCGAGGGCGAACCGATCGGTGACGGACCGCCAGGGCCGTGGACGCGTCGCGCGCGGGCGGATCGCGAGGCGCTGATCGCCGGCGAACCCTCGACCCCCGCGGCGACGATGGGCCTGGACGCGGCGACCGTCGGTGGCGGCGCCGCGCCGGCCCGGACCGACGCGGCCCGCGATGACCCGCGACGAGCTGATCGCCGGGACCCGCCAGCTCGTCGACGAGGGCGACCGGCTCCGTGCCAACCCGTCGCTCGCCTCGATGCAGATCTGGCTCAAGCGCTCGGATGACCTGCTGGCGACGGCGTGGGGGAGCATGGATCGCTACCACCTCGCCTGGCTGATGGTCGGCAAGCCCAAGGCGATCGTCCGCGGCCGGCCGATGACGCGCGACGAAGAGGCCGCCTACGTCCGCGAGGTCGCCGAGCAGAAGACGGCCGCGCTCCGGATGAGCCTCGAGGCGGTCGAGCGCGGTGGGATGCCCTTCGTCGGCGAGACCGGCGGTGTCGGCCCGGGTCAGTCCGGTCCGGCTGACCCCCGACCTGCCGACCGGGCACCGGACCGGTCCGGCCTGCCGCTCGACCCGGCCCTCGCAGACCGCCTCGCCGAGGCCCGCCGCAAGGCGGACGAGCACCTCGACCACGACGCACCCAGGGCGCCGCGCCCCGACCGCATGCAGCGCTGATCCGGCCCGGTCAGAGGTCCAGGCTGAACACGACGCGGTCGTCGCCGTCGGCGTCGTAGTCCGCGTAGGCCGGAGTCCCGTACAGGTTCTGGGTGCCCTGCCCATCGGCCGGGCTGAAGCCCATCGCCCGATGGAAACCGACCGAGACGCGATTGCCGGGCCAGGTGACGGCCGTCACGCGCCGCGCCCCGTGTGCCCGTGCGTCGGCGAAGAAGCGTTCGTACAGCAGGCGGCCGAGCCCAGCCCGGCGGTGGTTCGGGCTGGTCGCGATCATGTGGACGTAGGCCTCCTCGGGGTGGTCGGGGCTGATGAACCCGACCAGGAAGCCGATCGGGTGGCCCTCGGCGTCCTCGGCCAGCCAGGAGGTCCCGGTGAAGTGCTGGAGCCAGAGCCGCGGAAAGATCTGGTGGAGGTTGCGCCCACCCCACCAATCGTCCACCTGGCCGACCAGCTGCGGGTGGTCCGCCTCGACCGGTCGGCGGAAACGGATCTCGTCGGTCATCGCGCGGCGAGCCAGGCGAGGGCCGCCGCGATGACGATCTCGAGCGGGACGAGCTGGCCGTAGACCTCGGACAGGTAGTCGAAGAACGACAGGACGCCGCCCTCCGTCAGCCCGTACTGCCACAGGCCGAGCTGGGCGAGGACCACCGCGGCGATCGCCGAGTCCGACAGCGATCATGATCCGCCGACGCGGCGCCACGAGGTCGCCCGCACCGAAGCGCAGCACGGCTCCGATCAGCCAGCCGGTCGCGCCCGCGATGACCACGAGACCTGCCGAGACGGCCAGGACGCCGCCGAGGACGACCAGGACGACGGCGCCGACGATCGCTGCCACGACCGCGAGGACGACGCCGCGGGCGACCGACGCGCCCGGGTCCGCTGGCGCCGCGGCCTCGGGGACCGGCTCGCTCGCCCGGTATCGATCCGACGGCGGGTGGGCGAGACGTCGCTCGCCGGGCGTCGACGCCGCCGGAGGAGATGTGACGGCACCAGCACCGGGGCCAGGCGTCGTCGGATCCGTCTCGCTCATCGCGCCCATCCTAGCCCGGCCCGGATGAGGCCGGGTCACGGCTCGAAGCCCCTTCGCCACGTGGCGGCCGCCCAGCGTCCACGCTAGACTCCAGCCATCGTGAGCCACCCAAGCCTCGGCCTGCCACCGCCCGACCGCACCGCCGGCTATCCGGCCGCGGCTGCACGGATCCGGGGCGATCTGTTCCGCCTCGGCGCGCGTGCGTTGCGAGCCGCGATGGACGCCGATCCGACGATCGGCGCAGCGCTACGACGAGGCCGGCCAGAGGATCCTGCTCCACGACGCCGAGCTGCTGGCCGAGCGCGTCGCGCTCTGTCTCGAGACCGGGGACCCCGGGCTCGCCCACGAATACGCCGAGTGGACGGCCGTCACCTATCGCCGCCGACGGACCCCGATGGACGACCTGGTCGCCCTGTGCGAGGGCCTTCGCGCGGCCTTCCCGAGCGTCCTGACGCCGGGCGAGATGACGCCCGCGTCGGAAGCGCTCGACGCCGCGATCAAGTCGTATCGCTGGCACCGCCGGATCGCCGGCGACCGCAAGCGGAACGCCATCCTCCAGCTGCTCTACAAGGGCGCCTGAGCGATGACGATCAAGTGGGTCCAGCGCGACCCGCTGGTCATGAACGGCGAGCCGTTCTGCTACGGATCGCGGCTGACGGTGCGCCAGCTGCTCGAGCTGCGGGCCAACGGCTACGACCTCCCGCACATCCTCAAGGACCACCCGGAGCTGCGCGTCCTCGGCATCGCCGCGGCGTATGTGTACGCCGCCGCCGATCCCGCCCGCTACGCGGACTTCATCGAGCGCGACGGCTCGCTGGCAGGTCCCGGCTACACCGACGCAGAGGCGGCCGGGCTCCCGGCCCAGTACCGGATCCCCGGGGTCGTGATCAAGCCGGCGGCGTCGGCGGCCTGACGCTCGGGATCGCGCCGGCGGGCCTTCTGGCGGGCGAATGGTACGCTCACAGTACGCACCCGGAGACCCCATGACTGACAGCACGACCGAGACGCCGACCGAGACCCCCGCGAGCGCGAACGCCGAGGGCTCCGAGGCGGCCGGGTTCGACCCGACACGGCGCGCCACCGAGCTCGCCATCCTCGATGCGCTGCGCGGCGTCGTCGACCCGGAGATCGGGATGAACGTCGTCGAGCTCGCCCTGATCAAGCAGATCATCCTCGGTCCCGATTCGACCGAGATCAAGATGATCCTGACCACCCCGTTCTGCCCCTACGCCGGTTCGATGATCGCGCAGGTCAAGGAGCAGACCGAGAGCGTGGTCGACCACGATGTGACTGTGACCCTGCTGGCCGAGCGCTGGGATCCGCGCGACGCCGGCCTGATGTGGTGACGAAGAGCCAGGAGGGCGCCGACCGATGAGTCAGAACCAGATCCCCAACCCATACACCAGCAACCGCACGATCCCGGCGGCTCCGGGGACGCCCGGCGCACCGGTCACCACGATGTCGCCGTCGTCGCTCGGGGTCGTCCCCGACGCGCGACTCGCCAACGCATTCCTGGCGCACGCCTTCGTCTGGATGTTCGCCGGCCTGCTCCTGTCGGCGGCGGTGGCGGCCACCGTCCAGGGCAATGAGCGCCTGCTCGAGTTCGCGCAGGGCAGCTTCTTCTTCCTGTTCATCGTCCAGATCGGGATCGTGATGGCGATCAGCGGGGCGATCAACCGGATCAGCGCCAGCGTCGCGCTGCTGCTCTTCTTCGTCTACGCCGCCTCGCTCGGCGTGACCATCGGGTTGATCGTCTCGAGCTACCAGGACGCCTCGGTCGTGAGCGCGTTCGTCAGCGCCTCGGCGATGTTCGGCGCGGCGGCGGTCTACGGGACCGTGACCAAGCGGTCCCTCGCCGCGATGGGCGGGATCCTGTTCATGGCCCTGATCGGTCTCCTCGTCGCGATGCTGGTCAACATCTTCCTGCAGAGCAGCACGGTCACCTGGATCGTGTCGATCGTCGGGGTCCTGCTGTTCACGGCGCTGACCGCCTACGACGTCCAGCGGATCCGTGCCGGCGACCTCGCCGCGCAGACCGGGTCGATGGAGAAGGCGGCCGTCATCGGCGCCCTCAAGCTCTACCTGGACTTCATCAACCTGTTCCTGTTCATGCTCCGGCTCTTCGGCGGCCGGACCTAGGTCGCTCAGGCGCTGCGCCGTCGCGAGGGGCCGCCGACAGCACGGGGCCTCGGCCGGGCCGTCCTCGGATGCGAAGGCGTCCGGAGGCTCCTCACCTTGGTCTCGGCCGGGACCGGCGCAGCCGCACGCGTCGAAGCGCTCGACCGGCCCGCTGACAGGAGTCGTCCCGCGTCGACGGCCGGCAGCGGCCGGGCGAACAGGTAGCCCTGGCCGACATCGCAGCCCATCGAGCGCAACAGCTCGAACTGGCTCTCGGTCTCGATCCCCTCGGCGACCACGCTGATGCGCAGGCCGTGGGCGAGGCTGATGACCGCGTCCACGATCGAGCGATCCGCCTCGCCGTCGAGCCCGGAGACGAAGGTCCGGTCGATCTTGATGGTGTCGAGCGGCAGGTGGCGCAGGTACGACAGCGATGAGTAGCCCGTGCCGAAGTCGTCGAGCACGAGCCGGACGCCCATGTCGCGCAGCCGGCTCAGCGTCCGGATCCCGACCTCCGACTGGTCCATCACGACGCTCTCGGTGATCTCGAGCTCGAGCAGGGTCGGGTCCATGCCGGTCTCGGCACAGGATCGCGTCGACCTGGTCGACGAGGTCGGGCTGGACGAACTGGCGGGCCGACAGGTTGACCGACATGAGCAGCCGCGGCCCGCCGGGCCGGGCATCGCGCCAGCGGGTCGACTGGCGGCAGGCCGTCTCGAGCACCCAGCGTCCGAGCGGGATGATCAGCCCGGTCTCCTCGGCCAGCGGGATGAACGCGAGCGGCGGGACCAGACCGCGGACGGGGTGCTGCCAGCGGACGAGCGCCTCGAACCCGACGATCCGGTCGCTGGCGAGGTCCACCAGCGGCTGGTAGAAGACGCGCAGCTCGCCACGCTCGATCGCGCGGCGCAGGTCGTTCTCCATGTCGATCCGGTCCATCGTCTGGTCGGACATCGACGGTTCGAACAGGGCGTAGCGGTTCGATGGATCGCCCTTGGCCCGGACCATCGCGATCTCGGCCTCGCGGAGCATCTCGCCCGGCGTCGCCCGCCCGGCCCGCCCGAGGGCGATCCCGAGCGACGCGCTGATGAACCATTCCCGGCCGCCCATCGGGAACGGGGTCCGCAGCTCGTTGCCGATCCGCTCGGCGATCCGGCGCGCGTCGTCCGCATCGAGGACCGGGTCCAGGATGATCCCGAATTCGTCGCCGCCGAAACGGGCGACCGTGTCGCTCGGGCGGAGCGAGCCGACCAGGCGCTGGCCGACCGCGGCCAGCAAGCGATCGCCGACCGCGTGCCCGACGCTCTCGTTGATGACCTTGAACCGATCGAGGTCGAGCAGGATCACCGCGACGATCGCGCCATCGGCCGCCGGCGACGCCAGCGCCTGGGCGATCCGGTCGGTGAGCAGCTCGCGGTTCGGCAGCCCGGTCGTCGGGTCGTGGAGCGCGCCCCGCTGGGCGGCATCGAACAGGCGCGAGTTGTCGAGCGCGATCGAGGCGAGCTGTGCGAACCGGACGAGGGCGTGCGTCTCGCGCGGCCCGAACGCGCGATCGATCGTGCCCGAGGCGAGCCCGATGACGCCGACCGTCTTGCCGCCCGACGCCAGCGGCACGCCCATCACCGAGCCGAACGTCCCGCTCGGCATATCGGTCGAGCGTCCGGCGAAGTCGTCGTAGTCGGCGACCGCGAGCGGTGCCCCGGTCCGGAAGATCTGCCCGGCAAGGCCCTCGTCGATCGACATCCGCTGGCCGACGAAGTCGACGAAGATGCCGCTGCCGTGGCTGACCACCAGGCTCGACTCGTCGGGCTCGGCGAGATAGATGTAGCCATGCGGGGTCCCGAGCAGCGCCGTGGCGTGGGTCAGGATCGTCTCGAGCAGGATCGTCGAGTCGTGTCGGTCGAGGAGCGCGAGGGCGGTCTCGTCGAGCGCGCGCAGGTACGGGTCGGACGACGACAGCCGGGCGACCGCGGTCCGGCCCTCCGGCTTGGCCAGGTAGAGCGCGCGGTCGGCCATGTCGACGAGGGCGTCCTTGGTCCGGCCGTCGTCCGGGTAGCAGGCGACCCCGACGCTGATCGTCACGCCCGGCCCACCCGTCTTCCCCGACAGCTCGGCCACGCCGCGGCGGATCCGGACCGCGACCTCGTGGGCGACGATCCGGTCGGCGCCCGGGAGGATGACCACGAACTCGTCGCCGCCGTAGCGATAGACGCGGTCGTTCTGGCGGGTCGCTTCCGCGATCGCGCCCGCGACAGCGCCGAGGAAGGCGTCGCCGGCCGGGTGGCCGCAGGCGTCGTTGAACGCCTTGAACCCGTCGAGGTCGAGCATCAGGACCGCGAACGGCCCGCCCAGTCCGCCGGCCTCGACCGCCTCGCCGAGCTCGCGCTGGAACGAGCCGTGGTTGCGCAGCCCGGTCAGCGCGTCGAGATCGGCCCGGACCCGGACGGCGCCGTGCGCCTCGGCGTTCTGCAGGGCGATCGACGCCTGCGCCGCGAACAGCTGGGTCAGCTCGAACTCGTTGGCGCTGAACGCCGACTCGTTGTCGCCCATCCGGCCGATGTTGAGCGTGCCGATCGCCTCGCCGTGGACGAACAGCGGGACGATGATCATCGCCTCGGGCTCGAACGGGGTGCCGGGCACCTGGATCGAGCGCGGATCGAGATGGGCGCCGTTGGCCAGGACGGCCTCGCCGTGGTCGATCACCCAGCCGGTGATCCCGGTCCCGAGCGGGATCTCGTGGGCGAGGATCATCTCGGCGAAGGCGTCGCGGGCGATGACCGCCCGGCGGGTGCCGGCCGCCCGGTCGACGCGGTAGATGGTCAGCGAGTCGTACGGGACGATCGCCTTGAGCGAATCGGCGATCAGGTCGAGGACGCCGGCCGGCTCGAGCGTCGAGAGGAGTCGCTCGTTGACCTCGAGCAGGCGGCGCTGGCCGTCGAGCTGGAGCTCGAGCTCGGCCTGCTGGTGGCGCAGCCGTTCCATGTTCGCCCCGTTGACCAGCGCCTGGGCCGCGTACCCGGCGAAGATCTCGAGGGTCGTCTCGTCGTCGTGGTCGAACCGGTCGCGCCCGTCCTTCGACAGGACGATGACGCCGTGGACGGTCCCGTCGAAGGTCATCGGGACGATGAGCATCGACTCCGGCCCGTCGGTCGAGCGCACGACCAGCGTCCGGCCGTCGGCCGCGGCGTCGCCGAGCCGGACCGTCTGTCCGTGCGCCGCCACCCAGCCGGTCAGCCCCGTCCCGATCGCGACCCGGAGGAGCGGCCGGGTCCGGGTCTGCGACGTCCATGAACGTGCCCTGGAAGGCGATCGGCTCGCACATCCCGGTCTCGTGGTCGACCCGGTAGACCCGGATCGTGTCGTGGTCGATGAGCGTGCGCGCCTCGGTCACGATCGCGTCGCCGATCCCCTCGACGTCCTGGAGGCGGTTGAGCCGGCCGGCGAGCTCCGAGATCGCCCGCAGCCGGCCGGTCATCGTCCGGGTCGAGTCGGCCAGCCGGGCGTTGCCGATGGCGGTCGCCATGTGGTCCGCGAAGGCGCGGGCGAGCTCGGTCTCGTCGGGCGGTCCAGTCGTGCTCGGTCCGGTGGTAGAGCACGAGCAGGCCGAGCGGGATGTCGCGGAAGACGATCGGGACGAAGCAGATCGTCCGGATCCCGGCGGCGCGATAGACGGCCCGGAGCTTCGGGATGGTCGTCTCGAGCTTGCCGCCGAGGACGCGGACCTCGCGCTCGCGGAGGGCGTCCATCCCGGCCGTCTGGGCATCGCGCGGCAGGGTGGCGATGATCTGCGAGGATCTCATTCGACAGGCCGCGCTGGGCGACGAGCCGGAGCGGCGTCGGACCGTCGTCGTAGATCCACAGGCCGGCCTGGTCGACGCCGAACAGGGTGAAGGCTTCGTCGATGACGTCGCGGAACAGCCCGTCCAGATCCTGGCGGCCACTGACCTCGGCCGCGATCCGTCGCAGGGCGGCCGTCCGGGTCGGGAGGTCAGCGATCGGCGTCACGGCCGGATCCTTCACGGGTCGCTGGCGGGCGACGACCATCGGTGTGGGAATTCCTCCGCGGACGGGGTACGGTCAGCCCACGTCTGATGGTGGGATGTCGAACCACGGTACGGGGCTGTCCTGTTCGCGGCGATAGCCCATCGGTACCAGACCGTTCGGAGACGCAGGCGCGACACGGACCTGCCACCATGCGCGTACCCGTCACGTTCGTGAGGGGTACCGGGGTAGCCCATCCCGCGAGGAGACCGACACATGACCGACGACGGATCCGCGCCTCGATCCCGGAGGGCCCTGCTGGCTGCTGCCGCAGGCGGGGCCGCCGCTCTAGCCGCCTCCGCCGCCCTGCCCCTCAGCGTCGCCGCCCACGACGCTGACGATGTCGCAGTTGGGGAACGCCCAACGCCGCAACCGCGACGACGACCATCACCAACTCGACCGCCGACAGCACGGCCTTCGCCGGCGGTGCGGTCGGGACCGGCTTCGGGGTCCAGGGAACGAGCGCCGGCGGCGCAGGCGTCTTTGCCTGGAGCATCAGCGCTCCGCCCGCGTTCGTGCCGACAGACGGCAGCTACACGGGCGTCTACGGCTGGTCGCCCGCGGCACCAGTCGACAGCGCCACCATCGGCGTCGGCGTCGTGGGCCAGAGTGACGACTGGGGCGTCTACGGTAGCGGGACCGTCGGGGTCTACGGCTTCGGCACGTTCGGCGTCATCGGCGAGAGCGGCTCCGTCAATGCCGGCGTGCTGGCCCTCGGCGCCAGTGCGACGGACCTGGCCCTCGACGTCCGTGGCAAGGTCAAGTTCAGCCGCTCGGGCGTGGCGGGCGTGACGGCCGGGAACTCGACTCGTGTCGTCACCTTCGCCGGTGTCACGGCCAACAGCCAGGTCATGGCGGTCATGAAGACCAACCGCAGCAACCGCTGGGTCCGGGCCGTCGTCCCGGCCGCGGGCAAGTTCACGATCTATCTCAACGCTTCGGTGACGGCGACGACCTACGTCTCGTTCTTCATCCTCGACTGATGGCCGACAAGAAGATCCTCAGCCGGACGCCGGCCGCCGGACACGTCCACCATGTCGATGCGTTGCGTGCTGCGGCTGCCGGTCGCGCCGGTCCGGCGAAGGCGACCGCTTCAGGCCGGACCGCCGCGCGCCTGATCGCACATGCCGATGCGGTCGGGGAGGGGCGTCCGACCGTCTCTCCCGCGCGGTCGCTCGTCCTTCCCGGCCTGAGGCCCGGAAAGGTCCTCATCCGCCCGAACTAGTCGTCGTCCAGGAGCCGCGCGACCGAGTCGATCACGACGTCGGCCAGCGGCTCCAGCTCCTCTCGCCCTCCGACGCCGGTCAGGACACCGATCGCCAGGCCGGCGCCGGCGGCGCGCGCCATCCGCAGGTCGGCCGCCGAGTCCCCGACGACCGCGGTCCGGCTTGGCGGGACCCCGACCGCCCGACACAGGTGGATGACCATGTCGGGGGCCGGCTTGACCGCCACGCCGTCATCGGCGCAGACGAAGGCGTCGATCTCGTCGGCGATCCCGAGGGCGTCCAGCGTGAGGGTCGTCGGTGCGCGGTCGTCGGTCGTCGCGAGGGCGACGTGCCGGCCGCTCGCGTGGAGCGTCTCGAACAGGCCGTGGAGATCCGCCAGCGGGTGGGCCGACCCGACCGGGTCCGGTGCGTGCCACGCGGCGGCGAGGGCCCTGTCCGCGGCATCGTCGGTGAGCCCAGTTGACGAGCAGCACCTCGCGGGTCAGGTCATGGAGGCGCGACATCGGCGTCGCTGCCAGGCCGCCGCCAGGGCGGACCTCGCCGCTCGCCGGGTCATAGCCGAGCATCGCGTAGAGCGGCTCATCGACGGCCTTGCCGGTCGCGACCGCCAGACCGTCGGCGAGCGCCACCGCCCAGCCGCTCCACATCGAGGCGAACTCGATGAGCGTGCCGTCCTTGTCGAAGATGACGAGGTCGATGCCGTCGAGCGGGACGGTCACACTACGGCGCCGGCCTCCGCGTTCGGGACCGACCCGTCGCGCGCTGCGCCGAGCACGAAGCTCGCCTCGGGCGGGAACGAGATCTTCACGTCCTGGCCGACGTCGGGAACCCTGAGATGCGGCTCGTTGAAGGTGTCGAGAGCGACGAAGGTCGGCGTCTCACCGGGCACCCCATTCGGGAGGCGGAGGCGGATCCGCACGATCGAGCCAAGGAAGTTGATGTCCTCGACCGTTCCGTGGAGCCGGTTGTCGCCCGGCCTCGCCGTCGCCGAGGGCGATCCCCTCCGGCCGGACCGCCAGGGTGACCTTGCCGTCGGTCCCGGTGCCCGTGACAGCCCGGCCTGTCGTGACCTCCTGGCCGTCGATCGAGAGCCGGCCGGCGCTCGCGTCGATGACGCCGGCGGCGACCAGGTTGAGCGTCCCGACGAACGACGCGACGAAGGACGTGCTCGGGAAGTTGTAGATCTCCGATGGCGTCCCGATCTGCTCGATCCGGCCGTCGCTCATCACGACGACCCGGTCCGACAGCGAGAGCGCCTCTTCCTGGTCGTGGGTCACGTAGACGGTGGTGATCCCGAGCTGGCGCTGGATCGCCCGGATCTCCTTGCGCAGGACGATCCGGATCTTGGCATCGAGCGCCGACAGCGGCTCGTCGAGGAGGAGGACCTGCGGCTCGATGGCCAGCGCGCGAGCGAGCGCGACGCGCTGCTGCTGGCCGCCGGACAGCTGCCACGGATAGCGGTCGCCGCGGCCTTCCAGGTGGATGAGGTCGAGCAGCTCGCCGACCCGCTTGTCGATGTCGGCCTTCGAGCGCTTGCGGACCTTCATCCCGAACCCGATGTTGCCGGCTACGGTCATGTTCGGGAAGAGCGCGTACGACTGGAAGACCATCCCGACGTTGCGCTGGTTCGGCGATCGATAGGTGATGTCCTCGCCGTTGACGAGGATCGTGCCGGCGGTCGGCTTCTCGAAGCCCGCGATCATCCGCAGCGTCGTGGTCTTGCCGCAGCCGGATGGGCCGAGGAACGACACGAACTCGCCGCGCTCGGCGGCCAGGTTGAAGTCGAGGACGGCTGCGGTCTCGCCGAACTTCTTCTGGATCCCGGTCAATTCGAGGAATGCCATCGGATCGTTGTGCCTCCAGGGGCCTAGCGGGCGCCACCGACGGTGATCTTGCTGCGTGAGCCGCGACCGACCAGCGAGATGGCGATCATCGCCAGCCAGGTGATGCCGAAGCTGATGAGCGTGACCGCGGCCGGCTCGTATGTCCGGTTCGCGCCGAGCAGCGACAGGTACGGACCGAACGCCGGCCGGACGAGGTATGCCGCGATGGTGTACTCGCCGATCACGATCGCCAGGCTCAGGAAGGCGCCCGACAGGAGCGCGACGCGCAGGTTCGGCAGGATGATCCGGAGCAGGATCGTGAACCAGCTGGCGCCCATGCTCTGGGCCGCCTCGGTCAGGCTCCGGATGTCGATCGAGCGCATCCCGGAGTCGACGGCGCGGTACATGTACGGCAGCGACAGCACGACATAGGCGAACACCAGCAGCGCGCTGCTCCCGATATCCGTGTTGGTCAGCGGCAGCGGCGGCCCCTTGTAGGTCCGGATGAGGGCGAATACCAGGACCACCGGTGGCACGACGAACGGCAGGAGGGTGATGAACTCGACGACCGGTCGCAGCCGCGGAGCGCGGAGGCGGACCCAGTACGCGGTCGGGACGATCAGCCCGATGCTGAAGACGACCGTGATGATGCCGATGATGAACGAGTAGCCGAGGCTCGAGATGAAGCGCGGGTCGGAGACGGCGTTGGTGTAGGCCGAGAAAGTCGGGATCGCCTTCATCGACAGCTGGAACGTGGCGACCAGCGGGATCACGAAGTACAGGAAGCCGATGATGAACACGGTCCACGCCCACGGCGCGCCGAACCCGCGGCGACGGTCCCCGCGCTTGGCGACCGGTTCCGCTGGTGCCCGTGGCTTCTCCTCGTGCAGGACGTCCAGGACATCGAGGTCCTCGACCCCCCCGCCGTCGATGGCCCCGGCCTGACCCGACGCGCCGGAGAGCGAGTCGAGGGCGCCCGGCGCGCGCATCCCGAAGCCTGGTCCGCCGCTCCCGGTCATCGCCGCTCCGCCCGGGGTCGCCGCGCCGACCTCCGGTTCCCGCGATCCGAAGCCTGGTGCACGGTAGCCGCTCATCGGAGCCAGCGCTCCGCTCGTCGCTGCAGGAGCGTGTAGACGCCGATCGAGGCGCCCATGATGATGACCAGCCCCATCGCCATCGCGTAGCCGAGGCCGACGTTGTGCAGGACGTCGCCGCTGATCTGGTTGCCGATCGCCAGCGGGACCAGCGAGACCTGCCCGGCCGTCAGCTGGTAGGCGGTGGCCTGCGCCCCGAGCGAGTTGCCGAACAGCAGGATCATGCTGCCGAGCAATGTCGGGGTCAGGATCGGCAGCGCGACCCGGCGCCAGTACTGCGTCCCGGTCGCGCCCATGTTCTCCGCCGCCTCGCGCCATTCGGGCCGCAGGCCGTCGATGGCGGGCGCGATGATCAGGACCATGAGCGGGAACTGGAAGTAGAGATAGACGATCTCGAGGCCGAGCTTCGAGAAGATCGTGAAGTCACCCGCGTAGATATCGATCCCGATGTTCTTGAGGGCGATCGTCAGGAGCCCCTGGGTGCTCAGCGTGTAGGTGAAGGCCAGCGCCAGCGGGATCCCGGCGAAGTTCGAGGCGACCCCGGAGAACGTCATCAGCGCGTCGCGCAGGATCCGTGGCATGCCGCCCCGGATCACTGCCAGGGCGAGCAGGAAGCCGAACACGCCGCCGATGATCGCGGTGACGAGGCTGACCTCGATGCTGTTCTTGAACGCGGTCACCACCGATGGGGTCGACAGCGCCCGGTAGTTGTCGAGCGTGAGGCCCGAGTCGTCGTTGCTCGGCGAAGCTCCCCGTCACCAGGAGGAACAGCGGGGCGCCGAGGAAGAGTGCCGTGAACAGGAAGAACGGGACGAGCCCGACCCAGGACCACGACAGGCTGCGGCGAGCGGGGCGCGCCGGTGGCGCGCCCCGCTCGGTCGTGACGACGAGTGTGTCGGTCACGATCGCGGTATCGGACTGGACGCTACTTGACGTCCGCCCCGACGACCGTGTCCCACTGCTTGGTGATCAGGTCCTTGGCCGCCGCAGACTGCGCCTGCGTCGGATAGACCGCGCCGGTGATGTCAGGCAGCTTGGCGATGAGGTCCTGGAACACGCCGCGGGTCTGGAGGTCGGCCAGACGCGTGGTGTGGCAGTAACCCTTCAGCCAGCCCGCCTGGCCCTCGTCGGAGTAGAGGTACTCCATCCAGAGCTTGGCGGCGTTCAGGTGCGGCGCATAGGCGCTGATGGCCTGTGCGTAGACGCCGAGGAACCGACCGGAGGTCGGGACGACGACGTCGATCGGCGGGTTGCCGGCCGCGAGGTCCTTGTGTGCCAGGGCGTTGTACGCCCAGCGGATGGTGATCGGGGTGGCGCCGGTGTCGATGGTGCCCGGCTTGGCGATGGTCGGGACGAAGTTGCCCCTTGTCATTGAGCTGCTTGAAGAACTGCAGACCCGGCTCGGCGTTGTCGAGCGAGCCGCCGTTGGACAGGGCCGACGCGTAGACCGCGTTGTAGGCCTGGCTCGACTGGCGGGGATCGCCGGCCAGCGCGATCTGGTTCTTGTACTCGGGCTTGAGCAGATCCGGCCAGTCCTTCGGCGTGTTCGGGACGGCGGTCTTGTTCACCTCGAAGGTGAGGATGCTGTAGTAGTCGCCGTACCAGTAGCCGTCGGGATCCTTGAGCTTGGAATCGATGGTGTCCCAGGTCGCGACCTTGTAGGGCTGGATCAGCTTGTCGGCCTTGGCCTGGTCGCCGAAGGTGATGCCGACGTCGATGACGTCCGGCGCCTGGGGCCCGGGATTGTCCTTGTTGGCCTTGATGGCCTCGATCTCATCACCGGAGCCTGCGTCGGGCGTGATCTCGTTGACGGCCAGGTTGTACTTGGCCTTGAAGCCGTCGATGATCGCGCCGTAGTTGCACCAATCGTGCGGGAGCGCGATGACCGACAGGGTGCCTTCCTTCTGGGCGGCCGCCACGAGGGCGGGATCCGCGCTGGGACCAGGCAGCCCACTGGCCGCGCCACTCGAAGCGCCGGCCGACGCGGCCGACGACGGGGCGGTCGTGGCGCCTGTTGACGAGCACGCCGCGAATGCGAAGCTCGCGACGACGATCAGACCCGCCATCCGGGTCACCATGCGATGGGTAGACAACATCCGTCCTCCGTTATGGGTGCGCGCTGGATCCAAGAAGCAAGACCGGGGGACCTCCTCTTCCCCAGCATGGCTGCCGATGCCCAAGCGCACGATCGTGATGCCGGGCATGCGGACCTGCCGCGCGGTCTCCGCGTGCATTGGACAGCCGCGGGACAGCGGCCGTCAAGAGGATGGGCGCGTTTTGTTAACGGAAAATCGTCGCGCGTGCAACGACCGGCCATCGGACGGTCCTATACTCCCTCACCAACGGGCGCTCGGCGATCGCCGGGCGCGAGGGCACTTCCCTCGGAAGGACGGTCGATGACCGCTGTCCCTGGCGATCCCGGCGACCTGCGCACCCTCCAGGACCCACTGGACGAGGCGCTGCGCGTGGTCGACCTCGCCGACAAGCGGGGCCTGCTCGTCCGGCTGATGGGAGGGATGGCGATCCGGGCACACGCCCCGGACTGGCCTGCCCGAACCCGCCGGGTGGAGGTCGACCTCGACTTCGCGACCCGGGGCAAGGATCGGGGCGCCTTCTACGAGCTCCTCGGCAACGAGGGCTACACCCCGGACAAGCGGCACAACGCCCTGTTCGGTGGCAGGCAGGCCTACTTCGTCGACGTGCCGCGGAGCCGGCCGGTGGACGTGCTGGTCGACAGCCTCGAGATGTGCCACAAGTTCGAATTCGCCGATCGACTCTCGAAGTCGACACCGACGCTGCCGCTGGCCGAGCTCCTGCTGTCCAAGCTCCAGGTCGTCAAGATCAACCGCAAGGACGTGCTCGATGCGCTGGTCCTGCTGGCCGAGCACCCGCTCGCCCAGGACGACGGCGCGTCCGACGCGCGGACCGGGCAGGGTGCCATCAACGTGCCCCGGATCCTGTCGTTCACCTCGAACGATTGGGGCTGGTGGCGGACCGTGACCGGCAACCTGGACACGCTTGACCAGTTCATCGCGACCGACCTGACCCCCGAGGACCTCGACCTCAACAACGGCCGGTCCGTCCTGTTCGAGCCGGGCGGCCAGATCGCCGCGTTGCGAACGGCCATCAACGACGCACCGAAGTCGACCCGCTGGAAGCTCCGCGCCCGCGTCGGTGAGCGCCAGACGTGGTACCAGGATCCCGAGGAGATGGGACACAACTGATGCGCATCTTCTTCGCCACGGACGTCCATGGCTCGGAGGTCTGCTGGCGCAAGTTCCTCAACGCGGGGACGTTCCACAAGGCCGATGTCCTCGTCATGGGTGGCGACATGACGGGCAAGGCGATGGTCCCGATCGTCAGCCGTGGTGGTGGCTGGACCCTCCGTCTCCAGGACCAGGACTACGTCCTCTCGACCGAGGACGAGGTCAAGGCGATGGAGAAGCGGATCGCCGATCGCGGCTACTACCCGATCCGGCTGACGAACGAGGAGGTCGCCGCGTGGGAGAGCGACCCGGGGCTCGTCGACGCCCGGTTCAAAGCCGAGATGGTCGGCATGGTCGAGCGCTGGATGGCGCTCGCCGATGAGCGCCTCAAGGGCAAGGGCATCCGCTGCGTCGTGTCACCGGCCAACGACGACATCTTCGAGCTCGACCCGATCATCGCGGCCGCCGAGCTCGTCGACCTCGGCGAGCAGAACACGATCGAGCTCGACGGCTTCACGATGGTGTCGACCGGCTGGGCAAACCCGACTCCGTGGAACACCTTCCGCGAGCTCCCGGAGGACCAGCTCCGGACGCGGATCGATGAGCTTCTCGCTGACGTCCCCGATAGGCGCCGGGCGATCTTCAACTTCCACGCTCCGCCGTACGGGTCCAACCTCGACAACGCCCCCAAGCTCGATGCCGACATGCGCTACGTGTCCGGAGGTCAGGCGCTTGTCCCGGTCGGATCCCATGCCGTGCGCGATGCGATCGTCGAGTACGGCCCGGTCCTGTCGCTCCATGGCCATATCCACGAGGGTCGCGGCGCGGTCAAGATCGGACGGACACTGGCGGTCAACCCCGGCAGCACCTATGAGGACGGGGTCCTCCAGGCGGCCATCGTCGATCTGGACTCGAAGAAAGGCGAGGTGAAGCGCTACCTGCTCATCAATGGCTGATTCGGGTCAGGCAGATGGAGGAGAAGGGTCAATGACAACGCCCGAAGTGGCGAAAGCCCCCGCATTGTTCCTTCGGAACGCGACCGGCCTCGTCAAAGGCTGGTCGGCGTTCGATGCTTTCGGCTACTCATTCTTCTCGGTGAACCTCGTCACCCTGGGGATGTTCTACAGCCTGGCGATCTTCGCGTTCGTCCCGGATGGTTCGGTCCTCTCGGCCCTGGTCCTGTCCGGGGTCACCATGACGTTCCTCTGCATCGTCTATGCGGGGCTGATCGCCGTCATGCCGCGCGCCGGAGGCGACTACGTCTGGCAGACGCGGATCTTCGACGGCGTGCCGGGCGCCATCGTCGCGGCCGTCGTCGGCGGGCTCACCGGCTACCTTGCCGCGAACGCGTTCGGCGCTGGCGACACCATCGCGATCATCGCCGGCGTCGCCGGTGTCGTGATCGGCCTGGTCCTCGGTATGCGGCGCGGCGGGATCGGCTTCGTCCTGTCCAGCACGGGCTGGTGGTTCATCCTCGCCCTCTGGGCGCCGATCTACGGCTACATCCTCAACATCGAGTTCCTGCAGCCGCTCGCGGCGATCGCGGGCGCCACCGACCTGCTCACCTTCCTCGGGTCGCAGGCTGGGACGTTCACCGTCTCGATCATCACGATCGTCATCGCCTCGGGTGCGGTCGCCCTGGGCATGGCCGGCTATGCCCGGATCCAGCGGGTGAGCCTCTACATCGGCCTCATCGCCCTGGCCGCGATGTTCATCCTCATGGTCGTCTCGTCACAGGACACCTTCAAGACTGCCTTCGATCGGGAAGGCCAGAGCCTGTTCGGCGTCTCGAACGCCTACCAGGGGACGATCGACAACGCGGTCGCCAACGACGCGTTCGTGCCCGGCGGGTCGCCGCTCGACTTCGGGCTCAGCAGCGGAACGTTCCTGCTCCTGCCGTTCATGATGTTCTGGATCCTGTACCCGAACTGGGGCGCGACCCTCTATGGCGAGGTCCGCGGGTCCGGCGACTTCCGGAAGGTCCTCAACGGGATGCTCGGCGGTCTGTGGGTCACGATCGCCCTCGCTATCGCCTTCGTGCTGCTCGCGTCGAAGACGTTCGGCTGGGACTTCTTCAACGCCACGAACGTCAACTTCATCAACTACGCATACGGCTACGTGACCGTCGCACCCACGATACCGATCTGGGGCTATCCGCCGATGCTGGCGGCGTTCCTGATCGACAACCACATCATCCAGATGATCATCGTGGTCATCTTCGGCGTGTGGTTCCTCGGCTGGGCCGGGACCCTCTGGCTGTCCTCGACGCGGATGATCTTCGCGGCGGCGTTCGACCGTGTCCTGCCGGAGTGGGCCGGTCGCGTCTCGGACCGCGGCGTGCCGTGGTATGCGCTTCTCCTGATCATGATCCCGGGGGTGATCGTCTCGTACCTCTATTCGTTCGTGTCTGGCTTCTCGAAGCTCACCCTCGACGCGTCGCTCGTCATCGCCGTCACCTTCTTCGGGACAGCGATCGCCGCGACGATCCTGCCCTGGTGGAAGAAGGACATCTACCAGAAGTCGCCGATCGCCCGGTACGCGATCGCCGGGCTGCCGATCATCAGCATCGCCGGGGCGATCACGGCGATCTTCCTCGGCTGGGTCATCTACGAGTGGCTGTCGAACCCGCTTTACGGGATCGGTGTCAGCAACACCCAGTCGATCCAGTTCCTCGCCGCGATCTACGTCATCGCCGCGGTCGTCTACGTCGTGGCGCGCCTCGTCCGCAGCCAGCAGGGCATCGACCTCGACGCCATCCACGCGGAGATCCCGGCCGAGTAGGTCGCGGTCCTCGCGAAACGACAAAGGCGCCTCGGCCCCCGAGGCGCCTTTCAATTCCGGGCGAACGCTGGGAGAGTGGGCCTCAGCCGCCGAACCAGCCGCTCGGGCCGGGCGAGGTGTTCTGCCAGATGTGCTTGGCCTCGCGGTATTCGTCGAGGCCCGACGGGCCAAGCTCGCGCCCGATCCCCGACTGCTTGTAGCCGCCCCACTCGGCCTGCGGCAGGTAGGTGTTGTAGTCGTTGATCCAGATCGTCCCGTGACGGAGACGAGCCGCCACGCGCTGGGCACGGCCGGCGTCGGATGTCCAGACCGCACCGGCCAGGCCGTAGGTCGTGTCGTTGCCGAGGGCGATCGCCTCGGCCTCGGTCGAGAAGCGCTCGATCGTCAGGACCGGGCCGAACACCTCGTCGCGGACGATCCGCATCGCGCTGGTGACGTCGGCGAAGACGGTCGGGCGGTAGAAGAAGCCGGCCTGGAGCTCGGGCTCCGACGGGCGTCGGCCACCGGCGACCAGCCGCGCGCCCTCGGCGATGGCGCCGGCGACGTGGGCCTCGACCTTGGCCCGGTGCGCAGCGGTGATCAGCGCGCCGGTCTCCGTGGCGTCGTCGGTCCCGTGACCGAGCCGGATCCGGTCGGCCCGCGCCGCGACCTCCGCGACGAAGCGGTCGTAGATGGTGTCCTGGACGATCGCCCGGCAGCCCGCCGAGCAGACCTGCCCGGAGTGGGTGAAGGCGGCGGTCAGGGCGTTGTCGACGGCGGTCTCGAAGTCGGCGTCGTCGAAAACGATGTTGGGGCTCTTGCCGCCCATCTCGAGGGCGACCTTCTTGAGGTTGACCGCGGCTCCGCGGAGCAGCGCTCGGCCCGCCTCGAGCCCGCCGGTCAGCGAGATGAGGTCGACGTCCGGGCTGTCCGCCAGGGCCTGGCCGACCCGCTCGCCGGGACCCAGCACGAGGTTGACGACCCCGGCCGGGACGCCGGCCTCCTCGAGCAGCCGGGTCAGGTGGATCGCAGTCAGGGGCGTGACCTGTGCCGGCTTCATGACCGCCGTGTTGCCGGCCGCCAGCGCGGGGGCGATCTTCCAGCTCATCTGGAGGAGCGGGTAGTTCCACGGCCCGATGAGCCCGCAGACACCCACCGGCTCGTAGACGATCCGGCTGACGGCGTTCGGGTCGCCGGTGTCGACGAGGCGACCGGCGTCCTTGTCGGCCAGGTCGGCGTAGTACCGGAAGACGCGCGCGACATCGGCCATGTCCCAGCGGCTCTCGCGCATCGCCTTGCCCGTGTTGACGGTCTCGAGGCGGGCCATCGTCTCGAGGTCGCGGTCGATCAGGCCGGCGACGCGATCGAGCAGCGCGGCGCGCTCACCGGTCGGGCGGCGCGGCCAGTCGGTCGTGTCGAAGGCGCGGCGAGCGGCGGCGATCGCGGCCTGCACCTGGGCATCGGTCGCGACATCCACCTCGGTCACGACCGTCGCGTCCGACGGGTTGACGACCTGGCTGCAGGTGCCGTCGGCAGAGGCGACCCATTGGCCGTCGATGTACAGGCTGGACATGTCGCGAGGATGGAATGGCGCTCGAGCCGACGTCAAGGACCCGTCGCGCGCCTCGCTCCGAGCAGGTCGCCGGCGTCGCCGGACAAGGGACGACCGCGGGCACCCTGGGGCGTGCCCGCGGTCGAATGGGATGGCGCGAAGGGTCAGGCGGTCGCCTTGACCACCCAGCCGGGCTCGGGATCGCCGAACTTCGAGAGGAGGTAGTCGCGCGACGCCTCGACGGCCTGCCGCGGAGCCCCGAGAGACGCCTTGAGCCTGAAGTCGTCCTTGAGCGTCTTGCCGGCCACCATGACCGTCTTGACGTTCGAGACGTCGGCGGCGCACACGACCGCGCCGACGGGGTCGATGATCGGTGCAACGTTGACGGCCGACCCGTCGATGATGACGACGTCGGCCTGCTTGCCGGGTGTCAGTGACCCGGTCCGATCGGCGATGCCGGCGACCTGCGCGCCGCCGATCGTCGCCATCGCGAGGACCTGGCGGGCGGTGATGAGCTTGCTCTCGGGCTCGTTCCACTCGAGGTTCTCGTCCCACGCGATCTCGAAGCGGCGCGACCGTTCCGAGGCGAAGATCGCGTGCATCTGGGTGAACTGGTCCGACGACGCCGTCGTGGCCACATCGGACGACAGGCCGATCGGCACGCCGTAGTCCATCGCCTTGACTGCCTGCGCCCAGCCGTGGCCCATCTGCAGCTCGATCTGCGGCGCGTACGACACGTTGCTGCCCGAGTCGCGGACCATGCCCCATTCGTCCTCGGTCAGGTGCGAGGAGTGGATGTACGTGGTGTTCGGGTAGAGGAGGTCCATCTCCTGGAGCTTGCTCAGCTGCATCTTGGTGTAGCCGAACCGGTACATCGCGACATGGACGGTGATGTTGAGGTCGAGCTCCTTCGCGAGCTCCCACTCCTGGCGCACGATCTCCTCGCGACAGAAATTCGTGCCACGCGTGGCGAGCGCCATCGTCATCAGGCCGTCGTCGGAGCTGAAGTACTGCGACCGGAGACGGCGGGCGCACTCGCCATCGATGGCCAGGATGCTGCCGGCGTAGTCCGGCCCGAACCACCAGTCCTGCAGCGACGTGTTCGGGAAGCCGAAGGCGAAGACCGAGCGGATGCCCGACTCCTGGAGCCCGCGGATCGCCTCGTCGGCATGAGCCGGCGTGTTCATGATGTGCGACCAGTCGACCAGCGTCGTGATCCCGGCGTTGGCGCACTCGAGCGCGCCCCACAGGTTGCCCGCGTAGACATCGTCGGGTCGGTAGTTCGGCGCGAACCTGTCGAGGATCCCGGCGAAATAGGCGCCCAGCGTGTAGTCCGGGGCGCATGTCCGGATCGCGGTCTCCCAGGTGTGGCGGTGCGTGTCGATGAAGCCCGGGATGACGACGTCGCCGGTGGCGTCGATCGTCCGCGCCCCGTCGGCGGACAGGCCATGGCCGACGGCGGCGATCTTGTCGTCCTCGATCAGGACGTCAGCGCCGGCCATCTCGCCGAGCTGCGGGTCCTGGGTCAGGACGTAGCCACCCTTGATGAGCGTACGGTCGGTCATCGAACATTCCCTCTCGTCTGGTTCGGTCGCATCGGTCGTGGCCGTGTCGATGGTCTGGCGGTCGTCTTCCTCCTCATGGCCGATCGGTCATCGCCGGCCCTCCTCACGCAGGTGACTCGCGACCATCGAGAAGTCGGCGCCTTCCCCGGCTGACTTCTCGGTGGCTCGGATCAGGTCGAGGTTCGTCGCGCTCTGTGGCATGAGCGAGCCCGAGGCCTCTGCGAGCTCGCTGATCAGGCGCAGGTCCTTGTCGGCGAGCTCCAGCGCGAAGGCGACCGGGGTGGCGTCCGGCTCGACGAATGCCGCCCGCTTGTAGCCAAGGTACGGGGCGCCGACCGCGCTCGCGGCGAGCACGTCGTAGGCCGCGGACCGATCGATCCCGTTCCGCTCGGCCAGCACGAGCGCTTCGGCGACGGCGCCGTTGAGCCCGTAGATGACCGTGTTGACGGCCAGCTTCATCACGGTCCCGGTCCCGAGCGGACCGAGATGGAAGATCCGATGGGCGAGAAGCTCGAGGACCGGACGCGCGCGCTCGACGTCCGCCGCCTCGCCACCGACCATGATCGTGAGCTGCCCGGACAGGGTCGAGGAGACGCTGCCCGAGACGGGTGCGTCGAGCACGCCACCGCCGCGCGCCCGGATGGCCGGCGCGATCGCCCGGATCGTGTCGGGCAGGACCGTGCTCATGTCGACGGCGACGCCGCCGGCGCGCAGGCCGGCGCTGACACCATCGGGACCCTCGTAGAGGGCATGCACGGCGGCGTCGTCGGCGACCATGGAGATGACCACGTCGGCACGCGATGCGGCATCGGCCGGGCTGGTCGCCACGGCCGCGCCGATCCGATCGGCCAGGGCGCCGGCACGCTCCGCGGTCCGGTTGTAGACGACGACCGACACCCCCTGGCCCGCCAGGCGCTCGGCCATCGCCGAGCCCATCCGGCCGGTACCGAGGACGGCGACCGTCGGCTCAGTCATCGGCCAGGGTGCTCACGCCGCATCGTCGA
The DNA here is from genome assembly GCA_963743855.1 of uncultured Chloroflexia bacterium. GTDB lineage: Bacteria > Chloroflexota > Limnocylindria > Limnocylindrales > CSP1-4 > SPCO01. Next base: position 204,031 of record CAVURK010000009.1, read on the forward strand.
GCCGGCGCCGGATGGTGTCGACGATGCGTTCGACCGACGGGATCGCCAGGTCCTCGAGACCCGAGGCGGACGGCAGCGGGATGTGCGGGGTCGTGATCCGGACGATCGGGGCATCGAGGCTGTAGAAACCGTCGTCGGCGACGATCGAGGCGATCTCCGCGCCCCAGCCGCACAGGCGCGGGTTCTCCTCGACCGTGAACAGCCGGCTCGTCTTCTGGACCGAGGCGAGGATGGTCGCGGTATCGAGTGGGACCAGCGAGCGGAGGTCGATCACCTCGGCCTGGACGCCGGCCTCGGTGGCCAGACGCTCGGCGGCCTCGACCGCCTTGGGGACCATCGCCGCGAGGGCCACGATCGTCAGGTCCGAGCCCGGCCGCACGATCCGGGCCGTGCCGAGCGTGTCGAGCACCTCGCCATCTGGGACCTCGCCCTTGACCGCGAAGAGGGCCTTGTGCTCGCAGAAGATGACCGGATCGGGATCGCGGACCGCGGCCGCCATGAGCCCGACCACGTCCGCCGGGGTCGACGGCGCGACCACCTTCAATCCGGGGATCGCCATCGCCCAGTTCTCGACGCTCTGGCTGTGCTGGGCCCCGAAACGGAGACCCGCGCCGTTTGCCGTGCGGAGCACGAGCGGGAGCGAGACCTGGCCGTCGGTCATGTAGCGCGTCTTGGCGATCTGGTTGGCGACCATGTCCCAGGCGACCGCGAAGAAGTCGCTGAACATCAGCTCGGCGATCGGACGCAGACCGGTCATCGCAGCGCCCATCGCGGCACCGACGATGGCTTGCTCACTGATCGGCGTGTCGCGGACCCGCGTCGGACCGAACTCGTCGAACAGCCCCTCGGTCAGCTTGAAGACGCCGCCCGCCGCCCCGACGTCCTCGCCGATCAGGACGACACTCGGGTCCCGTCGCATCTCCTGGGCGATGCCTCGTGAGATGGCCGCGCGATAGGTCAGCTCGGACACGTCTGTGCGACCTCCGTTCGGAGCGCCGAGGCGACGCTCTGCGAGCCATCGGCGCGAGGATTCAGTTCCGCCACGCCGAGCCTCCGTCGGACCAGACCTGCGTCTCGAGGACATCGGGCGAAGGCTCGGGCGCCGCCCGCGCCTCGGCCTCCGCCGCGGCGACCGTGTCGCGGGTCTCCGCCTCGATCGCGTCGAGCGTCGCGGCGTCCACGCCTGCCGCCTCGAGTCGCGCGCGATAGGTCGGGATCGGGTCCCGGGCCTTCCACGCGGCGACCTCCTCATCGGGCCGGTACTTGCCCGGGTCGGCGCGCGAGTGTCCGCCGTGGCGGTAGGTGAGAGCCTCGATGAGCGACGGACCGCCACCGGCCCGCGCCAGGTCGATCGCTGTCACGGCCGCCGCATGGACGGCGTCCGCGTCGTTGCCGTCGACGATGATCGACTCGAGGCCATAGGCCGCCGCGCGGTCGGCTGCCGGATGCTCGACCGCGGTCACGTCGCCGATCGGCGTGTACTCCATGTACTGGTTGTTCTCGCAGACATAGACCACCGGCGCCTTCCAGACGGCCGCCATGTTGAGGGCCTCGTGGAACGCCCCGATGTTCGTCGTGCCGTCACCGAAGAAGCAGACCGCCACCTGGCCCGAGCCGCGGTACTGGGCCGACCAGGCCGCGCCGAGCGCGATCGGCAGGTGCGCGCCGACGATCGCGTACGAGCCCATCGCGCCGTGCTCGACGCTGGTGAGATGCATCGAGCCGCCCTTGCCTCCGAGGAGACCGGTCCCGCGCCCGAACAGCTCGGCGAAGATGGGCGCCATCGCGACCCCGCGGGCGAGCGTGTGGTTGTGGCCGCGATAGGTGCAGAAGGTGTAATCGTCGGTCCGCATCGCGGCGGCGAACCCGGCCGCCACCGCCTCCTGCCCGACCCCGAGGTGGGTCGTGCCGCGGACGAGGCCCTCGAAGAAGAGCTCCTGGGCACGGACCTCGAAGAACCGGCACTCGACCATCGTCCGGTACATCCGCAGGCGGGTGTCGCGATCGATCTCCCGGCTGGTCGTCGCCATCGATGGCTCCTAGTACGGGTTGGCGACGAACAGCTGGTCGGACGGGAAGCGGGTGATCACCTGCGGGCCGTTGGCGGTGACCACGACCTCCTCCTCGATCCGCGCGGCCGAGATGCCGTCCTTGGCCGGGCAGTACGTCTCGAGGGCGATGACCATCCCCTCCTTGAGCTCGACCGGGTGCTCGAGCGAGTTGAGCCGGCTGATGATCGGCCGCTCGTGGAGGAAGAGCCCGACGCTGTGACCGAACTGGAGACCGAAGCACTCCATCTCGTTGTCGAACCCGAACTCCTGGGCCTTCGGCCAGACCTTCGCGACCTGGTCGGTCGTCACGCCCGGTCGCATCAGCTCGATCGACTTGTCGATCCATTCGCGCGCCCGCTTGTAGGCATCGCGCTGGGCGTCGTTGGCCTTGCCGACGACGAACGTCCGGTAGTAGCACGTCTTGTAGCCGATGAACGTGTGGATGATGTCGAAGAAGGCCTGGTCGCCGGGCCGGATGATCCGGTCGGAGAAGACGTGGGGATGCGGGCTGCAGCGCTCGCCCGAGACCGCGTTGATGTTGTCGACGTGCTCGGAGCCGAGGTCGAACAGGAACTTGGTCACGTTCGCCACCAGCTCGCTCTCGCGGACGCCGGGCTTGAGCTGCTCGGAGATCATCTGGTAGGCGCCGTCGACCATCGCGCAGGCCGTGTTGAGCAGCAGGATCTCGTCGATCGACTTGACCTCGCGCGCGTCGAGCATGATCTGCTGGCCGTCGCGGACCGTGATGCCGACCTCGTTGAGGGCCGCCAGCATCGGCGGCTCCACGATGTCGACACCGATCGGCATGTCGGCCACGCCCTCGGCCTTGAGGATGTCGCGGATCTCGCGGGCGGCGGACAGGAACAGGCCGGCATCCGGCGCGACCGCGCCGCGCAGCCCGACCATCCCGGCGTGGATGTTCTCCGGGCGCATCCACGGGCAGTTGAGCCGGTGGTGCTTGGCCGCCGACCCGAAATCCCAGATGTGCGGCTCGCCGCCGCGCGTGAGCAGCGCGTAGCGGGTCATCTTGTCGCGCGCCCACTCCCCGATGTGGGTGCTCGTGACGTAGCGGATGTTGTTGAAGTCGAACAGCAGGAGCGCGCCGACCTCCGATGCCTCGAGCGCCGCGCGGGACCGTGCCGACCGGTACGTCCGCAGCCGCTCGACGTTCCAGCGCTCTTCCCAGTCGACGTTCATCGAGCCGGGGGAGGCGAAAGGTGGCATGACGACACGTACCCCAATGCAGATCGATCCAAGAACGGTCGCGCCCGGGTCGGGCAGGTTCGTTCATCCATGCTACACAGCACGGGCGACCGCGCAAGTGACCCGGATTCGCGACTTCCGTGGACGCCGGAGCGCGAAGTGTGCGCTCAGGCTGTCCAAGGTTGCAATACGGCTTGACACCTGTTCATCACCTCTACACACTCCCGGGATCGCGGGGGGACCGCTGGACGTGGAGGAGATGACATGCGTACTGATCCGATCGGCAGGATCCGCCTGAAGAGGTCGGCCGCCTTGCTCGGTGCCGCAGGGCTCCTGCTTGCCGCCTGCTCCGGAGGGACGGCGTCGACTGCGCCATCCGCGGCGGCCAGCGTCGCGGCCCCGACGACGGCCGCCAGCCAGGCCGCTCCGAGCACCGCCCCGAGCGCGGCGGCGAAGACCCTCGAGATCGCCTACCTGTCGTTCGCGGTCGCCAACAGCTACGACGCGCCGATGCTCGCAGCGGCGAAGGCCGCGGCGGCGGCCGGCAATGCGAATATCACCGTCTTCGACGCGAACCTGGTCCCGGCCGACCAGGTCAAGCAGCTCCAGGATGCGACGGCGTCCGGCAAGTACGACGCGATCATCACCCAGCCGCTGTACGGCGCGGGCATGGTCGAAGACGTCAAGAAGGCGATCGCCCAGGGCATCGCCGTGGGCAACATCGACCAGGTCCTCGGCGCCGACATGACCACGGCCGACTTCCAGGTCCCCGGCCTGAGCTCGAACGTCGCGTTCGTCCCGAGCGAGCTCGGCAAGAAGATCGGCAACCTCGTCGTGACGGCCTGTGCCGATCTCAAGTCCGACGCGACCCACCCGTGCAACGTCGGCTACATCTGGTCGGTCAAGGCCGCGGCGCTCGACATCGCGCTCAAGAAGGCCTTCGACGAGGCGATCGCGCCGCATCCCGAGATCAAGGTCGTGTCCGATACCGGTGAGTCGTTCTACACGACGGCCCTCGGCCTCAAGGCCGCCCAGGACATCGTCGCCGCCCATCCGGACGTGTCGGTCATCGTCAGCGCCGACCAGGCCATCACCGGCGCCGTCCAGGCGGTCAAGGACATCAAGGACAAGGTCCGCCTCGTCGGCTACGGCGGCGGTGCGGTCGCGCTCCAGGGCATCGCCTCCGGCGAGCGCTTCGGCACGGTCATGCAGATGCCTGCGACCGAGGGCGGTCTCGGCACCAAGAACCTGATCGACGCGATCCGGTCCGGCACGCCGGTCCCGGGTGTCGATCCGCTCGCGACGCTGCCCGATGGCGGCGTGGTGACCAAGGCCAACGTGGCTACCTTCCTGCCGCTCGCGGAGTGGCCGGGCTGAGGCCGACCCACGTCGGCTGACACCGTGGCCAGCACGGCGGACGGCACCGTCCATCTCGAGGTGCGCGCGCTCGGCAAGTCCTTCGGGGCGACGCGCGCTCTCGACGATGTGTCGGTCGCCGTCCGCGCCGGCTCGGTCCACGCCTTCGTCGGCGAGAACGGCGCCGGCAAGTCCACGCTGGGCAAGATCATCGCCGGCGTCTTCCCGCAGGATCAGGGTGACCTGGTGCTGCGCGGGACGACGGTGTCGTTCCGGTCTCCGCGGGAAGCGCTCGTGCGCGGGATCGCGCTCGTCGCCCAGGAGGTCGCCCTCGTCCCGCGGCTGACCGTCGCCCAGAACGTGTTCCTCGGTGCCGAGCCACGCCACGCCGGGTTCATCGATCGCGGGTCGCTCCGTGAGAGGTTCGACCGATTGATCGCGGACTCGGGCTTTGACCTCCAGGCGGGCACCGTGGTGGGCCGGCTGTCGCTGGCGCAGCAGCAGCAGGTCGAGATCCTCCGCGCCCTGGCCCGCGACGCGGACCTCATCGTCCTCGACGAACCGTCCGCGAGCCTGTCGGCCACGGAGGCGGATCGGCTGCACGAGATCGTCCGCGGCCTACGCACGCGAGGTCGGACGGTGATCCTCGTCTCGCACTTCCTGACCGAGGTCCTCGACCTGTCCGATGTCGTGACGATCCTGCGCGACGGCCAGGTGGTCAGGACCAATGCGACCGCCGACGAGACCGAAGGCAGCCTCGTCACCGGGATGCTCGGGCGACCGGTGAGCCGGACTTATCCGGACAAGCGGCTGCCTGCGGCGGACGCCCCCATCGTCCTCGCCGTCGAGGGCCTGTCCGGGCCGGGCGTCGTCGATGCGTCGCTGACGTTGCGGGCAGGCGAGATCGTCGGGCTCGCGGGGCTCATCGGCGCCGGGCGATCGGAGCTGGCCGCGGCGATCTACGGCGCGAGCCAGGCGACAGCCGGCGCGGTCCGCGTCGCGGGCACCCTCCTTCCGGGACGACCGGGCGCCTCCATCGAAGCGGGCGTCGCGTTGATCCCGGAGTCTCGCAAGGACGACGGGTTGATCCTGCGGCGGCCGATCCGCGAGAACGTGAGCCTGACGAGCCTGGGCCGATTCCAGCGGCTGGGGTTCGTGCGCCGCGGCACGGAGGAAGCGCAGGTCCGCGATGCCCTCGATCGCGTCACCGGATCGTCGCTCCTCGAGGCGCCGGCCGGGTCGTTGTCGGGCGGCAACCAGCAGAAGCTGCTCTTCGCGCGAGCGCTCCTGATCGAGCCGGGGGTCCTGCTGGCAGATGAACCGACACGCGGCATCGACGTCGGCGCGAAGCGCGACATCTACGACGTCCTTGTGCGCCTGGCCGCTGACGGCATGGCCATCCTGCTGATCTCCAACGAGGTCGAGGAGATCCTCGGGCTGGCCCATCGCGTGCTCGTCATGCGTGCCGGACGACTCGTCGCCGAGCTGTCGGGGGCGGACATGACGGAGGAGGCGATCGTGAGCGCAGCGTTCGGCGCGTCCAGGACGAGCGCGGCATGAGCGCGAACACCGCCGGGACCGAGACCGCCCCGACGCCGCCGCTGACCCAGCGTGCCGGCCGGATCGTCAGCAGGGCCGGGATCCTCATCCCGTTCCTCATCGCCTTCGTGGTCCTGGCGGTGATCAGTCCGCCGTTCCTGCGCTTCGGCAACCTGACGAACATCCTCGACCAGCAGGCGGGCATCATCATCGTCGCCTGCGCCGGGACATTCGTCCTGATCGCCGGCGGGATCGACCTGTCGATCGGCGCGATCTACGGTCTGGCGGGCGCTGTCGCCCTCACGACCGCGTCGTCGGTCTCGCCCGTGGCCGGCGTCGCGGCCGGGCTCGCCGTCGGCCTGGCGGTCGGCCTCACGAACGGGGTCATCGTCACCCAGTTCCGGATCAATCCACTGATCGGGACGCTGGCGATGACCTTCGTCGTCAGCGGGATCGCGGCGATCGTGACCAAGGGCAACCTCGTCGTCGCGCTCGACAACCTCGACTTCCAGGCGTTCGCTGGCACGAAGATCCTGGGCATCAGCAGCGCGGCCTGGATGATGATCGTGATCGCGATCCTGGCCATGATCCTGCTCAGCCGGACGACATTCGGGCGCTATGTCTACGCGACGGGCGGGAACACGCAGGCGGCCCGGTTGGGTGGCGTGCGGGTCAACGCGGTCCGCGTCGCGACCTTCGCCCTGAGCGGAACGGCCGCGGCGCTGGCCGGGACGCTCGACGCGTCGCGGGTCCTCAGCGCACAGGCAAGCAGCGGCCAGTTCCTGACGTTCACGGTCCTGACCGGGATCATCGTCGGCGGCACGAGCATCCTCGGTGGCGAGGGCACGATCGGTCGGACGGTCCTGGGCTGCCTGTTCGTCGCCTTGATCGCCAACGGCTTCAACTTGCTCGGGCTCGACCCGTTCTACCAGCAGGTGACCCTTGGTGTCATCCTCCTGCTGGCGGTCGGTGTCGACGCCTGGTCGCGACGGTTCGAGTAGCCCGGTCGATCCAGCCTTTTTCGTTAGCGAGCATCGAGATGCACTCCGTCGGTCATATCGACTGGTCTTTCATGGACAGCCCCGCGCCCGCCTCGGCGACGTCGTCCGGTCTCGGCCGGCTGCGGATCGTCGGTCCGGACCAGGGCGCGGTCCACACCGACCTCGCCGTCGTCGGGCTCGTGACGGGCGGCTGGCTGGCTCCGCACACGCACTCCTTCGAGGAGGCGCTCTACGTCCTGAGCGGCGAGCTCCTGCTCGACCTCGGTGGCCGCGTCCATCGCCTCGTCGGCGGTGACTTCGCGCTCATCCCGACCGGTCTCCGGCACGCCCTCGGGAACACGGCGGCCGAACCGGTCCGTCTGCTCTCGCTCAACAGCCCGCAGCGTCGCGACCCGTCCCACCCGAGACGCGACACGTTCTTCGAGCCGGCACAGGACCTGGCCCGCATGGATGCCGATGCCACCCGCCCGCCGTTCGGCGATCCCACGCTGCGGCTGGTCGGCCACTACGACGGCACTGGGCCGCAGCTCGAGGCGCTCCGCGTCGACGATCCGGCCCGTGGTCGCGCCCCGGCCGGGGCGGACACCGCGATCCTCGCCTACAGCGGGATCTCCGTGAAGATGCTGGTCGACCGGACGTTCGGCGCGGACCAGGTGACGATGTTCACCGTCGACTACGAGATCGGCGGGGCGGCGCAGGCCCACGACCATCCGTTCGAGGAGGCGTACGTCTTCCTCGCCGGCGAGGTCGAGGGCGAGCTGGACGGCGAGCGCCATACCTTCCGGCCCGGGGACGTCGCCTTCGCCGGAGTCGGCTCGATCCACGGCTTCTACAACGTCGGCACCGAACGGGTCCGCTGGATCGAGACCCAGGCGCCACAGCCGCCGGCACGGCAGAGCTACCGCTGGGTCGATGCCTGGAAGCGGTTCGAGAAGGAGTGAGCATGTCGACCGACGGATGCGTCGTGGTGGTCGGGGGCACGATGGGGATCGGCCGGGAGCTGGCGCGCTATTACGCCGGAACCGGGCGCGAGACCGTCCTGACCAGCCGGAAGGCGTCACGCGCGAAGGCGGTCGCGGCCGAGATCGGCGGGTCTGCGCGCGGCATCCCACTCGATCTCGCCAAGCCGAAGTCGATCCGCGACGCGCTGTCGTCGGTCGGTCCCGTGCGCTACCTCGCCATCGTCGCCATCCAGCGCGACGACAATACGATCCGTGAGTTCGACATCGACCGGGCCATCGAGCTGGTCACCCTCAAGCTCGTGGGCTTCGCCGAGGTCGTCCACGTCCTTCTCGACCGGCTGGCGCCCGACAGCTCTATCGTCCTGTTCGGTGGCCAGGCCAAGGATCGGCCGTATCCCGGCTCGACGACCGTCTCGACGGTGAACGGCGGGGTCGCCGGCCTCGCCCGGACGCTCGCCTGGGAGCTGGCCCCGATCCGGGTCAACGCCATCCACCCGGGGATCACCGGCGACAGTCCCTACTGGCACGGCAAGCCGCCGGCTGTCCTCGAAGGCCACCTGTCGAAGACGATCACCAAGAAGCTCGCCACGATGGACGATATCGTCGATGCGACGCGGTTCCTCCTCGAGAACCCGTCGGTCGAGGGGATCGACCTCGTGATCGACAACGGAAGGCTGATGTTCTGACCATGACATCGTGAGTCGCACGTCGCTGTCGGCCGATCCGGGTGCCCGTCCCGACTACCCGCAGATGGGCGAGCGGCTCCGCGCCGCCCGGACCGCGCGCGCACTGAGCCTGCGCGAGCTTGCCGGCCGGCTGGGGGTCTCGCCGAGCCTGATCTCGCAGATCGAGACCGGCCGGGCCAACCCGTCGGTCAGCACCTTGTACGCCATCGCTGCCGAGCTCGACGTCTCGCTCGACGAGCTGCTGTTCAACGATCGTCGTGCGCCCGAGCCGGCGGCACCGGTCCGCGCCGGGGTCCCCACCGGCACGATGACCTCCGCGCCACCGGTCCAGCGCGCGGCCGACCGCCATTCGATCCGGCTCGCCTCGGGGGTCAACTGGGATCGGCTGACGACGCTGTCGGAACCGGGCATCGAATTCCTCCACGTGACGTACGAGGTCGGCGGCGCGTCGAGCCCGCCCGATGCCTTCCAGCGCCATCCCGGTCACGAGTGGGGATACGTGCTGAGCGGCCGTCTCCAGGTCCGCATCGGGTTCGACGAGTACGTGCTCGAGCCGGGCGACGCGATCTCGATCAATTCGTCGATCCCGCATCGCCTCGCGACGATCGGCGACGAACCGGTCGAGGCGATCTGGTTCGTGCTCGGCCGGGCGCAGTTCGACGCGCAGACGCTGATCGACCAGCACATCACGGGTCGGGAGTGAGGGCGGTGGCCGGCCTCCGCGAGGCCACGATCACCGCGGACGGCCCCGAGCCTGGCTGACGCGGACGGGGGGACCATCCGGTCGCTCGCCAGGCCGCTCGTCGCTCTCCTGGCGATCGCCCTGGTGTTCCGACCGCAGGTCATCGCCATCGGGCCGCTCCTGCCGAGCATCCAGAGCGGGCTGGGCATCTCGCACGCCGTGGCCGGCGCGCTCAGCTCGATCCCGATCCTGTGCATGGGGATCTTCGCGCCGCTCGCCCCGGCGGTGGCCCGCCGGCTCGGCGCTCGCCGGTCACTCGCGGCCTGCGCCGGTCTCGTCATCGCCTTCGGCCTGTTGCGACTCGCCGTTCCGGACCCGCTCGCGGTCCTTGTGCTGACCTTCGGGATCGGGCTCGGGATGGGCCTGGCCGGCCCGATCTTCCCGCTGGTCGTCCGTCACGAGATGCCGGCTCGACCGGCGCTGGGCACCGGCGCGTACGCGATCGGCCTGGTCCTCGGCGGGACCCTCGCGGCGGCCCTCGTGGTCCCCATCGCGGGAGACGGCGGCGACTGGCGGCGTGCCCTCGGGCTGGTGACGCTGGCCGGGATCGCGTCGCTCGCGGTCTGGCTCGGTCTTGCCCCGACCGACGAGGTCACCGACCCGACGCTCGCGCCGCCCCGGATCCCGTGGCGCAGCCCGGTCGCCTGGGTGCTCGGGGTGCTATTCGGGCTCCAGTCGATGCTGTACTACGGCGTCGTCACCTGGCTCGCCGCGATCTACGTCGATCGCGGCTGGTCGGAGCCGGCGTCGGCGGGCCTGGTCGCGCTGTTCGGCGGGGTGACGCTCGTCGCGACGACCGTGATGCCGCTCGGCGCCGACCGCATCGGGTCACGGCGGGGACAGTTGGTGGCCTCGGCGCTGTTCATCCTCGCCGGCCTTGTCGGGATCGTCGTCGCCCCCGATCCGGCGGTGGTCTGGGCGGTCCTGCTCGGCATCGGGATGGGCGCCATCTTCCCGATCGTCCTGACGCTCCCTGTCGACGTCGGGGGACGGCCGGCCGATGTCGCGGCCACCGCCGCGCTGATGCTGCTCGTCGGCTACATCCTGTCGGCCGTCGCGCCGCTCGCCTTCGGCATCGCCCGGGACGTGACCGGCGACTTCGGGCTGGGGATGGGCCTGCTGGTCGCGCTGGGCGTCGTGCTCGTCGGCCTGTGCGCCGTGCTCACGCCGGCCCGGCTGCAGCGGATCGGTCCGGTCGAGGCAGATCCGGCGGCCTAGCCGCCCCTCGGCCTAGCCGGCCTGGCGAAGGCTCTCGGTGATCCGCGCCGCCGACGCGACCACCATCTCGGCCAGCGGTCCCTCGGCCCCGATCGCAGGAAAGCGGTACGACGGTCCGTGCAGGTGGACGACGGCCACGACCTCGCCGCTCGCGTCGGCGACCGGCGCCGCCACCGACGAGATCCCCTCGTCGAACTCCTCGAGCGCCCAGGTGAACCCGTCGCGCCTGATCGCGCGCATCCGCTCCAAGAGCTTATCTGCGGTGACGAGGGTCCGCGGCGTGAACGCCTCCATCGGCCGGCCGAGGTAGCGCTGGACGAAGGTCGGTGGCGCGTAGGCGAGCAGGACCTGTCCGGATGAGACGGCGTGAAGGGGGATCCGCGAGCCGGTCCAGTCGCGGACCGAGACCGGGTTCGGGCTGCCGACCTGGTCGATGTAGTGGACCATCTCGCCGTCGCGGACCGATAGTCCGGCGGCCTCGCCGGCCGATCCGGCCAGCTCCTCGAGCGAGGGCCGGGCGAAACCGGCCAGTGTCCGCACCGGCCTGATCCGCGCCGCGAGCGTGAGCAGGCGCGGCCCGAGCCGGTACCGCGTGTCGCCGGGGACCTGCTCGACCACCCCTTCATGGGTCAGCGATGCGAGCAGGCGCGCAGCGGTCGACTTCGGCAGATCGACCCGGTCGGCGACCTCGGTCACGCCGATCGGACCGTCGGCGAGGGCGCCCAGGACGGCAAAGGCTCGCTCGATGGACTGGACTCTGGACATCAGGACCTTTGTGGACTAGATTCTCGATCCAAGGGAGTTCCATCATACGGCACGGTTCCACGATGTGGAACCCCCGAACCCAGGAGACAAGATCTGCATGGCGCCTGACGAGTACGCGGAGATCGACCTCGCAGCGCTCTCCGACGATGAGCTCACCGAACAGATGCACAACGACCTCTACGACGGCATGGCCGCCGAGATCGTCGAGGGCACCAACATCCTGCTGGGTCGTGGCTGGTCGGCCACCCGCGTCCTCGATGACGCGCTCGTCGCGGGGATGAAGATCGTCGGCATCGACTTCCGCGACGGGATCCTGTTCGTCCCCGAGGTCCTCCTCGCGGCCAACGCGATGAAAGCCGGCATGGCGATCCTCCGCCCGCTCCTCGCCGAGACCGGCGCCGAGCCGGTCGGCAAGGTCGTCATCGGCACGGTCAAGGGCGACATCCACGACATCGGCAAGAACCTGGTCGGGATGATGCTCGAGGGCGCCGGCTTCGAGGTCTTCGACCTCGGCATCAATACCGATGCCGAGAAGTTCATCGCAGCGCTCGAGCTGCACAAGCCCGACATCCTGGGCATGTCCGCGCTGCTGACGACGACCATGCCGTACATGAAGGTCGTCATCCAGACGCTCAAGGACCGCGGCATCCGGCAGGACTACATCGTCCTCGTCGGCGGGGCGCCGCTCAACGAGGAGTTCGGCGCCGCGGTGGGTGCGGACGCCTATTGCCGTGACGCCGGTGTCGCCGCGGAGACCGCCCGCCGGCTCATCGACGAGCGCCGCGCCAGTGCGGCCTGAGCGGGCAGAGTCGCCCGAACTCATCCCGACGCGCCTCGTCATCGTCGGCTGCGGAGCACTGGCGCGCGAGATGCTGGCGCTGACGCGCGGGATCCCCGGCGTTCGCGTCGAGGGCGTCGATGCCCGCCTGCACATGCAACCTGCCCGGATCGCCGGCGCCGTGGCGGCCAAGGTCGAGAAGGTCCGCGCGCGAGACGGTCGCGACGTCCGCATCTTCGTCGCCTACGCCGACTGCGGCACGGCGGGGACCCTCGACGCCTATCTCGAACGCGAGGGCCTCGACCGGATCGAGGGCGCCCACTGCTACGAGTTCTACGCCGGCGCGGCAGCCTACGAGGCGCTCCAGGAGGAGGAGCTCGGGACGTTCTACCTGACCGACTTCCTGGCCCGCCAGTTCGACTCGATCATCTGGGCGGGCCTCGGGCTCGATCGGCACCCGGAGCTGCTGCCCGACTACTTCGGCGCATACCGCCGGCTCGTCTACCTCGCCCAGAGCGACGACCCGGACCTGACCGATCGCGCCCGCGCCGCAGCCGACCGCCTCGGCCTCGCCTTCGAGCGCCGCGCAACGGGCTTCGGCGACCTCGCCCCGTCCATCCAGCACGCCGTAGCAGGAGCCGCCTGACATGGCCCCGATGCTTTCGATCATCTGGTGGCGCGACATCCCGGCCCAGGTCGTCGCCAAGGACGCCCGTCGGTCGAGCAAGGTCGTCCTCCACCCGCGCTTCCAGGTCGCCATCGACAAGGCCGCCAACCGGGCCGGGATGCGCGAGTACAACTCCTACATCGGGGAGTGGCGCAAGACATTCGAGCCGTGCGGAGACGACCTCGAGTCCGTGGTCAACGCAGAAGCCGAACGGCTCGAAGCCGAATACACGAAGCACCACCTCGCGGAGCTGATCCAGACCGGCGGCGTCGCCGGCGGACCGGTCCTGCCGCCCGCCACGACATCGGAGATCTCCGCGACATGACCGACACCGTTCTCAGCTCCTACGCGCGCGAGGTCGTCATCGGCTTCGACCGACCATTCGTCATCATCGGCGAGCGGATCAACCCGACCGGCCGCAAGCTCCTGGCCGAGGAGATGAAGGCGGGCGACTTCAGCCGCGTCGAACGCGATGTGCTCGCCCAGGTCGAGGCCGGCGCCCACATGCTCGACATCAACGCCGGGATCCCGCTGGCAGACGAGCCGGCCATCCTGGCCAGGACGATCCAGCTGGTCCAGAGCCTGACCGACCTGCCGCTGTCGATCGACTCGTCGATCGTCGAGGCGCTCGAGGCCGGGCTCGCCGTCTACCGCGGCAAGCCGCTGCTCAACTCGGTGACCGGCGAGGAGGAGCGCCTCGAGCGCGTCCTGCCGCTCGTCCGCAAGTACGGCGCCGCCGTCGTCGCCATCAGCAACGACGACACCGGGATCAGCATGGATCCGGACGTCCGGTTCGCGGTCGCCAAGCGCATCGTCGAGCGGGCCGCCGACCACGGGATCCCGGCCTCCGACATCATCGTCGACCCCCTGGTGATGCCGATCGGCGCCCTCGCCCAGGCCGGCCAGCAGGTCTTCGCCCTCGTCCGGCGGCTCCGCGAGGAGCTCAAGGTCAACACCACCTGCGGCGCCAGCAACGTGAGCTTCGGGCTGCCGAACCGGGAGGGCATCAACTCGGCCTTCCTGCCGATGGCGATCGCCGCCGGGATGACCTCCGCGATCACCAACCCGCTGATGCCCGAGGTCAAGGCCAGCGTCATGGCCGCCGACGTGCTGATGGGCCACGACCCCGACTGTGGCCGCTGGATCCTCGCTCACCGCGTCCCGACCCCCGAGGGTGAGATCAGCCGGCGCCGCGTCAACCGTCGCGCCGTCGCGGTCGGCTGACGGAGCGTCCGTTCGTGGCCGACGACGCGCTCGTCATCTTCACGCCGTCCGGCCGTCGCGGGCGGTTCGCCGAGGGCACGACCGTGCTCGACGCCGCGCGCTCGCTCGGGGTCGACATCGACTCGGTCTGCGGCGGGCGCGGCATCTGCGGCCGCTGCCAGGTGACGCAGGGTCTCGGCGAGTTCCCCAAGCACGGGATCACCTCCGAGCCGTCGCACCTGTCGGCCTTCGCCGAGCTCGAGACGACCTACCGCGCCGAGAAGGGCCTCGCCGCGGACCGGCGGCTGTCGTGCACCGCGCAGGTCTGCGGCGACGTGCTGATCGACGTCCCGCCCGAGAGCCAGGTCCACCGCCAGGTCGTGCGCAAGGGTCTCGACGTCCGGACCTTCACGGTCGACCCGGTCGTGCGGCTGCACTACGTCGAGGTGACGCCGCCCGAGCTCGCCTCGCCGAGCGGCGACCTTGCCCGGCTGTTCGAGGCGCTCGAGCGCGAATGGCAGCTGACCGACCTCGAGGCCGACCTCGAGGTGATCCGCGAGCTCCAGCCGGCCCTCGAGAAGGGCAAGTACGGCGTGACCGTCGCGGTCCACCACGGCCGCCAGGTGATCGCGGTCTGGCCGGGACTCCACGAGAAGGCCTACGGGGTCGCGATCGACATCGGCTCTACGACGATCGCCGGTCACCTCAGCGACCTTGCCGACGGTTCCGTCCTGGCCAGCAACGGCGTGATGAACCCGCAGATCCGCTTCGGCGAGGACCTGATGAGCCGCGTCTCGTACGCGATGATGCATCCCGAGGGTGCCGGCGAGATGACCGTCGCCGTCCGCAAGGCGCTCGACGGGCTGATCGCCTCGCTCGCGATGCGGGCCGGGATCAAGCGGGTCGAGATCCTCGAGCTGGCCCTCGTCGGCAACCCGATCATGCATCACCTCCTGCTCGGCATCGACCCGACGCCGCTCGGGGGCGCGCCGTTCGCGCTGGCCACGGACCGGGCGGTCAACACGACCGCGGCGGAGCTCGGCTTGCTCGTCCACCCGGGAGCGCGCGTCTACGTCCTGCCGTGCATCGCCGGGCACGTCGGCGCGGACACGGCCGGCGTGATCCTGGCCGAGGAGCCGCACCTCGCCGAGCGGATGACGCTCGTCGTGGACGTCGGCACGAACGCCGAGATCGTGCTCGGCGACAAGCGCCGGCTGCTCGCGGCGTCGAGCCCGACCGGACCTGCCTTCGAGGGCGCCCAGATCTCCGGTGGCCAGCGCGCCGCGCCGGGCGCCATCGAGCGCGTCCGGATCGACCGCGAGACGCTGGAGCCGCGCTTCCGGGTGATCGGCGTCGACGCCTGGTCCGATGAGCCGGCCTTCGCGGCCGGGATCGCGGAGACCGGGATCAGCGGCATCTGCGGCTCGGGGATCATCGAGGTCGTGGCCGAGATGTTCCTCGCCGGGATCATCACCGAGGACGGCGTCGTCGACGGCGCGCTCGCGGCGCGGACGCCGCGGATCGTGCCCGATGGGCGGACCTTCAGCTACATCCTCCACGCCGGCGACGGATCGGGGACCTCGCCGCGGATCGCCATCACCCAGACCGACGTCCGGGCGATCCAGCTCGCCAAGGCCGCGCTCTACGCCGGCGTCCGGCTGTTGATGGACCAGCTCGCCATCGACGAGGTCGACGAGATCCGGCTCGCCGGCGCCTTCGGCAGCCAGATCGACCCGACCCACGCGATGATCCTCGGGCTGATCCCCGACTGCGATCTCGCCCACGTCCGATCGGCCGGCAACGCGGCCGGGACCGGGGCGCTCATCGCCCTCCTGTCGGGCGCTGCACGGACGGAGATCGAGGGCGTCGTCCGCCGCGTCGAGAAGATCGAGACCGCCGTCGAGCCACGCTTCCAGCAGCACTTCGTCGAGGCGATGGCCTTCCCGCACAAGACGGCCGCCTTCCCGCATCTGGCGGCGGTCGTTGCTTTGCCCGAACGTGCTCCGACGACCGGCTCGGCCGCGCACGACGCACGGACAGAACGACGACGCCGGCGCTCGGTGCCGATCGGCAGCAGGGAGGACGGCTGATGGACGACCCGGCGAGGCGCCGGAGTGGCGGACGTGCCGCGCGGCAGGCGCTGCGGCTCGCGGCCCACGCGGAGCACATCCCGTTCCTGACCCGCACGCTGGCGCCATTCGAGGTGCTCGGCGAGGAGGGCCTCGCCCTGATCGAGCACAACGCCGACACGATCCTCGAGGAGGTCGGCGTCGAGTTCCGCGGCGACGCGGAGGCACTCCGCCTGCTGGCCGACGCCGGCGCCGACGTCGACGGCGTCCGGGTCCGCTTCCCGCGCGGGATGTGCCGGGCGATCGTCCAGGCGACCGCGCCCCGACAGTTCACCCAGTACGCGCGGAACACCGAACGCAACGTCGAGATCGGCGGGGTCCACACGGTCTTCGCGCCGAACTACGGCTCGCCGTTCGTGCGCGACCTGGACAACGGCCGGCGCTACGGGACTCTCGAGGACTTCAAGAACCTGGTCAAGCTGACCTACGCCTCGCCCTATCTCCATCACTCGGGCGGGACGGTCTGCGAGCCGGTCGACATCCCGGTCAACAAGCGCCACCTCGACATGGTCTACGCGCACATCCGCTACAGCGACAAGCCGTTCATGGGCTCGGTGACCGCCCCGGAACGGGCGCGCGACACGGTCGAGATGGCGCGCCTGACCTTCGGTGCGGACTACCTCGAGGATCACACGGTCATCACCTCGCTGATCAACGCCAACTCGCCGCTCGTCTGGGATTCGGTGATGCTCGGCGCAGCACGCGCCTATGCCGAGGCCAACCAGGCGACGATCCTCACCCCGTTCATCCTGGCCGGCGCCATGGCCCCGGTGACCGCGGCCGGCGTCTGCGCCCAGACCCTTGCCGAGGCGCTCGCCGGGATGACCTTCGTCCAGCTCACCCGGCCGGGGGCGCCGGTCATCCTCGGCTCGTTCGCGTCCTCGATGTCGATGCAGTCGGGCGCCCCGACGTTCGGCACGCCGGAGCCGGCGCTGGTGCTGTACGTGATGGCCGCCCTGTCGCGCCGGCTCGGCGTCCCGTTCCGCTCGGGCGGCTCGCTGTGCGGCTCCAAGATCGCCGATGCGCAGGCTGCCTACGAATCGGCCGCCACGCTCCAGCCGACCGTGCTCGGCGGCGTCAACTTCGTGCTCCACGCGGCCGGCTGGCTCGAGGGCGGCCTGACCGTCGGCTACGAGAAGTTCATCCTCGACGCGGACCAGTGCGGGATGATGGGCGTCTTCGTCAACGGCGTCGACATGTCGGAGAACGGCCAGGCGCTCGACGCCATCCGGACCAACGTCCCGGGCACCCACTACCTCGGCAGCGCCCACACGCTGGCCAACTTCGAGACAGCCTTCTACCGCTCGGACGTCACCGACAACAACAGCTTCGAGCAGTGGCAGGAGGACGGCTCGCTCGACGCCGCGCAGCGGGCCAATGTCATCTGGAAGAAGATGCTGGCCGACTACGAGGCGCCGCCGATCGACCCCGGCGTCGACGAGGCGCTCCTCGACTTCATCGCCCGACGCAAGGCATCGATGCCCGACTCGGAGGTCTAGATGGCGTGCTCTTGACCGCCGCCGCGTCCTCGACTGACGCCGGCCGATCGGAGGCGCCCTGCGCGAGATCCTCGCGGACCCGACATTCGAGCTCGTTGCCACTCAAGAACGCGCTCGACCAGGCCGGCTTCCTGCCGGCCGGTGCGACGCGTCTCGGTGACGGCGTCGCCGGCCAAGGGGATCGACGCGACCGTCGCACTGTGCGAGCCAGCTCCAGGCCGACGGCTTCCGCGCCGTTCCGCATCTGTCGGCGCGGATGATCCGCGACCGGGCCCACCTGGCGGACGCTGATCGACCGGGCGCTCGAGGGCGCCGGCGTCGACCGCGCGTTCGTCGTCGGTGGCGACGCCAAGGAGCCCGGCGACTACCCGACGGGCTGTCGCTGCTGCGGGCGATGGCCGAGATCGGCCATCCGTTGACCGAGATCGGCATCCCGGCCTATCCGCAGGGACACGCCTTCATCGCCGACGCGCCACTGCTCGAGGCGCTGCGCGCCAAGGCCGCCTTCGCCAGCTACATGACCACCCAGCTGTGCTTCGACCCGAACGCGATCGCGTCGTGGCTCGCCGCCCGCCGGGCCGAAGGCATCACGCTCCCGGTCCACCTCGGCCTGCCCGGCGTCGCCGAGCCGCAGCGACTGCTCGCGATCAGTGCCCGCATCGGGGTCGCCGACACGCACCGGTTCCTGGTCAAGAACACGCGGTTCATCGCCAAGCTGATCCGGTCCGGCGGCTTCTACCGCCCCGACGGCCTGCTCGAAGGGCTCGCGCCGCTCGTCGCCGAGCCGGCGAACGGCATCGCCGACCTGCATCTGTACACGTTCAACGCGGTCGACGTCACCGAGCGCTGGCGGACGGCGTACCTGGAGCGGTTGCGGGTCAAGTCGGCGGCCTGAGCGTCGCGCCACCTTGCTCATCTCGGCTGGGTGGGGCACCATGGGCGCCACAACCGAAGAGATGCTTATCAAGAGTGGCGGAGGGACCGGCCCGTTGAAGCCACGACAACCTACCGGCGTCGAGTCGGCAAGGTGCCAAGTCCGGGCAGGTCCTCCTGCACGATAAGGGAACTCCCTTCGAGACCCTTCCGAGCAGGAAGGGTCTTGTCATTTCCGGTCCCGCCGCCCGACCGACCCGTTCGATAGGGGACCGATGACCGACGCCGACGCCCGTCGGCTCGCCACGCCAGCGCTTCCGGAGCCGCCTCGCCGCTCGTCCGCTGCTGGTCGACGGTGGGCTGGGGACGCTGCTGTTCAGCCGCGGCGTGCCGCAGCGGGCCTGTCTCGAGGAGCTCGTCACGACCCATCCGGAGATGGTCGGGGCCGCCCATCGGGAGTACCTCGAGGCGGGCGCCGAGCTGATCGAGACGCTGTCGTTCGGCGCGAACCGGCAGCGTCTGGCGGCCTGGGGCCTCGAGGGCCAGGTCGGCGCGCATCAACCGGCGCGCGGCACAGCTCGCACGCGAGGCACGCGAGGTCAGCGGGCGCGACGCGCTGGTCGGTGGCTCGGTCGGGCCGCTGGGTTCGCCGACGCGCGGCGGGCCGGCCGATCGCCGACGCCGCCGCGCGGGCCACATTCCGCGAACAGATCGACGGCCTGCTCGAGGGCGGCGCGGACCTGATCGTCCTCGAGACGTTCTCGGACCTGGAGCAGCTGGTCCTCGCCGTCGACGAGGCTCGCCGAGCCTCGGACGTGCCGATCGATCGCCTCGCTGACGTTCGGCGAGGAACTCGTGCTGGCCGACGGCAGCAGCCCGGCGGCGGCCGCGGCCGCCCTCGCCCGCGCGGGAGCCGACGCGGTCGGCGTCAACTGCGGAGCCGGACCCGCGGCCTGTCTCGACGCGCTCGAGGCGATGGGCGCCCCCGCCGATGGCGACCCGGCGAGGTCGATCATGCCCAACGCCGGGCTCCCGCAGCGGCTCGAGGGCCGGTTCATCTACGCGGCCAGCGCCGAGTACTTCGGGACGGTGACGCCGCGCCTGCTGGCGGCCGGAGCCCGGATCGTCGGCGGCTGCTGCGGGACGACGCCCGAGCACATCGCGGCGATGCGGGCCGCGCTCGACGTGGCGGAGGCGGCCGCCGCCGGCCGCGCCCGCCGTCGATCGAGACGGACCGCGCTCGAGCGACGACCTCGCTCGCGGACCGCATCGCCGGCGACCGCCGACGACGCGCCACCGCCGACCCGCCTGGCCGAGCTGCTCGACGCCGGCCGTTTCGTCGTCTCGGTCGAGATCGACCCGCCGCGGAGCATCCGGATCGAGCGGACGATCGAGGCGGCCCGGCTCCTGCGCGACGCGGGCGTCGACCTCGTCAACGTCTCCGACTCGGCCATGGCCCGGGTCCGGATGAGCGCCATGTCGGTGGCGTTCGGGATCCAGCACGACCTCGACCTCGAGTGCCTCGTCCACTGCACGACGCGCGACCGGAACCTGATGGCCCTCGAGTCCGAGCTGCTCGGCGCCCACGCGCTCGGGGTCCGCAACATCATCGCGCTGACCGGCGATCCGCCGCGGATCGGCGACTACCCGACCGGGACGGGGATCTGGGACATCGACTCGATCGGGCTCATCGAGATGCTGACGCGGCTCAACCTCGCCGAGGACCCGACCGGCCGGTCGATCGGCCAGCGGGCCGGGTTCACGATCGCGTGCGCGCTCGATTCGACGGCCGCCGACGCGGCGACCGAATGGGACCGCCTCGAGCGCAAGCTCGCGGCCGGGGCGCACCTGGTGATGACCCAGCCGCTCTACTCGGTCGAGCAGGTCGAGACGATGCTCGCGGAGGCGCGGCGCCGGTTCGGGCCGGGCGGCATCCCGGTCCCGATCCTGCTCGGCGTCCTGCCGCTGGTCTCGACCCGCCACGCCGAGTTCCTGCACAACGAGGTTCCCGGGCATCACGATCCCGGACGAGGCTCGCGAGGCGATGCGCGCGGCCGGCGAGCGCGGCTCGGAGGTCGGCATCGAGATGGCCGACGCTCTCCTGAGCGCGATGGAGGGCGAGGTCGCCGGGACCTACATCATGCCGAGCTTCGGGCGGTACGAGCAGTGCGCCGAGCTCGTCCGCCGGATCCGGGCGCGCCATCCCGGTGGCGGTGCTGGCATGACCGCGTTCGACCGGTCCGTCGCGCCTCGCCCTGCTGCCCGGCCTCCTGCGGCGAGCGGATCCTCGTGCTCGACGGGGCGATGGGCACGATGCTCCAGGCGCACGGGTTCACCGAGGCCGACTTCCGCGGCGAGCGGTTCCGCGACCACCCGCGCGACCTGCGCGGCAACAGCGACCTGCTGTGCCTGACCCAGCCGGCGGCCGTCGCCGCGGTCCACGCCGCCTACCTGGACGCCGGCGCGGACATCCTCAGCACGAACTCGTTCACCGCGACGCGCATCGCCCAGGCCGACTACGGCTTCGACGCGGCGACCGTCCGCGACCTGAACGTCGCGGCGGCACGCCTGGCCCGCGACGCCGCCGACGCGGCCGAGGCGGCCGAGCCCGACCGGCCGCGCTTCGTCGCCGGCTCGCTCGGGCCCGACCAACCGGACCGCCTCGATGAGCTCGGACGTCGGCGATCCGGCCGCCCGCAGCGTCACGTGGGAGGAGCTCGAGGCCGCCTACCGCGAATCGGCCGCCGGCCTGCATCGAGGGTGGCGCGGACATCCTGCTGATCGAGACGATCTTCGACACGCTCAACGCGAAGGCGGCGATCGCCGCGGTGCAGTCGCTCTTCGACGAGACCGGCGAGCGCGTGCCGCTGATCATCTCGGGGACGATCGTCGACGCGTCCGGACGGACCCTGTCGGGCCAGACGGTCGAGGCGTTCTGGCACAGCGTCCGCCACGCCGACCCGCTCATCGTCGGGCTCAACTGCGCGCTCGGCCCGAAGCAGCTGCGCGAGCACCTCGACGTCCTGTCGCGGGTCGCCGACCGGCCGATCTCGGCGTACCCGAACGCCGGCCTGCCGAACGAGCTCGGCGGCTACGACGAGACGCCCGAGGAGATGGCCGAGGCGCTCGGCGAGTGGGCCAGGCACGGCCTGCTCAACGTCGCCGGCAGCTGTTGCGGCTCGACGCCCGAGCACGTCGCCGCGATCGCCGCGGCGGTCGCCGGCCAGCCGCCGCGCCAGATCCCCGAGCCGACCGGGACGACCCGCGTCTCGGGTCTCGAGCCGCTGATCATCCCGCCGCCCGGCAACGCCTTCGTCAACGTGGGCGAGCGGACGAACGTCACCGGGTCGCGCAAGTTCGCCCGGCTGGTCGCGTCGGGCGCCGAGGACGAGGCGGTCGACATCGCGCGCGAGCAGGTCACCAACGGCGCCCAGATGATCGACGTGAACATGGACGAGGCGATGCTCGACGGCGTCGCCGCGATGACCCGCTTCCTGCGCCGGATCGCCGCGGAGCCCGACATCGCGACCGTCCCGGTCATGGTCGACAGCTCGAAGTGGTCGGTCATCGAGGCCGGGCTGCAGCAGCTCCAGGGCAAGGGCGTCGTGAACTCGATCTCGCTCAAGGAAGGCGAGGAGGAGTTCCTGCGCCAGGCGCGCCTGTGCCGTCGCTACGGCGCGGCCGTCGTCGTCATGGCCTTCGACGAGCAGGGCCAGGCCGAGTCGGTCGAGCGGCGGGTCGCGGTCCTGCGCCGCGCCTACGACCTGCTGACCGGCGACGGTCGGCTTCAAGCCCGAGGACATCATCCTCGACGCCAACATCTTCGCGATCGCGACCGGGATGGAGGAGCACAACGCCTACGCGGTCTCGTTCATCGAGGCGGTCAGGCGGCTCAAGGTGGAGTTCCCGGGGACGCGGACGTCGGGCGGCGTGTCGAACGTCTCGTTCGCGTTCCGCGGCAACGACCGGGTGCGCGAGGCGATCCACTCGGTCTTCCTCTACCACGCGATCGCGGCCGGCCTGGACATGGCGATCGTCAACGCCGGCGTCCTGCCGATCTACGACGACATCGAGCCCGAGCTCCGCGAGCGCGTCGAGGACGTCGTCCTCAACCGGCGACCCGACGCCACGGAACGCCTGCTCGACCTGGCCGCGCAGTACGCCGGCGGCGCCGGGATGGAGCGTGCCGCCGAGGACCTGGCCTGGCGCGAGCGACCGGTCGAGGAACGCCTGACCCACGCGCTGGTGGCCGGCATCGACGCCTACATCGTCGAGGACACCGAGGAGGCGCGACTCGCCGCGGCGCGCCCGCTCGACGTCATCGAGGGGCCGCTGATGGCCGGGATGAACGTCGTCGGCGACCTGTTCGGGGCCGGCCGGATGTTCCTGCCGCAGGTCGTCAAGAGCGCCCGGGTCATGAAGAAGGCCGTCGCCGTGCTCATCCCGTATCTCGAGGCGCAACGCGAGGGCACGGGCAGGCGAGCCGGCACGATCGTGACCGCGACGGTCAAGGGCGACGTCCACGACATCGGCAAGAACATCGTCGGGGTCGTGCTCGGCTGCAACGACTACGAGGTCGTCGACCTCGGCGTGATGGTGCCGGCCGCGCGGATCCTCGAGAAGGCGATCGAGATCGACGCCGACCTGATCGGCCTGTCGGGGCTCATCACGCCCATCGCTCGACGAGATGACCCACGTCGCGTCCGAGATGGAGCGCCAGGGCTTCACGATCCCGCTGCTCATCGGCGGCGCGACGACGTCCCGCACCCACACCGCGGTCAAGATCGCGCCGCACTATTCGGGGCCGGTCGTCCACGTCATCGATGCGTCGCGGGCGGTCGGCGTCGCCGGGGCGCTCGTCCAGCCCGACCGGCGCGACGCGTTCGTCGCCGGGATCCGCGAGGAGTACGAGACGGTCCGGCGCGAGCGAGCGGGCAGTCGCGCCAAGGAGAAGCGGCTGACCGTCGCGGAGGCGCGCGCCAACCACGTGCCGATCGACTGGTCCGCGGTGACCCCGCCGCGCCCGACGTTCCTCGGGCCGCGCACGTTCGCCGCGCTACCCGCTCGCCGAGCTGGTCGACTTCATCGACTGGACGCCGTTCTTCACGACCTGGGAGATGCGCGGCGCCTACCCGGCGATCCTCGACGATCCGCGGCTCGGGGCCGCGGCGCGCGACCTCCACCGCGACGCGCTGGCGCTGCTCGACCGGCTCGTCGGCGACGGGCGGCTGACGGCGCAACGCGGTCGTCGGGTTCTGGCCGGCCAACAGCGACGGCGACGACATCACGGTCTGGTGCGACGACGATCGGCAGGAACCGCGCGCGATCTTCCGGACGCTCCGCCAGCAGATGGCCAAGCCGGACGGCCGGCCGAACGTCGCCCTGGCGGACTTCGTGGCTCCTGCGGGACCGGGCGTCGCGGACTACGTCGGCGCCTTCGCCGTCACGACCGGGATCGGCCTCGACGAGATCGTCGCCGAGTTCGAGGCGGCCAACGACGACTACTCGGCGATCCTCGCCAAGGCCTCGCCGACCGCCTGGCCGAGGCCTTCGCCGAGCGGCTCCACCAGCGCGTCCGGCGCGAGCTGTGGGGCTACGCGCCGGACGAGGCGCTCGACCAACACCGACCTGATCGCCGAGCGCTACCAGGGGATCCGGCCCGCGCCGGGCTATCCGGCCTGCCCCGACCACACCGAGAAGGCGACGCTGTTCGACCTGCTCGAGGCGGAGTCGCGGGCCGGCATCCGGCTGACCGAATCGTTCGCGATGTGGCCGGGCGCCGCGGTCTCCGGCTACTACCTGTGGAACCCGGACAGCCACTACTTCGGGGTCGGTCGGATCGGTCGGGACCAGCTCGCCGACTACGCGGCGCGGAAGGGCGTGCCGCTCGACGAGGCGGCGCGCTGGCTCGCGCCGAACCTCGTCGACGAGGAGGCCCGGGTGAGCCGCGACGCGCTGCTCGAGACGTTCCGTGACTTCCCACCGAGGCTTCGCCGCGGCCGCCACGGCCGCCGAGGACGAGCCCGTGCCCGCCGGCGAATGGGGTCCCGCGGAGATCGCCCGCCACCTGATCGCCGTCGAGCGCGAGGTCTGGTGGACGCGCTTCGCCTCGATCGTCGACGAGGAGGAGCCGCACTGGTCGTGGCTGGAACCTGGCCTCGAGCCGGGTCTGGACGGTGTCCCGCTGGCGGAGATCCTGGCTCGCCACGCGTCGGTGCGTGCCCATTCCGTGGCGATCATCGACGGCTTCACGGAAGCGCAGTGGGCACGAAGCGGCGTGCACGCCACCTACGGTCGACTCGACGTTTCCGCGCTCCTCGGCATCGTCACGGACCACGACCGGGAGCACCTCGCGAGCGTGGATCCGACCTCGGGTCGCCAGCCCGGGTAGACCCGTCAGGCAGGCGCGCCGGCGATCTCGCTCGATGCGATCGTTGTCGCGAGCGCGAGCGCGTCCTCGAGCGCCAGCGCCCGACCCTCCTCGATCAGCCGCTCCGCCGGCTCCCCGAGCTGCGTTCGAGCGACGTCGACCGGGTCCGGGACGTGCAGGATCTGGAGCACCCCGTTCGTCACCCCGGTCTGGAGCGCGATCTGTTGCGCGGCTCCTGCGAGCCGCGCTCCGTCCTCCTCACGACCCGTCCGCAGGGCGAGATGGCTCGTGATCGTCAGGGCGGCGAGGTCGTTGGTGAGGATGCCCGACGTCAGGCGCCCCGACTGGATGAGATAGTCGCGACCGGCCGCGGTGTCGCCACTGAACAGCGATGCGACCGCAAGGAGCGCCAGGCTGTCCGACATCCGATAGCGCGCACCACGGCGCCGGAATTCCTCGAGATCGAGGGTCTCGAGCGCCCGCGCCTCCGCGTATTCCCCCTTCAGGAAGTGCTGCATCACCAACGCCTGCCTGGCGCGGAGGACGCCATCGGTCGACCCCGCGCGTTCGAACAGGTCGAGCGCGATCGTCTCGTGGTGACGCAGGAACTCGACGTCCTGGTCGACCATCCCCATGAAACCGATCTCGTAGTGGGCCTCGGCGACCGACTGATCGTCGCCCGATTCCTCGGCCAGTCGGAGCCGTTCCTCATAGATGGCCCGAGCCGTCGCGAAGTCATGTGCCCAATAGGCGATCCCCGCGGCGGCGGACAGCGCGTCGATCCGCACGATCGCGTCCCCGTCCCGCGATGGCTGCGCGAGGAGCTCGGTCGCCCATGCGGTCCCTTCCGCGAGCTGCGACGAGAGCTGCCAGTAGCGCCAGATCGCGGCGAGGATCGCGCAGCCCGACCTCCGGTTCACCCGACGCGATCGACCAGCGCAGGGCGGCTCGCAGGTTGTGCTGCTCATGCCCGAGCCGGTCCATCCAGCGATCCACCTCGGGACCCACGAGAGACGGTCCGGCCGTCGCCGCCAGGTCGAGGAACGCGAGCGCATGACGCCGCTCGCAGTCGGGACGCTCGCCGGACGCGTCGAGTCGATCGAGGGCGAACTCGCGCAGCAAGGTGTGGCGATCGAACCGTGGCTCGCCGTGCTCGGTCTGGCTGACTCTGACCATGCTCTTGTCGGCGAGGGCCTCGAGGCCGTCGACGACGAGCAGGCCCAGGCCATCGCTCGGGTCGACGACCTTCTGGGCGATCTCCGCGTCCCACCCGCCGACGAACACCGCGAGCCGCCGGAAGATCGCCTGCTCGTCCTCGGACAGAAGGTCGTGGCTCCAGGAGATCGCACCTCGCAGGGTCCGCTGGCGCTCGGGCAGGTCGCGGGCACCACCGGCCAGCAGGTCGAGGCTCGACTCGAGCCGTTCGAGGATGGCGACCGGGCCGAACACCCGCGTCCGCGCGGCCGCGAGCTCGATGGCGAGCGGAAGCCCCTCGAGGCGCTTGACGATGGCGCCGACCGCCGCGACGATCGGCGTCCGTGGCGACGGCATCGGGGCGCACGAGCCTGGCCCGATCGACGAAGAGCTGGATCCCGGCGGACGCGTCCAGCGGCGGGACCTGGTACTCGTACTCACCCGCGACCCGGAGGACCTCCCGGCTCGTCACGATCACGCGGAGACCGGGCGCGGCCCGCAGGATCTCGGCGATGCCGACGGCGGACCGCGGCAGGAGCTGCTCGAGGTTGTCGAGGACGAGCAGGGTGGTCAGCGGCTGGAGACGTTCCTGGAGCGTCCGGGCGATCGGCACGCCCGGTTCCTCGCGGATGTCGAGCGCCGCGGCGATCGAGCCCGCGACCAGGTCCGGATCGCGGACCGGGGCGAGATCGACGAACCACGTCCCGCCCGGGAAGCCGTCCGCGACCGACGCCGCGAGCCCAAGGCCGAGCCGCGTCTTGCCGGTGCCACCGGGTCCCGTCAAGGTCAGGAGTCGCGTCCGCCCAAGGATGTCGCGCAGGGTCACGAGGTCTTCGTCGCGGCCGACGAAGTTCGTCGGCGGTGTCGGCAGGTTCGTCGGCGCGTCGATCGTCCGCAGCGGCCGATCGTCGTCGGCGACGCCCGGGATGACGAGCAGGTGGATCGGCCGCGGATCCTCGAAATCCTTGAGGCGTCGAGGACCCATCGACGTGAGGCTCAGCCCGTCCGGGACCCGGCTGCCGACGCAGTCGCGGGTGGTCTCCGAGACGGCGATCTGCCCGCCGTTCGCGGCCGCTGCGACCCGTGCCGCGTAGTGCACGTCGATGCCGACGTAATCGCGACCGTCGTCGGTCGTCCGTCCGATGCCCGTGTGGAGGCCGATCCTGACCCGCACCGTCTCGGTGTCGTCGATCGCCAGTGTCGTCATCGCGCGGCTGATCCCAGCGGCAGCGGCGAGGGCGTCGGCCGGCTCGGCGAAGACCGCGAAGGTCCCGTCGCCCTCGTGCTTGACGACCTGGCCGCCGGCGGTCGACACGGCCCCGTCGACCAGCGCGTCGTGCTCGCGCAGGAGCGTCACCCACCGTTCGCCATCGAGCCGCTGCGCGAGACGCGTCGAGCCCTCGATGTCGGAGAAGAGGAACGTGACGCGGTCACCGGTCGGCAGGTGCACGCGCGTATCTTGCGCTGCGCACACCGCGCGGGGTAGGCCTCTCCCTCAGGTGGCGCGCCGTCGCTCGAGCCCGTCGAGGATGAGGTCGAGCCCGAACGCGAACTCGTAGTCGTCGTCGCAGCCACCGATGCCACCCTCGTGGCTGGCCGCCATCGCGAGCGCGCCGATGTTCGGGTAGACGCTGGCGAGCTGGGTCGCCCAGGCGGCCGCGGCCTCGGGATCGGGGACGCCCGAGTCGTCGTAGAGGTCCTGGCTGAAGCCAAGGACGCGGCTGCCCAGGACGTGCATCGCGTGATGGGTGAGGTCGACGGTGAACCCGCCGTCGAGCAGGATCCCCGTGATGGCTTCCATGTAGCGCAGGTTCGCCGGCCCAGGCGTCGTCCGCGTCTCGATGATGCGTGCCGCCCACCTGTGGCGCAGCATCACGCTCCGGGCGGCGAGGACGTTCCGTCGCATGGTTGTCCGCCAGTCGGGACCGTCCACGTCGATCGGGATCTCGCCGATCACGGCATCGACCATGCCGTCGAGGAGGTCCTCCTTGCCACGGACGTGGGTGTAGAGCGACATCGCCTCGATGCCGAGATCCTGGCCGAGTCGGCGCATGCTGACCGAGTCGATGCCGTCGCGGTCGGCGAGCTCGACCGCGGCCTGCAGCACGCGGGTCCGGTTCAACGGGATCCGCCGCTCCTCGTTCTCGAGATCGACGGCGCTCTTCATGAATAGCCTCTTGACATCCTTACATCGTACGGACTACCTTACGCCATATGGACGAGTCCTTACGATGTATGGACACGAGCGTACCACAGCGAGGAGCCAACAGATGACCGATCGATCCGTCGACCCGATCGAGGCAGCCACGATCCCCGAGGAACGCGCCCACTCACCGTTCATGCCGCCGCGTTGGTTCGTCCGGACGGCCTGGGTTGCCCATCGCGCGCTCTTTCGCGGCACAGGCGGACGGCGTGGGCTCTGGCCGCCGAAGCCCGGCAAGTGGGGGACGATGCGCCTCGTCACGGTCGGGCGCCGAACCGGCAAGGAGCGCGAGGCGATCGTCGCCTACTTCGAGGACGGTCCGAACATCGTCACGATGGCGATGAACGGCTGGGGCGAGGGCGAACCGGCGTGGTGGCTCAACCTCCTTGGACACCCCGACGCCGAGATCGAGCTGAAGGGGGAAAGCCGGACCCGAGCGGTCCGCGGACGCGCCGCCGAGGGCGACGAGCGTGACCGCCTGTGGGACATCTGGCGCGGCTACACCCCTCATCTCGACGGATACGCGACCAGGCGCTCGACCGACACCGCGATCGTCGTTCTCGAGCCGCGTCCCGTCTGACGCTTCCGGACTACTCCGTGGAGGCCTCGGCCGCCAGGTCATCCGTGGCCGTGCCGTTGCCGCCGGACTTCCCGCGGACCTCGGCGACCTTCTCCTGCGCCTGGGTGACGCCGGCCTGGACCTGGGCCTGGGCCTGCGCGACGCTGGCCTGCACCTGCGCCTGGGCCTGCGTGACGTTCGTCTGGACCTCCTGGCCGAATTGCTCCAGGTCGACGCTGTCCACGTTCTTGCGGACGTCGGCGTACACCTCGCGGAGGTCCTTGCCGGTCTGACCGGAATACACGATCGAACTGGCCACGCCGATCCCGAAACCGACGATGACCCCGACGATGAACTTCACGGCTCGCTCCTTCTCCCGGGAGTGCGGACGCGTGACGGATGCAGCCACGTGTCGGTATTCCCCGTGGGCTGGTCATTGTCGCACTGTGTGGCGCAGTTCCACGGCCCTTGATATCTCGCGCCACGGGATCCATCCTGCAGGCGGATCGGAGGCACATCGATGACTGCTGGCGTGGTTCGACCGATGGGCGTGACGGTGATGGCGGTCGTGGCCGTCCTCGCCGGCATCATGGACATCCTGGCCGGTCTCGGTGACATCGGCATCGGCGGCGGTATCCTGACGAAGATCGGGTACGGGACCACCCTCGACGGGATCATGATGATCGTCGGGGTCGTGCTCGTGGCCGTTGGCGTCCTCGGGCTTGTCAGCGGCTTCGGCCTGTGGCGCGAACGCGAATGGGCCTGGCTCGTCGCGAGGCTGTGGGCCAGTCTGTGCATCATCGTCGGGCTCGTGAGCGCCGGGCTATCGTTGTTCGGCACCACCCTCACGAGCGAGATCATCGCCGCGATCGGTGCGGCGCTCGTGCCCGCCGTCGCAGGCGCCGTCGTGCTCTGGTACCTGTACCAGCCGCAGGTCAAGGCAGCGTTCGGGCGAACGTAGCCAGCCAGGAGTGACAACGGCGGCATCCTCGTCGCTGGTCATCGGCTCCTCCGCGAACGGGCTCCTAGATGTTGACGGGGAATCTGGCGTGACAGCATCGTGGTCACATCCCCGCCGCATTTGGAGGTCGCCTGCTCTAACTCCTCGTCAGTCGATTGACGGCGCGGTAGTTGGAAGGCTCCGAAGTCGCCTCGTCTCCGTTGAGCGAGATCCAGACACACCTAGTCGCATCGTCGATCAAGGGCTCCGTCCCTCTGCCCGGATGACCTTCGGGGGATCGCAAGGCATCCGTCGGCGGCACACGGTTCCGGAAACGATCGGGAATACGGGGGTCAGAGAGGAGCCGGCCGATGACATCGAAAGCACGAGGCGGTGGCGAGGAGACGGCGGACCGCGGTCAATGGTCCAAACGACGCCAACGACGGGCGGCCAAGCGGCGTGAAGCCGTCGAAGCGAAGCTGGCGTCGGCCGATCGCCTCATCGAGAAACGAAGATCCCAACTGCGGTCGGCGTCGTCTCGACGCGCATCGATCGCGGCGAAGCTGGCACGCCTGCTCGCGCCCACGGGCGAGGCGAGCCCGCCGATGGCCTATTGCATCAAGGACCGGCGCCAGGTCGAGATCGGCGGGGCTCACGCGGTGGTGCTCGCTAACGGCCGGCCGGCGATCGCCGGACTGTGTCCATCCTGTGGTTCGAAGGTCATGCGACTCGGCGCTGGTTAGAGGGATCCTGTCGCTAAGGGCCTGGGGTCGCAACCGCCTCGGGATCACTCGCCGTCTCGTTGACCGCCTCCGCTCCATCCGCCTCGGGCAAGGATGCCGTATCTGGCGGCACAGTCCCGCCTCCCGAGCCACCCGGCGGTGGCCCGCCGGTCCCATCTCGCCGTCGATACAGGAGGTAGAGCACCGCGGCAAGGCCGATGGCGAGGATGACGACCAAGAGGATCACCCAAGGTGACACCGAGCCTGTCGACTCGCCCGGACCGGGGCCAGGGCTCGCGGATGGCGCAGGGGTCGCCGCGCTCGGCGTCGGACTTGATGAGGTCGTCGGGTTCGCAGTCGGACTCGGCGTCGGGACGGGTGTCGGCGTCGGGGAGGGGCTGGGCGTGGCAGTCGGGGCGGGTGTCGCCGTTGGCGTCGGGCTAGGTGTCGGCGACGCCGTAGGCGTGGACGTCGGTGTCGGGGTCGGCGTCGGTGACACCGTGGGAGTCGGGGTCGGCGTGGCTGCCGGCGTTGCAGTGGGGGTCGGCGACGCCGTGGGCGTGGAGGTCGGCGACGTCGTGGGCGGCGGCGTCGGTGTGATGGCCGGGAGCGACGGGCGCGTCGGGAGCGACGGGATCGCCGACACGGACGGGAGCGGGGGCACCGACGGCCGGGCCGGCAGAGACGGCAGGGCAGGGAGGGACGGCAACGACGGTGTCACGCCGCCGCAACCGGCCACGATCATCGCAAGACCGATCAGCGCGACGATCGCCCCAGAGGATCCGATGTGGCGCCGTGACCGCCTTCCAGGTCGGACCGGATCGAGGCTGGGACTGGTGCGGAACATGCCCGCGCGACGATACCACCCACGCAGCGTCATCCCGGATGGAGGCCCGGTCAGGACGCGTTGCGCCGACGAAGCGTCCTCACGACCCAGAACACGAGCCCCACGAGCAGGGCCATCGCGAGAAGCAAGAGGGCGAGGAAGAAGAGCACCGTCTGTCCGGCGTCCCCCGTGCACGTGGTCGCCTGGCTCGGACACACGTTGCCGTTGGTGAGATGCAAGACAAGGAGGCTCATCGCCACGAACCAGGCGATGACCGGCGGGACGATCGTTCGGGGACGGGAGCCTTCGCTGCCTTGCCAGGCGGCATGACGATCCGTCCATTGGAGGGCCGCCAGACACCACATCATCGCGAGCACCGCGAGGACTCCGACGATGCCTCCGAAGAGGGCGCCGCACACGCCCGCCGCCCAGATCACCAGCCAAACGCGGGAGCGAGACCCGAACGGGTTCACCAATATCGAGACCCAGCCAGGAGTGACGAGTTCGGCATCCTCCTCGCTGGTCATCGGCTCTCCTCGGTGAACGGGCTCCACGATGTAGGCGGGGAATCTACTACCCCGTCCGCCGATCGACGGGGTAGCCCCCGCCTCTCGATTGACGCTCCTCCGGGCGCGGCCTACACTCAATCCCGACGAATTCACTCGGATATCGAGGAACCTCCGCTGACCGCCGCGACCGAGCCGACGCCGACCCCTGCGACCATCTCGCCCCTGCCGACGGCGCGCCCGTCGTACCACGGCAGCGGCGCCATCGCCTTCAGCACCAAGGGCGAGTACGGCGTGCGGCTGATGGTCCAGCTCGGTCGCCACGCCGGGATGGGTCCCGCCTCGCTCGCCGAGATCGCCGCCGAGGAGGACCTCCCGCGGGCATATCTCGAACAGCTGGTCGTCAGCCTCCGCGACGCCGGCCTCGTGACCAGCACGCGCGGCGCGCACGGCGGCTACGAGCTCGCCCGACCGCCCGAGACGATCACGATGACCGAGGTCCTGCGAGCCCTCGAAGGCCCGATCGCGCCGATGATGTGCGCCACCGACGACCCCGAGCACGGCGATCCTGTGCGATCGCTCGGCCCGCTGCACGGTCAACGTCCTGTGGGTCCGCGTCCGCGACGCGGTCACCGGCGCGCTCGACTCGATGACCCTCGCCGACCTCGTCCCGCCGCGGACCGCCGTCCCGGCCACGACCGCGCCGCCTCCATCCAGCCAACCCGACCCCATCCAGGGAGCCCTGACCAACCCGTGACGACCGACACCGCCGACGACCAGCAGCTCATCATCCGCGGCCTCCGCGTCGCGCCCGTCGCCGCCCCCGACCACGAGATCCTGCAGGGGATCGACCTGACCGTCGGCAAGGGCGAGGTCCACGCGATCATGGGCCCGAACGGCTCGGGCAAGACGACCCTCGCCTACGCGCTGATGGGTCACCCCGCCTACGTCGTCAAGGGCGGCGAGGTCCATCTGGAAGGGTCGCGACATCCTCAAGCTGTCGGCCGACAAGCGCGCCCGGCTCGGGCTCTTCCTGGCCTTCCAGTACCCGACCGCGATCCCGGGCCTCAGCGTCGCGAGCTTCATCCGCTCGGCGCTCAACGCCAAGCTGCAGGGCATCGACAAGAACCCCGACATCGACCCGACCGACTCGGTCAAGGGCGGCGTCTCGCATGCGCGACTTCCGCAACAAGATGCGCGAGAAGATGGCGCTCCTGCGGATGGACGAGGGGTTCGCCGCTCGCTACGTCAACGAGGGCTTCTCGGGCGGCGAGAAGAAGCGCCTCGAGATGCTCCAGATGGCGGTCCTCGAGCCCGAGATGGCGATCCTCGACGAGACCGACTCCGGTCTCGACATCGACGCGCTGCGGATCGTCGCCGAGGGCGTCAACGCGATGCTCAACCCGGACCTCGGCGTCCTGCTGATCACCCACTACCAGCGCCTGCTCAACTACATCACGCCCGGACTACGTCCACGTGCTGGCCCAGGGCAAGATCATCACCTCGCGGCGGCAAGGACCTCGCGCTGCGGCTCGAGGACGAGGGCTACGGCCCGGTCCTGCGCGAGAACGGCTACGAGACCGACCTGCCCGACGAGGCTCTCCTCGTCCCGAAGGCGCCGGTCGGCGCCGAGCTCGAAGCCGTGGAGAGCGCCCGCTAGGCGGGCATCGACCGATGACGATCACCACCGAGCCGACGACCGCGAGCTTCGACGCCCACGCGCTGCGGGCGGATTTCCCGATCCTCTCCGAGCAGGTCAACGGGCACCCGCTGGTCTATCTCGACTCGGCGTCGACGAGCCAGAAGCCATCGGTCGTCATCGACGCCGTCGCCGACTACTACCGCGAGTACAACGCCAACGTCCATCGCGGGATCTACACGATCGGCGAGAAGGCGACGGCGGCCTACGAGGCGGCCCGGGTCACGGTCGGGCGGTTCATCAACGCCCCCGACAGCCACGAGATCATCTTCACCCGCAACGCGACCGAGGCGATCAACCTCGTCGCCTACTCGTGGGGCCGGCGGAACATCGACCGCGGCGACGCGATCGTCCTGACCGAGATGGAGCATCACGCCAACCTCGTCCCGTGGCAGCTCCTCGTCCAGGAGCGCGACGGCGACCTCGAGTTCATCCCGATCACCGACGACGGGATCCTCCGGCTCGACGTCTTCGAGGTCCTCCTGCGGCTCAAGCCGAAGCTGGTCGCGTTCACCCACGTGTCGAACACGCTCGGGACGATCAATCCGGTCCGCGAGATGGTCGAGATGGCCCACGCGGCCGGCGCGCTCGTGCTGGTCGATGGCGCCCAGGCCGTCCCGCACGTGCCGGTCGACGTCCAGGAGCTCGGCGCCGACTTCTACGCGTTCAGCGGTCACAAGATGCTCGGACCGATGGGTTCCGGCGCTCTGTGGGCGCGGCGCGAGCTGCTCGAGGCGATGCCGCCGTTCCTGTCGGGCGGCGAGATGATCCGCGAGGTCCACCTCCGCCGGAGCGACTTCAACGACATCCCCTGGAAGTTCGAGGCGGGGACGCCGGCCGTCGGCGACGCGATCGGACTCGGTGTCGCCGCGGATTACCTGACCGCGCTCGGCATGGAGGCCGTCCGCGAGCACGAGCGCGACCTGGTCGCCTACGCGCTCGAGACGCTCCCGCGCGAGGTCCCGGACATCGCGCTCTACGGCCCGATGGACCCGGCGATCCGTGGCGGCGTCGTCCCGTTCAACCTGCCGGGGATCCACCCACACGACGTCGCGCAGGTGCTCGACCGCTTCGGGGTCGCGGTCCGCGCCGGCCACCACTGCACGATGCCGCTCCACGAACGCCTCGATCTGGCGGCGACCGCCCGAGCGAGCTTCAACGTCTACTCGACGCGCGAGGACATCGATGCCCTGGCCGCCGGCCTCACGGAAGTCCAGCGGGTCTTCAACGGCTGACGCATGGTCGCGTCTCGTCAACGTCGCGCTGGCTCTTGGTGCTGGTCACGATCGTCGGGTCGCTGGTCGGCTACAGCATCCGCAAGGGACAGGACGTGATCGACGGCATCTTCGGGCTCCCGGGGCCGGATCGCCACGAGCCTCGCGGGATCCAGGAAGAGGATCCGCCACCCGCCTGGAGGTTCGGCCGGCGCCGCTGGTAGATCTGCGATGCGATCGCCGAGCACCGCACGAGGTCACTCCTCGCGGCGGGCGACGACCT
This sequence comes from uncultured Chloroflexia bacterium, assembly GCA_963743855.1. Lineage (GTDB taxonomy): Bacteria > Chloroflexota > Limnocylindria > Limnocylindrales > CSP1-4 > SPCO01. The sequence goes on from CAVURK010000009.1 coordinate 239,219, forward strand.
CGCGCATCGCCGCCGATACGTCATCTTCCCCGAGCGCCTCGAGGCCCTCGATGGCGCCCGTCATGTCCGCCACGGAGCGGTTCTGGCTGAGCTTCCACTTGCCCTCGACACGACTGATCACGATCTCCACGCCGACGATCGCCTTGAGCTGGCCGTCGAGGTAGGCCTCCGGCGCGTCGTCGACCGACCACGGCACCTCGCGCATCCGCTCGTGCTGGGCCGTCAGCCGTCGCACGTTGGCCTCGACCCACGCGGGGTCGTCGTGGATCACGAGGCGGCCATGGACATGAGCGGTGATGTAGTTCCAGGTCGGGACGACCCGGCCGTGCTCGCGCTTCGTCGCGTACCAGGTCGGCGAGATGTAGGCGTCCGGACCGGCGGCGATCACCATCGCCTCGCCTGTCGCCGGGACCTGCCACTGCCGGTTGTTCCGTGCCACGTGACCCAGCAGCGCGCCCCACGCTCCGAGCCCGGGCCGGCTATCGCCCTCGTCGTAGACCAGCGGTAGCATGGTGGCGAGGAGTCCCTCGGCGGTCGCCGTGACCAGGTTCGACGCGCCGAGGTTCCGCAGCAGGCCGCGGACCTCGTCATCATCTGGCTTGAAGTGGGCCGGCACGTACATGCCGGGATTATGGGCCGGCTGCACGCGTCGGCCCGTGACGTCCGGGGGACCTTGACGTGCGCGGCCAGCGGGAGACCATGTATCGGTGGGCGAGCAACCTCAGCAAGCGGGCACCTCGCGACTGGATCGCGGCCACTGGCCGTCGGTCGCACGCACGCTCGTCTTTGTCGTCTGGCTCGCATATGCGGCCGCGTGCACCGTCTGGGTGCATCCGTTGCTGTGGACCGTCCTTCCGGCCGGGGTAGCGCTGTACCTGCGCGCCGACAGGTATCCATGGCGCGTGATCCTGATCTTCGTCATGCCGATCACATTGCTGACAGCGTTGGCACAGGCCGTCAACGCCTGGTTCGACACGCCCGCCTGGGTGGCCTTTTCGATCTATCTCCTCGCCTGCGTCCTGTTCTCGCTCGTGATGGCAGATCCGGAACAGACGATCGAGCGCCTGCCCGGCTGGCTCCTGGGCGAGCCCTTCGCGACCAGGCTGGTCGGCGCCCGCTTCGTCGAATCCGTCGAAGCGGCGAATGCGCTGGTCCCCCAGATCAATTCGGGCGAGGACCGGAGCACCAGCCAGGCCGAGATCCATCGGCTCGCGGACGAGGCGCGCCTGGAGGCCCAACGAAGCGGGACGTGGCAGGAGGCGTGGGCCACGCACGCCGCATGGCTGCAGGGCCTCGAGGATCTCCTGACGATCGGACCCACCGACGACGGGTTCCGTCGGCTCAACGAGCTTGCGACGACGGCGTACGAGGCCGAGAACATGGCGATCGAGCGAGCCAAGGCCCTCGACCCGGCCGGAAGCGCGTCCTGAGCGTTCCCGGCGCTGCTCGGGTCGCGCGGGCGATCAGCCCGGCGCGAGCGACCGCCAGGTGTCGAGCGCCCACTGCCAGTCGGACGCGATCGTCGAACACGATCCTGATCGCCGCCCCGGAACCGACGACGGCCGAATAGCCTTCGAGCACGCCGACCTCGAGACCGGAGCTCGTATCGGTCGACAGCGTGGCGCGGCCGATGACCGGGCCTGCCCGATGGTCGATCGCGTCGGGTCCGAGGTCGCCGCGCGAATTGCTCGATGAACGATCGGGCGTCCATCGCGCCCGTCTCGGTCCCCGTCTCGACGGCCGCGAGCGTGATGTTCCGGCCGACCCCACCGCCCCACCACTCCTCGGGCGTCCGGCGTTCGGCGAACGAGCCGGGGATCTCGAGCGCCCAGCCCTCGTGGCTGATGGTCACGGGATCGCGGCGGTAGCCGATCGGCGCGGTGCCATCGGGCTCGCGGATGGCCCGGTCGATGACCTGGCGGGACATCGCATCGTCGATACCGGCATGCTCGACCACTTCGGCCCAGGCACGCCACGGGTAGGCGAGGCGCGGCTCGAGCGGGAACGCCTTGGTCAGCAGCCGATGGACCTCGTCGAGCAGGAGTCGTTCGGCCCGCATGGCCGGCGCTCGCCAGCGAACCTCGAGCCACATCAGGCACAGCGCGCGATTGAGCATGTATTGGCCGTCGGTCGCGTCGGCCCACCAGGGCGTGATGTCGGTCGCGACGCGCGTGTCGGCCAGCGCCTTCTCGAGCCAGCGCGTCGTCTCGCGGCCCGAGGACCGTGGCGATCGCGCCGTCGAAGGTGTACCGGACGCCGGGCGGGATTCCGAGCTGGACGCCACCGCCACGTGACGCACGACCGTTCCGCACGCCGAGCGAGCGTACGCCCGAGCCAGCCGAGATAGGCGCGCTCGGTGCCGGCTCGGTCGGTGAACGTCGTCGCGGCGGTCTCGAACGCGGGATCCGCATCCGCGGCGCCTGCAAGGTCCCAGGTGATCGCGAGGTCGATGGACATCCGTTCGAGCAACCGACCGACGAATCGGTGGTAGCCGGGGCCGACGACCTCGGTCTCGGCGGCGACCGTGACGCGGCCGTTCTCGGACGCGGTCAGCACGAGCTCGGGAGCGGCCGGATGGAGCGACGACCGCGAGCTCGGAATCGCCGGACTCGAGCGTCCCGCGCCGGGTCGAGCGGACCGCGTCGGGGTAGGCCGACGTCAGCCAGGTCTCGACCGCCGAGGTGAGGCTGTCGCCCGACGGGACGCGCGGGATCATCCCGCGCCGAGCGGCCTGGCCGGCGACGCGGGCAAGGAGGGGGCTGGTCATCATCGTTGCCATCGGGCGTCCGACGATACCGCACGAACACATCGATCAGGCCGCGCGGTTCGTACCAGTGGGGATCAGGCATCAGTACGGAGCGCAGATCCATATCCGACCGATATGGTCGGAATTGCGGGTTCGCGCTACACTCGATCTGAGCATGGACGACCTGTATCGCGACTACATCCTCGAGCACTATCGACGGCCCCACAACTTCGGGGTCATCGAGGACGCCGACGCGTCCTACGAGGGCGCCAACCCGCTGTGCGGCGACCGGATCACTCTGATGCTCGGCGTGCATGACGGGATCGTCGACCGCGTCGCGTTCACCGGTCGCGGCTGCGCGATCAGCCAGGCGAGCGCGAGCCTCCTGACCGACGAGATCAAGGGCAAGCCGCTGAACGAGGTCGCGGCGATCCGCGCCGACGACCTGCTCGACCTGCTCGGGATCGAGATCAGCCCGGCCCGCCTCAAGTGCGCGATGCTCAGCCACGACAGCCTCCAGCACGTGCTCGGCGACCTCGGCGCGGGCGACCCGACCAACACGACGCCGAGCCCGGCCGAGGCAGGCGCATGACGTCCGCCACGACCGCGACCCGGATCGAGCGCCGCTGCAGGTGTCTGCCGCCGGCGTGACGCCGGCTCGTCCCACCCGCGGCGACCGACCGCGACCCACCCCTCACCGCCCTGGCACCGGAACGGCTGCCAGCCTGTCGATCATCGGAGTCCCTCACCCCATGCCAAAGTCCTACGCCGACCTCCTTCGCGAGGCCCGCGCGCAGATCAAAGAAGTCAGCCCCCAGGAGGTCGACGCCCTCCCGGTCGGCGCCGCAACGATCGTCGACGTCCGCGAGGCGTCCGGAGTGGGAGCAGGGCCACCTGCCCGGCGCCCACCACGTCTCGAAGTCGCTACATCGAGCAGCAGATCGAGGGCATCGCGCCCGACCGTGACGCGCCGGTGATCCTCTATTGCGCCGGCGGCGTTCGCTCGCTGTTCGCCGCCCAGACGCTGTCGGAGATGGGCTACACGAACGTCGCCTCGATGTCGAGCGGCTTCCAGGGCTGGAAGAGCGCCGGGTTCGACTTCGTGACCCCGATCGTCCTGACCGCGGAGCAGAAGCAGCGCTACAGCCGCCACCTGCTGATCCCGGAGGTCGGTGTCGAGGGCCAGGCCGCCTGCTCGGCTCGAAGGCGCTCCTCATCGGTGCGGGCGGGCTCGGCTCGCCGGCCTCGCTGTATCTCGCCGCCGCGGGTGTCGGCACGATCGGCATCGTCGACTTCGACATCGTCGACCTCAGCAACCTCCAGCGCCAGATCGTGCACACGACCGATCGCGTCGGCGAGCGCAAGGTCGAATCGGCCAAGAAGTCGATCAACGCCCTCAACCCCGAGGTCAAGGTCGTCGCTCCACGAGGAGATGCTCGTCGCCGCCAACGTCGAGCGGATCATCGCCGGCTACGACGTCATCCTCGACGGGACCGACACGTTCGAGACCCGCTACATCCTCAACGACGCCGCGGTCGCGGCCGGCATCCCGGTCGTCCACGCCAGCGTCTTCCGGTTCGAGGGCCAGCTGACGACGTTCGTGCCCGTACGAGGGCCCGTGCTATCGCTGCCTGTATCCGACCCCGCCGCCGCCCGAGCTCGCGCCCGGCTGCTCCGTCGCCGGCGTCCTCGGCGTCGTCCCCGGCATCCTGGGCATGCTCCAGGCGAACGAGGCGCTCAAGGTCCTGCTCGGGATCGGCACGACGCTGGCCGGTCGGCTGCTCCTGTTCGATGCCCTCGAGACCGAGTTCACCGAGCTCAAGCTCCGTCGCGACCCGAACTGCCCGGTCTGCTCCGATGCCGCCGTCCAGGCGCGGGCGGAGGGCCACCCGCTCCAGGTCGATGGCGTCGAATGTCGAGGCGCCGTTCCTGCTGACCGGCTCGTTCGGTGGCCAGCGCGTGAGCACGGTCTTCATCCCGGCGGTCCTCCGCTCCAACGTGGGCGGCGCCAAGTCACTCGAGCTCGACGGCGACTCGATCCGCGCCGTCGTCGACGCGCTGGTCGAGCCAGCATCCGTCGCTCGACGTCGCAGCTGCTGACCGACGACGGCGATCTCAACCGGTTCGTCAACGTCTACGTCAACGGCCAGGACGTCCGCTACCTGGCCGGGCTCGATACCCCGGTCGCCCCGGCCGACGAGGTCCGCCTGCTCCCGGCGATGGCCGGGGGCTGACGCTCGATGGGGCACATCCACGAGGAGCTGCCCCGCACGGTGGCCGCTTCGACAGCATCCTCGACGCGATCGGCCACACGCCGCTCGTCGAGATTCCGCGCATGTCGCCGAACCCGAACGTGCGCATCTTCGCCAAGCTCGAGATGCTCAACCCGACCGGCTCGGTCAAGGACCGGGTCGCCAAGTACCTGATCGAGGACCTCGAGAAGCGCGGTCTGCTCCACGAGGATTCGATCATCCTCGAGCCGACGTCGGGCAACACCGGGATCGCGCTGGCGATGATCGGACGGCGGAAGGGCTATCGCGTCGCGCTGGTCATGCCCGACAACGTCACCAACGAGCGGCGCCAGATGGCCGCACTCTATCGGCGCCGAGGTGATCGATTCGCCCGGTGCGCTCGGGAGCAACGGCGCGATCGCGCTGGCCAAGCACCTCGTCAGCAAGGACGAGCGGTTCGTGATGCCCTACCAGTACGGGAACCCGGCGAACCCGCTGGCGCACTTCGAGACGACCGGCCCGGAGATCCTGGCCGACTGCCCGGAGATCGACGTCTTCGTCGCGGGCCTCGGGACCGGCGGGACGCTGATGGGCGTCTCGCGCTACCTGCGCGAGCACAAGGACGGGCGTCCGGATCGTGGCCGCCGAGCCACTCCCCGGCGAGCTGGTCCAGGGCCTGCGCTCGCTCGACGACGGGTTCGTCCCCGAGATCCTCGATCCGAGCATGATCGACACGAAGTACCTCGTCTCCAACCGCGACGCGATCGCCGCGCTGCGCGAGCTGGTCTTCCGCGAGGGGATCTTCGCCGGGCCGTCGTGTGGCGCCGTGATGGTCGCCGCCGCGCGCGTCGCCTCGGAGATGGAGTCCGGGACGATCGTCGCGCTGCTCCCCGACGGCGGCTGGAAGTACCTGTCGGCCGGCACGTTCTCGACGAACCTGGACGAGATGGAAGAGGCGCTCGAAGGAGGGGTCAACTGGTGGTGACCGAGCACCCGGGACCCGCGGCAGTCGAGCTCCCGGCCGAGATCCGCGATGCGATCGTCACCCAGGCCCGGGCCGACTATCCCAACGAGTCGTGCGGGCTGATCGTCGGCGACGGCGTCGCCGGCTGACGGTGGCCGCGCGCTCCGCTACGTCCCCACCCGCAATCGGGCCGCCTCGCCGTATCGCTACGAGATCGACCCGAGCGAGCTGCTGCGGCTGACCATCGAGACCGACGATGCGGACGAGGTCTTCTGGGGGATCGTGCACTCGCACACGCACACGCCCGCCGCTCCATCGCCGACCGACATCGGCCTGGCGTTCTACCCGGACGCGCTCTACCTGCTCGTCACCCTGAGCGACGAGGAGGCCGACCCGACGACCGGCGAACCCGGCGTTCGCGCCTGGCGGATCGTCGAGGGCACGGTCCACGAAGTCGCTCTGAGGTGACCGCGGCGTGAGCCCGCGCAGTGCGGCGCTCGGGGCGCTCGGGCTGGGCGTCCTCGCGGTAGTCGCGGCCACGCTGGTCGGGTCGGACCCTGCGCGACTCGATGCGATCGTCCATCCACCGGCGCTGATCCGGGCCGCGCTCGTCGGGGCCTCGGCGGGCGTCGCGGTCCTGCTGCTGGCGCGCGGTCTCGCCCGGCTGGCAGCTGGCACCGACGACGTGGCGGGACTCGTCCGAGGCGTCCGGCTCGTCTTCCTCGCCGTCGCGGCCGGCGCGGCCGGTGCGGGCTGGGCGCTCGGGAACGCGCTGCCGCTCGTCCTGGCCCTGGTCATCGGCGGGATCGACGTCGTCGAGACTTCGTTCCTGCTGCTTGTCGTCGGCGCGGGCGGCGTCAACCGAAGGGGCTGACCAATTCGCGTTCCGGCGCGTCCATCTCCGACTCGAGGTCAGGCTGTGCGTGCGGACCTCCGCGGACCACCAGCACCGAGCATTCTGCGTGGACAAGGACCTTGCGTGCCACGCTTCCAAGGATCAACCGCCGGAGCCCGGTCTGCCCGCGCGTGCCGACGACGACCAGCCCTGCCCCGTGCACGCGCGCGCTCGTGACGATCTCCTGCGCCGGGTCCCCCGTGCGGACCTCGGGCTCGGCCACGAGGCCGGCGCGATCGAGGCGGGCGGCTGCCGCCTGGCACTCGAGCTCCGTCGTCCGGCGCTGGGCGGCCGTTCCGTAGGCGTACGAATCCATCGCCTCCGAGTAGACGAGCGGTGACGTCGAGGGCCGATGTCGGAAGCCATCCTCATCGACGGTCACGACGGTCACCGGCAATCCCCGGAAGAGCGGCCACTCGAGAAGCACCTGTTCGGCGGCGCGAGCGTGGCTCGATCGGTCGTCCGCCAGGACGATCGGCCCGAGCCGTTCGTCGCGGGCGACGAGGACCGGACAGGGCGCGTGGTCGACGACCTCCGCCGAGACCGATCCGAGAAGGATCGACTCCCAGCGGCCGTGACCGCGATGCCCGAGGACGACGAGATCCGCCGCCATCGCCCGGGCTTCCTCGACGATCACCGTTGCCGCTCTGCCGTGGGCGAGGACGGGTTCGATGACGAGGTCGGAGCGGGCAGAGCGGATCTCGCGCTCGGCTGTGTCGAGAGCATCGCGGTGCGTCCGCTGGGTGTCGATGTCGACCGTCTCGCGGTCCGATTCGAGGGGAGATGCCCACGGCACTGCCACGAAGTCGGTCTCCGTGGGGACGACGCTGACGATGCGGAGACGACCGCCCTCCAGCCGCGGCAACGCGGCGACGAGGTCTCTGGCGCGGTCGGACGATCGGGAACCATCGACGGCGAGCAGGATGCGCATGCTGTTCCTCCTTCGCCTCGGAGCGTGCGCGCTTCGACGTCCATGCGGCAGAGTCCAATGGCCCGAAATCGCGGCTCTTTCAGAGGAGAACGTCTGGCCTCCCGCCAGGTCGGGGAGAGCGCTGCGAAGGTCGGAACAGGGTCTTGCGTCCGTCCGTCCGGGCCGTAGACTTCGTCGATCGGCCGATCGGAGGCGGCCGGCCCGACCGCTGGAGGACCCCTGATGACGACTGCCCGCGCGGGTCTCGGCGTCGTTGCCGTCGGCGTGATCGCCTTCCTGATCGCCACTGTCCTGATCGGGACGCGGGCGACGCCATCCCCGTCTGATGGGCTTGCCAGCCGAGCCACTCCCTCGGCCGCAGCGAGCGAACCTTCGGCCACCGAGGACGCCGACGCGGGCGAGCCCGGCGCCACGGAGGACGCCGACGCGTCCGAGCCCGAAGCGGGCGACGACGATGCCGCAGCCGAAGCCGCCGAACAGGGAGAGGGCGTCCAGCGTCGGCGCGAAGCGTTCGAGGCGGCCGACGCGGTGGGGGCCGCCGGTCAGGCGGGAGCCCGATCCTATGTCGAGGCCGCGGCCGGCACGACCGCGTGGGTCGGCGAGGCCCCGATCAGCGCGACGGCGGACGACTGGGAGCCGGCCATCGCGACCGACGCCTCATCGCGGGTCTTCCTGCTGACGACCCGGTACGGGGCCAAGCCGTGCTCCGGCAACTGCCCGTCCCCGTACATCGCGCTGACGATCAGCCAGAACGGTGGCGTGTCGTGGGGCGCCCCGAAGCCGCTCTGCGCGTGCAAGGGATCCGGCCAGTTCGACCCGATCATCGAGGTCGTGCCGTCGACAGGGGCCGTCTACGCGGCCTATCTGAACGGCTTCAACGTCATGTTCACCAAGTCCACGGACCATGGCGTCACCTGGTCCGCACCGGTCAAGACCTACGGCAACGTGTCCTGGACCGACAAGCCGGCGCTGGCCATGAGCGACGACGGCCGCAACGTCTACGTCTCGTTCAACGGGCCGACGGGTGGCGACCCGTACGTCGCGCGTTCGACCGACTTCGGGGCGACCTGGAGCCAGGTCAAGGTGATCGATTCGAACCGTTACTACTTCGCCTTCGATGCTGACGTTGCATCGGACGGCACTGTCTACTTCGCCGAGTCGAGCCTCCTCTACGGTGGCGGCGGGGAGAAGGGCACCGTCCCGACGGGAACGATCGACCAGCACGTGTTCGTGTCGCGCGACGCCGGCGCGACGTGGCAGGACCACATCGTCGCCCAGGTGCAGCCGGGCCTCGCCTGCGTGGCGGTCGGGTGCACCCCCGACTTCTACCTCGGGCACGTCGCGTTGTCGGCGGACGCCAGCGGGGCGCTCGTCTACCTGTACGACGGCGCGACGACGACCGGCGGCAAGCAGACGATCTCGGCCAAGAGGTCGACCGACCACGGGACGACCTGGTCTGCGCCGACGGTCGTCTCGACGGCCGGCGAGGAAGCGACCTTGCCGATGGTCGAGTCGCGCGGCTCGGGCGACGTCCGGATCGCCTGGATGGAGACGTCGGGCGGTGGCAACGTCGACGCCTGGAACGCATTCACGCGCAGCTCGACGGATGGCGGCGCGACCTGGTCAGCGCCGCTGCGGATCTCGGATGCGACGTCGGGCGCGGCGTACAAGACCGCCGCGGGCTTCGCCGAGATCTACGGCGATTACGGCGAGATCGCCATCACCAGCGCCGGCAAGACCATCGCCACCTGGGGCGAGGGGACGAGCTACGACGGACCCGGCGGGGTCTGGGTCAACCGCCAGCCCTGAGGGCGTCCAGGAGCGAGGCCGCATCCGGCGGGACGGTCGCGAGCCCGAGGCGCGCCGCGATCCGCGCCGCCGGCGGCGGTGTCAGCCCGGTCGAGGCGAGCAGGTCGACGTTCGCGGGCGCGAAGACCGAACCGGGCGACCCGTCGGCGACGACCACGCCCTCGCGCATGACCACGATCCGCTCGAACGTCGCGGCGGCGAACTCCATGTCGTGGGTGATCGCGACGACCGATCGGCCGGCAGCCCGCATCGAGGCGATGACGCGCGCGACCCGCTCGATACCGTCTGCGTCCTGCCCGGTCGTCGGCTCGTCGAGGACGAGGACCGCCGGGTTCATCGCGAGGACGCCGGCCAGCGCGACCAGCTTGCGTCGCGACAGGTCGAGGTCGTACGGGTTGGTCGCGCGCTCGTCGGACAGGCCGACCGCGGCCAGGCTGGCCGACACGAGCGCGGCGATCTCCGCGGCCGGGATCCCGAGGTTGCGCGGGCCGAACGCCACCTCGCGCTCGACGCTGCGCTCGAACAGCTGATCGTCGGGGTTCTGGAAGACGAACCCGACCGTGCCCGCCAGCCGCGCGATGGTCTGGCCCTCCGTCGGCTCGCCATCGATCAGCACGCGACCCGACGCCGGCCGGAGCAGGCCGTTGAGGTGCTTGGCCAGCGTCGTCTTGCCCGAGCCGTTCTGGCCGAGGATCGCGACCGACGACCCGGGCTCGATCGTCAGCGAGACGCCGCGGACGGCTTCGATCCCGGTCGGGTAGCGATGGACGAGATCCTCGATGGCGATCCGGACGGGAGCGCGCTCGCGGCTGGGGGTCCAGGTGAGCGACTGCGCATCCGGACGTGCATCGGCGGCCTCGACCGGCGCCGCCTGGCCGGAGCGGCGTCTCGCCTGCAGGCCGGCCGCGATCGCCTCCTCGTCGAACGCCTCGGGCGAGATCGATCCCGGCAGCCTCGGCCAGACGAACCAGGGTCGGCGGCGTGAGGCCGACTCGTTCGGCGGCCTGGGCGAGCGCCGGTCCGGGTCGGTCCAACGCGATCTCGTGCGCCGCGTCGAGCACCAGGCAGCGGTCCATCCCGCCGAGCATCACCGGGTCGTGCTCGACGCACAGGATCGCGCTGCCCGCTCGGGCGAGCTCCTCGAGCAGCTCCGCGACCGACCTGGTCCCGGCCGGGTCGAGCTGGGCGGTCGGCTCGTCGAGGACCAGCACGGTCGTGCCCATCGCCACGATGCTCGCGATGGCGACCCGCTGCTGCTCGCCGCCGGACAGCGCGAACGGCTCGCGGTCCGCGAGGTGGCCGATCGACAGGCGCTCGAGGGTCGCGTCGATCCGCGCGTCCATCTCGTCGCGCGGGACGCCGAGGTTCTCGAGCCCGAACGCGAGCTCCTCGCGGACCGACAGCTTCGACGCCGACAGCTGGTTGGCCGGCGTCGCGAAGACGATCCCGACCCGGCCGAGCAGTGCGCCGGCGGCGGCCGAACCCGGCGTCGACGCCCTCGATCGAGACCGCGCCGTCGAGCTTCGCCCGGACGACCCGGGGGATGAAACCGGCAGCGGCGAGGGCGAGGGTGGACTTGCCGGCGCCCGTCCGGCCGGTGACCGCGACCCGTCTCGCCCGCGCGGACCGAGACCGAGATGCCCTCGATCGCGCGCTCACGGCGACCCGGATAGCGGACGCCGAGACCCTCGATCAGGAGCGGCGCGCCAGCCGCGTTCCTGCGGTCATCGCAGGACACCGCTGACCGTCACGACCACGACGCCGATCGCGGCGACCACGATGAGCAGGCGGAGCCAGCGGTCGATCGGCGGGTCGGTGACGATCCGGTACGCGGTCCGTCCCGGGCGCGCCCCGAAGCCGCGCGCCTCGAGCGCGAAGGTCCGTTCGCGCACGTCCACGAGCGAGCCCAGCAGGACCGGCCCGATGAGCGGCACGAGGGCCCGGATCCGCTTCGCGAACGAGCCCTCGAGCGACAGGCCGCGCGCCTGCTGGGCCTCGAGGATCGCCCCGGCGCGACCCTGCATCCGCGGCACCATCTGGACCGCCGACAGCACGACGAACGAGAACCGGTGGCTCGCGCCGCGGGAGATGAGCGTCTCGAGCATGTCGTCGGCCAGGGTCGTGAACAGGAAGGCGATCGAGGCGAGGAACGCGACGAGGACGCGGCCGGCCGAGATCAGCCCGAAGGTCAGCCCCTCGCGGCTGATCGACAGCGGCCCGAGCGTGACGAGCTTGTCGGTCGCACCGGGGAAGAAGAGGCTGTTCACGACCAGGATCGAGAGCAGCAGGAAGGCCGGGATCCGCATCGCCCGGGCGGCCGGCCGGAGCAGCCCGGCCGACCAGATGACGATCACGATGACGACGACCAGGACCGGCAGGACGATCGCCGGCAGCAGGAACGCGGACAGGAGCACGAGCCCGAGCGCCATGAGCTTGGTCAGCGGGTTGCGGTGATGGAGCCAGCTCGAACCCGCGATGAAATAGCCGGTGGTCGCCGACATCCCTCGCTCTTAGCCGACCGTGGCGTTCACTGCGCGGTCGCCGCCTCTGCGACCGTCGACTCACCGCGGCTGTACATCGTGCGGACGGTGATCGGCAGCGCGCCGAGGATGGCGAAGACGATCGTGTAGCTGATCGTCTTGTCGAGGGGGTCGCTGGTCAGGCCCTGCGCGAAGGCCGACTGGAAGACCCCGAGGCCGAGCGTCCGGAAGAGCGCGACGAGGGCGTCGGTGCCGGCACCGGTCACGCCGCCGAAGACGCCGGCCGTGATCGGCGCCGAGATCGCGGCGGCCACGAGGCCGGTCGTCGCGCCACCGACCCAGACCGGGAAGAGCCGGGCGTTCTCGCCGCGACGGGCCCACGTCCAGACGAGGAAGCCGACGATCAGACCGAGCGACGAGCGCCCCGATCAGGCCGGCCGGGTCGGCCAGGGCCAGGCTGGTCAGGTTCGCGCCGCCGAGGAAGCGGTCAGGGCCGTGCCGTCGGCCTTGACCCCGGTCGACCGCCGAGAAGTAGCCGGCCGGGGCGAACAGCAGGCGGAGCAGCGCGAACACGATCGCGAAGGCCGCGATCGCCGTCGCCCCGATGAGGTAGGTCCGGATCCGCGGATCGTCGCTCTTGAACGCGAAGACCGTTCGTCCGGCGATCCAGGCGACCACGACGCCGACCACGAGGCAGGCCACCGCGATGATCACGAACCGGCCCTGGTTGTCGAGCAGCTTGCCGGGATCGGTCTCGGCGAGGTTCGGGATCCCGATCGTCGACCTGGACGAGCAGGAAGGCGACGCCCGCGCCGACGATGCCGGCTGCCAGCGCCAGGAAGCCGCCGACCCGCGCGTCGTCGGAGCGGAGCTGGAAGACGCCGCGGCTGGCCCAGAAGCCGGCCATCAGGCCGATCACGCCGGCGACCGGCGCGTAGAACGCGATGGTCGGGCCGGCGCCGCCGGGGATCGGCAGGATCGACCAGATGAGGTTGGCCAGGATGCCGGTCAGCGCCCCGGCCCACGGGCCGGCGAGCGCGCCCACGAGGACCGTCCCGATCGAATCGAGGTAGATCGGAAGGCGCAGCGCGACGGTGATCGAGCCGACCGTGATGTTGATGGCGATCGCGACGACCATCAGGCGTCAGACGTGGCTGTCGTGAGGTCGCGCGCCCGCCGACCGACGACCGCGAACAGGACGACACCGAGGAGCAGGGCGACGAGATAGGCGACCTGGACAGGCGCGATGCACGGCGTCGTCTGGCCCTCGGCGCAGACCGTCAGCCAACCGAAGTCCATCGCGTCCCTCCTCGTTCTCGAGCGACCGCCCCGGACGGCCGTGCCTCCCGCGCTAGCGTGACATGTCCGGGTGGGTCGCCGCCAGCCCGCCGACACGTTCGATGAGCCGATCGAGGAAGGTCGCGACGTCGGCCGTGACCGCCACGTCCAGGTTGGGCGGATGGCCGGTCAGGCGGCGCCGGTCGGCGACGGTCATCCCGGTCGTGATCTCGCCGCGCGTCTCGACGTCGACGTAGAGCGCCTCGGTCGTGACCAGCGACCGGTCGAGCGCCGCCGCGACGGCCAGCGGATCGTGGATGAACGCCCCGTAGAAGCCGTCGTACGCGGCGTGGAACTCCATGTAGAAGCGCAGCGCATCGGCGACGTAGCGGACGACCGGATTGCTCGCCACCGAGCGCGTCGCCAGCATCGGGTCCTCGCCGCGCGCCAGCGCGATCGAATCGTCGGGCGTGCTCCCGGCCCGGCGCGCCAGCCGGACGACGTCGTCGGGGAGGATGCGCGCCTGCTCGGTGACGTCGAGGCCGAGCGCCAGCGGGCGCGGGATCGTCGGATCGGCCGCGCACGCCTCGCCCCACGCCCGGAAGACGATCTTGGCCGCCTCGGGATCGCAGTGGATGTTCCACTCGGTGGTCGGCGTCGTGTTGCCCGACACGCCGAAGGCGCCGCCCATCAGCGTGTAGCCGCGCAGCAGGCGGGGGAGCGCCGGCTCGCGCAGGACCGCGAGGGCAAGGTTGGTCAGCGGGCCGAGCGTGACCAGGGTGATCTCGCCGGGTCGGCGGCGGGCCTCCTCGAGGATGAGGTCGACGCCGTGACGCGTCGAGATCGGGCGCGACGGCGGCGGCAGCTCGGCGTGTCCGAGCCCCTGCGGCCCGTGCGTCTCCGGGGTCGTCTCGAGCGCCCGGAGCAGCGGGGTCTCGCGCCCGATCGCCACCTCGACGTCGGTCCGGCCGGCCAGCTCGAGGACGGCCCGCGTGTTGATCGCGACCTGCGCGGCATCGATGTTGCCCGACACGCAGGTCGCCGCGATCAGCTCGGCATCGGGCGAGGCCGCGGCGTACAGCAGCGCGAGGCTGTCGTCGATCCCGGTGTCGACATCGAGGATCAGGGCCGTCCGTCCGGTCATGGCTCGATGCTAGCGAGCACCTTCATCGCCTGCGCGACCTCCTCGTCCGGCGTCAAGTGGTCGACGTCGATGACGTGGGCGTCGAACAGCGGTCAGCCACGGTTCGCGTTCGGCGGCCTGGTCGGCCAGGAACGTCTCGACCGAAGGCGCCGTAGGCCGGCCGGTGCGCATCCGACGAGTCGTACCGCGTGGCGAGCAGCGCCGGCTCGGCGTGCAACCAGATGACGACGACGCCCGGGGCGATCATCGCCGCACGGCAGTCGGGCTCGTCGACGACGCTGGCGGCAGCGCTGATGACGCTCGGTCCGGGTTCCTTGAGGGCGTCGAGCAGCTGCGCGGCTTCGCGGCCGTGCATCGCGACCACGCCCTCTCGATCGCGCAGCTCGCGGACGGTCAGGCCGGTCGCGGCCTCGATGTCGGCGTCGGAGTCGCGCCACGCCCAGCCGAGCCGTTTGGCGAGCCGCTGCCCGACCGTCGTCTTGCCCGAGCCCATCAGCCCGGTGACGACGACGTGCCGGATGGTCGGGGGCGTCGTGCGATGAGTCCCGGTCGGTGCCATGGCCGAGACAGTATCGGACCCTCGCGGCCCGTACACTCGCCTCGTGGATGCCCCGACGCCGATCGCGCCGCCTGCCGTCATCGGCATCCTGGGCGGCGGCCAGCTCGGGCGGATGCTCGGACTCGGCGGCGCGGGCGATGGGCTACCGGATCGCCGTCCTCGATCCCGACCCGGACTGCCCGGCCGCGGCCGTCGCGGATCGGCTCGTGATCGGGTCGTACGACGACGTCGGCGCGGCGCTGCGGCTGGCCGACCTGAGCGACGTCGTGACCTACGAGCTGGAGCACGTCGCGGCCGATGTCGTCGAGGCGATCGAGGCCCGCGTCCCGGTCCGACCCGGACACGGGCCGCTGATCGTGACCCAGGATCGCCTCG
This sequence comes from uncultured Chloroflexia bacterium, assembly GCA_963743855.1. Taxonomy (GTDB): domain Bacteria; phylum Chloroflexota; class Limnocylindria; order Limnocylindrales; family CSP1-4; genus SPCO01. Next base: position 254,631 of record CAVURK010000009.1, read on the forward strand.
CCGAGCGCCGGTTCGTCGAGGCGGCCGGTGTGGCGGTGGCCCCGTGGCGCGAAGTCCGGTCCGTGGCGGACGCACGTGCCGCCGCCGACGAGCTCGGTCTGCCGCTCCGTCTCAAGCTGCCGATCGGCGGCTACGACGGCCGTGGACAGCTCCGGATCACGACGTCCGGCGAGCTCGACGACGCCTGGGAGCGTCTCGGCCGGCCGCCCGGGGCGCCGCTCCTCGCCGAGCGCGAGCTCGACTTCGCCTGCCGAGCTGTCCGTGGTCGTCGCACGCGGTCTCGATGGCGCCGTGGCGGTCTTCCCGGTCGCCCGGAACGCCCACGACGCAGGGGATCCTCGTCGAATCGGTGGCGCCCGCGCCGGTGGCGGCCGGATGTCGCGGCGCGCGCCGTCGAGATCGGGACGACGCTGGCCGAGGCGATGGACCTGTGCGGCACGCTCACGGCCGAGCTCTTCCTGCTCCGCGACGGCTCGCTGGTCGTCAACGAGCTGGCGCCGCGCGTCCACAACTCCGGCCACTGGACGATCGAGGGCGCGGCGACATCGCAGTTCGAGCAGCACATCCGGGCGATCTGCGGGCTCGGCCTCGGGTCCGACCGCGGCGCTCGCCCCGACCGCGATGGTCAACCTCCTGGGCACCGGTCCATCGCCGTGACGCGCGCCTGGTGCGGCGTCGCCGACGCGCTCGCGGATCCGACCGTCCATCTCCACCTGTACGACAAGCGGCGCGTCTTCGAACGCCGCAAGATGGGGCACCTGACCGCGCTCGGGCCGGACGTGGACGCCGCCCTCACGGCGGCGCGGGGCGCGCTGGCGGCGCTTCGTTGGGCGGATGACGAGACCGAGGAGGGGGATCGATGAGCGAGGGCTCCAAGCGGGACGGCGCCCCGTCGTCGGGATCGTCGGCGGCAGTCGCTCGGACTTCCCGACGCTCGAGGAGGCCGTCGCCGTCCTCGATGAGCTCGGCGTGTCGTCGGAGCTCAGGGTCGTCTCGGCGCATCGGACGCCGGATCGCCTGTTCCGCTACGCCGAGGAGGCCGCCGGCCGCGGGATCAAGGTGATCATCGCCGGCGCCGGCGGCGCGGCGCACCTGCCCGGGATGCTCGCCGCCAAGACGGCGCTCCCCGTCATCGGCGTCCCGATCCCGACCCAGCACCTCGGCGGCCTCGACTCGCTGCTGTCGATCGTCCAGATGCCGCGGGGAGTGCCGGTCGCCACGGTCGGGATCGGCAATGCGACGAACGCCGGCCTGCTCGCGGCCGCGATCCTGGCCCTCTCCGATCCGGCCCTCGCCGAGCGTCTCGCCGCATGGCGTGCCCGACAGACGCAGGCCGTCCTCGACGATCCAGCGAACGCGTAGGCGGCCGGACGAGGGCGAGGCGCGACGTCACGATCGCGGTCCTCGCCGGGGGCTCGCAGGCGCCTGATCGGCCTTGCTCAGTCGCTCGCCGCCACCCACGGCGTGACCGCGCCCCGGACCCCGACCGGGATCGACCACAACGTCGAGGTCGCGGTGATGAACAACCGCCGGCCGTCAGGGCCCCCGAACTGGCAGTTGCTGGCCTCCTCCGGCAGGATGATCCGGCCCAGCTCGACGCCTGCCGCGTCCAGGACATGGATCCCGTCGCCGGCCGAGGTCCAGACGTTGCCGTCGACATCGACCCGGAACCCATCCGACACCCCGGGCTCCACGACATGGAAGACCCGCGGCGACTCGAGCCGTCGCCCGTCGATGACGTCGAAGGCCGCGATGTGGTGGTTGCCGCCGTCGACCCGCGCGATCGACGTGTCCGAGACGTACATCGTCCGCTCGTCGGGCGAGAATGCGAGCCCATTCGGGTGGATGAGCTCGCGACTCGCGACCGTCACGTCGCCGCTCGCCCGGTCGAGGCGGTAGACGAAGCAGCCGTCCTGCTCCGAGTCGGCCCTGTAGCCCTCGGAATCGTCGAGGATCCCGTACGGCGGGTCGGTGAACCAGATCGCGCCGTCGGAGGCGACGACGATGTCGTTGGGCGAGTTGAACCGAGCGCCCCCGAACCGGTCCACCACCGTCGTCCGCGAGCCATCGCGCTCGTACCGCGCGATCCGGCGTCGGCCGTGCTCGCAGGCGAGGACCGTGCCGTCGTGGTCGAGGGTGTGTCCATTGGCGAAGTCGGAGGGCTGGAGGAAGGTGCTGTCGCCGTCGGCATCGGACCAGCGTCGGACCGCGTTGCTTCGGACGTCGCTCCAGAGGATCTCGTCCGTGTCGGGGACGTAGACGGGTCCTTCCGCCCAGAGCGCGCCGCCGGCGTGGGGCGTGATCGGTGTCCCATCCGGGACGAGTCGATCGAAGCACGCGTCTGACACCACGCGGGTGACGGGCTCGGGTCGGCCGATGGTGGGTGTCACTGGGCGATCTCGCTACCCGCAGCCGGAGGGGATGACACGATCGGGATCTCCGGTTCGCGGTGCTCCGCGAGGTGGAACCCGAGATCGAGCGCGGTCTTCAGGAGGACGAGCACGAATACCGCCGCAGCCGGGGCGCCGGTCAAGGCGATCGCCATCCCACCGAGGATGATCGTGACGTGGAGGATGACGAGCCGGCCGTAGGGCGCCGCCATCTGCTTGATGACGCTCGTCCGCAGGTACTCGCCCCGACCGATGTAGTTGAGCCGGTACGAGATGCCGTGGCTGATGAACAGGCCGAGGAGGACGAGTGCGACCGCGCCAGGATCCGAGGCGATCCCCGCGCCACCGTCGGAGGGCGTTCCGTCGAAGCGAACCCGCCACCGCCGAACGCCACGAACATCGGCAGGGTCAGGATGAAGATGCCGTGGACGAGCCAGAAGAGCCCGTAGTGGACGATGAAGAACGGGATCAGGACCGACTTGCCGGAGCCGGCGATCGGCCGGCCGTTGACGGTCGCGGCCACGCCCGCTGCCGGCCGGGAGCGGACCCTCGGCGTGGGCCATCTTGAGGACGTTGAAGAACCCGACGACGCCGTTCTCGAGCCAGTAGATGGTCAGGATCGTCCAGACGTTCCAGCCGAGGAACAGGACCCCGAACAGCGGGATCGCATTGGCGACGATCAGCGCGGCGACCGCGCCGTAGGACGAACCGACCCGATACCAGGCGACGAGGCGTTCCACGCGCCGGATGCTAGCCGGTCGATCCGGCCGTGGCGAGCCTAGGAGGCGAGCTCGACCGGCTGGATCGAGATCGAGCGAGGCTCGCCCGCGCGCTCGATGCGCAGCTCCACGGCCCGCCCGATGACATCGCCGACGAGGTATCGCTGGAGGTCGCCGACGCCCTCGATCGGGCTGCCGTCGAGCTCGACCACGATGTCGCCGACGCGCAGGCCGGCCTTGGCGGCCGGTCCGGGCTCGAGCAGCTGGACGATCTCGAGACCGCGCGATCCGGCCGAGGCGAGCGGCGACAGCGTCGCCGAGCGGTCGCGTCCCGCCGACGATGCCGAGGAATGCACGGCGGACGCGGCCGTGGACGATCAGGTTGTCGAGGATCGCGCGGGTCGCGGCGTCGATCGGCACGGCCAGCCCGAGACCGATCCCGGCGACCGCGGTGTTGATCCCGACCACCCGGCCGCGCGAGTCGGCCAGCGCCCCACCCGAGTTGCCGGGATTGAGCGCGGCGTCGGTCTGGATGACGTTCTCGACGAGGCGACTCGCTCGCCCGTCCCGCGTCGCCAGCGAGCGGCCGAGGGCGCTGACGACGCCCGCGGTCACCGACCCGGCGAAGCCGAGCGGGTTCCCGATCGCGACGACGAGCTGCCCGACGCGCAGCCGCTCGGCATGACCGAGCGGCGCCGGACGCGGGTTTCCACCCTTGGTCCGGACGACCGCGAGGTCCGACAGCGGATCGCGACCGACGACCTCGAAGGCGAGCTCGGCGCCGTCGACGAAGGTGGCCGTGCCGCGATCCGATCCCGCGACGACATGGGCCGAGGTGACGAGATGCCCGACCGGTTCGATGGCGACGGCCGAGCCTGCGCCGCTTCCGCTCCAGCCGCCGACCTGGCGCGTGACGCGCAGGCTGGCGACCGACGGGATCAGCCGCTCGGCCGCCGTCGAGACGGCGACCGAGTAGGCGTCGAGAGCGTCGTCATCGGCGACGTCGTCGGGGTCGGGGAGCGCCGCGAGACGCGGCGCGGGCGCGAGGGCCACGATCAGGCCTCGCCGGTCGCCGTGGTGCCGCCGCCGACCTGGACGGTCCGCTCGTCGGTCCCACGGACCAGCTTGACCTCGAACGGGAGCTCGAGCGTGGCGAGGGCCGCGTGCAGGTCGTCCGCGTCGGTGATCGGCTTGCCACCGGCCTCGACGATGAGGTCGCCGGCCTGGATCCCGGCCGCCGCGGCGAGGCTGTCGTCCTCGACGCCACGGACCAGGATGCCGTCACGCTCCGGGAGGCCGACCGAGCGGCGCATCCGGCGCGCGACATGCGAGGGAGCGACGGCCACGCCGAGTCGCGGTCGCTGCGGCGACTCGCCACGCCCGAGGGCGTCGATGCGGGCGCGCAGCGCGGCGTCGGCCGGCAGGGCCAGGTAGAAGCCCTCGCCGATCCGGTTGGTGTTGATGCCGACGAGCTTTCCCGACGCGTCCAGCAGCGCGCCACCGGACGAGCCCGGGGCGAGGGGGGCGGTGTGCTCGACGCTGCCCTCGATGCGCCGGCCGCCCGGGCCACGGAACGCGCGGGCGACGGCCGAGACGAGACCGAACGTCACGCGGGTACCGCCACCATGGCTGGCCCCTGCGCCGAAGACGGCGGTGCCGACGCTGAGCGCCTCACCGTCGCCCCATTCGAGGGGGGCCGCGGCCGCGGTGTCGACGTCGATCACGGCGAGGTCGCCGTCGCCGTCCCAGCCGGCGACGGTGCCGCGGAGGCTGCGGCCGTCGGCGAAGGTGACGGTGACCTCGTCACCGCGCAGGTTGTGGGCATTGGTCAGGACCTTGCCGGCGGCGATGACGACACCGGAGCCGCGCGTGCCGCGGCCGATCCCGACGATCGATGGGCCGGCCTGCTCGGCGATGGAGGAGACGGCGGTCTGGAGTTCTTCGATGGCGGTCATTCGGTGTGTGCTCCTGGGCATGCTTGCGATGTGGGGATAGACTTGTGACTTGCAATCTACTACTGACTGCCAGCGATGACAAGCCCCGATCCGACACCTACCATCGAAGCCATGCCTGAGCCCTCGCCAACTCCATGAGCCCTCGCCACTCGAAGCCGCCCTCGAGCGGGTCGGCGACCGCTGGAGCCTCCTGCTGGTCGAGGCCTTGTTGGGCGGACCGCGGCGCTTCAACGAGCTGGGCGAGAGCGTGGCCGGGATCGCCCCCAACATCCTCACCGATCGCCTGCGCCGCCTCGAGCGCGAACGGATCGTGGTCGCGACCCCATACCAGGAGCGCCCGCCCCGGATGTCGTACGCGCTGACCGCGGACGGTCACGACCTCGCCTCGGCCCTGCGGCTGCTCGCCGACTGGGGCGCCCGGCGGACCACGGACCACGAGCCGATCCGCCACGGTCGCTGCGGGACGCCGCTCGAGACGCGCTGGTATTGCCCCACCTGCGGTGTGGCCGTCGAGGACCCCGACGCCGAGGCCACGACCCGCTTCTGAGGGGAGTCGACGCCCAGTCCCGGTACACTCGCGGCGATGGACGACGAGCGCTGGGAACCGGGGATGCCGGTCCTCGATCGGCAGGCGGTCGGGGTGCCGGCGGTCCCGCGCACGCCGACCCCGGGAACGCTCCCGCCGAGCCTCCAGGGGCTGCCGCCACGCTCGGTCCCCGAGGTCGCACCGACCCCGCTCCAGCGCCATTACATCAACCTCAGCGTGATCGTGCTGATCTGCGGGGCGATCGCGATCTCGGCTCTCGAGCTCGGGGCCGGGCTCGGCAGCCCGCTGGTCAAGCTGTGCGTCGTCATCGCCGCGCCGCTCCTGGTCGTCACCACCGCCGACGCGGTCCTGCGCATCTGGCGATCGGCGTGGGCGTGGATGCCGATCGACCGCGGGAAGGGTCTCTTCCGCCTGGCCTGGGTCGCGGTCAGCCTGATCGGGCTCGCGGCGCTGGTCGCGGCCGCGGTCCTGGTGATCCTCGCGTGAGCGCGGCATCGCGGCCGGGGCGCGCCTGATGGACCAACGCTTCGAACGCGGTCCGGACGGACGCTCGACGGACCTGCCGTCGGGTCGCGGCGTTCCGGCGTGGCTCGCCGAGTCGCTCAACTTCTGCTCGCGGTGCGGCGCGCCGCTCGTCTTCGGGGCCATCGAGGGCGAGGACCGCGACCGTCTCCAGTGCGGCGCCTGCGGCCACATCGCCTACGTGAATCCGCGGCTCGTCGTGACGACCTTCCCGATCACAGACGACGGCGAGGTCGTCCTCATCCGCCGCGGGATCGAGCCGGGCAAGGGTCGCTGGGCGCAGCCGGGCGGCTTCCTCGAAGTCGACGAGACCGTCCACGAGGCGGCCATCCGCGAGACGCGGGAGGAGACCGGCCTGCTCGTCGAGCCGGGGGAGATCATCGGTCTCTACACGCGTCTCGAGGCCAGCGTGGTGACCATCGCCTACGAGGCCCGGATCGTCGGTGGGACCGCGGCGCCCACTCCCGAGGCGAGCGAGATCGTCGCCTACGCCCCCGAGGAGATCCCGTGGACGGGGCTCGCCTTCAAGACCACGATGTTCGCGCTTCGCGATTGGCTGGCGCTGCGCCGGCCCGATGTCCAATGGCCCGACATCGTCGTGGGCCGCTGATCCATCGGCGGCCGCCGCCGTGGAGGCCGTCAGGTCAGGTCGATGAAGACGTTCTTCGTCTCGGTGTAGAGGTCGAGCGCCGACATCCCGAGCTCCCGGCCGATCCCCGACATCTTGTAGCCGCCGAACGGCGCCTCGGTGTGGACCGACGAGTTCGAATTGACGCTGATGACCCCGGCCTGGAGGGCCTTCGCGGCACGCAGCGCCTTGCCGATGTCGCGGCTCCAGATCGAGCCCGACAGGCCGTATGGCGTCGCATTCGCGAGCCGCAGCGCCTCCTCCTCGGTATCGAAGGCGATGATCGAGACGACCGGGCCGAAGATCTCCTCGCGAGCGATGCGCATGTCGTTCGATACGCCGTCGAAGACGGTCGGCATCAGGTAGGCACCATCGGCCAGCGCCGGATCCGTCGGCGCCTCGCCACCGACCACGATCGTCGCGCCCTCGCCCAGACCGATCTCGATGTAGTCGCGAACGCGGTCGCGCTGCCTGGCGCTGACCAGCGTGCCGACCTCGGTCGCGTCGTCGGCCGGCAAGCCGACCTTGACGTTCCGCGTCGCCGCGGCGAACAGCTCGACCACCTCGTCGTGCGCGCTCCGTTCGACGAAGATCCGGCTCCGCGCGCAGCAGTCCTGGCCGGCGTTGTCGAAGACGGAATAGGGCGATTCGCGGGCGAACTTCTCGAGGTCCGCGTCGGCGAAGACGATGTTCGGGCTCTTGCCACCGAGCTCGAGCGAGATCTTCTTCACGTTCCCGGCGGCGAGCCGCATGATCTCCTGGCCGGTGGTGGTCTCGCCGGTGAAGGCCACCTTGCCGATCCCCGCGTGGCCCGCGATCGAGGCTCCGGCGGAGCCGCCCGGACCGGTGATGACGTTGAGGACGCCCGGCGGGATCCCCGCCTCGAGTGCCAGCTCGGCGAGCCGGATCGCCGTCAACGGGGAGTAGCTGGCGGGCTTCAGGATCGCGGTGTTGCCCGCCGCCAGAGCAGGCGCCACCTTCCACGAGGCCATCAGCAGCGGGAAGTTCCACGGCACGATCAGCCCGACAACGCCGATCGGCTCGCGCAGGGTGAGGTCGAGGCCGGGCTTCGAGACCGGGATCGTCTGTCCGAAGATCTTGTTGGCCGCGCCCGCGTAGTAGTCGAAGACGAGGCTGACGCCGGTGATCTCGCCGCGCGCCCCGCTGATCGGCTTGCCGACGTTGCGGCTCTCGAGCTGGGCCAGCTCCTCGGTGTGCTCCTTGACCAGCGCGGCGAGCTTGGCCAGCGACCGACCACGTTTGCCCGCCGCCCAGTTGGCCCAGCCCTTGCGGTCGTCGAACGCGCGCCGCGCTGCCTCGACCGCCCGGTCCACGTCGGCCGGTCCGCCCAATGGCGCGCTGGCGATCACCTTGCCGGTCGCGGGGTCGACGATATCGAAAGTCTGGCCGTCGGCGGCATCGACGGATTCGCCGCCGATGACCATCTGCGTCGCGGTCACATCGGCACGGGTATCGGTCGTCATGGGATGGCCTCTCGGGTGGTCTGACTCGGACCTCGATGATACGCCGGGACCGGTGAGGGACGGCCTGGCGCGGTCGCCGCCGGACCGCGAGCGCGGGTCAGGAAGGGGCGCCCGGGTCGGCCGTGGACGCGTCGCCGGCGGTCGCGCTGACGGCGGACCCGTCGCCGGTGGACGCATCGGCGGTCTCGGTTCGAGCGGCGGCGGCCGTCTCTTCGATCAGGTAGACCGGCGTCTCGGCCGGCCGGCCGAGCGGCGCCTCGGCCGCGATGATGGCGGCGCCGATGATCCCCGCGTCGTTGCGCAGGAGGGCCGGGACGACGGCCGTCTGGACGGTCAGCCGCGGCACGAACTTGTCGGCACTCTTGCTGACCCCGCCGCCGAGGATCATCAGGTTCGGCCAGACGAGCTGGTGGATCCGGTCGAGATGCTCGTCGAGGTCTGCCGCCCAGGCCTTCCACGACAGGCCGCGCCGGATCCGCGCGGCCGCCGCGGAGCGTTTTTCGGCGGCACGACCACGGATCTCCATCTGGCCGAACTCGCTGTTCGGGACGAGGACACCGTCGTTGAACAGGCCCGACCCGACCCCGGTCCCGAGCGTCAGGAAGATCACGACGCCGGGCTGGTCCTTGCCGACGCCGAAGCGCATCTCGGCGATCCCCGCTGCATCGGCGTCGTTGATGATGAAGACCGGCCGCTTGAGCAGGCGGGACAGCCGGTCGACGACGGGGAAGTCGACCCACGTCGGGTCGATGTTGGCGGCAGTCTTGAGGACGCCGTCGATGGCAACGCCGGGCAGGCCGATCCCGACCGGGGTGGCATCCCCGAGCCCGCCCGACTTGGCGAGACGCCGGACAAGCCGGGCGATCGAGGCAAGGATGGCGTCCGGCGTCGACGGGTTCGGCGTCGCGACGCGCAGCCTTTCCGAACGGATCCGGCCGGCTTCGACATCGACGATCGCCGCCTTGATCCCGCTCCCGCCGACATCGATGCCGATGGCGATCCGCCCGCTTGCCATCTCGGTCGCCTCCTCCGTCATCGGTCCCTCCGGGTTCAGAAGTAGTTGACGGTGATGCCGCCATCGACGACGAGCGACGCGCCGTTGGTCCAGCGCGACTCGTCGGAGGCGAGGTAGACCGCCATGTGGACGATCTCCTCGGGCTTGCCGAACCGGCCGGTCGGGTTGCGTGCCAGGCGGAGCTGCTTGGCTGCCTCGTCCTTGACCAGCCAGTCCATCAGCAAGGGTGTCTCGACGGGACCCGGGCAGATGGCGTTGGTGCGGATGCCCTGCGGCCCGAACTGGACGGCGAGGCTCCGGGTCAGCGACAGGACCGCGCCCTTGGACGCCGTGTAGGCATCCTGGGGGACGCTGCAGCCGAGGAGCGCCACGAAGCTGGCGATGTTGATGATCGATCCGCCGCCGCCCTCGACCATGGCCGGGATGGCGTACTTGCAGCCGAGGAAGACGCCGCGGACATTGACCGCCATCACGCTGTCCCATGTCGCGACGTCGGTGTCGGTCACCGAGTGGTCGGCCTCGGGCATGATCCCGGCGTTGTTGTAGAGGGTGTCGAGCCGGCCATAGGTCGTCAGCGCGTGATCGACCATGGCCTTCGCGTCCGCTTCCTTGGAGACGTCGACCTTGACGAACGACGCCTCGCCGCCGGCCGCCCGGACGATGTCGACCGTCTCGGCCCCGGCCGCCTCGCTGTATTCGGCGACAACGACCTTGGCGCCCTGCGCGGCAAACAGCTGGGCGGCGACGCGGCCCATCCCGCCGCCTCCGCCGGTGATGATCGAGACCTTGCCCTCGAGTCGCATCGCACTCCCTCTCGACGTCCGTCGCGGTCAGAGTACCGCTCGGCAGGTGCCCCCGCGTGGCACGATGTCAGCTGACGATACGAAGGAGCAGGCGATGTCGAGCGCGGAACAGGACCTTCTGGACGCGGTCAGCGCCGACGATGCCGCGCGGGTGAGCGAGCTGGTCGCCGCGGACCCGTTCCTGGCAACGGTCCGCGATCGCGACGGCGTCTCCGCGATCATGCGGTCGCGCTACCGGTTCGACCGCGCCACGACCGACGCCCTGCTCGCAGTCGATCCCGAGCTCGACGTCTTCGAGGCGACCGCGCTCGGCTATATCGATCGCCTGCGCGAGCGTCTCGACGAGGATCCGGCGCGTGCTGCCGCCTTCTCCGCGGACGGATTCACGGCGCTCCATTTCGCGGCGTTCTTCGGCAAGGCCGAGGCTGCCAGGGTCCTGCTGACCGCCGGGGCCGACGTCGGCGTCATCTCCCGCAACGATCTGGCGTGCCAGCCGCTCCACTCGGCCGCGGCCGGTCTGCATCACGAGGTCTGTCGGGTGCTCATCGCGGCGGGCTCCGACGTCGACGCCAGACAGAACGGCTCGGGTTCACGGCCGCTCCACGCCGCTGCCCAGCATGGGGACGACGAGCTGGTCGAGCTGCTCCTGTCCGCCGGCGCCGATCCGTTCCTCCGCACCGATGCCGGGGATACCCCGGTCGACACGGCCGAGGCGGCGGGTCACGTGGATGTCGCGCGGCGGATCCGCCAGGTTGCCGACGCGCGGTCAGCGTCGGTCTAGCTCGGCCGCGGCCCGCCGCCCCGGGCGCAGTCGGCCGCTAGCCGCGCTCGAGGTAGCGCTCGCGCTCCCAGGGGTGGACCACGGAGTCGTACGTCTCCTGCTCGACGCGGGCGGCGTTCAGGTAGTGGTCCACCACGTCCTGGCCGAAGATCTCGACCGCGGCCTCGGACCGCTCGAGCTCGGCGATCGCCTCGTAGAGCGCGCGCGGCATGCGGGGCACGCCGGTCGCCAGGTAGCCGTTGCCCTTGAACTCGGGCTGAAGCGGGAGCTCGTGCTCGATCCCGTACAGGCCGGCGCCGATCATCGCGGCATAGGTCAGGTAGGCGTTCATGTCGCCGCCGGGGAAACGATCCTCGACATGGAGCCCCGGCCCGCGCCCGACCAGCCGGAAGCCGGTCGTCCGGTTGTCGCGTCCCCAGACGACGTTGACCGGCGCCCATGACAGCGATGCATAGCGCTTGTACGAGTTGATGAACGGCGCGATGAAGACGGCCAGCTCGCGCGACAGCTGCATCATCCCGGCCACGAAGTGCTGGCCGACCTCGGACAAGCCATATGGGCCTTCCGGGGCGCCCTCCGCCGCGTGCATCAGGGGCACGTCCTTGACGACGTCCCACAGGCTCATGTGGAGATGACCGGATGAGCCCGTCCAGTGATGGTCGGGCTTGGCCATGAAGGTGATCCCCCAGCCGTTGAGGTAGGCGATCTCCTTCGCGCCGTGCTTGAAGACGACGCTGCGGTCGGCGGAGGTCGAGCACGTGGTCGTAGCGGATGTTGACCTCGTGCTGGCCGTTGGCGGCCTCGCCCTTGCTGAACTCGATCGGCACATCCGCCGCGGTCATCTGGTTGCGCAGCAGCCGGTGGAGCGGCTCGGCCTTGGTCGCCTGAAGGAGGTGGTAGTCCTCGTTGTAGTGACCGAACGGGCGGGGGACCGGCCAGCCCCGTTCGGCGAGCTCCTCCCAGGAATCCTTGAGCACGTAGAACTCGAATTCCGAGCCTGCCTTGAGCGCGTAGCCGGCCTTCGCCGCGCGCTCGACCTGGCGCTTGAGGATGGTCCGCGGCGCGACCGGGATCTCGAGCCCGGTCTCCTCGTCGACCGCGTCGGCGAGGACCATCGCGGTGCCGGGCAGCCACGGGAGGACGCGGAGCTGGTCCCAGACGGGCTCGGCGATCCAGTCGCCGTAGCCGGTCTCCCAGTTCATCAGCTTGAACCCCTCGGGCGTGTTCATCTCCATGTCCGTGCCCAGCAGGTAGGTGCAGAAGTGGGCGCCGTGGGAGATGACCCCGTCGAGGAACGCCTGGCCCTGGACGCGCTTGCCCATCAGGCGGCCCTGCATGTCCGTGATGGCGACGACGATCGTGTCGATCTGGCCGTCGCGGACCATCTCCTCGAGCTCGACCAGGCGATGGTGCTTCGCCGCGTGATCGGTGTCGTGGTCGCTCATGGTGCGGCTGGCCTCCCTCTGCCGAATTGCGATATTCGCGCGAGATGCCCCTTCGACCGTCGAGAATCGCGTCGAGCGCCGGAGTATGCTCCCGTGATCCCGGCGTCCGCGCGTCCCAAGCGACACATCGTAGCGTCGTGCAGGAGGGATCCGATGATCGATTCGGAAGCGGTCAGCTCGCGAGACGAAGAGCAGCTCCATCGGCTGGGCTACGCCCAGGAGCTGCGCCGCGGGATGAAGACATTCTCCAACTTCGCGGTCTCGTTCACGATCATCTCGATCCTGTCAGGCTGCCTCACCCTGTTCCTGTTCGCGATGAACACCGGCGGGCCGGCCGTGATGACGCTCGGCTGGCTGTTCGTCGGGTTCTTCGTGACCCTCGTGGCGCTCGGCATGGCCGAAGTCGCGTCCAGCTATCCGACCGCGGGTGGCCTGTACTACTGGTCGGCCAAGCTCGCGCCGGCATCGGGCCGGAACCCCGCGACGTGGAGCTGGTTCGTCGGCTGGTTCAACCTCGTCGGGCAGGTCGCGGTCACGGCCGGCATCGACTTCGGTCTCGCCCTGTTCACGACCGCGTTCCTGAACCTGGCGTTCGGGGTCACGGTCACGCCGACGATCACGATCGCGGTCTACGGGGTGATGCTCGTCCTGCACGCGCTGCTGAATACCTTCGGGATCCGCCTCGTCAAGCTCCTCAACGACGTCTCGGTGTGGTGGCACATCGTCGGCGTGAGCCTCATCGTCGTCGTCTGCGTCCTCCTCAACCAGCACACGACGACGAGCCTCGGAACGGTCTTCTCGACGACCGTCAACAACACAGGCTTCGACGGAAGCCAGAGCTTCAACCTCCTGTTCCTGGGCATCCCCCTCTACGTCGCCCTGGTCGGCCTGCTCAATGCGCAGTACACCCTGACCGGGTTCGACGCGTCGGCCCACATGTCCGAGGAGACGCACGACGCCGATACCTCTTCACCGAAGGGGATCGTCTGGTCGGTGGTCATCTCGGTGATCTTCGGGTTCATCCTCCTCGTCGCGATGAACGTCGGGATCACGCCCGAGAAGATCTTCACCGGGACCGACGGCAGCCAGGTCGACGGCTACACGCACGCGCTCCAGTCGGCGACTGGCGTCCCGCCGGTCCAGATCTGGATCGATGCCGTCGGCCAGACGCTCGGCATGCTGGTCCTGCTCGTCGTCATCGGCGCGCAGTTCTACTGCGGGATGTCGTCGGTCACGGCGAACTCGCGGATGATCTACGCCTTCTCGCGCGATGGCGCGGTGCCGGGCAGCAGGTTCTGGCACCGGATCAACAAGCGGACCCGGACCCCGACGAACTCGATCTGGCTGGCGGCAGTCGGCGCGTTCATCCTGGGCCTTCCCTACCTGTACAGCCCGGTCGCCTACGCGGCGATCACCTCGATCGCGGTCATCGGGCTGTACGTCGCCTACATCGCGCCCGGTCTTCCTGCGATTGCGTGCCGGCGACAAGTTCCAGGCAGGCCCGTGGAGTCTCGGCCGGTGGAGCCGGCCGATCGGGATCGTGGCGACCATCTGGGTGGTCTTCATCTTCGTCCTGTTCATGCTCCCGCAGGTCTACCCGATCACGATCCAGACCTTCAACTACACGCCGGTGGTCTTCCTCGTGGTCCTCGGCGGCGCGGCGATCTGGTACTACGTCTCGGCGAAGCACTGGTTCACGGGCCCGCGGGTCCAGGGCGACCCCGACGAGCTGCGCGCGATCGAGAAGGACCTCGAGGTCATCTAGGGAGCGACCGACCCGTCGGGAGCGACTGACCCTGGGCACGCGCCCTGGGTCAGTAGAGCATCGTCGTCCCGGTCGGGAAGATGAAGGTGAACGCGGCCGGTGGCAGGGGCACGTCGGGCGACAGCTCGACGACCTCTGCGTGCCGGGTGATCGCGCCGCCGATCGTCTCGACCAGTCGCAGGATCACTCCGGTGTCGCGATCGACCGCGATCGAGATGTGGAAGTCCGGGCGATCGCCCGACAGCTCGGTCGTCCGCGGATGGTCGCACTCGACCAGGATCGCCTCGCGCCCGATCACGACCTCGGTGCCGGTCACCATGCAGCGACCGGTGGCGAGCACGTTCTGGCAGTACCCCGCGGGGTGGAGGAACGTCTCGGGGAGCGTCTCCGCCGGCAGCGCCGTGACCGGCACGTAGACCTTGGCCGTCCCGGGGAAGTCGTGGTCGCCGAGGCCGCGCGGCCGGTTGCGGATCGGCCGTTGCGTGCCGAGCCTGTGGGTGCTCGAGTAGGTCCGGACGATGTCTCCGTCGGAGATCCAGACCTCGTATTCGGTCCGGCGCTCCCTCGCCGGGCCGCGTCGTGGTGACCTTCGCGTCGCCAGGGTGCCGCAGGACCGTGTCCATCAGCGTCGCCTCTTCGCCGCGCGAGGTCCTGGCGCGCTCCTCGATCCGCAGCCGGAGCGTCGCGAACCGCAGCTCGGCATCGCGCATGAAGTCGAACAGCTCGCCGACGGTCGGCAGACCGGCCTCGAGGGCGACGATCTCCGGCAGCCGCGTGCCATCGGTGCGGGCGGGCAGGGCAGCGGCGCGGTCCCACAGGCGGGTCTCGGTCATCGGGCGGATTGTAGCCGCCGGTCGAGGGCGGCGGACGCATCCTCGCGCTCGGCGAGCGTGCTCAGCCTCCGGCCGGCCCGCCGCCGAGCCCGGGCTCGGTCATCGCGGCCGGATCGAGCAGCCGGTCGAGCTCGGCCGGATCCATCCCGCGCTCGAGGGCGAGCTCGCGGATCGTGCGCCCCGACTTGAGCGCTTCCTTGGCCAGCTTGGCTGCCTCGTCGTAGCCCAGCACCGGCGCCAGCGCCGTGGCGAGCATCAGCCCCTGCTCGACCAGCTGCGGCCCGCGGTCCGTGGCCTCCAGGCCCTCGACCAGGCGGCCGCTCAGGTTCCCGGCCGCCGCCGCGAGGAGCGAGATCGATTCGAGCAACGCCGCCGATGTCACCGGCAGCATCACGTTGAGCTCGAGCAGGCTGCCGGTCTGCGCGAAGCCGATCGTCGCGTCGTTCCCGACGACCCGGGCGACCACCATCGTCAGGCTCTCGACGATGACCGGATTGACCTTGCCGGGCATGATGCTCGACCCCGGCTGGGTCTCCGGCAGGGCGAGCTCGCCGAGACCGGCGCGCGGGCCCATCCCCATCAGCCGGATGTCCGATGCGATCTTCCAGAGGCTGAGCGCGATCGTCCTGATCGCCCCGTGCGCGGCGATCGCCGCGTCGAGCGTCGCCTGGGCGTGGAAATGGTTGCTCGTCTCGCGGACCGCCAGCCCGGTCAGCGCCGACAGGCGGGCGCAGGCACGGAACGCGAACTCCGGGTGCGCGTTGATCCCGGTCCCGACCGCCGTCCCGCCGAGCGGCACCTCGAGCAGCTCGGTCTGGGCGGTCCGCGCCCGACGGAGCGATTCCTCGACCTGGCCGGCGTAGCCGCGGAACTCCTGCCCGAGCCGGATCGGCGTCGCATCCTGGAGGTGCGTCCGGCCGGTCTTGATGATCGGCCAGAACGCCTGCTCCTTGGCGACCAGCGCGGTATGGAGCCGCTCGAGGGCGGGGAGCAGCTCCTCCTCGATCGCCACCGCGGCCGACAGCTGGAGCGCGGTCGGGACAGTGTCGTTCGAGCTCTGGCAGCGGTTGACGTCGTCGTTCGGGTGGACCTTCCGCCCGCCCAGCCGGGCCGACGCGAGATGCGCGACGACCTCGTTCATGTTGGTGTTGGTCGAGGTGGCCGAGCCAGTCTGGTAGATGTCGATCGGGAACTGGTCGTCGTGGTCGCCGTCGGCGACCGACGCGGCCGCGGCCGCGATCGCCCCGGCGACCTCGGGGTCGAGCAGGCCGAGCGCCCCGTTCGCCTCGGCCGCGGCCAGCTTGACCAGCGCCAGCGCCCGCAGGAAGCGCGCGGGCATCGGCTGGCCGGAGATCGGGAAGTTGTTGACGGCCCGCTGGGTCGACGCGCCGTACAGGGCGTCGACCGGGACCTGCCATCTCGCCCATCGAATCGCGCTCGGTTCGGGTGGCCGCGGCCGGTGTCTCGGGCATGGTCCGATTGTAGGGCGGCGCGCGGACTCGAACGCGTAGAGCGGGGGCGCTAGCATCGACCCGATGCCCACCATCGACGCGAACGGCCTGTCGATCGCCTACGAGACGGTCGGCGACGGCGAGCCGCTGGTCATGCTCCACGGCGCGTCGACGACGGGGCGCGGCTCGTTCGGTGCCCAGATCCCGTCGCTCGCCGAGGCGTTCCGCCTCTATCTGCCGGATGCTCGCGGTCACGGCGCGACGCGCTGGGATGCCGCGAACGGGTTCGAGGCCGGCTGGCTGGTCGACGATCTCGAGGCGTTCGCCGACGCGCTCGGGCTCGCGACATTCCACCTGGCCGGCTACTCGATGGGAGCGATGACAGCGCTCGGGTTCGCCGTGCGAGCGCCGGCCCGCGTCCGGACCCTGGTCGTCGTGGGGATCACGACGGCCCGCGAGCCGCGCGCGAGCGTCGGTCGCCGGCTGATGGATCCCGAGCGGATCGCCCGCGACGATCCGGCCTGGGCGGCCGAGATGGATCGGACGATCGACCCGACGCAGGGAGCCGGAGCCTGGCGACGCCTCCTGCCGGCGATCGCGCAGGACATCGCCGACCAGCCGCTCCTGACCCCGGGCGAGCTCCGGTCGATCACGGCACCGACCCTCGTGGCCTGCGGCGACCACGACCCGCTCGTCTCCGTCGGGCAGGCCTGGGAGCTGTCGCGCCAGGTCCGCGACGGACGCCTCTTCGTCGCCCCCGACAGCGGACATGATGTGCTGACCCGCCGGCCCGCCCTCGCGCTCGAGGCGATCCGCGGCTTCTACCGCTCGACGACCGGAGCGGCAGCCGCCGCCCGGACCGACCGATCATCGGAGGTACGCCCATGACCACGTTGCTCGCCCTGTTCCGCCGTCCCGAGGGCGGCCCCGACGCGCTGGCGACCTTCGAGCGGCGCTATGCCGCGGAGCACCTGCCGCTCGTCGCGCAGACACCGGGGCTGCGCGAGACCCGCGTCCGACGCGTCAGCGAGGCGCTCGGTGCCGAGACGGATCTCGTCCTCGTCACGACGATGGTCTTCGACGACCGAGCGTCGCTCGACGCCGGACTCGGGTCTGATCCGATGCGCGCAGCAGGGCGGAATCTGCGCGAGATCGCTCCCGGGCTGGCCACGCTCATCGTCCTCGACGACGCACCGGAAATGGATGCCGCCGCTTCCCGCGGCGTGGATACTGTCTGAACGAACCGTCGAGGAGCCCGGGTGACCGACAGCGCGCCGCCGAACGATCGGCTCCAGGAGACACAGGCCGACGCCGACGCCGTCCTCGTCCGCGTCGAGTACCCGTCGCACGCGCCCCGATCGGCAGCGCCGGACGTCTCACTCGACGGCGTCGCGCTCGTCACCCTCGACCGGCCGAAGGCCCTCAACGCCCTCAGCTTCGACCTGCTCGACCAGCTCGTCGGCGCGCTCGAGCGGCTCGACGCCGACCCGGCCTGTCGCGTGATCGTGCTGACCGGCGCCGGTGACCGCGCATTCGCGGCCGGGGCCGATATCCGCGAGCTCGCGACGCAGACCTCGGCTTCGCTCGCCGCGGGCGGACGGTTCGGAGCGTGGGACCGGCTGGCCGCGATCGGCCTCCCGCTGATCGCCGCGGTCCGTGGGTTCGCCCTCGGCGGTGGCTGCGAGCTCGCGATGGTCTGCGACATGGTCGTGGCCGCCGACGATGCCACCTTCGGCCAGCCCGAGATCATGCTCGGGGTCATGCCCGGTGCAGGTGGCACGCAGCGGCTGACCCGGGCGATCGGCAAGGCACGGGCGATGGACCTGATCCTCACCGGCGGGACGATGACCGCCCAGGAGGCGCTGGCGCGCGGGCTCGTCAGCCGGGTCGTCCCGGCCGAGGCCACTCTCGACGCGGCGCTCGAGCTGGCCGAGGTCATCGCGGCGAAGCCGCCGCTGGCCGTCCGCGCGGCGAAGGCCGCGATCCTCGACGCGGCGGAGCGTACCCTGAGCGACGGACTCGACCGCGAGCGCGACGGCGTTCTTCGGGCTCTTCGATACCGATGACCAGGCCGAGGGGATGGCGGCCTTCACCCAGAAACGCCCGCCCGTCTGGTCGGGACACTGACCTCGAGCGCGCAGGAGGAGGACGCGATGGAGCGAGATCCCGACGGCGGGACGGATGTCGGACTCGATCTCGAGCGCGAGCTCAGCGACGACGCGCCCGCGTCGCTCCGTGACGCCGCGCCGAACTACCTCGCGCCGATCGACGAGTCCTCGCCGGTCAGTGGCCATTCGCCCGCGCCCGAGTCGAGCGGATCACCCGCCGACAGCCCGGAACAGGACTGGACGCATGCCCGCGACATCATCTACCCGGCCTTCCGCCCGGTCGGGACCCAGGGCCTCTCGATCGAATCGATCGATCGCAACGTGCTCGCGGCACACGCCGCCCAGAGCCACGCCCAGCCGCTGATCGACGTCGGGCCGGCCGAGCTGCCGATCGTCTACACCATCGACGCCGGCGCCTACGACATCATCGTGAACGGCGACCACCTGCTGTCGTGGGGCGTCGAGCCATCCGAGGTCCAGGACGCGGCGATGCGCAATCTCGCGCGCTGGTCGGCGACGGCACCGTGGACCGACGAGGTATCCGGCGACCGCCGGCTGATCAGCTCGGACACCGGTCACGGCTGGGATGCCGCCCGGATCCTGCTGCCCGATGTCGTCGCCCACCTGACGACCGAGCTCGGGGCGACCGGGCGGATCCTCGTCGGCCTTCCAGAACGTCACCTGATGACGGCCGGTTCGTTGCTCCCGGGCGACGACGATTTCGCGACGCTCTTCGCGGAGTTCATCGTCGAGCACTCGGGAGGCGCCGACGAACCGATCGACCGGCGCGTCTTCGAGCTCGTCGACGGCCGGCTGGTCGAGTTCGCCGGCGTCTGACGCGGCCCGATGACCGCGGACGCACGGCCGGCATTCGCGTCGCTGCGCTACGAGGTCGCCGACGCGATCGCCACGATCACCCTCGACCGGCCCGCTGCGCTCAATGCGCTGACCGTCCCGCTCAAGCTCGAGCTGCTGGCGGCGTTTCGGGCGGTCGCGCGCGATCGCGCTGTCCGGGCGGTCGTCCTGACCGGTGCGGGCCGGGCGTTCTGCGCCGGGCAGGACCTCAAGGAACGGCTCGAACCGGACGCCGCGCCGCTCGAGGTCGAGGTCCGCGAGCGCTACAACCCGATCATCGCGGCGATGCGCCGGCTCGACCAGCCGATCGTCGGGGCGATCAACGGGGTCGCGGCCGGCGCGGGTGCATCGCTCGCGTTCGCGTGCGACATCCGCGTCGCGGCCGAGGGCGCGAGCTTCGTCCTGGCCTTCGGGCGGATCGGGCTGGTGCCCGACAGCGGCGCGACCTGGTTCCTGCCGCGCCTCGTCGGACCGGCCAAGGCCGCCGAGCTGGCGCTGCTCGGCACGTCCCTGACGGCGGCCGAGGCGGAGCGGTTCGGGCTCGTGACGCGGGTCGTCCCCGCCGACGCGCTCGCGGCCGAGGCACGAGACGTGGCGGCCACCCTGGCCGGACTGGCCCCGCAGGCCCTGGCGCTGACCAAGCACGCCCTCGACGCGAGCTGGTCGGCCGACCTCGAAACGACCCTCCGCGATGAGGCGTACCGGCAGGGGATCGCCGGCGCCACGGCCGACCACGCCGAGGGTCTGGCCGCCTTCGTCGAGAAGCGGCCGCCGCGGTTCACCGGGGAGTAGCCCTCGCCTTGACGACACGGGCCCGCAGCCGTAGGCTGCGCCCCTAACAAGCGTTAGTTAGGGGCATCGTCAGGCATGGTCGAGATCACGCGCCGGCAGGCGATCGAGGACGCCGCCAGCGCGCTGTTCCACAAGCAGGGCTACTCGGCGACGAGCGTGCGCGACATCGCGCGCGCGGTCGACATCCAGGGGGCCAGCCTGTACGCCCACGTGGCCTCGAAGCAGGACGTCCTGTGGTCGATCGTGGCGCACACGGCCACTCGCTTCGAGGAAGCCGCCGAGACGGTCGAGGCCGGCGACCCGGGCGCCCTCGTGTTCGGGCCCGGCGTCCAGCTCATCTCGCTGGTCCGGGCGCACGTCGGCGTGGTCACCGACGACATCGAGCGGGCCAGCGTCTTCGTCCACGAGTGGCGAGCCCTCGACCGCGTCCATCGGGACGAGATCGCCCGCCGGCGCGACGCCTACGAGGCCCGCTTCCGCGCGACGATCGAGCACGGCGTCCAGACCGGTGCCTTCGCCGCGGTCGACCCCGTCGTGACCGCCGCGTACATCCTGTCCGCCGCGAACGGCCTGGTCGCCTGGTATCGCCCCGGCGGCCGAGTGTCGGCCACGACGATCGCCGAGACCTATGCCGATCTGTCGCTGCGAGCCGTCCAGGCCTTCGGACCGCGACCATGACCGATCCGCTCGCGCTCGAGCCGATCCTCGGGCCGCTCGAACGCGGCCGTCCGGCCTTCAACGACGACCTGCCCGCACGACGAGCGCTTCGCCCTGTTCGAGGAGCACATCGCGGCCGGGCTCAAGGTCGAGGCGACCGACTGGATGCCCGACGAGTACCGGACCGCCGTCCTGCGCTTCGTCGAGATGCACGCGAACAGCGAGCTGATGGGCGTCCTGCCCGAGCGCGAGTGGCTGATGCGGGCACCGACCCTGCGCCGCAAGCTGGCCCTGACCGCCAAGGTCCAGGACGAGGTCGGCCATGCCCAGCTGCTCTACCGGGTGGCCGAGGACCTCGGCAAGCCACGCGAGGCGATGTTCGACGACCTGCTCGCCGGGAAGACCAAGTTCCACAACGTCTTCCACTACCCGACCGTCGGCTGGGCCGACGTCGGGATGATCGCCTGGCTCGTCGATGCCGCCGCGATCGTCGCCCAGCAGGCCCTCCGCGACTCGTCCTACGCCCCGTACGCCCGGACGATGCGCAAGATCTGCTGGGAGGAATCGGTCCACATCATGCACGGCCGCGACGTGGTCGTGACCATGGCCACCGGCTCGCCGGGACAGCGCGCCGCGATCCAGGACGCGCTCGACCGCTGGTGGGGGCCGTTGATGCAGATGCACGGCCCGCGCTCACCGCGCGAGAAGGACCGCGACATCCACTGGCGGATCAAGGCCAAGACGTCCGAGGAGCTCCGCCAGGAGTTCCTGACCATCTACGTGCCACGGATCCGCGAGCTCGGGCTGGTCATCCCGGACCCGGAGCTCGACTACGACGCCGACGCCCGCGAGTGGCGCTACGCCGAGCCCGACTGGGACGAGCTCCGGACCGTCGTGACCAACCACGGCCCGCGGTCGCAGGCTCGGCTCGAGTTCCGCAGGCTCGCCCGCGAGGAGACGCGCTGGGTGCGCGAATCGATCCTGGGCGTGCCCCGAGCGGCATGACCGACGACACGACGACCACCCCCGAGCTCGAGGCCTGGGAGGTCTTCCGCCAGGAGAAGGACGGCGACCCGATGCGCCACGGCGGCAGCGTCATGGCCCCCGACGCCGAGCTCGCGGTCCACTACGCCCGCGAGATGTACGGCCGCCGCCAGGAGAGCGTCCGGCTGTGGGTCGTCCGCCGCGCCGATGTCCTCGACCTCGACGACCCGGACCTGCTCCAGCCGCCGCTCGATCGCTCGTTCAAGAAGCCCGGCGGGTACGTGATGCGCGACAAGCTGGCCGCGGCGCGGGCGTTGTCGGGCCAGGCCAAGCCGAAGGCCCGTTCGGGATGAGCGGGACCGCCGCCATCTCCCCGCCCGCGACCGCGTTGGCCGAGCTCCTCCTGTCGATGGCCGACGACGAGTTCGTCATCGGCTTCTCCGATTCGGAGTGGACGGGGATCGCGCCGCTCCTCGAGGAGGACGTGGCGATGAGCTCGATCGCCCAGGACGAGCTGGGCCACGCTGCCGCGCTCTACGGCCTCCTCGCCACGCTGACCGACAGCGACGCCGACGCTCTGGCCTACGATCGAGAGCCCGTCGACTACCGCCACTGCCGTCTGCTCGACCACGGCCGCGGCGACTGGGCGATGACGATCGCCCGGCGCTTCCTGTACGACACGGCCGACGTCGTCCGGCTCGACGCGCTGGTCGGCGGATCGTGGGCGCCGCTGGCCGAGCTCGTCGCGAAGCTGATCCGCGAGGAGCGCTATCACCGGATGCACGCCGGCGCGTGGCTCGACCGCCTTGCCCGTACCGAGGGCGAGCCGCGTGACAGGCTGCTGGCCGCCCTCGCCGAGCTCGCTCCGGACGCGGCCACGGTCTTCACGCCACTCCCCGGCGAGCCGGCACTCCTCGAGGCCGGCATCCTGGCGGCTCCGATGACCGACCTGGAGACCCGCTGGCGCGCCACGATCGACCCGGCGTTCGCGGACCTCGACCTGCCGATGCCGCCACCTGCCCTCGATCCGGAGCGCGGCCGCCTCGACCATGGCGAGGCCTTCCGCTGGCTGTGGGGCGAGTTCACCTCGGTCCGCCGATCCGACCCGGGAGCGACCTGGTGAGCGAGTCCGGGATCCAGATCGGTGTCGCCCGGATCCGGGCAGGCGACGGTCGCGCCGCCGTCCTCCCCTCGACGAGCCGGCGATCCGCGCCGCCCTGACCGAGGTGATGGATCCCGAGCTCCCGATGCTCTCCGTCGTCGACCTCGGCATCGTCCACCGGGTCTCGGTCGCCCCCGATGGCGGTCCGATCCGGGTCGAGATCCTGCCGACCTTCGTCGGCTGCCCGGCGCTCGAGCTCATCAAGACGCGCGATCGCGGACCGTCTCGCGGCCTTCGGGCGTCCGGTCGAGGTCGACGCCACTTTCGAGATCCCGTGGACCAGCGATCGGATCAGCCCGGCGGGGCGCGCGGCGCTGCTCGCGGCGGGGATCGCTCCACCGGCTGGACCCGGCCAGGACCGCGTCACCATGAGCACCCTCATCGACCTCGAGCCGCGCGTCCCGTGCCCGCATTGCGGCTCGCGGCGGACGTCGATCGAGAACCTGTTCGGCCCGACGCAGTGCCGGACGATCCGCTACTGCGCCGATTGCCGCCAGCCGTTCGAAGCCATCAAGTCGGTCTGATGGGCGAGCCCGCGCCGGGGTCGTCGGGCGAGGTGCTGCCGGCCGTCGTCGGCATCGTCGGGGCCGGGACGATGGGCGCCGGGATCGGGCAGGTCGCGCTCGAGGCCGGCTGCGAGGTCGTGCTCTATGACGTCGACGACGCCGCCGTCGAGGGTGGCCGCGAGCGGATCCGCGACGGGCTGACGCGGCGCGCCCGGAAGCTGGACCTCGATCCGGTCGGGATCGACACATGGGTGACCGAGCGCCTCGACCGTGTCCGCGACGTTCCGACCGTCGACGCGCTGGCCGACGAGGCCGACCTCGTGATCGAGTCTGCGCTCGAGGATCTCGCCTTGAAGCAGGCGATCTTCCGGACGCTCGACGCGGTCGCCGGCGGCGACGTCATCCTCGCCACCAACACGAGCGCACTGTCGGTCGCCGAGATCGCCGAGGCCACAGAGAAGCCGGATCGCGTGGTCGGCCTCCACTTCTTCAATCCGGCACCGGTCATGGCCCTCGTCGAGGTCGTCGCGCCGCCGCTCGCGGATCCGCGGATCGTCGCCCGTGCCGCCGCGATCGTGACGGCCTGGGGCAAGACACCGGTCATCTGCGCGGATCGCCCGGGCTTCATCGTCAACCGGGTCAATCGGCCGTACACGATCGAGGCCCTGCGCATCCTCGAAGCGGGGGCGGCGACGGTGGCCGGGATCGACGCGGCGCTCCGCGACGGCAGGCTTTCCCGATGGGCCCCTTCGAGCTCATGGACCTGACCGGCATCGACGTCACGCTGGCGGCGGCGACCGGGGTCTGGGAGGGCCTCGGGCGTCCCGACCGGCTGCGTCCGTCGCCGATCCAGGAGGGTCTCGTGTCCGCCGGTCACCTGGGACGCAAGACCGGCCAGGGCTTCTACCGGTACGACGACGGCACGCGCGGTCGGCGAGGGAGATCTCCCGCCGATCTCCGGCTCGGGCGAGCGCCTGACCGCAGCACAGATCCGGACGCGGATCCTCGCGGCGATCGCCGCGGAGGCGCGGCTGGCCGCCGCGGAGGGCGTCGCTCCTCCGGATGTCATCGACCTCGCTCTGCGACTCGGCGCGGGACATCCGCGAGGGCCATTCGAATCCGCGCTCGACGCGCTGCCATAGCCGCGGCCGACACCCCCCTACAATCGAGTCATGACCCGAGACCTGCATCGACCTCTTCGTGAGGCCTGGATCGTCGAGGCGGTCCGTACCCCGATCGGACGCTATGGCGGCGCCCTTGCAAGCGTCCGCCCGGACGACCTTGCCGCAGCGGTCCTGCGTGCGGTCGTCGAGCGTGCGGGGATCGACCCGGCGCTCGTCGAGGACGTCATCCTCGGCTGCGCGAACCAGGCCGGCGAGGACAACCGGAACGTCGCGCGGATGGCGCTGCTGCTCGCGGACTTCCCGGTCGAGGTCGGCGGTCAGACCGTCAACCGGCTGTGTGGCTCCGGACTCCAGGCGATCAACAGCGCGGCCCACGCGATCGCTGTCGGCGATGGCGACGTGTTCATCGGCGGCGGCGTGGAGTCGATGACCCGTGCGCCGTACGTCCAGCTCAAGCCCGAGGCCGCCTGGGATCGCGGCAACCGCGAGCTGGTCGACACGACCCTTGGCTGGCGGTTCGTCAACCCGCGTCTCGCCGAGCGGTACTACCCGTACTCGATGGGCGAGACCGCCGAGAACGTGGCCGAGCGCTGGGGGATCTCGCGCGAGCGCCAGGACGCATTCGCCCTCGAGAGCCAGCGGCGAGCCATCGCCGCGATGGAGGCTGGTCGGTTCGACGACCAGATCGTCCCCGTCTCCGTCCCGCAACGGAAGGGCGAGCCGACCCTGGTGACGCGCGACGAGCACCCCCGCGCCGACACGACCGCGGAGGCCCTGGCGCGGCTGAGACCGGCGTTCAAGCCCGACGGCGGGACCGTCACCGCCGGCAACGCGTCGGGGATCAACGACGGTGCATCGGCCGTCCTGCTCGTCGAAGCCGATCGGGCACGTGAGCTCGGCCTCCGGCCGCTGGCGCGCGTGCTCGCGACGGCGATCGCCGGCGTCGACCCGGCTGTCATGGGGATCGGCCCTGTCCCGGCCACGCGCAAGGTGCTCGATCGCGCCGGGATCGGTGTCGACGACCTCGACCTCATCGAGCTCAACGAGGCGTTCGCCTCACAGTCGATCGCGGTGATCGACGAGCTCGGGCTCGACCCGGCGAAGGTCAACGTGAACGGCGGCGCGATCGCGCTCGGCCATCCGCTCGGGATGAGCGGCGGGCGCCTCGATCACGATGCTGACCCATGAGCTGCAGCGGACGGGCGGACGTTTCGGCCTGGCGACGATGTGCATCGGGGTCGGCCAGGGGATCGCGACGATCGTGGAGCGCCTCTGAGGCCTCCCGGCGGAGGCCTCAGACCAGCCCATCTCGCTTCCGATCGCCGCCTAGCGGCTCTGGGGAAGGCGGATCAGTTCGTCCAGCTCCCGCGTCCGGTGACCAGGTCGTAGCCGGGACGACACGACAGCCCGTTGTTGCCGGACGTGATGTCTCGATAGGTGATGCTGCTGCCGTAGACGTACGAGCTGTTGACGACGACACCGGCGACTGCCGACCGGGCGGCGATCATCGGCGACGAGGCGCTCGTCCCTCCGACCTGGAACCAGCCGCTTCGGCCCTGGGTGCGAGTGCTGTCATAGACGGAGACACCCGAGTTCGGGTCGGCGTCGAGCGAGATGTCCGGCGTGCCTCGCTTGTTGCCGCAGGCGACCTGACCGATGCCATAGCCCGCCTGGCCAGATGGCTGGATCTCGTACGCGCTGCAGCCTCCGCCCGAGCCACTCCAACCCGTCTCAGAGCTGACGGTGCCACCGCTGAAGTGAAGCGTGGTGCCACCCACCGAGATGACGTTGGGCGAGGCGGACGGGTACTCGGCCGGTGTCCCGGCGTCACCTGATGACACGAAGTAGCTGACGCCTGGAACGGCAAAGTGGCTGTCGTAGGCGTTCTCTCCGCTGAACTCGGCGCCGCCCCAGCTGTTCGAGACGTAGCCCGCGTGAGCCCCGGCGTAATCCTCGGCGGCCAGGAGGTCGGTGAAGCTGTTGCTCGTGGCCTCGACGAGAAGGATCTTGGCACCTGGCGCGATCGCGTGAGCCCACTGGACGTCGAGGCTGATCTCGAGCGCCCAGCCGGCGTTCGTCTTCGGAAGCGCCGTTCCACCGGTCTGATTGACCTGGTTGAAGCAGCCGTTGGTTTTCGTGCATGCCGGCAGGCCGTACTGGCTGTCGAAGACAGCGAGGTCGGCCTCGGCAGTCGGGTCGTTGTAGGCATCGACGATGGCGATCGTCTTGCCCGCGCCGGCCGTCAGGCTCGTCGGGAAGGTGTACGCACTCTTGATGGTCGCAGGCGACAGGCCCGTCGGCGCCTTGGACGCATTCGGCTTCGCATGCAGGGGATGCGAGGCGTAGTGCTCGTGGGCGGAGCCGGCCAGAACGGTGGCCTGTCCGGCGAGGCTCAGGGCCAGAAAGAGGCCCGCGGCCAGAGCGAGTGGGCGTCGCACGCGATGTTCTCCTCGTATACCACTTGGGATCGCAGCTGAAGTAGCGGGATCGTACGCCGCGGCAGGGGCGATGGCCAGACACGCGGTGCGGCTTGACACCAGGCATTCGTGGCTCCAGCCGACCCCTGTTGGCTCGTCCCTAGGACGCCGTCGGGGAAGGGCTCGACTGCGTGGTTCTGAAATCGATCTCCCGCTTGGGGTCGGAGTCGCCATCGCGACACGGGGGAAGATGGAACGACGACCTTGCTGCGCGACTCATGATGGGTAACGGCGGTCACCGAGGCCACCATGAGCCGGATGTCCGATGCAGCGAGACCTCGTCCTTCGCGCCAGCAACGGTGACCACGACGCCTTCACGGTGCTCGCGGCCGACGCGTTCGACCGACTGCACCGGACCGCGAGGCTGATCCTGCGAAGCGACGAGCTGGCGGCCGATGCCGTCCAGGAGACGCTCCTTGCCGCCTGGCTGCATATCCGCGCCGTCCGCGACCCCGATCGCTTCGACGCCTGGCTCCATCGGCTGCTCGTCAACGCGTGCTATCGGGAGGCACGGCGAGGCAAGCGGCGCAACGTCGTGGAGATCCACATGACGACCCCGCCCGAAGCGCCCGGGGATGGCGACACACAGGACCGCACCGCGACGCGCGATCTGTTGGAGCGTGGCTTTCGTCGCCTGACACCCGAGCAGCGCGCCGTCCTCGTCGTCCACCATTACTTGAGCCTGTCGGACGCCGAGGCGGCAGTCGTCCTCGACATCGCGCTGGGCACGTTCAAGTCGAGGCTCAACCGAGCCTCCGCAGCCCTTCGCGCAGCGATCGACGCGGATGAGCGCGCACCGATCGTCGTCAGGGAGTCGATCGCATGACCGATCACGACGACTTCGATCGGACCCTGGGCGGCTGGTTCGAAGCCGAGGCCTTGTCGCCCGCGCCGCTCGGGGATCTCGACCGCGTCCTCGACGCCACGCGTCGCCGCCGGCCACGACCCGGGTGGTTGTCCGGTCTCGGGAGCGACTGGGTGGGGGAGGCGCCCGATGCCGCCTCGACCTTCGGCGGGCGCTCGCTCACGCGAACGGGAATGCCCTGGCCGGTCTTCCTCGTCCTGCTGCTGGTGGTCGCAGCCCTCGTGGGTGGCGCGATCCTCATCGGAGCCCGACTGTTCCAGCCCTCGCCACTGCCCACGGGAGGGATCGGGCACCTTGCCTATGGCGTCGACGGCGACATCTTCATTTCGGACTGGGATGGCCGGAACCCGGTCAAGATCGCGGATGGCGCCTCCGATGGCGGGCCGACGGTATGCGACAGCGACTGGGGTGAAGGTTCCATGTGGTCGCCCGACGGCCGCCATCTCGCCTATCGATCATCTTCGGGCGAGCGTTCAGCCTCGGGCGACCCTTGTGGCGGGGTCGTGGTGATCACCGACCCGGTGAACAAGTCGGTTGCCTCATTCCCAGGCGACGGCTGGCTCGTCTCCTGGTCGCCTGATTCGACCCGCGTGGCCACTTGGGTCGACCTGGGGAAGACCATCGGCATCTACGGGTTCGATGGCGGCCGTCAGGCGCTGCTCACGGTGCCTACGGGCTGTGCGGACCCGGGCGATTTCGACCCCGTGTGGTCCGCCGATGGGACGTCGCTCGTGATCGCCGGCTGCGTGGTGCCCCTAGACGGTGGCCCACCAGGTCGCGCACCCGCGAATGACCCACGTTCGCATTGGGACTTGGCTGGTTCCAGCGACGGGTCTCGGTTCGCATACATCGACTACCCGGGGTCGGTGTCCCTCGTGATCGCCAAGGCAAGTGGCACCCAGCTCCGAGTCCTTGCTGGAGCCCGAACCCCGGACAGCGGCGGAGGTCCCGGGGCCGCCTACGAGCACCCGGTGTTTTCCGCGACAGGCGACCGTGTCACGTTCATCTGGAGCCCTGCCCTCTACGACGAGGCGTCAAACCCATCGTTGATCGTCGACGAGATCTTCGAAGTCCGCGTGGTCGACGTCGCGACTGGAGAGATGACGACGCTTGCCAGCGCGAGTGGTGGCAACCACCTCGATGTCCTTGGATTTTCACCGGAGGGGGACCGCGTCCTTTTCTCCAGATCGGACGTCAACTACCAAGGGACGTCTCTCTGGAGCGCCAAGACGGACGGCTCCGACCCCCAGGAGCTCGTCACGGGGACCAACTGGGGCGACTGGCAAACGGTGCAGGCCGGGCGGTGACACGTCTGAGGCGGAGCGATGGCGCCTTGCCTGGTACGAGAGTTTCGGCGCGTACGCTTGTCGAAACCCGTTGTCGTGCGTACGATGTGCGTGCACCGGAGATCCGGAGCCACTGAACGCAGCTTTCCATCCCTCCCGGAGGAGCAAGCCCGATGATCGAACAGCAGCCGACGACCGTGGTCTCGCTCACCGACGCCGCGATCGGGAAGCTCACCGAGCTCACCCGTGAAGAGACCAATCCGGCGATCGGGCTGCGCGTCTACGTCTATTCCGGCGGCTGCTCCGGCTTCCGCTACGGGATGATGCTCGAAGACGCCCCGACCCCCGAGGACCGCGTCATGGACGTGAGCGGGATCAAGGTCTACGTCGACGGCCAGAGCGTCGACCTCCTCAGCGGATCGCAGATCGACTACGTCGACACGCTGATGGGCGCCGGCTTCACGGTCAACAACCCGAACGCGGTCGCCGCCTGCGGCTGCGGCTCGAGCTTCCGGACCGCCGACGACGGTGGCGCACCAAAGGGCTGCTCGCACTGACGACCGCCGGCCGGGAGGCCGGAGCCACGAATGACGACCACGACCCACGAGCCGCCGGGCGACCGGCGGCTTCGTCGTTTCTGGCAGACGCGCGGTGATCGGCAGGACCATCGGGGCCGCGCCCGCCTGCCGCGACCGGGCTAGACTCCGGTTCGGAGGCCGCCCGGGCCATCCGTCTCATACCGAAGCGCGAGGGGAAGGCCGATGCAGATCCCGCTCTTCCCGCTGCACACGGTCCTCTGTCCGGGCATCGTCCTGCCCCTCCACATCTTCGAGGATCGCTACCGCGCACTGACGCGCCACTGTCTCGATAACGGGGCGCCGTTCGGCGTCGTCCTGATCCGCGAGGGCCTCGAGGCCGGTCCCGGGCGGACGCTCGCGCTGGCCGGTGTCGGAGCCCTGGTCGAGATCCGCGAAGCGGGCCGTTATCCGGACGGCCGCTACGACCTGCTGGCGGCGGCGACGGGCCGATTCGCCATCGATGCGGTCGATCCCGGGCGTGAGCCCTACCTGGTCGCCGACGTCACGCCGCTCGAGGACGAGATCGGTGACGAAGCGCGCGCCGAACGCTTGGCAGCCTCGGCCATCCGCCGTTTCGTCCGCTACCTCGAGCTGATGCGGGCTCGCGACGGCGAGACGACCGAAGCGCTCGACATCCGCGTCGAGGTCGACGCCAGCCGCTCCGACGATGACATCGAATCCGACGACGACGATGACGACGCCGACGACGAGTCGATCGTCGATGACGTCCCCGATGACGACGTCGAGGCCCAACCGGGGGCATTGGAGATCGAGTCCATCGGACGGAGCGCCGGGACGGAACGGCGGAGCGATCTCGTCATCCCCGACGACCCGACCGTGCTGTCGTACCTGCTGTCGGGGATCGTCCAGATCGAGCTGCCGCGCCGCCAGGCACTGCTCGAGGCGGCCACGACGGTCGAACGTCTCGGGGCCCTGATCAAGCTCCTCGATCGCGAGGTCCTGCTGCTCGGGAGCCGGCTGCGGTTGTTCGCGCCTGATCCTCGGCTGCTTCGCGGTGCGCGTCGGAGCTAGCGCGCCTCGAACGAGCGCTTGGAGAGGCCGTAGAAGTAGCCCTCGATCGTGAAATCGGGAGCGTCGTCCGGCTTCGCGACGGCGCCGAGCGTGACGAACAGCGGGGCGAAGTGTTCGACGGTCGGGTGCGCGAACGGCATCCCGGGCGCCTTCTCGCGGAAGGCGAACAGCTCGTCGATGTCGCCGCGGACAAGCGCCTCGGTCGCCCACTGGTCGAAGTCGATCGACCACTGGGGCGCCCCCGGCTTGCCCATGAAGTACTCGTGGACGAACGGCAGCCCGTGGGTCAGGAACCCGCTCCCGACGATCAGCACGCCCTCGTCCCGGAGCGGAGCGAGCCGTCGCCCGACGTCGAACAGGTGCTGCGGATCGAGGTCGGGCATCGACATCTGGAGGACCGGGATGTCGGCATCGGGGTACATCGCCTTGAGCGGGACCCAGGCGCCGTGGTCGAGGCCGCGCGTCTCGCGCTCGAGGACCGGCTCATTGGCGGGCATCAGGCCCCGGACCTTGGCGGCCAGGTCGGGCGCGCCGGGCGCGTCGTAGGTCATCTCGTAGTAGTGCTGCGGGAACCCGTAGAAGTCGTAGACGAGCGGGACCGGCCGCGTTGCGCTCAGGGCGATCGGCGCCGTCTGCCAGTGGGCACTGACGATGAGGATCGCGCTCGGACGGGGGAGCGAGCCGCCCCAGTCGCCGAGCTCGCCCATCCATTCGGCGTCCTCGAGGAGCGGCGGGGCGCCGTGGCCCAGGTAGATGGCCGGCATCGGCTTTGTCTGTTCGGTCATCGCCGTAGTCTGCCAGCAGATCGGACCGAGCGCTCCCGGACCGGCCCCTGCACAGCGCCGCAAACCGTTGTCAAGAATTTGCATACAATGTTGGCATGACACGACGGCTTGCAGAGGTGGCGCGCAAGGTCGGGGTGAGCGAGGCGACGGTCAGTCGCGTGCTCAACGGCAAGCCCGGCGTCGCTGAGCCCACCCGCCAGGCGGTGCTCACCGCCCTCGATGTCCTCGGGTACGAGCGTCCATCCAAGCTGCGTGGCGAGCGGGCCCGACTGGTCGGTCTCGTCCTGCCCGAGCTGCAGAACCCGATCTTCCCGGCATTCGCCGAGGTGATGGGCGTCGCCCTCGCCCAGCGCGGCTTCACCCCGGTCCTGTGCACGCAGACCGCGGGTGGCGTGTCCGAGGCGGACTACGTCGAGCTCCTGCTCCAGCAGCAGGTCTCGGGCGTCGTCTTCGCGGGCGGCCTGTACGCGCAGGAGGATGCGCCGCACGGCCACTACGCCCGTCTCGCCGAACGCGGTCTGCCGACGGTCCTGGTCAATGCCTCGATCGATGGCCTCGGCTTCCCACGCGTCTCGTGCGACGATTCGGTCGCCGTCGAGCAGGCGATGGGCCATCTCCTGTCGCTCGGTCATACCCGGATCGGCGTCCTGGCCGGCCCGGCCGACCACATCCCCTCGCGCCGCAAGCTGGCGGCCGCCCATGTCGTCGCGAAGAAGGCCGGCCTCCCGCTCGGACCGGATCGGATCGCCCATGCCTGGTATTCGATCGAGGCCGCGCAGGCCGGAGCCGCCCGGCTGATCGACGCGGGGATGACCGGGATCCTGTGCGCCAGTGACCTGATGGCGCTCGGCGCGATCCGCGCGGCGAAGAGGGCAGGGCGCAGCGTGCCGGGTGACGTCTCGATCATCGGCTTCGACGATTCGTTCCTGATGAACTGCACCGAGCCGCCGCTGACCACGGTCCGGCAACCGATCGAGCCGATGTCGCGCATGGTGATCGAGCTGCTCGCCCAGCAGGTCGCGGGGCAGGCGATCCAGCACGACGAGCTGCTGTTCGAACCCGAGCTCGTGGTTCGCGCCTCGACCGGCCCCGCCCCGGCCCTGTAGGCGCCCGCCTCTCGCCCCTGTTTGCGGCGGGATTTCTGCCAAGTTTCCCCCGGTAAATGTTTAGTTCTTGCATTGTGTTGTCGAGTCGTGTACCTTGCCGACCCATGACGACCAGATTGCGGTCCGGTGACGACGGCCGAACGAACAGCCCAGTCGATCGTTCGTCCTCCGCGATGACCGCCGCCGCGTCCGTCGAGATCGGCCGCCATGAAGCCGTCGGCTCCGTTCGGGACGAGAGCGCCTGGTGGCGTGACGCCGTCATCTACGAGCTCTACATCCGGAGCTTCGCCGACGGCAACGGGGACGGCATCGGCGACATCGCTGGGGTCCGGTCCCGGCTGCCCTATCTGGCGTCCCTCGGGATCGATGCCATCTGGTTCACCCCCTGGTATCGCTCACCGTTGGCCGATGGCGGCTACGACATCGCGGATTACCGCGCGATCGACCCGGCCTTCGGCACGCTCGAGGAGGCGGAGGAGCTGATCGCCGAGGCTGCCGCCCTCGGGATCCGGACCATCGTCGATGTGGTCCCCAATCACGTTTCTGACCAACACCCCTGGTTCCAGGCCGCGCTCGCGTCTCCTCCCGGCTCTGCCGAGCGAGCGCGGTTCTGGTTCCACCCCGGTCGTGGTCCAAACGGCGACGAGATGCCCACGGGCTGGCCGTCCAACTTCTCCGGTCCGTCCTGGACGCGCACCACGAACCCGGACGGCACGCCGGGCGAGTGGTACCTGCACCTGTTCTCGGCGGCCCAGCCCGATCTCAACTGGGGCCACCCCGACGTCCGTCGCGAACACGAGGAGATCCTGCGGTTCTGGCTGGACCGCGGCGCGGCCGGGATCCGGATCGACTCGGCGGCCCTCCTGGTCAAGGATCCGGCCCTGCCCGAGATCCCGTCCCAGCCGGGCCCCGGCGAGCATCCCAATACCGACCGCGATGAGCTGCATGACATCTATCGCAGCTGGCGAGCGATCGCCGACGAATACCCGGGGACCCGCATCCTCGTCGGTGAGCTGTGGCTGCCCGATGCCGAGCGGTTCGCGATGTACCTCCGACCCGGCGAGCTCCACACGGCCTTCAATTTCGACTTCATGTCCCGGCCCTGGGATGCGCGCGGCATGCGCGATTCGATCGACGCGACGCTGGCCGCCCACGCGCCGGTCCGCGCGCCCGCGACGTGGCTGATCTCGAACCACGACGTCACCCGACCGGTCACCCGATATGGCCAGGAGGACACGTCGTTCGCGTTCGTACGCAAGCGTCGCGGCACGCCGACCGACCTCGCCCTGGGACTGCGCCGGGCGCGGGCCGCCGCGCTGCTGGTCGCCGCGCTCCCGGGCTCGCTCTACATCTATCAGGGAGATGAGCTCGGCCTCGAGGAGGTGCAGGACCTGCCCGAGCACCAGATCGAGGACCCGATGCATTTCCGTTCCGGTGGCGCGGACCCGGGCCGCGACGGCTGCCGCGTCCCGCTGCCGTGGTCTGGCGACGAGCGGCCGTTCGGGTTCAGCGCGGCGGGCGCCCTGGCCGAGCCGTGGCTCCGCCAACCGGCAGCCTGGAGCGCCACCACCGTCGATGTCCAGCTCGGCGATCCGGGCTCGACCCTGAACCTGTATCGCGACGCGCTGCGTATCCGCCGGCTCGAGCGCGACCTCGGGGATGGCCCGTTGCGCTGGCTCGACGCGCCGGACGGCGTCCTGGCGTTCGCCCGCGGCGATGGCTTCATCGCGATCACCAACCTGTCAGGCGACTGCGTGGAGCTCCCGACCGGGGGCGACGCCCTTCTCCTGGCAAGCGCTGAGCTCGACGACGGCCGGCTGCCACCCGACGCGTCGGCGTGGCTTCGGCTCGATCCGGACACTCTCGCCCGATCGCCCGGGTGGCCGACAAGGGAAGCGGAATGAGGAGGAGCCGATGACTTCCGGGTCACCGCGTCGCGATGGACGCGGGGATGCGCCCCAGAATGGTCCCGCTACGATGCATGGAAAGTGAGTGAACGAGTGATGACAGCCTCCCACCCGCGACGACTCGCGGCCCTCGCCCTCGCGGCGACGGCAGCGATCCTCGTCACCGCGTGCGGGTCCACCGCAACCTCGTCGGCCCCGGCGAGCGCCCCAGCGGCGACGTCGGCGGCCGTGGCCAGCCCGTCCACCGACCCGAATGCCGGCCATGAGCCGGTGACCATCAGCGTCGGCGTCCTGCGCCCCGGCGCAACCCAGGAAGCGGTCGATGCGCTGAACCTCCAGATCAGCGAGTTCGAGGCCAAGTACCCGTGGGTCACCGTGACCCCCCAGGAGTACAACTGGACCGCTCCGACATTCACTGCGGCGCTCGCCGCGGGGACGCTTCCGGTCGTGTTCACGATCCCGTTCACCGATGGCAAGGGCCTCATCGCCCAGCACCAGATCGTGAACATCAATGACCGTGTCCAGGCGCTTCCCTACGTCGCCAAGTTCAACAAGAACGTCCTCGTCAACGGGCAGGACGCCGACGGCAAGATCTGGGCGCTCCCGATCCAGGCCTACGGCATGTCCCTGACCTACAACCGGACCCTGTTCAAGGCGGCCGGCCTCGATCCCGACAAGCCGCCGACCACCTGGGACGAGGTCCGTGCCGATGCCAAGGCGATCGCCGAGAAGACCGGCGTCGCCGGCTACGCCGAGATGGCGACCGAGAACACCGGTGGCTGGCAGCTGACCACCGCGACCTATGCCCTTGGTGGGCGGATGGAAACGGTCGGTGCCGACGGCAAGGTCACCGCGACCCTCGACAACGCTGCCACCAAGCAGGCCCTCGCCAACCTCAAGACTCTCCGCTGGGATGACAACTCCATGGGGTCGACCTTCGACTACGCGTGGGGCACGATCAACCAGGCCTTCGCGTCAGGGCAGATCGGCATCTTCACCGGTGGCTCCGACCTGTACACGGCGATGGTCCAGAACAACAACCTGAACCCCGACGACTACGGTGTCTCGATCATCCCGCTCGCCAGCGACCCCAACGCGGGCGTCCTCGGTGGCGGCACGCTCGCGGCCGTCAACGTCGTCACGACGGAAGCCCAGCGCGACGCGGCGGTGCAGTGGATCGACTTCTACTACATGCAGAAGCTGCTGACCGAGGATGGCGCCGTGGCCGATGCCAAGGCTCTCCAGGCCAACAAGCAGCCGGTCGGCGTGCCGGCCCTGCCGATCTTCGACAAGGCCACCTACGACGAGTCGCAGACGTGGATCAAGGACTACATCAACGTCCCGACCGCCCAGATGACCAACTTCACGTCGAAGATCTTCGACCAGCCGCTCGTCAACGAACCAACCGTCCATACCCAGGACCTGTACGCCGCGCTCGACCCCGTCGTGCAGGCAGTGCTGACTGACAAGAACGCCGACGTCGACGCTCTGCTCAAGGCAGCCAACACCCAGGTCCAGGCCATCCTCGACAAGCCCTGACCGGTGCGGTCGGTGGGGTCCCCATCCCCCAGGGGGACCCCACCACCGCCGCACGCCGGATCCCGGCCAGCCTGTCATGCTCCGGCCGGCGAGCCCATGGGACAGAGGTGAAGCGACGGGATGGGTGCATACACTGAGGCAGGAGTGCGAGCGAGAGACGTCGGCAAGCGTCGCTCCCTTCGCTGGCGCGTCTCCCGCGACGGGCTGAGCACGCTCGTCTTCCTGCTGCCATTCCTGATCGTCTTCGGGGTCTTCGCCTGGTTCCCGATCGTCCGGGCGTTCGTCATGAGCGTCCAGGAGACGAACCTGGTCTCCGCCCCGACGTTCGTCGGGCTCGACAACTTCGCCCGCGTCCTCGCCGATCCGCTGCTCGGCATCGCCGTTCGGAATACGGCGTGGTTCGCACTTCTTGCGCTGGTGATCGGCTTTCCGATCCCGATCATCCTGGCCGTTCTCATCAGCGAGACGCGGCGTCATCGCGGGCTCTACAGCGCCCTCGTCTACCTGCCCGTCGTCGTCCCGCCGGTCGTCTCCGTGCTGCTCTGGCGGTTCTTCTTCAACGCGGCACCGACCGGGGTGTTCAACACGATCCTCGGCTGGTTCGGGATGCACCCGTTGCCGTGGCTGCAGGAGGCGGGGAGCGCGATGCCGTCGATCGTGATCGAGGCGACGTGGGCGGCGGCTGGCGGGACCGTGATCATCTACCTGGCCGCGCTGTTGAGCGTCCCGCCCCAGCTGTACGAGGCCGCCGAGGTGGACGGCGCGTCGATCTGGCAGAAGATCTGGCACATCACCCTGCCGCAGATGCGCGCGATCCTGTTCGTGACGCTCATCCTCCAGCTGATCGCGACGTCGCAGCTGTTCACCGAGCCGCTCCTGTTCACCGGCGGTGGGCCGGCCAACTCGACGATGACGGTCCTGCTCCTCATCTATCGCTACGCGTTCCAGAACAGCCTGGGCGGCGACTACGGGATGGCGGCCGCGTTCAGCGTCATGCTCGCTGGATTCCTGGCCGTGTTCACCGCGGTCTACTTCTGGCTGACCCGCTCGTGGAGCACGAGCGCATGAGGATCCGGCGACGCCGCGGTGGAACGGCCCAACCGAGCGCCGCGGACCGCGGGATGATCTCCGCCGCCGACTGGCGCGGTCGACGGTTCCGCTGGACGATGAATGCCATCCATGGCGGATCACCCTCGTCGTCCTGCTGATCGTCGGGCTCGGGCCGCTGATCTGGATGGCCAAGTCGTCGATCACGCCGACGCAGGACACGCTTCGGGCGCCGATGGCCCTCTTCCCGCACGGCTTCGACCTGGCGAACCTTGACACGGCCTGGTCGCGAACGCACATCGACCGCTACCTGTGGAACACCGTGTTGATCGCGTTCGGCTCGTGGGTCGTCCAGATCACGGTCGCGACGACCGCCGGGTTCGCGTTGTCGGTGCTCCGTCCGCGCTTCCGGCGGGTGCTGCTCGGGCTCGTGATCGCGACGCTGTTCGTCCCGCCGATCGTGCTGCTCGTGCCGCTCTACCTGACCGTCGTCGACATGCCGCTCGTCCACGTCAGCCTGATCGACTCGTTCTGGGGGGTCTGGCTGCCGGCCGGCGCCAGCGCGGTGAACATCGTCCTGATGACACGCTTCTTCGACAGCCTGCCGCGCGAGATCTTCGAGGCCGCGAAGGTCGATGGGGCCGGGCCGTTCCGGCTCTTCTGGTCCGTCGTGCTGCCGATGTCGCGCCCGATCCTGGGCGTCGTGTCCGTCTTCGCGGTGATCGCCACCTGGAAGGACTACCTGTGGCCGCTGCTCGTGCTCCGCAACCCTGACCTGCAGCCGCTATCGGTTCGGCTGCCGACCCTCCAGCCGACCACCGAGCTCGACGTCTTCATCGCCGCGCTGACGATCTCGAGCATCATCCCGATCGCCCTGTTCCTCGTCTTCCAGCGGATGTTCCTGAGCGGCGCGGGATCTCAGCGGCGCCATCAAGGGCTGAGTCGTGGGCCGGAGCTCGTCGCGCAGGGGCGACAAGGCAAGTGGACCCGAGCACCGGAGCGAGCAGGCTTCAAGGCCGTGAGCGAGGAGCGCAGGTCGAACGCAGCCATGTCGTTCCTGCGCGACAGCTTCGCTGAAGCGTTCCTCTTTCCACGGGTCAGCGTCGTTGTTGTAGCCGTAGCGCTCCCAGAAGCCGAGCTGGTCGTGGTCGAGGAACTCGAGCCCGCGGACCCACTTGCTGCTCTTCCAGAAGTAGCGCTTGGGGATGAGCAGGCGGAGCGGGTAGCCGTGCTCGAGCTCGAGCGGCGCGCCGCCGAACGTGTCGGCGAGCAGGACGTCGTCGTCATCGAGGACGGACAGCGGGACGTTGGCGGTGTAGCCCTGCTCGGCGTGCGAGACGACGTGGGTCGCGTTCGGCCGGACGCCGGCCATCTCCAGGATCGTCTGGATCGGGACGCCTTCCCAGGTCGTGTCGAGCTTGGTCCAGCGGGTGACGCAGTGGATGTCGGTGTTGACGGTCTTGCGCGGCAGGGCCTTGAACGCGTCCCAGGTCAGGGTGAACGGCGAGTCCACCTCGCCCCACACCTTGAAGTCCCAGGTGGCGAGGTCCGTGTGCGGGACGGATCCGTAGTGGAGGACCGGGAACTTGTCGGTCTTGTACTGGCCGGGCGGGATCCGGCCGGCGATGGCGGGATCCTGCTCCTTGGCGCCAAAGAGACGTTCGAACATGGTGGGCGTCGTCCTCGAGGGGTGGGCTGCTGCCGAAATCCTCTCACAGACGACGCGACAGTCCCGTGCACAGGGGGCGGCCCGTGCTGCGGTACCCTTCGCGGGATGCCCACGCCGGAGCCCACCGCCAGCCCGCGTCTCATCATCGTGATGCCGGCCTACAACGCCGCCCGGACCCTCGAGCGGACGTACGCCGATATCCCGCACCAGCTCGTCGACAAGATCATCCTCGTCGACGACGTGTCGCGCGACGAGACGGTCGAGATCGCCGAGCAGCTCGGGCTCGACGTCATCATCCACAGCCAGAACCGCGGCTACGGCGGCAACCAGAAGACCTGCTATGACGCCGCGCTCGCGGCAGGCGCCGACATCGTCGTCATGCTCCACCCGGACTACCAGTACGACGCGACCCGGATCCCGGACCTGATCGCTCCGATCGCAGCCGGCAAGCGAGACCTGATGCTCGGCAGCCGGTTCCTGGGCGATCCGTTGGCCGG
This sequence comes from uncultured Chloroflexia bacterium, assembly GCA_963743855.1. Lineage (GTDB taxonomy): Bacteria > Chloroflexota > Limnocylindria > Limnocylindrales > CSP1-4 > SPCO01. The sequence goes on from CAVURK010000009.1 coordinate 293,945, forward strand.
CGGGATGCCGCGCTGGAAGTACGTCAGCAATCGCTTCCTGACCGGCCTCGAGAACTTCGCCTTCGGTCTCCACCTGTCCGAGTACCACACCGGGCTGCGGGCCTACAGCCGGCACCTCCTCGAGACCGTGCCGTACGAGCTCAACAGCGACGACTTCGTGTTCGACCAGGAGCTGATCGCCCAGGTCGTGGCAGCCGGGATGTCCGCCCGGATCGGCGAGATCGCGGTCCCGACCCGCTACTTCGAGGAGGCATCGTCGGTCGGCTTCCGGCGCAGCGTCGTCTACGGCTTGTCCACCCTCCGCGTCGTCGCCCGCTACCTGCTCCACCGGCTGCGCGTCAGGCGGTCGCCGAAGCTGTCCGCCCGCCGCCCGGACTGAATCGATGCGGATCAGCCGGAGCGCGTTGCTGCGTGGGACGCTCGGCATCGCGATCAGCGTCTTCTCGATCTGGATCCTCATCCATTCGGTCGATCTCGACGCGGCGTTCGCGGTCCTGCGGACCGCCTCGCCGGCCTGGATCGTGGTGATGCTGGTGACGGCGACGCTCGACATCGCCGCTCGCGGAGCGCGCTGGCGCGCGCCTGCTCGCCCCGATCGCGCCGCTGCCGCTACCGGCGCGTCCTCGGCTACACGTACATCGGCTATCTCGCCAACAACGTCCTGCCGGCACGGCTCGGCGAGCTGTACCGGAGCCACGCCCTGGGCGAGAGCGAGGGGGTCAGCCGGACGACGGTGCTGGGCACGGTCGTCGTCGAGCGGGTCGTCGACACCGTGATGGTCGTGGCGATCGCCGCGGTGGCCGTCCTCGTCCTGAGCGTCCGGGGCGCGATGAGCAGCGCGGTCCTGCTCGGGCTGGCCTTCGTCGCGCTGCTGGTCATCGTCCTCGGGCTCGGGATCGCGGCACATCGTCTTCCGGGCGCCGCCCGCGTGACCGAGCTGATCGCCCGGCGCCCGCGGCTCCTCGAGCTCGCTCGTCGGTTGCGCGAGGGCCTCGCCGTCGCCGGTCAGCCGAAGGTCATCGTCGCCGCGCTGGCGTTCAGCGGCCTCGCCTGGTCCGCCTCGACGCTCACCTTCCTGGCGGCGGGCCAGGCGGTCAACGTCCCAGCTGACGGTCGCCCAGGGCGCCCTGCTGACCAGCGGTGTCGCGCTCGCCTCGATCGTCCCGGCCGGGCCAGGGTTCGTCGGCACGTTCGAGCTGACCGTGGTGGCCATCGCCGACACCCTCGGGATCCCGCGCGACTCGGCGTTCGCGCTCGGTCTCCTCGTCCACCTCGTGATCCTCGGGACGACCTCGATCGGTGGCGGAATCGCCATGCTCGCGCGACGCGGCTGGGAGCGAGAGCGGAAGCAGGTCGAGGAAGCCGGGGTCGCCTGACGTGGCCGCGCAGTTTCCCCACGTCTTCGAGCCGCTGACGCTCCGCCACAAGACGTTGCGCAGTCGGATCACGTTCGGGGCGCACACCGCGAACATGGCCGAGGACGGCCTCCCCGGCGAGCGCCACATCGGCTACTACCGGGAACGCGCGCTCGGCGGCGCCGGGATGATCGTGGTCGAGCCCGTCCCGATCCATCGGACCGGCGTCCTGACCCGGGGCAACTTCCGCCACGACGACGACGCGATCATCCCGGCGTTCCGCCGCGTCACCGACGCCTGCCGCGAGGCGAACCCCGACGTCGTGTTGATCCACCAGCTCTATCACGTCGGCCAGCACGGGGACGCCGACAACTCGTTCGCGCCGAACTGGTCGCCGTCGGGGCTGCCCTCGTACCACGACGCCGATGGCAGCCACGCGATGACGACCGATGAGATCGAGGAGCTGATCGGCGGGTTCGTGGCCGCCGCCGGCCGCGCCCAGGCGTCGGGCTTCGACGGCGTCGAGATCTTCGCCGCGTACCACGCGGTCGTGGACCAGTTCTGGACGACCTGGTCGAACCGGCGCACGGACGAGTGGGGAGGCAGCTTCGAGAACCGGATGCGCTTCTCGTCCGAGATCCTGCGCCGGATCCGGGAGCGCTGCGGGGACGACTTCATCATCGGGCTGGCGATCAGCGCAGACCCCGGCTCGGAGGCCTTCCCGTCGATCGAGGAGCTCGCCGAGATCGTGGCCTGGCACGACGAGCGGCGGCTGATGGACTACGTGACCTGCGGGACCGGCTCGTACTTCGACTTCCACCAGATCATCCCGCCGTCGCTCTACCCGCAGCGGCTTGGCGAGCCGTTCGCGGCAGCGCTCAAAGCCGTCGTCCGGCATGCGCGGGTCCAGGCCGAGAGCCACATCCGGACGCCCGAGGCGGCCGAGGCGGTCCTCGCCGCCGGCCACGCCGACATGGTCAGCATCGTGCGAGGCCAGATCGCGGATCCGCACCTGGTCGCCAAGACCCGTGACGGCCGCGCCGACGAGGTCCGACCGTGCATCTCGTGCAACCAGCTGTGCTGGGGCCGCCGCTCACGCGACTACTGGATCTCGTGCCTGGTCAACCCGTCGGCCGGGCGCGAGTTCGCATGGGGAGGCGACCGGTTCGAGCCGGCGGCGACGCCGCGTCGGGTGCTGGTCGTCGGCGGCGGCCCCGCCGGGCTCGAGGCCGCGCGGGTCGCGGCGGAGCGCGGTCACGCCGTGACACTCCTCGAACGCGGCGAGGCACTCGGCGGTCAATTCCGCCTCGCCGGGCGACAGCCGTCGCGCGACCAGATCACCGACCTGATCGCCTGGTTCGGGCGACGGCTCGATGCGCTCGGGGTCGAGGTCCGGCTCGGCGTGGAGGCGAGCGCGGACGAGGTGGCCGCCGCAGCCGCCGACGAGGTCATCGTCGCGACCGGGTCCCGGCCGGCACGCGCCGGTTTCCAGCGTGCGCTCCCGATGGTCGATCGGCTCCCCGGCGTGGATGGCGCCGACGTCTTCGCGATCCACGACGTGCTGGACGGCACGGCCGAGCCGGGCCGGCGCGTCGTCCTCCTCGACGACCTCGGCGACTGGCGGGGTCTCGGGACGGCGCTCCACCTCGTCGAGCACGGTCACGACGTGACGCTCGTCACCTCGGCGGCCGTCGTCGCGGGCGGCCTGTTCCACAGTGCGGCCGACGGACCCTTGCGCAAGCGATACGCGCTGGCCGGTGGCCGGTCGATCACCTCGGCGTCGATCGCGGGCTGGCGGGACGGCATCGCCCTGGTCGTCTCGTCGCCATCGGGCGAGATCACCAGCATCGCGGCAGACGCCCTCGTCATCGCCGAGACGCCCGTTGCCGAGACCGGGCTGGCGAGCGCGCTCACCGGAACGTGGCATCGCCTTCCACCTGGTCGGGGACGCTGTCGCCCCACGGCGGGCCAGCCTCGCCTTCTTCGAGGGCCGCGAGCTCGCCCTTCGCCTCTGAACTGCGCGGAGCGCCGTACCATGGGGGCGGCACGATCTCGGCGCTGGCGCCCGCACCCGAGGAGATCAGATGGCGGTCCCGGACCTCGAACACCCCACGGTGCGGCGCGGCCGGGCCGCGCGCCAGACCGAGCGACTGGCACGTCACATGGACACGCTGCCCTTCCTGACGAGGAAGCTGCCGCCGGTCGAAGTCATCGGGGTCGGCGGTCTCGAGCAGATCGAGGCCAACGCCGACACGCTCCTCGAGCAGGTCGGCATCGAGATCGTCAACTTCCCGGAGGCGACCGAGATCTTCCGCGGCGCCGGCGCGGATGTCGACGGCCAACGGGTCCGCTTCCCGCGCGGGATGTGCCGCTCCCTGGTCCAGGCCACGGCCCCCCGGATCTTCACCCAGCTCGCCCGCAACCCGGCGCGGAGCGTGGAGATCGGCGACCCGTACATGGTCCTCGTCCCGACCTATGGCTCGCCGTTCATCCACAACCTCGACGAGGGCCGCCGCTACGCGACGATCGAGGACTTCCGCAACTTCGTGAAGCTGACGTACACGAGCCTGACCCTCCACCACGGCGGCGGGACGCTGTGCGAGCCCGTCGACCTGCCGGTCAACAAGCGCCATTTCGAGATGGTCTACAGCCACATCCGCTACTCGGACCGGGCGTTCATGGGCTCGGTCACCCATCCGAGCCGAGCCCAGGACTCGGTCGAGATGGCGAGGATCGTGTTCGGGGCCGAGACCATGGAACGCGAGCACGTGATCATGGGCCTGGCCAACGCCAACTCACCGATGTCGTGGGACTTCAACATGCTCGGCTCGGCCAAGGTCTACGCCGAGAACAACCAGATCATGCTGATCACGCCGTTCATCCTCGGTGGCGCGATGGCCCCGGTGACGGTCGCGGCCCAGGCCACCCAGACGCTCGCCGAGGCACTCGCCGGGATGGCGTTCTGCCAGATCGTCCGGCCTGGTGCGCCGGTCATCTTCGGGTCGTTCGCGTCCTCGATGTCGATGCAGTCGGGTGCCCCGACGTTCGGGACCCCCGAGCCGCAGCTGGTCCTGTTCGTGCTCGCCGCCCTCGCCCGCCGGCTCGGCGTCCCGTTCCGGAGCGGTGGCAACTTCACGGCATCCAAGCTGCCCGACTACCAGGCCGCCTACGAGAGCGCCATCAGCTACATGGCCACGATGCAGGCGGGGGTCAACTTCAACCTCCACACCGCGGGCTGGCTCGAGGGCGGGCTGGCGATCGGCTACGAGAAGTTCATCCTCGACGAGGACCAGGCATCGATGACCGGCGCCTACGTCGGCGGCGTCGACCTGACCGACAACGGCTACGCCCTCGACGCGATGCTGGCGGGCGGCCCCGGCCAGCATTTTCTGGGTTCGCCGCACACGCTGGCCAACTTCGAGAACGCCTTCTGGCGCTCCGAGATCTCCAACAACGACAGCTTCGAGCAGTGGGAGATCGACGGCGGGCTCGATGCCGCCCAGCGGGCGAACGTCCGCTGGAAGCGCCGGCTCGCCGAGTACGAGATGCCGCCGCTCGACGAGGGGATCCACGAGGAGCTCCTCGACTGGCTGGGGCGGCGCAGGGCGAGCTTCCCCGATTCGGACGTCTAGGCCGCCGCGATCCAGCCGACCGAGCCCGAGATGACCGCCGGCGATCCGCTGCTCCAGCCGTTCCAGCTGCGGCACCTCACGCTCCGCAACCGGATCATGAGCCCCAGCCATGAGCCGGCCTACGCCGAGGACGGCAAGCCCAAGCTCCGGTACCAGCTCTACCACGAGGAGAAGGCGAAGGGCGGCATCGCCCTGACGATGTTCGGTGGGTCCACGAACGTGGCGCCCGACTCGCCGCCGGTCTTCGGTCAGCTGTACGCGGGGGACGACGACATCATCCCGTGGTTCCGCCAGATGGCGGACCGGATGCATGCCCACGGCACGGCCACCATGGTCCAGCTGACCCATCTCGGGCGGAGGACCGTGGCAGACGATGGCGACTGGCTGCCGACGATCTCGGCGTCATCCGTCCGCGAGCCTGCCCACCGGAGCTTTCCCAAGGAGATGGAGGAAGGCGACATCCGGCGCGTCGTCCGCTCCTTCGGAGCGGCGGCCCGTCGCTGCAAGGAGGGCGGCCTCGACGGCCTCGAGCTGGAGGCCTACGGCCACCTGATCGACCAGTTCTGGTCGCCTCTCGTCAATGCGCGGACGGACCGGTACGGCGGCTCGCTCGAGAACCGGATGCGCTTCTCCATCGAGGTGCTCGAAGCAGTCCGCAGGGAAGTCGGCGACGAGTTCATCGTCGGCATCCGGATGAGCGGAGCGGAGGACCTGCCGGGCGGCCTGACCGAGTCCGACTGTCTCGCGATCGCGACGGCCCTTTCGCGGACCGGGATGATCGACTTCATCAACGTCATCAAGGGTTCGATCGCGACCGACGAGGCGCTGTCCCACGTCATCCCGGGGCTCGGGACGCCGCTCGGGCCGGGCCTCGAGCTGGCCGGACGGTTCCGCGAGCGTCTCGACCTGCCGATCTTCCACGCCGCCCGGATCGCGGACGTCGCGACCGCTCGATACGCCATCGCCGAGGGGCTGGTGGACATGATCGGGATGATGCGAGCGCACATGGCCGACCCGCACATCGTCCGGAAGCTGGAGGCAGGGGAGGCGGACCGGATCCGGCCGTGCGTCGGGGCGTCGTACTGCCTCAACCGGATCTACGTCGGTCTCGACGGCCTGTGCATCCACAACGTCGCGACCGGGCGCGAGGAGACCGTCCCGCAGCTCACGGTCCCGAGCACGGGTCCGCGCCGGACGGTCGTCGTCGTGGGCGCGGGGGCCGCCGGCCTCGAGGCCGCCCGGGTCGCGGCCGAGCGCGGCCATCGGGTCATCCTGGTCGAGGCGGCCTCGGATCCGGGCGGGCAGATCCGCCTCGCAGCGCGGGCGACTCCGAGGCACGCGGATCTCATCGGGATCGTCGACTGGCTCGTCGCGGAATGCCGGCATGCTGGAGTCGAGATTCGCTTCGACACCGTCGCCGACGTGGCCGACATTCTCGCCCTCGACCCGGACGTCGTGATCGTCGCGACCGGCGGAGTGCCACGGATGCCCGCCCTGACCGAGGGCGAGGACCTGGTCGTGAGCACCTGGGACGTCATCGGCGGGGCGGTGACGCCGTCACGTGGCGAGGTCCTGGTGTTCGACGACCACGGCGCCGAGGCAGCGCTGTCGTGCGCCGAGCGGATGGCCTCCTCGGGTTCGACGGTCGAGATCGTGACCCCCGACCGCCATGTCGGGCTCGAAGTGACCGGGACCGACTACCCGGCCTACCTCGCCGCGTTCTACGCCGCGGGCGTCCGGCTGACCACCGATCACCGGGTGGTCGCCGTGCGCCGGACCGCGGACCGCCGCCTCGAGGTCGACCTGCAGAGCGATTACACCTCAACGACGACGCATCGCGTGGTCGACCAGGTCGTCGTCGAGCACGGGACCGTGCCGAACAGCGAGCTCTACCTCGGCCTGCGTCCCGGGTCGTCGAACGGCGGCGAGCTCGACCTCGACGCGTATCTCGCCGGTCGGCCGCAGACGCTCATGGTCGACGACGCGGGCACTTACCAGCTGTTCCGGATCGGTGACGCAGTCGCGAGCCGGAACATCCACGCCGCGATGTACGAGGCACGACGCCTCGCGATGGCGCTGTGACTACCGGAACGAGATGACGAGCAGGACCAGCGAGAGCGCCAGAAGGCAGGCGGCCAGCACGGCGGGCAGGACGATCCGGATCGTCAACGATCGCAATCGACTGCCCCCGAAACGCATCCGGTAGTCGGCGTCGAGGGCGAGCATGTCCGCCATCGAGCGGATCGGCCGCGGGTCACCGTGGACCGACCGCAGTCGCATCGATCCGGCTCTGTGCGCGTCGACTGCATCGGCGATCGTGGTCGGGACGATCCGCACCTGGAGACGTGACTGGTCCGTCGGACTCCCGATGGGATGGATGGTGCCGAGCCACATGCCGTCCTCCCAGGCCGAATAGATCCCGGTCAGGGGAACGCCACCCAGGCCGCCGGCAAGGATCGCGTACGACTCTGCGTCGTCGGCAGCCATGATCCATGCAAAGCGTTCCCCGACAGGAAGATCCAGGCTGGTCTCACCCAGCTCCCGATAGCCCGCCTCGGTGAGCAGCGCCTGACGATCGCGGATCCCGGCGGGCGCTGCCGGTGCGCGACCCGTCGCGTCGCGCTGGCGGCGACGCCCGGTGCCTGCGTAGATCTGCCAGCTGCGCACCGCACCCGGACCGAGCCTGAGAAGGAGGATGCCCGACACGATCGCAAGCAACAGAGCCACGATCCGTTCGATCGGCATGCACCGAATCCTCCTCAGCGCCGGTCAGGCGACGGGCCGCTCGTAGATCGCGAGCTGCCAGATCAACGTCGTGCGGTGCATCCGTTTCACGAGGCCATGCGCCGCGAGGATGTCATCGACGTCGACAGTGCGATGCACGTAGACGCGGAAGGGTGAACGGACGATGCGGAACCTGGCGTTCAAGAGCGTGGTGCCGAGCCGGCCGAACCACGAGTCGCGAGGATAGATGAGGCCGAATCGCCGGCGCGCGAGGGTCGCCGAACGACCGACCAGCGACGCCATGTCCGCGTAACAGCAGACGACGCGATCGAGCGCGACGAGGTCCGCCGTCTGGATCTCGTCTGCAAGCGCGACGAAGTCGCCGGTGACGTATCGGACACGATCGCCGTGGCCCTGCGCCTCCGCTTCCTCGCGCGCTACGGCGATGTAGGCACGAGACGCATCGACATCGACTGCGGACGCTGCTCCCGCCAGCAACAGTCCGAGGTGGACCGCACCGACGCCGGCGCCGATGTCGAGCACGGTATTCCCGTCGACGCCGCCAGCAGCGAGCCCATCGATCAACGCCCTCGTCAGACCCATCGGGCCATTCTCGCGGTAGGCGCGAAGCTGCCTCGCGGCGTGGCGGTCGTCGAACTGATGGTCGAGCGGGGAGTCGCCGGGCGAGCAGCAATCCATCTCAACGATCGTAGCAGCAGGTCGGCTGCGGCCGACCACGCAACCTCGTCAGTCCGGCACGAACTCCGGGTCGGCGAGCGCTGTCGGTTCGTCGGGCCGGGGCGGCGGTGCCTTGCGCTGGAGGACGCGCAGCTCCTCGAGCGGGATATGGCAGCTCATCAGGTGGCCCGGCTCGACCTCGACCAGCGGCGGCTCGGTCACCTCGCACAGGCCGCGGATCACGCGTGGGCAGCGGGTGTTGAAGACGCACCCGCTCGGCGGATTGGCCGGGCTCGGGATCTCTCCCTCGAGGATGATCCGCTTGCGGTCCTCGCCGTCCACGTTCGGGACCGCGGACAGCAGGGCTTCGGTGTACGGGTGGTTCGGGCCGCGGAAGACGGTCTCGGAGTCGCCGACCTCCATGATCCGGCCGAGGTAGAGGACCGCGATCCGGTCGGCGAGGTAGCGCACCACGCCGAGGTCGTGCGAGATCAGCAGGTAGCTCGTCTTGCTCTTGGCCTGCAGCTCCGAGAGCAGGTTGAGGATCGCGGCCTGGACCGAGACATCGAGCGCGCTGGTCGGTTCGTCGGCGACGACGATCCGCGGGTCGCCCGCGAACGCCCGGGCGATCGCCACGCGCTGCTTGAGCCCGCCCGACAGCTGGCGCGGCTTGAGGTCGAGATGACGCTGCGTGAGCCGCAGGTCGGCAGCGAGCTTGTCGACCCGTTCGTTGACCGCCTTGCCCTTGAGCCCGGTCAGCTTGCTGACCGACCGCTGGAGGATGTGGCGCGCGGTCCAGCCGCGATTGAGCGCCGAATCCGGGTTCTGGAAGACCATCTGGATCGAGCGCTTGTCGGCCGTCGGCCGGCCCGCCGATCGGGCCGCGAGGGCGTGCTCATCGAGCTCGAGACTGCCCCCGACGTCCGGGCTCTCGATGCCGAGGATCGTCTTGGCCAAGGTCGACTTGCCGGAACCCGATTCGCCGACCAGCCCGAGGGTCTCGCCATCGAACAGCTTGAGATCGACCTTGACCAGGGCGGGGATATCGTGGCCGCTCTGGTGGAAGGTCTTCGACACGTGGTCGACAGTCAGGGACAGATCGCCGTGGACGGTGTCCGTGCCGACGATCGGCGGCGCCTCGACGAGCTGCCCGAGGCGGTCGCGATGATGGCAGCGCGTCCAGCGACCGCCCCCGACGTCGACGATCGGCGGGATCACGGTCCGGCACAGCTCGTCGGCCAGCGGGCAGCGATCGACGAAGACGCAGGTCGGCAGGTCCGTCCCGATCTGCGGCAGGTTGCCCGGGATCGTCGACAGCGCGCGCTCGGTCTTGCGGATGCCGCGACGCGGCAGCGAGCGCAGGAGCCCGAGGGTGTACGGATGCTCGGGATGTTCGAAGACCGCGGCCGCATCGCCCTCCTCGACGATCTTGCCCGCGTACATGACCCCGACCCGGTCGCACATCGTGCGGATGACGCCGAGGTTGTGGGCGATCAGCAGGACGGCCGCGTTGGTCTCCGCCTGGAGCGAGCGGACGAGGTCGAGCACGCTCGCCTCGACGGTCGCGTCGAGACCGGTCGTCGGCTCGTCGAGGACCAGCAGCTTCGGGTCCGAGGCGAGGGCGATGGCGATGACGACGCGCTGCTGCATCCCGCCCGACAGCTGGTGCGGATAGCGCTGCGCGACAGCCTCCGGGTCGGCGATCTGGACGCGGCTGAGGGCCTTGAGCGCGTTCGCCTCGGCCTCTTTCTTGCCCTGGCCCAGGACGGTGAACGCCTCGACGACCTGCGGCCCGATCTTGGTCGACGGGTTGAGCGCCGCGCCCGGGTCCTGGTAGACCATCGAAGCGTGATGGATCCGGAACTGGCGGACGGCCTCGTCGTTCATCTTCGTGATGTCGTTGCCGTCGACGAGGATCCGCCCGCCGGTGATGACGCCGTTACGCGGCAGGTACCGGACGGCGGCGTATGCGGTGGTCGACTTGCCGCAGCCGGACTCGCCGACCAGCCCGTACGACTCGCCGGGCCGGACCTCGAACGAGACGCCGCGCAGGACCGGGCGCCGGATGCCGCGGACGACATAGGCCAGCGACAGGTCCTCGACCTTGAGTGCGGCGGGTGGTGTCGGCGGCTCCGAGGGGGGCGGCCCGCCGGTCGGCGCGATCGTGGTCGTCATTCGTTGAGCACCGATTGCAGGCTGTCGGCGATGAGGTTGACCGCGATGACCGTGCTGGCGATGGCCAGCGCCGGGAAGAGGGTCGGCCACCAGATCCCGGAGATCATGTTCGTGTATTCCTGGCTGACGCTGAGGCCCCAGTCGGGCGATGGCGGCTGGAGGCCGACGCCGAGGAACGACAGGGTGGCGACGGTGAAGATCGCGTAGCCGAAGCGGACCGTCATCTCGACGACCGTCGGCCCAAGGACATTCGGGAAGATCTCGCGCGACAGGATGAACAAGCCCGACTCGCCGCGCAGCTTGGCCGCGGTCACGTAGTCGAGCTCACGCTCGGACAGGACCGCCGAACGCACCGTCCGGGCGACGATCGGCGTGAACAGGATCCCGACGACCGCCACCACGACGAGTGGCGAGGTGCCGAGGACGACGAGCGTCAGCAGGGCGACGAGGACGACCGGCAAGGCCAGGAAGGCCTCGATGATCCGGCCCAGGACGTCATCGACCTTCCCGCGGTAGTAGCCCATCGTCAGCCCGAGGAGGGTTCCGCACGTCACGCCGAGGAGTGCCGCCAGCGGAGCCACGATCAGCACGTCCCGCGAGCCGACCATCACTCGCGACAGGACGTCGCGCCCGATCCGGTCCGTTCCCATCCAATGCTCCGGGCTCGGCGGCAGGTGTCCCGTGGTGAAGTAGTTGAACGGGTCGTACGGCGTGATCCGCTGGCCGAGGACCGCGCAGATGATCCAGCCGATGATGATGATGTTGCCGATGATGAACGCCGGGCGGTGGAGCAGGAGCCGGATGGTCTCGCGGCGCGCCTGCGACCGCTCCGAGACGGGTGCTGCCACGGTGGGTCCGAGCGGGGTCGGCTCGACGATGACGTCCATCAGCCTTGGGTATCGAGCCGGATCCGCGGGTTCATCCATGCCGTGATCAGGTCGGCCGTCAGGGTCGCCAGCATGTAGACGACCCCGATGACGATGACGCCCGCGGTGAGCATCGGCAGGTCCTTGTGCTGGGCGGCCTGCAACATCGTCGCGCCCATCCCGTTGTAGTTGAAGATCTTCTCGACCGCGATGATCCCGCCGAACAGGTAGCCGATCTGGACGGCGATGACCGCGATCGTCGGGACCAGCGCGTTACGCAGGACGTGGCGCCGCATCGTCTGGCTCGTGGTCAGCCCTTTCATCGTGGCCGTCCGCGTGTAGTCGGACTGGAGCGCCTCGATCGCGCCGGCGCGGGTCATCCGGGCGATGTAGCCGAAGTAGACGATCGCCATCGCGATCGCCGGCATCAGCAGGTAGCGGACCTGGGTCGGGATGTCCGCGTTCGGCGGCGGCGTGGCGAGCACGGGTAACCAGCCGAGCTGGACGCCGACGACCACGACGAGGATCGTGCCTGTGATGAACTCCGGGATCGACGACGTGGTGACCCCGAGCAGAACGATCGCCCGATCCGCCTTGCGGTCACGCCGTCTCGCGGCATAGAGCCCGGCGATGATGCTGAGCGGGATGGTGATGAGCAGGGCCAGGAAGGCCAGCTTGGCCGATCTCCCGACCGCGCCCAGGATCTGCGGCAGGACATCCTGCTGCGAGGCAAACGATTCGCCGAAATCGAGCGTGACCAGGCGGCGCATCTGGTCGACGTACTGGACGATGAGCGGCCGGTCCGTTCCGAGCCGCTGGTTCAGGGCGTCGACGCTCTCCTGCGGCGCGAACGGGCCCAGGATCGTCCTGCCGACGTTGGACGGCAGCATGTTCGTGATGACGAAGACGATCGAGGCGAGCAACCACAGTGTGACCAGGGACAGGGCCAACCTGCGCGCAAAGTAGCGGGTCATGCCCCCACCAAAGCGGGCCGCGCGACGTCAGGCATGGGGCGCTGGCTGGCGCCCCATGCCGTGGTCGTTCAGGCTGTCTTGGACGCGGACGACAGGAACATCTGCCCGAGCGCGGACGTGTAGACGCCGGTGAACGTCTTCGCGTTGCCGGACAGGTAGTTGTAGTAAGTAGGCGATCCCGGCCGGGACGTCTTCGTTCATGATCGGCTCGATCTTGGCGCAGGCCGCCTTCTGGGCGTCGACGCCGACCGCCGTCTGGAACTCCGTGAACGCCGCGTCGAACGCGGGCGAGGAGTACTGCGACGCGTTCCAGACGCCATGCGTCTTGAACGCCGAGTTGAGGAAGACGTCCGGGGTCGGCCGGTGGCCGTAGTCGACGATGCCGAACTCGGCGGCTCCGGAGCACGGCGGATCCTTGGGGGTGTCCGGGCACCACTGCGCCCCGTAGAAGGCGCCGTTGTCCATGCCCTGGGGAGTGATCGTGATCCCGGCCGGTGCGGCCTGGCTCTGGAGCAGGACGGCGAGGTCCGGGATCTCGTTGAGCTGGCCGTACTGGAGCGTCACCTTGAGGTCCGTCACGCCGGCCGCCGACAGGAGCGACTTCGCCATGTCGATGTTCTGGGCACGCTGCGGGACCGTGTCGCTGAAGTACGGGTAGAACGGGGCGATGACGTGGTCGTTGGCGAGGACCGCCTTGCCCTTGAACAGCTGCGTGATCAGGGCCGGGCGATCGATCGACAGGGCGAAGGCCTGGCGCACGCGCTTGTCGGCGAACGCGCCCTTGTCGCAGCGCATCCAGATCTGGCGGTGGTTGGTGGTCGGCGTCTCGACGACCGTGAAGTTCGCGTCGGTGAAGAGAGCCGCGCCCGACAGGACGTCGAACTGGACGAGGGCGTCGATCTGGCCGCCCTGGTAGGCGGTGACCATCGCGCCGGTGTCGTCGAAGAACGTGAATTCCACGCCGTCGAGCGGGGTCTTGCCGCCCCACCAGGCGTCGTTCCGGACGAACGAGGCGCCCGATGCGACGTCGTACTTGGTGAGCTTGAACGGACCGGTCCCAGCGGGCACCTTGTCAAGGGTCGTCCCGGCCACGTACGCCTTCGGCGTGATGAGCGATTGGGCGTTGAAGACCGACACGAGGTACGGGAAGTTGCCGTTCGCGCTGACCAGCGTGAAGGTGACCGTGTTCGCGTCCGTGGCGACCGCCGATCCGGAGGCGATGACGCCCTTCAGGCCCGAGTTCCCGGCCGTGACCAGGCGCTCCATCGTGGCCACCACGTCGTCGGCGGAGAACGGCGTCCCGTCGTGCCAGGTCACGCCCTGGCGGAGCTTGAAGGTCCAGACCTTATTGGTGCTGTCCGGTGTCCAGGAGAGCGCCAGCCCGGGCGCGATGTCCGAGGCGTTCGCGCTCAGCGTGCACAGGAACTCGAGCGACTGGGCGGTGATCCCGTAGCTCGACAGGTCGACCATGGCGACCGGGTCGAGAGCGCCCTTGGGGCGCTGGGCAGCGACCCGGATCGTGCCGCCCGTGATCCCGCCGCCCGAGGCGGCTGCGCTCGCGCTTGCCGCCGCCGACCCGCCGGCCGAGGCCGGGGGCGCACTGGCCGCGACCGTCGCGCTCGGGCTCGAGGAGGTGCTGCTGCAGGCCGCGATGACCATGCTGACCGACGCCATCGACAGCCCGACGACGGTCGCCCGCTTGATGAATTCGCGGCGGCCGATCCGGCCGCTGGCGAAGGCCTCGACCGTGTCGAGTTGGAGTGGCGTTGTCTCTCGGCGAACCTTGTCCAGCTGGGAATAGTCCATCGTCCTAGTTCCTCCGGGCGAGACCACCTGACGGCGACGAGCACCTTTGACGGCATCGATCGCGAATGCACCACGCCGCCCGGACACCGATTCCTCCAGCCGGGCAACGGGATGTCTCGGAACGGTACTGGCGGCCCGTTCGACTGTCAACGAACCCCCGGGTTGCGCCTGAGTGATACTCAGCACGTGCGCATCACCGGCATCCGGCTCGATCGGCTCGTGGTCCCGCTCGACCCCGCCTTCCCGGCCGCCTGGGACCCGGTCCCGCGGCGCTCGTTCGGGGCGACGGTCGTCAGGGTCGAGACCGACGAGGGCGTCGTCGGGATCGGTTCGGGCGACACGATGGACGGCTTCGAGGCCTACCAGCACCTGTTCGTCGGCGGCGATCCACTGGCCATCGCCCGGCACGTCCGCGCGCTCGAGACGATCGATTTCCACGCCGGCCGCTACTGGCCGCTCGAGGTCGCCCTGTGGGACATCCTCGGCCAGGTCGCCGGGCTGCCGGTCGCGACGCTTTTCGGCGGAGCGAGCGAAGGGATCGCTGCGTATGCCTCGTGCGGGATGCTCCTGCCGCCGACCGCTCGCGCGGAGTCTGCGCTCCGCCTCCGCGCCGAAGGGTTCGGCGCGCTCAAGATCCGGATCGATCCGCGACAGCTCGAGGACGGGCTCGCCGCGGTCGCGGCCACGCGCGATGCCGTCGGCGACTCGATGGCGATCATGGTCGACCTCAACCAGGGCTGGCGGATGGCCGGCGACACGACCCGCTCGCTCGACCCGGTCGCTGCCCGTGAGATCGCCGTCCGGCTCGCCGAGTTCGGCGTCCTGTGGGTCGAGGAGCCGCTGGCCGGCACGGACCTGCAGGGGCTGGCGGCGTTGCGGGCGTCCGCGCCGGGCATCCGGATCGCCGGCGGCGAGATGACCCGGACATTCGCCGAGCTCGTCGCGGCGGTCGAGGCGGACGCGTTCGACGTCCACCAGCCCGACGTCGTCCTGGCCGCAGGGATGCTCCGGACGCGGACCGTCGCCGAGCTCGCGCTTGCGCGGAACCGCTGGTTCACGCCGCACACGTGGACCAATGGCATCGGGCTGCTGGCCAACCTGCATGTCGCGGCCGGTGTCGGTGGCGGGCCGTTCATCGAGTTCCCCTACGATCCGCCCGGCTGGACCCCGGAACGTCGCGACTTCATGCTCGCGGAGCCGGTCCGGCCCGGACCCGACGGGATCCTGCGCGTGCCGTCGGCGCCGGGCCTCGGGATCGTGCTCGACGAGGCCGCCGTGCGGCGGTACGCGGCGTGACGAGCGGGGCGACCGGCGGAGCCGCCAAGCCGACGGCCGCCGACTGGCTCGCGCGCGCGGCGGCCGTCGACCCGCGGACCGAGCTGTTCATCGATGGGGCGTTCGTGCCTGCCGCGTCGGGCCGGACCTTCGACGACATCGCCGGGCGCGACGGCTCGCGGATCGCGCAGGTCGCCGAGGGCGACACGGAGGACGTGGAGCGGGCGGTCGCGGCGGCCCGTCGTTCGTTCGACGACAGACGCTGGAGCGACCAGCCGCCGATGGCGCGCAAGAAGGTCCTGCTCAGGCTCGCCGAGCTCGTCCGCGAGCATCTCGACGAGCTCGCGCTGCTCGAGTCGCTCGATGTCGGCAAGCCGATCCGCGACGCCTTGAACGTCGACATCCCGAGCGCCGCGACGACCCTCCAGTGGTACGCCGAGACGATCGACAAGGCGTACGGCGAGATCGGCCCGACCGGACCCGATGCCCTGTCGCTCGTGACCCGCGAGCCGATCGGCGTGGTCGCCGCGATCGTGCCCTGGAACTACCCGATGATCATCACCGCCTGGAAGCTGGGCGCCGCGCTCGCGACGGGCAATTCGGTCGTGCTCAAGCCTGCCAGCCAGTCGCCGCTGACCGCGCTCCGTCTTGCCGAGCTGGCCGCCGAGGCCGGTCTCCCCGACGGCGTGCTCAACGTCGTCACCGGTCCGGGCGCCGTGATCGGCGACGCCCTGGCCCGTCACCCGGGCGTCGACAAGATCGCCTTCACCGGGTCCACCGAGGTCGGCAAGTCGCTCCTCCGCGCCGTCGGCGGATCGGACGTCAAGGCGATCTCGCTCGAGCTCGGCGGCAAGAGCCCGCAGGTCGTCCTGGCCGATGTCGGCGACCTCGAGGCGGCGGCCTCGGCGATCGGCTGGGGGATCTTCTACAACAGCGGCCAGACCTGCAACGCGGGCTCACGGCTCGTCGTCCACAGCTCGGTCCGCGAGGAGCTCGTCGAGCGGATCGCGGCGCTCGGCCGAAAGCTCGCCCCGGCGAGCCGCTCGATCCGCGGACACGCCTCGGCTCGATCGTGGACGACCGCCAGATGGCCAAGGTCCTCGGCTACGTGGACCTCGGGCGGCAGGAGGGCGCGACCGGTCGTCTCAGGCGGCGAGCGGGTGCGCGAGGACTCGGGCGGCTATTTCATCGAGCCGACGATCCTCGACGGCGTCGCGAACACCATGCGGGTCGCGCGCGAGGAGATCTTCGGGCCGGTCCTGACCGTCACCGAGTTCGACGATGAGGACGAGGCGATCGCCATCGCCAACGACACGCCCTACGGCCTCGCGGCCGGCGTGTGGACCCGCGACGTGAACCGGGCCCACCGGCTGTCGCGACGCGATCCGGGCCGGGATCGTCTATGTGAACACGTTCGACACCGCCGACATCACCGTGCCGTTCGGTGGCTACAAGCAGTCGGGCTTCGGGCGCGACAAGAGCCTGCACGCGCTGGACGGCTACACCCAGCTCAAGACGACCTGGCTCGACCTGTCCGGTCGCTGAAACGTGCAGGCCCGTCGAGGGTTCACGCGGCCGAAGCACTGAGGCGTACACTCGTCGTCCGCAAGAGGCCGATTCGCTGTCTTGCGACGAGGTCCAGGGGTGGGTGACATGACAGATCCAGCGCCCAAGGCGTCGGCGGACGCCGGGATGGCAGGGACCGATCCGCTCGAGCCGACGCAGGCCGAGATCGACGCGTGGGTCGCACGCGAACGGAAGCGCCGCCAGGAGTGGCTCAACGGCCCGTCCGACGAGGAACGGACCGCGTACGCGCATGGTCTTCGCCACCGTCGCCTCGCCGACGCGTTCGACGAAGGCGAGAGCCGGATCCAGGAGGGCGTCCGGACCGGCGTTCGCTACGGTCGCGAGAGCCAGCTGGCCGCCGAGGGGGCGGTGAGCCTGTTCTATCGCTGGTCGCGCCGGACGATGGCCGAGCTGGTCCGCGCGGGCCGAGAATGGGAGGAGGAGACCTCGCTCCCGAACCGCCGCCGCCGCGTCTCCATGGATGACGAGGGATCCTGAGGGCTCCAGTCCTGCGAGTGGGATCCGGGTAGCGCTCGAATCCCGGCCCCCGACCTGGCGGCACCGCGATGTCGCTGATCGGGTCGGTGCCGGATGAGAACGCTGTTCCGACACCCGCGCCGGGTTTGGCACGTCCTCTCCGTCTTCTTCACATTCTTCATCGCCCCGGCCCTCCACCTGCCCGGTGGCGACCGGCGCCCCGGGCCGGTCCGACTGCGGCTCGCCTTCGAGCGCCTGGGCGGCGCCTGGATCAAGTTGGGCCAGATGCTGGCCCTTCGCTTCGACCTTCTGCCGGCCGCCTACTGCGACGAGCTGTTCAAGCTCCTCAACCAGGTCGAGCCGTTCTCGTACGACGAAGTCCGGCTGATCATCCAGCAGGAGCTCGGAGCCGACCCGGAGACGATCTTCCAGTCGTTCAGCCACGCGTCATTCGCGGCCGCGTCGATCGGCCAGGTCCATCGCGCGGTGCTGCACAGCGGCGAGGCAGTGGCGGTGAAGGTCCAGCGTCCGGGGATCCGAACGACCCTCGCTGCCGATATCGCGCTGATGTATTCGACGACCCGGATCCTGGACTGGACCCACGTCTTCGGGGCGACGCGCAGCCGCGAGGTCATCGACGAGTTCGCGCGCTGGACCGCCGACGAGCTCGACTATCTCGTCGAGGCGCGCCAGGCCGTCCTGCTCTACCAGAACGCCCAGGGCGCACAAGGGCGAGCGCATCGCCCGCGTCCACCGCGACTACACGACGTCGCGCGTCCTGACGACCGAGCTGATCGTCGGCATCCCGCTGATCGACATCATGATCGCGAAGCGCGAAGGCAACACCGCCTATCTCGAGGCGCTCGCGGCACAGCGGCCACGACCTGGACCGGATCATCCGCACCCTCGACTGGAACATGCTCAACCAGGTCTACGTGTTCGGCTACTTCCACGCCGACCTGCACCCGGCCAACCTGTTCGTCCTGCCGGGCGACGCGATCGGCTACGTCGACTTCGGGATCGTCGGCCAGCTGCCCGACCGCGTCCGGGACTCGCTGACCCGCTACAGCTGGCTGCTCTTCCGGGGCGAGGTCGAGTCCGCCGTCCTGGAGCTGATGCGCTGGCTGGCGCCCGGGCCTGCGACGGACATCGGGACCACGCGCTGGCAGCTGATCCGCGTCCACCAGGCGTTCCTGTACGACACCGTCGCCGACCGGCTGCGGACGACGACCGAGGCCCCCGGCCCGGCTCGACACGCGGAGAACCCGTATTCGAAGCTGGCGGTCGACATCCTCGACACGATCCGCGTCCAGCAGCTGACGATGTCGTCGAGCATCGTCGGCTATCTCAAGATGCTGGTCACGCTCGGCACGCTGCGCCACTCGCTCGCCGTCGACTACGACCTGCAGGACAACGTCCGGCGCTTCGTCCGCCGCCTGGCGCGACAGCAGGGGATGGCGTTGCTCGACCCGCGCCGGACGTTCGACCGGCTGTACGCCGGCACCGGGCGCATCTCAGCGCGCGCTCGAGTTCATGGAGTTCATCGAGGCCCAGGAGCCGGTCATCACCGAGGCGACGACCATGCTGTTCGGCTACCGGAACCGGATCCGGCGGGTCAAGCAGCGCTTGATCGGGTTCGGGACCGCGGTCCTGGTGGTCGGCGGCCTGCTCTACCTGGTCCTCGTCTTCCCGGACGACACCCGGCGGATCATGCCGCCGGAGGTGGACTACACGTGGTTCCAGCTGGGCCTTCTGGCGGTCCTCCTGGTCCTGATCGTCAACCTCATCCGGAACATGCGGAGCATGGGCGGGCCCGGCGATTAGGCCTTCCTCGGCCGACCCGGTCGCGAAACGCGGTTCCCGCTAGAGTTGGCCGGGTGACGGACATGGACACGACGGCGGGCGAAGGGCTCCGTCGTCGCCGGGGTGGCGGCCGCGAGGGCCATGCCCGGAACGCCGCCCCACAGCAACCGCCGTGGGCGCAGCCGCGGATGCGCTACCGGCCGACGGAGATCATCTCGGCCGATGAGCTCGAGTCGATCCATCTCGGCTCGCTGCGGGTCCTGTCCGAGATCGGGATGGACTTCCTCGACGCCGATGCGCGCGAGGTCCTGCGCGCGGCCGGGGCGCAGACTCGAGCCCGATTCGCAGCGGGTTCGATTCGACCCGGCGATGGTCACCGAGCTGATCCGGACGGCGCCGGCGAGCTTCACCCTCCACGCCCGCAACCCGGCCTATGACGTCCAGCTGGGCGGCGACTGGGTCGCGTTCGGGACCGTCGGCAGCCCGCCCAACGTGTCCGACCTCGATCGCGGCCGACGGATCGGCAACCGGGCCGACTACCAGAACCTGTTGCGGATCGCCCAATCGCTCAACGCCATCCACTTCCTGTCGGGCTACCCGGTCGAGCCGGTCGACCTCCACCACGGCGTCCGTCACCTGTGGGCCACCTACGACGCGCTGACCCTGATGGACAAGGCGATCCATTGCTACAGCCTCGGCCGCCAGCGCAACGTCGACGTGCTCGAGATGGTCCGCATCGCCCGCGGCGTGGACGCCGCGACGATCGACCGCGAGCCGTCGGTCTTCACGGTCGTCAACTCGAGCTCGCCGCTCCGGCTCGATGCGCCGATGCTGCAGGGGATCATGGAGTTCGCGGCCCACAACCAGGTCGTGTGCATCACGCCGTTCACCCTCGCCGGGGCGATGGCTCCGGTCACCCTCGCCGGCGCGCTCGTCGAGCAGAACGCCGAGGCACTGGCCGGGATGGTCCTGACCCAGGCGGTCAATCCCGGGGCGCCGGTGATCTACGGCGGCTTCACCTCGAACGTCGACATGCAGTCGGGTGCGCCCGCGTTCGGGACCCCGGAGTACATGCGGACTGCGATGATCGGCGGCCAGCTCGCCCGGCGCTATGGCGTGCCGTATCGGTCGTCGAACGTGTGCGCTGCGAACGCGCTCGACGCGCAGGCCGCCTACGAATCGGTCTTCTCGCTGTGGGGCGCGATCATGGGCGGTGTCAACCTGCTGATGCACGGCGCCGGCTGGATGGAGGGCGGACTCCACGCCAGCTACGAGAAGATGATCCTCGACGCCGAGCTGCTCGGGATGGTCGCCTCGTTCCTCGACCCGGTCGTCGTCGACGAGGAGACCGTCGCGTACTCCGCGATGCAGGAGGTCGGACCGGGCGGCCACTTCTTCGGCGCCGAGCACACCCAGTCGCGCTACCGCACTGCGTTCCACAAGCCGATGCTCAGCGACTGGCGCAACTACGAGACCTGGGAGGAGGCGGGCTCGCCCGAGCTGCCGGCCAAGGCCAACCGGATCTGGAAGGAGCTGCTCGCGGCCTACGAGCCGCCGCCGATGGACCCGGCGATCCACGAGGAGCTCGAGGCGTTCGTCGCGCGCCGCGTCGCCGAGGGCGGCGTCCCGACCGACTATTGAGGCGACCTCGGTCGCGGAGGGGAGCTGGATGAAGTCTTCGGCCCAGGTCGTGGTCATCGGCGGAGGCGTCGTCGGTGCCAGCGTGCTCTACCACCTGACGAAGGCCGGCTGGACCGACGTCATGCTGCTCGAGCGCCGCGAGCTGACGGCCGGATCGACGTGGCATGCCGCGGGCGGGATGCACACCCTCAACGGCGACCCGAACGTCTCCAAGCTCCAGCAGTACACGATCAAGCTGTACGAGGAGATCGAGCGGATCTCCGGCCAGGACTGCTCGATCCACCTGCCCGGCGGGCTGATGCTGGCCGACACCGAGGTCCGGATGGACTTCCTGCGGATGGCCGTCGCGCGCGGCCGCTATCTCGGGATGGACCTCGAGCTGATCAGCGCCCGGGAGGCAGCGGACCTCTTTCCGTTGATGGATCCGCAGTACTTCGTCGGGGCGCTGTACGACCCGGTCGAGGGCCACGTGGACCCGACCGGTGTCACGCGCGCGTACGTGAAGTGTGCCCAGCTGGCCGGCGCGGAGGTCCACCAGCACACGCCGGTCGTCGGGCTGTCGCAACGCGCCGACGGGACATGGGACGTGCGAGTGGAGTCGGGCGACGTCATCCACGCGGAGCACGTCGTCAACGCCGGCGGACTGTGGGCGCGCGAGGTCGGGCGGATGGTCGGCATCGAGCTGCCGGTCCTCGCCATGGAGCACATCTACCTCATCACGCAGGACATGCCCGAGGTGGCCGCCCACGTCGCCTCCACCGGCCACGAGATGCCGATGGCGCTCGACTTCGGCGGCGAGATCTACATCCGCCAGGAGGGCGGGGCCATGCTGCTCGGCACGTACGAGCAGGCCTGCGTCCCGTGGTCGCCGCGCGAGACGCCGTGGGACTTCGGGTCGCAGCTCCTCAAGCCGGACATGGATCGGATCACGCCGGAGCTCGAGGTCGCCTTCCGGCACTACCCGGCGATGGGTACGACCGGGATCCGCCGCATCGTCAACGGGCCGTTCACGTTCTCACCTGATGGGAATCCGCTCGTCGGCCCGGTTCGCGGCCTGCGCGGCTTCTGGGTCGCCTGCGGGGTGATGGCCGGGCTGTCGCAGGGCGGCGGCGTCGGGCTCGCACTGGCGACGTGGATGACCGCCGGCGATCACGGCGACTCGGGGATGGATGTCTGGGCGATGGATGTCGCGCGCTACGGCGACTACGCGACGCTCGCCTATACGAACGCCAAGGTCCAGGAGAACTACCGGCGTCGGTTCCGGATCACCTTCCCGAACGAGGAGCTGCCGGGCGCCCGGCCGCTGCTCACGACGCCGATCTATGACCGGCTGACCGCGGCCAACGCGGTCTGGGGCGCGACCTTCGGCCTCGAGCATGCGCTCTGGTTCCAGGAGCCTGGTCTCGAGCCCAAGGAGGACGTGACGTTCCGGCGGTCGAACGCGTGGTCGCAGGTCGCAGCGGAGGTCGCGGCGGTCCGCGAGCGGGTCGGCATGACCGAGATCTCCAACTACGCCAAGTACCGGGTGACCGGTCCGGGCGCCGAGGCATGGCTCTCGTCGCTGCTGACCGCGCGGATGCCGGCCCCCGGCCGGATCACGCTGACCGCGATGCTCAATGACGCCGGTCGGATCGTCGGCGAGTTCACGGTCGCGCGTGCATCCGAGGCCGATGAGTACTTCCTGTTCGGGTCACTGCCCGCCGAGGTCCACCACTCGCGCTGGTTCCGCCACCATCTGCCGGCCGACGGCTCGGTGCGATTCGAGGT
The DNA here is from genome assembly GCA_963743855.1 of uncultured Chloroflexia bacterium. GTDB lineage: Bacteria > Chloroflexota > Limnocylindria > Limnocylindrales > CSP1-4 > SPCO01. Next base: position 316,684 of record CAVURK010000009.1, read on the forward strand.
CCTGGGGCTTGGCCTGGTCGGGCTGTCGGTGGCCGGGCCGCGATCGCGCGACGTGCTCCAGGCGGTCGCACCCGACCTGGACCTGTCGACCCAGGCGTTCCCGTTCATGACCTTCCGCCAGGTCGACCTGGGCATGACGCCCGTCCACCTGGCCCGCATCAACTACGCCGGCGACCTCGGCTACGAGCTGTGGGTGAGCCCCGAATACCAGCGCGAGCTGTTCGATCGGATCGTTGCCGCGGGCGAGCCCCACGGCCTTCGGCTCTTCGGCATGCGGGCGCTGATGTCGCTCCGCCTCGAGAAGTCGTATGGGACGTGGTTCCGCGAATACCGGCCGATCTACACGCCGCTCGAAGGCGGGATCCCGCGCTACCTGAAGCTCGACCACGAATTCATCGGGCGCGCGGCGCACGAGGCGGAGGCAGCGGCAGGTGGCCCCGCCCGGCGGCTCGTCGCGTTCGTCGTCGACCCGGACCCGGACGACCCGGCCGATGTCATCGGCGACGAGCCGATCTGGCATGACGAGGCGGTCGTCGGCTGGGTGACCTCCGGCGGGTACGGGCATCACGTCAAGCAGTCGATCGCGCTGGGATACGTGCCGACCGAGCTCGCCACCCCGGACGGTCCCGGCGGGAGCGGCTTCGAGATCGAGATCATCGGGCGGCGACGTCCGGCGCGGCTCCAGCCCGAGCCGTTGTTCGACCCGGGTGGTCTCCGGATGCGCGCGTGACCATCGCGATCCGCTGCGGCAGCCTCATCGACGTCGAGGCCGGAAGCACTGCCGCCGACCGGATCATCCACGTCGACGATGCCGGCCGGGTCACAGGTATCGGCACCGGTTCGGATGGGGTCCCGGACGGGGCCGTTGTCGTCGACTTGTCGGGGCTGAGCGTCTTGCCCGGGCTGATCGACACGCACACCCACCTCGTCGGCGACATCCAGACAGCATTCGTCCCCTCGGTCACGACCTCGGCCGCGGAGGAAGTCCTGGTCGGAGTCCGCCATGCCCGGCAGACGCTCGAGGCTGGGTTCACGACCGTCCGCGACCTCGGGTCGTTCCGGGCCTTCACCGACTGCGCCCTGCGCGACGCGATCGACCGCGGCGACGTCATCGGCCCGCGGATGCGCTGCGCGGGCGCCTTCATCACCGCGCCGTGGGGCGGCGGCGATGTCGTCGGACTGGCGCGGGACGTCACCCTGCCCGAGGACCTTCGGTTCGGTGTCGTCCGGTCGCCAGACGAGGTGCGCGAGCGGGTCCGTCGGCTCCTCATCGGCGGCGCGGACGTCATCAAGTGCATCGGGACCGGGGCAGTGCTGACTCGCGGTGGCGTCCCGGGCGCGCCGGAACTCTCCGCGGCCGAGCTCCGGGCGGCCGTCGAGGAAGCTGCCTGGTACGGCGCGTTCGTCGCCGTTCACGCCCATGCCGCCGAAGGAGCCAAACGGGCGATCCGGGCAGGCGTCCGATCCGTGGAGCACGGGTCATACCTCGACGCCGAGGCGATCGCGATGCTCGCCGACACCGGGACGTACTTCAGCGTCGACCTGTATGACGGGGAGTGGGCGCTCGAGCACGGCGCCCTGGAGGGCTGGCCTGCCGAGACCATGCGCAAGCTCGAGGAGTCGCAGGTCGGCGCGGAGGCCGTCGTGCGTTCAGCGGTCGAACAGGGTGTCCGGATCGTCTTCGGGACGGACAGCGGCGTCTACCCGCATGGCTTGAACGCCCGCCAGTTCGCCTGGTATCTCCGCTGCGGGATGTCGCCGCTCGCGGCGATCCGGAGCGCCACGGTCGTCGCGGCGGACTGCCTCGGCTGGGCCGATCAGGTCGGGACGCTCGCGCCCGGACGGTTCGCCGACCTGGTCGCGGTCGACGGTGACCCACTGTCGGATCCGACCATTCTCGAACGGCCCGTCGTCGTCGCGAAAGGCGGCTCCGTCGTCATCGAGCGACGCCGAGACCGCGCGGCATGACTGCCGAGGTCGGGCTCGGGGCCGACGCCGCCACCATCGACGGGCGAATCGTCGTCGACGGGTCGCCGGTCGCGTTCGAGGCGGGGGACTCGGTCGCCGTCGCGATCCTCCGGGGCGGGAAGGTGCCGGGGCGCGGCGGGACGCTGTGCCTGGCCGGCGACTGCGGGAACTGCCTCGCCGAGGTCGATGGCATCTCCTACCTCAGGACGTGCCAGACCGCGGCCCGACCGGGGTTGCGAGTCGTGCGGCATCCCGCTGGCGCGAACCCGCCACTCCCAGTTGTGGCCGCCACGGACCTGACGGCGACGCCGCTCGCGACGACCGTGCCGCTGCACCACCTCGAGATCGATGTCGCGGTGATCGGCGGCGGTTCGAGCGGGCTGGCCGCGGCCGCCGAGGCAGAACGGGCGGGCAAGCGCGTGCGCGTCCTGGATGCGCATGCGGGCGAGGAGGTCGTCGCCATCTACGCCGGCCCGATGATCGTGGTCCGAACCGCGCACGGCATGCTCCACGTCCATCCACATGAGATCGTCATCGCCACGGGGGCGGCGGAGATCCACCCGGTCGTTCCAGGCAATCGACTGGCCGGGATCGTGACAGCACGAGCCGCCCAGAAGCTGCACGCGGCAGGTGTGGAACTCGGTCGGGTCGTCGCAGTCGGCACGGCCCCCGCCGGCGTCCCGGCGACCTCGGTCGGCGGACTGACTCGTCCGCTTCGAAGGTGAGGACGGCCGGGTTCAGGCGGTCGTCACCGCGGATCCCGCGACGGGCGCCGAGACGACCACCTCAGCCGACACCGTCGCGGTCGGCCTCGGCCTGGCCCCGCGCGATCTCCTTGCCCGGATGGCCGGCGAGGTGCCCGTCACCGTGGTCGGCGACGCGGCCACCGAACAACCCCTTCCTCCTCCACCGACCGACGGCGTCGTCTGCGGCTGCATGGGCACGACCGTCGCCGATCTCGCCGACGCGTGGGACCGTGGCTTCACCGAGCTCGAGCTGCTCAAGCGAGCCAGCCAGGCCTGTCTCGGCACGTGCCAGGGCGGTGCCTGCCTGCCGCAGGTCCGCTCCTGGATCGCCGCACGGACCGGCGAGGTGCCCGCGCCGTTCACTGCCCGGCCCGCCTCGCGCCAGATCACGCTCGCCGAGGCCGCCGCCGACGGCTACGTCGACGCATTCCGTCGGACCCCGCTCCACGACGAGCATCTCGCGGCGGGCGCCCGGATGGACCGGTTCGGTGGCTGGTGGCGGCCGTGGCATTACGGCGATGCCGTGTCGGAATACTGGGCGGTCCGCGAGGGCGTCTCGATCGGCGACGTGTCGACGCTCGGCAAGCTGGTCGTCTCCGGGCCTGACGTCGTCGAGCTCCTGGAGCGCCTCTACCCGTGCCACGTGGCGGACATCAAGCCCGGGCGCTCGCGCTACGCGCTCCTCCTGAACGAGCGCGGCCACGTGATGGACGACGGCATGATCCTGCGCGAGAGCGAGACGCGGTTCGTCCTGTCGTTCACGTCCGGTGGCGCCGCGAATGCCGAGATGTGGCTGCGCGACTGGATCGAGGTCTGGGGCCTCCGCGTCCATGTCCTCGACCGGACGATGTCGCTCGCCGCGATCAACGTGACGGGGCCCCTGGCACGGAAGCTGATGATCCGAGCCGGCGTTGCCGAGCCGCCTCGGTTCCTCGGGCATCTCCACGCGGACGTCGCCGGCGTCCCGTGCCACGTCATGCGCCTGTCGTTCACGGGCGAGGCGGCCTTCGAGCTCCACCACCCGGTCGATCGCTCGGTCGAGCTATGGCGCGCGCTCCTCCACCTCGGCGCCGACCTCGGGATCCGGCCGCACGGCCTCCAGGCCCTGTTCGGGTGTCGGCTCGAGAAGGGCCACGTCATCATCGGGATGGATACCGAGCTCGACACGACGCCGCGCCGTCTCGGGATGGACTGGGCGGTGCGGATGGAGAAGCCGCGCTTCATCGGCCGCGGCGTCGCTCGAACGGACGGCGAAGCTGCCCGATGAGCGACGCTGGCTCGGCTTCTCGATGGACGGTCAGGCGCCAGCCGAGGGAACGCCGATCTGGAGCGGCGGCGACGTGGTCGGCAACGTGACGGGGAGCTGGACCTCCCCGCTGCTCGGGAAGGCGCTGATGCTCGGCTGGCTGCGGCGGACGCCGTTCCCGGAACGGGTCGAGATCGATGGTCGCGAGGCGGTCGTCACGCCGACGCCGTTCTACGACCCGGAGGGCCTCCGTGCCCGCGCTTGAGCCGTTGCATGGACTGCGGGTCGTCGCCGATCCGGCGGCGCTCGACGCCGCGCGCTGGGGCGGCACCGACGTGACCGTGCTCCGCCTCGCGCCCGATGACGCGTTCGCGATCGGGGCCGATGGTGTCGACGTCGACGACGCCGACGCGATCGTCGAATCGGAGGTCGGCTTCTCGGGCGGCTGGGTCGCCATCGAGGAGGTCGCTCATCACGTCGAGTGGTCGATCCCCGTCGAGCGCCCGGTCCTCGCCCAGGGATCGATCGCGAGCGTGCCCGCCAAGCTCTGGCTCCCCGACGATCGCGAGGCACTCCTCCTCACCGCCACCGCGTACGCGGACGAGCTCGCGAGTCGCCTCCGATGAGCGCATACACCGACACGCTCCCCGAGATCCGCTGGCCCGACGCGCCGAAACGGAGCTACGACGTCGTGATCATCGGCGGCGGCGGGCACGGGCTCTCGACCGCGTACTACCTGGCGACCCGCCACGGGATCACCAACGTGGCCGTCCTCGAGGCCGACTACATCGCGTCGGGCAACACCGGCCGGAACACGACGATCATCCGTGCCAACTACGGCATCCCGGAGGCGATCCGCTTCTACCAGCACTCCCTCGAGCTGTACCAGGGTCTCGAGGCGGAGACCGGCGCCGAGATCCTCCACCAGACCAAGGGCATCTTCTGGATCGCCCATACCGAGATGGCGATGCGCACTGAACGCGCGCGCTGCCTGATGAACACGGCCTGCGGCGCGAAGACGTTCATGGTCACCCCCGCCGAGCTCAAGGAGATGGTCCCGCAGGTCGACCTCACCGGTGGCGGCCGGTATCCGGTGCTCGGTGCCTCGCACCATGTCGAGGGTGCGACGGCCCGGCACGACCGGGTCGCGTGGGCGTTCGCATCGGGCGCCGCCGCGCGCGGCGTCGACATCGTCCAGCACACGCCGGTGACCGGCCTCCTTCGCGACGGCGAGCGCGTGGTCGGCGTCGAGACCGCCGGCGGCCCGATCGCCGCGGGTGTCGTCCTGTCTGCGGTCGGTGGCAGGGTGACCGCGATGGCCGCGAAGGCGGGCGTCCGACTGCCGGTCCGGACCCATCCGCTCCACGCGTTCGTGACCAACGACTACGCGCAGGGGTTCGGGCCGATCCTGGCCAGCACGGAGCTCGCCTGCTACGTCTCGCAGACGGAGCGCGGCCAGATGCTGATCGGGGCCGAGTTCGACTCGCAGCCGTCGTACTCGCGCCAGTCATCGTTCGCGGCGCTCCGCTCGTACTCGTACAAGATCACCCGGCTCCTGCCGTTCCTGCGCGAGCTGCGGATCCTGCGGACGTGGGCCGGGATCTGCGACATCTCGGCCGACTACTCGCCGATCATGGGCGCGACCGGTGTGGACGGGTTCCTGGTCACGACCGGCTGGGGGACCTGGGGCTTCAAGGCGATGCCGGCCGGCGGCGAGGGAATGGCCGAGCTGATCGCCACGGGCCGGCCGCCCGCGCTGATCGCGCCTTTCGGGCTGGACCGCTTCCGGCGTGACCACGTCCTGGCCGACCAGGGCTCGGCGGGCACGCGCTGATGCTGTGGCTCGTCTGCCCACGCTGCGGCCGACGTCCGCTCGACGAGTTCACGTTCGGCGGCGAGCGCCGGTCCGTCCCGGACTGGATCACCGAACCGGACGAGCGCGACTTCGATGAGGTCTGGAACTTCGAGAACCCGGACGGCGTGACGACCGAGCGCTGGTTCCACGCCGCGGGCTGTCGTCGCTGGCTGACGGTCCGGCGCGACACATCGACCGACACCGTCGTGGAGGTCGCGTGACGAGGCTGGCCGACCGGCAGATCGAGATCGTGCTGCGCAATCGGGTGTCGTTCGGGGTGGGCGCCATCGAGCGGCTCCCCGAGGTGGTCGCCGCGGCCGGTGGCTCGCGTGTCTTCGTCGTGACCGATCCGGGGATCCGGGCCTCGGGCGTCATCGACCGCGTCCTCGACGTGCTCGCGGCGGCCGGGGTCGAGGCGGCCGTCTTCGCCGAGGTCGAGCCGAACCCGGGCGCCTCGACCGTCGAACGTGGTGCGGCGGCTCTGCGCGCCTTCGGGCTCGAGGGCACGGTCGTCGTCCCGGTCGGCGGCGGATCCTCGATGGACACCGCCAAGGCGCTCGACCTCCGCGCGACGAACGACCTGCCAGTCTGGGAGCTCGAGTACGACGGCCCCGACCTCACACCCGGCCTGCCCGTCGTCGCCGTTCCGACGACCGCCGGCACCGGCGCCGAGACCAACTCGTTCGGCGTCATCACGGACGAGTCTGCCGGGCGCAAGGGCTACATCGGCCACCCCTCACTGCTCCCGGTGGCGACGATCCTCGACCCGATGCTGACCGTCGGTCTGCCGCCGGCGGCCACTGCCGCGACCGGGATCGACGCGATGACCCACTCCCTCGAATCGCTCCTGTCCGCCAACCCGAATCCGTTCGCCGAGGCGATGGCCCTGGGCGTGATCCGGACGGTCGGGGAGTGGCTCCGGCTGGCCGTGGCCGACGGCACGGATCTCGAGGCACGCTCGCAGATGCTCCTCGCGTCGCACCTGGCCGGTGTCGGCCAGGCGAGCGGCACCGGTGTCGGGCTCGTCCACGCGTTGGGGCATTCGATCGGGAGCCGTGGAAAGGTCGCCCACGGGTCCGCGCTCGCGACCGTCATCCCGGAGGTCCTGCGCTTCTACATCGGGACGCGCGACCGCGAGCTCGCGCTGGTCGGCATCGCCCTGGGTGTCGCGTCGGGCGCAGAAGAAGAGGCGACGGCGGCTGGCGCCGCGATCGGCGCGATCGACCAGCTCCTCCGCGACGTCGGGCAGCGACCACAGCTCCGCGCGTTCGGTCTGGCCGATAACGCCGCCATCGACCAGCTCGTTTCAGACACCCTCGACGACGCCGCGATCCGCAACTCCCCGCGCCTTCCGACGGCGGCCGAGGCCCGTGAGATCCTCGTGTCCGTCGCCGGCTAGCCGCATCAGAGAAGCGGCAACACCTCGCCGATCAGTCGCTCGAACGTCTCGCTGTCGTACGGCGCCGGCTGCTCGGAGATGACCGTCCGGAAGCCGAGCTCGACATACGGTCGCAGCCGGTCGGCGAGCTGCTCGGCAGTGCCGTTCCAGAAGGTGGAGTCGTTCTCGACGTTGGCCATCGGCGTCCTGTTGTGCGCCATCGCGGCCTTCCAGACCTCGATCGCCTCCGCCTCGGTGTCGCGGATGGTGGCCTTGATCCCGAGGGTGAACTCGATCTCGCCGATATCGCGCCCGACGGCGTCGCAATGCTCGCGGAGGACGTCGATCTTGTGGGCCATCATGTCGAGCGGGCCCATCGCGTTCCACATGTCCGCGTAGCGGGCGACGGTCCGAAGGGTCTTCTTCTCGCCGCTCCCGCCGATCATGATCGGCAGCCGCTTCTGGACCGGCAACGGGTTGTGACGCAGGTCGCTGAACGCGTAGTGGCCGCCCGGCTCCGACGTGACCGTCTCGCCATCGAGCAGCCGGCGCATGGCGCTCGACCGACTCGTCGAGCCAGTCGAGCCGCTGACCGAAGCCGCTCCCGAAGTCGATGCCGTGGGCCGTGTGCTCCGGTTCCATCCACGCCCCGCCGATGCCGAGGATCGCCCGGCCGTCGCTGGCGTGATCGAGCGTCGTGACGGTCTTGGCGACCAGCCCTGGGTTTCGGAACGTGTTGGCGCCGACGAGGAGCCCGAGCCGGGTCTGTTCGGTCTCGCGTGCCCAGGCGTTGAGCAGCGACCAGCCCTCGAAGATCGGCTGGTACGGGTCGCCGAAGATCGCGTAGATGTGATCCCACGTCCAGAGATGGGCGTAGCCGAGCCGGTCGACACGTTTGGCCGCCTCGAGCATCTCGGTCCAGGACGCGCCCTGGCTCCAGAGCAGGATCCCGAGCTTGACGTCGGACATCGATGGGCCTCCCGAAGCGGTCAGTGAGGACCCGAGTGTAGGTCGCTCAGGGGAGCGTCGCGAGGTCGCCTTCGATGATCTCGCGGTCCTCGGCGCCTGCGATGCCGTCGAGGGCCGCGGTCGCCTTCGCCTTCCAGTCCGCCATCGCGTCGAGGTCGCCCGCCGTCAGGTGCGCCCGAGCCATCGCTTCGTAGGCGGCGGCGATGTCCCAGTCGCCGGCGCCCGAGGCTTCGTTGATCGCGAGACATCGCCGCGCGTGCCAGAGCGCCGGCTCGGAGCGGCCGAGGACCGCGTAGACGCGCGAGCATTGCCATTCACCGCGCGCGAGATTGCTCGGCGTGGCGTCCGCGAGCTCACCCCAGTGGTAGCGCGAGGCGTGGGCGCAATGGAGCATCTCGTCATCCTGCTCCGGCGTGCGGTCGTTCATCTCCAGCAGCGTCCAGGTGTGGTTGAAAAGCTCGGCCGCGAGCTTGCGACGGGTCGCCGGGTCGATCTCGGTGGGGATGGCGGGTGCGGTCATGGCGGCGGGGTCCTCCGAGCTGAGCTGGCCGAGGATGTGCAGGACGCGTTGGAGCCGGAACGTCCGCGCCTCGATCCGCGCGCGGTGCTCACGCAGGTGTCGCCCGCGCTCGGCGGGGTCGTCGGTCGCGAGAAGCTCGCGGATCGTCTCGAGCGGAACCTCGAGATCGCGCAGGCGGACGATGGTCCGCGCCGTCTCGAGCTGGTCGCGGCGATAGAGGCGATAGCCCGTCTGCGGGTCGGTGCGCGCCGGCCGGAGCAGGTCGAGCTCGTCGTAGTGGCGCAGCGCCCCGACACTCAGGCCCGCAAGCCGTCCGAACCGCCCGATCGACAACAGGTCGTCCACGCGGGTCATCGTGGACCCTCGTCCTACCGGAGAGTCAAGCCTCAGGCGTTGTCCAGCTCGCGGTCGATGGCGCGCAGGATGAACCGCGCGGCCTCGGCGCTCTTGCCACCGAGCTTCTGGTCGTCGTCCTGCTCGAGCGCGAGCATCAGGTCACCGAGGTACTGGTCCATCGCGGGCGTCCGCTCGAGATCGCCGGCATCGAACGCGGCGTCGAGCCGGGCGACGGCCGCCCGCGCGTTGTCGACGGTGTGACCCTTGGCCGCGATCAGCTCGCGGATCTCGCTGCGCGCCGCATCCGCGGCGGCTCCGGCCGTCGTCATCGCCACCTCCCGAGTGTTCGCCGCAACCGGTCCGATGCGCCCGCCCCGACGCTCTCCGGGCTCGGCAACGAGGTCGATCTCCCCGGCTGCCCCCACCTCGTCGAGCGTCGCTGCCTCCTCCGGCGCCCCTGTCGCCGCGGAGCCGGCATCCCGTCGCGCTCGCCAGTCGGACTCGAGGACGCTCATCGCCAGCTCGTCCCACCACCGGTCATCGCGCCAGATCGACTCGCGCGACCGGCCCTCGACCGTGAACCCTGCCCGCCGATACGCGTGGATCGCGCGCTCGTTGAACTCGAAGACGTACAGCGCGATCCGATGGAGCCCGAGCGTCCCGAAGGCGTGATCGAGCATCAGCCGGGTCGCCTCGGTGCCGTAGCCGCGGTTCCAGACGTCTGACTCGCCGATCGTGATGTGGTACAGCGCCGACCCGTTCTCGCCGTCGAGCTGGCTGAACGCGCACGTCCCGACGAGCCGATCGGTCGCCTTCTCGTGGACGGCCATCGCCAGCGCGTCGGGTCCGACGACCCGGGCGGCGAAGAACCGTTCGATCTCCTCGGGTCGCATCGGCGTCGCCTGGTAGCGCGCCAGCCGGGCGATCTCGGGATCCGCGTACCAGCGCAGGAACGCCTTGACGTTCTCCGGGACGTGGCGGCGCAGGACGACCCGCGACCCGGTCAGGGTCTCCGGGAACCACGTTCGCTGCACCATCTCCGGCACGGTATACCATCGTCCGATGCGTCGCTGGAGCGAGCTCGCCGAGCGCCTCGCGGCGACGACCCGGACCTCCGAGAAGACCGCGATCCTCGCCGAGTACCTGCGGGACCTGTCGCCCGAGGAGCTCCCGGTCGCCGCGGTCTTCCTGACGGGTCGGCCGTTCGCCGAGGCCGACCAGCGCGCGGCCGGCCTGGGCTGGGCGGCCATCGCCACGACCGTGACGTCGCTCGGGGATGTCCCGCGCGCGGCGCTCGGCGAGGCATACGACCGCTCGTCGGACCTCGGGATCGCCGTGGCCGAGGTGCTCACCGCGGCCGGCCACGCCCCGCCGCCCGAGACGAGCCCGACACTCCCCGAGGTGGCCGCCGCGTTCGCCGAGATCGAACAGGCCTCCGGCCCTGCCCGCAAGTCGGCGATCCTGCGCGCGCTCCTCGAACGGGCCGACCCGCTGACCGCCAAGTACATCGTCAAGGTGCTCGGCGGCGACCTGCGGATCGGCCTGCGCGAGGGCCTGGTCGAGGCCGCGATCGCGCGTGCCTTCGACCGGCCGCTCGACGACGTGAAGTGGGCCGGGATGCTGGTCGGCGACGTCGGCCGGCTCGCCGCCCTCGCCCGCGACGACGCCCTGGCGAGCGCATCGCTCGCCCTCTTCCACCCCCTCAAGTTCATGCTCGCATCGCCGGCCGAGGACGCCACCGAGATCGTCACCCGGCTCGGCCCCGAGGTCTGGCTCGAGGACAAGTACGACGGCATCCGGGCACAGCTCCACAAGCGCGGCTCCGAGGTCCGCCTCTACTCGCGCGACCTCCACGACGTCAGCTCCGGCTACCCGGAGATCGTCGCGGCGGCGACCGCGCTGCCGTGGGACGGGATCCTCGATGGCGAGATCCTCGGCTGGCGCGACGGAACGGTCCTGCCGTTCATCGCGCTCCAGGCGCGGCTCGGGCGCAAGACGCCGTCGGCAGCGATCCAGGCGGAGGTCCCGGTCATCTACGTCGCGTTCGACGCCCTCGCCGTCGGTCCGGGTGGCGATCGACCAGTCGAGCCGCTGCTGCGCGAGCCGCTGACCGTCCGGCGCGGCCGGCTCGACGCGCTCGAGCTCCCGCTCGTCGCCGACGGCGGACGCTTCGCCCGGTCGCACCTGACCGCCGCCACCGATGCCGATTCGGTCGAGGCCGCCTTCATCGACGCCCGCGCCAGGCACAACGAGGGCCTGATGGTCAAGGACCCGCACAGCACGTACGCCCCGGGCCGGCGCGGGCTGGGCTGGCTCAAGATGAAGAAGGCCCTGGCGACCATCGATTGCGTCGTCGTCGGCGTCGAGGTCGGGCACGGCAAGCGCCACGGCGTCCTGTCCGACTACACGTTCGCGATCCGCGACACCGAGCACGACAAGCTGGTCAACATCGGCAAGGCCTACAGCGGGCTGACCGATGCCGAGATCGCCGAGATGACGCGCTGGTTCGAGGCCCACACGATCGCCCGCTACGGGCGCTATCACCAGGTCGAGCCGACGGTCGTCGTCGAGATCGCGTTCGATGTCATCGTCCGCTCGACACGGCACGGGTCGGGGTTCTCGCTGCGCTTCCCGCGGATCGTGGCCCTGCGACCGGACAAGACGGTCGATGAGATCGACACGGTCGAGACGGTCACCGCCCTCTACGAAGGGCTCCAGCACGGCTCCGAATTGCTGGTCACGGCCGGCTCACGGTCGCGGCCCGGGGCAGCGGCGGGCGGGTAGGCCTTCGGCCGTGCTGTCTAGCGATCGACCGGCAGGTCGAGCCGGTTCCCCCAGTCGGACCAGCCGCCGTCGTAGACCGCGACGTCGTCGTGACCCATCAGGCTCAACACGAACGCGAGCTTGGCCGCAGAGATCCCCGAACCGTCGTAGCAGACCATCCGGCGACCACGAACCACGTTCGCCCGATGGAGCTGGTCGCGCAGGTCGGCGCCGTCGCGCAGCCGCTGGCCGCCGGGCTTGCTGGTCGCCCCGACCGGGACGTTGACCGCGCCCGGGATATGCCCGAGCCGCTTGGTGTTGCCCTCGAAGCCGTGGTATTCGGCCGGCGCCCGGGCGTCGAGGAGGGTCACGTCCGGCGAACCGAGGAGACCGCGGACGTCGGGCGTCGTGAGGCGCATCCGGTTCGGCCCGCGGACCGCGAACCCATGGCCGGTCGGGGCGCTCTGCGCATTCGAGACCTCGCGTCCCTCGGCGATCCAGGCCGGGAAGCCGCCATCGAGGACCCGGACGGACTCGAGGCCATAGGCGAGGAAGCTCCACCAGGCCCGCGCCGCGAACAGGCCCTGGCTGTCGTCGTAGACCACGACCGTCGTCCCGTCGGCGATGCCGACACGTGCCGCCAGGGCCGCCATCCGATCGGGGCCGACGAGCAGGATCGTCTCGCCGTTCTCGCCCTCCTCGACGAGCTCCGTCCGCCAGTCGACCAGGGATCGCGCCCGGGATGTGTCCGGTCGCGAAGACCGCGGGAGCGCTCCCATCGGGCCGCCAGCGAAGGTCGAGGATGCGGATCTCGGGCCGGCCCATGTTGTCGGCGAGCCATTCTGTCGTGGCCAGGAACTCCGGTCGGGCCAGGCCACTCATGCTCGGTATCATACGGCCGTGGTCGCCCCCTTCATGCCCGACCCCGAGAAGCTGGCGGCGGTCCGGGCGGCCCTTCCAGCCCTGTCGGCCGGGATCTACCTGAACACCGGCTCGGTGGGGCCGCTCCCCGCCGAGACGGCCGCGGCGATGGCGGAGCTCGAGATCCGGGAGCGCGACATCGGGCGCGCCCACCCCGACGACTGGCTCGACGTCGTCGAACGGATGGCCGAGGCGCGGGCCGGCGTCGCGGCCATCGTCGGTGCCGATGTCGACGCGATCGCGCTGACCCACGCCACGACCGACGGGATGAACAGCGCGCGCCGAGCTTCCCGACTGGCGCGCCGGCGGACGGGCGGTGACCACCGCCCACGAGCACGCCGGAGCGCGTCGGGCCGCTGATCGCACTCCGCGACCGGATGGGGATCGATGTCGTGTTCGTCGATGCCGGGGCCGATGGCGACGAGGCGCGGACGATCGCCGCCTTCGATGCGGCGATCACCGCCGACACGCGGCTCGTCTCGATCTCGCACGTGCTGTGGACGACCGGGGCTGTCATGCCGGTCGCTCGGATCGCCGAGATCGCCCACGCGCGCGGCGCCCTCGTCGTCGTCGACGGCGCCCAGGCCGCCGGCGCGATCCCGGTCCGCTTCGATGCCCTCGGCGCCGACCTCTACGCCATCCCGGCCCAGAAGTGGCTGCTCGGCCCGGAGGGGATGGGCGCCCTGGTGGTCGATCCGGCCCGCGTCGGCGACCTCGTCCCGGCGACCGGTGGCTCGCTGGACTTCGAACGCCTCGACCTGACGGGCGAGGCGACGTGGTGGCGTGACGCGCGCCGGTTCGATCGCAGCGGCTTCCACCGCCCATCGATCGTCGGTATGGCCCGCTCGATCGGCTGGCTGTCGATGTACGTCGGGCTCGATTTCGTCCATCGCCGCGGGACCGCCGCTGGCGACCGCGGCCGCGACGCGCCTCGCCGCCATCCCCGGCGTGACCGTGCTGACCCCGAGACATGCGATGGCGACCCTGGTGACCTTCCGGATCGCCGGCTGGTCGGCAACGGCCGCGCTCGACGAGCTCGGGTCGCGGGTCTTCGCGATCGCCCGAACGATCGACGCTCTCGACGCGCTGCGGATCAGCGTCGGCTTCTTCAGCTCGGAGGATGAGCTCGAGCGCTTTGCCGAAGCTGTCGAGCTTCTTGCCACGCACACGCCGGAGACGCTCCCGCCACGACGCGTCCTGACGCATCCTGGGCGAGGGATGACCGGCCGGCGCGATCCGACCACGCTTCCGCCGCGGCGCTCGTGGGTCGAGGTCCGGTGGCGCCAGTTCCGTCATGCGCCGCGGCCGGTGGTCCGCGCCGTCGCGGCCAGCCTGAGCGTGGCGATCGTGCTGGCGATCGCCTATCTCGCCTACGACGTCGCCCTCAGTCGCGGCGTGATCCTGCCCGGCGGCGACCTGCGAACGCTGGCGGTGACGGTCTACGTCGCTCTGGTCCTGCTCATCGGGACCGTCGTCACGTACCTCATCGTTCCGCAGCCGACCGGCTCCGGGTCGGTGACGCGGCGGAGCGCCTGGAGTGCCGCGCTCGGGTTCTTCGCGGCCGTGCCGATCGCCTATCTCGTGATGGTCGTGACCGTGCAGGTCATCCGCCCGCTGCTGGGCTGAGCGACCTGCCCGGCGGCCGGTGACGGCCCGCACCACTTCCCATCGGGTCGTGCGGTTTGCAATGGTCCGCGCGGACCGAATACGTGTACGCTCCGCTCGCACTCTTCGCGGCGCGTCCCAGGCATCTGGCCGCACCGTTCTCGCCTCTAGGGGTTTCGCGCGTGGCAACCGACGAACAACACATCGCCCTGCCTCAGCTGTACGGCGCCCCCGCTTATGCCCGACCCCCGGCCGTCGTCGCCGGGGAGCGACCGTTCGACCCCGACGAGCTCCCGATCGAGGCCTTCCAGACCGACGAGGAGCGCGAGTTCAGCGCGACGCTCCCACCGCGTGCCTACGCGCCGGGCGGGGTGCGCCTGACCCGGGAATCCGGATCGGCGACGGACGCCGGTGGCACTCTGCGGCCGGCGACCTTCAGCCTGAAGCGCATCACGCGGATCCTCGGCGGGAACTGACCCTCGGGCCTGTCGATCGGACGGGTGTAGCATCGCCCGGCGGGGGAGTAGCTCAATCGGTCAGAGCGGCGGGCTTATATCCCGCTGGTTCCAGGTTCGAGTCCTGGCTCCCCTACCAACCGATCCCGGACCGAGCGCCGCCTCGGTCGTCGGCCCACCCTCCTCGATCAGGCCCGGCTCGGCGCGACGGCGCCCCGGACCCGAGCCAGCAGGTGGTTGCGGCGCCCCGCCGTGAGGCTTCGCTGGCGCGGCAGTGCCTCGAACCACGCCGGGATCTGTTCGGGCGCGAGCACCGCGCAGAGCGGTGATCGAGGAATGGCCATGTCCGTCGTGATGAGCGCGCCGTAGACGCGCACGACGAAGTCCAGGTCACTCTCGGTCAGCCAGCGGCGGACCCGCTCCACGTCACGGTTGACGCGTTCGAGCGGGTAATCGGTCGGCATCCAGCCGTCCGGTGTCCGAGTCTCCCAGGTGTTCCCCACGCGACGGATCTCCTCGCGCGGGCCAAGCTCGTGGACGACCGCGACACCGAACGGTCCGACGACCAGCTCGGGGATCGGGCGGCCGCTGTTCGGCATGACGTCGGTGACGACCATCACGTCGGCGGGCAGGCTCGACAGCATCCGGACCACGGGGCTCAGGCCGACGGCACGGGTCCGGACGGAGGCGACGGTCGCGGCCAACCTGTTGGTTCCGGCGAGGGACAGACAGGCGCACACGACGAGCGCCAGCACCCAGACGAGGATCGGGCCGGTGAACGCGCTCGCGCCGGCACCGTCGTCCGGGACGAGCCGGGCCAGGAGCGGGGTCTCGAAGACCAGGAATGCGAACCCGAGGCCGACCGCGACCAGCGCGGCGCCGACCAGCGTCCCGACGGCGACGGATCCGAGGCGGCGATCCGGTCGGGACGCGGAGATCATCTGCATACCGAGAATGCTGGGGGCCTGACGTCGCGATCGCCAATCACCATTCCGGGTCAGCCACCCGCGGCGGTCGGACCACTCGCCCGACCAGACCGCACCGGACCGACACCCGGGTGGTGGCAGTGCGCACCGGGCGTGGTGCGTCGAAGAGCACGACGGATCGGACACCACCTCCGGAAGGCTGCCCCCACCCGGACCCACGTACCATTGCCCGCCCGCCTCTCCCCGGACATCCTCGACCTTGGCGTAGGGCGACTGCCCCGGCCCGGGAGGCTGAGCTTGCTCGTCTGGGACAAACGAAAGAAGGCGCACGAGGCGTGGGCGTGGATCGGGGCCGCGGCCGCGGCCGCGCTGCTGCTTGCCGCCTTTGCCGGCCCGATGTCCGCTGCCGCCCCGAGCAAGACAACGCTGTCCAACGCCGTCGTCTCGCCACGAACCGGGACGACGGCGACCACGATCGTCATCAAGGTCACGTACCGGAACGTGGACGCCTCGCGCGCCCGCGGCGTGACCGTCAAGATCGATGCCACGTCACACGCCATGGACCGCGTTCCCGGCGGGTCATGGGGCACCGGCGTCGTCTACAGCTGGTCGGGCAAGCTCCCGAACGGGGTCCACCCCGTCGTCCTGTCGGCGAGCGCCAAGGACAAGAGCCTGGCGACCCTCGCGGCAGGAAACGTGACGATCGGGGCCGTGGCGACGCCGACGCCCAAGCCCACGCCGACGCCGACTCCCAAGCCGACACCGAGGCCGACGCCCAGGCCGACTCCGCGTCCGACCCCGACGCCGACCCCGACCGCGAGGCCGCGCATCATCCCCACGCCTCGTCCGACGCCGACGGCGAGCCCGACCCAGGTCGGCGTCGTCGGACTGATCGGGGGGCCGAACCCGACCGTCGAGCCGACCGCGACCACCGAGCCGACAGCGACCGTCGAGCCCACCGCGACGCCGAGCCCCCTGCCGCCCGTCGCCGCGATCACCGGTGGCGGAGGCCCTGATGGATCGACCGGCGGCGGATCCGACACGCCGATCGGCCCGACCGGCACGGGTGGCGGCAAACCCGCGTCATGGGGCCCGATCGCCGCGCTGTTCGCGATGGCCGGCCTGCCGGGCCCGACCTTCCCGACCTTCGGCTTCGCGCCGACCCTCGTGACCACGACGGGGGCAGTGACCGCTGCGATGGCCTTCGGGTTGTTCGGGCGCCGTCGGCGTGATGAGGACGACCCGTCGGATGAGCTCATGGCTGTCGCCGCGGCGCGTGGTCTCGAGTTCGCGCCCGCCGCCATCGCCGCCACCGCGGTCGCCAGCCGGACCACGGACGGCGTGGAGGCCGACGCCAACGCAGGCAACGCCGGCGTCGACGCGAGGACGCCCGCCGCGATCGCCGAGATGGAGGCTCTCATGCCTCGCTGGCGGAGGCCGTCGCTCCTCCAGGCACGCAAGAACGATCCGATCCGCGACACCACCCCGGCGCCGCGCCTCACCTTCGACCAGGGCCTGGTCGGGCCGCTCGATGGCCGTGAGCGGAGGGCCATTCGCTACCGCGTCGTTCGGCTGCTCGATTCGCCCGACGAGCTGCGCGGAGCCGAGATCGGCTATCTCGATCGCGGCGACGAGGTCCAGCTGCTCGAGAAGTACGGTGCCTACTGGCTCGTCCTGTGTCCCGATGGGCGCCAGGGTTGGCTCCACAAGATGACCCTGGGCGACATCGTCGGCAGCGACGACGGGGCGGCCGAGGGGCCCGTGGCCACCATGCCGATCGTCGCCGACAGCTGGACGATGGGCGAGGCCGATACCGACAGCGACGTCCTCGAGGCCTACCTCGAGTCGCGTCGTCGGCGCGAGGCCTGACGCGCGGGTTCGCGACGGAGCACCAGGATGTGCTGGTGGACGATATTCGGGACGAAGGCACGCGGATAGCCATACGGGCGCAGCCGGGTCCCGGCCTGGTACCAGATGAGATCCCCCTTGGGCACGAGGCCGACGGCCGACGCGCGTCCGGCCAGATCCGATCCGGTGAAGACGTACCGTCCGTCCTGGTATGCGTCGCGCACGATGACCACGGCGTAGCCGCCTGGCCGCAGGACCCGCTCGACCTCGCCGAAGACACGCTCCATCTGGCCGAGGAAGGTCGGGTAGTCGGCCGAGTTGGCGAAGTCGTCGGCTGAATCGGTGACCATCGCGTAGTCGGTCCGGCGATTGGCGTGCGTCTCGGCGAGGACGCCGCCGGCCATCGTCATCGGCAGCTGGAGGTTGTAGGGCGGGTCGGTCGCGACGAGATCGATCGAGCCGTCGGCGATCATCGGCAGGAGCGCGAGCGCGTCGCCAAGGCGCATCTCGACGCCCGATGGATCGAACGGCCGCGGGCCGCCGGGGTCGGTCGCGCCCAGGTCGGCCAGGGCCGGCCCCGCTCCGTCCCGCTCGTTCGCGAGGTCATGCACGACCTGCTCGAAGACCGCGATCCAGCGCGGGTCGAGCTCGATCCCGATGGCCCGTCTCGGTCGGCGCGCGATCGCGGCGCCGAGGAGAGTCCCGCCGACGCCGGCGAACGGATCGAGGACCAGCTCGCCGCTGCGGCTGAAGAACTCGATCAGCCGGGCCATCAGTCGCGGAGGCTTGTTCGCGCCGTGGACCCGGCGGGCGGCATGTCCGAGCTCGGACGGGTAGGCGGTCGTCAGCAGCGACTTGGTGAAATAGAGCCACTCCTCGCCGGTCAGCTCGTTGAGCGTGTTGGCGGGGTGCGGGGCGCGCCGGCCGTCGGTCATGCCGGCCAGCCTAGCCGACGCGACACGGACCGGTGGCCGCGGGCGTCGGGGGTGGCTCGGATGCGCGGCGCGGGCTCTAGAATGCTGCATGGCCGTCACCTACACGAGCGCGCGCTTCGTGGGGCGAGAAGCCGCATTCGCCCAGCTCGCCGCCAGCCTGGACGACGCCGCCCACGGCCGGACGCGAACGCTCCTGCTCGAGGGCACGGCGGGGATCGGCGTGACCCGCTTCCTCGACGAGGCGATCGTCCGGATCCAGGCGTTGCGCGACCCGATGACCGTCCTTCGCGCGACCGCGTGGCCCGCCCACGCTGACGAGCCGTACGGACCGATCATCCGGGCGATCGGGCCGACGATCCTCGACCTGCCCGACGACGGGCTGCCCGACCTGCTCGGCCCGGCGACATCCGAGGTGGTCCGGCTCCTGCCCGAGCTCGGACCGCGGCTGATGGCGCTGGGCGTGCCGATCGACGAGGGCGGCCAGACCGCTCCCGAGCGCCGCCAGGCGCGGACGCTCGAAGGGATCCTCGGCCTGCTCGGCCGTCTCGGCGAGCGGCACCCGGTCGTCCTGGTGCTCGAGGACCTCCACCTCGCCGACGCCGCGACGCGGGCGCTGGTCACATTCCTCGCACGCATCTCGCGCGACCAGCGGCTGACGATCATCGGCACCCACCAGCCCGACGTCGTCGCCCGCGACGATTCGTGGACCTCGGATCTCGAGGCGATCCTGACCGGCTCGCGTCCCGAGCGCCTCGCTCTCCCGCCACTCGATCGCGATGAGCTGGCCGCACTGATCGAGGGGATCCAGGGCGAACGCGCCTCGGCGAGTCTGCTCCTGCTCGTCGCCGAGCGATCGAACGGTCTGCCGCTCGTCGTGGAGGAGCTGCTCGCCGCGCGCCGCGAGCTGCCGAGCGCATCGTTGACCGGCTCGTTCGAAGAGCTGGTGATCGCGCGGCTGGCCGTCCGCTCGCAGGAATGCCGCCGCGTCCTGCGGCTTCTGGCCCTGGCCGAACGGCCGCTCACGTGGGATCAGCTGGCCGAGGTGGCCGCCGCGTTCGAGGTGGACACCAGCAGGCGCGCACCACGGTCGGTGACCGGGCCACGAGTCGGGGAGGGCGTCCTCGATTCCGACCTGTGGGCCGGCCGCACGGAGGCACTCGCCAACGGCTTCCTCGTCGAGCGCGACGACACCATCAGCTTCCGGCACGCATCGATCGGCAAGGCCGTCGCCTGGGACCTGCTGCCGATCGCGCGGACCCGCTATCACGCGGCCCTGGCCACAAGTCTCGGCGGGCCGCCATGGGCCGTGGCGGCACATTGGCTCGGTGCGTACGATCCGTCCGCGGCCCGGTCGGCGGCGATCGAGGCGGCCGCGGCCGCGGCCGCCCGGCATGCCGCCGCGGACGAGCTGGCCGCGCTCGAGCTCGCCCTCTCCCTCCCAGAGGCACCGGCGCCCAGCGCGGCCGCGCGGCGTCGGGCGGAGGCCGGCTCGGATACCGTCGACCTGCAGGTCCGCGCCTCGGAGGCCGCCTTCGCGGTCGGTCGGACCTCGCGGGCGACCGCCTTCCTGGAAGCGGCGATCGCCGGGCTCGACGGACGACGCGATCGTGTCCGGCTCGGTCTCCTCCACGAGCGGCTGGCGCACGTCCGGCGGGCCGCCGGCGACCCGGCCGGTGCGATGCACGCCGCCCGTCGCGCCGTCGAGCTGGTCCCGCGCGAGCCGAGTCCCGAACGGGCCACGGTCGTCGCCGCCCTGGCGCAGCTCAAGATGCTCGACGGCATCTTCTCGGATGCCCAGCGACTGGCTCGCGACGCCATCAAGGTCGCACGAGCCTGTGACCCGGTCGCCCGGTCGCAGGAGGTCCACGCGCTCACCACGCTCGCGGTGGCGCTCGCCTGGGGGAGCGATCCATCCGCCTCGATCGAGCTGCTCCGCGAGGCCGAACGTGCCGCCATCGAGCTCGACGACCCCGACGCCCTCTTCCGGGTCCGAGCGAACCTGACGACCGTCCTGGACCTCATGAGCCGGCGGACCGAGGCAGTCGAGGTCGCCTACGCCGGGATCGAAGACGCACGGCGGGCCGGGCTCGAAGCGGTCTACGGCAACTTCCTTGCCGGCAACGTCGCCGACTCGTTGTTCCTCCTCGGCCGCTGGCCGGAGGCGCGCGAGCTCAGCAGCCGTGCGATGCGCTGGCTGCCGGTCGGCGTCGTCTACCAGGCGTCGGTCCTCCAGCTGGCCATCGTCGAGATCGAGACCGACGCCGGCGAGGAGGCATCGCGCCTCCTCGGCCAGACGATCCTCGAATTCGATGCGGTCCGCGAGCCGCAGCTGGCCGGCCCGTACTACCTCGCCGCCGCCTCGTTCGCGCTGTGGCGCGGCGACATCGCCGACGCGAGCCGATCGGTCGATCGGGGCTGGGCGAGTGTCCGCGCCACCGAGGAGTGGCTGCTCGTCGCCCGGATGGCATCCATGGTCGCCCAGGTCGATGCGGCGACTGCCCTCGACGCGCGCGAGCACCGCCAACTCGCGCCGCTCGCTGCCGCCCGACAGCGGACGACGGCAGTGGTCGACGGCGCGACCGCGCTCGTTCGGGCTGCCGGTGCGCCGCCGTCAGCCGGCTCGCGCCGTGTCGCGGACGCGTCGCTGGCGACGGCCCGCGCCTTCCAGCGGCGGATCGAAGGTGACGACGATCCGGCGGTGTGGGGAAAGGTCGCCGTCGGCTGGGCCGCCCTCGACGCGCCCTACGACGTGGCGCTCGCGCGCTGGCGCCAGGCCGAGGCGATGCTGGGCTCCGGTGCGGGTCGGAGCGGGCGGAGCGATGCCCGTGCGCCACTGCTCGAGGCCGTCGAGCTCGGTCTCCGGCTCGGTGCGAAGCCGCTGCTCCGCGAGCTCCGCGAGCTTGCCGGCCGGGCCCGGATCGTCCTGCCGCCGGAGGTCGACGATCTCCTTGACAGGGCACCGGCAACCGCGCCCGTCGCGATCGAGGTCGGCGCGCCCGGCGATGCCGGTTCCGAGGATCGGACCAACGGGCATTCGGACGTCGTCCGCGTGATCGCGGGCGACCCGCCGGCTGCCACGCGCCGGACGGACACGTTCGGGCTGAGCGGACGTGAGCGGGAGGTCCTGGCGCTGGTCGCCCAGGGACGGACGAACCGGGAGATCGGGGAGCGCCTGTTCATCAGCCAGAAGACGGTCGGCGTCCACGTCGGGAACATCCTGTCCAAGCTGGAGGTCTCCGGCCGGGTCGAGGCGGCGGCGGTCGCGATCCGGCTCGGTCTGACCGAGCGCCGCTGAACCTCTGCGGCGTCCGGCACGGGACGCGTGTCGTCGACCCCCGGACACCGAGAGACCCGGAGGGAGGTCTCCGGGTCTCGGTCGGATCGCGGTTCACCTTGCCGGATGGGCTCCGGCAGGGCGGCGAAATGTGCTGTTTAGCGGCTTACTTCCACTTCAGGCCGGCGGCCAGGCTCAGTGCGATCGCCGCGAGCGGACCGACGGTGGCCGCGATGCGCCAGGTGCGGTGGATGGCATGCTTGAACATGGGGGCAGGCTCCGATGATGGGGACTCATGAGCGGTTCGATGAATGAACCGGGAGCGCGAGACTAGGTGAGGGTCAGGCGTGCGGCAACCAGCACGATAGTCCTGGCCGGTCATGGCCCAGGAGTACCAGGACCCACCCCGGACGACACAGGATCGCTCCGCACGGACCACGCGACGCGACGCCCGTCGCCGCGGTAGATTCCTTTCGTACCACCGGATCGGCCCCTCGGACGCTTCGAAAGGCCCTACGACCCATGCGTCTTGCGCGCTCACTGCCCGCCGTTGCCCTGTCGCTCGTGGTCGTGGCAGGCTGTGCGACGGCCAGCGCGGGCTGGACCTATGCCCCGGCCCCGACCGCCGCGCCGGTGGCCAGCGGTTCGGGTGGTCGCGTCCAGGGCGCTGCGCCGAGCGGCGCGGCACCCAGCGGCGCGGCACCGAGCGGGTCGGCCGCACCGAGCGGTCCGGCGAATCCGACGGTCATCACCATCACCGCCCAGAACATCCTGTACACGCAGACCGCCTTGACGGCCCCGGCCGATACGCCGTTCCAGATCAAGTTCGAGAACATGGACGCCGGCACTCCGCACAACGTCACCCTCCACCTCGGAGGCCCGACCGGCTCGATGCTGTTCCAGGGCACAGGTGTTCAACGGCATCGAAACGCGGGTCTACGACGTGCCGGCGCTCGACCAGGGCACCTATTCCTACGTCTGTATCGTCCATCCGACGACGATGATCGGGACGCTCACCGTCCAGTGATCGGGTAGAGCGACATGACCCCGGGCGGGGAGCAGCTCTGCTACACCGACGCCTACGCGCGTGATGCGGACGCGCGCGTCGCTGCCGTCGAGGCAGGCGAGGCGATCACGGTGGTGCTCGACCGGACCGTCTTCTATCCCGGTGGCGGCGGCCAGCCCTCGGACCGCGGTCTCCTGTTGCGGACCGCCGACGGCCGGTCGTGGACGGTCCGCGCCGCGCGGAAGGCCGGTGGCGAGATCGTCCATGAGCTCGAGCCGGACGGCGGCGATCCACCGGCGGTCGGCGACGTCGTCCATGTCGACCTCGACTGGGCGCGGCGCCTCGCATTGATGCGGACCCACACGGCGTTGCACGCGTTGTGCGGCGTCGTCTGGCGCGACTACGGGGCGCTCGTGACGGGCGGGAACATGGAGCCGGGATCCGGTCGGATGGACTTCGAGTTCGAGCGGATGTCGGGCGACCTCGTCGACGCGATCGAGGCGACCGTCAACGCGGAGCTGGCGGCCGCCCGCGACGTCCGGGTCAAGGTCCTGCCGCGCGACGAGGCGTTCGCCATCCCGGACCTCATCCGGACCAAGATCAACCTGCTCCCCGAGGGGATCGAGGAGATCCGGACGATCGAGATCGTCGGTCTCGACCTGCAGGCCGACGGCGGGACGCACGTCGCCAACACGCGCGAGGTCGGCGGCATCCACGTCACCGGCTACGAATCCAAGGGCCGCATCAACAAGCGCATCCGGATCGAGCTGGTCGACCCGGCCTGACCCTCGACCTTGCCGGGCGTCCGTCGAGTCGCCAGAATGCGTTTTCGCGTTCCGTGCGGCGCGACCCGTCGATGAGATACAGGCGCTTGGGGGAGAGGGACAGCATGCCGACCATCGGACCGAAGCGGATCGCCGAGTTCATCGCACCATTCCGCGTGGAACCCGGTCGCAAGGTCCGTCTGCCGCACGGCTTCGATCCCGCCGGGTCGCGCGTGGTCAGCGTCAAGGAAGCGAAGCAGATCCTGCACGCCGGAGTCGGGATCCTCGCCGAGTACCAGATGCGTCTGGCCGCCCAGGGCACGAACGGCGTGGTCATGGTCCTCCAGGCGATGGACGCCGCGGGCAAGGACGGGACGATCCGCCACGTCATGAGCGGCGTCAACCCGCAGGGCGTGCAGGTCAGCAGCTTCAAGGTCCCCTCGAGCCAGGACCTGAACCACGATTACCTGTGGCGCTACCAGAAGAGGCTGCCCGAGCGCGGCAACATCGGCATCTTCAATCGCTCCTATTACGAGGAAGTCCTCGTCGTCCGCGTCCATCCGCAGATCCTCGCCGGCCAGAAGCTGCCGCCGAAGCTGAAGGACCGCGGGATCTGGGGGCGCCGCTTCCGTGAGATCAACGACTGGGAGCACTACCTGACCGACCAGGGCTACCGGTTCGTGAAGCTGTTCCTCAACCTCTCCCGCGAGGAGCAGCGGCGGCGCTTCCTGGCGCGCATCGACGAGCCGGACAGGAACTGGAAGTTCAGCGCGAGCGACGCCAAGGAGCGCACGTACTGGGACGACTACCAGAAGGCGTTCAGCGAGGTGCTGTCCAACACGAGCACGTCGTGGGCGCCGTGGTACGTCATCCCGGCGGATGACAAGCCCTTCGCCCGGGTCGCGGCGGCTGGCGTCCTGGCGCACACGCTCATCGAGATCGACCCGCGCTTCCCGAGGGTCTCGCAGGAGGCGCGCGACGCGCTCCAGGTGACCAAGGGCGAGCTCGAGGAGCAGGCGCCCGAAGGCGCGGCTGCCGATCCGTTCGAGGCGGAGATGGCGGAGAAGGCGGCACGCAAGGCGGCCAAGGCAAAGGGTCACGCCGGCAAGCACGGGAAGGGGACAGACCGATGACGGCGGCCACACCCGCCGGCGCGGCACCGACGTCCGCCGCCGCGCACGGCCACCGCCTGGTATGCCCTCAGCCCCGACGAGGCGCTCCGTCAGCAGGGCGTCGACCTCGAGCATGGCCTGACCTCCGCCGAGGCGGATTCCCGTCGCGCCAAGGTCGGCACGAACACCTTCGCCGAGGCGAAGAAGGCCTCGCAAGTGGCAGATGTTCGTCCGCCAGTACGCCGACCCGATGCAGATCGTGCTGCTGGTCGCCGGCGTCATCTGC
This sequence comes from uncultured Chloroflexia bacterium, assembly GCA_963743855.1. GTDB lineage: Bacteria > Chloroflexota > Limnocylindria > Limnocylindrales > CSP1-4 > SPCO01. Next base: position 341,597 of record CAVURK010000009.1, read on the forward strand.
CTGTTCCTGCCGGGGCAGTTCTTCACCGGCGTCTTCCTGATCCTGCTCACCCTGTTCAACGCCTGGATGGCCATGAACCAGGAGGGCAAGGCGGAGGCGAGCGCCTCGGCGCTCCAGAGCATGATGGTCGTCAAGGCGAAGGTCCGGCGCGACGGCGAGCTCGCCGAGATCCCGATGGACCAGCTCGTCCCGGGCGACATCGTGAACATCGAGGCGGGCGATCTCGTCCCGGCCGACGCCCGCATCCTGACCGCCGCGACGCTCGAGATCGACGAATCCGCGCTGACCGGCGAGAGCGTGCCGACGCCCAAGCAGGTCGACGGCGGTCGCGGCCGACGCCGCGCTCGGCGACCGGGTGGACATGGCGTTCATGAACTGCCAGGTCACCCGCGGTGCCGGGACCATCCTCGTCACCACGACCGGCATGGCCACCGAGGTCGGCCACATCAGCGGGATGCTCAAGGCGACGGGCATCGAGAAGACGCCGCTGACCAAGCAGCTCGACGCGCTGACCAACCAGATCCTGGTCATCGCCGGCGTCGCGCTGGTGATCTCGATCGGGCTCGGCCTGTACCGCGGCGTCCAGCTCCAGGAGCTGTTCCTGAGCGCGGTCGCGTTCGCGGTCGCGGCCATCCCGACGGCCCTCCCGGCCGTCGTCACGGCCATCCTGTCGAAGGGCTCGCAGATCGCTCGCCGACGCGGGCGCGATCATGAAGCGCCTCCGCTCGGTCGAGACGCTCGGCTCGACCTCGGCGCTCAACTCGGACAAGACCGGCACGCTGACGCTCAACCAGATGACCGCGGTCCAGATGGCGATCGTCGGCCGTCGCTACGCGATCACCGGCGACGGCTACCCGACGACCGGCCAGATCGCCCACGCCGGCGGCCAGCCCGACGTCCCGCTCGAGCAGTACCTGCTGCCGATGGCCCTGTGCGCCGACGCCGAGGTCCGCGACGGCGCGCTGGTCGGCGACCCGACCGAGGGCGCGCTCGTCGTCCTGGCGGCCAAGGGCGGCGTCGACCCGACGCTCACCCGCGAGCAGTACCCGCGGGTGGCGACCCTGCCGTTCGACGCGGCCTACAAGATGATGGCCACCTTCCACCGGATGACGGACGCCGACGGCAAGGACGTCATCCGCTGCTACGTCAAGGGCGCCCCGGACCAGCTCCTCGCGCGCGCCGTCAGCGCCCACGGCCCGGACGGCGTCGAGATGCCGGTCGCCCAGCTGCGCGACAACTACCTCGCCGAGAACGAGCGCCTGGGCACGCAGGGGCTGCGGGTCATGGCGACCGGCCAGAAGGACTTCGACCCGGCGACGTTCGACCCGAACGCCGACCTGCTGCCGGCGCATCGACGGGCTGACCCTGCTGGCCATCGTCGGGCATCGTCGATCCGCCGCGGCCGGCGGCCAAGGCCGCGATCGCCACGGCCAAGGCCGCCGGCATCCAGGTCCGCATGATCACCGGCGACCACGCGGTCACCGCCGAGGCGATCGCCCACCAGCTCGGGCATCGAAGGGCGCGCCATCACCGGCGCCGACTTCCGCGCCATGAGCGACGACGAGGCGATCCGCCAGATCGACGGGATCGGCGTCATCGCCCGCGTCTCGCCCGAGGACAAGGTCCACCTCGTCGACATCCTGCGCAAGAAGGGCCACGTCGTCGGCCATGACCGGCGACGGCGTCAACGACGCGCCGGCCCTCAAGAAGGCCGACATCGGCATCGCCATGGGCATCACCGGGACCGAGGTCTCCAAGCAGGCCGCGGTGATGATCCTGACCGACGACAACTACGCCACGATCGTCAAGGCGGTCGGTCTCGGACGCGCCGTCTACGACAACCTGCTGCGGTTCATCCGCTTCCAGATGGCCGGGCTGTTCGGGTTCATCGCCACGTTCCTCGGCTCGGCGCTCCTGAACATCCTCGGCGGCATCCCGTTCCTGCCGCTCCAGACGATGTGGCTCAACTTCACGGTCAACGTCTTCCAGGCGATCGGCCTCGGCTACGGCAAGCCGCGCGAGGGCCTGATGGCAGGTCCCGCCGCGGCCCGAAGGAGCAGAAGATCATCCCGTCGCGCCTGATGCGCTGGCTCGTGTTCTGTCGGACTGGTGATGGCCGCCGGGACGCTCGGCGTGCTGGCCTGGGCCGAGCGGCAACTACGGCGACGTGGTCGCCCGGACGATGGGCATGACCACCTTCGCGCTGTTCCGCCTGTTCTCGTCGCTCGAGACGGCGGACGAGGACGAGTCGCTGTTCGCGGCTCGATCCTGGGCAACCGACCGCTGCTCATCGGCGACCGGCCTGTCGGTGCTCACCATCGTCCTCGCCACCGAGCTCGGCTTCCTCCAGCGGATCCTCGGCACGGTCAGCCTGACCGGCCGACCAGTGGGCTCGTCTGCATCCTGCGTCTCGCTGTCGCTCGTCGTGGTCGAGGAGGTGAGGAAGCTGCTCAAGATCCGGACCGGTGACGAGCCGACCGGGGTCGCGCTCGAGGGAGCTGCCGCCTAGCGCGAGCCGGTGCGTTCCTGCGCTACGCTCCGGGCATGACGGATAAGACACCGGCCATCGAAGCACTCGACGCGGCCGGTGTCCCGTACAGCGTCGTCCGGACGGAACGCGCCCACAGCGCCGAGGAGAGCGCGGATCTCCAGGGCATCCCGATCGCCGCGCTGCTGCGGACGATCGTGGTCCGTCGCGGCGAGGACGACTACCTGTTCGTGCTCGTGCCCGGCGGGCGTCGGTTCGACTGGCCCAAGGTCCGCGCCCACCTCGGCGTCCGGCGCCTGTCGCTCCCCGACGCGACGGAGGCGCACGCGGTCACAGGCTACGAGCGCGGCGCGATCACGCCGTTCGGGTCAGCGCGACCATGGCCGGTCATCGCCGACGCCTCGATCGAGGGTCTCGACCACGTGGCGATCGGCGGCGGTGCCCACGGCGTCAACATCCATCTGACCCCGGCCGACCTGGTCGCGGCGCTCGACGCCGAGGTCGTCGACGTCACGCAGCCCGAGGCGGACACCGAGCCTCCGACCGGGTAGGCGCGCCGCGCCGGGACACTGGCGGCGATGGGCGCCGGTGTGGCACGATCGGCCCGATGCCGAAGCTGACGCTCCCGATCCTGACCAGCCCGATCATCCGCCGTGTCGCGTGGCACATGCAACGGGTCGGCGGTCAGCTCGATCGGCGGTTCTTCCTGACGCTCGGCGAGGGGATCCTCGGCGTCGTCGCCATCGCGGCGATCCTGATCACGCTGCTCGAGAAGCCGAAGACGATCGAGTCGTTGTTCGACTCGTTCAACTGGGGGATCGCCACCGTCCTCGGTCAGGGCAACGCCGACTTCGTCACCTCGCCCGGCGGGCGGGTCGTCGGCTGGTTGCTTATCCTGTTCGGGGTCGCCATGCTCGGGATGATCACCGGCGCGCTCGTCGCGATGGTCATCGATTTCCTGCTCAAGGAGGGTCAGGGTTTGGGTGCATCCGGCCACCGGGACCACATCGTCGTGTGCGGCTGGAACAGCACCGCCCGTGACCTGATCGACGAGCTTCGCGGCGACGACTACAAGCAGAAGGTCGTCGTCCTCGCCGACCTCGACAAGAACCCGGCCGGCCAGGGCGTCTACTTCGTCCGCGGCGACGCGACCGACGCCGGGGACCTCGAGCGCGCCGGGCATCGTCGAGGCGTCGGCGGCGCTCGTCTTCCCGGCCGACGGCTCGGACGAGGCCGACATGCACTCGATCCTGACGATCATGGCCATCGAGGCCGTCGCGCCGGGCGTCCGCACGGTCGCCGAGGTCAACAACCCGCGCCACGAGCCGCACTTCCAGCGCGCCGAGGTCGACGAGCTGCTGGTCACCTCGCAAGGTCGCCTCGCACCTGCTGGCGCGGTCCGCGCTGTATCCCGGGCTGACCGGCGATCGTGACCGACATCGTGTCGGGCGGCGAGGGTTCCGAGCTGTACCGGATCACGCTGCCCGACGAGTACCTCGGGCTGTCGATCGACGACGTCTCGACGCGGCTGCGCGCCGACCACCAGGCCACGCTGCTGTCGGTCAATCGTGGCGGCCGCGCCTTCGTCAACCCGCCGTCCGATTTCGTCCTCCAGCAGGGCGACGACGCGATCGTCGTGGCCGAGTCGCTCGGGACGCTGGCGCCGCTCAAGATGCACGACATCAACACGGTCCCGCGGACCGCATCGGTCGTGCCCAGCGCCTGAGGCGCTTCCGCGGGCGGACCGTTCCGCGGCCGATCCGGCCAGGGCCCGTTTCGCGGCCGATCCTGCCAGATAGTCTCCCGGAGACTGGTAGGCAAGGATTCGACTTGGAGTTCAGGCGATTCTGGCTGTCAGGGGCTCGTGCCAAGCGTGGGACCGGTCGTCTCCAGCCTGGATCGCGGGTCGGAGCGTGCTTAACAGTCTGCCGGAGCATATTTGGCACGAACCATCGGTCAGCGTGGCCCAAATGTGCGCCGCGGCAGGACCGCTCTGGGCAGGTGCTTCTACAGCGCCTTGACCGCCGCCGTCAGCGCCGCCAGCCCGTCCTTCGCGTCGGCGAACAGCATCCCGGTCTTCGGGTCGTTGTAGAGCTCGTTCTCGATGCCGGCGTAGCCCTTGCCCATCGACCGCTTGATGACGACGATCGACTTGGCGTGGTCGACGTCGAGGATCGGCATCCCCGACACCGGCGAGCCGGGCCGGCGCGCCGCCGGGTTGGTCACGTCGTTGGCGCCGATCACCAGCGCCACGTCGGCACGGTCGAACTCCGGGTTGATCTCGTCCATCTCCTTGAGCTGGGGATACGGGCACGTTGGCCTCGGCCAGCAGGACGTTCATGTGACCCGGCATCCGGCCGGCGACCGGGTGGATGGCGTACTTCACGTCGACGCCGCGTGACTCGAGCAGCTCGGCCAGCTCGCGGACGGCGTGCTGGGCCTGGGCGACCGCCAGGCCGTAGCCCGGGACGATGATCACGTGGCTGGCGTAGGCGAGCTGGATCGCGACGTCGTCGGCCCCGATCTCGCGGACCGTGCCGCCGGAACCGGCTGCGGCCCCGGCCGCCTCGTCGCCGCCACCGAACCCACCGACCATGATGTTCACGATCGAACGGTTCATGGCGTCGGCCATCAGCTTGGTCAGGATCGCGCCCGACGCACCGACGAGGGCGCCGGCGATGATGAGGACCGGGTTCCCGAGCACGAAGCCGGCCATCGCGGCGGCCGTGCCGGTGAACGAGTTGAGGAGGCTGATGACGACCGGCATGTCCGCGCCGCCGATCGGCAGGACCATCGTGATGCCGAAGATGAGCCCGGCCAGCACGACGACCCCGAGGAGCGCGAGCGTGGTCGTGCTGTCGAGCGTCAGCGTCCCGGCGGCACCGAGGATGAGCGCCGCGGTGCCGAGGACCGCCACGACCGCCAGGGCGATCGTCACGATCTGGCCGCCCGGCACGTAGATCGGCTTGCCGGGGAGGATCCCCTGGAGCTTCCCGCCGGCGATCAGCGACCCGGTGAAGGTCACCGAGCCGATGAGCGCGCCGAGGACGACGAAGATCGTCGTGTCGACCGGGGCGCCCGAATTGAGCCGGATGAAGTCATCGATGGCGACCAGCGCGGCCGCGCCGCCGCCGACCGCGTTGAACAGCGACACCAGCTGCGGCATCGCCGTCATCTTCACGGTCCGGGCCGTGTACAGGCCGGCGCCGCCGCCGATCAGGAAGCCGACCACGATGATGACCAGCGCGGTCGCGCTCAGGCCACCTTCACGGCTGATCAGGTAGAGGAGGGTCGCCCCGACGGCGATGACCATCCCGGTCGCGCTCAGCTGGTTGCCGCTCCGACCGGTGGCCGGCGAGTTCATCCGGTGGAGGCCCAGCACGAAGCAGGCGGCCCCCGCCAGCCAGGCGAGGTAGACGATCGTGTAGATCCACTGCTGTGACATCGCCGTGCTCCTCGACTACGCGCCGGGGGCGCTGTCGGCGCCCTCGGTGGTGGCCTTCGGGGCCGTCGGCTTCTTGCGGAACATCTGGAGCATCCGGTCGGTGACGACGTAGCCGCCGACCACGTTCATCGACCCGAACACCATCGCCACGAAGGCGAGGACGTAGCTGACCGGGTTGTCCGCCTCGGCGGCGATGATCATCGCGCCGACCAGGACGATGCCGTGGATCGAGTTGGCGCCCGACATCAGCGGCGTGTGGAGGGTCGCCGGGACCTTGCTGATGACCTCGAAGCCGACGAGGATCGCCAGCGTGAAGATGGCCAGCGAGGTGAGGAGTTGGTCGCTCACGCGGGACCTCCAGCGGCCGCCGGGGCCGGCTCGAGCAGCTTCTTGACAGGTTCGGACAGGATCGCGCCGCCGTGGGTGATGACCGTCGACTTGGTGACCTCGTCCTCGAAGTCGAGGTTGAGGGCGCCGTCCTTGACCATCCCGAGCAGGAGCGCCGAGATGTTCCGGGCGTAGAACGCCGAGGCGCCGGCCGGCATCGAGGCCGGCAGGTTGTCGGGGGCGATGACCGTCACCCCGTTGTCCGACTCGATCGTCTCGCCTGGCTTCGAGATCTCGACGTTGCCACCGAGCGCCGAGGCGGCCATGTCGACGATGACCGAGCCCGACTTCATCAGCCCGACCGCCGCGGCGGTGACCAGCAGCGGCGGCTTGCGCCCGGGGACCTGGGCGGTGGTGATCACGATGTCCATCCCGCCGATGACCTCGTTGAGCTCGGCCTGCTGCGAGGCTCGCTCCTCGGCGGTCAGCTCGCGGGCGTAGCCGCCGGCCCCGGTCGCATCGATCGTGGTCTTGAGCTTGACGAACTGGGCGCCGAGGCTCTCGGCCTGCTCGCGCGTCTCGGGACGGACGTCGTACGCCTTGACCACCGCGCCGAGCCGTCGGGCCGTCCCGATCGCCTGGAGCCCGGCGACGCCGATGCCGAGGATCAGGACATTGGCCGGCTTGGCGGTCCCGGCCGCGGTCGTCAGCAGCGGGAAGTAGCGGCCGTAGGCATTGGCCGCGATGAGGACCGCCTTGTAGCCGCCGACATTCGCCTGCGAGCTCAGCGCATCCATCGTCTGGGCCCGGCTGAGCGTCCGCGGGATCGCGTCGAGGCTGATCGCCGTCACGCCCTGCTTGGCCAGCGCCGCCGCGGTCCCGGGATCGATCAGCGGCTGGAGCAGGCCGAGGACCGCCTGGCCCTCGTGCATGACCTTGACCTCGGACTCGGACGGCTTCTGGACGCGGAGGACGACGTCCGACTGGCCGTACAGGTCGGTGGTCGACACGATGGTCGCGCCGGCCTCCTCGTACGCCGCATCGGGGATCGACGCGCCGGCGCCGGCACCGCGCTCGACGAGGATGTCGAGACCGGCCGCCCTGAGCTTGGCGAGGACTTCGGGTACCAGGGCGACGCGCCGCTCTCCGGGCGCGGTCTCCTTGGCGACGCCGACCTTCATGGGGAACCACCTGACTTGAGTGCTGACGGGCCGCGTGATCTGGGGTCTCGCGGGCGACACGTGCGGTCGGCCCACAGGATACCGTCCCGACCCGGAGCGCGCGGGACGTGCGACCGCGCCGCAGCGCGCGTGCCGCCGTCGGACGCCCGCGTCGGCAGCGCCACGCAACGCGCGACTATCATCGGCCGGGTGAGCAGCGCGGCGCGAACCTACGAGGACCTCCGCCGCTCGTTCCGCTGGCAGGTGCCCGAGCGCTACAACATCGCGGTCGACGCGATCGACCGCCACGCCGCCGCCCGGCCGGACGCCCCGGCGCTCATCGCCGAGGACGAGACCGGCGCGGTCAGCAGGCTGCACCTTCGAGGACGTCCGGCTCGCCTCGAACCGGCTGGCCAACGTCCTCGTCGGCCACGGCCTGGTGCCCGGCGATCGGGTCGCGATCCTCCTGCCACAGGCCCCCGAGACGGGGATCGCCCACGTGGCGGCCTACCGGGCCGGGCTGATCGCCGTCCCGCTGTTCGTGCTGTTCGGCCCGGACGCGCATCGAGTTCCGGCTGGCCGACTCGGGCGCCGTCGCCCTCGATCACCGACGCCGCGAACTGGCCGAAGGTGGCCGAGGTCCGCGACCGCCTGCCCGAGCTGCGGACCATCGTCGTGGTGGACGGAGCCGGGGTCGACGGGACGCTCGACTACGCCGCCGAGCTCGCGACCGCCTCGGCCGCGCTTCCCGACCGTCGACACCGCTGGCCGATGACCCGGCGATCATCATCTACACGTCCGGCACGACCGGGCCGCCCAAGGGCGCGCTCCACGCCCACCGCTTCCTGCTCGGCCACCTGCCCGGCGTCCTCCTGCCGCAGTCGTTCCCGCCGCAGCCGGGCGACCTGTTCTGGACACCGGCCGACTGGGCCTGGATCGGCGGCCTGTACGACGTCCTGTTCCCGGCCTGGCACTGGGGCCTGCCGGTCCTCGCCCACCGCGCCCGGAAGTTCGATCCGGAGCGCGCCCTCGACCTGATGGCGCGGCATCGCGTCCGCAACGTCTTCCTGCCGCCGACCGCGCTCAAGCTGATCCGCCGGTCCGGGGCCCGGCCCGGGCCGGACCTGCGTCTTCGATCCGTGGCCAGCGGCGGCGAGACGCTCGGGGCGGAGCTGCTCGACTGGGGCCGGGACGTCCTGGGCATGACGATCAACGAGTTCTACGGCCAGACCGAGTGCAACCTCGTCGTCTCGAACAGCGCCGGGCATCATGCCGGTCCGGCCCGGATCGATGGGCCGACCGGTGCCGGGCCACGAGGTCGCGATCATCGACGACGGCGGGCGCCGTGCTGCCGCCCGGCGAGGTCGGCGAGATCGCCGTTGCGCCGACCCGACCCGGTCATGTTCCTCGGCTACTGGAACCGGCCCGAGGCGACCCTCGCCAAGTTCAGCGGCGACTGGCTGCGGACCGGGCGATCGGGCGAGCATGGACGACGACGGCTACGTCTGGTACCAGGCGCGCAACGACGACGTCATCACCAGCGGCGGCTACCGGATCGGGCCGGGCGAGATCGAGGACTGCCTGCTCCGCCACCCGGCGGTCGCGATGGTCGCCGTCGTCGGCATCCCGGACCCCGATCGGACCGAGATCGTCAAGGCGTTCGTCGTGCCCGCACCCGGGCATCGTGCCGTCGGCCGCGCTGACGGCCGAGCTCCAGGCGTTCGTCCGCGAGCGGCTCGCGGCGCACGAGTATCCGCGCGCGATCGACTACCTCGCCGAGCTGCCGCTGACCGCCACCGGCAAGGTCATGCGGCGCGAGCTGCGTGCCCGCGGGTGAGCTCAGCCCGCCGGCCCGTATCGAGAGCAGCTCGAGCTCGCAGGCGTACGCTGCGGCCCATGTCGTCATCGTTCCCGGCCGAGGGGATGGAGCTCACCCACATCCTGGTCGTCGCCGACATCGAGCGCGCCCGGGCGTTCTACCGCGACGTGCTCGGCGCCGAGGTCTACCGCGAGTACGGCGGCTCGTCGTGCGTCCTGCGCGCATTCGGGACGTGGCTGTTGCTCGTCACCGGGGGCGGCCCGACCGCCGACAAGCCGTCGGTGACGTTCGCGCCGCCGCTGGATCCGGACACCGTCAGCCATTCGATGACGATCCGCGTCCCCGATTGTCGGGCGGCCCATGCGCTTCTCGGATCGCGAGGTGCGACGTTCCTGGAGCCGCCCGTCGAGTCGGACTGGGAGATCCGCGCGTTCTTCCGCGACCCGGACGGCCACCTGATCGAGATCAGCGAGGCCAAGGTCCGCGGCTAGCCCGGCCCCGGGACGACCGGGTCGCGCGACGGCAGGCGGAGCCGTGTGACGCCGCTCGCGAGCGCCATCCCGACGAGGATCAGCGCAGCGCCGACGATCCCGATCGGCGTCAACCGATCATCGAGGACGATCGCCGCGATGGCCGCCGACGCGACAGGTGTCAGCAGGAGGGCTCCCGACGCGCGGCCCGCAGGGATCCGCCGGACCGACGCCATCAGCAAGAGGTTGCCCGAGGTGCTCGATCCGAACACGATCGTGAGCAGCGCGATGATCGCGGCCGGATCGGGTTCGCTCGGCACGACGCGGCCGGGATCGAGCAGGTAGGCGGCGATCAGCAGGACCGGTCCGCGCCCGACGAGGTTGGCGATCGTGACCAGCGTGCCGTCGAGCCGGTAGGCCGCGCCCCAGCGTCGCGCCAGCACGACGTACAGCCCGAACATCGCGGCCGAGATGAGTGCCAGGATCACCCCACCGGCGGGCGCCCCGGCGGGCACGGCACCGGCCAGGAGCGCGGTCCCGGCGAACGCGAGCACGAACGCGACGACCGTTGCTGTCCGGATCCGCTCACCGAGCAGAGGCACCGCGAAGAGCGTGCCGAAGACGGCGTACAGCGGCGCGACGAACCCGGTGATGGTCGGGCCCGCGATCGACACCGCGATGTTGACGCCGACGATGAACAGGATCCCGCCGAGGAGCGCCAGGACAGTGAGCCGGACCAGCCTCGGCCGGGTCATGCCGCCGACGGCGGGCGACGGCAGGACGCCGATCAGCGCCAGGCCGACGACGATGATGAGCGCCAGCGTGCACGACAACCCGGCGACCGCGATCGGCGAGAAGGACCGGAGCGCGACTGCGGTGGCCGGGTAGGCCGCCCCATAGATGATCGCCGCCGCGCTGGCGGCGGCGATCCCGATCCGTGCCTCCGACCGTGACGTTGCGCTGACAGGAGCCGGACCGGTGGACGCGGTGGGACGCACCGCGAGAGGGTACCGTCAGCCGGCGGTCACCGGCCGGTGCGGCGGACAACCAGGCCCCGGCGGCCCTGCCTGCCCGACCGACCCGCCGGCTCGGGTCAGCTGATCTCGAAGACCACCGTCACGGTCGCGGTCAGGTCCTGGGTCCCTGGCTGGACCGGCGTCGCGACATCGGGCTGCGGGGCGGCGCCCTTGACGGCGCCGTAGCCGTAGAAGATCGGGGAGGGCTGGGTCGCGTCCGTGATCGAGATCACGGTGCCCAGGTTCACGCTCCCGGCACCGGCCATGGCCTGCGCGCTCGTTCGGGCGGCCTTGACCGCGGCGGCTCGAGCGTCGTCCTGTGCCTTGACCGGGTCGGCCAGCTCGAACGAGATGCCGTTGACGTCGGTCGCTCCCTTGGCCGTCGCGGCGTCGACGACGTCACCGGCCTTATCGAGGTCGCGCACGGTGATCTCGACCTGCTCGCTGATCTGGTAGCCGACGACCCTGGGAGTGGAGCCGCTGCCGTACTGCGCGGACAGGCTCAGGTTGGTCGTCTGGATATCGGCATCGGCCACGCCGAGCGCCTTGACGGCGCCGATGATGTCGGTCATGGACTGGGCGCCGGCCGCACGAACGGCCTTGACCGTGGGCCGCGTCGTCGTGACGCCGAGGTAGACGCGCGCGACGTCCGGGATGACCGTGATCTTGCCGCTGGCCGTCACGGTGATGCTGTGGACCGGCGGATCGCTGGCCGTCGGGGCGCCCGAGACAGGTCCGCTGCGAACGGACAGGGCCGCGATCGCCACGATGAACGCGCCAAGCGCAACGGCGCCGAGCGTGCGGAGTGTCTGCGACATTCGGGTTCACCTTCGTCTCGCCGTCGCCCGGAAGTGGGACGGTCGTTGCCGCGGAGACGACGCAAACCCTCGCGCGGTTCCCTCGCTCGCAGAACCGTCAGCGTCGAGGGGCGCTGACGGTCGAGACGTCGTTGGTCGGGGCGTTCCTCCGTTTGCGCCATCCCCAGACCAGCAGGGCGATCTCGAGGACGGTCAGGAGCGGCACGAGCCGCCCCGGCAGGAAACGGAAGAGCAGGAAGCGAAGCATCCCGAGACGATGAGGCCAGGTGTGCACCGCCTGGCGAACGGGAAGGCGGCGACCGCTTGCAGATCCGCGACAGTCGAACGGAGGTCAGGTCCCCGAGGGCTCGGTCGCGACGCTGGCGCCGACCGGCTCCCGATGACGCGGTTCCGGCCGGTCCGCCGCGGGGTCGTCGGGCTTCGGCGGATCCGGCGACTCCGGGGGCGTCGCGGCCCCGTCCGTGCTGGGCGTCGACTCCTCCCCGATCGGGGTCCTGCCGGCGAGTGAGTCGAGCCAGATCCGCAGCTGTGCGTTCACCGCGGGCGCCCCGACCAGCGGCGCGTCATGAAGCGGCATGTCGGTCGGATGGAGCAGGAACGGCTCGCCCTGCCAGCCGCCCAACCCGCCGTGCGATCCGACCAGGTCTTCGTACGAGACGACCTCCCCGGTCGACGGGTCGTACGGCCCGATGACGGTGAGATCGCCGGCATTGGAGAACCCGTCGAGCCGGAGGAGGCCCTCCGCGGCGAGCGGCCCGAACGATGTGAGCGGATCGACCCCGACGATCCGTCCAGACGCCAGGAAGTGCTCGCCCGAGCGTCCGAGCACGACCGGTCCGTCGCGATCGGAGTGCACGACGACGAGACCGACCCCCGGATGAGCCAGCAGCCCGGGGATCAGGTTCGGGTAGAGCTCATCGATCGTCTCGCGCGCGACGCGATCCTCGGAGACCATCAGGTAGAGGAGCGCCAGGTTCCCGGACGCGCAGGCGACCAGGCTCCCCTCCTCGGGGGACTGCGCCGCCACTGTCCGCCGACGGCCCGCACGTCGGGCGACGGCCGACCGCACGCCGCGTCCGCGGCCGATCTCGCCCAGGATCATCCGACCGGTGCCGCTGTACTCCGCGGCCGGACGTCCAGGCAGACGCTCGGTCGTGTCGTCCATCAGGCGGCGGGCGACATCCTCGAGCAGCTCGCCGTAGCGCTGCGAGAACGGCGTCCCGAGGCACTGGCCGTGATCGGACAGGACCACGACCTTGTAAGGCCGCGGCGTCTCGCGCGCGACCTTGAGCAGGCTCCCGATCGTCCGATCGAGCCCATCGAGCGCGTCGACCGCCTCGGCGCGCTCGGGTCCGACGTGGTGGGCGAGCGCGTCGTACCCGGTGTAGTCGACGTAGATCGCCGGAGCGCCGTCGAACATCTCCTCGATGACGAGCGCGGTCGTCAGGTTGCGCAGCGACACGTTGGTCAGGGCGCGTTCGAGCGCGTAGTGCTTGTCGCGATCGATCCGGGGCTCGATGGCTCGTCCGCGCTGCCGCTCGCGCTGGTAGAGCTCCTTGACGACCTCGCCGAGGGTCAGGACCAGAAGGCGGATGTAGTTGACCTGGCTGACGAAGACGCCCTTCATCTTGGGGCTGTCCGGGCTTGGGAGGTCCTCCGCGATGGTCGCCATCGTGAGGTAGGTGTGGGTCGCATCGCCGGTCACCAGGTTGCCGATGCTGGCGCCCCCGTCGGCCAGCAGGCCGTGCCCGTCCGACCGACGACGCAGGATCTCGGAGGCCCCGTCCGGGGTGTTGGCGACGATCAATGCCTTCGACCCCTTCTCGAACCAGCGGAAGCCGGGCATGTCGTCGTTGTTGCCGTGGAGGATCCCGGCCTGGCTGACCGGCGTGACCGGCGGCAGCATCGCGTACCAGGGATCGATCGTCGCGCCACCATGCCGCACGAGGCGGTCGAGGGTCGCCATCCGCCCGGCGCGCATCTGCTCCTTGAGGACAGGCAGGCTGAGCCCGTCGATCTGGATCATGAGCAGGCCCGGGACGGGGTTCCGGGGGGTGCGCGACTCTCGCGCGGCGAGACGGCGGACCTGGGTGCCGTGGTACGAGTCGTCGTCCGATGCTCGCAGGATCTCGGCGAAGAGCGCGTTCAGGATCGTCAGCGCGACCGCATCCCAGACCGCGGCGCCGAGACTCCCGACCCCGACCCCGGGCACGACTCTACCGATGCCGAGGACGATGAGGACCTCCACGACCAGCCCGGCGACCTGGACGGTGAAGGTGGGCAGGGGTGAGAGCGCGAGCAGCAATGCCGGTCGGGCAAGGGCGTTCAAAAGGGTCAGGAGAAGAGCCGCGGAGAGGAGCGCGATCGGTCCTGACAGGGTCAGGTTGTCGGAGATCGTGGCGACGATCAGCAAGCGCGATCACGGCCGCGACATAGGACAGGACGGCCCGCCGGATCAGGGCGAGCCGGGTCGCGCGCCACTGCCAGAAGAGCCGCGCCTGGACCCGATAGAAGGCAGGCCAGCTCATGTCTGTCGACGCGTCCGCTGGCGCACCCACGGGCGGGCTGCCCATGTCCTCGGGATGCTCTCGAATGCGAGGGCCACGACCAGCAGCCAGGCGAAGCCCGCGGCGAACCCGCCGACCACGTCGCTGAGGTAGTGGTATCCGAGATAGACCCGACTGAAGCCGACCGCGAATGCGATCAGCAGGGCGATCGGCACGGCGATCGACCCCGCCTTTGGTCCGTACATCGTCCGGATGACCAGGGCCAGCCCGAGGTAGAAGACGAGCGAATTCATCGAGTGGCCGCTCGGGAAGCTGTAGTCGGGGAGGACGTGCGCCCACGGCAGGGCCGGCCGCGGCCGCTCGACGAAGATCTTGAGCGTGCTATTGAGGGCGACGCTGCCACCGATCGCGACCCCCAGGAAGAGCGCGGCCGCCGGGCGTCGGCGGTAGAGAAGGAAGGCGGTGACGATGACGAAAAGGAGCCCGACGAATGGCACGGACCCGAGCGTGGTGATCCCGTTCATGACCAGGTCGAGGGCCGGCGACGAGATCGCGTGCAGGAACGGGTTCGCCACCGAGTCGAGGAAGAAGGCCTCCTGGTTGTAGATCTGGTCCGCCAGGAGGGCGAAGACGATCAGGGCGATGAACGCCATCAGGAAGCCGATGACGAGCTGGGTGACGCCCAGCTTGTCCGGCTTGGTCGGCGCCTGGATCGGCGGTGTCTCGATCTTCGGGGTGGATGCTGCCTTTGCGACTCGGTCGGCCATGGCCATCAGCGCCTCGGCACCATGACCGTCAGGGCGGCCGGTCGGATCGATGCGGTGAATGGGGTCCGACCGACGACGCTCCCGTCGGTCTCCACGCGCCGTTTCGGGCTGGTCTCGACTCGAACCTTGCGTGCCTGGGCGCGGAAGACGCGACCGCCGTCGTGCTCGCCCTGGTCGGTCGTTCGGAGGGCTTCCCAGCCGGCGAGGAGCGCGGGCAGCGGACCCGACGCGCGGACGATGAACACGTCGAGGAGGCCGTCGTCGGCGCGCACGCCGCGCACCTTGAGCCCGGCCGGGACGCGGCCGAAGTTGGCGATCAGGACCTGCGCCGCTTCCGTCGTGCTGCGCACGCCGTCGAGGGTGATCTGGTGGGTCACGTTGCGGATGTTCCCACCTTCCCGGATTGCATTGGCGAGATAGGCGAATCGACCCCAGCGGCCCTTTTCCTCGCTGTCGGTCCGCTCCATGACGTCGGCATCGAAGCCGGCCCCGCACGCGACGGTGAAGGCCCGTCGCTTCCCCCCGACGCTGAGCCGGCCGACATCGATCCGGCGACGGCGACCCGCGACGGCCGTATGGACCGCTTCGGCCAGGGGATGCGGGACGCCGAGGTTGCCGGCCAGGAGGTTGCCCGTCCCGGTCGGCACGATCGCCAGCGCGACCTGGGTCCCGGCCAGCGCGGTCGCGACCTGGAGCACGGTCCCGTCGCCGCCGACGGCGACCACGACGTCGCAGCCGTCCTTCGCGGCCTTCGCCGTGAGGCGTCGGACGTCGCGCTTGCGTTTCACGATCCGAGTGTCGAGGACGGTCGCGCCTTCTTCCTGGAGCGCTTGTTCGACCTCGGCGACCGACTCGGCGATCGGGCGGCCCTTGCGCTCACGTCCGATGACGAAGACGCGCACCGGACGCGCCGCATCGCCCTCATCGCCCTTCTCCGCATCATCACCCTTCTGTTCGACCTGGTCGTCCATCATCGCCGTCATGCCGATTTCGCGGCGCGACGCCGGGCGAGGGCGCCGGTCAGCAGGGCGAAGATCGCCAACGCCCCGATCCCGCCGAACAGGCTGGCCAGGACGTCGCTCGGGAAATGGGCAGCGACGGCGACGCGGGCGACGGCCACCATCGCCACCACGATCGCAAACAGGATCGGCACGACGACGCGGATGACCCTCGGCGCCGAGCTCCGCCACAGCAGCACTGCGATGATCCCGTAGATCGTCAGCGCCTCGAGCACGTGGCCGGACGGGTAGCTGTACACGACGCCGGCGACGTTGTTGTCGAAGCCCGGTGGCCGGGGTCGCGCAACGAGCTCCTTGACGGCCTCGCTGCCTGCGGTCACCGCGGCAAGGACCCCGATGACCACCAGTGCCTCCGCGCGTCGCTTCGTGAAGAGCAGGAAGAGGACGATCGCGACGCCGATGACGATCAGCGGGTAGTTGGCCGAATCCGACAGGTCGCGCCAGGCGACCATGTACTGCCCGAGGCCCGCCGCGGCATCGAGCAACGGCTGGTCGAAGGGGAAGACGAACTTGCTGGCGACGAGCCAGGTCATGATCGCGAAGCCGCCGAGCCCGACGGTCGCGAGGAATGGCCAGCCCCAGCCCGCCGAGGCGTGGTCGGAGCTCCGGTCTCGGGCGTGGTCGACCGCCTGCTCGGTCGTCGGCGGAAGTGCCGTCGGCTCGATCCGCCTGTCGGCTCCCTGGGTAGCCATCGTGAACGTCCCTCGTTGAGTCGTCTTTGACGCGAGGAACCGTAGGCTGCGCGACCTCCGCTGGATGCGAGCGAGACCGCTCCGGCCATTGCAGCGAAACGACAGCTCAGCCGCCGACCCGACCGCTGCGCCTGGACCGCTCGAAGCGTCGCCGAGGAGGCTCCGACGGCGCGGCAGTGAGAAAACGCGCGGGGGGAAGCGCATATGCCACTGGGGGATCGCGCCGTCGGAGCGTCGATATCGTATGCGCGAACGCACGGGCCTCGTGAGGCATCGAGGACATCCCGCCGGCGTCTTGGCTTCGACGGTCAACTGCCTTCGCGATGTCCGAAAGCCTCGACCGATCTCCGCGAGCGACGCGAGAGAGACGCGTTCACGAGCGTGCCTTCACGGCGGGAGGGCCGCCTGACGGCGACCCTCCCGTGACGCCCACTCGGAGCACGAGTCGTCAGCGGACGGGCTGGAAAGCGTGCTTGAGGTCGTACTTGGCGACGCTTCGACCGAGGTCGACGCCGGCCTCGTTCGACCCGCGGAAATGCAGGCCTGCCCAGACCCGGGCGTTGACGATCTCCGCGCGGAGGTCATTCGCCCGCGCGAAGTGGCGGACGGCGTCGAGGTTGCCCGCGGCGCCATTCATGTCGAACCCGTGGAGATCGAGCTCGAAGCGGTTCGTACCGAGGAACTGCGCGAACACCTCGGTCATGGCGGAGGTCAGGGTGCTGTGCGCAGACGGGTACTCGGGGTGGTTCGGGGTCGCGAGGAGCGGCCGCCAGCCGACCTGTTGGATCGTCGCCGGATTCCCATCGTCGAATCCCGGCACCGGGCCGAAGCCGTCCGCCGTCACCGCGGTCGGGTCGATCGCAGTGACAGGCCGCCAGAACAGGTAGGTGTACTTGGCGTCCATGCCGGAGATGCCTGCGTCGGCGGCGACCACGTTGACCATCGCGGCCAGGCGTGCGGTCTCGACGAGGTCGAGGTTCCGTGAAGCAGCCAGGTCGCGGACGGCCCGGTTGAACTGGCGATTTACATTTGCGAGGTAGAACTCCGCGATCGCGGTCTGCGCGGCCGTGCGGGTCGTGCTCGTGTTCTGGCCGAGCGACTTGACCTCGTTGTACTCAGCGACCCACTCGGGGCTGTTCAGTGCCGGCGGAGGGGGCGGCATGAACCGGTCAGCCGTCGGGACGACGAACGGGTGGACCTGCCCGACCCATGGCGTCTGAGGTGGCGCGAATGCGGCGGGAGTGAGGCGCCACACGCCCGGGCCCGGCGCCTTCGTCGGGAACAAGGAGCTCGTGCCGATCGGAGTCTGGCGGCCGTCCCCCGTGCGCATTGAGATGATCTGCTGCGCCGAGGCGTGGCCGACGGTCAACCCGTCGGTCTTGGCCTGTCCATTCGCGATCCCGGCGAGCGAGTTGGCGTAGGCGGACCCGAGTGATGCCGACGCGCCTGGGAACGACGTCAGCAGCGTCTCGTAGGCAGCCTCGACGACGGCGGCGTCGACGTCCGCGCCCGCCGGCGCCGCGAGCTCCGGAGCGTAGGGCTCGTACCGGCCGTCGATCGCGACGACAGCGTCGTAGACCGCCAGTTCGGTGTATGCCAGATAGATCCAGCCTTCGTTCTGGAACGCGCCGCTGCCGACGACCGTGTCCTCGGCGATCTTGTTCCAGGCGACGACGGACGAAGGGCTGGCCGCGGCGACGGAGGACCAGCTGCCCCCGAGGAGGCTGCTCAGGACGGCTGCGATCCCGATGAGCACCGGGTATCGCAGGCCGGACGCGTGTCTAGGCATGTCCGATCTCCTTGCGTGACGGTAGGACGGGAATACGCGCGCGGCGGCTCCGACCCCGATGAGGGCAGCGCGCCCGTGTTGGGGTCGCTAGCTTCGAAGCGCCATAGGCCCACCTCCACACCCCTACATAGACATAGATGCCGGAGAGGGCCGATTTGTTCGCTATTCGTGTCGTCGGGTTGTCGCGGGCCAGACGAGTCCGTCGCGGCTACCGCGCCAAGTGGCGTCCAATTGACCCCGGCCGACGAGCGTCCACGTCACCAGCGGCCGAGGCCTACCTGACTTCCTGTGCCGCAGGCGGCCCCGGTGCCACGGATCGTGTTGGGCAGGTCCTCATCGCGAACGCGGGCCTGGCGTGGCAGAAGGCGATCACGCTACCGGACCAAATGCGGGGCGACCATCCGCACGTCAGGTATGGACTGGACGATCGGCCCGATGAATGCATCGCGACTCGTGGCCGGTATCCAACGTCATCGACTTGTTGTTCTGGCCCGCCCGGAGGGATTTCGAACCCCCGACCTACTGATCCGAAGTCAGTCGCTCTGATCCACTGAGCTACGGGCGGACGGGCGGATGATACCCGCTCCGTGGACAATGGCCCGATGCGGATCCTCGGCATCGTCGGCGGAACAGGGCCCGAATCGACCATCGACTACTACCGGCGGCTGATCGACACGTGGCACGATCGGGGTCCGGCCGGCACCTACCCCCGGGTGATCATCGACAGCGTCGAAGGGGGCGAGGTGGTCCGCCTCCTCGGCCAGGGAGACTTCGCCCGCGTCGCCACCATCATCGCGGCCGCGCTGGGCGAGCTCACCCGCGCCGGGGCGGGAGCCGCGCTCCTCGCATCCAACGCGACCCATCTCGCCTTCGAAGGCATCGCCGCAGCGTCCACGATCCCGCTCATCAACATCGTCGAGGTGACCGGCGCGGTCGCGCAGCGTCGCGGGTTCCGACGGGTCGGTCTGATCGGGACGCGGTTCGTGATGCGGGCCAGTCTCTATCCCGAACGCTTCGGTCCGATGGGCATCGACGTCATCACGCCGCAGGACGCCGAGCAGGACGAGGTCCACCAGATCTATATGAACGAGCTCCTGCCCGGCGTCGTTCGTGAAGCCTCGAGGGAGCGACTCGTGGCGCTGATCGGCCGGATGCGCGACCGTGACGGCATCGACGCGGTCGTCCTGGGCGGCACGGAGCTGGCACTGATCCTCACCGCGCGCGAGTACGCGGGCGTCGCCATCCTCAACACGGCCCAGATCCATGTCGAGGCCGGCATCGACTGGCTCCTGGAAGGCACGCCGCCGGTTCCCTGACGTGAGCCGGTCGACGCCGGCATCAACCGTTCGGTGGATAGAGGCGTCATCCGAGCTGCCCGAGCGTTCTGGACGGATGTTCGATGTCCCGGAAGGGTCTCGGCTGCGAGCCTTGTCCCATGAACGTCATCGAAGTCACCGATCTACGGAAGCACTACGGCAACCGCCAGGCTGTCGACGGCGTCTCGTTCGCGGTCGAGGAAGGCGAGATCTTCGGCATCCTCGGGCCCAACGGCGCCGGCAAGACCACGACCGTCGAGTCGATCGCCGGTCTCCGCACCCCGGATTCGGGCACGATCAGCGTCATGGGGCTCGATCCCCGGCGGGACCGCGAGCGATTGCGGACTCTGGTCGGCGTCCAGCTCCAGGAGAGCGAGCTGCCCGACCGGATCACCGTTCGCGAGGCTGTCGAGCTGTTCGCCTCGTTCTACGCCGAGCCGGCCGACCCACGCGAGCTGATCGGCGACCTCGGGCTCGACGACCAGCGCGGCGCGGCGTACAAGCACCTGTCGGGCGGCCAGAAGCAGCGCCTGTCGATCGCCCTTGCGCTCGTCGGGCGCCCGAAGATCGCGATCCTCGACGAGCTGTCGACCGGCCTCGACCCGCAGGCACGTCGCGACACCTGGCACCTCATCGAGTCGATCCGTGATCGAGGAGTGACGATCTTGCTCGTCACCCACCTCATGGAAGAGGCCGAGCGACTGGCCGACCGGGTCGCGGTCTTCGGTGCGGGGCGCGTCATCGCGCTCGACACGCCGGCCGGCATCGTCTCGATGGTCGACCCGGAGCAACGCATCCGGTTCCGGCCATCGATCCCGATCGAGGACCGGCTGCTCACCGACCTGCCCGAGGTCAAGCGCCTGGAGCGGTCGGGACCGATCGTCACCCTGACGGGGACCGGCAACCTGATCCAGGCGGTCACCTCGGTCCTGGCCCGGCAGCAGGTCGTGGCCAACGACCTGCGCGTCGAGCAGGCGAACCTCGACGACGCCTTCATCGCACTCACGGGCCGGCTGGCCCAAACCGCTGGGGAGCTGTCATGAACGAGATGCGGTCGCTCATCGTGACCGAGGCCAAGCTGGTGTTCCGCGAACCCATCACCTGGCTCGCGGCCATCGCCCTGCCGACGGTCATCCTCCTGATCTTCGGCTCGATGTTCGGGCCGTCGGCGCCCGATCCGGCGCTCGGTGGCCTCCGCTTCATCGACGTCTTCGTCCCGTCGCTGGTCGTTATCACCGTGGGCACGCTCGGCATCCAGACCCTGCCGATCCGGCTCGCGACATACCGCGAGAAGGGCGTGCTCCGACGGCTGTCGACGACGCCGGTCCACCCGCTCCGGCTGCTGGTCGCGCAGCTCGCGATCTACATGGTCGTCGCAGTCGTCGCCCTGGTCCTTCTGGTCATCGTCGCCAACGTGGCATATGCGGTCCCGCTCCCGAGGCAGCCCGTCTACTACCTGGTCGCCTTCCTGCTCGGCATGGCGTCCCTGTTCGCGATCGGGCTCCTGGTCGCGGCGATCGCGCCGTCATCCCGAGTGGCGACGGCCGTCGCGATCCCGATGTTCTTCGTCGTGATGTTCCTCGGCGGGGTCTACCTGCCGCGGGTCTACCTGCCGGACATCCTGGTCAAGATCGGCGACTTCACGCCGCCCGGCGTCCAGGGTCTCCAGGACGCCTGGCTCGGGACGGTCCCGCAGGTGGCGCCGCTCCTCGGGATGGGCCTCCTGACGGTCGTGGCCGGGCTCCTGGCCGTCCGGCTCTTCCGGTGGGAATGACCGGGTCCGTGGAAGCGGGAGCGCCGTCGTTGCGGCGGGCTCCCGCTTCGCCGTGTCCGGGGTGGAGTAGCGTTCTGCCATGAACGCAACGGTCAAGCCGAGCTGGGAGCGTTACAGCGAGGGCATGCTCGATTGGGGCGGCTACGTGCTGCTCGCCTTCGCCACGTTCCTCGGGATCAGCGCGGGCGACCCGGACATCGTCTGGCGTCTGACGACGCTCGCGATCGCGGCCGGCGCGGCGGCCTGGATCTACGTCCTGTACACGCATCGGCCGCAACCCAACAAGGATCACCTCCTGCGCCTCGACGTCTTCTTCGTGGGGCTGCTGGTGTTTGCTTCGGTGCTGATGCTCCGGCAACCACTCTTCTTCATCTTCATGATCGCGGGGTTCTTCTACGCCACGGTGCTGCGGCCGCTGCCGCTCGCCGTCGTCGGCGTCGCGGCTTCGTCCATCCTTGTCAACACTCTCATCGCGGGCTTTCCGCAGACCTCAGACGCGTGGACTTGGTACCTCGCGATCATCATCGTCCAGACCGTCGCGATCAGTGCCGGCGCGGTCTTCGGCGAGAAGGTCACCGAGCAGAACGAGGAGCGCCGCGTCGCACTCGCCCGGCTGGAGGTGGCGCTCGTGGAGAACGCCGGACTCCACGCCCAGCTGCTGACCCAGGCGCGCGAGGCGGGCGTCCTCGACGAGCGCCAGCGGATGGCACGCGAGATCCACGACACGATCGCGCAGGGTTTGACCGGGATCATCACCCAGCTCGAGGCGGCCGACCACGCGAGGGATCGGGCGGCCGACCGGGATCGCCACATCGAGAACGCCAAGCGTCTCGCCCGCGAGAGCCTGACCGAGGCTCGGCGGTCGGTCGAGGCGTCGATGCCCGGTGCGCTCGAGGCCGGAACGCTCCCGGACGCGCTCGCTGTCGTGGCGCGCGAGTGGTCCGATCTCAACGGCATCCCCGTCGAGGTCACGATCACCGGAGAGGTGATCGGGCTCCACCCCGAGATCGAGGTCGCACTCCTGCGGACAGCCCAGGAGGCCCTCACCAACGTCGCCAAGCACGCCGGCGCGAGCCGGGCATGGCTGACGCTCACGTTCATGGGCGACGTCGTCACGCTCGATGTCCGGGACGACGGTGCCGGGTTCAGCGCCCCGGAGCGCGGTCCGGCGGACGGCTCCGGCTTCGGCCTCACCGGGATGCGGCAGCGGATCGCCCGGGTCGCGGGGTCGCTCGCGATCGAATCCGAACCCGGTGGCGGGACCGCCGTCTCGGCCCGCGTGCCGGCGATCGCCGCCGGCTCGTCGGTCGGGGGGCCTGCGGCGTGAGCCCGATCCGTCTGCTGATCGTCGACGACCACCCGGTCGTTCGCGACGGTCTTCGCGGGATGCTGTCGAGCGACGCGGACTTCGAGGTGGTCGGCGAGGCCGCCGACGGCGCCGAGGCGCTGACGATGGCCGAGCGTCTCACACCCGACGTCATCCTCATGGACCTGCGGATGCCGGGGCTCGGCGGCGCAGCCGCCATCCGGGAGCTCGGCGAGCGGGGACTGCCGGCGCGGGTCCTGGTGCTGACCACATACGACTCGGACAGCGACGTGGTCCCCGCGCTCGAGGCCGGCGCGACCGGCTACCTGCTCAAGGATTTACCGCGCGAGGAGCTGGTCCGAGCGATCCGTGCGGCCGCCCGCGGCGAGGCCGTCCTGGCACCATCGGTCGCAACCCGGCTGGTGAGCCAGCTCCGCGCGCCCGCGGTCGACACGCTGAGCGAGCGGGAACTGGAAGTCCTTCGCCTGATCGCCCAGGGTGAGACCAACCGCGGCGCCGCGGCTCACCTGTTCATCTCGGAGGCGACCGTCAAGACGCACCTGCTCCATATCTACGCGAAGCTCGACGTCAACGACCGTGCGGCGGCGGTCGCCGTCGCGTACGACCGTGGATTGCTGGCGCCCGGCGAGCGGCGGGGCGCGACGGCATAGCCTTCGTTCATCGCGGCTGACCCAGGCCGCAGGCCCTAGACGAGGACGCGGAGCTCGCTCAGGCAGCCGATGAACCCGACCAGGGCGAGCAGGGACATCAACTGGAACCCGCGACCCCGGCGCAGGAGGGCGTACGAGCCGACCCCGAGGATGACCGCCGCCACGAGCTTGAAGGCAAGCATCGCCATCGGGCCGTAGGCGGTGATGAAGGTCGCGGCCCCCGGATTGGCCTCGATGCCGTGCCCGTGAGCCAGCTGGTAGGCGAGGCCGTCGGCCACCTGCGAGAGGGCGACGACGACGGCAAGGGTGACGGCAGGGATCTTCCACCCCGCAACGATCAGCGACCTCACCTCAGTCATCGCACGCTTCATGCTACTCGGACCTCTCGAGATCCGGATGACGACCCGTCAGGGAGTGTTGCAGCCGCGTGCCGGATCACGACGGCGCACACAGCGCGATCCCCTAGGCCGACTGGCGCTCCTCCAGCTGGACGAATGACGCATCGAGCAGCTCGCGGCGTCGCAGATGGCTCAGCTCGTACCACGACAACGTCGCGCGATTGATGGCACTCGGGCTTCGATCGCTGCCGCGGGCAAGGACCGACGCCCGGACCGCGGCGCTGACGAGCACCGCGGTGACCTTGGCCGTGACGATCGCCGGCGTATCGCCGGCCATGCAGGCGGCGGCTTCGATCTCGCCGGCGCGAGCAAGAGCCGCGAAGACGAAGGCGTCGGCGAACTCGGCGGGGAGCAGGCTCGCGGCCGACAGGAGGAGGGCGTGGGCCGCCTCGGTCGCACACAGGTTTGCGCCGTCGGTCGTTCGGAGGGGGATGTCGCGGCCGTCGAAGCCGCGAAGGGGGAGACCGAGTCGGAGGCGTTCGGCGAGCAATGGCAGGTCGTCGGGGGCGGCGTGCATCGGGGCGGCGTTCCTTCAGAGGTGGCGGTCTCAGGTGGACCGACACATTCGACGGTACGCGCGCCTGGTAGCGACTGGATGCGCCGAACGATGAAGAAGTCGCTACCGACCGAGCCGCGCCTGCGAGCCCGTCTACGTCACGGCAGCGCGAGGATCTGGCGGTCGAGCCACTCCCCGGGGTCCTGGCGCGGCCGGATGAGCGCCGCCCGCCCGTCGCGGACCGCGACCTCGGCCGGGATCGGGTGTGACAGGAAGAGCGGCATCGACTCGGTGAAGCCATACGCCCCGACGTCGAGGACGGCGACGAGGTCGCCGACCTCGGGCGGGGTCATCACCGCGGCCTGGCTGAAGACATCGAGCCCCGAGCACAGCGGACCGGCGACGGTGACGCGGGACCATCCGCGCGCTGCCCCGGGCTCGATCGCGTCCGCCGGTCCCCTCGAACGCCCGGATCCTGTGCTCCTGACCGACCAGTGCGGGACGGAGCACGTGGTGGACGCCGCCGTCGAGGATGACCACGATCGAGCCGTCGACCGTCTTCCGGTCGACGACCCGGGCGAGGTAGGCCCCGGCCGGCCCGACCAGGAACCGTCCGGGCTCGAGCAACAGCCGCGCGTCCCGGAGCAAGGGGTCCGCGGCCCAGCCACGCGTGATCTCGGTGAGGCCCGCGCCGAGACGGACGAGGTCGAGCGGCGCCTCGTGCGCCTCGTACGGGATGCCGAGGCCCCCGCCGGCGTCGATGAGACGGAGCGCGATCCCGGCCCCGAGCGCGAGCCGGCGGGCCGCCCGGACCGTCGTCGCGACGTGCTCGACGAGCGCGCCGGCGTCGAGGACATTCGACGCCCCGAACGCGTGCAGCCCGAGCAGCTCGAGATGCGGCGAGGCGACCGCTCGCGCCGCCGACGCGACGAGATCGGCAGCGTCCATCCCGAACTTGCCGGCCCCGTCGTCCCCGACGAGACGGACGCGCTCGAGCCGACTGCGCTCGGAGACCGAGGCACGCAGCAGGATCGGCTGGACACGCCCCGCGCTCGCCGCGATGGTCTCGAGTCGGGCGAGCTCGCCGGGCGACTCGACGGTGATCGCGCGGATCCCGGCATCCACCGCGGCCCGCAGCTCGTCGTCGCGCTTGCCCGGGCCGGTCATCACCACGCGATCGGCACCGATCCCGGCACGGCTGACCGTGGCAAGCTCCCCGCCGGACGCGACATCTGCACCGAGCCCGAGGCGACCGAGGTGTGCCACGACCGACAGCGCCGGGTTCGCCTTGACCGCGTAGGCGAGCTCGACGGCGGACGGCAGGACGCTCTGCAGGGCCGTCACCTGGCGGTCGACGACGTCGAGGTCGTAGACGTAGAGGGGCGTCCCGAAGCGGGCCGCCAGCTCGTCGGGGGCGATGCCAGCCAAACGTCCGCCACGCAGGATCTCGTTCCGGATCGGCGGCCGTCCGCGGCGCGCCTCGGTCGTGACGTCGATCGTCACCGGAGCGCCTCCTCGAGGGCGACCCGCGCCGACGTCCCGGCGTCGCGATCCTTGACGAGCAGCGCGACCGACGCCGACAACCCGTGCTGCGCCGGCGAACTGGCCGTGCAGGGCGCGCGAGCCCGGGATGACGACCGCTCCGGCCGGTACGACGAGCGGCGCATCGGCCGTCCCTTGCGAGGACGCGGCCTCGCACGAGGTCGTAGAGCCGCGACGTCCCGGTCAGCGTCACCCCCGCACCGATGACCGCGCCTCGCCCCACCAGCACGCCTTCGAGCAGGGCGCTGCCTGCCCCGACGAACGCGTCGTCCTCGACGATGACCGGCCGGGCGCCGGGCGGTTCGAGCACGCCGCCGATCGTCACGCCGGCGCCGAGATGGACGCGCGCCCCGATCTGGGCGCACGACCCGACGAGCACGTGCGAATCGACCATCGTGGCGGCGCCGACCCACGCCCCGATGTTGACGTACGACGGCGGCATGATCACGACGTCGTCACCGAGATGCGCCCCGCGCCGGACGGCCGTCCCACCCGGCACGATCCGCCACGGACCGCCCGCCAGGTCGTCGCGTGGCGGGACGCCGGCCCGGTCGCGGAAGGTCAGCGGGCCGGCCGTCCAGTCGATCGTCGTCCGATCGGCGAAGCAGGCCAGGATCGCGGTCTTGACCTCGGGTCGGACCCGCCAGCCGTCCGGGGCGGACGGGTCGGGTTCGGCGGCGCGGCGCCGGCCGGCCTCGAGGTCGGCCAGGAATGTCGCCGGATCGATCGCGGTCGGTGGATCGCTCGCCACGTCCGCGGGAGCGGGCCGGGAGTCGGTGTCGGTCGTCATGCGACCGCCTCCCGGGTTTCGTCCGCGCGTGTCGGTCTGGATCCGCCCACCGGCCGCCTCGACCAGACCAAGCCGGCGCAGCGTCCCGGCCATGGCGGCCAGCCCGTCCGGGTCGAGCGGAAGGAGCGGCGCGCGGACCATGTCCGAGGCGAGCAGCCCCATCAGCCGCAGGGCGGCCTTCGCCGGGACCGGGTTCGGCCCGCCGCGGAAGTTGCCGAGGAAGAGCGGCAGCCAGCGCTCGTGGATGCGTCGCGCAGTCTCCCAGTCACCGGCAAGCGCCGCCGCGCACAGCGCGACCAGCTCGCCCGGGATCTCGTTGGACGCGACCGAGACGACGCCGTCGCCGCCCATGGCGAGGATCGGCAGCGTCCAGGCGTCGTCGCCGGCGAGGACGGCCACGTCGCGCGGCCGGTCGCGACAGATCCGGGCGATCTGCTCGAGGTTGCCGCTGGCTTCCTTGACCGCGACGACCCGCGGGTGCTCGGCGAGCCGCAGGAACGTGTCGGCGTCCACGTTCGTTCCGGTCCGCGACGGGACGTTGTAGACGACGATCGGCAGGTCGCCGTCGTCGGCGATCGCACGGAAGTGGGCGTCGAGCATCCGGCCGTCGGGCCGGTTGTAGTACGGGGCGACGACCAGCGCCGCATCGGCGCCGAGCTCGGCGGCCCGGCGGGTGGCGCGGATGGTCGCCGCGGTGTCGTTCGTGCCGGTCCCGGCGACGACCCGGATCCGGTCCCGCGACGGGCGCTCCGCCGCGACCTCGACGGTCGCGGCGATGAGGCGCTCGCGCTCCTCGGACGACAGGGTGGGGGACTCGCCGGTCGTGCCGCACGGGACGAGCCCGTCGATGCCGGCCAGGATCTGCCAGCGGACGAGGCGCCGGAAGGCGATCTCGTCGAGCGCCCCGTCGGCCGTGAACGGGGTGACGAGGGCGGTGAACGCGCCGCGCAGCATCGGGCGCGTGGCGGGGACCGGGCGATCGGTCGGGACGGTCGGTCGGGTGGTGGGTGTCATCGGACGGTCCTTTCAGGCAGCGATGGGGCGACGAGCGATGAGCTCGTCGACGATGGGTTCGAAGGGATGGAGGCCGGGTTCGCGCGGCGAACGCGTCGAGCCAGTCGGCGGCGGCGAGGATCCCGCCGGCGTAGGCCGAGCGGTCGCGCGCGGTCAGCCGGAGCTCGACCGTCTCGCCGGCGGCATCGAAGCCGACCAGGTGCATCCCCGGCGACTCGCCCGCCCGGACCGAGACGACCTCGAGGTCGTCGGCGGTCGCCAGGCGCGGATGGTCCGCGACGATCCGGCGGACGAGGTCCAGCGCGGTTCCGGACGGCCGGTCGCGCTTCGCGCGTCGATGCCACTCGACGAGGTACGGATCGAACGCCTCGAGCGGCCCGAACAGGTCGACAGCGGCCTCGACCAGCCGGCCGAACAGGACGACACCGAGGCTGAAGTTGGCGGCGGCGACCGCGGCCGCGCCGTGATCCGCGAGAAGCGTTTCGACGCGATCCCGGTCGGGACCCCAGCCGGTGGTCGCGATCACGAAGGACCGGCAGCCTGCCGCGAGTGCCGCCTCCAGGTTGTCGGCGACGGCGTCGCCGCGGGAGGCGTCGACGACGAGACGTGCGCCGCGCAACGTCGCCGGATCGTGCCGGCCGTCCCGAGGGCGTCCGAGGATGCGAACGGTCCGTGCCGGCCGCCGTCCTCCGACCTGACCCCACTTCAGGCCGGCGGTCTCCACCGCGCGACCGAGTGCGCCGTCACCGAGGATGAGGATGTCGTGCATATCGAGGTCCCTTCCATGCGTTGGGAGGGCCGCCGGTCGGGAGGAGCAGGGCACAAAAAAACCGCGGTCACCGTCGTGGTGCCGCGGCCCCTGGAGCCTCCGTTCCCTGGAGGCCCCGGTTCGTCGTGTCGGACGCGCCGTCTAGAGCCCCAGGGCCCGTGCCTCCCGGCAGGGCCGCCAGAGCTTCTTCTTGGAGTCGTCCGAGAAGGTGCGGCGGTTCATGGCTGCAATTCATACGCATAACAGGCGAACCTTGCAACCATTTGTTTCGGGAGCGTCGCTGCGAGCCCCGTGCGGCGCGCCGTCCCGGGTGATATACATCGCCGGATGCCCCGTCACGCTCATCGTTCCCGGCGCGCGCGTCTGATCGTGCCGATCATGTTCGGCGTTGCCGTCTTCACGGCCCTCGGGACGACAGCGGTCGGGACCGCAGTCGCGCCGACTCGGCTGACCCTGGCCGGCACCGTCGCGGGACCGACACCGATCCCGGTCGGGCCGTCGTCGCCACAGCCGCAGCCGGCCGCGCCCGAGCAGGACGCCGTTCGCGCCACCATCCCCGATGCCGCGGCAGCCCTCCCGGGTGGCGCCCCGCCGGTCGCCAGCCTGACCGGCTACCGCTGGCCGCTCGCCCACGCGCGGATCACGCTGCCGTTCGGGCGATCGCCGTGGGGCGAGTGGATCGTCGGCGGCGAGCTCGGTCCACGACGGCGTCGACCTGGCGACGTTCTGCGGCGACAGGATCGTCGCCGCGCACGACGGGACGGTCCTCGCCGCCGGACGCCATTTCGACGACAGCTCGGCTGGATCGGCGACCTCAGAGCTTACTACGCGCGGCTCGACGCGAAGAAGCTGTGGACCACGCTCCCCATCGTGGTCGTCATCGACGACGGCAACGGGTACCGCAGCATCTACGCCCACTTCGGCAAGATCGCCGTCAAGACCGGCCAGACCGTCAAGGCCGGCGACCTGCTCGGCTACGAAGGACGGACCGGCCACGCGTCCGGCTGCCACCTCCACTACGGTCTGTTCAGCCCCTTCGAGACGGCGACGTTCGCGATCGACCCGGCCGTCGCGAAGCGGATGAAGCTGCCAGCCGACGAGATCGCCCGGATCGACCCGCTCCTCGTCCTCCCGCCACGCTCGAAGCCGACCCCGAAGCCATCGCCGGCACCCGCCGAGCCCGACGCGCCTAGCTCGATCCGCTGGGGACCCTGCGGCCCGGCCGTCGCCGGCAGCTCAGCGGCGGCGGTAGCGTCGGGCGATGAGCCAGTAGGCCGGGATCGAGGCCAGCGCCGCCGACAGAGCCGCGCTCCCGCCATCGCGGCTCTCGAGCGCGAGGAGCCCGTCGGTCGAGGCGGCGTCGGCCGGCCGGGCATCGACCTCGGCCAGGTCGATCGCGACCCGGCCGGGCTCGGCGACGCCGAGGCTCGCCACGAGCGCCGCGGGCCGGCCGCCCGCCTCGTACTCGGCGCGGATCTCGGCCTCGGCTCGCCACGTCGGCTGGCGGAGCAGGATCGCCCGCCAGGCATCGCCGACGTCCGGCGTCACGGTGCCGTCACCGGCCGTCGGCTGGGCCGCGAGCCC
Organism: uncultured Chloroflexia bacterium; assembly: GCA_963743855.1. Taxonomy (GTDB): domain Bacteria; phylum Chloroflexota; class Limnocylindria; order Limnocylindrales; family CSP1-4; genus SPCO01. The sequence goes on from CAVURK010000009.1 coordinate 371,574, forward strand.
CTCGCCGCGTGCCCAGCGGGCCGCCTGGTGGAGCAGCGCGTACTCGTCGAGGTCGGCGTAGCCGCCGAGCTCATCGGCCGGCGAGCCGTCGCCGAAGATCGCCCGGATCGACGGCCCGAAGACCTCGCCGAGGTCGAGGTCGATCGCGCGCACGGTCCGGTGGAAGTAGACCTGCTGGTACATGAACCGGCGCGAGGTCAGGAACATCTCGAGCGCCGGCGAGACCCGGCTCGAAGAGCGTCAGCCCGCGCTCGGAGATGAACGTGTAGCGGCGCAGCCGCTCGACATCGACCGGCCCGACCGCGACGCCGGTCAGGTACGCGTCGCGCCGGACGTAGTCGAGGTTGTCGACCGTGAAGACGCCCGACAGCAGCGGCTGGAGCCAGCGGACCCAGCGCGGCATCGCCGGGTCGGCGAGGGCCGGCTTCGAGACGAGGAACGAGACCCAGGCCGGATCGATCGCCTCGTCGTCGGCGAGGGCGTCGCGCTCGGCGACGGCGCCCGGCGCCCGGCGCAGGCCGACCAGGAGCGGCCCGAGCTCGTCCTCGATGATCCGGCCCGAGAGGTCCTCGTGGGTCAGTCGCTTGCCGGCCGGCCGGCGCGGATCGGGCGGTGCCTCGAAGGCGGCCAGCACGTGCTCGTCGAAGAAGTGGGCGAACGGCCCGTGCCCGACGTCGTGGAGCAGCCCGGCCATCCGCAGCGTCTCGACGACGAGCCCCTCGGACGGGATCGGCTCGCCGGCGGCCGCCAGCGCCCCGCGCAGGCTCGGATAGAGCGAGCGCGCCCACAGGCCGGCCTCGTGCATGACCCCGAGGCCGTGGGTGAAGCGCGAGTGCTCGGCGGTCGGGAAGACCCAGCGCGCGCTCTGGAGCTGGCTGATCCGGCGCAGCCGCTGGAGCCAGGCGGTGTCGAGCAGGTCCTCCTCGGCGACGTCCTCGTCGGGCAGCCCGGCGACGGCCGATTCGCCGCGATCGAGCCGCTTGGTCAGCTCGACGTACCCGTGGATCGGGTCGCTGATGAGGTTGACCGCGGCGAACGGGTGACGCCGGATATGGGTCATGGGACCCAGATGCGACGGATGGCCGACCAGGCGCCGATGTTCCCGTTCCGATCCCGGGCGCGGACGCGCAGGTAGTACGCAGTTCCCGTGGGCGAGGTTCCCGCGTGGTCCGTCGCCGTCGCGGTCGTGTTCGTCGCCAGGGTCACCCAGCTCCCCGTCCCGCGACGGAGCTGGACGGTGAAGTCACGGAGGCCGGCGGTGTGGGTCTGGAGCGACGACGTCGCAGCCGCTGCCACGTCCAGTCGACGGCGTTGCCGGTCAGGGTGCCGCCCGTGATCGAGGCGCGTGCCCCGGAGTGATCCCGGGACTCGGTCAGGACCATCGACGCGTACACCCGGTGGTTCGACGAGCGAAGTGCCAGCCCCGACGCCGACGTAGTTGTACTTGGAGCTCATCAGGAGGGCCCAGTGCGGCGCGCTGTTCCGCCACAGCTTCACGATCGCGTCCGCGGCAGCCGCCCAGCCTCGGGTCGTCGTGTAGGCGATCGTCTCGCCGTAGCTGTACCGGCTGATGCCGCGTCGGGTGAGGCTCGTCCCGAGCGCGCCGGCGACGGTGTGGCTGAGGACATTGCGGGAGGCCATGATCGTCGCCCGATCCCCCGCGAGATCCCACAGGCGCCCGTCGGTCCGCAGCGGCACGAGGCCCCGGCTGACCCGTGCGCCGTTGATCTGATCCAGGACTCGATGTTCGAAGTCGGTGATCGTCGCGCCATTCACGGCCGCTACCGGGACCAGGGCGAACAGGAGCGCGATCGCGAGTCCGAGTCCAGCGAGTCGATTCATACGGGGACCTCCAGGTACTTCTCGGCCGCTCGCCGATGAGTGGCCGCGACGTCGTCGCGGAGTGATGCTGGCGCGACGACCTCGACGTCGTCGCCCCAGGACAGGATCCAGAGCCGGATCTCGATGGTCCCGGAGACGGTCGCCCGCCAGCGGAGCGATCCGTCGGGCTCGGTCTCGACCGTCTGGGTCGGGTGCCAGGTCGCCTCGAGGACGCGGCGCGGCCACCCCGGCGCGAAGCGCAGCACGATCTCGACCGGCGGCTGGTCCGCGATGATGTCCCAGGCCGCACGCAGGGCGGACGTGGTCGCGGCCGGGTCCGGCGGCTCGAAGGTCCGCGGCGTCAGCGCCGCGGCCTGGATCCGCTCGATCTTGAACGTGCGCAGCGCGTCGCGCTCCTCGTCGAAGCCGATCAGGTAGAGCGCGTGGGTCTGGAGCGACGGCTCGAGCAGGTACGGCCGGACGGTCGCCCGCCGCGGCGCGGCGCCCGCCTCGTAGTTGGCCGGTGCGTAGTCGATCGTCACGACCCGGCGCTCCGCCCAGGCCCGGGTGAGCAGCCGGACGTTCGCGCTGAACGCCTCGTCACGCGGCGCCTTGGACAGTCCGTCGAGCGTTCGCTCGACGTGCTCGGCGAGCGGCGACGGGCAGTCCGCGCTCGAGCTTCTCGAAGGCGGCCGCCAGGTCCGGGTCGTACTTGTCGGCGTAGCGGACCATCAGCCGCGCCGACAGGACGACGGCCATCGCCTCCTGCTGGGTCAGCTTGAGCGGCGGCAGGAAGGCCTTCTCGCTGTCGATCCCCCACACGCCGTCCTCGCCCCAGACCGGGAGCCGGAGCTCCTCCTGGAGCGCGACGAGGTCGCGGTAGACGGTCCGGACCGACATCCCGACGCGCGCCGCGATGTCCGCGGTGCGCATGCCCTCGGGGTGGGCCTGCAGGATCGACACCAGCCGGGTCAGGCGGGCGAGTCGGTCGCGCTTGGTCGCGTACCGCCCGCGCTCGTCGTCGGTGGTCATGGGGTCGGAGGATAGATGACCCGGTCGCGCCCGCGCTCCGTGGCGGTCAGCCGCAGGTCGATCGTGCCGTTGAGCGCGCCGGGCACGATCCCCGACGCCTCGCCGTTGGCACTCCCCGCGATCTGGCCGAGCTCGCCGTCGAGGAAGACCCAGTAGTCGAGCTGGCCGCGCCAGCGATGGAGGTCGGCCGACGCCGATCAGCCAGGTGATCTCGGGGAAGGCGGCCGCGAACGTCGAGCCATCGATCGCGATCCGGCAGCGTCGCGCTCGCGCGCCCTCGATGACCTCGACCCCGCGATCCTCGGCGGTCGCCCGATAGTCGGACGTGAGGGCGACCGCGAGCGCCTGCTCGTCGACCGATTCGCCCGCGGTCGCACGCCGGATCGGCCCGCTGCCAGGCGCTGCCGGGCGAGACGACCCAGGCCTCGTCCCCGATCCTGGCCGACCCGTACTGGCCGAGCTGACGGACCGTCGCCACGTAGGCGAGCCAGCGGAAATCGTCGCCGACCCGGACCCCGCTCAGATCCACCGACCCGATCGGACGAAGGTCGACGGTCGCGTTGAGCTCGAGGTCGAGCCGTGCGCTCGTGCCCGCGGTGAGCGGCGCGTCGCACAACGGCGGCTGCTCCGCTCCGGCGGTCGGCCCGAAGCGCGACTCGGCGGCCGGCGTGTCGCGCAGGGCGATGTCGTTGGCGACCGCGACGGCCGCGAACGAGACCGACGCCAGGACGGTCACCAGCACCGCGATCGTCGTTCCCACGGCGAGGCGCTTGCGGCGCACCGCACTCCCGCCCTCGAGCCGGCGCGCGACCCCGAACCCGCTGAACAGGCTGGTCGCGAGGAGCGCGATCAGCCACGGATAGGCGGCCTCGAACGACGGCAGCAGGGTCCGCGACCCGAACGACAGCAGCTGGGTGACCACGCCCGCGATCGACGGCACGAGACAGAGAAGGGCCAGGATCCCGAGCCAGACAGTGACCGGGAAGGCGACGTCCCCTCGTGCGACCGGTGGCCAGATCGCGCCGGCGAGGGCGATGGCGATCGGGGTCATCGCCAGCAGCCCGACGATGAGGTCGAACGGACCGCCCGGCCGATAGGCGAGCAGCACGAGGCCGGCCGCGATCGACCAGCACACGACGAGCGCGACCGCGATGAGCCTGAGTTCGAATCGACGGACTCTCACGGCCTGAGTCTATCCGGGCGGTCGTCCGACCCCGCCAGCTGGACCATCCGCAAGTACCGGTGGCATGGGACGTCCGGGTCATCGCTGCGTTTCGAGGGCCCTACGAACATGCCCGTACCGCACCGGACCGAAACGGCCCGGAGGGGCAGTCACGACGAGGGACACGTGAGTCATGGCCGGCCAGGCGCAGCGAGGGTCACGGGGGCACGGGCGATCATCTCGCCCAGGCTCGTCGTCGCTCCGGGCCGCGGCGGCCTCCGTGGCCGGACCTGGGGTCGCGCCCACGCGCACGTCGCCACGCCGACGGATGGCCGAGCCGACCACGCCAACGCTGGCGACCCGTCCGCTCTATCGGCTTCTCCAGATGAAGGGGATGACGCCCGCTGAGGCGGCCAACCTGACGGCGTTCATGTGCGGCCTGCCGGCAACGAGCCATGACTGGTCGCTCAAGCAGATCAACCAGCTGCTCTTCCTCCGCCAGATGCAGCAGACCGGTCGATTCGGCCGGACCGATGGGAAGCCCAAGCTCGCGAACTGATCCCGTTATCCACCAGACCGTGACGGCGCGCCTCCTCCCGCCGCCACGTTCGATCGATCGAAGCGGCGTCGAGCCTCCTCCCGACGCCGCTTCGGTCTGTCAGCGCCGGTCGGCCGGCCCACGGGCGGCGTCGACGAAGACGCCGAACAGTCGCTCGAAGGCGGGCGGGGTCGACTCCTGGCGCTCCGGGTGGCACTGAAGCCCGAACACGAACCGGCCGTCGGCGGCCTCGAGGCCCTCGATCAGGTCGCCGGCCGGGCTGCTCGCCCAGGCATTCGCGACGAGGCCGGGTGCCAGGTCAGAGGCACGCACCGCCTGGTGGTGATAGGAGTTGACCCGCTGGACGCTCGCGCCGGCGTTGGTCGGGGAGAGGATCCGCGCGAGCCGGGTCCCGGGCGCGATGCGGAGCGCGTGGATCAGCGCCGGACCCTTGCCGTAGCGCGGCCCCTGGTGGCCGTCGACGTGCTGGAGGAGCGTGCCTCCGGAGAACGCGTTGATCGCCTGGAACCCGCGGCAGATGCCGACGACGGGGACGCCGCGCGCCTGCGAGACGGTCCATGCCTCGTGTTCGAGCGCATCGCGATCGAGCTCGACGGTGACCGAGCCTCGATCGGGGTGGCCGTAGCGCTCGGGATGGAGGTCGGCGCCGCCGCTGATGAGCAGTCCGTCCATCGCGGCAAGCGCCGCATCGCGCGTGGCCGCCTCGGACGTCGCGTCGAGGACGATCGGTTCGCCGCCGTGACGCTCGATCGCGGCCGCGTACAGGGCGTTGCGACGGGCAGCGAGCTCGGGCTCCGCCTGCCGGCCGGCGACAGCGACGGTGATCACGATCTTCGGGGCTGAGGCGGGCGGTCGGCGCATCGCCTCACGATAGCGCCGGCGACCGCGCGACGACGCCGGGTGGCTCGCCGCCCGACGCCAGGTCGCTCGCCGTCAGTCGCCCGCCGGCGCCTCGGACGGCAGATCACCGGCGCTCGGCGCCAGCGCTGGGCGGCAGCGTCGGCAGGTTCTCGGGGTCGACTTCCTTGTTCGGGATCAGGACGAGCGTCCAGCCGACCTTGATGTCGTTCGGCCGATACGAACCGGACTCGGGGTCGAGCGACGGGTAGGTCGCCCGGTTCCAGTAGGCGATGCTCCGACCCGTGGTGCCGAACTGCTTGGCGATCTTGTCGAGGCTGTCGCCCGACATGACCGATGTAGACCAGGAAGGTCGGCTGCGGTGTCGGTGTGGGGCGGACGAACGACGGCGTCGGCGTCGGTCCGGCCGGGGTCGGGATCGGTGTCGGGGTGGCTGCCGCCGCCGCGTCGCCACCGGACGGGGTCGGGCGGTTCGTCGGATCGGGGACGCAGCCCGCCAGCAACAGGACGGTGGCGAGGAACCCGACCGCGAAGATCCGGGTGCGCATGACGCCATGGTGACGCCTGCCGTCAAAGACCGGTGACGGCCGTTGCTGGCCGGACCTCCCGCGGGGGCGACCTCAGGCGGCGGACGGGTTCGCCGAGTCGACCGGGGTCGGTGGCTGGAGCGACAGCTCGGCGGCCAGCGCCAGGCCCTCGGCGGCGGTCGCGATCCGATCGCGGCCATCGCGCTTGGCCACGTAACAGGCGCGGTCCGCGGCGAGCAGGACGTCGGTCGCGGTGGCTCCGTCGGTCGGGAACGTCGCCACTCCGACCGAGGCGCTGACCGCGCCGTCGGTCGCGGCCACGGCCTGCCGGGCACGCTCGGCGACCTGCAGGGCGCCGACCTCGTCCGTGTTCGGCAGCAGGAACGTGAACTCGTCACCGCCGTAGCGGAAGACGAGATCCGTGTCGCGACCCGCCCGGACCAGCTCACCGGCGATCTGGCGCAACAGCGTGTCACCGGCCTGGTGGCCGAGGGCGTTGTTGACGTTCCGGAAGTCGTCGAGGTCGAGCATGATCAGGCTGAACGGCGTGCCGTCGCGGACGCTGCGTTCGAGCCACTCGCCGAACGTGCCGTGATTGAGCAGGCCGGTCAGGTCGTCGGTGCGCGCCCGGATCTCGACGGCCTGGAAGACCTCGGCGTTCTGGAGCGCGATCGAGACCTGCGCCGCGAACAGCTGGACGAGCTCGAACTCCTCGGGCGAGAAGGTGTTGCCGAGACCGAGCCGCTCGATGGTCAGCACGCCGATCGCCCCGCCGCGACCGCGGAGCGGGACCACGATCAGGCTGCCGTCGAGCGAGCCGAGATCCTCGCGGAAATGGTTGACCCGCGGATCGTTCCGCTCGTCGGTGATGAAGACCGGCTCGTTGTGCTCGACGACCCAGGTCGCGATGCCCGGTCTCGCCCGGCTCCCACAGCTCGAGGTAGTGCGTCGCGTGGACGCCCCGCGCGGTCAGCGGGGTGAGCAGGCGCGAGGCGGGTCGACGACCTCGATCGCGACGTTGTCGCACACGATCAGCCGCCCGAGCCGGTCGGTGATGCTCTCGAGGACGCCACGCGCGTCGAGCGTGGTCAGGATCGACTCGGTGATCAGCAGGAGCTCGCGCTGGCCGCGCAGCTGCTGCTCGAGCGCGAGCGTCTGCTCGCGCAGCCGTTCGGTCGTGTCGGCGTTGGCCATCGCCTGGGCGGCGAAGCTGGCGTAGATGACCAGGAGCCGGAGGTCGTCGTCGCTGAATCGATCGAGCCCGAGCTTCGAGAGCACGAGCACGCCCAGCACCTGGTCGTCGAACAGCATCGGCGCGAGGAGCATCGATTCGTCGAGGTCGTCCTCCGTCCCCGGGATCGTGCTGGCGCGCGGATCGGCCGCCGCGTTGCCGAGGTTCTGGGCGATCCGGTTGGCGGCGACCCAGCCGGTGATCCCCTCGCCCAGCGCGACGCGCAGCTGGTCCGGGGTCTCGTCGACGTACTCGCCGACCTGGCCCTGCATCGCGACCGGGATGAGGTCGGTGCCCTCGAGCCGGTAGACGCGGGCGTTGTGGTAGTCGATCAGCTGGCGCAGCTCGGTGGTGATCGACTGGCCGATCTCGGCCACGCTCGACAGGCGGCTCAGGCGCGTGCCGAGCTGCTGGATCGACTGGAGCTGGGCGGCCCAGGTCGCCATCCGCTCGTAGTCCTGCGCGGCCCGGATGGCGACGCTCGCCTGGGTCGCCAGCGCCCCGATCGTGTCGAGCTCGTCGGCCGTCCAGTGGTGCGGCCGATCGTGATAGACGTTGAGCAGGCCGAGCAGGTGGGTGCCGTCGAGCAGCGGCGCCGTGCACAGCGTGTCGAAGCCCTCCTGGACCACGGCGGCACGGACGTCCTCGCCGCGCGGGTCGTTGCGGTAGTCGACCGCGAAGAGCGGCCGCAGGGTCGCCACCGCGGTGGCCGGCAGCGACCGTGGCGGGAACGACGCGGACGCTGGCCAGGTAGGCCGCCGACAGGCCGCGGCTGACCTCGGCCTTGACGCTGCCGTCGGGCTGCTGGAGGAAGACGGCTGCCCGGTCGCCCTCGAACAGGACCATGGCGTGATCGACCAGGCCGGACAGGATCCGGTCGAGGTCGAGCCGGCTGCCGATGTCGCTGGCGACGCGGCGCAGCGCCTCGGCTCGATGGAGCAGATGGGCGACCTCGTCCGCGCGTCGTGCACCGCTGACGATCGCGCCGAGCCCATCCGACGACGACGCGGGCGACCTCGAGATCGCGCGGGCCGAGCGAGTCCCCCGTCTCGCCGACGACCAGCAGGACGCCCCACGGTCCGTTCGGGCCGGGGATCGGCACGGCCAGCTCGGGGCGATGGTCGGCGAGGACGGCGAGCGCCGCGTCCTCGGTGGTGTCGCCGAGCAGGAGCCCCGGCAGGGGCGTCCGGCTCGAGCGGGCGCGACCCGCCGCGAGCTCGAGCGTGCGGCCGAGGATGCCGTATCGGCTCGGCAGGTCGATCAGGCGGTGCGGTCCGGCGAGATCCGCGCCCGCGAAGGAGCGGGGCGTCAGTCGATCGCCGCGCAGCTCGTAGGCGACGACCAGGTGATGGCCGTAGGCCTCGCGGACCGTCCGGACGACAGCCTGGATCGTGTCGTCGGCATCCTCGTCGGTGTTCAGGAGCCGGCTGACCGACGCCGCCACCTCAGGTCGAGTCGATGACGCTCGGCGTCGAGCGGGTCGCTCCGCTGGGCGACGGGCCGGTCGCGCCCGTGCTGACGCGAACCGTGCGGCGGCCGCCGGGTCGACGGTGCGCCGACCACCCCAGGTCCCGGTCGCGGCGGCGTCGCGCCTTCGACCGCGCCGGTCTCGGCGGCCGCCAGGAAGCGCTGGAGGTCAGCGACCCGGTAGCGACGATCCCCGCGCGGATTGATCCGGTAGTAGCGCAGCCGGCCGGCGTCGCTCCACGCCCGGATCGTGTTCGGGTGCACGCCAAGGAGCCTGGCGGCCTTGGTGACCGACAGGGTTGCGTCCGTTGGTCGTGGAGGGATCGAGGTCGGCACGACTCACTGAGGAAATGTGAAGTTGATCGTCCGAGCCTAGCAATCTCACAGTTCTTGCCAATAGTCCGATGGTCCCACCGGGCTCAGACGTCGTTGCGCGCCGTCAATCGGACGTAGATGAGGGTCGCCGCGACCGTGCCGACGCCGATCAGCGACGACGGCGAGCAGCGCGAAGCCCGGGTCGCCGACCAGACCGGGGCCCTGACCGGAGCTGCGCGGGTCGCCGACAGCGGGCTCCGGGCTCGGCGAGGCGGCCAGCGTGGCCAGCGCGCATGCCAGCCACAGCAGGCCGGCCGCGGCGACGACCACGACGCCGCGGAGTCTCACGACAGCGCGCCTGCCAACGCGAGCACGATCGCGACGACGATCAGTCCCATCCCCCCGACCAGGCAGGCCGCCGCGATCCGGATCCGCCCCGGGCTGCCCTCGGCCAGGACCCGCATCGCCTCGTCGGGCTCGAGGGTGGTCAGCACGAGCGGCCGGCCGAGACCCGCCGACATGCGCGGCTCGCCGTGCGCGTCGCGGGTCGGGACGCCCAGCACGATCGCGTGCTCGACCGACGAGACCTGGTCGACCCACAGGCGGACCGGGGTCGTCGGCGGGGTGCCCGCCGGGACGCGGTCGGCGACATCGGCCGCGGTCCCGACCAATTCACGCGGGACGACGACCAGGCCCGTGTCGAGGCCGGCGTCGTCGATGACGATCCCGTCGAGGCCGTCGCGGACCTCGAACGGCACGCGCTCGCGGCGATCCTCGAACGAGACCCAGCCGCCGTCGCGGCGGAGCTGGAGACGGGTCCGACGGAAGACGAGCGGCCGATGTGCGTCGTCCTCGAAGTCGTCCTCGGAGTCGATCCGCCCGTCGACCCGGACGTAGCGTGGCCGGCCATCGGCCAGCCCGCGCGCCTCGGCGACGCTGACCGTCGGTGTCGAGGCCAGCAGGCGCCCGATCCGGTAGTTCGGGCCGTACGAGCGGAGGACGAGGATGCCCGCCGCGAGCGCGACGAGACCGGCGACCAGGAGGATGAGGGGGAACACGGCGGCGATGATACGCGCCGGACACGAAAGGACCCGAAGAAACCTCCACGACACGTGGGCCTTGAGGCGATCTCAGCCGTTAGTGACGCTCGGCCTCTCCGGGCTGGTGCGAACGCTAGGTGCTGGCCCGGGTCGGGTCAAGCCCGGTCATCCACCGTTCTGCGACGGATCCGCGGAGTTATCCACAGTCCGTCCACCGCGAGCGTGGTCAGCCGGCGGTGCGGCCGGTCGCCGGATCGAGCGCGGTCACCTGCCCGTCGAAGCTGGTCAGGACCAGGCGGCCGCCGATCAGGTCGGCCGCGGTGACGACGTCGGAGTGGGCGATCCGCCAGGCGACGGTCCCGTCGGGTTCGATGGCGAACGTCTCGATCTCGGACTGGACGATGACGTGGGCGAGCCGTCGGCGAGCCGAGCAGGGCGACGATCGGCGTCGCCGAGCGATGCTCCCAGCGGAGCGTCGCCGGTGGCTGTCTCGAGCCCGTAGGTGTGGAAGCCGTAGCCGACCACGAGGACGCCGGCGCGTGTCCCAGTGGAGCGCCCGCGGGTCGTCGTGGATCAGCGACGCGAACCGGGCCGTCCAGGCCCCGCGCGGTCCCTCGAGCCGAAGCTCGGCCCGGCAGAGCGGTTCCGGGTCCTCCGCGACCAGCGTCCCGAGATCGATCAGCTCGCCGCCCGCCTCGGACAGGGCGAAGACCTCGCGGCCCGAGCCGCTGCCGCCCCACCGCCAGCGTGCACGCAGGCCGCCGGGATAGGCGATCGTCGCGTTTCGGGGCTCGGCGCTCACCTGCGGAGTGACGGCCGGTCAGGCGCGGGCATTCTGCCCGGCGGGCTCCGCGGGCGCAGCATCGGCCACGGCGGCCGGCTCCTCGGCGATCGGGGTGACCGTCGCGTTCGACGAGGATGCGCAGCGTCGCCGGCGGGACCGGGAAGACCGCCGTCGACAGCCCGGCCGCCGCCCAGACCACCTGGTAGCGCCCGAGGTCCGGATCCATGATCACCCGGACCGGCCGCAGGTGGCCGATCGGCGGGATGCCGCCGATGGCGAAGCCGGTCAGCTCGTGCGCCTCGCGCGCCGTCGCGCGACGGACGTCGGCGGCGCTGGTGACCGCGGCCAGCCGCGCCAGGTCGACCCGGTTGTGACCCGCCACGAGGCAGAGCAGCGGCTCGATCCCGCCCTCGCCCGTGACGACGAAGACCAGCGACTTGACGATCTGGCCGAGCTCGACACCGAGCGCGGCGGCCGCCTCGACGGCGGTGTGGGTCGACTCGTCGAAGACGGTCACCTCGAGGGTCACGCCCTTGCGGGCGGCGGCGTCCAGGACGCGCTGGATCGAGGGATGGACGGGGTCGGCGGGCACGGGCCGGAGTCTAGCATCGGACCGCCTCGGCGGGATCGACCGGCGAGGTAGCATCGGCCGCGTGGACGCCCTGATCCTGGCCGACGGCGCCGTGCCCGACCGATCGCAGCTCGATCTCGACTGGCCCGGCTGGGATGCCGAGGTCGGCCTCGTCATCGCCGCCGACGGCGGCGCGCGCCACGCGGAACCGCTCGGGGTGACCCTCGACCTGTGGGTCGGTGACGGCGATTCGATCGGCGACGCAGGGCTGGCCGCGCTCGAGGCCGCCGGGGTCCCGCTCGAACGCGCCCGGCCGGACAAGGACGAATCCGACACCGAGCTCGCGATGCTCGCGGCGATCCGCCGCGGCGCCACCGGCATCGTCATCGTCGGGGCGCTCGGCGGTGCACGGATCGATCACGCGCTCGCCAACATCGAGCTCCTGGCGCTCCCCGAACTCGACGGTCGCCGCGGCGACGATCCTCGGCGCCGGCGCGCGCATCGGGCTGATCCGGGCGCCGGACCGCTGCCGGCAACGCTGTCGAGCGGCGGCTCCCCGGTCGTCGCGGCGACGTCGTCTCGCTCCTGCCGCTGGGCCCGGGCGTCGAGGGCGTCACGACCGACGGCCTCGCCTACCCGATTGGCCGACGAGCCGCTCCCGATCGGTCGGACCCGCGGCCTGTCGAACGTCCGGGCGGCGGACGAGGCGCGCGTCACCGTCCGGCGCGGCCTGCTGCTCGTCGTCGAGTCCCCTGCTACGCTCTGAGCCATGAGCATGCCGGCTGTCGGCGACCTCGCCCCCGAGATCGCCCTCCCCGATGAGACGGGGACCATCCACCACCTGTCCGATCAGCGCGGCCGCTGGACGATCCTCTACTTCTACCCGGAGGACGACACGCCCGGCTGCACGATCGAGGCGTGCGAGTTCCGCGACCGGAACGACGTCATCCACGAGCGCGGCGCGGACGTCTGGGGTGTCAGCCCGGACGGGGCCGCCAGCCAGCGCCGGTTCCGCGAGAAGTTCGAGCTGCCGTTCACGCTCCTCGCCGACGAGGACCATCCGGTCGCCGATGCCTACGGCTCGTGGGGGGAGAAGCAGAACTACGGCAAGACCTACATGGGCCTCATCCGCTCGACGTTCCTGATCGACCCCGACGGTCGGATCGCGCGCGTCTGGCCGAAGGTCAAGCCGGAGGGCCACGCGGAGGCCGTCCTCACGACGCTCGACGAGCTCCAGGCGGCGCGCGCGTCGTGACCCGCCGCGGTCGTGGCACGAGTCCCTCGGCCGGATGACCGAGCCCACCGAAGCGGCCGCCCGGGCGGACCACACCTGGCGGCCCGACCGGTTCATGGTCATCGCCGCCCACCCCGACGACGCCGAGTTCGGACCGTCCGGGACCGCGGCCCGCTGGATCGATGCCGGCTCGCAGGGCTGGCTGGTGTGCTGCACGAGCGGCGACCAGGGCGGCGAGGACCCCGACGCCGACCCGCTCGAGCTGGCCGCCCTGCGCGAGACCGAGCAGCGGGCCGCCGCGGCCGTCATCGGCTACGCCGGGGTGACGTTCCTCCACGGCCCCGACGGCGCGCTGGCCAACGACCTGCCGCTGCGCGAACAGCTCGTCCGCGAGATCCGGACCTTCCGACCGGACGCGGTCTTTGCCACCGACCCGGAGACGATCTTCTACCGCGATGGCGGGATCAACCACACCGACCATCGTGCCGCGGGGATCGCCGCGGTCGACGCGGTCTATCCGGCGGCGCGCAACCCGATGGCCTTCCCGTGGCTGGCCAGGTCCGGGCTTGCGGCGCACAAGGTCCGGCGGATCTACCTGTTCTGGTCCGAGCGCAGCGATACCTGGGTCGACATCTCCGGCACGGTCGAGCGCAAGATCGACGCCCTGCGCGAGCACGCCAGCCAGATCCGCGACATGGACGGCCTGGCGGAGCGGATCCGGGCGTGGGCGGCCGAGGAAGGCGCCCCGATCGGTGCGGCCGCCGCCGAGGGCCTGCGCCTGGTCGTCATCGACGACGACGAGGACGAGGGTCCCGGCTGACGGTTCGATCGGCGGTCGTCAGGCCTCGTCGAGGAGGAGCGGCCGGATGGTGCCCCAGTCGTTCCAGACCTCGGCCAGCCCGTCCGCGCGACGCCCCAGCATCGCGACCATCTCGGCCAGGGTCAGGTCGCCGGCGACGCCGGCCAGGTACTCGTCCGCGGAGACGGTGACGTCGGCGAACAACCCGGTCATCGCGTCGGCGTCGGGCCATTGCCGGATCCGCATCGGGTCGAGACCGGCGTAGCCGAGCGCGAGCGACAGGTCGCGCTGCGACGGCTGCCGCTCGTCCGTCCAGCCGCCGAGACCGTCGAACCGATAGCCGAGCGACGACAGCGCACGCACGATGTCGCGCGACTGTTCCCGGGTGAATGTGCCCCAGAAGACATGCTTCTCGGGGAAGTCGAGGGCGGACGCCTCGATGGCGTCGGCGATGATCGCCTCGACCAGACCGGTCAACAGCAGCTGCCAGCGTCGGCGACCGTCCGGGTCGTTCCCGGCGAGCGCGGCCACGAGCGGTCGTCATCGCCGCGCGATCGCCGCGCAGGAGCCGGAAGATCCGTGGCGTGCCGCCGGCCTCGAGCGCCTGGCCGAGCATCTCGTCGTCGTCCAGCCGCCCCGGGCCGCCGGGGACCGGGGCAGGGGCGATCACCTGGGACCCGGCGTCTGCGGTGGCCCGCTCGTCGCAGTCGGCGACCGCGACGCGCGCCGCCAGGCAGGCCGCATCCGCGTTCTCGGCGCTGATCCGGGCGGCGTCGGCCTCGAGACCGAGTCGTTCGAGGGTGGCTCCGATCTCGACTGCCGCGGCGTGCTCGCGGGCCGCGGTCGTCTTGGCCTCGCGGGCCTCGGTGTTGATCCGGTTGATCTCGGTCAGCCACTCGCGGGCCGCGTCCTCGAGGCAGCTCCGGTGTCGTGGCCGCCCCGACGGCCGCGCGGAAGCCACCCTGGGCGGCCTCCTTCGCCTCGTGGACCGCACGCGGGTCGGCGCGCCAGGCAGCCGTGACGGCCGCGGCTTCGTGCGCGTCGTAGTTTCGTTGCGCGAGACGGAGGGCTTCGAGCGCCTGCTCGGCGTGGCCGCGGGCGCGCGTCGCGAGCTCGCAGCGCTCGGCGGCGATCCGCCGTTCGTCGGCACACCGTTCGGTCGCGACCGGGTCCGTCATCGAGCGGTCATGGCCGGGTCAACGCCCCTGCCGGTCCGGATCGGGATGGAGCCGTTCGTTCGGCTCCTGGACATGGGCCGGCGGGATGCCGGTCAACGGCAAGGCAGGCTCCATGATCCGTCCGGGGATCGGCGGTTCGGAGGGATCGGGCGTGATCGGGATCGCCCCGGCCATCGACGGCGCGACGGCGGGCGACGTCGGCTCGGCGAACCGAACGGTCGTTCGACGATCCGCCCCGCCGGCCGGCATCGCGTCGCCGACCAGGCGCCTGTCGGCCGGCCCGCCACGAGCCGGCTCGGGGCCGACCGCGACGAAGGCGTCATCGGCCAGCGTCGTCGCCCGGCGGGGGATGGCATCGTGCGCGACGGTGACGCGAACCTCGTGCGGGGTGGGCGGCCGAGCACGGATCAGCTCGACCAGTGCTGCGCCCGAGACCGCCCCGAGGATCAGCCCGAGGGCCAGGAAACTGAATTCGCTCGGCGTCACGCTGCCCGCATCTCGAGGCTCGTGCTCCTTCGCATCCGGGGCACCATCGTCCGGCCAGCGTAGCTGCGAGTGATTGTGGAGTCAACCCGAGGCGACCGGGTGCCACGCACGAGTCGGGCTCCCGCGACGCTCGGTCGGCAGCCCGATCGCGCGCCCCGGCGGCGCCCCGGGCATCCTCCCGGGGGCGATGCACACGGACTGCATCACGAGGTCGGAACGGGCTCGTCCGCCGGCGGACCCACGGGCCACGCTGCGACGGGCCACGCAGTCCACGCGCGTCACGCGGACGGGGCGTGCCCCGCCCTGCACGTTCCGATCGTCCGATGGTCAGATTCCGACCGTCGGCGCTCCGGCCGATCCCACGTTCGCGCCCGAGTCCTGTCCACCAGGGAAAGGCACGCCCGCTTGGCCATCGAGCAACCCCAGGAATTCCTCGTCCAGCCCGTCGACGCCTCCTGGCTCCAGTGCAACATCGAATGCCAGGAAGCGTGTCCGGTCGGGACGAACTGCCGCGGCTACCTCAACCTGGCCGCCGAGGGCCGGTTCGAGGAGGGCTACATCCTGTCGCGCGACCCGAACCCGGTCGCGGCGATGTGCTCGTACGTCTGCTCCGCGCCCTGCGAACGGGCCTGCCGCCGCGGCGACATCGACCGGCCGCTGGCGATCCGCGCGATGAAGCGCTTCCTGGTCGAGTGGCACGAGGCCTCGGGGATCCCCGACGTCATGCCCGACATCACGCCGCGCGACGAGCGGGTCGCGGTCGTCGGTGCCGGCCCGGCCGGTCTCGCCGTCGCCCGCGAGCTCGCGACCAAGGGCTACCAGGTCACCGTCTTCGACAGCCTGCCCTACGCCGGCGGGACGATGCTGATCGGCGTGCCGGCGTTCCGCCTGCCGCGCGAGGCGATCGAGATGGACGTCCGGCTCATCGAGCGGCTCGGCGTCCGGTTCGTGTACGACACGACCATCGGCACCGACATCACCTTCGACCAGCTCCAGCGCGACTTCGACGGCATCGCCATCACCGGCGGCGCGATGGACGCGGTCGCGCTCGACATCCCCGGGGCGGAGCTCGACGGCGTCCAGTACGGCGTCGACTTCATGAAGAAGGCCAACCTCGGCCAGCCGCTCGAGGTCGGCACGGACGTCGTGGTCATCGGCGGTGGCTACACCGCGATGGACTGCTCGCGGACGAGCCTCCGTCACGGCTCCGAGAACGTGTCGATCGTCTACCGGCGCACCCGCTCCGAGCTCGTCGTCGACGAGGAGGAGCTGGGCGAGACCGAACGCGAAGGCGTCCGCATGGAGTTCCTCGCCAGCCCCATCGAGATCATCGGCAAGGACGGCAAGGTCGCGGGCGTCAAGTTCATCCGCAACCGCCTCGGCGAGCCGGACGCGTCGGGTCGACGCTCGCCGGTCCCGATCGAGGGCTCCGAGTTCGTCATCCCGGCCCAGACGGTCATCCCGGCCGTCTCCCAGGCCGCGGACCTGACGTTCCTCCCGGTCGAGGCCAAGTTCGAGATCAACCGCGGCCGGGTCAAGGTCGACCCCGCCACCTATGCCAGCAACGTCAAGGGGGTCTTCGCCTGCGGCGACTTCGTGACCGGGCCGACGACGCTCATCGAGGCGGCCGGCCACGGCAAGAAGTGCGCCTACGCGATCGACCGCTACCTGTCCGGCACGGACCGACGTGACCGTCGCCGCCAACGTCAAGATCACCAGCTCGTGGCGCCACGACATGCCCGAGTTCTACGACGTCCTGCCACGCCAGCACATCCCGATGGTCCCGCTCTCTGCCCGGATGCCGTCGACCGAGCCGGTCGTCAACTTCAACACCCCGGTCGAGCTCGGCTACGACGCCAACGGGGCGGTCGCCGAGTCGACCCGCTGCCTGATGTGCAACTTCAACATCTGGTTCGACCCGTTCCGCTGCGTCCTGTGCGGCGCGTGCGCGGATGTCTGCCCCGAGGGCGTCATCCACATGGTCGACATCAACCAGCTCAAGTCGGAGGGCCTCCTGCCGGAGCTCGAAGAGGCCTACGGCTGGGACAATGGCGGGGCGATGATCCTCGACGAGGAGCGATGCATCCGCTGCGCCCTCTGCGTCAAGCGTTGCCCGTTCGACGCCATTACGATGGAACGGTTCGAGTTGCAGGAGATCTCGACCGACGGCCGGCTCTACAAGGAGTCGTACCGTGACGCGCAACTGGCCGGAACGCCCGGCGTGGCAGGAGGACCCCGGTGAGTTTCCTCGAGCGGGTGGACGAGACCATCCGCCGGAGCGTCGTCTGGCGCTCGCTCTTCCGCCAGCCCTACCCGCGCGACGAGCGGTCGCGCGCGTACGCGGTCATGAACAACGTCTTCCTGCACATCCACCCGGTCCGCGTCCGACAGCACGCCGTCAAGTTCGCCTACACCTTCTGTCTCGGCGGCCTGTCGTTCTTCCTGTTCCTGGTCCTGACCGTGACCGGCGTCTACCTGATGTTCTTCTACGTCCCCTCGGCGACCCAGGCGTACACGAACATCCTCGACATCCAGAGCCAGGTGACGTTCGGGTTACTGACCCGCAACATCCACCGCTGGGCCGCCCATCTCATGGTTTTCTTCGTTTTCCTGCACATGATGAGGGTCTTCTATCACGGGGCGTACAAGCCGCCGCGTGAGTTCAACTGGGTGGTTGGCGTCGTGCTGCTGTTCCTGACGATCATGCTGAGCTTCACGGGCTACCTGCTGCCGTGGGACCAGATCGCCTACTGGGCGATCACGATCGGCACGAACATGGGTGGCTACGCGCCGCTGTTCAACACGCCGACCAAGCTCATCCTCCTCGGCGGACTGGAGGTCGGCCAGAACACCTTGCTCACGATTCTATGTGGGACATGTCGTGTTCCTGCCGCTCATCGCGGCGACGTTCCTGGCCGTCCATTTCTGGCGCATCCGAAAGGATGGCGGCATCAGTGGACCGCTCTGATGTCTGACGTCAAGAACCCGCCCGAGACGGAGAAGCGGGTCGTCCTGCCGGTCGATCCGACGCGCCGGACGGAGATCGACAAGCAGCGCGTCCCGATGTCGGCGCGGCCCTACCGGCTGCTGGCGCTCGTCAAGCAGGATGCCGTCGTCCGCGTCCAGAAGGAACCCGACGACACGGTCATGACCTGGCCGCACCTGCTGACCATCGAGTTCCTGTCGGCCGGCATGATGAGCATCTTCCTGCTGATGATGGGGCTGTTCATCAACGCCCCGCTCGAGGAGCTGGCGAACGGCAACGTCACCCCGGCCGTCGCCAAGGCGCCGTGGTACTTCCTCGGCCTGCAGGAGCTGCTGGCCTACTTCCACCCGACCGTCGCCGGCGTGCTGGTCCCGACATTCGTGCTCGTCGGGGCCGCCCTGATCCCGTACATCGACCGCGAGAACATCCTGGCCGTGCGTCCGTCCGAGCGGAAGACCGCGGTCATGCTGTTCACGATGTTCTGCTGTCTCGGGCTCATCGTGACCTTCGTCGGCATCTTCTTCCGCGGCCCCGGCTACACGTTCGTCATCCCGTACGTGACCAGCCCCGGCCTCCATTTCGCCCTATGACAGCGGCCCGAAGGACCCAGCGCACATGAGCAACTACCAGGTCGAACTGATCGACAAGCCGGCCGCCCTGACCAAGGAAGCCATCAAGTCGCTGCGCAAGCAGCAGGTCCAGGGGCTGTCGCGCCGGCAGCTGATGCGGCTCGCGCTCGGGACCGGCATCGGCCTGTGGCTGTTCGAGGTCACCGCCGGGACGCTCGGCTTCGCGTGGCCGAATCTGAAGGGCGGCTTCGGGGCCCCGGTCACGATCGGCGACCTCGACACGGTCAAGCTCCAGAACTCGCAGCTCCCGATCGAAGAGGGCTTCCCGGCCTACTACTCCGAGGCGCGCGCGTTCGTGATCCTGTACGACCCCGGACAGCAGCGCTTCCTCGCCGGCGACGACACGGCCGGCGACGGGGCTGCGCTCAACGTGCGGGCCCTCTACCAGCGCTGTCCCCATCTCGGCTGCAAGCCGAACCCGTGCCTCAAGAACTTCTGGTTCGAGTGCCCGTGCCACGGGTCGCGCTACGACCGCCTCGGCATCAAGGCCGCCGGCGCCCAGTTCGGCCCGGCGCCGCGGAGCATGGACCGCTTCTCGATCACGGTCGACGATTCGGGGATCCTGACCATCAATACCGGCAAGATCACGCTCGGGCCGCTGCCCGTCGCGCTCGGCCAGCCCGGGCTCATCCCGCCCCGGACGCCGACCGGCTGCATCTGATGACCGACCACCGCCCGCCCGATCGAGGAGCGCGATGAGCGACACGCCCGGACGCGAGCCCGAGCAGCGTCTGCCCGTCCCGCGACCGCCCGGCCGAGGTCGCCCCGGTCGAGCGTTTCAGCGGCCCGCCGTCGACGCGGGCGGTGGAGCTGACGCCCGAACGCGCCGCGCAGGTCGTCCGGTCGTCGTCGAACGCCCGCTGGGTCGGCTTTCTGGCGGTCGTCGTGGTCGTCCTGTTCATCACGATCTACTGGTTCTACGAGCTCGCTCCGCTCGGCCTGACGCAGTCCCGTCTGGACGCCGAGACCGATTCCCAGCAGGTCACCTCGGTCGAGCGCGGCTACAACCTGTACGAGGCCAACTGCGCGCGCTGCCACGGCGCGAACGGTGAGGGCGGCATCGGCCCGGTGCTCAACAGCCAGGAGAAGCTGTTCGCCCACCTGTCGGTCGACTACCTCAACAACATGATGATCAGTGGCGGCCGGTACGCCTGCGGCAACCCGAACTCGGTGATGCCGGTCTGGTCGAACGAGGGCCATCCGCCGGGACCGCTCAACTACATCCAGATCGAGGACCTGATCGCATTCATCCGTGCGCCATCGACGGAGACGTTCACCAAGCGGGACCCGTCCCTCAACGAGCCGTTGCATGACCCGGTGACCGGCGAGGTCGAGACGTTCAACGGCTGGCTCGATCCGAGCTACAAGCCGGCACCCGGAGCGACGCCATTCCCGGCCTGCTGGTCCGACGCCTTCGCGACGCCGTCAGGCTCGCCAGCGCCGGCGGCCTCGGTCGACGCGAACGCGCCGCACGTCAAGGTCGTGGCGTCAGGTGTCGCGTTCACGACGCCGACCATCACCGCGTCGGCCAACAAGGCATTCGTCATCGACTTCGACAACGAGGACGCGGGGACGCCGCACAACATCCAGATCAAGGACTCGGGTGGTGCGGTCAAGTTCCAGGGAGCCACCTTCCCTGGCGTCGCCACCCAGCCCTATTCGGTGCCGGCTCTCCCGGCCGGGACGTACCCATTCATCTGCACCATTCACCCGACCCTGATGACGGGGACCTTGACCGTTCAGTGATGACGCCGCCGACGGCGTCGGTGGCTGAGGATGGAGGACGATGGCGCAGCGAGCGCTCGGAGCCGGGACTGTCGTGCCGCGAAAGCGAGCCCTGTTCGGGCTGCTCGACGGCGACGGCTGGGGGTGGGCCTCGGTCAAGGCCTTCCTGTGGCTCATCTTCATCATCTTCATCCTCGGTTACCTGCCGGACCGGGCCTACTACCTGACGGTCAGCAGCACGGTGGATCTCGGCGTCCTGGTCTGGTCGCCGATCAACCTCTGCCCGCCGTCGAACGAGTCGCTGCCCTGCCCGGCGCCAGTCGGGGCCGTGATCCCGTTCCAGAACTCGCCGTCCGAGCTGGCGCTTCCGGCGCCGCGGACCGATGGCTCGGTCCTCCAGGTCGGGACCCAGATCCTGTACATCGGCGGGACGGATGGGAAGACGGCCCAGTCCAACGTCTACGTCGCGAAGACGGTCGGGACCGGGAACTTCGACAAATGGGCCGACGGCCCGGCCCTCCCAGAGCCGCGCGCCGACGCGAGCGTCGCCTATGTCGCCGGCAGCATCTACGTCATCGGTGGCATCGACGCCTCCGGTGCGCCGACCGACAAGGTCTTCGTCCTGAGCCCCGATAGCCAGACAGGCGCCCTCGGCCAGTGGACGACCGCCGACACCCTCAAGCTCCCCGAGGTTCGGGCCGGTTCGGCGATCGCGATCACCACCGACGGGCTGCTGCTCATCGGCGGACGGAATACCGCGGGGCCGGTCGCCACGACCCTGAAGACCCGTCTCGATTCGAAGGGTGCGCTCGGGGCATGGTCGGCCGAGCAGCCGATGATCCAGCCGGCGAACGACGCGACGGCTGTGCTCGTCGGCGACTACCTGTGGGTCTATGGCGGCAGCGACGCGAACGGTCCGACCGGCATGGTCCAGCGCGGCGCGTTCGGTGTCGCCGCGGCCGCCGGCCTGCCGCCGAACCCGAACGCGGGCAAGCTCATCCGCTGGGACGTCAACAACCAGGCGAACCTCCCGGTCGCCCGGACCAATGCGTCCGGCTGGGGCGCCAACGGTGCGATCTACCTGGCCGGCGGCAACGACGGGTCCGCGCCGCAGACCGAGATGTACTGGGCGGTTCCGACAACGACCGGCGATCTCCCCGAATGGAAGCATCTGACGTCGAGTGACCTGCCCGTCGGTATCGAAGGCGCCGCGGCCGTGGTCAGCGGGCCGAATGCCATCCTGGTCGGCGGCTCGACCGGGTCGACGACGCTGGCCACGAGCGTTCGGGCGAACACGGCCCCACTGCCACCGTTCTTCCAGCTCGGCCTGGTCGGCGCGACCGTCCCGGGGCTGAAGATCGACGGCGACATCGGCCAGCAGCTCGGGTATCTCAACGCGGCACTCGTCGGGACCATCGACTTCGTCCTGCTGATCCTCATCGGCGTCGCGTTCGCGCACAAGGAACAGACGCGGGCGCTCACCGCGCGGATCATCCGGCGGGGCCGGCGGCACTAGGCCGGGCGTCAGCCCGCCGGGATCTCGCCTTCGCCCGCGGTCACCGGACCACGTGTGACGGGCAGGCCCGCCCGTTCCCACGCGTCCATCCCGCCCGCCACGTTCGCGACATCGGTCCGTCCCGCCCGGACCAGGTAGCCGGTCACGGCCGCGGATCGGCCGCCCATGGCACACACCACGAGCAACGGCCGGTCGGTCGGCAGCTCGGCGATCCGGGTCATGAACTCGGACGTCGGGACCAGGACCGCACCCGGGGCACGCACCTCCTCGAACTCGTTCCGTTCGCGGACGTCGAGCAGGATCGGGCCGGCCGGATCCTCGCGGAGCCGCCGGTCTGCCTCGGCGACGTCGATCGTCGGGATCGGGGCGGGCATCGTCATCTGGGGCTCCTTGCAGTCAGGGCGAATGCCGGTGGGCCGAGGGTCGGTCCATCGGGGTGGGCGGTCAAATCGGTCAGCCGCGCATCGATCGCGTCGACGAGCGCGCCCAGGTCGATCCCGGCGACGTTCGGGGCCGGACCGGTCTCGAGCGCCCGGACGAGGAGGACTCGCGCGCCCTCGAGATTGCGGGTGATCCCCGCCGGGTTGCCGCGGACATCGTGGACGTACGCGGCGGCCACCTTGATGAGTCCCTGCAGGAGCGCCCGCTCCGCCGGATCGTCCGTGCCCATCCAGGCCGGCTCGAGATCCTCGTGCGCTTCGAAGAAGTCGCCACGGTCGTAGGCGGCCAGGCCGGCAGCAAGGGCCGCCGCTCGTTCCGGCTCCGGGAGCGGCCGGTACGCCTTCGCTCGTCCGTCCGGCCCGACGACGACCGAGCGCTCGGTCATCCCAGCTCGACGAGCGGACGGCGGCCGGAGAACCCCGTGTCGAGACCGTGCCACCAATCGATGACGGCCTCGCCGCGCTGCCAGCACAGCCAGACCTGACGTCCCGAGACGAGGGCCGGGAAGTCCACCAGGCCGTGCTCGATGTCGCGGAGGGTCAGGCCCATCGCATCGATCCGGGCGACGCCTGCCGCCATCTGGTCGATCAGGCCCTGCATCCGGAGCTGGGTCAGTCGCAGGTCGTCCACCGGGGGAGCGTCGGCCGGGAGCTCGGCCCGATTCACCCGCTCGGCGACGGCCGTGGCGGCACCGTCACCGACCCCGGTCCCGGCGGCCAGCACCTCATCGCGCAGCCGGACGAGCTCGGCGCGCTGCTCGGCGAGCAGGCGCACGATCCCGTCGAGCTCGGGGACGGCGGCGTTGGCGGCGTCGAGGTCGTAGAAGCGGGTCATCGGTGCGATTCTAGCCCCCCGGTCGCCTATCATCCGAAACGTCCCGGCCGGATCGTTGCAGGAGTGCCACACATGCGTCGCGTCTTCCTGTGGGCCGCCCGAAACCGGTGGCTGAAGGAACGTCTGCCACGCTTGCCGTTCATGCGCCGCGCCGTGCGCCGGTTCATGCCCGGCGAGTCCCTCGAGGACGCGCTCGCGGCGGCGCTCCCGCTCCAGGCGGCCGGGATCGGGACGATGTACACGCGGCTCGGCGAGAACCTCGAGGACCTCGCCGCGGCCGACGAGGTCGCGGCCCACTATCTCGATGCCATCGACAAGATCGTCGCGGCCGGGATCACCGGCGAGGTGTCGGTCAAGCCGACCCAGCTCGGGCTCGATCTTGACGCCGATGTCTGCCTCGGCCATCTCGTGCGCATCGCCGAGCACGCCGCCGCAGCCGGCTCGTACCTCTGGATCGACATGGAGGGGAGCGCCTACACCGAGGCCACGATCGCCCTCTACGAGAAGCTCCGGGCGACCCAGCCGAAGACCGGGATCTGCCTCCAGGCCTACCTGCGGCGGACGGCCGCCGACCTCGAGCGGTTGTTGCCGCTGGATCCGGCGATCCGGCTGGTCAAGGGTGCCTACGACGAGAAGGAATCGATCGCCTACCGTGACCGGCGCAGCGTCGATTCCAACTTCGCCGGGGTCGCCGTCCGGTTCCTGCTCGACGGGCGCGATCGACCGATCAGGCTCGGCCTCGGGACCCACGACGTCGCGCTCATCGAGCAGATCGGCGAGCAGGTCGGCGCGGCCGGCATCGGGCGCGACGCGTTCGAGGTCGAGATGCTGTACGGCATCCGGACCGACGAGCAGTTCCGCCTGGCGAAGGCGGGCTATCGCGTCCAGGCCCTCATCGCGTACGGTGAGTTCTGGTATCCGTGGTATATGCGGCGCCTCGCCGAACGCCCCGCGAACGTGTGGTTCGTCCTGCGCCAGATGCTTCCCTGATCGGAGGTCCCACGATGCGCATCGCCGCCCGGATGGGCACCATCGGCACCGAGAGCGCGTTCGAAGTCTCCGCTCGCGCTCGCTCGCTCGAGGCGCAGGGTCGCTCCATCGTCCACCTCCAGCTCGGCGAGCCCGACTTCGACACGCCGGCCAACATCCGGGAGGCGGCCAAGGTCGCGCTCGATGCCGGAGCCACCCACTATCCGCCGTTCCCGGGGATCCCGGCGCTGCGCGAGGCGATCGCCGCGGACGCCTCGGCGCGCAAGGGGTTCACCGTCGAGCCGTTCCAGGTCTTCGTCACGGTCGGCGGCAAGGGCGTGATGCTCTACGCGATCCTCGGTCTCGTCGACCCCGGCGATGAGGTCCTCGTCCCCGATCCCGGCTACCCGATCTACGAATCGCTGACCCGGTTCGTCGGCGCCACGCCGGTCCCGATCCCGATCCGGATGGCCAACGACTTCCGGCTCGACGTCGACGAGCTGGCCTCGCTGATCACGCCGAAGACCCGGGTCCTGGTCATCAACTCGCCGGCCAACCCGACCGGTGGCGTGCTGACCCGCGACGACCTCGAGCGGATCGCCGAGCTCGCCGTCCGCCACGACCTGTGGGTCCTCGCCGACGAGATCTACAGCCGGATCCTGTACGACGGCGCAGAGCACGTCTCGATCGCATCCCTTCCCGGGATGGCCGAGCGGACGATCGTCCTCGACGGGTTCTCCAAGACCTACGCGATGACCGGCTGGCGCCTGGGCTACGCGATCGTCCCGGAATCGCTCGTGCAGACCTACGGTCAGCTGATCATCAACACCATCAGCGGCGTCGCCACGTTCGCCCAGGTCGGCGCGGTGGAGGCGCTGGTCGGGCCACAGGACGACGTGGACGCGATGGTCGTCGAGTTCAAGGCACGTCGCGACCTGATCGTCGACGGCCTCAACGCCATCCCGGGCATCGAGTGCCGCAAGCCCACCGGCGCGTTCTACGTCTTCCCCGACATCTCCGGGACGGGGCTGACCGGCGCCGACCTTGCCGAGCGACTGCTCCAGGAGGCCGGTGTCTGCGTCCTGCCCGGCTCTGCGTTCGGCGGGTTCGGTGACGACCACATCAGGATCAGCTACGCCACCTCACAGGCGAACCTGCTCGAAGCCCTCGGTCGGATCCGGACGCTCGTCGAGCCGCTCGTGGCGACGCGGGTGTGAGCGAGCTCCCGCGCGTCTTCGTGGCACGGGTCATCCCCGACGAGGGATTGACCGCGGTCAAGGCGGCCTGCGAGATGGACCTCTGGACCGACGACCTGCCGCCACCGCGCGACGAGCTGCTCCGCCGGATCGCCGGCTGCGACGGTGTCCTGACCCTGCTCACCGATCGGGTGGACGATGCCTTCCTCGATGCGGCCGGACCGGGCCTCAAGGTCGTCAGCAACTACGCCGTCGGCTTCGACAACATCGATGTCGCCGCCTGCGCGCGCCGTGGGGTCGCCGTCGGCAACACACCCGGCGTCCTGACCGAGACGACGGCGGACCTGGCCTTCGCGCTCCTGATGGCCGCGGCACGACGGCTGCCCGAGGGCGACCGCTACGTGCGAGATGGCCGCTGGAAGACGTGGGGCCCGCTGTTGCTCCTTGGGCCGGATGTCCACGGCGCGACGATCGGGATCGTCGGCTTCGGTCGGATCGGCCAGGCGGTCGCCCGGCGGGCACAGGGGTTCGGCATGACGATCCTGTACCACGACCTCCAGCCGCTGCCCGATGACGTGACGGGTCCGCTCGGCGCGACCTATCTGCCGCTCGAGGAGCTCCTGCCGCGAAGCGACTTCGTGTCGATCCACGTCAACCTGTCCGAGGAGACCCGCGGGCTGATCAACGCGACGACCCTGGCCTCGATGAAGCCGACGGCCGTGCTCGTCAACACGTCACGAGGTCCTGTGATCGACCAGCGAGCCCTCGCCGACGCGCTGCGCCGCGGCGTCATCGCCGCGGCCGCGCTCGACGTGACGGACCCCGAGCCGATCCCGATGGATGATCCGCTCGTCGGGCTCGACAACTGCCTGATCGTGCCGCACATCGCGTCGGCGTCACGGGCGACCCGCGGCAAGATGGCCGAGATGGCCGCCGCGAACCTGCTCGCCGGCGTCCGCGGCGAGCCGCTCCCGACACCGGTGAGCCCGCCCGGCTGACATCGGCCGCGAAGCCGGGCGTGGAGCCGCTGGATCTCGATCTGTCGACCGCCTGACGCCGGGCCGTCCGGCACGGGGTCACGGGCTACTCGGACTGCCGTTTGGTGGCCCGTGGCCCCTGCCCGGATCGGGTCCAGCCCACAGGATCGTGTCTTGATCGCCCTTCGTCCCAGGAGACAGACATGAGCCCGATCCGAACCGCCATCGTGAGCATCGTCATCATCGGCGCCGTGGCAGGTTGTGCCGCCGTCGCCGCCGCGCCGCCTGCAAAGGCGCCCGCAAATCTGACTGTCGCTGTGTCGACACCGGCGATCGCCACGCCCGTCGCGCCGACGGTCGCCCCGGTCGCCGCGGTCGCACCGGTTGCCACGGTCGCTGCGTCCGCGACCCCGGATCCCGCCGATCCGTCCATCAGCCTCTACGAGTGGAAGGTCATCGCGCCTGCCACCCTCAAGGCGGGCAAGATGACGTTCAACATCTCGAACTTCGGCACCGTCCCGCATGAGCTCCTGATGTTCAAGAGCCCGCTGCCGGCCTCCAAGTATCCGGTCGATGCCGCGGGCAACATCAAGGAAGAGGGCGCTGGTGTCGACCTTTTCAGCGACGGCGAGAACATCGATCCCTCCGGCTCACAGGCGCGCACCGTCGATCTCGCCCCCGGCACCTACCTATTCGTGTGTAATATCCCCGGCCATTTCAAGAACGGGATGTTCACCGTCGTGACGGTCACCAAGTAGGGCTATCTCGTCCGGTCAGGTTGGGCGCGGTCGGTCTGAGGAGACCGACGGCCCGACCTTCCGTTTTGACCAACCCGGCGGAAAGGTCGGCCGGACGGGCGTTCAACCGCGGAATGGCGTCAGGTCAGTGTTGCTCACTGCGCCGGCGAACCCTGCGACGATCCCCACCACGAGGACGACCCGAGCCAGCGTGGGCCGTTGTCGAGCGCTGATCTCGACCACCAACAGCACGAAGACGATCAGGACGACCTTCAACGCGATCGACGACGAGCCGGCGAGACCGAGCCGATCAGCGGGTTCAGCTCTCGCGAGACGACGACGGCGGTGAGCGCGTCGGCGACCTGGGCGACGACGAACGTCGCGGCAAGCAGGCGGGGGAAGTCGCGCGTCACGAATTCATGGTAGGTCGGCGGCGGCGACCGACGATCGCTGTCGGGTACCCTGTTCGCGGGCCGGTAGCTCAGCGGCAGAGCACGGGACTTTTAATCCCTTGGTCGTGGGTTCGAATCCCACCCGGCTCGCCGAGATCCCGCGGCCGCCGCGCCCTGGGGCGGCCGATGGCATTCGAGCAGCAGGAGTCCGACACGAGGCGCGGACCATCCGGGAGCATGGATGATCGAGTTGGGCCGGGCTCTGGTGGCGTCGAATTCAGCATCCATCCGGGGCTCGGTCGTGACCTCTCCCGACGAGGGGGCGGGTTGGCCTCGCGTCTACCTCGTCCGCCACGGGGAGACGGATTGGAATGCGGAGGGTCGCCTCCTTTCGTACACGGACGTGCCCCTCAATGCCAAGGGCGAAGCTCAAGCCCGCGACCTCGCCGTCGCGCTGGCCAGCATCCGCTGGGACCGAACAGTCACCTCGCCCAGGATCCGGGCGCGACAGACGGCGGAGCTCGTGCTGGCCGGGAAGGATGACGCGCCGAGACTCGTCATCGACGATCGTTTGGTCGAGATGGATTTCGGGCCGTACGAGGGCTGGTCGGAGGCGGAGCTCGCGGCGGACGAGGTGGCGGCCACCCGACGACGAGAGGGCGCCCAGCTGCCGGGTATCGAGACCGAGTCGTCGGTCGAGGCTCGCGCCCGGTCATTCTTTGCCGACGTAGCCGACTCGGCGGGGACGACGCTGGTCGTCGGCCACGGGCGGATGCTGCGCATCCTCATCGCGACCTGCGTCCTGGGCGTGCCCGCCGGTGTATCCGGGAGTCTGCGCATGCGCAATTGCCGTCCCGCGATCATCGAGCCGGGGCGCGTCCCGCTCCTCCTCGCGTTCAACCTCGACCACTCGGTGAGTGGCCGCCGATTGGCATGACGACCCGCTGAGGATCGTCGCCCTGTGCGGAGTTCCGACGACCGTCATGCGGTTGATTCATCCGCGGCCGGATGTCTCGCGCGCACGTTCTCCTCATTGATCGAGGCTGAACGTCGGTCGGTGCCGCGTTCGATCGGTCCGACCTCGTAGCGTGAGGACTACCCCAATGGGTCTGCTCAGCTGGATCGTCCTCGGCCTGATCGCCGGGGTCATCGCCGACTTCCTGATGGGTGGTGGCTTCGGGCTCATCGGCTCGATCATCATCGGCATCGTCGGCGCCGTCGTCGGTGGCTGGCTCGCGTCCCTCGCCGGGATCGGCGATGTGACCGGCCTGAACATCGGCAGCATCGTCATCGCCGTGATCGGTGCGTGCATCGTGCTGTTCGTCGTGCGCGCATTCCGCGGTCGAAGCGTCCACGCGGTCTGACATCGCAGCCATGGCTCGTCGGGATAGCCGCGTGACGCGGCGTCCCGACGTTCCGGCACTCGTCCGGCGGCCCGTATGCTGCGCGGATGGAGTTGCGTCGATTCGGCGAGGCTCGCGACTTTCTCGAGGCGGCCGGGCCGTTCCTCGTCGCGCGTGAGGCCGAGCACTACCTGATCCTCGGCGTCACCTCGAACCTCCTCGAGGCGCCCGAGGATTTCTCGGCGCCGCCGTATCTCGCGACGGTCTCGACCGGCGGCCGGGTCGTGGCCGCGCGATGCAGACGCCGCCCTTCAACCTGGTCCTGTCGGAGATCGACGATCCCGCGGCGATCGCCATGCCTGGCCGACGACCTGGCCGATCGTGACCTGCCCGGGGCGCTCGGCCCAGTGGAGCACGTCCGGGCGTTCGTCGAAGCGCGAACGGCCCGCGGCGGTCCGCCCGCTCGCCTCCACATCTCCGAGCGGATCTTTCGCCTGACGGAGGTGCTCTCACCGACGCCGTTGGCGCCCGGACGGCTCCGGGCGGCCGGATCGGCGGATCGGGCGCTCGTCCTCGACTGGATCGGGGCGTTCCACCGTGAGGCGCTCGAGCCCGTCACGCCGTCCGAGCTCGCGGCCCTGACCGATCGCTGGCTCGGCGGTCGTGGTCGCACCCTCTACCTCTGGGAGGACGGCGAGGTCGTCTCGCTGGCCGGCATCGGCAGCCCGACGCCGAACGGGCTCCGGATCGGGCCGGTCTACACGCCACCCGAGCGTCGTCGCCATGGCTACGCGAGCGCGCTGGTCGCCGCGATGAGCCAGGGCGGCGCTCGACGCGGGCCGCAGGTTCTGCTTCCTGTTCACGGACCTGGCGAACCCGACCTCGAACCACGTCTACCAGTCGATCGGCTACGAACCGGTCCGCGACGTCGACGTGTGGTGGTTCGGGCGGTGACCGAGCCGGTTCCCGAGCCGGTGATGGGGGAATCGCGTCTGCCGATGGCACTCGCCGTTCTCGCGCTGATGGCGCTCGCCGTCGTGTCACCGGCCGGGTTGGCCCTGCTCCCGGGCTGGCTCCTCGCCGCGGTCGAGGGCATCCTCCTCGTCGCGCTGATGATCGGCGATCCGGGCCGGATCGACCGTGACACTCGCTGGCTGCGCCTCGTGTCGTTCGCCCTGGTCGCGGTGATCCTGATCAGCACGTGACCGCGACGATCCTGCTCCTGAACGGCCTGCTGATCGGCTCGGCTGTGACCCAGAACGCGGTGAAGCGTCCTCGTCGCAGGCGCCAAGGTCTGGCTCGGCAACAACGTCGCGTTCGCGCTGCTGTACTGGCAGTTCGACTCCGGCGGACCGGCCGCGCGCGCCCACGGGATGCCGCAGTACCCGGATTTCGCCTTCCCGCAGCAGCTGAGCCCGGAGCTGGCACCGCCCGGCTGGCGTCCGCAGTTCATCGATTACCTCTACGTCGGCTTCACGAACGCGAATGCGTTCAGCCCGACCGACACGATGCCGATGGCCCACTGGGCGAAGGTCGCGATGGGCTGCCAGGCGCTCATCTCGTTCGCGATCATCGGTCTCGTGATCGCGCGGGCCGTGAACCTGTTCACCTAGGACCCCACTCGCAACCTCGCCGGCGCGCGTCCGCCTGCGTCGGGCACCGAACGGACACCTTGTCGGCCCTGCCGGGGAGACGCGCTCGCGATAGCCCGGCCACCTAGCCTTCCGAACAGGTCCGGATGTGCCTCCGGACCGCTCGTCGTTCGCGGAGGTATCGATCGGATGGACAGTGGTGACACCGCCTGGATGCTGATGTCCACGGCCCTGGTGATGATCATGCTGCCGGGCCTCGCCCTCTTCTACGGCGGGCTCGTGCGCAGCAAGAACGTCCTGTCGACGGTCATGCACAGCTTCTTCGGGCTGGCCCTCGTCAGCATCGTCTGGGTCGTCATCGGTTTCACCCTCGCCTTCGGCCCCGACGTCAACGGCTGGGGCCTGATCGGCGGTCTCGACTTCGCGATGTTCAACGGCGTCGGCCAGGCACCCTCGCCGGTCTACGCCGTGACGATCCCGTTCCTCCTGTTCGCGATGTTCCAGCTGATGTTCGCGGCGATCACCCCGGCCCTGATCACGGGCGCCTTCGCCGAGCGCAAGCGGTTCGGGTCGTTCGTCCTGTTCACGATCCTGTGGTCGATCTTCATCTACTCGCCGATCGCCCACTGGGTCTGGTCGACGGACGGCTGGCTGTTCAAGCTCGGCGCGCTCGACTTCGCCGGCGGCACGGTGGTCCACATCAGCTCGGGCGTGTCGGCGCTCGTCGTCGCGCTCCTGATCGGGCGCGCGTGCCATGAACGGTGAGGCATCGGAGCCGCACGACGTGCCGATGACCGTCCTCGGCGCCGGTCTCCTGTGGTTCGGCTGGTTCGGCTTCAACGCCGGCTCGGCGCTGACCGCGGGCGGGCTGGCCGCCAGCGCGTTCACCGTCACCAACATGGCCGCGGCCGCGGCGACCGTCACCTGGGTCCTCGCGAGCTACGTCGCACAACCGCAAGGTCAGCGTCGTCGGCGCCGCCTGCGGGGCCGTCGCCGGGCTCGTCGCGATCACCCCGGCGTCCGGCTTCGTGACCCCGGGCGGCGCGCTGATCATCGGCCTGGTCGCCGGCGGCCTGTGCTACAGCGCCACGCTCCTGCGGGCGCGCTCCAAGGTCGACGACGCGCTCGACGTCTTCGCGGTCCACGGCATCGGCGGCATGTTCGGCGCCGTCGCCACCGGGATCTTCGCCTCGTCCACGGTCCAGGCCGCCTACTCCGGGCCTGCTCGACGGCAACCCGGCACAGGTCGGCATCCAGCTCGTCGCCGTCGGCGCGACCATCGGGTACGCCGTCGTCGGCACGTTCGTGATCGTCAAGGTCGTCGATGTCCTCCTCGGGATCCGGGTCAAGCCGCGATGTCGAGGCGATGGGCCTCGATCGCTCCGTCCACGGCGAGGTCGCCTATCAGGTGTGACCCGGCGGCCGCCTCCCCGGCCTCCCCGTCGCAAGCAACATCAGACCGGCCGCTGTCGACCCTTCGTCGATGGCGGCCGATCCGTCCCCCTCCCGGAGACAGGCCATGGAACCCCATCGGACCCAGCGCCACCGTCGCAGCGTCGCCCCGTTGTACGAGGCACGCTTCGAGCACGACGCCTGTGGCGTCGGGTTCGTCGCGGACGCGGGTGGGCACTCGCGCGAGCGGGTCCTGCCGCTGGCCCTCGACCGGCCTGGCTGCGCTCGGCCATCGTGGCGCGTTCGGGGCCGACGGCGAATCGAGCGACGGGGCCGGTGTCGCGCTCCCGCTCGATGGCTCGCTCCTGCGGCTGATCGCCGGGGACGCGCTGGCCGTCGAGCGACCGGCGGTCGTCTCGCTCTTCCTGCCGCGCGGCCGGACGGCGGGACGACGTGCCCGTGCTCTGGTCGAGGAGACCTTCGCGGCCGCCGGCCTCCCGGTCGTCGCCTGGCGGACGGTCCCGGTCGACGTCACCGCGCTCGGGTCGTCGGCCGCGGCGTCGCGGCCGGGGTTCGTCCATGCGGTCGTGGCTCGGCCGGCACGTGGCGAGGACGACCCGCGCCCGATCGCCGATGCCGCCTTCGAGCGTCGCCTCGTCATCGCGCGTCGGACGGCTCGAGACCGCGGCCCGCGCGGCCGGCGGGTCGATCGCCGAGCTCTCCGTCCCGTCCGCCTCGGCGCGGACCATCGTCTACAAGGGGCTGGTCATCGGCAGCCGCCTCCCCGACCTCTACCCGGACCTGCGCGCGCCGCTGACGGTCGGCTACGCGGTCTTCCACCAGCGCTATGCGACGAACACGCATCCGGTCTGGCGGCTGGCCCAGCCGTTCCGCTCGATCGCCCACAACGGCGAGATCAACACGGTCCGCGGCAACCGCGAGCAGGTCCGTGGCCGGGCGGCGGACGCGGCCGGGTCCGAGGTCGCCCGCGCGCTCCTGGCCGCCGGTCCGCTCCTGTCCGAGGACGGCTCCGATTCGCTCTCGCTCGACGAGGCGCTCGAGCTTCTGACGACGACCGGCTGGGAGCTGACACCGGCGCTCCTGACCGCGATCCCCGAGGCGCTGGCGCTGCGTCGCGCCCCGCATCCGCACGTGGCCACGCTCCGACGCCGGACGGCCGGGTTCCTCGCGCCGTGGGACGGGCCGGCGGCGATCGTCTTCGCCGACGGCCGCCACGTCGGCGTCCTGGTCGACCGGAACGGGCTGCGACCGGCGGCCTTCGCGGTGACCCGCGATCGGCTCGTGGCGGTCGCCTCGGAGGCGGGCGCCGTCCCGTTCACGGCCGCCGAGACCGTCCGTCGCGGGCGGCTCGGTCCGGGCGAGCTGCTGCTGGTCGAACCCGGCCGCCGCTCGATCCTCGAGGACGCCGAGGCAAAGGCGCGCGCGCTCCGGGCGCTCCCGATCCACGACGCCGCGCGCCCGATCCACGACGACCGGATCGACGGCGTCGGTCGGGCCCGGCACGACGCCGAGCGCGTCGTCTGCCGACCGCCGAGCACGCGCTGCGCTACCTCTCGGGCCTCGACGCCGAACGGGCCCGGCTCGACATCAAGACGATGGCGCTCGAGGGCCACGAGCCGCTCTGGAGCATGGGCGACGACACGCCGACACCCGGCCGCGGTCGGCTCGACCGACCCGTCGCCGATCACCTCCGCCAGGCCTTCGCGCAGGTCACCAACCCGGCGATCGATCCCGAGCGCGAGCGGGTCGTGATGGACATGCGGGTCGAGCTCGGTCGCCGCCCGGCGCTGCTCGGCGGCGTGCCCCGCGGACCGCGAACGATCCGGCTCGACCGCCCGGTCGTCGTCGACCTCGATGGCCTGCTCGCGGCTGTGCGGGAGGATGGCGCACGGGTCCGGATCCTCGACGCCACGTGGGACGCCTCGGACGGCGCGCCCGGTCTCGAGGCTGCCCTGGATCGGCTCGCCCGTGAGGCGGTCGCGGCGTCGCGGCGCGGTGTCGCGGTCGTGGTCCTGACCGACGCCGGCGCCTCGCTCGACCGACTCGCGGTGCCGTCCATCCTGGCCGCCGGGGCAGTCCACACGGCGCTCACGACCGCCGGCCTGCGCGGCCGGACCGACCTCGCGGTCAGTGCCGCGGACGTCCTCGATGTCCATGCCATGGCCATGGTCCTCGCGGTCGGCGCCACGGCCGTCCAGCCGCGCCTGGCGCTCGAGCTGGCCGCCGAGCTCGCCGGCACGCGTGGCGCCGAGAACCTGGCGCCGACCGACACGGTCGCCAACGTCGTCGCCGCCTTCGAGGCCGGCCTGCGCAAGACGCTGGCCCGGATGGGGATCAGCGCCGTCGCGTCGTACATCGGCGGTGCGCTGATCGACGTCGTCGATCTCGACGCCTCGGTCGTCGCGCGCTGCTTCCCGACCGCGGCGGCCTGGCCCGGCCGGACGACCCTCGCGGACCTCGCCGAGCGCCAGCTCCGCCGTCGCGCGGCCGCGCTCGCCATCCCCGAACCTGCCGCCGGCCGCGAGCCGCGCCTCCCGGATCCCGGCTTCGCCCGCTTCCGGGCCGACGGCGAGGCGCATCTCTTCTCGCCACGGATCGCGACCGAGATCACGCTGCTGGCTGTCGGCGGCCCGGATGGCGTGGCACCGGAGGCGATCGACGAGCGGCTCGCCCGCTATCGGGCGGCGCTCGCCCGGCCCGCGTCTGACCGTGCCGTCCCGCGCGATGAGCTTCGCCTCCGGCGTGCCGCGACCCCCGTCCCGTTGGAGGACGTCGAGGACGCGCGGTCGATCGTGCGCCGGTTCGTGGTCTCGGCGATGAGCGTCGGGGCGCTCAGCCCGGAGGCGCACCAGGCGCTGACGATCGGCATCCAGCGCGCCGGCGGTGCCGCCAACACCGGGGAGGGCGGCGAGGACCCGGCCTGGTACGCGCCCGGACCCGACGGGCGGCGCCACGACGCGCGGATCAAGCAGGTCGCCTCGGCGCGGTTCGGGGTGACCGCCACGTACCTGGCCCGGGCCGACCAGCTCGAGATCAAGATCGCCCAGGGCTCGAAGCCGGGCGAGGGCGGCCAGCTCCCCGGCCGCAAGGCCACGGCCTACATCGCCGCGCTCCGCCGCGGCCAGCCCGGCCAGAGCTACATCAGCCCGCCGCCGCATCACGACATCTACTCGATCGAGGACCTCGCCCAGCTGATCGCGGACCTGCGCGCGATCAACCCGTCGGCCCGGATCGGGGTCAAGCTCGTGGCCGGCCGCGGCGTCGGCACGATCGCGGCCGGTGTCGCCAAGGCCGGAGCCTCGTACATCCACCTGTCCGGCCACGCCGGCGGCACGGGGGCATCGCCGCTGTCATCCATCAAGCACGTCGGGGCG
This sequence comes from uncultured Chloroflexia bacterium, assembly GCA_963743855.1. Lineage (GTDB taxonomy): Bacteria > Chloroflexota > Limnocylindria > Limnocylindrales > CSP1-4 > SPCO01. The sequence continues at coordinate 406,762 of CAVURK010000009.1, forward strand.
CCGTGGGAGCTCGGTCTGGCCGAGGTCCACCAGGTCCTCCTCCGCAACGACCTGCGCGACCGGGTCGCGCTGCGGACCGACGGCGGGCTGCAGACCGGGCGTGACCTGCTGGTCGCCGCTCTGCTCGGCGCCGAGGAGTTCGCGTTCGGGACCGCCGCGCTCGTCGCGATCGGCTGCGACATGGCGCGCCAGTGCCACCTCGACACCTGTCCGACCGGGATCGCCACGCAGCGCGAGGACCTGCGGGCCAAGTTCGCGGGCACGCCCGACGACGTCGTCCGCTTCTTCACCGCGATCGCCGAGGACCTCCGTCGCGAGCTGGCGGCGGTCGGTGCGCGGTCGGTCGGGCGAGATCGTCGGCGAGAGCCGGCGGCTCCTGCGGCCCATCCCGATCGCCCGCGCCGAGCTCGCTCCGGTCATCGGCGCTGCGCCGTGGCCCGCCTCGCCGGCTCGCCGCGCGAACCCGGCCTCCGCCGGCCGCGACATCGGGCACGCGCCGGCCTCGTCGCTCGAGATCGGCATCGCGGCTGCGTTCCGCGGCCAGGACTCGGTCACGGCGTCCGGCCTCCGGCTGACGACGGCCGATCGCTCGTTCGGGGCCGGGCTGACCGGCGCGCTCGAGCGCGGCGAGCTCCACGGCCCGATCCGCCTCGACCTGCGCGGCGCGGCCGGCCAGTCGTTCGGCGCCTTCGCCGGTCCCGGCGATCGAGCTCCGGCTCGTCGGCCAGGCCAACGACTACGTCGGCAAGGGCCTGTCGGGCGGGACGCATCACGGTCGTCCCCGAGCCCGACCTCGCCGCCGACGCCGCCTCCGAGGCGATCGCGGCAACACCGTCCTGTACGGCGCGACCGCCGGGCGGCTCCACCTCGTCGGCCGGGCGGGGATGCGCTTCGCGGTCCGCAACAGCGGCGCCGAGGCCGTCGTCGAGGGGATCGGCCCGCACGGCTGCGAATACATGACCGGCGGGACCGTGGTCGTCCTCGGCCCCGTCGGCGCCAACTTCGGGGCGGGGATGACCGGCGGCCGTGCCTACCTCTACGACCCGAGCGGCCGCCACACGGCGGCCCTCGACGCGCGCAGCGTCAACGCGGTCCGGCTGGCATCCGCGCTCGCCGATCGCCCCGACGGCCAGGCGCGCGTCGATCGAGCTGATCCGGCTGCTCGACGCGCATCGGACGGCCGGGTCCGCGCTCGCCGGGCGGCTCCTCGACGAGGCCGATCTGGCGGCCCGCTTCTGGCTCGTCGAACCGATCGATGCGCCGCCGGTTGCGCCAGTCGCGAGCGTGACGGCCGACCGCGGCGCCTCGCAACCGGACCGCAACCCCAACGTTCCCGTTTCGGTGCCGACGCCGGACGCCGTCGTGCCTAGCCTCGAACGAACATGGGGCGGTATCACCCCCGGGTGAACCTCGCGCCCCAGCCGACATCCCAGACCCCAGCCCAGCCCGGAAGGTGCCCGCCGATGATCCACCCCTCCGACTCCGAGATGCGCCCCATCGTCGCCGTCCGCGATGGCCGCGACGCGCCGGTCACCTGTGCGGCGTGCGGCTGTCGTCTGTCGGCGACCGGCGAGGCGTACTTCCACTTCAATCCGCTCGGCGGACGCGATGCCCGCGGCTGCCGGATCGATTGCGCGGACGCCGCGCACGACGCCTCGGGTCGCGCGATCGCCGTCGCGGTCTAGGGCCGGCTCGGCCTGGTCAGGCGCCGGATCAGCGCGGCGCGTCGTCCTCGACGAGGATCCGGTAGCCGACGCCGCGGACGGCCACGACCTGCGGCCCGCCCGCGGCTGCGACCTTCGCGCGCAGGCGCGCGAGGTGCGGCTTGAGCCAGAGCAGGTCCGGGTCGGTCTCGGCCGGCCAGCCGGCACGCGCCAGCTGGAGATGCGGGACGATGTCGCCGCCGGCGCGGACGAGCGCCTCGAGCAGGCGGAACTCGGTCGGCGTCAGGGCCAGCACGGTGTCGCCGACACGGGCCTCGTGACGCCCCGGCTCGAGCACGAGCTCGCCGGCGGTCAGCGGCCCGCCACCGCCGCCACCCGGCCCGGCCGAGCGGTCGACCCGGCGCATGACCGCCGCGATCCGGGCCAGCAGCTCGGCCTTGCCGAACGGCTTGGTCAGGTAGTCGTCGGCGCCGATGCCCGAGGGCGCGGACCTTGGCCGCCTCGCCGCTCTCGCCGGAGACGATCAGGATCGGCGCCGGGCCGACCGCGCGCATCTGGCCGGCGACGTTGAAGCCGTCCGGGCCCGGGCATCGCCAGGTCGAGCAGGACGAGGTCCGGGTGCTCCTCGCGGAAGCGCTTGACGGCGGTCAGCCCGTCGTAGGCGGTGATGACCTGGTGGCCCTCGGTCCCGACGAGGGCGGTGATGGCCCCGACCATCGCCGGGTCGTCGTCGACGACGAGGATCCGGAGGGGGCGGCTGCTCATGCTGATCATGTTCCTCGCTCTAGCGGTTCAGATGGCCACGGCGGCCGGGCAGCGCGACGACGAACCGGGCGCCGTGCGGGCGAGCCGGCTCGCACCACAGGCGCGCGCCCATCGATTCACCGAGGCGTTTGGCGGCGTACAGGCCGATCCCCGAGCCACGCGCGGTGTGCGTGTCGCGTCGGGCGTAGGGCTCGAAGATCCGTTCGCGCCACTCGTCGGGGATGCCCGGGCCCTCGTCGCGAGACGCCGAGCAGGACGATGCCCTCGTCGAGCGACCAGTCGATCCGGATCGTCGTGTCGGGCGGCGCGTACTTGACCGCGTTCTCGATGAGGTGCTCGATGATCTGGCGCAGCCGCGGCGGATCGGCCAGGGCGTGGAGCCGGATCCCGGGCATGACCTCGACGTGGTGACCCGGAGGATCGGTCGCAGCGACGTGACGACCTCGTCGACGACGACGCGCAGGTCGACCGGCGTGACCGTCGCGGGACCCTCCGGCACGACGCGGACCGAGGCCAGGATCGAGTCGACGAGGCGATCCAGCCGCTCGATCTGCTCGAGCGTCGCCCGATGCCAGGCGGCGCGCGTCTGGCGCCGGGCCATGTCGCGCGATTCGCGACCGCGCAGCGGCGGCTCGTCGGCGAGCAGGTCGGCGTAGGCCCGGACGACCGCCAGCGGCGTCCGCAGCTCGTGGGTGACCAGCGCGATCAGCTCGCTGCGCGCCTCGTCGATGGCCTTGAGCGCCTCGACCCGCGCCTCGGCCTCCGACTGCTGGCGGCCCTTCTCGATGATCCCGGCGAGCAGGTCGGCGACGGCGCCGAGCTGGGCGATGTCCTGGTCGCTGAACGTCGCGCCGCTCCTCGGTCTGGACGTTGAGGACGCCGACGATCTGGTCGTGCCAGGTCAGCGGCACCGACAGCATCGAGGCGACGAAGCGGCGCTGGTCGATGCCGCGGACCCACAGGAAGCGCGCGTCGGCCTTGACGTCGGGGATGACCAGCGGCCGGCGCTCGGCGGCGACGCTCCCGGTCACGCCCTCGCCGAACGGGACACGCGCCCGGCCGATCTGGTAGCGGTCGAGGCCGTTCGTGGCGGCCAGCGTCAGGTACGCTCCGTCGCGGTCGAGCAGGTAGAGCGAGGAGACGTCCGCGTGGAGCACGTCGCGGGTCCGGTCGACGACGGTCTCGAGCAGCTCGTCCCACGTCCGCGCCGTCGTCGCGAGCCGGGCGACCTCGTGCAGGAAGCGGAGCTGCTCGAGCTGGTCGGCGGGCGTCTGGGCGGGCACGGATCGTCGACCCGTGCCGGGCGAGCGGTCTGGCATGGACGCGGACGGGACGCTCGACATCGGCATCACCATACAAGCCTACGGAAAGGTTGCGGTCACGAAGGTTGCGGCCGGGTGGACGATCGGAGCCGGAACGGACCCCGAGCGTGGGCCGCGTGAGCCCACGGAAAGGCCGCCGAGGCCTCGGCGGCGGTCGCCGCCGAGCCGCTCGGGATCGGGACGGCCGGCGCCCGCGACCCGCTGGCGGCCGAGGTCCGGCTGCTCGGCGCGCTGCTCGGCCAGGTCATCTCGGAGCAGGCCGGTCCCGAGCTGTTCGCGACCGTCGAGCGGATCCGCCACCGGACGATCGCCCTCCGGCGCGACGACGATCCGCTCGAACGTGCCCGGCTCGACGAGGAGCTCGCGGGCGCTCGACCTCGGTGCCGCCGAGGCCGTCATCACCGCGTTCGCGCTGTACTTCGGGCTCGTCAACCTCGCCGAGGCGCGCGAGCCGCGTCCGCACGCTGCGCCGCCGCGAGCGGGCGGCGCGCGACGGGATCCTCGACGACTCGGTCGCCGACGCGATCGCCGGGCTGCGCCGGCTCGGGCCGCACGGACGCGGAGCTCGACGCGCTGGTCGCGCGGCTCGCCGTCGGGCCGGTCCTGACCGCCCATCCGACCGAGGCGCGCCGCCGGACGACGCTCGTCGCGCTTCGCCGCTGCGCCGTGCTCCTCGCCCGGCTCGACGATCCGCGGCTGACGCCGTCCGAGGACCGCGAGATCCGGCGCCGGCTGCGCGAGGAGATCACGCGTCCTGTGGCGGACCTCGGACCTGCGCATCGTGAGCCCGACGCCCGCTCGACGAGGTCCGGACCGCGATGGCGTTCTTCGACGCGACGCTGTTCACCGTCGTGCCCCAGCTCTACCGGGCGCTCGACGCGGCGCTCGATCCGCCGACCGGGCGGGCGCCGGGTCCGGCCTCGGACAGCGGCCGGACGGGGACGCGGCTCGCCACGCGTCGGTCCCTTCCTGCAACCGGGGCAGCTGGATCGGCGGCGACCGCGACGGCAACCCGGGCGTGACCGCGGAGATCACGACGCGGACGCTGCGGATCCAGGCCGACCACGTCCTGCGCGGCTACGAGGCGGTGGCGACACGGCTGATGCAGACCATCGCGGTCGGCCGTTCCGGGCGAGCGGGTCGCCCGGCCGCTCGCCTCGCGCCTCGCCCGCGACGCCGAGGACCTCCCCGAGACCGACCGACAGCTCCGCCGGCGCTTCCCCGACGAGCCGTACCGCCAGCGGTTCGGGTTCATCGCCGAGCGGCTGCGCCGGACGCGGGCCGCGCTGGTCGGGGAGCCGGCGCCGCTGACCGGCCGCTACGACTCGGCGCCGCGACCTCGACGCGGAGCTCGCCGAGATCTCCGACGCGCTCGTCGCCGACGGGCTCGAGCGGATCGCCTGGGGCGACGTCGCCGAGCTGCGCTGGCAGGTCGGGACGTTCGGGTTCCACCTCGCCTCGCTCGAGGTCCGCCAGCACTCCGCGGTCCATGCCGCGGCCCTCGCGGCGATCCGGTCCGGCGCGACCCGGGACGACCGAGCTGGCGCCCGGGGTCACGCTCGACGAGGTCCTCGCCACGTTCCGGGCGATCGCCGCGGCCCAGGCGCGCTTCGGCCGCGAGGTCTGCCACCGCTATGTCGTCAGCTTCACGTCCGTCGCGCGACGGACGTGACCGACGTCCTCGAGCTGGCGCGCCACGCGGCCGAAGCGCCGCCCGCGGACGGCGAGACTGACGGCACCGCGACCGTTCCCGAGCTCGACGTCGTCCCGCTCTTCGAATCGAGCGAGGCGCTCGACGGAGCGGGCGCGATCCTCGACGCGCTGCTCGACGATCCGGCCTATCGCGCCGAGCTGGCGGCCCGCGGCGATCGCCAGGAGGTGATGCTCGGCTACTCGGATTCGAACAAGGAGTCGGGCTTCCTGGCGGCGGCCTGGATGCTCCACCAGGCCCAGTCGTCGCTGGTCGCGGCGGCCCGTGCGCGCGGCGTCGAGCTGACCCTCTTCCACGGTCGCGGCGGGGCGATCGGGCGCGGCGGCGGACCGACGAACCGGGCGATCCTCGGCCAGGCGCCGGGCTCGGTCGACGGCCGGCTGCAAGCTGACCGAGCAGGGCGAGGTGATCGCCGCCAACTACGCCGACCCGACGATCGCGCGGCGCCACCTCGAGCAGATGACCGGCGCGATCCTGCTCGCCTCGACACCGGAGCACGACGCGCGCCTCGAGCGCGCCCTGGCCACGGCGGCGCCGATCATGGACGAGCTCGCGGCGACGGCTCGCGCGGCGTACCGGTCGCTCGTCCACGACGACCCGGGATTCGCCTCGTTCTTCCGCGACATCACGCCGATCGCGGAGCTGTCCGACCTGCGGCTCGGGTCGCGGCCGGCGGCCCGCGGTCGGCGCGACGAGGCGCCGACGATCGATTCGCTGCGGGCCATCCCGTGGACCTTCGCCTGGTCGCAGTCGCGCATCAACCTGCCCGGCTGGTACGGGCTCGGGCATGCGCTCGAGGCGTACCGGGCGGCCCACGGCGAGCCGGGATGGACGCGCTCGCGCGGCTCGCCGGCGACTGGCCGTTCCTGTCGAGCCTCCTCGACAACGCCGAGATGAGCCTGGCCAAGGCGGACATGGGCGTCGCCCGGCTCTACGCGGCCCTCGCCACAGGACCTGGCGACGATCGACGCTGGGACGCCATCGAGACCGAATACCGGCGCTCGGTCGCGCTCCTCGGCCGCGTGACCGGGCGGGCGCGGCTGCTCGATGGGTCGCCCGTCCTCCAGCGGTCGGTCGCCTTGCGCAACCCGTACGTGGATTCGCTCTCGGAGCTGCAGGTCCGCCTGCTGGCGCGGCTCCGCTCGCTGGCCCGCCGACGATCCCGAGCGCATGCGTGTCCTGCGCCTCGTCCAGCTGACCGTCAACGGCGTGGCGGCCGGTCTCCAGAGCACCGGTTAGGCACGTGGACCACGCCGATCACGTCGCGCTCCTGCGGCCGGCCGTGGCTCCCGGCGGGACGTGGGCGGATATCGGCGCCGGGCGAGGGCGCGTTCACGCTTGCGCTCGCAGACCTGCTCGGTCCGGACGGGCGGATCGTGGCGGTCGATCGCGACCGGCGGGCGCTCGAGCGGAACGCCGCGGCGGTCAGGGCCCGGTTCCCGGCCGTCACCATCGAGACGCTCGTCGCCGATCTCCAGCGGCCGCTCTCGCTCCCGACGCTCGACGGCCTCGTCGCGGCGAACAGCCTCCACTTCGTGGGACGCAAGCAGCAGGTCGAGGTCGTCGCCGCGCTGGCGGAGCACCTCGTCCCCGGCGGGCGCTTCGTCGTCGTCGAATACGACGCCGACCGCGGCAACCCGTGGGTCCCGCACCCATTCAGCTACGCGTCCTGGGAGCGCCTGGCCGTGTCGGCCGGCCTCACCGAGACGCGCCGGCTCGGCCGCGTCCCCAGCCGGTTCCTCGACGGCATCTACTCGGCCGAGAGCAGGTCTGGTTGATCGGGCGCGGCGATCCCGTGCCGGAGGCGCACCGGCGACGTGTGGCCCATCCGGAACGGGCCACTCGGCACATCACTGCGTCTCGCTCGATCGCGACACTCCGGTCCATGACGATCTCCGACTCCTCCACCCCCGACATCCACGATCAACCTCGCCTGGACCCTGCCGTCTCGCGCCGCGGGTTCCTGCGAACCGCCACTGCCGTCGGCGGCGGGCTTCTTGCCTTCGGCCTAGCTGCGTGCGCCCCGGCTTCGGCGCAACACTGGACGCGCGGCCCGGACCTCGCGGCCGTTCCCGGCGCATCCCCGTCACCTTCACCTGCGGTCGCTCCGTCGCCGTCGATGGATCACGCACCCGCGGCATCCTCGAGCCCCGCCGCCAGCCCCCAGGCGGATCACGACGCGAACGCCGCTGCAGCCGTGAAGCGATTCCTGGGCGGGGAGGGCGCCACGCTGCCACAGGGCAACCAGCCGCTCGAACCGACCATGGATGGCGACACCAAGGTGTTCGAGCTCACGATCGATCCGATCCAGCACAAGATCGACGCGCTGACGCCCCCCATCGCCGCCCTCGGGTTCAACGGCACGTGGCCGGGGCCGCGGCTGACCGTCGTCGAGGGCGACAAGATCCGCGCGATCTTCAAGAACAACCTGCCCGAATCGACGGGGATCCATTTCCACGGCCAGCGCCTCCCGAATGCGATGGACGGCGTCCCGCACATCACGCAGGCACCGATCCAGCCCGGCGAGAGCTTCACTTACGAGTTCGAGGCGACGGCCGTCGGCTCGCACATGTACCACTCGCACCACAACGCGACGGACCAGGTCGGCCGCGGCCTGCTCGGCGCCTTCATCGTCCAGCCGAAGGCCGCGGCCGACCGGTACGAGAAGGCGTACGGGGCGTCGCAGGACATCGTCTGGATCAGCAACGACGTGCTCGGCGGGTTCACCATCAACGGCCGCGGTTTCCCGGCGACCGCGCCGATCGTCGCGAACCTCGGCGACACGATCGTCGTGATCCGGTTCATGAACGAGGGGACGATGACGCACCCCTGGCACCTGCACGGGATGCCGATGCGGGTCGTCGCGCGCGATGGGCATCCGCTCGGCTCGGCCGCGTTCACCTGCGACACCCTCGGAGTCAACCCGGGCGAGCGCTGGGACGTCGTGATCACGTGCGACGCACCCGGGGCGTGGGCATTCCACTGTCACATCCTCCCGCACGCCGAGGGGATGGACGGGATGTACGGGATGGTCACGGCGCTCGTCGTCGTCGACCCGTCGGCGACCGTCGCGGGTTCTGCGCTGTCGGCTTCGACGACCGCGGTCCCGTTCGTCTGCCCCATCCCGGCCGCCGGATGAACGCGGTCTTCCGACGGGACCGGCGGTCACGGGATGCCGATCGAACCTGCGGGCGGACGGACGGCGCGCCACACTAGTCCCGAGCTCGACGAACGAGCACCCGCCAAGGTCATCGTCCGGCTCGCTCGTCGTCAGGATGAGAGGAGAGGTTTCGATGTCCAACCGTCGCGTTCTGGCGGTCCCGCTCGGTGTCATCGCGGCCGTCCTGCTGTTCCTGCTGGTCAATCCGTGGGTCACGCCCGAGCCTGGCGGCACCCTCAATCAGCTCGTCACGGCCGGCTTCTGGGTCTCGTTCCTGGCGCTCCTCGTCGTGCTCTTCCAGATGCGCAAGGAGCCGGGCGGCGAGACTGTCGAGATCGAGGGCCCGGCCTTCACGCGGTTCCTGTTCGGCAATACGCGGGCCGGCCTGTTCTGGCTCCCGATCCGCCTCTTCGTCGGCTTCTCGTGGCTGGAGGCCGGATATCACAAGTTCAGCGGCACGGGCTGGATGGATGGCGGCGCAGCCCTCAAGGGCTTCTGGACGAATGCCGTCGCCGTCCCGGACACCGGCAGCCCGGCGATCACCTACGACTGGTATCGCTCGTTCATCCAGCTCCTGCTCGACAACCAGGCCTACACCTGGTTCGCTCCGCTGATCACCTTCGGCGAGATGGCGGTCGGCCTTGGGCTCCTGGTCGGATGCCTGACCGGCATCGCGGCGTTCTTCGGGGCGCTCATGAACATGTCCTTCCTGCTCGCGGGCTCCGCGTCGGTCAACCCGGTCCTGTTCACGCTGTCGATCGGGCTCATGCTCGCCTGGAAGGTCGCCGGCTATTACGGGCTGGACCGCTACGTCCTGCCTCTCCTCGGGACGCCATGGCACAGGGGCACGTTGGCTCCGCCGCGGCCCGGTGATCTCACGACGACCTGAGGTTCGACTCCCGCGCGACCCATCCGCCGTCCGTCTGTCGACCGGGCGGCGGATCCATGTCTGGACCGAGGAGTCGAGGCTCGCTCCGCCCTCACGTGTCTCTCACGTGTCGCCGCGACGCTGCCAATGAGGCTCGACTCGAGAGAGCCCGCCCGAGGAAGCGTTCGCAGTGATCAGGCGGCGCATCCCGACACATGAAAAGGAGTCGCATATGGACCAGGCCTTCCAGCCCCTGGTGCCGGCACACTCGCCGGCCCCACCGGCGACACCGACGCCCGCGGAACCCTCCGCGGCCGAATCCCGGTCGACCGGCTTTCGCCGGATCGTCCTGACCGGCGCCATCTCGGCGCTTCTCCTGGTCGGCGGCGGCGTGGCAGCCGTCTCGGCGGCCAGCCCGGCGCCGTCAACGGCGCCAGGCACCACCGCGCCCTCGGGCAACCCCGGTGGCGCGGGTCCGCACAACGGATCGTCGGCGAACTGCCCGAACATGGGTGGTTCAGGCAGCTCAGGCTCGGGCAGCTCCGGCAGCTCGGCGCCTGCGGCGACCCCGGCGACCTAGTGTCGCGATCCCCGGCGGTCGCCTTCGGCCGTCGGGGATCCATCCAGACATGCGACGTATCGCAGCCCTCTTCCTGACCATGGTCATCGCCGGGTGTGCGTCGGCGACAGCCGGAGCCACCGGCGCGCCGGCGAGGCCGTCCACAACATCCGGAGCGACCGGCCTGGCCGCGATCGGGGCGGGACTCGCAGGGTCCGGCCGGACTCGCCGCAACCGTCTATGCGACCGGGCTCGCCCATGTGTCGGCGTTCGCGTTCGACGCTGACGGCAGGCTGTGGGCCGCGACCGCCGGCTACTCCGACGACGGCACCGACGCCGTCTACCTGGTCGCGAGCCCGGGGGCCGCACCGCTCAAGGTCATCGCCGGGCAGCACACGCCGCTCGGGCTGGTCTGGTCGGGCGACACGCTCTTCGTCGCGTCGGCCGGTCGCGTCGATGCCTATGCCGGGTTCGGCGGTGGCACCTTCGCGAGTCACACGACGGTGCTGACCCTGCCGTCGGGCGTCGGTGAGGTCAACGGGCTGGCGATGTCGCCGGCGGGACGTCTCGTCCTCGGCGTGTCGGCGCCATGCGACGCGTGTGCGCCGACCACCGCGGACGCGGCCGCGGTCCTCTCGTTCCTTCCCGACGGATCCGACCTCCGCGTCGTCGCGAGCGGGATCCGGGCGCCGGTCGGACTGACCTACTACCCGGGCACCGACGACCTGTTCGTCACGATGAACCAGCGCGATGACCTGGGCGACGCGACGCCGGGGGACTGGCTGTCGGTCGTCCGCGACGGCCAGGCGTGGGGCTTCCCGGCGTGCTACGGCCAGGCCGGCTCGGACTGCGCCGGCACGCCGATGCCTGTCGCGGTCCTCGACAAGCACGCGGCGGTCAGCGGCGTCGCGATCGTGACCGGTGGGCTCGGCCCCTCGCTTGGGCCTTCGGCGCTCGTGGCCGAGTGGGCGACCGGCGTCGTCCTCAGGGTGGCGCTCACCCATGAGGGCACGACCTACAGCGGGACCGTCGAGCCGTTCCTGACCGGGTTGACCCAGCCGGTCCCCGTGGTCACGGCAGGGGACGGAGCGGTCTTCGTCGGCGACTGGGGGACGGGCACCGTCTATCGGATCGCGGCGGCCTGAGCGCGGTGGCCAGTCTGGTTCAGTCGTGCGGTCCTCGCCGCCGGCGCCGGAGCGCATCCGCCAGGCGCTCGTAGTCGGCCGGCTCGTTGTAGCGCTGGGCGGAGATCCGGATGACGATCCGAGGCGACGCGCCATCGGAGCGCGCCGCCGGGACCGGCCAGCCACCGACCGGGACCTGGATCCCATCCTCGGCGACGAGCGAGTGCCGCAGTGCCTCGGCACCAGCCTGGTCGTCGACACCCGGGATCGCCAGGGGCAGGGCCGCCATCGAACCGAGCATCGCGTCCGGCGCCGGGGCGTCGATCTCGAGCGCCGCCGCCAGCAGATCGCGGCCGGCGACGGCGAGGGCGTGGTTGGCCGCCATGATCGCCGGCCAGCCCCCGCCACCCGGGAACGGCTGGCGGGTCATCCAGTCGATCGCCGCGGGGAGCGTCAGGAACCCGGTCGGATCGCTCGTCCCGACCCAGTCGAACTCGTGGCGGAAGCGGCTGCGGCCCGCGAGCGGGGCGTTCGCACCGTGCGACACGACCAGGGGATGGATCAGGTCGCGGCGGTCCTCGCGGACCCACAGGACGGCGGTGCCCTTCGGCCCGCACAACCACTTGTGGCCGTTCCCGGTCCAGTAGGCCGCGCCCAGGGACCCGACATCGACCGGGAGCATCCCAGGCGCGTGTGCGCCGTCGACCAGCGTGTCGATCCCGCGGCGATCCAACTCGGCGACGAGCTCCTCGACCGGGAAGATGAGCCCGGTCGGGCTGGTGACATGGCTGACCAGGACCAGCCGGGTCCGCGCGGTCACGGCGGCGAGGATCGCGTCGCGCGCCTCGGACGGTGAGGCGATCGGGAACGGGATCTTCGCGACGACGACGGACGCGCCCGCCCGCTCCGCCACGGCCCGCATCGCGTTGATCGTCGCGTTGTACTCGTGATCGTTGGTCAGGAGCTCATCGCCGGGCTCGAACCCGAGCGACTGCAGGACGGTGTTCACCCCGGTCGTCGCGTTGGCGACGAACGCGAGGCCCTCGGGATCGGCGCCCAGGAAGCGCCCGACGGCGGTCCGTGCGTCGTCGAGAAGGCCGGGCAGGTCGTCGGTCAGGAAGCGGACCGGCTCCGCCTCGAGGCGATCGCGCCACGCTCGCTGGATCTCGAGGACCGGCGCCGGGCAGGCGCCGTACGAACCATGGTTCAGGAACGTGACAGCAGGATCGAGCCGCCAGCCGAGGTCCAGGTTCACAACGGGATGACCGGTGTCGAGATCAGCTCGCCCGAGCGAGCCACGACGGTGTCGCCGTGCTCGGGGTCCGCCAGCCAGCGCGCCTCGCCCGGCCCGACGACGCGCCATGACATCGTCGGGCTGCCGGCGAGGAGCGGTTCCTCGATGACGCCGGTCATCTCGGCGAGGCCCAGGGCGCCGAGACCCGGCGGGGCCCACGCGACGAACCGCTCGACAGTCGTCGCCCAGGTGGCTTCCCGGGCATGGGGCACGACCACGAGACCGTGCACGACCTTGAGCCCCGCCATCCCGCCTCCGGGCGTCCAGGTCCACGAGCCGAGCGCCATCGCACCGGCGCTCGCGCCGGCGAGGACGGCGCCCGCCGCGTGCGCGTGCGTGATCGCCGCCCAAGCCGCCGATCCGAGCATGACCGTCGGGATGAGGTCGGGGTCGCCGCCCGGGAAATGGATGACGTCGGACTCTGCGAGCCAGCCCGCGAAGTCGGGATCGGCTGCAGTCGGCCCATCCACCACGGGGATCGACGCCACATCGACGGCCAACCCGGCGGTCGTCGCGACCCGCGCGAACGCCTCCACGCCGTGTGCGCCGGCAAGGTCGGGACGACCGCGCGCCGCTGCCGTCGGGACGACCGCGATGCGGATCAGCCGCTGATCGCCGAGCCGATCGACCGCCACCCGGATGAGCGCCTCGAGGAACGGCTCGTCGCCCGGCTGGAACTCGGCACCACCGTGGAGCGCGACCGGCCCGCTCATCGGATCAGGGAGGTCCGGCCGGGCCGTCCGGAGGAGTGACGTTCTTCATCGGTGGCCGGGGCAGGTCGTCGTCGCGGCGGCGCGTCCGCCGGACGATCCCGGCCACGCGGTCGGGCGCCGTGACGAACGGGGCCAGGTACAGGACCAGCAGGATCGGGACCAGCACCTTGAGCAGCACGGGCCGGATCGCGACGAACATCGCGAGCGCCCACAGCGAGGCCGCGTAGATCGCGATCACCCGGCTCGACATGCCCGCCAGGTGGAGCCGGCGGGCGGGCAGCAGCACGAGGAGCGCGATGGCGATCGCGAGGCCCAGGAGCGCCGGCGAGGGAAGCACCTGCTGATGGTAGGCCTAGCGGCTCATCGACCGGTAGCGACGGACCCCGAGCGGTGCGAAGACCGCGACGATGACCACGATCCAGATCAGCGACATCAGGATCGGGTTCTCGGATGGGAAGCTGCCCGCCTTGACCGGCAGGCTCGGGTTCCCGAATAACTCCCGGCAGGCCGCGGTGATCGCGCTGATCGGGTTCCACTCGGCGATCGGCTGGAGGAAGTCGGGCATCGAGGCGACCGGGACGAACGCGTTGGAGATGAACGTCAGCGGGAAGATGACGATGAACGACACCTGCTGGGCGACCTCGACCGTCGGGACCGACAGCCCGAGCCAGACGCCGATCCACGACATCGCGAAGGCGAACAGGAGAAGCAGCCCGAAGCCGGCCAGGAACGACGGGATGCCGTTGTTGATCTTCCAGCCGACGACGAGACCCGACAGCATCAGGACGATGAGGATCCCGCCGTTGTAGACCACATCGGCCAGCGTCCGGCCGGACAGCACAGCCGATCTGGCCATCGGCAGCGACCGGAAGCGATCGATGATCCCCTTGTTCGTGTCGTCGCACATGCCGACCGCGGTCGTCGCGGCGGCGAAGGCGATCGTCTGGGCGAAGACGCCCGGCAGAAGGTATTCGCGGTAGGCGTTCGGATCGCTGTGGCCCGGGAGCAGGATCGCGCCACCGAACACGAACGCGAAGAGCAGCACGAACATGATCGACTGGAAGATCGCGAAGATCGCGAGCTCCGGGATGCGCGGGATGCGCTTCAGGTTCCGCCAGGTGATGACCCGGCTGTCGGCGATGATCTGGGAGAAGCCGCCGCGGGCGACCGGGGCGGACAGGTTGCCGGCGGCGGTCACGCGACCTCCTCGTCTTCGAACGCGGTCGCCTCGGCGCCGTGCCCGGTCAGCGACAGGAAGACGTCATCGAGCGTCGGGCGGCGGAGGCCGATGTCGTCGATCCGGATCCCGGCGGCGTCGAGGTCGCGGACGACCTGGACCAGTCCGGTGGCTCCGCTCGCCGATGGGACCGTCATCTTGCGGGTGTGCTCGTCGAGGGTCACGTCATTGCCCGCGTGGCGGGCGAGCACCTCGCGGGCGCGAACGATGTCGTCGCGTGCGTGGACGACGACCTCGATCCGCTCGCCACCGACCTGGCTCTTGAGTTCGTCGGCGGTTCCCCGGGCGATGATCCGGCCGTCATCGACGACCGCGATCGTATCGGCCAGCTCGTCGGCCTCCTCGAGATACTGGGTCGTCAGAAGGAGCGTCGTCCCCTCGCGGACCAGTCCGCGGATGACCTCCCACATCCCGAGCCGGCTGCGCGGGTCGAGACCGGTCGTCGGCTCGTCGAGGAAGAGGAGTTGGGGCCGTCCGATGAGCGCGCTGGCCAGGTCGAGCCGGCGGCGCATCCCGCCCGAATAGGTCTTGACCGTCCGGTCCGCGGCGTTCGCCAGGTTGAACTGCTCGAGCAGGTCGACTGCGCGGCGCTTCGATTCCTCGCTGCGCAGCTGGTAGAGCCGGCCGAACATGAACAGGTTCTCGCGCCCGGTCAGGTTCTCGTCGACCGCGGCGAACTGGCCCGAGAGGCCGATCACGGAGCGAAGCTGGTCGGCCTGCTTGACGACATCGAAGCCGGCGACCGTCGCGTGCCCCGCGTCCGGCCGGAGCAGGGTCGCGAGGATGCGGACCGTCGTGGTCTTGCCGGCGCCGTTCGGTCCGAGCAGGCCGAGCACGGTCCCTTCCGGGACCGTCGAGATCGAGACCGTCGAGCGCACGGACCTCGCTCTTGCGGGACTTGTAGATCTTGACCAGGCCTTCGGCCGTGATGGCATCCATGGGCAGGCTGTTGCTCCCTGCGGGGCGATCGTGCTTGGGGGCCCGCAAGTATACCGGCGGCCGCTAGGCTCCGACCATGCCCTCTCCTCCCCGCATCGACCGTCTCGATCGCTGGCTCGATCGCTGGGGAGAGGTCGTCCCGCTCCTCCTTGCCGAGTTCATCGTGTGGCTCGGCTTCGGTGCGCTCCTGCCGGTCCTGCCGCTCTACTTCACCCAGCAGGGCGTCGACCTGGCGTTCCTCGGCCTGGTGATCGCCGCGTGGCCGGCGGCTCGCCTGGTCGGCGAGCCGGTCTTCGGCTGGCTGGCCGATCGGACCGCACGGATCCCGTTGATGGTCATCGGGCTCGTCGCGACCGGAGTGTTCAGCATCCTGCCGCTCGTCTTCACCGGGCCGCTCGCGTTCCTGCTATTGAGGGCCGGCGCCGGGCTGTCGACCGCGATCTACGACCCGGCCGCCCGCGGCTACCTGACCGACGCGACCCCGCCCGAGCGTCGTGGCGAGGCGTTCGGGCTGTACGGCGCGGTCCAGATGGGCGGGCTGCTGCTCGGCCCGGCGATCGGCGCGCTCGGAGCGGAACGGTTCGGCGGGATCTCGTTCGTCTTCGTGTTCGGTGGGATCGCCGCCTGGATCGCGGCCGTACCGATCGGCCTGCGCGGTCGGGAGACGGGGCAGCGGACGCACCCGGGTCCCTCGGCCGACGCGACAGAGTTCCCGTCCGAAGCGCCCTCGACATCGCGACGCGCAGCGCGGGACCTCGATGCCGACCGTGGCGTCTATGTCGACCCGGCGGCCCCGACGCGCCTCTGGAACCGCGGGCTGATCGCGGCCCTCGTCATCAACGCCGGCGGGTACTACGCCGGCGGCACGTACGAGGTGATCTGGAGCCTTTTCCTGCGGCACCTCGGAGCAGGGCTCGACCTGATCGGGCTGACCTTCGCGATGTTCGGGCTGCCCGTGCTGCTGTTGTCGCCGTTCGCCGGGCGGCTCGTGGACCGGCGCGGCTCGCTGGCGTTCATCGTCGTCGGCTCGATCCTGCCCGCGGTCATCGGCATCGCCTACACGCGGATCGCGGACCCGCTCTACGCAGTGCCGCTGATCCTGATCGAGGCGACCGGGTTCGCGATGCTCAACCCCGCGCTCTATTCGGTCGTGGCGGCGAACTCTCCGCCGGGCCGGTCGTCAACAGCGCAAGGGCTCTTCGGCGCGGCCGGGACGGTCGGGTTCATCGTCGCCTCGCTGCTAGCGGGGATCCTCGCCAGCACGAACATCGTCTATCCGCTCTACGTCTTCAGCGCGGTCCTGTCGCTCAGCCTGGTCCTCGGCCTGGCGATCGGCGGGCGGCGCCTGAACGGCCGGATCGTGAGCTCGGTGCCGGCGCCGGCACCTGCTCCATCTGTGGCGGACCCGTCTCCCTGATCGTGGCGTCAGCTCGTCTCACGTTTGACCGAATCGACCCCGAGCCCTAGAGTGGTAGGTCGCGGGGTGGAGCAGCGGCAGCTCGTCGGGCTCATAACCCGAAGGTCAGAGGTTCGAATCCTCTCCCCGCAACCAAGCCGCATACACCTTGAACCCCGGGCCCGACCACCCGGGGTTCTTTCTTTTCCCGCGATTCGTTTCCTGGAGCATCAGCCGGGCCGGGCGACAGCCCGGAATCGAACGACCCCGGGCTGCACAACCCGGGGCCATTCGACCGTTGGAGGGCAAGAGAAGTCGATCGTCAGGGCGCGAGCCGCTGCATCGACGGGATGCCTGTCGCATCCCAGGCAGCTGGTCGGACCTGGGCCGAGTTCGGGTCCCAGATCGTCTGTGGCAGCTCATGGCCCTGGGCGTCGACCTGGCGGACCAGGATCATGCGGCCGTCCGGCGACCAGGCCTTGGCAGCGCCGTTGACGCTGATGGTGTCGTGGATCGCCACTTCGCCCTTCCCGTCGGCGCTGATGACGACCGGGTGCGAGCCGATGTCGGCCCCGTCCGAGACCAGTGTTCGCTCGATGAGCAGCCGTGATCCGTCCGGTGACCAGAGTGGCGACATCTCATACTTGGCCCGGACGTCGTGCCCGATGACCCGACCAGGCGTGACCACATCGCCGGTCGCGTCGACCTGTGCTACGTACACGCGAACCTGGTCCTGCCCGGGCAGCTGCCGGGTATATGCGACCGTCATCCCGTCGGGCGCGAACGCGGCGTCGTAGACCGGTGCGTCTGCGTCGGGCGCGATAAGCGTGCGGACGGTCCCGTCACCGTCTCGCAGGTACAGGCCGCGCTCGGCGCCACGGGGATCCGTCCCACCGATGAACAGGATCTGGTCGCCGTCGACCGGCCGGTACCAGGCGTCGAAGACCGACAGGGCGCCGACGTCCAGGGCGTCCATCCCGCTGCCGTCCAGCTTCGCGATCGACATCTTCCGGAGCCCATCGACCAGCGAGGTCAACAGCAACGACCGGCTGTCCGGCGCGATCTGCCAGCCACCCGGATCGAACAGGGCGTTCGGTGTGACCAGGGTCATGCCACCACCCTTCGAGTCGATCGCACGCAGACGCCAGCTCTCCCAATCATGCGATTCGAAGACGACGTGAGTGCCGTCCGGCGTGTACCGTGCCGCTCCGATCGACCGCCCTTCCGGGGGTGCGCCCTCGAGGATCATGGTCTTGGCGCCGGTCGTTGGATCGACGGTATAGAGGTTGATCCCGTCGGCCGGCACGCTGAGCACGGACCCGTTTCGCGCGAGGCCGAACGGGGCGGGGAGACGCGGACGTGAGCCGATCCAGGCTAGACCCGCCGCGACCAGCAGCACGATGAGCAGCAGGGCGACGACGAAGGATCGAACAGGGAACCGTGGCGCGACTGTCACGCGCCCGACGAACTCGGTCATCGGAAGCCACCTTTCAGGGAAGGTCCAGGCCGGGCGCTGGCGGCGATCCGCGGCGGCGGCGAGGACCTCGTCTCGGTAGTCGGGAGACGGTCCCAGATACAGGTCCTCCAGGATGACGGGAAGCTGTCGTTCGAAGCGATCGGACGTCATGCGACCTGCCCTCCGGGGACCGGCGTCGGGGCCGGGTCTGGATCGGCCGTCACCGACATCCGCATCGCGACGAGCGCGTAGTGGAGACGGGACTTGGCGGTGCCGATCGGGATGCCCAGCGATGCCGCCACTTCGCGGAGCGGCATCCCGAGCAGGTAGTACATCGCGACGACCGCGCGATGGCCGGGATCGAGACGACGAAGCGCCGAATCGACCAGCTCGCGGTCGGCCAGCGCGCCCGACAGGTCAGACGGCGCCGGTGAATCGATCGGTGTGAGCTCGACCTCGATCGGACGTCGACGACGGCGCCGGGTGAGGTCAAGACAGGCATTGACGGTGAGGCGGCGGAGCCAGGCGTCGAAGCGGTCCGGGTCACGCAGACCCGGCAGGTCGCGCCAGGCGCGGATGAGTGCCTCCTGGACCGCGTCGCGCGCGAGCTCCGGGTCCCGGAGGATCAGGCGGGAGGCCGCGTCCAGCCGCGCGAGGGCAGGGTCGACGAGCTCGGCGAAGGCGTCATGATCGCCCCGCTTCGCGCGTCCGACGAGCTCTCGCTGGTCCACGGTCGCCTCGACTGCGACACGACCAGGGTGGTCGTGCTCGACAGGGTATGGCGTCGGCGTCGCGGAGAAGGTTCACCCGACGCCCTCGGCGGCCTGGCGTCGCCGTTGCAGGCGCTCCGTCAGGCCCGCCCCGCCCGCGCCCCGCCCTTCGCCCGGTCCTTGAGGATCCGCTGTGCCGCCAGCTTGCCGGGTGCCCCCATGACGCAGCCGCCCGGGTGGGTCCCGGAGCCGCACTGGTAGTAGCCGTCGATGGGCGTCGCGTACTGGCTCCAGCCCGGGGCCGGGCGGAAGAAGTACATCTGCGGCGCGAGGAACTCGCCCGCGAAGATGTTGCCCTTCCGAGAGCCCGACTGTTCGCTCGATATCGAGCGGGGTCCGGATCTCGCGCTGGAGGACCAGGTCGCCGAAGCCCGGGAAGAACGACTCGAGGGTGGCCTGGACCGTGTCCCCGAGGCCCTCCTTCTCGGTATCCCAGTCGCTGCCGCGCAGGTGGTACGGGGCGTACTGCACGAAGCAGCTCATGACCGCCTTGCCCGGTGGCGCCATGTCCGGGTCGACCATCGACTGGATGGCGCAGTCGAGATACGGCCGCTTGGAATACCAGCCGTACTTGGCATCGTCGTAGGCGCGCTCGAGGTATTCCATCGTCGGCCCGATGTTCGTGAACCCGCGGTACTGGTCGGTCCGATCGCCGAGCGCCGGGTAGCGCGGCGGCCCGTCGAGCGCGAAGTTGACCTTCGCGGATGTCCCCTGGAACCGGAAGCGCTCGATCGTGTCGACGAGGTCGGTCGGCAGCTCGCGCGGCTCGACCAGCTCGAGGAAGGTCCGGCGCGGATCGAGCGCGGACACGACGATCGGCGCGTGGAACTCGGTCCCGTCGGTGAGGGCCACACCGGTCACCCGGCCGTTCTTGGTGATCACGTGGTCGACCGGCGATTCGAGCCGGATGTCGACCCCGAACGACTGCGCCGCCCTGGCCAGCACCTGGGTGAAGCCACCGTTGCCGCCCTTGTGGAACGACCACGCCCCGAACTCGCCGTCGTGCTCGCCGAGGATGTGATAGAGCAGGACGAGCCCCGATCCCTGCGAATACGGCCCGACCTTGGTGCCGATGATCGACGTCGACGCGAGGTAGCCCTTCAGGATGTCCGACTCGAAGTAGTCGTCGAGGAAATCGGCGGCGCTGCCGGTCAGCAGCCGGACGGCGTCGTGCAGGACCTTCTTGTCGAGCCGCCTGAACCGGCTGCCGAGGTTCGCCAGCGCGATGAGCTCCTCGGGATCGTCGCTCCACAGGTCCGGTGGCGCCTGGTCGAGCAGCGGCTTGATCGCCTGGAGGACCTTGTTGACGTCGTGGTTGAACGCGTCGTAGGCGTCGGCGTCGTGCGGGCTGTGGCGGGCGATCGCCTTCTGGTTCTCGGCGTGGTCCTGGCCCATCAGCAGGTAGTCGCCGTTCTCCATCGGGCAGAACGTCGTGGGCATCAGGATCGGCATGAAGCCGTGCTTGACCAGGTCGAGGTCCTGGACGATGTCGGGCCGCAGCAGGCTCAGCGCATACGAGAACGTCGTGAACCAGAAGCCCGGCCGGAGCTCCTCGGTGATCGCCGCGCCACCGACCAGGTGGCGGCGCTCGAGGACCAGCGTCCGGAGCCCGGCCTTGGCCAGGTAGGCGCCGTTGGTGAGGCCGTTGTGACCGCCACCGACCACGATCGCGTCGTAGGTCCGCTCGCCCTTCGACCCGCGTGGCTGGCGGGTCTGGCTCTTCTTCGGGTCCTTCGGCATGTCAGGCGGTCCTTCGCTCGGGGTTGAACAGGGGCGTCCGGGTCACGTACGCGTCGAAGTACTCGTAGCGGTGGTTGACCGCCATCTCGAGCTTGACGCGCGATCCCGGCGCCGACCGGTCGAGCGGCACCCGCGCGAGCGCGATGTGCCGCTGGAGCATCGGCGAGTACATCTGGCTCGTGGCGTAGCCGAGCTGGTTGAGGTCGTCGTCGTAGATGTAGTACTCGTCCTGGATCGGCGTGTGGTCCTTCGGCGGGATGAGGCCGGCCTCGTCGTAGATCCGGTCGTAATCGCGCCAGTCCACGACCAGCCCGCTCAGCTTCCAGCGCGACGTCCGGCCGGCCAGCTCGCGCCGGATGGCGTCGCGGCCGATGAACTCCCGGTCGTCGGTCTCGATGTCACGGACCATCCAGCCGAGCCCGAGCTCGATCGGGGTCGTCCGGTCGGCGTCGGTCCAGGCGAAGCGACTCGAATGGAAATCGACATCGAGGAGGACGAGCCCGGCCTCGATCCGGGCCATGTACAGCGCGGTCATCCCGAACGGGATCACGCCACGACCACGACTGGCGGCCCAGACCGCGTCCCACACCCGGATCGCGTCGGCTGCCGGGACCCACAGCTCGAACCCGAGGTCGCCGGTGTACCCGGTCCGTGACACAAGGACGGGGACCTTGCCGATCTTCGTCGAGGCGACCCCGAAGTAGGGCAGGTCGGTCACGACAGGGGTCAGCGGGGCGAGGATGTCGCGCGAGCGCGGGCCTTGGACGGCGAGGATCGCCCACGCGTCCGAGACGTCCTCGATCGAGACATCGAGCCGGCCGACGAGGCCGTCGAGGTAGGCCAGGTTCGGCTCGGCGGAGGTCAGCAGGAACTCGTCGCGGTCGAGCCTGAGGATCACCCCGTCCTCGACGATGAAGCCGCGGTCGTCGCACCAGGCCGTGTACTGGGCATGTCCCGGCTCGCAGCGTCGGATGTCGCGGGTCATGATCCCGGCGAGGAAGCGCTCGGCGTCACCGCCGGAGATCCGGTACTTGTAGAGCGGCGACGAGTCGAACAGCCCGGCGGCGTTGCGGATCGCGAAGTACTCGAACTTGTCGGACATCTGGTAGCGCGTCGCCGCCAGCTGGTTCGACCAATGCTCCCAGAGACCGGTCTCGTTGAGCGCGCTCGTTCGCTCGTGGAAGGGTGACGTCCGGATCATGCGGTCCTCGCTTCGGCGCCCATGGTGCCGGGAGGATAGCCAGCGATCCGGACGTGGGCGTGCAGCGTCCCACCGGCTGCATCAGGACAGAAGGGACCCGGCAGCGGAAGGAGGCCGCCGCCGGGTCGGGACGTTCAGGGAGCGAGGCGCTGCCAGGACGGGAAGCTGTTGGCCGTCCAGGGCGCCCTCGTCGAGGTGCCCGTGGCCGGGTCCCACAGCAGCTGCTGCTGCCGGTTGTCGTGCTGATCGTTCGGGGTCACCAGCACCGACTTCCCGTCGGGTGACCAGGTCACGAGGGCACCGGCGGGACTCATCTGGAAGTCCACGGGCACCTCCGGGGCGCTCCCGTCGACCGAGACGATCACGGCGGTCGGTGGATGGACGGCCGCATCGTGATCGGCGGCGCGCCGCGGGCGATCACTGACCGGGCCGGTGTTGCGCTGCACGAGGAGCGACTTCCCATCGGGCGACCAGACGGGCCAACCTTCGAACCAGGCGCCCGCCGCGTGTCCAACGATCCGATCAGGGCCGACCTGCTTGCCGCTCGCGTCGATGGTCATCACGTGGACGCGGAACTCGAGCTGGTTCGGCTCCGACTGCGTGTAGGCGATCTGGCTGCCATCGGGCGACCACGCCGCGTCTGGCAAGAGACTGTCGGCCACTCCATCGGCCTTGATCAGGGTCCGCACCTGGGCCCCGTCACGATCGACGAGGTAGAGGCCCGGGTAGCTGCCGTCGGCGCCCTGGGCACCGACGAACAGCAGGGTCGAGTCATCGCCCGGTCGGAAGGTCGGGATGCTCCACAGGAAATGGCCGCCGGTGTCGATCCGCCGGTATCCGTTGCCGTTGCTCTCGGCGACCGACATCCCGGCGAAGCCGCCGACCGTCGACTCCATGACGACCCATCGCCCATCGGATGAGAACTGGTACCACGACAGGTCGGTGAGCGGTGTGGGGCTGATCCGGGTCAGACCGCTGCCATTCGCATTCGCGACGTAGAGCCAGCCCGGGCCTGTGGTGCCGATCTCCTTGCGCTCGAAGGCCAGCTTCGTGCCGTCGGGCGAGAAGATCGGATCGAGATCGAACTCCGGGCCCGTGACGATCGAGGTGACGACGCCGGTGGCCGGATCCGTCGTGTAGAGATCGCCGTTCTGCGAGTAGACGACGAGGCCGTTCTTCGCCAACCCGAATGTCGGCGGCAGCTTGTGGCTCCCGGCGTAGATCGCGGCGGCCGCCACGAGGAGCATGCCGATGACGGCGAATGTCAGGATCGGGCGCCACGGCACGCGCGGCGTCACCACCCGCTGTCGTGCGATGAGCATGGGGAGCCACCTTTCCAGGAGGGTCCAGGCAGGTCGCTGGCTCGTGCCCGCGGTCTGCCAGAGGAGGTCTTCGAAGTAGTCGGGCGTCTGCGGCTCGGCCAGGTCCTCGAGGAGGCCTGGAAGCTGCCGTTCGAAGCGTTCGGTCGGCATCATGCGAACTGCCCTCCGGGGACGTGGATCGAAGGCGGAGCGTCGTCCGCCGCGATCGAGACGCGCATGGCGCCGAGTGATCGATGGAGGCGGGACTTGGCGGTCCCAAGAGGGATGCCCATGGCCTTCGCCACCTCGGGCAGCGGCATCCCCAGGAAGTAGTGCAGGACGACGACCGCGCGCCACTCGGGATCGAGATGGCGGAGCGCGTCATCGAGCAGTTCGCGATCGGCGATGGCGGTCGAGGCGTCGCCGATGAACGGGCCATGGAGCGGGGTCAGCTCGACCTCGATCGCACGGCGGCGTCGGCGACGCGTGATGTCGATGCAGGAATGGACGACGAGCTGTCGGAGCCACGCGTCGAATCGGTCGGGATCGCGCAGCGCCGGCAGGTTCCGCCAGGCGCGGATGAACCCTTCCTGGACCGCGTCGCGCGCGAGCTCCGGGTCCCGGAGGATCAGCCGGGCTGCCGCATCGAGCCGGGCGACGGCCGCTCCGGCAAGCTGCGCGAAGGCGTCATGATCGCCCCGCTTCGCCCGCTCGACGAGGTCTCGCTGGTCCACGACAACCCCTTGCCTCGGCGCGGCCGTCCGGTCGCGCTCAGATGGTATGGCGTCGCCGTCACGCGAATCGTTCCCGGGTTGGCGTGGCGGCGGCGACGAGAGGGTCGCCGCCGCCCGCGGAACGTGCCTACTTGAACGTGAATGACTCGATGATCGGCATGGCATCGGTCGCCAGCTGGTCGAACCGGGTCGGATCGGCCGAGTCGACGACGATCAACCCGGTCAGCCCGGAGCCAAGATCGACGAGGATGATCCGTGCGCGTTCCTTGTCACTCAGGCCGAACCCCCAGCCGTTCGTGGGATCGTCGCCCTGGGCGAGAAGGCTGTTGGACGGCTTCGAATCGCCCGGGCAGCTGGCCGTCCAGGTCGGGGCGAGCGCGATATCCACCCACTTCGCGGCGTGGCCGCCGATGCGTGATCGAATGGACCGCCGACGACGTCAGGCTCTTCGAGCTCGTGACGTGGGCCATCAGCCCGTCGACCGTCCTCGGGACGCTCGTCAGGATGATGTTGGCGCAGGCCGGGTCCACCGCGACCGGGTTTCGTGAAGACATCGACCTGGTGCCACGTGCCGTTGGCCGCGCCGTCCTTCGTCTCCTTGGCGTAGTCGACCGACGGCGTCAGTGAGAACGAAGTCGGCCAGTCGGCGGAGTTCGCCCAGCCGGCCGGTGTCGTGTAGGTCAGCGCGCCCCACTGTGGCGCCCACGATGCGCCAGGCGACAAGCGTGGCGTGATGTACTGCGAGACGTGCGTGCCGGCTTCCAGGTTGCCGAGGCACCCGCTGGACACGTTCGTGCAGTCGACACGGAACCACTGGCCGGGCATGGCGAGCCCACGCGTGGCGCAGGCATCGGCCTGCGACGTGATCGTCAGGATCGTGCCGCCCTGCTGACAGCGACCAGTCGTACGTCCCCGTATCGCCCGGCGTGCAACCGTCGGACCTGTCGGCTGGTCACCAGCTGGAGGCGACCCGCTCCCGGCACCGAGGCGGCTGAGACGAGCTGCGGCGTCCCGGACAGGCTGTCGTTCGGGAACGTCAGCTGATCGGCGGTCAGCTGGAACCGGTACCGATCGTTCCGCGCGAAGCCCGCGACCGGGCGAGGTGCGCCCACCCACATGAAGGCAAGCGCGTCCGGGACCGCCGCGGCCGTCGAGGCAGCGGGCGTCGCCGTCGGAGCGGGAGACGCCGTCGCGATCGGCGACGGTGACGGCCCACTGATCTGGGCGGGACCGTTCGATCTGGACAGGAAGAGCCCGCCGCCGATCACGACGACGAGGATCGCCACGACGGTGGCGACGATGGGCAGACGAGTCATCGGAAAGGACCTCCAGGTGGGCCACCGCAGTGGTCGCCGCACCTGCGGCGTCGCCTCGGCGGCCTGGAGGACGGCGGCGATCACGCGGTCGGGCGCCTCATCGGGTCCCAGCTCGAGCCAGGCTCGGGCGAGTCGATCGAAGGTGCGTTCGTCGGTCATGCCATCCGTCCTTCGGGGGCGACCGGTGCCGCGTCGGCCTCGACGGCCGCGCGCAGCACCCGCGTCGCGTAGTGGAGTCGCGAGCGGGCCGTCCCGGCCGGGATGCCGAGGGTGTCGGCGATCTCGGTCAGGGGCAGCCCGACGTGGTGATGCAGGACGAAGACCGCCCGTTGCTCGACGGTCAGGCGTCGGAACGCCCGGTCGAGCGCGTCGCGGTCGTCGATCGAGATGAGGCCATCCGGTGCCGCCGGCCCGTCGACCGGCAGGACACGGACGTTCGCCGACCACGAGCGCCGACGCCTGGCCTCGGCGTAGCACGCGTGGACGAGCAGGCGCCTGACCCAGGCTTCGAAGCGATCGGGGTCACGCAGGGTCGGGAGCTGGCGCCAGACGGTGAGGAGGGCGCCCTGCAGGGCATCCTCGGCGAGATCGTTGTCGCGCAGGATCCGCGCGGCCAGCGCGTACATCCGGTCGCTGGTCATGTGGACCAACGCCGCGAACGCATCGCGATCGCCGTTCTGGGCCTGGACGACGAGGTCTCGCACCATCGCTCCCTGGGTGGCGACACCGAAGTGGTGCCACATACCCTATTGAGTGGCGGCAACAGCTGGAACGTTCATCCCGACGGAACGATTGACGCGCTGCGCTCCGTGCGCCTAGGCTCAGGCACGGGCGCTGCGCCGCATGTGCGGGAGCGACCCGGGATGGAGGGCCTCGCACAGTGATTCGGCGGATCACCGGGATCATCCTTGGGGTGCTGGCGTTCTTGCTCGTGTACTGGATCACCGGCCTTGGGACACCGTCTGCGCCCAATTGGGCGTTGTCGCTGCTCGTCGGACTGGTGGTGGCTCTGCTCTGGCCGTGGGTCTTCGGCCTGATCATGGTCAGGCGCGTTCGGCAGAACCGTCAGAACGAGATCGATCAAGAGGTCCAGAAGCAGCTGGCGGAACAGAAGAACAACCCCCCGACCTGATCCGACGGCCGCAGCAGCGGCCGCCTGACTGCGTTTGGGTCCCAGCGCGCTTCGGCGCCGACTGCCGCCGCTCCTCTTCGACGCACCCGATTTCCGGAGACTCTGGCTCGGCCAGACGATCTCGGTCTTCGGCGACCAGGTCACCCAGCTCGGCCTGCCTGCTCGTCGCGGTCCTGACCCTTCAGGCCGACGCGGGCCAGATGGGCACGCTGACCGCGTTCGGGCTGCTGCCACACCTGATCTTCTCGCTGCCGGCAGGGGTCTGGCTGGATCGCGTTCGGACGCGCCGCCGGTTGATGATCGGCGCCGACCTTGCCCGGGCCGCGTTGATCGGCAGCATCCCGGTCGCCTCGGTCCTGGGCGTCCTGGCGATGCCGCAGCTGTACGTCGTCGGCTTCGCCGCCGGGACCCTGTCGGTCGTCTTCGACCTGTCGTGGAACACGCTGTTCGTGGCGGTCACCCAGCGCGACCGCTACGTCGAGGCAATGGCCCTGCTCAACGGGAGCCGGTCGCTCGCCTCGGTCGGCGGCCCGACGATCGGCGGGCTGCTGGTCCAGGTGCTCGGTGCGCCGATCGCGATGTTCGCCGATTCGCTGTCGTTCCTCGGCTCGGTCTTCTTCCTGCGCCGGATCACGTCACCCGAGCCGCCTATCGAAGCTGAGGAGGGAACGACCCGCGAGAAGCTGCTGGCCGGCCTGTCGTTCGTGCTCGGCGACCGGATCATGCGCCCGACGTTGTTGTCGGTCGCGACGATCAACCTGTTCACCTTCGCCGCGAACGCGCTGTTCATCCTGTACGCGACGTCGACGCTCGGGGTCTCGCCGGGCGCCCTCGGCCTGGCGCTCGGGACCGGCGCCATCGGCGCCGTGATCGGGGCGATCTTCGCGTCGCGGATCGGGCGGCGGATCGGGCTCGGGCCGGCCTACGCGCTCGGTTGCGTGCTGTTCCCGGCGTCTCTGCTGCTCATCCCGCTGGCCCAACCGGGGATGTCGATGCCGGTGATCCTGGCGCTGCTCTTCGCGTCGGAGTTCGGGGCGGGGCTCGGGGTCATGATCCTCGACATCAACGTCGGGGCGGTCCTCTACGCGCGGACGCCCGACCGGATCCGCGGACGGGCAGGGGGCGCGTTCCGGTTCATCAACTACGGCGTCCGCCCGATCGGCGCGCTGCTCGGCGGGCTGCTGGGCGGGCTGCTCGGGGTCCGCGAGGCGATCGCTGTCAGCACGGTCCTGGCACTGGCCGGGGTCCTGTTCCTGATCGGGTCGCCGATCCTGCGGCTGCGCGAGCTCCCGGAGGAGTCGGCCTAGGTTCGGGTCAAGCGCGGGTGGTGGGGCGTCGCCGGCGGTCAGTCGCGCCGGTGCTGGCCGAGGCGAGCGATCGTCACTCCCAGCGGAAGGTTCGCGCCGCCAGCACGACCGAGCCGACCCCCCAGACCAGGAGGATCGCCACGGATCCGGCGATCGCGGTGTCGCCGGTCCCGAGCGCCGTGACAGCCACGTCGCCGGTCCCCAGCGCGGCACGGAAGACGTCGGCCAGGGCCGCCGCCGGGAGGATGCCGGCCAGCGTCGCGAGCGGTCCGGGCAGCTGATCGACGGGGAGGATGATGCCGCCGAGCAGCAGGAATGCGATGAACAGCGCGTTGGCCAGGGCGAGCGTCGCCTCGGCGCGGAGCGCGCCCGCCATCAAGCAGACCGAGCCCGGCGAATGCCAGCGTCCCGAGCAGGAGCCCGACCACGAGGAGAGCCGGTGACGCGCCGGGTCCGGGTCGCCAACCGAGGACGGCGTAGGCGATCGCGATCAGCAGGACGATCTGGCCGATCTCGACGACGAGGACCGCGATCATCTTGGCCGTGAGGAGACCAGCCCGGGTCAGCGGCGAGCCGCCGAGCCGCTTGAGGACGCCGTAGTTGCGCTCGTAGGCGGTCGCGATCCCGAGGTTGACGAGGCTGGTCGCGATGATCGCGAGGGCGAGCGTCCCCGGCAGCAGGAAGTCGACCGGCCGGCCGGTCCCGGTCGGCAGGACGCTGACCGAGGCGAAGAACAGGAGGACGACGACCGGGATGATGATCGTCACGAGCACGTTCTCGCCACGCCGGGCGGTCAGCCGCAGCTCCATCCCGGTCTGGGCCATGGTCGCCGCGACGGGGGACGCGGGCCGGCTCACGGGACCTCCGCCCGAGGAGCATCGCCGTCCCGCGCGGCCTCGTCCGTCCGACCCGCGCCGACCAGCTCGAGGTAGATGTCCTCGAGGCTGCCGCCCGCGGTCCGCAGCTCGACGATGAGGCGATCGGCCGTCGCGGCCCAGCCGGCGATCGCGGCCACGAGCGCCGCGTCCGGGACCGCTCCGTCGAGTCGGTAGCGCGCGCCGTCGCCATCGGGCACGACCCGTGCGCCAGCCCGGACCTGCGCGACCTCGGAGCCCAAAGCCTCCGACTCTGCAGCGGAGAGCGCCCGATCGAACCGGAACCGGAGTCGAGGCGTCGACCCTGCGCCGCAGCTCGGCGGGCGTCCCCGACGCGACGATCCGTCCACCATCGAGGACGCAGATCCGATCGGCCAGCCGCTCGACATCGGTCAGGTCGTGGCTCGTCAGGAGGACCGCGGCACCGCTGTCGCGCAGGTCCGCGACGATCGCCCGGGTGGTGGCACGGGCTTCGGGGTCCATCCCCGCCGTCGGCTCGTCGAGGATGACGACCTCGGGTCGGCCGACGAGCGCGAGCGCCAGTCCGAGCCGCTGCCGCTCGCCCCCGGACAGGCGCCGGTAACGCGTCCGCGCGACCGCGCTCAGCCCGACCAGGTCGAGCAGCTCGTCGGCGTCGCGTGGGTCGCTGTGGAAGCGGCCGTACTGGCGCAGGGTCTCGCGCGGCTGGGCGCGCGGGTCGATGCCGCCGTTCTGGAGCATCAGGCCGACCCGTGCCCGGAGCGCCGGTCCGCCTGATGCGGGATCGTTCCCGAGGACGCTGACCGTGCCCGCGTCGCCGCGGCGGTAGCCCTCGATGATCTCGACCGTGGTCGTCTTGCCCGCGCCGTTGGGTCCGAGGAGGGCGACGAGCTCGCCGCCGCGGACCGTCAGGGAGACGCCGTCCAGGACCGTCCGCGCGTCGTAGCGTTTGACCAGTCCGTCGACGACGACCATCGGGTCGTCGGTGGTCATGGTGCTGCGATCAGGGCGTACTCGCGCTCGAAGTCGGCGTCGGTCAGCTCGCCGACCTGGATCGCCCGGATGATCCCGTTCCGGTCGACGAAGTACGACTGTGGTCGGGCGGCGACCCGGTAGGCTGCCTTGATCGCCTTGTCCGGGTCGACGACCGTCGCCCACGTGGCGCCGTACTTGCTGACGAAGTCACGGGCGGCGTCGGGCGGATCGTCGGTCAGGACACCGACCACGACGAGGCCGTCGGCCGCATGCTGGGCCAGCTTCTGCTCGAGCAGCGGGAACTCGTCACGGCAGGGAACGCAGCTCGGGCCCCAGAAGTTGATCAGGACCGGCTTGCCCTTGAGCGCCGCGAGGTCGAACGTGGCTCCGTCGAGCGTGGTGCCGACGATGGGCGGAGCAGGCCCATCGGTCGCCGCGCGCGGCGCCGACGATTGCGACGGCGACGAGAGCGACGCGACGAGCTGGGGGCCCCGGACGACCGCAAGGATCGCGCCCGTCGTCAGGGCCGCGATGAGCAGGGCAACGAGGATGGTCCGACGCGGCATGGTCGGGGAACCCTACTGGATGGTCGCGGTCCCTGTCATGGTCGTCGGATGGACGATGCACAGGAACTTGTACGAGCCGGCCGTCAGGGCGGGCACCTGGTAGACCTTGGTCGCCACGCCGGGAAAGATATCGCCCTTGAAGACGTTCTTCCCGGACGCGTCCTCGATCTCGATGTCGTGCGGCGTTCCCGCGTCGCTGTTCGTGAATGCGATCGTGAACGGCTTGGCTGCCGGTGCGGTGAACGTGGTCTCGACGAAGGCGACGTTCTTGGCCTCGATCGACACATCGGCCGCCGGGCCGCTCGCCGCCGGGCCACCGCTCCCACCGGGCGCCCCTGAGGCGCTGGGCGCCCCGGAGCCGGCTGGCGCGCCCGATGCTCCGGGTGTCCCGCCATTGGCCGTGCTGCCGACGAAGACGCCCGCCTGGAGCACGACGGCACCGACGATCAGCACGGAGAGCACGGTCAACAGCCGCCGCGGCGACTTGGGCTCGGGGATGTTCTCGAGATGGCCGGTCGTATCGGCCTCGACCGTCTTGCGATATTCCTTGACGGCATCGACCAGCCAGCCGACGAGTGTCGAGATGAGGGCGATGATGCCGGCGGCGAGGATCCATTCCCCGAACACGAGGCCGAGCATCACCGCGAACAGCCCGAACGCGACGAGGAACGGGCGCCACGACGGCCCGGGCATATGGACGCCGGGCGGTGGACCGTCGTGCACATCGACCACCGCGACCGTCGTCGTCGGTCCGATGTCGTGGTCGTAGTTGCGCATCCCCTCGGCGAGCCAGTAGAGCAGCGTCAGGACGAGGGCGATCACCCCCAGGACGATGCTGATCCCGCCGAACACGAGGCCGAGCAGGACCAGGAAGACGCCGACCGCCGCGAAGATCGGCGCGAACGACGGCCCCGGCATGTGGATCCCGGGCGGGGTCTTGGGCGGGATCCGTTGCATCCCACGACGGGCCGGCTTGGCGCGGGCCAGGGCGCGGAAGATCCAGAGCAGGGTGACGAGCACCGCCAGGACGATCGCCAGCGGCATCAGGAAGATGAGCCTGCCCCAGTCGGGCGTGACGAATTGCGCGATGAAGTTGAGGAGGTTGGTCCAGATCTGATCGAGCATCGGTCGCTCGGTTCAGGTCGTGCGGGCCGGGACGACGGGATTCACTCGTCCGACGACCCGGCGACGAGGACGTACGCCATGATCGCCATGGCGACCCCCAGGAACAGCAGCAAGGTGGTGCCGGCGGCGACCAGGTTGTACGGGTCCGTCAGGCCGGCGGCCGTCGGGACGATCCAGAAGAAGAACGCGATGACGATGAAGATGATGCCGACGAGAGCGGCGTTGCGCGGGTGCCGGAGTGGATGCATGGCGATCGACTCCTAGGTCGTCGGCGTCTTGCCGGGCAGCAGATAGAGCAGCGAGAACAGCAGGATCCAGACGACGTCGACGAAGTGCCAATAGAGCGAGGCGGCCTCGACGGCATCGTAATGCTTCGAGCTGAACTGTCCGGCCATCCCGCGGTAGAGCACGACCGAGAGCATGACCACGCCACCGAACACGTGGGCGCCGTGGAAGCCGGTCAGGGTGTAGTAGGTCGTTCCGTAGGTCCCGGACGAGAGCGTCAGGCCCTCCGAGCCGAGCACCGTGTAGTCGATGCCCTGGAAGATCAGGAAGATGATGCCCAGCACGACGGTGACGGTCATCGCCCGGAGGAACTGGGTCCGGTTGTTGGCCCGGATACCCCAGACGGCGTACTGGCAGGTCGCCGAGCTGATGATCAGCAGGATCGTGGCCGGGCCGACGAAGGGCAGGATCGCGAGCGCGAACGGCTGGCCGGTCTCGGTGTTGATCGGGGGCCATTGCGCGGCATTGGCCCGGATGCTGAAGTAGGCCGCGAACAGCCCGCCGAAGAACATCACCTCGGAGGTGATGAACAGGAGCATCCCGAGCACCGGGTTGCTGATGCCGCCGTGGGTGTCGTGCGGCATCGACGCGAGCGGGTTGCTCTCGACGGGGAGCGGGTGGCTGTCGGTGGTCATCGCCATCGTCGTGACCCGCTCAGTGCTCGGCCGTCCGGCCGTGCCGGAGGTCGAAGACCGGTCGTTCGGACCGGATCTCGGGCAGGTGGTCGAAGTTGTAGGCGGGCGGCGGCGAGCTGGTCGCCCACTCGAGCGTGTTGCCCTCCCACGGGTCGTCGCCGGCCGGCTCGCCGCTGCGGAGCGACAGGAAGATGTTCCACAGGAACAGCAGCATGCTCGCGGCGATCGTGAACCCGCCGATCGTGGCGAGGAGGTTCAGGTCGTTCCAGCCCGCTGTCGAGGAGTAGTCGGCGATCCGCCGGGGCATCCCGGCCAGGCCGAGCTCGTGCATCGGGAAGAAGGTCAGGTTGAAGCCGATGAACATGACCACGAACTGGGCCTTGCCCACGGTCTCGTTCATCATCTTGCCGGTCATCTTCGGGAACCAGTAGTAGAAGCCGCCCATGATCCCGAAGACCGACCCGCCGAACAGCACGTAGTGCAGGTGCGCGACGACCCAGTACGTGTCGTGCAGCGCGAAGTCGACCGGCACCGAGGCGCTGAACGCGCCGTTGATGCCGCCGATCAGGAACATCGTCAGGAAGCCGAGTGCGAACAGCAACGGCGTCTTGAGCATCAGCTGGCCGCGCCACAGCGTGAACACCCAGTTGAACATCTTGACCCCGGTCGGGACCGCGATCAGGAAGGTCATGATGCTGAAGAACGGCAGGTAGACCGCGCCGGTCGTGAACATGTGGTGCGCCCAGACCGAGAAGCCGAGGGCGCCGATCGCCGCGGTGGCGAAGATGAACGCCTTGTAGCCGAACAGCGGCTTCCGCGAGAAGACCGGCAGGATCTCGCTGACCATGCCCATCGCGGGCAGGATCATCACGTAGACCGCCGGGTGCGAATAGAACCAGAAGATGTTCTGGTAGAGGATCGCGTCACCGCCGCGCGACGGGTCGAAGAACGAGCCGCCGTAGTTGCGATCGATGAACAGCATGATCAGCGCACTGGTGATGACCGGTGTCGCCATCAGCACCAGGACCGACGTGACCAGAACGGTCCAGACCATGATCGGCATCCGGAAGAGGGTCATCCCCGGCGCCCGCATCTTGAACATCGTGACCAGGAAGTTGATCGCGCCCAGGATCGAGCTCGTCCCGATCAGGACCAGGGCGACGATCCACAGGTCCTGCCCGAAGCCGGTCGCGGCCAGCGGCCGGTCCTCCGACAGCGGCGCGTAGCTCGTCCAGCCGGCGGCCGCCGTCCCGCCGGTCACGAAGCCGAGCAGGAGCAGGATCCCGGCGAGCGGCAGCATCCACAGCGACAGCGCGTTGATCCGCGGGAACGCCATGTCCGGGGCGCCGATCTGGAGCGGCACGATGTAGTTGCCGAAGCCCGCCAGCATCGGGATCACGAACAGGAAGATCATGAACGTGGCGTGCATCGTGAAGAACTCGTTGTACTGGGTGTCGGTCAGGAACTGGAGACCCGGCTGGGCGAGCTCCGACCGGACACCGAGCGCCAGCAGGCCGCCGATGAAGAAGAAGACGAACGAGTTGATCACGTACATGATCCCGATCTTCTTGTGATCGGTCGTGGTCAGCCACTCGTACAGGGCGCTCCGGGAGCGTGAGGCGGCGGGCGTCAGCGTGGTCGTCGCCATCGAGCGCTCCTTACTGGACCGTCAGGGTGCCGATCATCGTCGTCGGATGAACGGCGCACACGTAGGAGTACGTCCCGGCGGCCAATGCCGGCACGTCGTACGTCTTCTTGGCCACACCCGGGAAGATGTCGCCGGCGAAGACCTGCTCGCCCGTCGGCGAGTCCTTGTGGATGGTCACGTTGTGCGGGACGCCCGGGTCCTGGTTGTCGAACGCGATCTGGAACGGCGTGGCGGCCGGCGCGGTCAGCGTCTTCTCGACGTACTGGACGCCGCTCGCCTCGAGCGAGACGGTCGCCCCAGCGCCGGCGCTCGGTGCCGGTGCGCTACCGCTCGGGGCCGGTGCGCCGCTCGGTGCAGGCCCGCTGCCGCTCGGTGCGGGCGCGCCACTGGCGCCCGGCGACGCGGCCGGAGGATTCGCAGCGGCCTTGCCGGCGAGCCACGTGTCGAAGTCCTGCGGGGTGAGGGCCTTGACCTCGAACAGCATGATGCTGTGGCCGATGCCGCAGAGCTCGGCACACTGGCCGCGGAAGGTCTGCCCGGCATCGGCCGCATCGACCGTGAAGTCGAACTGATTCGTCCGACCCGGCACGACATCCCGCTTGAACAGGAACTGCGGGACGTAGAAGGCGTGGATGACGTCCTTGCTGACCAGCGAGAGCTGAACGGTCCGGCCTGCCGGGACCATCATCCCGCCACCCGCGCTGACCAGCGGGATGTACTCGGTGTAGAGGACCTTGTCGCTCTGGTCCAGGTAGTCGAACTGCCACTGGAACTGGCCGGCGACGGCGCGGATCTTCGTGGTGTTGGCGTCGGACGCGTTCGTGTCGACCGCGTTGAGCGTCTGCCACGAGACGATGAACATGAAGATGACGATCAGCGTCGGGACGACGGTCCACACGAACTCGGCGACGTTGTTGCCGTGCGTCTGCGGGGGGAGCGTGTCCTCGCCGGGCTTGCGTCGATAGCGGATGACCGACCAGATGATCAGTCCCTCGACGACGATGAAGATCGCCACCGCGATCAGGAAGATGACCGTGTACAGCTCGCGGATCTGGGCGCCCTGGCTGGTGACCGCGATCGGCGGGAAGAGCCCGGTGACGAACGTGTCACCGATCTTGAGGACATCGACCCCGAACGCCAGCAGGAGCAGGCTCACCACGATGATCGCCGCGCCCACGCTGAGCGCGAAGATCGCGGTCCGGGTGGCGTTCGACCTGGGGGAGCTCGACATCAATGTCCTCGAGGATGGCCAGCGCCTTGGGGGGCGCGACGACCGATGCGGACAGCAGGCGCGGTCGACCGCCCGGGTCGAACCGCGGCCATTCTACCCGGAGCGCGCGCTGCTCGCGCGTCCGCTCACGCTCGGGCGCGTGTCGCGGCGACCGCTCGGCCCGTTCGTGCGACGATGCCGCCGATGACTCGGATGCGCCTGATCCGCCGGTCTGCGGCGATGGTCGCGACACTCGCCGGGCTCGCGGCCCTGGCGGGTCCGGTCGCCGCGCACGGCCCGGTCCCCACGGAGGCGCCGACCGCGGCGTCGTTGCTCCTCGGCTGGACGTTCGAGCCGCTGCCCACGCTCGGGATCCTCGTCATCGTCGGCTGGTGGTGGTGGGCGGTCCGGCGCGTCAACGCGGTCCATCCGGCCAACCCGGTCCCGCGGCGACGATCCGTGGCGTTCTACGGCGGGATCCTGGCCCTCGCCTTCGCGCTGCTGTCCGGGATCGCGCGCTACGACACGACGCTCTTCTCGATCCACATGGTCCAGCACGTGCTGCTGATGCTGGTGGCCGCCCCGCTGCTGGCCCTCTCGGCACCGATCACGCTGCTGTTGCGGCTCAGCTCATCCGAGACCCGTCATCGGTGGCTGCTGCCCGTCCTCCATTCGCGCGTCGTCCGGTTCATGTCGTTCCCCGTCACGGCCTGGGTGATGTTCGCCGCGATGATGTGGGGGGTCCACTTCTCGCCATTGTTCAACGCGTCGCTCGAGGATCCGGTCGTCCACGACCTCGAGCACCTGCTGTTCCTGACCGGGGCGCTCCTGTTCTGGTGGCCGGCCGTCGCCCTCGACCCGGCGCCTTGGCGCATGGGCTACCCGGCACGCGTGGTCTATCTGCTCACCCAGATGACCCAGAACACGTTCCTGGCCGTCGTCATCCTCAACGCGACCGGCGTGCTCTATCCGCACTACGCCACGCTCGTCCTGCCGTGGGGATTGCCCGCGCTCGACGACCAGCGCCTGGCCGCCGGGATCATGTGGCTCCTCGGCGATTTCGTCTTCCTGACCGCGATCATGGCCGTCGTCGCAGGCTGGATGCGAGCCGAGGCCCGGGACGAGGCGCGATCGGATCGCCGCGCCGACGTGGAGATGGCCCAGATCAGGATCCGCGAGCGCCTGCTGGCCGAGCGCATCGCCGAGGAGAGGGCCGAGTCCGGCGGATAGTGGTTTTGGCCTCGGGCACCCTCAACCCAGCGGCGGGATCGGTGCCTCGAGGTAGCGCAGGTAGTCGTCTGGGTCGACGTTGCCGCCGCTGACGACGGCGACGACCGGACCATCGAGCACATCGAGAGCGAGCTCGCCCGCGTGGAACGCCATCGCCGCGATGCCGAGCGCGCCCGACGGCTCGACGACCAGGCGACTCCGCTCGGCGGCCAGCCGGATGGCCGCGGCGATCTCGCCCTCGCTGACCGTGACGACCGAATCGAGAAGCTCGCGCAGATGCGCGAACGTCCGGACGCCGAGCGCCTGAGTCCGCGTCCCGTCGGCGATGGTGCGCGAGACGAGGTCGGCGGGCCACGACACGATCTCGTCGCGCTCCAGCGAATCGCGAGCATCGGCCGCCAGCTCCGGTTCCACGCCGATCACCCGTGCTCCCGGCCGGAGCTCTCGGACCGCGACGGCCACGCCGCTCGCCAGCCCGCCGCCGCCGATCGGGACGAGGATCGCCGCGAGGTCCGGCATCTCCTCGATCACCTCGAGTCCGACGGTCCCTTGCCCGGCGATGATCCGGTCGTCGTCGAATGGCGGGATGACGATGAACCCTCGCCGGGCCGCGATCTCGAGCGCGACCTGCTGCCGCTCATCGCTGGCGGTGCCCACGACGACGACCTGCGCCCCGTCCGCCTCGACCCGCTGGCGCTTGACCGCCGGCGCGTCGGACGGCATCACGACCACCGCCGGGACGCCGAGCAAGCGGGCCGCCCGGGCGACCCCCTGGGCGTGATTGCCGGACGAGTAGGTGATGACCCCGCGAGCGAGCTCCTCGCTCGATAGCGAGGCGATCGTGGCGTACGCGCCACGGAGCTTGAATGCGCCGATCGGCTGGAGCGACTCGGCCTTGAGGAAGCGCCGCTCCGACGGCGGCCCGAATGCCACGAGCGGGGTCCGGACGGTGACCCCGCGGAGTCGCTCGGCTGCAGCGCGGATATCGTCGAGAGTGACGAGGTCGGCCCCGGGCTCAGGCACGGACCCCGGCGAGGGCCGCTCCCCTTCGGTCGTCATCAGCGGTCCCGCGCGCCGAGGCGCTGGCAGTCGATGCAGCGGGCCGCCCACGGCAGCGCCTCGAGCCGGTCGGCGCCGACCGGCCGGCCACAGCGAACGCACGTCCCGAACGTCCCTGCCTCGAGACGGGCCAGCGCTTCGTCGACCAGCACCAGCTGCTGGTCGGACCGGTCGCGGAGGGCGAGGTCGCGCTGCTGGGCGAAGACCTGGCTGGCCGCCGCAGCCTGCGAGCCGTAGGTCATCTGCCCGGGCGCCACGATCGCCTCGCCGATCTCGGCCATCAGACGGCTGCGTTCGGCGAGCAGGCCGGCGCGGAACGGTTCGAGATCGGTGGCATCCATCGGCGCGATGGTACGGGAAACGTATACTCCATGGGAGTACCCATCCCAAGGAGAACGACGATGGCCATCGAGATCGACCCGGTCTGCGGGATGGAGGTCGACACGACCACCAGCACCCTGTCCGCCGAGCACGACGGGACGACGTACTGGTTCTGCGCCAAGGGCTGCCTGCTCGACTTCCAGGACGACCCACACGCGTTCCTGGCCGCCGACCACGTCGATGAGGCTGGCGCCACGACCCCGCCGGGATCGGCCGGATAAGCGGTAGATAAGGGCGTCACGCGACACTGTCGTCGGCGGGTTCGGACCGGGCACTCCCTGGAGGGGTCGGCCGCCGATCGGGACCGGCTGCGGCCGGCGGAGGTGCCCCGTGCGTCAGCTCGTGAACCGGATCGTCGTCGTCGCTGCCCAGGTCGCGCTCGTCGCGGTGTCGATCCTGCCCGGTGACGGGCTCAAGTGGTGAGCACGCTCACCCCCGGGCGCTCGTCACCCCGCCGCTCAGGCGCGTCGCGAAGTAGACCGGGATCACCGAGAGGAGGATCGCGACCAGTCCCGCGACGTTGACGAGCGGGACCTGGTTCGCCAGTCGGAAGCTCTGGAAGATCCAGATCGGCAGCGTCTTGACGCCACCCGCCATGAAGATCGTCACGATGATCTCGTCGAACGACAGGGCGAATGCGAGCAGGCCGCCGGCGATGAGGGCGGACCGGAGGGCCGGGAACGTCACGCGCCGGAAGGTCTGGAAGACGTCTGCGCCGAGATCGGCGGATGCCTCCTCGAACGAGCGTGAGGTGCGCCGCAGCCGCGCGATCGCGTTGTTGTAGACGAGCACGATGCAGAACGTCGCGTGCCCGATGACGATGGTCAGGTACCCGAGCGGGACGTCGAGCGACGCGAATGTGGTCGACAGGGCCATGCCCGTGACGATCCCCGGCAGGGCGATGGCCAGGATCACCACGAACGAGATCGCCTCGCGCCCGAAGAAGGAGTAGCGAGCCACGGCCAGCGAGGCGAGCGCGCCCAAGACCATCGCCACGGCCGTGGCGAACAGCGCGCACACGATCGAGGTCAGGAATGCCTGCTGGAGCCCGCGTGTTGCCGAGCGCCTCGCCGACCCAATGCGAGGGTGAACCCGGTCGGCGGCCACTCCGCGGTGCCGCTCTCGTTGAACGCGTAGATGACCACGAGGGCCAACGGGATGTAGATGAACGCGAGGATCAGCCCGGTCGCGATCCGCAGGGCGTGCGCGCCGCAGTTCCGATCAGCATCAGAAGGCCTCGAAGGCGCCGAGCCGCCGGGCCACGAGCAGGTAGACCAGCATGATCGCCAGCGGGACCATCGAATAGGCCGCCGCCAGCGGCAGGTCCTGCGCCACGTTGACGAAGATGACGTTGCCGATGAACTGGGTCGTCGAGACGAGGCCGGGCACGATGTAGTCGCCGAGGGTCAGCGCGAACGTGAAGATCGATCCGGCGACGACGGCCGGGATCGACATCGGCAGGATCACCCGCCGGAACGTCATCCAGCCGTGACCGCCGAGGTCCGCCGACGCCTCGAGCAGCGAATCGGGGATCCGCTCGAGCCCCGCGTAGATGGGCAGGATCATGAACGGCAGCCATAGGTAGGTGAACGTCAGCCAGACCGCCACGTCGCCGAACCCGGGGCCCTTGAGGCCGAATGGCGCCAGCGCCCAATCGAGAACGCCGTTCTCGGAGAGGATCAGCCGCCACGAGTAGGCCTTGATGAGGTAGCTCGCCCACAGCGGCATCAGGACGGCGACCGCCAGGATCCCGCGGACGCGCACGGACGAGACCTTGGCCATGTAGAACGCGATCGGGTACGCCAGCAGGATGCAGGTCGCGGTGACGATGGCGGCCATCCCCACCGTCCGGATCGTGACCGAGCGATAGACCTCGGTCGTGAACAGCTCGATGAAGTTGTCGAGGGTGAAGTCGTGGACCACCAGCGACGTGAAGGGATCCGTCTGCCAGAACGCGTTGAGGAAGAGCACGAACAGCGAGCCGAGGTAGGCGATCCCCAGCCAGGCGATCGGCAGCGCGAGGACGAGCCCAAGCCGAGCCCGCGGATGGCGATGCAGCCAGGCGGCGAACCGACGTCGGAGCGATCCCGCCGGCGGTCCGCCGACGGGTGTGGCGCGTGCTGTCATCGGGCGACGCAGCGACCCGGGAGCCGAGTGGCGGCCCCCGGGCATCGTGCGCGATCCCTCGGACGTGTGGCTCAGCCCTTGATCTCTGTCCAGGCCTTGATCCAATCGTCGAAGCCCTTGCATTTCACGTCGGTTCGACCGTCGACGCAATCGGCAGTCGGTGTCTGCCAGTACCAGATGTCCTGCCAGAACGGCTCGTCGTCGGCGTGGAAGATCTTGCAGTGGTTCGGATCGGCGGTGAGCGCGCAGGACTTCGAGTTGGCGGGCGCCTCGCCGAACCATTCCGCGATCTTCGCGTTGATCTCGGGCGAGACGAGATAGTCGATATAGGCGTAGGCGCAGGCCAGGTTCTTGGTCTTTGAATTGATCATCCAGGTGTCGGACCAGCCGGTGGCGCCTTCCGGCGGCTTGATGACGTCGACCTTGACCGGTGGCTTCTCGGCCTGGAGCAGGTTGGTGATGATCTGCCAGGTGGTCCCGACGTTCGAGTTGCCCGACTCGAAATCGGTGATCTGCTTCGTGTAGTCGGTCCAGCGCTGGGTGACGGACGGCTTCTGCTGCTTGAGGAGGTCGACGGCCGCCGGGAACTGGGTGTCGTCGAGCGCGTACGGGTTGGTGATCTTGAGATCGGGCTTGGTCTTCATCAGCACGACCGCGGCGTCGGCGATGTAGATCGGCGCGTCGTAGATGCTGACCTTGTAGCCGTCTTGGGATCGAACATCTGTGCCCAGGTGGTCGGCGCCGGCGTGACCTGGTCGCGTCCGCCACATCAGCAGGTTCGAGCCGCGGCCGTGCGGGACGCCGTAGGCCACTCCGTTGACGGTGTTGTACGGCTTGTTCTTGAGCGCGGGGAAGATGTCCGGGTAGTTCTTGAACAGGTCCAGGTTGACCGGCTGGACGAACCCGCCGCGCACGAGGCGGAGACTCGCGTCGCCCGATGCGGAGACGATGTCGTACTGGTCCGGGTTGGTCGAGTACAGGGTGTACGCCTCATCCGACGTGCCGAAGATCTGGGCCTTGACCGTGCAGCCCGTCTTGGTCTGGAAGTCGGTCACCCAGTCGACGGTCTTGTCCGTCGAGCCATTCTCGACATAGCCGGGCCAGGCCAGGACGTTGATCGTCTGGCCCTGCGTGCTGCCGAGCTCGGCCGGCAGGCTGGGCTGAACCACCGGGCTCGGCGCGGCCGAGCCGCCGCCGCTACCGGTACACGCCGCGGCGATGAACGCGACGCTCGCGACGAGCGCCAGGATCCTCCGTGTCTGCATCTGGTTCCCTCCTCCTCCGTTCCCTCGTTGACTCGATCAGGCGCTATCGGCGATGGGCAGGACGTGCTGTCGTTTCCAGATGAGGCGGACGGCCGTGCCCTGGGATGCGAGCGCCTCGGTCGACGACGTCGAGAGGTTCTGTCGTGTGACCACGAGCGACGACCCGGCGTCGAGTGCGACCACGTATCGCGTATCCGGACCGAGGTAGACCACGTCATGGATGCGCCCGAGAGCCGAGTGTTCGTCCGCGCCGGTGGCCGTCTCGGGATCGGCCAGCCGGATCTTCTCGGGTCGGACCGTGAAGATCCCGGTGCGACCGAGGATGGTCTCGGCGACAGCCCCGGTCAGCAGGTTCGAGGTCCCCACGAAGCCGGCCACGAAGCGGGTCGCCGGCCGTTCGTAGACCTCGGCCGGCGCACCGATCTGCTCGATGCGGCCCTTGTTGAAGACGGCCAGGCGGTCGCTCATCGTGAGCGCCTCCTCCTGGTCGTGGGTCACGTAGATGAACGTGATCCCGACCTGCTGCTGGATCGCCTTGAGCTCGATCTGCATCTCCTCGCGGAGCTTGAGGTCGAGCGCACCGAGCGGCTCGTCGAGGAGCAGGACGCGCGGCCGGTTGACGAGCGCGCGTGCGAGCGCGACCCGCTGGCGCTGGCCGCCCGACAGCTGGCTCGGCTTGCGTCCCTCGTAGCCCTCGAGGCGGACCATCCGCAGCGCGT
This sequence comes from uncultured Chloroflexia bacterium, assembly GCA_963743855.1. Classification (GTDB taxonomy): domain Bacteria; phylum Chloroflexota; class Limnocylindria; order Limnocylindrales; family CSP1-4; genus SPCO01. Next base: position 448,550 of record CAVURK010000009.1, read on the forward strand.
CGGCGACGCGGGCGAGACGTTCCGCCTTGGGGACCTTCCGGACGACCAGCCCGTAGGCCGACGTTGTCGCCGACCGTCATGTGCGGGAAGAGCGCGTAGTCCTGGAAGACCGTGTTGACGTCGCGGTCGAACGGCGGGACCGAGGTGACGTCCACGCCGTGGAGCAGGATCCGACCCTCGGACGGCAGCTCGAAGCCGGCGATCATCCGGAGCGTCGTCGTCTTGCCCGAGCCCGACGGGCCGAGCATCGAGAAGAACTCGCCGTCGTAGACGTCGAGGTCGATCCCATCGACGGCGACGACCGGGAAGGTCCCGTCGGTGTCCACGAACTTGGCGACCCGTCGGCCCGCGTCGTCGTCGCCGAAGCGCTTCCGGACGCCCTCGAGACGCACGGCGACCGACGCCGGCGGCGTCGCGGTCGCTGCGTCCGGGATCTCGGTCGGGATCGCCAAGCGGGACCTCGAAACTGGGGCCCGACCACCGCCGAGGGCAGCAGTCCGGGTTCGGGTTCGCCGACTGTGGCGCGCCGTCGGAGGCCATGTCAAGCGCGACCGCGGAGCGTTCCGGGCGGCGCGTCATAGACTTCGCGCCGTGATCGAACGGGACCCCCAAAGCCGCCACGCCTCGCGCGCCCGGCGCGCCCGTGGTGCCCGTCGCGCATCGGCGCTCGTGCTCGCTCTCGGCGCCATCGCACTCATCCTCGCAAGCTGCGACGCGGGCGCGCCGCCCGCCACCCCGCCGATCTCGCCGGGGACGTCCGCTGCCCCGCGCGAGGTCAACCTGATCGCCCGGGACTACTCGTTCCAGCCCGACACGCTCGACCTGGCGCCGGGCGAGACCGTCCTGCTCCACGTCATCAACGGCGGTCTCGAGGTCCATGAGGCCGTCATCGGCGACGCGGCCGTGCAGGACGCCTGGGAGGTCGCCGAAGCCGCGACGGCCGGCGCGCCGCCGGGACCGACGCCTCTCGTCAGCGTGCCGCCGGACGTCGCGGGGATCCGGATCGTCGTCCATTCGGGCGAGCGGGTGGACCTCGTCTGGACGATCCCGAGCGGGACGCCGGCCGGCGGCCCCTGGACCGTCGAATGCCACATCCCCGGCCACCTGGCCCGTGGCATGCAGATCCCGATCCGCTGGGTCGGCGAGCCCTCTGCCTCGTGAGGGCGACGGGTGGTACGCTCTGGCTCCGCGTCGCGCCACGATGCGCGCTGCTCGTCAGCCCCGAGGAGGATCCTGGATGGCCTATGTGATCGCCGAGCCGTGCATCGATGTGCTCGACGTGTCGTGCGTGTCCGTCTGTCCGGTCGATTGCATCCATTTCGACGAGGGCACGGACCGCAAGCTGTTCATCGATCCCAACGAGTGCATCGACTGCGGCGCCTGCGAGCCGGAGTGCCCGGTCAACGCCATCTTCCCCGAGGAGTCGCTTCCTCCGGAATGGGCGAACTACACCGCGATCGACGCGACCTGGTTCACCGACAAGGCGGCCGCCCGGGCCGCTGTCGACGGGCTCAAGCCGCAGGGCTGATGGCCTCGCGGGGGTCTGCCCCAGGCCTCCGGGCGCCATCGCCCGTCGCCCGCTGAGGGTGCCGCTACCAAGGTCGTCCTGATGCGCATCGTCTCTCTCCTGCCGTCCGCCACGGAGATCGTCTGCGCGATCGGCCTCGGCGACGACCTCGTCGGCGTCACCCACGAGTGCGACTACCCGCCCGAGGTGATCGGCAAGCCGGTCATGACCCGGAGCGTCCACGACCTGTCGACCGCCTCGTCGCGCGACATCCACCGGCTCGTGACGGCGTCGGTCCACGGCGGATCGTCGCTCTACGCCCTCGACGATGCCGCGCTGGCCGCCGCGGCACCCGACCTGATCCTGACCCAGGAGCTGTGCAAGGTCTGCGCCGTCAGCTACCGCGAGGTCAACGAGGTGGCGCGGGCGATCGACGCGGACATCACGGTCGTCTCGCTGGAGCCGACCTCCATCGAGGGGATCCTCAACACGATCTCGACGGTCGGCGCGATGACCGAGAGCGAGGACGCCGCGGTCGACCTCGTCGAGTCGCTCCGCGAACGGCTGGGTGCGATCGAGGAAAAAGTCCAGGCGCGGCGCGATGGCGGCGGTCGGTCGCCCCGGGTGGTCGGGCTCGAATGGCTCGACCCGCCCTTCGCGTCGGGCCACTGGGTCCCCGAGCAGATCCGGCGGGCGGGCGGCTGGGAGCTGCTCGGCGCCGACGGCGATCGATCGGTGCAGACGACGTGGGACGCCGTCGCCGAGGTGGACCCTGAGATGCTGCTGCTGATGCCATGCGGCTTCCACCTCCGCGAAACGCTCGACGAATGGGCGTCCGTCCGCCGTCCGCCCGGCTATGACGATCTGACCGCCGTCCGTCGCGGGCAGGTCTTCGCGCTCGACGGGTCCGCGTACTTCAGCCGGCCCGGCCCGCGCGTCTTCGACGGCATCGAAATGCTGGCGGAGATCTTCGACCCGGAGGCGTTCGTCGACATCGCGCCGATGGGGTCGTGGACGCCGGTCGGGCCATAGGTCGGACGGTGCCGTTTCGGGCGACGTTCGAGTGCCTGTGGTGCGGGGCGAGCCATGTCTGCCGCGGACCCGATGACCTCGAGGGCTGGGCGCAGCTCTGCTCGGAGTGCGTGGGCAAGGCCGGCGAGAACGGGTTCCTGCGGTTCCGATTGCGCCAGGCGCTGACCGAGCGGGGAGCCGCGGGTGGGTCGGCCGCGGTGGCCCCGGCCGCATCCGACGCAGCCCCGTCGCCCGGCTCGACCCTGGTCGCGCCGATGGCGCCCGCCGCCGCGCTCCCCGCCGCGGTCGCCGATCTCGACGCCGAGATGCTCGCCTACTACGAGGCGCGCGCGCCCGAATACGACGACTGGTATCTCCGCCGTGGCAGATACGAACGGGGTCCCGTCCACGACGCGGCCTGGAACGCCGAGCTCGACGTCGCCGGTCGCTGGCTCGACGCGCTCCCCATCCAGGGCGAGATCGTCGAACTGGCGGCCGGGACCGGCTGGTGGTCGCCGCTCCTCGCCTCGAAGGGCGAGCTCTCGCTGTACGACGCAGCGCCTGCGCCGCTCGATCGCGCGCGCGAACGGCTCGTCGCGCATCGGTTGCGGGCGCACCTGCACGTCCGCGATGCCTGGGCCGAACCCGATCGCGCGGTCGACGCGGTCTTCACCGGGTTCTGGCTGAGCCATGTCCCGCGCGCGCGCATCGGCGACTTCCTGGCGATCGTCCGTCGCTGGCTCAAGCCGGGCGGGACCTTCGCCTTCATCGACTCCCTGCCCGATCCGCAGTCGAGCGCCGCGGACCACCCGACCCCCACCGATGACGCCTCGCTGCGCCGCCTTGCCGACGGCCGCGAGTTCACGATCGTCAAGGTCTACTACACGCCCGACGAGCTCGAGAGCGCGCTCCGGGCCGGCGGTTTCGTCGACGCCGCGGTCACCACGACCGGGCGGTTCTTCCTCACCGGCGTGGCAACGGCGGGGCAGGGTTAGAGCACGACCTCCCGCGGCTATACTCCGCGCGATGTCCCCCCTGGCGAAGTCCACGATCGCGACGGTCGGCTCCGGCGTCATGGCGGAGGCGATGATCGCCGGCATCCTCCGCGGCAACCTCGTCGAGCCCGGCCAGGTCGTGGCCAGCCACCCGCGCCAGGAACGACGCGAACACCTCGCCCGTGAATACGGGATCCGCACGGTCTCCTCGAACACGGAAGCCGTCGAGGGCGCGGACGTGATCCTGTTCGGGATCAAGCCACAGATGCTGGCCAAGGTCGGGCGCGAGATCGGCCCGCACCTGCGCCAGGGCCAGCTGGTGCTGAGCGTCCTGGCCGGCGCCACGACGGCCGCGCTGATCGGGACCCTGGGGCACGACCAGGTCGTCCGGAGCATGCCGAACACCCCGGCCCGCCTCGGCAAGGGGATGACGGTCTGGTACGCGACGCCCAGGACGACGGAGACGCAGCGTGCCCAGGCCGCAGCCCTCCTCGGCGCGCTCGGCCACCAGCTCGAGGTCGACGACGAGAAGATGGTCGCGATGGCCACCGCGGTCTCCGGCACGGGGCCGACCTACGTCTTCCTCGTGATGGAGGCGCTCATCGACGCGGCCGTCCATCTCGGCTTTCCGCGGCACATCGCGCACGATCTCGTGATCGAGACGCTCGAGGGTTCGACGCTCTTCGCGAAGCAATCGGGGATGCACCCGGCCGAGCTGCGCAACATGGTCACCTCGCCGGGCGGCACCTCGGCGGCGGCGCTCCACGAGCTCGAGTCGGGCCGTCTCCGAACGGTCCTGTCGGAAGCCGTCTGGGCCGCGTACCGCCGGACCGTGGAGCTCGGCGACCAGCTCGAGGCATCGGTCGGCCCCGCGATCGACGAACGGACCGGAGGTCGATGACCTCTCCGACCGCGGGTTCAGGCGCGACGACGGACGAGCCGGGACTGGACCTGCGTGGCGCGCCGCTCGACGCGATCCGCTCGCGCGCGCTGCGCGCCCCGGACCGTGACATATGGGCCGACGAGGCCGCCCTCTGGGAGCGCCTGGCCGAGACCTGGGAGGGGCTCGACGACGGGGAGTGGCACCTCCCGGGCGAGGCTCCCTCGGATGCCGGCGGCCCGCCGTGGTCGCTGGCGGAGCACGTCGGCCACATCGCGGACTGGCAGGAGCTGGCGGTGGCCTACACCGCCCGTGCCATCGACACCGGGGAGTGGCCCTCGGACAGTGACTACGACGACGGCAACTTCGACACCTGGAACGAGAGCCGCCGCGAGCCGTGGGCGTCCCTCCCGCGCGATGAGATCGTCGCCCGCCTGACCGCGGCGCGCACCCGTCTCCTCGCCCTCGCCCACGACCTGACCCCGGCGACGATCCGCGAGGATGAGCCGTGGGAGTGGGTCTACACGGCCCTCCACGGCCATTACCTCGACCATCTCGCGGTCATCGAGCCCTGGGCGGCCGAGCTCCGCCGCCACGCGGACGCGACCTGATGCCGACCGCCCCGACCACCCCATCACCGAACCTGACCGTCGAGGCCATCGTCGGGGTCGACGTCCCGCGCGAGCACCGCCTCCACCCGCGCGACCGAGTCGTCGCCTACACGGCCGAGGCCGCCGGCACCCGCCAGCTGTTCACGCTGTCGCTCCGCGGCGGCTACCCGGCCCAGCTGACCGCCTCGGAGAAGCCCGTGTCGGACCCGCAGTGGTCGCCCGATGGCCGCCGGCTCGCGTTCGTCCGCGACGACGAGATCTGGGTCGTCGAGGCGGACGGGTCACGACTGACCCTCGTGGTCGGCAAGCCCGGCGGCGGCCGCTCACCGCGCTGGTCGCCCGACGGCCACCGGCTGGCCTTCCTGTCACGCCGACGCGGCTGGACCCAGATCTGGCTGATCGATGCCCCGGTCCCGCGCCGCGGCCGCCCCGCCATCGAGCCCAAGCCGCCCCGCCCGACCGTCCTGACCGAAGCCGGCGTCGACGTCGACGCCTTCGCGTGGGCGCCCGACGGCACCCGGATCGCCGTCATGGCCCTCCGTGGACCGGACGTCGGTGAGACCTCGCAGATCGCCCTCGTCGAGGTCGCGACGGGTGCAGACCCGGGTCGTGGCCGGCGAGCGGAGCGTCGATGTCGGTGCCCACTGGCTTCCCGACGGATCGCTCCTGTTCGTGTCCGATGCCGACGGCTGGTTCCAGGTCGTCCGCCTCACCGCCGACGGCCACGACCGGATCGTCCTGACCGCGGGCGATCGCGAGCACGGCGAGCCGAACGGCGGCCCCGGCGCCGCGCCACTGCCGTCGCCCGACGGCAGCCGTTTCGTGCACATCGAGATCCACGACGGGCTCCAGGACCTGCTCGTCGGCGAGCTCGCCGCGGGCGCCGCCCCCAAGCGCGGCCGCGGCCGGCCACCCAAGACGCCACGGACCGTCTCCGCAGCTGCGCCCGGCAACCGGATCAACCCGTGGGACGGCGTCTGGCGATCGGTCGGCTGGCTGGCCGACGGCGCGTGGGTCGTGGCCATCGGCGAGCGCGAGACCGCGCCGCAGGACCTCTGGCTCCTCCCCGTCCCGGGCGTCGCCCCCGACGACGCCAAGCCGCGGCAGGTCACCGATTCCATGCCGGCCGTCCTCCGTGCCGCGCTCAGCCCGGCCCGGGTCCCGACCGCGGAACGGATCGTCGTCACGGCCCGCGACGGCCTCCGCGTCGAGGGCACGCTCTGGCGCCCGCTCGCCGCGACCGGCAAGCGCGGCGGCCGCAAGGTCCCGACCGTCGTCATCCCGCACGGCGGCCCGACCGGTCAGTCGTTCCGCGTCTTCGCACCGTTCAAGCAGCTCCTCGTCGCCGAAGGATTCGCCGTCTTCGATGTCGATTTCCGCGGGTCGACCGGCTACGGCCGGGCATTCCGCGTCGCCAACCAGAACGAATGGGGCAACGCCGACGTCCACGACCTGGTCGACGCCGCACGCTGGGCGGCCGCGCAGCCATGGTCCGACGGGCGGCTGGCGATCCACGGCAGCTCGTACGGCGGCTACATGGTGCTCTGCGCCCTGGTCGACGAGCCCGCACTGTGGCAGGCCGGCGTCGACCTGTACGGCGATTCCGAGATCGCCGAGAGCTACCGGCACGGCGACCGACTCGGCCGGCTCGACCTCCACAAGATGATGGGCTCGCCCGATGACCCCGCCCAGCTCGACGTCTACCGGCGCGGCTCGCCGGTCTATCGCGCGGAGCTGATCGAGGCCCCCTTGCTCATCCTCCACGGCAGCAAGGACAAGCGCGTCGTCCCGCTCATGACAGAGCGGATGGTCGAGGCCCTCGAGATCGAGGGCAAGCGCTACGAGGTCCAGTGGTACGACGAGGAGGCCCACGGCTGGGAGAAGCGCGAGAACCGCCGCGACGCGTTCGAGCGTTCGCTCGCCTTCCTCAAGGCGAACGTCCTCGAGGAGTCGGCAGAGTAGAGGTGCCGACCTCGATCAGCCTGATCCGCCACGCCGAGAAGCAGATCGGGGATTCCCTGCCCCAGGGGATCTCGAGCGACGGCACGCCGGATCGGTCGTCGTTGACGCCGCGCGGCTGGCAGCGGGCGGGCGCCTTGATCGGTCTGTTCGTCGCGCGGCCGGACGGGGCCGTCCCACCATTTCCGACACCGGCCCACCTGTTCGCTTCGGAGGTCGGGCCCCATAGCCAGAGTCGGCGACCGCTCGAGACGCTCGAGCCGATCGCCGCCGGCTCGGTCTGACGATCTCCGAACCGTACCTCCAGGACCAGCTCGACGAGCTCGCCCACGCGATCCTGGCCTGTGACGGGGATGTGCTGGTGTCATGGGAGCACAAGCGGATCCCGCTCATCGCGGGCCGCATCGTCGCGGATCCTTCGACCGTCCCGGCCGTCTGGCCCGACGATCGCTACGACGTCGTGTGGGTCCTCGAGCCCGATGGTCCCGGCGGCGGTTTTCGGCTGACGCAGTTCCCGCAGCTTCTGCTCGCCGGGGATCGCGCCGACCTCATCGAACGCTAGGCGACGACGATCCGGATCCGTCCCGATCCCGATGGATCTGCCAGGCCTGTCGCCGATCGGTCGTCGACCAGGCCGCCCATCTCAGTCGACAGCTCGGCGGGGACGACGATCGCGATCGCGTCATGGTCGCGCGCGTAGCGGACCAATGCCTCCCCGCCGCGTTCGGACGGGAGCCACGCCGTCGCGCGCACGCCGGCCGCCTTCGCCTCGGCGACCTGACGGGCGATCGAGGCGCGGCCTGCCGCCTCGAGCGCCTGTTCATCGAGACGATCGGGCACGGCCGTGTCGGTGCCGTCCGCTGACCAGACGCTCGGCAACGGGTCGCCGAGCAGCATCGGCGATTCCCAGTCGTACAGGATGAGCTCGGCGTGCTCGCGTGCAGCGAGGTCGATCGCCGCGTACCGGCTGCTGACATACCGGTCGTCGTCCGCGGTCACCGCCACTACACGGGCCGGTGTCGCTGGCTCTGCTCGATCGCCTTCCATCGCACCGTCAGAGTAGGTCTGACCGGGCGACGATGCGACGGGTCAGCCACGAGGTCGGCCTTCCAGCCGCGTGTCAGTCGACCCGGACGGCCGCGACCGACCCCGGTCTCGCCCGCATCGCGAGACGCGATCGTCGCCGCGACGCCGACCCCGATCAGCACGTCCCCGACGCTGAACACGTTGGCGAACGGCAGCCACGAGGGGAGCGCGAACTGGTCGGTCAGCGGCAGAAGAGCCGCGTGCTCGACGATGTCGCTGTTGATGTAACCCGGCGGGAGGCCCCCGATCGAGGCCATCGCCGCCGGATCGGCCGGCATGAAGCCGCCATTCGCGACGATGGCGGCGAGGTTGCAGCCCGCGCCGATCGCGATGACGGCCACGCCCGGGACCCGGATGTTGCGCAGGACCGCGACGAGGACGGCCGCCGTCGAGGCGATGTACAGGGCCGGGCCGGCATCACCGACCAGCCGCCCGCCGGCGTCGGTGAAGATGAGCGGCCTGGACCGCGAGACCCGAGCAGGATGATCGGGACCCAGCGAAGCCGCAGCCCGCCCAGCCGATCGAGCCGGCCGCCGAGGAGATAGCCCGCAAGGATCCCGATCGGGATCGCGTACAGGACGAACATGCCGCGCGGTCAGGACGCCGTGGACGGACCGCCGAGGAGTGTCTCGAGCTGGACGTCGTGCTCGGCCAGGTGGGAGACGACGAAGCGTTCGGCCATCTGGGCGACGGTCATCTCGCCGAGTCGTGGATGGAGGCCGCGTCGAGCAAGCTGGTCCGGCGTCAGCTCCGCCAGGCGCTGCTCCATCCGTCCGAGCGCAGCTCATCGTCCGGTCGTAGAGCTCGCGTGGCGGCAGCGACCTGTCGCGCTCGAGGATCGCGATCCGGATCGGGTCGGTCGCGACGCGCCCGAACGGCACCGGCTCAGGCGCGCCGGCCAGGACGCGCTCGATCTCACCGAGCCAGTAGGACGCCATCTCGGCGACGTGGGCGAGCACCTCGGGCGGTCCCCAGCGGGCCTCGTCCGACGTGTCGATCGTGGTCGCCAGCGGCCAGGGCGCGCCGGCCTCGACCGCGGGTCGAGTGGCGACCAGACCGCTCCGTCGCGGCATGCAATCCGTTCGAGCAGAGCGTCATCCATGCGCGCCAGTGTGGCACGCCGGGCGTAGCATTGGCGGTCAAGACCACCGGCCGGCCGCCGCCGCGACCGACCGCCCGCCGACTGCAGCGGAGACCTGTCTCATGACACAGATCGTCTCGCGCGGTGCCGCCAACCAGGCCGGCGCCCGGATCGATACGGACGCCTACGACAAGGCTGCCGACTTCCTCCCGCTCAAGGGCATCGACCACATCGAGTTCTGGGTCGGCAACGCCCGCCAGGCCGCGGCCTACTACCGCGCGCTGTGGGGCTTCACGCCGGTCGCCTTCAGCGGCCTCGAGACGAAGGTTCGCGACCGGGCCGAGCTACGTGATGGTCCAGAACGACATCCGGTTCGTCTTCACCGCGCCGTTGACGCCCGATGGCGAGATCGCCGCGCACGTCCGCGAGCACGGCGACGGCGTCCACGACATCGCCTTCGCGGTCGACGACGTCGAGTCCGCCTGGCGCGAGACGACGACGCGCGGCGCGGTCTCCGCCCTCGCCCCGACCGAGCTCGACGGTGGCGAGGACGGCGTCCTCCGGCGCTCCTCGATCCACACCTACGGCGAGGTCCTCCATTCGTTCGTCGATCGGCGCGACTACACCGGCGTCTTCGCGCCCGGGCTATCGCAAGATGAAGTCGTTCGCGCCCGCCGCCGGCGGGCTGTCGCTGCTCGAGGTCGATCATTGCGTCGGGAACGTCGGGCTCGGCCAGATGGACGAGTTCGTGGCGTTCTACCGCGACGTGCTCGGCTTCGCCCAGCTGATCCACTACGACGACAAGGTCATCCACACCGAGTATTCGGCGCTGATGTCCAAGGTCATGACCAACGGCAACGGCCGGGTCAAGTTCCCGATCAACGAGCCGGCCGCGGGCAAGAAGAAGAGCCAGATCCAGGAGTACCTCGACTGGTATCGCTCGCCCGGCTGCCAGCACATCGCGCTGCGGACCGACGACATCGTGACGACCGTCCGCCGGCTGCGCGACAACGGCATCGAGTTCCTGGGCCTCCCGCACGAGTACTACGCGACGCTGGCCGACCGCGTCGGCGACGTCGGCGTCCCGATCGACACGCTCGAGGAGCTCGGCATCGAGGCCGACCGCGACGAGGAGGGCTTCCTCCTCCAGATCTTCACCCGCCCGGTCCAGGACCGCCCGACGTTCTTCTTCGAGATCATCGAGCGGCACGGCTCGCGCGGCTTCGGGGTCGGCAACTTCAAGGCACTCTTCGAGGCGATCGAGCGCGAGCAGGCCAGGCGCGGAAACCTCTGATGGGAAGTTCGGATCCGAAGCTCGAGATGCTGCGCTCGATCTCGCTCTTCACCGCGTGCGGTCCAGGCGACCTCGCGCGCATCGCGAAGCTCGTCGACGAGATCGACGTGCCGGACGGGCACGTGATCATGCGGCAGGGCGAGCCCGGAACCGAGATGTTCATCGTGGTGTCCGGCAAGGCGATCGCGGTCCGCGACGGCCTCCCGATCACCGAGTTCGGGCCTGGCGCGGTGTTCGGCGAGATGTCGTTGATCTCCGAGGGCCCGCGAACGGCAACCGTGACGGCCGACGGACCGCTGCGCGCGTTGGTCGTCGCGCACCGGGAGTTCCACTCGCTGATGGACGACCACCCGAAATTCCGGATGCGCGTCCTCGAGGGACTCGCCCACAAGGTCCGCCGCATCGAGGAAAACGCCGCCCACTGAGCCCGGCGTCGCGGCTGCCTAGACTCGGCCATGCAGATCGCCCACCTTCGCGAGCGACACGCGCCGGCTGGCGCAGGGTGGCGGCTCGGCGCCAGTCCGGCGGCGACCAGCGCCGATCGCTGGCTCGATCTCGAGGTCGCCCGGCGACGCGCCGTGCAGCGCGAGGCCGGCGCTGGCGCACAACGCCGTGCTCTTCCGCCAGCCGGTGACGACGCTCGACGACCATCTCGGTCGCGCGCTGCGGGTCGAGGCGCTGCGCGATCTCGTCGAGGGTTTCGCGCAGCGCGGCGATGACGACGACGCCGTCCTGCGACGCGTCGGAGGTCGCGCTTCGGGCCGCCCATCCTGCGGCCGCCCTCGGTCCGCGACTTCTACGCCTTCGAGGGTCACGTCCGCACGATGTGGGAGCGCCGCGGCGGCGAGATCCCCGAGGCCTGGTACCGGCTGCCGGTCTTCTACTTCAGCAACGTCTCGGAGATCCGCGGGCCCGGACGAGCCGGTCTGGTCACCGGCGGCCTCGCTCGAGCTGGACTACGAGCTCGAGGTTGCGGCCCTGATCGACACGCCGGCCGCCGACCTGGCCCCGGAGCGCGCCGAGGAGGCCATCGGCGGCTTCACGATCTTCAACGACTGGTCCGCCCGCGACCTCCAGCGCGAGGAGACCGCCGTCCGGCTCGGGCCGGCGAAGGGCAAGGACTTCGCGAGCTCGTTCGGACCGTGGCTGGTCACGCCCGATGAGCTGGCGGATGCGCGCCAGGGGACGGGCTACGACCTGGCGATGACCGCGGAGGTCAACGGCGTCGAGACGAGCCGCGGCCGCTGGTCCGACGCCCAGTTCTCGTTCGGGGAGATGCTCGCCCGCGCGTCCGCGGACGCTCGGCTGCGGCCGGGCGACCTGATCGGCAGCGGGACGGTCGGGTCGGGCTGCCTGCTCGAGGTCCGCGACGAGACGCTCGGGCGGTACCTCGAGCCCGGCGACACGGTCACCCTGCGCATCGAGCGGCTCGGGGCGCTGCGTAATCCGATCGTTGGCCGAACAGCGTGACCTGAAGCAGGCAGAAGATCGAACCATTGCCGCGTCGATCGACTCATCGGGGGTAGGCGTCCAAGTCGGGCGCAGACAGAAAGGACCGGCGAGTGCAGCAAGCGCTCGTTGACCTGGCCCGGCGGGGCGATGAGGAAGCGTTCGCCGACCTCGCACGTGCGGTCGGAGATCGGCTGATGGCGATCGCGTTCAGGATCCTGCGTGACGCCGATCGAGCCGAGGACGCTGTCCAGCAGGCCCTCGTGACGGCCTGGCGGGAGCTGCCGGCGTTGCGCGACGACGACCGGTTCGATGCCTGGCTGCGGCGGATCCTCGTTCACGCGTGCTATGCGGAGGCGAGGAGGCGGCGCATCTGGGCCGCCAATGTTCGTGTCCTGCCGACCGACGGGCCGGCCGGGCGCGACGACACGACAACGATCATCGATCGAGATCTGCTCGAGCGTGCTTTCAGGCGCGTCTCACCGGAGCAGCGCGCGATCTTCGTCCTGCATCACTACGTCGGGCTGACGCTACCCGAGATCGCCGACGAGCTCGGCATCCCTCTGGGAACCGTCAAATCCCGGCTGCACTACGCCACAACAGCCCTCCGGGCCGCCCTCGATGCCGATGCCCGGACCGCGACATCGACGGAGCGTCTGGCATGACCATCGAAAGCGAATTCGACCGGATCGCCGAGGCCTGGCTGGCCGACGGCCCGGCTGAGCTTCCGGAACGGGTGCTCGACACCGTCGTCGACGAGATCCACCTGACTCGACAACGGCGTGCGGTTCGTGCGCCCTGGAGGTTTCCTTCGATGACAACTCCCAGCCGCCTTGGCGCGGCCGCCGTTGTCGGCGTCCTCGCCGTCGGCGGCCTGCTCCTCGTCACAAGACCGGGGCAATCCGCGGTCGCAGGTCCCAGCCCCAACCCGGCGGTCGCGGCAACCGCCTCGCCGACGGCTTTGGCCACGGTCGCCGGGGTTCCGGCGCTGACCGGGACGTTCGCATCGCCGCGACATGGCTATACCGTGCACTATCCGGCGGGCTGGACCGCGACACCGGCCACGAAGTCCTGGACGACCGGCACGTGGACGTCGCCGGGCGACCCTGCACTCGACGCGATCGGGTCGAACGACGCTCGGCTCTCGGTCGCCTCCCAGCCCTTGACGGCCGCGCAGTCTCCCGACGCATGGCTCGCGACGTACTGTCACTACGCGGCGGCCGAGCCGTGTGGCACCACGATCACGATCGGCGGTGAGACAGGCTCTCTCGCGCAGGACGGCGGCGCTGCCGCGGTCCCAACGGTCACGGTCGGTGGCGTCATCTTCGACGCTGCGGTGGTCGTCGACCGACGCGGCTACGAATTCACCCTCGACGGCCATGTCGATCGAGGATTGTTCGACGCCCTTCTCGCTTCAGTGTCCTTCGACGCCGCAGGCGCGGTCGATCTGCAGGACTACCGCCCCTGACCGGGACGTTCCGGTCACCGATGTACGGGTATTCGATTCCGGTCAGTTCTGCCTGGACGACAACCGCCGGAACAAGGGTCTGGACAGGGACGGACGACAGCTTGCCCGGCGTAGGCGACGAGATCGCAGTGACCGGCACGGACACGGGCATCCAGGCAACGTCGCAGGTGCTGCCCGCCGGCACCACGTTCGACGCATGGATGGGCGCTGAGGCCCGGCAGACCGTCGGGGGAGTCCCAGCCGGCTGCGAAGGTGGCGATCCGGCGACGTGGCCGGAACTCCAGATCGGACCGGCCACTGGTCGGTTGCAGCAGCTGTGCAACGCGGCGATCGCGTTCACGCTCGTCGGTGGGCGAGTCTACGAATTCGGCTGGGGGAACAGCACGTTCAGCGCCGAGCAACATCTGGGCCAAGCGGCGTGGGAGGTGTTGCTCAGATCCGTCACATTCGACCCGACGTCCGCCAGGCGCTGATCAGCCACGTCGAAGCAGAGCGACCCGGTCCGTCCCCGGACTGGGTCGTTCTGCGCGGGCCGACGCGATACCATCCGTCGCGCCATGCCGATAGTGTCCATCCGCTCGATGACGGCCGAGAACTGGCCCGACGTTCGGCGCATCTACGGCGAAGGGATCGCTACCGGCAACGCGACTCTCGAGCGCGAGACTCCCGACTGGGCTCATTTCGACAGGTCGCACCCAGCCGAATGCCGCCTGGTCGCGTGCGACGCCACGGGCGCTACGCTCGGCTGGACGGCGCTCAGCGGCTACTCATCACGCAAGGTCTACAGCGGCGTCGCATGGGAGAGCGTCTATGTCGCGGAGGCGGCCCGCGGCCGGGGGATCGGGCGGGCGCTCCTGGAGGCGCTCATCCCGGCCGCTGAATCTGCCGGCTACTGGACACTCTTCGCGGGGGTGCTGGCGGACAACGCACCCAGCCTCGCCCTTCATGAGCGGCTCGGCTTCCGGCGGGTGGGCGTCCAGGAACGGATCGGCCAGGACGCAGCAGGCCGGTGGCGCGACGTCGTTCTGCTCGAACGTCGGAGCGAGGCCGTCGGGACCGACTGATCGCTTCGGTGACGGACACCGTCATCGACCGCGCGGAGGATCCTCAGGCCGTCGGCCGGAGCACGATGACGTCGACCGTCGCCTCCCGCCCCCGCACGTCGAGCGTCCGGCGCTCGGCATCGGGCGGCAGATCCCCGGCTGCCTCGGCGGCCGCCGCGCTGATGAACAGCTCTCCGGCCGCCGCAGCCGACGCCAGTCTTGCCGTGGTGTTCACCACGTCGCCAAGGGCGGTGAAGTCTTCGACCGCGTTGGTCGGGCCCGTCGGGCCGACGTAGCGCATCCCCGGTATGGAGCGCCGCGCCCACGAGGATCGGCCCTTGCGTCGTCGCGTCGTTCCGGCCGGCGCGGGAGACAAGATCGATCGCGGCGTCCGAGACCCGCCGCCGCGTGGTGCGGGCCGCTGACGCCGCCGAAGAAGAGGCCGATGATCTCGTCGCCCACCAGCTTGTCGACCAGGCCGTCGTGGTCGAGGATCGCCCGCGACCCGATCCGGTAGAACTCCTCGAGGTAGTCGTGGAACTCGGTCGGCGAGAGCCGCTCGCCGAGAGCCGTCGAGCCGCGGATGTCGACGAACAGGAGCGTCACCGGGATCTCGGCGCCCGTCGCCCCGCTCTTGCTGAACTGGCGGATGCAGTTGGTGCAGAGGGCGGGATTGCCCGGATGGCGACCGAACCCGATGTGCTTGAGAACGGCTCCGCCGGCGCCCGAGAACGGGGCGGCACAGAGCTTGCAGCGCGGTTCAGAGGGAAAGTGCTTGAGAGTCCTTCGGAACCTCGCCAGGCCCTTGTGCTCGCCGAGCAGCACGTCGCGAAGCTCGCTGTCGGTGGCCGGCCCAGGCATGGCGCGACTCTACGCCGGGGGCTCTAGAATCTGGAAGCCTCGCACGAGGTGGCCGACCGATGTTCTACGCGGCCCGCGGCAGCATCCCGCCGACCCGCCACACCCAGCACCGCGCTCCCGACGGCAGCCTCTACGCGGAGGAGCTGTTCGGCGTCGAGGGGTTCACCGGGCGGAGCTCGCTGCTCTACCACGTCACGCCACCGACCCGGACGCACAAGATCGAGCCCGTCTCGGAGATCCACCTGGAGGAAGCCGACGACGGCTACCACCACCACCGGCTGATCGACGCCGCGGGTGTCGAGCCGCGCGGCGACGCGGTGACCGGCCGGATCCCGCTCTTCTTCAACAGCGACATCGTGATGGGCGTCGTCCGACCGGCCGAGGCGATGGACGAGACCGTCTTCTACCGCAACGGCGAGGCGGACGAGCTGCTCTACGTCCACGAGGGCGCAGGCCTTCTCGACACCGTGTTCGGGCCGATCCGGTACGGCCCCGGCGACTATCTCGTCCTCCCGATCGGGACCACCTGGCGACTCGCCCCGGACGCCGGCTCCGCCCAGCGGATGCTCTATCTCGAGTGCCCGTCGGAGATCGAGGCGCCCAAGCGCTACCGCAACGACTACGGCCAGCTGCTCGAGCACTCGCCGTACTCGCAGCGCGACATCCGGGTGCCCGGACGCCGTCCCGCCGCGGACCGACGAGGGCGACTTCCGGGTCCACGTCAAGATGCGCGGCCGGCTGACCGCCTACCACTACCGGCACCATCCGTTCGACGTCGTCGGCTGGGACGGCTATCTCTGGCCGTTCGCGTTCAACATCGGCGACTTCCAGCCGATCACCGGTCGCGTCCACCAGCCGCCGCCGGTCCACCAGACGTTCGCGGCACGGAACTTCGTCGTGTGCTCGTTCGTGCCGCGCAAGTTCGACTACCACCCGCTGGCGATCCCGGCGCCGTACAACCACTCGAACATCAACAGCGACGAGGTCATCTACTACGTGGCGGGCAACTTCATGAGCCGCCGCGGGGTCGGGATCTCGTCGTTCACGCTCCACCCGGCGGGGATCCCGCACGGGCCGCACCCGGGGACCGCCGAGGCGTCGATCGGCAAGGAGGCGACCGAGGAGCTGGCGGTCATGGTCGACACCTTCCATCCGCTCCGGATCACGAAGCAGGCGGCCGGAGCTGGAGGACGCGCGCTACCCGTATTCGTGGCTGCCGGCCGAGGACGCCCACGGCGAGGCCCGCGAGCTCAGCGGAGCGCGGACCGGAGGCGTTCCCGGACTGACCGTCGGTCGAGGACGGGCCAGGTCAGCTCGGACTCGCGCTCGCGACCGGCGAGCCGGATCGGTGCGCTCGCCGTGGAGCTTGACCGTCGAGCAGGAAGGCCCTGGAGGAGCGGCTGCGTCTCGGTCTCGACAGATGATGAAGACATAGACCGCGGTGACCGATCGACGACGAACGCTTGTGCGTCGAAGCACGGGTCGAGCCGACCCGCGTGGCCGTCGACGGTCATCGGCACGAATGGTGGGCTCGTCGGGCAGAAGCCTGGAGCCGGCGTAATAGGACGTGAGCCAGGTCCTCGGACGTTCCAGTCGGGACATCGACCGCGAAGCCGTACGCCGGTGTCGGGTCCATCCGGAGAGTAGCCGCGGAAGACATCCGAAGCGCCGCCCGGCGCGATGGAGCGGCAGCGCGATCCGTGGCGACGACCCAATCTCGGGTGGCCTGCGTCGCGGCCCAAGTCGGCGGGTACGCGATCGTGTACCCGTAGTGGCGCGAGGTGAATGGCAGTCCAGCCAGCCGTGCTGATCGGCGTCGCGCTGGGTGTCGGAGATGACGTCTGGCCGTCGGTGTGGCAGCCGGTGACGGGCGGCCGTCGCCGACGGCGTGGAGACCGCCGCCGCCGACTCCCGACGTCGGGCGGTCGCAAGATGGAACGCGCCGCCGAGGACGACGACGACGACGGCCGCCGCCGCGAAGGCGAGCCTGGGAACAGTGGTCATGGTGAGATCCTCCGCGGCAGCCACGTCAGGATGCCGCGTTGATCGATGGTTCGAATGCGGCCAGGACGATCGCTCGCAGCGTCGGCTCGGGAGCGCTGTTCGGGCCGTCCTCCAGCCAGCGCGGCGAGGATCGCGTCGGGATCGCGCGACGGTCATGCCAGTCGTGCCTCCTGGGAATTGACCTGGCTGTCAGCGACGATCGACCGCGCGCAGCGGATCGGGTCGCGTAGTGCAGCCGGGACTTCACGGTCCCGACCGGGGCGCCGACGATGTCGGCGATCTCGGCCAGCGGATGCCCGGCGTGGTGGTGCAGGACGAAGACCGCCCGATGTTCCGGCGACAGGCGTCGGAAGGCGCGCTCGACGCGCGGTCGAGGGCGTCCCGGTCGTCGACCGAGACCAGTCGGATCGGGGCCGCCCGGCCCGTCGGCCGGCAGGACCCGGATATGGGTGCTCCAGCGCCGATGACGGCGCAGCTCCTCGTAACAGGCATTGACGAGGAGCCGATGGAGCCATGGACCGAAGCGCTCCGGGTCGCGCAATCGCGGGAGCTCACGCCAGGCGAGGAGGAATGCCTGCTGGACGGCGTCCTGCGCTCGTTCCGGATCCCGAAGGATCCGATAGGCGATCGCGTAGCACAGGTCGCCGTCGAGGTCGACGAGCTCGCCGAAGGCGACCTCGTCGCCGTCGCGTGCCCGCTCGACCAGCCTCGTCCGCATGTGCGGTTCTCCAGCGACGCCCGATCGGGCGCTTCACCCACAACAGATGGTCGCACCCCAGACAAAGGTTCACCGGCCTCCTGTTGCGTACCGGAACCGGACCACGGAGTCCGTGTGCTCGGGACGACCGAGGCATTCCCGTCGCCGCCTCGGGGCCGCACGATCCCGACATGGATCGCTCTCGCTTTCGCCGTGTCCTGCTGGCTGCTCCGGCCGTCCTGCTCGTCGCCGGGCTCCTGACGCCGGTCGCCAGCGCGGCCGTCACCGACACGGACCACGACGGCCTGCCGAACACCTGGGAGCAGACCCGGTCGCTGACCAGTCCGACCCGCGCCGACACCGACCGCGACGGCATCCCCGATGGGCGCGAGGACCCCGACCACGACGGGCTGACGAACCGGCAGGAATACCTGTCCGGCACGAACCCGCGACGCGCCGACACCGACCGCGACGGGATCCCCGACGGTCGCGAGGACGCCGACCATGACGGCCTGCGGAACGCGTTCGAGTTCCTCGCCGGGACCTCGCCGACCCACGCCGACACCGACCACGACGGCATCCGGGACGGCAGCGAGAGCCCGGACCACGACGGCCTGTCGAACCTGACCGAGCAGCGGATCGGGACGAACCCGAAGGTGGCCGATACCGATCACGACGGCTGGTCGGACGGCGCCGAGGTCAAGGCCGGGACGGACCCGCGCAAGGCGTCGAGCCATCCGAAGCCGCCGCCGACCCCCACGCCCTCGCCCTCGCCGACTGCGACGCCCGACGCCCACGCCGACCCACTCCGACGCCGACACCCACCCCGACCGGTGGCAGCGGCGGGACGGGAGGCGCCCCGACCATCCCCGGCGCGCCGGGCTGCCCGATCTTCCCGATCGACAACGTCTGGAACATGCCGATCGACGGGCGTTCGGTGGCGCCCGACTCCACGACTCTCATCACGACGATCGGGCTCGACCGCGGTCTGCACATGGACTTCGGGTCGTATGCCGGCTATGGCATCCCGTACCAGGTCGTGACGGCGTCGACGCCGCGCTCCACCGTCGTCTTCGACTACGACGAAGACTCCGACCATGTCGGCTATCCGATCCCGACGAACCCGCTCATCGAGGCCGGCTCGGACGGTCACATCCTGATGGTCGACAAGGACGCCTGTCGGCTCTACGAGCTGTTCGATGCGCGCCAGGTCAGCGGCGTCTGGCACGCGGGCAGCGGAGCGACCTGGGACCTGCGCTCGAACGCGCTCCGCCCGGCCGGCTACACGAGCGCCGACGCGGCCGGCCTGCCGATCCTGCCGGGCCTCGTCCGCTACGACGAGGTGGCGGCCGGCCTGATCGCCCACGCCCTGCGGTTCACGACGAACGTGACGCGCAAGGCCTACATCTACCCGGCCACCCACTACGCCAGCTCGCAGACATCGTTGTCGCTGCCGCCGATGGGCCTGCGCGTCCGCCTCAAGGCATCGTTCGACACCAGCCGGTTCTCGCCGCAGGCTCGGGTCATCGCGGATGCGCTCAAGCGCTACGGCATGATCCTGGCCGACAACGGATCGCCCTGGTACATCACCGGCACCAGCGACCCCGCGCTTCGACGACGACGTCATGCACGAGCTCGACGTCGTCACCGGGCGCGACCTCGAGGTCGTCGACACGACCGGGCTGGTCAACGGCCCGTAGGTCGTCGCCGGCGCGTTGCCGGAACGTCGCACGCCGCCGACCGGCGACCCGGCATGATGACGGCATGACCGACTCACACGCCCCCGCGCCCGTCCCCGGCTTCGTCGACCTCCACGATCGGCTGCGTGCCGGCGAGACCCTGTACGGCTCGTTCGTCGGGCTCGGGTCGGCGGTGGCGACCGAGCTGATCGCCAGGGCCGGGTTCGACTGGCTGATCATCGACCTCGAGCACGGCGCCGGTACCGAGTCCGACCTGCTCGGCCAGCTCCACGCGACCGGGACGACGACGACCGCCGCGTTGGTCCGGCCGCAGTCGGGCGAGCGGCTGCGGATCGGCCGGGCGCTCGATCTCGGGGCGCACGGGATCATGGTCCCGCGGGTCGATCTCCCCGAGCAGGCGCGCGAGGCGATCTCGTTCATGCGCTATCCGCCGGACGGCATCCGCGGCCTGGCGCTGTCGACCCGTGGTGCCGGGCTCGGCGGGCTCGGCCACGGCGGACGTCCCCGCGATCAACCGCCGGATCCTCGGCATCATCCAGGTCGAGTCGCCGAGCGCGGTCGAGCACGTGGCGGAGATCGCCGCGATCGACGGCGTCGACGTCCTGTTCGTCGGCCCGACCGACCTGTCGCACAGCCTCGGCGTGCCCGGCCGGTTCGACGACCCGACCTATCTCGACGCGCTCGATCGGGTCACCGCCGCCGCCGAGGCCGCCGGCAAGGCGGCCGGGATCCTGCTCTACGACGCCGGCCGTCATCGCACGCCACCGCGAGCTCGGGTTCCGGTTCATCGGTCTCGGCGCGGACAGCGCGTTCGTGGCGTCGGGCGCGCGCGCGATGCTGGCCGCCGCCCGCGCCTGATCGTCGCGCGGCCGCCGCGGCCTCGCGGCTCAGCCCTCGACCTCGGCCTCCAGGGGCGTCGCCGGCTCGGGCGCGCCACTCGGTCGCGGTGAGGTCTGGGCGATCACCACGCCGATCAGGATCAGCCCCGCACCGACCAGCTGGATCGGCGCGAGGTGCTGGTCGAGGATCACGAACGACAGGATGACGATGAACAGCGGCTCGACCGTGCTGACCAGCGCGGCCTGCGCCGCCCCGATCCGGCGCGCGCCGGCGTACAGCGCCTGGATCGCCAGGAACGAGGCGATGAACCCGATCCCCACGAGATACGGCCAGGCGGCCGTCGGGATGCTTCCCGGGGTGAGCGGCCGGCCCGTGACGACGGCCATCAGCGCGAAGACCGCCGCCGTCCCGGTCATCATCACCGCGGTCGTGCCGGCGGCGTCGCGCGCGGCAGGGGCGTCGGCCGGGGCGTCGCTGCCCAGGCGGTCACGGCGTTCGCCCGACAGCCGGGCCGAGAGCACGATCCAGACCGCGTAGATCGAGGCCGAGGCGAGGATGAGGAGCACGCCGCTGACCGGCAGGTCGGCATCGACGGCCACGCCCCCGAGCGCCAGCACGATCCCGATCACCGCCAGCAGCAGCGCGAACCATGG
This sequence comes from uncultured Chloroflexia bacterium, assembly GCA_963743855.1. Lineage (GTDB taxonomy): Bacteria > Chloroflexota > Limnocylindria > Limnocylindrales > CSP1-4 > SPCO01. The sequence goes on from CAVURK010000009.1 coordinate 469,689, forward strand.
TCGCCGGCCGGGCAGCCGGGTCGCGAAGCGGAGCGACAGGATGGCCACGATGACCGGGTAGATGTAGACGAGCACGCCGGCCAGGGACGCGGGGATCGTCTCGATCCCCGCGTAGTAGGTCGCCGGCGTTCGCGGTGTAGACGGCGCCGAGCCCGAGCGTGACCGCGAGCTGACGACGCGACAGCGCTCGCACCGACGCGCGACGCGAGGGCGGACGCCGCGACCCACAGCCAGGCGAGGCGCGGCCCCGATCAGGAACCGCCACCAGAGCAGCGTCAGCCAGTCGAGCCCCTCGCGTAGCTGAGCGTGGCGAAGATCGAGCCGGACGCGAAGCTCGCGCCGGCGACGATCACGAGGCCGATCCCCAGGGCGCGTCGCCGATCCATCAGCCTGGCCGCGCCGATCCGGCCCGGCGAATCATGCGATCAACGTTCGATGCCCTCCGGTCCGCGGTCGACTGGCCGGGGCATCATCGCAGGGTCGGCTGACCCGCGGGCTCTCATCCGGGCGACGCACTACACTTGAGCACGTGACTGACCTCACCGAAGCCGCCGTCGCGCGGCGCATCCCATCCGTCACCGAAGAGCGACTGCGGGCCCTCAGTCGCCGCCAGCCCGTGACGGTCCGGCCGGGGACGTCGCTCGCGGACTGCGTCCGAGCCATCCAGCGAAGCGGGACCGGCGATTCGGTCTTCGTCTGCGACGGCGAGCGGCCGTCTCATCGGCGTCCTGACCGAGCGCGACATCTTCGGCCGGCTCGTCGGCGGGACCATGGACCTCGATCAGCCGGTCGAGACCCTGATGACCACCGATCCGCACACCCTCGATCTCGACCAGACGATCCGCGACGCGATCGTCCTGATGCAGACCGGGCGCTACCGGAACGTCCCGGTCGTCGACGAGGACGGGATCCTCGTCGGCGTCGTTCGCCAGGCGGACATCATCCGGTACCTCGCCGAGTCGTTCCCCGAGGAGCTGCTCAACCTCCCGCCGCGGCCGAACCAGCGGATGAAGCAGCCGGAGGGCGCGTGACCGCCACCAAGGACCTCGAGCCCGGACATCCGCGAGCTCGAACGGGTCACCATCCGGTTCGCCGGCGATTCCGGCGACGGGATGCAGCTGACCGGGACCCAGTTCACCCGGACCGCCGCGGTCTTCGGCAACGACATCAGCACGCTCCCCGACTTCCCGGCCGAGATCCGGGCGCCGGCCGGCTCGCTGCCGGGCGTCTCCGGCTTCCAGATCAGCTTCTCGTCCTCGGACATCCACACCCCCGGCGACCAGCCCGACGTCCTCGTGGCGATGAACCCGGCCGCGCTCAAGACGAACATCGGCGACCTGCCGGCCGGCGGCGCGCTCATCGTCAACAGCGACGCGTTCACCCAGCAGAACCTCAACAAGGCGGCCTACACGAGCAATCCGCTGACCGACGGCTCGCTCAAGGCCGTACACCGTCTTCGAGGTCCCGATCTCGACGCTCAACGAGCGGTCGCTCGACGGTCTCGACATGACGAGCAAGCAGAAGGACCTGACCAAGAACTTCTTCGCCCTCGGGCTGATGTTCTGGCTGTACGAGCGCAGCCAGGACGGCGACGATCCACTGGATCGACCAGAAGTTCTCGGCCCGGCCGGTCGTCGCCGAGGCGAACAAGCGCGCGCTCAAGGCCGGCTACGCCTTCGGCGAGACGACCGAGGCGTTCCACACCCACTACCGGGTCCGCCCGGCCAAGCTCGCGCCGGGCGTCTACCGGAACATCACCGGCAACGAGGCGACGGCGCTCGGGTTCCTGACCGCGTCGCGCCTGGCCGACCGCGAGCTGTTCTACGGCTCCTATCCGATCACCCCGGCCTCGGACATCCTCCACCAGCTGTCCGGCTACAAGACGTTCGGGGTCAAGACGTTCCAGGCCGAGGACGAGATCGCCGCGATCGGTGCGGCCATCGGGGCGAGCTACGGCGGCGCGCTGGCGCTGACCGCGTCGTCGGGCCCGGGCATCGCGCTCAAGAGCGAGGCGATGGGGCTGGCCGTCATGGTCGAGCTGCCGCTCGTCGTCATCGACGTCCAGCGCGCCGGCCCGTCGACCGGGATGCCGACCAAGAACGAGCAGGCGGACCTGCTCCAGGTCATGTTCGGGCGCAACGCGACTCGCCGCTGCCGATCGTCGCGCCGGCGACGCCCGGCGAATGCTTCGACCTCGCCATCGAGGCCTGCCGGCTCGCGCTCAAGTACATGACCCCGGTGGTCTACCTGTCCGACGCGTTCCTGGCGACCGGCTCGGAGCCATGGCGCATCCCGTCGTTCGCCGACCTGCCGCGGATCGGCGTCGCAGAACGCGACCGACCCGGCCACCTTCCGGCCGTACCAGCGCGACCCGGACACGCTCGCCCGGCCGTGGGCCGTCCCGGGCACGCCCGGCCTCGAGCACCGCATCGGCGGCCTCGAGAAGGCCGACATCACCGGCAACGTCAGCTACGACCCGGACAACCACCACCGGATGCAGCTCCTCCGCCAGGCCAAGGTCGCCGGCATCGCCGACGACATCCCGCCGCTCGACGTCTTCGGGCCGGAGGCGGCGACCTGCTGATCCTCGGCTGGGGCTCGACCTACGGCGCGATCCGCTCCGCCGTCGAGCGGCTCCAGGCCGACGGCCGATCGGTCGCGCACGCGCACCTGCGCCATCTCAACCCGTTCCCGGCCAACACCGAGGACGTCCTGCGGCGCTACCGCCGGGTCCTCATCCCGGAGGTCAACCTCGGCCAGCTCCTGATGCTGATCCGGGCTCGCTACCTGATCGACGCCGATCGGCTACGACAAGGTCCGCGGCAAGCCGTTCCGGATCGCCGAGATCGTGGACGAGGCCGGAGCGCGTCCTCGCAGCCGGGGAGACCGCATGACCGAGACCAACGGCCACACGGCAGCGACGGCCATCCCGAGCCAGCCGGCGCTCGAGCCCGGCCAACGCCGCCGTCATCCAGCTGACCCGCAAGGACTTCGTGTCCGACCAGGAGGTCCGCTGGTGCCCGGGCTGCGGCGACTACTCGATCCTGGCCCAGACCCAGAAGGTCATGCCGGACTTCGGCTATGCCCGCGAGAACATCGTCTTCATCTCCGGGATCGGCTGCTCCGGCCGCCTGCCGTACTACATGAACACGTACGGCTTCCACACGATCCACGGCCGCGCGCCGACGCTCGCGACCGGGCTCAAGGCCGCCCGCCCGGACCTGATGGTCTGGGTCATCACCGGCGACGGCGACGCGCTGTCGATCGGCGGCAACCACGTCATCCACTCGATGCGCCGGAACGTCGACATCAACCTGGTCATGTTCAACAACCGGATCTACGGCCTGACCAAGGGCCAGGCCTCGCCGACCTCCGAGTTCGGCAAGAAGACCAAGTCGACGCCGGCCGGGACGATCGATACGCCGATCATGCCGCTGACGATCGCGCTCGCCGCCGAGGCGACCTTCGTCGCCCGCTCCGTGGACACGCACACGGAGCACCTCCAGACGACGCTCGAGCGGGCCGGCCGGCACAAGGGCTCGTCGTTCGTCGAGGTCCTCCAGAACTGCAACATCTTCAACGACGGGGCGTGGCGCGACTTCACCGACCGCGAGGTCCGCGAGGACCGGATGCTCGTCCTCGAGCACGGCAAGCCGATGATCTTCGGCAAGGACCGCGACAAGGGGATCCGGCTGGTCGGCCTCCATCCGGAGGTCGTCACGATCGGCGAGAACGGCATCACGGAGGCGGACCTGCTCGTCCACGACGAGACGGCCGAGGAGCCGTACCTCGCGCTCATGCTGTCGCGCATGTTCTGGCCCGCAGTACCCGGTCCCGGTCGGCGTCCTGCGCGCGGTCGCGCCGGCCGACCCACGACCGGCTGATCGACGGACCAGATCGCCTCGGCCATCGCGCAAGAGCGGTGCCGGCGACCTCGACGATGTCCTCAACGGCGGCGAGACCTGGACGGTCGAATAGACGGCGGAGGAGCGGACGCGATGCACTGTCCGGTCTGCGGCTTCGAGAACCTGACGGGCGCGGAGGTCTGCGACAACTGTGGCGCCGACCTGGCCGGTGCCGGACATCCCGCAGCCGCGCTTCGTCGTTCCACGGCCGGCTCCTCGGCGAGCATCTCGACGAGCTCGGCGCGCCGCCGCCGCTGACCGTCGGCCCGGACACGCCCGGTCGACGAGGCGATCGCGCGGATGCACGACAGCCGAGGCCGACTGCGTCCTCGTCACGGTCGACGGCCGGCTCGTCGGCATCTTCACCGACCGCGACGCGGTGGTGAAGGTCGCCGGGAAGCCGCTCGACGGCCTTCACGGTCCGCGACTTCATGACGCCCGACCCGGTCGTCCTCCGCCACGACGACCCGATCGCGATCGCCATCCACAAGATGGCGGTCGGCGGCTTCCGGCACATCCCGATCATCGAGGACGGCCGGCCGACCGGCGTCGTCACCGCCCGCGACGTCTTCCACCACCTCGCGGAGACGCTCGACTGACGCCCGCGCATCGCCGATCCTCGCCGACGACCTGATCTGGGGGACGCGGCTGGCCGGTCTCGTCCGTGCCGCTGGCGCCGATCCGGTCGCGGTCCGCTCGCTGGCCGCGCTCGAGGCCGCCCTGCCCGACGTCGACGCGGTCGTGATCGACCTGACCGCGCGCGCCTACGACGGGATCGACGCGGTCGACGGTCGCGCGAGCGGCCGACAAGCGCGTCCTCGCCGTCGGCCAGCACGACGACGTCGCGCTGCGCAAGCGGGCGCTGGCGGCCGGTGCCGGTGTTCACCCCGTACCGGCGCCTGACCGGCGAGGACGTCGACCTCATCGAGCAGTGGCTATCGGAGAGCGCGATGCGGGAGCCGGCGACATGACCTCGACCAGGCCGACCATCCCGGCCGAGCGCTACCGGGACCGGATCGCAGCGGCGCGGGACCTGGCCACGCGACGCCGGCATCGACGCCATCCTCGTCGGGGTCGGCGCGGACATGCGCTACCTGACCGGCTATCCGGCCATGCCGCTGGAGCGCCTGACGATGCTGGTCATCCCGACGACCGGCGACCGGACCCTGGTCGCGCCGCGGCTCGAGGCGACGCCGGCCCGATCCTGCCCGCCGGCGGCCGCGGGCCTGCTGCCCGTCGTCACCTGGGAGGAGACGGAGGAGCCGCACGCGCTCGTCGCCTCGATGGTCCGCGACGCCGCGGGATCGGGTCCGCTCCGGATCGGCGTCTCCGACGACCTCCCGGCCCGGCACCTGCTGCGCCTCCAGGAGCGCCTGGCAGGGGCCCGCTTCGAGCTCGCCTCGCCGATCCTGGGCCGGCTGCGGATCGTCAAGGACGACGACGAGATCGCGCTGCTGACGGAGGCGGCGCACGCCGCCGATCGCGTCGTCGCCCAGATCGCCGCCGGGCGCGCTGGTCGGCCGGACCGAGGCCGACGTGGCCGCGAGGTCCGCGAGCGGCTCATCGCCGAGGGCCACGACGAGGCCCATTTCGCGATCGTCGGTTCCGGGCCGAACTCCGCCTCGCCCCACCACGAGGCGTCGGAGCGGGTGATCGCCGCCGGCGAGCCGATCGTCCTCGACATCGGCGGCACGATCGACGGCTACGGGTCGGACATCACGCGCACGCTGTGGGTCACCGGCGGCGACCCGGCCAAGGGCCCCGACGACCGGTTCCGGCACCTGTTCGCCGTGCTGCAGGGCGCCCAGGAGGCCGGCAACGGCAGCCGTCCGGCCGGGGATCGCGGCCGAGGCCATCGATGCGGCCGCGCGCCGTCCGATCGAGGCCGAGGGCTTCGGCGAGGCGTTCTTCCACCGGACCGGGCACGGCATCGGCCTCGAGGGGCACGAGGAGCCGTACATCATCGCCGGCAATGACGAGCCGCTGCGTGCCGGGGATGGCCTTCTCGCGTCGAGCCCGGCATCTACCTGGTCGGGGAGTACGGGGCGCGGATCGAGGACATCGTGGTGTGCGGGCCGGACGGTCCGATCGCCCTCAACGAGGCGCCACGCGACCTGTACGTCGTCGACGGCTGAGCCGCGGCGGACCCGCGTCTCGGCTTCCGTGCGGCAGCCTGCGGTATCATCGAATGACGGGTCGCGCCCGATGCGCCCCGCCTGAGTCAACCGAGATCTCATGACCACATCCGCGCCCAAGCCCCAGATCGGCCGGACTGAGCCGCTCGGGGATCGAACCAGCGACCTTCGCGGCCGATGAGCCGCCGCCATCACGGACGTCCGCATCACAACACCGGCGGCAGCGTCGACGGTCCGCGCCGCAGCACGGGCGTGAGCCCAGGGACGCTCGGCGGGTCCGATGCGACCGCAGCCGCGTCCACGCCCGCGGTCGCGCCTCGGCAGCACCTCAACGGGAACGGGTCCGGACCCGGTCAAGCCCAGGCATCAGCCGCCCCTCGAGCGACCGCCCAGCCGACGAGCGACGATCCGCGCCCGATGACCTCTTCGGGACAGGTGGGCCAGGCGACCAGCATGGCCCCAGCGGTCCCGCATGGCGCAGCCGCCTCGGCCGCCTCAGGCCGCCCAGCCGCCGCGACCGCCCGAGCCGGTCCGCCCGACATCGGACACGCGCCCGGCTCCGGCGAACGGAGCGCCGCCGTCCGAGCACGAACGGCGCATCCGCCGCAAGGTCCCGATCGGAACGGACAGTGCACCGCCCCGCAGCTGCGCCGGTTCATCAAGAGCCGGCCGTACGTGCCGATGCACGAGCTCCGCCGCCGCTTCGGCATCGAAGGCGGTGACGACGACGTGACGCCCGTCCGCCTCGATCCGGGATGGGTCTACGTCGGCCTGCCGTATCGTGAAGGCGGCCTGCTGGGCGAGCTGCTCAAGGCCGGTGAGATCGGCTACGAGCTGTCGCTCGACCCGCGGACACCGATCGTCATCGGCGTCTACCCGATGCGACCGATCCCGCGCGGCTGATCGCAGACTGGTGCGCCAACGCACCAGCGACAGGCCGTTGACTTGACACCAAAACCGACCTGACGCACGCTCCGCGGACTAGGACTTTCGTACCAGGTCCAGCCACAATGGTTTCCGCCTCGGGGGGTCGGAACGAGGGGAGAAACTACTGATGCGCGCGACGGTCTTCAATCGACGGGCCCGGACTTGGCGACGAGCCATCGCGGCCGCGTCCGCTGGGATGCTCCTCATCTCGATCGCGGGTGCGGGCGTCGTGACAGGCTCCAACCAACGGCTGGCATTCGTCGGCTCGCCACCCGCCCCGGTGACCGTGCCGGATCCGACAGCGACCGGGCTCCTGACCTTCACGCCCGTCACGGCGGGGGGTCAGACGAAGGTCGACTACCTGGTCAAGAGCTACGACAACCAGAGCCTCACCCATGCCTTCCTGGACCTCCCGTCGACGACCGTTCCCCAGGGATCCGGGCTGACCGTGGACGCGGTGTACGGCACAGACGCATCCTCCTGCACATGGGTCAAGGGCGGGACCAACGTCAGCTGCGACTTCGTGAAGTTGACGCCGACAGAAGCCGACTCGATCGATCTCCGTGGTGTGGGCAGTCAGCCCCACCTTCGACACGACGCAGACTCCCGTCTTCACCGCGTCGCTGCAGGTCAACGAGCAGACGAATCCGAACGGGACCAACGTCCAGGTCTACCAGGCGAACTCGGGTGCCGCCCAGGTGACCGCATCGAACGCGAACATGGTCGACACCTTCCTTGCTCCGGGCGAAGGCGGCCCGATCTTCACGGCCGGGTTGGGGACCCAGGGCGCAGGCAACCTGCAGACGAAGATCAACGTGCCCGCGATCGCCTCAGGCGGCCAGGTCCACGTCGGCGATCAGAACACCGGCAGCGTGCCGCTGGCCTGCCCGTCGGGCTATGTCTGCCAGAACGACTACGGCACCGCCTCCGTGAACGGCGGAGCGACCATCAGCCCGTTCCTGGAATGGACGCTGACGGCCGTCGTGCCATCGACCTACAAGCTCCAGCAGGCATTCGTCGCGCACTACAAGGACAACGGCAGTCTCGACGTCCTGCTCCTCAACAAGCAGAAGGACGCATGCACGACACCGACGAAGGTTCCGTGCGCCACGTTCAGCCAGGTCGGCAACGTGGTGACCATCTACGTCCGAACCAAGTCGAACGGCGGGATGCGCTACTAGGTTCCGTAAACCTGGGCCAGCGAGCCCAGGCGACCCCGGGCCGTCTCGGCCAGGACCAGGTCGCCCTTCTGTTCATAGAGCGCGAGGGCCTCACGCACGTGGGGCCCTCGCTCACGTTCGCGTCCGGCGATCTGGAGCACCTCATCGAGATCGAGGAGCGCGTCGGCGCGCAACTCGATATCGACTGTTCCCTCGGCCAGGACGACGGCATGGCGAGCGAGCGCGATCGCCTCGTCCGCGCTGCCCTGACTGGCCAGATACTTGGCTTCCACCGTCCGCCATGCGACCTGGCTGAGCACGTCATCTGCATCGGCGAGGTCTCGCGCGACGTGGGCGAATCGAGACGCGTCGGCGTGTCGCCCCTGGGCCCACAGGGCGTGGCCCAGCAGGGCGGCGACAGTCGATCGGAAATAGGTCTCGCCCATCGCCTCGAGGACCGTGTAGTCGCGCTGCAGCTCACGTTCCGCTGCGACCGGATCGCCGGCGAGCAGCTCGACCCGCGAGGCCTCGAGGGACGTGGATGACGCCATGGAGGTCGGGCCCAGATCGGCGACGATCTCGCGGCTCCGGACATAGAGCTCTCGAGCGGTGGCGAATCGGCCCTGCATGGCGTGGAGCTGGGCCAGCACACCCAGAAGGATCGCCTCGGCGATCCGGTTCGTCTGGACGTGCTCGACGTACTCCTGGCAACGCTCGAGTGCCTCGACCACCGGCGTCGGTCCATGGAGGGTCGAGTACGTGTAATCGAGCACGCCGCGCGCGGTCATCCGCGCATCACCCACGGCCGACGCGATCTCGACCACGCGTTCGGCGGCCTCGGAGGCGCGGTCGAAACGGCCCGACGTCCCGTCGATGACGCTCAACAGATGCCAGGCGCGGGCCAGCCCACTCGAGTCCTGGGCACGCTCGAAGGCGTCGATCGTGTGCCGGATGCGTGCCACCGCGGCGGATCCGTCGCCGACCGACCCGGTGAGCCCCAGGCCCAGCTGGTAGCGGACGAGCGTCGCACGCGCTCCGGTTCGTTCCGCGCCGTCTCGCTTGCTCGCTGCCTCGGCGCCATCGAGCGCTTGCTCGGCCTTGTCGAACTCGCCCAGCTCGATGAGGGCCTCGGCGTCCTCGAGGAGGAGATCGGTTCGCAACGGCTCCTCCACGGCCAGGACGCCGGCGGCCCGACCAAGGAGGTTGGCGGCGGCCGCGGCGTCGCCTCGCCCGAAAGCGCGACGGCCGGCGGATGCCAGCTTGTCGGCAGCGCGTCGACCGACCTGCCGGCCGGCCTGGTCCAAGGGCCCAAGCTCGCCACGATAGCGATAGGCCTGCTCGAGGTGATAGCCGAGGATCTCCTCGAACTCCACCTCGCGACCACGCTCGCGATTGACCGGTTCGGCCCAATCGACGAATCGCTCGTGGAGCTCGGCCCGTCTGCGCTTCAGGAGGCTTCGATACGCGGCGTCCTTGATGACCGAATGACCGAATCGATAGAAGTCCTCCTCCGCCGCCGAGGGCCGAACGAACTGCTTGGCGGTGAGCGATTCGAGCTGGGCCGGCACCGCCCCCGCCGCGTCGACGGAGACGAGGCTGGTGACAGCCTCGACGGCGAACCCGAGTCCGATGACGGATGCCGGGTCGATGACCTGGCGCTCCTCGTCCCGGAGCGCGTCGAGCCGCGCGGCGACGAGAGCCTGGACGGTCGGCGGGATGTCGATCTCGGCGGATGACCCGGTGGCGACCCACGCCTCGCCCTCTCGGCGGATCGCTCCCGTCTCGATGAGCATCGCGGTGATCTGCTCCACGTAGAGCGGATTGCCCTCGGCGGCCACGACGATCCGACGCTGGACCGAGGCCTCGAGGCCCCCCAGCAGCTGCTCGATGATCGCCCCCGCGTCGTCGACCGACAGCGGCTCGAGGATCACCTGCTCCGCCTCGTGGCTGACCGCCCACTCCTGCCGGGCTTCCAGCAGCTCATGGCGCGCCGTGGACAACAGCAGGATCGGGGCGTCGTCGACGGCCTCGAGCAGGTGGTCGAGCAGCTCGAGGAACGTCGGGGCCGCCACGTGGATGTCGTCGACGATGGCGACCAGGGGCCGCCTGCCGGCGATCGCCTCGAGGAGCTTGCGGATGCCCCAGAACAGCTCCGGCACCGCGAACTGCGTGGTCGTCAGGCCGATCGCCGACGCGACACGATCGATGATCGCCGCAGGATCCTCCGAGTCGCCCGTCGCCGCCTCGGCGATCGCGGCGATCTTCGCCATCGCGACATCGGACGGGTCCTCATCGCTGATGCCGGCGGCGCCCCGCACGATCTCGGCGATCGGCCAGAACGTCACGCCGTCGCCGTAGGGCAGGCAGCGGCCTCGGAGCACCTGGCTGTGCTCGCCGGCGGACGCCCGATCCGAGAACTCGCGGACCAGCCGCGACTTTCCGACCCCAGCGTCACCGATGATCGTGACCAGCCGGCACGTCCGGGACGCCGACACTTCGCCGAGCGTCTCCTCCAGCCGGGCCATCTCCGCCTCGCGACCGACGAACGGCGTGGCCGGCGCGGAGGCCTCGATGGCCCGCGGCGCGACGCGCACCAACCTGTAGGCCGGCACCGGCTCCGTCTTGCCCTTGAGCGTCAGCGGCGCGATCGGCTCGACCTCGATCTGGTCCCGCGCGAGGCGGTAGGTCAGTCCGCCCAGGATGATCTCCTGGGCACCCGCGGCCTGTTCGAGGCGAGCGGCCGTGTTCACCGCGTCGCCCGTGACCAGGCGCTGCCCGACGGTCGCATCCCCGGCGATCACCTCGCCGGTGTTGACCCCGATGTGGTTGTGGAGCTCGAGGCGCCAGCGGCTGCGGAACGAATCGTTCAGCGCAGGGAGGGCCGCCTGCATCGCAGCCGCGCCGCGGACGGCCCGCAGCGCGTCGTCCTCGTGGCGGACCGGCAGGCCGAAGACCGCCATGACCGCGTCCCCGATGAACTTCTCGACGGTCCCGCCGTGCGCCTCGAGGGCCACCTTCATGGCCTCGAAGTACTCGGACATCGCATCGCGCAGGATCTCGGCAGTCGGTGGCGCGCCGTCGAGCATCGTCGGTTTCGGGTCGGCGAACACGATGCGTCACGGTCTTGCGGCTCTCGCGGAACGGGACGCGCTGCCGCGAGGGTCGCACCGCACATCCCGCACAGTCGGGCGGCTTCCGGGTTCTTCTCGCCACACACGGGACAGCGCTGGACACCGGCCGCCAGCTCATCCGCGATCGCCGGGTCCGGCTCGTCGCGGGGCTCGACCGAGTCGAGTCGGTAGGCCGGGATGGTCGCCCCGGACCCTTTCACGGTCACCGGATCGACGGCGGTCACGGCGACGTGATCGCGAACCAGCTCGAAGGTCGCGTGCGAGATCAGCACGTCGAACGGCGGCGCGTTCTGTTCCATCGCGGACGAGGTCTGCATCGTGTCGCCGGTCAGCACGTGCTGACCCTGGGTCGCCTGACCGACGACCACGACGCCGGTCGCCACCCCGGTCCGGACCACGAGCCGGACGCCCCACGCCTCGTCGAGCCGATCGTTCAGGGTGCCCAGGACGACCTGCGTCTCACGTGCCGCCTCGACGGCGCGGAGCGCGTCATCGTGGTGGTGGACGGGCAGTCCGAAGACGGCAACGATCGCGTCGCCGATGATCTTCTCGATCGTCCCGCCATGTGACTCGGAAGACCGCCTGCATCTCGTCGAAATACAGCGTGAGGACCTCGCGCAACGACTCCGCGTCGAGGCGCTCACCCAGCGCGGTCGATCCCTTGAGGTCCGATGTCACGACGGTGGCGATGCGCTGGATCCCTTCGAGCGCGGGTGCGCCGGACAGCGGTGCGCCGCAGGCTCCGCACAGCCGGAAGCCAGCAACCGTCGGAGCACCGCAGTTCGAACAGGGGATGGCCGCCATCGACCGGAGTCTAGCGGTCACCGGCGTTCGGCCCGCGCAGCCCGGCTGCCGTCGCGCCCGCTACGATGACGGCATGGTCGGAACCCCCGGCTCGGATCCATCGGTTCGGGCCACTCTCGCTGAGTGTCGGCTCTTCGCGGACCTCGACGACGCGACGCTGGCCCTGCTGGAGCTCGCCCTGCGCCCGAGGCGATACAAGCGCGGCGTCGTGATCTTCCACGAGGACGATCCCGGCGATTCGCTCTACATCGTCATGGATGGCTCGGTCAAGATCACGGTGTCCGCCGAGGACGGGACGGAGCCGACGATCCTGGCGACGATCGGCCCGGGTGGCTTCTTCGGCGAGCTCGCCCTTCTCGACGGCGCGCCGCGATCGGCGACCGCGTCCGCCCTGGGGGCGGTCGAGACGCTCGTCCTCGGCCGGGCTGCGTTCGACCGGCTGGTCGACGAGCAGCCGGCCCTCCGACGGGCATTGCTGGTCAGCCTCGCCCGCGAGATCCGAAGGCTCACCGCGCAGGTGGAGGACCTCCATTTCCTGGACCTGCCGGGCCGCCTCGCTCGCCACCTCCTCCGACTCGCACCAACCGGCGGGGGGGCCGGCGGGTTGGCACCGGTGCCCGAGGGCGAGATCCGACTGCCCTGGCCGTATACGCAGGGCGAGCTGGCCGGGATGATCGGCGGCTCGCGTCAGTCGGTGAATCGACTGCTGGCCGACTTCGTCGGGCAGGGCCTGCTGCGCTTCGAGGGCGACGAGCTGGTCATCCCGGACCCACGACGGCTGGCTCGGGCGGCAGCCCGTTGACCGGCGAGGGCGGGGAGGCGGCAGGCGAGCGACGCGCGGCTGCCCTCGACCTCCTGATCGCGCTCGCCGTTCGACTGCACGCCGCCGATCGCATCGCTCCGCCCCACGACGAGGCGGTCCAGCGATCGATCGCAGACGCCGCGGCTGTCGCGATGCGGGTGACCGCCGTCTCGGTGGCGGTCCACGATGCTGCCGACGGACCGGCTCGTCTTCCGAGTCGCCGCCGGCGCGGAGGGCGGCGGGGTGGTCGGGCTCGAGATCGCCGCGCACGAGGGGATCGCCGGGCTACGTCTTCTCGACCGGCCAGCCCCTGGCGGTCGCCGACGTGGTCGCCGATCCACGCTTCGAGCGGACCACGGCAGAACGGACGGGCTACGTTCCACGCTCGCTCCTGGCGGTCCCGCTGGCCGACGAGGATGGGACGCTTGGCGTCATGGAGTTCCTCGACCGACGGGACGGCGTGCCGTTCGATCTCGTCGATCTCGAGACCGGCGGGCGTTTCGCCGCGGCACTGACCGCCTCCATCCGCGCGACCCGGCTCGATCACGAAGCGGTCGGCCTCTTCCGTGCGACGCTCGCCGCCGTCGCATCCGGAGATCCGGGATCGGGGACGCCGGTTCTCGACCGGTCCGCGGTCGACGAGCTCGTCGCGGCTGTCGCGGAACGGATCGACGAGGGCGACCCGCTGTGGCGACTGGCGGACCGGATCGGCCGCCTCCGCCAGGCGCTGCCCGAGGATCTGGACCTCGCTGTCGACTGGCTCGACGCCCTCATCGCCCACGAGCGTCGGCGCGACACGGCCGGCCGCTGACGTCGCCGGGACCGAGAGTGCGATGACCGATCCCGCTCTTCCCGCCTGGAGCGACGCGTTCCTGCCCGACGCACGCGCAGGACTCGAGCGCGACAGACCGCTCGGGGTCATGGATCGGGCTGCCGTCTTCGGGACGTCCGTCGGCGCCGGCGTCACCGTCGGCGATCATCGACTCGGGCGTCGAAGGCGATCACCCGGCCATCGGCGGACGGCTGACCCGCAGCCTGCGGGTCGAGGTCGGCGACGTCTCCCGGGTCGTCGACGACCCCGACGCCGTCGACCTGGTCGGCCACGGGACCGCGTGTGCGGGGATCATCCACGCGATCGCTCCGGCCGCGGAGCTGGTGTCGATCCGCGTGCTCGGCGCCGACAACCGTGGCGGTGGCGCTGCCTTCGCGACCGCGCTCGAATGGGCGATCGGCCAGGACTTCGGTGTGGTCAACCTCAGCCTGTCGTCGCGGAGCGAGTCGATGGCCGGCCGCTTCCATGAGCTCGCGGACGCTGCCTACTTCGCCAACACGCTGCTCGTCTGCGCCGCCAACAACGTGACCGGACCGTCCTACCCGTCACTCTTCGCGGCCGTGCTCTCGGTGGCCGCGCACGAGGTCCGCGATCCGGACGTCTGGTTCTACAACCCGGATCCACCGGTCGAGTTCGGTGCGCACGGCCTCGACGTCGACGTCGCCTGGCGAGCCGGGGCGAGGATCCGTGCCACGGGGAACTCGTTCGCCGCGCCGCACCTGGCCGGCCGTGCCGCCCTGATCCGCGCCGCGCACCCGGGAGCGACCCCGTTCGAGGTCAAGACCCTCCTGGCGGCGACGGCCACCGACCCCCGGACATGACGACACCGCCCGGGAGGTGGGCGGTGTCGCTGGTGACGGTCGTGGGTGGGTTCAGTGCTCGGGTCCGACGCCCTCGTCGTCCGTCGGGACCGCCTCGCCGCCGTGGCCCGAGGAGCGATGGGTGATCCCGGCGGGCGGAGCCGGAACGACCCAGCCGTGGCCCTCGACGTCCGTGCCGCCGTCGATCAGCGCATCGGCGTCGGACTTCTGGTCTCCGGTGACCTGGTCCTTGGGGAGTCGGATCTTCTTGTTCGTCATGCATGTGGCCCCTTCCGTCGTCGTGGCATCCACGACTTGATGTGCGTACCGTACCGTCTCGGCGACCACGATCGACGATGCCGCGCGGCACCGTCGGACTGTCGGCTAGGCGACAGGCGCCTCGTGCGGGCCGACGCTCGGCGTCGCCGCCTCGATCGGCGGTCGAGGTGTCCGCAGGTCGCGCAGGTCGGCCTGGTCGATGCCGGCCAGGCGCGGCAGGTCGGCAGCCTCGGTCCGCTGCAGCCGGCTGGTCATCGTGGACAGGACGACGCTCTGGATCTCCGGCACGACCATCGTCGCGCGCAGCGCGTCGGCGGGCACCTCGAGCAGGGTCGTGTCGACGTCCGCCACGACGTCGGCGGTCCGCAGGCTCCCGGTCAGCGCACCGATCTCGCCGAAGAAGTCGCCCGCGGTCATGGTCGACAGGCCCTGGAAGTCGCCATCGACCGGGATGCCGGCGGTCGTCGAGCCGTCGAGGATGAAGTAGGCCGAGGTCGCCTGCGTCGCCGTGCTCGATGATCCGGGTCCCGCCCGCGACGTCGACGACCGTGGCCGCGTGGACGAAGGCCGAGCGCTGGTCCGCGGATCGAGCCGGGTGAAGGCGCCGAGACGACCGGCCAGGAGATCGAAGTCCGCCATCGTGGCAGGCCGCGCATCGCAGCCCGAGCCCTGCCGGCGCCGCGCTCGCTCCACGCAGGCGAGCCGGCCGCGGCGCCCCACGTCGAGATGCCCAGCCCGGGCGCGACGAGCGTGAATGCCGCCGACACGAAGAGCAGCGACGATGCGACCACGATCAGCAGGCGGATGTCGACGATGTCGGCCAGCCCGGCGCCGGCCATCCCGACCAGGAAGACGACGTCGCGCATGACGTAGAAGGACGAGAAGACCCGGCCGCGCATCTCGCGCGGCGTGTTGCGCTGGAGCAGGACCGATCGCGACACCGACGACGGCGAGTTGAGGAAGCCCGGAGACGCGTGACCAGCACGATCGCCACGCCGATCGAGCTCGACAGGCCGTACAGGACGCCGCAGATGCCCATGCCGGTCATCGCCAGCACGATCCAGGCGGGCTCCGGGCAGCTTGCTCGAGAACCGCGCCATGAAGAACGAGCCGACGACGAAGCCGACCGATGTCAGGCCTTCCTGGAGGCCGTACTGGAACTCGGTCGCGCCGAGCGACCTCGAGCGAGAACGGCAGGAGCAGGACGTTCCACAGCCCGAACGAGAAGAACATGAACGCGCCGACGATGAACAGCGAGCGGATGATCGGCGTCCCGAACAGCACGACCATGCCCGGACTTCAGGTTGTCGACGATGACCTGGACGCTGGCGTCCTCGTCGGGCTTGGGCATCGGGTAGCGGCCCATCAGCGCGATGCAGGCGGCCGCGAACAGGAACGACGCGGCATCGAGGATGAACGCCCACTGCAGCCCGACGCTGCCGGCCAGCAGGCCGGCCCCGGCGAAGCCGATGGCGGTCGAGCCGAACGACGCGATCGACAGGAACGAGTTGGCCGCGGCCAGCTCCTCGTCGCTGGCGATCTCCGGGATGAGGCTGTCGTGCGCCGGGATCGAAGAACTGCTTGACCCCGGCGTTGAACAGCAGCAGCACGTAGAGCCCGATCAGGGCGATCGACTCGATCCCGATGACGACCGCGATGAGGCCGACGGTGACCGCCTGGATGAGGCAGGTGGCGATCATGATCCGGCGCCGGTCGTGGCGATCCACGTAGACGCCGGCGAGCAGTCCGACGATCAGGCTCGGGATCGCCGTCACCATCAGCGTCAGGCCGACGGCGAGAGCCGATTCGGTCGCCCGCCAGACGAAGATCCCGGCCGCCAGGTCGGTCAGCGAGGAGCCCGCGGTCGAGACCAGCTGGGCGAGCCAGAGCAGCGAGAAGTCGCGTCGACGGAAGACCGCGAACATGGACGGCGCGGGCGGCGACCGCGACGGTCATCGATTCTCCAGCAAGGTGCTCCCGGCGGGTCGGCTGGCGGAGTCTATCGGGCCGGAGCGGTGACCGTGACGCCTTCGCGCAGCAGGAGCTCGCGCTTCAGTCGCGAGCCGGTCCTCGCGGCTTGCCCCAGGCATCGCCGCCGTAGCCGCCGATGGTGCCGTCGGCGGCGATCACCCGATGGCAGGGGATCAGCAGGCCGATCGGGTTGCGGCCGACCGCGCCGCCGACGGCACGCGCCGCGCGCGGGCGCGCCGACCCGACGGGCGATCTCGCCGTAGCTGACCGTCGTCCCCCACGGCACGCCGGCGACGGCGCCGAGGACATCCCGGTCCCAGAGCCGGTCGGTCGACGAGGTCGAACGACGGCGCCGGCACGGCTGGCCGCCCGGCCAGGAGCGCCTCGAGGGCGGTGATCGCGGCCGCCAGATGGGCGCGTCGCGGATCGTCGTCATCGGCAGCGTCGGCAAGCTCGATCGGCGCGACGCCCCTGCGAGCGAGCGCCGCATCGAACGCCGTCTTCGGTCGTCCCCCAGCCGACGGCGACGACGCCGAGATCGCTGGCGGCGATGAGGAACGGCCCCCACGGCCCCGGGATCGAGGTCCGGATGGCTGGACGATCGGGCATCGCGGTGGAGTGTCGCACAGCGACGCGTGACGCCCGCGGGACCCTACACTCCGGCCATGCACGAGCATCCCTCACCGGCGGCGACGTCCGGTGACCCGCGCGACCTGACAGGCCCGTTCTCGCACGAGGTCGAGATCGCCGTCCGCTTCGCGGACACCGACGCGATGGGCCATGTGAACAACGCGAAGTACCTGACCTACTGCGAGATCGCGCGGATCCGCTATTGGACCGATGTCACCGGTGAGCCGATCTCGCTCGGGACCGAGGGCGCCGAGAGCCTCATCCTGGCCGAGGCCCGGATCACCTATCGGGCCCCCGCGTTCCACGGCGAAGTCATCACGGTCCAGACGCGGGCGACCCGGATCGGGCGCTCATCGTTCACGCTCGAGCATCGGTTGGCCGCCTGCGTCGTCGGCGAGGCGCCGCGACTAGTCGCGGTCAGCGAATCGGTCCTCGTCCGCTACGACTATGCGACGGGTCATCCGGTCGCCCTGCCGCCCGAGCATGTCGCTGCGATCGAGGCGTTCGAGGGTCGCGCCCTCAGGTGATGGCCCGGAAGATCGCGACGGCGTTCTGGCCACCGAACCCGAAGCCGTTGACGGCGACCGTCTCGATCCTGGCCTTGCGCGCGACGAGTGGGGTGTAGTCCAGATCGCATTCCGGATCGGGCACGTGGAGATTGGCCGTCGGCGGGATGACCTGATCGCGGATCGCGCCGACCGCGGCCAGCGCCGAGGCGATCCCGGCCGCTCCGACGAGGTGGCCGATCATCGACTTGGGCGAGCTGATCGCGACCTTGTAGGCGTGGTCGCCATAGGCCGCCTTGATCGCCTTGGTCTCGGTCGAGTCGTTGAGCTGGGTGGCCGTGCCGTGGGCCACGATGTAGTCGACCTCGTCGGGGGCGACCCCGGCGTTCTGGAGGGCCTTGGTCATCGCCCGGGTCTGGCCACGACCCGAGGGGTCCGGCGCGCTGATGTGGAACGCGTCCGAGGTCAACGCGCCGCCGATCACCTCGGCCAGCGGCGTCGCCCCGCGATCGAGCGCATGTTGGAGCGATTCGACGACCATCACCCCGGCTCCTTCGCCGAGGACGAAGCCGTCTCGCGTGGCATCGAACGGCCGCGATGCGGTCGCGGGATCGTCGTTGCGCTTCGACAGCGCGGTCATGTTCGCCAGCGCGGCCAGGCCCATCGGCCAGATCGGCGCCTCCGAGCCACCGGTCAGCACGACGTCGCATTCACCGCTGCGGATCAGCCGCAGCGCGTCATGGAAGGCGATCACAGACGTGGCACAGGCAGCCACCTGGGTGATGACCGGGCCGGTCAGGCCGTATTCCATCGACAGCATGCAAGCCGCCATCGAGCCGGACAGCGCCGGGACCGCGAACGGGCTGACGAAGCGCGGACCCTTCTGGTCGTGGACATGGGTGCCGTCGATGATCTGCTCGATCCCGCCGCCACCGGTATTGACGACGACGCCGACGCGGTCGCGCTGGTCCTGGTCCATGGCCGCGAAGTCGATCCCCGCGTCGCGCACCGCTTCGGAGCCGGCGCCCATCGCGAGCGCGATGAAGCGGCTCATCCGGCGCGCCATCTTGGCGTCCATCACCGTCGTCGGATCGAAGTCGAGGACCTCCGCCGCGATGCGGACCTCGAAGGCCGATGCGTCGAACCGTCTGACGAGCCGGGTACCGGTCACCCCGGCAACGAGGTTCGACCAGTAGGTGGGGAAGTCGTTGCCGATCGGCATGACCGCGCCAAGCCCGGTGACGACGGCACGCCGGGCAGGATCCTGTTCAGGCAAGTGGGCTCCTAGACGCTATAGAAGAGACGGTGATTGTAGTAGCCATCGACGCGCGAACCGTCACGAGTCGGCGGCTGGGTGGTGCATGGCAAGGCGCCCGCGAGCACGCGAGCGAGCGCACCCGAGGTGCGTGAGCGACCGAGCGGAGCGCGGCAACGCGGCCAGGTGCCGCCAAGGCCGGCGACGTCAATCGCCGTTATAGCGTCCGAAGATCACTGCGCCGTTATGACCGCCAAGGCCGATGTTGTTCGAAAGTGCGTAGCGGATCGGCAGGGCCTGGGTTTCCTGGACGACCCACAGATCGCAGTCCGGGTCCGGGTCGCGATAGTTGATCGTCGCCGGAGCGCACTGCTCGGCGATCGACATGACGGTCGCGAAGGCCTCGAAGGCCCCGGCGGCGCCCATCATGTGGCCGGTCATCGACTTCGTGGCGCTGATCGCCAACGAGCGAGCGTCCCCCGCGGCGCGTGCCCCGAAGACCGTCCAGATCGCCTCCGTCTCTCGCTTGTCGCCGAGCGGGGTCGAGGTGCCGTGCGGATTGATCAGGTCGACCTGATCGGCCGGGACGCCGCGTCGATCGAGTGCCATCTGCATGGCCCGGGCCGATCCGACGCCAAGGTCGACGGGCTGGATCATGTCCCAACCGTCCGCGGCGGAGCCGTAACCGACGACCTCGGCGTAGATCTTGGCGCCACGTGCCTTGGCCAGCTCCAGGTCCTCGAGGAACAGTGAGCCCGCGCCTTCGCCCAGGACGAACCCGTCGCGTGTCAGGTCGAAGGGTCGCGAGACCGTCTGGATGTCCTCACCCGGCCGCGGCATCCCCATCCCGCGCATGTTCGAGAAGCCCGCATGTCCCACTTCTAAAAGGGGTGCCTCGGTCGATCCGCTGATGACCGCGATGCAATCGCCACGGCGGATGGCCTCGGCCGCCTCGCCGACGTTGTGGGTCCCGGTCGCGCAGGCGGACACGACGCACATGTTGTGCCCGATCGCGCCGGTCTCGATGGCGATCATCCCCGAGCAGCTGTCGACGAGGGCATTGGCGATGAACGTCGGGGCGACGGACCGCGGGCCGCGCTCCTTGAGAGAGGCGTAGTTGTCGATCATGAGCGTCTGGCCACCGGCACCCGAGCCGAAGACGACCCCGACCTCCGTCCGGTTCTCGTCCGTGATCTCGAACCCCGAAATCGGCGAGGGCCTGCTTGGCCGCAGCGACCCCGAAGTGGAGGCTTGGCTCGCTCCGCCGCACGGCCTTCGCGTCCATCCAGTCGGTCGCGTTGAAGTCGTGGATCTCGCCGCCGAGCTTGGCCTCATAGGGCGTCGTGTCGAAACGGGTGATCGGACCGAGGCCGGAGACGCCGTTGACCAGGTTGGCCCACGCGGTGCTCACGTCGTTGCCGATCGAGCTGATGACGCCGAGGCCGGTGACGACGACGCGGCGATCGTAGTCGGGCTTGCGCAAGATGATTCCTCCTAGGACAGGCTGTGCAGGGCGTTGATGGGTTCAGGCGGGCACGGCGCCCAGCGACAGGATCCGTTCGAGCATGGCGGGGTCGTCCGCCGGGATGACCTCCGCGTCGGGGGTGATGCGCTTGATCAGACCGGTCAGGACGCGGCCGGGACCGATCTCGACGAAGGTCGTGACGCCCGCCGCAGCCATCGTCTCGACGGCGCGGATCCAATCGACGCCGGCGGTGAGGTGCTCGACCAGCTCGGCGCGGCAGGCTTCGGCGGTGTCGATCGGGCGAGCGTCGGCGTTCGCCAGCAACGGGGCGACAGGATCGTGGAAGGTGACCCCGGCCAGCGCGCTGCGCATGCCGTCTGCCGCCTCGGCCATCAGGGGCGAATGCGCGGCGACCGACACGGGCAGCACGATGGCGCGCTTGGCTCCGAGCGACTTGGCGAGCTCGGCGCCCGCCTCGATGGCGGGACGTTCGCCCGAGACGACGACCTGGCCCGGGGCGTTGCGATTGGCCACGACGAAGACGCCATGCTGCGACGCTTCGGCGACCAGTTCGGGGAGTCGGGCATCGTCGAGACCGATGAGCGCGGCCATCGCCCCGTCGCGGCCCTGTCCCGAGGCCTGCATCAGCCGTCCGCGCTCGCGCACGAGTGCGAGGCCATCGGCCAGCGAGAGCGCGCCGGCGGCGACCATCGCCGTGTACTGACCCATCGAGTGGCCGGCGATGAAGGCCGGTGTCGGCGCCGCGAGCCCGGCGGCGGCCCAGCGCTCGCGAAGCGACTCGAGGATGGCGATCGAGGCTGCCAGGATCGCGGGCTGCGCGTTCTCGGTGCGGTCGAGCCGCTCGGCGGGGCCGTCCCAGGTCAGCTCGCTGATCGGGAAACCGAGGGCTTCGTCGGCGGTCGCGAAGACCGCGGCGGCAGCCGGCGACTCGGTGGCGAGGGTGCGACCCATCCCGACGGCCTGGGAACCTTGGCCGGGGCACACGAAGGCAAGTTGACTCACGCGTGCAGCGTAGGCTCTTTCGGGCTCGACTGAGCGTAACTACCGTGCAGGGTTGCATACGTTGCACGCTCAGGGGTACGCTCGCATCGTGTCCGACGATCGCCGCCCTCCCCGCCAGATGAGCCGCCCCGCACCCACCAGGGCGATCGCGCGCCAGTTCGAGGCGGATCTCTCTGCTCCGGTCCTGGCGGCCGGCAACCGGCTCCCGAACGTCCGCCAGATCAGCGAGCGTGTGGCCATGGGCCGGGCACTCTGGCGCGAGCTGGTGATCGGGTTCGCCGGTCAGCTCGGGGAGCTGCGGCTCGGCTTCACCCAGCTCGCGGCCCTCTACGTGCTGGCCGATGGCAGCACCCTCACGGTCGGCGAGCTGGCCGAGGCGATCGGGCGATCGCCGTCGGCGACGAGCCGGCTCGTCGACGGCCTCGTCCGTCGCCGGCTGGTCGAGCGCCACCAGGAGCCCGAGGATCGGCGGCAACGGACGCTCCGGCTGACCCAGCGTGGTCAGGCTGTCCTGCGCGTGGTCGACCGGGCCAGAGCGGACCAGTTCCTGTCGGCCGTCCGCCCACTGCCGACAGCCGAGCGCGCTATCGTCGCGATGGGCGTGGCGGCCCTGGCGACGCACGCCATCAGCCGGCGCGGACGGCTCATCCGGACTGCGCACGAGTAGGAGGAGACAGCCATGGACTACGGCCGTTTCTCGGAGCTCACGCTCCGCGTCCAGCATCGCCACAACGATGGCTCATGGGGGTCGCTCGATCCGGAGCCATCCGCGGCGCACGATCCGGCCGACCTCGATCCGGAGCGCGGATGGGCGGACTCGACGCTGTTCCGCTGCAAGACCTGTGACGAGCAGGTCCGCATCCGCAACGAGGACCCGGGACCGGCACGCTGAGCGATCGACGCGAGCCACCCCACCGAGGGATGCCTCGGCCAGCGCGCGAACGTCAGCCGCAGAAGCCGCGGACCACGTCGTAGAGGACCGGCAGGCCCCAGCGCAGGGCGTCGACCGAGACGCGCTCGTCGATCCCGTGGAACCGCTCGAGGAACCGCTCCTCGGGATCGAGCCGGAGCGGTGAGAAACCGTATGTCGGCGTCCCGAGGGGATCGGTGTGCTTCGCGTCGGTGGCGAACGGCGCCATGACCGGGAGCGGGATCGCGTCCGGGTCGTGGTCGCGGATCGCGCTGACCAATAGGTCGAAGAGCGGGCCTTCGGCCGGAGCCTCGACCGGCGCACCGTAGACGATCAGGTCGATCTGGCAGGCGGCCGCGAGGTCCGGTCCGAGGCGTTCGATCACCTGGGCGCGGATGTCGGGCTCGGTCGTTCCTGGCAGGACGCGGCAGTCGATCTCGACGACCGCATCGCCGGGGATCACGTTGTACTTGATGCCGGCGTGGACGACGTCCGGGCTGATGGTGTCGCGCAGGAGGGCTCGCAGCGCCCTGGCGTACATCGGGTCGCAGGCGACCGAGATCGCCGCCTCCGCGCGAGCGGCATCGTCGCCCGACAGCCGGCGCAGCAGGCTGGCCGCTTCGTCGGGAAGCTCGGCCGCGGCCAGCTCGAGGAAGCGTGCCATCACCGGCGTCACCCTCGACGGACCGGGAACGGCCAACCGCTCGATCACGGCAGCCGCCAGGACTGCTGCATTGTCGTCGCGCGGCATCGACCCGTGGCCCCACGTCCCGCGGACGGCGATGCGATAGGCGGCAAAGCCCTTCTCGGCGACCTGGATCGGGTAGAACCGCCGACCGGCGATCGTCGTCGAGACGCCGCCACACTCGTTGAGGGCACCCGCCGCGCGCAGCCAGTCGGGCCGATTCTCGGCGACCCACTGTGCGCCGGCCACGCCACCCGCCTCCTCGTCCGCGGTGCAGGTGAACAGGAGGTCGCGGCGCAGACCGGGGATCGGGTCGCGAGCCGGGTCGAGACCGGCCGCCTGCGCCTCGGCCGCGAGCAGGCGGACGACCGCGAGCTCCATGGCGATCATCGCCTTCATGTCGACCGCTCCTCGGCCGTAGACATAGCCGTCGACCAGATCGGCCGAGAACGGATCGTGGCTCCAGCGCTCGACCGGCGCCGGCACGACGTCGAGGTGCGACAGGAGAAGGAGCGGCTCGCCGCCGGTGCCGTCGCCACGCAACCGGACATGGACCGAGCCGCGACCCGGCACCGGCTCGACGATCTCGGGTTCGAGACCGGCCTCCCGGAGCATCTCGGCGATCCGGCGGGCGGCGACCAGCTCACCGTCGGGCGCGTCGGGTGGGGCGGGGTTGATGGACTGGATCCGGATCAGGTCGCGGACGGTCTCGACCAGCTCGTCCTGGGCGCGATCCCAGGTTGCCGCGTCGAGTCGACGCGATGGCGCCTCGGCGCTCAGGGTCACGGCACGGTGCCGACGGTGAGGGCGATCGCGATCCCGATCACGAAGCCGCCGAACATGAGCCCGGCGACCATCCAGAGCAGCCACTTGCCGTATTTGCGCTCCTCGGCCAGCCCCGCTTCCGGGTTCGGGTCGAGGCCACCGGCGATGTACGGCGCCTCGAGGCCCTTCGCCCGTGCGATCCGGGCGCGCGGGGAGTCGTACTCCTCGGGATTCGGTGGCAGAGCGGCCGGCCGAGAGCCCGTCTCGTTCGTCATCGCCCCATGATGCCGCCGAACGACCGACCGCGCTGGCTGGCGCGCGTCATCGACCGGCGAGGTTCGCCGTCATCCGCGGGCCGGTCGTCACCGCTCCCTCCGACGCCGAGCCGACGAGCGCCGCGTACTTGGCCAGGACCCCGGTCCGGTAGCGGGCCGGTGGCGGCGACCAGCGGGCGAACCGCCGCTCGACCTCGTCGGCCGGGACGTCCAGGTCGAGTGCGCTCCGATCCACGTCGATGACGATCGTGTCGCCTTCCTCGACGATGGCGATCGGGCCGCCGAGCGCAGCCTCCGGCGTGACGTGCCCGATCATCAGGCCGTGGGTCCCGCCCGAGAAACGGCCGTCGGTCAGGAGCGCGACCGAATCGCCGAGACCCTCGCCGACGAGCGCCCCGGTGACCAGCAGCATCTCCTGCATCCCGGGACCGCCGACCGGGCCCTCGTAGCGGATGACCACCACGTCACCTGGCTTGATCCGCTGGGCGCGGACCGCGTCGTAGCAGGCCGCCTCCGAATCGAAGACGCGCGCCGGTCCGCGGTGCTGGCGGCGCTCGTGGCCCGCGAGCTTGACGACGCAGCCGTCGGGCGACAGCGATCCATGGAGGATCGCCAGGCCGCCGCTCGGCTTGAGCGGCGTCTCCAGCGGGACGACGACCTTCTGGCCGGGCGTCTCGACCGAGGCCGCCGCGATCTCGGCGATCGACCGGCCGTCGACGGTCGTCTCGCCCCGTGGAGGAGGCCGGGCTTCTTGAGCAGCTCGCGCATGACCAGGGCGACGCCGCCCGCCTCGTACATGTCGGTCGCGGTGAACCGGCCGCCCGGCTGCATGTCGGCGACGATCGGCGTCCGGTCGGCGATGGCGCCGAACTCGTCGATGTCGAGCGGGATGCCGTACTCGTGCGCGATGGCGAGCAGGTGGAGGACGCCGTTGGTCGAGCCACCGGTCGCGGCGATGCTGGCGATCCCGTTCTCGAGCGACTTCCTGGTGACGATCGATGAGGGCCGGACATCCCGGCGGACGAGATCCATCACGAGCTCGCCGGCTGCGAAGGCGGCGTCGTCCTTGCCCGGGTCCTCGGCCGGGATGCCGTTCAGGCCGGCCGGCGACAGCCCGATGAACTCCAGCGACCATGCTCATCGTGTTGGCCGTGAACTGGCCGCCGCAGGCGCCGGGGCCCGGGCATGCCGCGTTCTCGACCTCGTACAGCTCGTCGAGCGTGATCGTGCCCAGCCCGGTAGGCACCGATGGCCTCGAAGACGTTCACGACGGTCGCGTTGCGGACGCCGTTGATGACGCCCGGATAGATCGTCCCGTTGTAGAGCGCGAGACCGGGGACGTCGAGGCGTCCGAGCGCCATCGCCGCCGCCGGGGATCGTCTTGTCGCAGCCGACGAGGCAGACCACGCCGTCGAGCAGATGGCCGCGCACGACGAGCTCGATCGAGTCGGCGATGACCTCGCGGCTGACGAGCGACGACTTCATCCCTTCGGTCCCCATCGTCACGCCGTCGCTGACCGCGATCGTGTTGAACTCCATCGGGGTGCCGCCGGCTGCCCGGATGCCTGCCTTGACGAACTCGGCGAGGTGGCGCTGGTTGAGGTTGCAGGGCATCGTCTCGATCCAGGTCGTGCCGACGCCGATCAGCGGCTTGGCGAGATCCTCGTCCGTGAACCCGACGGCCTTGAGCATCGATCTGGCGCGCGGCCCGGTCCGGGCCGTCGGTCAGGGCGGCCGAGTGTCGCTTGGCCGGATCCGAGGTGATGGGCGCGTCGGGCATCGGGGGTCTCCTGGGGCCGGAATGGATCTCGCTGGTCGAACGAACCGTACACGGGCCTGAGGGCCGAGTGGGTCGCCGGCCCGTGCGGTCGTGGGGCTTCGCTAATGGTCTCCCACGCACGCGCCGGTGTCCGCCGCCGCGGTTCGGCCGATGCTCGGCGTGATGGCGCTCGCGACCTCCGTCGCCGACAGCGCGTACCCGACGTCCGGGTTCGTCCGCGCCTCGGCGAAGACGACACCGCCGACCGTACCGTCGCGCAGGACCAGCGGGCCGCCGCTGTCGCCGCGTTCGATCGCAGCACGGAGCTCGATGATCTGGCGATGGACGTCATCCCGGCCGTAGATGTCGTGCCCGGTCGCCGGATACCGTCCGGTCACCGCGGCCGGCAGGATCGTCAGGTGCCCACCGCCGGGGTAGCCAAGCGTCGCCCCGAGCGCGCCGCGTCCCGGGTCGCTCCGGGCGAAGAAGAGCGGGGATGCCTGCAGGCCGGGGACGTGGAGCAGCGCGACATCGAGATCGGGATCGAACAGCGACCGCGACCGCGTCGAGGAGGGGCCCGCCGGTCGCCTGCACCCGGACACCGCGCGCGTCGGCGCCGGCGACGACATGGGCATTGGTGACGACGTAGCCCTGGGCGACCACGAAGCCAGTCCCGACCGACATCAGGCCGCATGTCGCGGCCGAGACCTGGAGCGTGCTGGCTTCGGCCGAGGCGGCGATGGCACGGGCGGTCCGGTCGTCGGGGCGGTCGACCGGTGCGGCCGGCGTCGGCTCGAAGCCGACGAAGACGTCGGGCAGCCCGGTCGAATCGAGCCAGCCGCCGAGACCGACCGCGATCTCGGTCGGCGGCGGGAGGATCGGTGGCCATCGTCCGGACCGCGGTCGATCCGCCGGCGGTCTCGGCCAGGCGTCGGGACCGGACCCTCGGCCAGGAGGCTCGCCGGCCAGCCACACGATGAGCAGCGCCTGGATGACCCCGAACCCCGAGCCGACCGCGCGATCGGCCGTCCCGAGCAGGCCGTTGCCGAGCCGCTGCGCCCGTGCGCGCCCGAAGCTGGCACCGATCGATTCGCCGATCGCCGACCGCGCCGACGAGGCCGGCGAGGACCACGAACGGCCGGAAGGCGGGGTCGATGCCCGACAGCGGATCGGCGAGGTAGGGGAGTGCCAGGATCACGATGGCGCCGCCGGCGATCGCGCCGATCAGCCCGGCGACCTGCGGGATCGCCCCGGACCGCCACCCGAGGATGGCCGTCACGACGATGAGCAGCAGCGTGATGGCATCGAGCGGGTTCACGGGCCGATCGTCGCACAGGATCGGCCCGAACGCGGGAATGGACATCCGTCGGTGGCGATCGATGCCGTCCGACGGTGTCGCCGCCGGGTCCGTCGGAGCAGGCTCCCCGGAGCCGCCCCATCGGGCGCGCATCCGACCCGATCCAGCCTGACCAGGAGAATCACCCGATGTCCCGCCCAGCCGGCCATCCGGCCGTCAAGCCCTTCCGCCTCAGCAAGGCCGCCGTCGACGCGCATCGCGCGCACCTGCCGACACCGTTCCTCGGCTGCCCGGTGTGTGCCCACCGCGGACCGCTGCGCGCAGTCACGATCCGCTGGATGTCACCGCGCCTCGGCTGACCCGACGCGGCCTCGGTCAGCCCGCTCCGGCGAGCGAGTCGATCCGTGGCGGGTGCGCCGCCTCCCAGGCCCTGAGCTCGGCTTCCTTCGAGAGCAGGTAGCCGAGCTCGTCGGTGCCGGCCAGGATCATCGCCTTGGCGAACGGGTCGATGTCGAAGTCGATCGTCGAGCCGTCCGGGAGCAGGACGCCCTGCTCGGCCAGGTCGACCGTCAGCTCGGCGTCGGGATCGGTGGCGATCAGCTCGAACAGGCGGGCGTGGGTCGCCGGATCGACGACGATCGGCAGGACCCCGTTCTTGAGGCTGTTCGACTTGAAGATGTCGGCATACGAGGTCGACAGGATGACCCGGACTCCCCAGGCGGCGAGGGCCCACGGCGCGTGCTCGCGCGACGATCCCGCCCCGAAGTTGTCGCCGACGAGCAGGATCCGGCGGCCGGCCATCCCGGGCTGGTCGAGGATGAAGCGCGGCTCCTTGAGCGAGCCGTCCTCCTCGAACCGCCAGTCGCGGAAGAGCGCGTCGGCGAGGCCCTCCTTGGTCGTGACCTTGAGGTAGCGGGCCGGGACGATCTGGTCGGTGTCGACGTTCTCGGCGGCCATCGGGACGACCTTGCTGGTGAAGACCCGGAACGGCTCGGCCATCGTCAGCGCCCGCCCACCGCGGCCAGCGTCTCGATCCCGGGCAGGCGGCGCGGGTCGGCGACGACCCCGGCGATCGCGCTCGCGGCGGCGGTCAGCGGCGAGGCCAGGAAGGTCCGACCGCCCTTGCCCTGGCGACCCTCGAAGTTGCGGTTGCTGGTGCTGACCGCGTACTGCCCGGGTCGCAGCTGGTCGCCGTTCATGGCGATGCACATCGAGCAGCCGGCCTCGCGCCACTCGGCGCCGGCGGCCTTGAAGATCTCCGACAGGCCCTCGCGCTCGGCTTCGCGCTTCACCTCGTCGGAGCCCGGGACGACCATCAGCCGGACACCGTCGGCGACGTGCCGGTCCTTGAGCACGCTCGCGGCAAGGCGCAGGTCGCTGATCCGACCGTTGGTGCAGCTCCCGACGAAGACGACGTCGACCTTCTGGCCGAGGATCGCCTGCCCGGGCTGGAGGTCCATGTACTCGAGGGCGCGCTCGAGCGCGCGCCGCTGGCCCGGGTCGGCCTGGTCGGCCGGCGAGGGGACGCGGCTGGTGATCGGGATGCCCATCCCGGGGTTCGTGCCGTAGGTGACCATCGGCTCGAGCGCGTCGGCGTCGATGGTGATCGTCTTGTCGTAGGTCGCGCCGTCGTCGGTCGGCAGGCGCCGCCAGCCGTCGACCGCGCGTCCCAGGCGGCGCCCGGCGGGCGCGTACGGCGCGGCCGTGGAGGTACTCGAACGTCGTGTCGTCCGGGGCGATCAGCCCGGCCCGCGCGCCGCCCTCGATGCTCATGTTGCAGACGGTCATCCGCTGCTCCATGGTCAGGCCGCGGATCGCGTCGCCGGTGTACTCGAAGACGTGGCCCGGTCCCGCCGCCGATCCCGATCCGCGCGATCAGGGCGAGGATGATGTCCTTGGCGCTGACGCCCGGGCGTCAGCCGGCCGTCGACGCGGACCTCGTAGGTCTTCGGGTCGCGCTGGAGCAGGGTCTGGGTGGCGAGGACCATCTCGACCTCGCTCGTCCCGATCCCGAACGCGAGCGCACCGAACGCCCCGTGCGTGCTCGTGTGCGAGTCGCCGCAGACGATGGTCATCCCGGGCTGGGTCAGGCCCATCTGCGGCCCGATGACGTGGACGATGCCCTGCGACGGGTCGCCGATGCCGTGCATCGGGATCCCGAACTCGGCGCAGTTGGCCTCGAGCTGGTTGACCTGGGCGAGCGCCATCTCGTCGATGAACGGCAGGCTGCGGTCGGTGGTCGGGATCGAGTGGTCGGCGGTCGCCACGGTCTGGTGCGGCCGGCGGACGCCGATCCCGCGCGCGCGCAGGCCGGAGAACGCCTGCGGGCTCGTGACTTCGTGGACGAGATGGAGGTCGACCGCGAGGACCGCCGGGGCGCCCGGGTCCTGGGTGACGACGTGGTCGCTCCAGATCTTCTCGACGATGGTGCGGGGGGCGGTTGCGCTCATCTCGCGAGCCTACCAGAGGTCTCCCGGGAACGACGAAGGAGCGGCCAAGGGCCGCTCCTCAAGAGTCGCGCGCGGGTCGGAGGTGACCCGGTGTGACGTCAATCCCAGCGCAGGCCGGCCGAAGGACCGGGCGGGGCTGCGTCGTGCGGATCCGTCGTGGGACCGACGGGCGGGAGGCCCGTCAATGCCACTTCAGACCAGCGGCCAGCGTAAGGGCCATGGTCGCCAGAAGCGACACGGCCATGGTGAAGCGCGCCAGGTTCGCCTTCACGACACTACCTCTTTGGTTGTGCATCCCGAGCGATGGCCACCGGCAACCGGGCGGTCTTCCTGACGGAAGATCCCTGGCTTTGCGTCCCCGTCTCGCGACGGGTTTGCCCTGGACGGAAGTCAACGGAAGCGAACATCGCTTCGGAACGAACGTTGCTGTCGGGCGCACGGCCGAGCCATGCATCGGTAGTACCCCCGCCGCCGCCGCTCGGGTCAGTGCGCGGACGCACCGCGACGGTGATCAGGCCGGTGCGCCGCCGTTCGGTTCGGGGGCTGCGGTCACCATCGGTGCCCGGCCGTGCATCGCCGCCACGATCGCGATCGTCGCCCCGATCCCGATCAGGACGTCGCCGACGCTGAAGATGTTGGCCATCGGCAGCCAGGCGGGCATCGCGAACACGTCGGTCAGCGGGCCGAGCACGGCTCCATCGAGGTAGCGACTGTTGACGTAGCCCTCGCTGGTCCCCCGCCCGAGCGCCACGAGTGCGTCGCGGCTGACCGGCATGTAGCCGCCATTGGCGCAGATCGCGACGAGATTGGCGGCACCGCCGAGCAGGACGAGGGGCAAGCCGGGGATGGCGCGGTTCTTCCAGACGGCCACCAGGACGGCCACGTTGGAGGCCACGTAGACGGCCGGCGCGAGGGGCCCGAGCGCGTCGCCGAGCGGCGGTCGAGAAGAGCAGGAGCTGGACGACCATCCCGACCACGATGAGCGGCGCCCACGAGAAGCGCAGGTCGCCCAGGCGCATGACCGAACCGCCGCTCACGAGCCCGATCACGAGACCCGCCACGACCGCGTACAGGATGAACATGCGGCCATCGTCACCGCGGCCCGGAGGTGCGCGGACGCACCCGTTGGTCCTATCACGCCGAAGTACGACGGTGCCCGTCCGCGGGTCGCGGACCGCGGCTATAACCGTCGCACCACCCCGAGCCTCGGCCACTGGAGAGTCCCATCCACGACGAGCACGCCCCCGACACATTCCTCGGCGAGTCGACGAACCTCCGACTGGTCCGTCTCCGCCTGTTCCTCGCGCTCGTCACGATGTTCGCGATCCCGATCGCGATCGCGGCGCCGGTCGTCTACGGGCTCGCCTGGGGGTTCGGGCACGTCGCTCGTCGTGCCGACGCTCGGATTGCTCCTGCTCGCGTTCATCCTCGGCACGCTCACCCTCTGGCTCGCGCGGCGTGTCCTCGAGCCGGCCGAGCGTCTCGAGCAGGCCCGGCTCATCCTCGAGGACGCGTACGACCGGGCTCGCGCGGAGGCGCTGCGCGACACACTGACCGGGCTCGGCAACCACCGTGCCTTCCAGGAGGAGATGGAGCGCCAGTGGGCGGCCGCGATCCGGCAGCGGCCAGCCGCTCGCCCTGGCCATCGTCGATCTCGACGACTTCAAGCAGATCAACGACGCGCGCGGCCATGCGGCGGGCGACATGCTGCTCCGCCAGGCCGCGACCGATCATCGTCGTCGTACCTCCGCCGGTCCGACCGGGCGTTCCGGGTCGGCGGCGACGAGTTCGCGATCATCCTGGCCGGGACCGACGCGGAGAACGCCCGGGTCACGATCCGGCGGCTGCTGGCGGCCTGCCTCGACGGCGAGACGGATGGCCGCGACCCGACCGCGGTCTCGTTCTCGGCCGGGATCAGCGCGGTCTCCGCCGCACGCCCGCGACCGTGACGCGCTGTACAGCGAGGCCGAGGCCGCCCTGCTCTGGAGCAAGCGCCACGGCCGGACGTGCGTCACGGTCTACGACCCCGAGCAGCACGACGCGCCGACCGCCGAGCGACCGACCGCCGAGCTGTCCGCGCTCGTCGCGCGGGTCGCCGCGACCGGCGCCATCCGGGCCGTCTTCCAGCCGATCTACGACCTGTCGAGCGGAGCGCCGCGCGGGTTCGAGGGCCTCGTCCGGCCGCTGCCCGACAGCGGCTTCGCGGATCCGGCCGAGATGTTCGCCGCGGCCGAGGCCACGGGCCGGACGGTCGAGCTCGACATCGCCTGCATGAACATGGTCATGGAGACCGCCGCCCGGTTGCGCCTGCCCGGCATCCTCGCGGTCAATCTCTCCCCGCGCACGCTCGAGATGGACGACTTCAGCATCCATGCCCTGCTCCGGATGATCGTCCGCCACGGGCTCGATCCGCGGCACGTCGTCCTCGAGCTGACCGAGCGCGAGGCGGTCGAGGATATCGGCCGGCTCCACCGTGCGGTCGAGGCCTGTCGTGTGGCGGGCATCCGCCTGGCAGCCGACGACGTCGGTGCCGGGAACGCCGGTCTCCGGCTCCTCAGCCAGCTCCGCTTCGACATCGTCAAGATCGATCTGTCGCTCGTCCAGGGTGGCGCCCGCCACGACGCCTCGCTCGAGGTTCTCCGTACACTGCACGACCTCGCCGATCGCTGGGGCGCCCTGGTCATCGCCGAGGGGATCGAGACACCTGCCCAGCTCGATCTCGTCCGCTCGCTCGGGATCGGCGCCGGTCAGGGCTACCTTCTGGGGCAGCCGACCGACCGGCCGAACACCGAACCGCTCGATCTGGAGCGGCTGGGTCGGAGCAGCGAGTGGCTCCTCGAGCGACTCCGGACGCGCCCGGCATGACCGGTCCGTCGCGCGAGGCCGGCGCGGCATGGTGCGGGGCGGTTGACGCTTCGCGGAAGCCTGCTAGACTGCCGGCACGCTGCAGGGTCGCTGCAGCCACGAGACTTGGAGACCCGATTGGGCTGGTTCGAAACGGGCGCTCGCCGCAAGGTCGCCATCGTCATCACGTCAGATGGCCGGCGCCTGCACGTCCCGATCGATCCCTCTCCGTCTGACGTATCCCTCCTCGACCTTCTTCTGTCGCTTCCGGGGCTTGGCAGCCTTCTTGGGCTGATTACCGGCTCCCGGCGGGACCGAGGGACACGGAGGGACGAGCGCCGCTAGGCTCGACACCACCGACCAACCTCAGGACCCTCGCCGGGGCGGCGAGGGTTTTTCATTTTCCGCACCATCCGTCCAGGACACCGCGACCGGAGGACCCGCCAGATGACGATCGCCAAGGGAGATCCCGCGCAGCCGGCACCGACACGCGCCGGGGCGCTCCCGGCCGCCCGGCGGAGCCACGTGCCGAACGACGGCAGCGCCGAAGCGGCAGCGGTCGAGCGCGCGCGCAAGGGCATGCTCCACGAAGGTCGCGACCTCAAGCGGACGCGGATCGGTGCGGACGTCCTGTGCGAGGCGCTGCTCCTCCAGGGCGTCGACGTCATCTTCAGCTACCCGGGCGGCGTGATCCTGCCGCTCTACGACATCCTCGGCGACTATCCCGAGCTGCGGCACGTCCTCGTCCGGCACGAGCAGGGCGGCGCCCACGCCGCCGACGGCTATGCCCGGGTCACCGGGCGGGTCGGCGTCTGCATGGGCACGTCCGGTCCGGGCGCGACGAACCTCGTCACCGGTATCGGGACCGCGCTCCTCGATTCGGTCCCGATGGTCGCGATCACCGGCAACGTGCCGGCGGCGCTGATCGGCAAGGACGCCTTCCAGGAGATCGACATCAACGGCATCACGCTGCCGATGACCAAGCACAACTACCTCGTCCGCGACGCGGACGACCTGCCGCGGGTCGTCGCCGAGGCGTTCCACATCGCCCGGAGCGGCCGGCCGGGTCCGGTCCACATCGACATCACCAAGGACGCGCTCCAGCAGGAGACGCGGGCCACCCACCCGACCGAGGCCGAGGTCATCGCCGGGCTGCCGGGCTTCCGGCCGAACATGGACGGCCATCCGCGCCAGCTCAAGTCGGCCGCCGCCGAGATCGCCAACGGCCAAGCGGCCGGTCATCCTGGCCGGCCACGGCGTCCTCCACGCCGAGGCCTGGGACGACCTGGTCGCGTTCGCCGAGAAGGCCCAGATCCCGGTCGCCTGGACGCTGCTCGGGATCGGCGCGATCGACGAGACACATCCGCTGGCCTACGGCTACATGGGGATGCACGGCTGGAAGCACGTCAACCGGGCGATCCAGAGCGCCGACCTGCTGATCGCCATCGGGATGCGCTTCGACGACCGGGTGACCGGCAACGTCCGGACCTACGCGCCGTACGCGCGGATCATCCACGCCGACATCGACCCGGCCGAGATCGGCAAGAACGTCGCGGTCGAGGTCCCGATCGTCGGCGACGCCAAGCGCGTCCTCCAGGCACTGACCGGGCTGGTCGCCGCCGTCGACCCGGCGACCCGCGCCGACTACTTCGCCCAGCTCGCCGAGTGGAAGACCGACTCGGTCGCGTCGAGCTGGCACGGCTCGGGCGCCTGGCGCGACGGCCTGCTGTCGGCCGACTACGTCGTCGAGCGGATCGGCGAGCTGACCGACCACGCCGCGACGTACGTGGCGGACGTCGGCCAGAACCAGATGTGGCTGGCGCGCTACACGGGCTTCCGCCAGCCGAACAGCCACGTCAGCTCGGGCGGCCTCGGGACGATGGGCTTCTCGGTCCCCGCGGCGATGGGCGCGGCGCTCGGCCGGCCCGATCGCGAGACCTGGGCGATCACCGGCGACGGTGGCTTCCAGATGACGTTCCAGGAGCTGATGACCCTCGTCCAGGACCGGATCCCGGTCAAGATCGCGCTGTTCGACAACAAGAAGCTCGGGATGATCCGCCAGTGGCAGGAGATCATCTACGCGGGCAACTACCACTCCTCGCACCTGCTCGGGCCCGACTTCGCCAAGCTCGCCGACGCGTTCGGCGTCCCGGCCTTCCGGGCGCGGACGCCGGACGAGGTGGACACCGCGATCCGTGCCGCGCAGGCGGTCGACGGCCCGGCGCTCATCTGGTTCGAGATCGCCGAGGAGCAGAACATCTTCCCGATGATGCCGGCCGGCAAGGGCCTGTCCGACCTGATCGAGAAGTGGGGCGGGGCGGACGAATGAGCGCTGACCCGTCGTCCAACGGTCAGGGACCGGCGCACGCGGCGCCGCCGTCGCGGGCTCTGCCGGGCGGCGGCGAGACACGCCGTCACGTGCTCGTCGCGGTCGTCCTCAACAAGCCGGGTGTCCTGAACCGCGTCTCGAGCCTGATGCGGGCGCGCAACTTCAACATCGATTCGCTCGCCGTCAGCCACACCGACAGCGAGGACATCAGCCGGATGACGATCACCCTCCACGGGGACGACGTCGCCGTCGAGCAGGCCGCCAAGCAGCTCTACCGGCTGATCGACGTGCTCAAGGTCCAGGACGTGACCGCCGAGCCGACCGTCCAGCAGGAGCTCGCCCTGGTCAAGATCCGGGCGACGGATTCGACGAGGGCGGAGGTCCTCAAGCTCGTGGAGCTGTCGCGCGGCCGGGTCGTCGACCTGGCCGACGGCTCGGTCATCGTCGAGGTGACCGGCACCGAACCCGAGGTCGATGCGTTCGTGGCGCTCGTCCGCACCTATGGCATCAAGGAATTGGTCCGCACCGGAGCCGTCGTGATGGCTCGTGGCTCGGGCTCCATCGAGGAGGCAATCAAGCGATGACGGCGACGATGTACTACGACAACGACGCGGATCCGGCGGCGCTTGCCGGGCAGACCGTCGCGATCATCGGCTATGGCAGCCAGGGCCATGCCCACGCCCTCAACCTCCACGAATCGGGGATCGACGTGATCGTCGGGCTCGCGCCGAGCTCCAAGAGCCGGGCGCTCGCGTCGGACGCCGGCCTGCGCGTCGCCGATGTCGCCGACGCCGTCAAGGCCGCCGACGTGATCATGCTCCTCGTCCCCGACACCACCCAGAAGGCGGTCTACGACGAGGAGATCGCGCCGCACCTCCACGCCGGCCACCTGCTCATGTTCGCCCATGGCTTCAACATCCATTTCGGGCGGATCGATCCGCCCGGGATCGTCGATGTCGGGATGGTCGCGCCGAAGGGCCCGGGCCACCTGCTCCGCTCCGTCTACCGGGCCGGCGGCGGCGTGCCCGCGCTGTTCGCGGTCCACCGCGACCCCTCGGGCACGGCCCGCGACCGCGTCCTCGCCTACGCGCGGGCGATCGGCTCGACGCGCGCCGGGGTCCTCGAGACGACGTTCGCCGAGGAGACCGAGACCGACCTGTTCGGCGAGCAGGCCGTCCTGTGCGGTGGGGTCAGCCTCGCTGGTCAAGATGGGCTTCGAGACGCTGGTCGAGGCCGGCTACCAGCCCGAGCTCGCCTACTTCGAGACGATCCACGAGCTCAAGCTCATCGTCGACCTGATCTATCGCGGCGGCCTCAACTTCATGCGCTTCAGCGTCAGCGACACCGCCGAGTACGGCGACTACGTCTCCGGACCGCGGATCATCGACGACCACGTCCGGGCGACGATGCAGCAGATCCTCCGCGAGATCCAGGACGGGACATTCGCCCGCAACTGGATCGCCGAGAGCGATTCCGGGCGGAAGGAGTTCGACCGGCTACGTGAGGCCGATCACGACCACCTCGTCGAGCGGGTCGGCGCTCGGCTGCGAGCCCAGATGCCGTTCCTCGACCCGGTCGAGGTCGTGGCGGGCCAGTCGCAGGCATCGGCCACGACGCCCGGCGCCGCCCGATGACCGCGCCGGTACCGCGGCCCTCGGGGCCGTTCGTACCCGCGGGCAGCGTCCGTATCTTCGACACGACCCTGCGCGACGGCGAGCAGGCGCCGGGCGCCGGGCTGACCGCTGCCGAGAAGCTCGACGTCGCTCGCCAGCTGGCGCGGCTCAAGGTCGACGTCATCGAGGCCGGCTTCCCGGCCGCGTCCCCGGGCGACTTCGAGGCGGTCCGCCGGATCGCCCAGGAGACGCGCGGCGGGATCGCGATCGCCGCGCTCGCCCGCTGCAAGGACGGCGATCCGCAACGGGCGATCGAGGCGATCAAGGTCGCCGAGCGGCCGCATCTCCATGTCTTCATCGCGACCAGCGACATCCACCTCAAGCACAAGCTCCGGATCGACCGCGAGACGGCGCTCGCCGAGGCCGTCCGCTGGGTCCGCCACGGGCGCGAGCAGCTCGGGCGCGACGCCGAGATCGAGTTCTCCGCCGAGGACGCCTCACGGACCGACATCGACTACCTGCTCCAGGTCTACGAGGCGGTCGTCGAGGCCGGTGCCTCGACGGTCAACATCCCGGACACGGTCGGCTACGCCATCCCGTCGGAGTTCGGGGCGCTCGTCGAGCGCGTCGTCGCGCTCGTCGGCGACCAGGCCACGGTCAGCGTCCATTGCCACAACGACCTGGGCCTGGCGACGGCCAACACGCTCGCCGCGGTCCAGGCCGGCGCCCGCCAGGTCGAGGTGACGATCAACGGCCTCGGCGAGCGGGCCGGCAACGCCTCGCTCGAAGAGGTCGTCATGGCCCTGCGCACGCGACCGACCCAGTTCGCGGCGCTCGGCTCGGGTGTCGCGACGGAGCAGCTGACCGCCGCCAGCCGGCTGGTCAGCTACCTGACCGGCTTCGCGGTCCAGCCCAACAAGGCGATCGTCGGCGGGAACGCGTTCGCCCACGAATCGGGGATCCACCAGGACGGCGTCATCAAGAACCCGCTGACCTACGAGATCATGACCCCGCAGTCGGTCGGACTGACCGGCAGCCAGCTGACGATCGGCAAGCTGTCGGGGCGGCGCGGCCTCCAGGGCAAGCTCCACGAGCTCGGCTACGAGTTCGAGGGCGAGGCTCTCGACGAGGTCTACCGCCAGGCGGTGGCGCTCGCCGACGCCAAGAAGGAGGTCACCGACGCCGACCTCCACGCGCTCGTCGAGCAGCGGACCTCGGAGGTGCCGGCCTCGGTCGAGCTCGTCGGCTGGAGCGTGACCTCGTCGCACGGGGGCAACGCGACCGGCTCGGTCACGCTCACGATCGCCGGCGAGGAACGGACCGCCGAGGCGACCGGCAACGGCCCGGTCAACGCCCTCTTCGGCGCGGTGGACGCACGCGCTCCAGCCCGTCCTCGGCTGGCATCCGACCTTGACCGAGTACGAGATCAAGGCGGTGTCGGCCGGCGAGGATGCGCAGGGCCAGGTCCTGGTGCGCTGCCGGCGTTCCTCGGACGAAGGCCCGGGCGCCCTGGTCGTGACCGGCCACGGCTTATCCACCAACATCATCGAGGCCTCGCTCGAGGCGTATCTCGTCGCGGCGAACAAGCTCCACGGCGCGGAGATCAACGGCGTGTCCGTGGCGTTCGTCTCGCCGCGACAGGGCGAGACGCTGCCGTGACCGAGGCGGCGGCCGAGCGGACGCTACCGCGTCGCGACGATCCCCGGCGACGGGGTCGGGCCGGAGGTCGTCGCCGCGGCCCGGCGCGTGGTCGACGCGGCCGGCGCCCGGTTCGGGTTCGCGGTCGACTGGTCCGAGCGTCGTGGTCGGCGGGGCGGCGATCGATGCCTACGGGGTCGCGATCCGCGACGAGGACCTCGAGGCGTGCCGCGCGGCCGATGCGGTCCTGCTCGGCGCGGTCGGCGGCCCGAAGTGGTCCGATCCGAGCCGCGACCGGTCCGGCCCGAGCAGGCGCTCTTCGCGCTGCGCGGCGGGCTCGGGCTGTACGCCAACCTGCGGCCGGTCAGCGGTCCAGCCGACGCTCGTCGGCTTCCTCGCCGCTCCGGCCCGAGCTGCTTGCCGGGCGTCGACATGGTCATCGTCCGCGAGCTGACCGGCGGGATCTACTTCGGCGAGCGGACCGAGGCCTCGGCCGAGCCGGGCGCCCGGACGGCGCTCGACACGCTGCCCTACGCCGAGCACGAGATCGAGCGGATCGTCCGGCTCGCGTTCGAGCTGGCGCGGACCCGGCGCGGCGATCCTGACCTCGGTCGACAAGGCGAACGTGCTCGCCACCTCGCGGCTCTGGCGACGGATCGCCGACGAGCTCGCCGGCCGACTATCCCGGACGTCCGGCTCAACCACCAGCTCGTCGATTCGTGCGCGATGCTGCTCATCCGCCGGCCGGCCGACTTCGACGTCATCGTCACGGAGAACCTGTTCGGCGACATCCTGTCGGACGAGGCAGCGGTCCTCGCCGGGAGCCTCGGCGTGCTGCCGTCGGCCTCGCTCGGCGAGCGCCGGACCGAGCACGGCCGGTTCGGCCTGTACGAGCCGATCCACGGCTCGGCGCCGGACATCGCCGGCCGCGACATCGCCAACCCGATCGGCACGATCCTGTCGGCGGCGATGCTGCTGCGATCCTCGCTCGGGCGGGCGGATGCGGCCGATGCGGTCGAGGCAGCCGTCGGGCGCGCCACTGGCCGACGGCTGGCGGACGGCCGACCTGGCCGATCCGTCCGACCCGACGGACGGGCTGGTGGTGGTCGGCACGACCGCCTTCGCGACCGCTGTCATCGAGGCGCTCGAGGCGGCGCCGGGGTGGCCGCATGACGCAGCCGACGCCCCCGGCATCGCCCGGGGACGCCCCGGTCGTCCTCTACGACACGACCCTGCGCGACGGCACGCAGGGCGAGAACATCACGCTGTCGCTGGCCGACAAGCTGCGCGTCGCCCGGATGCTCGACGAGTTCGGGATGCCGTTCGTCGAGGGCGGCTGGCCGGGCTCGAACCCCAAGGACATCGAGTTCTTCGCCGCAGCCCGGACGATGCGCTGGGAGCGGGCCAGGCTGGCGGCGTTCGGATCGACCCGCCATCGCTCGAACAAGCCGGGCGACGACCCGAACCTGCGCGAGCTGGTCGCCGCCGAGACGCCGGTCGTGACCATCTTCGGCAAGAGCTGGCTGCTCCACGTCGTCGAGGTCCTGGGCGCGACTCCCGCCGAGAACCTCGACATGATCGCGGACTCGGTCGGCTTCGTCGTCGATCGCGGACGCGAGGCGGTCTACGACGCCGAGCACTTCTTCGACGGCTTCAAGGCCGACCGCGAGTACGCGCTGTCGACCCTGCGGGCGGCACGCCAGGCCGGCTCGCGGACGCTCGTGCTGTGCGACACGAACGGCGGCACGATGACCAACGAGCTGGTCGAGATCATCGGCGACGTCCGGGCGAGCCTCGAGGCGGACCCCGACGCGCCGGCGGTCAGCTGGGGGATCCACACCCACAACGACGCCGACCTCGCGGTCGCCAACTCGATGGCGGCGGTGGCCGCCGGCATCCGCCACGTCCAGGCGACGATCAACGGCTACGGCGAGCGGGCCGGCAACGCCAACATGGTCAGCATCCTGGCCAACCTCGCGCTCAAGACGCCGAACACCCTGGTCCCTGCCGGCGGCGGCGACCTGCCCGGGCTGACCGAGCTGTCACGCTCGATCGCCGAGATCGCCAACATCACCCCGAACGACTACCAGCCGTACGTCGGGCGGTCGGCTTTCGCTCACAAGGGCGGCGTCCACGGAGCGGCGGTCGCCAAGGTCGAGCGGAGCTACCAGCACATCGACCCGACGGCGGTCGGCAACGAGGGGCGGCTCGTCGTCTCCGAGCTCGGCGGGCGAGCCAACATCGCGATCCGTGCCGAGCAGCTCGGACAGAGCCTCGAGGGCGTCGTCGATCCGCGCGAGCTGTCGAAGCTGATCAAGCAGCTCGAAGCCGACGGGCTCGCGTTCGAGGGGCGGAGGCCAGCTTCGAGCTCCTGATCCGGCGCCACGGTGCCGACTACGTCGCGCCCTTCCGCGTCGTCGACTACACGTGTCTCGTCGAGCAGCGCGACGGACGCGAGCTGCTCGCCGAGGCGACGGTCAAGGTCGAGGTCGCCGGCGAGGTCCTCCACACGGCGGCCGACGGCAACGGCCCGGTCAACGCGCTCGATGCCGCCCTGCGCAAGGCACTCGGCGCGTTCTACCCGGGGATCGAGGAGGTCCACCTCGTCGACTACAAGGTGCGCATCCTCGATGGCGGCGCGGCGACCGCGGCGCGAACGAGGGTGGTCATCGATTCGATGGACGGTGCGCGGACCTGGTCGACGATGGGCAGCGACACGAACATCATCGCCGCGTCTGCCTCGGCACTCGCCGATTCGCTCGAGTATGCGATCTGGAAGTCCGGCTCCGAGCTGCGGCGCCGCGACGAGCGACACTTCACGACCGCTCCGAGCCGGGCTGGTGCCACCGCGCCGACCCCGGCCCATGGCGCGACCGCGACCCCACGGAGGTGACCCGATGACCGAGACGCCCGCGACGCCCGAGCGGACCGGGGATGCGCTGCATCTCGCTCGCTGGACCGCGACCTCGGGGAGTAACGTCCGCAGCCGCGGGGCGGTGGTCATCGGGTCGGGCGACCACGAGTGGCGCGCCTCGGCGACAGGTATCGGCGCGATCGATGCCCTGTACCGGGCAGTCGACCGGGCACTGGCCGGAGTCCTGACCGGTCATCCGCGCCTGCTCGCCTACGACATCCACGCCCTTGGGGAGGGGACCGACACGGTCGGCGCCGTGACAGTCCGGATCTCGCCGCCCGACATCGAAGGCGAGCGAGGCAGCGGCGAGTACGTCGGCGAGGCGCGCGGCCCGAACATCATCGCGGCCTCGATCGAGGCCTACATCACGGCGCTCAACGCGCTGCTGGCCGAGGCCCACTGGGAGGGCGCGACCGAGGCGGCCGGCAATCGCAAGGGCGTGGCGGTGTCGGCCGGTGCCGCCCGCGAGCAGCGGGCCGATCTCGACGAGGACGAGGTCCCGAACGACACGACGGCCTGGTTCGAGCGCTAGACCGGGCGGCGACCCGTCCGGGGCCTGAGCCGCGCTCGGCGCCGCTAGACTCGGGCGCGATGGCTGCCGACCTTCCGATCGCCTATGCCGGTGAGCCCGGCGCATTCGCCGAGGACGCCGTGATCGCGGCGTTCGGCGACGTCGCGCGTGTCTCGCTCGGGAGCTTCCGCGAGACGTTCGACGCGGTCGCCGCCGGCGATGCCGTCGGCCGGGGTCGTCCCGATCGAGAACGTCATCAACGGCACGGTCCGCGAGAACTACGACCTTCTTCTCGAGCACGACCTGCAGATCCGCGGTGAGGTCGTCGTCCCGGTGGCGCTCTGTCTCGCTGCGCTGCCCGGCCAGTCGCTCGATGACATCGAGCGGGTCTACTCGCACATCCAGGCGCTCGGCCAGGCCGAGGGGTTCCTGCGCAGGCGCCCGTGGCAGCTGCTCACCACCTACAACACGGCCGGCGCCGGAAAGGCGATCGCCGACAGAGGTGAGCGCGGCGCAGCAGCCGTCCTGTCGCCACGCGCCGCGGCCCTGTTCGGGCTCGAGATCCTGGCCGACGAGATCGGCGACATGCCCGGCAACCGCACGCGGTTCCTGGTCCTCGCGAGGCCGGACGCTCCGGACCTGCACCTGCTGCCGGTCGGTGACCGGCGGCGGACCACCCTGGTCGTCGCTGTCCGGAACGAGCCCGGGACCCTGCTGGCCGTCCTCCGGGTCTTCGCCGACCACGGCCTGAACATGCACAAGCTCGAGTCACGTCCGAGTCGCGAGCGCGCCTGGGAATACGTCTTCTGGATCGACCTGGACGCGGACACCGCTGATCCGTCGGCGGCGGCGGCCTTCGAGGCACTCGGCGCGGTGACGACGATGACGCGCGTCCTGGGCAGCTACCCGGCGGCGCCGGCGCCCTGATCGTCGTCGCCGGATACGAAAACGGCCCGCCGTTTCGGGCGGGCCGTCCGAGTTTCAGATCGGTCGCTTGCGCAACTCGTCGCGGATCTCGGTGAGGAGGACCTCCTCGGCCGATGGGCCGGGCGGCGGTGCCTCCTTGATGAACAGCTTGCTGATGATGTAGACGACCAGCATCACCACGACGAAGACGATCAGCGAGTTGAGGAAGAGTCCCCAACCGATCGAGACCTCTTCGCCCTTGGCGTTGGTCCCGAGAATGGTCTTGATCGACGCGAAGTCGACGGAGCCCAGGAACCAGCCGATCGGCGGCATGATGATCGCGTTGACCAGGGTCATCACGACCGAGCCGAGGGCGACGCCGATGATGACGCCGATCGCCAGCGCGAGTGCGTTCGTCTTGGTCAGGAACGCCTTGAAGCCACCCATGCGATCGTGTCCTCCTCGTGCGTCGATGGTTCGGAGCGGGAGGCGCCGATGATACCCTTGCCCACCGCCCCGCAGAACACCCACGGCAGCCCCGGAGGACCGATGGACAAGGCGTTCCACGACGAGATGGCGGCCGGCTATGCGCTGACCGAGCCGGGCCTCGTGATCGGCAGTCCGATGCTCGCCGGCGAGCTCGCCAACGACGCCCGCGTCCAGGTCGCGCTGAGCATGATGAATCGCCACGGGCTGATCGCCGGCGCGACCGGGACGGGTAAGACCAAGACCCTCCAGCTCCTCGCCGGCCAGCTCTCGAAGGCGGGCGTCCCGGTCTTCGTGGCCGACATCAAGGGCGACCTGACGGGGATGGCGGCGCCCGGCGACGCGACGAACCCGAAGGTCGTCGAGCGGGTCACCTCGCTCGGCTGGACGTTCGAACCGGCCGGTCATCCGGTCGAGTACCTGTCGCTGTCGGGCAAGCTCGGTGCGCAGGTGCGGGCGACCGTCCACTCGTTCGGCCCGCTGCTGCTCGGCAAGGTCCTCGACCTCAACGACACGCAGACCTCGATCCTGTCGCTCGTCTTCAAGTACTGCGACGACAACGACCTGCCGCTGCTCGACCTCAAGGACCTCGCGGCGACGCTCAAGTACCTCGCCTCGGACGATGGCAAGGCAGTCCTCGCCGACTACGGCGGGATGTCGAGCGCATCGGTCGGCGTGCTCCTGCGCTCGATCGTCGTGCAGGAGCAGGCCGGCGCCGACATCTTCTTCGGCGAGCCCGAGTTCGACGTGGCCGACCTCCTGCGCTCGACGCCCGAGGGTGAGGGGATCGTCAGCATCCTCGAGCTGTCCGATGTCATGAGCCAGCCCCGGCTCTTCTCGACGTTCATGCTGTGGATGCTCGCCCGGCTCTACGAGACACTCCCCGAAGTGGGCGACCTGCCGAAGCCCAAGCTGTGCTTCTTCTTCGATGAGGCGCATCTGCTGTTCGACGACGCGTCGCAGGCGCTGCTCGACGAGATCGAGCGGACGGCGCGACTGATCCGCTCGAAGGGGGTCGGGGTCTATTTCGTCACGCAGGCCCCGACCGACGTGCCGTCGCCGGTGCTGGCACAGCTCGGCAACCGCGTCCAGCACGCGCTGCGCGCCTTCACGCCCGACGACGCAGATGCCCTGCGCAAGACGGCTCGGACGTTCCCGACGACGACCTTCTACGACGTCGAGAAGACGATCACCTCGCTCGGCACCGGCGAGGCTCTGGTCACCGTGCTCTCACCGCGCGGTGTCCCGACCCCGCTCGCCGCGACCCGGCTGCTGGCACCCGATTCCTCGATGAACCCGCTCGATCCGGTCCAGTTTGCCGGCCGGATCGCGACGAGCCCGTTCGCGGCCAAATACGGCGCCACCATCGATCGAGACAGCGCCTACGAGCGGATCAACGCGAAGATCGCGGCGGCACGCGCCGCGGCGACGCAGGCGGCCACTGACGCCGCGGTGCGGGCCGGTGTGGACCCGACGACCGCGACCGGGCTCAACCAGATGACGCCGGCGCAGCAGCGGGCCGAGATCAATCGCCAGGCCAAGGAGATCGCCGCGGCCCAGAAGGCGGCCGAGCGCGAGCGCAAGGCGCAGGAGAAGGCGGCGGCCGATGCCCGCAAGGCCCAGCAGCGGACGATCGATACCGCGCTGCGGACCGGCGGCAAGGTCATGACCTCCAAGCTCGGGCAGGACGTCATCCGGGGCGTCTTCGGGACCCTGTTCGGTGGAGGCAAACGCTGATCCGGTCATCGTGAGCGCGACCGG
Source organism: uncultured Chloroflexia bacterium (assembly GCA_963743855.1). Taxonomy (GTDB): domain Bacteria; phylum Chloroflexota; class Limnocylindria; order Limnocylindrales; family CSP1-4; genus SPCO01. The sequence goes on from CAVURK010000009.1 coordinate 514,457, forward strand.
GCTCCCGACCGGACCACGGACCTGGCTCGATCCAGCCTGGAGGGGAGAGGCGATCGCCTGGGTCGAGGCGACGCTGTCCGGGCTCGGTCGACCGGTCACCGGAGCCGTCGAGCAGCCCCACGTGCGGCCGTGGTCGACGGCCATGCGCGTCCCGACCGAAACGGGCACGGTCTGGTTCAAGGCCAGCGGACCGGGTCCCGCGCACGAGGGTCCGCTGCTCGAGGTGTTCCGGCGGCTTGGCGTCGGGCACGTCCTGCTGCCGATCGCCGTCCATCCCGAGCGGCCGTGGCTGCTGCTCGACGACGGTGGCCCGACGATGCGCGCAACGCGGCCCGACGGGAGCGGCGACCAGGATCTCGTCGCCTGGGAGCGGATCCTCGCCGAGTACGCCGCGCTCCAGCGCTCGGTCGAGAGCGAGGAGGCCGTCAGCGAGATGCTTGCCGCGGGGGTGCCGGACGGCCGCCCCGCGCGCCTCCCCGATGCCCTGGGCGGATTGCTCGACGACGAGCCGGTCTGGGCTCGTGTGGGCCCGGATGAGCGAGTCGCCGCCGCTGCCGCCCGCGAGCGATTGCGCGACGCGACGGATCGCATCCGGGCAGCCGCGATGGAGCTGGCGGCGTCCCCGATCAGCGCCAGCATCCAGCACGACGACCTGCACGGCGGGAACATCCTCGTCGGGCCCGCGGGCGACCGCTTCTTCGACTGGGGCGACGCCGTCGTCGCGAACCCGTTCGGGACGCTGACGACGACCTTCAACTCGATCGCCCACAAGACCGGGCTCGAGCTCGCCGATCGGGCGTTCGTCCGACTCCGCGACGTCTATCTCGAGGCCTGGACCGACGTGTTGCCGCGCGACGCATTGGCCGAGGTGTCCACCCTGGCGCGCGATCTGGCCTGCATCGGCAAGTCGCTTGCCTGGGAGCGCGCGCTCATCGGTCTGACGCCCGACGAGATGGGCGAGCACGGCGACGCGGTCGCGGGCTGGCTGATGGAGCTCGCCGACCGCCTCGACCGTCCTCCCTGGGCACCGGCGAGCGCCTCGTGAGCTACTCGATGACGAGGTTCGGGGGAAGGTCGGCCGGCGCCGGGTACGCCGGCTTGAGCTCGGCCATCGTGTCGGCCAGGATGGTCGCCACCGCCAGGTTGCGGAACCAGTTGCGGTTGGCCGGGATGACGTACCACGGCGCCGCATCGGTCGATGTCTTCGTCAGGGCCTCGTCGAACGCCGCCTGGTAGTCGTCCCACAGCTTTCGTTCCGCGAGATCACCCAGCTTGAACTTCCAGCGCTTCTTCGGGTCGTCGTAGCGCGACTGGATGCGCTTGCGCTGCTCGTCGCGATCGATCGTCAGGAAGAACTTGACGACGGTCGTGCCACCCGCCGACAGCGTCCGCTCGAAGTCGTTGATCTGGTCGTAGCGCTTCGACCAGACGCGCCGCGGCACGATGTCGTGGACCCTAACGACCAGGACGTCCTCGTAGTGCGACCGATTGAAGATCCCGACCTCGCCCTTGGCCGGCGTCCGCTTGTGGATCCTCCACAGGAAGTCGTGCGCCAGCTCCTCCGGGGTCGGGACCTTGAATGAGGTCACCGGGCAGCCCTGCGGGTTGAAGGCCTCCATGACCTTCGCGATCGTCCCGTCCTTGCCCGCCGCGTCGATCCCCTGGAGCACGACCAGGACGGAATGCTTCGCCTCCGCCCACATGCGGTCCTGCAGGTCGCGCAGTCGCACCATCTGGGCCGCCGTGGCGGCGATCGCCGATTCCTTGTCGTGGCCGTGCGTCGCGCCGGCATCGAGCCGCTCGAGGTGAACGCGGCTGCCGGGCTTGACTCGGAGGGCGTCTCGGAGGGCGGTCGGTCTGGACACGTCTGACCTCGCGGATACGGGCCGGCTCGGGCGCCGGTTGTACGATGCGAACCGTACCCTAGAGGAGAGCCACCGATGACCGTCGTCACGGGCACCAAGCCCCATCCGATCTTCCTGGCCGGGCGCTGGGTCGAATCGCCCGACGTGCTGGTCGTCGACAACCCGGCCGACGCCTCGACCCCGGCCGGCACCACTTACACCGCGACGGAAGCGCAGTACGAGGAAGCCGTCGAGGCTGCGGTGGCGGCCTTCCAGGTGACCCGGGTCCTGCCGGCCTACGAGCGCGGCCGGATCCTGCGCGACATCAGCGCGGGACTGCGTGCGCGGCGCGAAGAGATCGGCCGGCTGATCGCGCTCGAGGCGGGCAAGCCGATCCGTGACGCGCTGGTCGAGGTGGATCGCGCGGTCCTGACCTTCCGGCTCGGTGCCGAGGAGGCTGAACGGATGACCGGCGAGGTCATCCCGCTCGACCTGCTGCCGTCGTCAAAGGACCGGTTCGGGATCACGCGGCGCTTCCCGATCGGCCCGATCGCGGCCATCAGCCCGTTCAACTTCCCGCTCAACCTGGCGGCCCACAAGCTCTCGCCGGCGATCGCCTCGGGCAATCCGATCGTCCTCAAGCCGCCGTCCAAGGACCCGCTCACGATGCTCGCGGTGGCCGAGATCATCGAGGCCGCCGGTGCGCCCGCCGGCTCGGTCTCGATCCTGCCGATGACCCGCGAGCTCGGGGACCGGATGGTCGCCGATCCGCGCTTCAAGCTGCTGACGTTCACGGGCTCGCCGTCGGTCGGCTGGCGGATGAAGGAACGTGCCGGCAAGAAGCGGGTCGTGCTCGAGCTCGGTGGCAACGCGGGCGTGATCATCGACAAGACGGCGGACCTCGACTGGGCGGTCAAGCGCTGCCTGACCGGGGCGTTCGCCTATGCCGGCCAGGTCTGCATCAGCGTCCAGCGCATGTTCATCCATGAGGACGTCTGGGATGCGTTCATGGCGGCCTTCGTCGAGGGCGCCAGGGCGCTGAAGGTCGGCGACCCCCTCGATCCGACCACCGATGTCGGGCCGATGGTCGACGCCACCGCCGCGGGCCGGACCCAGCGTTGGGTCGACGAGGCGATCGCCCTCGGCGGGAAGGCGCTGGTCGGAGGGCAGGCCGACGGCACGTTCTTCCCGCCGACAGTCCTGACCGATGTCCCCATGAGTGCCCAGGTCTGCTCGAACGAGGCGTTCGCGCCGCTCGTCGTCGCCTTTCCGTTCCACGACCTCGACGAGGCGATCGGGGCGGTCAACGACTCGATGTTCGGGCTCCAGACCGGCGTCTTCACCAATGACCTGGCCGGCGCCTGGCGCGCATTCGGCGAGCTCGAGGTCGGCGGTGTCATCGTCAACGACGTGCCGACCTATCGGATCGACCACATGCCGTACGGCGGGGTCAAGGATTCCGGGCTCGGTCGCGAGGGCCTGCGCTGGGCGATCGAGGACATGACCGAGATCCGGATCATGGTGCTCGCCCAGCCGTCATAGCGACGGCTTCCCGGGCCCGACGGGGACGAAGGTACCACTGCCCCTGGTTCCAACGTCCCGTGGCGACCACATCCTTGGTCCCGGTTACATGTCCCCGCACGCGAGACATCACTGGCCGCGTCACCGGCCGGGACTCGCGTCCCACGTGTCAGGGGGCACCATGGATCCGAACCGCGATCAGCGCCGGGGTCGACGTCGTCGCCTCTTCCTGCTGACGTCCACCGCCGTGCTCGCGATCGCGAGCCTCGGGACGGCCGCCTTCACCTTGGCGCTGTTCACGAGCAGCGCCGTCAACGGGAGCAACGACTTCACGACCGGAACGATCGATATCTCGGTCACGCCGGCGTCGGCCGTCCTCACCGCCGCGGGCATGATGCCCGGCGACACGAGCAACGGAACGCTGACCGTCCGGAACAACGGGACCGGCACGCTCCGCTACGCGATGACCACCGCGGCGACCAACGCCGACGGCAAGGCGCTTCGCGACCAGCTGACCCTCGTCGTCAAGACCAAGGACACCGACACGGCCGGCTGCGGCAACTTCAACGGCACCCAGCTCTACAACGGCACGCTTGCCGCGGGCGCCATCGGCGACCCGACCACGGGTGGCCAGACCGGCGATCGGACACTGGCGGGCGCGGCCAACGAGATCCTGTGCTTCCGCACCACGCTTCCGTCGGCGACCGGAAACGCCTACCAGGGCGCGGCGACGACCGCGACATTCACCTTCGGCGCCGAGCAGACCGCGAACAACCCGTAGGCTCGGATCCGTGCTGACCAGCCTGCGCCGCGTCCTTTCCGTGCTCTGGCTCAGCCTGACCCTCGCTGTCGTGGCGATGGTCGGGCTGAACCTCGTCGCGCCGGCCCTCGGCTATCGCCTGGTCATCGTCACGGGGCCTTCGATGGCGCCGGGGATCCCGCTCGGAGCCGTCGTCGTCGAGCGATCGGCCGACGCCAGGCCACCGATGGTCGGCGACGTCGTGACGATGCGGATGCCGAACGGCGTCGCCATCACCCACCGGGTCGTTCGGATCGCTGAAGGCGCCGGCAGCCAGTACCTCGAGACCCGGGGCGACGCGAATGCAGCATCCGATCCGACGGTCGTCCCCATGACATCGGTCACCGGCGTCGTCGAGCTCGCGATCCCTGTGGTCGGGTTCGCCCTGGCGTTCCTGACGCTGCCGACGGGGGTCCTGTCGGTGGTCCTCATGCTCGCCGCACTGTTGACGGCGATCTGGGCACTCGAAGAGATCGACGCACTCCGCGAGTGGCAGCCAGGCACCGTCCGCGAGGCGAGCGGTGGGATCCCGGCCTAGGGTCGTCGCGACCGGGGCGACCGTCGCGCTGGCGGTCAGCCTGCTGGCATCGGCCGCCTCGTCATCTCTCGCGCGGCTGACCGACGCGACGACCGTGTCGTCCAATACGTTGGCAACGGCGGCCGCGTTCGACACCGTGGCGCCGACTGTGTCGGCAACCGTGATCTCGAAGACCGGCAAATACCTCGCCGGCTTCATCCACCAGGCTGGCACGTATCAGGTGTACGCCAACGCGACCGATGGTGGTGCCGCGCCGAGTGGCGTGGCCACCATCACGGCCGATGTCAGCGCGATCACGGCCGGGCAGACCGCGGCACCATTGGTCGCCGGGTCGTTCACCGTCCAGGGCGTCACATATGGGTACCGGACCGCCACGTTGACTGCAAAGACGCCGCTCACAGCCGGGGCGAAGGCGTACACGCTGACCTCGACCGACAACGCCGGCAACAGTCGGCTCCAGGCCGGGTTCACGGTGACCATCGACAACACTGCGCCGACCGCGTCGGACATCCAGACCACGAACGGCGGGTCGACGGTCGGCCGGATCGAGGCGAATGACACGATCGTCTACACGTTCAGCGAGGCGATCGACCCCGAGAGCATCCTGGTCGGCTGGACGGGTGCCGCGACGAATGTCGTCGTGCGTTTCACGGACAGCGCGAGCAACGACACGTACGCGATCTGGAACGCCGGCAATACTGTCCAGCTTGCCCTCGGATCGGTCGCCACCAAGGGCAACGTCGTGACCGGCGCGGTCACTGCCGGGGCAACCGGGACGGCGTCCTCGATGGTCCTCGACGCCGCCGCGAAGACGATCACGGTCAAGCTCGGGACGGTGAGCGGGCCGGTCGCCACGGATAACGCCAACAACAAGGCCGTCTGGTCGCCATCGGCGAGCGCGTTCGACGCCGCCGGCAACGCGATGTCGACCGCCACCGCGAGCGAGAACGGCGCCAACGACCCCGACTTCTAGCTGCCCGTCCCGCCGCCCGCGACGGTTCCCACGAGCGCCGCGGCCCGTGCCGCATCCTGTCCCTGCGATGGACCTCACCTTGACGCCGGCCCAGCTCGAGCTCCAGGGGCGTGCCCGCGCGTTCGTCCAGGAGGAGCTCCAGCCGCGCGAGGTCGAGTTCGAGGCGGCCGGCGGTCGGGTGCCGCGCGACTGGGGCGATCCCATCCGGGCAGCAGCGATCCGGGCCCGCCTGCAGGGTGGATCGCTGCCGACGAGCGTCGGCGGGCAGGGCTGGTCGGTCGTCGAGCAGGTCCTCGTCCACGAGCAGCTCGGCCAGTCGACCGGCGGGCTGTGGTCGTACATCCCGGGCGCCTACAACGTCCTGCTCCACGCCGATCCCGAGCAGCGCCGGCGCTATCTCGACCCGTCGTTGCGTGGCGAGCGCTCGGGGAGCTACGCGGTCACCGAGGACGGCGCCGGCTCCGATGCCCGGACCCTGCGCTCGACCGCAGTCCGCGACGCCGCGACCGGGGAGTACCTGCTCAACGGGGAGAAGTGGTTCGTCACCGGTCCGGACGACACCGACTTCATGATCTTCCACTGCTCGGTCGTCGACGGCGACCGGCGCCTGCCGACCCTCTTCCTCGTCGACTACGACACGCCCGGCGTGACCGTGCAGCACGACCCCGACTACACCCACACCTTCGCCGACCGGCACCCGCAGTTCGTGCTGACCGACGTGCGCGTCCCTGCCGCGGCGGTGCTCGGCGGCGTCGGGAAGGCCGACACGCTGACCAACGAGTGGTTCGTCGAGGAGCGGATCCACATCGGGGCGCGCTGCGCCGGGGCGATGGAACGACTGCTGACGCTCGCCCTCGGGTGGACCACGGAGCGCGTCCAGTTCGGCGAGCGGATCTACGACTTCCAGGGGGTCAGCTTCCCGCTGGCCGATTCGGCGGCCGACGCCTCCGCCGCCCGCCTGCTCACCCGCGAATGCGCCTGGCTCGCCGACACCGGCGCGGACCCGAAGGTCGTCCATGCCAAGGCCTCGCTGGCCAAGCTGTTCGCCTCCGAGGCGGCCTGGCGCTGCGCCGATCGGGTCGTCCAGGTCTACGGTGGTCGCGGCTACATGCGCGAGTTCGCGGCCGAGCGTTTCCTGCGCGAGCTGCGGGTCGATCGCATCTGGGAAGGGACCTCGGAGATCCAGCGGATGATCATCGCCCGGGCACTCGAGAAGCGCGGCGTGGGCCGGGTCGTGGGATGACCGAGACGCCGACCGAGCACGCGTCGGGCGTCATCGACCTGCGGCCGCTGTTCGCGCCGGCCAGCGTGGCGGTCGTCGGGGCGTCGCCGCGCTCGTGGATCGCCGAGACAGTTCGCGACAACCTGCGCGTGATGGGCAGCGCGACCCGCTGCCACTTCGTCAACCCGAAGTACGACGAGCTCCACGGGCAGCCCTGCTACCCGTCGCTCGACGCGCTCCCCGAGCGGCCTGACATCGCGATCGTGGCGCTCAATCCGTTGCGTGCCGCGTCGGTGACCGAGGCAGCGGCCGCGGCCGGAGTGCCCGCGGTGATCATCCCCGGCGGCGGCGTCGTCGAAGGGGGCGAGGCGGCGGCCGCGATGCAGGTCGAGGTCGCCCGGATCGCCCGGGAGCACGGCCTGGCGCTCCTGGGACCGAACTGCATGGGCGTCATCGACCTCGTGGCGAACAGCGCGACGTACATCGGAGACGTCTCGCCCTATCTGCCACGCGGCGGCGTCGCGGGGATCGCCCAGTCGGGCTCGGTGAGCGACGCGTTCGTCCATTCCGGGAACCGGATCGGCTTCTCGCGGATCATCAGCTGCGGGTCGGAGGTGGTCCTCGACGTCTGCGACTACCTCGCCTACTGCCTCGACGATCCGGACACGAGCTCGGTCATCCTCTTCCTCGAGGGGTTCAAGCGGCCCGAGCGGTTCCTCGCTCTCGCCGATCGGGCACTCGAGCTCGGAAAGCCGATCATGGCGGTCAAGGTCGGGCGGAGCGACCAGGCGCAGGCCGCCGCGGTCGCCCATTCGGGATCGCTCGCCGGCGAGACGCGGGTGACCGACGCTGCCCTCGACGCGGCGGGGGTCATCCGCTGCCGCGACCTCGACGAGCTGCTCGAGACGGCCGAGCTGGTCGAGGGGATCCGGCGCACGGGCCGGCGGATCGGCCGCGGGCGCACCGGTGTCGTGACGGTCTCGACCGGCGAAGCGTCGCTGATCGCCGACCTGGTCCCCCAGACCGGGCTCGACCTGCCCCCGATCACCCCCGCCGCCCGGGGCGCGATCCTCGAGGCGTTGCCGACGATGGGCTACGTCGGCAACCCGCTCGACCCGTGGGGCGCCGCGGATCCGACCACGGCGTACGGCGCGGCGTTCGAGGCGATGGCGGCGTCGGGGGCGTATGACGTGCTCGTTCTCGTCCACGACTTCCCGTACCGCTCGCTCGCCTCCGAGGTCGCCACCGCGAACGAGGTCACGACCACGCTCCTGACGGCGACCCGCGACCGTCCCGCGATCCTGCCGGTCTACGTGTCGCTGACCTCGGGCGAGCCGCCGCCCGAGACGAAGATGCTGCTCGACACGGTCGGCGGCGGCGCGCCGCTCCTGCGTGGCGCGATCGAGGCGTTCCGGGCGATCGCGGAGGTCGCCCGCTGGGCCACTCGTCACGAGCGGCGGGTCGACGGCGGTCCGTGGCGTGCCGGCTGGCCGGCGCTCGCGGCCGACCGGACCTCGTACGGGGCGGATCCGGCACCGAACCTCCGTCGCGCCCGACCGCCGGCCGCGATGTCCGAGCCCGAGAGCCTGGCCCTCGTCGGCGCGGCCGGGATCGCCGTGACCGAGGTGGTCGCGGTGACCGATGCTGCGGCGGCCGTCGGGGTGGCCCGTACGATCGGCCGTCCCGTCGCGCTCAAGCTCGACGCGGTCGGGCTCGCCCACAAGAGCGACGTCGGCGGCGTGGCGCTCGGGCTGCGCGGCGACGACGCCGTCTACGGGGCGGCCCTGACCCTGCTCGAGATCGGCCGGCGGCGCGGGCTGGCGGTCCGCGGGCTGCTGGTCGAGGCGATGGCACCGGCCGGTGTCGAGCTGATCCTCGGCATGCGACGCGATCCGCAGTTCGGCCCGGCCGTGCTGGTCGGGCTGGGCGGCGTCCTGACCGAGGTCCTCGACGACATCTCGGTCCGGCTGGCGCCGATCGATGCCGCCACCGCGGAGGCGATGCTCGACGGCCTGCGTGGGTCGCGCATCCTCGGGGCCGTCCGCGGCCGACCCGCCGTCGATCGGGGGGCGCTCGTCGGGATGCTCGTCGCGCTCGGCCGTCTCGGGCTGGAGCGCCAGGACGTCCTGGAGATCGACCTCAACCCGGTGATCGCATCGGCCGCCGGCGCCGTCGCCGTGGACGCGCTCGTCGTCATGGAGGGCCCGCCCGATGCCGGCTGACGGGGCCGATCCCGCCCCGGCCGAACCGGTCCTCCTCCGGCGCGCGACGCCATGGGGGGTCCGGCTGACGCTGAACCGTCCGGCCAAGCTGAACGCCCTGTCGGGCGCAGCTCGTCGCGGCCCTCGTCGCCGCGATCGACGTGGCCGTCGCCGACCCGGCGGTCCGGGTCATCGTCCTCGAGGGCGCCGGTCGGGCGTTCTCGTCGGGCTACGACCTGACCGAGGAGACCGACGGCGCGATCGCCGGTCCGGTCGCCTGGCGCGAGCTTCTCGCCGCGGACGTTGCGGCGACGCTGCACGTCCTCGACTGCCCCAAGCCGGTCATCGCCCAGGTCCATGGCTACGCGCTGGCCGGCGGGCTCGAGCTGGCGATGGCCTGCGACCTGGTCGTCGCCGCCGAGGGAACCAAGCTCGGCGAGCCCGAGATCCGCTACGGGTCCGCCCCGGTCACGTTGCTGATGCCGTACCTGATCGGCCAGAAGAAGACCCGCGAGCTGTTGCTGACGGGCGACCTCGATCGACGCGGTCGAGGCCGAACGGATCGGGCTGATCAACCGGGTCGTCCCGGCCGAGCGTCTCGCCGCCGAGGTGGACGCGCTGGCCGACCGCCTGGCACGGACGCCGCCCGAGGTCATGGCCCTGACCAAGCGGATGCTCAACCGAGCGATGGACGCCGCCGGGTTCCGGGTCGCTGTCGAGGCCGGCCTCGACCTTGGCGCGATCGTCAACGCCGCGGACACCCCCGAGCAGCGCGAGTGGGACGAGATCGTCCGGCGTGACGGGCTCAAGGCGGCCCTCGCCTGGCGCGATCGTCGCTACGACGAGCGGCTCGGCGGACTGAGCATCACTCCGGGACCCGAGGATCCGCCGCGACGCGACGCGTGACGTGGCGCCGCGGAACAGGCATCTGGACACGGGCGGTGGGCTCGGCTACCGTCGCCCGCGTGCCTCGCCCCGTGACAGACCTCTGACGCACCTGCAGTCCGGCAGACGATGACGCCGCGCTCGCTCCATGTCGCGATCGCCACCGATCGCCCATTCGTCCGCTGGCAGGCTCGCTGCGTCGAGGCCATCGCCGCGGTCCCGGGCATCGTCATCGACCGGTGGCTGCAGTCGTCGGCCGTCCGGCCGGATGACTCGGGGAGACTGGATGCCGGCGCCCTCATGACCGAGGACGTGCCCGACATCCTGTTCGCCCTCCAGAAACTGGATACCGACTCACCCGCCGTCGGGGCGACCGTGCCGGACCAGCCCGTCGACATCCTCCTGGACCTGACGACCGACGGGATCGATCCGGCGACGCCCGCGACGGAGACCTGGCACTACGCCTATGGACGCGACCTCGGTCGCGACCCTGCTCGGGCGGCGCTGATCGGGTACCTGCGCAGCCCTGGCGTCGTCCGGGTCGCGCTCGTCAGCGATCCGAGCGGGGCGATCGTCCGCGAGGGCTGGCTCCAGGCGGTCTCATGGTGGACCGGCAAGCCGCTCGAGCGCCTGCTGACCGATCCTGCGGACTGGCCGGCGATCGCTGCACGTCAGCGGCTCGCCGGGGCCGGATCGAGCGACGTCCCGGCGCAGGTCGGCGACACGCGACCGAGCGCCGACCATCCGAGCGGGCGACGACGGATACCGGCGATGCCCGACCGTGCGCTCGAGGTCGCAGCGCTCGGCCGGCGGGTCCGCGGATTCGTCGACGTCCTCGGCCGGCACCCGGACTGGAACATCGGGATCATCGACGCCCCGATCGACCAGGTGTCGAGCCTCACGGCGCCGACGGTGACCTGGCTTCCCCTCCGACCGGATCGTTTCGCTGCCGACCCGTTCGGGATCGAGCGGGACGGGGTCCTCCATCTCTTCTTCGAGGACTTCGACCAGCGGACGGCGCGGGGCGCCATCGGCCACCTGACGATCGGCCCGGACGGGACCGTATCGGAGCCCGAGGTCGTCCTGGACCCCGGCGTCCACGCCTCGTACCCGTACCTGATCGAGCACGACGGCAGTGTCTTCATGCTTCCCGAGACGTCGGACGCCTTTGAGCTCGTCCTGTACGAGGCGACCGACTTCCCGCGCGGCTGGCAGCCGGTGGCGACGCTCCTGCCGGGGGTCCCGGCCGCCGACGCGACGATCGTCGAGTTCGAGGGTCGCTGGTGGATGTTCGCGACGCGCACGGATCGCGGCGCCAACCAGAACCTGTTCGTGTGGTACGCCTCGTCGCCGTTCGGGCCGTGGACGCCGCACGCGCTCAATCCGGTCAAGACCGACGCCCGCTCGGCACGACCGGCCGGCACGCCATACATCTCGGGCGGTCGACTGCATCGGCCGAGCCAGGACAACGGCCGATACTACGGTGGTCGCATCGTCGTCAACGTCGTGGAGACCCTGACGCCAGACACGTTCGCCGAGCGGAGCATCGGTTTCGTCCAGCCGTGGCCGGGCTCGCCCTACCCGGACGGCCTGCACACGCTGTCAGCCGTCGGTGGCCGCACCCTGATCGACGGGAACCGTCGCCATCTCGTCAGCGGCGCCCTCCGTTTGAATCTCGCGAGCAAGGTGCCTGGGCTCGGACCGTAGGCACGTTCCCGCCGGTCGTCATGAGGCCGATCCCGCGTCGGATTCCAGGCTTCCCAAGTCGATCGAGCAGCTCCGCGGCCACGGCACGGTAATCCCCGGCGACCGGGCTCGTCGGAGCGTAGGTCGTGATCGGGAGCCGCAGCCCGGGTGCCTCGGCGATCTGGATCGAATTCGCGGATCGAGTGCTGCAGGACCACGTCGCCGAACCGGTCCCGAAGCCGGGCGATGACCTCGCGGGCATGGACGGAGGGGGTGACCCGGCAGGCGACGATCCCGAGCAGCTCGACGTGCGGGTTCACGTGCTGCCGAGCGCGGTCGATCGAGGCCATGACGCTCGCGACACCCGGCAGGCTGAGGGCGTGCGGCTCGACGGGCACGACGATCCGGTCACTGGCGACGAGGGGCGCCAGCGACAGGTAGCCGAGAGCCGGTGGCGTGTCGACGAGGACGATGTCCCAGTAGCGCGGCAGCCGAACGAAGGCCCGGATGATGGCCAGCCCGGTCTCGTTGCGACTGTCCTCGCCGGACGGGACGAGACTTGGGCTGGCCGGGACCAGGTGGATGCCCGGCGTCGTCGAGGCCACGATGAGGTCCGAGACACGGACTGCCCCGGTCGAATATTCGACGAGGCCGGTCGTCGTCTCGACGCCGCCGAGCCACTCGGTCGCCGAACCTTGTGGGTCGAGGTCGACCACGAGCACCCGCAAGCCGCGTTCCGCGAATGCAGACGCAAGGCTGACCGTCGTCGTCGTCTTGCCGCTGCCGCCCTTGTTGTTCGTGACCGTGATCACCCGCACCTAGCGATCGCCTTCCACGCGCCGGACGAGCGCATCGAAGAAGTCGTCGGCGACGGCAGCCGCGCCCGGTGGTGTGCGGAGCAGCGATTCGGGGGCGGTGTCGCCCGGCCGTCGGCGACTGCGGACTCCCGGGACCTCCACCTCGGTCGGGCTCGGGATGGATTCCGCGGACGACGCTGCCGGTTGGATCCCCTCGAGCCGGGCCACCGTCGCGCTGATCGCCTCCGGGCTCGTCGCCGCCGCCGATCCAGCCGGCCGTGCGGTCGCGCCTCGCAAGCCCTGCGGATGATCGGTCCCGGTGGGGGTGTCCTGGGCCGTGGCCGGCGCGGCGGTCGCGCTGACCGCGGGCGCCGTCGTGCTTGCCCGGAACGCCGCTCGCTCGGCCTCCTCGAAGGAGGTGAACGCCGGCTGCTTCGCGGCTCCGGGATAGCGCTCGCCACGCCCGACTGCCTGGCGCACGGTCGTGATGAGCCGGCGCATCGCGCTCGGTCGAGGGTCGCCAGCCTCCGGCGGCGGCGTGCCCGATCCCACCGCGCTCACCCTGCGGAGGGGCGGCAATCGGCGATGACCACGGCCGCCGCGAAGCCGTCCTCGTGGGTCAGGCTCACCGCGAGATCGACCACCCCGGCGGCGGCCGCGCGTTCAGCGGCTCGGCCGTGGAGCATCAGCCGGACGGCGCCGGGCGGCGTGCCCCCGATCTCGATGTCGCGCCATGGGATGCCGTCCGTCTCGACAAGCACCTTCAGGGTCGCCTCCTTCGCGGCGAACCGGGCGGCCAGGCGTTGTGGATCGATCCCGTCGCGCGTTCGGCAGTCGCTCACCTCGGCGTCCGTGTAGACGCGGGCCAGGTATCGCTCCGCCAGGGGGCCCTCGAGCGTCTCTGTCACCTGGGCGACCGACACGAGGTCGAGCCCGACGTGGATCACCATCGTCCGATCGTTGGTGACGCTCGGACACCTGTCAAGTCATCCCTCGAAAGAGGCCGTGGGCCGTCGACCGCGGCCCGCGCACGGGAACGGTGCACGGCAGCAACACAGGGGCTGGGTTTCGGACGATCCTGTCGTATGCTCTCGTTCCGTCGGGTGAGCGCAACAGGGGGATGAGATGGGTCTGGAACAAGGATCGGACGTCAGTGAACGGATCCGGCAGGTCGTCCGCGAGCACGGCCACCTGCCGGTCGACGTCTCGACGCTCGACGATGACGCGGACCTTTTCCAGGCCGGCATGACCTCCCACGCGAGCGTCAACCTGATGCTCGGTCTCGAAGCGGCGTTCGACATCGAATTCCCCGACGCCATGCTCAAGAGGAGCGTCTTCCAGAGCGTGTCCGCCATCGCCGCGGCGCTGGCCCAGCTGCGGGCCGCGGCCGCATGAGCATCGCGATCGATCGAGACCAGGCCTTCCTTTCGGCCATCCGGCGGATCGCGGACGACGTCGCGGCGCCCAATGCCGACGACGTCGACCGGAACGCCCGATTCCCGGCCGAGACGGTCGAGGCGCTCCGGGCGGAACGTGCATTCTCGGCCTACATCCCCGAGGAGTACGGCGGCGGCGGCGTCTCCTTCGAGGCCGATCGCGGCGGCCTGCTTCGAGCTCGGCCGCCGGTGTGGCGCCAGCGCGATGGTCTTCGCCATGCACCAGATCCAGATCGCGGCGATCACCCGGCACGTCGACGGAGCCTCCTGGTTCGAGGCCTACCTGCGCGACGTCGCGCGCGACCAGCGCCTCGTCGCCTCGGTCACCTCGGAGATCGGCACCGGCGGCGACATCGGCAAGTCGATCGCGTCGGTCCAGCCCGGTGACGACGGCCTCGCCACCTTCGAGAAGCAGGCGCCGACCGTGTCGTACGGTGCCTACGCGGATGACCTCCTCACGACGCTGCGGCGGGCACCCGATGCCGAGCCCGGCGACCAGGTGGTCGTCCTGACCCACCGCGACCAGCACACGCTCGAGCAGACCGGCACCTGGGACCCGATGGGCATGCGCGGCACGTGCTCGCCCGGCTACGTGGTCCGGGCGACCTTCCCGATCGAGCAGGTCCTGCCGACCCCGTTCTCGACCGTCGGCACGGAATCGATGGTGCCGATCTCGCACATCCTGTGGTCGCACCTGTGGCTCGGCATCTCGACCGACGCCTTCGACCGGGCGCGGGCGTTCGTTCGCGCCTCGGCCAAGGGCCGGCCCGACCAGCTCCCGCCGACGGCCGTTCGGCTGTCACAGCTGATGAGCGAGCTGTCGCTGCTTCGGGCCGAGGTCAGCACCGGCCTGCGCGACTTCACCGAGGCATCCGCCGGCGATCGTGGGGCCCTCTCGACGATGGCCACCATCCTTCGCTTCAACAACCTGAAGATCGCTGCCTCGGAACAGGCGCCACGTGTCTGCCAGGGGGCGATGAGCGTGTGCGGCATCGTCGGCTACAAGAACGACACGCCGTTCAGCGTCGGGCGTCACCTGCGCGACACGATGTCGGCCTGCCTCATGGTCGCCAACGACCGCATCCACCAGACGAACGCGAGCCTGCTGCTCATCGCCAAGGACGTCTAGGTCGTGGCGACCTATCGCGAGGCCAGCCCGGAGCAGGCCGCCTTCCTCACCGCGCTGATCGAAGCCGGCCTGCTCCTCGACACCGGCGCGCCCGGCCTGCTCGGCCAGGGCGCCGTCTTCGATGACGTGCGCGAGGCGTTCACCGCCGCGGTCACCCGGGCGTCGGGCTCGGATCCGGTCGAATCGATGCGCTTCCCGCCGCTGACATCGACGTTCGAGATCGAGAAGAACGGCTACCTGTCGTCGTTCCCCCACCTGGCGGGGAGCGTCTTCTCGTTCGAGGGCAACGACGCCCAGGCGCTCGAGCTCGAAGGGCGAGCGGCACGCCACGAAGACTGGAGCGAGTTCCAGTCGAAGACCGACGCGGTCCTGCTCCCGGCGGCCTGCTACCCCGTCTATCCGCAGATCGCCCGCCGCGGCCCCCTTCCGCCGGACGGGGTGATCGTCGACACGGGCAGCGCCTGGGTCTTCCGCAACGAGCCATCGGGCGACCCCGCGCGGATGCGCTCGTTCCACATGCGCGAGTTCGTCCGGATCGGCGATCCCGCCGATGTCGCGACCTTCCGCGACGCCTGGCTCGAGCGGACGCTCGGCCTCTTCGGGCGGCTCGGCATCGTCGCGGAATCCGAGGTCGCCTCGGACCCCTTCTTCGGGCGCGTCGGCCGGATGCTCGCTGCGAACCAGAAGGAGCAGGAGCTCAAGTTCGAGCTCGTGGCGATGGTCGGCGGGCCGGAACCGACGGCGATCGCCTCCTTCAACTACCACCAGGACCATTTCACGCAGGTCTACGAGATCGGCCTCGAAGGCGGTGGCATCGCCCACACCGGCTGCGTGGCGTTCGGGATCGAACGGGTCACGCTCGCCCTGTTCCGCGCCCACGGCCTCGACCCGCAGGCGTGGCCGTCCGAGGTGCGCGGCGAGTTGTGGCCGTGAGCTCCGTGGCGCCGACGATGGTCAGCCTGTTCGGCCACGATCCCGCGACCTACCGACCGCACGCGATCCACACGGGCGAGCGGAACTACGTCGAGACGAACTGCTTCACCGACATCATCAGCGAGCTCCTCCATGCCCGTGGCGACGAGCCCGTGGCGTCGTTCGGGTCGTTCGTGCGGATGGACTTCGAGAACGACCAGTGGACGTTCTTCAAGCCGCGGCCGGAGGACATGGAGCTCCTGTACGGCCTCGACATCCACGAGATCCAGCCGTACCGGTCGATCCCGCACCAGGTCGCGGAGCAGCTCGCCCTGGGACGGACGATGACGATCGAGCTCGACGGCTGGTATCTCCCGGACACGGCCGCGACGAGCTATCGGACCGGGCACGTGAAGACCGGCGTGATCGCCGAGGCGATCGACCTCGAGCGGGAGCTCTTCCGCTACTACCACAATGCTTCGCTCTACGAGCTCGCGGACGAGGACTTCCGGGGCGCGTTCCGGACCGGTCAGGACTGGTCGCCCGACGTCCTGCCGCCATATACCGAGCTGATCCGGTTCGACGCGGGTCCGGCCATCCGCGAGCCGGAGCTGCACGAGGTCGCCCGCGGCCTGCTCCGAGGCCATCTCGATCGGGTCCCGCCGGGCAACCCGTTCGACCGGTTCGCGGCGAGGCTCACGGCCGACCTGCCGTCCCTGCTCGAGGGCGACGAGGCTCGCTACCACGCATTCACCTTCGCGACCTTCCGGATGGCGGGCGCCGGGTTCGAGCTGCTGGCGTCGCACGCTGAATGGCTGCTCGGGGAGCGGGGCACCCCGGCGGTGGCGGCGATGGGCCGCATCGTCGAAGGCTGCAAGGTCCTCGGCTTCAAGCTCGCGCGCCGGCGGCCGTTCGATCCGAGCGATGCCATGATCGCCCTCAGCGAGGCCTGGACCGAGGCGCTGGGCGCGCTCGACGAAGCCGTCGCCTGACCGGGATGGCGCCCGGAGCGACGTCCGTTCGAAGTCTGGTTCGGAGCCACGCCCTGATCCCGATCGTCGACGGCTGGCAGGCAGCGTCCGCGCCGCCGGGCGAGCGGCCCACGCCGAACGATCTCGGCGACATGGCCTGGATCCCGGCGACCGTCCCCGGGACTGCGGCGGGGGCCCTGCGAGCGGCGGGTCGCGAAGCGGGCGACCTGGACGCCGAGGACTGGTGGTTCCGGACCACGTTCACCGCGCCGTCGGCCGCCGCGGGCGAGGAGGTCGTCCTGCGCTTCGGCGGTATCGCGACGCTTGCCGAGGTGTTCCTGAACGGGAAATCGGTGCTGTCGAGCGGATCCATGTTCCAGGAGCACACGGTCGATGTCGGCGACGTCCTCGTTCCCGGCGACAACACGCTCGCGATCCGCTGCCGGGCGCTCACGCCGGAGCTGGCTCTACAGCGCCGCCCGCGCGCGCGTTGGCGGACCCGCCTCGTCGCGGACAACAACCTCCGCTGGTTTCGCACGATGCTCCTGGGTCGCATCCCGAGCTTCTCGCCGCGGCCGGCTGCCGTCGGACCGTGGCGGCCGATCACCCTGGAACGACGCAGCGGCGTCGTGGTCGAGGACCTCCGGCTCCGTCCGCGGCTCGAGGGCGATGTCGGGGTCCTGGCTGTCACGGTCCGGCTTCGGGTCCTCGGTGGCGAGCGCCCGACGGCCATCGACGTCGTCCTCGACGGCCCCGGCGACCCGTCGACGGCGACGCGCGGATCGCTCACCCTCGACGGAGCCGCCGCGGGCCTGATCGTGGCCAGCGGGGAGGTCCGGGTCGCGGACGTCCAGAGCTGGTGGCCCCACACGCACGGTCAGCCTGCCCTCTACGGCGTCCGCCTGGAGGTCGCGGGATCGACGGTCGGGGAGACCATCGAGGGCGGCCGGATCGGATTCCGAGCGCTGACCGCGGGCGCGCGTCCCGACCACGACGTCGATCGGGACGGTCTCTTCGTCCACGTCAACGGTGTTCCGGTGTTCGCGCGCGGCGCCCTCTGGACACCGCTCGATATCGTCGGCCTCGCCCCGTCGGCCGCGGAGATCAGGGAGGCCCTCGAGGTCGTCCGGAGCGCGGGCATGAACATGGTCCGGCTTCCGGCGTTCGGACCGTACGAGCAGGACGCGTTCCACGACGCCTGCGACGAGCTCGGCATCCTCGTCTGGCAGGACCTGGCGTTCATGAGCATGGACTACCCCTTCGACGACGAGGCCTTCGGCCGTCTCGCGGCCGACGAGGTCGCCGCCGTCGTGGGCCGGATCGCGGGCCGGCCGAGCACGGCCGTCCTGTGCGGCAACAGCGAGGTCGAGCAGCAGGTCGCGATGCTTGGCCTCGATCTCGGGCTCGCGCGCATCCCGTTCTTCGACGAGACGGTCCCGGCGATCGCGCGGGCGGCCGGCCTCGACGCGGTCTACGTCCCGTCCGCGCCATTCGGCGGCCCGGTCCCGATGGTTCCCGACCGCGGGGTCATCGGCTACTACGGCGTCGGCGGCTATCGGGCCCCGCTGTCGGACGCGCGGACGAGCGGGGTCCTGTTCGCGGCCGAGTGCCTCGCGTTCGCCAACGTCCCCGACGAGGACGCCCTCGCGACCCTCGTCCCGGTGCCCCCGTACGAGGCCTTCGTCCACAACCCGTACTGGAAGGCCGGCGTGGCGCGCGACGCCGGATCGGGCTGGGACTTCGACGATCTGCGCGACGATTACCTCAAGCTCGTCTTCGGTGTCGACCCGGATGGCATCAGACGCTATGACCACGATCGATACCTCGAGCTCTCACGGGCAGTCACGGGCGAGGTGATGGCCCACGTGTTCGGGGAGTGGCGGCGCGCGGGCTCGCCGTCGGGAGGCGGGATGATCCTGTGGCTGCGCGATCTCGTCGCCGGCGCGGGGTATGGCGTCGTCGATCATCGCGGCCGCCCGAAGGCCGCCTACCATCACCTCCGCCGGATCCTCGCCCCGACGGCGGTCTGGCTGGTCGACGAGGGCATCGGCGGCGTCGTCGCCCACGTCGCGAACGACGGGCCGGAGCCGCTCGCGGCCCGGCTTCGGGTCTCGCTGTTCACGGATCTCGAGATCCCGGTCGGCGGGGCATCGGAGGTGCTCGAGCTGCCGCCCCATGGCGCCGCCGAGCGGAACATCGAGGGGATGCTCGGCCACTTCGTCGACGCGTCGTGGGCGTATCGGTTCGGGCCGCCGGCACAGGACGTGATCGTCGCGACGCTCGAGCGCGTCGATGGGCGGTCGCGGGTGCCACCGAGGTGCTGTCGCAGGCATTCCATTTCCCGGCCGGTCGACCGCTTGCCCAGGAACGGGCGGACCGCCTCGGTCTCGACGGCGACGTCCTCGACCGCGGACGACGGCACGATCCAGGTCGAGATCACCAGCCGGCGTCTGGCGTATGGCGTCCGGATCCACGCCGCCGGCTTCGCGCCGAGCGACGACGCCTTCTCGGTCGAACCGTCGGGCGGTCGGACGGTGACCCTCGTCGCCGATCCAGCCCCGGGCGCGGTTCGACGGGGGACTGCTGACCGCGCTCAACCTGAACGGCCGGGTCGTCATCCGGGGGCGGGAGAACGGCGCATGAGCGGCGCGTGACCGTGGCGACTGCAGCGGCCCGACCGCTCTACCTCGAGGGACCGGCGGGCCCGATCTTCGGCCTCTACCACCCAGCGGGCGAAGGATCGGATCCCGCTGGGACCGCGGTCCTCATCGTGCCGCCGTGGGGCTGGGACGAGACGGCGTCCTACACGGGAAGGCGAGCGTGGGCGGACAGCCTCGCCAGCGCCGGTCACCCGACCCTCCGGATCGACCTGCCCGGAACGGGCGAGAGTGCCGGGACGGCGGGGGACCCGGGTCTCGTGGACGCCTGGATCGACGCGATCGGCGCCGCCGCCGCGTGGCTGGCGACCGTCCCCGGCGTCTCGCGGGTGGCCGCCATCGGGCTCGGCCTGGGGGGTCTGCTGACGGCGGCCGCCATCGGCCGCGGGGCGCCGATCGACGACCTCGTCCTGTGGTCGGCGCCCATCCGGGGCCGGACCTTCGTGCGTGAGCAGCGCGCCTTCTCGGCACTCCAGGACACGCGGCTCGGCGCGGCCGGCGAACCGGCGACGGATGGGCTGCCCGACGGCTGGCTGGAGAGCGGCGGGTTCGTGCTGTCAGCCGAGACGATGGCCGCGCTCGGGTCGCTCGAGATGGCGACGATGTCCTTCGAGGGCCTCCAGCGTGCGCTCCTCCTCGAACGCGATGGCATCGCCAACGATGGCGCCATCGAAGCGCGGCTCCGGACCGTCGGCGTGGACGTGACGACCGCGCCAGGCCCCGGCTGGACGGGCCTCGTCTTCCACCCGGAGCAGTACGACCCGCCGGTGCGGGTCTTCGGCTACGTGGCGGCCTGGCTGGCCGAGGCGTCGCCGAGCCGTGCCCGGGCGACCGCGGTCGCGGCACCGCTGGTCGTCGAGAGATCGGAGATGCTCGAGGACGGGGTCCGGATCCGGGAATCGCCGATCCCCATCGAGCAGCCGTTCGGGACGTTGTTCGGCGTCCTCGGCGAGCCGGTCGACGGACAGCTCTCGGGCGTCACGGCCGTCTTCCTGAATGCCGGCGCCGTCCGGCGGATCGGCCCCAACCGACTGTGGGTCGAGACATCGCGGCGCTGGAACGCGCGTGGGATCGCCACGATCCGGGTCGACCTCGAGGGGATCGGCGACGCCGATGGGGACCCGGCCCGCTACCGGGACGTCGGCAATTTCTACACGCCCGAGGTCGGGCTCCAGGTGGGCTCGATCGTCGACGAGCTCGCACGCCGCGGCCTTGGCCCGCGGTTCGTCCTGATCGGGCTGTGTGCCGGCGGCTACTGGGCCTTCCATACGGGCGCCGCCGACCCGCGGGTGATCGAGGCCATCATCCTGAACCCGCGGGCGATGATCTGGGACCCGGACCTGCTGACGCGTCGCGAGGCCAAGACGGTTCGACGCCTGATCGAGCCGGCACTCTGGGAGCGCGTCCTGCACGGCCAGGTCCCGGCGACGCGGATGGTGGACATCTCCCGGGCGATGGTGCGGACAGCGACCAGCGCCGCGACGACGAGGCTGCGCCGGATCGGGACCGACGAACCGATGCCGTCCGCCGCCGCCCAGGCGGAGAGCCTGCTGGACGCCCTGCGCGATCACGGGACCCGCGTGATCCTTGCGTTCGCGGACGACGAGCCGGTCCGCGACGAGCTCGAGGCGGACGGCCTGCTGGCGCGCCTCGGCCGCTGGCCCAATGTCGTTCTCGCCCACCTGCCGGGTCGGGACCACACGCTGCGGCCGGTGGTCGCCCAGCGCGCATACCACGAGCTTCTCGAGGCCGAGCTGGACCGGCTCATGGACGCCGGCCGGGGTCTGAGTCAGGGCCCGAGGCGCTCGCTCAGCCAGTCGCCGACGACCGTCATGCTCTCGTCGGTGGTCGTGTGACCCATGTCGAATTCGCGATAGTCCAGGTCCAGCGGCAGGGTTTCCAGGAACGCCCTCGCGCTCCGCGCGTAGGCGATGCCCGAGCGTCTGATCGTGGACCCCGTGGACGAGCAGCACGGATCTGTCGCGCAGCCGGTCCGGCGACGCCACATGCGGCAGCAGCTCCGGCGGCAGCCGGCCGCTCATGCACACGGCGCCGGCGACCTTCTCGGGCGCGGTCAGCAGGGTGCCGAGACCGACGATCCCACCCTGGCTGAACCCGGCGAGGTAGACGCGATCGGGGTCGGCGCCATACGCCGCGACCGCTTCGTCGACGAAGCCCGCGGCGTCACGGCAGGCGGCGGCCGCCTCATCGCCTTCGATGATCGGGCCGTCCGGCGTGAACGTGACGTGCAGCCAGGCGAACGCGAACGGCTCGAGCTCGATCGGGGCGCGCGCACTGATGACGATGAAGCGGGGATCGAACCAGTCCATCAGCGCGGCCATCGCCAGCTCGTTGCTCCCCACCCCGTGCAGGAGCACCAGCAGCGGCGGGCGCCGATCCGCCGTATCCGTGCCCGGCCGGCGCACTCGATGGGCGAGTGAGAGTGTCCGGCGTCCCTGGGCCGAGGCGGGATCGTCGGTATCGCGCCGCATCAGCGAGGCCCTCGCGCCCGCCCCGTTGCACAATGGGCAGACGCTGATCGGAGACGCCCGACCTCGATGGACCGACCCCAGATGCCCAGGAACCCGGCCGACCTCGACTGGGTGGCCGACACCGACCTGTTCCGGCAGGCCTTCAGGCGATACGCGACGACCGTCGTCATCGTCACCTACTTCGACGCCGACGGACGGCCGAGCGGCATGACGGCCACGTCCATGTGTTCGCTGTCGCCGTCGCCACCGTCTCTCCTGGTCTGCATCAACCGTTCATCGCGCGCGCACGCCGAGATCACGGATCGCGGCCGGTATGGCGTGAATCTCCTGTCTGTCGGGCAGCGCAGCGTAGCACTCCACTGCAGCCGGATCGGCGGCGACAAGCACCTGCCGGACGATTGGCTCGCGGCCGACGCGCCCGAGGGCGCGACGCCCCGCCTGCTCGGGTCGCTGGCGCACCTCGAGTGCGAGGTGGCCACGTCCTTCGAGGTCTATTCGCACACGGTCTTCCTCGGCCTGATCCATCGCGCCTGGGTCAATCCGGACGACGCGCCGCCGCTCCTCTACCACGGCGGCTCGTACAGCCAGCTCGAGTCGGCCGCGGAGCGATCCGAGCCGCCACAGCCGGAGACGCCGGGCTGACACAGGGCGCGACCCTCGCGCCGCCACCAGTCGCCGACGCGCTATCCTCGCGGCCCGACTCGATGCGAGGAGAATGATCTGGACCAGCTCTCTGCCGATCCCCCCGGTCGCCCCACGGGCCGAGCGGTCGTCACGGGCGGCGCCGGGTTCGTGGGCAGCCACCTGGTCGATCGGCTGGTCCGCGACGGCTGGACGGTCCTCGTCATCGACGACCTCTCGACGGGTCGTGCCGACCAGCTGCCCAACACGGTGCGAGTCGAGCGGCTCGACGTCGCGGTCGATCCCATCGGTACGGTCATCGGCGCCTGGCATCCGGACGTCGTCTACCACCTCGCCGCGCAGGCCAGCGTCCCGGCGTCCATCCGGGACCCGGAGCGGGATCTCGCCGTCAACGTCACCGGCACGCATCGGGTGGCGGCCGCTGCCCGGGCTGCGGGCGCCAGGCGTCTCGTCTTCGTCTCGTCGGGTGGGGCGATCTACGGCGAGACGACCCGGCCTGCGACGGAGCGCACGACGCCGGCCCCGACCTCGTACTACGGCATCCACAAGCTCGCCGCCGAGGGTCATGTCGCGCTGGCCGGCCTGCCGTTTGCGATCGTCCGGCCGTCGAACATCTACGGGCCGCGTCAGACAGCCGGGCTGGAGGGCGCGGTCGTTGCCACCTTCGTCGGCCAGGCACTGGCCGGCGTGCCGCTGACCATCGACGGTGACGGCCTGCAGAGACGTGATCTCATCCACGTCCGGGACGTCGTCGCCGCGCTTATACGGCTCGGTGACCCGAACAACCCAAGCGGCACCTGGAACATCGCGTCGGGACGCGCCGTCTCGGTCGAAGCGTTGGCGTCGCTCGTCGAGCGCAATGCCGGGATGACGCTGGGTCGCGTCCATCGACCCGTCCGGCCGGGCGATGTCCGCAACGCCACCGAGTCGGCCGTCCGATTGCGACGCCTGGGCTGGGCGCCATCGGTGTCGTTGACCGCAGGCATCAGCGAGCTCCTCGGACGGCGTCCGCCGGCGACCGCCTAGCCTCCAGACGGGCGGTGCACCGGGGCCCCGAACCGGTGCGCAGTGGAAATCGCGATGGTGCCCCGGAACACCGCTCGTGGGGGTCTGGTCCATTTGGACGAGGTGCGTTGGAGTACTTCGTCAGTGCGCCGTGCGCCGCTTGGGTGATGGCCTGTCGGCACCGGGCCACGGTAGATTGCTGCGAGCGCCGGCCCTCCCCCACATCGGTCGCGCGCGATCCACGAAACGGCACCCCCGTCGCGAGGCGGGTCCGCAAAGCCACGGCGCTCCCTGAGCGGGCCGGGCCACCGAACGGAGCTCCGATCGCATGTCGTTCTGGAATGGGTCTGAATGGACGTCCGAGACCTCGGCCCCGACACCACCGCCCATCCCAAAGCGCGTCAGTCGCGCCCGAGACTGGATCGCGACTCTGGTCATGGTCGCCGCCATCGGGATCTACGCCCTTCCGTTCGTCGCGACCAGCGCCTTCCCGGCGCCGGCCGGTCCTGATCTCTCCCTTTCGCCGACCAGCGGCGCCCCGGGCACCACGGTCACGGCGACAGGCCAGGCATTGCCGAGGCGGGCGCAACTCGTCCTGACCTGGGACGGCTCGACGGCCGGGATGCCCAGTTTCACGACAACGACCCGCGGCAGCTTCAAGGTCACGTTCCGGGTGCCCAAGACGGCACTCGGATCGCACGTCCTCGCGGTCACCGCACCGACCACGGCGAACCTGACGGCCGCCACCACATCGGCGAACTCGCCGTCATCCAGGAAGAAGCAGCAGTCCCCAGGGCCGAGCGCCAGCTCGGCGCCTGTGGTCCAGTCTGTCGCGGCGGACTTCGACGTGACGGCCGCCCCGGCTGCCACCCCGACCCCGGATCCGACCGCCACCCCCGACCCGACGCCGACGGCCACCCCGAAGCCGACGGCCACTCCGACGCCCGCCCCGACAGCGACTCCCGCGCCCACGTCGACGCCCGCCCCGACGGCGACGCCGTCACCGACAGCCACGCCGGCCGCGACGCCGACGCCCACCCCCATCCCGACCCCGGCGCCGACAGCCACGCCAGCCCCGACCCCGACGCCGACACCCACGGCGCCCCCGGGCACCAAGACCGTCAACGTGGCCTCGATCCCAGGGCTGCTGTCGGCGCTCGCCGACAACACCGTTGACGAGATCGTGGTCGCCAACGGGACGTACAGCATCAGCGGCTCGGGCAATCAGGCGTCCAATTCGCTCTGGATCGGTTCGAAGTACGCGTCCCGGACGCGCCCGATCACGGTTCGGGCGGCGACGCTCGGTGGCGTCACGTTCGACTGCGGCGGGCGGGTACTGCGGCGGCATCAGCTTCAACGGCGGCGTCCACGACCAGACGTGGGACGGCTTCCGGTTCGCGAACGGCACGACCAGCCAGACGGGGGTCATCGTCTTTGGCGGCTACTCCGGGATGGCGGCTCCGTACAACATCTCGCTGAAGCACATCACCATCGAATCCTCCTGCCACCGCGTCGGTTCGGGCGCCACGGACCACGCGCTCTACTTCTCGTACGCCCTCGAGGGCTGGCGCAACATCCTGGTCGAGGACTTCACCGTCAACGCCACGGACACGATGGGCCTGGCCAGCGGGGTCCACATGGACCATGGGTACGCATCGGACGCGCCCAACGTGGCGGCACACGGCGTGACGGTCAGGCGGCTGATCTTCAACGGCAACAAGGGGATCGCATCCCAGCAGGCGATCATCCTGTGGCAGCCACCGACCCGCGACTGGCTGTTCGATGGCGCGACCATCACCAACGCCGGGAGCGCCGCGATCCGGTACGAGCCGACCAGTGCGTCGAACATCGTGTTCAAGGACATCACGTCGGTGAATTCGGGCGGGTTCTACAGCTCCCAGGGACCGGCGCCCGCCGGCGTTACGTTCATCAACGACGTCTTGCACTGACCCATCGCCGCCCGGTGCGGGCGCGTCCTACCCTGACGCGCCCGGCCGGGCAAGCACGGGCCGAGGGGCGGCTGGTATTGTTTCGGGGCGCCAGCCTCATACCGTGCGGCGCTCGGACGGTCGCCCCCATGGCCGTCGACTCCCACCGCCCTCGGACCCTGCGCGCCAGGTCCTATGGGACGTACCCGATATCGGGCTGGCCGGGACTGGCCCCATAGGGTGATTGTCGGCGGCGTGATCCTTGGCGAAGCTAAGGCTCTTGCCAAAGAGAGGTCTGTCTTGTCCCTTGCGATCCGCCGCCCCTCCCGTCTGCTCCCCCCGACCCGCCTGATCACGGCCGTCCTATCGGCGATGCTCGTGTTCGGGGTCATCTCGGTGGCATCGCCCGGCGACGTGCTCGGCGCGACGACATCGAAGACGGCCAAGTGCGCTGCGAACCTGCGGACCAGTGCGTCGACGAGCGCGCGAGCCAGGACGCTGATCGCGTCCGGAACGAAGGTGTCCGTCGTTGCGACCGTGACCGGCGGCAGCTATCGGACGTCGTGCCTCGGAAGCGCTGTGTCGGCAAGGTCGTGGTATCGGATCAGCGCGATCAACGGCCGGAGCGTCAGCTCGCTGTACGGCGTCAGCTACCTCTACGGCGCGACCAGTCTGTTCAAGCCGACGCCGTTCACCCGGTATGCGTCCTGCACCATCAACCTCCGGACACGGGCATCCATGTCGGCGACGTCGAAGCGCCAGATCCTCCTGAACACGAAGGTCGTCGTCGCCACGACGGTGACGGGTGGGTCATGGTCCCGCTATTGCGGCGGCAAGACGGTCGCCGGCACATCCTGGTATCGGATCAGCAGCGTCAACGGGCGGACGGTCAGGTCGCTCTATGGGATCTCGTACCTGTACGCGCCGGCGGGGCAGTTCAAGTCGACGGTCACCGCCACGCCTGCCTGGACGCCCGGTACGGCCACGACGGGAAGCACGGTCACGGTCGCGTCGATCCCGGCCCTGCTGTCGGCGCTCGCCGATGACGGCGTCGGCCAGATCGTCGTCGCCAACGGGACGTACCACGTCAGCACCTCCTCTAGTCAACACTCAGACGCGCTCTGGATCGGCTCGCGATACGCGAGCCGGACGCGTCCGGTCCTTGTTCGTGCAGCGACCACCGGCGGCGTGACCTTCGACGGTGGCGGGGTCAGCGGGTTCAGCTGCATCAGCTTCGAGGGCGGTGCCCACGACCAGACGTGGGACGGCTTCAACTGTGCCCACGGCCGGGCGATCGAGCACGGGGATCGTGACCTTCGGCGGCTATGCCGGGATGGCGGCGCCCCACAACATCGCGATGCGTCATATCTCGATCCTGGCGAGCTGCACCGGTCGGGTCGACCAGCGTGTCGTCCCCGACCCTTGACCACGCGTTCTACTTCTCCTACGCGGTCGGAGGCGCGCACGACCTCCTGTTCGAGGACATCGATGTCAACGGGTCCGGCCACCTGTCGACTGCATTCCACTTCTACCATTCGGATGCGACCAACCAGAATGCCTGGAACGTGACGGTCCGCCGCCTCCATGTCAGCGGGACCCAGCAGGCGATCGTCCTGTGGGACCCGACGCTACGGAACATCACCTTCGACACGGCGACCATCACCAACGCGCTCGACGTCGCGGTTCGGTACGAAACCGTCGGATCGACCGGCATCCACTTGAACAACATCACGTCGACGGGATCCGGCAACTACGGTTTCTACAGCACGCAGGGAAAGACCCCGGCCGGCGTGACGTTCTCCAACGACAGCTTCCACTGACATCCGGGGCGCCTGGGCCGGGACGGCCTGGCGCTCGTCACGACCGCCGCAGCGTCGCCTCCGACGACAGCATCGACGCATAGGCGTCGAGCAACCGGAGCGCGTTCGCATCGACGTCATGCTCGGCGAGGACGAAGGCTCTGAGCCTGGCTGCTGCGCTGCCGGACGCGGCCCTGTGGGTCTCGAATGCCACGAGCGCGGCCGCGATGGCGTCTGACGTCACGTCCTCCAGGATCGTCCCGCGATCGTCGCCGAGGAGCGCCGGGATCCCGCCGACCGCGCTGGCGATGACCGGGAGCCCGAGTGACCCGGCCTCCACCAGCACCGTGGGCAGCCCCTCACGATGGGAAGGCAGGACCAGGACGTCAGCCGCCGACATCGAACGAGCCACCTCGCCGTGTGGCCTCGCTCCCAGGTAGACCAGGCAGCGGGCGCCGCGCGGGTCGTCCAGGCCGTACCCCGCGAGGGGGCCGTCACCGACGAACAGCCCCACGAAGCGGTCAGCGAGCGGCAGGATCGCGTCGACCAGCTCGCGCACCCCCTTGGCCTCAAGGAGGTTGCCCACGAAGAGCACCACGATGCGATCGTCGGTCAGGCCCAGTCTCATCCGGGCTTCCTCGCGCGGGATGGCCGACGCGGCGAGCGCCCGATGATCCGAGCCAAGGGGCAGGACGAGTGGCGAGATATCGGCGATCTCCTCGACGCGCGTGGCCAGCGCCGAGCTCACCGCGACGACGAGGCTCGCGGCGCGGATCGCGGTCCGCAGGTCGGAGACGCGCTCAGGATGACGATCGGGCCACGTGTTCAGGTCGCTGCCGTGGAAGGTCAGCGCGAATGGGAGCCCGCTCCGGTTCGCCAGGCGCCACGCTGCAAGCCCGGGGATGGCCGAGTGGCCGTGCACCAATCGAGCTCCCGCCCAGGTCGAGCGAGCACCCCACACCGACCGCGCGATGAGGCGGTCCGGCGACGCCCAGCTCGGCTCGCCGGGCAGGCCCACATAGCGGGGACGGACCACCGCGAGGCCCTCGTCACGGACTGCTCCCGGCGCCGCCGCGTACAGGCGCCAGTGTTCGCGCCAGAGCGAGAGGGGCCATGGTGCCCAGGGAGTCGGGCTCGTCACTGTCAGCCCGAGGCCACGTCGCGCCAGTGCCCGGGCCTGCGTTTGGTAGAAGACGCCGGCGACCGGCTGGCGATCCCATGGATACGCCGGGGTGATCCAGACGGCGTCAGTCACGCAGGATGTCGGTCTTCACGACAGGGATCGCCACCATGCACCGGGTCGCGGGATACCTCGTCCGGCTGGGCTCTCGACGCGCTCGTCGGAGTCCGGTGGCACGGACGGATCGCCGGCGAGGGCCCTGCGCCGAAGGTATGTCAGACCGGCTGCCAGCCCGATCACCAGCCAGACTTGCTTGCGGTTGCCCAGGATGTCGAGGAACAGGGCAAGGAGGAGCAGCGACGCCAGCGCCGCCTGCACGGTCGCGGCTTCGGGTCCCCATCCACGTTGCAGGACGAGGGGCAGGACGAACAGGGCGAGGATCAGCAGACCGATCGGGCCGAGCTCGATCAGGGTTCCGACCACGAGGTTGTGCGGGCCGACGCCCTGCTGTGTCGCGAACCTGAATGTCACGTCGCCGGTCGCCTGGATGGCATCCGACGTGTAGGCGACGGGAAAGTTCGCGTACCCGACGCCGAGCACCGGGGACGACCAGAAGATGGTGGCTCCGACCGACCAGATGTCGGTGCGGCCGGAGCCGCCGGTGCTGACGGCGTTCCCGGCGCGTTCCAGAAGCAGGCTGGAGACGCCGGGGATCTGGAGGGTCACGAGGCCGATGACGACGGCCATCGCGACCGCCGCGACCTGTTGGCGCAGCTGGAGTCGCGGCATGATGAAGACGAGAACGACGACCGCCATGCTCAACCACGCCCCGCGCGTCCCGGAGACGACGATCGCCGCGGTCGTCAACAGGACGATCGACGCGCCGACGATCCGTCGCCCACCGTTCAGGACCTCGTACAGCCCGAACACGAACGCCGGGAGCAGGACGCCCGCGAATTGAGCCGGGTTCTGGCCCTGGATGGCCGAGGCGCGTACATCGGCGTCGGGCCCCAGGGCGATGAATGTCAGGATCCCGACGAACGCCGTGGCCGCCGCCGAGATGCTGTAGACCCATAGGATCGGTCGAACGATCGTGGGTCGGTTGACGACGACGTCGGCGATGAGCAGCGCGATCAGGAAGAGCTGGAGCAGCGTCGCAAGCTCCGCCCATGATGTGCTCGGGTCGTCCGCCCAGCCGACGCTCGCGAGCGCCCAAATCAGGAATGCCCAGCCCGCGCGCGGCATCGCCCCGAGGTGCAGGCGGCCGAGGCGCGGCAGGCCGTACGTCACGGCGAACAGGACCCCGGCGAACTTGCTGACCGTTCCGAGCCCGTCGATGACCACGACCTCCTCGATCGGGATCAGGGCGACGAACGCGACAAGGGCCAGCATCGGCCAGCGGAAGCACACCATCGTCGTGACGCCGACCACTGCCGCGCCGACGAGCGTTGGCATCAGGCTGAGCCGGGTCGCCTCCGCCACGAGGATGGCGATGCCGACGATCCCGATGATCGTCGCGAGCCAGGCGCGCCTCGGACCCACGCCCAGCACCTCGCCCACCCGGGCGACCGATTCGGTCATGCGATCCCCACCCCGGTCGGGTCGCGTCGATCGATCCCGATCGAGTGGCGCGCGAGGGATCCGCCGTCCGCCGACCCCGGTCGAGACGGTCTCTGGAGGCTCATGTTTGCTCCGGGCGCGAGGAAGTCGGACGGGAGCATAGCCGATTGCCGAGCCCATCCCCGTCGCGCCCGTCGGCGACCGGCGACACGTTAGCTGCCACGGAGCGGGACGGCCATGACGCGCCGGATGAGGCCGATCGTCACCGCGATGATGAACCGGATATCACTC
Source organism: uncultured Chloroflexia bacterium (assembly GCA_963743855.1). Lineage (GTDB taxonomy): Bacteria > Chloroflexota > Limnocylindria > Limnocylindrales > CSP1-4 > SPCO01. The sequence goes on from CAVURK010000009.1 coordinate 544,865, forward strand.
ATCCGCGGGATCCAGAAGTCGAGGACCCGAGCGTCGGCGAGCCGGGCGGCGACGGTCGTGAAGACGATCGACGAGACGGTGTAGGAGATCAGCGAGGCCGCAGAGGCGCCGACGATACCGAACCGGGGGATCAGGATGAGATTGGCGATGATGTTGATGACGAACGCGAAGATGTTGACGTACGAGGTGATCGCCGGCATCCGGATCCCGGTGACATAGCCGTAGACGATCTTCGTCGTGCTGAGCGCGACCACCCCGGGCAAGAGGACGAAGAGCGCCGGGAGGGCCGGCTCGTACGCCGGAAGAAGGACCTTGATCATGGCGATGCTGACCGGCACGAGGGCCACGGCCACCGCGGCGGTGATCAGGAGTGCGACGCGCGAGACCATCGCCACCTGACGGTCCGAATCCTCGCGCAAGGATCCCGCGACGTGCGGGAAGTACAGGGTCGCCACGGCATTCGGGAAGAAGAACACGAGCTCGGCGAGCCCGACGGCCATGCTGTAGTAGCCGAGGGCCGCCGACGGGTCAGGGATCAGATAGGCGATCAGGTACACGTCGGCCCGGGCGCTGAAGAACTGCGTCAGGCTGCCGGGGAAGAACGGGAGTCCGTACCGGAACAGCTCGCGGTACGACACGCGGTCGCCGACGACCTTGTTCGCCGCCGTCACGCGCCACGCGCCGATGGCGAAGCCGATGGTCTGGATCATCGATGCGATCAGGTAGATCGCCACCGCGGCCGTGACCGTCGCACTGAGTCCGCCGAGGATCACGATGAGGAGCGCCGTGGTGGCGATGGGGTAGGCCATGTTCACGGCGGCATACCAGCGGACCGCCTGACGACCGGTCACGATCCCGGTCGTGAATGTCGCGTTCAGGGCGAGTGGCAGGGCGAGGAATGCGAAGAGGATGAGCGGCAGCGGGATCTCGTGGAGGAACGCCGCCCGGATGAACGGCATCAGCGCGATGAGCGCGACGAACGCACCCAGCGAGAGGGCGACCGTCAAAACCATGGCCTTGGTCACGATCCCGATGGTCTGCCCGCGAGCCGCGAAGAACCCGAAGGCCTGCGGAAGGCCGAGCTGGATCAGGACCATCGTCGTGGCCGGCAGGATGATCAGGATGTAGTAGTCGCCCTTGGCGGCAGGACCAAGCAGCCGCGCAAGCAGGATCCCATTGACGATCCCGACGGCGGCCCCGAAGACCTGGGTGCCGAACAACACGACGACCCGGCCCGAAAAGGTGTCCGCGCGACTGGCCTCGTTCATGCGACCTCATTGCGAGTAGCCCGTCGGAGGCAGAGAAGCTCGACCCGGACCCGACCGATGTCGGGAGGATACGGGTGAATGGCTGCGAACACCGTCAAGGTGGTGCCTATCCGCGCCAGGACCACTCGACGCGGTACGGCCGGCAACCGATGACGTGCTTGAAGTCACGCATGCCCGGAGAGGCGCCGGAGAACATGTCGTACATGAACCATCGAGGACCACCCGTCGTGCGGCGATGCTCGATGAGGTCTTCGATCGTGCCCATGATCAACAGGTACATCACGCCCTGCTCGAGCGCGTCGGCATGACCGAGCAACCGTTCGATGAAGGCGACCTCGCCGCAGACGCGCAGGAACAGGTATGCGCGCAGCGTGCCGCTGGCGTCGCTCACCCCATAGACGTCGCCTGACTGCTCGATATAGCGGCGGACGGTCGGCTCATCGAGGTAGTCGGGATGGATCGGTCGACCCTGGCGTTCGTCGGCCGAGCGGTTGACTGCCAGCATCTCGTCGATGCGTTCCATGGCGTCGATGCGCGAGAACGTGAGTCCTGCTTCCGTCGCATGCTTGACCCGCCGCCGCATCAGGCGGCTCGTCTGTCGTTTGTAGTCTTCGGTCCGTTCGGGCACCTCGGCCAGGGCCACGCCCCATTTCTTGTTCTGGATCAGCTTCCAGCGGGCGTGACGGCGCGTGAAGAACCGGTAGTGCCCCTGGCAGGATTCCCCACCCGACATCTCGATCTTCACGATCGGCAGCCGGCGCAGCTCCAGCGCTTCCGTTGCGAGCGTCGGCAGCCTCACCGCTCCACCCCCGTCGGGCGAGGCAGGAGCTCGGCATAGATCGAGAGGAGGCCGTTCGCTTCCGTTTCCCAGTTCCACCGTTCAGCTGCCGCTCGGAGGCAGCGTGCCCTGGATGCCTCCCGTTCCGAGGGGCTCAGGCCCACGATCGATCGGATGGCGCCGGCGATCGCCTCCGGGCGCCTGGGATCGCATACGGCGCCCAACGGCCCCCCGGGATCGTCGATCACGATCCTGCGCATGGTGGGAAAGTCGCTGGCGACGACAGAAACGCCGGCAGCGAAGCATTCGAAGAGCTTGTTCGGCGACGAGAAGACGTCGTTCCGCGTGGCTCCGGGGTTCGGCATCGCGCCGACGTCCGCGCTCGCGACCCACGACAGCAATGCCGATGGCGGGACCGGGTCGAGCACGTGGATGCGCCCGCTCCACTGCTCTTCAAGGGCGACGCGCTGGAGCTCGTCACGCATGTCCCCGTACCCCATCAGAACGAGATGGACGTCCTCGAGGCCCTCCACGCGCATCGACTCCAGCAGTGTCTCGATCCCGCGGCCTCCTGTCAGACCTCCGTGATAGAGGACGATCGCTGCTCCGTCGGGGATGCCGGCGGCCTCGCGGATCAAGGCGGGCGGCGTGACCGGCGGCGACCAGCGTTCGGGACAATTGTGGACGACCTCGATCCTCCTCGGCCGGTATCGGCGGGCAAGGATGCGGGCGATCTCGTCGTTCACTGTGATCATCGCCTGCGTCCGTGACACGAGCCGTCGTTCGTAGACGCGCAGGAGGCGCCTGGCCATCGAGGGGAGTCGCAGCGCCGTGCCGGTCTCGAGGAAGAGCTCGTGCGAGTCATAGACGATCGTGGATCGCCGGGGGAGGTGCGGGACGACCGCCGCGAGACCGGTCAGATCGTGGGCGTGCCAGGCGTCCACCGGCCCGGCCCGTTCGACGGCAAGCCGACCCCATGACCGGATGTTCCGGCCGTACGAGAGCAACCAGGCGACCCGCTCGACGACCGCCGATCGCCGGCTCCCGGCGGGCGCGAAGAACGGGTTCGTCAACCCCCGGCTGACCGACGTTCCCGGCTGCTCGACGACCAGGATGCTCACGCTCGCCGGGAGATCGGGTGACGGCCCGTTCGACGCGAGACAGGCGATGGTCACGTCGTAGCCGGCCGCCGCGAGCGTGCGTGCCTCCTTGCGGACGCGACTGTCGTACGTGATGTCCCCGTAGAGGGCCATGGCGATCCGAGGCCGACGCTCGCTCATGCGCGCCGTCCTCGCGCGGCCGAGACCTCGAACCGCACGCCCTCGATCACCCGCTGGAGGTCATCGCGTGCATTGACGCTCCGATCGACGCGCCAGTGTCGCGGGTGGACGAGGACGGAAACGACCGGCTCGCCGCTGCGGATCGGTCCGGTGGGATCGCTCGGTACCCAGAAGGTCGGGTAGGGCGCGTCCGAATGTCGGCTCGGGAGATGGCGAAGGTATGCGTCGTCGTAGGTCTCGAGATCGATACCGAGCGCACGTCGAAGGTCGGGATCGTCAAGGACGACCCAGTTCGCGACGCCGAGACGCCGGTTCACGAAGTCGCCGTGGGCGGCGACCACGCGCATCGGCAGGCCCGTCTTCGCCCTGAGCCGCTCGAGGTTCGCCGCAAAGAGCTCCTTCGCCTCGGGGAGGTGGGCGACGGCGTCGGCGCCCGTTCGCAGGCCACGACGCTTGGCGACCGTGGCGAGCTCCTCGTAGTGATAGCTGGCCTCGCTTCCGCCGCCGACGATCTCCGCCATCAATCGTGGCGCCATCGTGGAGAGCCTGAAGAAATAGGACGTCTCGGCACCGAGCTCGCGGTCGATCTCCCACATGGCCGCCGCGGTCCGCCAATCGGTGTCCACGTCATGACGGAGGACGAGATGGCGTTCTGTCGGACCCAGTCGGCCGCTCTCGATCAGCTGCCACAGCCCCGTCACCGAATGGATCCGGTACCCGGCCTCGAGGGCCGACGTCAGGAGCTGTCGGTACAGACCCAGCCGGGACCCCATCAGGAAGTCGCTGCGCACGCGGTCGGCCAGACGAGGCAGCAGCGCGAGCAATGTCACCTCCCCCGATCCGATCCAGACGTGCCGGGCCACACCATCGCCCACCCTGTCCCGGCAGATCGTCAGCCGGGAAGGCGGCATTCTACACGGCCGGGAATCAGGTGACTCTCACGCGGCCCGAGGCGACGGAGCGCTCAGCCGAGCACGGTTCGAACGGTCCGGACGAGGATCTCGACATCGAGCTTCGTCGACCTGCGGTCCAGGTACTCCGCGTCGAGCCGAAGCTTCGCCGGGAGGATCTCCTCCCGGTATCGCCTGTCGGCGTCGGGTCCGACCAGGCGTGCGGCTTCGTCGTGGAAGGCGAGCTGTGCGAGCCCGGTGATCCCCGGTCGCGCAGAGAAGACCCGCCGATGAAGCGGGTCGGACAGGTCGACGTACACCGGATCCTCGGGGCGCGGTCCGACGAGCGACATCTCGCCACGCATCACATTGATCAGCTGCGGCAGCTCGTCGATGCGGTACCGACGGAGCAGGCGCCCCAGGCGAGTCACCCGCGGATCAGCCGACGTCGTCACGCTCGATCCGCCGCCGCCCACGACCATCGTTCGCACCTTGAGGACCGTGATGATCCGGGCTCCTTCGCCGAGGCGCCGGGCGCGATAGAGGATGGGTCCGCGGTCGCCCGACAGACGCATGAACAGGGCGACGCCGAGCAGGATCGGCGCCGCGAACAAGAGCGCGACGGAGCCGACGACGATGTCGAGAGCACGCTTCGAATCCACGTCGGCGCTCCTCTCCGCCTGGGCCGTTGGGTGGGGGTACCGTGTCCCGCTTGGCCGGACCCGCTCTGGCGGACCGAGCCCGCTAGCGCGACGCGTCGGGCATGGGAGCCGGTCCCGCTGCAGCCCCGTCGTAGCTTCCGTAGCCACCGTAGTACGGAGACCGCTCCGCATTGGCCGGGCCCGGGACGCGGTTGAGGACCGCTCCGAGGACATTCGCGCCGGCCTTGGCGAGCGCCTCGCGGGCCGGCCGGATGATCCGACGCCGGCTTCGCTGGGCGTCGATCACGAACAGCGTCGCGTCAAGGAACGAGCCGAGGATGGCCGCGTCGGTGACCGCCTGCAGCGGGGGACTGTCGAAGATGACGAGGTCCTCGGACCCGGTCAGGAGATCGACCACCGTCCGCATCCGCTTCGAGCCCGCCAGCTCGGCCGGGTTCGGTGGCAGCGGGCCGGTGGTCAGGACCCGCAGGTTCTCCTGTTCGGTCGCCTGGACGACCGAATCGAGGCTGACATCGGCGCCTCGCAGGAGCGTCGTCAGGCCGTGGGCGTTGGGCAGGTCGAAGATGATGTGCACGCCCGGCTTGCGCAGGTCCGCATCGACCAGCAGGACGCGTCTGCCGGCCTGCGCGAACACGACAGCCAGGTTGGCGGCCGTCACTGTCTTGCCTTCGCCAGGCACCGCGCTCGTGACCAGGAGGGTCTGGATCGGCTTGTCGAGGGCAGAGAACTCGATGTTCGTCCTGAGCGACCGATATGCCTCGGCGACGCCGGATCGCGGATACAGCAGGGAGGCCAGCTGGTACATCTCGCTGGTGTTGCGGGTGCCCTTCATCCGCGTGATCACCCCAAGGGTGCTCAGGCCGGCAGCCTCCATCACCGCGTCGGTGTCCCTGACGCCGTCGTAGAGGAGCTCGAGCAGGGCGATCAACCCGGCCACGACGAGCAGGCCGAGGATCGCGGCGAGCGCGGTGTTCTGGACGCGGTTCGGTGAGATGGCCTCGGTCGGGGCCACCGCCGGCTCGATGACCGTCAGCAGGTTGGAGGCATTCCCGGTGGACAGCGACAGGAGGGATGCGAGCGTCGAGCGGAGGCTGGCTAGCCTGCTTTCCAGGGCATCCAGATCGGAGTCCTGCTTTGCCGTGCGCTCGGTCACGGCGTTCAGGGTCTCGACCTGTGTCTGCGTCGTCTGGATCTGGTCCTGCGTGTCCTTGATGTCGGCATCGATGGACGCCTGGATATCGGCCTCGCGACCCTGGATCGCGGGTGAGGCCGCGATGAGCTGTTGGGCAAGCGAGTTCGCGATGTCGGCGGCTTGCGCCGGATCAGCGTCCTGGGCGGAGATCGTCAGGAGCGTGCTGTCGAGCGGTGCGTCCGCCCTGACGCGCCTTCCGAGGTCGGTCGAGGTCCCCGAGAGGCCGAGCTCCTTGATCGTCGCGTCCAGGATGGGCCGCTTCGTCGCGACCGTCGCGTAGGTCGTCGACAGCCGCTGCGATACCAGGAGCTGGTTGATGTCCGGGTTCGCGACCGAGAGGGACTGGCCGACGATCAATGTCGCCCGGGCCTCGAAGGTCTTCGGCAGGAGGCTGCTCAGGACGAACGCGACTCCGCCCGCCAGGAGCACGGCGACGACAAGCAACGGCAGCCATGGCCGGATGATCGCGATCTGTCGCCGAAGGTCCACGGTGTCTCACTCTTGTTGCCTCGGGCCCGGGACGCTCCACGTGGAGGTGATCCGCGGCAGGGGATCCGAGGGCGTGAATAATCGGTTAGGCGTCCAAACCCGTCAACCGACCTATCTGCTCGCCTTCTTGCGGGCCTTGGGCGCCACGGCCGTGTCCGTCGGAGGGCGATCGATCGGGAGCACCAACCGCGCGCCGTCCTTGACGGCGACGTTGGGATCGAGCTGGTTCGCCTCTACGATCTGATCGATCGTCAGGCCATACGTGTTCGCGATCCGGGCGAGGGAATCGCCGGCTCGAAAGACGTAGATCACGGTCGAACCGCTCCCGGCGGGCGTGGGGGGCACGGGTGGCGCGGGCGTCGCGGCCCCGACGGGAGTCGTGACTCGAGTCGGAGGCACCGACTCCGACTCGCTCTTGGAGGCCCTCGCGCCCCGCCAAGCGAGATAGCGATCGCATTCGACGAACTCGCCGCTCAGGCAGAACACCTGCTGGCGCCGGAGATCGGTCGTCTGGGCGCTCTTCGATGCGAAGCATCTGTGTGCCTGATGGGGGTACGTGAAGTGGCTGCGCGGGTCGTCGACCAACCCAAGAAGCGTGCACGCGGGGGGGTCTGGTATCTCGCCCTCGAGGGTGCCCATCCAGACCATGATAGCCTCTCCCGACTGTCACTCCCGTAAGGCTCGGAGTCCCTTCCTCGCTCGTACCGCGGTGTGTTCGTCGATGTCCGGTCTGGTCAGCGTCATCATCCCCACTTTCGATCGTCGACAGGCACTCCGGGAGGCCATCGACAGCGTCCTCGGCCAGAGTCATGGCGAGGTCGAGGTGATCGTCGTCGACGACGGGTCGACCGACGGCACCGGGGAGTTCGTGGCGAGCGCCTTCAGCGATCCGCGCGTCCGTTACCGGTACCAGGCGAACGCCGGCGTGTCCGCCGCCCGGAACACCGGTCTCGACCTTGCGACCGGCGACTACGTCGCGTTCCTGGACTCCGACGACGCGTGGGAACCCTGGCATCTGAGCCTGCTGGTGGCCGGTCTCGATCGCCACCCCGAGGTCGGTCTCATCTGGACCGAGACGGAGTTCGTCGATCCGCTGGGCGTCGTGACCGCGTCGCCCGCGCTGGCGCAGCTTCTGTCCGCCTACGCCCTCTTCTCCCGCGAAGAGCTGTTCGCCAGCTCCTCGCCGCTGACCGATCTCGGTGTCGAGCTTCCCGCGTCCGATCGTGACCAGCGGCTGTACGTCGGCGATATCTTCTCGCCGATGATCATGGGCAACTTCGTGCTCACGTCTTCGGCGGTGATCCGGCGCGATCGGGTCGACGCGGTGGGTCGCTTCGATGAGCACCTGAGGGTCGGCGAGGACTACGACTTCTTCCTGCGCGCCTGTCGAGCAGGTCCGGTCGCCTTTGCCGACGTCGTGGACACCGAGTACAGGATCGGGACGCCGGACAAGCTCGGCGGTCCCCGGACGTCCCTGGCGATGGCTCGAGGATACCTGCACGTCCTTGACACGACCCTCGCGCATGACGGGGACCGGATCACGCTGTCGCCGGAGATGATCGTGGCGGCGCGGGTCCACGCACACCGCTGGGTCGGCGAGCAGGAGCTGCTGTCGGGTTCGCATCGCCTCGCTCGCGCGCACCTGGGGCAAGCCCTCCGGCTCGACCCGCGTCAGCCGATGACCATCGCGTTCATCCTTCTGACGTTCCTGCCCCATCCGGTGCTCATGAGCTTGATCGGAGTGCGTCGGCGCGTGCGATCGCTGCTTGGTCGCGGCGTTTGAGCCCGATGGATGACATCCGGCCGGCCGTCGCCGGCGACCGGCCAGGTGACAGCACGATCGCCCGAGGGGTCGTCTGGATCGTCAACCAATACGCGGGCTCGCCTGCCCATGGCATGGAATACCGGCACTACGAGCTCGGCCGCGAGCTCACCCGCCTGGGCATGACCGTCGTCGTCATCTCCGGCTCGTACTCTCATCTCTTCGCGCGGCAGCCGCGAACGCGGGGCGGCTACACGGTCGAGCAGATCGACGGCATGACGTATTGCTGGGTGAGGGTCCCGTCGTATCGTCGCCCGATGAGCCTTGGACGGGTGTTCAACATGGTCGTCTTCCTGTTGCGTCTCTATCGCCTGCCGGTCGACCGGTTCCCGCGCCCGGATGCGATCATCGTGTCGTCACCCTCGCTGTTCCCGATCCTGCCGGCCGAGCGTTGGGCGCGCCGGTGGCATGCCCGCCTCGTCTTCGAGGTCCGGGACCTGTGGCCGCTGACGCTCCAGGAGCTTGGTGGCCTGTCGTCCCGCCACCCGCTGGTCGTCGTCATGCGCTGGTTCGAATCCCGGGCGTATCGCGTCGCGGACGTGGTGGTCTCCGTCCTCCCGGCCGCCGCGGAGCATCTCGAGTCTCGTGGCATGGCACCCGGGAAGTTCCGCGTGATCCCCAACGGGGTGAGCGAGAGCGCCCTCGCGGAGCCCGCGTCCGCCCCGCCCGCGCAGGTCCGTGAAGCGGTCGGTGCCGGTGCCTTCACCGTCGGTTTCGTCGGGACCCTCGGCATGGCCAACGCGCTCGAGGCCCTGATCGAGGCGGCGGGTCTGCTGATCGGGACGGACATCCGGATCGTGATCGTGGGGCAAGGCCCGGACGAGGATCGGTTGCGCGCCCGGGCCGCCGGCGTCGCCAACGTCGTGTTCGCCGGAGCGGTGGCCAAGGCGGACGTCCCGGCGACCCTTCGGCTGTTCGACGCGTGCTACGTCGGCTTTCATCGCAGTCCGCTCTATCGATTCGGGATCGCGCCGAACAAGGTCTACGACTACATGGCTGCGGGCCGGCCGATCATCCTCGCCGCCCAGGCCGCCAACGACGTGGTCGGCGACGCCGACTGCGGTATCACCGTCGCACCCGACGACCCGGTCGCCCTGGCAGAGGCCATCCGCGCCCTTCGCGCGCTGCCGGCAGCGGCGCGCGCTCGCCTCGGTGCGAACGGTCGCGCATACGTGGAACGCGAACACGGGTACCGCGGGCTGGCGAAGCGCTACCTGGCCGTCCTTCAGGGCGCCGGCGAATGAGCGCACGAGGGTCGCGACCTGTTCCGATCGCAGATCGGCGCCTCGCTTGGGATCCCGGCCGACCGGGTGACCCTCTTTGCCCGAGGTCGCGTCGCGCTGTACGCGATCCTCCGGGCGCTCGACGTCGGCCGCGGTGACGAGGTGATCGTGCCCGCCTTCACCTGTGTCGCCGTCCCGAACGCGATCCTGTACACGGGCGCCCGGCCGATCTATGTCGACATCGACCCCGCCACCTACACGATCGATCCGTCCGCAGCAGAGGCCGCGATCAGCTCGCGGACGCGGGTCATCCTCGCCCAGAACACATTCGGGTTGTCGGCCGACCTCGATGCTCTTCAGGCGGTCGCCGCGCGACACGGCGTGACCGTCGTCGACGACTGCGCCCACGGCATGGGTGGCCGATACGGCGGCCGGCCCAACGGCTCACGGGCGCCGCTCTCGTTCTTCTCGACGCAGTGGAGCAAGCCGGTCTCGACCGGTCTTGGCGGCGTCGCCGTCGCCAACGACGGCCCGACGGCCGATCGCCTCCGTCGCCTCGAGCTCGCCGCCGTGGAGCCGAGCCCGATGCGGGTGGCGGTCCTCCGCGGGCTGGTCGCCGGCGCCGAGCGGGCAGGGCACGGTCGTCTCTTCCGGGGCGGCCGGTCGGCGTACCGCGCGTTCAGTCGTCTCGGCGTCGTGCCCGGATCCTCGGATAGCCAGGAGCTCGGTGGGATCGAGATGCCCGATGGCTTCCTGGCGGGCATGTCCGAGTGGCAGGCTCGGAGGGGAGCGGAGCGACTCGGGCGACTGGAGCGTGACATCGGCCGTCGCAGGGCGATCGCGAGTCGCTACTCGGCCTGGCTGACCGGCCACGGTCGGACGCCTGCTGCCGAACCCAGCGAGGCCACGCATTCCTTCCTTCGCTATCCGTTGCGGGTCGGCGACAAGGCCGGGTTCATCGACCGCCGCCGAGCGGGCCGGGGTCGACCTGGGTGACTGGTTCGTCTCGCCGCTCCACCCGATCACGACGGGACTGGATCGCTGGGGCTACGTCAGCGGCTCCGCCCCGGTCGCGGAGGCGGCCTGCTCGGAGATCGTCAACCTGCCGACCGATCCCAGGCTGTCCGATCGGGACGTCGCCGATGTCCTGGCCCTCCTCGCGGCGCGGATCGACAGCCTTCGGTGATCGTCGCCGCGCGATCGCGGATCGACGCCCGTTCGCGACCGCGGGACGCGTGTCGGAGCCTCCGTCGGCCTCGTCCTGTACCGTAGCCCGACCGGCCTCCACCACTCGAGGATCTCGTCTTGACTGGCTCCAGATGTGTCTGCCATCCGAGCGCGCGACGCGGCCCGATCGAGCGATCCTCGGACGAGGATCCCGGCGACCGGCCGGTTCGGCTCGAGACCATGACGGAGCCACCGGCCGACTATCTGCCCTTCGCCCGCCCGTCGATCACCGACCGGGAGAAGCAGGCCGTTCTCGATGTGCTCGACTCGGGCTGGCTGACCACGGGTTCGGTCTCGAAGACCTTCGAGGAACGGTTCGCTGCCCTCGTCGGGTCGCGGGACGCCGTCGCGCTGAACTCGGCGACTGCTGCCCTGCACCTGGCGCTCGAGGCGATGAACGTCGGACCCGGACGATGAGGTCATCGTCCCGACCTGGACCTTCGCCGCCAGCGCCGAGGTCGTCGCCTATCGCGGTGCGAGACCTATTCTCGTCGACGTCGATCGAGCCACCCTGAACGCCACGCCGGAGGCCATCCTCGCCGCCGTCACCCCGCGGACCAAGGCGGTGATCGTCGTCCACTTCGGCGGTCGACCGATCGACATCGAACGACTGGTCGCGCTTGCTCGAGCCGCGCGGGATCGCGGATCGTCGAGGACGCCGCTCACGCCTTTCCGAGTCGCGTCGGCGGTCCGGACGGTCGCTACGCCGGCACGTTCGGGACGGTCGGCGCGTACTCGTTCTACGCCACGAAGACGATCACGACGGGCGAGGGCGGGATGCTCGTCACCGACGACCAGGCGATCGCCGATCGGGCACGTCTGATGTCCCTCCACGGCATCAGTCGGACCGCCTGGAACCGCTACGCGTCGAGTGGCTCGTGGTTCTACGAGATCGAGGAGGCCGGCTACAAGTACAACATGACCGACATCGCGGCGGCGCTCGGCCTGGTCCAGCTCGATCGCGCCGAGGAGCTGCTCGATGCGCGACGAGAGCTGGCTCGCCGGTACACGGCGGCGCCTCAGCGGGCCGACCGTCGGCCGACCTGCTCGAGACTCCCGCGGATGCCCCCGACGGGTCGCACGCCTGGCACCTGTACGTCATCCGCCTCGCACTCGATCGGCTGACGATCGACCGCGGCCAGGTCATCGAGGGACTGAAGGAGCTCGGGATCGGGACGAGCGTCCACTTCATCCCGCTCCACCTCCACCCGTACTACCGCAAGCGCTGGGGGTATCGGGCCGGACGATTGTCCGGTCGCGACAGCGCGAGTACGAGCGGGTGATCTCGCTGCCGCTGTGGCCGGGCATGACCGACGCCGACGTCGACCGGGTCGTCGCCGGGCTCGAGGTGGTTCTCGGATCGAGGCGGGGTTGAGTGGCCGCCGAGCCATCGCTGCTGTCGTGGCCCGCCGAGCCCCCATCCTGACCACGTCGAGGTGACATTCAACGACTTCCGGGACTACCTCCGGGACTTCGCGTGGTTCTGGCCGGGCGTGGGTCTCACGATCGTCGCCGGGTTCGTGCTGAGCCCGTTCGTGGCCAGGACCCTGAGGGTCCGCTGGGCGGTCGCGATGCTGTTCATCCTGAGTCTCGGGTTGATCGCCTCGGCGACGTTGACACCGAGTCGGGAGGCCCTGCGCTTCGGTGCCCTCGGGACTGGCACCTGCGATCTCAGCCGGATCGGGATCGCCTCGCTGGCGGACCTCGCGTTGGGTGATCCGGCCTTCAACATCCTCCTGTACGTCCCTCTCGGGCTCGCGATCGGTCTCTTCCCGGCATCCCGTCTGAAGGCTGCCCTGATCGTCGCGGCGATCGTGCTGCCCTTTGCGATCGAGACCATCCAGATGGTCGCGGTCGTCCTCGATCGAGCCTGTCAGAGCGCGGACATCTCCGACAACCTGACCGGGCTCGTCATCGGATTGGTCGTCGGTATCCTGGTCGAGCCTGGTGATCGGACGGGGCGGCGACACCGAGGACCCAGAGGCAGGTTCCTGAGGCGGCCGGCCCGGACGCCGTCCGCGAAAAGTCGGGATCGTTGTGGACGAAATGCCATCGATCCGCGGCGGTCGCAGGCCACATGTGGAAAAGTTGCGGCGACGCACCACCAAATAGGTCTTTCGACCTATTGCATCGTGACTTTCTTCTCGTCAATCCGGCCCTGTTCGCTTACAGTAGCGGTCCGGCCCACATCTTCGGGCCTCGGACTTATTCGGCGGCACACGCGTCTTGATGCGAGCCCTGGGGGGACTCGTTTGGGGGGGCACGGATCGATGGTTGGATCGGGGACCACGGGGTCGCCCGTCGGGACAGGTGACGGACGCAGATCGTGCGTTCGCGCCCGGTGGATCCGATGACGACGACAGAGGCGTCCCGCGTCGCGATCGACTCGGCGCAGCAGGCTGACATTCGATATCGGCGGCCGACTCGCGATGGCCGTCCGCTCGCTGCGCGGGCGGCACCTGCTGATCATCGATATCTTCGCGATCGTCGCCTCGATCTACCTGGCCCTCGCCCTCCGTCTCGACGGTCTCCTTGGCGTCGACACGCTCGCCCCGTACCTGCCGATCGCGCTTCTCCCGTTGGCCGTCCGGCCCTTGATCAACGTCCGGTTCGGTCTCTACCAGCGCGCGTGGGGGTACGCGAGCGTCCCTGATCTGACCCAGATCGTGTGGGCCGTCGTGGTCGGCACCGTGATCTGCGTGGCGCTGTTCTTCGGCGTCCTGCTGCCGTCGCAGGCACCGGACACGCTGGCCTTCCCCAAGTCGTTCTGGATCCTCGAGATGATCCTCAGCCTGGCGATGATCGGCGGCATCCGGTTCTTCATCCGGGCGTGCAACGAGCTGGGGACGTGGGCCGTGATCGAGGGCGAGGCGGTCACCCTGACCCCGGCCCTCCTGTTCGGCGCCGGGCGTTCCGGGACGCTCATGGCTCGATCGGCCATGCGTGAGCCGAAGGCCGGTGTCAAGCCGGTCGGCTTTCTCGACAACGACCCGGCCCAGCGCGGCACGAGCGTCGCCGGCCTGCCGGTCTTCGGTGGCCTCGATCAGCTCGACGAGGCCGTCCGACGGACGGGTGCCCGGACGCTGCTGATCACGATGCCGAACGCATCCGGCGAGACCGTGCGGAAGATCATGGATCGGGCGGTCGAGGCCGGTCTGACCGTGCGGACCGTTCCGCCGGTCCACGAGCTGCTCGACGGCAGCCGCGATGTGAACCGGCTCCGCGAGGTGCGTCTCGCCGACCTGCTCACCCGCGAGCAGGTGACCGTCCATGCGCCCGGCGTCTCGGACACGATCCGCGACCAGGTCGTGATGATCACCGGTGCCGGCGGGTCGATCGGATCCGAGCTGGCTCGCCAGGTCTACGCCTTCGGGCCGAGCCGCCTCGTCCTCGTCGATCGAGCCGAGAGCCCGCTGTACATGATCCAGCGCGAGCTGGAGCTCCGGGCGCCTGGACGGCCGCGGCAGCGGCGAGCTCTCGATCCACCTCGCCAACGTCGCGAGTCGGGCGGTGGTCGAGCCGCCTCATCGAGCAGACCAGGCCGGCGGTCATCTTCCATGCCGCCGCCTGCAAGCACGTGCCGATGATGGAGGAGCACCCGTCGGAAGGCGTCCAGGTCAACATCGGCGGCACGATGGCCGTCCTGTCCGCGGCGGTCGACGCCGGCGTGCCGCGCTTCGTCCTCGTCTCCACCGACAAGGCCGTCGAGCCGTCGAGCGTGATGGGCGCCACGAAGCGACTGGCCGAATGGCTGGTGGCGGATGCGGCCGCACCGGACCGGACGTCCGTATGTCGCGGTCCGGTTCGGCAACGTCCTGGGCTCGGCGGGCAGCGTCCTGCCGATCTTCCAGAGCCAGCTGGAGAACGGTGAGGCGATCACCGTGACCCACCCCGAGATGTCGCGCTACTTCATGACCATCCAGGAGGCCGGCTGGCTGATCCTCGATGCCGCCGCGATCGGCCGGCCGGGCGACCTGTTCGTGCTCGACATGGGCGAGCCGGTCAAGATCATCGACATGGTCCACGACCTCATCCGGCTGGCCGGGCGCGAGGTCGAGAGCGTGCCGATCAGGTTCACCGGCCTGCGTGCCGGCGAGAAGCTCCACGAGCGGCTCTTCTACGAGACCGAGAAGGTCGCGACGACCGACGTGGACAAGATCTTCCGGGTCGTCGATGCCCGACCACCCGATGACATCGAGGCACGCGCCGGCCATCTGCTGGCGCTCGCCTACGGGGATCGCGACGAAGAGCTGCGGGCGGCGCTGTTCGACTCCATCTCGAGCAAGGCTCCGGTCAGCACGCCGCTGCCGCGGACTCGTCGGACGGAGCAGGCGTGCCAGACGATCGCCACGATCCCGGCCACCGACTCCACCTCGGCGGCGGCCAGCGCCTGATCGCGACGGCAGACGCCGTCGTCGACCGCGCGATCCCCGATGGCGACCGTCCCGATGCCCGATATACTCCCGCTCCCCGTCATCGGGGGAGAGACCGCCAGGAGGCGCAACCCCGTGATCGATCCGTCCGCACAGATCCACGCCACTGCGGACCTCGAGGCCGACGTCAGCGTCGGACCGGGTACCTCGGTGTGGCATCACGCGCAGATCCGGCGGGGCGCCCGGATCGGCCGTGACGGCGTCATCGGTCGGGACGTGTTCATCGACGAGGCGGTGACCCTGGGCGACCGGGTCAAGGTCCAGAACCGCGCGCTCGTCTATCACGGCGTGACGGTCGAGGACGGCGTGTTCATCGGTCCGGGCGCCATCCTGACCAACGACCGGCGGCCGCGATCGCTCAACGCCGATGGCGGCCTCGCCCGGGCCGCCGACTGGACGGTCAGCCCGATCCGCGTCTCCGTCGGCGCCTCGATCGGAGCGGGCGCCGTCGTCGTCGCCGGTCGTGACGTCGGGCCGTACGCGATGGTCGGAGCAGGGGCGGTCGTCACCCACGACGTCCCCGCGCACGCCCTGGTCGTCGGCAACCCGGCCCGCCAGATCGGCTGGGTGTGCATCTGCGGGGAACGGCTGGTCGAGACGGCCGCCGACGGGCCGGGCGCGTTCGCGTGTTCCGCATGCGGGCGTCGCTACGAGCGGTCGAGGCAGATGGCGCGCTCGCCCTCCGCAGCCGCGCCGGCCGACGGTCCCGGGGCGGACGCATGATCCCGATCGCCCGGCCGGACATCGGCGCCGAGGAGATCGCCGCCGTCACCGAGGTGCTGCAGAGCGGGATGCTCGCCGGCGGGCGCCGCGTCGCCGAGCTCGAGGAGCGGTTCGCCGCGTTCATCGGCGTCAAGCACGCGATCGCGGTCAGCAACGGGACCGTGGCGCTGATGTGCGTCTTCGAGGGCCTCGGCCTCGGGCCGGGCGACGAGGTCATCACGGTCGGCCATACGTTCAACGCGACCGTCAGCTCGATCCTGTCGACCGGCGCGACGCCGGTCTTCGTCGACATCGAACGCGACACGTACCTGATCGACGCGGGCCGGATCGAGGCCGCGA
This sequence comes from uncultured Chloroflexia bacterium, assembly GCA_963743855.1. Taxonomy (GTDB): domain Bacteria; phylum Chloroflexota; class Limnocylindria; order Limnocylindrales; family CSP1-4; genus SPCO01. Next base: position 561,191 of record CAVURK010000009.1, read on the forward strand.
TCACGCCCCGAACGCGGGCCATCAGCCCGGTCCACCTGTTCGGCCTGCCGGCCGACATGGCGGCGATCACCGCCATCGCCGAGCGCCACGGCCTGGCGATCGTCGAGGATGCCTGCCAGGCCCACGGGGCGACCTTCGGTGGTCGGCGGGTGGGGAGCTTCGGACACGGCGCGTTCAGCCTGTACGGCACGAAGAACATGACGACCGGCGAAGGCGGCCTGATCACGACCGACGACGACCGCCTGGCCGACTGGCTCCGGCTCTATCGCAACCAGGGCATGCGTGAGCGCTACCACCACGAGGCGCTCGGCTACAACTTCCGGCTGACCGATCTGGCGGCCGCGATCGGGCTCTGCCAGCTCGACAAGCTCGAGCGCAATACCGCCCGTCGCCAGGCGATCGCGGCGCGCTACGACGCGGCGTTCGCCGACCTGCCGATCACGACGCCGGTCATCCCGGCCGGTCGGACCCACGTCTTCCACCAGTACACGATCGCCGTCGACGACGACCGCGACGGGATCGTCGCCGACCTCGGCCGCGGCGGGGATCGGCACCGGGATCTACTACCCGATCCCGGTCCATCGACAGCCGTACGTGCTGGAGCGTGGGCTCGGCGCGGACCTGCCGGTCACCGATCGGGCATCCGAGCACACCCTGTCGCTGCCGATGTACCCGATGCTCGCCGAGGAGGATCAGGCCACCGTCATCGCCGCGGTCCGTGCCGCCGTCGAACGCCGAGCCCCTGGCATCACGGCCGAGCCACGCGCCGCCGCGACGGAAGGAGCGTCCCGATGAGCGGCAGCCTGGTCACCGGTCGGCGACCGCGAGGTTCGGGTCGGGCTGATCGGTCTCGGGACGATGGGCCGCAACCACCTGCGCGTCCTCGGCGGACTGCCGGGCGTCCGCCTGGTCGCCGTCTCGGACCCCGAGCCGGTCGCCCTCGGCGCGGCCAGCACGCGGACCGGCGCACAGCCGTTCAGCGAGCCGCTGGCCATGCTGTCCGAGGCGGACCTCGACGCGGTCGTCATCGCCGCACCGACCACGAGTCACCTGCCGCTGACCCTGACGGCGATCGAGCGTGGCATCGCCGTCCTCGTCGAGAAGCCGCTCGCGTCGACGACGGCGGAGGCAGACCTGGTCGTGGCCGCGGCATCGGCGCCCGGGCGCCCCGCCGGTCCAGGTCGGCCACATCGAGCGGTTCAACCCGGCGATCCTCGAGCTCGGCCGGCTCCTCGAGGCGGGCTGGCTCTCGTCGGTCTTCGCCATCTCGAGCCGTCGCTCGGGTCCGTTCCCGGCCCGCATCCGGGACGTCGGGGTGACCCTCGACCTTGCCACGCACGACGCGGACATCCTCTGCTCGATCGCGTCGGAGCGCCCGTCGCGCGTCTCGGCCGAGACCGCCCGGCGCATCCACGCCGACCACGAGGACCTGCTGTTCGGCCTGATGTCGTTCCCGTCGGGCACGGTCGCGATGCTCGACGTCGACTGGCTCACCCCGGCCAAGCGACGCCAGCTGACGGTCCTCGGCGAGGAGGGGATGTTCGAGCTCGACTACCTCACCCAGCGGCTGACCTTCGCCCGCGCCACCGACACGTCGGCGCCGCGGCTGATCGGCGGCTACGCGCCGACCTTCGAGAGCGACGTCGTCGAGCTGCGGGTCGCCACCGGCGAACCGCTCGTCGCCGAGCTCGAGGCGTTCATGCGCGTCGTCCGGAACGGCGGACGACCGGTCGTCGACGCGGCCGACGGGCGCTGGGCCGTCGTCCTGGCCGAGGCGCATGCTCACCGCGGCCAGGGAACGCCGGACCGTGGAGCTGGTGCCCGGTTGAGTCCGACCGTCAGGGGCACTCCGCCAGCGTCGCTGCTGGGTGGCTCGATCGTGCTGCCGGCCAACGAATGCCATCACCCGCCGGCCCGCCACGGTCCGGGCGCTGGACCGGCGAGACCCGGCACGGCCGGCACGGTCGCGGTCGTCGGGGCGGGCAAGATGGGCCTCCCCTTGGCGGCCCAGTTCGCCTCGCACGGCTGGAACGTCATCGCCGTCGACATCGACCCGTCGGTGGTCGGCGGCGATCAACGAGGGTCGCTCGCACATCGGCGAGGAACCGGGCGTCGCCGACCTCGTCGCCGAGGCCCATCGGGCGGGCCGGCTGCGGGCCACCCTCGATGGCGCGGCGGCGGCCGCCGAAGCCGACGTGGTCGTGCTGATCGTGCCGGTCATGCTCGACGCGACGAACCACCCGGACCACCGCTCGATGGATGCCGCGGTGACATCCATCGGCGCGGGTCTGCGTGCCGGCTCGACGGTCGATCCTCGAGACGACCCTCCCGGTCGGCGACACGCGCGAGCGGTACGCGCCGATGCTGGCCGACGCGTCCGGGCTGACCCTCGAGGAGGATCTCTTCGTCGCCTTCTCGCCCGAGCGGCTGTACAGCGGTGCCGCCCTCCGCAACCTGGCCACGTATCCCAAGCTGGTCGGCGGGCTGGGCGAGGCGTCCACGTCCCGGGCGGCGGCCTTCTACGCCGGCGTCCTGGATGCCGACGTCGTCGCCATGTCCTCAGCGGAGGCGGCCGAGTTCGCGAAGCTCGCCGACACGACCTACCGGGACGTCAACATCGCCCTGGCCAACGAGTTCGCGCGCTACGCCGATCGGATCGGGGTCGACATCCTCGAGGTCATCGCGGCGGCCAACAGCCAGCCGTACAGCCACATCCACCAGCCCGGGCTCGGCGTCGGCGGGCACTGCATCCCGGTCTACCCGCATTTCCTGCTCGACCGCGCCCCCGAGATGGAGCTGGTCGCGCTGGCTCGCCGGATCAACGACGAGCAGGTCGATGTCGTCCTCGACTGGCTGACCGCAGGCGCTCGGGTCGCTCGATGGCGCGTCCGTCCTCGTCCTCGGCCTGACCTATCGCGAGGGGGTCAAGGAGCTCGCCTATTCGCGGGCGATCCCCGCTCATCGCCGGGCTCCGCGCGCGGGGCGCGCAGGCGCTCGCCTTCGACCCGCTGCTGACATCGCCGAAACGGAGCGGACCGGCGCGCGTCCGTGGTCGTGGGGCGCGGCCGAACCCGACGTGGCGGCGATCGTCACCCAGACGGCCGATCCGGCATGGCGGACGATCGACCCGGCCTGGTTCCCCGGCCTGCGCGCGCTCGTCGACGGCCGGAACTCGCTGCGCGACCTGGTCCTGCCGGAGGGCGTCGACTACCACGGGATCGGCGGCCGCCGCTAGCCTCAGCCGGCGCTCGACTCGGCCGGTACGCTCCTTCCGTGCGAATCCTCAGCGTCGTCGGGACGCGACCCCAGCTGATCAAGGCAGCGGCCCTGGGGCCGGTCCTGCGGACACGGCACGACGAGATCTTCGTCGACACCGGTCAGCACTACGACGAGGCGATGGCGGGCATCTTCTTCGCCGAGCTCGGGCTGCCGCCGCCGGACCACTCGCTCGGGATCGCCGGCGGATCGCACGCGGCTCAGACCGGAGCGATGCTGACCGCCCTCGAGCCGATCGTCACGGCAGAGCGGCCGGATGCCGTGCTCGTGTACGGCGACACGAACTCGACCCTGGCCGGGGCGCTCGTGGCGGCCAAGCTCGACGTTCCGGTCGCTCACGTCGAGGCCGGCCTCCGGTCGTTCGACCGACGGATGCCCGAGGAGGTCAACCGGGTCGTCGTCGACCATCTCTCGCGGTGGCTGTTCGCTCCGACACCGGCCGCCGTCACGAACCTCGCCAGCGAAGGCATCACCGGCGCGGTGGACCTCGTGGGCGACCTGATGCAGGACCTGATTGCTCGCGTCGCGAGCGAGATCCGCGATCCTGCGGCACTCGGGGCGCCGGCCATCGCCGACCTCGGGCTCGCTCCGGGCGAGTACCTCTTCTGCACGGTCCATCGTGCCGAGAACCGGTCGCCCGAGGCGATCTCCGCGTGGGCCTCGATGCTGCGGACCGTCGCCCGGCCGGATCGGCCGATCATCCTGGCGCTCCACCCGGGGACGCGATCGATGCTCGAGTCATCCGGCGAGAGCCTCGGGCCGGACGTTCGCGTGACCGAGCCGTTCGGCTATCGATCGTCGCTGACCCTCCAGCTCCACGCTGCGGCCGTCCTGACCGATTCGGGCGGGATCCAGCGTGAGGCCGGCTGGCTCCGCGTGCCCTGCCTCGTCCTGCGCTCGTCGACCGAATGGGTGGAGCTCCTCGACGCATCCGACGGTCGGATGACCCTGGTCGGTCTCGACACCGCGCGAGCGGCCGACGCGCTGGCTCGCTGGGCACCGATCGGTGCGACTCGATCGCTGGCCGTGGCACGAGCGGCGGAGACGGGCCCGGTACCGGCCGGCGCCGCCCAGGCGATCACGGACCGGCTGGCCGGGACGGGCCTGCGGGCGGGTTGAACCGAGGGACCGAGGGCCAAGGCCCGGTTCTCGCCTGTCCGGCGCGCGAGACGCAACCCGTCATGTCATCGGGGCGACACGGCCGGTGTGCGCCCTGACACAGCCGTGGTGTCATCCCGCCGACACCTTGAGCGTGACCTGACCAGGGACCCGGGACCGGGGCATTGACCCGGTACTTTCGTACTGCTACACCATCCCTCCACTCGCGAAGTCGCTGCGCCGGGGGGCGCGCCTTCTTGCGGGGTCGCAGGGGAGACGAGCCCAGACCCGCCTCCCACAACGGGGGCGAGGCCGAGACTCGCCCATAGAGGGACGTTCCGAGAATTCCGGGGGAGGAAGGATCGGGACTTGGCCGTCCGTTCGACGGAGCCAAGAGACGTAGCCGCGGCATGTCCGCGCCCTGTTCACCGATCGCCGGTCTTCGACCGGGTCTGTGCCCCTGCGCCCTGAACGCGGGGGCACAGCCTGTGTCTGCCACCAGATCCAGCCATTCGAACGAGATGGGAAAGGGGGGTCGATGAGCTAAGGGCTCCACCAGATGTGGTCGGTTCGTCAAGGGGGCGGACGACTGAGAAGCGCGTACGCATCTGTTACCGGGAAGGAGCTCCGCGATGTGCGGGTCGAACCGTCAAGGGAGGGAACCACATTGAACAAGCCTTCAGGGATCTTCCAGAAGAGGCCACGACGTCTCCTGTTCTCCACGATGACCGTGCTGTTCGGCGCGATCCTCCTGGCGGGGAATGCGTTGGCGTTCCCACCCGGGCCGACCAACAACAACGACGATCCCTTCAACCCGACCGACTTCGCGCCGAGCTGCAATCCGAGCCCGACGCTCAATCTGAACAATCCGACGGCGGCGGCGGCGCCCGTCTCGGTGACGTGCACCGAGACGGCTGGCCCGAAGGCCGTCACGGTCAACTGGATCTCGGACACCGTGTCGGGCAGCGGGACTGACAACGCCTGGGGCCAGGGCGACAAGTCCGACTGCTTCCTCGCCAAGACCGGTGGCGTCAACGGCGCCTGCGTGACCCAGGTGAACGGCATCGGCGCCAGCAAGACCGACCTCCAGTACCACGGCATCGGCCTGGCCAAGGGCGTCGGTGGTGACGACTACCTGTACTCGGGCATCAAGCGCCTGCAGGCCGGCGGCATCACCTCGTCGAACGCCAACTACAACGTCGAGGTCAACCAGCTTCTCGACGCCTACAAGCCGGCGGCCCCGATCTGCCCGCTTGTCTCCCCGGCCACCGGCAGCTGCAACATGTGGCGCAGCCCGGGCGACCTGACATTCATGACCGACTGGGGCGGCAATCAGTCGTCCTGCAATGTCGCGACGCCGGCGATCTGCGCCTACGTGTGGATCGACTTCTCGACCGGCGCGGGCAAGACGCCGAGCCCGGTCGGCAGCACATGCTTCAGTGCATCAGCGGCACCCTGCTGGGGACTCCTTCCTGGCGGCAGCGCTGCCCTGAGCGACAACCCCGACAAGGCGGCGGGCTCGATCAACAACACGTCCGCCACCCAGCCGTCCACGTTCTCCGAGATCGGCGTCGACCTGACGAAGTCGGGCCTCGTCCAGCCGGGCGCGTGCGAGACGTTCAAGAACGTCTGGGCGCATTCCCGCTCGTCGTCGTCGTTCACGGCCGAGCTGAAGGACTTCATCTTCGGCCAGGTGTCCATCTCCACGTGCACGGCGACGACGACCGTGTTGCACGAGCGCACTGGCTCGGGCGGCACGACCGATGTCAGCCCGGCGAACAACGCTGCCAAGATCACGGTCAACCCCGGCGCCTATGTCAATGACGTCGCCTCCGTGACGGGCACCAGCCCGACCGGTTCCGTGGCGTTCTCCTATTACCCGACCCTCGCCGACTGCACGAACGGCACGAATGGCGTGGCCGCTGGTGGTGGCACCCTCACGAGCGGCAGCTCCACCTCGAGCACGGTGCAGTTCAACACGTCTGGCACGTTCTACTGGCAGGCCGTCTTCACCGGTACGGGTGGGACGTCGAACTCGAGCAGCGCGTGCGGTGACGAGATCCTGACCGTCCGCCTGAACACGCAGACAGTCACGACGCTGCACGAGCGCACCAACTCGACGGGTGACACCGATGTCACCCCGTCGAACAACGACCACTCGATCACGGTCAGTCCGGGTGCCTGGGTCAACGACACGGTCGGCGTCACGCCGACGTCGGCGACCGGCTCCGTGGCGTTCGCCTACTACCCGACCCTCGCCGACTGCACGAACAAGACCAACGGCGTCGCTGCCGGCGGTGGCACCGTGTCGAGCGGGAGCTCGACCTCGAACACCGTGCAGTTCAACACGGCGGGCACGTTCTACTGGCAGGCCGTTTTCACCGGCACGGGCACGACCAATAGTTCCAGCAGCACGTGCGGTGACGAGATCCTGACGGTCCGCCTGCCCACGCAGACGGTGACCACATTGCACGAGCGCACCGACTCGACCGGCCTCGTCGATGTCACCCCTTCGAACAACCACGGCTCGATCACGGTCCTGACGGGTGCCTGGGTCAATGACACGGTCGGCGTCACGCCGACCTCGGCGACCGGCTCCGTTGCCTTCACGTACTACCCGACCCTGGCTGCCTGCCAGGCGGGCACCGGCGGCACCGCCGCCGGGGGCGGCCCCGTGTCGAGTGGCAGCGCCACCTCGAACACCGTCCAGTTCAACAGCGTCGGCACCTTCTACTGGCAGGCCGTCTTCAGCGGCACGGGCACGACCACTGGGTCGAGCAGCACGTGCGGTGACGAGATCCTGACCATTCGCCAGAATTCGCAGACGGTCACGACGCTCCATGAGCGCACGAACTCGGGTGGCCTGACCGACGTCAGCCCGATGAACAATGGCGCGTCGATCGGCGTCAAGGTCGGTGCGTGGGTCAATGACACCGTCGGCGTCACGCCGACCTCGGCGACCGGCTCCGTGGCGTTCACGTACTACCCGACACTGGCCGATTGCACCAACAAGACGAACGGCATCGCTGCGGGTGGCGGCGTCGTGTCGAGCGGGAGCTCGACCTCGAGCACCGTGCAGTTCAACAACGTCGGCACCTTCTACTGGCAGGCCGTGTTCACGGGAACCGGCCTGACCAACAGCTCGAGCAGCACGTGCGGTGACGAGATCCTGACCGTCAACCCGGTCGACACCGCCATCGCCACGGCGCCCTGGTACTACCCGAACGACAAGGCCACTCTCTCCGCGCCGAACGGTGGCGGAACGATGGCCGGCAACATCAGCTTCAAGCTGTATGACACCTCGGCCAACTGCCTGACCGGCGGAGCGACCGGGTTGCTGTATACGGATCCGACCCAGACAGTGTCCGCCGCCGGGATCTTCAACACGGCGAACACGTCCATCAAGGTGTCTACGTCGACGACCGTCTTCTGGCGCGTGACGTTCACCAGCACCAACCCGAACCAGATCGGGCGCAACAGCGTCTGTCAGGAGAGCATCAACGGCACCTTGACCGGCGACTCGCCGGGCACGGCAGGCAACACGCCGTAAGGGCTTCTCCCACGTCGTGGGAGTCAGCCAACGAAGAGGACGAAGCCCCGGCGATCGCCGGGGCTTCGTCCTTTCTCAATCGGACCGGCTGCTACTGGATCGTGAACGTCCTGCTTGCAACCACCGTGACGCTGCCTGCAAGCACGTCGAGCCTCGCGCTTCCGGCCGCATTCGCCCAGCCGCTGCCATTCGTCAGGCACCCATTTGCGTCTGCCATGCCTCCCCAGACGGCGGTCCCGCCCGAGGCGTAGAGGTTGAACTGCACACCGGTGCTGGGCGTGTACCCGCAGCCTGTGATCTGGAAGGTGCTGTACGCGGGCACTGGATCGGGCGCGACCAGCACTGTTGCCGTGCTGTTGGTGCCGCCCGGCTTATGGTGCCCGCCACCGCCGGTGCTACCACCACCAGTCGGCTTGCCGGCGAGGGCGGTGCCCGCGAGCAGTCCCACGACGAGGGTCGCGACGATGGCGCCTTCGAGGACGGCCTGGGACGAGTGTTTGAGAACGGATCCGATCCGCATGAGTCGAGACCTCCTGGGCCTCCGGCTATGCTGACTCGCCCTGAACAAGCCGCAGTGTCGGCAACCCGGCTAACTGGATGGGTGGGCTTCACCCAGTCCCGTGGCTTTGCGTCCCCGGCTCACACCGGGTTTGCCTTTGTCGGTGCCGGCGCGACGCGTGTCGCGGATCCGGCGGCGGCAAGGGGCGTGAGGGATCTTGGATGACATCGCGCCCGAAGCTGCTGGGGAACAACATGGGCTGTTCGTGGCGACGCATCAATGAGTGCATGGTACCGGCGGACCCGGATCCTGACCACTCACCACTGATCCGGACCACTCGCGACCGCCATGTCCGGTGCGGTCCGATGGTGCGAACCCGGTGTCAACGAGCACCGGGTGATCCGCCGTCCGCAGGATCTAGTCGAAGCTCCCTCCGGGCTCCGGCGTATGGAGCTCGACGTCCTCGAGCCCGCGCGCCGCGAGCTCCGCGCGGAACTGCTCCGGCGTCCCGGTCAGGGCGGGAAACGTCCCGTAGTGGATCGGCATCACGTGCTTGACACCGAGCAGCTCGACCGCCAGCGCCGCCTCGCGCGGGCCCATCGTGAAGTGACCGCCGATCGGGAGGAGCGCGATGTCGGGCCGGTACAGCTCGCCGATCAGGCGCATGTCGCCGAAGACGTTCGTGTCGCCGGCGTGGTAGAAGCCGGAACCCGTTCTCGAGCTCGACCACGAAACCGACCGGTTCGCCGAGGTAGAGCGTCGTCTCGCCGCCGCCGTTCCAGTCGCCCGCGGAATGGTCCGCGTGGACCATCGTGACCTTGATGCCCGGCGACCTCGACCGTCCCACCCTTGTTCATCCCGATGGTGGCGTCGTTGCCGCCGGGCAGCGTCCGCGAGAGCCACAGGCTCAGCTCGTGCATGCACGGCCAGGCCGGCCGGAGCCGGCTGCGCGAGCGCCACCGCGTCACCGAGGTGGTCGCCGTGGCCGTGGGTCACGAGCATCACGTCGCAGACCCCGACGGCGTCGGCCGTCTTCGGGCTCTTCGGGTTGCCGAACCACGGATCGAACAGGATCGTCTTGCCGCCGGGCGTCTGGACCTCGACGCAGGCATGGCCGTACCAGGTGAACGTCGTATCGCGACCGAGACTCATCGGGGACACCTCCGGGGCGGATGCTACAACCGCCGCTACACTCGGGCTGTGCCAGCCACCCAGATCGGCCAGAACCTCGCCTTCGTCAACTGGACGGTCCTCACCGGGCTCGCGCTCGGGTCGTTCGCGGCGGTCGTCATGCTTCGTCGCCGGACGAGCGCGACGCCCGGCTACCTGCGGCTTCACGACGCTGTGCGCGATCGGCTTCGGGGTCCTCGCCTGGATCTCCGACGGGGCGCTGCCGGCGTCGCTCGTCTCCTCGCCGGTCGTCGTCGATCCGAGCTGGGACGCGCCTCGACGGGCGGCCCTGGCGCTGTTCTGCATCCTCATCGCCGGCGGCCTCGTCGCACGGCGCGTGGGACCGCGCGCCTCGACGGCGCTCGAGATCGGGGGGGCGGCGGCCGCGGTGGCGACGCTGGTCTTCGGGGCGCTCGCCTGGGGCGGTGGTTCGCTCGGCGCTGCCGCCCTGCTGGTCCAGCTCGTGGTCGTCAGCGCCGCGATCGGCGGCGTCTTCGCGGCGATGATCCTCGGCCACTGGTATCTCGTCACGCCGAAGCTCCCCGAGGCGCCGTTGATCCTGCTCGCGCGCGCGTCTGCTGCTCGTCGTCGCCGTCCAGGTCGTCCTGTTCTGGGCATGGATCGGGACGGGCGCGGGTCCGGCCGATCCGGCACCGTTCGCGTCGCTGGTCGGACCGTGGGCCCTCTTCGTCTGGCTGCGCCTGATCGTCGGGCTGGTCTTCCCACTGGTCATCTGCTGGGCGTCGGTCCAGACGGCGCGGACGCGTTCGATGGAATCGGCGACGGGCCTGCTGTACATCAATGTCGGGTCGATCGCGGCCGGGACGATCCTGGCCGCCGGCCTCTATTTCGGTGCAGGACTGTTGGTATGAGGCGACCATGAGCAAGAGCGACCGCGGCTGGATCCCTGACGCGACGGATCTCGACTGGATCGAATCGATCGCTGCCCCGCTGCCGCCGGGGCTGGCGGCGATCGAGGCGGAGGGCCGGGCCAACCACATCCCGATCGTCGACCGCGACGCCGGCCGCGTGCTGTCCGTGCTGGCCGGCTCGCGCCGACGGATCGTCGAGGTCGGAACTGCCTATGGCTATTCGACCCTCTGGATGGCCCTCGGCCAGCCGGCCGACGGGACGATCGTGACCATCGACCCCGACCGTGAGCGGACCGACCTCGCCCGTGGCTGGTGGCGCCAGGCGGGGATCGCCGACGAGCGGATCACGGTCGTCAACGCCCCCGGCCTCGACGCGATCGCGTCCGACCCCGCCCTGGCCGGGCCGTTCGACATGGTCTTCATCGACGCGCTCAAGCCCGAGTACGAGGGCTACCTCGCGGGACTCACTGACCGGCTCGTCCCTGGCGCGCTCATCGCCGCCGACAACGTCCTGTGGAGCGGTCGCGTGTCGGGCGCCCGGGCGGTCCCGGATGGCGACGCCAACACCGACGCGCTCCGTGCGTTCGATGCGGCAGTCCTGTCCGACCCGCGCCTGACCGCCACGATCCTCCCGGTCGGCGACGGGCTCCTCGTCGCCACCTGGCGCGGTTGACGGCCCGTGCCGTGGTCACGGAGATGACGATCCGGGTCAAGGTCCGGCTGTTCGCGGTCCAGCGCGAGCTGGCCGGGACGCGCGAGGTCGCGCTCGACCTCGCCGACGACGCGGATGTCGAGACAGCCTGGTCGGCACTGGTGGTGGCCCATCCGATCCTGGCTCCGGGTCGCGCGTCGCTTCGATTCGCACGGAACGGCGACTACGCCGACCCGACGACCCGACTGACGGACGGCGACGAGGTGGCGATGATCCCGCCCGTCTCGGGCGGATCGGGCGAGAAGGAGCTGCCGAGGACGGACGATCCGGTCGATCCGCCCACGGGATCCGCCGGTCCTGGACCGTCAGGGGCCCCGCGCACCCACTGGATCCTCGAGATCCGCGACGAGCCGTTCACCAGCTCGATCCTGGCCGAGCTCGCCGAGGCTCTTGCCAAGCCGGAGGACGGTGCGGTCGTCGGGTTCCTGGGCCGGACGCGCTCGACGCCGGGGACGCCGGCGCCGGGCCAGGAGGATGAAGCGGCCCGTCATGCCGGTCGCGCGGTCGAATCGCTCGAATACGAGGCCCACGAGGCGATGGCGCTCCGGACGCTGGCCACGATCGCCGACGAGATCGCCACCCGGTTCGGTGTCGATCGACTGGCGATCGTCCATCGCGCCGGAGAGGTGCCGCTCGGCGAGACCTCGATCGCGGTCGTTGCCGTCGCCCCACACCGCGACGCTGCCTTCCAGGCCGCCCGATACGCCATCGACGAGACGAAGGCACGGGCTCCGATCTGGAAGGCCGAGCGCTTCGCGGACGGGCATGTCTGGATCGGCAGCCAGGCGCGGACCGGGCCGGAGGCGTCGTGAACGTCTACATCAGCGTCGACATGGAGGGGGTCGCCGGGATCAGCCACCCGAACCCGACCAATTCGACGCACGCCCGCTACCCGGCCGCAGTCGAGCTGATGATCGACGAGACGAATGCCGCGATCGAAGGCGCGCTCGCCGCCGGCGCCGAGGCGATCCTCGTCAACGACAGCCACGGTTCGATGTACAACCTGCTGCCGGCCAGGATCGACCCGGCCGCCCGGCTGCTCCAGGGCCAGAAGCCGTGGTCGATGGTCGAGGGGGCCGGACCCGACGCCGGCTTCGGTGTCGCGCTCTTCGTCGGCTACCACGCGCGAGCGGGCCACCCGCGCGGCACCCTGGCGCACACGTACTCGGGCGCGCCGGTCGAGACGCGGCTCGACGGCCGTCCGACCGGCGAGTACGGCATCAACGCGCTCGCGCTCGGGGCGTGGGGGGTACCGGTCGGGCTCGTCGCCGGCGACGACGCTCTCGCCGAGGAGGTGGCCGCCTGGCTGCCGTGGGCCGAACGGGTCGTGGTCAAGACCGCTGTCGGTGGCCATGCCGCCGCGTCCCTCCATCCGTCGGTCGCCGGCGACCTGATCAGGGCCGGTGCCGAGCGCGCGGTCCGTCGCGCGGCAGCCGGCGAGCTCGAGCTGCTCCGCGTCCGGCGGCCGGTCGTCATCGAGGTCGAATACCGGCGTGGCGTCGAGGCAGACCACGCAGCGATCGTCCCTGGAGCGGAGCGTGTCGGCGACCGCGGGGTCCGCTTCGCCTCGGACGACCCTCTTCTCGCCTACCGCGGGTTCCTGGCCGGGAACCGCCTGGCGAGCGTGGTCGAGCGATGACGACCGCGGCTTGACGAGGTCGTGACGCGCCCGCCACGACGGCATACTTGCGCGTGAGCTCCCGCGGGGAGGGTCTTGCCCGAGACCAGTGGAGGGACCTCGTGTCGACGCCGCCGGCAGCCGGCCACACCAGATGATGAACGACTGGGGCCCGATCGACCGCCTGGTCGCCCGGGCGGATGCGCTGGCGGGTGCCTGGGGCGCGCGTGCGCGGGCGTCGACGACGATCGGCCAGGAGCGAGCGATCCTGCGGCTGTTCGGGGTGACCGGGCTGGACGCCGCGGGCCGGCCGCTCGCCGGGGCCGCTGTCGACCGCTGGCTGGCCGGCGAGCCGCGCGGCCTGAGCTCCGGGATCACGCTGCCGTTCGCGATGGCGCTTCTCGAATACGACCTCGAGCCACAGCAGCTGGCCCTCGACATCGCGTCCGGCGCGATCGACCTCGGGCTCGAGGCCGAGCTGCTGCTCGAGCACGACCGGCGCGCGGTGGCCGAGGTCGAGGCCAACCGGCTGGCTGCTGCCGCGATCGAACGGATCGACGCCCAGCGCACGGTCCGGCGCGAGACCATCGACATGCTCGGCGAGGCGCAACGCCCGTGGCTCGGCGTCACCCTCCGCGAGCCGGACATCGACGCCGCGCTGCACGAGGTCACCGGCCTGATCGCCGCCGGCATCGACCTGATCCGGATCGAGGTCCCGATCGGGCGCGAGATGGCCGCCCGGATGACCGACGCGGGCCTCGACGTCCCGGCCTGGGCGCCGCGCGACAACGATGGCCACCCGGCCGGCCGCGAGTCGGTCGAGCCTGCCCCGACCGGCAGCCAGCGCGCTCTCGCGCGATTGCGCCGCACCATCGACCGGGCGGCCGCCAGGCGGCGGGCGTATGTCCGGCTCGCGACCTCGGCCCCGGCGCTCGGCGCACCGGAAGGAGCCGTCGTCGCGGCGTTCGAGCGGATCGACCTGATCGCCTCCGACGCGATGGCCGAGATCGTCGCCAACGCCGTCGAGCCCGAGCGCGCCCTGTCCGATCACGCCTTCGCCCACCGCCTGGCGTCCCGGGCGGGGACCGCGATCCTGATCGGTCCGGGACCGCTGGTGGTCGCCCCGGACCTGTCGCGGGGCCTGCCGTCGGACCCGACGATGCGGGCCGGTCGCGCGCTCGCGCTCCAGCTGCTGGGCGTGACGCTCGCTCGCGGCGACGGGCTGACACGCGACGGGGTCATCGTCGGCGCGCTGCCCGCCGTGGCTGACCGACGAGACATCACCGGGTGCCCGCGCGATCGCCGAGGTCGCGGTCCGGCGCGCCATCTTCGAGGGCCACCCGCTCGGGTTCGTCGAGCCGCCGACCGCGACCGAGCGGTCGATCCTGTGGCCCTTCGTCGAGGCGGCGGCCGCCGCGCACGCCGGGAACGTCGCGCTCGTGCTGCGCGCGGCCGATCTCGGCCCCGATGACGCACTGGCGGCCGCGCGCGCTGCCCGTGCTGCCTCTCTCGTGTCGGTCGACGTGGCCGGAGCGACCCGGCCGGGACCCCTGGCCGGCGTGGCCCTCGATCACGCCCGGGGGATGATCGCGGCCGCGCTCGAGACGCTCGAGCGGCTGGCCGACGAGGGCTGGCGGACGATCGCGGGCGACCCACCAAGCCCCGGCCGGCCTCGCTCGTCGACCTCCGACGCCGCAACGGAACGGACCGAGGCATTCGATCCGTTCGCCGCGAGTCTCGGCCCGCGGATCTGATCATCAGACGGCGACGGCCGTTCGAGCGAGCGGCCGGCACCGGACGATGCCATCGCGCCACTCGAAACCTTCGAGCCGGAGCGCATTCGGATCGGCGGCCTCGAATTCCTCGGTCAGCCAGGTGGCGAACTCCGGGTCGACGTCGGCCGGCAGTCCGATCAGCAGGTCACGCGACGGCGCAACGAAGAGCGCGGGCCGTCGCCCGAAAAGACGGTCCATCTGTCCGGGCAGCAGGACGGTCGTCGACGCCCAGCCGTCGCGCGACTGGAAGACGATGACCGGGACATCCGCGATGCGTGTCGCGAAGCAGGTCGCGATCGTCGGCGGTCCACGCTCGCCGGTCCAGGTTGTCGAGCGCCCGCTCGGCGAGCCCGCCGAGGTCGACCGGCCAGTGCGCCACGTGTGTCGTCGAGATCCGCATGAAGGCCGGCCCCGCGTCCACCCCGAAGCCGACCGTGACCCCCGGCGGGAGAACCGTCAGAGCCGGCGGGTCGACCGGATAGCTCGACGGTCGTGCCCGCTCGAAGACCGGCAGGATCTCGCCGGCGACGTCCTCCCAGGCGAAGCCGTGTGCGTCGAGCCGGCGGAGGGCCGACCGGAACCGCGGGTCATCGTGGATCCATGCCGCGCCGCCGCGGGTCGCGCCGCTTGTCGCGGGCTCGATCGCCGCGTCCGGTTCGATGCTTGGCCATGCCGGGCAGGATGACGATCGGCCCTGCACCGGGACGTATCCCGCGCTTACCCGCCGCTTACCGCGGGCAGCACGTGGACCACGGCGGACGGGCCCAGGGCGGTGCCGAGGTCGCCCGGCTCGCCGTCGACGAAGACGTTGATATGCGGCCGCAGCCGCGGGCCGGCCTCGACCAGCCGGTCGCGCAGACCCGGCACCGACCGGTCGAGCGACTCGATCATCGCCCCGACCGTCGCGCCGTCGACCTCATGCTTGCGCGCCGTCCCCGGGAAGAGCGCGATCAGCGAGCCCGGCAGCAGGACCGTCGCCATCGGGTCCGTCAGTCGAGGACGGCGGCTTCGACGGCCCAGATCTCGGGCAGCGTGTCGGTGATCATCCGCCAGCTCACGCCCTCGTCGGAGCTGTGCCACAGCTGGCCGGTCGCGGTCCCGAACGTGATCCCGACCGGGTCGAGCGTGTCGCGGGCCATCGCCTCGCGCAGGACCGACATGTAGGCGTCATGCGTCGGCAGGCCGTCATCCGAGCAGATCCAGGTGGCGCCGCGGTCGTGCGTCCGCCACACGGCGGTGTGGCCATCGGGCATGAACCGGCCCTCTTCGGGGGTGCTCAGCGGGATCACCCAGCTGGTGTCGGGGTCGCGCGGGTGGGCGACCATCGCGAATCCGAAGTCGGTCGGCAGCGATCCGGTGATCTCCTGCCACGTCTCCGAGCCATCGTCCGAGCGGTAGACGCCGTTGTGGTTGCGCTGGTAGAACGTGTC
Source organism: uncultured Chloroflexia bacterium (assembly GCA_963743855.1). Lineage (GTDB taxonomy): Bacteria > Chloroflexota > Limnocylindria > Limnocylindrales > CSP1-4 > SPCO01. Next base: position 577,191 of record CAVURK010000009.1, read on the forward strand.
CGGCTCGCCGGCGGCCATCGCGAACTTGTGGACGCACTGGCCGGTCTCGGGGTAGTGGTCCTGCGGGTGCGACTCCGTCCGGACGCCGACGTTGCGCGCCTGCCACGTCGTGCCGCCGTCGCGTGTCTCGAAGACGCCGACAGCCGAGATCCCGACCCAGGTCCGGTCCGGATCGGTCGGGTGGGGGATGATCGTGTGCAGGATCAGCCCGCCGGCGCCCGGGCCCCAGGTCGGCCGGCTCGGGTGGTTGGTCAGGCCCTCGACGTGCCGCCACGTCTTGCCGCGGTCGTCGCTGCGGAAGAGCCCGGCCGGCTCGACGCCCGCCAGGATGCCGCCGTCGGGTGTCGTCGCCAGGCTCCAGATGGTCTTCATCGGCTCGGCGTCGTCGCCATAGGTCATCCCCGCCGACGAATGGGTCCAGGTCGCGCCGCCGTCGTCGGAGCGCCACATCGCGGGCCCGTACCAGGCACTTGCCGGCGGCGACCAGGATCGCTCCGGTCCCGGGCTCGACGATCACGTCGTGGACCGGCCAGCCCTCGCACAGCGGCCCGCTGACGGACCAGTCGGCGCGCTTCTCGTCGCTCTCGAGGATGAATGCGCCCTTCTTGGTGCCGACGAGCAGGCGGACTCGCTTCGTCATCTTCGGCTCCCTTCAGCCCCCGGCCTTGAATGGATAGACGACCCAGGCGTCGGTCGTGACGGCGTGCACGTCCGGCGCGCCCGGGCACGACCGAATGGGTCGGTTTCCAGTGGAGGACGGCCGTCGTCGGGAGACCGCCGGCCTGCCGGATCCGTTCGATCACGGCGTGGATCGTGGTCCCGCTGTCCCAGACCTCGTCGACGACCAGGACGCGCTGTCCGCGCAGGAGCGGATCGGCCGGGAACTGGAGGAACGTCGGGTGCGGGCCCGGCTGGCCCTCGTCGTCGTAGAACTCGACGGCGGCGACCAGGATGTTGCGGATGCGCAGGCGGTAGGCGAGCATCCCGGCCGGCACCAGGCCGCCGCGGGTGATCGCGAGCAGGAGATCGAACGACTGGTCGGCGAGGCGTTCGGCGAGCCCGGCGACGAGCCTGGTCGAGCTCCTCCCAGCTGACGATGTCGCGTTGCGGCGCTGTCTCGATCAATCGACCACCTCGAGCATGGGCAGGTCATCCGCTTCGTCGGCCCAGTATCTCAGACTCGTCTCAAGGCTCCACGGCACCGTCGGCTACGATGGCCACCGAGACGATGCCGAACCCGACGCCGCGCCCTGTCCCCCTGCCACGCACGTGGTCGATCGGTGGCACCGAGATGGTCGCGCTCCTGGTCGGCAACGGCGGGCTCATCCTCGCGATGTGGGTCCGCCACGGCGGGCTCGAGCAGCTGTCGACGCTCGGCGGCCAGCTCAGTGCGATCGGCCAGCTGACCGCGCTCTACGGGACGTACCTCGCGCTGATCCAGCTCGTCCTGATGTCGCGCAGCCCGTGGCTCGACCAGGAGTTCGGGATGGACGCGCTGGCAGCGGCGCACCGCTGGCTCGGGTTCGCCACCGTGTGGCTCTTGCTCGCGCACGTCGTCTTCACGACGGTCGGCTACTCGCTCGGTGACGGCAGCACGGTCGTCGGCGAGTTCCTGACGCTCATCACGACGTACCCATACGTGCTGATGGCCCTCGCCAGCGCCGGCCTGTTCGCCCTGGTGGCGATCAGCTCGGTCCGGGCCGCCCGGCGCCGTCTCGCCTACGAGACGTGGTACGGCCTGCACCTGTACGCGTATCTCGCCATCGCCCTCGGTTTCCTCCACCAGCTCTATACCGGGGCCGACTTCATCCACGACCCGGTCGCCGTGGGTTACTGGGTCGCTCTCTACATCGCGACGATCGCCCTCGTGCTGGTCTTCCGCGTCGGCCAGCCGGTCTGGCAGTCCGTGCGCCACCAGCTGCGGGTCTCGGCTGTCGTCGACGAGGGACCCGGCATCTTCTCGATCTACCTCGCCGGGCGCGACCTCGACCAGCTGGCGGTCCGCTCGGGCCAGTTCTTCGTGTGGCGGTTCCTGACCCGCGACGGCTGGTGGCGCGCACACCCGTTCTCGATCTCGTCGGCACCCAACGGAGCCTGGCTGCGGATCACGATCAAGGAGCTCGGCGATTGGTCGACCGCGCTGCGCCACATCCCGATCGGGACCCGCGCCTTCATCGAGGGACCGTACGGGGCGATGACCGGAGCGCGCCGGACCCGACACAAGGTCGTGTTCATCGCCGGCGGGATCGGGATCACCCCTCTGCGCGCCCTCCTGGAGGCCCTGCCGGGTCGACCCGGCGACCTCCAGCTGCTGTACCGCGTGGGCGACCCCTCGCACATCGTCTTCCGTGACGAGCTCGAGGCGCTGGCCCGCGCGCGAGGCGCGCAGATCCACTACGTCGTCGGCCGCCGCGACGGGCCGGCGGGCGATCCGCTCGGCGCCGCCGCGCTCGACCGGCTCGTCCCGGACCTCCTCGAACGCGACGTCTACCTGTGTGGTCCCGTCCCGATGATGGAGCGAGTCGAGGACACCCTGCGCGACCTCGGTCTCCCCGACAGCCAGATCCACGCGGAGAAGTTCGCTTTCTAGACCCAGGATCCCTGATCCCTCGATTTCTCAGACGATTCGAAGGAATCGCCGTCATCCTCGCGCGACCGACCGATCGACAGTGCCGGAGGCCCAGATGACCGACCAGAACAGCCCGGGCGACACCACTGAGACGACACGCATCCCGCTGGCTCCGCTCGAGCCGTATCCGATGACGCCGCCCGGCGGGGTGGCGTTCGCGGGTCCGGTCGAGCGTGTCGAAGGCCGATCGATCGCCACGCGCGTCGGGATCCTTGCCGGATCGGCCGTCCTCCTCCTCGTCGGGGTCGTCGCGGTGATGGGCGCATCGCCGGCGCCGGCGACGGGTGCCGGACCGAGCGCAGCGCCCGACTCGACCGCGGTCCCCGGAGCGTCGGCGCCCGCGAACGGCAAGCTGCCGCGTGGTCCGCTGAGCGCCTTCGGGCTGCCATTCGGTGGCGGGCCCGGCTTCGGCGGCCTGGGTGGCTTCGGCCTCGGTGGCATCGCGGTGACCGCCGTGGACGGCCAGAACGTGTCGCTCAAGACCGATGACGGCTGGACCCGGACGATCGCGGTCACGGCCGACACGAAGATCAGCAAGGGTGGCGCGACGATCGGCGTCGCCGATCTGGCAGTCGGCGACCACGTGCGGATCGCCCAGACCCGGGCGAGTGATGGCACGTACACCGTCACCGCGATCATCGTGGTCCTTCCCAGCCTGGCCGGCCAGGTGAGCGCGATCGATGGCAGCACCCTGACGATCACCCAGCCGGGCGGGACGACTGCCACGATCCACGTCGACAGCAAAACGACCTATCAGGTGAATGGCGCGCCGGGCGCGCTGTCAGACATCAAGGTCGGTTCATTCATCGTCGCCGAGGGCACGCAGCGGGCCGACGGCTCGCTCGATGCCGCGGTTGTTCGCAGTGGCTTCGGTGGCCGTGGCGGTCCAGGAGGCCCGGGCTTCGGTCCGAGCTTCGGGGGCGGTCGTCACGGGCAGGGGGCGCCGAAGGGCAGCCCCGCCCCGTCGAGCGGCGCAAGCTGATAGGCGGGCGAAAGGGTACGACCGCGGCGCGGTAGCCTCTGGGCTCCGCGCCGCGTTCGATTCTCAGGCGGTTCTCACCGTCGCGGCGTTTGATGGAGGAGATCCGGACCCACCTTCGCGATCACAGCACGATCGGAGCACCCGATGTTCGACCATGACCGCGGCTCGAACCCCGAGCCGCTGACTCCGGCCTCGACCGAGCCCGTCGTTCCCGGCTCGACCTCATCGGAGGCCGTCCCCGCCGCGACCGAGGCGGTTCATGCGCCCGAGCCTGCGTACGCGCCCACATCGTTCTACGAGGCCGCCCCCACGTACGCTCCGGCTCCCGACGCGTCGACCGGTGACTCGACCGGCGCCGGCGGCCGACCGCCACGCGACCGGCGATCCGGGGGCATGGCTCTCATCGTCGGGGCCGCGCTGCTGTCGGCCGTGCTCGCGGCCGGCGGGACGGCGGCCCTCGTGGCCGGACCCCTGGCACCGGCGGCCAGCACCCCCACCGCGAGCAGCGGTGCACCCGGGGCCGTGACGGCCGCGGCCGGCTCGACACCCGCGCCGGCGGTCAGCGCCGAGGATCTCCCCGATGTCGTCGCCGCCGTCCGCGACTCGGTCGTGACGATCACGTCCGAGGGCTTCTCGTCGCGCGGGTTCACGCAGATCCCGTCGACCGGCGTCGGATCGGGGATCGTGCTGACCGCGGATGGCTACATCCTCACCAACAAGCACGTCGTGGCCGGCAGCCAATCGCTGACGGTCGAGCTGGCCGATGGCGAACAGTTCCCGGCGACCATCGTCAAGCAGTCCGATGACAAGGACCTCGCCCTGGTCAAGATCGACGCCAAGGGACTCACGCCGGCGGTCATCGGCGACTCCACCTCGCTCCAGGTCGGCCAGACGGTGATCGCGATCGGCAGCCCGCTCGGCACGTTCACCGAGACGGTGACGAAGGGGATCCTGTCGGCGACCGGCCGCACGATCACCGTCCAGGACGAGGTCACCCACCAGCCGACGACCTTGACCGGGCTGCTCCAGACCGACGCCGCGATCAACCCCGGCAACAGCGGCGGACCGCTGCTGGACGCCGCCGGGCACGTCGATCGGTGTCAACACCGCGGTCTCGACGAGCGCCGAGGGCCTCGGCTTCGCGATCCCGATCGCCGACGCTGCCTCGCTGATCGCCCAGGCGACCGGCGCCTCCGTGAGCTGAGCGGCGACATCATGCCGAAGCGCGGGTTCGCCGCCCTCCTGATCACGACCGGCGCCCTGATCCTTCTGCTCAGCTTCAAGACGCCCGATGAGCCGGTCGCGACACGGCCGACGGGCGTGGTCTCGCAGCCCGACCAGGGGACGGGCACCATCACGAGCGATGTCGGGACGCCGGCACCGGCCGCGACCAAGGCGCCGGCAGGGACGACCGCGACGCCCGCGCCGACCAAGGCGGGCTCGACGAGCGGGTCGAAGACCGTCGACGGGCCTGTCGTCTCGACCCAGTTCGGCGACGTCCAGGTCGAGGTCGTCGTGGCCGGCGGCAAGCTCACCGACGTCGTCGCCCTCGAGCTCCCGACCGGGCCGCCGCTCGGGCCAGATCTCGAACTACGCGGCGCCGATCCTCCACCAGGAGGCGCTCCAGGCCCAGAGCGCCAAGATCGACCTCGTGTCGGGCGCGACGTATACCAGCGATGCCTACACGCAGTCGCTCCAGGCGGCCCTCGACCAGGCCGGCGTGGGATGAGCACGGCGGTCGCGCCCGGGCTTCGCCGCGTCGAGGCCGTCATGGGGACGACGGTCAGCATCGACATCGAGCCGCCGCTCGTGGCGGAGACGATCCTCGACGAGGTCGTCGAGCGACTCCACGACGTCGACGAGCGGTTCAGCACCTACCGCGCCCACAGCGAGGTCAGCCGGCTGGCCGACGGGTCGCTGGCCGAGGAGGACGCGAGCCTCGACGTCCGCTACGTCCTGTCGGTCTGCGATCACCTCGCGGTCACGACCGGCGGGGCGTTCGACGCGCGACATCATCGGCCGGACGGCCGGCTCGACCCGTCGGGGTTCGTCAAGGGCTGGGCGATCGAGGAGGCGGCCTGGCTGATCGACAGCGCCGGCGGCCGCAACTACTGGATCAACGCCGGTGGCGACATCGTCGCCCGCGGGCAGGCGGCGCCGGGCCGGCCGTGGCGCGTCGGGATCCGGCATCCCGACCGGGCCGACAAGGTCGCGGCCGTGCTGGCCGTTTCCGACCGGGCCGTCGCGACCTCCGGCTCATATGAGCGCGGCGAGCACATCGCGGACCCGCGGACCGGGGCGGCGTCCGACCGGCCTGCGCAGCGTGACGGTCGTCGGGCCCGGTCTCGCCTTCACGGACGCCTACGCGACGGCGATCTACGTCATGGGGCTCGACGGGCTCGACTGGCTCGCGACCCAGCCCGACCTCGCCGACTACGCGGCGTACGCCATCACCGACGACGACCGCGCGGTCTGGACCGACGGGATGGAGCGCTACCTGGTCCGCGAGGGCTGATCTCACCGCCCAGGCGGTGGCTCGCCACAATGACCGTGATGTAGGCTCGCGCCCAACACCAGCCCTACGGGAGGGATATGGCCGAGCCGCCGCCGCTGCGCGCCGAGGGCGTCGGTCGCCGCTACCGACGGAGCGGACCGTGGGCGCTCCGCGAGGTCACCCTCGAATTCGCTCGCGGCTCGATCACGGCTCTCGTCGGACCCAATGGGGCCGGCAAGTCGACTCTCATCCGGTCATGGATGGGGTTCGAGCATCCCAACGAGGGTCGCGTCCTCGTGGAAGGCATCGACCCCAGGCGCGAGCGTGTCGGCGCCGTGTCGCGCATCGGCTACGTCCCCCAGGCAGCCGCCCTCTATCGCGACCTGACGGCCGGCGACCACCTCGGTCTCGCTCGGGTCGCCCGCCCCACCTTTGACACACCATATGCGTCGGAGCGCCTCGGAAGCGTCGGCGTTCGCCTCGACCAGCCGGTCGGCCAGCTGTCGGGCGGGGAGCAGGCGCAGGTCGCGTTGGCCCTTGCGCTTGGAACGCGCTCGCCGATCCTGCTGCTCGATGAGCCGCTCGCCAGCCTCGATCCGCTGGCGCGACGGGAATTTCTCGCCGTGCTCGTCGACGACGTCCGGGCGACCGGAGCGACCGCCCTGTTGTCGTCCCATATCGTCACCGACGTCGAACAGGCCTGTGACCAGCTCGTCGTCCTCACGCACGGTCGGCTCGCCTACCAGGCCTCCGTCAGCGATGCCAGGGCCGGCCACCGGGTCGTCGATGTCGATACGGATGCACCACAGCCCGCCGGGACCGTCGGCTACTTTATGAACGACGAGGGTCACAGGGTCGCCCTGGTCCGCTCGACCGATCCGACGACGCAGCCGGCGACCCTCGAGGAGATCGTCCTCGGCTACCTCGCTGCCGGACGCGACGCGGCGCGCGAGACGGCAGCTGCCTGATGCTCAGCTCGGCCCGGCTCGTCCTCAAGCACCATCGGTCTGCCACGACAGACGCAGCGAGCTCAGACCGCGCCGCCCGTCGCCGGCAGGTCGACCACGAAGCGTGCGCCGCCCTCGGCCCGGTTGGCGACCTCGATCCGGCCGCCGTGGCGTTCGACGATCCACTGCGGCGATGGCGAGGCCGAGGCCCGTGCCACCACCCGGCGCGCCGGGCGCCCGGTAGAACCGCTCGAACAGGTGTGGCAGGTCCTCCGGCCGGATCCCCGGCCCGTCGTCCTCGACCGACGAGCGAGGCGCCGGACCCGTTCGCGCGGACGGCGACCCCGACCCGGCCGTCGATCGGGCTGTGGCGGATCGCGTTGTCGACCAGGATCATGACCAGCTGCCGGAGCCGCGCCGGGTCACCGGCGACGACCGCCGGCTGCGGATCGACCACGACGTGGACGCCGCGATCCGTCGCCGGCTTGCCCATCGCCGAGGCGCCGTCGGCGGCGACGTCGCCGAGATCGACCGGGATGTGCTCGAGCGCGACGGCGCCCGAGTCCGAGCGCGCCAGCAGCAGCAGGTCCTCGACGATCGCGGTCATGTGGGTCACCTCGTCGTCGATGTCGACGAGCGCCGAGCCGACCTCCGCGACGGGTTCGTTGCGATGGCGTTCCAGGTAGTCGACGCTGCTCCGGATGACGGTCAGCGGCGTCCGCAGCTCGTGGCTTGCGTCGGCGGCGAACTCGCGCTGCCGTCGAAGCGCGACCCGCTGGGCCGCCAGCAATTCGCGGATCGGGACGAGCGCCCGGCGGGCGTAGATGGCCCCGAAGCCGAAGGCGATCAGGACGACCAGCCCGCCGCCGACGACGAGCACGACGAGCATCGTGTCGAGCGTGCGCTGCTCGGCCACCCGGTCGCCGATGACCTGGACCGCATAGGTCGGTCCACCGGTCACGGCGACGTTCTCGGTGAGGATGCGGACGGGCGTGGTCACCGTCGTCGGTCCGCCGCCCGGTCCGCCGCCCGGTCCGAACGCCGGCGACGTCAGCGAGGTCGTCCGGACGTCTCGACCCGTGGCCCGCGCCGAGGCGACGCCGTCCATGTCGGGCAGACCGGGCGGCACGTGGAACCCGCGGGGAGCGAGGACGTTGTCGTTGTCGTCGACGGCCAGCGCGATGGTCCCCGATCCACCACCGCCGAAGATCAGCCCGTACGGGCTGGTGTCGTCCGGATCGGGGGCCTGGCCGGTCAGGCTGGAGCGGACCTGGTCGAGCCGCGAGTCGAGCACGGCCGTGCCCGAGCTCGCCAGCGAGCTCGCGACCGCGACGTAGAGCGCCACGGCCAGGACGAGCAGGATGACGAGCGTCGTCCCGCCGCTCCACAGGACGAGGTTGCGCCGGACATGCCGGACCAGCCCGCTGTCCGCGGTGTCGGCGGCCAGTTCGGGCGGAGTGGTCTCGGTCGGGGTCAGGATCCCGTCAGGCATCGGCCAGACGATAGCCCACGCCGCGGACGGTCTCGATCAGCTTGCCGGCCGAACCGAGCTTGTCGCGCAGGTAGTGGACGTAGGCATCGACCGCGTTCGGGGTCACGGCCACGCTGAACGGCCAGGCCTGGTCGAGCAGCTGGTCGCGCGACAGCGTCTGGCCCGGGATGGCGGAGGAGGCACTCGAGGAGCGAGAACTCGCGCGGGCTGAGATCGATCGACTTGCCGTCGAGGGTGACCCGGCGCGACGTCTCGTCGAGCATGATCGGGCCGACGACGAGCCGCGGCTCGGGTCGTCGGGCGGCCGACCCGCGCCGACCGAGCGCGCGCAGCCGGGCCGCCAGCTCCTCGTAGGCGAACGGCTTGACCAGGTAGTCGTCGGCACCGGCGTCGAGCCCGGTCACCCGATCGCCGACGGTGTCACGGGCGGTCAGCATCAGGACGGCGACCTCGGAGCCCGCCGCGCGGATGCGCTTCGACGACCTCGAGACCGGAGATGTCCGGGAGCCCGAGATCGAGGATGACGACCTCGATCCCGGTGGTCGCCTCGAGGATGTCGAGACCATCGAGACCGGTCGTGGCGGTCTCGACGACGTGGCGGTCCTCCTCGAGGAGTCGGCGCAGCAGGCGGACCAGCCGCGGATCGTCCTCGACGACGAGCAGGTGCATGAGCGTCAGCCTAGCCGGTCGGGCGCGGATGTCATGGCACGACCGTGACGCTGCTGGCGGTGCCGGCCGGGCCGGCGGGCGCGCCGCTCGCGTTCGGGCGACCGAAGCCACCGCCGCCGGTGATGTCGAGCTGGACCTGGACGGTCTTGCCGGCAGCGACGTCCGACGGCGGACGCCGGGGACTGCGTGTTGTAGGTGGTGGACGGCGCCGGTCGCGACCTGGATCGTCTGGCCGCTCGCGGTCTTGATCGTCATGGTGTCGCCGTCGACGGAGACGACGGTGCCGCTCACGGTCAGGCCGGCGCCACCGGCACCGAACGCGCCGCCGCGCCCGCCGAACCCGGGCTGGCCGCTGGCGCGTGGCGCGAAGCTGCCACCGGGGAAGGCGCCGCCGAAGCCGCCGCGGCCTGCGCCGGTCGCAGCCGATGCCGGGGCGGTCGTCCGGCCGACCGCGAACGCGACGCCCGCGATGGCGATCGCGACCGCGACGCCGAGGACGACGTTGAGCAGGCGGCCACCGCCCGACGACTTCTTCTTGGCCGGGATGACCGGCGGCGGGGCCGACGTCACCGGGCGACGGCGCGACCGGCGACGTCGGGACGGACGATGCGGCCATGGGCTCGGGTGCGACCGGGGCGTACGGCTGCGGGACGATGGGACGGTTCGGATCGAGGCTCACCTGGGACTCCTTGTGATGGGTGCCGTGGTCATTCGTAGCGCAGGGCGCTGATGGGATCGAGACGGGCCGCCTGGCGGGCGGGCCAGACGCCGAAGACGACGCCGACCGCGAGGCTGAACAGGACAGCCGCGACGATCGTGATGGGGTTGAAGACGAAGCCCCAGCCGGCGAGCTGGCCGATCCCCGCCGAGACGATGAGTCCGATGACGATGCCGATCAGCCCGCCGAGGAGCGACAGGGTCAGGGCCTCGACCAGGAACTGGGCGAGGATGTCGCGCCCACGCGCGCCGATCGCCTTGCGGATGCCGATCTCGCGCGTCCGCTCGCGGACCGAGACCAGCATGATGTTCATGATCCCGATGCCGCCGACGACCAGCGAGATCGAGGCGATCCCGCCGAGCAGCAGGGTCAGCGTCGCGCTGATCGACGACGCGGCCGCCAGGAGCTGGGTCTGGTTGAAGACGTTGAAGTCGGCGGTGTCGGTCGCGGCCAGGTCGTGCCGGTCGCGGAGGAGGGCGGTGATCGCGGCGCTGGCGGCGGTCATCTGGTCCGCATCGGTGACCGAGACGCCGATGTTCCGGACGCGTGTCGCCGCCGACGAAGTATTTCTGGACGACGCCGATCGGGACGAGGACCTGGTCGTCGGGATCCTGGAAGCCGGTCCCGCCCTTGGGCTGGAGGATGCCGATCACCCGGAACGGCAGGCCGCCGACCGAGATCTCGGTCCCGATGTCGCTGGCAGTGAGCCCGAGGTTCGTCGCGGTCGTCGCGCCGACGACGGCGACCCGCAGGTCGTTGGCGAGGCTGGCGTCGGTCAGGAAGCTGCCCTGCCAGACGTCGTAGGCGTTCACGGTCGGGTAGGCCGGGGTGGTCCCGATGACCGACGTGGTCGTGCTGGTCCGGCCGAGCGAGACGGTCGCGTTGGTCGAGATCTGCGGGGCGACGCTGCCGATCGTCGGCAGCGCGGCGATCGCGTCGCTGTCCTCGACGGTCAGCGTGGAGGTCGACCCGCCGCCGCCGTTCGGGCTGATGGTCAGCAGGTTCGTGCCGAGGCCGGCCAGCCGGCTCGTGATGTTCGACGTCGTGCCCTGGCCGACACCGACGAGGGCGACCACCGAGGCGACCCCGATGATCACGCCGAGCATCGTCAGCGCCGCCCGAAGCCGGCTCGTGCGCAGCCGCGAGAACGAGAGTCGGAGGAGCTCGCGGAGGCTCATGCGAGGATCCGGCCGTCACGCAGGTGGACCTGCCGGTTGGCGGCCCGCGCGACCTCGGCGTCGTGGGTGATCAGGACGATCGTCCGGCCCGCCGCGTTGAGCTCGTGGAGGAGTGCCATCACCTCGGCGCCGGCGTGGCTGTCGAGGTTGCCGGTCGGCTCGTCGGCCAGGATCAGGGCCGGTTCGGTGACGAGCGCACGCGCGACCGCGACGCGCTGCTGCTGGCCGCCCGACAGCTCGGTCGGCTCGTGGTCGAGCCGGTCGCCCATCCCGAGGCGCTCGAGCGCGGCCCTGGCCCGGGCGGCCCGGTCCTTGCGCGAGACGCCCTGGTAGAGGAGGGGCGTCGCGACGTTGTCGAGTGCCGTCGTGCGTGGCAGCAGGTTGTACGACTGGAAGACGAAGCCGATGCTCCGGCTGCGGACCCGCGCCAGGCCGTTGTCGTCGAGCTCGGCGACGGGGGTGCCGGCCAGGCTGTAGCCGCCGCTCGTCGGTCGGTCGAGGCAGCCGAGGATGTTCATCATCGTGGTCTTGCCCGAGCCCGACGGCCCGACGATCGCGACGAACTCGCCGGGATCGACCCTCGAGGCTCACGTCCGAGAGCGCGGGGACCTGCATCCTGCCCATGTCGTAGACACGGCTGACGTGGTCGAGGGAGATGATCGGGTCGCTCATCGCTAGTTCCCGGTCCCGCTGCCACCGGTGCCGCGCCGGCCATTGCCGCCGATCGGGAACCGCCGCCGCCGCCGAACCCGCCGCCGAAGCCGCCGGTCGTGGTGGTCGTGCCCGTCGCCGGGGTGTTGACGCCGGTCACGACTTCCTGCCCGACGGACAGGCCGCTCTTGATCTCGGCCGTGGTGTTGGTCACGAGGCCGACCTCGACCGGCTGCGCGACCGGCGTGCCGTCCGCGCCGAGCGTGAGCACCGTGTAGGCGCCGTTGGTCCCGCGCAGGGCTGCTGCCGGGATGGTCATCACGTTCGTGGCGCTGTCGATGGTGATCGTGACGTCGGCCGTCATGCCGGCCCGCACCGCTGCCGGCGCGTTCGCGAGGGCGACCGTGACCGCGTAGGACACGACGCCGCCCGGTCGTGCTGCCGACCGCGGTCGGGGCGATCGCGGTGACCTTGCCGTCGACGGTCGCATCCACGGCCGCGATCGAGACCGTCGCGCGTCTGCCCGACTGCCATCGAGGCGAGGTCGCTCTCGACGACGTCGGTCGTGATCTGGAACGTCGTCGGCGTCGATGACGATCGCGTCACCCGACGGGGCGTCGAGACCGGCGACGATGTTGACGGTGGTGACGATGCCGTCGATCGGGGCGGTCAGGGTCGCCAGCTTGATCTGGGTCTCGAGGTCGTCGCGCGTCTTCGTGGCGCGTCGAGACCTGGCGTCTGGGCGTTGTAGACGCCGATCCTGCGCCTGGCGGATCGCGGCGGTCGTCGTCGCGTCCGAGCGGTCCGTCTTGGCGATCGCCAGCTGGATCTTGGCCGTCGTCAGGCCCGTGTTCGCGTCGGTCGAGCTGGCGCTTGAGGTCGGTGGTGTCGGCCGTGGCGAGGACCGCGCCCTTCTTGACCGTGTCGCCGACCTTGACCTTGACGCTGGTCGACGGTCCAGGTCGTGGAGCTGCCGCTGCCGCTCGCTGCCGTCGCGCCCGCGAGGTGCGGCCGGCGATGCCGAAGGACGACGCCGTACGACGAGCTGGTCGCGACCGCGCCGGTCGCCGCGACGTCGTCGGTGACGTCGCCGGTCGTCGACCGCGCCGGTCAGGTAGTCGGGTCGTCGTGCGCGGCGCTTGCCGGCAGCCCACCGAGCGCCACGAACGCGGCGCCGACGCCGACGACCGCCAGCGCGACGATGGCGAGGATCTTGAGTTTCATCGACGTCTCCCAGTGACCCGATCCGTGGACGCGCCACGCCGACGGGCGCTCGTCCTTGCCATTGAGACCTCGGCGTCTGAGACACGCATGAGAAATGGAAGTGCCGCGAGCGACGGCCGGAGCGTCACCGGCGAGCGCCATTCCGACCGCTCGGCCCGCAGGACGTCCGATCACCGGGCTCGGAGCGCGGCCGTAGCATCACGCCGGTGGACGACGACCCCCGAGCAGGCCGATCCGCCCGGCCGCGCCGACGGCCCGCGACGCCGGCCGCGCCGCGCCGCGCCCGGGCTCTCCCAGCTCCCGTGGCGACGCCTGATCAACCCGTTCCGACCGGTCGAGATCCTGTCGGCCGACCACGTCGAGGCGATCCATCGCGCGTCGCTGCGGATCCTGGCCGAGATCGGGGTCGAGGTCCTCGGCGACCGGGCGCTCGAGGCGTTCGCGGCGCGCCGGCGCGACGGTCGATCGCGCCAACCGGCGCGTCCGGCTCGATCCCGACCAGGTCGAGGCGCTCGTCGCCACCGCGCCGCCCACGTTCGAGCTCCACGCCCGGAACCCGGAGCGCGAACATCGTCTTCGGCGGCTCGAACCTCGTCTTCGGGGCGGTCGGCGGGCCGGCCTTCGTCAGCGACCTCGATCGCGGCCGGCGCGCGGGCAACTTCGCCGACTTCGTCGACTACGTCCGGCTGATCGGCGCCCTCGACGTCATCCACCAGGAGGGCGGCGGCCCGCTCGAGCCGAACGACCTGCCGGTCGAGACGCGCCACCTCGACATGTACCGGACCTTCGCCGTCGAGCTCGACAAGACCTGGCAGTGCCTCGGCTTCGGGGCGCGCCCGGTCGAGGACGCGCTCGAGGTCGTCTGCCTCGATCCGCGGCGTCGACCGCGACGACGCTCGCTCCGCGAGCCGTCGCTGATGACCGTCATCAACACCAACTCGCCGCTCCGCCTCGACGGCCCGATGGGCGACGGCCTGATCGAGATGGCCGCTGCACGGCCAGCCGGTCGTGGCCACGCCGTTCACGCTCGCCGGCGCGATGAGCCCGGTCTCGCTGGCCGGCGCGCTCGCCCAGCAGAACGCCGAGGCGCTCTTCCTCGTCGCGCTGTCGCAGATCGTCCGGCCCGGCGCGCCGATGGTCTACGGCGCGTTCACCTCGAACGTGGACATGCGGACCGGCGCGCCGGCCTTCGGGACGCCCGAGTCGGTCAAGGGCGCGCTCGCCAGCGGCCAGCTGGCGCGCCGCTACGGCCTGCCGTGGCGCTCCTCGAACGCGACCGCGTCGAACGTCGTCGACGCCCAGGCGGCCTACGAATCGGAGATGGCCGTGTGGGGCGCGGTGATGGGCGGCGTCAACCTGCTCTACCAGGGCGCGGGCTGGCTCGAGGGCGGGCTGACCGCCTCGTACGAGAAGCTGATCATCGACGCCGAGATCCTCCAGATGATCTCCGAGGTCCTCCAGCCGCTTCCCGTCGACGAGGCGAGCCTCGGCTTCGATGCGATCGCCGACGTCGGGCCGGGCGGCCACTTCTTCGGCACGGCCCACACCCTCGAGCGCTACGAGACCGCGTTCTACCGGCCGCTCGTGTCGGACTGGCGCAACTTCGAGACGTGGCAGGCGGACGGGGCGCAGACCGCGACGCAGCGCGCCAACGCGATCTGGAAGCGACTCCTCGCCGAGGCCGTCGCCGCCCGGCTCTCGACCGCGCCGATCCTCGAGGCGCTCGACGCCTTCGTGGCCCGCCGCAAGCGCGAGATCGAACGCGCAGATTAACGTTCGGATAACCCCGGATCGGCCCGCTGGCAACTCTCCGAAACGGGCGTATCATGCCAGTCCGGAACATCCCGGAGCCGTCCTGCAGGGCTCACCCCTGCGCCACTCGCCGGTCGTCTCTCCGACCGCGAGCGAGCCTCGGCACCTCGGATGCTCGAGGACAGTGGGGTGACACGGGGGTGGTTTCGATGCCGACGTTGATCAAGCAGTCGTCGGGCACGGGGGGACGGATCGGGGCCGGTCCGGGTTCCCCCGTGACGCGCGACCTCAAGGCCGTCTACGCCCACGAACGGATCGAGGAAGTCATCCGGGCGGTCGTCGAGGACGCCCTCAGCCCCAGCCTGCCGGATGTCCTGCCGTGGCATGACGAGGTCCGCTTCGAGACCGAGCTCCGCGAGACCATCCGGGAGATCACCGAAACGACCGATCGCCTGCTCGCCGAGCGACTGACCAGGCTGCTCGAGAACGCATCGCCCGCCCTCGTCGGCCGGATCGCGTCGGCCCCGCGCTTCTCCGACCTGACATGACATCGGCGACCCGCGCGACGGCCGTCATCGTCGGCGGCGGGTTCGCCGGGGTGGCCTGCGCCCGGAAGCTCGCCGCGCACCCCGATCTCCACGTCACGCTGATCGATCGGAACGACTACCACCAGTTCCAGCCGCTCCTCTACCAGGTCGCGACGTCGATGCTGGCCGCCGGTGACATCGCCTACCCGTTGCGCAAGATCGCGGCCGAGTACGACGGGTTCGAGACCAAGCGCGCCGAGGTCGTGGCCATCGATCCGGTCGCCCGGACGGTGACGACACGGCGCGGCGAGACCTACACCGGCGACTATCTCGTCCTGGCCGCCGGCTCGCAGCCGAACTTCTTCGGGACACCCGGCGCCGAGCACGCCTTCCCGCTCTACTCCCTCGACGACGCGGAGCGCCTCAGGACGCGGATCATCCAGGCCTTCGAGGAGGCCGACAGCGATCCGCGCCTCGTCGACGAGGGCGCCCTCGATTTCGTCATCGTCGGCGGCGGGCCGACCGGGGTCGAGGTCGCCGGCGCCCTGTCCGAGATGATCAAGACCACGATGATGCACGAGTTCACGTCGCTCGCGCCGCGGGCCAAGGTCCATCTCGTCGACCACGGGACCGTGCTCCTGAAGATGTTCTTCGACAAGGGTCACGCCTACGCGGCGCGGATCCTCGAGAAGGACGGCGTCGATCTTCGCCTCGGGGTCGGCGTGAAGGCGATCGGTCCCGGTCACGTCACCCTGTCGGATGGCTCCACGATCAAGACGCGCTGCGTCATCTGGGGCGGCGGCCTGATGGCTGCGCCGGTCGCCGGGGCGAGCGGGCTGCCCCAGGGTCGCGGCGGCCGGATCGACGTCGGCCCGGACTTCACGGTCGCCGGGTTCCCGGGCGTCCTGGTCATCGGCGACATCGCCAACATCCCGGCCAAGGACGGCAAGACCCATCCGCAGCTCGGCTCGGTGGCGCTCCAGAGCGGCTCGTGGGCAGCCAAGACCATCCTCGCCGACCTGGACCGGAAGGAGGCCAAGCCGTTCTCCTATCTCGACAAGGGGACCATGGCGATGATCGGCCGCGGCGCGGCGATCGCCCAGGTCAAGGGCATCGAGCTGCACGGCAAGCTCGCGTTCGGGGCCTGGCTCGGCGTCCATGCCGCGCTGATGACCGGCGGCAGCAATCGCGTCCATGCGTTCAGGACCTGGGCGCAGGACTATCTTCGGCAAGGAGCGAGCGCCACAGGCGCTCGACCGCAGCGGGACTCCCCGGATGGTCTGGGAAGAGGACGTCGCCGACGAGCCGGTCGCTTCAGGGGCCGCGACCTCCTGAGCACCGAGCGCACCAAGGAAAGGATCGTGGGGGAATCGTGTCGAGCGACGGCCGATACGACGTCATCATCATCGGGAGCGGTGCCGGCGGCGGCACGCTCGCCCGACATCTCGCGCCGTCCGGCAAGCGGATCCTGATCCTCGAGCGCGGCGACTGGCTGCCCCGCGAATCCGAGAACTGGGACTCGAAGGAGGTCTTCGTCGAGAACCGCTACGTGCCGAAGGAGACCTGGTACGACGACAAGGACAAGCCGTTCCAGCCGGGCATCCACTACGCGGTCGGCGGGGCGACGAAGCTGTATGGGGCGGCCCTCTATCGGCTGCGGCCCGAGGACTTCGGGGAGCTCCGCCATCACGACGGCGATCTCGCCCGCGTGGCCCATCTCGTACGACGATATGGAGCCCTACTACACGAAGGCCGAGCATCTCTACGAGGTCCACGGCAACCACGGCGAGGACCCCACCGAGGGCCACGCCAGCGCCCAGTACGCCTTCCCGGCCCTGACCCACGAGCCACGCATCCAGCAGCTGTCGGACGACCTCGCGAAGGCCGGCTACCACCCGTTCCACGCGCCGTGCGGCGTCCGGCTGCTGGAGGACGATCGACCCAACAGCCACTGCATCCGCTGCCGGACCTGCGACGGGTTCCCGTGCCTCGTGCAGGCCAAGTCCGACGCCGAGATGCTCGGCGTCCGACCGGCGCTCGAGCACAAGAACGTCAGCCTCCGAACGCGGGCGATCGTGACCCGGCTCGAGACCAACGCGGCCGGCTCGGCCGTCGAGCGGGTCATCGTCGAACGCGACGACAGTGAGGAGATCTACGACGGCGACATCGTCGTGATCTCGGCGGGCGCCGCCAACTCGGCCAAGATCCTGCTCGCCTCTGCCAACGACCGGCACCCGAACGGGCTTGGCCAATGGATCGGGCCAGGTCGGGCGGAACTACATGTTCCACAACAGCGTGGCCGTGCTCGCGATCTCGAAGGACCCGAACCCGACGCTGTTCCAGAAGACGCTCGGGCTGAACGACTTCTACTTCGGGACGAAGGACTTCGACTTCCCGATGGGCAACATCCAGATGGTCGGCAAGTCCGACGCCGAGATGTTCAAGGGCGAGAAGCCGCTCCAGACCAAGCTCGCCCCGATGTTCTCGCTGACCGACGTGGCGACCCATGCCGTCGATTTCTGGCTGTCGACCGAGGACCTGCCCGCGCCCGACAACCGGGTGACGTTGACCAGCGACGGCAAGATCCGGCTGACCTATACGCCCAACAACCAGGAGCCGAAGCAGCGGCTCTACCACCAGCTCAAGTCGATGCTCGGCCATCTCGGGATGCACCCCGACCACCTGCTGCCGCGGACCGGCTACCTCAAGAACGAGATCCCGATCGCCGGCGTCGCCCACCAGGCCGGCACCGTGCGGTTCGGGAGCGACCCGGCGACCTCCGTCCTCGATGTGCATTGCCGGACCCACGAGGTCGACAACCTGTACGTCGTCGACACGTCCTTCTTCCCGAGCATCGGGGCGGTGAACCCGGCCCTGACCGCCATGGCCAACGCACTGCGGGTGGGCGACCACCTGCTCGAGCGACTCAGCTAGGAGACGCGCATGACACTCGAGGGCAAGGTCGCGATCGTCACCGGGAGCGACAGCGGGATCGGCCACGCCATCGCGCTGGAGCTCGCCCGCCAGGGCGCCTCCGTGACGATCAACTACCACAAGAACGCAGACGCGGCCGATGCCACGCTCAAGACGATCGAGGACGCCGGCGGCAAGGCCCAGGTCATCCAGGCCGACGTCTCGAGCGTCGCCGACATCGGCAAGCTGGTCGACGGGACGGTGGCTGCCTTCGGACGGCTCGACATCCTGGTCAACAACGCCGGGATGGAGACGCGGACCTCGACGCTCGAGACGACCGAGCACCAGTTCGACATGGTCATCGCCATCGACCTCAAGAGCGCCTTCTTCGGGGTCCAGGCGGCGGCCCGCCAGATGATCAAGCAGGGCGGCGGCGGCCGGATCATCAACATCAGCTCGATCCACGAGGACTGGCCGATGCCGGGCAACGCGCCGTACTGCCTGGCCAAGGGCGGCGTCCGGATGCTGACCAGGACGGCCGGCGTCGAGCTGGCACCGCACGGGATCACGGTGGTCGGGGTGGCGCCCGGGGCGGTCCATACGCCGATCGACGAGGTGACCCTGTCGGATCCGGCCGCGAAGGCCAGGCTCGAGAGCGCGATCCCGCTCGGGCGGGTCGCCGAGCCCGAGGAGATCGCCCGCCTGGTCGCATTCCTCGCGTCGGACGCCGCCTCGTACGGCACCGCGACGACCTATGTCGCCGACGGCGGCATGATGCAGGCGAGTGTCGGGCTCTAGGGTCCAGTGGCCTCCGTCGCACGACCACACGATGCACGCGACCGATCGGCCATGACGGTGCGCGCGGGCCTCATCGAGCCCGGCACGGCCCATCCGCTCGGCGCCAGCGTCGTGGCCGGCGGGGTGAACCTGTGCGTCTACTCGAAGCGGGCCACCGGGATCGATGTCCTCCTGTTCGACGGCCCCGACGACCTCGTCCCCGGCCGCGTCATCAGCCTCGACCCGAGCGTCAACCGGACCGGCGAGTACTGGCACGCGCTGGTGCCCTTCCTCGGGCCGGGCCAGCTGTACGCCTTCGCGGCACACGGGCCATGGGCGCCCGAGAACGGCGAGCGGTTCGACCCGACGCGCGTCCTCCTCGACCCGTACGGCCGCGGCGTCGTCCTGCCGGATGGCTACCGTCGCGTCCCCGCCGGGCTGGCCGACGCGACGGCCGTCCCGATGAAGAGCGTCGTCATCGACACGAGCCTGTACGACTGGGAGGGCGACGAGCCGATCTGCCGGCCGTGGCGCGAGACGGTCGTCTACGAGGCGCATCTTCGCGGGATGACGGCCGATCCGAGCTCGGGCGTGGCGGCCGGTCGGCGCGGGACCTACGCGGGCTTCGTCGAGAAGATCCCGTACCTGGTCGACCTCGGTGTCACGGCCGTCGAGCTGCTGCCGGTCTTCCAGTTCGACCCGCTCGCGGCGCCGAGCCGGGCTCGTCAACTACTGGGGCTACCAGCCGGTCTCGTTCTTCGCCCCGCACGCGGGCTACGCCAGCCGGCCGGGCCCGACCGCGGCGGTGGACGAGTTCCGCGACCTGGTCAAGGCCTGCCATCGGGCCGGTCTCGAGGTCATCCTCGACGTCGTCTACAACCACACCGCGGAGGTCGGCGCGGACGGCCCGACGTTCTCGTTCCGTGGCCTCGCCAACGAGGACTACTACCTGCTCGACGCCGACGACCCGGCGCGCTACGCGGACTTCAGCGGGACCGGCAACACGCTCAACGCCAACGGCCCGATCGTCCGCCGGCTGATCCTCGACAGCCTCCGCTACTGGGTCGAGGAGATGCACGTCGACGGCTTCCGCTTCGACCTCGCCGCGATCCTGTCGCGTGGCGAGGATCGGCGAGCCCCTGACCGACCCGCCGATCCTGTGGGAGATCGAGACCGACCCGGTCCTGGCCGGGACCAAGCTCATCGCCGAGGCGTGGGACGCCGGCGGCCTGTACCAGGTCGGCAGCTTCGTCGGCGACCGCTGGGTCGAGTGGAACGGACGCTTCCGCGACGACGTCCGCGCCTTCGTCAAGAGCGACCCCGGGATGGTGCCGCGTGGTCATGGACCGGCTGCTCGGCAGCGTGGACCTGTACGGCCACAAGCACCGCGACGCGCAGGCCAGCATCAACTTCGTGACCTGCCACGACGGCTTCACGCTCGAGGACCTGGTCTCCTACGACGGCAAGCACAACGAGGCGAACGGCGAGGGCAACCGCGACGGCAACGACCAGAACCTGAGCTGGAACTGCGGCGTCGAGGGACCGACGACCGATCCCGCGATCGAGCGGCTGCGGGGACGCCAGGTCCGGAACTTCCTGACCGTCGAGATGCTGTCGCTCGGCGTGCCGATGCTGCTGATGGGCGACGAGGTGCGCCGGACGCAGGGCGGCAACAACAACGACTACTGCCATGACGACGCCACCGCCTGGTTCGACTGGACCGGCCCGCGACCGGCACGCCGACGTCCTGCGCTTCACGCGCGGCCTGATCCGCCTCCGGCGGCGCCTGTCCGACCTGATGGACGTCCCGGAGGACACCAGCCTGCTCGACCTGCTCCAAGGCGCTCGACCGAGTGGAGCGGGGTCAGGCTCGGCGAGCCGGACCTCGGCGAGTCGTCGCGCAGCATCGCGCTGACCGTTCGCTCGCCGGCCGGCGCGCTCCACCTCATCCTCAACGCCTACTGGGAAGCCCTCGACTTCGAGCTCCCGGTGGCCGATGCGGCGACCGGCGGCTGGCGGCGGATCATCGACACGGGCCGGCCGTCCCCGCACGACATCGCGCTCGAGTACGGCGGTGCGGCCGCGGTCGACACCCCGACCTTCCGTGCCGAGGCGCGCTCGATCGCGCTGCTGGCCAGCCGCCGCGGCACGGCGTCGACCAAGCGGAAGAGCACCCGATGACCGGCGCCGAGCGGGCCCGGATGGCCGACGCAGGCCACCCGGAGAACGGCTGGGACGAGGCGAGCCCGTGGTACGAGTGGGGCCCGTATCTCGTCGGAACGGGCCTGGGGCTCGGTCCGCGAGGACTACTCGGCCAGCGGTGACGCCTGGAACGGATTCCCGCACGACCACGCCCGGTCGCGCGCCTACCGCTGGAACGAAGACGGCATGGCGGGCATGACCGACGTCTTCAACCGGCTGTCGCTCGCGCTCTCGCTGTGGAACGGGGTCGACCCGATCCTCAAGGAGCGGATGTTCGGGCTGAGCAACGGCGAGGGCAACCACGGCGAGGACGTCAAGGAGTACTGGTGGTACCTCGATGCGGTCCCGAGCAGCGCCTGGCTGAGCTGGCGCTACCACTACCCGCAGGCCCCGTTCCCGTACGAGCGTCTCATCGAGGAGAACCGGGCACGCTCCAAGCTCGAGCCCGAGTTCGAGCTGCTCGACACCGGCATCTTCGATGACGATCGCTACTGGATCGTCGAGGTCGACTATGCGAAGGCGACGCCGACCGACGTCCTGATGCGGGTCGTCGTCCGCAACCAGGGACCCGAGGCGGCCACTCTCCACGTCCTGCCGACGCTCTGGTTCCGCAACGAATGGGCCTGGAACCCGGCGGGCGGCAGGCCCACGATCATCGCGGCAGCGGACGGGGCGAGCGTCAGGGCCGTCCACCATGAGCTCGGCGACTACACGCTCGAGGTCGGGCCTGGGCCGGACGGCACGATGCCCCGGCTGCTCTTCTGCGAGAACGAGACCAACCGTCCGCGGATCGAGGACGCGCCGCCACTCACGCCGTTCCCGAAGGACGGCATCAACGACCACGTCGTGGGCGGGGCTCCGACCGTCAACCCGGATCTGACCGGGACGAAGGCGGCCGCCTGGTACCAGGTGACGGTCGCTGCCGGCGGGTCGGCGGAGGTCCGGCTCCGCCTGCACCAGACGGCGACGACGACCAGGTCCAACGGGACCGACGGGCTCGGCCGTGGGTTCGCGACGATGATGGCTCGCCGAGAGCAGGAGGCCGACGAGTTCTACGAGGACCTCCGACGCGACGGTGGGACCGACGAGGAATCACTGGTCATGCGCCAGGCCTTCGCCGGGATGCTGTGGAGCAAGCAGTACTACGGCTACAACGTGGCCCGCTGGCTCGACGGCGATCCGGGGCTGCCACCGCCGCCGGCCGAACGCGACACCGGGCGCAACGCGAACTGGCGGCACTTCGAGGCGGCCGACATCATGTCGATGCCCGACCCCTGGGAGTACCCGTGGTTCGCGGCGTGGGACCTGGCGTTCCACGCCATCACCCTCGCCCACATCGACCCGACCTTCGCGAAGTACCAGATGCTCCTGCTCTGTCGCGAGTGGTTCCAGCATCCGGACGGCGCGTTGCCTGCCTACGAGTGGTCGTTCGACGACGTGAACCCGCCGATCCATCCGGTCGCCGCGCTCATGGTCTGGGACATCGACGGCCGCGGCGACACCACGTTCCTCAAGCGGATCTTCAACAAGCTCCTGTTGAACTTCACGTGGTGGATGAATCGCGAGGACAAGCAAGGCAACGACATCTTCTCGGGCGGGTTCCTGGGGCTGGACAACATCGGTGCATTCGATCGCTCGCACGTCCCGGCGGGCGCCGAGCTGGAGCAATCGGACGCGACCGCGTGGATGTTCGCCTACTGCCTGGCGATGCTCCGAATCGCGACCGCGCTGGCCGAGACCGACCCTGCCTACGAGGACTTCCAGACGACCTTCCTGGAGCAGGCGGTCCGTGTCGGCGCGGCGATGATCCGGAGCGGGCTGTGGGACGAGGAGGACGGGTTCTTCTTCGACGCACTCAAGCTGCACGACGGCTCCAGCGTGCCGATCAAGGTGCATTCGATGGTCGGGCTCATCCCGCTGCTCCCGACGTCGGTCATCCCGGCCCGGATCGCGGAGCGAGGGCAGGCGCTCGGCAAGCGCTTCGCCAGCCTCCTCGACGCCCTCCATATCACCGACGAGCGGCTGCGCGAGGGCGGCTACATCAGCGCCCGAACGGGCGGGGCCATGCAGCTCAGCGTCGTGCCGCCGGCGCGCCTCGAGCGGCTGCTCGGCAAGATGCTGTCGGAGGACGAGTTCCTGTCGCCACATGGGCTGCGCGCCCTGTCGAAGATGCACGCGTCGGCCCCGTTCCGGCTCGATCTCGGCGGGTTCGTCGCCGAGGTCGACTACGAGCCCGGCGAGTCGACCTCCGGGCTGTTCGGCGGCAACTCGAACTGGCGCGGGCCTGTCTGGTTCCCGCTCAACTACCTCGTGATCCAGTCTCTTCGCAACTGGGACGCCTGGATGGGCGCCGACTTCATGGTCGAGCACCCGACCGGCTCCGGGACGAAGCTGCGGCTGTTCGACGTGTCGATGGATCTCGCACGCCGGCTCGTCTCCATCTGGCTACCCGACGCGGACGGTCGGCGGCCCGTCTACGGGGCGTACACCAAGTTCCAGACCGATCCCGAGTGGCGCGACCTGCTCCTGTTCCACGAGTACTTCCACGGCGATACCGGCGCCGGGATCGGCGCCTCGCACCAGACGGGCTGGACCGGGTTGGTCGCGCACCTGATCTGTCGTGGCGGCGTGCTCGACTCGACGCCGAGCGGGATGGTGATCGATCTCGAGCACGTTCGAGACCAGGCACCGGCTGGAGGCAGTTGACGTTGTTCGAGGAGGAGGCTGGATCCACGGACCCTGTCGCTCTGCCCGGTGCCGGGATCGGGCCTCGCGCGACGGCCGGCTAGGTCGGGCGGTTCGGGCTCGTCATCCGTGCCAGCACAGCCACGGCGATGATCACCGCCGCGATCGCAAGGCCCAGGGCGAGGATCGACACGTCGCCGCCCGTCCATTCGATGGCTGGGCTGAGGAACGCCACGAGCAGGGCGACGACGATCACCTCGGTGAGGTTCTCCTTCAGGTCGTCGAGCGACTCGATCTTGAGCCATCCCGGAAGCGCGACATTCGGACTGACGAAGAGCTGATACAGCCCGGCGGAGATGACGAACATGACCGTGCCGATCAGGAAGATGTCGATGATCCCGACGGTGTCGGCGATGAGCGACTTGCCCGCTGCCGCGGTCAGCTCGCCCGACCGGATGAGATCGACCACCAGGGCCACGACACGGAGGAGCCCGAAGATCTGCAGGGTGGCGGACGTGATGAACGTGCCCAGCACTGCGAGGATGACGAGGAACCGGCTGGTCCCGAGGATGCGACGGATCATGGTACCCAGCGATCGTACCCGACCTGGGCCGCCGCCCGAGGTCGCCACCGCAGGCCTTGGACGGTCCGGACGCCCGCTCGATCGGCGCATCATGAGCGAGCATCGCGCGAAGGACTCACTGGAGGGCCGCGTTGGACGCTGAGACGCTGTCGCGGGTCCAGTTCGCGTTCACGGCAAGCTTCCATTTCATCTTCCCGCCCCTGTCGATGGGGCTCGGGCTGATGCTCGTCATCCTGGGCATCATCTATGTCCGGACGAAGGACCCCAAGTGGCGCCGGCTGTCGTTCTTCTGGGTCAAGGTCTACGGCCTGATCTTCGCGCTCGGCGTCGCGACCGGGGTCGTCCAGGAATTCGAGTTCGGGATGAACTGGGCGGAGTACTCGCGCTTCGTCGGGAACGTGTTCGGCAGCCTGCTCGCGGCCGAAGGGGTGTTCGCCTTCTTCCTCGAAGGCGGCTTCCTCGGTCTGATGCTGTTCGGCGGCAACCGGCTTGGGCCGCGTCTGTGGCTGTTCTCGATCTTCATGGTCGTGTTCGGCGCCCATTTCAGCGCCCTCTGGATCCTGATGGCGAACTCGTGGATGCAGACGCCACAGGGGTTCACGATCGCGACCGACCCGGCCCCGACCCGTGCGGTCATGACCGACTTCTGGCAGGTCATCAATACCCCGTCGTTCATCCCCCGGTTGATGCACGTCTTCATGGCGTCGTGGACGGTCGGTGCCGCGTTGATGCTGAGCGTCAGCTCCTGGTACATCCTCAAGAAGCGCCATGTCGACCTGGCCAAGTCGAACCTGAAGGTCGCGCTCCCGCTGTTCATCCTGTTCGCGTCGGTGAACGTCGTCATCTTCGGCGCCAACCAGGCGGTCGAGGTGACCCAGAACCAGCCGCTGAAGCTGGCCTCGATGGAGGGCCTCTTCCAGAGCGAGTCGTGCGCCCGGATGTTCGTCGTCGGCTGGGTGGACGAGGCGACGCAGACCACGACCGGCATCTCGATCCCGTGCCTGCTCAGCTTCCTGGCGTACCAGAACGTCAATGCCACCGTGGCCGGGATCGACTCCTTCGCGCCGGCACCCACCCCGCCGATCAACCTCGTGTTCCAGGTCTATCACTTCATGATCGTGATGGGCCCCGCGCTCGCCGCGATCGGTCTGCTCGGCGGCCTCATGTTCGCCTGGAAACGCCGGCTCTACCAGTCGCGCTTCGTGCTGTGGTTGCTGGTCATCACGGTCTTCATCGGCGAGGCGACGATCACCGCCGGCTGGTGGACGGCCGAGATCGGGCGCCAGCCGTGGGTGGTCTACAACGTGCTGCTCACCGCCGATGGCGTCTCGCCGCTCCTCGGCCCGCTCGACGTCATCCTCTCGCTCGGGATGTTCGTCGCGCTGTACTCGCTCCTGCTGGTCCTCTTCCTGTACCTCCTCAACCGGAAGATCCAGGCCGGCCCGGAGGAGCTCGAGGACGTCGAG
The DNA here is from genome assembly GCA_963743855.1 of uncultured Chloroflexia bacterium. Lineage (GTDB taxonomy): Bacteria > Chloroflexota > Limnocylindria > Limnocylindrales > CSP1-4 > SPCO01. The sequence goes on from CAVURK010000009.1 coordinate 603,080, forward strand.
ACCGTCGCCGTGGGCAACCTGCCGGACACGTTCCGCGAGATCTTCAGCCGGCCGCGACGGTCCGCCGACCTGGGGGAGGAGCCATGACCATCAACGACATCTGGTTCGCCCTGTTCATCCTGATCATCGCCGGCTACCTGATCCTCGACGGCTTCGACATGGGGGTCGGGATCCTGCTCCTCCCGGTGGCCCACACCGACGGGGAACGCCGCACGTTCCTCAACAGCATCGGTCCGGTCTGGGACGGCAACGAGGTCTGGCTCGTCCTCGGCGGCGGGGTCCTGTTCGCGGTCTTCCCGCTTGCGTATGCGTCGTTGTTCTCCGGCCTGTATCTCCCGTTCATGCTGGTGCTGCTGGTCATGATCCTGCGCACCGTCGCGCTCGAGTTCCGGTCGAAGGAGGACAGCCCGCGCTGGCGGTCTGCCTGGGACGCCGTGTTCGGTGGAGCCTCCCTGGGCCTGGCGTTCCTGCTCGGCGTCGCATTCGGCGACGTCGTCTCGGGCGTGCCGCTGGACCAGAACGGCAACATCTCGACCGGGCTGAGTGGCCTGGTGACGCCGTTCGCGCTCCTGGTCGGCGTCACGACGGCGGTGATGTTCTCCATGCAGGGCGGGATCTTCCTGCTGCTCAAGACCGAAGGTGAGCTCCACGACCGGATCGCGCACCTGTTGCCGCGCGTGATGGGCGCCTTCTTCGTGCTCAATACGCTCGTCGTGATCGCGATGCTCGCGTTCCACGAGCAGATCACCATCCGCTACCAGACCGACCTGTACCTGCTGGTCTTCCCCGCCGCGGCGCTCTTCGCGCTCGTCGGCGCGTGGCTGATGGTCCGTCGCGGCCAGGACCTCCGCGCATTCGTGTTCTCGTCCGCGACCATCGGGCTCCTGCTGGTGTCGGGCGGGATCGGGCTCTATCCGGACCTGATCATCTCGACCATCGACCCGGCCTACAACCTGACGATCTTCTCTGCGGCGGCGGCCCAGAACACGCTCGAGGTCGCCCTGATCATCGCGCTCATCGGGATGCCGTTCGTGTTGCTCTACACGGCCGGCGTCTACTGGATCTTCCGGGGCAAGACGGTCGTCGACACGCACGGCTACTAGGGCCCTCGCCCGCATGGCCGACGCGGGCGCCCGCCCACGCACGCCCGAGCGCCGACTGCTGGCGCGTGCGTCGGGGACGCGGTCGCTCCTCGCCCTCGGGATCGCGTGCGGCTTCGCGGCCGCGGTCCTGGTGGTCGCGGCGGCCTACCTGACGAGCGTCGTCGTGGCCGATGTCTTCCTTGGCGGCGCGACCCTCGCGTCCGAGGCGGCCCTCCTCGCAGCGGTCGCCATCCTTGCCCTGGTTCGCGCCCCGCTGCTGGTCGTGGGCGACCTGCTGGCACAGCGGGCAGCCGACCGGCTCAAGCGCCGGCTCCGTGCAGACCTGACCGGGCACCTGCTCGCCCTGGGACCTGTCTACACCGGCAGGGAACGGAGCGGTGAGCTGGCGGCGGTCGTCGTCAATGGGACCGAGACGCTCGACGCCTGGGTGACGGTCTTCGAGCCGGCCCGGATCCTCGCGGTCGCGGTGCCGCTCCTCGTGCTGGCTGCCATCGGGGCGGTCGACCCGCCGACGGTGCTCGTCCTCCTCCTGACCGGGCCGGTCCTGGTCCTGCTCCTTGCCTTCATCGGCGGCCGGGCGCGGACGATCACGGAGCGCCGCTTCGCCGAGCTCCGCTGGCTCAGCGCCTTCTTCCTCGACATGCTCCAGGGGCTCCCGACGCTCAAGCTGTTCGGCCGGAGCGCGGAGCAGGTCGACACGATCCGCGACATCAGCCGACGCTACGGCGACACGACGATGGAGGTCCTGCGCACGCGCGTTCCAGACGTCGCTCGTGCTCGAATGGGGCGGTGCGGTCGCCGTCGCCCTCGTCGCCGTCGAGATCAGCCTTCGTCTGATGTCGGGGGCGATCGCCTTCGATCGCGCGCTGGCCGTCCTCATCATCGTCCCCGAGTTCTTCCTGCCGCTGCGGACGCTGGCGACCCGTTATCACGCGGGAGCCGCGGCCCGTGCCGTCGCCGAACGGATCACTGCGATCCTGGACGAGCCGGTGCCGTCGCGGCCGGTGCCGTCGGCGGAGTCGCGTGACGGGCTCGCCGGGCTTCCTCCGGATGCCGACATCCGGTTCGAGGGTGTCTCGGCCACCTATCCCGGACGCACGGTCCCGGCGGTCACCGGCCTCGACCTGACGATCCCGCGTGGTCAGGTCGTGGCGCTGGTGGGGACGACCGGGGCCGGCAAGACGACCGTGGCGAACCTGCTCCTGCGGTTCCTGGCAGACCGACGCCGGTCGGATCATGGTCGGCGACGTGGCCCTCGACGCGATCGACGCGAGCGCGTGGCGGGCGACCGTCGCGTGGGTGCCGCAGCGGCCACATCTCTTCCACGGCACGGTCGCCGACAACATCCGTCTTGCCCGACCGACCGCCGATGACGCGGCGGTGCGGGCCGCCGCCGAGCAGGCCGGCGCTGACGGCTTCATCACCGGCCTGCCGCTCGGCTACGAGACGCCGGTCGGCGAGGACGGAACGCGCCTGAGCGGGGGTCAGCGCCAGCGCATCGCCATCGCGCGCGCGTTCCTGGCTGAGGCCAGGCTGGTCATCCTCGACGAGGCGACCTCGCACCTCGACGCGACCAGCGAGGCCGTGATCCGGGACTCGATCGGCCGGCTCGCGCGCGATCGGAGCGTCCTCGTCGTGTCGCATCGCCTGCGGCTCGTTTCGGTCGCCGATCGCGTGGTCGTGCTCGATGGCGGTCGTGTCGTCGAGAGCGGGAGTCCGGCCGAGCTGGCCGCCCGGGATGGAGCGTATCGCCGGCTCCTGGCGGCAGGCGGCGAGGACGGGATCGGCGCGCCATGACGACCTTCGCGCGCCTCGTCTCACTGATGGCGCCCCATCGTCGGTCGATCTCGCTCGGGGTCCTGCTCGGGTTCCTGGCGGTCGCCTCGAACGTGGCCCTGATGGCCGTCTCGGCCTGGCTCATCTCGAAGTCGGCACTGGTCACCAACGTCGCCGAGGTGGCCATCGCGATCACTTCGGTCCGTGTCCTGGCGATCGCGCGCGGCGCGTTCCGCTATCTCGAACGCCTCGTCACGCACCGGGCGACCTTCGCGATCCTGGCCGACCTGCGCGTCTGGTTCTTCGCCTCGATCGAGCCGCTCGCACCGGCCCGCCTGGCCGGGCACCGGAGCGGCGACCTGCTGGCCAGGATCGTGGCCGACATCGAGACCCTCGAGGACTTCTACGTCCGGGTCGTCTCACCGCCGATCGTGGCGGCCCTCGTGACCCTGTTCGCCGGGTTGCTCCTCGGGCGCGTTCGAGCCCGTGCTGGGTCTCGTCCTGGTCGCGTTCCTCGTCGCCGCAGGCGTCCTCCTTCCGCTCGTCAGCGGGCGACTCTCGGCTCGCCCGGCGCGGGAGATGGTCGCGGCCAGGTCAGAGCTCAGCGCTATGCTCGTCGACGAGGTCCAGGGGATCGCCGACCTGATCGCGCTCGACCGTGCGGCCGACCACCGGCGAGCGTGCCCTCACGCTCGGTGCGGCGCTCGACGGCGCCGGCGACCGCCTGGCGCTCGTGCGGAGCGCGACCTCGGCTGCCGCCGGCTCGATCGCGGGTCTCGCGGGCGTGACCGTGCTCGCGATCGGGATCGGGCTGGTGACCTCGGGGCATCTCGACGGCGTCTATCTCGCACTCCTGCCACTCGTGGCGGTGGCCAGCTTCGAGGTCGTCCCGCCGCTCGCCGCGGCGTTCGGGTTCCAGGCGACGAACGACGCGGCGGCGCGTCGGTTGTTCGAGCTGACCGATGTCGCCCCTGCGGTCGTCGATCCAGCAGTGCCGGCCTCCGCGCCGGCGGCCCTCGCGGAAACCACGGCCCTGGCGGGACCGCCGGGCATCGAGATCCGCGACCTCCATTTCCGCTACGGACCGGACGAGCCATCCGTCTTCGATGGGTTCGACCTCTCGGTGTCTGCCGGCGGCAGTCTGGCGATCGTCGGTCCGAGCGGGTCCGGGAAGTCGACGCTGGTCGCTCTCCTGGCCCGTTTCTGGGAGTACGGCGACGGCGAGATCCGGGTCGGGGACCGGGACCTGCGCGACTACAGCGGCGACGAGGTCCGCACCCTGCTCGGAGTCGTGCCGCAGGAGGTGCACCTGTTCAACGCCACGATCCGCGACAACCTCGCGGTCGCCGACCAGGACGTCACGGACGCGGAGATCGTCGCGGCCTGCCGGATGGCCCAGGTCCACGATGCGATCGAGGCGTTGCCGGCCGGCTACGCGACGCGCGTCGGCGAGAACGGGCTGCTGCTGTCTGGTGGCGAGCGTCAGCGGCTGGCCATCGCGCGGGCGATCATCAAGGACGCGCCCGTCCTGATCCTCGACGAGGCGACCGCGAACCTCGATGTGGCGACGGAACGTGACCTGATGCGCTCGCTCCGGCCGTTCATCGAGGGGCGGACGACGATCGTCATCTCGCACCGAGCGAGCGTTGCGGCCGGGATGGACCGGACGATCGAGCTGGACTGACCCGCAACGGGCAAAGAAAAACGGGCCGCCCGGTGGGCGGCCCGTGTGCTGAGCGTCCTAGGCGGCGTGCACGTGATTGGCGCGCGGACCCTTGGGACTCTGCTCGACTTCGAACTCGACGCGCTCGCCGCCCTGAAGGCGGTCGAAGTCGAGGGAAGTATCGAGCCCGCCGCGATGGAAGAAGTATTCCTTCCCATCCTCGGCGGCGATGAAGCCGAAGCCGCGATCGGCGACGACCTTCTTGACTGTACCGGTGGCCATGAAAGACCTCCAAACTCCCCGAACTGGGGCTTGCAGATCGCACGGCCCGTTCGAGAAGCAGGGTGACCACGCGGAGCATCGTCACGAGAGGTGGCGACACCCCATCCTAGCACGGGTGTGAAGGGTTCCCTCGTGGATCACTCGTGCGCGGCGCCCTCCGCGAGGCGTTCGCCGGCCTCGATCCGGATCGGCAGCCGGTTCTCGGCCGGGGTCAGCGGGCAGGAATACCACTCCGAAAACACGCAATTCGGGTGGTACGCGAGGTTGAAGTCGAGGGCGTACGTCTGATCGTCGTCGGGCTCGAGATCGAGGTAGCGGCCGGCGCCGTACGTCTCATGGCCGCTCGTCGCGTCGAGGAACGGGACGAACAGCGAATCGGACTCGCCGCCGCCGTCGACAACGTAGGCCGTCAGATGGAGCGGCACGCCGTCGCGCTCGAAGGTGAAGCTGCCGGCGCGATGGGCCGGTCGCAGCTGGCCATCCGAGGTCGGGATCTGGAACCGCGATGGTTCCTGGCCGGCATAGGGCTGGAGCTGCAGTCCTTCGAAGCGGAGCGTCGGATCGACCGCGAAGTAGGGGAGCCCGGTGAAGTCGTGACGTGTCTCGTGGGGCAGTGGGCTCGATGACGATGACTTGAACCAGGCGTCCTTGCGCTTCCGCTCGTCCTCGACCGCGCCGACATAGTCGAACTCGTGCTCGTGCTCGTGCTCGTGCTCGTGTGCGTGCTCGTGTGTCATCCCAGGGCCCTCCCGACGACCGCTTGTGCTTCCTCGATGATCCGCTCGAGATGGGCGTCGCCGACGAAGCTCTCGGCGTAGATCTTGTAGACGTTCTCGGTGCCCGAGGGTCGGGCGGCGAACCAGCCGTTGTCGGTCAGGACCTTCAGCCCGCCGATGGCTGCGCCGTTCCCGGGCGCAGTGGTGAGGATGCCGGTCACCGGATCACCGGCGAGCTCGGTGGCGGAGACCTGGGAGGCCGACAGGCGCCCGAGGATCGCCTTCTGGGCGGGCGTCGCCGCCGCGTCGATCCGCCGATAGACCGGGGCGCCGAACCGGGCAGTCAGCTCGTCATATGCCACACCGGGGTCGCGCCCGCGGCGCGCGGTCATCTCGGCCGCCAGCAGGCAGGCGATGATCCCGTCCTTGTCGGTCGTCCAGGCGGTCCCATCGTGGCGCAGGAACGACGCGCCGGCACTCTCCTCGCCACCGAACCCGAGGCTGCCGTCGATGAGGCCTGGGACGAACCACTTGAACCCGACCGGGACCTCGAGGAGACGCCGTCCCAGGTCCGCTGCGACCCGGTCGATCATCGCGCTCGAGACGAGGGTCTTGCCGACGGCGACGTCCGGCCCCCAGTCGCATGGATCGCTGAACAGGTGCTCGACCATGACCGACAGGAAATGGTTCGGGTTCAGCAGGCCGGCGGCCGGCGTGACGATCCCGTGCCGGTCGGCGTCCGTGTCGTTGGCGAACGCGATGTCGAACCGGTCACGCAGGCCGACCAGGCGGGCCATCGCGTACGGCGACGACGGGTCCATCCGGATCCGGCCGTCCCAGTCGCGGGTCATGAACCCGAACTGCGGGTCGACGACCTCGTTGGTGATCGTCAGGTCGAGCCCGTAGCGCTCGGCGATCGCCGGCCAGTACGCCACGCTGGCCCCGCCGAGCGGGTCGACCCCGAGCCGGAGTCCCGATCCACGGATGGCGTCCATGTCGATGACCGCGTCCAGGTCGCCGACATAGCTGCCGACGTAGTCATGGCCTGTCGTCCTCGCACGGGCCTGTTCGAGGGGGACCTGCCGGACGCCGGCCAGGCCGGCTTCGAGGAGCTGGTTCGCCTCGTCCTGGATCTGGCTCGTGACGTCGGTGTCGGCCGGGCCGCCGTTCGGCGGGTTGTACTTGAAGCCCCCATCCTCGGGCGGATTGTGCGACGGCGTGACGACGATGCCGTCGGCGAGATGCTCGCGCCGATCGCGGTTGTGGACCAGGATCGCGTGCGAGATGACCGGGGTCGGGGTGTAGCCGTCCGCCGCATCGACCCGGATCTCGACGCCGTGCGCGGCGAGCACCCCGAGCGCCGTGTCCATCGCCGGTCCGGACACGGCGTGCGTGTCACGGCCGATGAACAGCGGTCCGTCGGTCCGCTGACGCTCGCGGTAGCGGCAGATCGCCTCGGTGGTGGCCGCGATGTGGGCCTCGTTGAACGCGCCGTTCAGCGCCGATCCGCGGTGGCCGGACGTCCCGAACGCGACCCGCTGGGCCGGATCCGACGGGTCCGGCCGGATCTCGTAGTACGAGCGGACGAGGCGATCGACGTCGACCAGCATCGATGGCTCGGCCGGCTGTCCGGCGTGCTCGTTGATCGCCATCGGGCCTCCAGTCCCGCCGGAGGTGGCCTCGGGCGGCATCGCCGTCGATGGTGCCATATCCGCCCACGCGCTGGCGGCCGCCGACCGGCGCGACGAGGATGATCTGCATGGATCCGGCCGGCAGCGGTGTTGTACAGGTCGCAGGGTAGGCTCCACTGGCCTGCCGGCCGACCGAAGGTGATGACATGGATGACCACGATCTCGATCTCACGACCCGGCTCGTCTCGCTCGAAGCGCGAGCGCCAGGAACGGCGCTGCCGCCTGCCTTGCCGCGCCGCGGGCGTCGCGGCCGCTTCGCCCTTCCCGTGGCGATGGCCCCGCTCCTCGCCCTGGCGGTCGTGGCCACGGCGGCAGCCGGAGCGACGGTCCTGACCCGGATGGCCGAGGGCTACCCGGGGATCGAGAACCCCGGCCAGCCACTCTTCGGCGCATCGATGGAGTGCATGACCCCACCCGACGCTGCGGCCTTCCTGGCCGCCCACGGCTACACCCAGGTCGACTGGCAGGTCGAGACCGGGACCGCGACCTCCGCGGATGGCGGCAAGGGAACGAGCTCGACCGTCCACGTCTCGACGCCACCCGCGCACGGGTTCGTCATCCCCGGTTCCCGGTTTCCGGGCGGGAAGGTGATCATGGTCGTCGACCAGCGGCGGGACGCGACCGGGGTCGGTGACTGCTTCGGGCACCCGATGCCATGACATCGGCCGATGTCCGGGCGGCGGCGCGGGTGGATCGCGCCGCCGCGTCGCGGGACGACGACGATGCGTTCGAGACCGCGGTCCGGCCGCACTATGCCAATCTCGTTCGCCGACTCGTGCTCGTGTTGGGCGATCCGCACGACGCCGAGGACGTCGCCCAGGACGCCTATCTCAAGGCGTATCGCTCGTGGGACCGGTTCGATGGCGTCGACGTCCGTGCCTGGCTGTACACGATCGCGCTCCGGCTGGCGTTCAACCAGCTGCGCGGCCGGCGTCGCTGGCTCGCTGCGATCGGGCGGATCGAGCATCGGCCGTGGAGCGACCCGTCGGACCCCGACCTGGCCGCGGCGCTGGCCACGCTCGACATCCGAACGCGCACGGCGCTCCTGCTCAACGTCGTGGACGGCTACACCCAGGCCGAGATCGGCCGGATGCTGTCGGTCCCCGAAGGGACCGTCGCGAGCTGGATCTCACGCGGCCGGGCGGTCCTCCGCCGGGAGCTCGAACCGGAGAGCTGATCGCTCAGCCGGCCTCGAGGAGCGGTTCCGCGAACTGGCTGTCGTACAGGTCGAAGTAGAAGCCGTGCTTGGCGAGCAGCGCCTCGTGTGAGCCCTGCTCGACGATGCGCCCGTGGTTCATGACCAGGATCGTGTGTGCGTCGCGGATGGTCGACAGCCGGTGGGCGATGACGAAGCTCGTCCGGCCGAGCATCAGCTTGTTCATGGCCTTCTGGATCAGGACCTCGGTCCGGGTATCGACCGAGCTGGTCGCCTCGTCGAGGATGAGGATCCGTCGATCCGCCAGGAACGCCCGGGCGATCGTCAGCAGCTGCTTCTCGCCCTCGGACACGCTCGTCGCGTCGTCGTCGAGGACCGTGTCGTAGCCATCGGGCAGGGTCCGCACGAAGTGGTCGACGTGGGCGGCCTTCGCCGCCTCGATGACCTCCTCCTCGGTCGCGTCGTCACGGCCGTAGGCGATGTTCTCGCGGATCGTGCCGTGGAACAGCCACGTGTCCTGGAGGACCATCCCGAACGTGGAGCGCAGCTCCTCGCGTGACATCGCGCGGCTCTCGATGCCGTCGATGGAGATGCGACCCTCGTCGATCTCGTAGAAGCGCATCAGGAGGTTGACCAACGTGGTCTTGCCCGCCCCGGTCGGTCCGACGATCGCGATCGTCTGGCCGGGCTCGACGACCAGGTTGAGGTCCTCGATGAGCGGCACGTCGGGCACATAGCGGAACGAGACGTGCTCGAGCTCGACCCGCCCGCTGACGGCGCGACGGATGCCGGCGTAGGCGACATCGGGCGCCTCCTCCTCCTCGTCGAGGAGCTCGAAGACGCGCTCGGCGGAGGCGATCGCCGACTGGATGACGTTGGCGATGCTGGCCGTCTGGGTGATCGGCATCGTGAACTGGCGCGAGTACTGCACGAACGCCTGGACGTCGCCGAGGCTCATCTGGCCGTTCGCCACCTGGATCCCGCCGATGACGCAGATCAGGACATAGTTGATGTTGGCGATGAACGCCATGATCGGCTGGATCGTGCCCGACAGGAACTGCGCCCGATAGCTCGCCTGGAACAGCCCCTCGTTCTCCTCCTCGAACTGGTCGATCGCCTCCTGCTGGCGGCCGAACGCCTTGACGATGGCGTGGCCGGTGTGCATCTCCTCGACGTGGCCGTTGAGCTTGCCGGTTTGCGCCCACTGGGCTGCGAACTGGACCGACGAGCGCTTGGCGATGAACACGGTGACCACGATCGAGAGCGGGACCGTCAGCAGCGAGATCACCGCCAGCAACGGGCTGATCCAGAACATGATCGCGATGACGCCGATGATCGTGCACACCGCGGTGATCAGCTGGGTCATCGTCTGCTGGAGCGAGTTGGCGATGTTGTCGATGTCGTTCGTGACGCGGCTCAACGTGTCGCCGCGCGGATGGCTGTCGAAGTAGCTGAGCGGCATCCGCGACAGCTTCTCGTCGACGTCGCGGCGCAGCCGGTAGACCGTCCGCTGCGACACCCCGGCCATGACGTAGGCCTGCGCCCAGCTGAACACCGAGCTGAAGAGGTAGATGACGGCGACGACCAGAAGGGTGTTGCGCAGGGCCGTGAAGTCGATGCCGGAGCCGGGCGTGAGAGTCATGCTCGCGAGCATCTGGGCCTGCTGGGTCTGGCCGGCGGCGTTGAGCGCGGCGACGGCTTGCTGCTGGGTCAGGCCCGCCGGGATCTGCTGGCTGACGACCCCGTTGAAGATGATGTCCGTGGCGTTGCCCAGGATCTTCGGTCCGACGACGGCAAACGTCACGCTGACGATCGCGAACGCGACGACCAGGAGGATCTTGGGGAGCTCGGGGCTGAGTGTCTTGACGAGGCGACGGAAGGTGCCCTTGAAGTTCTTGGGCTTCTCGGGGGGAGCCCCACACCACCGAACGGCCCACCACCCGGGCGGGGAGGCGGACGCCGGCCGGCGGCCCCGGCCATCATGCCGCCTCCTCCGTGCTGAGCTGCGAGTAGACGATCTCGCGATAGGTCTCGCACGTGGCCATCAGCTCGGCGTGCGTCCCGATCCCGGCGATCGTCCCGCCGTCGAGAACGATGATCCGGTCGGCGCCCATGATCGTCCCGACCCGTTGGGCCACGATGATCACGGTCGCGTCCTCGATCTCGCGCGCGAGCGCCGCACGGAGCAGCGAGTCGGTCTTGAAGTCGAGGGCGGAGAAGCTGTCGTCGAAGACGTAGATCTCGGGGCGCTTGACCAGCGCCCGCGCGATCGCGAGGCGCTGCCGCTGGCCACCGGACAGGTTGGTGCCGCCCTGGCTGACCGGCGCGTCGAGGCCTTCCGCGAGCTCGCGGACGAACGTCTCGGCCTGGGCCACGCGGAGGGCCGCCCACAGCTCGTCGTCGGTCGCGTCGGCCTTGCCGAAGCGGAGGTTGCTGGCGATCGTGCCGGTGAACAGGAAGGCCTTCTGCGGGACGAGTCCGATGCGTGCCCACAGGTCGCTCCTGTCGAGCTCGCGGACATCCGTCCCGTCGATCGCCAGGTGTCCCTCGGACACGTCGTAGAAGCGCGGGATGAGGTTGACCAGCGTGCTCTTGCCGCTGCCCGTGCTGCCGACGATGGCCGTGGTCTGGCCCGGCTCGACCCGGAACGTGATGTCGCGCAGGACCGGGTCCTGGGCGCCCGGGTAGCGGAACTCGATGTCGCTGAAGTCGAGGGTGCCCTGTCCGGGCGGCGGCGGCGCGGCCACGGCCGGATCGTTGATCGATGGATCCGTCCGGAGGACCTCCTGGATCCGGGCCGACGAGACGACCGCGCGCGGGACCAGGATGAACATGAAGACGGCCATCATCACGGCGAACAGGATCTGCATGACGTACTGCAGGAAGGCGATCAGGTTGCCGATCGGCATCGCGCCGCTCGACACGCGGATGGCGCCGAACCACAGGATGGCGACCGACGACAGGTTGAAGATCGCCATCAGGGTCGGGATCATCAGGGCGAACAGCCGGTTGACCTTGAGCGAGGTCGCGGTCAGGTCCTGGTTGGCGACCTCGAAGCGCTCCTCCTCGTGCGTCGTCCGCACGAACGCCCGGATGACGCGGATGCCACTGAGCGCCTCGCGGGTGACCTGGTTGATCCGGTCGACCTTGCGCTGGACCGCCTGGAAGAGCGGCAGGGCGCGGTACATCAGCGACCCGACGATGAGCGCCATCAGCGGCAGGATCACGACCAGGATCCCTGCCAGCGGGACGTCCTGGCGCAGCGCCAGGATGATCCCGCCGACCGCCAGGATCGGGGCGATGATCATCATGTTGATGCCGATCAGCACGGTCATCTGGACCTGCTGGACGTCGTTCGTGTTGCGGGTGATGAGCGACGGCGTGCCGAAGTGGTTGAGCTCGGCCTGCGAGAAGCTTTCGACCTTCCGGAAGATGGCGCCGCGGACGTCGCGTCCGAAGGCCATGCCGGTCTTCGAGCCCCAGTAGACGGCGATGATCGAGGCGACGACCACGACCAGGGAGATGCCGAGCATCAGCGCGCCGGTCTGCAGGATGTAGGTGGTGTCGCCCTTGGCAACGCCGTTGTTGATGATGTCGCCGTTGAGCGCGGGCAGGTAGAGGGTCGCGAGAGCCTGGACGATCAGCAGTCCGACGACCAGCGACAGCGTCGCCTTGTAGGGCGCGAGGTATGTCCTGAGGAGCGCGATCATGCGGGTTCCTCCTGGTGCTCGAGGATGCGTCGCAGGAGACGATGGAACTCGGTCAGCTCGGTCGCGTCGAGCGCCGACAGGGCGACCCGGACGGTGTCGATGCGGTCGCCTGACAGCTCCTGGAGGAATCGGACGCCGGCATCGGTGAGCTCGCATTCCACGATCCGGCGATCGTCGGAGCGATGGCGGCGGGCGACGAGCCCATGCCGCTCGATCCGGGCGACGAAGCCGCTCGACGCGGTCGGGCTCAGGTCCAGGACCTCGGCCAGCCGGCCCATCGGCTGGGGACCCTCTCGACGGAGCAGGAACAGCAGGCGCAGCTGGCCCATCGTCAGGTCCATGGCGGGGACGCGGGGAGCCTGGTTCGGGATGCCGCGAAAGATGCCGAGCAGGTCGGTGGCGACGGCGGTCAGGCGCTCGTCGCTCGGGCGGCCGTCGATCGGGAGGGCCGCTCCGCGGCGCTTGGCGGTGGTCACAGCGACCGTCACAGAAGGTTCATTCACACGAGGATAGTACGCTGTGACGTGAAGTATCGTCAAGCCCTGGAAACGGCGCCCCGCGCGCCTCGGTCCGCAGCGATCGGCGGTCGGCGCCGATCAGCAGGGATTGCCGGCGCTGCCACGCTGGAGCGGCGTCAGCGCCTGCTCGCAGGCGACCTTCGAGAGCAGCCGGTCGTGGCTCTCGACGAGCAGGATGAGGTTGCCGGTGAGCGCCACCGCGAGGATCAGGGCGGCGATGACGTTGCCGGCCGGACGCGGGATCCGCGCCAGCACGACGGCCCCGGCGACGATGAAGGCCGGCGCGGCCACGTAGATGTAGCGCGACGCGGTCGCCTGCTCGGCGCCGAGCTGTGCGCGGACGAGCCCGGCGATCGCGAAGAACGCGACGCTCGCCACCAGCATCGCCAGCACCACCGGTGGCACCGTCCACAGGCGGGCGAGCCCGAAGGCGAGCGCCAGGAGGGCGATCGCCCCGACGACGAGCGATGTCGAACCGAGGACTCCCGCGGCCGTGGCGGTCAGCCCGGTCAGCACGTACTCGACCAGCCCTCCGAGGCCGGGCGAGACCGACGACGTCGCGAACAGGACGAACCAGACGACGTAGAGCCCGAGCGGCAGGAGCAGCCATACCATCGCGTTCCGGCGGGTCAGCAGGAGGTGGACGGCCGTCCCCACGAACCAGGCGAGTCCCACTCCCGACGTCGCGAGCGCGACCGTCAACAGGACCGCGGCGAGGGCCGGCCGGCGCGGCGCGACGACCAGTGCCGCCATCCCTGCCGCGGTCGCGCCGATCGTCCCGGACTGGAAGGCCCACAGGATGTCGTCGCCGCCCGAGCCGAGGAAGAGCATCAGCGCCATCGCACCGAGCGCGAAGCCAAGCGGCGCCTCGCGCCGGACGACGACGTAGACGATCCCGGCGACGGCGACATGGAGCGCGAACGTCACGCCGAGGTAGGGCCAGTACGAGACCATCCCGACCGTCCCGAGGAGGACCCGATAGAGGATCACGAGCGTCGCGCTCAGGTGCTCGTTGTGCGGGGCGAAGATGCCGCGCACGGACAGGTCGCGGAGCAGGATGAAGGTGTACTCGTCGTGATAGAAGGTCATCCCGCGGCTGAGCAACGCGAGGGCCACGACCGCCACCAGGGCCAGCAGGACCGGCGGCCGCGCGACGACGGCCACCGCGTCGGCGAGTGCCGGGCGGCCGGTCCGGGCCGGGGTGCGGTCGTCGGTGAGGTCGGTCATCGCCGCCGGAGTCTACGGCTGTCTTGTGGCCCTCGCCCCGCATCGATAAGGTGCGAGCGTGACCGACCACCAGATCGACTGTCCGCATTGCGGGCAGACCGTCCCCGACACGCCGTTCTGTATCCGCTGCGGCGAGTCGATGCGGGAGGTGGGTCGGGGCAGCCGGCACCGGCCGTCGTCGCGGGAGCTACGCCGCTGCACCCGCTGAATCGGTCGCGCGCGTCGCGCTCTTCTCGACGATCCTGCCGCACCTGCCGCGTGCCGACCTGGTCGCGTTCCGGGTGGCATTCGCGGGCGGGCTGGTGGTCCTGCTCGGCCTCGTGGCGGTCGGCGCCTTTCCGGTCGCGCTCGTCGGGGCCGCCGTCCTCGTCCCGGCCCTCATCCTGCTGTACGTCTACTCGGTCGACGTCTACGAGGAGACGCCGACCCTCGTCCTCGCCCTCACGCTGGTCTGGGGTGCGGCGTGGGGCATCGCCTTCGGTCTTGCCGTCGAGGCGATCAGCGGCGGGACGCCCGAGCCGCCGCACCACGTCCCGCTCCAGATGCTGACCCTCGGCGTGATCGTCCCGCTCCTGGGCGTGGCCGCGATGATGGCCGGCCCGCTGCTCCTCCTGCGCGACCGGCGCTACAACGACGTCCTCGATGGCGCGACCTTCGGGGTTGCCTCGGCGGTCGCCTTCGTCGGCGCGCAGGTCATCGCCGGGTCCCTCGACCTGTTCGCCGGCGGCCTCACCCCGGTCGGCGAGCCGTTGCCATGGGTCGGCCGGATCGCCTCGATCGCGATCGCGCTGCCGATCGTCGCGGCCGGATCGATCGGTTCGGCGGTCGGCGCTTTCTCGTTGCGCTATCGGGCGCCGGTCCGCGATCGGGCGGCCCTGGGGATCGTCGGCCGACCGGCGGTCGCCGTCGTCCTGGCCGGCGGCCTGCTCGTCGGGGCCGCTCTCGCGACGTATCTCCCGAGCCTGGTCGCCCAGGTCGCGGTCCAGCTGGGTCTCGCCGCAGTCGCGCTGGTCTGGCTGCGGCAGACCATCCACCTCGGCCTTCTCGAGGAGGCGTTCGAAATGGAGGTCGGCCCCGAGATCGTGTGCGCGAATTGCGGCCGGACGACCGCCCGCCACACCTTCTGCGGGGAATGCGGCATCGCCCTGCGAGCCCTGCCGAAACGACGGATCGTGAAGCCGAACGCCGCGGACACGCCGTCGCCGCCGCCGCCCACGGCCTCGACCGACCATCAGGAGACCGCGCCGCCATGAGCTGGGGATCGGGGTCGTCGAGCGAGCATCCGTTCCCGAGCTCGGGCCGGCCGCAGTGGGCGCCGCCCGGGGATGAGCCCGCGCGGGTGCGCGGACGATCGGTGGTGGTCGGGTTCGCCCTGCTGCTCGGCGTCTGCCTGGTCGTGGCCGTCGTCCTCGCGATCGTCGCCCGGGCGCCAGAGCCACCGCCCGACTGCCAGCCCGGCACCGAGTGCGGCGGACCGCCGGGAGCCGGGACCGACGCCAGCCCGGCGCCGCCCGGCTCGAACGGCGGCGTGCCGGGCAGCCCGGTGCCGGTCCCGCCAGGGACGATCGGGATCCGGGCCGGGACGCCGTGGATCAGCCAGCAGCTCGGCTACCAGTTCGAGTACTCGGACTGGTGGGCGCTCGATCCGTCCAATGAGGACCCGCGCGAAGCCGACTTCGACTACCAGGGGTCATCTGGCGACGGGGTCCTCATCGTGGCGGCGGTCCCGACATCCGAAGCGGATCCGCAAGCCTACGCAGACCGGTGGCTTGGCCAGCTCAAGCAGTTCGCCCCCGACCTGAAGGCGGACGCCAGCGAGAAGAACGCCATCCTCGGGCCGGAGATCGGGTTCGTCGACGGGATCGGCGCGACCTACGCCGGTTCGTGGACCAGCCCGCAGTCGGCGACGACCCCTGTCGGGATCGGCATGGTCGTTGCGAGCGACGGGAAGACGACTGCGGCGGTCGTGGTGATCGTCTGGAACCCCGACAAGTCGGTCGGCTCGAAGTGGCTCCAGTACAACATCCGGAGCCGCGCCGAGCTGACGCTCAAGACGTTCCGCTGGGGCCCGTCGTGACCGCCCGGCGGCCAGCCCTGACCGCCCTTCTCGCCGGCGCCGTGCTCATCATCGGAGTGACGACCATGGACAGGCCCACCAAACCCGCGAAGCCGACGAACGACATGACGGCACCCTCGGCATCCACGCCGGCTTCGGCGCCGGTCGAGGTCGGGCCGACCGCGGGCGACCGCCAGATCGCCTTCGAGCTGGCGCTCGAGGTCCCGGGTCGTGACGCGATGGCGGACTACGCGCGGTCCGTGGCGGACCCTGCGTCGCCCGACTATCGCCGGTTCCTGCGAGCCGACGAGATCGGCGCCCGGTTCGGGCTGTCCGACGCCGACCTCGAACGGGTCACGGCCTGGGCGGCGGCGCACGGCCTCGTGGTGACCGCGACCTCTCCGCAGAGGCTGGCGGTCAGCGTGGTCGGCCCGGCCGGTACCATCGAGCGACTCTTCGGCGTCGCGCTGCGCGACTTCATCGATCGCGCCGGCCGGACGTTCCAGGCGCCGCTCGGCGAGCCGCGCGTGCCTCGCGCATTGGACGGGCTGGTCGCCGGTGTCGACGGACTCGACACCCGACCGAGCGAACGTCCCGCCTTCCGCGGCCCGATCGCGGCCGGCCCCGAGGACGGGATGACCCCGCCGATCATCGATCGCGTCTACGAGCTCGAGGGCCTCCGTGCGCTCGGTCTCAACGGCGAGGGCCAGACGGTCGCCATCGTCTCGCTCGACACCTTCGATCCGGATGACATCAAGGCGTTCGATCGGCTGGCCGGGACATCGGGTCCGGCCGTCAAGCGTGTCGCCGTCAACGGCGGGGTCAATTCGCCCGGCGACGGCCAGGACGAGGTCTCGCTCGACATCGAGGTCATCCGTGCCGTCGCCCCAAAGGCCCAGATCCTCGACTACGAGGCGCCCAATCAGAGCGGCTCGATCGCGGCCGTGATCGACCGGATCGTCAAGGACGGCCGAGCCGACATCGTGTCGATCAGCTGGGGGTCGTGCGAGGCGGGCCGGTCGGCCAGTTCGTTGGCGCGGATGGCGAGCTCGCTGGCGGCGGCTGCGGCCGCCGGGATCAGCGTCTTCGTTGCGAGCGGCGACCACGGCGCCTATGACTGCATCGACAGCGATCGGAGCGACCTGCGTGTCTCGGTCGATTCGCCGGCCGGCGACGTCAATGCGATCGGCGTCGGCGGGACCCTGCTCTCGATGCTCGACGACGGGACGTGGGTCGACGAGGTGGCCTGGGAGGAGCCGCTCACCGGCTGGGGACCGGGCGGTGGCCTGAGCGGCGTCTATCCGCGACCGGCGTGGCAGACCGGGGTCGGCGTCGACAACTCCCGATCGAACGGGAAACGCCAGGTCCCCGACGTGGCTGCCGCGGCCGACCCGATCAGCGGATTCCTGACGGTCAGTGCCGGGGAGAAGGGTGCCGCCGGCGGCACCAGTGCCGCGTCGCCGTTCTGGGCCGGCCTGTCGGTCCTCGTCCGCCAGCTCGCCCAGAAGGATGGCCTCGACGGCCTCGGCCCGCTCGGCCCGACGCTCTACCGGGTCGCCGCGAGCCAGCCCGCCGGCGCGGTCTTCCACGACGTGACCCGCGGCGGCAACCTGCTCGACGACGCCGCTCCCGGGTGGGACTACGCGACCGGGCTCGGAAGCCCGCGGGGGACCCCACTCGCGCACGCCATCGTGAACCAGCTCAAGGGCGCCCCCTGAGCGATCGTCGCGGAACCGGATGACGGCACGTGGCGTCTCGCCGGACAGCGCCGGTTCGGCGCGCCATCCGAGGAGACCGATGACACGCAGCCGACCGGCACGACTCGCGGCACTCAGCGTCCTCGCCATCGTCGTGATCGCCTGCAGCGGCGCCGCGTCGTCCGGGACCTCCGCGCCGTCGACCCCTCCAAGCACGACACCGGCAGCATCCGGTGCGCCCAGCGTCGCGCCCTCGCCGTCGGCGGCGACGTCGGTCCTGTTGCTCAAGGTCACGTCCGAGGGCGGCTTCATCAATCCGAGTGCAAATCTCGCCGCATTGCCGATCGTCGCGGTCTACGCAGATGGACGGATCATGACGCCCGGTCCGGTCGACGCGATCTACCCAGGCCCGCTCCTGGCGCCGGTCTCAGTCAGGGATGTCGGGGCGACCGGGGCAGCAGCGATCCTGGCCGCGATCCGGCAGGCGGGTCTCGATCGGCCGGCCGCATCGGGACCGGGGATACCCGGCGACGCCGGCACGAACGTCTTCACGGTGGTCGTCGACGGAACGACCACACGATCTCGAATTCGCCGGCTCGCAGCCGGGTCGCCCCGGACCGGTCGCCTCGGGCGACGAGGAACGCGTCGCCGCGCTCTCGCTGCTCGATCGCCTGCTCGATCCCGCCGATACATGGGGTGCACCAGCCTCGGCGGAGACCCCATACGTCCCGACGGGGTATCGGATCTACGTCCTCCCGGGCAGTCCATCGGCGGATCCCCAGGCCAGTCAGTCGCCCGTCGCCTGGCCCCTTGCCACGCCTCTCGCCGACTTCGGGATCCCCGCCGTTCCGGATCGTGGAGTGGCCGGACTTCGGCAGGGCGTCGTCATCGGCGCGGATGTGGCGACCCTCGCGCCGATCCTCGAGCACGCGACGACGCTGACGGCATTCACGTCCGGCGGCTCGACGTTCACGCTCGCCGTCCGGGCGCTGCTCCCCGACGAGCTCGGCGGCTGAGCGGCTGGCCCCACGACGACGCCGCGAGCGACGGCGTGATGCGTGAAGGGCTCGGGTCCGGGGCGACCGTCCGGGCTGCTGCGCTTCTGCCGATCCGGTTCTTCTTCGGGATCACGTTCCTCTACGCGGGTCTCGACAAGCTGCTCGATCCGGGCTTCTTCGACCCCGCGAACGGGGCGTCGATCCAGGCGCAGATGCTTGCCTACTCGCGCGGATCGCCGATCGGTGGCCTCGTGGCATTCGCACAGCCAGCGGCCGTCGCGATCGGTCTTCTCATCGCGATCGCCGAGGTCGCGGTCGGGATGGGCGCATTGACCGGGCTTGCCTTCAGGGTGGCAGCCGTCGGGGGCGCCCTGCTGTCGCTGCTCTTCTTCCTGACCGCGTCGTGGGGGACGCAGCCGTACTACCTGGGACCGGACCTGCCGTACGCCGTCGGCTGGTTGACGCTCGCCATCGCCGGCAGCGGCGGGTTGTTGGTGCCACGCTGGTTCCGGGACCCGACGTCGGTGCCAGTCGCAGACGCCCGACCGTCGCTCCGTTTCACTCGAGCCGCCACAGTCGGCCGAGCGCCGCCTCCTCCTCCAGACCGGGCTCCTCGCGGTCGTGGCGGTGGCCGTCTCCTCGATCGCGCTCCCGATGCGGATCCTGGGGCTCGATGATCGGAGCCGATCGCCGTCCTCGTCGCGACCGTCACCCGTTGCGAGTGGATCGACACCACCCGCCGAGGCGGGCGGGTCATCCGGGATCGCGGTGGCGACCGTCTCCGATGTCGATGCGCGCGGTGCCGTGGCATTCACGGTGCCATTCACGGCCCCGGCGCCGCTCCCGGCAGGGGACCCGGGGGTCATCGTCCGCCTCACGGACGGGTCATACGCGGCGTTCGACGCCGTCTGCACCCACGCCGGCTGCACGGTCGAGTGGAGCGCCGCCGATGCCTCGCTCGTCTGCCCCTGTCACGGCGCCGTCTTCGATGCGGAGCACGGGGCGTCCGTGGTCGCCGGCCCGGCGCGCGAGCCACTTGCGCCGATCCCGATCGTGGTCGATGCCGCGAGTGGCCGTATCTCCCTCCGGGCCTGACGCGACTCGTTGGACGATGCGATGGCCCGGCCGCCAACTGGGGGCTGACGTCCTCTAGTCGGCGGTGACGCCGATCCGCGCGACGCTGCCCGGGATCGGGAGCGGCGCGGTCACTGGACGGGCTTGGGGGACGTGCGAGCGTCCGGGACCCGTCTCGCCGCCGACCAGGTCGACGAGGACATCGCGCTCCATCTGGAGTCGGAGCCGATAGAGGATGTCCCACTCCTCGTCGGGGATCTTGAGGTTCGAGAGCGTCTGGTCGATCTCCGCGCATTCCGCCGCGACCTCGGCCGGCGTGACCGACGTCGAGGTCGTCAATCGCTCTTGCACGTGCGCGAAGAGGTCCTCGAGCGATTGCGCCTCGGCGCTCGTCGTGAGATACACGCTCGTGTCCGCCAGGCCCATCAGGATCGCGGCCCGGGCCATCCCTCGCTCGGGCGACGGACCCGAGATCGCCACGTCCGACGGGTAGACCCCGACACGGAGCTTCGGGCCCTTGAGCTCGACGAGTCGATCCGGGCGCAGCTTGGCGACGTTGCTCCCGGCGACACGGGTCAGCAGCCAGGCCGGCAATGACAGGACGGCGGGTGCGTCTTCGGCGTGGACGTCGAGACCGGCTTCATCGAGCACTGCGGCCAGGTCCGCGACCGTCTGGTCATAGCCCTTCGGCTTGACCACGATCGGGATGTGCGTGTCCGACCAGTGGTGTCGGACGCTGCGCACCTTGCGCGAGATGCCGACCGCCGGCAGGAACAGCATGAGGCCCGCCAACAACGGGGTGAGGAGGTAGCCGCGGAGCAGCTCGATCGGGATCCTGATGCCGGTCGGTCGCTCGCCGTCGGACGGGACCAGGAATGCAGAGAGGCCGACGCCGAGCGGCACGATCGCCACCCCGACCAGGACCGCGAGCCGCAGGAGCGTCGTCGTGACCGACGAGGGGTGCGGCGTCACGTTCAAGAGCGTGTCGGACACGATCGGCGCGATGGCACACACGACGAGGACGACCCAGGTCAGCGCGCCGGCCAGCATGAGGGTCACGAAGATCTGGTGCGAGCGCTGGACACGCCCGAACAGGAGGCTGCTGGCCCACCCCAGCGCGGTCGTCAGCAGCGCGCCTGCGAACCGCGCGACGAACCCGACGATGGAGATGAAGATCGTCATGTGCTGACGCTACCGACGGGCCTGACTCCGGACCATCCACCGGCTCGCGCGTCGTATTGCAGACCCGCGACAAGGCGGTCGGTTGACGAACGTGCCACCATCGTCGGGTGAGCATCGATCGCGGAAGCGCAGGCGTCGCGTCGCCATACCACGCCGAGCTCGAGGCGGAAGAGCGCGGCTGGTACGCGCTCGCCAACCTGGTCCGCTCACTCAGCCCGGACGAGCGGATGGTGCCCGGCTATTACCGCGACCCCGACTGGTCGGTCCGCGACCTCGTCGGCCACCTCGGGACCTGGCTGGCCGAGGCGGCGACCCAGATCGAGCGGATGGTGGCCGGCACCTACGAGGGCCACGACGTCGACATAGACGGCCTCAACGCCCTCTTCCTCGAGGCGATGCAGGGCCAGCCGTGGGAGATCGTCTGGACGCAGGCCAATGCCGGTCGGACGATGATGCTGCAGGCGTGGGTCTCCCTCCGCGAGCCGACCGACGAGGCCGCCTGGTGGATCCACAAGTCCGCGGTCGACCACTACGCCGAGCACACCGACCGGCTGCGCGAGTGGGTCGCCGAGCTCGTCGCTCGACGCGACGACGGCTAGGACCCGGACGCGCTCGTTGCCGGCCGCGGCCGGCTCGGCCACGACGAATAGACCGGCGGCCAGTCGTCCGCGGTCGGGCGCACGCCCAGCAGAGCCGACTCGACCGCGAGCTCGAACAGGACGTAGCCGTCGTCGATCGTGAACGCCCAGTCCGCGGCGGCCCGGGCTCGTTCATCCGGATCGGCGGCGAGACGAGCGCGACCGCGGACCATCAGCTCGCTCGGGGCGGCCGGGTCCTGGTGCGTATGGAGCGCGTATCGGCCGTCGCGCTCGAGGTCGGTCCGTTTCGGCGATCCGGCGATGACGAAGACGTAGAGTCGGTCGTCGACGATCGCGACATTGACCGGATGGATCCGCGGCGGGTCGTCGCCGCGGACCGTCGCGAGCAACGCCTCCCCGTCGCCGCGGGCGTAGATGAGCCGGCGGCCCTCGGCCGCGATGTCGGGTGCGGCGGCCGCGAGCTCGCCCCAGCTGGTCATCACGTGAACCCTCCATGTGGCCGCCGACGCCGGCGGATCGGGCATGGTCATCACCGATGGTGCCACGGGACCCGGCACCGTGACGGAGGGCGCGGGTCACTCGAGGTGGAAGATCTCCTCCAGTCGCTGGTGGAACCCCGTCGCCGGATCGGTCAGCGGGTCGATGAGCGCGGCCATCTCGGCCTGCCATCGATCGTTGACGGGCGCAGCGGCCATCGACGCGCGGAAGGCCCCGAAGTCATCGACCTCGAGATAGGCGAACAGGTCGTCGCCCCGGATGAAGATGGTGTAGTCACGGCAGCCGGCGGCCTTCAGCGCGTCGAGCATCTCGGGCCAGACCGCGGCGTGCCGGCGGCGGTATTCGGCTTCCTGGCCGGGCAGAAGGCGCATCGTGAAGCCCACGCGTTCCATCGCAGCTCCTTGGTGGTCATCGAAGAGCCCCGGAAGCGTCGGCTTCCGGGGCTCTCACCCCTCCGTCGAAGGGACTGGACGGGCTAGAAGTTGAAGTTGTCGACGTTCGTGGCGTCGAACTGGAAGGTCGGGCCGAGGATCACGACACCGTCCTTGCCGATGGTGTACGGCTTGCCGCCGTTGAGGCTCGGGACGGTGAAGGTCTCACCTTCGGTCCCCTTGATCTCGCCGCTGACGAGCTTGGCAGCGACCTGGTAGGACAGGTAGCCGAGGTCCGGGACGCTCCACAGGCCGAAGACCGGGGAGGTGCCGTCATGAACGAACGGCTTCATGTCGTTCGGGAAGCCGAGGCCCGTGACCTTGACCGAGTCGGACTTGCCGGCCTGCTTGACGACCTGGGCTGCGGCCAGGATGCCGACCGTGGTCGGAGCGACGATCACCTTGAGATTCGGATACTGGGTCAGCAGCGCCTGCGCCTGCTGGGTGCTCTTGGTGGCATCGTCGTCGCCGTAGACGGTGGTGACGAGCTTGAGACCCTTGTACTTGTCGCCGGCAAGGGTGGTCTTCATCAGCTCGATCCACGCGTTCTGGTTGGTCGCCGTGGCCGAGGCCGACAGGATGGCGATGTCGCCGGTGCAGTTCGGGGCGAGCTGGCAGGCCCAGTCGGCGAGGTTGACACCGACGCCACTGAAGTCGACCTGGTTGACGAAGACGTTGTAGGCGCCGACGGCGGGGCTCGAGTCGAAGCCGACGACCTTGATCCCGGCCGCCATGGCAGCCTGGAGGGCGGGTGCGACGGCATCCTTGTCGTCAGCGGAGATGATGATCGCGCTGACCTTCTGGGTGGTGAGGTCCGTGATGAACGGGATCTGCAGGTCGGCCTTCGCCTCGTTCGGGCCGACCTGGGTGACCGTGCCGCCGAGCTCGCCGGCCGCCTTGTCGATCCCGGTCTTCGCCGCGGCGAAGTACTGGTTGACGATGTCCTTCGGCAGATAGCCGACTGTCATCGCGCCCGCTGCAGACGAGCCGGACGGCGCTGCGACCGAAGCCGCGGTCGTCGGAGCCGCCGTCGCGGCGGTCGAGGCCGCGGCCGATGGACTGGGCGTCCCTGCGGAGCTTGAACATGCCGCGAACACGAGTGCGGCGACACTGACGAGCGCAAGCGATCGCCCGATGGACATGAGCTTCAAGGCTGATTCCTCCTCTTGGTTGCCTATGACACGGCGCTCTCACCCTGGGGGACCGAGTCGGCCGGTGGGGGTCGTTCCCCGCGGACCCGATCGAAGGCCGACTTGGCCTGGTGAGCAAAGGTGGGGATGACCACCGAGAGGATCAGGAGCAGCCCGAGGGCGATGCTCTGGACCTCGACGGTCACGCTTGCGAGTCGGAGGACGTTCTGCATCACAGCGAGCACGAGGACCGCCAGGACGACGCCCGGGATCGTGCCCGACCCTCCGAAGATGTTCACGCCGCCGAGCAGGACCACGGTGACGACCGTGAGGGTCATCCCCTGGCCGGCATCGGCCCGCGCGGTCGACAGGCGAGACGTGAGGATGATCCCGGCCAGCGCTGCGACGAGCCCGGACAGGACGAAGATGCCGATCCGGACCCGGGTGACACGGACGCCCGAATACCGGGCTGCTCCGCTGTTCTTGCCGATCGCATAGACCTGCCGGCCGATCCACGTCCGATGAAGGACGATGCCCAGCAGCAGGGCCAGGCCGAGGAAGATGACGAACGGCCAGGGGATCAGCGTCCCCGGCACGTGGCCGAAGCCCAGCTCGGTGAAGCCGGGTGGAAAGTTGCTGACGCCGCGCGGCCCGAGAACGATGAGGGCCATGCCGCGGAAGAGTGCGAGCGTGCCGAGTGTCACCACCAGGGACGGCAGGCCGCCGCGAGCCACGAACAGGCCGTTGAGCAGCCCGCCCAGGACGCCGACGAACAGGACGGCCGGGATGGCGATCTCCAGCGGCACATTCGCCGCCCACAGGAAGCCAAGCAGCGCACTCGCGAGCCCGGCCATCGATTCGACCGAGAGATCGATCTCGCCGGCGATGATCACCAGGGTCATCGGCAGGGCCATGATCGCGACTTCCATCAGGGCCGAGAGGAGATTCGAGAAGTTCCCGGCGGTCAGGAAGAAGGGCGAGACGGCGTTGCCGATGACGATCAGGACCAGGAGGGCGATCGCGAGCAGGACCTCCCAGCGCGCCAGCAGGCGCGTCCAACGTTGCGGGTCGGTCATGGCGGCCGAATTCCCGGTCATCGCGAGCGTCGCTCCGCGGTGATCTGCTGGAGCCGTCGGACGAGGACCGCGTCGGCGCTGACGGCGATGAGGATGACCAGCCCGTAGATCGCCTGGAGCCAGAATTGCGAGAGCCCGACCAGGATGAGGGCATTCGCGACGAAGCCGAGAAAGAGCGCCCCGAGCGCGGCGCCGGCGACCGAGCCTGAGCCACCGAAGATGGCCACGCCGCCGACGACGCACGCGGCGATGACCGCGAGCGAGACGCCGCTCGCGGACGTCCCATTGATCGTCCCGAACTCGATCACCCACATGACGCCGGCGACGCCCGCCATCAGGCCGCAGATGGCGAAGCCGGTGAAGACGACGAGGCGCGACGGGATGCCCAGGATCGCGGCCGCCTCCGGGTTGCTGCCGACCGCGTAGATCTGGCGCCCGAACGGCGTCGATCGAAGGAGCACGGTCCCGATGACCACCACGATCAGGACGACGACGACGAAGACCGGGATCCCGAGGATGTTGTCGCGGGCAGGGTCCGTGAAATCCGACGGCAGCCCGGCCAGCGGGACCTGGTGGCTGCCGGCGACCAGGTAGTCGATGCCGCGGAAGATGCTCAGGGTCCCGAGCGTGGCGACGATCGCCGGGACCCGGAGGAGCGTGACGATGACCCCGTTGACCATCCCGAGGACGAGCCCGAGCCCGATCCCGAAAGCGATCGCCCCCGGGCCGTTGAGGACGTGCATCTCGAGGATGACGGCGACGCAGTAGGCCACCAGACCCATCATCGCCTCGACCGACAGGTCGACGTTGCGGGTGATGATCACCGTCGCTTCGCCGACGGCGGCGACGGCCGTGATCGACGCGAGGACCGCGACGTTGGTGAGGTTGAACGCCGTCAGGAACTGCGGGGCCGCGATCGCCACCAGCGCACCGAGGACGAGCATGATCGCGACCAGGCTGAGCTCACGCTGACGGGCGATCACCGAGACCAGGTTCGCGCCGGTTCGGCGTGCGGCCGGCGTGGGGACCGCGAGCTGATCAGCCATCGGCGGCGCGCTCGGGGTCGGTGCCGGGGCTGACGGGATCGCTGGCCAGGTTCCCGGTGGCGGCGAACATGACGCGTTCCTGGGTCACGTCCGCCCTGGGGATCTCGGCCGTGATCCGGCCCTCGTGGATGACGACGATCCGGTCCGACATCGCGATGACCTCGGGCAGGTCGCTCGAGATGAGGATGATGCCGAGACCCGAGGCCGCAAGCTCGGAGATGATCCGATGGACCTCGACCTTTGCGCCGATGTCGATCCCGCGCGTCGGTTCGTCGAGGATCAGAAGCTTCGGCTCCGACGCGAGCCACTTCGCCAGGACGACCTTCTGCTGGTTGCCGCCCGACAGCGCCCCGACCATCTGGTCGACCCCGGTCATCCGAACGTTGAACTGCGCGGTCTGCTCCCGGGCGACCGCGCGCTCGGTCGCCGCGTTGACCAACAGTCGCGGAAAGAGCCGCGGCAGGATCGGCAGCGTGACGTTCTGGGCGATCGAGAAGTCCAGCACCAGGCCTTCCTGGTGACGGTCCTCAGGGAGATAGGCGATCCCGGCGTGCATCGCGGAGGACGGGTTCGGGAAGTCGACAGCCTCGCCGCCGAGCCTGACGGTCCCACCGTCGCGGCGGTCGATCCCGAACAGCACCCGGGCCACCTCGGTCCGGCCCGCCCCGACCAGGCCAGCGAACCCGACGATCTCGCCGGACCGGACGGTGAACGTGATATCGCGGAACGCCCCGACCATCGAC
This sequence comes from uncultured Chloroflexia bacterium, assembly GCA_963743855.1. Classification (GTDB taxonomy): domain Bacteria; phylum Chloroflexota; class Limnocylindria; order Limnocylindrales; family CSP1-4; genus SPCO01. The sequence goes on from CAVURK010000009.1 coordinate 629,452, forward strand.
AGCCCGTCGACCTCGAGAAGGACGTCCCCGATCGGCGTCTCGACCTTCGGGAACAGCGAGACCGTCCGCCCCACCATGTGCCGGACGAGGTCGGCGGTGGTCAGCTCCTGGGTCGTGGTCGTGATGACGAGGCGGCCGTCGCGGAAGACCGTCGCCCGATCACACAGCTCGAAGACCTCGTCGAGGCGGTGGCTGACGAACAGCACCGAGACGCCGCGTTGTCGCAGCTGGCGCACGATCGCGAACAGCCGCTCGACTTCGTGGGCCGACAGCGACGCGGTCGGCTCGTCGAGGATCAGGATGCGCGCCTCGACCGACAGTGCCTTGGCGATCTCGATCAACTGCTGGTCGGCCATCGACATGCCGCTGACCTGGGCGCCGCTGTCGATCTGGACCCCGAGCTCGGTGAACAGGGCATTCGCGGCCTTCCGCATGGCGCCCCAGTCGATGGTCCCGAATCGGTGCGACGGCGCGTGCCCGATGAAGACGTTCTCGGCGACGGTCAGGTCCGGGAAGAGGCGCGGCTCCTGGTGGACGACGGCGAGTCCCAGGCTGCGGGCCTGGGCCGGTGAGCCGATCGTCGTCGGCACGCCGTCGAGGCGGATCGTGCCGCTGTCGGGTTGGTGGACCCCGGCCAGGATCTTGACCAGGGTGCTCTTGCCGGCCCCGTTCTCGCCGACGAGGGCGTGGACCTCTCCAGGCCGGAGGTCGAGGGAAACGTCGTCGAGGGCCTGCGTCGCGGCAAATCTCTTGGAGATCCCACGCAGCTCGGCACGCGCCGGCGTGACGTCCGATGTCGGCGCGCCCTGCGCCTCGGCGACGGTCACCGGGTGACGCCCCGTTCGAGGGAGGCGTCCGCTCCACCGGCCGTCACGGAGCCATCGGATCCGACCATGCGGACGTCGACGCCGCGAAAGGCAAGGGCCCGGACGAGCGGGTCCGGCGCGTGATCGTCGGTGAGCATGACCGTGATCTTGTCGGTCGGGCAGAAGGTCGCGAATGCGGTCCGCCCCCATTTCGTGTGGTCGATGATGCCGATGACCTCGCGCGCGGCATTGACCATGGCGCGCTTCATCAAGGCCTCTTCCTCGGTCGCATCGGCCAGCCCGGATTCGAGCGTGAAGCCGGCCGCCCCGACGAACGCCTTCTGGACGTTGATCCGGCTGAACAGCCCGTCGCCGAGCTGTCCGACGACCGACAGCGCTTCCCAGCGAACGCGTCCGCCGAGCATCAACACGGTGATCCCGGGCTGACCGGCGAGCTCCGAGGCGATCCGGAGGCCGTTGGTGATGACCGTCACCTGGCTCCAGTCCTGGCGCGACTTGAGATGTCGGGCGATGGCCAGCGCCGTGGTGCTCGCGTCCATGACGATGCTCTCCCCGTCCTGGACGAGGGCCGCACCCGCGGCGCCGATCCGCTCCTTCTCGTCCGACTGGAGACGCTCGCGGATCTCGAACGAAAGCTCAGCCCGGGTCCTGTCGTTGGCGATCGCCCCGCCGTGTGTCCGAACCAGCCGCTGCCCGGTTTCGAGGACGAACAGATCCTTGCGGATCGTCACCGCGGAGACACCGAACTGGGCGGCGAGCTCGCTCACCCGCGCCCGGCCGTGCTCCTCCACGATCCGCACGATGTGCTCCTGGCGTTCGCGGGCGAAGACGTCGCCGAGGAAGGCGCCTGCAGGATCGGTCACGCCACTCCTGTAAGACCGCGAAGGGTCCGACGTGGGGGTTTCGATTGATTGTCACGGCAGCCTAATCTTGACCGGAACGCAATGTCAAGAAGGTAATTGAAACCAATCGAAACTTGTGGCAGGCTTAGCGATATGGCCACGACGAGCCTGTCCGACCGTCCTCCGCGGCGGTTCGCCAGGTTCTCGCCGAGGCCACCTGACCCCGTCGGCGACGGCTCGGGCGCCACCTCCTCCGGTGCCCGAGCGCGTCGTCGCCGACCGGGTCGAACGGGACCGTGGCCGACGCGTACGATCGAGCCGGCGAGACGGATGGACGGACCAGCCCACGGGGCGACGGAGGGCAGACGTGACTATTGATCAAGCCGTCGTCGCGGCACTGCGGTCCCAGCGCATCGAGCTGCCTTCGTGGGCGTTCGGCAACTCGGGAACGCAATTCAAGGTCTTCGCCCAGAAGGGCGTGCCACGCGATCCGTACGAGAAGATCGCTGACGCGGCCCAGGTCCATCGGTACACGGGCGTCGCACCGACGGTCGCGCTCCATATCCCGTGGGACAAGGTCGACGACTACGCAGCTCTGGGCCGTCACGCAGCGGAGCTCGGCGTCGGCCTGGGCACGATCAACTCGAACGTCTTCCAGGACGACGACTACATGCTCGGGAGCGTCTGCAACCCGGATGCGCGGGTCCGCCGCAAGGCGCTCGACCACCTGCTGGCCTGCGTCGACATCATGGACGCGACCGGCTCGCGCGACCTGAAGCTGTGGTTCTCGGACGGGACCAACTACCCGGGCCAGGACGACATCCGTTCCCGCCAGGACCGCCTTGCCGAAGCGCTTGCTGCCGTCCACGCGCGGCTCGGTCCGGACCAGCGGATGGTGCTCGAATACAAGTTCTTCGAGCCCTCGTTCTACACGATGGACGTCCCCGACTGGGGCACCGCCTACCTCCAGTGCCTGGCAGCAGGCCCGAAGGCTATGGTCGTCGTGGATACCGGGCACCACGCACCGGGTACCAACATCGAGTTCATCGTGGCGTCCCTGCTGCGCGCCGGCCGCCTCGGCGGGTTCGATTTCAACTCCCGGTTCTACGCTGACGACGACCTGATGGTCGGAGCGGCGGACCCGTTCCAGTTGTTCCGGATCATGCACGAGGTCGTCCAGGGAGGCGCCCTCGCGGCCAGCTCCGGGATCGCGTTCATGCTCGACCAGTGCCACAACATCGAGCCGAAGATCCCGGCCCAGATCCGCTCCGTCATGAACGTCCAGGAGGCGACCGCGAAGGCGTTGCTTGTGGACGCGGAGGCGCTTGCTTCGGCCCAGGCCCGAGGGGACGTGCTCGGGGCCAACGCGGTCCTGATGGACGCCTACGACACCGATGTCCGCCCGATCCTGGCCGAGGTCCGGGTCGGTCTTGGTCTCGATCCCGATCCCGTGGCCGCGTACGGGCGGTCGGGCTACGCAGCGGCGATCGTTGCAGATCGGGTCGGCGGCCAGCAGGCCGGCTGGGGCGCATGACCTCGGACACCGTCACGCCTGGCACCGGGTCCCCGGTCGTCGCGCTCATCGAGCGGTCGAACCGGCTCGGATCCGACCCGCGGAACACGAACTACGCCGGCGGCAACACGTCGGCGAAGGGCTTCGCGATCGACCCGGTCACGGGGGCGCCGGTCGAGCTCCTGTGGGTCAAGGGGTCTGGCGGCGACCTGGGCACCCTGACCGAGGCCGGTCTCGCCGTCCTGCGTCTCGACCGCCTCCGCTCGCTCGTCGACGTCTATCCGGGCGTCGATCGGGAGGACGAGATGGTCGCCGCCTTCGACTACTGCCTGCATGGTCGCGGCGGCGCCGCGCCGTCGATCGACACGGCGATGCATGGCCTGGTGGATGCGCTCCATGTCGACCATCTCCACGCCAATTCGGGGATCGCCCTCGCGACCGCTGCCGACGGCGAGGCCTTGACCAGCCGGTGTTTCGGCGATCGCGTGGCGTGGGTGGACTGGCGGCGTCCCGGTTTCCAGCTCGGGCTCGACATCGCCGAGATCCGTCGCACGCACCCCGAGGCGATCGGGGTGATCCTGGGCGGCCACGGGATCACTGCCTGGGGCGAGACGTCGGAGGAATGCGAGCAGCACTCGCTCGACATCATCCGCACCGCCGAGCGGTTCATCGTGGAGCACGGCCGGTCTGAACCCTTCGGCGAACGGATCCCCGGGTTCGAGCCGCTCCCGGAGGCGGACCGACATGAGCGCGCGGCGGCTCTCCTGCCGCTGATCCGCGGCCTCGCCTCGACCGACCACCCGCAGGTCGGCCACTACGACGACAGCGATGCGGTGCTGGATTTCGTGACCCGCGCCGAGCATCCGCGGCTGGCCGCGCTCGGCACCTCCTGCCCGGACCACTTCCTGCGGACCAAGGTCCGGCCGATGGTGCTGGACCTGCCCCCGACCGCCGGGCTCGACGAGGTGACCGATCGACTGCGGGTCCTCCACGAGGAGTACCGCGAGGCATACCGGGCGTACTACGAGCGCCATGCGACGCTGGACAGCCCGCCGATGCGCGGGGCGGATCCGGCCATCGTCCTCGTCCCGGGGATCGGCATGTTCTCGTTCGGCGCGAACAAGCAGACCGCGCGGGTCGCCGGCGAGTTCTACGTCAACGCCATCAACGTGATGCGCGGCGCCGAGGCGCTGTCGACCTACGCGCCGATCGCGGAATCGGAGAAGTTCCGGATCGAATACTGGGCTCTCGAGGAGGCCAAGCTCCAGCGTCTCCCGAAGCCGAAACCGCTCGCGACGCGGGTGGCCTTCGTCACCGGCGCAGGATCGGGGATCGGCAAGGCCATCGCCCACCGGCTCGCGGCCGAAGGAGCGTGCGTCGTCGTGGCCGACATCGATGCCGCCAGTGCCGAGACGGTCGCGCGAGAGCTCGGCGGGACGGACACCGCGATCAGCGTCGTGGCCGACGTCACCGACGAGGACCAGGTCGCCAGCGCGTTCCGGGCCGCGGTCCTGGCCTTCGGCGGCGTCGACCTCGTGGTCAACAACGCCGGCCTGTCGATCTCCAAGCCCCTGCTCGAGACGACGATCCGAGACTGGGACCTGCAGCACGATGTCATGGCCCGCGGCTCGTTCCTCGTCTCGCGCGAGGCGGCACGGATCATGATCGAGCAGGCGATGGGCGGCGACCTCATCTACATCGTCAGCAAGAACGCGTTCTTCGCCGGGCCGAACAACATCGCCTATGGAGCCGCGAAGGCCGACCAGGCGCACCAGGTCCGCCTCCTCGCGGCCGAGCTCGGCGCCTTCGCGATCCGGGTCAACGGCGTGAACCCGGACGGCGTGGTCCGTGGCTCCGGGATCTTCGCCAAGGGCTGGGGGGCCGATCGCGCCCGCACCTACGGCATCCCCGAGGACAAGCTCGGCGAGTTCTACGCGCAGCGGACCCTGCTCAAGCGCGAGGTCCTGCCGGAGCACGTGGCCGCCGCCGTCTTCGCACTGACGGGCGGCGACCTCAACCAGACCACCGGGCTCCATATCCCGGTCGACGCGGGTGTCGCGGCGGCCTTCCTCCGGTGACCGCCGGGCTCGTCGCGGCCGTCGATCTCGGCGCGTCGAGCGGGCGGGTGATGGTCGCCCGGGTCGGTGCCGGGGTCCTGGACCTGCGCGAGATCCATCGCTTCCCGAACGAGCCCGTGCGGCTCCCCGATGGCCTCCACTGGGACATCCTCCGCCTCTTTCGCGAGGTGCTGGTCGGGCTGCGTGAGGCGGCCCGGACGCCCGACGGCCTGATCAGCGTCGGGGTCGACTCGTGGGGCGTCGACTACGGGCTGCTCGACGACTCGGGAAGCCTGCTGGGCGAGCCCTACCACTACCGCGACGAGCGGAGCGCCGCCGTCATCGACGCCGTCCACGAGATCGTCCCACCGGCCGAGCTGTACGCGCGCACCGGCGTCCAGTTCCTCCCGTTCAACACGATCTATCAGCTGGCGTCCGCGAGGGGGTCGGCAGCGCTCGAGGCGTCGCGGACCATCCTGCAGATCCCGGACCTCATCGGCTATTGGCTGTCCGGCGTCCGCATGTCCGAGGTCACGAACGCGTCGACGACCGGTCTCCTCGATGTCGGTCGACGCACCTGGGACCGCGATCTGATCGAGTCGCTCGAGCTTCCGGCCCGGTCGTTCGCGCCGCTCGGGGCCCCGGGCGACGTGCTCGGTGGGCTGCGTGACGACGTTCGCCGCGAGACGGGGACATCGAGTGAGACCGTCCTGACTCTCGTCGGGTCGCACGACACGGCATCGGCCGTCGTCGGCGTGCCGGCCGGCGATGACGCCTTCGCCTACATCGCGTGCGGGACGTGGTCGCTCGTGGGGGTCGAGCTCGAACACCCGGTCCTGACCGAGGAAAGCCGCCTGGCGAACTTCACCAACGAAGGTGGCGTCGACGGCCGGATCCGCTATCTGCGCAACGTGATGGGGCTGTGGCTGCTCCAGGAATCGCTGCGCACCTGGGAACGGGAGGGCCACCCGGAGGACCTCCCGAGCCTGCTCGCCGCCGCCGCGGCCCTCAGCCCCGGTGGCCCCGTGTTCGACCCGGACGAGCCCGTCTTCCTGCCCCCGGGTGACATGCCCGCTCGGATCGCGGCGGCCTGCCGGCGGCTCGACCAGCCCGTGCCGACCACCTCGGTCGGGTTCGTCCGCGCCATCCTCGACAGCCTCGCCGCCGCGTACGGACGAGCCGTCGGTGACGCGGTCCGCCTGTCGGGCCGGGAGGTCCGGGTCGTCCACCTGGTCGGTGGCGGCGCCCGGAACGCGCTGCTCTGCCAGCTGACGGCCGACGCCTGCGAGCTCCCGGTGCTGGCCGGCCCGGTCGAGGCGACGGCGCTCGGCAACGTCCTGGTCCAGGCCCGTGCCCGCGGTCTCCTCGAGGGCGACCTCGAGTCGCTCCGGGCGCTCATCCGGACGACCCAGGAGATCCGTCGCTTCGAGCCCAGGCTGACCGGCGCGCGGGGCGCGAGCTGACCGTCGGCGTCGTCCCGTGGATGGGCAGGCCGGCCCCTAGCCGATCTCCCCGAAACGGGCCGGATCCAGCGCAGCGGGGATGACCGGCTCGCGCCCCAGCATCTGGTCGACGACGAGGCGCGCCGATGCCGGCCCGGTCGAGATGCCCCAGGCGCCGTGCCCCGCACAGATGAACAACCGACGACGTCCGGGCACCTGCCCGATGAGCGGCCTGCCGTCCGCGCTCTGCGGTCGCGCGCAGGCACGGGTCCCGCGGATCGGCGCGTCTGCGATCCCCGGGACGAAGCCGAGGCGTTGCGGAGGATCGGCTCGATCCACGCGGCCGGGTCCGGCCGGCGGGCGAGGAACGTCGAACCGACCGACGCGACCCCGGGGAGCGGGACGAAGCTGAAATCCACGAGCTCCGCCTCCGCGTCGGCAGGCTCGAGGATCGTCGGTGCCAGCCTCTCGTCGGTCGGGGCGACCGGATCCAGCACGCCGATCGCTGCCCCGATCTCGGCCTCCTCGAGGACGTGCGACGGTCCCGCGGCGAGCTCCGTTTCGACGACGACGCCCCACCGATGGCGGATCGGCGTCCAGCGGCCGCCCGGATCGACGAGCCCTGGCGACCACGGTCCGGCCGCGACGAGGACTGCGTCGCAGGCGAGCCGCCGTCCATCCACGATGACGCCGACGACCTCGTCGCCGCGGACGTCCAGCGAGGCGGTCCGTCCGAGCCGGACGGTGGCGCCCCGCCGTTCGGCGAGCGTCGCGTAGGCGTAGGTCGAGGCGCCCGGAAAGACCGGGAAGCCGATCCCGACCCGGCACGCCCACAGCCCGGCTGCGACGGCCGGCTCCAGCCGCTCGAGCGCGACGCCGGTGACGACCGACCGGTCGAGCTCCGGGAATGCCCCGGCCAGCGAGCGATCGACCTCGCGGACCGGCGGCTTCGTCGGCCGAGAGGTAGAGGAGCCCGGCAGGTTCGTCGGGGAGTCGGAAGCCGAGATCGGCCGCCGACAGCTCGCGGTACAGCTCGACCGTCTCGCGGTAGAGACCCGCGAGGACAGGATCGAACGGGTGCTGGACGACGCCCGAGTTCGCGCCCGAGGCCCCGGACGCGAGACCCTCGCCCTCGACGAGGGTGACCGTCGCGCCGGCCGCCGCAAGGAAGGCCGCCGCTGCGGTCCCGACGATGCCGCCACCGACGACGACCACGTCCGAGCCGCCGGCCACGTCCGTCGGTCACGTCCCTCGCCTCACGACCATCGTCCGATGATGGCGCATCCGGCGGTCAGCGACCCGTCGTCGGCCGCGCTATCGTGGCCGCGTGTTCGTCCCGCTCTCCGTCCTCGAGTTCCGCGACCGCGCGGAGACGTTCTTCGGTGACAAGGTCGGCGTCATCGATGGCGACGAGCAGTACACCTACCGCTCCTTCGGGATCCGGACGCACCGGCTCGCGAATGCGCTCGTCGAGCTCGGCGTCGAGCCCGGCGACCGGGTGTCGTTCATCACCTTCAACACCCATCACCTGCTCGAGGCGTACTACGGCGTCATCGAGGCCGGCGCCGTCCTCAACCCGATCAACATCCGGCTCGCGCCGCACGAGATCGAATACATCCTCGGCCACGCGGCGTCGAAGGTGGTCTTCTTCCACCGCGACTTCACGCCGCTGATCGAGGCGATCGCGCCGCGCCTGGCGAACCGGCCGACCTTCGTCCTCCTCGACGGCGAGGATGGTGCCGCGGCGAGATCGCCGACCACGAGTACGAGGCGCTCCTCGCCTCGGCTTCGGCCGAGCCGCGCCAGCCCGAGATCGACGAGAACGCCCTCGCCGAGCTCTTCTACACGAGCGGGACGACCGGCCTGCCAAAGGGCGTGGCGATGACCCATCGCGAGCTCTACCTGCACGGCCTCGCCGCGCAGATCGGGCTCGGCGTTCACCGAGGACGACGTCGTCCTCCACGTCGTGCCGCTCTTCCACGTCAACGGCTGGGGGACGCCGCACTTCCTGACGATGGTCGGCGGCCGCCACGTGATGCTCCGCAAGTTCGACCCGACGGCGCTGATGAGCCTCGTCGAGCGGCATCGGGTCACCCGGCTGCTCGCGGTCCCGACGATCTTCAACGCGGTCCTCAACAGCCGCGAGCGAGCACGGTTCGACCTGTCGAGCCTGCGCCAGCTGATCGTCGGCGGGTCGCCGTCATCGCCGGAGCTGATCCGCGCGCTCGAGTCCGAGATCGGGGCGCAGGCGATCGTCGGCTACGGCCTGACCGAGACGTCGCCGATCATCACGCTCGCCCAGCCGCGCCGCGTGCTGACCGACAGCGAACCCGCCGAGCGTCGGCAGGAGCGCCAGTCGATGACCGGCTGGGCCATCCCCGGGGTCCGGATCCGGGTCGTCGACGGCGAGGGAGCCGACGTCCGGCCCGATGGCGAGCAGATCGGCGAGATCGTGGTCCGCGGCAACACCGTGATGGACGGCTACTACCTCGATCCCGAGGCGACCGCGGAGACGATCCGCGACGGCTGGCTGCACACCGGCGACATGGCGACCATCGACGACGCGGGCTACATCCTGATCAAGGACCGCTCGAAGGACATCATCATCAGCGCCGGCGAGAACATCTCGTCGGTCGAGATCGAGGTCGCGCTCGGTGCGCACCCGGCCGTCCTCGAGTGCGCCGTCGTCGCCGCGCCGGATGCCAAGCGGGGCGAGGTGCCGATCGCCATCGTCGTCCGCAAGCCCGACGCCGAGGTCACGGCCAACGAGCTCCGCGCGTACTGCCGCGACCACCTGGCCGCGCACAAGGTCCCCAGGGAGATCCATTTCCGCGACGCCCTGCCGAAGGGCGGGACGGGCAAGATCCTCAAGGCCGAGCTGCGCGAGCCGTTCTGGGCCGGTCACGACGCACGGGTGGGGTGAGCCGAGGGTTTCCCGCGACAGACTACGTGCGAAACCGCTGGTAGGGCCGCTCTTCTCAGTCGGGGCGGAATGCGCCGTCGATCTCCGCGAAGGGGACCGCATCGGCCAGCCCCTTGAACGTCCCATGCTCGGCGATCTCGGTGGCGGCGCGGATGAAACCGCCCCACGCGGCCCGCGCAAGCGCACCACCGACGCTGATCCGCCGGACGCCCGCGTCGGCGAGCTCGGCGACGGTCCGGGCATCACTCCCGACCAGCACGTTGACGGGTTTCGGGTCGACGGCGCCGACGACGGCGGTGATGTCGGCCATCGATGGGAGACCCGGCGCGTAGAGGCAGTCCGCGCCGGCCTCGGCGTACGCGGTGAGCCGCCGGATCGTCTCGGCCAGGTCGGGGCGTCCCACGATGAACCCCTCCGATCGACCGGTCAGCAGGACGCCGCTTCCGCTGGCATCGATCGCCTGGCGTGCCGCCCGGACGCGTTCGACCGCCAGCGCGAACTCGAACAGTGGATCGTCGGCGTTGCCGGTCGAGTCCTCGATCGAGATGCCGGCGATCCCGGTCGACATCGCTCTGGCGACGTTGGCCGCGACGGCCTCGGGCTCGATCGCAAATCCGCCTTCGAAGTCGGCGTTGATCGGCAGCTCGACGCTCGCGGCGATCGACGTCATGTGGCCGAGCGCCTCGTCGAGGGTGACCGCGTTGTCGGACCGCCCGAGACTCCAGGCGAAGCCCGAGCTCGTCGTGGCGAGCGCCGAGAAGCCGAGACCCGCAAGGTAGCGCGCGCTCCCGACGTCCCATGGGTTCGGCATCACGAAGCAGCCGGTGTCGTGGAGGGCGCGGAACGCGCGGACGCGATCGTCGATCGGACTCATCCGGGCCACGATACCCCGGCCCGGCCACGTTCCGCCCAGCTCGCATCGGCACAAGAGCCCCGGGCCCGAATCGCCCGGGGCTCCTCGTATGCGTCGGACCTGCCGGTAGACTCCGTCACACATGACCGATACGGCCCAGACGGTCCAGCGCACCTATCTCACCCTGACCCTGTTCACGACCCTGTCGGCGTCGTTCATCTGGGGCATCAACACGCTGTTCCTGCTCGACGCCGGGCTCGACAACACCCAGGCCTTCACGGTCAACGCGTTCTTCACGGTCGGTCAGGTCCTGTTCGAGATCCCGACCGGCGTAGTCGCCGACACGCGAGGCCGGCAGTTCTCGTTCCTGCTCGGAGCCGGGACGCTGCTGGTGGGCACGCTCCTCTATCTGGTGATGTGGCAAGTCCGGGCCGGTCTCCTCGGTTGGGCGGCCGCGTCGATCCTGCTCGGGCTCGGGTTCACGTTCTTCTCGGGCGCCACGGAGGCGTGGCTGGTCGATGCGCTCAGCGCGACGGGCTTTCGCGGCACCCTCGAATCGGTCTTCGCCCGTGCCCAGGTCGTCAGCGGCGTCGCGATGCTGACCGGTTCCGTGCTGGGCGGCGTCATCGCCCAGGCGACCAACATCGGCGTCCCGTACCTGATCAGGGCCGCGATGCTCGGGCTGACATTCCTGATCGCGTGGCGGTTCATGCACGACATCGGGTTCAAACCCGCACACGGCGAGAGCGTCCGGGCCGAGGTGACCACGGTCCTCCGCGGCTCGATCGATGGCGGGCTGCGCAATCCGCCCGTGCGCTGGTTGATGCTCGCGGCACCGTTCACGTTCGGCGTCGGGATCTATGCGTTCTACGCCTTCCAGCCGTACCTGCTCCAGCTCTACGGCGATCCGACCGCGTACGGCGTGGCGGGGCTGGCCGCTGCGGCGATCGCCGGAGCGCAGATCTTCGGCGGCCTGATCCAGACCAGGGCCCGTCTTCTCTTCAAGCGACGGACCGATGCCCTGTTCCTGGCCGGCATCGCGACCGTGATCCTGCTTGCCCTGGTCGGGCTGACAAACCAGTTCCTGTTCGCCCTGCTGCTCATCCTCGCCTGGTCGCTGATCTTCGCCATCGAGTCGCCGCTGCGACAGGCGTTCCTCAACGGGGTCATCCCCTCGGAGCAGCGGGCCACCGTTCTGTCGTTCGACAACCTGATGGGCTCGGCTGGTGGCGTCATCACCCAGCCTGTGCTCGGGCGCGTGGCGGACGTCAACGGATACGGAGCCTCGTACCTGGTCGCGGCGGGCATCTCCGCCCTGTCGCTCCCGTTCATCGTCCTGGCACGGCGTGAGAAGGCCGTCTCCGACCCGATCACCAAGGACGACGACGCGGCCACCCCGCCATCGACTGCGGCGGCATCCTGAATCTCGGGCGAGATCGCCAGCGAGTCGGCGCGCGCGACATACTACGCAGGGTCATCGGACCAGCCGGGGGAGAGAATCGGCCAACAGCGATCCGCACGAGGGCGAGTCGAAGATGAGCGATCCGAAACCGAAGGGTGATCCGACGACCGCCGAAGCGCTCGCCGAATGGCGCCAGGCCGAGCAGACCGCGGCCGTCGCGCGCCGAGGCCGGCTGGCGGCCCAGGTCGCCGCCGAGGCCGCCCAGGACGCGGTCGATGCAGCCAACGCCACCGCAGTCGCCGCCAAGTCCGCTCTCGACGCGGCGAACCTGGCGGAGGCGTCGGCCGCCAAGACGGCCACGGCCGCGAGGCTCGTCGTGCAGTCGACGCGCGACCACAGCGCCGATGCCGAGAGCGATCTCGCCCTGGCCGACGTCGAGGAGGCCGAGGCCCACGACCGCTATCGGGAAGCGCTCGACCGAGCCGACAAGCGCCGGACGACCGAATAGCCGGATCCTGATCCCAAGCCGACGTCGCGGGGCGCCGAGAGCCCTTAGGTCTCCGCCTCGACCGCGAACGCCGCGAGGTCCTCGGCCGCCGGGACGAAGTAATAGGCGCCCGAGACGGCGTGGGTGAAGTCGGTCAGGCGGTCGTGCGGGCCGCCATCGAGCCCGATCATGCTGGCGAGCATCGCGTCGAGCCGCGCCCGATCTCGACTGAATCCGACGAAGATCGTCCCGTGGCGGGTCGCCGTCCCGTAGCCGATGTTGCGCCGGAAGATCTTCCCGAAATCGTCCTGATCCGTGCGCGCCACGTGCGATGTCTCGGGTCGTGGATCGAGCTCGACGCTGGCGGGCTTTGTCCGGCCGATCACCTCTTCCTGCTCGGTCACGGAGAGCGATTCCCACCGTTGGTGCTCGTGCTCCCACAGCTGGAGGAGGAGGACGCTCCCCGAATCGCCGGGCGTTCCAGGCTCGACGACGGCGGCCGTGACCGCCTCGACGAGCGTTGGGTTCTCGGTGCCGTCGATGAAGCCGGTCAGGTCGAGGTCCCGGTGATACGGCCAGCCGACGATCTCGTTCGCGATGGTCGCGTGCGACCCGAGTGCCGATCCGACGCCGTGCGACACGTCGAAGACGACGTCATACGCCGCGCCGGCCAGCCAGACGACGATGTCGTGCTGCGTCGCAGGGAGGGTGTGCCCGCCCGGCCCGACCATCGACGCATTGAAGCCCTCGAGCCCGATCGGGCTCCGGCCGGGTGCGACGGCTCCCCAGAGCTCGGGGCGGAACCCGGCGACGATGTTGACGCCACCGATCGTGGTCCGTGGCTCGCGCAGGCTCGCCACGAGACGGACGAGCTCCGCCGGGTCGGCGCCTGACCGAAGGTCGAGCTCGAGGTAGGCGTGGGACATCGTCCCGAGCGCGAAGATCCCTGTCTGGGGCGTTCCCACCAAGGCAGGATAACCGCCGCCCACCCGGTCACGGGCGGCCGTGAGGGACGTTCACGAGGAGGGAGTGGAGCGGGAGACGGGGTTCGAACCCGCGACATTCAGCTTGGGAAGCTGACACTCTGCCAACTGAGTTACTCCCGCCCGGGAGAGTCCGAATTCTAGCGCAGCCGCGCCAGCCGAAGCGACCGGCGATCCATGCGTGGCACGAGCGTGACGCTCAACAGTCTTCGTCAAAGGTGGACGGAGATGCCCGCGGCCGCCGAGCGGTAAAGGGCGTCGATCGCCCGCGCCTGCCCGAGCGCATCGGCGCGAGCGAGGAGTGGCTGCGACCGGTCGCGAATGGCCGAGCTGATGTCGTCGATCTCCAAGCGATAGGAGTCTACGTGGTCGAGAGTCGTTCGCACTCCGTCGTGAACGATCACCGCCGGTGAGGCGTTCCAGGGGTCGAGGAGTCGCACTGACCCGTCGCGGCCAACAACCTCCAAGACCCGTCCCTCGGTCACAAAGCTCGATCCGATCTCGACACTGAGGCCGCTCGGGAATCGCAGGATGCCGCTGAACGTGATGTCGACGCCAGCACCGCCGAGGGTGCTGGATCCTATCGCGGCCGATGGCTCCTCGCCAGCCACCAGCCTGGCGCCACTGATGCAGTAGCAGCCCAGGTCCATGAGGCTTCCACCGTCGAGGCCAGCCTGCAGGCGGATGTCGTTCGCATCGTCGAGGATGAAGCTGAACGTCGCCCGGACCGTCTCGATGGGGCCGACTGCCGGCAGGATCTCCAGCAGTCGCTGCGCCTGCGGATGATGGCGCCACATGAAAGCTTCGGACAAGATCAGCCCGGAGGCGTCGGCAAGGTCGAAAGCCTCGTCCACCTCGGCCGGGCGGCGCGAGTACGGTTTCTCGCAGAGAACGTGCTTGCCCGCCGTGAGCGCCGCAATCGTCCAGGTGTGATGGAGGCCATTGGGTAGGGCGATGTAGACCGCCTCGATCTCGGGGTCTGCAAGCAAAGCCTCATACGTGCCGTGGGCATGCTGGATCGCGTGCTCGCGCGCGTAACGATCGGCGCGCGACTGGTCGCGACTGCCCACGGCCGTGATGACCGCCCGATTTGTCAGGCCAGCGCCCCTGAAGAAGCGCTCAGTGATGTGCCCAGCGACCGAGGACGCCCCAACGGACAGGTTCGCTCATCGGGCCTGCTCGGCCTCTGTTCGCATGGGGACTTCGCCAGAAGCAGGAACGACGATCGACAGCTGAAGATGGATCGCGAGTTCCGCGCAGAGAGTGTGCGCGGTGAGATGGCGACGATCCGATCGCTTTCCCGGCCGGGCATGAAGTTCGTCATCCTTCAGCCGAACCATCGCAGCTGAGTAGCGTGCTGGATGCCATCTGGTGCCACGAGTCGTCACCGGCTAAGCCCGAACCCGTCCGGCCAGCAGGAGATCGAGCAGCTCGACGTCGACGAGGTAGCCGCGCCGCGGCTCGAACCGGGCGCCCGCGCGTCGATGCCCGACGATCCCGAACGGACCCTCGAACTGCCACAGCGCGTATCCCCAACCGAACTCGCGGAACAGCCCGAGCAGGTCGCCGAACCACCGAAGGGCGTCGGCATTCGGGGTCTGTTCGTAGCAGCCGAACTCCCCGACGTGGATCGGCACGCCCATCGCCTCGACGCGCCGCCACGGCGCGTAGAACTCACGGATCGAGTCCACATCCCAGGCATGTCCCTCGTAGACGACGCCCGGCCACCGCGGCGCATCCCCGTCGCGCCATCCGAACCACCAATCGGCGCCCCAATGGGTTACCGGGTAGGGAGCATACCCACGAGTGGATTGGGCGACACCGAGCGCAGTCAGATCCGCCAGCTCCGGCATCGCCAGATTGCCGCCGTCGAGCCCGTCGATGACCAGCGGCCGGTCGGGATCCACGGCTCGGATCGCCAGTACCGTCCGCCGAATGAGGGATTCGTGGACCTCGCGTGAGAAACCTCGCAAGCCGATCGCAGGCGGCTCGTTGACGAGGTCGAACGAGAGGGCCTGACCGGGCACGTCACGAAAGTGACCGGCCAGTCCCTGCCCAGATGGCCACGAATCCGGCCCGGGCCGGCGTCGTCGTGCCACAGGTCGTGGATCTCGAGCTCCTGACCCGTGATGCAGTATCCGGGCGCCCGATGAAGGTTGATCGCCAGGTGGATGCCCCGGTCCCGACATGCTGCCACGTACGCATCGAGCGCCGCGAGCACTGAGTCGATCGGCGCGCGGTAGTGGCTGCCGTCGGTCCACACTCGATAATCCATCGGCAGGCGCACGAAGTCGAAGCCATAGGCCGCGAGAAAGTCGAGGAGGCGTTCGTCGGGAGGGGGGAGGAGTGCACCCCGCCCGACGAACGCCCATTGGAGGTTGCATCCATACCGGGGGACGGTCCCGGCCACGGTCACTTGACGGCTCCTCGCGCGAAGCCTCGATAGATCCACCGCTGGAGTGTGAGGAAGACGATGAGAGTCGGGATGATCGTGATGACGACCCCGGCGGCGATGACCTGCCAGTTCGTCTGGTACGGGCCCTGGAATCGGAAGAGGGAGGTCGCCACTGTGCCGAGGTCCGGCGAGGGCATGTACAGGAACGGGATGTAGAACTCGTTGTAGATGGCGACGCCCTTGATGATCACGACAGTGACGATCGCCGGCACGAGCAGGGGCAGGATGATCGACCGATAGACTCGCAGGCGAGAGGCGCCGTCGACGATCGCGGCCTCGTCAAGCTCTCGCGGGATCCCGCGCATGAACTGGATGAAGATGTAGATCGAGACGATGTCCGTCCCGATGAACAGCGCGATCGCCGACCAGCGTGTGTTGAAGAGGCCAAGGCCCTTCACGATCTGGAACGTCGCGACCTGGGCGGTCACGGCTGGCACGATGGCGGCCAGCAGGAACAGGAACAGGATGCAGCTCCGACCCCGAAATTCGAAGCGATCGATGGCGTAGGCCGCCATCGATCCGATCAGCACGGTGCCGGTGACCGATACGAACAGGATGAAGGTCGTATTGATGAAGGCTTGGAGCATCCCGCCGCGGACGAACGCGGTGACGTAGTTGTCGAAGTAGAACCAGTCTCTCGGCGGATCGAGGACATTGCCCGAGTTGAATTCGGTCCCTGTCTTGAGCGATGCCATCACGATCACGACGAGGGGCACCATCGCGATCAGGCAGGCGATGAACAGCGAGACATAGGTCAAGCCCGTCTTGACCTGGTCGGATCGACGGGTCGTGATCGCCATCAGACCAGCTCCGCCTGCTCGTCGGGGACGACCCGCCGCTGGATCCAGGTGATGAACAGGATCAGGGCCAGCAGGATCACCGCCATCGCCGAGGCCAGGCCGACCTGGTTGTAGGTGAATGCCGTCTGGATGGTCAGGATGACGAAGGTCGCGCTGCCATTCGCGCCTCCGAGCATCACGTACGGGATCTCGAATGCGGCCAATGATCCGGCGATCGCGAGGATGAAGCTGAGACCGATGACGGGCCGGATGCTCGGGACGATGATGTGTCGAAAGACCCTCCATCGGCTCGCGCCGTCCATCTCGGCCGCCTCCAGTGTGTCCGACGAGATCGACTGGATGGCGCCGAGAAACAGGACGAAGTTCAGTCCCAAATAGCGCCAGATCGAGACGCTCGCGAGCGAGATGTTGACGACCGATCGGTCACCGGTCCAGAGCGGGGTGTCGTGGACGCCGACCGTCGCCAGCAGGCTATCGAGGACCCCATCGGGCTTCAGGACGTACAGGAAGATGAACGAGATCGCGACGCCGTTGATGAGGTACGGGAAAAAGATGATCCCCTTGAACACGTTCTTGAGCCTGATGCGGAAGCTGAGCATCGTCGCGAGATAGAGCGCGATCGCCATTTGGACGAAGGCGCCAACGAGGTAGTACAGGCTGACGCCGAAGACCCCGAAGAGCTCGGGTTGGGTGAAAACGCGCACGAAGTTGTCGATGCCGACGAACTTGCGGTCCGCACTGAGACCGTTCCATTTCACGAGGCTGTACGACAGCATGTTCGCGATCGGGAGGTAGGTGAAGACGAGCAGCAGCACGACCGGGACGAATAGGAAGAGGTAGGGCGTCAGCCCACGCAGCCGACGCCGACCCCGCCCGAGTCCGACCGCGACACCGGCCTCAGTCGTGGCTGCTCCCGTGACGGCAGTCGATGGCGACAGGTCGTTCAACCGCTCGTCCTCCCGCTCCCGAACGCCGCAGCGTGGCGATGATGGACGTTCGCCGGGTCGGCAGGTGGGCCAGGAGGCCACTCTGCGACCCGGCGAATCGATCACCGAGTGTAGGGCGATCCGAGGGATCGCCGAAGTCGACCTGTCAACCGCCGTCGGCAGTCTTGGCGTCCGACCAGCTCTTGTTCAGATCGGCAAAGATCTTGTCCATGCCTTCATGCGTCTGGCCGCGCGCGTCGTCGACGATGGCCTGACGATAGACGTTGCCCCAGATGTCGATCTTCGCGTCATTCGCGATCTTGTCGCGCAGGCCCTCCTCGCCTTTCGGCGCGGCGTTCTCGGCGAAGATGTTGACGCCCTTGTCCTGGAAGTCCTTGAACCACGCGGGGGCCGTCCCCGTCACGAGGGTCGGGACGCCAGCCTCATTGGCCGCGTACCCGGACTCATCGATGAAGTAGCTCACCCAGGCCTTGGCGGCATCCATGCATTTGGTGTTCTTGTTGATCGCGAGCCGAAGGTCGCCACCGACCGTCGATTCGAACTTGCCGTTGACCTGTACCGGGAAGGGCATGTAGCCAATGTTCGCCGGGTCGGTCCCATCGACCTTGGCGCGGCCCTGCATCTGGCTGATCGCCCATGACCCGAGCGCCATGACGCCGATCTTGCCAGTCGCGACCAGGTCCTTCGACGGCTCCCAGTCAGTGGTCGTCGGATCCTTCTCGTTGAGTCCAGCCTTGACCACGTCATAGAGCAGCTTGTCCGTGATGTACATGCCCTTGCCAGGATCCCATGGCGACGCGTCGTGGGCCATCTTCGCGCTGAAGTCCGGGTCGGCAACGGAGACCACGCTGTAGGGCTGCCACTGGGACATGGGCCAGCCGGCCTTGTAGTTGGTGTACAGCGGATCGACGCCAGGGACCTTGTCCTTGATCGCCTTAAGGTCGGCCAGGAACTCATCCGGCGTCTTCGGCCAGTCGGTGATCCCGGCCTTGGTGAAGACGTCCTTGTTGTACAGGATGCCGTTGGCGTTGCCGTTGATCGCGATGCCGTAGACCTGGCCCTCGAAGCTCCCGCTCTCCTCGATGAAACGGTACTTCGTCTTCAGGTCATCCACTGTCCCCAACGGCGCGAAGTAGGTGGCGTAGTCGGCCGCATTGACGCCGTTCGGGATAACAAGCACATCACCGTAGTCGCCGCCCGCGAGGCGCGTCTTCACGATGTTGTGGTAGTCCGTGATGCTTTCTGTCTTGATCTCCTTGATCCCGGGGTACTTCGCAGCGAACGGGTCGACGTAGAGCTTCTTCCAGTCGCCGCTCTGGTCAAGGTCGGTCCGATGATTGAGGATCGTGAACGAGTCGCAGGTGACCGTTGCGGCGCTCGGTGCCGCCGACGGGGCCTCCGTCGGAGCGGCCGTCGCGGCGGTCGTGGCGACTGCCGGCGGCGCGCTGCTGGCGGTGGAACCGGAACAGGCCGCCACCAGGATGCTGAACAAGGATACGGACAGGATCGTCGTGAATTGCCTACCCATGCTGTTCTCCGACTTCAAGCGTGTCGAGAATGGAACGGGCGCGTGCCCGCCGCGGGTTTGCCTGGCTGTCGAGACGAGCTCGTCACCGACGCAGCCTCATGACGTCGCTGATCGCACCAAGGACTCCTCCTCCTCGTCCGTGCCGCGGAAGCGACCCCACGGCCTATCGGTCGCGCGCGGGGCATCCGCTGCGAAGCTGCCCGGAAGCGTCGTCCACGCTACGCTGGGTCTCGATATGGTGTCAAGTAGATTCCAGTTCGGAAATACTGGAATTTCACTTGACACCACGGTTGACCTGCTAGAATGCGGCGCGACCCGACCAAGAGATGGGCCGGGCACTGCTTTTCGATGCACGCGGGTTGGGAAGTGCGATGACATCAGTGGTGCGGCCCCTTGGCAGTCCCGGTTGGTCGGCGACCGACCCAGCCTTCCCATGGGAGGATCGCCCGACGGGCGCGGCTGGACTCGTGTGGCGATCCAGCCTCAATCCCGTGATCCCACGTGATCTGCTCCCCCGCTCCAACAGCATCTTCAATTCGGCCGTCGTGGCCTTCGAGGGCGGCTTCGCCGGGGTTTTCCGGGTGGACGACACATCGCGCTCGATGAACCTGCACGCGGGACGAAGCACGAACGGCATCGACTGGCTGATCGACCCGCAGCCGATCTCCTTTCTACCGACCGACGAACGGGTGGAGGAGGTCCAGGACGCATTCGAGCACGCGTACGATCCGCGAGTGACGTGGCTCGAGGATCGCTGGTACGTGACGTGGTGCAACGGTTATCACGGCCCGACGATCGGGGTGGGTTACACGTACGACTTTCGGACATTCCATCAGCTCGACAACGCGTTCCTGCCATTCAACCGCAACGGCGTGCTGTTCCCGCGCCGCGTCGGCGGGAAGTACGCGATGCTCAGCCGGCCATCGGACAACGGGCATACTCCGTTCGGCGACATCTTCTACTCGGAAAGCCCCGATCTGATCCACTGGGGACGACACCGCCATGTCATGTCGCCCGAGGCATGGACGTGGCAGTCGACCAAGATCGGCGCGGGGCCAACGCCGATCGAGACATCTGAGGGCTGGCTTCTGATCTATCACGGCGTCTTGACGTCGTGCAACGGCTTCGTCTATTCGATGGGGGCGGCACTTCTCGATCTCGACGAGCCGTGGAAGGTCATCGCCCGCGGCCGGGACTACCTGCTCTCTCCGCAGGTCCCGTACGAGCAGGTCGGGGATGTCCCCAATGTCGTGTTCCCGTGCGCGGCGCTGGTCGATGTGCCGACCGATCGGATCACGATCTACTACGGCGCCGCCGACACCGTCACGTGTCTTGCGCACGGGTATCTCTCGGAGATCATCGCCTCCGTGCGCCGCTAGCGACCCGGCCGGATACCGATCCGTCCAGCGGTTCCGGCGCCAGGTGAGGTCCGATGCGTCGCACGGACGCTCGATCAACCAATTGCGGCCGGATGAGCGCCTGGGTCATCGCCGACTTTCCAAATTCGAGTCGATGCAGCAGGAGGGTCACTGCCAGCCGACCCATCCCGAGCTTATCGACCGCCATCGTCGTCAATGGCGGGGTGACGAAGCGGGCGAGGTCGATGTCGTCGTAGCCGGCGACCGAAAGTCGGCCCGGCACATCGATCCCCGCTTCCTGGGCCGCCCGGATGAGCGCGACCGCGACGTCATCGTTGCAACAGAAGGCTGCCGTCACCTCGGGATGGTCAGCGATGTACTGGAGCGCGATCGGCGCGGCGTCCTCGGGTGGGACGTGGGCGACGTCGACGAAATGGATGGGAAGCCCGGCATCGGCGATGGCCTGCTCGTAGCCGCGGCGCCGGAGGAGGATGCTCGGGAAGGAATCCGGCGTGCTCCCGACGATGGCGATCCCGCGGTGGCCACGCGAGATCAGATGCTCGACGGCCGCGCGTGCACCACCGACGTTGTCGCTCACGACCGAGTCGAAGGCGAGATCCTCCGCATAGGCATCGACCAGGATCGCCGGCGGCCCGTCCTCGAGGAACGTGGTCGTGCCCTGGCTCAGGTGGGCGCCGATGACGATCAGGCCGTCGCACGAGCGCTCGGTGACGAGTCGCGGCACCTCGAGTGGATAGTACTGGGCATCCACCGGCATCGCGGCGAAGAGCAGATCGACGCCGCGAATCCGGCAGATCTCCTCGATGCCGGCCATGACCGGGGCATAGAAACGGTTCACCCCGGGGGCGTCCCCCGGTGGTGCCTTGATGATCAGCCCGAACGTGACCTGGCGGGACTGGCGAACAGTGGTCCGGGTAATGCCTCGATAACCCAGCCGGCGGGCGTGCTCCACGACGCGGTCCCGAGTCTCTCGGCTGACCCCGGGTTCGCCCCGGATCGCCAATGACGCAGCGGCCGGTGAGACTCTCGCTGCCGCTGCGACGTCGGCCAGGGTGACCCGCCGTCGACTCGGTGTCGTATTGCCATCCTCGTCGTCCACTGATACTGACACTATCAGTCCGTTGTGAGCACCGTCAATGAGCATCGCGAGGCGCAGGCGAGGGCTGGCGGATCCTGGGAATGGCCGGCTAGCCTTCCGTCACGTGACAGTTCCAGTCGATGTTCAATGCGTCGGACGTGGTGGGCGTGCGATATCTGCCAGAATCCACAAGTAGCTCGCTCCTCGAGAGATGGGAGTCCGCCATGGCCCAGTACGACCTTCCGCTGCCGGAACTCCGTGCCTATGCGCCGGACTTGCCGGCCCCGGCCGATCTCGACATCTTCTGGGCCACCACCTTGGCGGAGGCCCGCGCCCACGATCTTGCGGCGACCTTCAGACCGGTCGACAGCGGGTTGACTGTCATCGAAAGCTTCGACGTCTCATATGCAGGCTTCGGCGGTTCGCGGGTCCAGGGCTGGTTGCATCTCCCCAGAAGGCGCGCCGGAGCCTTGCCGGCAGTCGTCGAATACGCGGGCTATGGCGGTGGTCGGGGGCTAGCGCATGAACGCGTGCTCTGGGCGACGGCGGGCTATGCGCATCTGGTCATGGATACCCGCGGGCAGGGGTCGAGTTGGGCAGTCGGGGACACCCCGGATCCGCACAAGAGCGGCGAGCCGTCCCATCCTGGGTTCATGACTCAGGGCATTCGCAGGCCGGCGACGTTCTACTTTCGGCGACTGATCACCGACGCTGTTCGGGCGATCGACGCCGTTCGCGACCATCCCGACGTGGACCGAGAACGGGTCGCCGTGACGGGCGCGAGTCAGGGAGGCGGCCTAGCCCTCGCGGCCGGAAGTCTGGCAGATGGCCTGATCGGAGTGATGGCGGACGTGCCATTCCTGTGCGATTTCCCGCGCGCGATCACGCTTAATGACACCGATCCCTACGCAGAGATCGGTCGCTACTTGAAGACACATCGCGATCAGGTCGAGGAGGTTCTCACGACACTGTCCTACTTCGACATGGCCATCCTGGACCGTCGGGCTACTGCGGCAGCACTCTTCTCGGTTGGCCTGATGGACCTGACGTGTCCGCCATCGACGGTCTATGCGGCGTTCAATCGGTACGGTGGACCAAAGGCGATCGTCGAATACCCATTCAACGACCACGAAGGCGGTCAGGGGTTTCACGACCTCACGAAGATCCGCTGGCTGCAGGAACGCCTTTCCGTCCCATCACGATGAGGCAGGTTGGGTCGAGGTGTGGTTGTGGTCAAGCCGCGCATCGACGTCCTCGCGGAGCTGCGCAACGGCCGCCGTTGCGACGGCACGGTCGGGAGCGCGGTCGGCCCGACAGGCTGTTTCGCCGGAGGACGGGGTCGATCGCGGGGTGGGCGGACGCCGTACCCGATTCGAAACTGATCGGCGAATGCAAGTCTTGCGGGTGTTTTACCGTTCCGGCACCGACGACCTCGGCCCGAACCTTGGAGAACTCCCAGACCCTCGGCGAATGTTCGGGCCACGATGACCGAAACCAACCGGCCAACGCTTGTCATCAACCCGTCGGACGATGTCGCGTTCCGCGACGACGTGGAGGCCGCCCTCGAGGAAGGGCAGTCGGTCGTGGATCTGCAGGAGATCCTTCGACCCACCTATCCTCGGACGGTGGTCCGGCCGCGCGATCTGGCGGGCGAGCGCCCCGTCGTCTGGTACGTCTACCGCGAGGGCCATTGGATCGCACGCAAAAACCGGGACGAGGGGTGAGCGAGAGGCGATCTCGAAGAGGACATCTGCGCGACCGCGCAATCAATCGGGGCCCCTGTGGACCGACTGGCCGCTTCGAGGACGCGAAGAAGACCTCCTACCCGGGACGGTGGTAGAGCGGGACCTGGCGGCGGGGGCCCGGACTGATCTCGGGCAGTCCCCTCCTGGTGTCTCCGGCACAGGTGGACCGCCCGGAGGTCCGACCGACATCCCGCCGTGCCCACGCTGGCGATGCCTGGGTCGCTTGACTTTCGACAGACGTTCGCAAGGCGACGGTGCGGGACCATTGCGCGACAACATGCCCGCTGGCCGCAGTGTTGGGCATGCCCCCAGCGAACGAATGGAGGACCAGCCATGTGCTTGAACTGCGGATGCGGCGAACCTGAGGCTCGCCACAAGGAGACAGACATCACGGCCGACGACGTCCGGTCCGCGGCGGCCGGCACCTCTCTGGATCAGACGGTCCAGAACATGCGGACGTCGCTCGATCGGATGGCGCAGTCGCAGGTTGGTTCATCGGGCGGATCGATGGGACAGTCAAATCCTGGCACGGCCGCCGGAGCCTGAAGTCCGCAGCACATGAGGCGGCGTGCACCACGCCGCCTCGTCTACTCGCCTCAGCACTGGATCGAGCCTCCCGCATCCATGCGCCCTCGTCTGGTCGTTGCGGTTCGCAACGTTCCTGAATCGTCAGCCGATGGCTACCCGTATCTGCCGTGTCGCCCTCTGTCGCACGCTCGTACCAGGGGCACTAGTCCCGCGACACGTCATTGGAGGCAGCCCGATGGGTGAAAGGAAGATCAGCTTGCACGCCCAGGACGAGCCTGCCGCCGGGTCCGACTCCGAGCCGCGCCTCGCGCACAGGATCGATGCGCCGGGCGACAAGCCGGCCAACACCACTGACGTCGTCGAGGGACCGGTCGGCTCGGCGCGACTCAAGGATCCGACCGACGTGGAAGCCTCGGCCGCGGACCGCGATGCGCTACCGGCGGGCGACGACCGTTGAGGGTTGACGCACGTTGCGGACCGATCGCCCGAAAGTAGGACCGGCCAGCCCTCGGCCACCCACTATTCGCGGTACGTCTTCAACGCCTGGGCATATCGGTCGCGCAGCAGCTCGAATCGTTCCATGAGTCGCGCCGCCTCCGATGACGTCGCATCCACCGCAGCGAGCTCCCGCTCGACCGCTCGCCATTCGGCAAGGATCGAAGCGAGATTCTCGGGCCCAGGCGTCGCCTCGATGGTGGGTAGCGGGGGCCCTCCACGACCGGCGATGTCACTGGCCTCCGCCTCTTCGTCGCGTGCCAGGTCGAGAACCGCCTCTGCCGCGATCCGGACATCGCGGGCGAGCTCGACGAATCCCGCATCCGTCGGATGGACGCCGCGCTTCTTCCGTTCTCGAAGCGCGACCTCTTCGATGGCCAGTAGCAACCCGTCGGATGCACCACGGAGTCCATCCCGCGCGGCGTCGATGTCATCGGTCACATTCGAGCTCCACTGACCTGCCTTTTTCGATCCTTCTCAGGATGGCTCGTTTCGGACACGGCCGCGTGGCCGCCAGTCGGAGTGGCGCAGTGGATCAGCGCCGCACTAGGTGTCGCTCCGCAGGAGCGAGTAGACGACGCAATCGACCGGCACGCCGCCGTGATGCAGGTCCCAGGCCCGAAGGACGCCCTCGCGCTGGAACCCGGCCCGGACGACCATCCGTTCTGACGGCTCGTTGCCGACCATGATGAACGAGTCGATCCGGAAGACGGCCGTCGTCGCGAACGTCCAGTCGGCCACCAGCCGAAGCGCCCGCGTCCCGACCCCACGACCGCGTCCCTCCGGCGCGAGCCACAGCCCGAAGGTCGCCTGGTGCCCGTCCGGGCCGAAGCGGGTGACCGCCCCGAGAAGCAGATCGGTGTCGCCCTCGACGATCGCGAACGGGGCGCCCGTTCCGTCGTGCCACATCGTCCGCGCGCCCTCGATGAACGCATCGGCATCGGCAGCCGTGTACGGCTGCGGGATCGTCACCCAGCGGGCGATCTCGGGGTCCTGACAGGCCGCGAACAGGGCCGGCGCATCAGACTGTCGCCACGGCCGCAGCACGAGCTCGTCGATCCCCAGGGTCGTGCTCGGCTCGTCCTCCACCGCCAGCGACGCCTACCCGCGACCGATGTACGGCATCTTGGTGGCCATCACGGTCAGGAACTGGACGTTCGCGTCGAGCGGCAGGCTGGCCATGTAGGCGACCGAACGGGCGACGTTCTCGACGTCGATCATCGGCTCGACGGCGATGCGACCGTCGGCCTGGAGGGTCCCCTCGGCCATCGGCCGGGCCATGTCGGTGGCGGCGTTGCCGATGTCGATCTGGCCGCAGGCGATGTCGTACGCGCGCCCGTCGAGCGACGTCGACCGAGTCAGGCCGGTGATCCCGTGCTTGGTCGCGGTATACGCCGCAGCCCGTGGTCGCGGCACGTGTGCCGAGATCGAGCCGTTGTTGATGATCCGACCGCCGCGCGGGACCTGTGCCTTCATGATCCGGAACGCGCCCCGAGTCATCAGGAACGCGCCGGTCAGGTTGGTATCGACGACGGCGCGCCACTCATCGAGCGGCAGGTCCTCGATCGAGGAGGACGGCGCCCCTCGCCCGGCGTTGTTGAACAACAGGTCGAGCCGCCCGAAACGGTCGCGGATCGCCGCGAACAGGGCCTCGACGGAGGCCTCGTCGGTGATGTCGGCGGCGACCGCGACGGCTTCCGCGCCGGCCGCCCGGCACAGGTCGGCGGTCCCCTCGAGCGTCGCCGTCTGGCGACCGGTCAGCACGACCGTGAAGCCCGAGGCGGCCAGCGCGACCGACGACGCCCGTCCGATCCCAGAACCGGCGCCCGTGATCAGCGCAACCCTGGTCGATCCCACCATCCGACATCACCCTCTCGCGGTCCCATCCGGCCGATGCTCCGCACCATTATCGAGCCGACGGCCGACCTGAGGATGACCGTAGACACGGGACGGCGCCGATCGCACACTGACGCCGAACTGGACGGGACCGATGCGAACGAGGGGCAGGTTCGATGGACGTCGTGCTGGTTGGGTTCATCGGTGGTTTCATCGCGGGCGGCTGGAGGACGGGTTTCCTGCGCCGCCTGGCGGGTCTCGGCTTCCTGGCTGCGTCGTTCGTGCTCGGCGCGTACCTCCGCGAGCCGATCGGGGCGCTCCTGCACGGGATCTTCCCGACCGTGCCGGAGCCGTACGCCGAGATGGTCGGCTACTCGATCGCGGTCACGGTGCTCACGTTCGCCGCCCATATCGTCACGGGGCCGTTCCTCTCGAAGGTCGCCGTCAACGGCGTCTCGAAGGAGGCGGACCGGGCGCTCGGCGCCATCCTCGGCGGGGTCGAGGCGATCCTGATCCTGTCGATCGCGATCGTGATCCTCGACACGTACTTCGGCCCGAACGGCCGTCTCGGCGGCGATCCCGGCCTCGGCATCTTCAAGCAGCTGGCCGTCGCCCTCGATGATTCGACGACCGCCGACATCCTCCGCCAGACGACCGTGCCGTTCGTCCTCGCCGTCCTGGGGCCACTGCTCCCCAAGGACGTCACCTCGTTGATCCCCGGCGGTCTGCAGTTCCCGACCGGCGTGCCCGGCCTGCCGACTCCGCCGACGCACTAGCGGCCGTAGCGGCCGTAGCGGCCGGCCGAGGCGGCCGACGCGGCGCAGCGACCCTCTGCCCTACTGCTGGTAGCGCTCCACGACCTCGACCGGGCGGAGCTCGGCCTCTTCCGGGTCGAGACCGGCAGCCCGGCGGGCCTCGCGCTGGTGGAGCAGGTCGTAGCAGCGGTCGAGCTCGACCTTGATCTCGGCCAGCCGCTCGGACGCCGCGGTGGACAGGCCTCGCCCGTCGCTGGCGTCGGCGAAGAGCTGTTCCTCTTCGGCCGACAGCGCATTGATGTAGTCGAAGACCGCGACATCGGGCATGACCATCGCCTCCTTTGGCGCGCGAGCAAGATCCAGAACGTTTACGAAACGGTATCCCATGCGACCGTCGAGTGAGTGCTACCATCTCGACTCGCCCGGGGGATTCCCGCATCGTGAGAACGCCAGCACCTACCACGGCCCGCGATCGGCCGCCCGAAGAAGCCGCCGAGGACACCTCGTTCGCCCGCGGTCTGCGCCTGCTGCTGATGGTCGCCGACCGCGGCGAGATCCGGGCCGATGAGCTCGGCTCGCTCCTCGAGATGCCGCTGTCGACGGTCTACCGCTACCTGCGAACCCTCGCCGACTTCGGCTTCGTCGATCGGCACGGGGGCCAGTTCCGGCTCGGCCCGAAGCTGCTCATCGGGACGGGCGCCAACGTCAGCAGCGAGCAGCTGATCCGGCACGCGGACGCACCGCTCCGGATGCTCGCCAACGAGACCGGCGAGACCGCGATCGTCGTCCGGCGGATCGGCCTGTCCTCGATCTGCCTCCACCAGATCGAGAGCGACGAGCCGCTGCGCGTGACGCTGGAGCCGGGCGAGATGTCGCCGCTGTACGCCGGGGCGCCGGGCCGGGTCCTTCTCGCCTTCGCGCCGAGCGATGTCCTCGACGAGGTCCTGGCGCAGGACATGGTCCGGATCACGGGCAGCACGCCGACCGAGCCCGAGCTGCGGGCCGGCCTGGGCGGGATCGTCATGACCGGGATGGCGACGAGCGAGGGCGAGCTGATCGACGGTTCCGTGTCGATGGCTGTGCCGGTCTTCCGCGAGGACGGGATCGTCGGTGCGATCGCCGTGATCGGTCCTGCGTTCCGCTGCGGTGAAGCGTGGCGCGCGCGCTCGGGGAGGCTCCTCCAGGAGGCGGGCCGGGCGATCAACGCTGCGCTCGCGGAGGACCGAACGCCCTAGCCTGGTACTTCTGTCTCGCATCATGGCAGACGGTCGTCTCATGGAATGGTAATCCGCCGCGGTATTCGCTATGCTGCACCAACATGAGCCATCGATCCCGTCACAGTTTCGATGCCCTGGCCCCGGTCTCCGACCGATACGCGAGCCTGTCGGTGGCCGATGCCTTCACCTGGGACGCCTGTGTCGAGGCAGTCGAGCCCGGCGAGTGGTACATGGTCGCCTTCCGCTCGACGCGCCGAACCGATGCCGACGAAGCCCGACTGACGGCGTATGACGACTGGGCGCACACCGAGGCGATGAGCGCCTCCGGCTTCGTCCATTACTTCAAGGGACCGACGACGGCCGACGGGCGTTGCATGTCCTTCTGCCTGTGGGACAGTCGCGCCGAGGCGCGCGCCGCGGCGGGCCGGCCGGCTCACACCGAAGCCGCGGCGCTGACCCACGAGGCGTACGCCGAATACACGCTTGAGTTCCTCCTCGTCCGCCGGCTGGCAGGCGGTGGCTTCACCTTCGAGCCGTACGACGCGACGCACGCCACGCTCACCGTCGAGCCGCACGCGCACCGGGGGTTCACCCCGCGTCTCGCACCGTCCTGACGCGCGCCGCACCCGTCGCGCAGGCGGCGCGATCGATCGTCCCGGGACTCCTGGCCGCGATCGCGGTCGCCGCCGTCGCCCGGCTGGTCACCGGCTATCTCCCGTCGATCGTCGCCGAGGTCTCGGTCGCACTGCTGATCGGGATCGTCGTCGCTGCCGTCGCCGGGCAGCGGCTCGCACCACTCACGCCCGGCCTGCGCTTCGCGTCGCAGCGGATCCTGCGGCTCGGCATCGTCCTGCTCGGAGCCCGTCTGAGCCTTGGCGAGATCGCCCGGATCGGCCTGCCGGCGACCGGGCTCATCGTCGTGACGATGGCGGCCTCGTTCGCCATCGTCCTGGTGCTGGCACGGGTCGTCCACGTCGATGGCCGGCTGGCGGTGCTCATCGCCGTCGGCTCGGCGGTCTGCGGCAACACCGCGATCGTGGCCACGGCCCCGGTCATCGGGGCACGCGCCCGCGAGGTCGCCTACGCGGTCGCGACCATCACCCTGTTCGGGACCCTCGCCGTCTTCCTCTACCCGTCGATCGGTCGCGCCCTCGCGCTGCCGCAGCCGTCCTTCGGGTTGTGGGCCGGCGTCGCCGTCCACGACACCAGCCAGGTCATCGCCACCAGCGCGGCATATGGCTCCGGCGCTCTCGACGTGGCGACCGTCGTCAAGCTCATCCGGAACGCGCTGATGGCTCCCCTCCTTGTCCTGATCGCCGCCGTCTGGGCATCACGCCACGACGGGGCAGCCGACTCGGCGCGGCGTGGGATCCGGCGAGCGGTGCCCCTCTTCGTCCTCGGTTTCCTCGCCCTCGCGGCACTCCGGACGGTCGGGGTCATCGACGCCGACGAGGCGAACACGCTCGACACGATCGCCCGGACCCTGATCCTCGTCGCGCTTGCGGCGGTCGGGATGTCGATCCATGTCGGTGAGCTGCGCGAGACGAGCTGGCGACCGATCGCGATCGGCTTCGGCGTGGCCCTCGTCATCGGACTCGGCAGCCTCGTCGCGATCATGACCCTGGGACTCGGGACGGCGATCGGGACCTGACGGGCGGTCCGAGAGACGGGCACTCGGATGGGTCCTGCTATCGTGGGCTCGTGGCGATCCAAGCGCTGGTCCCCGGGCGGAGCGGGTCGACCCCGGAGCCGGGGCCGATCGCCGCATCGTGGCTCGGACGGGTCGATTATCACGAGGCACTGGCGCTCCAGAAGCGTCTCGTCGCAGAACGGGCCGACGGCGCCATCGGTGACCGACTGCTGCTCCTCGAGCACCCCGCGGTCCTGACCCTCGGCCGGACCGCCGACCCCGCCCACATCCGCGCGACCCCCGAAGATCTCGCCACACGCGGGATCGAGGTCGTCCGCGTCGAACGCGGTGGCGAGGTCACCTACCACGGACCGGGCCAGCTGGTGGCGTATCCGATCCTGGCCCTCTCGCCGCGCGGCCTGCTGGTCCGCCCGCTCGTCCGCGCGCTCGAGGGAGCACTCATCGCGACGTGTGCCGCGAATGGCGTCGTGGCCGCCCGCCGGGACGGCCATCCCGGCTGCTGGATCGACCCGGACGGCCCCGCGCCGCGCAAGATCGGGGCGCTCGGGCTGCGCATCGAGCGGGGCGTCAGCTATCACGGGATCGCCCTCAACGTGACCGTCGACCTGGCCGACTTCGACCTGATCGACCCGTGCGGGATGCCCGGCCTCGTGTCCACCTCGATCGCCGCCGAGTGCGGCGAGGCGGCGACGCCGCCGACCACGGCCTCGGTCGAGCGTGCCGCGCGGATCTTCGCCGATGCCCTCGCGACCGAGCTGGGCACCTCACTGCGCTGGATCTGACCATGGCGGCCGGCCTGTTCGAATTGCGCAAGGACCCGATCACCGGCTGGTGGGTCGCGACCGTCGTCGATCGTGCCTTCCATCGCGACCGGTTCGCGCGCGCCGCCGAACCCGTCGACGACCATCTCTTCGGCTGCGCCAACTGCACGACACCCGAAGGTGACGGCATCCGCGTGCGGATGCTCAAGGACTTCGCCTTCCATGTCATCGGGACCGGGGAGGACGCGCGCGAGCTCGACCGGGGGCTCGGCCAGGTCGCGCTCGCACAGGCGCGGGCGACCGGGAGCTGGCGCACGATCGTCGCGCCACCGCACGAGCACCGCCCGCTCCACGCGGTCGGCAACGACATGATCGAGGCGATGATCGGCGCGGCTCGGACGGCGCTCGCCGAGGCGCGGGCCACCGGCCAGACCGACTATCTCCAGGTCGTCCAGAACTGGGGCGCCCAGGCCGGCGCCCGGACCAACCACCTGTGCCTCGACCTGTACGACCTGCCCCAGGTCCCGCACCGGATCGCCGAGGAGATGGGCGGCGCCGCCCGATTCGTGATCCGCGAAGGGGAGTGCCCGTTCTGCCGGCTCGTCCGCGACGAGACCCGCCGGCCGGCGCGACTCGTCTGGGAGGACGACGCGAGCGTGGCGTTCGCGCCGTTCGCCTCGCGATCGCCGTTCGAGGTCTGGATCGTCCCGCGTCGCCACGAGGCCGACTTCGGACGGGCGACGGCCACCGACGTCGCCGCGACGTCCGAGGCGCTCCGACAGGTCCTCGCCAGGCTCGCAACCAGCCTCGACGGACCGCCGTACAACCTCGTCCTGCACACGGCGCCGCTGCGGGAGCAGGTCGATGCGACCTATCACTGGCACTGGGAGATCCACCCGCGCCTGCGGGAGATCGCCGGCCTCGAGCTGGGCACGGGACTCCCGGTCAACCCGGTCTCGCCCGAGGATGCGGTCGAGGAGCTGCTCGGTCGCGCCGAGTTCGACGCGGACGGTACCGGGTGACGCGCGTCGGTCCGCTGCGGCAGGGACGTCACACGGGGGGAGGGTCCGCCGTCTTTGGGCCGACGAGCGCGCGCCCCCCGTTCACCGCGTCTCGTGAACCATCCCGCACGGAGAACCTGTGGTCGTCGACCCCGCCCTCGCTGCCTTCCGCGGATCCGCCAGTCGCGACGTCACGCTCGGAACCCGGGCCGGCGCGATGAGCGGCATGTGGGATCACGAGGACGCCGGGATCTTCGTCGAGGCACTGTTCACCAAGCATCACAACGAGATCTACGCGTACCTGCTGCGCATGCTCCGCGAGCCCGAGCTTGCCGCCGACCTGACCCAGGACGCGTTCATCAAGGCGTACAAGAACTACGAGACGCTCGAGAAGCCCGAGAACGCTCGCGCCTGGCTCTATCAGATCGCCCATCGCGTCGCGCTCGATGAGATCCGCCGCCGCAAGATCATCCGGTTCTTCCCGTGGACCGGCGAATCACACGGGTCCGCGCCCTCCGCCGAGCATCTGGTGATGGACGTCCATCTGTCGAGCGACATGCAACGGGCGCTCGCCCGCATCCCGGAACGCCAGCGCGCGGCCCTCCTGCTCGCCGAGCTGCACGATCTGACCGGCGTCGAGCTGGCAGCCGCCCTCGGGGTCAGCCACGTCGCCGCCAGGGCCCTCCTCACCCGCGCTCGCGAGAGCCTGCGCCAGGCCTTGGCCGCGGAACGCGACGCCGAGGCGGAGGCCGAGGCGAACCACGCGGCCGCCCACCCAGCCGGGCGACGCCGGTGAGCCGGATGCATCGCCTCCATCGGCGACACGCCAGCGCCTCTGGAGCCGACGCACGAGCGCGCCCGGGAGCTGGCCGCCGAACGGCTCGGCAGCCCGCTGACCGATCTCGATGCGAGCTGGCTCGATCAGCATCTCGCCGATTGCCAGGAGTGCCGGTCGGTCGCGGCGGCCTACGAAGCAGACCGACTTTCCCTGCGCGGGCTGCGCGACCATCAGCCCGAGGCGCCGCGCGACCTGTGGGCCAGGACCGCGGCCGCGCTCGATCGCGAATCAGCCACGTCCCCCGGGACGGCCGGGCGGCGCTCGCGCTCGGGCCCGGCGCTCGGGGTCCTGTCGGGGATCGTCGTCATCGCTGTCGTGATGGGCGCGACCGCACTGTCGGGTGCCTTCAACCGCGGTCCGGCGATCGGCGACGTTCCCGGCCCGAGCACCCCGGCCATCGCCATCGCGTCCGCCGCGCTCCCTGGACCGACGCCGTTGCAGGTCACCGCCGGCCAGGTCCGCTGGGTCGGGACCTCGCCCGATGGCGATCTTGCCTACAACCAGACCGACGTGCAGCAGGTGTGTCCGGCCGATCGCCAGCCAGATTGCGCGCCGGTCCACGACAACGACTCGCAGAGCGTCGATATCAAGATCCGGCCGAAGTCGATCTCCCAGTCGCCCGTCGCGAACCAGGCCGTCGTGGTCGGGACCAACGCCAAGGGTGACGATTCGATCGAGGTCATCACGCTGCCGACCACGGAGCCGAGCGCGACACCCGTCCCGACCGTCGAACCGTCTGTCGCCCCGAGCGCGACGCCGGAGGCATCGGAGGCGCCCGCGAGCTCGGAGCCGCCCACCAGCTCGGAGCCGCCGGCGAGCTCGGAGCCGCCGCCATCGGCGAGCGCGACCCCGGAGCCGACGCCGAGCGCATCAGCCGAGCCGACACCCGTCGTCACCCCGTCGCCGACCCCGACCATCACTCCGGAGCCCTCGCTCGCCGCGGGCCTGGCGATCGTGTCGGGCGTCAAGGTCGTCGGCGAGTCCGCCGCGTTCTCGTCGGATGGCGCCTGGTTCGCCTTCTCGGCCCGTCCATCGGATGACACGACCGGGCCGGACATCTATATCTGGCATGTCGGCGACAAGCTGGCGCGGCCCCTCACGACCGACCATCGCAGCGTCTTCGCCTCGTGGGCCGGCGATCGCGTCCTGGGCAGCCGTCCGATCACCGCAGACAACGGCACCGATGGCACCCCCGAGGTCGCGCCGCAGTCCTTCTTCCTCGATCCGACGAGCGGTCGTCAGACGATGCTCGCCACGCCCGCCTGGCGGCCGGTCGTCGCCCCGGCCGGTGACCGTGCGGTGACGTGGGTCGGGACGGTCAAGCTTGCCACTGACAAGCTGACGTCCGTGCCGGCGACCGGCTCACTGGTCCTGCGCAGCTTCGGCACAGACGTCGGGCCCGACCCGGGCGACGGCGCGGCATCGATCGTGGCCGATGGCCCGCTCTCCGAATTCGATGTCCGCTGGGACGAGACCGGCACATGGCTCGCGGTCTGGGTCGCCGACACCACCGATCCGACGATCGGACGGCTGAGCCTCTTCCACCTCGATCCCACCACGGGCAAGCTCGATCGGCCGGACGGCGCCCCGCAGCACGTGACGGCATTGCCCGGCTTCTCGATCTCGGACAACCGGCTCGCCTGGGCGACACCGCCGGGCCAGGGCGGCGACGGCAGCCGCGTCCAGATCGTGGCCTGGACCAACGACGAGGTCGGCGCGGTCGAGAGCAGCCCAGAACAAGGCATCGTCGTCGTTCACTGAGCGATCAGCTCGGCGCGGCGCCAGCCGGCGCTGGCGTTCGTTGGTGCCTCCGCTGCTCGCTCACGCACCTTGGGTGCGCTCGCTCCGCTGCTCGGACGCCGCCTTCGCCAGCGCCGTCGGGCGCCGCGATTCTCGGTTCGTGAGCGCGGAGCGCAGGTCGCAACGCACGCCCGCGCCGTCTCGCGCCACGCCGACATGACCGCCGCACATGCTATGGTCTGCGTCTCGTGCGACCCAACCGGTTGGTCGTAGGGTCGGTGCTCACCGCGGCCCTCGCCCTGGTCGCGCTACCGGGTCTTGTCGGTTCTCGGGTCCCCAGCCCGCCCGAACAGGTCCCGGCCGGCGCATTCCAGCAACTCACGATCCTCGCGGACGAATCGCGATCGACAGCCTCGATCGGGCCACTCGACGCTGCCCACATCTCGGCCGCGACGATCGCCGCCGAGACAGCGATCGTCGAGCCCGGCTCGGCCCTCGATGGCGGCCCGACCGGCCGCGTCGTCCTGAACCAGCCTGACGCGGGCGCATCGTCGATCCGGGTCGGCGCGCTGGCGGCCACGCTCGGCGGGAAGCCGCGCTACACGCTGACCGGCGGCGCGACCTTCTACGACAACGGCACGACCGCGATGCGCCTGCCGCGCGGCACCAAGGTACGGATCTGCGGCAAGGGCGGCTGCATCGACCGTGTCGTCAACGACTACGGTCCGCAGAAGAAGAGCCGGGTGGTCGACCTGTACCGGCCGGACTTCTTCGCGATCTGCGGCTGCCCGTCGTATGCCGGCACGACCACGGTCACCGTCTACGTCTACTGACCCGGCGCTGACCGGGGTCGACCCCGGCGCGGTATCCTTCCTCCGTCCCTTCAGCCACGGCCCCGTGAGGCCGCCAGGGAGGCCCGGTGAGGCCCAGGAAGGAGCGATGAGCGGCCGTCAGATCATGACCGCGGACGAGATCCGCCGAGCGACGATCCGCCTGTCCCACGAGATCGTCGAGAAGCAGGCCGGCACCGACGGCCTCCTCCTGATCGGCATCCAGCGCCGTGGCGTGCCGCTCGCCCATCGCATCGCCGCGTCGATCCTCGAGAACGAGGGCGTCGCGGTCCCGGTCGGCGCGCTCGACATCACCTTCTACCGCGACGACCTGTCGATGGTCGCCCAGCAGCCGGTCGTCAAGGGCACCGCGCTGCCGTCGGGGATCGACGGCCGGACGGTCGTGCTGGTCGACGACGTCCTGTACACGGGCCGGACGATCCGCGCCGCGATGGACGCGCTCGTCGACTTCGGCCGGCCGCAGGCGATCCGCCTCGCGGTCCTCATCGATCGCGGCCATCGCGAGCTGCCGATCCGGGCCGATCACGTCGGCAAGAACGTCCCGACGTCGCGCGAGGAGCTGGTCCGCGTCCACCTCGAGGAGACCGACGGCGAGGACGGGGTCGAGATCGAGCGAGTCGTCCCGGAGCCCGCCGCCGAGCCGGTCGCGTGAGCGTCCGGATCGACCCGGTGGCCGCCCCACCCGACACATCGCTCGATCCGACGATCCCTGCCGGCGCCGGGGTCCCGCACGTCGACGTCGCGCCGGAGAAGGGAGCCGTCGCCTGGCGTCATCGCCACCTGCTCGACGTCGATGGCCTGTCGGCGGCCGATCTCGACCTCGTCATGCGCACGACCGACGCGATGCGCGAGGTCCTGGCCCGGCCGATCGCCAAGGTCCCGGCGCTCCGCGGCCGGCAGGTCACGATCCTGTTCTACGAGGCGTCGACCCGGACGCGCGTCTCGTTCGAGGTCGCCGCCAAGAACCTGTCGGCCGACGTCGTCAACATCGCGGCTGCGAGCTCGTCGGTCTCCAAGGGCGAATCGCTCGTCGACACGGTCCGGACGGTCGAGGCGCTCGGTGCACAGATGCTGGTGATGCGCCACCCGGTGTCGGGCGCGCCGTACCTCGCGGCCGAGACCTTCGGGGGCTCGGTGCTCAACGGCGGCGACGGCTGGCACGCCCATCCGACGCAGGCGCTGCTCGACCTGTACACGATGCGCGAGCGACTTCCCGGCGGCTCGCTGGCCGGGCGGAAGGTCGTGATCCTCGGCGACCTGCTCCACTCGCGGGTGGCGCGTTCCAACATCTGGACGCTGACCGCGGCCGGCGCCGACCTGTGGCTGTGCGGTCCGGCGACCCTCGTGCGCGGGTTCGAGGCGTGGGCCGGGCGGGGAGCCGCGGCCGGGCGGCGCTTCCACGTGACGACCTCGGTCGACGAGGCGCTGCGCGACGCCGACGTGGTCATGGCCCTGCGGATCCAGCGCGAACGGATGGCGTCCGGGCTGCTGCCGTCGCTGCGCGAGTACGCGGCTCGCTACGGGCTGACCGCCGAACGACTGGCCCGTCGCCCGTCCGGGCGCCCTGGTGATGCACCCCGGCCCGATGAACGAAGGCGTCGAGATCGCGGCCGACGTCGCCGCGGGCGCCCAGTCGGTCATCACCGACCAGGTCACCAACGGGGTCGCGGTCCGGATGGCGCTGCTCTACCTGCTGGCCGGCACGCACCCGGCCGGACCCGGCGCCGCGTGAGCGGTTCGGGTACCGGACCTCGAGATCAGCCGCGCGTGGCTGGTCGATCCCGCGACCGGACGCGAAGGACCGGGCGAGATCGTCGTCCGGGACGGGATCCTCGAGGCGGTCACCTGGCTGTCCGGCGCCGACGCCGAAGGGGATCGACGCCGACGGGGTCGTCGTCGCGCCCGGGTTCATCGACCTGCACGCCCACCTGCGCGAGCCCGGCAACGAGGACGCGGAGACGGTGGCGAGCGGGCTGGCCGCGGCGGCCCATGGCGGGTTCACGACCGTCTGCGCGATGCCGAACACGACACCGGCCCTCGACGAGCCCGGCGTCCTGGCGCAGGTCCGGGCGGCCGCCGTCGCCTCCGGCTCGCCGGTCGAGCTGCTCGCGCACGGGGCGGTGACGGTCGGGCGGGCAGGGGAGCGACTGGCGGCGCTCGGCGAGCTGGCCGACGCGGGCGTGGTCGGGTTCTCGGATGACGGATCGCCGGTGCGGTCCGCCTCGATCCTGCGGGCGGCGCTCGCCTACGCGGGCGCGCTCGGACTGCCGATCGTCGACCATCCCGAGGAGCCGACCCTGACCGACGGCGCCGAGGCGAACGACGGTTTCGTCGCGACCGTCCTCGGTCTGCGCGGCTGGCCGGCCGCGGCCGAGGAGATGGCCGTCGCGCGCGACCTGGCCGTCCTGGCCGACGTCCTTCGGGACGTGCCGGGCGCCCGTTTGCACCTGACCCACGTCTCGACCGCAGGGGCCCTGGAGCTCGTCCGTCGAGCCAAGGCGGCCGGCCTGCCGGTCACCTGCGACGTGACGCCGCACCACCTCGCGCTGACCGACGAGTGGATCGCCGGCGCCCGGCGCTGGGCGTGGGACGCGAGCGGCGACCCGTGGTCGGACGAGGCGATCGTCGCCGCTGCCGTACGCGTCGTCCTTGCGGGTCAACCCGCCGTTGCGCGGACCCGAGGACGCCGCCGCCTGCCTCGCCGCGCTCGTCGACGGCACGGCCGACGCCGTCGCCACGGACCACGCCCCGCACACCGAGGTCGACAAGGCGGTCGAGTTCGGGCTCGCGGCGAACGGGATCAGCGGCATCGAGACCGCGTTGGGTCTGCTGCTCGCGGCGGTCGACGCCGGGCGCCTGCCGCTCGCGCGGGCGATCGAGGCGCTGACGAGCGGTCCGGCGGCGATCCTCGGCGCGCGATCGCGACGGAGCGGCTCGGTCGGCCTCGTCGAAGGGCGCCGCGGCCGACCTCGTCGTCTTCGATCGCTCGGAGCGCTGGACGGTCACGGCCGAGGGGCTCGCGTCGCGCGGCAAGAACACGCCACTGCTCGGGATGGAGCTCGGCGGCCGCGTCCTCGTCACGCTCGCGAACGGCCGGATCGCCTACGAGGCGCCCGAGGCCTGATGGCCGGGTCCAGCCCTGAACCTCGACTACGAGCGCCGCTCGCTCTGGAGCGCGACGATGCCGGCGCTGCCCGATCGGACCGGTCGCGACCTGCCGGACACGACGGATGTCGTCGTCATCGGTGGCGGGTATGCCGGGATCAACGCGGCGCGCGAGCTCGCACGTCGCGGCGTCGCGGTCACGCTTCTCGAGGCGCACACGCTCGGCTGGGGCGCCTCGACGCGCAACGGCGGGATCGTCCACGCGGGCTACAAGTGCGGCCCACGGCAGCTCATCAAGCGCTACGGCAAGGAGCTCGGGCCGCGCGCTCTACCAGGAGACGCTCGACGGCTACGAGACGGTCAAGCGGCTGATCGCCGAGGAGGCGATCGACTGCGACTTCCGCGAGTGCGGCCACCTCGAGCTCGCCTAGGCGGCCGAGCACATGGTCCGACCTCGAGCAGCAGCAGGCGAGCCTGGCGTCGATCGGCGTCGACCTCGACGATGGTCCCGCGCGAGAAGGTTCGCGAGGAGATCGGGACCGACGCCTACCACGGCGGCCTCGTCGTTCCGGGCAGCGGCCTCGTCCATCCGGGCCGCTACTTCGCGGGACTGGCCGCGGCCGCCGACCGGGCCGGCGCGGACCTCCACGAGGGCGTCCGGGCGACGGGCCATCCGGCGCCAGGCCGACGGCCGTTTCGTCGTCGAGACCGAGCGTGGCGCGATCCTGGCGCGCGACGTCTTCGTCGCCACGAACGGCTACACCGACGGCGTCGCGCCGTCGCTGCGCCGCCGGATCATCCCGATCGGGAGCTACATCATCGCCAGCGAGCCGCTTCCCGAGGAGCTCGCACACGAGCTCTCGCCCAAGGGCCGGGCGTTCTTCGATACCAAGAACTACCTCTTCTACTGGCACATCACGGCCGATCGTCGGATGGTCTTCGGCGGCCGGGCCAGCATGCTGCCGACCTCGATCGAGCGGACCGCGGCGATCCTGCACCGCGGGCTCCTCGAGGTCCATCCGCAGCTCGCCGGTCACCGGATCGACTACGCGTGGGGCGGCAACGTCGGCTTCACCTTCGACCGGATGCCACACGTCGGGCGGACCAAGGACGGCGTCACCTACGCGATGGGCTGCTGCGGGACGGGCGTCGCGCTGATGACCCACCTCGGCACGGCGGTCGGGGAGTGGCTGGCCGGTGGCGAGGCGCCGGTCCTGGCCGGGCTGAAGTTCCCGCTCGTCCCGGCGCCCTACGAGGGCCGGCCGTGGTTCCTGCCGATCGTCGGCGAGTGGTACCGGCTGATGGACCGGCGTTCGTCGCGGTCGCGGCGCCGGTGAGGATCGGCTTCCGCACGTCGCCGCAGAAGACCGACTGGGCGAGCCTCGAGGCGGCCTGGGCGGAGGCCGGCCGGCACGACGTCTTCGACTCGGGCTGGCTGAACGACCACCTGACCGACCCCGGGCTCGAGCGTGGCGGTCCGAGCTTCGAGTCGATGACGGCGCTGGCGGCTCTCGCCCATCTCGTCCCGGGCAAGTCGGTCGGGCAGACCGTGCTCGCCGCCACGTTCCGGCACCCATCGGTCCTGGCCAAGGAGGCGCTGACGCTCGACCACCTGACGGGCGGCCGGTTCATCCTCGGTCTCGGTGCCGGCTGGCACGTCGGCGAGCACGACGCGTTCGGGATCGAGCTGCCACCGATCGGCGAACGGTTCGATCGCTACGAGGCCGCGATCCGGGTGATCAAGGCGCTCTTCAGCGAGACCGCACTCGGTGCGCCCGGGGTGACGATCGATGCGCCGCCGTTCCGGCTGTCGGGCGCGACGATGGAGCCTGCGCCGCTTCGACCGGGCGGTCCGCCGCTCTGGCTCGGTGGCCAAGGCCCGCGTGGGCTGCGGATCGCGGCACGGTACGCGGACGGCTGGAACTTCGCCTCGAACCTCGACGACTCACGGTCGGGATTCGCGGATCGGAGAGATGCGCTGCTGCGGGCCTGCGAGGCGATCGGGCGCGATCCGGCCGAGCTGACCATCTCGGCGCAGATCATCATCCCGAGCGAGCCCGTGGCGCGGCGCGCGGCGACGGACCGGGCGCTCGGCTTCGGTCGGGATGGTGCGCAGGAGATCCTCCTGACGACGCCGGCACGGGAGGGCGCGGCCGGTATCCGGCGGCTGGCCGGCGACGTCGCGGCGCGGCTGCGCGACACCTTCGGCTGAGGCGACCCCGGGCTCAGCCTGCCTCGTCAGCCAGGCGACGAAGCGTGGCGAGCAGGCGATCGATGTCCGGATCGGTCGTGAGGTAGTTGAGGATCCCGGCCCGGAGCCAGGTCGCGCCATGCAGACGGGTCGTCGTCAGCCAGCCGTCGCCGTCGATCTCGAGGGCGCGCTGGAGTCGGTCCTGGTGGGCGTCGAGCTCGTCGGGAGTGAGCCGGCCCGCCGCGGCGCGACCCCCCGGCAGATGGCGGAAGCAGACGACGGAGAGCTCGGGCACCTCGGTCACGGCCTCGAAGTCGTCGGCCTCCGCGCAGAGTCGCGCGAGGAGGGCGGCGTGGTCGTCGTTGGCCTCGATCAGACGGGCGAACCCGTCGGTGCCGAGATGCTTCCACGACATCCAGAGCTTGAGCGCGCGCCACCGGCGCGTGCCCTCGAAGCTGAGCTTGTAGAAGTTGAGCTGGTCCGCGTGGTCATCGTGCGGATCCTCGACCGGCGTCTCGCCGCCGCGGTAGTACTCGGGCGCCCGGCCGCCGAAGACCTGGCCGAGGTGCTCGCCGGTCCGGACCAGCAAGCCGCCGATGTCATACGCCTGGAAGAACCATTTGTGCGGGTCGACGGTCACCGAATCCGCTCGCTCGAGGTCCGTCACGCGCCCCGCGTCGCGCGCCGACAGCCGCGCCGCGCCACCGTACGCCGCGTCGACGTGGAGCCACAGGTCCTCGGCCGCGGCGACGTCGGCCAGCTCGCCGACGAGGTCCACCGAACCCGTGTTCGTCGAGCCGGCGACCGCCGCGATCGCGAAGGGAGTCAGGCCCGCCGCCCGGTCCCGGGCGATGGCCTCCGCGACCGGTGCCCCGTGGAGGCGGAAGCGCTCGTCGGACTCGATCACGACGAGCGTGTCGGGCGGGAACCCGAGGAGATCGAGCGCCCGGGCGATCGAGAAATGGGTCTGGTCCGAGGTGTAGACGCGGACTCCCTCGAGCATCGCGCCACGCGGCGGCCGTCCACCACCGAGGATCCGACCGAGGTGGATGTCACGGGCCAGGGTCATGCCCATGAAGTTGGCCATCACCCCGCCCGACGTCAGCAGCCCGAACGACCCGGCCCCGAACCCGACGAGATCGCACAGCCAGCGAACGACCTCTTCCTCCACGAACGTGGCCAGCGGGCCGGCGTGCCAGACATCGACCCCCTGGTTGGTCATCTGGGCCAGCAGCTCGCCCATCATCGACACCGGCAGCGGCGGTGGCGTGAAATAGCCGAACTGGCGCGGATGCTGGGCGTTCATCTGCCCGCCCGCGAGGCGCGACCGGAACTCGTCGAGGATCGCGCCGATCGGCGCTCGGCGAGGCGGGGGCCGCCGCCGGAGCGCCGGTTTCCCCGAAGAACCGGGCCCGCATCTCCCCGTACGACGCCGGGTCGCCCATCGCGCGGTCGGCGGCCTGGTCATAGAGGAAGTCGAGCGCGGCCGCCCAGGTGTCGGACCCGAGCCGCTCCATCGCTGCCCGTGACGTCGCGGCGTCGCCATAGCCGATCAGCTCGGGCTCGGGGTGCCACGGGAAGCGGTCGTGTGGGTCGGCCATCGAGCGCGATGGTAGCGGTGCGGGCCGGTGCGCGGTCCGCGCGTCCGGATCGGTGGCCCCTCGGCTATCGTGTCGGGGTGACCGACGACGATGCGCGCGCCTGGCTCGACGACCAGCTCCGCGACCTGGGCGAGCCGTACGAGCTCTTCCCGTGCGACCCGGCGCTGGCAGACACCGCCGCGTTCTGTGCCGCGTACGGGTTCTCGCCGGAGGACTCGGCCAACACGATCGTCGTCATCGGCAAGTCCGACCCACCGCGCTATGCCGCGTGCGTGACGCTGTCGCCG
The DNA here is from genome assembly GCA_963743855.1 of uncultured Chloroflexia bacterium. GTDB lineage: Bacteria > Chloroflexota > Limnocylindria > Limnocylindrales > CSP1-4 > SPCO01. The sequence continues at coordinate 671,570 of CAVURK010000009.1, forward strand.
TATCGGCTCGACGTCAATCGAACGGTCCGGGATCGGCTCGGGACGCGAAAGGCGTCGTTCGCCCCGGCCGAGGACACCGCGGCGCTGACCGGGATGCAGATGGGCGGCGTCACCGTCTTCGGGTTGCCGGCCGGTCTGCCGATCTGGGTCGACGCCCGGGTCATGACCCGCGACCGGATCGTCCTTGGCGGAGGCTCGCGATCGTGGAAGGTCATCGCCACGCCGGCGATCCTGCGGGCCCTGCCAGGCGTCGAGGTCGTCGAGGGGCTGGCGAACGAGCCTCGACCGGCCGAGTGAGCGCGGCGCCCGTCGTCCGCCTGCGCCCAGTCGAGGACGACGACCTGCCCATCTTCCTCGCTCACCAGGACGATCCGATCGCCGCCGCGATGGCCGCCTTCCCGACTCGGGCTCCCGACGCCTTCTACGCACACTGGGCGGAGATCCGGGCCGAGCCGACCAACATCACCCGGACGATCGTCGCGGACGACGAGGTGGCCGGCGACATCGTCAGCTGGCTCGCGGACGGCGAGCGCGATGTCGGCTACTGGGTCGGGCGATCCTGGTGGGGCCGGGGCGTGGCGACCGCCGCGCTGCGGCTGTTGCTCGAGGAGATCCCGGAGCGTCCGATGATCGCCCACGTGGCACCCGACAACATCGGCTCGCGGCGGGTCCTCGAGCACTGCGGTTTCGTGCCGGTCGGCCGGGCGATCGCCGACGACGGCGTCCTGGAGGACATCTATCGACTCGATGCCGCCTCAGTCGACTGCGGCGAGCCTGAATAGCTGCCGCGCGCCGGTCAGCCCCTTCAGCTCGTAGGTACCGGCGTCCTCGAGCGCCAACGGCGAACCCTCGAGAAGGTCACGCGTCGTCGTGGAGATGAGGACCTCGTTCGGACCGGCGTGGTCGAGCATGCGTGCCGCCGCGTGAACGGCGATCCCTCGCACGTCGTCACCCACGAACTCGACCTCTCCGGTGTTCACGCCGACCCGGATGGGCAGGTCCATGGCTTTCGCCGACCTGATCATCGCGGCCGCACAGGTCACGGCTCGTGTGGCGCTGTCGAAGACCGCCAGGAACCCATCGCCCGTCGTCTTCACCTCGCGCCCGCGGAAGACGTTGAGCTCCGCGCGCAGGCGCGCATTGTGGGCGACCAGGAGGTCGTGCCACGCGGAGTCCCCGATCCGCTCGAGGGTGGCGGTCGAGGCGACGATGTCGGTGAACATCACCGTGGCCAGCGATCGGTTCGATGGTTCGTTGAGCGAGGCCTCCATCGCCCTCCCGCTGGCGCCCCAGTCGAGCGACACCCACGGCTCGTCCCCGATCACCCATTTGTCGTGGCCCGGCGGGATCTCGAAGACCGAGCCTGCCTCGATCTCCAGCGCCTGTCCGCCATCCATGACGATCCGCAGCGCACCCGACAGCGTGTAGCCGACATGGCGGACCTGGCACGACACGGTCCCGACGAACGGCGCGACATCGGTCGACCAGCGCCAGCCGGGTTCGAACGCGCAACGGCCGACCCTCGCTTCGTCGAGGTCGACGGTCTCGATCGTCATCCTGGGCATCGATCGGGCTTCGTCCGGGGTCGCGAAGTTCTTCGCTTGCAGGCGGGGCATGACGGACATCTCCGGACGCGAACGCACGACGTGCGGTCGGTACATCATGCGGCCTCGACCGACAGAGACGGCGCATCCCGGCCGGCTCCCGTATCGTTGCGCCCCGTGACTGACCAGACCCCCGAACCCAAGCCGCCTGCCGACGGTGCCGCGCCTGCCGACCCGACGCCGCCGCGCCGCGCGCCCGCGCCGCCCGCGCCCCCCGTCGATCCGCGTGCCGACCCGACGCCGCCCCGCCGTCCTCGGTCGACCGGCCCGGTCCAGTACCGCGGCACGGATCTCGAGCCCGAACGTGGCCCGGGGCTCGGCTGCTTCCGGATCCAGGTCGTCGTCCTGGTCATCTTCATCATCCTGACGCCGCTGACCGTCGCCTGGAACTGGCCGATCGTGGTCAGCACCGTGCTGCTGTTCGCCGTGATCCTCCTGCTCCTGGTGACCGGCCAGACGATCATCTTCCTGCTGCGGCTCGTCGCGGCGGATCGGCGTGGCCGGCGTCGGCCCTGGCGAGCGGCTCGAAGACGGTCGGCGAGCTCGAGGATGCCGCGGTGCCGGCTACCGAACGAGCCGACGAGCCGGCCCCGAGCGAAACGGGCGACGATGTCCCCGCCGCCCCGAGCGCACCGCGAGACGGACGCAGCCGCGGCCCCGACGCACGATCCAGCCGAGGATCCGTTCCCGCCCGATGGCCCCGTGCGACAATAGCCGCCGGGCGACCGCGGCGGCCGCCCGATCGTTCGCCTTGGGAGGACCGCACCGGTGCCCGTGCTCGCGACCTACTTCAATGTTCGCCGCGGCCGCGATCCGTTCTTCAAGTTCTTCATGCGCACGATCTTCCCGAAGCAGGTGAAGGACTACGAGGAGAAGTTCGGCATCCGCTTCATCGGCTGGTTCAACGTCGCCCACGGCTGGGATTTCGACAACGTCATCCTGCTGGACCTGCCCGACTACGCAACCCTCGACAAGCTCGAAGCCGATGAGGCGACCCGCGCCCTGGGTCACCGCGCCGGCGAATGGATCTTCGAGCGCCACCACTCGATGTTCCTGCGCGAGCGCATGGGCCCCGACCTCGAATACCATCCTTGACCCGATGAGCATGCGACGCGACGCTCGACCACCGGGCGACGAACCAGACCGGAGGCTGACAATGGATACGGGCCACAACGACCTGCTCGGTGAGCTCGCAGCCGATGCCGCCCTCGAACGATCCGACTTCATCGTCCAGGCGACCGAACAGCTGCGCCGCTTCCTCGACCACCACAAGGACCGCATCGCGGTCCTCGGTGGGATGACCCTGATCGACGACGACCCGGACTACCTGTCGATCGCGCCGGACCTGAGCTTCCGCAGCCGGAGCCGCTACCTCGACGACCTGACCGGCGAGTGGATCAGCGAGACCGAGGTCATCGAGTCGCGCCTCCGAGCTGATCGAGCTCTACAACCCGGCCGACATCTACGCCGCGTTCGCCGAGGCCGCCCGCGAGGCGGCCGGGATGCCGGCCGAGCCGACCGCCGAAGGCGACCTGCTCGAGGTCTCCGGGATCTCGCCCGACGAGGGCGTCTCGCTCAGCGAGGACCCCTACGCGGCCGCAGCCGACTCGTGGGCGGCCGGCCAGCCCATCTCGCTCAGCGAGGACGACGATGAGTCGGCCGCGCGCCGGCTGTACGACCTCGCGCTCGAGTACCAGGAACGCAGCCAGCGCAGCGAGGCACGCCTGCTCGACGAGTTCGAGGGCGCGTCCGAGAGCATGATCACGGTCATCGGCGACCTGATCATCGTCGACGACGACGACGAGCGGCTGTCGCTGACGGCCAAGGGCTTCCGCGCCGAGGTCATCCCGGAGGATGCCGAGGACGAGTGGCGGACGCTGAGCGGCTCGGCCGAGCTGGTCGAGTTCTACGACCCGACCGACGTCTTCGGCGACCTGGCGGATGCGCTCGCCGAGGCGTTCCCGGCGGTCGCGCCGCGAGCTCGCCGGTGAGTCGGCCAACGGGGTCGGCGAGACCGGCGCCGAGGCCGCCGAGCCGACCAGTGGCGACGAAGCCGCGGCTGACGACGAGGCCGAAGCCGAGGACGAACCCACCGCGTGACGATGCGGCTCGCCGCTGCTGAGCTGGTCGAGAGTCGGGAGATCCTGCCGGGCCAGTGGCTCCAGGCGTACCACGCCCCGGGCCTGGCCAGCGGTTCGCGCGCGGGCCAGTTCGTCCACGCCCGTCCCGGCGACTTCTCCGGGATGATCCTGCGTCGTCCCTTCTCGCTCAACACGGTGGACCCGTCGACCGGGATCATCACGATCCACTTCCGGATCATCGGCCGGGGGACCGACTGGTTCACGCGGCTGCGACCGGGCGACGCGGTCGACCTGCTCGGGCCGCTCGGGCGCCCGTTCGAGGTCGATCCGCGCAGCCGCCACCTGCTGCTGGTCGCCGGCGGTCTCGGGATGGCCGGCGTCCGGATGCTCGCCGATGAGGCGATCCGCGATGGTCGCCAGGTGACGCTGCTGTTCGGCGCCGCGTCGGCGCGCGAGGTCTACCCGTCGAGCCTGCTGCCCGGACGAGGTCGAGTACATCGTCGCCACCGACGACGGGAGCCTCGGTCATCACGGCTACGTGACCGACCTCGTGGCCGACTACGAGGGCTGGGCCGACCAGGCGTTCGCCTGCGGACCGCAGCCGATGCTCGCGACGCTCGCTCGCCTGGCGGCGGGCCGGCGCGACCGCCTCGGCGTCGCGAAGCTCGGTCGGAAGAGGGGCGGCGGCAAGGTCGACGCCATCGGGTCGCCGGCCGCGCGTCGCAAGGCGTTCCTGCAGGTCTCGATGGAGCAGAACATGGGCTGCGCGGTCGGCGCGTGCCTCGGCTGCGTCGTGCTCAGCACCACCGGCGTCCCGCAGCGCGTCTGTCGCGAGGGTCCGGTCTTCGCCGCCGAGGAGATCGCCTGGGACGGAGCCTGGTCGTGACCCGCGACGGCCCTTGACCGGCTCGCGATCTGGGCCGGGCTCATCGGCGCGGGTGTCATCGCGCTCGGATCGATCGTGGCCGCCATCGCCTACACGGGCGTCAAGGGCGAGTCGTACAGCCCGCTGAACCATTTCGTCTCGGAGCTGGGCGAGCTCGGCGTGTCGGAGCTGGCGCGCGTCTTCAACGTCGCGCTCAACATCGGCGGCGTCTGCTTCGTGCTGTTCATGATCGGCCTGGCGGCGACCCGCCGGGGCCGGCTGCGCTACGTCTACGGCACGACCGGGGTGATCGCCGGCGTCGGCGGGGCGTTCGTGGGCGTCTTCCCGATGAACGACCTCGACAAGCACGGCCTGGCCGCCCTCACCTTCTTCGTCCTCGGGATGGTGACCGTCCTGCTCGCCTCCATCGACTTCGTCCGTGCTCCCGACCCGCGCTTCCCGCGCTGGCTGTCGGTGGTCGGCGCGGCGACGGTCGTCGCATTCGCGATCTTCCTCGTGATCCTCACGGGCGAGGCCGACGGGCTCGCCCATCCCGAAGAGCGGGTCGCGATCTGGCCGCTGACGATCTTCGAGTGGCTGCTGATCGTCGGGATCCTCGGCTGGGTCTTCCTGACCGCATTCGCGTGGCGGCGGGCGTCGCGATGAAGGCCAAGCGTCGGGCGGTGACCTCGTCGCCCCGGATCGCCGAGCAGAAGTACCCGACGGCGGTCAAGCGACCCCCGACCCCGATCGTGATGGGAGCAGCGCCGCCGCCGGCCTCCGTCCGCGCGGAGACGCGGACGCCGGTCGCGCCGGGCGCCGTCGACCTGTCGGTCGACATCGGGCGCGGGCTGGTGCTGCCGAACCCGATCCTCGTCGCCTCGGGGACGTTCGGCTATGGCGTCGAATACGGCGACGTCGTCGATGTCGACCGGCTCGGCGGGATCTGCTGCAAGGGGACGACGCTCAAGGCGCGGATCGGCAACCCGACGCCACGTGTGACCGAGACGCCGGCCGGGATGCTCAACTCGATCGGGCTCCAGAACCCGGGCGTCGATGCCGTCGTCGCCAAGTACGCCGATACCTGGGCGACGTGGGCGTGTCCGGTCCTGGTCAACGTCGCGGGCGAATCGGTCCACGACTATGTCGAGGTCGTCCGCCGGCTCGACGGCGTCCCGGGCGTGGCCGGTATCGAGCTCAACATCTCGTGCCCGAACGTCGGGGCCGGTGGTCTCCAGTTCGCCATCGACGCGGGCGCGGCCGGCGAGGTGACCGCGGCGGTGCGGCGCGTGACGACCTTGCCGCTGCTGGTCAAGCTCTCGCCGAATGTCGCGGACATCCGGCCGATCGCGCGCGCCATCGCCGACGCCGGCGCGGACGCGCTGACCGCGATCAATACCCTGTCCGGGATCGCGATCGCACCGGGCCGCGGACGGCCGCTGCTCGGCAACATCTACGGCGGCCTGTCAGGCCCGGCGGTCAAGCCGGTGGCCCTGCGCGTGGTCTACGAGGCAGCGCAGGCTGTCCGGATCCCGGTCATCGCCATCGGCGGGGTCACGAACATCGACGACGTGCTGGATTTCCTGGCCGTCGGGGCGGTCGCGGTCCAGGTCGGCACCGCGATCTTCGCCGACCCGACGTTGCCTGTCCGGCTCGTGGATGAGCTGGCCGAGACCTGCGGCCGCCGCGGCCTGACGTCGTATCGCGAGCTGATCGGCACGGCCCTGCCGGCGAAGGCCGGCCAGCCGTCGTCCAAGGGCGTCGAATACCGACCCTAGGGCGAGACGCTATCGTGTCGGGCATGACGACCGTCCGACCCGCGCTCGACGAGGCGCTGCGCCACACCATCGCGTTGCGGACCGAGGCGATCTTCCGCAGCTCCGGGGCGCTGCGCGAGGGGCATTTCCTGCTCAAGAGCGGGCGTCACGGGGACGCCTACGTCGAGAAGTTCCAGGTCCTCCAGGATCCGGCCGCGACGAGCGAGCTGTGCGGGTTCTTCGCGAACCACGGTCGTGGGCTCGACGGTGCGCCACTGGTCGACCTGGTCGCCGGCCCGACGACCGGCGGGATCATCCTCGCCTTCGAGACGGCGCGTCAGCTCGGCGTCCGCAGCCTCTTCGCCGAGGAGGTCCGCGCCGACGACGGCACGACCCACCGCGAATTCCGCCGCGGCTTCCGGATCGAGCCCGGCGAGCGCGTCCTCCTCGTGGACGACATCCTGACGACCGGCGGCTCGCTGCTCGCCATGGTGCCCGCGGTCGAGGCGATGGGCGGCGAGATCGTCGAGTGCGTCGTCCTGGTCGACCGGAGCGGATCGAGCGTGGCGACCCTCACCTCGCCCAGCACGGGCCACGTCTACCCGCTCCGTTCGCTGTGGCAGCTCGACCTGAAGACCTACGAGCCGGGTTCCGCCACCTGTCCGCGCTGCGCCGATGGCACCCCGCTGCACGCACCGGGGAGTACCGGGACGGGCACGGCCGGAGTCGAGGCCGGCGCCCCGGCGCGCTGAACGACTGACCGGTGGACCGGCGGACACGCAACCTGTTCGCGCTCGTCTTCGGCGTTCTCGTGGTCGTCACCGGTGCCGCGGCCCTGCTGCTCGGCGGGACGTCGGCCGCTCCCGCTCCGCCGGCGGACGCCACCTCCGTCGTCGGTGTCATCGTCGGCGTCGACTCGCAGGGCCTCGACAAGGTCAGCGGATTCACCCTCAAGACGACCGACCAGGGCTCGCTCGTCTTCGTGATGGGCGTTCTCGAGAACGGCGCCCAGTTCCCGCCCGGCCATCTCGTCGAGCACCAGTCGACGGCCGCGCCGGTCCGGGTCTGGTACCGCACCCAGGACGGCGCCAAGGTCGCGATCCGTCTCGAGGACGCGACCTGATCTCCGGGCCGGGTCAGCCGCCGGCGCTGATGACCGGCAGGATGGCCTGCAGCTCTGCCGGGGTGATCGTCACCTCGTAGGAGCCCTGCACGATGCCGTTGCGGTCGACCGCGAAGATCCACGGCTCCGACAGCAGCCCCCACTGGTCGGTGACGTCGGTCGCCTGGAGCTGACCCTGGGAGTCGAGGATGGGTTGAAGCCCGGTGTCGGTGCTCTGCAGCTTGTAGGGCTCGACGTTGATGAAGGTCACGGCCGGATTGGCCGCCGCGATCGGCTTGAAGTGATCGAGGGTCGGACCGCACTGCGCGCTCGTGCAGAACTTCGGGGTGGCGAACACGAGCATGAACGGCTTGTGCGCCGCGAGCGCGTCGGCGACCGACGTCGAGTAGAACGCCGGGTCGGGCGACGCGTCCGTCGAGATCTTCGCCAGGTCGCCACCGACATCGGCGGCGGTCGGCGTCTTCGATGCCGGCGCCTTCTGGCCGATCCCGATCGTCGGCACCGACTCGCGGACGGGGAACTGGATGCGGACCGTCTCGGCCGGCGACCCCGGCGCCTCGGTCGTGAACTCGGCGCCCCAGTTGCCGGCGGTCGGCAGGTTGGCGTTCACGACGTACATCCCGCGCTCGTTCTCGATCGTCCAGACGAATGCGCCCTCGGCCGTCGCGACCGGCTTGGTCGGGTCGGTGTCGAGGTCGTAGAACGCGACCTTCGCGGTCCGATCCGGAGCGCTGGCGACATTGTTCTTGGCATCCAGGTAGAGGAACAGGATGCGTGCGTTGCCCTTGGCGATCGCGTTCGTCACGAGGACGGGGGTGAGCACAGGCGGGGTGGCCGGCGGACCCCATCCGGCGACGCCCGACGCGGCCGTCGACGGGGCCGTGGATGCCGCAGTCGAGCTGCACGCGGCCGCAACGAGGGCGAGCAGGACCAGGAGCGGAAGCCAACGTCGGGGGGTCATCGCCGACAGGGTATCGCGGTCGGCCCGAACCCGCCGCCGGGGTAGAATGGCCGCCTCGTGAACCGCTTCCAGAAGCTCGCCGCGCTCACCCTCGCGACCGCTCTCGGGCTGGTCACGATCGGGGTCATCGTGCGCGCGACCGATTCCGGCCTCGGCTGTCCCGATTGGCCGCTGTGCAACGGGCAGCTGATCCCGGCGCTCGGCGACTCCAAGGCCTGGATCGAGTGGATCCATCGGACCGTCGCCGTCGTGATCGGCTTCGAGATCCTCGGGCTGGCGATCCTGGCGATCCGCGACTACCGCGACCGTCGCTCGATCCTGTGGCCATCGCTGGTCGCCGTCGCGCTCGTCGGTTTCCAGGCGTGGCTCGGCCGCGAGACGGTCCGCCTCGGGAACAGCGGGGAGTCGGTGACGGCGCACCTGGCGACGGCGCTGACCCTGGTCGCGCTGCTCGTCTTCCTGACCGTTCGGGCCGGCTATCCGGCACGGATCGGCGGCCGCGGTGGCAGCCAGCGGTTCACGCTGCTCGCTGCGTTCACCACGGCCATCACGTTCGCGCTCCTGCTGTTCGGGTCACATGTCACCGCGACGGCATCCGCGCTCGTCTTCCCGGACTGGCCGCTGATGAACGGATCGCTGTTCCCGGCCATCACCGACGCCACCTCGCCGCACGTCCTGCATCGCTGGGTCGCGGGGGTCGTCGGTCTCGTGGTGCTCGCCCTCGCGGTCGTCGCCTGGCGGACCCAACGCGACCACCCGACACTGCTCCGCCTCTCGATCGGGACCGCGGTGCTGTTCGCGGTCCAGGTCGTCATCGGCGGCGCACAGGTGCTCACCCAGCTCGCCGACTGGACGGTGACGCTCCACCTGGCGCTCGGTGCCGTGATCTGGGCGACGCTGGTCGGCCTGACCGTGACGAGCTACTACACGGCACGAGTGGGGGTCGGCTCGAATGTCGGCGAGGTCGCCGGGGCTGGGCCTGACGGCACGACCGGCCAGCGGACCACCAAGGACACCGTCCGCGCCTACATCGCGCTGACCAAGCCGCGGATCATCGAGCTCCTGCTGGTCACGACGGTCCCGGCCATGGTCCTCGCCACCCGCGACCTGCCGGGCGCCGCAGCCGGCGTCGACTGGGGCGACTGGGGCGCGCTCGTCTTCTGGACGATGATCGGCGGCACGCTCGCGGCGGGGAGCGCCAACGCGATCAACTGCTATCTCGATCGCGACATCGACCTGTTGATGACACGCACCCGGCGGCGCCCGCTTCCCGCCCACCAGGTCGAACCCGAGCGCGCCGTCGTCTTCGGGATCGCGCTCGGGGTCATCTCGTTCCTGGTGATGGTCTACTTCGTCAACCTGACCGCGGCGTTCCTGACGCTGCTGGCGATCGGGTTCTACGTGGTCGTCTACACGATCCTGCTCAAGCGCTCGACCCCGCAGAACATCGTCATCGGCGGCGCGGCCGGAGCGCTCCCGCCGGTCATCGGCTGGGCAGCCGTCACGGGCAACGTCGGCCTGCCGGCGATCCTTCTCTTCCTGCTCGTCTTCTACTGGACGCCGCCGCACTTCTGGGCGCTGTCGCTGCGGATCCGCAAGGACTACGCGGCGGCCGGCGTCCCGATGCTCCCCGTCGTCAAGGGGATCCCGGAGACGACCCGCCAGATCGGGCTGTACACGATCCTCATGGTCGCCATCTCGCTCGTCCTCTTCGCGGTCGGCCGGATGGGGCTGATCTATCTCGTCGCGGCGGTCGTTCTCGGTGCGATCTTCCTGTGGCAGGCATACGGCCTGTGGCGGCGCGGCTCGTCCGAAGAGGCGTCGACAGCCGGCGCGATCCGGCTCTACAAGTACTCGATCAGCTACCTGAGCCTGCTCTTCCTCGCGGTCGCGATCGACGCGCTGGTCATCATCCCGGTCTGATCGGTCCGCCTATCCGGCGCGGCGAAGATCGGCCAGCAGCGGATCAGCCGTCAGCGGCTCGCCGAGGAAGCTCTCGAGCAGGTCGGCGGGGCTCCGCGATGCGCCCGGGACGAACAGCGCGTCGGCGACGAACCGGTACCAACCGGGATCTCCCGCGAACCACGGGCCTCGAGCGGCCAGGATCCTCGCCCGGACCGCTGCCGCGATGATCGCGGACAGGGCGTAGTTGGCCATGTAGCCGGGACTGTCGATCAGCTGACCACGGAGGGCCCACCAGGACCATTCGGGATGCGGGACGACGCCGAGCCCGTCGCTCGTCAGCTCGGCCCAGACGTCGTTCGGTCGTCGATCGGGATGGCGGTGCAGCTCGATCTCGAAGAGGGCCCAGCAGATATCGAGCATCACGGCGCCGTAGCGGTCGATCAGGGCGTCACGCGGATCCGCAGACGCTCCCAGCCACTGTCGCCTGCCAGGCCGGTTCGCAGACGTCCCAGCCGACCACGTCAGCCGTCCCCTCGAGCAGGGCCGTGTCCGCCATCGGCCACTCGAGGAAGCCGGGCCTCGTCCGGACGGCGGCCATGTGGATGGCGTGTCCGCTCTCGTGGAGCAGCTCCTGCAGGTTGCCGATGCCTCCCTCCGCGTACGTCGCGAAGACCCATGGCGGCCGCGGCGTCCATGCCCCGGTCGACGGCTGGCCGGAGGCCCAGGCGCTCATCGCGATGGTGAATGCGACGGGGATCGACGGCCGCCCCGGGCGTGGTGCGACGTCGTACACGATCCCGAGCCGCTCCGGGTCCGCCCCGAGGGCCGCCAGGTATCGATGGTCGAGGTCGAGCAGGGCCTCCGCGGGCACCTTGGCGTCGAGGCCGCGGGAGGCCGCCCCGATCGCGTACCAGTAGTCCCATGGCTCGAGGCGCTCGTGCCCGAAGACGGACCGCCACGCGACGAGGATGGCGCGAAGGCCATCCTCGAGCGAGCCCGGCGGCAGGCCGAGCGCAGCCGCACCCGCCTCGATCGGCGATCCGTCGCGGCGCCAGCGTTCCGCGCTGGGACGGAGCAGACGGCGATAGGGACTGGCCGCACCGCCATCGCCATCGACCGCCCGCCAGAGTGGTTCCATGGCCTCGAACAAGCGCCGGCGCGTCGCCGGGTCGGGCTCCTTGGCGAGTCGAGCCAGGACGGTCAGCCGGTCGAGCGTCTCGGGACCCAGGCGGATCGAGCGGGCCGCCTCGCCGTAGCGCCGGTAGAGGGTCGATCGAGCCCGGGCGACAGCGGATCGCTCGCGCGCCTGGTCGCCTGACACGGGCCGGGCGCCGGGCGTCGGGTGGAGCTCGTCGAGCCATTCGAGGACCTCGCGCATGTTCGCAGCGACGCGCGCATCCTCGCCGGTGAACCGGCCGGTCGCCAGGGTGAGCAGACCGTCGTCGAATGCGCGACGCCGGCTCCGGTACCGACGCGTCAGGGCGAGCGCCGACCCTCGCGCGGACCCCGGGAGGTCGCCCCGGCTCTCGGCCACGACCACGTCCCCCGCGGCCGCCAGCAGCTCCGCGAACGACCGTTCGACCGATGCCACGTCCATCGGCTCGCACGATACGCGCGGGCATGCCCGCGCGCTGTCACCATGCGCGCATGCAGATCCACTTCCTCGGTGGTGCGACGACCGTCACCGGCTCCCAGCACCTGCTCGTCACCGAACGGGCGAAGGTCCTCATCGATTGCGGGATGTTCCAGGGCAGCCCGAACGAATCTGTCCGGAATCGCCTGCCGTTCGCGTTCGACCCGGGTGAGATCGACGCCGTCCTGCTGACCCACGCCCATCTCGACCACTGCGGATCTGCTCCCGCTGCTGGTCAAGGACGGCTATCGCGGCGCGATCCACGCGACGGCCGGGACGATCGAGCTGGCCGGCCTCGTGCTCCTCGACTCGGGCAAGCTCCACGAGGAATTCGCCAAGCGAGAGGCACGCTGGGAAAGACGCCATCCCGACGAGGTCGCGGCCGACGACAAGAAGGAAGCCGACCAGTACCAGGCGGCTGTCGACCTTGCCGCCGCAGGGGGACGCCGTCACCGCGGCGGCGAGCGACGAGGAGACGGAGCACGTGGAGACGACCGTCACTCCCGTGTCGGGCAACCCGCCGACCGTGGCGGCCTGGCCGAGCGACCCGGAGGCCCAGCTGCGGGCGCAGCCGCCTCACCTCCAGATCGACCTGGACGCGCCGCTCTACACGGCCAAGGATGCGGAGGCGTCGCTCGCCTCATTCAAGGCCGTTCGGTACGGCGAGGAGGTCGAGGTCGCACCGGGCGTCCACGCGACCTTCGTCGACGCCGGCCACATCCTCGGCTCGGCGATCATCCGGCTGCGCGTCCAGGAGCACGAGGGCGGCGAGGAACGGATCATCGTCTGCTCCGGCGACCTCGGCCGCCCCGACACCCCGATCCTGCGCGACCCGACGGTCATGACCGACGCCGACTACGTCCTGGTCGAGTCGACCTACGGCGGCCGCGAGCACGAGCCGGAGGCCGAGGCGATCCGCGTCCTGGCCGAGACGGTCCGCCTCGTGGCCGACGCCAACGGCGTCCTTCTCGTGCCGTCGTTCGCCATCGGACGGACGCAGGAGGTCGTCTGGGAGCTCGATCGGCTGATCGAGCGTGGCGAGATCCCGCTCCTCCCGCTCTACCTCGATTCGCCGATGGCGTCGAAGGCATCCGACATCTACCGCCATCACCCGGACTACTACGACGAGGAGACCGCCAAGCTGCTGCGCGACGGCGCCTCGCCGCTCGACTACCCGAACCAGACGGTCACCAACGACGTCAAGTCGTCGCAGGCGATCGCCTCGGCGCCGCGGCCGTACATGATCGTCGCGTCGAACGGGATGCTGACGGGCGGCCGGGTGGTCGGCCACCTGCGCAACCTGATCGACGACCCGACCGCCACGATCCTGTTCGTCGGCTACCAGGGGGAGGGGACCCTCGGCGCGCATCTCCAGGCCGGCGCGACCGAGGTCAAGCTCGACGGCCAGCCGCGGGCGGTCCGCTGCAAGACCCAGTCGATCAGCGGCTTCTCCGCGCACGCCGACGAGCACGAGCTGCTCGAGTGGCTGGGCCACTTCGCGGCGGGCAAGAAGCCGGGCGACGCGGGCTACCCGAGGCGCATCTTCCTCGTCCACGGCGATCCGGAGGCACAGATCGCGCTCGAGCCGAAGGTGCGCGACCTGGGCTTCGCGACCCACGTCCCGCACTGGCACGAGCGCGTCACGCTCGATTGACCGGGCCGGCCTCGCGAGCCGGCAGATCCGGTCGACCTCGCCCTCGGCTGATCCCCGTTAGCATCAGCGCTCGATGACCCCGATCGACTTCGGCCTTGCGGTCGCAGGCCGTTCCTACGCGGCCCTGCACCGGCTGGCGCGATGGGCACCGGTCGTCGTCGTGGCCGGACTGCTCGTGGTGTCGATCATCCCGGTCCTCATCGTCGGGTCGACGAAGCAGCCGAACCCCGTGTCGATCGAGGATTTCCAGAACGGGAACCTGCCGGCAGGTGCGACCTGGTTTCGTCTCGAGGGCGATCTCCGCGAGGCACCCGGCGCTGCTCCGTACACCTACACGCTCCACGATCTCAACGACGACTCGCGGGCCCTGACGATCGTGGCGACCGCGCCCCTCCAGACCGGCCACGTCCAGATCACCGGTCGCCCGGATGGGCCTTGGCTGCCGGGCACCTTCCTGTCGATCCAGGCCGACGTCCCGACCGAGCCTGCCCGCCACGATCCATGGATCCTCTACGCGATCCCCGCCCTCCTCACGATCCCGATCCTGGTCGGGTGGATCCGGGGCTACCCGGTGCGGCGGCGCGAGGACCCATCGACCACGGCGGTCGACCAGCTCCACCCGGGCGAACGGCTCGCCGCCCGGTGGGCTGGCTGGATCGGCAACGAGCGACACGACTTCGATGCGATGTCAGCCTGCACGCTGGCCCTGGACTGTGAGCCGGAGGTCTGCAAGGTGACCGTGGTCGATGCGCATGGCGAACACACCGTCACGCACCAGCGGGCATCGCCCCTGCGTCGGATCCGGCTGTGCCGGACAGCGGGAGTGGAGCACGCACTGGAGCTCCACGCGCCCGCTGCGGACCTGTTCCTTGTCTTCGACGACGTCAAGTCGCGGGACCGCTTCGCGCGATCCATCGGCTGATCCTGGGCCCCGGTCGTCGTCGCGGCTGATGGGACCCGACGGCGCATCAGGTGGGACGCAGGAGGCAATGGAATCCCCATGCCGGACCATCCCGGCCATGGCCCGACCGTCCGATCCGAGCACGCCGAACGGCCGGCGACAGGTACGCTGATGGCCTCCATCGCGGCACCGATTCGAGGAGCGTTGATGCGGCCGACCCTGTCCATCCTCGAACCTGAGCTCATCGAGAGGATCGTCGACGAGGCGAAGCGTGTCCTCGCCGAGGTCGGGATGGAGATCCGCGGTCCCGAGATGCGTCGCCGGCTCCTCGATCACGGGCTGCCGCTCGATGCGAGCGGCGACCGCGTCCTCTTCCCGCGCGATGTCGTCGAGGCTGCGATCGCGTCGGCGCCGAGCTCATTCCTGCTCTACGACCGCGACGGCGAGCCGCACGCCGACCTCGGCGGTGACCGCGTCCACTTCGTCCCCGGTTCGTCCGGGCTCAAGGTCCTCGATCACCGGACCGGCGAGACGCGCCTCGCCAACTCGACCGATTTCGTCGAATACGTCCGGCTCGCCGACGGCCTCGCCAACATCCCGTACCTCGCCACCGCCTTCTCGACCAATGACGACATCGAGGCCGGCGTCTCCGACGCGTGGCGGCTGTACATGACCCTGACCAACTCGAAGAAGCCGGTCGTCTCCGGCGCGTTCACCGAGCACGGCGTCCCGCGGATGGTCGAGATGATGCAGCTGTTCCGCCGCGACCGAGCCGACCTCATCGCCCGCCCGATGTCGATCTTCACGATCACCGCGACCGGCAACTTCCGGTACAGCGAGGACTCGTGCCAGAACCTGATCGACTGCGTCGAGGCGGGCGTCGCGGTCGAGATCGTGCCGGTCACCCTGATGGGCCTGATCGCCCCGGTGACCGTCGTCGGCGCCACGGTCTTCCACACGGCCGACGTGCTGGCCGGCATCACCATGGCCCAGATCGTCCGGCCGGGCGCGCCGGTCCTGTTCGGCGGGGCGCCGGCGACCTTCCACATGAAGATCGCGAGCTCCCCGATGTCGGCGATCGAGGCGCTCCAGCTGGACGCGGCCTACGTCGCGGTCGCCAAGTCGCTCGGCCTGCCGACCCAGTCGTACATGGCCCTCTCGGACGGGCCGATCCTCGACGCCCAGGCCGGCGCGGAGACCTTCGGGAGCGCGCTGATCGCCGCGCTCGCCGGGGTGAACTCGGTGTCCGGTCCGGGGATGCTCGACTTCCTGCTCGTGTTCAGCCTGCCCAAGCTCGTCTTCGACGACGAGATGTGCGGCCAGGCCCTGCGCTTCGTCCGCGAGGTGATGCCCCACGACGACCTGCCGGTCGGCGAGCTGGTCGACCACCTCCTGGCCGACCAGCACCTGATCATGGCGGCGCATACGACCGCCCACTGGCCGACGGAGCTGTACCTGCCGAGCGCGATCGTCGACCGCGACAACCGGGAGGCGTGGCTGCGGGCCGGCGGCAAGGACACCTACCAGCGTGCCTGCGACGAGGTCGATCGCCGTCTGGCCGCCTACAGCCAGGTCGAGACCGATCCGGCCACCGACGCCGAGCTGCGCCGGATCATCCGCTCCGGGTTGAGCGATCCGGACCGGGCCTTGCCGGAGATCCCCGTGGCCCCCGACCCCGTGGTCGCCAGCGCAGGAGCCGGTGAACGCCGTCACAACCGCCGTCGCGAGCTCGCCGCTCGCCCATCGACCGAGGAGGACCCGACGTCATGACCACGCCGCTCGCCACGCCCGCCACCGAGGCGTCCTCGACCCTCTACTTCGGGCCGTGGTACCGACGCTCGCCGTTCTTCGAGAAGACCCTGGCGGCCGGCTGCAGCGCCTACGACATCTACAACCACATGTACCTGCCGGGCTACTACGCGGACCCGATCGAGGAGTACTGGGCGCTGCTCAACGACGTCACCGTGTGGGACGTGTCGGTCGAGCGGATCGTCGAGATCAGTGGGCCGGACGCGTCGGCGTTCACGAACATGCTCACCTGCCGCGACCTGACCAAGTGCGCCGTCGGACAGGGCAAGTACATGCTGGTCACCGCCGAGGACGGCGGGATCGTCAACGACCCCGTCCTGCTGCGCATCGAGGAAGACCGCTGGTGGATGGCCTTGGCCGACTCCGACGCCGGCCTGTGGGCGCGCGGCGTCGCCACGCACGCCGGGATGGACGTCAAGGTCCGCGAGCCCGAGGTCTATCCGGTCCAGGTCCAGGGACCGAAGTCCAGGGACGTGATGCGGACCCTGTTCGGGCCGGCCATCGACGACATCAAGTACTACTGGACGCTGACCACCGAGCTCGACGGCATCCCGGTCGTCATCAGTCGGACGGGCTGGACCGGCGAGGTCGGCTACGAGGTCTACCTGCGTGACCCGTCGCGCGGTGGCGACCTGTGGGACCGGCTCATGGATGCCGGCAAGCCGCACAACATCCGGCCGATCGCCCCGTGCGAAGCGCGGCGGATCGAGGCCGGCATCTTCAACTACGGCTCGGACATGACCATCAACGACACGCCGTTCCACGTCATGGGGCTCGAGCGCCTGGTCGAGAGGCAGGACGCCGACTACATCGGCAAGGAGGCCCTCGAGGAGCTCCGGGTCTCGGGCGTCGATCGCAAGCTGGTCGGCATCGAGGTGGCCGGCGACGCCTTGCCGTTCGAGCTGTCGCGCAAGTGCGACGCGCTCTCGCGCGGGGAGGCCGTCGGGACCGTCACCGACCTGATCTGGTCGCCGCGGCTCGCCAAGAACATCGGCTACGTCTGGGTCCCGATCGAGCTCGCCGGTCCGGGCAACGCCCTCGAGATCGTCGCCCCGGACGGCGGGACCTGGCCCGCCATGACAGCCTCGATCCCGTTCCTCGATCCCAAGAAGAGCGTGCCCCTTGGCTGACGCGAGCGACGCCGGAGACCGACCCGTGACCCGCACGCCCCCGCTCACCGCCGACGAGATCGCCGCCGTCCGCAAGCCGTATCGAGCCGCTTCGCTGCTTCCCGGTCGTGCCTATCACGATCCCGCGATCCACCAGTTCGAGCGGGACGAATGGTTCCGCCGCGACTGGGTCGTGGTCGGGCGCGAGACCGACGCCGCGGCGCCCGGGGCCTACTTCCTGGCCGAGGTCGACGACGAGCCGCTGATCGTGGTCCGCGGCCGCGACGACGTCCTGCGCGGCTTCTACAACGTCTGCCGTCACCGCGGTACCGCGGTCGTCGAGGAGCCGTGCGGGAAGGCGGTCCGCTTCCAGTGCCCGTATCACGCCTGGATCTACGACCTCGACGGGTCTCTCATCCGGGCCAAGCACACCGATGACCTCGACGACTTCAGCCTCGAGACGTTCGGGCTGGCGGCGGTCCGCCTCGAGACGTGGCAGGGCTTCGTGTTCATCAGCCTCGACCCGGACGCCGCCCCGCTCGGGGAGTGGCTGGGCGACCTCGTCCCGCATCTCGCCCGGTTCGATTTCGCCGCGCTCCGGGTGGCGCATACCGAGACCTACGAAGTCGACGCCAACTGGAAGTTCATCGCCGAGAACTACAGCGAGTGCTACCACTGCCCGGGGATCCACCCTCAGCTCAACAAGCTGACGCCGTACGACCTCGGCGGCGACTTCGCGCCCGACGGTCCGTGGCAGGGCGGCTGGATGGAGCTCGTCGACGACGCCGAGACGATGGCGCTCGACGGCGGTCATCGCGCCGGGCGGCCGGCGATGGCCGGGATGACTGCGCTCGACGACCGGCGGATCTACTACTACCTCGTCTGGCCGTCCACGTTCCTGTCGATCCATCCGGACTACCTGCTCGTCCATCGCCTGGTGCCGGCCGGCGCCGGCCACACCCGGATCGTGTGCGAGTGGCTGTTCGAGCCCGAGGCCATCGCCGCGCCCGGCTTCGACCCGTCCGACGCGATCGCCTTCTGGGACCTGACCAACCGGCAGGACTGGCACGTCTGCGAGCTCCAGCAGCGCGGCACCCGGTCGCGCAGCTGGACCGCCGGCCGCTATTCGAACCAGGAGCCGAGCGTCCACGCCTTCGACCTGATGGCGGTCGACCGCTACGCAGCGGACGGCATCGGATCGCAGCGGACCGTCCGGTCGCGCTACGACATCCCGACGCCAAAGGACGATGCCGAGCCCGGCGACGTGCCGGCGATGCTCCTGCCGCGCTCGGCGGCACGGGCGGGTGCTAGGTCTCGAGCTCGGGGGTAGCCGGAGCCGGGCCGGGCGCCCGGGGCACGCCGACGAACCGCACCGCGATCGAGCTGGCCGCGATCGTCACCGCGACCGACGCGATGATCGCCGTGAACAGGACGGTGTCGATCGTGGCCGCGGCGAGGGCCGCGGTGGCCAGCACGAACGAGAACTCCCCGATCTGACCGAGGCCGACTGCGAGCTGCAGCGGCCGCACCTCCAGCCGCGCGACTCGCGCCAATGCCCAGGCGACACCGACCTTGGCGACCAGGACGAGCCCCAGCAGGAGCACGATCCACGGCGCCGCCGCCCCCAGCTGGCTCGGGTCGACGAGCGTGCCGATGGCCACGAAGAAGAGCACCGCGAAGACGTCGCGGAACGGTCGCAGCCGGCGTCGCGCCTCGTCCGCCTCGTGGCTCTCGGTGACGGCGAGCCCGCCGACGAACGCGGCCAGCGCCAGCGGCACCCCGAAGACCGCACCGCCCAGTCCGGCCAGTGCCAGGCCGGACCCGACCGAGGCGATCAGGAACAGGTCGTGCTCGTCGCGCAACGAGCGGAGCACCCACGGCAGGATCCGCGCGACGGCGAGCGTCACGAGCGCGAACCCGGCAAGGCCAAGCCCCGCCTCCGGCAGCGATCGCCGACCCGGGTCGATCGCCGCGAGGAGGATCGCCGCCAGCGCGACGCCGACCAGGTCCTGGATCACGCTCCAGCCGAGCAGCGCCTCCTCGGTCGGCGGGTCGGTGGTCCGTCGCCGGCTGACCGTGATGTTGACGATGACCACGGATGACGACAGCGCGACGCACAGGCCGACCAGTGCCGCCGCCACGGGCTCGAGCCCGGCGACGAAGAACGCGCCACCGGCGATCCCGGTCGACAGGATCACCTGCGCCGGTGCCGTCAGCAGGATCCGGCCGTGGTCGCGCCGGAGCTTGGTCAGGTCGACCTCCATCCCGACCTCGAACAGGAGGAGGACGACGCCGACGTCGGCCAGCAGCTCGAGCTGGTCGTGATCGGCGACATAGCCGGGCGTGAACGGCGAGAAGCCGAGGCCGACCACGAGATACCCGACGATCGCGGGGAGCCCGAGCCGCCGCGCCACGAAGCCGCCCGCCACGGCCGCCAGAAGGATCAGGCCGATCTCGAGGATGGGCGTCGTGGTGGCGTCCATCTGGCGATGGTACCCGCCGCGCGGGCCGGCGTCGCTCCGAGGGAGCCCGGGCGGCGTCCCGTCAGGCTTCGGGTTCGGCCACGACCCGCGTGTCCGCGCCCTTGAACGCCCCGAGCCGCCAGGCGATGAACAGAACGATCGAGACGACCGCGACGATGATCGTCGAGATCGCGTTGATCTGCGGGCTCACCCCGAACTTGAGCGAGCTGTAGATGAAGATCGGCAGCGTCGTCGAGTCGACGCCGGCGTTGAATGAGGTGATGACCAGGTCGTCGAACGACAGCGCGAAGGCGAGCATCGCACCGGCGGCCACGGCGGGTGCGATCAACGGCAACGTCACGTGCCAGAACGCGCCCCGCGCCGAGGCGCCGAGGTCGCGGGCGGCCTCCTCGAGTCTCGGGTCCAGGTTGACCGCCCGTGCGCGCACGGTGACCGCCACGTACGAGATGCAGAACGTCACGTGGGCGATCGCGATCTGGGCGAGCGACCCGTTCTGGGAGAAGAGCTGGCTGAAGAAGATCAGCAGGCTGATGCCCATGATGATCTCCGGGGTGACCATCGGGAGCAGCAGCAGCGTCTCCGTCGCGCCGCTGCCCCGGAAGTGGAGCCGGGCGAGGCCGAGACCCAGCAGCGAGCCCAGGATCGTCGCGCCGATGACGGCGATGACGGCGACCTGCAGGGTGATCCCGACCGAGTCGATGAGGTCCTGGTTGGCGAACAGCTTCGGGTACCAGTCGGTCGTGAAGCCGAGCCACACGAAGTTCCGCCGCGAGACGTTGAAGCTGAAGATGATCAGGATCACGATCGGGGCGAACAGGAAGACATACGTCAGTGCGGCGAACACGCTCAGCCAGCGGTTCCGGCCCTCGTTCATGACGCGAACGTCTCCTGGCGGAGGCTGCGTAGCGCGAGGAGCGTGCCGCCCAGCGTGACCACCATCAGCAGGAACCCGAGCGCCGAGCCATATGGCCAGTCGCGGCCGCTGGTGAAGATGACCTGGACGACCTTCGCGATCGTGGTGGTCTGTGCGCCACCGAGCAGGTCCGGCGTCACGTAGTCGCCGATCGCCGGGATGAAGGTCAGCAGCGCGGCCGCGATGATGCCCGGCATCGTCAGAGGCAGCGTGACGTGCAGGAATGCGCTGCGGCCGCTGGCATACAGGTCGCGGGCCGCCTGGACGAGGTTGTAGTCGAGCCGGTCGATCGAGACGTACAGCGGCAGGATGGCGAACGGCAGGAAGCCGTAGGTCATCCCGAGGACGACCGAGAAATCGGTGTTGAGGAAGGGGATCGGTTCGCTCGTCAGGCCGAGCGTCTGGAGGATCGAATTGAGCACGCCGTTGTCGCGCAGGATGATCATCCAGGCGTATGTCCGGATGAGATAGCTCGTCCAGAACGGCAGCATCACGAGGATGAGGAGGAGGATCTTGCGCTTCCCGCCGTAGCGCGAGATCCAGTAGGCGATCGGGTAGCCGATCAGGATCGACAGGACGGTCGTGAGCGCCGCGTAGCGGAGCGAGTTGACGAACGCCGGCACGTACTCCGGCCGGATCGCCTGGAAGTAGTTCTGCAGGTTCAGCACAGACAGATCGATATGCCCGGTGGCGTCGTTGGTCCCGAGGCTGACGATCAGGATGGCGACCAGCGGGACCAGGAAGAAGGCGCCCAGCCAGATGACGCCGGGCAGGACGAAGAACGCCCCGCCCAAACGCACGCGACGCGGACCGCGCGGCGCCCGCGCCCCCGCCGCCGCCCCCGGCGCGACGGCCCGTTCGCTCAGTGGGACCTCCGCCACCGGCCTACGCTCGAAGCGCGTTCCAGCGCTGGGTGTACTTGTCCAGGTTCGCGCCCTCGAGCTGGATGAGCTCGGTCAGCTTGCCGTAGACGGCCGCCGCCGGATTGATGTTCGGGTTGGCGAGCAGCGTCGGATCGATGGTTGCCATGGCCGCTGCGTTCGGACCGAGGTAGCCGGTGTAGTTCGAGTTCGCCGCGCTGATGTGCTGGTCGAGGTTGAAGTTGATCCACAGGTTCGCCGCGATCGGGTGCGGCGCCCCCGACGGTGACGACCATCGTGTCCGACCCACGGATGGCACCCTCGGACGGGATCACGTACTTGATGTTCGGATTGTCGTAGGTCATCTGGACCCAGTCGCCCGACCAGGCGTGGCTGATCCAGAGCTGGCCGCCGGTCATGTCGCCGATGTCGTCGTCGGTGTACTTGCGGAGGAGCGGCTTCTGCTGCTGGAGGCTCGCCAGTGCCTTGTCGAGGTCGGCGTCGGCGGTCGAATTGATCGGCAGGCCGTTGAGGAACGAGGCCGCTGCGAAGCACTCCTGGACGTCATCGAGCATGCCGATGTGGCCGCTGTACGTCTGGTCCCAGAGCGCCGACCAGCTGGTGAGGTCGCCCTGGACCTTGCTCGGGTCCCAGGTGAAACCGGTCGTCCACCAGTAGTTCGGCACCGAATGGAGGTTGTTCGGGTCGTAGCTCGGGTTCTGCCAGTCGGCTCCCAGGTTGACGATGTTCGGGATCCACTCGAGGTGGAGCGGCTGGATGACCCCGTCGCGGACCAGCCCGGGGATCTCCGTCGAGGCCGGGTAGCTGACGTCGTAGCCGCCACCCTTGCCGTCCTTGCGCAGGCTCGCCATCTGGGTCACCGCATCGGTGAAGCGGACGTACTTGACCTTGATGCCGTACTTGTCCTGGAACTCGGCGACCGTGTTCTCGCCGATGTACGAATCCCAGTTGTAGACGATCAGGTCCTTCTCGGGAGTCGGCGGCGTGGCGGCCGGCGCGGCACTCGCCGAGGCAGCCGCGCTGGCGGATGCGCTCGGGATGGCAGTCGGGCTCGCGGTCGGGACGATGCCCAGCGCGGAGGCCGACGGCGACGGCGAGGCCAGCCCGGCCTGTGCGCACGCCGCGACGATCGGTGCCAGCGCAGCCGCCACCCCGAGCGCGCTCATCCGCTCGAGGAGCTGTCGTCGGGTCAGTCGGTTCTCTGCCATGACCTGGACCAGCCGGCGCTCGAGGTCGATCGACCCATCATCGTGTTCGCGTGTCATGAGATCTCCTCCACTGCTGCCGGTCGATCGCCGAGGACCAACGCCTCGTCGGGCGGCCAGGACAGCGCCACGGGACTTCCCACCGGCAGCCTGGCGCCCATCTTGGGGGCCAGGATCGTCATCGCCGATCCGCCCTCGGTGCGGACCTGGTACTGGACCGACGCGCCCAGGTAGGCGGCCTGCTCGACCACGGCCGACAGGGACCACGGACCGCCCGATCCGAGTGCGTCGCCTCCCGCTTCAGGATCGATCTCGCGGATCGAGATCGCCTCCGGTCGCAGGCTGACATCGACGGCATCGCCGACCGTGCGCCCGGCACGCCCGACCGGACACGTCTCGCCGGTCTCGAGCCGCACGACCGCGCAGTCCGCGTCGGTCGACACGACCTCGCCGCGCAACAGGTTGGTCGTGCCGATGAAATCGGCCACGAACCGCGTCGCCGGGCGTTCGTAGAGCGCCTCGGGCGTGCCGAGCTGCTCGACCTTGCCGCGGTTCATGACGGCGATCCGGTCGCTCATCGTGAGCGCCTCCTCCTGGTCGTGGGTCACGTAGACGAAGGTGATCCCGACCTCGATCTGGATCCGCTTGAGCTCGATCTGGAGTCGCTTTCGGAGCTTGAGGTCGAGCGCGCCGAGCGGCTCGTCGAGGAGCAGCACGTTCGGCCGGTTGACCAGCGCCCGGGCCAGGGCGACCCGCTGCTGCTGTCCGCCCGACAGCTGGTTGGGCTTGCGGCGAGCGTAGCCATCGAGGTGGACGAGATCGAGCGCCTCGCCGACCCGACGCACGATCTCGGGCTTGGCCACGCCGCTCCGCTTGAGCCCGAACGCGATGTTGTCGCCGACATCGAGGTGGGGGAAGAGGGCGTAGTTCTGGAAGACCATGTTGACCGGCCGCTTGTCCGGCGGATCGTTGGTGATGTCCCGGCCGCGGAGGAGGATCGTGCCGCTCGTCGGCAGCTCGAACCCGCCGATCATCCGCAACGTGGTGGTCTTGCCGCAGCCCGATGGACCGAGCAGCGAGAAGAATTCGCCGGCGCCGACCTCGAGCGAGACGCCGTCGACCGCCCGGACCTCACGGAAACGCTTTTCGAGGTCGAGCAGCTGGATCTCGGGGGGTGGCGCGATCAGCTGGGACGTCATCGCGTTGCGGAGGCTAGCCGAGGTCGCCATTCCCTGCTGGCGAGCGTCCCGGGCAACGCAACGTACTGGTCGTCGGGGACGGACGAAAGTACCCGCCGTTCGGACCAATCGGGCGAGGCCCGGGCATGCACGAGTGGCATACGGTCGCATCACCCACTCTCGGGAGAAGACTTGGATCAGCGCCACGGACGACGACTCACGCGCGCGGCGACCTTCGCCGTCGGTCTGTCCCTGCTCGCCCTGCTGCCACTCCTGGTGGTCCCGGTCCTTGCCGTCAGCTGCCCGGACAACGGCAGCCTGACGAACGCGTCGGTGTCGCCCGGATCGGGGACCACGGCGACGCCGTTCACGTTCCGTGTCACCTACCAGGACAATGCGAGCGATCAGCCCGATTCGATCCGGGTCTTCTTCAGTGATGGGACCAGTCGCCGACTGAACTACCTGTCCGGGAGTCTGGCCACCGGTGCGATCTACAGCCGCACCCTGAGCGGGTTCTCGAATGGGACGCGCAGCACCATCTTCCGGGTCACGCCCGGGACGCAGGTCGGGACACCGTTGACCTGCGAGATCTCCGGCGGGTCGTTCACGGTCGGGCCGGCTCCCACGCCGACACCGACTCCCACGCCCACGCCGACCCCCAAGCCGACCCCGAAGCCCACGCCGACGCCGGCTCCCACGCCGAAACCCACCCCGAAGCCGACTCCCAAGCCGACCCCGAAGCCGACTCCCAAGCCGACCCCGAAGCCGAGAGCAGTCCCGACCAAGACGCCCGTCCGCACGGCTAGGCCGACCGCGACGGCGAAGCCCGCGTCGACGGATGGCGCGGGATCGACGCCGTCGGCCGCCGCGTCGGAAGCCTCGGTCGAGCGATCCCCGCGCCCCACCGCGTCGCCCGTCGGTGCGGTGGCCGCGCCGATCCTCGGGTCGGGCGGGGATGACGGGACCCCGGGCGGAGGCTCGACCGGTCTGCTCGGCCCGCTCCTGCTGACCTTCCTCGTGCTCTCCGGCAGCCTCCTGCTGTTCCTGTTCGTTCGCCGCCGCCGTTCGGACGACGACAGCCAGCCGGCCGGCTCGTTCGGGCTTGCGACGGCCGCGGCCGCGGCAGGCGCGACCGCGCCGATGCCGGTCCGTGCTGCAGGCGCCTCGGTGGCTGCCGCCGCCGCCGCGGTCGTCAAGCCCCCGAAGGCCGCGAAAGCCTCGAAGCCCGCAAAGCCCCCGAAACCCGCCAAGCCCGTGAAGGCCCCTCGGACGCGGGGCGGCACGCCGGCGCCCGTGGTCGCAGCCGCGGCGGGTCTGACCGCCGCCGCGACGACGGACGCGAAGGACGCGGACGATCCCGCAGACCTTGCCGATCCGACGTCCTGGGAGCTCTCCGATGACGCGCCGCTCGCGGCGACCTCGGCCGCCTATGCGGCCACACAGGCCGCAGTCGCCGAGCCGCCGACCGTGCACACGTTCGAGACACCACCGGCGCCCGGGGTCGAGCGCGCGCTCATCCGGTCCCGCCTGGTCCGCCTGAGCGCGGAGCCGGACGACTTCGGGTCCGCCGAGTTCGGCCGGCTCGATCGCGGCGACGAAGTCGAGATCGTCGATTCGTTCGAGAGCTACCTCCTCGTCCGGATCCCGGACGGAACCCAGGGCTGGATCCGCCGAGCCGCGCTCGTCTAACGGGTTGTGGCGGCCACATCGGCGTGGCGCCGGTTGGCGCTGGCGTCCGTTGGCGCCTCCGCTGCTCGCCCAGGCACCTTGGGGTGCGCTCGCTCCGCTGCTCGGACGCCGCCTTCTCGAGCACGATCGGGCGCCACGATCCTCGGTTCAGCGGCGCGGCGGCTTCGTTCTCGCCTTGATCCGTCGCGAGGGCGCCTTCCCAGTCCGGGTTGATCGGGCGGCCGGGTTCGTCGAGGTCGATCAGCAGCGGCGCGTGATCGGACGGGATCGGCGGACCCTTGCGAGCCTCGCGGTCGATCTCGGCATCGACGATCCGCGCGGCCACGGGCGGCGAGACGAGCAGGTGATCGATCCGCATGCCCGAGGTTCTTGTGGAACATCCCGGCGCGGTAGTCCCACCACGAGAAGCGGCCGGGCTCGTCGTGGCGGAGCGCGGTAGCCGTCGACCAGACCCAGGTCGAGCAGCGCCCGGAAGGCGGCTCGCTCGGGCTCGGAGACGTGCGTGCCGCCGTGGACCGCCGCGGCGTCCCACACGTCGGCGTCGGTCGGCGCGACGTTGAGGTCGCCGCCCAGGACGAGCGAGTCGCCGGGCGCGATCGTCTCGCGGATCCAGCGCGCCGAGCCGCTCGAACCAGGCGAGCTTGCCCGCGTAGAACGGCGAGTCGACGATCCGCCCGTTCGGCGCGTAGAGGCTCACGACGCGCAGCCCATCGACGGTCGCGGCGACCATCCGGGCCTCGTCGAACGGGTCGAAGTCGTCCTCGCCGGTCGACCTCGGCGCCGGCTCCGCCCGGCCCCGAGTCGCGCACCGGCCCGTCGCCGAAGTTGGTCACGACGTCGTCGATCGCGAGGCCGTTGCGGGCCGCGATCGCGACCCCGTTCCAGCGACCCTCGCCGTGGTGGACGAGCTGGTAGCCGGCCATCGCGAAGGCCATGACCGGCGCGTCGGCGTCGGTCAGCTTCGTCTCCTGGAGCAGCAGGATGTCGGGCGCTGCGCGGCCGAGCCACGCCTCGACGGCGTCCTGGCGGGCCTTGAGCGAGTTGACGTTCCAGGTCGCGATTCGCACGAGCGGGGCCCTAGTAGCGCCGACCGCGCTGGCGCTCGAGGTCGAACGTCGCCGTGTCGGCGACGGCCATCACGGCCATCGTCCCGGCCTGGACCGGGTCCGAGACGACGAGGTCGACGTGCTCGGTGATCGAGCCGACCATGTTCAGCGCGATGATCGGGATGCCGACCGCGCGCAGCTCCTCGGCCGCGACGCTGATGTCACCGCCCATGATCGAACCGGCCAGCACGAGCAGGCGGGCGCGCGGCAGGTCGGCGACGGCCCGCACCGCGGCCGCGATGTGCTCCTCGCCGACGAGCGGGATGGTGTCGACGCTGATCCGCTCGCCGCGCAGGTTGTGGCGATCGGCCTCGCTGACAGCGCCGAGGGCGACCTGGGCGACCTGCGCGCCGCCACCGACGACGATGATCCGCTTGCCGAAGACCCGGTCGAGGGCGCGGGTCAGGTGGACCGCCCGCACGTCGGCCAGGACCTCGATGACCGCGACCAGCGCCTCGTCGGTGACGCCCTCGACCTCGAGCTCGATCCGGGTCAGCGGCGGGTCGTCCTCGATCCGTCGGACGGTCGCGAGGGTCCGGATCCGGCCGCCGATCGAGGCGACCGCGTCGATGACCGCCGACATCGCCGACGCCCGGTCGACGACATCGAAGCGGATCGCCGCGGTCTCGACCGTGCGCCGCCGCGGCATCAGCCCAGCGTGCCGCGACCGGCCGCGCCGGGTCGGAGATCGTTGACCGACATCGCGTCCGGCTCCATGCCTTCGGTCCCGTCGTGGACCTCGAACGGCAGGCCGAGACCCGCGAATGCCTCCCGCGTCGCGATCGGGATCGGAGGTCGTCAGCATGAGCTCGCCGTCGGTGTCCTCGGCCACGCCGACGATGCCGGTGATGTTGACGCCGCGTTCGCCCAGCGCCGTCGCGACGCGGGCGAGCGAACCCGGCCGATCGTCGAGCTTGACCGTGAACCAGACCGTCACGCGGTCACCTCCTGCTGTGCTCGCGATGGTACCCCGCCGTGCTCGACGCGTCGGGTCGGGCGGACGCGGTACCCTGCCGGCCATGCCCGCTCCGCTCGGCAAGACGCCGACCAAGAAGATGCCCGACATCCAGGTCTTCGGGCGGGACGACTCAGCGGCGACCCGGGCGGCGCTTCGCTTCTTCCGGGAGCGGCGGGTGGTCGTCCACTACGTCGACCTCCGCAAGCGCGGCATCGCGCCGGGCGAGCTCGACCGGTTCACGCGGCGGCTCGGGGCGGCGACGCTGCTCGATCCGACGACGCGCCAGTTTCGCGACGCGGGTCTGGCCCATCTGACCCTGGACGAGGCCGGGATCGTCGGCCCGCCTCCTCGCCGATCCGCGTCTCCTGAAGCTGCCGCTCGCGCGGCACGGCAACGAGGTCACGGCCGGACTCGACGAGGCGACGTGGGCCGCCTGGATCAGACCTGGCGGCGCATCCTGACGGCCGTCCAGGCGACCGCGCCGGCGACCACCAGGAGGATCGCCCCGACGAGCGCCCAGAACCGGTTGTTGTCCATGAAACCCGAGCTGCCGACAAGTCCGAGACCCTGGGCGATCCAGGCCACGCCGAGCAGGGCGAGGACGACGGCGATGATCCAGCGAGTGCGCATCAGGTACCTCCGATGGCATGCTAGCCCCATGGACGAAATGACGCCGTCGCCGCGCCGAGCCGGTCGACTCTGGGTGACCCCGAAGGCGGAAGGGATGCTCGAGGGAGGACCCGGCGCGGCCGGATCGACCGAGGACGAGAAGCTCCTCGAGCGCCGGCCGAGCGCAGCATGGCTCGAGACCGACCCGTGGCGGACCCTGCGGATCCAGGCCGAGTTCGTCGAAGGCTTCGATGCGATGGCCAAGGTCGGTCCCGCGATCACCGTCTTCGGCTCGGCCCGGACGGCGACCGGACGATCCGATGTACGACCTGGCCCGGTCGATCGGCCGGCGGCTGGCCGAGACCGGCTACGCGGTCATCACCGGCGGCGGGACCGGGCACGATGGAGGCGGCCAATCGCGGCTGTCGCGAGGGTGGCGGCCTGTCGGTCGGCTGCAACATCGAGCTGCCGCACGAGCAGGGGATGAATGCCTACGTCGACCTCGGCGTCGAGTTCCGCTACTTCTTCGTGCGCAAGGTGATGTTCGTCAAGTACGCCGACGGCTTCGTGATCCTGCCCGGCGGCCTCGGCACGCTCGATGAGCTGTTCGAGTCGCTGACCCTCATCCAGACCGGCAAGGTCCGCCACTTCCCGGTCGTGCTCGTGGGCACGCGAATACTGGGCGGGCCTGCTCGACTGGATGCGCAGCACGATGCTCGAACGCGGCACGATCGCCGAGACGGACCTGGACCTGTTCCACGTCACCGACGACGCCGACGAGGTCGTCGAGCTGATCCGGTCACACAGGGCCGAGGGCGATACTCCCTGACCTAGGTCCGCGGCAGGGCGATCTCGATCCTGTCGTCGACGATGCGCAGCGGGTAGTAGCGCAGGCGACGGACTCTCGTGAGCCGGCGCGCCTCGGCCTTCTTGCCCGGTGGATCGACCTTCGCGTCATGCCCATGGGTCGTCCACGTCGGGTGGTAGACCCCGTCGGCGTCGAGCCCGCCGGTCGTCGGCATCTGGACCGTCTCGCCGCTGCGCAGGTCGAACCGGCCTTCATGGAGCGGGCAGGCGACGACGCAGCCGTCGAGCTCGCCGATCGACAATGGGGCGCTCATGTGCGGACAGCGATCGTCGGTCGCCACGATCCCGTCGGGCGTGTGGGCCAGCAGGATGTCGAGCTCGCCGACGCTGATCCTCCGGAGCGTGCCGGGCGGCACGTCGGCGACATCGGCGACGGCCTCGAACCACGATCCGGACGTGCCGATGGCCTGCAGGTGGGTGGGGAACGGAGCGGCTGTCGGTTCGTGCTTGTGAGCCATGTTCGACCATCCGATCCTTGTCGTGATAACGACAGCCCCGGCGGGATCCGCCGGGGCTGTCGAATGCTAGGAGGAGCGAAGGTTCAGGCCGTCGGCCGATCCGTGCTCGAAACGGCGGCGGCGGGACCGTCGGCCGAGGTGGCAGGGCGGCCAAGGCCTGTCGACGGCGCAGCCGCCGACTCGGTGATCGTGCGGCTCGGGACCGGCGCCTCGTTCGTGGACCGCAGCGGGATCTCCTTGATCGCGAGTGCGGCGACGAACGCGACGACCGAGCCGAACACGCCGAGCCAGAACGCCTGGGCGGTCGCGAGGCTGAACGCCCCGTAGATGCCCTGGATGATGTTCGGGATCAACGCCTGCGCCTCGGGCGGCAGGATGCCGGCGAGGATCGCCGACAGGTCCCCGACCCCGGTGAGCTGGCCAAGATCGAAGCCGCCGCCCGACTGGGCGAACCCTTGCAACGCTTCGGGCGGCACGCCTGCGGCGGTCATCTGCGGGATGAGGTTGTCCTGGAACGACGTCGCGAAGATCGTGCCCACGAAGGCGAGCGCGATCGTGCCACCGATCTGTCGGAAGAAGGTCAGGTTGGACGTCGCCACGCCGAGCTCCCGGAACGGGACCGCGTTCTGGATGACGATCGTCGGCACCGAGAACGTCGTGCCGACGCCCAGGCCGGCGATGAACATCCAGAGCCACACGACCGGCACCGGCGTGTCCTTGGTGAGCTGGGTCATCAGCAGGACCGCGAAGCCCATGATCGCGATCGAACCGACGATGATCCACTTGTAGTGGCCGGTCCTCGACACGAGGAGGCCGGAGATGACCGAGCTGCCGATGAGCCCGACCATGAGCGGCAGCAGCGCCAGCCCGGAGTTGGTCGGCGAGAAGCCCTCGACGACCTGGAACCAGCGCGGCAGGAAGACGATCGCGCCGAAGAACGCGAAGGCGGCGAAGAAGACCGTGACCATGGTGGCCGAGTAGGTCCGGCCTCTCCACAGGTCGAGCGGGACGATCGGCTCCTTGGCCCGTGACTCAGCCCAGATGAACAGGAGCGTGCCGATGACGCCGATGAGGATGAACCCGCCGACGGTCAGCTCCGTCCAGTCGTTGAGTGCATGGGTCGTCGCATTCGTCAGACCCTTGGTCGTCAGGCCGACCAGCAGGAACACCATCGAGATCGTGAAGATCACCCCGCCCAGCACGTCGAAGTTGCGTGTCGCGGCCGGTGTCTTGACCGTCGGCAGCAACCGCTGGATGACGACCAGGGCGACGATCCCGATCGGGATGTTGACGTAGAAGATCCAGTGCCAGCTCAGGTTCTCGGTCAGGAACCCGCCGATGAGCGGGCCGGCGACGAAGGCGATGCCGAAGACGGCGCCGAAGAGGCCCTGGTACTTGCCGCGCTCCTTGGGGGTGAACAGGTCACCGATGACCGCGAGAGCGACCGGGAACAGTGAACCTGCGCCGATGCCCTGGATGCCTCGGAAGAGGATGAGCATCCCCATGTTCTGGCTCAGCCCGGAGAGGGCAGAGCCGATCAGGAAGATCACGATGCCGATCATGAAGATGGGCTTGCGGCCGTAGATGTCGGACAGCTTGCCCCAGAACGGCACGCTGATCGTGCTGGTCAGCAGGTAGATCGTGATGGCCCAGACGTAGTAGTCGTTGCCACTCAGCTGGGTGACGATGGTCGGCAGCGCGGGACCGACGATCGTCTGGTCCAGTGCGCCGAGGAAAAGGCCAAGCATGACCGCGAAGAGGATCTCCATCTTCTCGCGGTGGCTCAGGCCAAGGGCCGGATCCTCCTCGAGCGACGGGACGTACTCCTCGTCCGCCGTGGCCGGGAACGCTTCCATGAGTCTCTATTCCCTCCCTTGGGGCTGGTGTGTGTGATAACCCCCCGACGCGTGGTCGGTCACGATCGCGTCGACGGCGGTCCGAAGATCCACCATCGCTGCGGCGAGTCGGGTCAACTGTGTCTCGTCGAGTCCGTCCAGGATCCGATCGAGGATCTCGGTCTGCACCGAGTCGATGTCGTCGAGCAACTGCCGTCCGGCTTCGGTGATGCGTGCGAGCACGATCCGTCGGTCGCTGGGCACACGGATCCGTTCGACGTAGCCGTGTTCCTCGATCCGATCGACGAGCCCGGTCGCGGCAGACATCGACACATCGAGCATGTCAGCCAGCCGGCTCATCGCCATCTCCCCGTGGCGATCGAGCAGGTTCAGGACGTGCAATTGGGTCATGCTGATGCCCAGCCGGACCAGACGCTCGCTGCCGATGCACTTGACCTCGCCGAAAGACGCGCGGAGGTCCGCGACGACGCGGGCCTTCGTCGGTTGCAGGTCGGTGACCATGCTTCGTACCATGTGAACTATCATACACCCGCGAACCATTTTGTCCAACCGAAGGCGCCACTCATCGGAGGAACCGGATGCGCTTCGTGCTGATGCTGGAGCCCCAGCAGGGCCTGAGCTACGGCGACCACGTCGCGATCGCCAAGCGCGCCGAAGCGAACGGGCTCGACGCCCTCTTCCGGTCCGACCATTACCAGAGCTTCCCCGGACCGACCGGTCAGCCGACCACCGACGCCTGGACCGTCATGGCCGGACTGGCCCGCGAGACGGACCGGATCGGGCTCGGTGTCCTCGTCTCACCGGTCACCTTCCGTCACCCCGGCAGCTTCGCCAAGGTCGTGACAACGGTCGACGAGATGAGCGGCGGGCGGATCGAGGTCGGCATCGGCGCCGGCTGGCATGAGCTCGAACACCGGCAGCTCGGGCTGGCCTTTCCGCCGATCCGCGAGCGTGCCGACCTGATGGAGGACGAGCTCGCGATCCTCCACGGACTGTGGGGCGAGCCCGATGGCTGGTCGTACGACGGCCATCAGGTCGCGATCCGGGACGCGCAGTTCCATCCCAAGCCGGTCGATGTCCCCGGCCGGCCGCGGACCCCGATCGGTGGCGCGCGACCGCGCCTGCTGGTGGGTGGACAGGGATCGCCCCGGACCTATCGACTGGCGGCGCGCTATGCGGACGAGTTCAACCTGTCATCGTCGGGGCCCGATAAGGCCCGCGAGGCATTCGCCGCGGTCGATGACGCCTGTCGCGCCATCGGGCGCGACCCGGCGACCATGACGCATTCGACGATGGCCGGCGTGCTGATCGGGCGGAACGATGCCGAGATCGCCGCGCGGGTGACGGCAGCCATCCGGGCGACGGGTGGGGACGAGGGGGACCAGGGCTGGCTCGAGGAGCGCCTCGGCCGCTGGATCACAGGCACCCCAGACGAGGCGCAAGCGATGGTCCGACGGTTCGCCGCCGCCGGTGTCGAGCGGATCATGCTGCAGGACTTCCTGCCCTGGGACCTCGACATGATCGACGTGATGGGCGAGGCCCTGGTCGGCCAGGTCTAGTCGCCCATCGCCGCCGCGACCCGAGGGCTATCGGCGATCGGTGGCCGGCGCGCTGCGAACCGAACCTCGTGGTCCCCGAGCGCGACCTCGACATCCACGAATCCTGCATCGAGCAACCGACGACCGAGCGTCGCGGGATCGACCGGGACGCAGATGTCACCGCGATGGAAGTCCCGGAAGCCGGGGCTGTCGAGAGTGTCGACGCCCAGCAGCCAGGCGCCCGGTCTCAGGACCCGGCACGCCTCGGCAAGCAGCGCATCCTGCGCCTCGGCGCTCGGGACGTGATGGAGCATGCTCAACGCGATCCCCGCGCTGAACCGGCTGCGGCGGAATGGCATCGCCGTCGCGTCGGCGTTGACGACCGTGACGTTGGTGCCGGCCAGCCGCCGGTCGAGGCGTTTGGCGGCCGCACCGTCGGATTCGACGGCGGTGACCTTTCGCGTCCGCGTGCGGATGACGTCGGTCGTCAGGCCGGGACCCGGGCCGATCTCGAGGACGCTTCCGCCGAGTGGTCGGTCGCCGAGGACCCAGGGCACGAGCGTCTCGCGGATGTGGGTGCCCCAGCGCTCGCTGGCGCACAGCTCGCGATGTCCACGGTTCATCGGTGCCTCCTTCGCGCTGTGCTGTCAGTGAAACAGATATGTTGCATCTTCGCAACTGGTATGCTGCATCGATGGAAGCGATCCGGCCCGACGACGCGCTCCTCGATGCCACCGAGTCGCTGCTCGTGGAACGCGGGATCGATGGCGTCTCGCTCGAGCGCGTCGCGGCACGTGTGGGGCGCTCGCGGGTGACCCTGTGGCGGCAGGGCGTGACCAAGGACACCCTCGTGACCGGGCTGCTGCAACGCCTTGCCGACGATTTTCGCGATGCGTTCCTGCCGGTCGTCACCGCACCGGGCTCAGGACGGGAGCGTCTCGGGGCGTCGTTGGATGTCCTGTTCGAGATCGCCGACCGTCATCTCGACCTCCTGGCGGTCTCGGACGATGTCTTCCACTGGGCGGCTGAGCGATGTGTCTTTCCGGCCGGATCGGAGGGGTTCCTGTGGCCCTTCGTCGGCGCCTTGCGGCTCGGTGGCGTGGACGGCTCGCTGACGCACGCCGGGAGGACGGAGGAAGCGGCCGACGTCATCTTCAATACGGCCTGCTGGGGCTACGTCCATCTTCGAAAACGCCACGGCTGGCCCCGCAAGCGTGCCCGGGGTCAGATCAGCGCGCTTCTCCTCGATGGTCTGACCAAGCGACCGCCTGAGCCCGTCGATCAGCGGTCGGCCGCCTCCGCCGCGCCGAGGTAGGTCGGGTCGTCACGCCGGATCAGGTCCGGGTTCGTCCCGCGGGCGCGGGCCAGGCGCTCGGTCAAAAGCTGGAGCGGTGTCGCGGAGCCGATGAGTGCCGCGACCGGTGCCGGCAGCTCGGTCGCCTCCGGGACCACGAGCCGGCCGGCCGGGGTGAGCGCGGCGTCGAGCGCCGCGTCCACGTCCGCCGCCACGATCGCTGCGGCGCGGAGGCCGATGACGTGTGCCGCGGCGAGGGCCTGCCTGGCACGCGCCACGCGCTCCTCGCGGCGGTCCCGCTCGGTCAGGATCAGGATGAGGCCGGTTCGGCGGCTCGTGGCCGGCAGATGCCCGTGCAGGAACGTCTCAAGATCGCGGAACGCCGATGGCAGCCACGACGCCTCCTCGACCTTGAGCGTCAGCTCGCGGCCGGCCGGGCGGTCGGACCCGGACGCGATGACGAGGAGTTGCGTCGCATCGGCGAGGACCTCGGCGATCCGCTCCGCGCCTGACTCGTCCAGTGTGCCCGCGGCCAGCAGATCCGCCACCGTCTCGGGGTCCAGCGCTCGACCCGAGAGGTGGGCACCCACCGACGCGGCCGCGAGGATCGGGCTCAGGTAGCCGACCGTGTGGCACCAGCCCTGATCCAGCTCGCCGGTCTCGACGACAATGTCGGCCAGCACGCCGGCCGGAGACCTGCGGCTGACCGTGATGACGGCAGTCGTCCGACCGGCGTCACGTGCGGCCTGCAGCGCCGCGTTGGTGGCGGCCGTCCCGCCTTCATGCGAGATCCCGATCACGAGCCCGCGCACGGGCGGTGCCAGCGACAGCTCGAATGCCTGCTCCGACGTGACCGTGGCGCCTCCAAGGCCGGCCGCCAGGGCAGCCTCCCGGACGATCTCCGCGACCGCGAGAGCGCCATGCTCGGACGTGCCGCAGCCCGTGACCACGACCGGCTCGCCTGCAGCAACCGTCGCCCGGATCGCGTCGGCCAGACCGGCCGCCGCCGAACCGGCAGCCGCCAGGCGTTCCAGGATCCGGCCGGCCAGCGCGGGCTCGGCCGCGATCATGTCGGTCATGTGGAACGGTGGCGCGGGCCGCAGGCTCGGCGTGGGTGCCGCGTCCCAGGGGTCGGGCGGGCCGGGGAGCGGGGCCATCGGGTCGAAGCTCGGCTGGGCGGACATGGTGGACTCCTGCGCGTCGGGTCTCCGAGGATAGGCATCGCGGGGCCGTGCCGGGCACGCACGGCCCGCGCCGCGCGACGCCGTCCCACGGCACGACCTCGGTCGAAGCGTCACCATTGGATGCCCGCCATCGACGTTCGGTGGCGATCGCACGTTCGGGAGACATGCATGCAGGTCGGGTTGATGGCGCCGCAGGGCTGGAAAGGCGAGTACGACGGCTGGGCGGCGGCCGACGCGTGGAACCGGACGATCGAGCTCGCCAAACAGGCGGAGGCGCTCGGCTTCGAGGCGCTCTGGGTGTTCGATCATTTCCACACGGTCCCCGACCCGACCGACGAGATCACCTTCGAGTCGTTCTCCGTCCTCTCGGCGCTGTCGATGGCGACCGAGCGTGTCCGGCTCGGTCACATGGTCATCTGCGCCGGGTTCCGCAATCCCGCGGTCACGGCCAAGATGGCCTCGACCATCGACGTCATCAGCGGCGGGCGGTTCGAGCTCGCCATCGGCGCCGGCTGGAAGGAAGAGGAGTGGCGAGCCTACGGCTTCGGCTTCCCGACCCTCGCCGAGCGGATGGGCGCGCTCGGTGACCAGCTCGAGGTCCTTCGCGCGATGTTCGGTCCGGGCAGGGCGACCTACGAGGGCCGCTACGCGCACGTCCGCGGCGCGATCAACGTCCCGAAGGGCATCCAGTCGCACATCCCGGTCATCGTGGGCGGGAACGGCAAGCGGGTGACATCGGGCTACGCCATCCAGTACGCGGACGAGCTCAACTACGTCTTCCTCCCGGCCGACGAGATCGCGGTCCGGATGGTGTCGGTCCGTGCGCGCTGCGAGGCGGCCGGCCGGGACCCGGCATCGCTCCGCTTCTCGCTCTACACGCGCGACGAGGAGATGCGCGATGCAGGGCAGGAGCGGGTCGACACGCTGGCCGGTTTCGCGGCGGTCGGGCTCGACCGTCTGGTCTGCTTCCCGACGCGCTGGTCGCCGACGCTCGAGGCACAGGCCGCGTTCGCCGAGGATTGTCTGGCCGCGGGGATCAGCCTCGGCTGAGGCGCGTCCGTTCGGGCCCTAGGTGGCCCGCGGGATCCGGCCGATGCGGCGGAGCGGCGCGTACCGGAACCACGCCCGCCCGACGAGCAGCTCGACCGGCACCGGACCGTAGACGCGCGAGTCGATCGGGTCGCCGAACCCCTGTGCGGCCGTCGTCTCGGGGCTGGCGTCGCTGAGCAGCCACGCCTCGTCATCGGCGAGCTCGAGGTAGCCCTCCGCGAACGCCACGCGGTCGCCGGGCCCGGCCGCGACGCGTTTGACCGCGATCGCATCGCCATCGGGTTCGTGGAACACGACCACCGAGCCGCGTCGCGGCCAGCGGACGGTCGTCGGGTCGATGAGCAGCCAGTCGCCGGGCTCGATCGCGGGCGCCATGCTGCCCTCGACGACGGCGACCCGCCACGGACCCCGGACGCGTCGAAGCCCCGTCGAGCGACGGGGCTTCACGGGCGCGGCTCGGACCTCGTCGCCCGGGCCGGGGGTCGAGTCGATGTCAGGCGGGCCGGCCGGCGACTCGCGTCTTCTCCTCGCCGCCGGTCGCCTTCCAGGCGGCATCGATCTCGTCGATCGCATCGAGCAGCTTCTTGCCGTCGGCCGGATCGACCGAGGCCTTGACCTTGGAGGCGGCCTTCGCCGCGTTCCAGAACAGCTCGTGGAGGTTCGGGACCTTCTCGATGTGCTCGGGCTTGAAGTAGTCGTGCCACAGGACGTCGAGGTGGTGCTTGACGAGCTCGGCGCGCTCTTCCTTGATCCCGATCGCACGAGAGCGGAATGTCTCGTCGGTGTTGGCCTGGTACTTCTCCATGATCCGGAAGCAGGACTCCGCCTCGATGCGTGCCTGCTCGGGGTCATAGACGCCGCAGGGAAGGTCGCAGTGCGCGTGCGCGATCACGTTCGGGGAAAGCCATCGGGACAATCGATCCATGGGGACTCCTTCGCACTGGGCCTGTGAGTGAGAGCCTACGGTCTCGGGAAGTGCAATGAAGTGTCGGAGCCGTGCTCGTGCGTGTCAAACGCATCCCGGCAGCGACGCATGTGCACGCGGCGGACAACGCGCCGTTCTGCGAACGCTGGCGAGTTGAGGCGCGACGGCCTTCGGCGTAGCATCGCGGTCGTCATGCGGATGCCGGACGCCTCGGACGCGGATCGCCTGTATTTCGAGCGCGTCGCCGAGGATTGTGAGCAGCTGCTCGGCCCTGGGATCGAGGTCGATGCGCTCGACCTGGATGCGAACGGCGAGGTCGTCCTGCGGATGAGCTACCGGCTTGGTCCCGCGGCGTGGACGAGCGAGGGTCGCGGCGAGACCGTCGTCGCCGCGCACGCCGCGTTGCGCGAGCAGCTCGTGCTCGATCGGATCCGGATCGGGATGCGGGCGATCGCTCGTCTCCCGCGCTGACCTCTCCGGCGCGCGAGGCCGCCGCCCGTCAGTGGTAGTAGGACTCCAGCTGGTCGCGATTGCCGAGGAAGCCGCCGCCGTACGTCGCAAGGTCGCCCATGAAGGCGAAGAAGATGATGATCCAGCCGATGAGACCGAACCCGGAGTTCGTCCAGAACAGGACGACCGCCAGGGTCGTCCAAGGCAGGAACAGGAATCCGACCAGCGGCAGGAAGATGGTCGCCCAAACCATGTTCCAGCGAACTGGATCGGCCAGCCACCACGCCACGGCGATGGCGCGTGGGGCGATGAGAGCAACGACAGCGATGACGCGATTCACAGGTGTTCTCCCTCCCGACGCCTGATGGGCCGTTGTCGCCAGAGGATGGGCCACGCGACCGGCCTTGACAACGGTGTTATCCCGCACGTGGTAGCCGGGTATCATCGGCCGGATGACTGAGCGAGGGCTGCCCAGCATGGACGGTGCCCCGGCTTGTCCGTTCGTGGCATTCGGGGATGACCGCGACGGTCGTGCGACGAGCCCCGACCACCGCCATCGATGCTTCGCGGAGTCTCCACCCGCGCCCCGCGCGCTTGCCCACCAGGAAGCCTATTGCCTGTCGAGCGCGTTCCCGGTCTGTCCGACCTTCCAGGACTGGGCTCGTCGCGAGGCGGCCCACGCGCGCGGCGGGGGGGAGCGGGCCGAGACCGCCCCGACGGCGGTCCCATCCGCTGGACGCATTGAGGTCGCGGGTGCGGCGGCGGCGGCGGGGGCCGCCTCAGGGGCACTCGACACCGATGTCGACGACGATCCGGGCCTTCCCGCCGCATCGACACCGGACGCGCCCGGACCGGCGGATCCGGGATCTCCCGTCGGCGACGATCCACCCGTGCGCCGGAACCCGCCACGCGACTGGGCTGCGCCTCCTCCGTGGGCGAGCGGCACCGGTGCCGGCTCGCGGCCCGGGACGGCTGGCGCCCCGCCGGATATCGCAAGCGAATTCCTGGCCGCCAAGGCGATCGAGGGCCAGGGTCTCGCCGGGAGCCCGGCCGACCGGCTCGCCGGAGGGCCACCGCCGGCATCGGCTGGCGCGTCGACATCGGGCAGCGCGAGTGGCGGGTCGACGAGCGGGGCCGGAGCCGCGGTCGTTGCCGGGGCAGCAGCCGCCGCGGCGGCCGGCTCGGGCGCGAGCAGTGGCTGGTCCGCCTCGGCCGACGGGTCGCCGGCGACCGCTCCGCACGACGACCTCGCGGGGCTCGCGCAGGGTCGGACACCGAGCGCGACTCCCCAGCCGCCGACACAACCTGCCTCGGACGGCTATCCGCCGTCGACGCTGACGGGCCGCCGCCCATCGGTCAGCTCGACGCGCCCGAGCGGGGATGCGATCCCGGGGCCTTCATGGGAGCGAATGCGCCACTACGAGGCGTACCCGGAGATCAAGACCCGTGGCGGGATCCCGGGGCTGCCCCGCATCGCCGTGCTCGTCGGTGCCCTGGCCGTCGCGGCGCTCGCTCTGTTCATGCTGCCGGCGCTGCTCGGGTTCGGTGGCGGCGGAAGCACGGGGAGTCCCAGCCCCAGTGCGAGCGGCCCGCGGCCGTCGGTCACCGCCGCACCGACCGTCCAGACCGCTCCGAGCCCGCAGGTGTACATCGTCAAAGCCGGCGACACCATGTCCAAGATCGCCAAGAAGCTCGGTGTGACGCTCGACGACCTGCTGGCCGCCAACAAGGACAACATCAAGAACCCCGACAAGATCGCCATCGGCGACACCGTGATCATCCCGGTGTCGGGCTCGGGTGGATCGGCCGGCCCTTCTGTGGCGCCTTCGACGTCGGCGGGAACGTAGCGGGCGCGTCGGCGTCGACGCGGCGATCTCGACTAGCGCGGGGCGATGTTGATCGCGGTGATCTTGCCGGCTTCCACGCGGAAGGTCGCGTCGATGTGCTGGCTCTGCGCGCCGGGCCGGACGACGAGCAGGTCGGCCTCCCAGGTGTTCCCTGTGTCGCGGATCTCGCCCGGGATCATCCGCAGGCCCTTCTCGCCACGCAGGAACCAGCCACCGACGCGCTCGACACCGCGCAGCGTCTGCACGCTGTCGCCGACGTGGACGCGCATCTCGGTCTTCTCGTCCATCAGCGCGACCGCGGCCTCGCGCTCGCCCGCATTCAGCTTCTCGAAGAAGTCTTCCATCGTCTCGACAGCACCCATCCCCGGAGTGTACCGTCGGCCGCCCATGGGTGCCGCCCTCGAGACCGCCTGGCCGCTCTTCGGTCTCCGGCTGCGCACCGAACGGCTCGTCCTGCGCCTGCCGACCGAAGGCGACCTCGTCCGGCTCCTCGCGCTTGCGAAGGCCGGTATCCATGAGCCCGGGACGATGCCGTTCGGCATGGCGTGGTCGACGGTGCCCAGCCCGGCGTTCGAGCGCGGCTTCATGCAGCACCACTGGCGCGTGCGTGGCACGTGGGCGCCTGACCAGTGGATGCTCAACCTGATGGTCGTCTGGGAGGGCGATCCGATCGGCTCGCAGTCGATCGAGGCGACGGGCTTCGCCGTGCACCGCACTGTCCACACGGGGTCGTGGCTCGGCCAGGCATTCCAGGGCCGTGGCTTCGGCAAGGAGATGCGTGCCGCTGTCCTCGGTCTTGCCTTCGACGGGCTCGGGGCGCTGGAGGCGACCACGGAGGCATTCCTCGACAACGCCCCGTCGAACGGTGTGTCGCGCTCGCTCGGCTACGTGGAGAACGGCCGCGGCAGCCTTGCCCCCGAGGGCGTGCCGCGCGAGACGCAGCGGTTCAGGATGACCGCGGACGATTGGCGGTCGCGGCCACGACCGGCTCTCGCGATCGACGGGCTAGAACCGTGCCGGGAGCTGTTCGGAGTCTAGAACCCGCCGCCGGCCCCGCCGCCACCGCCGCCCGAACCGCCGCCCGAGAAGCCGCCGCCGCCCCCGCCGCCACCGGACGAGGCGGGGGAGTTGCCGATGGTGCCGAGGGCCGACATCATCCCGCCGACATCGGGGATCCCCGAGTCGGAGAAGAGGCTCGAGCCGCTGCCACCCGATCCGGTGCCCAGGAAGGGTGTCCCGCCTGACGTCTGGTACCAGAACGGGAAGTAGGGGACGGTCCCGCTCGCCCCGCTCGCCTGGCCCGACCGGACGTCCTCGAGGCTCCGCGACAGGACGCCCTCGATATCGCCCTGGAGACCGAGCGCGGTCCCCCAGACGACAGCCTGGTCGGGCGTGTCGAGCCAAGGAAGTCCGGCCTGGTCGACGACCTGCTGCATCGAGCGTGCCTGGGCCATCGTCTTCTGGAGGGTCCGCCGGTAGGCGGCCAGCATCGCCCGGATCATCGCCCCGGGCATCGTCACCGCCGGCATCGCCTGGGCCACGACGATGATCACGATGCCGCCCGCGATGGCTGCCCCGCCGAGGAGGGTCAAGCCCGAGAACGGGATGTTGAGCCCGGCGATGACGGCGATGACCCCGGCCACCAGGGCAAGCGCGCCGCGACCGATCCAGCGCGCCACGACCTTGCTCGGCTTCTCGCCGAACCAGCCGCGATCGACGACGTGCGTCTCGAGAGCGGCATCGAAGGCGCTCACCTCCGAGCCGAACTTGGGCAGGTCGTCGGGCGTGATGTACGCGCCATCCTCGCCGGCTCCGAGCGTCTCGAGACGCTTGAGCGCGAGCTGCTCGGCCGGGCCGATCGGACGGCGCGCGTTGAGCCGGCGCTGCGCCTCGACCTCGGCGTCGCCCTTGGCCGGGCTGACATCGATGCCGACCTTGTGGCCCCCGAGACCGAGGATCCCGCCGCCGTCCTCACGGAACGCGATCAGGCCCCGGGAGGCGAGGTCGAGCATGGCCGTGGTCAACGCTCGCCGCGAGGTGGACCCGTCCATGATCATCGCCCCGGATGCGGCGGTCAGATCGGGCGGTGGCGCCGGCATCAGGACGGACGCGTCGTCGAGGTAGACCGGGTCCTTGCCGAATCGGCGCCAGTGGAAGAGCGCCCACCCCGACAGGCCGAGGAAGACGATCGGCGCGCCGACCAGTCCGACGACCGCGTTGACCTGGCGTGAGCGCTCGAGCGCCGCTGCATGGTCCGGCGTGGCGGCGGCGTCGACCTTTTCGAGCGCGACACCCAGCGCACCGTCGAAGTCGGCCGACTCCAGGTACGGCAGCATGTCGTTCTCGAAGATGGCCTGGCGCTCCTCGTTCGAGAGATACGCCGCCTCGAAGCCGGGACCGGCGTACAGCTGGACCTGGCCGTGCTCGAGGTTCGGCTGCATGTCGAAGAAGATGACCAGACCGTCGTTGATCCCGGCCCGCCCGATGCCCCACTGGTCCATCAGGGCGCGCGCCTTCACCTCGGTCTCGTCGGTC
The DNA here is from genome assembly GCA_963743855.1 of uncultured Chloroflexia bacterium. Taxonomy (GTDB): domain Bacteria; phylum Chloroflexota; class Limnocylindria; order Limnocylindrales; family CSP1-4; genus SPCO01. Next base: position 713,998 of record CAVURK010000009.1, read on the forward strand.
GTCGGGTACTCACCGCTGTTCTGGGTGTAGACCACGACCTCGGAGCCGGTCCGCGCCTCGATGGCGTCGATCGTCGCCTCGGCCTTGCCGATCGCGCCCTCGGAAAAGAGGCCGGCGTAGTCGTAGACGGCTTGGTCGACCACCGGCTCGGGGAACGGCGGGCCGGCCGGTGGCGCGGGCGCGGGCGACGCGGCCGCGACCGGACCTCCGGCGATGACCAGCAGCCAGGCGAGTGCGGCGAGGAGGGCCAGTGGCCCGCGCAGGCGATCCATGGGCATCATCCTGACGCGACCGTCAGGTCCGCGTGCGGCGCGCGAGACGGAGTCGACCGTCCGCCTCGACCAGGACCTGCGGCGCGTGCGGCCGTCCGTTGTAGGTCGAGGCCAGCGAGGCGCCATACGCTCCCGTGTCGCTGATCGCCACGAGGTCGCCTCGCCGGAGCGCGGGCAGGTCGTGGAGGCCGAGCGCATCGGTCGACTCGCAGATGGGTCCCTCGACGCGTGTCGGCATGGTCGCCGTGGTCGCGTCATCGTCGCCCACCTCGATGACCCGGCCGAGCGAGGTCAGGGCCACGATCGGATGCCGGGCGCCGTATAGAGCCGGCCGGATCAGCTCGGTCATCCCGGCGTCGATGACGACCTGGGGCCCGCCGCGATCACGGACGTGGAGGACGCTCGCCACCAGCCAGCCCGACCGCGCGACCAGGGCACGCCCTGGCTCGATCGCAAGACGGCGCGGGCGCCGATCCTCCGGGACACCCTCGAGCAGGTCGGGGATCTCGCGGGCGAAGCGCTCTGGCCCGGGAGTCGGCTCGTCGAGCGGCAGGACGGGGAAGCCGCCACCGACGTCGAGCGTGTCGAAGGCCGGCAGACCGCCGCGCAACAGGCCGACGACCGCGAGGCCCCGCCGGACCGCATCGCGCCAGGCATCGACGGCACGAAGCTGCGACCCGACGTGGAGATGGATCCCCCGCGGCCGGACCGCCTCGCCGGCATGCGTTGTCAGCCACTCGACGAGACCGGTCGCCTCGGTCTCGGTCAGACCGAACTTGGACGTGCCCTCACCGACCGCCAGCCCCGGGACGGTCTCCGGCGTCACGTCCGGGTTGAGCCGGACGAGGACGTCGAGCGCGGGCCGGCCACCTCTGCCCAGACCCGCCCGACGCGCCATGCGGGTGACGACCGCGGCCTCGTCGGCCGATTCGAGCGCGACCCACGCCAGCGGAACGCTGCGGGCTGCCGTTGCCCGGATGGCCGCCCGCAGGTCGGTGTCGGTCTTCCCGATCCCCTCGAGCGTGATCCGGTCGTTCGCGACACCCGCTCGCCGGGCGATCGCCCATTCCCCGCGCGACACGACATTCGCCCCGAAGCCGTGCGCCGTCACGGCCGCGACGATCTCCGTGACGTCGTTGGCCTTGACCGAGTACTGGCGGACCCACGGGTCGGGGAAGGCGTCACGGACCGCCGCCGCCGCATCCGCCAGCGCGGCCAGATCGGTGACATAGGCGGGCGTCCCGTAGCGTGCCGCGGCCTCGCGCAGACGGTCCGCGATGGCCGGCGCCGCGTGGCGATCCGGCGGCGCCCCGCCGGCCGATCGGTCAGTCCGGGACGACAAGCCGCACGACGGTGCTGACGACGCTCAGCACGACCGCCCCGACGATCGCGGCCACGATGGTGTTGGCCGTGAGCAGGTCCGGCGGGAAGTCGCCGATCGTCAGGTCGAAGCCGGCCGTGTTCCCGATGATCGCCGTGACCAGCAACAGCCCGGCATTGATGAGGAAGCCGACCAGGCCCATCGTCATGAATGAGATCGGCAGGGCGAGCGTCTTGACGATCGGACCGATCAACCCGTTGACGAGCCCGAAGATGATCGCGAGGACAGCGAGACCGATCAGCTCGCCGTCGTAGGTGATCATGTCGAAGTTGGTGTACTTCGGCAGGAGCTGGGTCAGGACGAAGAACGCGATCGCGGTGACGACCGTGCTGACGATGAAGCCTCTCAAAGTCGTGCCTCCGAGCTCTGGACGACGGGTTCGCCTGGGATCGGGCCGATCCCCGAGGGGCTGATCTGCGGAGAGGGTCGCCCAGCGGGGAGGTCCAGGTCAAGGCGACCTTCGGCGGTCGGACGCCGTCGGCCGGGACCGCCGGCGGTGGCGCCGGCCCTGTCCGTCACCGCGCCAGGCCCGCGTTGAGGCGTGCCTTGACCGACGGCCACTCCTCGGCTGTCACACTGAAGTAGGCGGAGTGACGGATCGATCCGTCGGGCATGATCATGTGGTTCCGGAAGACCCCTTCGAACGTGGCGCCGATCCCGGCCAGCGCGTTGCGCGACTTCTCGTTCCGAGCGTGGGTCTTGAATTCGACCCGATTGGCCCCCAGCGTCTCGAACGCGTGGGTCAGCTGGAGCAGCTTGGCCTCGCGGTTCGCGCCGGTCCGCTGATAGGCGGTCCCGACCCACGTCCATCCGATCTCGAGCCGGCGGTGCTCGGGGACGATCGACAGGTACCGACTGCTCCCGATCGCCCGACCGTTGGCGCGGTCGATCGTGGCGAACGGGCGTTCCGTGCCGGCCTCCTGGTTGGCGAGCGCCGTGTCGAACCAGCGCCGGAAGCCGGCTTCGTCCTGGGGACCCATGATCGTCCAGCGCCACAGCGCCGGGTCGAATGCGACGAGCGTCAGGTCGGCGAAGTGCTCGGGGCGCAGGGGCTCCAGGCGGACGCGATCGCCGTCGAGGACGACCGGTTCGACCCAGATCTGTGTCGGCATCGTGCGATGGTAGCCGGGCGCCGCGGCCGGAGCCGGGCGCCGCGGCCGGAGCGGGCTGGCCGAGCCTGCGAGCCGGACGGCCGAGCCTGCGCCGGCGGCCGAGCCTCCGCCCGACGGCCGAGCCTGCGCCGGACGGCCTCGCGACCCTAGACTCAGCCCATGTCCGACTTCTCCGCTCGCATCGACACGTTCCTCTCCGAGACCTTCGAGCTCAACCCGACGTTCGCCACCTCGATCGGCGAGCATCGCCACGACGACCGCTGGCCCGACCTGTCCGCCGACGGACGTGCCGAGCAGCTGGCCCACATCGATCGCTGGCTCGGCGAGTTCCGGGCCGCGACCGGTCTCACGGCCGACGAAGCGATCGACCGAGACCTGGTGATCGGCGAGCTCGGGGCCGCGCGGTTCGCCGAGACCGAGCTGCGCGAGGACGCCTGGGACCCACTCGCCTGGGTCTACCTCATCGGGGACGGCCTGTTCACGCTCAACGCCCGTGAGTTCGCTCCGCTGGCCGACCGCCTGGCATCGACGGCCGGGCGACTCGAGGGGCTGCCCGCCGTCCTCGAAGCGGCGATCGCGACGCTGGTCGGCACCGCCGATCGGCCGGTCGGCCAGTTCCAGACCGAGACGGCGCTCAAGCAGCTACCCGGGATCGACGAGCTCATCGCCGACGCGCTGACCGCCGCCGAGGCGGCCGCCCCGACCGACCCGGCGATCGCCGACGCTGCTCCCGCGGCTCAACGCCGCGGCCGAGACCGCCCGCGCCGCGGTCGACTCCTTCGAACGGCACCTGTCCGAGGTCGTCCTGCCGGCGAGTCGCGGCGAAGGACGGCTGGGGGCGGAGCTGTTCGCGGCCAAGATGCGGCACACGATGCGCTCGGAGACGCTCACCCCGGAGCGCATCCTCGCCGCCGCCGAACGGGAGTTCACCGCGGTCCGCGCGGAGATGATCCGCCTGGGCCGCGAGCTGTGGCCGGTCTGGCGCGGCGATGAGCCAGCCCCGGGCGACGACGGTGCGCTCGTCCGCGGCGTCCTCGACGCCATCGCCTTCGACCATCCCGATGCCCACGAGCTCCTCGCCTTCTGTCGCGAGGAGAACGCCCGGATCGAGGCCTTCTGCGCCGACCGCGACCTGATCGGCCTGGCCGACGAGCCGCTCGAGATCCAGTGGACGCCGGTCTTCCTGCGCGCGTTCGGCGGGGCGATGCTGAGCTCGCCCGGCCCGCTCGACAAGGGCCAGAAGGCGTTCTTCGCGATCACCCCGATGCCGGCCGAATGGACCGAGGAGCGGCGCCAGTCCAGCCTGCGCGAGGACAACGACCGGATGCTTCGGTTGCTGACGATCCACGAGGCCGTCCCCGGACACTACCTCCAGGGCGTCTACGCGAACCGCTGCCCGTCGATCGTGCGGGCGGTCTTCTCGAGCGGCCTGTTCGCCGAGGGCTGGGCGGTCTATGTCACCCAGGTGATGATGGACGTGGGGTACGGCCGCGATGACCCGGCGCTGATGCTCACCCACTGGAAGTTCTACCTGCGCTCGATCACCAACGCGATCATCGACGCCCGGATCCACACCGCCGGGATGACCGAGGCGGAGGCCGTCGAGCTGATGGTCGAGGGCGGTTTCCAGGAGGAGGCCGAGGCGCGGGCCAAGTACGACCGGGCGCGCCTGTCGTCGACCCAGCTGTCGACCTACTTCGCCGGCTCGATGGAGATGTGGGCGATCGAGGACGAGGTCCGACGGCGGGCGGCCGCCGCATCGGGCGATCCGCGCGGGAGAGACGCGGTGCCGACCCCGCGCGTCGTCGGCGACTACGGCGAGACGCCCGGCTTCAACTACCGGCCGCACCTCGAATCGGTGATCGCCCACGGCGCACCGCCGACCTCGCTCCTGCGGCGGATCCTGCTCGGGTAACCCGACCCGGCGAGAGCTAGGACCGGTGCCGCCGCGGCGTGCCGGGCAGTCGCGGTCCGCGCCGCCGACGCACTTCGGGCCGCGACGGCCAGAGCGGCCCGCGTCGCGTCCACGCGATAGCCGCCGGTCTCAGCGGCTTCGGCAAGAAGGGTCGCGATCCGTGCGCTCGAGCGGGCGGTCTTGACGTTGGCAGCGTCGATCGCATCGAGACGGACCGCCCAGCCGAGCAGCTCGCGGAAGCGATCGCGGTCGAGGTACTCGACGCCCTCCCAGGTGTTGAGGCCGATCGCCACCCTGGTCATCTCGAGCGCCAGCCACGCCTCGAGCAGGCGCGCCGCCGCCACCCGCGCCGATCCGCGCATCGACGACGGCCGGGGCAGCGCGAGCAGGACCCGGACCTGGTCGGTGACCGCCCACGCCTCGCCCTCGCCGAACCCGGTGTCGTGGAGCCCGCCGACGAGCGCTGATGGGAGTCGCAGCTCGTCGTACCAGGCCAGGCTGGTCGCGGCGACGTCGGCGCCGGGCGCGAGCGCACCGGTGTGGCTGAGCGCCATCCAGGCCAGCAAGGCCGCGCGATCCCGGCGGTCGAGGCCGTGGCGCCGATCGGGGTCGGGTTCGATGTCCTCGGGATCGAGCGGCGTCCCGGCCGCCAGCGCTGCGGCAACCGTCGCGAAATCGGCGTCCTCTTCGGAGATGGCCATGCCCACGAATGCGCGCTCGGCGCGGTCCCGGAGCTCCGCCGCGATCGGCGCCGGGTCACCATCGACCCCGGTCGCCGCCGCGATCGCCCGCAGGAACGCGGCGAACCGGCGCTCGAGCTCGCGCAGCTGGGTCCTCGTCGCGACGCCGTCCATGACCGCGACCGTCAGGCCGTCGGCGAAGATCGCCCGGAAGGGCAGATGGACGGGCTCGAGCTGGAGCTGCCGGAAGGCGTCCTCGAGTGACGGGGCCCCGGCGCCGTCGAGCTGGGCGGCGAGACGTCCCCACTGTCCCGCGACCCCGTCCCAGACCTCGCGGAACTCCCAGAAGACGTTGGTCCCGTAGGCGTCGAGGGTGACCGCGAGGCCGTTCGTCCAGACGTCGCGGCACGACCGGATGAACTCGAGGCCATTCCGTGCGTCGCGGAAGATGACGTATGCGCCCGGCTCGTTCGGAAGATCGAGACCTTCGGCGAGCGACGTGCGGACCTGGCGCTTGGTCCCGTCGGCCGCCTTCACGGCGAAGCTGGCCGAGTCGCGGATCCGACCGCTCGTCGAGGCGAATCGCGTGTGGTAGATGACCAGCGACCGTTCGCGACCCGAGCCGTTCGAGTAGGCGATGACCGACTCGTCGACGGTCCCGGCGTCTGTCACCAGGTCGTAGAGACGGAAGTCGGCCGCCTCGGCGAACCACGCCCGGCGATGGAGGAGCGGGAAGATCTCGCGCTCGTGGCGCTCGAGCAGCCACGGATCGGGGTGCTCGTCGAGCGTCGCCCGGCGGAATTCCATCCCGTACTTCTCACCGAAGCCCTGGATCTGCCCGTGACCGAGCATCGGCAGGCCGGGCAGCGTGGCCAGCACCGTCGCCACGCCGAAGTATTTGTCGCCCTTGCCGAACTGCTCGAGCGCCGTCTTCTCGTCGGGGTTGCTCATGAAGTTGACGTAGCGCTTGAGGATCTCAGGGTCGAACTCGATGGTCTCCTTGATGACCTTGCGGTAGCCCGCGCCGTCCTCGTCGCGGAGCATGTGCATGAAGGCGCTGTTGTAGACGCGGTGCATGCCCAGGGTCCGGACGAAGTAGCCCTCGAGCAGCCAGAACGCCTCGGCGAGCAGGAGCGTGCCCGGGACCTCGGCCGCCACGCGGTCGACCACCTCGCGCCAGAACTCGGAGGGCATCCGGCGGTCGAACTCGGCCTTCGGGATGGCGTGCTCGGCGCGCGAGGGGATCCCGCCGGCGGAGCCGGGCTCCGGCCACCACAGGCGTTCGATGTGCTTCTTGGCAAGGACCATCGCGGCATCGAAACGGATGATCGGGAAGCGGCGGGCGACGTCGAGGATGACCCGGATGACCTGCTCGCGGACGGCCGGGTCGAGGAAGTCGAGCTGGGCCGTGTCGTTCCACGGAAAGCTCGTCCCGTCGTTCCCGTGGTAGACGTAGCGCTCGTCGCCGGTCTCGCGGTCGAACCGCTTGAAGACGACGGCGGCGTCGCTGTCGTCCCAGTAGTGGTCCTCGAGGACGATCCCGACCCGCGGGTCCGACGACAGGTCGGCGCCGGTGTACGTGTAGGCCGGGTAGGGCGGCTCCGGGAGCGACAGGAACCACTCCGGGTGCTCGATGACCCAGCGCGAATCGATGCCCATGTGGTTGGGCACCATGTCGCTGGCCAGCCGGATGCCGCGCCCCCAGGCCTGATCGCGCAGGGCGGCGTAGGCGGGCTCCCCGCCGAGGTCGGCGGCGATCGCGTAGTCGTCGAGCGAGTAGGCCGATGCGACCGCGTCGCTGTTGCCGCGCATCCGCTTGATCCGCTCCGACGCCTCCGAGCGCTCCCACAGGCCGATCAGCCACAGCCCCGTCACGCCCCAGCGGGCGAGCGTGTCGAGCTCCTCGTCGGGGATCGCGTCGAGCGTCCGGATCTCGCGGCCGTACGCCCGCGACAGCTGGTCGAGCCAGACATAGGTGCTTTTCGCCATCAGCACGACGCGCGGCATCCAGGCCGAATCCGACGAGAACGCCTCGACCTCCTCGGCCGCGCCGCCGAACGACGGTGTCTCGGTCGGACCACCGCCGTGGCCCGCCGCCGAAGCGCAGGTGGAGCGACCGCTCCTCCTCGGCCAGGATCCCGATGGCGAGGTCGAGCCGCCGGATGAGCGCGTCGAGGTCCGGGCCGAGGAGCCCGGCCCAGTTCGCCCGGATGTAGCGCAGCTGGCCGGCCAGCGAGGTCGGGGAGCGGCGGGCCGGCGTCCGCATCATCTCGATCAGCGAGAGGCCGCCCTCCTCCACCGGCGGACCGTCAGCGAAGGTCCCCTCGAGCCGCTCGATCGCGTCGCGGTAGCGGGTCCCCTCGACGAGCGCGGTGTCGTCGATCAGCTCCTCGAGCAGGGGCCCGACCGCGGGGTTCTCGTTCGCGATCCGGGTCAGCAGCAGCTCCTCGAGCCGATGGAGGTCCGGCTCGGGTGCCGGTCCCGGCCCCGGGAATTCCTCGCCGAACCGGTCGAGCAGCCGGCGAGCATCAGGTCCGAGGCGCCGTTCGAGGTCCGTCATGGCCGTCTTCATCGCGCCGGGCCGGACCGTCGCCTGGTAGCGGTCGATGAGCAGGTGGCCGACCTCGTGGAGGAGCCCGAGCGCCCCGATCTCGCCGGCCTGGATCGACGGCGTGCCGGCGTCCCGTGCCCGGTTCATCCGGCTGGCGAGGCGGCGGATCGCCGGCCGTGTCGGCCACGACGAGGTCGCCGTCGGTCCCGATCAGCGACCCGTCGACCCCGTAGAGCTCGCGTGCCTCGCGCCGCACGTGGAAGGAGCGGAGATCGCGCATCGAGGAAGCATCGCACGGCCGCCGCGCGGCTCATGCGGCGCCGACGGGGCTCAGACGCCGGCGACCTCGGCCGGGCGCGATGCCGCGACGTGATCGATCGCGCGGCGGAGCAGCTCCAGGCCCGGACGGATCGAAGTCGTACGTCCACGGCCGGATCCGCTCGGGGCGCGAGAAGCGTCTGGTCGAGACCGGCCGCCAGCGCCTCGCGCGACATCAGGATCACGTCCGCGGTCCGATCGACGAGCCCGAGGTCGTCGGGCGAGTCGATCAGCGCGGCGACGATCTCGACGCCGCTCGTCCCCGACAGCGACGAGCGTCTCGCGGATGTTGTCCGAGCCGCGACCCGACGCGCAGACGAGCCCGACCCGCGAGCCGGTCGGCAGCCCGGCGATCTCGTGGACGAGCTCGACGTAGGCCGGGCCCGACCAGCATCGCCACGACCGGGACGCGGCCGGCCGCCAGGGTCTGCGCCTCGTCGGCGTGGAACGTCGTGGTCGCCACGAGGTCGTAGTGGAACCGCTCGAGCCGGTCGGGCAGGTCGTCGAGGAGCGCGCCCTCGGCCTCGATCAGCCCGGGGAACTCGTCGACCAGGCGTTCCGCGTCGTAGCCGGCGTCGGCGTTGGTGCACTCGGCGTAGAGCACCCGGACGAGCGGCCCCGGGCGCTTCCGCTCGGTTGCGGCCGCGAAGGTCGCGGCGGCCAGCTCGTCGGCGGTGAAGCCGGCGTGGGAGGCTCGGCGCATCATCTCCGAGACGATCCCGGCCAGGGCCTCGGTGCCGCGCTTCTGGGGCGGCCGGTCGGTGACGTGGGTGCCGGCGCCATGGCGACTCGTGACGTAGCCGGCATCGGACAAACGACGATAGACCGCGCGGATGGTATTGGGGTTCACTCTGAGGGCCGCACCGAGCTCACGGACGGGCGGCAGGCGAGCACCGGGCAGCAGCCGACCGGAGTCGATCTGGTAGGCGAGCTGCCAGTAGATCTGGGTCGAGATCGGGACGTCGGAATCGCGTTCGACATCGAGCGCGCCACCGCTGGTACCGCTGGCGGCTCCGATCCGGCGTTCGTTCATTGACATAGCGTGCTAGTCCAAGTTACTGTGCGATTTGGCCTAGTCAACTATAGCAAGCAAGGTAGGTCCCGATGATCGGGTTCGCAGTCATCTTCATCGTCCTGGTCGTCTTCGCTGCGCTGTCGGTCCGCTTCGGGGTCGACAGCCGGATCGATTCGACCGATCCGCGCCGCCCAGACTATCCGGTCGGCATCAGCTGATCCGGGCGCTGGGTCACCTGTCGGCGTCCGGTCCGGGCTGGCCGACCTCGGCCAGCGCCCGCCGATAGATCTCGACGCCATCGATCTGCAGGCCGGCTGAGCCGAACAGGGCCAGGTCCGCGACCAGCCGACGCTCGAGCCGCGGACCGCCGCCGGCCAGGCCGTCGGCCAGCCGCACCGCCCGAGCCGCCGAGCGAAGCACCGCTGCCGTCTCCGGTCGCGACGGGTCGTCCCAGTACCAGCCGTCGCTGGCGAACATGGCCAGGCGCCAGCGCTGCGCCTCCATCAGCTCGAGGAACCGCGCGCTCGCGGCGGTGTCTCCGGCGCCGCTCAGCCAACGGGCGGCGAAGTCCGCGGGCTCTTCCGCCCCGATCACGACATCGACGTAGGCATCGCGTGCCGCCCATGCGTCGGGCCTGCCCGGCAGCTCGGCAGCGACGTCCTCGGTGACCGCGTCGATGCCGGCGGCGAGCCTCTCCAGGGCCGCGCGCAGCGGCCCCTTCCAGCGCCCGTCCGGGACGCACGGACACTCGGCCGTCCAGCGCAGGACGCCGTGATGGCAGCTCCACGACGTTCGGTCCTCGATCCCGATCGCGCGGTGCGGCTCCCCGCCGGGTCCGGCCAGCGCCTCGGCCAGCGAGACGACGTCGTACTCCCGCGGATCGCCATCGGACCGAGGCTGCACCAGCCGCTCGAGGAACAGCTCGCCGAACGTCTGGTGGTGGCCGTACAGCTCGCCGTCGGTGGCGATCACGACCAGCGGCGGCTCGTCGTCGGGGAGCGACCCGGGCGCCATCCGCGACTCGACGACGTCCTGTGCGAAGCGGTCGGCGTCGGCGGTCGCCCGTGGCTCGAACGAGACCGCGCCCGACAGGTCGCCGTCGTAGAAGGCCACCGCCAGGCTGCGGCCGTCGCCCAGGTCGACGCGGTACGGCCGGCGGGTGTCGATGTGTTGTTCGGCGGCCTGCCACGGCGCGAGGATGGTGTGGCGGATCCCTGCGTCGGCGAGCAGCCGGAGGGTCGCCAGGTCGACCGCGGATTCAGGCAGCCACAGGCCGAGCGCCGGCCGGCCGAACCGCCACGCGAAATCCCGCAGCCCCCAGGCGATCTCGGTGCGGCGATCGGCCGCCGAGGCCAGCGGCAGGATCGTGTGATGGAACGACTGGGCAAGCCCGTTGACGCCCCGGTCGCCGGCCAGGAACCCGCGATAGGCGATCGGATCGTGGCGTTCCATCCAGGACGCCAGGGTCGGGCCGAGGTCCCACGACATGTGGGCGAGGTTGCCGCGCTCGGCGTTCGGCCGGTAGCTCTCGGCGCTGACCCGCTCGGTCCAGTCGTGGGCCGGGGACGCCGAGGCGTCGGCCGGGATCTCACCGCTGAACGGATCGGCCCGCGACGGCTGGTAGAAGTGACCGTGGACGACGAGCCGGCCGCGGCTCACGCCGGATCGTCCGGGACGGCGCGATCGCGATCGGTCGCGACGGCATGCGTGACGGTGACGGTCCGCTGCGCGCCGGGTGCGAGCGAGAGCGCCCACGACAACAGCAGGCCGGCGCCCTGGTAGACGCGCTCGAAGCCGCTCTCCGAGTTGGAGACCGTCTCGACCGGAGCCCACCACGCGTCCGCCGGCTCCGAGACCGTCGTCGTGACCGCGATGCCGACGAAGTCGTTGCCCTGCGCGATCCGTGTCAGCGCCGCGGCGGATCCCGGCGAATCGTGCGGGCTGCGCGTATCGTCCACCTCCCACCAGGCGGCCGGGTTCGCACCGCCACCGAGCAGCATCAGGGTCCACTCGAGCCCGAGCCGGGCCTCGATCGCGAGATCCGATCGGTTCGCGACCGTCAGGGTCAGGGCCAGCGTCGGGGCGCGGCGGTCGCCGCCGAGGACGATCTCCTTGGTGACATCGACCGCGGCGACGCCGGACGCTGTGCGGACGTGCGCCGCCCGGGTCGCGATCAGCCGGTCGAGACCGAGCTCTGCGATCACGAATGCCCCATCGACCGCGTCGCCGAGCTCGACGGCCTCGGCCAGCGCCCAGGCGTCCGGGTCCGTCGCCGGCGCCAGGAAGCGAACGAGACCGGATCGACGTTCGTACGCGTCGTAGTGGAGCCGTGCCGCGAGCCCGGCTTCCTTCATCGCCAGGCGCTCGTGGATCGAGGCCGGCCGACCCGAGGTGGTGGTGGCCGTCTCGACCATCGCGGCGTCCTGCTCGCGCAGCGTCTGGTGATACGCCTCCGGGCGGCGGCGGAGGACCGCGCACAGGGCGTGGCGGACGGGCCGGATGTCCCAGCCGCCGATCCCGGCGCCCTCCGTCAAGTCGACCGAGACGACCTGGCCGGCAGCCGCCAGCCGGACGTCGTCGAGCCCGTCCAGGTCCAGGTCGAGTCGCTCGACGGTGTGCAACGTGCCTGCCGCCGTGTCGGCCAGGTCTTCTGCCGCGATCAGGTGCTCCCAGGTCGCCAGGCGCATGTGCCCGATGTAGATGCCGCCGAACAGGCCGTGCCAGTAGCAGTCGTTCGACTGACCCATGTACAGCTGGTCCGTGGCGAGCGCCCGGTCCGGGCCGGCGGGCATCGCCGCCACCTTGTCGGAGGTCCGGAGCATCTGCTTGTGGAGGTCGTTGATCTCGCGGTAGCGGACCTGGAAGTTGCGCCAGAAGGCCCCGCGCAGCCAGCGTGCCTCGGGCCGGCCGTTCGCCTCGGCATCGTGGAGGACCGCGGCGAAGACCCGGCTCTCGTCCGGCGGCAGGGCCCATGCGCCCATCTCCGCGTACGACCCGGTCGGGACGTAGACACGACCGATCGGACGGTGCGTCGCGAGCCACGCGGTCGGCGTGGTCGTCGTCAGCCAGTCGGCGTTGGCCTCGAGCGCCTCGAAGAACCGGTCGACCCACCGACCCTCGCCCCAGCAGTGGTCCCAGGTCGTCGGCCACGCCCCGAACTTCTCGCCGTCATCGCCCATCGTGCCGACCCGTTCGCCGTCGTCGCTGGCGTGCTCGCGCAGGTAGTCGATCACCTCGTCGACCTCGCGGAACGGGATCCGGTAGCGCAGGCCCTGCTCGGTCCCGAAGACCCGCAGGCGCTGGCCCTGGTCGTCGGTCGTGTACGGCCCCCACAGGTCGCTCTCGCGGATGGCGGCCGCCCGGAAATGCGAATCGTCGAGGATCGTCCAGTCGTAGCCGGCCGCGACGAGCGAGGTCGGCAGATCGGGCTCCCAGACGCGTTCGGCGAGCCAGGCACCCGCCGGCCGCCGCCCGAACAGCGTCTCGAGCTCATCGCCCATCCGCAGCGCCTGGCCGATCCGATCGCGCTCGGGGAGCGACGCGAGGACTGGTTCGTAATAGCCGCCGCCCATCATCTCGACCTGGTCGCGCTCGATCAGCGCGGTGACGCGGTCGATGAACGCCGGGCGCTCGGCACGCAGCCAGTCGAGCAGCGGCCCCGAGTAGTGGAGCGAGAGGCGGACATGCGGGTGACGCTCGAGCGCCGCGACCATCGGCTCGTACGCCCGCTCGTAGACCTCGGCGAAGACCCAGCCGAAGTTGCCGACCGGCTGGTGATTGTGGATGGCGAGCGCGAGCGCGATCCGCGGGGCCATGACCGGGCGGCCGGCCTAGCCGGCTTCGGTCACGGCGGGCGCGGGTGCCGCGGCGTCGTCGAGCGGGACGCCAGCGGCCGGCAGGTAGAGCGATTCGGTGTACTCGCGCAGCATCCGCGTCGTCGAGAAGCGCCACAGCGCGGTCGCCATCGCGCGGCGGGTGACGGTCAGCCAGCGGGTCGGCAGCCCGGCCGCGTCACGGTCGTAGTAGGCCGGCACGATCTGCTCTTCGAGCAGCCGGTAGAGGTCCTGCGAATCGCGCCAGTCCTGGGCGGCCTCGTCGGGGTCCATCTCGCGGTCACCGATGGCCCAGCCGTTGTCGCCCTCGTAGCCCTCGTCCCACCAGCCGTCGAGGACGCTCACGTTGGGGACCCCGTTCTGGGCCGCCTTCATCCCCGATGTCCCCGACGCCTCGAGCGGGCGGCGCGGGTTGTTGAGCCAGACGTCGACGCCCTGGACGAGGAAGCGGGCGACCCGCATGTCGTAGTTCTCGAGGATGTAGACGCGTCCACGGAGCTGCGGCGAGCGCGACCGCTGGAAGATCTCCTGGATGACCCGCTGGCCGGGGCGGTCGGCCGGATGGGCCTTGCCGGCGAACACGATCTGGATCGGCCGCGTCTCGTCGAACAGCATCCGGGCGAGACGGTCGATGTCGCTGAACAGCAGGCCCGCCCGCTTGTAGGTCGCGAACCGCCGGGCGAAGCCGACGGTCAGGACGTCCGGGTCGAGCGCGGTCTCGAGCTCGGCCAGGACGGACGGAGACTCGCCGTGCCGGGCGAACTGGCTGCGCAGCCGGCCACGCGCGAAGTGCGCCAGCTCGCGCTTCTGGCGGAGATGGGCATCCCACAGGTCGCGACCCGGGATCCGCTCCATCCGCTCCCAGAAGCGGCCGCCCTCGGTCGACTCGTCGAGATCGTCGAGGTCGGCGCCGAGGTCCTCGAGCAGCTCGCGCGATCGGCTGCCCGATCCAGGTCGGCCCGTGGATGCCGTTGGTGATGCCCGAGGATCGGGTGCTCGACCACGCCCTGCCAGGTCGCGTTGGCCGTCTCGGCGTGGAGCTGGCTGACGGCGTTCGCGCCGTGGGTCAAGCGCAGCGAGAAGGCGGTCATGTCGAACTGGCCGCGGTCCTCGTCGACGCCGAGACCGAGCTCGAGCACCCGCTCGACGGGCACGCCGCCGTCGTCGAGCAGCGGACCGGCGACACGGCGGACGAGATCGGCATCGAACCGCTCGTTGCCGGCCGAGACCGGCGTGTGGATCGTGAAGACGCTGTCGCGCCGGACCTTGGCGAGGGCGTCCTCGAGCGGCGCGCCCGCCGCGACGTACTCGCGCGCCCGTTCCGCGAGCAGGAACGCCGAGTGGCCTTCGTTGAGGTGCCAGACGGCCGGCGCGAGCCCGAGCGCCCGGATGCGCGCGGACGCCACCGATCCCGAGCACGAGCTCCTGGTGGAGACGCATCTCGCGACCGCGGACGTAGAGGATGTTGGTGATCGGCCGGTCCGCGTCGTCGTTCTCGGGCAGGTCGGTGTCGAGGAGGAGGACCGGGACACGCCCGACCTGGGCGACCCAGACGGCGACGGTCAGGTCGCGACCGGGCAGCTCGACGGTCACCGTCAGCGGCCGGCCCGAGGCATCCTGGACGCGCCCGAGCGGCAGGCGGGTCAGGTCGTAGTCCGGGTAGTCGTGCTCCTGGTGGCCGTCGGCGTCGATCGTCTGGCGGAAGTAGCCCTTGCGGTAGAGGAGCCCGACACCGATGGCGGGCAGGGCCATGTCGCTGGCCGACTTCATGTGGTCGCCGGCCAGGACGCCGAGACCGCCCGAGTAGATCCCGAGCGACTCGTGGAAGCCGTATTCGGCGCAGAAGTAGGCGATCGGGCCGCTGAGCTGGTCGGCGTAGCGTCGCTGGAACCAATGGCCGGCGCCGTTGGCCATGTACGCGTCGAACTCGGCCAGGACGTCGTGGTACTCGGCCAGGAACTTGGCGTCGTCGAGCAGGCGCGACCACTCGGTCGGACCGCTGATCACGGGGATCGGGTTGCGATAGCGCGCCCAGGCGGTCCGGTCGATGAGGTTGAACAGGCCGCGGGTGCGCGGGTGCCAGGACCAGTGGAGGTTGTAGGCGAGTCGCCGGAGGCCTTCGAGCCGGGGCGGGAGCGGAAAGCTGGCGGCCGGGATCGACGGCACGCGGACGGGGTCCATGAGCCGGCATCATACCCGGTCCCCATTCGTAGCTGAACCGGTTTAGGTGGCGCGGCGCCGGACGGCGTCGGCGTGCGTTGGCGCCTGCGCTCCTCGCTCACGCACCTTGGGGTGCGCTCGCTCCGGTGCTCGGCGCCGCCTTCGCCGGCACCGTCGGGCGCCGCGATTCTCGGTTCGGCGTCCGAGACCGGGGTCGCGACCGTACGATGCTCTCCGTGGCGATGCGCGTGGTGATGCTCGCGTCCGAGTGCGAGCCGTGGGCCAAGACGGGCGGGCTGGCCGACGTCGTCGATGCCCTCGCCCGCGCGCTCGGCCAGATGACCGGTCGCGAGGTCGAGACGCCGATCGACGTCTTCCTGCCGCGCTATCGGGGCGTCCCGGAGCCACCGTCGGTCGAGCGGACGACGACGGTCCGGGTCCCGGATCCGCGATCGCCGTCGGGCAACAGCACGGTCACGATCCTCGACGTCCCGGCCGACGGCTACCGGCTCCGTCTGGTCGATCACCCGGCCGCCTTCGACCGCGACGGCTTCTACGGCGACGCGACGGGCGACTACCCGGACAACGCCTGGCGCTTCGGGCTGTTCTGCCGGGCGGCGCTCGAGGCGCTCGTCCTCGATGGCGTGCCGATCGACGTCCTCCATCTCCACGACTGGCACACCGGGCCGGCGGCGATCTACCGCGATGTCCGGTACGCGGACGATCCGGTCGTCGGCGACGCGGCGATCCTGATCACGCTCCACAACCTGGCCTATCACGGCTGGACGCCACGATCGGCGCTCGGGCAGCTCGGGCTCGCGCCGGGCGACGGCGTCGTGCCGGCCGATGCCGACGGGATCGACCTCCTGCTCGAAGGGATCGAGCGCGCGGAGCTGGTCAACACCGTCTCGCCGGGCTTCGCCGCCGAGGCTTTGACGCCCGCCTTCGGGATGGGACTGGACAGCGACGCTCCGCGCCCGCGGCGACCGGTTCATCGGCATCCTCAACGGGCTCGACACCACGGTCTGGGATCCGGCGACGGACCCGGATCAGGCGGCGTCGTATTCGCGCGACGGACCGCGGCGGCAAGGCGACCTGTCGGGCGGACCTGCTGAGCCGTCTCGGATTCGACCCGGCCGACGACGGGCGCGGTCATCGGGATGATCGGTCGGCTCGATCCGCAGAAGGGGTTCGACCTGCTGGCGGGTGCGGCGCGGACCCTGCTCGCGCGTGGGGCGCGGCTCGTCGTCCAGGGCAGCGGCCATCCGAGCCTGGCCGACCCGTTCCGGGCGATCGCCTTGGACCATCCTCGCCAGGTCGCGTTCATCGAGCGGTTCGACCGGACGATGGCCCGGCGGATCTACGCCGGCGCCGACTTCTTCGCGATGCCGTCGCGCTTCGAGCCGTGCGGCCAGGGCCAGATGATCGCGCTGCGCTACGGGACGCCGCCGATCGTCCACCGGACCGGCGGGCTCGCCGACACGGTCATCGACGAGACGACGCCATCCGGGTGCGGGGACCGGTTTCGCATTCGAAGGAGCGACCGTGGCGGGTCTTCTCGGCGCGTGCGAGGCGGCGATGGAGATGCGCGCCGCGGGCGGGCCGCCGTGGGAGGGGCTGCTCGATCGCGGGATGGCGGTCGACTTCGACTGGGTGACGGGCTCGGCGCCGCGCTACGTCGAGGCGTATCGGCGTGCTGTCGAGATCCGGCGGCGCGGCGACCCACCGGCCCGCACGGGGTAGCCATCGGGGGCCCCGGAGGTTTACGCTCGGCTGGAGCGGAGGGGCCATGGCAGGGATCGAGGGCAGCCCGGAGCGAACCGGCGCGACGCCGACCGACCCGGCTGATGCGCGCCCAGCGGCCGACGCGCAACCCCGCGCGTACCCGCGTCCGCCGGTCCTGACCGCCCGGGCGCTGGTCCTGTTGATCCCCGGCACGATCACGCTCGCGCTGCTGGTCATCGCCTCGTCCCAGCTCTGGATCTTCATGATCGGGGCGCTCTACATGGTCGCCGTCTATCCGGCCGTCCAGTCGATGGCAGCTCGCGGGCTGAACCGAGGGGTGGCCATCCTTCTGGTCTTCGCGGTGACGATCCTGCTCGCCGTCCTGTTCGTGATCTTCATCGCGGGGCCGCTCGTCGGCCAGCTGGCCGCCTTCGTCACCGCGCTCCCGGACCTCCTCGTCAAGCTGGTGAACTCGTTCCACGACGTCCTGGCGACGGTCGGCGTCGGGTTGCCGGCCGACCTCCAGACGTCGCTCCAGTCGTTCTTCTCGAAGGTCGTCGAGGCGGTCGAGTCGATCGTGCTCGGGCTGACGGGTGGGCTGATCTCGACCGGATTGACCGTCGTCGGGGCGATGCTCGCGTTCCTCATCGTCCCGTTCTGGGTCTTCTACATCATGAACAGCTGGCCGCGCGTGTCCGCCGGCATGGATCAGCACGTCCCACCCGAATGGCGGCCCGACCTCCGTATGGCGATGGCCATCGTCGGGACGTCGTTCGCCCTCTGGCTGCAGGCGCAGCTGAAGGCAAGCGTGATCGCCGGGATCTTCGCGTTCATCGAGTTCCAGATCCTCGGCGTCCTGGTCGATCCGATCTTCAGGGACTTCGCGATCCTGCTGGCGACGATCTCGTTCATCTTCGAGTTCATCCCCAACATCGGGCCGACGATCGCGTTCATCCCGCAACTCTTCGTCGGGTTGCTGGTCGGCCCGATCGGGGTCGTCGCCGTGATCGTCGGCTTCTTCATCGCGCAGCAGCTCGAGAACGCCGTGATCATCCCGCGGATCCAGGGCCAGGCGAACGACCTCCACCCGGCGGTGATCCTGTTCGTGCTGGTGGTCGGCGGGGCGATCTTCGGCGTCCTCGGGATCATCCTGTCGGTCCCGGTCACGGCGACCGTCGTCCGGCTCACGACCTACTTCTTCGGTCGCGCCTCGGGCGAACCGCCCGGCGAGCCGACCCGTCTGGACGCCGCGATCAGCTGAGGGCGCGCAGGAGCCCGACCGTCGTCGCCTGCGGGAACATCCGCTGCGGTGCGTGCGGCGCGCCGGCCAGGGTCAGGATGTGGTCCGCGCCGATCCGCGCCGCGAGACCCGGGATCGCACTGTCCGGCAGCAGGCCGCCGGCCGCGGGGTCGCCGCGGACGATCCAGGTCGGGACACCGGTCGCGGCCGGGTCGCCGAGATCCGCCAGGCCGCCATCCCAGTCGCCGTTGTCGAGGACGACCGAGCGCGCCGCACCGACATCGAGCTGGACGAGCGCCTCGGCCTTCGCCCGGACGTCCTCGGCGGACCATTCCGGGTTGGCGGCAGCGACCGCTGCGATCCCCGCCGCCAGATCCGGGTATGTCTGCTCGGACGGGTCGCTCGCCATCTGCGAGATGACCGACCACGGGACCGCCGGCGGATCGAGGAGGACGAGGGTCGCCGGCCGGACGCCCGAGAGGGGCAGGGCAGCGGCGGTCATCCCGCCCCAGCTATGGCCGACGACCTGGAGCTCCGGCAGGTCGAGGCCCGCGGCGCGGATCCAGGCGGCGACGTCCGCCGCCGTCTCGCGAAAGACGTGGTGGCCGGTCCAGTGGCCTGTCAGCCCATGCCCCGGCAGGTCCAGGGCGACGACCCGCCGCCCGCTCGCGGCGAGCGCGGGCCCGACCCGCCACCAGACCCTCGACGACGCGGTGACGCCATGGATCAGGATCAGCGGACGGTCCGTCGGCTCTCCCCAGGCGATCGATGCGAACGGGATCCCGGCCGCGGTCGTGGTCGCCGGCTCACCGGGCTCGGGGCTGGTCGCAGCGAGCCTCTCGGCGACGGCGGGAGGCAGGTCGCCGGGCGTCGCGACGATCGGTTCTGGAAGGCCCGTGGACATCGTCGGACCGTATCACGACCGATGTCGAGCCCTCGTTCCCACGCGGGCGCCCACGCCCGCTAGGATGGGTCCTGAAGCGACATCCCGGAGGCAGGCATGGCCAGACAGTTCGTCGTCCAGCTGAAGAACGAACCCGGCGCGATGGCGACGCTGGCGGAGGCGCTCGCTGCGCGCGGAGTCGACCTGCGCGCGATCGGTGGCGGGAGCATGGGTGACAGCGGTCACGTGATCATGACGACCGCCGACGACGAGGCGGCCAAGGCGGTCCTCGACGACGAGGGCTACACCTACATCGAGGGCGAATCGATCCTGGCCGAGGTCGACGACCGCCCCGGCGGGATGGCCCGCCTCGCTCGCTCGCTGGCCGATGCGAACGTCAACATCTACGGCCATCTGTTCCTCGGGCGCTGGGGCGACCGGGCGACATTCGCGTTCGTGGTCGACGACCCGGAGACGGCCCGCCCGATCCTCGAGCGCAAGGACTAGGGGCCGCCGCGAGCTGAACCGGCCGAAATCGGCTATGCTGCGCACCTTCGTGCTCGAAGGGCGCTCCGGTCAGCGCCCCGGTCTCTCACCGTTTCGACCCCGATCCACACCTACGCCCTGACCGGGCCCCGCCACAGAGCGGGAGGGCCTCGTCAGGAGCATCTCTCCATGTCATTCGATCGTCTCGGGCTGTCGCCCGAGCTCCTCCGTGCCGTCGCCCAGCAGGGCTACACGGAACCCACCCCCGTCCAGACCCAGGCGATCCCGCTCGTCCTCGAGGGCCGCGACGTCCTCGCCGGCGCCCAGACCGGGACCGGCAAGACCGCCGCCTTCGTCCTGCCGATGCTGCAGCGCCTGCACGCGTCACGACCGACCAGCGGACCGCGCGTCATCCGGGCGCTGATCCTCACACCGACCCGCGAGCTCGCGCTCCAGGTCGAGGAGAGCGTCCGGACGTACGGCGCCCAGAACCCGATCCGCTCGACGACGATCTATGGCGGCGTCGGCTTCGACCCGCAGGTCCGCGCGCTGCGTGCGGGTCCCGAGATCGTGGTCGCGACCCCGGGCCGGCTGCTCGATCACCTCGGTCAGCGGACCATCGACCTGTCACGGGTCGAGATCCTCGTCCTCGACGAGGCCGACCGGATGCTCGACATGGGCTTCATCCGCGACATCCGCAAGATCCTCGCGGTCCTCCCGCCGCGTCGTCAGAACCTGCTGTTCTCGGCCACGTTCTCGGACGAGATCCGGCGGCTGGCCGACGGCCTGCTCGACAACCCGGCGTCGGTCCAGGTCACGCCGCGCAACACGCCGACCGAGCTGGTCACCCACGTCGTCCACATGGTGGACCGCGACCGCAAGCGCGAGCTGCTGAGTCATCTCATCCGGAGCGGCCGGATCGACCAGGCGCTCGTCTTCACCCGGACCAAGCACGGCGCAAATCGACTCGCGCTGCAGCTGACCCAGGACGGCATCACCGCGACGGCGATCCACGGCAACAAGAGCCAGCCGCAGCGCGTTCGCGCGCTGGCCGACTTCAAGGCCGGCCGGTTCACGGTCCTGGTCGCGACCGAGGTCGCCGCGCGCGGGCTCGACATCGAGGCGCTCCCGCACGTCGTCAACTTCGAGCTCCCGATGGTGCCGGAGGACTACGTCCACCGGATCGGCCGGACAGGCCGGGCCGGCGTCGATGGCGATGCCGTCTCGCTGGTCTGCGTCGACGAGCTCAAGCTCCTCAACGACATCGAGCGTGTCCTCGGACGCGGCATCCCGCGCGAGACGATCGCGGGCTTCGAGCCCGATCCGCGCATCCGCCCCGAGCCGATCCTGCGCGGCGGACTGGGCGGCGCCCGGCCGGGTGGTCGCTCGGGTGGCGGTGGACCACGACATGCCGGAGCACCGCGCACGAGCGGCGTCGCGTACGGCGCCGGGGCGCCGCGATCATCCGGTCACCAGCGGCCCGCCCAGCCTTCCCTGCCTGGCGGTCAGCGACCCGCGGCGAGCGGTCCGCGTCCGGCGAACGGCTCTCGGCCCGGTGGCTCACGCCCGGGTTCGCGTGGCCCGGGCTTTGCCGGTCCGCGACGGCCGGGTCAGGGCATCGGCAACGGTGGTCCCCGGCCGGCCGGCTCAGATGGTCGTTCCGGACCGCGGTCGCCGGGTGGTCACGCCGGACCGCGACCCGACCGTGGCGGTGGCTACGGCCAGCCGCGCCCATCCGGGGCCGGCACGGTCCTGCCGGGCGAGCGTCTCGCTCGCCAGGGTGGCCGCTCGCCGGGCTGACGACTGGGGCTGAGGCCCTGACACGGTGATGCCGGGCGATCGTCTCGCCCGGCATCTGGACCCGTCCCGGCGGCTGAATCCCCGATGTTTTTCGCTTCCGGCCGGTCAGTCCTGGCCGCCGTGGCCCTTTCCGGGATGCTTGGCGAGGTGGGCCGCCCGCTTCGCGGCCTGGTCCGGCTTGAGGCCATGGGCAGCCTTGGCGGCTGCGCTGACGGCTCCGCCGTGATTGCAGTTCTTGCCGCCGACCGCGTCGGACTGGGCCACTGTCGAGACCGCCAGCCCGTGGGCGTTCGGGGCTGTATCGACGACCGGCGCCGTGCCGTCCGTCGGAGCGACGACCGGAGCGACCACCGGGCAGACCGCCGGCGCGGGATCGGTCGTATCCGTGGACGGATCGGTCGACGTCTTCGCCACCGAGCTCACGTACCCGCCGTGGTTGCAGTTCGGCCCACCGATCCAGCCGCTCCGTGCGGCCTCGGAGACGGAGATCGTCCCGTTGCCGTCGAGATCCGCGGCGACCAGTGCGGCTGCGGCCACGACGCTGTCGGGCGCGACCGCGATTTCGCAGGTGTCGTCGATGCCGTTGCCGTTCAGATCCGTGAAGGTGACCGCCGGGGTGACGTCGCCCGACGGCGGCGCGGCATCCTGCTCATGGGTGGTGGTATCGGACACGAGTGACGCGGCGGCAGCCAGGCCGCTCATCGACAGGACCAGGAGCAGCGCTCCGCCACCTGCCAACCACCGGGATCGGAATCGATGCAGCATCGAGCTGTCTCTCCTTCCCCCCGGACTGAGAAGCGCTTCCGGTGAATTGACCGGACACGGGATGAGTCCCGGCTCGAGTATCGGACGCGCTGGCGGGGGATCGGTCCCGTACCTTCGTTTCGGGCGGATGGCCCCGGCGCACCAGTCGCGGTGCGGAATGCTGCCGAACGGTGGGCAACGCCACAGATCGGTGCGGTGCGGAGAGGCACCGCGTCGGCCGCGACGAGACCTCGACCCAGCCACCCCACGGCCTGACCGGGTGACCGGGACGTCGCTAGGATTCGACCGTGGCGGACCCCATGGCGACGGTGAGCGGACGGATCGAGCATTGGATGCCGGGCGTCCGGGCGTTCCGGACGTACGAGCGGGCGTGGCTGCCGCGCGACCTGATCGCCGGGATCGTGCTGGTCACGCTGCTCGTTCCCCAGGGGATGGCCTACGCCGAGCTGGCCGGGTTGCCGCCGATCACCGGGCTGTACACGACGGTGATCTGCCTGGTCGCGTATGCCCTCGTCGGGCCGTCGCCGATCCTGATCCTCGGACCGGACTCGTCGCTCGGCCCGATGATCGCCGCCACCATCCTGCCGCTCGCCGCCGGCAGCCAGGAGATGGCGGTCGCCCTGGCAGGCATGCTCGCACTCCTCGTCGGTCTCGTGACCGTCAGCGCGGGGGCGCTCAAGCTCGGGTTCGTCGCCGACCTGCTCTCGAATCCTGTGCGGACCGGATACCTGGCCGGACTCGCCATCGTCATCTTCATCGGCCAGCTGCCGAAGCTGTTCGGCTTCTCGACCGATGCCAGTGGCCTGGTCGCCGAGGGTGCTGCATTCCTGCAGGGCCTCGACATGACGAACCCATGGTCGCTCGCCATCGGCCTGGTCAGCCTCGGCATCATCCTTGGCCTCAAGCGACTCTCGCCCCGGACTCCCGGCATCCTCATCGCCGTCGTCGTCGCGATCGCGCTGTCGATCGTCCTCGACCTCGCAGCTCGCGGCGTCTCCGTCATCGGCGTGTTGCCGCAGGGCTTTCCCGTGCCGAGCCTCCCGTCGGTCCCGGCCTCCGACATCCCCGTCCTGTTCGCTGCCGCGATCGGGATCTCGCTCGTCGCCATCGGCGACACGATCTCGGTGTCGGGCGGTTTCTCGGCGCGCGCCGGGTACGAGGTGGACGGCAACCAGGAGCTCGCGGGGATCGGCGCGGCCAACCTCGCCGCGGGCCTGTTCTCGGGCTTCGCGGTCAGCACCAGCGGCTCGCGGACGGCCGTCGCGTTCCAGTCGGGGTCGAAGACGCAGGTGACCGGGCTCGTCGCGGCGGCCCTCGTTCTCCTGATGCTTCTGGTCGTCCCGGGCCTGGTCCAGGCGATGCCGCAGCCCGTGCTCGCGGCGGTCGTCATCGCGGCGTCGATCAGCCTGTTCGATGTCGCCGAGCTGCGCCGCCTCTACCGCGTCCAACAGACGGAGTTCTGGCTGGCCGTGGCCTGCGGACTCGGCGTCATGTTCGTCGGCGTCCTGCCGGGGATCGTGATCGCGGTCGTCCTGTCGGTGCTGTACATCTTCAAGCGCACGTGGGCTCCATACTCGGCCGTGCTCGGGAAGCCACCCGGGGTCCCGGGCTTCCACGACGTCCGGAGCTATCCGGACGCCGAGCAGATCCCGGGGTTGCTCATCGTTCGCTGGTCGGCGCCGCTCTTCTTCGCCAATGCGAATCAGTTCCGCGACAAGATCCGCGACCTGGTGAAGTCATCGAGTTCGACGCCCCGCTGGGTGCTCGTCGCGGCCGAACCGATCACCGACATCGACACGACGGCTGCGGCCATGCTCGCGGACCTCGACATCGAGCTGAATTCCGCCGGGATCCATCTCGCCTTCGCGGAGCTCCAGACGGGCGTCCGCGACGCGATCACACGGTACGGACTCCTCGAGACGATCGAGGAGGGCCGCTTCTACAGGTCGGTCAGCGAGGCCGTGGAGGCTCTCGAACGCGAGACGGAGACCTGAGCGACGGTCATGGCAGCGGTCCCGTCGGCCGTTCGCCTGCCCACGGGACGCGCGCCTGTTTTGGCTCGACCGATTCTTCGCGCTCGGGCGCGTCGGGCGGCAGGCCGGACATGAGCCGGCCGTAGCGCGCGGCGAGCGGACCTGCGGTCAACCCGTGCGCGATGACTGACAGCAGCACGGTCCAGGCGACCGCGGCTCCGAACGGGCCGGGATCGACACCCGCCTGCTGCAGTCCCTCGAGCCCGATGATGAGGAACACGATCGAGGCCAGGCCGCGCGGACCGAACCAACCGATGAACAGCAGGGTCGGTCGACTGAACCGGATCCCGAGCAGCGCGATGGCGACCGGGAGGATGCGGACCACGGTGAGGCTGACGACGGCATAGGCGATCGCCGCCGGGTCCCACAGGTCGGACAGGAGCCGGCCGGCCAGGGTGAGCCCGAACGCGACCCAGACACCGATCGAGAGCAGTGACCCTTGCGTCTCGGTGAAGCGGACGGCACCCTCCTCGCGCCAACCGCTGCCTCGGCCGAATGCGAGGCCACCAACGAATGCGGCGATGAACCCGTTCCCGCCGAGCGCGACCGCGCCGAGGTAGCACGAAGCCGCCAGGGCCAGCACGAAAAGCTGCCGCGAGACCGCGGACGTCCAATGGGACCGATCGGCCAGGCGGAGCAGGGACCCACCGGCAAACCCGATGACGATCCCCATGAGGACGCCGAGCGCCGTCTCGGTCACGGCGTCGGCCAGCCAGCCGGAGCTGCCCGTCGCCTCAGCGGTCGAGAGGGCCAGGGCCAGGAACACGATGGGAGTCGCGATCCCGTCGTTGAGCCCGCTCTCCATGCTGAGAAGACTCCGGATCCGCGCGGGCACGATCGGATTGGTCGCCACGGGCTGCCCGAGTCCCGCATCCGTCGGCGCGAGGACAGCGCCGATCAGCAGGGCGATGCCGAGCGGAACACCCGGGAACAGCAGGAGCGCGGCGACTGTCCCCAGCGCGATCGTCAGCGGTAGTCCGATGACCAGGAGTCGTGCGACGGGTGCCGCATCCTCGCGCAGGGCACGGGCTCGGATGGTGGACGCGTCGGCGAACAGGAGCAGCGTCAGGGTGGCTTCGGCGAGCACTTTGAGCGGTTCGGCCTGTGGCTCGAACGAGATCGGCCCGAGGACGTCGTCGGCCAGCAGGATGCCGATGGCCATGAATGCGAGCGCCGGTCCGACCGAAAACCGGTCGAGGCGGGCCGCGACCAGCGCGTAGCCCGCCACGAGCAGCGCAAGGAACGCCAGCTCGATCTCCACGAAGTCAACAACTCCTGCGCTCGTCGACGGCGCCGCGCGCGGATCGCGGGCATCGGTCGGCGTGTTCCCGATGGACCAGGCCAGAACAATACGTCCGTGACTTGGCTGAGATTCGTGGGCCAGGCAGACACGTGCCTGGCAGAGGAAAGGACGGGGTGCACCATGAAGATCGTCGTCATCGGCGGCACCGGGCTCATCGGCTCAGCCGGGTAGCGACGGGGCATCGGGCAAGGGACGCCGTGTGACTGGGTCCTCCTCGCCGTCTGCTCCCGAGCGGGACGTCCCGACGTCTCGCGGCCCGTTTGCGCCGCTCGGTCGAGCGACGTTCCGCTCGCTCTGGCTGGCCGCGCTGGCCTCGAACATCGGCGACTGGATGGAGAACGTCGGCTCCGCGTGGCTGATGACCGAGCTGTCCCGGTCGGCGACGCTGGTCGGCCTCGTCCAGACGTCGTCTTCGCTCCCGTTCGTCCTGTTCGTCCTGCCCGCAGGCGCCCTCGCCGACATCGTGGATCGGCGAAAGCTGCTGCTGGTGACCCAGGTCATCGCGACCGTCGTCCTCGTGATCATCGCCATCCTGACCGCCCTCGGCGGGATGACTCCGGTACTGCTCCTCCTCTTCACGTTTGCCATCGGCACCCTCGCGGCTGCGGCCGCCCCAAGCTGGCAGGCGATCGTGCCGGACCTCGTGCCGCGCGACGAGCTGCGATCGGCGGTCGCCCTCAACAGCGCATCGGTCAACGTGGCTCGCGCCGTCGGGCCTGCGATCGCCGGCATCTTGATCACGATCGTCGGCGTGGCCGCGGTGTACGCCGGCAATGCCGTCGCTTTTCTCCTGGTCGTGGTCCTTGTCGCGCGTTGGAAAGCGCCTCAACGTGCGCGCGAGGCCTCACCCGAGCGTCTTGCAGGGGCCACGCGCGCCGGCATCCGCTACGCGCGTGCATCACTTGAACTGCGAGCTGTCCTGTACCGGACGGCGCTGTTCGCGGTGCCGGCGAGCGCCATCTGGGCGCTCCTGCCGATCGTCGTTCGTGTTCAATTCGGGGACGACGGCGGACTGGCCTATGGGGTCCTGCTCGCATTGCTCGGTGGCGGGGCGATCGTCGGCATCGTCCTGATGCCCCGACTGCGGGCGGAGCTTTCGATCGATCGTCTGATCGGCGGTGGCTCGCTGGTGATGGCCGCGATCCTGGTCATCATCGGCGTCGCGCCGTGGCCTCCGGTCCTGGCTGTCGCGGCGGCGGTCGGGGGAGTGGCATGGGTCACGGTCGTCACGAACGTCAGCGCTGCGGCCCAGTTCCGGCTGCCCGATTGGGTGCGAGCACGCGGGCTCGGAGCGTTCCAGATGGTCTTCCAGAGCGCGCTGGCGTTCGGTGGCCTGTTGTGGGGCGTCGCCGCACAGGTTCTCGGCGTGGAAGTCGCGATGGCGATCGCGGGCGTCCTGGCCCTTATCGGTGTCCCGCTCGGCAGGCATTGGTCACTGGAAGCAAGCGAGCAGCTCGACCTGGAACCGGCTGCCCTCTGGCCGGAACCCGAGGTCGATCCGGTCACCGATCCGAACGCCGGCCCGGTCGAGGTCCAGGTCACGTACCGGATCGATCCGGCCGATTCCGATGCGTTCCTCGAGGCGACCGACGCACTCGGCCGCCAGCGTCGACGAGACGGAGCCTACCGATGGTTGATCGCCGAAGACGCCGGGGACCCAGGGCGTTTCGTGGAGACCTTCTTCGTGGAAACGTGGGCCGAGCATCTTCGGCAGCACCACCGGGTCACCGAACGCGACCGCGCCACCGAGGAGCGAGTGCTCGGTTTCCAGATACCAAGCGTCCCGATCGTCATCGAGCATCTGATCGCCAGATAACCTCGCGGCTGATCCGGTCGCTCTAGGTGCCAATCCCACGGTGGCCGGACGAAGGGCGTGTTCCGTCGAGCCAGGGTAGGCCAGTACCAAGAAGCCACCGGAAAGCGACGAGGACGATCGCGATGCCGAGGATCCCGTAGATCGCTTGCAGCGGCGGCTCACTGCTATAACCGATGATCGCGACTTCGACCGCGACCCAGATGAGCAATGCCACCCCGACGACGAGGGCGGCGGTCGGCGCGAGCGGATGTCGGAGCCAGGCAAGGCGAGCCGCAACGAGCGGCCCGAGTCCCAGGACGCCGAACAGGATCAGTCCCGGCACAAGGTAGGTGTCGAACGGCGAACCGGCCAACGCTGAGAGGGGCAACGGCATGATCTCTCCCCGGGGCGCGATCATCAGGACGAGGCCTCCGCCCAGCGCGCCCATGCTCAGAAGGACCTCGAGCATGATGGTCGCCTTCGCCATCCTGCTCAGAGGCTGAGTGCGGTGATCGGTCGACGTCGACATGACACGTGCTCCAGGTGCGTCCGCGATCCGGCGGGTCGGGGTCATCACACACCCCGCGAAGGCGCCGCGCTAGGGCCATCTGGCGCGTGGTCGAGGCGAAATGGCCCTATGGATCGGAGGGGCCGCCGGTCGATGCTCCTTGTGGCGCATCAGGCGCCTACATCGCAGCAACACCAAGGTGTCCCATGCCCGCACTCCCGAGCCGGCTCGCCGCCGTCGCCACGCTGCTCGCCGCCGCGGCCGCGTTGGGCGGCCTCGTCATCACCGGTGTGTATGTCGATGCCCCGAACTGGGCGCAGCAGGCACGAGGCACGGATCTGGCGACCTTGTTCCTTGCCGCTCCCGTCCTGGCGTTCGGCCTCTGGACAGCTAGGCGTGGCTCCTCGGCCGGTCGTCTCGCAGTCGTGGCTGGGTTGCTGTATCTCGTCTACAACTACGCGATCTTCGCGTTCGCGGTGGCGATGAACCCACTGACGATCGTCCACATCGCCATCTTCGGCCTGTCCCTGTGGAGCCTCCTGCTGGCCGGTCGTGGGGCCGTCGCTGGTTCACACGGCCTGACCGAGCGTCTCAACCGACGCGCCGCCGGCGGGTTCCTGGTCGGTGTCGCCGCGATGTTCAGCCTCCTCTGGCTCGGGCAGATCGCGACCGCGACCATGACGGGCGTCTTGCCTCCGGACCTCGTCACGGCCGGCATCTCCAGCAACCCTGTCTACGCCCTCGACCTCGCGTTCTTCCTGCCACTGTGCGCGCTCGCCGGGATAGGTCTGGTACGCCGGAACGGTGCCGCCGCCTTCGCGTTCCCGATGCTCATCTGGGTCGCCCTCATGGGCGCCGGCGTCGTCGGCGGCTTCCTGCTGATGGCTGCGGCCGGCGATCAGGTCGCGGTGCCCGTGGTCGTCGCCATCGGCGGCCTCGAGTGTCGCGTCCTCGATCCTGGCGCGCGATCGCCATCGTTCGACCAGGCACCGCCACCGGGCTCGCCCGGACCTCCCCGTATCCCCTCGAAGGATGAAAGCCATGCTGCTCGTCGAACGTCTGATCGCGGCTGCCGCCGTCTTCGTCGCCGCCCATTTCGCGATGGGCTTCATCAACGCAAGTGCCGGCGGAAGCGGCGGCTCGTTGCTCTTCCCGTTCGCCACCAACGCCCCGACTCGCTGGGTCTTCGGGAGTCTCGAGGGGATGCTGGGACTCCTGGTCCCGGTGATGATCGGACTCGCCGCGATCGCGGTCCTCACCTTCTTCCTGGCCTTCTTCGCGGCGCTCGACCTGTGGGTTCCGGCGAACCTCTGGCGGCCCCTGGTCCTGGTCGGCGTCGCTTGTTCCGTGGCCCTGCTCGTTCTTCACCCGAGCGTGTATGCGGCCCTGCCGCTGGCGCTGAACGCAGGCCTGGCATGGGTTGCCTGGACGGCGGCCTGGACACCGGCCGCCGCCTGACAAACAGTTGGGAGGCGATGACGCCTCAACGAGTCTGCGCCGTCAGCCTGGATCGTCGTGACCGAAAGGGCAGTCGTCACGAGATCGTCCGAAGGTCCGCCCACATCTCCGTCCACGGCCTTTGCAATCCAGTACACACGGAGACGGCCTTGCCCTGCTCACCGTTCTCGATCCCGAGTCCGTTGTCGATGTGCGCGACATCACGGCAATCGACGAAGAACTGGCTCCAGTCCTCGGGTCGCCAGTCGCCGACGTGGATCACGATCGTCCTGTCGGCCGGCGGAGGTCCCCAGGACCAGTAGCTGTTGTGGCCCGAGTAGACCGGTGGCAGATCACGACCGAGGAGCATCGAGCGGGCTGGCCTCGCTGTAGTCGTTGGTCAGGATCACAGCGTGATCGCGCTGGTCCGCCGGCAGCGAGGCCACGACCCCCTCGACCGTGGAAACGAACTGCGGGCCACCCGACCTGGTTGGCCGTGTCGGGGACCGCCGACGGCGAGTCCTGACTTCGCGTAGTCGGCGATCGGGAGGATCGGCAGGGTCAACAACGCGATCAGGGCGACCGACAGCAGCGCGGCGATGGCGACGGCTGTCGCCTTGATGCGGAAGTGACCACGGGCAAGCCAGCGGTCGATGACGATGGCGCCGGCCGCCATGAACAGCGGCACGCTGCCGATGGCGTAGTACGCCTTGCCGCCGCTGATGAAGACGAGAACGAGTGCGACGAGTGCGGCGATCCCGATCGCTCGCCACGGAGCAGCCGCCTTCGACGAAGAGCACCCAGACCAGACCGGCGGCGCTCACCGGGAAGAGCAGGGGTCCGGTGAAGAGCCAGAGGAGCGGCACGACCTGCGCCCGGTTGTCGGCGGCGTATCCGCTGATGGCTTGGGCCATCGTGAGTTGCGGCCAGCCGTTCGTCGCCTGCCAGGCGAGATTCGGGGCCCAGATGAGGAGAGCGATCCCGATGGCCGCCCACGACCAGGGCGAGCGGATGACATCCCAGCGGCGGGTGAGGACGAGACCGACCGCCAGCCCCGCGCCCAGGAACAGGAGCGTGTCCTTGTTCTCGAGCCCGATCCCGGTCGTGACGCCCAGCGCCAGCCAGAGGCGTCGATCGCCGCCGGCCAGGAGCTTCACGAGCAGCCAGACGATGATCGCCCAGGCGAGCAGGTCGGGATCGGTCGTGGTGTCGAGATGACCCGCGCCCAGGTAGCCGGACAGAGCGGCTGTGATCGCGGCAAGCATCTGCGCCCGCCGCGACCCACCGAGGTCCCGCGCGATGAGCGCGGTCAGGATCACGATCAGACCCATCTCGATGGCGGGCAGCACGCGGACGGCGGTCGGCGTGACCCCGAGTAGGGCGACCGACGCCGCGGACAGGAGCGGCGTCAGGGGCGGCTGGTCGACATAGCCGAAGGCCGGATGCTGGCCCGCGACGACGAAGTACATCTCGTCGCCGTGGAAGCCGTAGGCGCCCGCGAGGGCCAGCAAGGCGACGACAAAGAGGCCGGCAACAAGGAGCACGGGCCAGGAGACAGAGAGCAATCCGAGTCGACCTTCGCTCGGCGTCATTGGTCTCTGGTCCTCGATCGATCCCAAGCGCGGAGCATGTGCGCGTCGAGTTTCCAGCGCAAACGCGCCGCATACGCCCGATGGGTCGGGAGTTCGGAGACTGGGTGTCTACCCTTACTCACGTGTGCCGAAGGGCTGTCAGAGGCAGCCGTGGGATAGACTGTTTGTCGCGCTCAGGAATGGCCAGTCTGAGCGCATCGGGCGGGAGTAGCTCAGTTGGCAGAGCGGCAGCCTTCCAAGCTGCATGTCGCGAGTTCGAACCTCGTCTCCCGCTCCAAGTCCTCGCCTCCCGAGCTCATCGACACGGGCAGCCGAGGCATGGGTCCGATTCCACCGACGAGCCGCGAGCAGATCAAGCGCGCGCTCGAGGCATACGAAGCCATCCGGCGCGAGAAGGCGCCACGGAGGGACTCGACGTGATCGAGCAGGCGTCGCGCCCAGCGTGAGCGCGGTGTCCCGGCGCACCACCGGATGCGCCGGGGGACGCATCAGTCGGTCGTCACCGACGTCCGCCCGTGTACCCTGCGGCCATCCCGGGATGGAGCGGAGGGTTACCTGACATGAGAAACCGACTGGTCGCGGCCTTCGCCGCGTGCACCTTGGCGTCACTCGCGCTCGCGCCCGCAGGGATGGCCGCAAAGCCGCCGTCGACCGGCTCGTCCGGGACGGCCACGGTCTTCTTTCCGAACCCCGTCGCGTCGCTGCAGAACGAGAACCTCACCGACCAGAAGGACGCGGATTACGCCGCGCTGCAGGCCGCCTACCACGGGGTGACGCTCACGAACCTGAACGGCAGCGGGTTCCTGGTCGGTGATTGGGCCAACGTCCGCGCCAGCACGGGCACGCCCGCGTACTCGGCGACCAACCAGTTCCTCTATCACCGCAACGACGACCGGTTCGAGCAGGTGATGGCGTACTACTGGGTCACCGAGGCGCAGAAGTACATCCAGAGCCTCGGCTTCGGGTCGACCTTCCGGCCGGTCAACAAGGAGTCCCAGGACATCCGGACCGACCAGTACGGCCTCGACAACTCGTTCTCGTGGGACAAGCACGACTACGTCCAATTCGGGAAGGGCGGCGTCGACGACGCCGAGGACGCCGAGGTGATCCTCCACGAATACGGGCACGCGATCCAGGATTCGGAGGTCGCGGGATTCGGTGTCGGACCGGAGGCCGGCGGGATCGGCGAGGGCTTCGGGGACTACTGGGCGGTGACGGTCTCGACCCTGCTGGCCCCGACGCCGGACGCGCCCTGCGTCGCCGACTGGGATTCGGTCTCGTACACCAGCGGGCCGGTCCATTGCCTCCGCCGGGTCGACACGAACGCGCACTACCCGGAGGACCTCGGTGACGAGGTCCACGCCAATGGCCTGATCTGGTCGCGCGCGCTGTGGGATATCCGGACCGCACTCGGGCACGTCAAGGCAGACACGCTCATCCTCGAAGGTCAGTTCTCGTTTGCCGCGGACACGACGATGCCGGCCGCCGCGCGAGCGACGGTCGCTGCGGCGCAGAGCCTGTACGGGACCAGCACGGCGAACACGGTGAGGGCCGCCTTCCAGGCACGCGGGATCCTGTAAGCCTTCGGCGGGCCGCGCGAGGGCCGATCCGCACCGGAGCGAGAACGGACGAGCTACAGCCGAATCGGCGAACCTCGACTATCGTCGCGGCGTGACCGAGCCGCGCGACCCCGCCTCACCCGCCCCTGACGTCGGGCGGCTGGTCGCGGAACGCTACCTGCTCGCCGAGGTCATCGGCGTCGGCGGGATGGCGACGGTCCATCGAGCGACCGACACGAAGTTCGGTCGGACCGTCGCGGTCAAGCTCCTCCGGCGCGAGGTCGTCGAGGACGCCGACATCGCGATGCGTTTCCGGCGCGAGGCGCTGGCCGCCACGGTCCTCCGCCACCCGAACATCGTCGCCTGCCTCGAGACCGGCACCGATGACGGCCAGCCGTTCCTGGTCATGGAGCTGATCGAAGGCGAGGACCTTGCTGCGCGCCTGCGGCGGGTCGGCCGCCTGGCGCCCAACGAGGCGGCCAGGATCGGCCTCGATGTCGCCCGCGCGCTCGGCGTCGCGCATCTCCGCGGGATCGTCCATCGCGACGTGAAGCCGGGCAACATCCTGCTCGCGCGCGACGGGCGCGCGATGGTCACCGACTTCGGGATCGCCCGCCTGTCAGCCGATGCCGAGGGGGCCGTTCCGGGGACGACGCTCGGCTCGGTCCACTACTTCAGCCCCGAGCAGGCCAAGGGCGAGACGACGACCGCCGCCTCCGACGTCTACAGCCTCGGCCTCGTCCTCTACGAGTCGCTGACCGGTCAGCGGGCGTGGAGCGGCGACTCGACGGCCAAGCTGGCCGCCGTTCGGATCGGCGCGCCGGCGCCGCATCCGCGCGACATCCGGCCCGAGGTCCCGGCAGCGCTCGACGCGATCGTCGTCCGCGCGCTCGATCCGGACCCGATGCTGCGCTATCCGAACGGCCAGGCGATCGCCGCCGCCCTCGAACCGGTGGTCGCTCATCCCGATCCGACCAGTCCGACCGTGGCGACCGACTCGGCGATGCTCGCCGCCGGGGCGGTCGCGGCTTCGACGGCGGCGCCGCGACCGCCACCGCCACTCCAGCTGGTCGCCCCGCTCCGTCCGTCCCCTCTCGGCCCGGCCGTCGCCATCGGGGCGGTCCGTCGGGCGCCGCCGGCGATCGCCGCGCCACTCGTCGTCCTCCTGCTCGTCGTTGCGGTCGTCGGTGCCGCCCTGCGTGCTTGCCGCGTTGCCCGGTCGTGGCGGTCCGGCCGGCGTCGCGTTCGCCACGCCATCGTCGCGACCCGCCGCGACCCCGGCACCGACCGCCCGCCCCACGCCGATCCCGACCGCCACTCCAACGCCGACCCAGGCGCCCAAACCGACGCCGGTGCCCCAGACCGGCCCGAAGCCACGAGGCCCCGGCGCGCTCGACGTGTGCGACCCGTTCTTCGGCGTCTCGTGCGGTCTCGATGCCGGGACCTACGAGCCGAGCCGCTTCACGCCGCCGATCCGCTTCAAGATCGGCAAGGGCTGGTCGGTCGCGGACTCGCAGCCGAATCTCCTCGCCCTCGTTCGTGACGAGGGCCAGATGACGTTCGCAAGCGGTGTCACGGCCGTCTATCCATCGGGCGATCCGGTCGAAGCCCCGACCGACGCGCGCATGCTTGTCGAGGCGTTCATCGAGACCGACGGGGTGGCCGCCGGCAAGCCGAGCCAGAAGCGCATCGACAAGCAGCGGGCGACGATCGTGGACCTCGCTCCGACCGGGAACGATCGGGTCGCGCTGTTCGGGAGCGGCTCGCAGACCTTCTACCTCGAGCCGAACGGGACCACCAGGATCACCGTCATCGACGGCGACGCCGGGCCGCTGGTCGTCGCCGTCGAACCGTCGGCCGACGGGACGCCCGAGGCGATCGTCCGGATCGCGACGCCGATCGTGACAGGACTCCAGTTCCGCTGACCCCGGGCGGGGTGACTCGCCGGGTCGGCGCCGGTTACCCTTGAACCGGCCCATGACATTGATCGCGCTCCATGACCTGACGAAGCGCTACCCGCGCGGCGTCACCGCCCTCGACAGCCTCACCCTCGAGCTCGAACCCGGGATCATCGGTCTCGTCGGTGCCAACGGCGCAGGCAAGAGCACGCTGATCAAGATCCTCCTCGGGCTCCTCCCGCCGACGTCGGGCGAGGCGTCGGTGATGGACCTCGACGTCCGCGACAAGGGCACGACGATCCGTCAGTTCGTCGGCTACATGCCCGAATACGACTGCCTCCCGCCGGACACATCGGCGACCGACTTCGTCAGCCACATGGCACGGATGTCCGGCCTCCCGAGCGCGGCGGCCCGCGAGCGGACCGCCGAGGTCCTTCGCCACGTCGGCCTGTACGAGGAACGCTACCGGGCGATGGGCGGCTACTCGACCGGCATGAAGCAGCGGGTCAAGCTCGCCCAGGCCCTCGTCCACGGCCCGCGGCTCCTGCTCCTGGACGAGCCGACCAACGGCCTCGATCCGGCGGGTCGCGACGAGATGCTCGCGCTCGTCCGGCGGACCGGGACCGAGTTCGGGATCGCGGTCATCGTGGCCAGCCACCTGCTCGGCGAGATCGAGCGGGTGTGCGACTACCTCGTCGCCATCGACGCCGGACGGCTCCTCCGCGCGGCGCCGCTCGGGTCGTTCACCGAACGGACCGGGGTCCTCGCGGTCGAGGTCGAGGAAGGCGAGGTGGCGCTCGCCGCGGCGCTCAACGCGCGCGGGCTGCAGGCGGTGGCCGACGGGCGGACGGTCCTGCTGGCGGTCACCGAGGACGCGCAGTACGACATCGTCCGCGACGCGGTCGCCGAGCTCGGGCTCCCGCTCGTCCGGATCGAGCAGCGCCGGCAGAGCCTCGAGGACCTCTTCCGTGACGCGGACCCGGTGCCTGACAGCGGCCGCCACGCCGCCGAGCGTCGGCGGCGGCCCGTCCCAGGGCGGGGGAGGTCCCGGCATGACCACGCCGACGACGCCGCCTGTCGGCGCGCCGCAGTCCGCCCGCGGGTCGGGCGGGAGCATCTACGACCTCGGCTACCAGGGGTACTCCGGTCCGCGACTCGGCCGACGAAGCGCCGTCGTCGCCCTGTTCACACAGACGTTCCGCTCGGCCTTCGGGATCGGTCGTGGCGGCCGGGCCAAGATCGCCCCGTTCACCCTGGGCGCCCTGGCGATCCTGCCGGCCGTCCTGGCTGTCGGCTTCGCGGCGCTGGCGGCGCAGGCGGGCGGCGGCGGACTGTCGGACGCGTCGCCGATCCGCTACGAGTCGTACCACGGCCTGCGTCGCCATCCTGATCATGCTGTTCTGTGCCGCCCAGGCACCCGAGCTGTTCGGCCGCGACCAGCGCTACGGCGTCCTGCCGCTCTACTTCTCGCGGGCCCTGACCCGGACCGACTACGCGCTGGCCAAGGTCGGTGGCCTGATGGCGGCCCTCTTCCTCGTCGAGATCTCGCCCTACGTCGTGCTCTTCGTCGGGCGCGTGCTGGTCGCGCCCGATCCGGCGACCGGGCTGTCCAACGAGCTCGGACAGGTCCCGCGGTTCGTGCTCCAGGCCCTGCTGGTGTCCGGCCTGCTGGGCGGGCTGGCGAGCCTGATCGCGGCCTACACGCCACGTCGCGCATACGCGACCGCCGCGATCATCGCGATCTTCATCATCCCGCCGATCATCGTCGCGCTGGTCGGTGGCCTGACCAACCAGGACCTCGCCCGGGTGATCGTCTTCTTCAGCCCGGGCGACATCCTCGACGGCACGAACGCGGCGATCTTCGGGACGATCCCCGACAGCCCGGTCGTGGCCGCCCTCGACCTGCCCGGCTGGGCGTACGTCGCGGCGGCGCGGTCGAGATCGCCGCGGCCGTCGGCCTGACGGTCCGGCGCTACCTGCGGATCGCGGCATGACCGAGCCGACGACGCCGCCTCCGAACCCGAACGTGCCAGCTCCGGCGGCCACTGCGCCGGCGCCGGTCCCGGCCGAGCCGACGGCCCCGGGACCCGCGACGACGGGCCTGCCGACCGCACCTCCGCCGAACCCGACCGCCGCCCTCGAGGTGGACCACGTCTCGCGCTGGTACGGCAACGTCGTGGCGGTCAACGACATCTCGTTCGCGCTCGGGGCCGGGGTGACCGGCCTGCTCGGCCCGAACGGCGCCGGCAAGTCGACGCTCCTCCACCTGATGGCCGGCCTGCTCGCCCCGTCCGCCGGCCGCGTCCTGGTCGGCGGGCAGACCGCCTGGCGCCGGCCGGAGATGTACCGCCACGTCGGCCTCGTCCCGGAACGCGAGGCGGTCCACCCGTACCTGACCGGGCTCGGCTTCGCACGTCTCAACGCCCAGCTCCAGGGCGTCGCCGATCCGGATGCGGCAGCCGCCCGGGCGATCGCCACGGTCGACCTGACCGAGGCCGCGGACCGCCCGATCGGCACCTATTCCAAGGGGATGCGCCAGCGGGCCAAGCTGGCCGGCGCGCTGGTCCACGACCCGACGGTGCTGCTCCTCGACGAGCCGTTCAACGGGCTCGACCCGCGCCAGCGGCTGCACATGATGGCGCTGCTGCGCTCGATGGCGGCCCAGGGCCGCACGATCCTGTTCTCGTCGCACATCCTCGAGGAGGTCGAGCGGGTCGCCGACTCGGTGCTCGTCGTCTACGCGGGGCGTCTCGCGGCGGCCGGCGACTTCCGCTCGATCCGGCGGCTGATGACCGATCGGCCGCACACGTTCACGGTCAGCTCGTCCGACGACCGGCGCCTCGCCTCGGCGCTGCTCGGCCGATCCGTCGGTCTTCGGCGCCGAGCTCGTCGGCGGCCGTCTGGCGATCCGGACGGCCGACTACGACGGGTTCACGCGCGCGCTGCCGAAGGTCGCCCGCGCCAACGCGGTGACCCTCTTCGAGGTCGCCCCGACCGACGACTCGCTCGAGAGCGTCTTCAGCTACCTGGTCCGCCGATGAGCGTCATGGTCGCGCTCATCGACGTCACCCTGCGCGGGCTGCTGAGCCGGCGGCGGGCGATCCTGCTCGTCCTCCTGGCAAGTCTTCCGGTCCTGATCGGCCTGCTGGTGCGGGTGAGCGGCGGACGACCCGACGCGGATCGCGTGCTGGACACGCTCGTCGTCCGGACGGTGATGCCGCTCGTCGCCCTGATCATCGGGACGTCCGCGCTCGGCTCGGAGATCGAGGATGGGACTGCGGTCTACCTGATGATCAAGCCGATCGCGCGCTGGAAGATCGCGCTCGCCAAGATCCTCGTTGCGGCCGGCCTGACCGCGTTGCTCATCGTCCCGTCGATCATCATCACGGCTCTCCTGCTGGGCGGCGATTCGACCACGATCGTCGGCTACTCGGTGGCCGCTCTCGTCGGCGGGAGTGCATACGCGGCGGCGTTCGTGACGCTCAGCGTGTTCACGTCTCGCGCATTGCTGCTGGGCCTCGCCTATGTACTGATCTGGGAGGGCGTCCTCTCCGGCCTGCTCGAGGGCACGAAGTTCCTGTCGATCCGCCAGGCGACCCTCGGCCTCGCGGCGGCGCTCGGCGTCGACGTCCCGGGCGGCGATCCGCTGGCCCCGAACGTGAGCGTC
Organism: uncultured Chloroflexia bacterium; assembly: GCA_963743855.1. Classification (GTDB taxonomy): domain Bacteria; phylum Chloroflexota; class Limnocylindria; order Limnocylindrales; family CSP1-4; genus SPCO01. The sequence goes on from CAVURK010000009.1 coordinate 751,926, forward strand.
CTCGTGCTCGGCGTCGTGCTCGTCGGGTCGTTCCTGCTGGCGAGCTGGAAGCTCACCCGATTCGAGATCCGCGGGGGCGACTGACCGCTCCTCGGCGCCACGCTTGACCGATTCCGCCAGGTTCGCTAGATTCCCCGTGACAAGCGACCTTGCACAACAAGGTCATGCACCCTTGCTGACTCGATCGACCGAGCCCCGGCTGACCTGCGGGAACGGATGGATGTCGGAGCGTTCACCAGCGGCCTGCTGACCGGCCTTCGCGAAGGCGTCGAGGCGGCCCTGATCGTCGCCATCATCTGCGCTTACCTGGCCAAGACCGGCAACGCGCGCTACTTCCCCAAGGTCTTCCTGGGCGCCGGGCCTGGCTGTCGTCCTGAGCGCGATCCTCGGGCTCGCGCTGTACCTCACCGTCGGGAGCTTCCAGGAGCCGTACGAGCAGCTGTTCGAGGCGGCCACCCTGCTGGTCGCGGCCGGGGTCGTGACCTGGATGCTGTTCTGGATGCGCCGCCAGGCGGCCAGCGTCCGGGGCGAGCTCCAGGCCGCGGTCGACCGGGCGCTCGACAACGGCTCGGTGACAGCTCTCGCCATCCTCGCCTTCGTCGCGGTCATCCGCGAGGGGATCGAGACCGCGCTGTTCCTGACCGGCCAGGCGACATCCGCGGACCAGGGAGCGATCTGGGTCCTTGTCGGTGCGCTGGTCGGACTGGGCATCGCCGCGATCCTGGGGATCGGCTTCTACCACGGGTCGCGCCGCCTCAACCTCGCGATCTTCTTCCGCTGGACCGGGATCGCCCTCGTCTTCATCGCCGGCGGGCTCGTCGCCAAGGCCGTCCATGAGCTGATCGAGATCAACGTCATCACGATCGGGACGCAGACGCTCGTCGACCTGGGCGCCATCCTTCGCGGCGGCGAGGAGGAGGGCGGCGTCGTCGGCCAGTTCCTGCACGCGATCTTCGGCTACACCTCGACGCCCGAGGTCATCACCTTCGTCGCCTGGCTGACCTACGTGGTCGTCGTCCTGACCCTCTTCCTGCGACCGGTCAAGCGGATCCCGAAGCCCACCGCCGGGCCCGCCTCCGAGTCGGCGTCGGCCACCGCCGTCAAGGGCTGACCGCCCACGCCGACCGCCGCGGGATCAGAACGGCAGGATCGCGCCGAGGTCGGGGAGCGAGCCGCTCAGTCCGAACAGGAAGATCGTCCCGACGAACAGGCTGAACAGGCCGGCGACCGCGCCGATCGAGACGTAGAGCCGCTCGCGCGCCTGGCTCGACACGAAGCTGGCCGAGCTGATCAGCACGATCAGCAGGTTCGACAGCAGCAGCCCGATGACGAACGCGAACAGCATCGGGACCCCGAGGCCCGCGGCCGACGCTCCGCCGACCGCGGCGATCAGCAGGACCTGGGAGCCCGTCTCGGCGCCGATCCCGTGGATCATCCCGACCCCGAACGAGGTCCGCGCCCCGTACGAGCTCATCTCGAGCGGCTCGACGTGCTCGTGCCCGTGGAGGCGCGCCTGGAGCCGGCGCCAGCCGTAGCGGATCCCGTCGAACACGAGCATCCAGCGGCTCCGCAGGCGGAACCGTTCGCCCGCTCGCGCGTAGCGGTAGATCGAGTAGAGGACCCAGACCCCGAGGGCCACCAGGGTGAAGCCCGACGATCCGGCCCATGATCGGGTCGAGCCAGTCCGGCAGGAGGGCCCCGAATGCGATCGCGGCCAGGCCCAGGATGACGACGACGAGACCGTGCCCGAGCGCGTAGAGCGTGCCGAGACGGATCGCCTCGGCCTGGTCGGACAGGAACCGCGTCCGACCGACCATCGGGCGCGTGGCGAGTGCCGGTGCGAGCGTCGCGCCGCCCGGTCCGGCGTCGTGCGCCCGCATCTCGAGGTCGCCGCCGTGGCCGTGCGCGTGGCCGGACATGTCGCGATGCTGGCCGGCATGGGCGGCATCGCCCATCCCCGCGGCCGCGGTCGTGCTGGTGATGTCGGTGATCGCCGCGATGTGGTCCCAGTCGATGCCGTGCCGGACGCCGAGCAGGAGAGCCGTCACGAGCAGGCCGAGATCGACGGCGGTCGGGGCGATCGCGGTGCCGGCGGCGATGAGGTCGATCACGGTTGGATCCTCGCGTGGGCTCGGGGTTTGGAGGGTACCCGACATGGGTCGATATCGCAACGGGTCGCATTTGTCTGCTGTTGCAGCCGTCGTCTATCCTTTCGCACGATGACCGCATCTGGATCGCTTGACACGCCGGCGTCCGTCGCCTGGTCCGACGTCCGCGACCAGCTCCACGCTCGCGGGCTGCGCTGGACGCCGCAGCGCCGGATCCTCATCGACGTCCTTGCCCGGACCGACGGCCACGTGACCGGCGCCGATCTCGTCGAACGCTGCCGGGCGGTCGATCCCGGCACGATCCCGTCGACCGTCTACCGGACCCTCGACGTGCTCGAGGAGCTCGGCCTTCTCAGCCACAGCCATGGCGCGGACGGCCGCGAGGAGTTCCACGTCCTGCCGGCCGCGGTCCACGGTCATCTCCACTGCAACGGCTGCGGGACGACGTGGGAGATCGACGCCGAGGAGGCCCGCGCGCTGGTCTCCGCGCTCGAACGCGGTCGATCGTTCGCGGTCGACCTCAGCCATCTCTCGATCGGCGGTCGCTGCGCGAGCTGCTCCGCAGCCCTGGGCGACTGACGAGATGGGAGTGGGTGGTGCCGGAGAGATGGCGGCCGGATCGCGACCGGGACCGGCCGAACGGGTCGTCCCGGGACCGGGCCAGGAATCGGTCTGGGACTATCCCCGTCCGCCGCGGGTCGAGGCCGTCCCGGAACGATTGCGGGTCATCGTCGACGGCGAGATCCTCGCCGAGACGACGCGCGGGTTCCGCGTCCTCGAGACCGCCGGAGCGCCGGTCTACTACATCCCGACGGCTGACGTCCGGATGGACCGGCTGACGCCGAGTCCGCACACGTCAGTCTGCGAGTGGAAGGGCGTCGCCGCCTACTGGTCCTACGACGGCCCAGGCGGACGCCGGATCGACAACATCGCCTGGTCGTATCCGGCACCCGAGCCCGGCTACGAGGCGATCCGCGATCACCTGGCGTTCTACGCGGGTCGCGTCGACGAGGCATGGGTCGGCGACGAACGGGCGACGCCGCAACCCGGCCGGTTCTACGGCGGCTGGGTGACGTCGCGCATCGTCGGGCCGATCAAGGGTGAGCCAGGCTCGTTCGGCTGGTAAGGCCGGGACTCGCGGCCGGGGGAGGGCCGCGGCTCAGTCGCCCGTCGGCACCCCGACGATGTTGAAGCCGCCGTCCACGTACAGCGTCTCGCCGGTCACCGCGCTCGAGAGGTCCGAGGCGAGATAGAGCGCGCTCCGACCGACGTCCTCGGGCGTGATGTTGGCGCGCAGTGGCGCGACCTCGGCGAAGCCGCGGTACATCCCCTTGAAGCCGGCGATCCCGGCCGCCGCGAGCGTCCGGACGGGTCCGGCGCTGATCGCGTTGACCCGGATGCCGTCGGGGCCGAGGTCTGCGGCGAGATAGCGGACGGACGCCTCGAGGGCCGCCTTCGCGACGCCCATCACGTTGTAGTTGGCGACGACCTTCTCGGCGCCGTAGTAGCTCAGGGTGATGATCGACGACCCGCGTCGCAGGAGCGGCCGCGCCTCGCGCGCGAGCGCGACCAGCGAATACGCCGAGATGTCGAGCGCCAGCGCGAACCCTTCGCGCGACGTGTCGACGAAGGCGCCCTCGAGGTCCTCGCGCTTCGCGAACGCGAGCGCGTGGACGAGGATGTCGAGCGAGTCGTGCGTCTCGCCCCAGCGTTCGAAGACGGTCCGGATCTGCTCGTCGGAGGCGACGTCGCAGGGCTCGACGAAGGTCGATCCGATCGACGTCGCGAGCGGCCGGACGCGCTTCTCGATCAGGCTCTCGACCGACGAGAAGCCGACCTCGGCGCCCGCCTCGTGGAGCGCCTGGGCGATCCCCCAGGCGATCGAGTGGTCGTTCGCGACGCCGAAGATGAGCGCCGTCTTGCCGTCGAGCAGTCCCATCCGATCCTCCACGCGTCCCGTCGCGGGGCAGCCTACCATCGGCCGATGACAGGCGATCGTCTGCGCGAAGCGCTCCACGGGGTCCGCGGCTTCGTGCTCGATGCCGACGGCGTCCTCGTCCTGCGGTCGCGACCACTGCCGGGATCGATGGAGGCGGTCGCGCGTCTCGGCGAGCTCGGTATCCCGTTCCGCGTCGTCACGAACTTCTCGCAGCTCCACCGCGAGTCGCTGTCCGACTGGTTCGGGGCGGCCGGGCTGCGGATCGACCCCGAGCGGATCATCACCGGGACCTCGGCCACGGCGGCATACACCGGCCGCGCATCACCCGGATCGACCGCTCTTCGTCCTGGCCGCCGCGGACGCGCTTCGCGAGTTCGACGGGCAGCGGCTTGTGTCTGCGGAGGAAGCCGATGCGCTGCCGGCAGGGTCTGTGGCTGCGGTCGTCATCGGCGACGCGGGCGACGACCTCTCGTACGGGAACATGGACGTCGCGTTTCGGCTCATCCACGGCGGGGCCGAGCTCCTCGCCATGCACCGCAACCCGTGGTGGCTGACGCCGAAGGGGATGACCCTCGATGCCGGCGGCTACGTCGCCGCGCTCGAATTCGCGACCGGGAAGCGGGCGCGTGTCCTCGGCAAGCCGGCGCCGGAGGTCTTCCGGCAGGCGATCGCCGGGCTACGCGCGGACCTCGACGAGCGATCGCCGGCCGTCACCTTCGTCATGGTCGGCGACGATCCACGCGCGGATGTGGCGGCGGCCCAGCGCGTCGGGATGCGCGGGATCCTCGTGCTCTCGGGCAAGACCAGCCAGGCCGATCTGGCGACCCAGCCGCGGCGCGGACGGGGTCCCGACGGGATCGCCGCCACGCTGGCCGACGTGGTCGCCGCGCTAGACTGACCGCAACGTTCCCGACACCGACCAGTCACGAGGGCCCTTCACCATGACCACCAATTCCGCGCCGCGCATCAAGATCACCTACGCGACCCTGAGCGCCGACAACGAGGAGCTCCACGCCGGCTTCGAGACAGGGCCTCGAGGCCACGCGAGCGAGCCTCGGCGGCCACTACCGCAACTACATCGACGGGGAATGGCGCGACGGTGACGGGACCTTCGAGGCGAGCTCGCCGATCGATCGCGACCTCGTTCTCGGCACGTTCGCGCGCGGCACCGACGGCCGACGTCGACGACGCCGTCGCGGCTGCGCGAGCAGCGCAGCCGGCCTGGGCCGCGGTCCCGTGGCGCGAGCGCGTGGCCATCGTCCGCGCGCGCGGCCGACCTCATCAGCGAGCGACTGATGGCCTATTCCGCGGACATGGCGATCGAGGTCGGCAAGAACCGGATCGAGGCGCTCGGCGAGGTCGAGGAAGTCGGCCGACCTTCTCCGCTATTACGCGCAAGACGATGGAGGACAACGACGGCTACGACCACCCGATGGGCAATCTCGGCGACGCCGACGGTCCACACCCGGTCGGTCCTCCGGCCGCACGGCGTGTTCGCCGTCATCAGCCCGTTCAACTTCCCGATGGCCCTGGCCACCGGACCGACCGGGGCGGCGCTCATCGCCGGCAACACCGTCGTCCTCAAGCCGTCGAGCGCGTCGCCGCTGTCGTCGGTCGAACCTGATCCAGGCGCTACATCGACGCCGGCGTCCCGAAGGGCGTCGTCAACCTCGTGATGGGTCCGGGCGAGACCGTCGGCCAGGCGCTCCAGGACCATCCCGGGCATCGACGGCATCGTGTTCACCGGCTCGTACGAGGTCGGGATGCAGCTGTTCCACTCGTTCTCGAAGGCGTGGCCGCGGCCGTGCATCGTCGAGATGGGTGGCAAGAACCCGGCGATCGTCTCGCGCAAGGCCGACCTCGAGGAGGCGGCCGAGGGGATCATGCGCAGCGCCTTCGGCTTCGGCGGCCAGAAGTGCTCGGCGAACTCGCGGGTCTACGTCGAGCGGCCGGTCCACGACGAGCTCGTTCGGCTGCTGGTCGAGAAGACGGAGAAGGTGACGATCGGCGATCCGCTCGTCCGCGCCGAACTGGATGGGCCCGATCATCGACCAGCGGGCCGTCGATCGCCATCAGGCGGCGGTCGTCCGAGGCGCGACGCGACGGGACGGTCTTCACCGGCGGCGAGCACCTGACCGATGGCGACCTCGCGCGCGGCTTCTACGTCGAGCCGACCGTCGTCGGCGGGCTGCCGACCTCGCATCGGCTGTTCCGCGACGAGCTGTTCGCCCCGTTCACCGCGGTCGCCGCTGTCGATTCGCTCGATGAGGCGATCTCGCTGGCGAACGACAACGTGCTGGGGCTGACCGCCGGCGTCTACAGCGAGGACCCGGCCGAAGTCCAGCAGTTCCTCGACCACGATCGAGGCGGGCGTCCTCTACGTCAACCGACGCGCCGGCGCCACGACCGGGGCCTGGCCGGGCGATCCAGGCGTTCGGTGGCTGGAAGGGGAGTGGGTCGACCGGCAAGGCTGGACTATCGATGTACTACGTAGCCCAATTCATGCGAGAGCAAAGCCGAACTGTCGTCGACTAGCGCGGCGCCAGGCGGCGCGGGCCGCGCGCCGCGAGCTAGATCCGCTTGACTCGGTTGCGGCCTGCTCGTTTGGCGGCGAGGAGGGCTGAGTCTGCGGCGCGGAAGAGCCCGCGGCCGTCGGTCTCGTCGACGAGGCTGGCGACACCGGCCGAGATCGTGACCGGCACCATCCGCCCGTCGATCGGTTCCGAGCTCGCGGCGGCGACGGCTTCGCGGATCCGCTCGGCGGCGTTGACCGCTCCGTCCCCATCGGTGCCGGGCGCCACGACGACGAACTCCTCGCCGCCGTAGCGGACGACGATGTCGCCCTCGCGGACGGCGCCCTTGATCGCGCGCGCGACCCGCCGGAGGACGGTATCGCCGACCGCGTGGCCATGCTCGTTGTTGACCGCCGAGAACCGGTCGAGGTCGAGGACGATCAGGCTCAGCTCCGTTCCCGCTCGCCGGGCGTTGGCGAGGGCGGCCTCGACCGCCTCGTCGAAGAACCGGCGATTCGAGCAGGCCGGTGAGCGGGTCGCGCAGGGCGGACTCGGCCACCTGCGCATGGAGATCGGCGTTCTGGAGTGCGATCGCGACCTGCGACGTCAGGAGATCCGCGATCCCGCGCTCGAGTGCGCTGTAGGCACGATCCGGGCCGATCCGGGTGACGAACAGGACCGCGGCGACCTCGTCGCCGACCTCGATCGGGAGGGCCATCGCAGCGTGCGACGTCGAGCCGCCGGGCCGATCGTCGAGGAACTCGGCCGGCCAGGCATTGACCTCCTGGAGCCCGTCGATATGCGTTCGCGTCACGATCGCGCGACCGACCATGCCGCTCCGCCCGTTGACCTCGAGGCCGATCGCCCGTGCCGGAAAGCCGACACCGGCCTCGAGCCGGAAGGACCCGTCGACCCGACGTGAGAAGAGCGCGACGACGTCGGCAGCGAGCAGCTCGGCCACCGCGTCGACGATCGATGCCACGATCCGCGGACGGTCGAGGTCGGCCACCAGCGCGCGACTGACGTCGAGGACCCGTTCGATGGCGTACAGGCGATCGCGACGCTCATCGTCGAGGCGCGCCGAGCGGAGCGCGGCCGACAGTGAGTGGACGACCATCTCGGCAAGCGCGACCTGCGCCGGCCCGATCGGATGGTCGAGCGTGCCCTCGAAGTTGACCACGCCGAGCAGCTCGCCGCTATGGACGACCGGCGCCGCGACCTCGCTCCGGACATCGTCGCGGGCCGCCCGATAGTCGGGATCCTGCGAGGACGTCGGGAACGAATTGGACGTGCTGGCTCGCCGCGGCCCGGCCGATGATCCCGACGCCGATCTCGATCTCGTGGAACGGGGTCGGGTAGCCGGCGACACCGACCATCGTCAGCTGGTCCCGGCCGAACGGCAGGTACATCGAGACGAGCGTGATCTCGAACTCGCGAGCGATGTCGTCGACGACCGCCTGGATCACGGTGCGGATCGGCTGCGAGCCGTCGAACCGGGCGACGATCCGGTTGACGCGCTCGAGGACGTCGACGCGTTCGCGGCTGCGCGCCGCCAGGCGGCTCGCGCGGGCCTCGGCGTCGGTGGCGACCCGGACCACGACGGCCATCCCGGCCGAGGCGAGGATCGTGACGATGAAACCGACCGTGAACTCGTCCGCGACGTGGGCACCAAGACCGGTCGCGGCCACGACCTGGGCGTGCGCGACCAGGATGGCGAGCGAGGTGCCGGTCACGATCGCCGCCGCGATCGGGTAGCCGCGGTGTCATCGCGGCAAAGGCCATGGCCAGGAGGATCAGCGGGCCGGCCGGCGGCAGCTGAAGCGTCGCGACGTCGCCGACCCCGCAGCCGACGATCGCCACGAGCACCACGATCGGGCCGACCAGCAGTCGGACGGCGTGCGATCGGCCGATCCGGGACGCGGCCGGCGACCAGGCCAGGATCGCGAAGAAGATCGCCAGCGGGGTCGCGAGCCGCACGATGCGGTCGAAGTCGCCGCTGGCCGGGTCGAAGTACGTCGAACCGGCACCGAGCAGGGCCATCGTCGTCAGGGTGAGTGCCGCGCCGCGCAGCTCGGCGACGCCACGATCGTGCAGCCAGAGCGTCCTGGCGATACGGCTCGTGACCGACGGGAGCCTTTGGAGCGACCGCGTCCGACCGGTCCAGCCGGCAAGCCGTGTCGCGGAGCCACCGGGGATGGATGTGGACATCGCCCGCCAGCGTGGGCCGTTCGCACGTGCGCGACAGCCACCCGAGCGGACTATCGGGTGTCGCCATTCGGCTACCGACGGCTCGGCTATACTCGGCCGGATATCCAACCTGCATACTCGTTATGCACTCAAGCCAGAGGTGCACCTTGTCGTCGGGCTCGTCGCGGATCGCCCAAGGTCAGTCGGAAGTCAGGCCGGTCCCGCACATCGTCACCGAGCTTCCCGGCCCCAAGGCACGGGCACATGTCGCGTTCGACGAGACGTGGACGTCACCCAGCCTCCCGCGGGCCTACCCGATCGTCCCCGTCCGCGGCGAGGGCCTGACGATCGAGGACATCGACGGCAACCTGTTCCTCGACTTCGCGGCCGGGATCGCCGTGAACTCGACCGGCCATGCGCATCCCGCAGGTCGTCGCGGCGATCAAGGAGCAGGCCGGCGAGCTGATCCACTTCTCGGCGTCCGACTTCTACCTGCCGATCTACCCGGAGGTCTGTCGCGAGATCGCGCGGATCTCCCCGATCTCCGGCCGGACCCGGGTCTATCTCGGCAACTCCGGGACGGAGGTCGTCGAGGCGTCGATCAAGCTGGCGCGCTTCGCGACCAAGCGGCCGTACATCGTGGCCTTCCTTGGCGCCTTCCACGGGCGGACGTATGGCTCGGTCTCGCTGACCGCCTCGAAGGCGAAGTACCACGCCGGGTTCGGGCCACTGCTGCCGGGGATCTTCCACGCGCCCTACGGACGGGTCGAGGACCTGCGCTGGTTCGATGAGGTCCTCTTCGACAAGCTCGCTCCTGCCAACGAGGTCGCGGCGATCATCGTCGAGCCGATCCAGGGCGAGGGCGGCTACATCGTCCCCGAGGACGGCTTCCTCGAGGGTCTGCGCGCGATCTGCGACGAGCACGGGATCCTGCTGATCGCCGACGAGATCCAGTCCGGCGCCGGGCGGACGGGCAAGATGTGGGCGGTCGACCACTGGGGGGTCGAGCCGGACATCCTGCTCACCGCCAAGGGCATCGCGTCGGGGATGACGCTCGGCGCCATGGTCGCCCGCGCCGAGCTGCTCGAGACCTGGGGCCCGGGCGCGCATGGGTCGACCTATGGCGGCAACCCGGTCGCGTGCGCCGCCGCGCTGGCGACGATCGAGCTGCTCGAGGGTGGCCTGGTCGAGAACGCCGCGGTCCGCGGTGAGCAGGCGATGACCGGTCTCCGGCCGCTCCTCGACCGCTATGACGGGCTCGTCCGCGACGTGCGTGGCAAGGGCCTGATGATCGGCATCGAGTTCGATACCGGCGAGCACGCCGAGGAGGTCCAGTGGGCCTGCTTCGAGCGCGGCCTGCTGGTCCTCGAATGCGGCAAGACATCGGTGCGGATGTGCCCTGCCCTGACGGTCAGTGAGGCCGAGATGACGACCGCTCTGCGGATCTTCGGCGAGGCGGTCGCGCAGGTCGCCGGTCATGGTGCGGCGGTCCTCGAGGAGGTCACGGAGGCGGGCGCGCTCCATGAGGTCGAGGCGGCCGGCTGACGACGGCCCGGCGGCGCGGGGATAATCGCGCGGTGGGCAGCTCCAAGGTCGCCTCGATGCGCGACGCCATCGCCGACCTGGTGCGCGATGGCGATTGCGTGGCGATCGAAGGGTTCACCCACCTGATCTCGTTCGCGGCCGGCCACGAGATCATCCGCCAGCGCAAGCGTGACCTGACCCTGGCCCGGCTGACACCCGATCTCATCTACGACCAGATGGTCGCCGCCGGGGTGGCCCGCAAGCTCGTCTTCTCGTGGCTCGGGAACCCCGGGGTCGGCGGTCTCGGGGCGATCCGAAGGCGGATCGAAGGGCAGATCCCGGACGAGCCGCTCGAGGTCGAGGAGTACAGCCACTTCGGGATGGTCGGACGCTACACGGCGGGAGCGATGAACCTGCCGTTCTTCCCGTTGCGCAGCTACTTCGAGACGGACCTGCCGGTCGCCAACCCGCTGATCCGACCGATCAAGTCGCCGTACGGGGACGAGACCATCTACGCGGTCCCTCCGCTGCGGCCCGACGTCACGATCGTCCATGCCCAGCGTGCCTCGGCGGGCGGCGACACCCAGGTCTGGGGCCTGCTCGGCTGCCAGAAGGAAGCGGCCTTCGCGGCCGATCGCGTCATCGTCGTCGTGGAGGAGCTCGTCGATGAGGCGGTCATCCGGGCCGACCCGAACCGGACGATCATCCCGGGGTTGATCGTCGACGCCGTCGTCGTCGAGCCGTGGGGCGCGCACCCTTCGTACGTCCAGGGCGCCTACGACCGCGACAACCGGTTCTACCTCGACTGGGACGCGATCACGCGCGACGAGGCGACGACCCAGGCATGGCTGCGCGAGTGGGTCTACGACCTCGATGGCCGGGCCGCGTACATGGCGAAGCTGGGTGTTGAGCGGGTCGACTCGCTCCGACCCGGGCCGGCGCCATCGGGCTCGGTCGACTACGGGGCGTACCGCTGATGGCCGAGTTGGCCACGGACCCGCTGTTGATCCTGGTCGCCGGGCCGTACCGGTCGGGAACCGATGGCGATCCGGCCCGGATCGCGGCCAATGTCGAGGCGATGACCGCGGTCTCGCTCGAGCTCTATCGCCGCGGCCACCTGCCGGTCATGGGGGAGTGGTTCGCGCTGCCGCTCATCGAGCTCGCAGAACGCGGCGGGGACGACGGCGCCTTCGACGAGATCTTCCATCCCATCGCCCAGCGGCTCCTGGCTCGCTGTGACGCATGCCTGCGGATCGGTGGCCCGTCCGAGGGCGCGGATCTCATGGTCTCGACCGCTCGGGGACTCGGAAAGCGGGTCTTCCTCGACATCGAGGAGGTTCCGTGAGCGACCCGGCGACCTTCAGCAAGTCCGAGATGATGATCGTCGCAGCAGCGCGCGAGCTAGCGGGTCAGCACGTCTGCTTCGTCGGTGTCGGGCTGCCGAACATCGCGGTCAACCTCGCCCAGCGGACGGTCGCCCCGGACCTCGAGCTGGTCTACGAGGCCGGCGTCTTCGGGGCGCGGCCGGCGCGTCTGCCCGCTGTCGATCGGCGACCCGACCATCGTCACCGGCGCGACGGCGGTCGTCAGCATGCTCGAGCTGTTCGGCTACTACCTCCAGCGCGGGCTCGTCGACGTCGGCTTCCTCGGCGCCGCCCAGATCGACCGGTTCGGCAACATCAACACGACGGTGATCGGCCCATACGACCATCCGACGACGCGGTTGCCGGGATCCGGCGGCGCGTGCGAGATCGCGATCAACGCTCGCCAGGTCTTCGTGATCATGCGCCAGAGCACGCGCAGCTTCGTGGAGACCATCGATTTCCGGACCAGCCCCGGCAACCTCGGCGGAGCCGCGGAGGCCGACCGGATCCGCCGCGAGGGTGGCTGGCTGGGGCGCGGCCCGAGCGTCGTCGTGACCGACCTCGGCATCTATCACTTCGACGAGAGCGGCGAGATGCGGCTCGATTCGCTCCACCCGGGCGCCACGGTCGACGCCGTCCGCGCCTCGATCGGCTGGGAGGTCGCGATCGCCCCCGAGCTCGGCGCGACACCGCCACCGACCGATGACGAGCTGCGGCTCATCCGCGAGGAGCTCGACCCGGGCGGCGCCTACACGCGCTAGCGGGTCGCTCTCGCCGGTCCCCCCTCGTCCGGGCCCAGTGAAGCCGGCCCCGGCGCGTCACACTGTGATCGCCCGCGGGACGGGGGATCCATCGACGGTGGATGCCACACTCCACCACAGACGGATCGGACGCGGGCGACCGGCAAGAGGAGATCTCGAGATGCCACAGCGACCCTTCGCGGGGACGATCAACGTCGATATCCGCGACTCGATCCCGGACTGGACGCCCTTCGAGCCACCGAAGGCCCCGGACGGCGCCCCGAGCGTCGTCTACATCGTCCTCGACGACGTCGGCTTCTCGGCGATGAGCTCGTACGGTGGTCCGATCGATACCCCGAACATCGATCGCCTTGCGAACGCGGGCGTGCGGTACACGCAGTGGCACACGACCGCCCTGTGCTCCCCGACGCGCTCCTGCCTGCTGACAGGCCGCAACCATACCCGCAACAGCATGGCCTGCATCACCGAGGCGGCGAGCGGCTTCCCGAACGCGAGCGGCACGATCCCGCCCGAGAACGGCATGCTCCCAGAGATCCTGGGCGAGCTCGGCTGGAACACGTACATGGTCGGCAAGTGGCATCTCTGCCCGACCATCGAGATGAACGTGGCGTCGACGCGGCGGAACTGGCCGTCGGGTCGCGGTTTCGAGCGCTGGTACGGCTTCCTCGGCGCCGAGACGAACCAGTGGTACCCGGACCTCGTCTACGACAACCATCCCGTCGATCAGCCGCGATCCCCGGAAGAGGGCTACCACTTCACCGAGGACATCACGGACAAGGCGATCGAGTTCATCAAGGACTCGAAGGTGCTCGCGCCCGACAAACCCTTCTTCCTCTATTACGCGCCGGGCGCGGCGCATGCCCCCCATCACGCACCCAAGGAATGGGCCGACAAGTACAAGGGTCGCTTCGACATGGGCTACGAAGCGATGCGTGAGCAGACCCTTGCTCGCCAGAAGGAGATGGGTCTCGTCCCGGCGGAGACCGAGCTCCCGCCTCTCAACCCGATCGGCACAGCGGAGACCCGGACGGGCCCACAGGGGAAACCGTTCCCGGCCCTCGAGTTCACCCGACCCTGGGATTCTCTTTCCGCGGAGGAACAGCGACTGTTCGCCCGGATGGCCGAGGTCTACGCCGGATTCCTCTCGCACGCTGATCACCACATCGGGCGACTGCTCGATTACCTCGAGGAGTCCGGTCAGCGCGAGAACACCCTGGTGATCGTCGTCTCCGACAACGGCGCGTCGGCCGAAGGCGGCCCGAACGGATCGGTCAACGAGAACAAGTTCTTCAACGGGGTCCCGGACGACATGCAGGCGAACCTCGCGATGCTCGATGAGCTCGGAGGCCCGAGGACCTACAACCACTACCCCACCGGCTGGGCGATGGCCTTCAACACGCCGTTCAAGATGTGGAAGCGCTACGAGTTCAATGGCGGAACATCGGATCCGTGCATCATCGCGTGGCCCGCCAACGCGACAGCCGCTGGACAGATCCGCACCCAGTACCACCACGCCATCGACATCGTTCCGACCGTCCTGGATCTCCTCGGCGTCGATCCACCCGCGACGATCAAGGGACACGTCCAGAGCCGCCTCGACGGCGTGAGCATGCGCTACAGCTTCGACGATCCAGCTGTCCCGTCCGCTCGAAGGACCCAGTTCTACTCGATGCTCGGCTCGCGGGCGATCTGGCACGACGGCTGGAAGGCGGTCACGACCCACCCGACGATCGCTGGTTGGAGCAATTTCAACGACGACACCTGGGAGCTTTACCACACCGACGTCGACCGCTCCGAGCTCCACGACCTCGCCGGAGAACAGCCCGACAAGCTCCGGGAGCTGGTCAACCTGTGGTTCGCCGAGGCCGGCGCGAACGGGACGTTCCCGCTGGACGATCGCTCGGCGCTCGAGATCATCCTGACGCCTCGACCGGTCCTGTCGCCGCCACGCGACCGGTACGTCTACTACCCGGGCACGGCCGACGTCCCCGAGCAGCAAGCAGTCAACATCCGGAACCGTTCATTCGTGATCGGTGCACTGGTGGACATCCCTGTGCCCGGGGCGCAGGGCGTCCTGTTCGCCCAAGGAGCGCTCTTCGGCGGGCATGCCCTGTACGTCAAGGACGGCCGACTCCACTACGTCAACAACTTCGTCGGGGTCTTCGAGCAGAAGGTGGATGCCACCGAGGACCTGCCCGTCGGCGACAACCTGATCCTGTCCGCCTCGTTCGACAAGGACGGGGAGGATCCGCCCGGCGTCTCGACCGGACTCCTGTCGCTGTTTCACGGCGATACGAAGGTCGGTGAGGGTCGCATCAAGACCCAGCCGGGGTTCTTCTCGCTGGCCGGCGAAGGCCTGTGCGTCGGACGCGACAGTGGTGCGGGTGTCACGGCCGACTACCCGGGCGTGGCGCCGTTCCACTTCACCGGTGGCACGATCAAGCGCGTCGCCGTCGACGTGAGCGGGGATCCGTACATCGACCTCGAGCGCGAGGCGGTGGCGATGCTCGCCCGCGAGTGAACCCGGGCGCTGTGCTCGCTGTCAGGCCTTGGTGAACGAGACCAGGAACTCGAGCGTGCCGTTGTCGGCGATCGAGATGATGAAGCCGCCGATGTTCGGCGCGGTCATGCCGTAGTCGGACAGCGGGAAGCCGATCGAGCCGGCGACCTGGATGGTCCCGTTGACGAGCTGCGCCTTGGCCGGGATGTCCACGGACTTGGTCACGCCGTGGATCGTCAGGTCCCCGGTCAGGGTGACATCCGAGGCGGTCCCGGCCAGGGCCGCGGCCGGGATCTCGACCGGCTTGGTCAGCTTGAACGTCGCCGTCGGGTAGGTATCGGTCTGGAGACCCTCGGTCCGCAGGCGGTTGTCGCGCTGCGACTTGTCCGAGGTGATCGAGGTCGTGTCGACCGACAAGGACGCCGCGGTCAGGGTCGAGGTCGATCCGGATGTCTCGATCGTGATCGAGCCGGTCACCTTGTCCGTCCGGCCGACCGCATCGCTCTCGGCCGACAGGCCTGCCAGCTGCTCGCGGACGCGATACCCGGCGACGCTGCCTGTGCCGACGTTCCAGGTGCCCGCCACGCTCCCGTCGAAGCTGGCGGCCGGGACGGCACTCGAGCCGGCGGTCGAGGCGGCGCTGGAGCCGGAGGCCGACGTCGCAGCCGGATCGGCCGATGCCGGCGGGAGAACGAGCGCCGCCGCGCTGTCGCCGCGGAGGACCTGGTCGTAGGCGATGAAGCCGCCGACGCCGATCGCCAGGGCGATGACGACGACGATGATGAGAACTCGTGATCTGGGCATCAGGACGCTCCGGTTTCGTGGCGGATCGGTCGCTCCGTCGTCTCCGACGGTGCCCGTTCTCTCTGAGAAGCAGCTGAGACGGACCGTGCCAAGCGGCCCTGTCGGGGACCCGCGCCGCGCCGCGTAGACTCGGGCGACCATGCGTATCGTGTCACCCGCCGAGGCCGTCTCCGGGATCACCTCGGGTCAGCAACTCTATCTCCAATGTGCCGCCGCGACGCCGTCGGTCCTGCTCGACGCGCTCGTCGCCCGGGCAGACGAGCTGTTCGACGTCAGTGTCGTCCACCTCCATTGCGAGGGACCGGGACCGCACCTCGCCCCCGAGATGGCGCCTCATTTCCGCCACCGAGCGCTGTTCATCGGACCGAACGCCCGGCGGGCGATCGCCGAGGGCCGGGCCGACTACGTCCCGACCTTCCTGTCGGACGTGCCACGGCTGTTCGACAGCGGCCGCCTCCCGCTCGACGCGGTCTTCGTGAACGCGACCCCACCCGATGCCCATGGCTTCTGCTCGCTCGGGACGTCGGTCGAGGCGATGCATGCCGCGATCCGGGCCGCCCGGCAGGTCATCGTCCAGTTCAACGCGGCGATGCCACGGACGCTCGGCGACAGCTTCATCCACGAGTCGCAGATCGACCTCGCCGTCGAATGCGACGTCCCGCCATATGAGCATCCGGTCGGGCTCATCGGCGACGTCGAGCGGCGGATCGGCGAATACGTGGCGGACCTCGTCCCCGACGGGGCGACCCTCCAGCTCGGCATCGGGGCGATCCCGGCAGCGACGGCGCTGGCTCTCGGCGACAAGCACGACCTCGGCGTCCATACGGAGATGTTCACCAATTCGATCGTCGACCTTGTCGAGGCCGGGGTGGTCACGGGAGCCCGCAAGGAGCGCAACCGAGGCAAGCTGGTGACCGCTTTCCTGATGGGCACCAAGCGCCTCTACGACTTCGTCGATGACAACCCCATGGTCGAGATGCGCCCGGTCGACTTCACCAACGACACGCACGTCATCCGGTCGTTCAGCCGGATGGTCGCGATCAACTCGGCGATCGAGGTCGATCTCTCCGGGCAGGTGGTCGCCGACTCGATCGGTCACCGGCTCTACAGCGGGGTCGGCGGCCAGATGGACTTCATCCGTGGTGCCGGCCTTGCGTCGGAGGGCCGCGCCATCATCGCCCTGCCGTCGACGGTCAAGGGCGGCGGGTCGCGGATCGTGGGCGCCCTGCATGAAGGCGCCGGCGTCGTAACGACGCGAGCACATGTCCGCACGGTGGTGACCGAGTGGGGCGTCGCCGAGCTGTTCGGGCTGAGCCTGCGCGAGCGGGCCCGTGAGCTGATCCGGATCGCACATCCCGATGTCCGCGACGCCCTCGCGGCCGAGGCGCGCGCACTCCATCTCGGCTGATCGAGTCGTCCTGTCGTCGCCCCGGCGTACCATCCGGCTCGATGAGGACAGCACCGCTCACGATCGCCGCTGCGCAACCCGTGTGCGTGCCCGACGACGTTGCCGCCAACGCCCTCGCGCACGCCGCGACGATCCGTGCCGCCGACGCCAGGGTCGTGGTCTTTCCGGAGCTCTCGTTGACCGGGTATGAGCTCGACGCGCCCGCGATCTCGGTCGATGATCCGCGGCTCGAGCCCATCGTCGCTGCCTGCGCCGAGACGGGAGCCGTGGCGCTCGTGGGTGCCCCGCTGGACGGTGACGGCGACGAAGGCGGCCCGTTCATCGCGATGCTCGCCATCGATGGCGAGGGGGTGACCGTCGCCTATCGCAAGATGTGGCTTGGCTCGACCGAGACCGATCGGTTCACGCCGGGACGCGAGCCGGTGGCCATCGAGGTCGACGGCTGGCGACTCGGTCTCGCCATCTGCAAGGACACGGGGGTCCCGCGGCATGCTGCCGACACTGCTGCGCTGGGGATCGACGCGTACGTCGCCGGCAGCGTGAAGACGGTCGACGAGGGTGCGCTCCAGGACGAGCGGGCCCAACGTGTGGCGACAGAGGGCAGGATCTGGGTCGTCGTCGCGAGCGCCGCGGGACCGTCGGGTGGCGGTTACGACCCGGCTGCGGGACGATCGGGGATCTGGGCGCCGGGTGGTGCCCGAGTCACCCAGGTCGGACCGGAGCCCGGCGCCATCGCGCGCGCGACGCTGACCTGACCGTCGGACGACGGGTCAGCGTCCGTTTTCGCCGGAGACGATGCGCAGGGATCCGGCCCTCAGGTCACCTTGAATCCGCTGCTCAGCGTGAACGACCCCGTATCCGGGTTCGTCACGGTGACGTTCCGGTTGCCGGTGGCGGCGCCCGAGGCGACGCTGACCTTCACGGTGAGATGACTGGAGTCCGTAAAGGTCACGGACACGACCGTGATCCCGGACCCCGAGAACGACACCGTGGCGCCGGCCTGGAAGCCGGTGCCCGGTGACGACGATGTTCTGGTTGGCCTGGCCGCGGGCCCGCGAGTTCGGAGTGAGCGACGTGATCGTCGGCCGGAGGTTCACGGTGAGCGCGTTCGCCTTCGCGGTCGTCCCGCCATCGGACGGGTTGCGGATGGTGAGGTTCCTCGCCCCGACGGCGGCCGTCGACGGAGATCGAGACGTTGACGCTCAGGTGGCTTGCGTCCGTCCGGGTGACAGAGTTGACCGTGATGCCGCTCCCGGAGAAGGCGACCGCCGAGGTCGGCCAGCTCCCGGATGCGAAGTTCGTGCCGGTCACGACGACCACCTGGCTCGTGGCGCCCTGGCTGAGGGAGTTCGGGCTGAGCGACGTGATGGTGGGGCCGGCGGCGACCGTGAAGCTGCCGGACTTCGTCGCCCGGCCGCCATCCGTGTTGCGGACGGTCACGTCACGGGCGCCGGTCGCGGCACCGGCCGCGACCGAGATGTTGACGGTGAGGTGGGTGGAGTCGGTCCGACTCACGGAATTGACCGTGATCCCGGCTCCCGAGAACGTCACGGAGCTGTTCGCCCAGGTGCCGGACCCGAAGTTCGCGCCGGTGATGACGATGTTCTCGTTGCTGGCACCCTGGCCACGGGTGGCCGGGTTCAACGAGGTGATGGTCGGGGCGGCATTGATGGTGAACGCGGCGAGTGCCGTCGATCGCCCGCCGTCGGGGTTGACCACCATGACGCTGCGGGCTCCCGTCTCCGCTGAGGGGTCGACCGAGAGGTTGACCGTGAGCTGGACGGAGCTCACCCGGGTCACGGAGTTGACCGTGATGCCGCCGCCCGAGAACTGGATCGAGGCAGGGGTCCACGTCCCGCTGACGAAGTTGAAGCCGACGAAGGTGACGTTCTCGGAGATCGCACCGCGGCCCATCGAGAGCGGCACGGCGGCGATCCCGTAGGGCCCCTGGTTCACGCCGAGGCAGCCCGTGCAGGTCCCGGCAGTCGCCGTTCCCGGGTTGGTGACGGTGATGTTCCGGTTCGTGAGTGCGGCGCTGGTCGTCACGGACATGACCGCGGTCAGGTGGGTCGGGTCGACATAGGTCGTCGAGTTCACTGTGACGCCGGTGCCTGAGACCGTGACGGTCGCGCCGGACACGAAGCCCGTGCCCACGATGCTCACGGGGAAGCTCACCGCCCCACGACCGATGGACGCGGGCACAGCGCTCGTGACCATCGGCACCGGGTTGACGACTGTGAACGACTGTGCAGCGCCTATTGCTGCCAGATAGTTGGTTCCCCGGGCAAGGGCGGCAGTCAGGGTGCACGTCCCAATGCCGACGAAGGACACCGCGCCCGACGAGACCGTGCAGACTGCGGGTGTGGAGCTGGTCGTCGATGCGATGCCGTCTCCGGTCTGCGTGTACGTCGGGATGAAGGTGCTGAGGACAACCCCAGTCGCCGGGATGTTCGCGATCGAGATCGAGCCAGCGGCGCGTCCGACGGTCAGTCCTATCGGGGCGTCCGCGTAGGCGATCTGGTAGTTGGTGAGGTTGGTCCCGGGGCCGGCGACGGCGTCGCTCGGAGTGATCGGATAGACCCCAGCAGCCGCCGAAGCGTCCGCCCCGGGACTGGTGAGCACCACCGAAGCGATGGTGTCGTTATTGGGCAGTGGGTTCACCGATGCCGTGAAGGCGCTCGTCCCGAGATCTGCCGTGACGCCGTAGATCTTGACTTGATCCGAGGCCGTGATCGTAAGGGCCTTCTTGGCGATCGTGAAGGATTGTCGTTCGATTGGCGCGGCGAGATGGGTGGCGTCGCCGGGCTGGGCGGCCGCGATCGTGCAGGTTCCAGCTCCGACGAGGTGGATCTGTCCGGCGACCAGCGAGCAGGTTGCGGGCGTGTCCGATGACAGGGTGACCGCCAGGCCCGAACTCGCCGTCGGGTTTACGGCGAAGTTCGCCTCGCCGTAGGTCTTACCGGTGATCGAGTTGAAGGTGATCGTCTGAACGCCCGTGCCGCTGGCGACGCCGTAGAACGCGCCTCCGTTGTCGGCACGGCCGACGCGTCCAACACCGTTGACGGCTTGGACGATGTATCGGAAATCGCTCGGCGAGCCTGTGAACGGCAGGGTGCCCGTCCACACGCCGTTGGCTCCCGGAACCTGGGCCAGGTCGATGGACTGCCAGGTGTTCGTCCCTGTGCCTGTGTAGGTCACCCATACGCCCTGGATTCCAGCCGGGTTCTCGGAGGTCGTTGCTTGGAACGTGATGCCGCCATCCGTGGGGAAGGCGACCACGTTCCCGATCGACGGTGCCGAGGCGAGCGCGAATGCCGGGTCGGTGTTGTCGCTGTAGAAGAGCTGCAACCCGAGATTCGTGAAGGATCGAAGGGTCGTCGACCCAATGGGGCCGCCCGTCGCCTTGAACTGCGCCGGTGTCAGGAGCAATCGGGTCTGCGGGTCCCCACCGAAGGCGTCGAAGTAGTTCACGCGCCACGGCAGCGCGGGGAAGAAGTTCGGCGAATCGAAGCCCTGGATGCCTGTGAAGTTGAAGTCTGTCGAGGGTGAAGCCGTCAGTGGAGTCAGGTTCGGCGTGTCCGTGAACGTGCCGCTCCTGAAGCCGACGCCCCGGAGGACCGTGCTTGGAACTGTTACGTTGACGGACGTAAGGGGCAGAACCGGCAGGCCCGGGCTTGCTGCGATGCCGTCGTGGCCAGAGACCCACGAGACGTCAGTCGTCCCAGCGCCGGTGTAGTTGTTCAACGTCTTCGTGTGGATGGACGAGACCTGGGTCGATGTCGTGAGCGGGGCAGTCTGGAGTCCGAGTTCGTGCCCGGGTCCGGGCCCGACAAGATCTGTGCTTCCGATGGCCGATCCACCGGACGCATCCGAGACGCGGCCCGCGGCGGGCAGATCGACGCTGAGCATCGGCAGCCCGAACAAAGCCGATTCGAGGAGCGCTTTCGCGTCCATGGGCAGGACGTCAGGCGTCGAGGCGAGATAGACCTGCTTCGATCGGATGAGTGCTGATCCGATCGCCGACCGGGCCGGTACCAACCCGGAGCTGGTGGGCGAACTCGCCGTAGACGCGCTCGCTCCAGAGTTCGAAGATCGCTGTCGCCGTACTGGTAGCCGGTGCCTGCGATGAGGGTCGCACCTTGGCCGGCGAACGCTTGCGCCCAGTCCAGCGGATCACCGGTGGTCACGTCCGTATCAACGAGGTTGTAGCCGGCATGGCATCCGGCGCTGAAGACGATGGAGTTGGTGAGGTCCACCCCGGATGTGGTAAGGCCGTCCACGAGGTCGGTTGTGGTGGCCTCGGTGGTGAAATCGGAGGCCTCCGCCTGTGTCGCGCTGAAGTGGCCGGCAAGGAACATCAAGTCGTGCCGCGACTGCGTCAGTGCATTCTTCAGATCGCTGCCAGACCAAGTGTCCTCGCTGTTCGCGGGAAGGTCAGATCAGGGTGCTTGGCGCTGCGGTTGTCCCGTCGGCGAGCTCGCCCTTGACGGTCGTTGCTGCATCGGCGAGGAAGTCGTAGCCGGTGACCAGCGACGAGTAGTCGGTCGCTGCTCCGACGCCGTTGTTCGGTGCAACGACTCCGCCGAGTGCTCGAGGTACGCGTGCAGAACCGTGTCGGCGTCAGCGGCGGTCTCGACGAGACGCCCGACGGCGAGATCGGGGATCGGGAACGAGTAGGTTCCAAGTGACAGGCTCGTCGTGGAGCCGTACTCGATCCTGGCCGAGGATGTAGTTGTCCCGCAGGCTCGCGTCTGAGGGACTGCCCCCGGTC
This sequence comes from uncultured Chloroflexia bacterium, assembly GCA_963743855.1. Classification (GTDB taxonomy): domain Bacteria; phylum Chloroflexota; class Limnocylindria; order Limnocylindrales; family CSP1-4; genus SPCO01. The sequence goes on from CAVURK010000009.1 coordinate 773,805, forward strand.
GACCGGCGGGAGGAACGTGTCTTCAGGCCCAAGCTTGTTCTCGTCTGGATAGCGGAAGAACGGGATGACCGAATCGCCGCCGACGAGGACGACGTACGGCAAGGTTCGGGTTGGCGGCGCGATACGCCTGAACGATGTCCTTGATCGCGTACGCCACGAGGTTCTTTGCGTAGACGCAATCGGGATGGGCGTCCGCCTGAGATTCAGGTCGTGCGATGCGGCGTGGACCACGCGAAGGCGGGATCACTGACGTCGACGACGGCCCCACCGATCTCCGACCGCGCCTTGAAGGCACCAAGGGTCGTTCGCAGGGTTGCGACATCAGCGGCCTGAAGTGCTGGATACCGGCTGGAGTCCCAGAGGACCAGCGACTTCACGTTCGTCGGAAGGTCGGTCAGGGGCGACCCCGGGATCGGGTTGATGCCTGCGCAGGTATTTCCGGTCAGCTGGACGGAAAGGCTGAACGGCTGATCGCTCGCGGCGTCGCCCTTCCCGTTGACCCGGACGTAGAAGGTGCCCGTGTTCGTCCAGGTATTTGCCGAGAGCGACTCCTCGACGGTCCCGGTGTTGGCCGAGCCCGGCGATGACACTTCGCGACCTGGGCGCTCGAGTAGGCATCCGGATTGACCCCGTACGGGTTGAACTGGCCGTCGGATGTGAACGCATTGCTCGTGAAGGCGTTCGATGTGAACGCATTGCTCGTGAACGCATTGCTCGTGAAGGCGTTCGATGTGAACGCATTGCACGTGAAGGCGTTCGACGTGAACGCATTGCTCGTGAACGCATTGCTCGTGAACGCGTTGCGACGTGAACGCATTGCTCGTGAAGGCGTTCGACGTGAACGCATTGCTCGTGAAGGCGTTCGAGGTGAAGGCATTAGAGGTGAAGGCATTCGCAGTGGACGCGTCGGACGTGAATGCGTTCGAGGTGAAGGCATTAGAGGTGAAGGCGTTGGCCACATCCGCCGCGGCGAACTCCGCACTGAGCTTCGTCAGGGTGGCCGTGTCGCTCGTGAGGGCCGCATACGCAGCGCTGACGTCCTTGAAGATGAAGACGTCGTCATCGGAGGAGAGGCCGGTGAGATGGACGTTGACCTTTGCGCCGGGCTGGACGGTGAACTTGTACCAGCGGGCTCGGCCGGGCGTGTCGATGAAGCCGCTCGCGGGAGCGCCGCTGGCGGTCGTCGAGCTTATGTCCGTCGCGTAGGGCCACTGGTCGTTTGCCGACGAGACGACGATGCACTGCCCGATCGACCCGGTTCCGATCCGGGCCGCGACGAAGTTGTGGAGACTGCCCGGAGCAACGCGGAGGGCACCGCCGAAGTAGGCCGTGCCGGCCGCAGTGATATTGGCTTGCAGGGTGACTGGTGCGCTCGTCGATGCATCGAGCGTCTGGACGACTGTCGGCCGCAGCGCCAAGCGAGCCGTTGGAGCAAGAGTCGCCGTGCGCAACGTCAGGTCGTAGGTGGTGGTCGGAGGACCGTTGACCATGCCGGTCAGGAAGAGCGCGTTGGCGCCCGATGCCGAACCGAGGAACGTGCCATCGGTCGCGCCGAGGTCAGCCGGAACTGCCAGGACAAGACCCGGGATCCCGACGGCCTGGGTGACCACGATCGAGACGGTGACCGAGTGGGTAAAGCTGCCGAGCGTCCCGGAAATCGTCGCCGTGTAGACCCCAGGCACGGCATCGGCAGACGCCGTGACGTCGAGCGTGGCCGGCGAGCCGGCGACGACCGTGGCGCCTGCGTCGGCCGTGACTCCCTGGTTGAGCGGCAGGATCGAGGTCGTCAACGCGATCGTGCCACCGGAACCGCCGGAGGTCGGGATCGCGGACTGTCCGGAGCCTGATGGGCTCAGGGAGACGCCCGGTCCCACGCCGAACGCGAAGTCGCTGCTCGACAGGGCAGGCGTGACGACGACATTGTCGAGGACGATGCCGAACGCGTTGCTCGGCGCATCCGTCGACACGAAATCAAGCTGGGTCGTGGCTCCGGACGCGGTGAAGGAGGCCTGCCCGCTGTCGTACGAAAGCACGGCTGGCGAGAAGGCCGGGGACGGCGCCGGGCCATAGGCATGGGTGAAGGACCCGAGGGCCGTGCCGGCCGCCTTGACGACCATCGACGCCGACGGGGCCGATGGCCCGACGTTGCCGTCACCTGGGTTCGAGGAGTACTTGAACGTGACCTGGTACTGCTGCCCCGGTACCGTCGCCAGGGTCTGGCGAAGGCTCCCGGCCGCGAAGCCATCGAGATCGATCGACTGATTGCCGTCTGCCGCGTTCCAGACGCCGGGCTGGGTCAGGTCCACAGAACCGCTGGGTACGGTCCAGCCGGTCAGTGGCGGATTTGGGCCTGGGTACAGGTACGCCTGCGGGCCAGAGAGGGCGACGACCGGATCCTCGAAGCTACCGTTTTGGGCGCTGTTGAGGCCGACTTGAAGGTCGCCCTGGAGGAACGAGTTCGAGTCGCCGTTGCCGCCGGAGACGGTGAAGCCGAACTCGTCGCCGACCTGGAGGGTCAGGTTCGTCGTGCCCGAATAGTCGAAGCCGTTCGACGGCGTATTGCAGCAGCTGACTGGGCCTTCCTGGGCGGGGAGGAGCAGGTCGGTGTTCTGAACGTCGGTGGCGCCGCGCTTGATGTACGCGCGGAGGTCGACTGTGACGCCGGCCCACGCATGGAGCCCATGCAGCCGCCAGGGCAGCGTGATCTGGCCGGCGATCGTCGCTGTCGAGGAGAAGCGCCAGGTCTGGGTCGGCACACCCGATCCGTTGCCCGCTCCGTTGTTCGAGCCCGGGACGTAGCCGGGCAACAAGTAGTCGTACGTGAACTCGGCGACGCCGCCTGTCCCGTCGTGGGGAACCGTGTTCGTCGACGGCGGCGTGGTTGTAACCTCCCACGCGGTCGTGCCGGTCGCCTGATCCGTGACCGGTCCCACGGCAAGCACACCGGCAGGGGCGATGGTCGCGAGCATCTGGGCGCAGAGCACCGCGGCCAGCAGCAACACGGAGCCTCGCCCGCGCGCGCTCCGTCCGGGAACGACCGAATGGACGAGCGAGCGCAGTCGGCGCAGGGGCGCCGTAGCCACAGGAGTGGTCAGTGACACGCGGCGAACCTCCCCGGCGCTCGCATCGGCCGTGAGGCACATGACGGGACCGCACGCGAGCCGAAGGCAAGGCTAACCGGGCACCGAAGGTCCTGCAAGAAGAAATGGACGATGGTCCTGGGGATCACTCCCCGCGCCGGTGCGATGCGCGAGGCGGATCAGGGCATCCCGACGCCGTTAGTGGTGCTCCGAAGCACCGCGAAGGCCGTTTCGGTGCCGGCAAGGGCCTGCTCGAGCGACAGGCCCCTGCCGCGCTCGATCGCCTGATCGGCCGCCTCCGACCCGACCGCCTCGCGCGCCTCGGCGAACTGGGTCAGCAGCTCTGCCTCGAGGGCCGGAGGCCGCGGCGAGCCGACTCGGGCCCGCGCTGCTTCCGCCGCCCCGAGGAGCTCGAACCCGGCCACGCCTCCCAGCGATCGCGCGCAGAGGACCCCGACATCCTCGAGGATGAAGCCGAGCTCGAACTCGTTGCCGAGATCGCGATAGGCGCGGATCGCCTCGGCGTAGAGCTCGGCTGCGCGGGGATAGTTGCCGGCATTGCGGTAACCGTCAGCCAGCGTCCGGATGGAGTGGCTGATCATCGCCCGATCACCGATCTCGCGAGAGATCGCGAGCGCGACTTCGACGCGTGCGAGGGACTCGTCCGTTCGTCCCATCAGGAGGCCGTAGTAGCCGGCGTTCATCTCGCCGATCCCGATCCCGCGCCGATCGCCGATCTCGCGGCGCAGCGCGAGCGACCGTTCGTTGAGCTCGAATGCAGCGGGATAGTCGCCACCGAACTCGGCGAGGATCGCCAGGTTCGCGTCCGTGGCGGCGACGCCGGACCAGTCGCCGAGCTGCTCTCGCAGCCTGCGGCTCTCCGAGTAGCGCCTGCGAGCCTCTTCGTAGTCGCCGTGGTGCTGGGCGACGACGCCGGCGAGGTGGAGCATGTCGGCCGCTCCCGTGTCATCACCGACAGTGCGGAAGCCTTCCAGCGCCGCACCCAGCCGCTCCGAGGTCAGCTCGTAATGGCTCTGGCGCCTCGCGGTTTCGGCCAATGACGCGTCGCAACGGGCGACCTGTGCGGCTTTGCCGGTCGAGACGGCGATCTCCTGGGCCCCGAGGACGACCGCCTCGGCGCGGGGCAAGTCCCCGACCAGCTGGAGGACCTTTCCCAGGTTCAGCATCGCGTCCACTCGCTCACCTCCTGCGAGCAGCGGCACGAGGCGTTCGTAGTAGTCGATCGCGGCGGCGTTGGCATACCCCGCCTGGGCCGCGGCTCCGGCGCGCCCGAGGTACTCGATCTTCTTGGCCGCGTCATCACTGCGCGAGTAGTGGTGGGCGAGCACGTCGAGCTCGAGTTCGATCGAACCTGCTGCGGTCGCCTCGATATAGGCGCCGACGCGCCGGTGCAGCATCGCTCGGATCGCGAACGGCAGGCTCTCGTAGGCGACCTCCTGGGTCACCACGTGCTTGAACAGGTACGCCTGTTCGGCTTCCTGGTCGAGCGTGACCAGCTCGGCGGTCCGCAGGGTGTCGAGGTGATCGTGAACCGTCTCCTCCGGCCCGAGCTCCGGGTAGACGCCCGGCAGCACCGGGCCATGGAAGACGCGGCCGATGACGCTTGCGACCTTCAGGGTCCGCCGCGGCTGCTCGCCGACCGTGTCGATCCGGCTGAGGACGAGGCTCTGGAGGCTGTCCGGGAGCTCCAGGGCACCGAGGGCGCCGGCATCTCGCGGATCGATGCCCTGGCCAAGCAGGTAGATGAGCAGCTCCTCGACATAGAACGCGTTGCCTCCGGAACGCTCGGTGATGAGGTCGACGAGCACGTCGGGCGTCTCGTCGATCCCGCTGCCGGCCGACCCCGAGAGTTGGCCGAGCTTGGAGCGGATGAGCGATCGCGTCTCCGTGGCATCCAGCTCATCGAGCACGATCTCGCCGAATTGCGGCAGCCGCTCGAGTCCCAACCCGCCTCCGACGCTCGCGGCGGGTCGGTAGGCGAGGACGAACAGCACGGGCAGGGTCGTCGCGGTCCGAACCAGGGTCTCGAGCAGGTCGCGTGACAGTCCGTCGATCCAGTGGCAGTCCTCGAGGACGATGACCAGCGGTCGCGTTGCCTGGGCGCGGAGGCAGGTCGCAAGAAGATCCTCGAGCGACGTCTTGCGCAGCTTCGCGTCGAATGACCGAGTGACGTCGGTGTCCGGGATGGTGAGCCCGACGACGGTCTCGAGGAGGGGGGCGCGTTCGACCAGGGCCGGATCGATCCTTCCGAGCGCGCCCTCAAGCGCGGCTCGCTGCTCCTCCTCGAGGTCGCCGTCGTGGAGTCCGAGGAACTGCCGCCAGATCTCGCGCCACGCGAAGTACGACGAGTTCGCGCCGAACGACTGGCACTCGCCGAACGCCACGAACTGCCCGCGGCGCCTCGCCATCCGGACGAACTCGGCGACCAGGCGGGACTTGCCCATCCCGGCCTCGGCCGCGATGCCGACGACCTGGCCACGGCCCGCCCGCGCCTCGGCGAGCCGCGCCTGCAACGTCTCGAGCTCGGAGCGTCGCCCGATGAGGGGCAATGCATAGCGAGTCTGGCGGCGTGAGGCGCGCGCCAGCGAGCCGTTCAACGCATAGGCAACGACCGGCGCGGCCTTGCCCTTGACCGTCAGGTCCGGGATCGATTCCCAGAGGAAGGCGTCACCGGCGCCGTGTTCGACCGCTTCGGAGACATAGATCTGGCCAGGCGGGGCGGCCGACATCAGGCGGGCGGACAGGTTGACCGCATCACCCAGGCAGACGAACGTCCGGCGCATCGCGTGCCCGTACGTGCCGCTGCGCAGTCGTCCGTGGGTGATGCCGATCTGGATGCCCGTGGCAGCCGTCGTGCGCTTCCAGGTCGCGCAATTCGAGCGCCGCCGCGGCCGCGCGCGCCGCATCGTCCTCGTGGGCGATCGGCGACCCGAACACGCCGTAGAGGTACGCGCCCTTGTCGCCGAGTGTCAGCTGGAGCACGTTGCCGCCAAATCGTGGACATCACTCGCTGCGCTCCGACGACGAGGTCGTCGAGCTTGACGATCGCGTCGTCGTCGTCGTCGTAGTCGATGCCGCCGAAACGCAGGAACAACGGGAAGGCCGGCCGCAGCTCGGACAGGAACTCGCCCCGTCCGGTTCGCAGTCGCTCGTAGACGGCCGGCAGCAACCACGGCCGGACGAGGTCCTCGGGAAGCCGCGAAGCCGGCTCGGCGGACGGGGCATCGGCCACCGCGACAGCCAGGCTGCCGACGACGCCGAACGACCGACCTGTGCCCGGATCCATCCGGATCTCGGTCAGGTTCGCTCGTGAGCCCAGGGTCGTCGAGCGCGGTCGCGTCGAGGACGACCTCGCCCTTGCTGGCATGGTGCTCGGCCTCGGCGAGCTGGTCCACGAGGCGGCCGGCCAGCACATCGATGAGCTGGATCGCGGGATCCCCGACGACGAAACGCCGGGCGGATCCGACCGCGATCGCGACTTTCATGGCAAGGACGATCGTGCTGCCGCCGGGCGTCACCACCGTCCCGACCCGCGCGATGGCGGCCTGCATCGCGATGGCCGCGGCCGTGGCCCGCAGGCCGTCGTCGCCGTCGATCCAGCACGTGATCGCGTCGCCCGAGAAGTAGATGACGTCCCCGCCGTACCGGTCGAGCTCGCCGATGACGGCGTGGAAGACACGACTCAGTGCGGCGGTCAGCTCCTCCGCACCACGCTGCGGGCCGAGTTCCGCCGCGAGCGCCTCGGTCAGCGGCGTGAAGCCCGAGATGTCGGCGAAGAGTCCGGCGCCGTCCACCCGATCCGGCATCGCCGAGCCGGCCGCCAGGGCACGTCGGCGATCGCGCGGGATATAGGCTTCCGGGTCGTCCGCGGCAAGGTCGGACCGGATCGGAAGCGCATCATCGCGCGTGAGATCGACCGTGCCCTCAGCCATGCACCCATTGTGCGGCCCGTCGGGCCGGGGCGGCTACGATGCGGCGGTGAACACGGGCCGCGTCTTCCGCCGCTCGAGCGTCGCCGATCCGCCGGTCGCCGTCGAGGCGCACGGGCTCGACGATCCGCGACGCGACCGGCCGCGAGTACCTCGACGCCGCGGGCGGCGCCATCGTCGTCAACATCGGTCACGGCCGGCGCGGAGATCGCCGCAGGTCATGGCCGAGCAGGCCGGCCGGCTCGCGTACGCCCACGGCAGCGCCTTCACGACCGAGCCGCTCGAGGCGTACGCGCGCGAGGTCGCGCGCCACCTGCCCGGTCGACGATCCGGCGATCTACCCGGTGTCGGGCGGCTCGGAGGCGATCGAGACGGCGCTCAAGCTGGTCCGGGCCTACCACATCGCCCGCGGCGAGCCCGACCGCTGGATCGTCTATCGCCCGGTGGGGGAGCTACCACGGCAACACGCTCGGCGCCCTCGACCTGTCCGGCCGCAAGCCGCTCCGCCGGCCGTACGAGGGCTGGCTCGGCCGCTTCCGCCACGTCTCCGCGGCCTATCCGTACCGCGCCGGCGAGCCCGGCGCCGAACGCCCTCGGGCACGCGCCGACGAGCTCGCCGCCGAGCTCGACGCGGCGATTCGAGGCCGCCGAGCCCGGGCACCGTCGCCGCCTTCGTCGCCGAGCCGATCGTCGGGGCGACGCTGGCCGCCGTCGTCCCGCCCGACGGCTACTGGCCGGCCGATCGCCGAGGTCTGCCGCCGGCACGGCGTCCTGCTCATCGCCGACGAGGTGATGACCGGCTTCGGGCGGACCGGGCGCTGGTTCGGGCTCGACCACTGGGGCGTCCGGCCGGACATCCTGGTCGCGGCCAAGGGCGCCACGTCGGGCTACTGGCCGTTCGGGTTCGTGGCCGCGTCGGACGCCGTCTTCGACGACGGTCACCGGCGGCGCCGGGCTTCGTCCACGGCTTCACCTACTCGCACGCGCCCGGTCGGGGCAGCGGTCGCCGGCGAGGTCCTGCGCATCCTCGAGACGCGAGATCGCTGGTCGAGGCCAGCGCCGCTCAAGGGCGAGCGGCTCCTGGCGCCTCGCTCGCGCGGCATTCGGCGACCACCCGGCGGTCGGCGAGATCCGCGGTCGCGGCCTGATGGTCGGCATCGAGCTCGTCGCCGATCGCGAGACGCCGCGAGCCGTTCCCGCGCGCCGCCCGGGTCACCGAGGCGGTCGTCGCGCGCGCGCGCGCGAGCGCGGCGTCCTCGTCTACTCGGGGACCGGCAACGCCAACGGCGTCGACGGCGACACGATCCTGCTCGGGCCGCCGTTCGTCGTCACCGACGCGGAGCTCGAGCGGATCGCGGCCGTCCTGGCCGAAGCGATCGAGGCCGCCGTCGTGACCGATCCGGCCCTGCGCTAGCCCGGGCGCGCGCCGACGCGAGCCGGCTAGCCGTATCGCGTTCCGGAGCCGCGCAGGAGCAGCAATCCGCCGAGGGCCGACCAGCAGGAGCGGCACGATATAGCCGCCGAACGACGCCCCGGCGATGCTCACCCCGCCGACCACGACCAGGAGCCCGCCGAACCAGAGCTGCCAGCCCCAGCCGCCTCCGGATGCGAGACGGACGGCAGCGATGAACAGGAAGGCGACGCCGAAGCTGAAGGTGCTGAGGCCGTCGGCCTCGACCCCGGCCGCGTTGAGCAGGCCCGGGACGGCGAGCGCGGTGATGATCGCACCGGCATACAGCGAGCCCGTCCCGCGGTCGATCGCCCATTTGACGAGGAAGGCAAGACCGATGGCGAGCACCACCACCGAACCGACGGCCTTGAACTGCGGGAACGCCTGTTGGAGGAGCAGGAGCGCCCCGAAGACGAGCAGGAAGATGCCGATCCAGGGCAGGCCGGGCCGTCGTGCATCGTCGGGTCCCCACTCCCAGTGGTAGACCCTGACCGCGGGCTCGCCCGGTCCGCGTCCGCCGCTGTCCGGGCCGAGCCGGGTCACCGGTTCGTGTCGATCGTCCATCACCGCGCCTCCTGCGCCTAGTATCCGCGCTCGGGGTCGACCTGGTTGAGCAGCGGCTCGCCGGCCAGGTAGCGCCGGACGTTCTCGACCACCAGCTCGTCGAGGAACCGGAGGGTGTGACCGGACGCGTGCGGCGTGACGATGACGTTCGGGGCGTCCCACCACGGGCTGTCGGGCGGCAGCGGCTCCTGCCCGAAGACGTCGAGCACCGCGCCGGCGATCCGGCCCGCGCGGAGCGCCGCGAGGAGGGCCGGTTCGTCGACCAGCGGGCCGCGCGAGATGTTGATGAGCCAGGCATGCGCCGGCAGCGCGCCGATCACCGCCGCCCCGACGATCCCGCGCGACGCGTCCGTCAGCGGCATGGTCACGACCAGGACGTCGGCCTCGCGCGCGACCTCCGTCGAGCGCCGCGTCGGCGACGATCCGCTCGGGGATCGAGCCGTCCGGGTCGCCGGTCCCGGGGACGCGGAAGGACGGGTCGTGCCGGTCCTCGGGCCGTGCCTTGACCGCGATGATCCGCATCCCGAGGGCGGACAGCTGCCGCGCGACCTCGCGACCGATCGACCCGTAGCCGGCGATGACCGCGGTCCGGCCGCGAATGAGCGTGCACCAGCGGCGGATCGCCCGGCGGCCAGCGATGGGCGGCCTGGTCTGCGCTCCAGGTCGCAGCCGGCTGGTTGACCCGCAGGACCATGCCGGTGACGTATTCGGCGATCGGGACCGCGTAGACGCCACGCGCGTTCGTGACCAGCAGGCCCTTCCGCCACGGCGGATCGGCGGCCATGTGGTCGACGCCGGCCGAGCGGACCTGGAGCCAGCGGAGCCGTGGCACCCGACTGCAGGTCGTCCGGCGCCCACGGCCCCGATCAGGATCTCGACCTCGGGATCGACCAGTCGTCGCGCGTCGAACGTGTCGTCACCGCTCCGGTCGACGACGTCGAGCCCGGGCATCGCCCGGAGGCGATCGAGCGTCTCGGGTCGGAGCTCGGCGTCGAGGATCAGCCGCATCACTCGACGATAGGGCATCGGCGTCCAGTCGGTCCGGGCGAGCCGCAGCGGAACGCTCCGGAGCGCTGCCGCGACCGCGTAGCATCGCGGTCCATGGCCCACGTCCAGACCGTCCTCGGTCCGATCGAGCCCGACGCGCTCGGGTTCACCCTGCCGCACGAGCACACCCAGATCGCGCTGTGGCACATCCAGTCGCGCTGGGATTACTGGCAGCTGACGCGCGACGAGCCGGTCATCGTCGACGAGCTCGCCCGGTTCCGCGACGCCGGCGGGAGCGGGCTGGTGGACCTGACCTTGCCGGGTGTCGGGCGCGACCCGGTCTGGCTGCGCGACGTGTCGCGCGCCAGCGGGCTCCACGTGGTCATGGGCTGCGGCTGGTACCGGACGGCCTACTACCCGCCGGAGGCGCTGATCGATCGGCGTTCGACCGACGATCTCGCCGACGAGCTCGTCGCGGGAGATCGAGACCGGGGTGGGGGAGACGGGCATCCGGCCGGGGATCATCGGCGAGATCGGCACCGACAAGCCGTGGGTCTCGCCGACCGAGGAGCGCGTCCACCGGGCGGCCGCCCGCGCGGCACGACGGACCGGTCTGGCCATCACGACCCACGCCGTCCTGTCGGACGTCGGCCTGGCGCAGCTCCGGATCTTCGAGGAGGAAGGGCTCGATCCGGCGCGGGTCGTCATCGGCCACGCCGACTCGTACCCGGTCCTCGAGCACTACCTCGCGATCATCGAGCGGGGCGCGAACCTCGAGTTCGACTTCCTCGGGATGCCCTGGGAGCGCGAGCGGATCAGCGAGGAGCGGACCGTCGAGCTGCTCTGCGAGCTGGTCGGCCGCGGTCACGCCGACCGGATCCTGCTGAGCCAGGACGTCTGCAACGACTCGCAGCTCGTGCGCTTCGGCGGGAATGGGTACGCCTACCTCGCGACGACCTTCCTGCCACGTCTGCGCGCGGCCGGCGTCAGCGACGCCGACATCGAGACGATGACGGTGGCGAACCCGCGGCGGCTCCTGACGATCGGCTAGACCGGAGTCGAGGCCGCGGACCTCGGGTCAGCCCTCGAGCGTCGCCTCGACGCTCAGGGCGACGTTGCCGCCGAGCGCGATGCTGATCGGGCAGCCGTCCCGTGGTCGCCTCGGCCGCGGCGGTGAAGTCGGCGAGCGGACATGCCCGGGACCACGCCATGGACGGTCAGGGCGCTCGAGACGACCCGCCAGCCGGCGTCGAGCTTGTCGAAGGTCACGACGGCCGAGACATCCAGGCGCTCCGGCGGCGTCCCCGCACGGCCGAGCGCGCCGGCGAGGGCCATCGAGAAGCAGGCCGCGTGGGCTGCGGCGAGGAGCTCCTCGGGGCTCGTCTTGCCCTCGGGCTCCTCGGTCCGGGCGGCCCACGACACCGGCAGCGCGGTGAACTGCCCGGATGAGATGCCCGAGACCGTGCCGGTCCCGGTGGCGAGAGCGCCGAACCAGGTCGCCTCGGCGCGTCGGATGGCTGACATGTCGATTTCTCCTTGCCATGGGCCCGGGATCGGTGGGCTGCACCCATCGTCCCATAGCGAGCCGCCGTGCGTCCCGGACGGTCCGGCCGGGAGCGGGGTGGTCGGCTGCGGTCGGGGTCGGTCCGGTGCCCGTACCAACGCGACAGGTGACCGTGACGGCCGAGCTCATGCCATCGGCCGGTGCGTCGCCGGCGACGATCATCCCGTGCTCACCAAGACCCGCCGCCTCCTCCCTCTCGTCCTCGCCGGGCTCCTGCTCGTGCCCCTCGCCGGCACGACCGCGGCGGCCACTCCGGAGCCCGTCACCGACGCGGTCCTGACCCAGTCGGGGATCGACCTCGTGACGCTGACGAACCGCCAGCGCGCGAAGCTCGGCCTCGTCGCCCTGCGCATCGACCCCGACCTCATGCGGATCGCCCGCGACCGGGCCGAGGTCATGGCGGCGAACGACGTGATGAGCCACACCGAGCCGAACGGACAGAAGGTCTTCGATCGGCTCACCGCCGCCGGCATCACCTGGTACGACGCGGGCGAGATCATCGCCTGGAACAACTACCCGACCGAGCCGCTCTCCGTCGCCGAGTCGATCTACGCCTGGATGGCGTCGCCGACCCACCACGACATCATGGTCTCGACCGGCTACGACTACGTCGGCTTCGGCGCCGCGGTCTCCGCGACCGGCCTGCGCTACTACGCCGGCGTCTTCGTCAAGGAACCCGACGAGACGGGCGCCGTGGTCGCGCTTCGGGAGGGTCAGCACGCATCGCGTCAGCGCGACCCGGGTCCGCGTCACGCTGCGCTGGTCGGGCGGCGACCCGCGACTCCAGGTCCTGACCGCCGGGCTGCGCTACTACCAGCTCTCGCTGGCGCCGCGGCGCCGGCCCGTGGCACGCCTGGATCACGACGACGGCCACGCTCCAGGAGGGTCACCTGGTCGCGCGGCTCCGATCACACCATCCGGATCCGGGCACGCGACCGGGCCGGCAACTGGGGCGCCTGGCACACCGTCCGCATCAGGGTCTGATCCGTCCCCGGGTCCTGCCCGCTCCTGGTACGACAGGGTCGCCTGTGCGATCTGCCGACCTCGGATATAGTGTGGCAAGACCGAACAATACGGGGATACCGAACATTCCATCTGACAAGAACCGACGACCGACGCCGGCCGCCATCGACGCCGTCCTCGACAGCTATGAGCGGCTGATGCACCGGCTCGTCGCGTCGCACGCGCCCGAGTTCACCGAAGTCAACATCACGATGGCCCAGGCCAAGGTCCTGTACGTCGTGATGGCGGCCGGTCGCCTGCGCATGTCCGAGCTGGCCGCCCGGCTCGGGATCGGATCGTCGTCCGCCAGCGAGCTCGCGGACCGGCTCGTCGAGATGGGACTGCTGATCCGGAGCCAGGCGCCGGACGACCGCCGCCAGGTCGTCGTCAGCGCGACCCCCGACGCCGAGGCATTGCTCGAACGCTTCCGCGAACTGAACCAGCGCCAGCTGCGAGAGCTGCTCGACCAGCTCGGAGCCGACGAGCTCGAGGTCATCGAGCGCTCGCTCGAGGTCTTCGGCCTCGCGATCGACCGGCGGGCAGCGGCCGTCAGCCGACACCACCGACACCAGCACCACCGACGCCATCACCACCGACGCCGTCACCACCGACCAGGGAGAGACCCACTCGTGAGCCGACTCAGCCGGATCGCCATCAGCAAGCGGAGCGTGACGCTCCTGTTCGCCGCGGCCTTGTTCGTCGCCGGATTGTCGGCCTGGGGCAACCTCAAGCAGGAGCTCCTCCCGGACATCAAGTTCCCGGTGATCACGGTCGTCACGCCGTTCCCTGGCGCCGGCTCGTCCGACGTCGCGACCCAGGTGACCCGCCCGATCGAGACGCGCCATCGGCGCGATCCCGCGGCTCGTGACGATCCAGTCGACGTCGTCCAACTCGATCTCGCTGGTCGTCACCCAGTTCTCGTTCGGGACCGACGTGACCGCGACGACCTCGGCGATCCAGGATGCGCTGGCCAAGGCGTGCGCTGCCGGCCAGCGTCGAGCCGACCGTCCAGGCGCTCGACATCAACGCCTCGCCGGTCGTCATCTCGTCGATCGCCTCGACCACCCCGGGTGGTCTCGACCAGGTCGCCGAGATCGCGCGGACCGAGATCGTGCCGGAGATCTCCGCGATCGAAGGCGTCGCCCGGGCGGACCTGACCGGTGGTCTCGAGACACGTCTCGCGGTCACCCTCGACCCGACCAAGCTGGCCAGCGAGCGGCGTCGCCACGCAGCAGGTGGTCGCCGCGCTGTCCGCCAACAACCTGACCGTCCCGTCGGGCCAGATCGCGACCGACGGCTCGAGCACCCCGGTCTCGACCATCGGCCGCCTCACCTCGGCCGAGGAGGTCGGCGCGCTCATCGTCGGTCAGACCGGCACACCGCCGGCCCTGACGCCGGTGACCATCGCCGATGTCGGCACGGTCAAGCTCGTCGAGGTCGCCACCACCGGCTACGGCCGGACGAACGGCAACCCGGCGCTCGACCCTGACGGTGTCGAAGACCTCGGATGCCAACACGGTCGAGGTCGCCGACGCGGTCAACGCCAAGCTGGCCGAGATCGCCGCGGAGCACGCGGACCAGCTGACGATCACGACCGTCCAGGACCTGTCGGTCTTCATCAAGGAATCGCGCGACGGCCTGCTCCGCGAAGGCGGCCTCGGGGCGCTGTTCGCGATCATCACGATCTTCCTGTTCCTGCTCAGCCTGCGCGCCACGGTCGTCGCCGCGATCAGCATCCCGCTGTCGATCCTGACCGCCCTCGTCGTGATGCAGATCACCGGGGTCACGATCAACATCCTGACCCTCGGCGGACTGGCGGTCGCCGTCGGGAGAGTGGTCGATGACGCGATCGTCGTGCTGGAGAACATCTATCGCCACCGCTCGCTCGGCGAGGATCGCCTGACGGCCTCGATCAACGGGCCGCGCGAGGTCGCCTCGGCGATCACGGCGAGCACGCTGACGACCGTCGCGGTCTTCCTGCCGCTCGGCTTCGTCGGCGGCCTGGTCTCGCAGTTCTTCCTGCCGTTCGCGCTGACCGTGACGTTCGCGCTGCTCGCCTCGCTCGTCTGCGCGCTGACCGTCGTCCCGGTCCTCGGCTACTTCCTGATCAACCGGGTCACCCTCCAGGTCGACGCGACCGGCGAGCCGACGCGGTCCATCTGGGTCCGCGCCTACACGCCGCTCATCACGCTTCGTCCTGCGCAGCCGCTGGACCAAGATCGCGGTCGTCGCCGTGGCCGGCGGGCTGTTCTTCGCCTCGCTGGCGCTCGCGCCGCTGCTGCCGACGCAGTTCATCAACGCCGGCTCGGAGAAGACCCTGGTGGTGACCGTCGCGCCACCGACCGGGGCAAGCACCGAAGCCGTCCTCGCCCACGCGATCTCGGCCGAGACGATCCTGCTCGCCGACCCGGACGTGACGCTGGTCCAGACCAGCATCCCCGGCGAGGGTCAGAGCTCGCAGTCCTTCCTGTCGGCCCAGCAGGGACGCGCCACGAACAGCGCGACGATGACGGTCCGGCTGAGCGATACGGCCGACGTCGAGGCGGTCACGACCCGCCTGACGACCTCGCTCGAGCCCGTCAAGACCGACGGCTTCGACGTCACGGTGTCGTCCGGTGGCGGGTTCACCTCGAACGGGTTGCGCATCGTCGTGACCGGTCAGAGCGTGGCCGATGTCGCGAAGGCGACGGACGCGGTCATGACCGGACTCGCCGATCAGCCGGACCTCCTCAACCTGCAGAGCGACCTGGTCAAGGCGACCCCGGAGGTCCAGGTCACCGTCGATCCCAACAAGGCGGCCGCCGTCGGGCTCAACGCCGCGCTGGTGGCCGGCCAGGTGCGGTCGGCGCTGGTCGCGCAGGACGCGACCACGATCCAGTCCGGGCTCGACCAGCCGATCGACGTCTTCGTCCAGCTCGATCCTGCAGCCGTCGGCTCGGTGGACGACCTCAAGGGCCTCCTCGTCGGGACCGTCGCCAAGGTCCCGCTCGATCAGGTCGCCACCGTCGAGCAGACCCAGGTCCAGGGCAGCATCACCCGGATCGACCAGCAGCCGGCGGCGTCGATCACCGCCGAGATCACGAGCGATGACACGGGCGCCGTCTCGAAATCGGTCCAGACCGAGCTGGATTCGCTCGCCGCGGCCGGCGCGTTCCCGGCCGGCACGACCGCCGAGCTGGCCGGCGTCAGCCAGCAGCAGAGCGAGGCGTTCGGCGGTCTGTTCGCCTCGATGGGCGTTGCGATCCTGCTGGTCTACGTGATGATGGTCCTGACCTTCAACTCGCTGATCACGCCGTTCATCATCCTGTTCACGCTCCCGCTCGCGACCATCGGGGCCTTCCCGGCCCTCCTGCTGACCGACCGTCCGATCAGCGTCAGCGCCCTGATCGGCTTCCTGATGCTGATCGGGATCGTCGTCACCAATGCGATCGTCCTGCTCGACCTGGTCGAGCGCCTGCGGACCGAGGGCTGGTCCACCCACGACGCCCTGATCGAGGGCGGCCGGACACGTGTCCGACCCATCCTGATGACCGCGATCGCGACGATCCTGGCCCTCATCCCGCTGGCCGCCGGCTTCAACCAGGGGTCGATCATCGCGGCGGAGCTCGGGACGGTCGTCATCGGCGGCCTGTTCAGCGCGACGTTCCTGACCCTGCTCGTCATCCCGGTCGTCTATTCGCTGGTCGACGGACTCAAGGTCCGCGTCGCACGTCGGCTTGGCGGCGGCGCGACCACGGATGCTCAGCCCGAGGCGACCGTCGTCGCCTGACCCGGGTCAGGATCGTGGGCGGAGCTCAGGCCGCCCATGAATCGACGTGCGCCCTCAGGAGCAGGATCGAGACGATCGCCACCCAGGCCGGGAAGATCAGGGCCAGCGGCTCGAAGAACCCGACGCTGAACAGCATGACGATGGCGCTGATGACGCCGATGCCGATGAACCATCGCGGGAGGAACCCCGTCCGCCGGCCGATGTTCGACGACACGAGCATGAAGACGGCCGACATCTTGACCGCGAAGACGTAGAACAGGGCCGCAGCCAGCGCCCGTCCGAAGTCGTAGACCGGATCGCCGGCGGCCGCGCCCGAGCGCGCGACCGCGACGATGGCGCTCGCCGTCGCGTCGGCTGCGAACAGCATCGCGATGAACAGCAATCCGCTGCCGAGGAAGACCGTCGAGAAGAACTGGTCTTCGTTGCGACCGATCCGTCGCCGCAGCACCGCCAGGAACCACAGGAAGGCGATGCCGGCGAACGGCACGAGATAGAGCGCGATCTGCCATTCCTGGCTGATCGTCTCGCTGCCGCCGACCGTGCCATCGCCCGCCGGGCTCGTCCGGAACAGGAGCAGCGAGGTCGTCAACAGCCCGGCGAAGAGGAGGCCCGCCACGCCGGCTGCCCGGATCGTCCGAAGCCCTGCTCCCGGTGCGTCTGGAGCGGTGCTCATGGTGCACGAGCCTACACCGCGACAGGGCACCCAGCGGATCGTCGCAGGCCTGCGGGCGGCGCGCTCATCGGACCGAGAACGGCCTTTCTCGTCAGGTAGACTCCGCGCACCGTCATCCGGGCGGCGTCACCAGGAGCGTTGAGGCGACATGACCGACTTCGCGCCGTCGAAGCCAGAGGGCGATGGGCTCGTCCCCGGCTGGCTCGAGCGACTCGCCGCCATCGGCTGGCGGTTGCTCGCCACGATCGCGCTTGGCCTCGTCCTCCTCTGGATCGCCATCCTGCTGTCGACGGTCACGGCGTCGATCCTGGTCGCCGCCATCGTGGCCGCGACGTTCGCCCCGTTCGTGCTCGCCCTCCGCGACCGTGGCTGGTCGCGGATCAAGGCCGCCGCCGCGGTCTTCGTGGGCGCCATGGTCGTCATCCTGGCCACGCTCGTGATCATCGTCCTGGCCTTCCTGCCGGCCATCCAGTCGGTGATCCAGGACATCACCAGCGGGCTCGCGCGACTGAAGGAGCTCCTGGCCAGCATCAACATCCCGCCCGAGGTGGGCGACGCCATCGACCACGCGACGCAGGGCATCCAGGCGTGGTTCTCGACCCAGGCCTCCGCAGATCGCGGGGAGTCTCGCGACGGTAGCGACGGTGGGGCTCCTGGCGACATTCCTGACCTTCTTCTTCCTGATGGATGGCGACAAGGCCTGGAATTGGACGATGGCGTCGGCCAACCAATGGCGCCGAGCGACGATCTCGACCGCCGGGCATGTCGCGCTCGAGCGCGTCGGCGGCTACCTGCGCGGCACCGCGGTCATCGCCGCGTTCGACGGGTTCGTGGAAGCGCTCTTCCTGCTGGTCCTCGGGGTCCCCAACGCGGGAGCACTGGGCGTCGTCGTCTTCATCGGTCGGTTCATCCCGTATGTCGGTGGGCTGGTCACGACGATCATCCTGCTGTTCGCGACGCTGGCCAGCCAAGGTCAGTCGGCGGCCATCGTCCTGCTGGTCCTGATCGCGATCCTCAACGTCATCCAGGGCAAGTTCCTGGCCCCGGTCATCTATCACCGCACGGTCCACATCCATCCGGCCATCGCGCTCATCGCGCTGCCGGCAGGAGCGGCACTGGCGGGCATCATCGGGCTCTTCGTCGCGATCCCGGTCGTCGCCTTCGTGCTGGCGATCATCGGCGCCCTCGTGTCGATCCTCGGCGTCGAGGACCCCGCGCCGGTGTCGAGCCATCCGATGGTGCCCATCTGGCTCGACCGCCTCGGCCAATGGAGCTGGCGGCTCCTCGCGACGATCGGCCTGCTCGCCGTGTTCATCGCCGTGGTCATCGCCGTCCCGATCGTGGTCATCCCGCTCGTGCTCGGGATCGTCCTCGCCGCAACGTTCGCGCCGCTCGCCTCCTATCTGCGGCGCCGTGGCTGGAGCCATGATCGGGCGGCCCTCGGCGCCACGCTCGGGGCGACGGTCGGGATCACGATCCTGATCGCCCTCACGCTGATCTCACTGTCCGCGCCGCTCAGCGACATGATCAACACGGCCATCGCCGGGTCGAATTCGGCGGACACGAGCACCGGCGGTCAGGCCGGGATCCTGGTCACGCTCGTCCAGACGTTCGGGGCCGGGGTCCTGGTCACGATCGCCAGCGTGCTGTCGAGCCTCGGTACCGTCGCCGTCATCCTGCTGCTGGCCACGCTCCTGACCTTCTATTTCATGCGCGACGGCGGCGGCTTCTGGAACGCGTTCCTTGGGCGGGTCGAGCCGGGACGCCGATCGCACGTCGCCGTCGCCGGCAGCCGCGCGTTCAACGTGCTCGGTGGCTACATGGTCGGGACGGGCGCCATCTCGATCTTCGGCGCGGTCACCCAGTTCGCGATCATGTACATCCTCGGCATCCCGTACGCCCTGCCACTCGCCGTCCTGGCGGTCTTCGGCGGGTTCATCCCGTACATCGGGTCGCTCATCACGACCGCGCTGGCGTTCTTCGTGACCGTCGCGACCGGGACGCCGCAGGACATCCTGATCATGGGCATCTTCACGATCGTCTTCAACATCGTGCAGGGCAACATCGTGGCGCCGATCGTCTACAGCCGGGTCGTGAGCATCCACCCGGCCGTCGTGCTCGTCGCCATCCCCGCCGGCAACGCCGTGGCGGGGGTCATCGGCATGTTCCTCGTGGTCCCCTTCCTTGGCGTCGTGGCCGCCGTGTGGCGGACGGTCCTGCGCGTCCTCGACACCGAGCCGGTCGAGGTGCTCGAGACGCCGGTGGCAGCCGCAGACACGCCCGATCTCGTGGCGACGACCGCACCGACCGGGGGCTGACCGGAATCAGAACGACGCGGCGGGTCGCCCGTGGGCGAGACCCGACCGCGTCGTCGATGGGTCGAAGGGGCGCCGGGCCTTCCCGGCGCGTTGTCAGATGCCGAGAGCCTTCGCCTTGGCCGCGGCGTACTCCTCGTCGGACAGGATGCCCTGGGAATGGAGCTGGGCGAGATTCTGGAGCTGGGCCATCTGCGGATCGACCGGGGCCGCGGCGGGAGCCGGGGCGTATTCCTGGGGCGGTGGCGCTGACGCGGCAGCCGCCTGCTGCTGCTCATAGGCCTGGGCCTCGGCCTGGGACTGGTACTTCTGCTCCTGGTGGTGGCGCACGGCTCCGGCCGTGCCGGCCACCACGGCGGTGGTGGCGACCGCCCCGATCAGGCCTCGACGTCGTCGCATCATGGTGGTGTCTCCTTCTTCTTCAGGACGGATCTACCTGGCCGCGGACGGTCAGGAGACCGCTTCGGCCATGGCCTCTTCGATGACGACGGCCGGGATGCGGCCGTTGGCGATCAGGATCCCGTCGGCGGCGCGGAGCGATCCGGCGAACCGGGCCGCCCAGACGTTCTCCCAGATCATCAGCGCCGCGGTGCTGTTCGGATCGAGGGCGCCGCCGATCTCCTCGACGTCCTCTTCGCCGAGCAGGTACTTCCCTTCGACGCCGAGGCTCGAGAGCGTGGCCTTCTCTTCAGGGCTGGCCTCGGACAGCTCGACGGCGCGAACGTCGCCAGCCTCGTCCTTGGTGATGATCACGAGGTCCAGCACGCGGATCGTGCCCGAGTCCTGGAGCTCCTTGATGGCCGGGATGATCGCGCCCGAGAACTTGTTGCCGGGGAACGCGATGGCGATGTACTCGACAGGTCCGATGCTCATGCGGTGGAACTCCTAACGCGCTTGTGGGTCGATGATTATGCGCGCCCGTCGACCCATCGGGCACCCGGTTGCACGTGTCGCCCGTCTCTCGGCGGGCGATCCCCTAGAGGAGTCGCGAGACTCGATCCATCGCCGCGTTCCAGGCGCGGTCACGCGGACCGGTCGGCGCCACGGCGGGCGTCGACATCGCCACGAGCTCGTCGAAGATGCTGTGCTCGGTCAGCTCGGCCACGGCCGGATCCGCGAACAGCAGATCGAGCTCGTCGTTCCGGAAGAGCGACAGGTCGTCGAGATTGCAGCCACCGATCAGGACCTGCTCGTCGATGCGCAGGACCTTGGCATGGGCCATCTCCGGATGGAGCAGGATCTCGACTCCCGCATCGAGCAGCCGGCCGTACCAGTGCCTGAAGGCGGCTGCCGGGTAGGGCGGGGTCGGCTTGCCGGGAGCGATCAGCCGGACCCGGACACCGCGCAGCGCAGCCTCGAGGATCCGTTCGAGGATCGCCCTGTTCGAGATGTACGGGTTGACGATGTGGATCTCGCTGGCGGCGTCCTCGAGCGCCCGCTCGATGGTGTCGCTGATCGGGTGGTGGCCGGTCCCGGGCACGTTCCACAGGACCGTCGTCGGGGTGTGGAAAGCCGCCTCGGGCGGCACGACCAGGGTCTCCGGCGGGAAGTAGCGCAGCAACGCCGGATCGGCCGGGGCGGCGCCACCGTTGTTCCGCCAGCTGATCAGGAAGACGGCCGCCAGCTGGGCGACGATCGGGCCCTCGACCCGGCACATGACGTCGTAGAACCGCTCGTCGTTGTAGTGGTCCTCGATGCCGCTCCCGCCGACATAGGCGACGCGGCCGTCGACCACGATCATCTTGCGGTGGTCGAAGTGGAGCAGGTCCTCGGGCTTGGCCTGGAAATGCTGCGAGCCGGGGATCCCGGACCGCAGGACCACGATGCCGTCGTGGGCGACGACCTCGATCCCGGCCTCGCGCAGCTTGCGGAAGAGATCCTTGCTGCCGAGGTCGACCTCGCTGCCGATGGCATCGACCGCCAGCCTGACCTCGACGCCCGCCGCGACCTTGGCCGACAGGGCCTCGAGAAACGTCGTCCCGATGTCGCCCGGCTTGTAGCCGTAGATGAGCAGGTGGACGTGGTCCGTCGCGGCCGCGATGTCGTCGAGGATGCGCGGGAAGTAGCGATGTCCGTGGAGGAGGGGATCGACCGCCGTCGAGACCGCCGGCGCGAACGTCAGCGCGAGGTCCGATCGCCGGACCTGCGGGCGTGCCACGAGCTCGGCGGCCCGGACGGCCGCCGTCTCGGCGCGGATCGCGTCCGGGTCGAACGGGTCGGTCGGGACGCGCGTCTTGCGCCGTCGCAGGGCGGCCGTCGTGGCCGCGATCCCGGCTCCGATGGCCAGCGTCCGTCGTCGACTCATCCTCGGTCCACCCCAGGGATCGTGGCCTGATCCATGTCGTCTGCGCCCCCCACAGCTTGCCACTGTCCGGGTGGCAGACCCCGTGTTCGCAACGTCGCGAGCCGATACTGTAACGCTCCGCGGGCTCGCCCGGGATGGGCACCGGGCGTATCCTTGGTGTCCACGCAGACCCCGCACGAAGGAGGCCTCAGATGCCTGAGCTCCCCGTCAAGGAGGTCCGCCCGTCGGAGCTCCACCTCCCCGAGATCAAGCGCGACGAGATCGTCCGCGCACTCTCAGAGATCCACATGCCCGAGATCGATCTGCCCAAGATCGAGCGCCCCGACGTCGACCTGTCGGCGCGATCCTTCGGTCGCGTGGCGACCGGGATCGCCGTCGCCCTCGGCCTCGTCTCGCGTCCTCGCCGGGCGCGCTGGCCGCTCGCGGTCGGTGGCCTGATCGTCGCCGGTCTGGCAGCCGCGGCGGTGCTCTCCAACACGGCCGTGCGAACGCGCCTGTCGGGCGCTTCGTCCGCGCTGCGCGACCGCGTCGGCGCCATGCGCACGGGCGCGGATGCGCTCGACGTCGATCACGATGACGCCGTCGCGTTCGACGCAGCCGAGACCGCCAAGATCGAGGCGTCGCCGTTCACCGAGGCGAGCACGATCGACGCGACCGGCTATCCGACGGGGCTCGGTGCCGACCACCAGGACGGCAGCCACGTCCCGGCAGAGGCCACCGCTCGGGACTGAACCCGCGAGGCCGGCGCGGCTGGCTCGAGGACTGCGCCGGCCCGGGGTTGGCACAGGACCGACGCCCGGGTCGGCCTAACCGTCGACCACGGACGGCGCGTCTTCGGGGAGGCGCGCCAGACGATCGAGCGTCTCTCGCAGGTCCTTCGCGAATCGCCGTGAGCCGGTCAGCTGGACGGCGAAGCCGACGAATTTGCCGCGGGCGCTCGAGGCGACTCGCTTGAAGTCGACCTCCACGTGACAGCCGCCGCCCGGCCGGTCGGTCACGTGGTAGTCGATGACGGTCCCCGAGCGAAAGTCGATCGCATCCACGAGCCGCAGCCTGACCAGACCGGGCTGCGACCAGTCGTAATGCTCCCGTGCCCAGACGCCGCCGAGAAGATCGGTCCCCTCGGTCACCTCGGCCCACGTGTCGCCACGCTCGTGCAGCTCGTAGTACTTCGCATCGAGGTTCGGCCACAGCTCCGGCCTCCGCTCGCTGAAGTCCGTCAGCGCGGCGATGAACCGGGCGGCCGAGATCGCCCCGTCCGCCGCGTAGTGGATGTGTGCCATCGGTCGTCTCCCAGCAGGTCGCCGACATGATGCGCCGGCGGACCCGACAGGACGCGACGGAACGCAGACCGTAGGCTGTCGGGCATGAGCGCGAGTCCCGTGGCACCTGCCCCGGACATGGTCGAGATCCCGGGCGGCACCTTCCGGATGGGCTCCGACGCCCACTACCCCGAGGAACGGCCGGTCCACGACGTGACCGTCGACGGGTTCTGGATGGACGAGCACGTCGTCACCGTCAGCGAGTTCCGCCGGTTCGTGAAGGCGACCGGCCACGTGACGGTGGCCGAACGCGCCGCTCGACCGCGCGGACTACCCCGACGCCGACCCGGAGCTGCTCGTCCCGGGCTCGCTCGTCTTCCGGCCGACCAGCGGCCCGGTCGATCTCGAACGACTACCGGAACTGGTGGCACTGGGTCCCGGGTGCCCAGTGGCGGCATCCGGAAGGCCCCGGCAGCGACCTGTCGGGGCGCGATCGTCATCCGGTCACCCATGTCGCCTACGAGGACGCGACTGCCTACGCCGCGTGGGCCGGCAAGGAGCTGCCGACCGAGGCCGAGTGGGAATGCGCGGCGCGCGGCGGCCTCGATGGCGCGGTCTACACCTGGGGCGACGAGTTCGCGCCCAAGGGCCGGATGATGGCCAACACCTGGCAGGGCGAGTTCCCGTGGCAGAACCTGCGGACCGACCGATACGACGGGACCTCGCCGGTCAAGTCGTTCCCGCCCAACGGCTACGGCCTGTTCGACATGGCCGGCAACGTCTGGGAGTGGACCACGGACTTCTACGCCCCGTCGCACCCCGAGGTCGCGATCCACGCCTGCTGCGGGCCGTCGGGGCCGCGCGTCAATCCGCGGGTCACCTCGCCGGACGCGTCATTCAACGTCGGTCAGCCCGGCGAGCAGTTCCCGCGGATGGTCGTCAAGGGCGGCTCGCACCTGTGCGCCCCGAACTATTGCCTGCGCTATCGGCCGGCAGCGCGGCAGGCCCAGTCGGTCGAGACCTCGACCGGCCACATCGGCTTCCGTTGCATCGTCCGGGCGGCGGTCAGCCCGTGAGGCCCCCGGTCGCCTGACCGGTCAGCCGGCCGCGACCGGTTCCGCGAGGGGCTCGGCGGTGGTCGCCGGGGAGCCCGATGACGACTGCTTCCCGAGCGGGATGCCGACCGATTCCAGCCAGCGTCGGATGTTGCGATAGATGGCCGGCGCCCCGAGCGGGACCTCCTCGTCGAGCTGCCACTCGACCGGGTGGAGGATGAACGGCTCGGTCTGGGGGCCGCCGAGCCCGCCATGCGAGCCGATCAGCTCCTCGAACGCCGCCACCTCGCCAAGCTCGGGGTCGTACTGGCTGAGCAGCAGCAGGTCGGGGGCGTGGGTCATTTCGTCTTCGCGCTTGAGGCTCATGATCGTGTGCGGCCCGAACAGGGTCGTCGGGTCCTCGCCCTCCACCTTGTCCTCGTCGAGGAAGCGCGTCCCCTTCGGCCCGAAGACGACCGCGCCGAACTCCTTCGAGCGGACCATCAGCATCGCGACCCCGGGGTGCGCCGCGACCGACGCGACGAGCCCCGGATGGAGTGCCTCGAGCTCCTCGACGGTCAGCCGGTGGTCATGACCCGTGAAATAGACGAGGCCGAGGTTCCCCGAGCCGACGACCGCGATCGTGCTGGCGTCGGCGACCGCCGCCGGCGGCTCGTCGTCCGCGTCGAGGTCGACGACGCCGTCGGTCGTCTTGCTCGCGAAGGCGGCCCGCGCGACCGACGGTCCGACGCCCTTGCTCTTGGTGATCTCCGACAGGAACGAGTTGACGAAGACCGAGCCTTCAGCCTTGGTCTTGGTCTGGATCAGCGTCGCGCGCCCGCTCATCAGGCTGCGCACGAACTCGCCGAGGCCGACCCCGTAGCGCTGCAGGAATGTCTCGCCGAGGCTCTGGCCGTGGTCGGACAGGACGATGAACTTGTACGGCCGTGGCGCTTCGTCGGTCGCCTTGATCAGCGAGGCGATGGCCCGGTCGACGCCGTCGAGCGCCTCGAATGACTCGACCCGCTCGGGTCCGCAGTGGTGGGCAAGCTCGTCGTAGTCGGTGAAGTCGGCATAGATGACGTTCGTGCCGCGGTACATCTCCTCGATGATCAGCGACGTGTTGACGTCGCGCAGCAGCACGTTGCTGGCCGCCCGCATCCCGGCGTACTTCATGCCACGGTGCATCTGCGGGCGGATCCCGGACCGCCGGGTGCGCCGTGCCTGGGTCAGCTCCTTGATGAACTCACCGAGGAAGAGCGTGAACGAGCGCAGATAGCCGGACGGGCTGAAGAAGAACGAGAGGAATGCCTGGCTGTCGCCGATCCCGCCGCCCTCGGCCTTGATCGCGGCCGTGGTCAGGTACGACCGCGTGGCGTCGCCCGTCATCAGGTTGCAGATGCTGGCCCCGTTGTTGGATAGCAGCCCTTCTCCGTTCGAGATCCGGGACACGATCAGCTCGGCGTCGACGGGGTTGCTCGATGCCATCAGGTGCTGGCGGTCTCGCTCGTACCAGCGGAAGGCCGGGATCCCGTCGTTGTTGCCGTGCAGGATCCCCGCCTGGCTGCCCGAGGTCATCGACGGCAGGATCGCCTCCCATTTCGACAGCTTGTGGCTTCCGTCGCGGACCAGGCCCGCCATGGTGTTGACCGATCCCGCGCGCATCCGGCCGGCGAGGATGGGATGCGCGAGGCCGTCGATCTGGATGATCACCAGGCCCGGCTTGTCGGAGTGGCCCGTCGACCGCTTGACCAGCAGCTGCTGGACGAGCAGGCCGTAGTACGAGCCGCCACTGTCGACCCCGAGGATCGCGGTGAGGACCGTGGTGATGATCGCGAAGATGAAGGAGCCGAGCAGCGCGGTCACGAAGCTGTCGACGTGGACGCCGGGGGCCAGCTGCGCGACCACGAGGAAGGCCACCACCTGGAGGACCAGGACCAGGATCGCCACCAGGATCAGGGAGACGGGGGCCGCCAGCGCGAGGACCACGGGTCGGACGATCGCGTTGAACAGGGCGATGAGGATCACCGCGAGGGCCGCGCTTGCGAGCGAGTCGATGGTCATTCGCGGCAGCAGCCACGCCGTCGCGG
The DNA here is from genome assembly GCA_963743855.1 of uncultured Chloroflexia bacterium. Classification (GTDB taxonomy): domain Bacteria; phylum Chloroflexota; class Limnocylindria; order Limnocylindrales; family CSP1-4; genus SPCO01. The sequence goes on from CAVURK010000009.1 coordinate 799,850, forward strand.
CGAAGGAGACGGTCGCCACGATCAGCGTGATCAGGAGCCGCTTCAGCAGCGCGACGCGACCGCCCCGCCACTCCCAGAGGACGCGCAGCTGCGTCCCGTAGAAGCCGATCAATCGGCTCACCATCGTTTGCCTCCGTCGATCCCTGCCAGTCCAGCCCTCACTGTCGGTCAAGGATAGGCGGACCGAGGTCATCCGAAACGGACGAAACGTGCGGCCCACTCAGCCGGTTGGTACGATGCCGGTTCCGCTGCCGCTCGATCGCCGCCATGGGCACACTCGCCCGACCGATCGATGACGCGCGAACACGGGGACCTGCTCGGGGGAGCAGGAATGGAGGATCCGACATGACCGAAGAGACGAAGAGCACGCCGGCGACCGGTTCCGACGACGTCGTCGTCGTGAGCGGCGCCGTGGCCGACGAGTACGGGGTCCTCGCCGAGGGAGCCATCGCGGTCCAGGGCGATCACGCCCTCGTGGTCGCCCGCTTCGCCGATACGACCGCGGCGCGTGCGATCTACGACAACCTGCTGATCTCGGAGCTTGACGGCACGCTGCACATCGACGGCGTCCTCGTGGTCAAGGCCGATGACGACGGCCGCCTCCACGTCGAGAAGATGACCGACCACAGCACCCGGACCGGCCTCAAGTGGGGCATCGTCGGTGGTGTCGTCGCGGCGGTCTTCCTGCCCGCCACGATCGTCGCCGGGGCCGTCGCTCTCGGCGCGGCCGGAGCCGCTGCGGGGAAGGCCCGCAACCTCAGCCACCGACTCGATGTCGAGCACGAGCTCGCCGGCGTCATCACCCCGGGTACGTCCGGGATCCTCGCTCTCGTCACCGCGGCCGAGGTGCCTGCCGTCACGGCCAAGATGCCCGACGCCCAGGAGGTCAAGACCGTGACCGTCGACGACGCGACGGCCGGCGCGATCAAGGAAGCCGCCACGGACGCCGAAGCGGTCACCCCGTCCGGCAACTGATACAGCCCGGCGTCGAGCCGGGAGCCAGCGCCTCGAGCCCGGACCGGCGACGGTCCGGGCTCCGTGCCATCCGAGCCTGTCAGTCCGTCCTGCCGGATCAGGGTCCGGGCGGGCTCTCCGATGCACGCCGCCGCCAGGGCACCACGCCGTCCATCTCGATATCGAGCGAGAAGCTCAGGAATGTCCGGACGAGCACGATCAGCCCGAGCGTCGCCGCGCTCTCGAGGGTCTGGTCGATGGCTACGGTCAGGATGATGTCGGCCACGATGAGGACCTCGAGTCCGAGCAGGATCGTGCGGCCCAGGTTGTGGCGAAGGGCGGTGTAGGACGACTTTCGATCGCGTCCGCTCGCAAGGTCGCGGGCGTAGACGACGAAGCTGATGAGACCGCCGATCACAAGGATCGCGACTCCGGCCACCTCGAACAGGTGAACGGCGAGGTCGAGGCCGTCTTCGAAATCCACGCTTCCTCCCGCTGATTGCGCGACAGCGTCGCACAGTCGAGTCAGCGGCAGGAGGCCATTCGCCAAAATGACCAATGCTGAGGGGACCTGACTACTGAGGGAACGTCAGACGGCCACGCTCCCTCTACCGTCGTCGTATGTCTCGTCTCCTGTCCAAGAACAACCGCGTGCTCCTGCTGATCGCGCTGATGTTCGTGTCGTCCTTCGTGGTCGGCGGAGCGGTCTTCCTGATGACCTCGGCGCAGAGCGATGAGATCGATGCGGTCACGACACGCCTGAGCGTCATCGGGGACATCGACGACCGGATCGCCCGGGCCGTCGAGGACCAGGAAGCAGCCCTCGACGACTATGTCCTGTCCCGGAGCAGCGCCGCCCTGAAGCGGTACCAGGACGCGGTCGCGGCGGAGACAGCGGTGGCGCCCGACCTCCGGGTCGCGGCCCTCGGCCTGCCTGAGGTCGCCGCCGCGTTCGAAGCAGTTCGCGCGGCGAGCACCCAGTGGCAGGACACGGTCGCGGCGCCGGCGATCGCGGCGGTCGCCAATTCGGACGCGGCACGGCTCGGTGCATTCGCGACGATCACCGCGGGAGACCACGACGCCGTCGGCGCAGCCCTGGACCGAGTGGACCGTTCGATGGCCCGCGCCACGGCCGAGCTCGGTCGTCAGGCGTCGAGCGTGGCCTCGACCACGATGGTCGGGACCGCTTTCGCGTTCATCGTCCTGATCCTTGCCTTCGGGATCGCCCTGATCGTCGTTCGCCGCTTCGGACACGCGCTCGAGCGGGACGCCAACGACTCCAGCGTCCTCAACCGGTTCACGGAGGTCACCTCGTTCGCGTCCGACGACAGCGAGGTCGCCGCCACCAACCTCGTCGCCCTCGATCGCCTGGTGAAGCCGGACGCCTCGGTCATCCACATCCTGAACCGGTCCATGGACCGGGCGGTCCCGGAGTCGTCGACCGGTGACGCGGTCGCCGAGATCCTGCCGATGCGCGCGCTCGATCGGTGCGCCGGCGTGATGCGCGGGGCGATGTTCGTCAGCGACGACCTGGCCGATGACCTGAGCGTCCATTGTCCGATCTATCCGGCCTCGAGCGGGACCCTCGCCTGCATCCCGCTCGCGAGCGGTGAGATGGTCGGCGCCGTCCATCTCTACTGGCGCAAGCGGCGTGCGCTCCCCCTGGTGAGCCGTTCGAACATCGCCAGGATCACCGAGCACGCCGCCCTCGCCATCGGCAACCGCCGGTTGCTCGCCGCGCTCCACGGGCAGGCCACGACCGATCCACGGACCGGCCTGGCCAACAGCCGGGCATTCGACGAGGCCCTCGAGGCCGCGCTCGCCGCGCGGACCGGATCGCAGACCGTCTCGGTGCTGATGCTCGACATCGACCACTTCAAGCGGTTCAACGATCGCCACGGTCATCCGGCCGGCGACGAGGCCCTCCGGGCGTTCGCGGTCGTCCTGCGCGCGTGCATGCGCGATGGCGACCTCGCGGCCAGGTACGGTGGCGAGGAATTCGCGGTCCTGCTGCCCGGCGATGACGATGGCATCGTGCCGGCCATCGCGGAGCGGATCCGCGCCAGGATCGAGGCGACGATCATCTCGCTGTCAGCCGGCGTCACCGACCACATCACGGTCTCGATCGGCATCGCCAGCGCCCCGGAGCACGGAGTGGATCGGGTGACGCTGTTGCGCCTGGCCGACGAAGCCCTGTATCGGGCCAAGGACAATGGCCGAAACCAGGTCGTCCGGGTGACCGATCGGCGCGCGACCCGGGCATCGGACACCACGCCCTCCGCGGCGGCCTCCCGACCCGGACCGCTGCCCGCGGCGACGCGGTCGGCGGGACGCTCCCGCGAGCACGCTTCGACGACCCCCGCTCAGGCCTGACGCGACGGTCGCCAGGACCCGTCGTTGACGCGTGGCCCGTTAATCCCGATAATCTGACTCGGAATTAGTCACGTGGCTGAGCAGGCCCATCCGCGACGCTCGAGGCGCCGCACGACCGACGACCGGAGACCCGATGACCGCGACCCGCGAGATCGTCACCGACCAGCGAGAACAGTTCGCCTTCCACGACGACATCGCCTACCTCGCCGAGACGAAACGCGGCCTGACGCGCGCCACGGTCGAGGAGATCAGCGCGTTCAAGAACGAGCCGGACTGGATGCTCCAGTACCGCCTGCGCGCCTACGAGCACTTCCTCAAGCGCCCGATCCCGACCTGGACCGACGGTCTCGACAAGATCAACTTCGACAAGATCGTCTACTACCGCAAGCCGTCCGAGCGCGAGGAGAAGTCCTGGGACGACGTCCCGGAGCAGATCAAGGCGACGTTCGAGAAGCTCGGCATCCCCGAGGCGGAGCGCAAGTTCCTGGCCGGCGTCGGCGCGCAGTACGACAGCGAGGTCGTCTACCACTCGGTCAAGGAAGAGCTGACCAAGCTCGGTGTCGTGTTCATGGGCACCGACCAGGCGCTCATCGAGTACCCGGAGATCTTCCGCAAGCACTTCGGCACGGTCGTGCCGGCCGAGGACAACAAGTTCTCGGCGCTCAACGCGGCCGTCTGGTCCGGTGGCTCGTTCGTCTACGTGCCCAAGGGCGTCGAGGTCCCGCTCCCGCTGCAGGCCTACTTCCGGATCAACGGCGAGAACACGGGCCAGTTCGAGCGGACGCTGATCGTCGTCGACGAGGGCGCCAAGGTCCACTACATCGAGGGCTGCACGGCGCCGATCTACGCCACCGAGTCGCTCCACGTCGCGGTCGTCGAGGTCGTCGCGCTGCCGGGCTCCAAGGTCCGCTACACGACCATCCAGAACTGGTCGAACGACGTCTACAACCTCGTCACCAAGCGCGCCCACGCGTACGAGAACTCGACGGTCGAGTGGATCGACGCCAACACCGGCTCGCGCAAGACGGTCAAGTTCCCGGCCATCTACCTGCGCGGCGAGGGCGCCACGGCGGACATCATCAGCGTCGCGGTCGCGGGCAAGGGCCAGCACCAGGACACCGGCGCCAAGGCCATCCACCTCGCGCCGAACACGCGCTCGCGGATCGTCAGCAAGTCGGTCAGCAAGGACGGCGGCCGGGCGACCTATCGCGGCCACCTCAAGGTCTCGCCGGGTGCCACCAACGTCGTCGCCAGCGTCCGCTGCGACGCGCTGATGCTCGACGACATCAGCCGGAGCGACACGTACCCGTACATCGACATCCAGGAAGACGACACGTCGATGACCCACGAGGCGACCGTCGGCAAGGTCAGCGCCGACCAGGTCTTCTACCTGATGAGCCGCGGCCTGACCGAGAACGAGGCGACCAACCTGATCGTCCAGGGCTTCCTCGAGGTCTTCACCAAGGAACTGCCGATGGAGTACGCCATCGAGTTCAACCGCCTGGTCAAGCTCGAGATGGAGGGGTCGCTCGGATGACGGTCGCCCCGGGCCGGCGCGCCCGTTCGCCAGGGCCTCACCGACTTCTCCCTCCCGGTCGCCGCGGACTGACATCGACGCGATCGGCGCGATCCCCGGCGCGGAGGACTGGCTCGCCGGCCGACCGGACCGGCGGCGTTCGAGCTCTTCGAGGCGCTCCCGGCCGAGTCGAACCTGCTGTACACGACGTACATCGACCTGCGCGGCGTCGCGCTCGAGACCGCGACGCTCGTCCACGCGCCGCGGACCGCGCCGGTCGAGGCTGACCTGCCGGACGGCACCGACGGCCTCCTCGTGATCGACGAGGGCGACCTCGTCGCGGCCGCCCTGTCGCCCGAGGCGACCGCCGCCGGCGTCGAGCTGACGAGCATCGCCGACCTCGCCTCGCGCGCCCCGGACCGCGTCCGCGCGCTCCTCGACGGCGGCGCGACGCTCCCGGCCGACGACCAGTTCGCCCAGCTGACCCGGGCGCTCTGGATCGCAGGGCGTCGTCCTCGACGTCCCGGCCGGCGTCCGGCTCGACCGGCCGATCGTCATCCGCTGGCGCGCCGGCGCCGCCGATCGCGCCCTGCTGTCGCGGACCGTGATCGCGCTCGGCGACGGCGCCGCGGCGTCCGTCCTCGAGGAGCTCGTGGCGAGCGGCCCGAGCGAGCCCGCACGCCGGCCAGTCGTTCATCGCCGGCACGCTCGAGGTCCATCTCGGCCGCGACGCGCGTCTCGAGGTCTCGAGCCTCCAGGAGCTGCCCGCCACGACGGTCGCGTTCCAGCACCGGTCGGCGCGTCATCGGCGAGGGTGCGACGCTCCACTGGGCGCTCGCCCAGCTCGGCTCGCGGCTCGTCCGCAGCCGCGTCGACAACCGGCTGGCCGGCGACCGCAGCTCGGTCGAGCAGGTCGAGATCGTCTTCGGCGGCGAGCGACCAGCTGTTCGACCTGACCTCGTACACCCGTCACATCGGCCGGGACACGACCGGCAACCTGCTGTCGAAGGGCGCGCTCCTGGACCGGGCCCGCTCGTTCATGAAGGGCATGATCGTGATCGACCGGTCCGCGGTCGGGACCGACAGCTTCCTCGGCGAGTTCGGGATGAACCTCTCGAAGGCGACCCGCTCGGTCGCCATCCCGAGCCTCGAGATCGACCAGCCGGATTGCCGCCGCGCGGCCCACGCCAGCTCGGTCGGGCCGATCGACGAGACCCAGCTGTTCTACCTCGAGAGCCGCGGGATCCCGCCCGACGAGGCGCGCAAGTTCATCGTCCTCGGCTTCCTCGAGCCGGTCGTCGCGCGCGTGCCGCTGGCCGATGCCCAGGATCGCCTGCGCGCCCTGCTCGAGGCCAAGTGGGACGCCGGCGACGCGGGCCGGGGCGACCGCCGCCGCGTGAGACGGATCGACCTGCTCGGGGTCGCCGAGGTTCCCGAGGGCACGATGAAGATGGCCTGGGTCGACGGCACCGACCAGGTCCTCGTGGTCAACACCAACGGCCATCTGTCGGCCGTCCAGGGGATCTGCAGCCACGAGTATTTCGAGCTCGACAAGGGCTTCCTGACGGCCGGCACGCTGACCTGCGCGCTGCACCTGTCGCGCTTCGACCTCGACAGCGGCGAGCCGCTCGATCCGCCGGCCGAGCTGCCGCTGGCCGTCTACCCGGTGGTCGTCGAGGACGACCGGGTCCTCATCGAGGTCCCCGACGGCCCGCTCGAGGTCAACGAGTAAGCCCGCGCGACTGGTACCAACGTTCCGTACCGGTCAGCGCTGCTGGACGACTACGTGTGGCCGCGGCCATGCAACCGATCGACTTCATGGGTTTCGCCGGCGACTGCACGGTCACGGGCAAGATGACCATGTTCGGTGAACGGCTGACCGACTTCCTCAACGGCCAGGAGCGGTTCCGCGTCCACCACCTCGAGTGCGAGAGCCTGGCGGACGGACATCGGGTCCCGCTCGACAGCCTGTCGGTCGAGCGGAGCGACCTGCTTGCGGTCGTGGCCACCGGTCCGCGCGGCAACGAGAAGCAGCGCGTCGCGCTCGAGACGAACCGGCTCCAGGTCTCGATCGGGCCGTACCTGATCCTCGGCCGGATCCACGCGTCAGCCCGGGACCGACGCGGTCACCAGCGTCCTGAAGCGCGAGCCGATGGTCCCGCTGACCAACGCCACGATCGCCTACGAGGTGGCGGGCGCGATCGTCACGCGCGACATCCAGACGATCATCGTCAACCGCATGCTCGTGGAGTGGATCTCGCAGACGGACGAGGCGGCCTCGGTCTTCCCGGATGCCCAGGTCCGTTCGCCGTTCGCACGACAGTTCCTCAAGGATTTCACGTCCGGCAGCGGGTCGTAGCGGGCTCGCCGCGGCTCCGGTAGCCGCCACGCCCGGTCAGCGCTCCAGGACGACGCCCAGACCGAGCGCCTCCGCTCGAGCCAGGATCGCGGCGCCGAACACCACGTCCGCCAGCCCGACACCCAGGTGGGTGGCGACGACGCGTCCACGCGGCCGGCCGGGCCGAGCCATCGAGCAGCGCCTCGCCGATCGTCGCGGTCGGGTCCGGATAGCCGTCGAACGCCCCGGCGTCGCGGTTGGCCAGGAACTGGCCGCGATCGTCGACCAGGAAGAGCCCCGCCGTCCGGGCCACGTCGGCCGCGCAGTAGGTGGCGTAGTCGACCGGGACCACGAGCGCGTCGGGGGCGAGCCAGTCGGTCGTCATCACCTGGCGGACGGGTCCGAACGACGCCGCGGTGACGACCACGTCGGCGTCCCGGACGGCGCTCCGGGCGTCCGGCGCGATCGTGACCGCACCGATCCCCTCGGTCGCCCGTGCGGCGTCGGCGAGTGCCGTCGACCCGTTCCGGGTGCCGGTCGAAGAGCGCCAGCGCCACGTCCGGCAGCGTCGCGCCGAGCACGGCCAGGTGGCTTCGTCCCTGGACGCCGGCACCGATCAGAGCGGCACGGACCGGGCGCCCGGTCACGGCCGGCGCGAAGTGGCGGATGGCAACCCCCGACACGGCGGCGGTGCGCAACGCGGTGATCGGCCCGCCGTCGAGGATCGCGATCGGGCATCCCGGTCCCGGCGTCGTTGAGGATCACGACCGCGTGGATCGCCGGCAGTCCGAGGCCGTTGTTGGCGCCGAACCCGGCCACCCACTTCATCCCGAGCAGGTCGTCGGCGCCCGACGCGTCCACGCCGCGCAGATAGGCGGGCATCGCGTGGGCGAACGATCCCGTGGGACGCGGATGCACACCGATCTTGGGCGGCAGCTCGGCGTCGGCGACGAGCGCGGTCAGCGTCCGTTCGGCGAGCCGCAGGCGCTCGTCGAGATCGGGCATCGCCGCGAGCGACGGCGGTCGCGTCGAGATAGCGGAGGGGCGGTCGGATCGTCGTGCGGCATGGCCAGGCGAGTCTACGCGGGGGCGATGGCCTACGATGGCCGGGTGTCCCCGATCGACGTCGAGAGCAGTCTCGACAACCTGAAGCTGGAACGTGACGCGATCGTCCTGTACGACGCGCTGGCCGGCATCGAGAAGGATCCGCGACGCGCCGAGGCGTTCAACCGGATCGCCGGGAACGAGCGACGCCACGCCGAGATCTGGGCCACCAAGCTGCGCGAGCTCGGCGCCGAGGTGCCGCCGGCCGGCGGTCCGCGGATGCGCGTCCGGTTCATCATCCTGGCCGCCCGGCTGCTCGGCACATCGGCGGTCTCCGAGCTGGTCAAGGCGCTCGAGGGCGACGAGGAGGCGGCCTACGACGCCCAGGGCGCCTCGCCCGAGCTCGCCGCGATCGCCGCCGACGAGCGCGAGCACGCGATCATCTGGGACCGGCTCACGGCCGCCGACCGGCCGACCGACCTGGGCGATCCGTCTCGCGACGGCGTGGCCATCGCACGGCGGGCGGGGAGTGCGGCCGAGGTCGGTCGAGCGCGAGAACTGGCACCGGGCGCACGGACGATCGGGGACGCTCCGGGCGGTCATCTTCGGTGTCAGCGACGGCCTCGTCAGCAACCTGTCGCTGGTGATGGGCGTCGCCGGTGCCGCGTCCGGGAACCCGAAATTCATCCTCCTTGCCGGGGTCGCCGGCCTGCTCGCCGGGGCGTTCAGCATGGCCGCCGGCGAGTACATCTCGATGCAGAGCCAGCGCGAGCTGTTCGAGCGCCAGATCGCGCTCGAGCGGGCCGAGATGGAGGCGATGCCCGAGGAGGAGGAGGCCGAGCTGGCCGCGTCCTACCGGGCCAAGGGCTTCACCGCCGACGAGGCCGCCCGGATCGCCCATCGGATCTTCCGTGACCCCGTGGCCGCCCTCGACATGCTCGTCCGCGAGGAGCTCGGGCTCGACCCCGACGAGCTCGGCTCGCCGTGGGGCGCGGCGGCCGGATCGTTCGTCGCGTTCGCGATCGGCGCCTCGATCCCGGTCATCCCGTACCTGTTCGGCGGCGGGCCGGCTGTCCTCTTCGTCAGCCTTGGCCTGAGCCTGATCGCCCTGTTCACCGTCGGTGCCGCGGTCAGCCTGCTGACCGGCCGCGGCCTCATCTTCTCGGGCGTCCGCCAGCTCGTCATCGGGCTGGCCGCGGCGCTCGTGACGTACGCGATCGGCTCGCTCATCGGCGTCACGACAGCCGGCTGACCGGATGCCGGGCGACACTTCCGACCGGCTGCGCGCCGACGGGCTCGATGCGTCGAGCTGGTCGAACGGCCCGGGCGATCGCTATCGCCGCCCACGAGCACGCCTACGACAAGGTCATCGCCGTCGAACGCGGGTCGATCCGGTTCGGGCTCCCGGCGGCATCCGTCACGATCGAGCTGGCCGCCGGCGACCGGCTCGAGTTGCCCGCCGGGACGGCACACGATGCCGTCGTCGGACCCGCGGGTGTCACCTGTCTCGAGGCCCACCTCCCGGCCGGCACGCTCCCCGCGATCCGGCACAGTGCGGCCGGGACGTGGTGAACGCGGTCGATCAGCGGGTCGGGGTAGGCTATCGCCCTGCCGGAGGGCTGGGAAAACCGATGGTCGGGATGGGACGTATCGCACGATGAACGGTCGAGCGGGGCCGACCGACGACGCCGAGGTCGTCCAGCGGATGGCCGCGGGGTCCGAGGCCGCGCTCGAGATCATCTATGACCGGTACGGTGCCGCGATCTTCGCCGCAGCGTATCGGCTGACATCAGATCGGGGGACCGCCGAGGAGGTCGTGCAGGAGACATTCCTGGCCTTGTGGAACCGGGCAGAGACGTTCAACCCCGCAGCGGGCTCGCTCGCGGCGTGGCTGCACACGATCGCCCGGAACCGAGCGATCGACCGGCTTCGGGCGGCCGGTCGGCGTCCGTCACTCATCGCCCTCTCGTCCGCGGCGGCCACGGACGAGGACCCGACCCAGGCGCTCGAGCGTCTGGTGTCGGGCGGCCAAGTCATCGCCGGCGCCCGGGCGCCGGCCAGCCCGGAGGAGGCATTCGCCGCCGAGGGGCTGCGCGAAGCCATCCGTTCGACGTTGGCCGGGATGCCGGACGTCGAACGGACCGTCATCCTCCTGGCCTACCAGGAAGAGCTGTCACAGGCGGAGATCGCCGATCGGCTGGGCTGGCCGCTCGGCACGGTCAAGACCCGAACACGCCGGGCGCTGTTGCGCCTCCGCGACGGGCTTGGCGCGGATTTCGGGCCGGCCGGATCAGACGATGTCCCGGTCCCGGCCGGCGAGGAACGATAGGGAGACGATGGATCACGACGCGACGCGCGAACAACTGGAGCTGGCGGCCGTGGAGCCGGGCGGGCTCGACCGGCTCATGGCCGGCGACACGCTCACGGCCCAGGCGGTCGCCGCACACGTCGCGGGCTGCCCGTCCTGCACCGAGGAGCTCGCGCGACTCCAGCGGGCCGCGCCCCTGATCCGGGCGACCGTGCGCGACATGCCATCGCCCGATCTCAAGACCCGCACCCTGGCGGCGATCCGCGCGGAAGGCGTCCTGCGTCCGCTCGCCGCGACGGCCGGCGCTGCCGCGACCGCCGGCGCGACACTCCCGCCCACACCGCAGCCGGAGACTCAGGACGTGCCGCCGGCAACGCTCCGCCCGGTCCCTGTCGACGCGCCGGAGCGCATCGATCGCCGTCGTCGCCTCGCGCCCGCGTTCGGCTGGGTCGCGACGATCGCCGCTGCCGTCGTCCTGTCGATCGCGAGCACGTCGCTCATCGTCGGCAACCGCGTCGACGAACAGCTCCACGGCCAGGAGTCGACGATCAGCGCGCTCGAAGAGGTCAGCACGACAGCCCTGTCCGTCACCGCCCAGCCGGACGAGCAGCACGTGGCCCTGGCCGGCGTCTCGAGCCCGTCGGTCACGGGCAGCCTCGCCTTCTCGCCGTCGACCACCGAGCTGGTCTGGCTCGCGACGGGGCTGACGCCACCGACCGCCGGCCTCGAATACCGCTGCTGGGTCGATATCGGCGGGACCCGCCACGGCGTCGGGAAGATGTTCTTCAGCCAGGACCTGGCGTATTGGGCCGGGGAGACGGACGCGGTCTCCGGGCTCGCGAGCGGGGCGACGTTCGGGGTTTCCCTCGTCAAGATCGGCGGCGACGCCGTCACATCCGAGCCGGTCCTGCTCGGGTCGCTCTAACCCGGGCTGCCCGCTCGCTCGTCGGGCGGCGATCCGGTCGGTGACGCAGCGTCCACGATCGGCCCTCCGGTCGCCCCGTCTTCGTCGTCGGGCGGGGGCGCGTCGAGGTAGGCGCGGTGGAGCACCAGCAGACGGTCCGCGGCCTCGGGGCTGACCTCGAACCCGTCCTCGTGGAGCACCGAGGACAGCCAGGCCGCCTCGCGCGGGCGCTCCACGGCGTCGATCTCGCTCTCGCGCCGTCGCGAATCCATCACGACAAGCCAGACCAGCCCGGCTCCAAGGACGAGCCCGACGATGAGCAGCCAGACGTTGAACTCGGCATTCACCCGCGGGAAGTATAGGGAGCGGCGCCGTTACACTTCCGCGGATGCTCGACTTCACCCCGAACCCGATCGCGATCCAGCTCGGTCCGCTCCCCGTCTACTGGTACGGGATCGGTTATGCGCTCGGTCTGGCGGCCGCCTATGTCGTCATGGTCTGGCTGGCGCGGCGAGCCGGCGAGGACCCCGACATCCTCGGCAACGGGATCATCATCGTCGCGGTCGCGGCGCTCGTCGGTGGGCGGCTGTACCACGTCATCGACCAGTGGGTCCTCTACAAGGACGACCTGATCAAGATCTTCCTGCCGCCCTACTCGGGCCTGGGGGTCTATGGCGGGATCCTGTTCGGGACCGTCGCGGCGTTCCTGTATGCCCGCTACAAGAAGGTCCCTTTCCTGCGCTGGGCCGACATCGTGGCGCCCGGGCTGTTCACGATGCAGGCCATCGCCCGCTGGGGCAACTTCTTCAACCAGGAGCTGTACGGGCCGCCGACGAAGCTGCCGTGGGGGATCCCGATCGACTGCGCCCATCGCGTCGCGGCCTACGCCTGTCCGGAGGGATCCGATCCGACGGCGACGCTCGGCCAGTTCTTCCACCCGCTCTTCCTGTACGAATCGATCTCCGGCGTCCTGGGCCTGATCGCGCTCGTGTGGATCGGGTTCCATTTCCGCAAGCGACTGCGCCCGGGCGACCTGCTGCTCCTCTTCTTCGTGTGGTACGGGATCGTCCGGTTCCTGCTCGAGACGTTCCGCGTCGACAACTGGACGTTCTTCGGCGTGCCGGTCGCCCAGATCGTGTCGGTCCTGATCGTCGTCCCTGCCGTGCTCATCCTGCTCTGGCGTCACCGCCCGGGTCACCCGCTCGACGAGCCGGCGAGCCGTCCCCGGGGTGCGACGTGGGGCGCCATCGGGCGGCCGCTGACCGCGGATGAGGAAGCCGCGTTCGATCGGCAGGAGGCGCTCGCCGAGGAAGACGAGGACTACGACGACGAAGACGAGTACGAGGACGACGTGATCGACGACGCCGACGAGGGCGACGACACGGAACAGGACGGCGACGAGCCCGACGAGGAGGACGCGACTGACGCGGCCGAAGACGACATCGCCGACCGCGACCGATCGTCCGACGGCGACGCCGAGACCGTGACCGAAGAGCCGAGCGTCGAGACGACCGCCCGCCCCCCGGAGCCGGAGACGGATCGTCCCGGCCCAGCCTGACGTGGCCGATCCCGAACCAGGGCCGACCGGTCCCCGGCGTCGACCGCCGCCGGGCCGGATCTCGCCGGAGGCGCTCGCCGCCAGCCGTGGTGGCGCGGTCGAAGGGCTTGCCTGGCTCGGCCGCCCGCCCGAGGCGAAGGCATCGATCCTCTACCGGGTGCTGCGCCTGGTCGCCCGCTTCCTCCTGTTCGTCGTCTTCCGTTTCCGGATCCGGACCTCCGGCCAGGAGAACCTGCCGCGGGGCGGCTACCTGCTCGTCGCGGCGGCTCACCGGGGCTGGATGGATCCCTTCGTGGTGATGCATGCCATCCCGACCGAGCCGCGCACCTGGTTCCTCGGCAGCGGGCCGTCTACCTTCACGACACGCTGGCGAGAGCGGCTTGTCCATCGCCTCGGAGGCCTGCTCCCGGTCTGGCGGGGCGGGATCGGGATCGAGCAGCACGTCGCGTCGGCGCGGGCGGTCATCGCCAACGGCGCGGTCTTCGCCCAGATGCCCGAGGGGACCGTCAGTGGACCGGCGGGCCGGATCGGACCGTTCCGGACGGGCTGGGCCGTGATCGCGCTGCGGACCGACGCGCCGATCGTGCCGCTCGCGATCGCCGGGACCGAGGAGCTCTATCTCGGCCGGCGGCTCGCCTCGCGGGTCCTGCCGGTCACCTCGGCCCGTGCCCTGGCCGGCCTGGCGCCCGACGACGCGTTCCCGGCCGAGGGGACGCGCGAGGAGCTTGCGCTGGCACACCGGATGAGCGATGCCCTGGCGGCCATCCTCGGACCCGCGGTCGTGGCCCTCTACCCGTGGACCGTCGATCCACCCGATCATCGGCGGCGACTGCGCGAGCGATTGACCTGGCTGCTGCTGAGACGCGGCCGTCTGGACCGCGAGGGCTGACGCGGCCGCCGGGCGCGGCGCACGGTATCCTCGCCCGGATGCAGTACGCGGAGTCCATCCTCGACCTGGTCGGCGGCACGCCGCTCGTCCGGATCAGCCGGGTGACCCGCGACCTCGGTCCGGCAGAGCGACAGCCGCTCCTCCTGGCCAAGCTCGAGATGCTCAATCCGGGCGGGTCGGTCAAGGACCGGATCGGTCTGCCGATGATCGAGGCAGCCGAGCGTGCAGGCCTCCTCCAGCCGGGCGGCACGATCATCGAGCCGACTTCGGGGAACACCGGTCACGGCCTGGCCATCGCGGCCGCGCTCAAGGGCTATCGCTGCATCTTCGTGATGGCCGACAAGCAGTCGTCGGAGAAGCAGCAGCTCCTGCGGGCGTACGGCGCGGAGGTCGTCCTGTGCCCGACCAACGTCGCTCCCGAATCGCCGGAGAGCTACTACTCGGTGGCCACCCGGCTGGCCCGCGACATCCCGGGTGCGTTCAAGCCCGACCAGTACTGGAACCAGGAGAACCCGAACGCCCACGAGCGGACGACCGGTCCCGAGCTGTGGGACGGCACAGATGGCCGGATCACCCATTTCGTGGCGAGCGTCGGGACCGGTGGCACGATCACGGGCGCGGCCCGGGTGCTCAAGGCCAGGAACCCGTCGATCCAGGTGATCGGCGCCGACCCGGAGGGGAGCGTCCTGTCCGGTGATGTCGCGCACCCGTACCTGACCGAGGGGGTCGGGGAGGACTTCCTCCCTGGCACCTACGACCCGACCGTCGTCGACCGATGGGTCCGGGTCAGCGATCGCGACGCGTTCGCCATGGCGCGCCGGCTGACCCGTGAGGAGGGGATCCTGTCGGGCGGCTCGTGCGGGACCGCGATGGTCGCCGCGCGCGAGGTCGTCCGCGACCTGGCCGCGACCGATGGCGGCGCCGCGGCGGTCGTCGTCGTGCTCCTGCCCGACAGCGGCCGGAGCTACCTGTCGAAGATCTACAACGACGAATGGATGCGCGTGAACGGGCTCCTGGCCACGACCGGAGCCGTCGTCCTCGTCGGTGACCTGCTCGACGATCGCCGTCACGCCGGTCAGCGCCCGGATGTCGTGCTGGCCCGAACGACCCAGCGCGTCGGCCAGGCGATCGAGATCCTCCAGGAGTTCGGGATCAGCCAGCTCCCGGTCTCCGAGCAGCCCGATGGCGACGCGATCGAGGGCATCGTCGGCTCGATCACCGAGAAGGGATTGCTCGACCGGGCCTTCCGCGATCCGTCGACGGTCGATCGGACCGTCGGCGAGGTGATGGACCGGCCGCTCCCGCTGGTCGACCTGGCGGCCAGCCTCGACGAAGCGTTCGCGCTGCTGACCACCGGCGACGCATCTGCCGTCATCGCGACGCGGGCCGGCCGTCCCGTCGGCGTCGTGACGAAGCTCGACGTCCTCGAATACCTGACCCACCGGCCGAGCCGTCGTGGCTGAGACGACGATGATCCCGCCGATCCTGACGCCGCGCTTCGAGCTGGTCTCGATGTCGCTCCGCTTCATGCAGCTGCTGGTCGACCGCGACCTCGCCGCGGCCGAGGCCGAGATCGGGACGCTCGTCCCGGAGACGTTCCCCGACGATCTCGACAACTTCCTCCAGTACCGGATCGCCGACCTGACCGAGGATCCCGCAGCACAGCCATGGCTCGGCCGGGCGATCGTGCTGACCGAGCCCGACGGCACGCGCCGGACGATCGGATCGGCCGGGTTCCACGCGCCGCCGGATGCCGAGGGCCGCGTCGAGATCGGCTACAAGGTCCAGCCGGAGTACCGCCGCCAGGGTGTCGCGACCGAGGTCGTCCACGCCATGTTCGATTGGGCGCACGACCAGGGCGTGGATCTCTTCCGCGCGTCGGTCTCCCCCGACAACGTCCCGTCGCTCGCGATCGTCCGAGGGCTCGGCTTCCGGCAGGTCGGTGTCCAGATCGACGACATCGACGGCGAGGAGCTCGTCTTCCATCTCGATGGCTGGCCGCCCGCGGGCTGACGGCCCGCTACCATGGCCCCGATGCCCGATCCGAGCGGCGATGACCCCACCGTGTTCGCGTTCGACACGCTGGCCGTCCACGCCGGCGCCGAACCCGACGAGCTGACCGGCGCCGTCTCACCGCCGATCTACCAGACCTCGACATACGCGCAGGACGGCGTGGGAGTCCCGCGTCGCGGCTACGAGTACGCCCGGTCGCAGAACCCGACCCGCGAGCGGCTCGAACGGGCGGTCGCCGCTCTCGAGGGCGGAGAGCACGGGATCGCGTTCGCGTCGGGGTCCGCGACGACCGCGGCGATCGCCGAGCTGGCGGCGCCGGGCGACGAGATCGTGGTCGGTGACGACGTGTACGGCGGCACGTACCGCTACCTCGAGCGGGTCCGGCGGGGCGCCGGGGTCGACGCCCGCTACGTCGACCTGGCGAGCGGACAGGACGCGCTCTGGGAGGCGCTCACCGAACGGACCCGGCTGGTCTGGTTCGAGACGCCCTCGAACCCGCACCTCAAGGTGATCGACATCGCGGCGACCGTGGCGACCGTTGCCCGGCGTGCTGCCGAGGGCGGCCGGCGGCCACTGGTCGTCGTCGACAACACGTTCGCGTCGCCGGCGCTCCAGCGGCCGCTCCGCCACGGGGCGGACATCGTGTTCCACTCCGCGACGAAGTACCTCGCCGGCCACTCGGACACGATCCTGGGCGTGGCAGTCACCTCGGACGCCGCCATCGCCGAGCGCCTGCGCTTCCTCCAGAACGCGATGGGCGCCGTCCCGGGCCCGCTCGACTGCTTCCTGGTCCTGCGCGGCCTGCGGACGCTCCACCTGCGGATGGAACGACACGGCGCCAACGCGGTGATCGTCGCCGACTACCTCGACGGGCGACCCGACGTCGCCGAGGTCCATTACCCCGCGATGGGCGGGATGGTCTCGTTCGTGCCGACCGACGGTGGTCGCCACGGCCGGACCGCGGCAGAACGCGCGATCGCGATCGCCGAGGGGACGCGGCTGTTCACCCTGGCCGAGTCGCTGGGCGGCGTCGAATCGCTGATCGAGCTTCCGGCGGCGATGACCCACATGTCGGTCGCCGGCTCGCCGCTCGAGGTCTCCGCCGCCCTCGTCCGCCTGTCGGTCGGCATCGAGGACGCGGGCGACCTGGTCACCGATCTCGCCCGCGCCCTCGACGAGGCCTGAGACCGCGCCGAACTACCGAGAATCGCGGCGCGCCCCCGTTCAGCGGCCGGCCATCAACCGCCGGCCATTGCGGGGAGGAGGACCAGCGTGTCGCCCTCGCCGACCGAGGTGTCGAGATCGTCGAGGTGGCGAACGTCTGTGTCGTTGAGGAAGGCGTTGACGAAGCGGTTGAGATCGCCGTCCGGGGCGAGGAGCTGTGACTCGAGCCCCGGGTGCAGCGCGACGAGCTCGGTCACGACCTGGCGGACCGTGCCCGCGGGCACCTCGACCGACTTCGCGCCGCCCGTCGCGACACGCAGGGTCGGCGGGATGCGGACCGTGCTCACGCGTCGCCCCCGAGCCATCGCTCGAAAGCGGCCAGACTCGGCCGGAGCGCCGGCGCCAGGCCGGGCTGACCGGGTCTGGCGGTGCCGTCGCCGTGCCCCAGCGTCCGCGCGTCCGGGGTCTTGAGGCCGTTGCCGGTCAATAGGGCCACCACCTCGTCGCCGGGCCTGATGACGCCACGACGGCGTGCGGCCGCGGCGGCGGCGAGTGTCACGCCCCCGGCCGTCTCCGGGTAGATCCCCTCGAGCCTCGCCACGTCGCGGATCGCCGCCGCCGTGACCTCGTCCTCGATCGCCTCGACCGAGCCATGGGTCTCGTTCACCAGCTCGACGACGTACCGGCCGTCGGCCGGGTTGCCGATTGCCAGCGAGCGCACGATCGTGTCGGGCGTCCGGACCGGCTCGATGACATCGGTCCCGGCGGCCCACGCTGTCGCGACGGGCGCGCAACCGGCAGCCTGCCCACCGACGAACCGGATCGGCCGTCGCTCGATCAGGCCCAGGTCGGCCAGCTCCTCGAACCCGCGGGCGACCCGGGTGAACATCGCCCCGGATGCGACCGGAGCGACGACCACGTCCGGCGACCGCCAGCCGAGTGATTCGGCGATCTCGTAGGCGAGCGTCTTGGACCCCTCGGCGTAGAACGGGCGGAGGTTGATGTTGACGAACCCCCAGCCGGTCTCATCGGCGACCTCGAGACAGAGCCGATTGACGTCGTCATAGGTTCCTGCGATCGGCACGACGGTCGCGCCGTAGGCCAGCGCGTGGTCGACCTTGGCCGGCTCCAGGTCGGCCGGGATGAAGACGTAGGCCGGCAACCCCAGGGCCGCCGCGGCGGCGGCCGTCGCCCCGGCCAGGTTGCCCGTCGAGGCGCAGGCCAGTGCCTCCACGCCGAACTCGACGGCCCGCGCGGCCGCCACGGCCACGGCCCGGTCCTTGAACGAGAGCGAGGGATTGCGGGTGTCGTCCTTGATCCACAGCCGGTCGAGCCCGAGCGTCGGTGCGAGCCGGTCGGCGGTGAGGAGTGGCGTGGATCCGACGGGAAGACCGCGCGCCGGTGGCGCATCGACCGGGAGGAGCTCGGCGTAGCGCCAGATGCCGGGCGCGCGTGCGCTGATCGTGTCGCGCGTGAGTGACGCGCCGATGACCGTGTAGTCATAGGCGACCTCGAGCGGTCCGAAGCAGGCCGGACAGACGTATTCGAGGCCGATCGGCTGTTGGCCGCCACAGTTCCGACAGCGCATGCCGAGGATGCGCTGGCCGGTGTGCGAGATGGGTGCGGGTGGGGTCTCGATGGCCATGGGTCATGCTCCGGGGCTGGGGAGTGCCTCGGGACCGGGGTACGGGCGACCGCTGGCCTGAAAAGGGGGACTCCGAAGGGAGATTCCCTTATCGTGCAGGAGGACCTGCCCGGACTTGGCACCTTGCCGATTCGTCGGTAGGTTGTCGTGGCTTCATCGGGCCGGTCCCTCTGCCACTCTTGATAAGAGCTCTTCGGTTGTGCGCGGATGGTAGCCGGGTCGGGGCCGGGCCGCAACATTGCGAAATGGTCCGCGCCCGCAACCGTCCCGCAACGTGCTAGCATCCGCTCAACTACGACTGCGGAAGCCGACTCCTGCGACCCTTCGGGGGACGCATCACGCGCGGCCGGTCGATCGATTGTGATCGCCTGCGCACCGGGAGCGAACCGCCGATGGCCACGACCGCGCCAAGGACCCGCCATGCACTCGGACGGACCGTCCGGGCCAACCTGTCGGTGGCCGAGCTGTACGAGGATGCGATCCGTCACGGGGAAGGGCTGATCGCGGCCGACGGTCCGCTCGTGGTCCGGACGGGCAAGCACACCGGTCGATCGCCCAAGGACAAGTTCATCGTCGTCGAGCCGTCGAGCGAGGCGAAGATCTGGTGGGGCGCGGTCAACCACCCGATCTCCGAGCTCCACTACGAGCGGCTTCGGGCTCGCCTTGTGGCCTATTGCGAGGAGCGCGACCTCTACAGCCAGGACCTGTTCATCGGCGCCGCCGAGGCGCATCGCCGCTCGCTCCGTGTCTACACCGAGACGGCCTGGGCCGCCATCTTCGCCCGGAACCTCTTCCGGCGACCGAAGCCGGGGCAGCTGGCCGGCTTCGCGCCGAACTTCACGATCATCTGCGTCCCGTCGTTCCAGGCGGATCCCAAGACCGAGGGCACTCGGACCGGGACCGCGATCCTCGTCCACCTCGAGCGGATGGAGGTGATCATCGTCGGCACCGAGTACGCCGGCGAGATCAAGAAGAGCGCCTTCACGGTCATGAACTACCTGATGCCCGACGAAGGCGTGCTGCCGATGCATTCGTCGATCAACATCGGCCCCGACGGCGACCCCGCGATCTTCTTCGGGCTGTCGGGAACGGGCAAGACGACGCTCTCCGCCGATCCGCTGCGCAGCCTGATCGGCGATGACGAGCACGGCTGGGGCGATGGCCTCACCTTCAACTTCGAAGGCGGCTGCTACGCCAAGACGATCCGCCTGTCACCGATGTACGAGCCCGACATCTTCGCGACGACGCGTCGCTTCGGGACGATCCTCGAGAACGTCGACCTCGACCCGGCCACCCGCACGCTCGACCTGGACTCGGAGCGCTTCACCGAGAACACCCGCGGCGCCTACCCGCTGGACTTCATCGGCAACGCCGACGAGACCGGCATCGCGGGAACGCCGCGGACGGTCATCTTCCTCACCGCCGACGCCTTCGGTGTCCTGCCTCCGATCTCGAAGCTGACCCGCGAACAGGCGGCCTACCATTTCATCAGCGGCTACACCGCCAAGCTCGCCGGGACGGAGATCGGCGTGATGGAGCCGACCGCGACCTTCTCCGCCTGCTTCGGCGCCCCGTTCCTGCCCCGCCACCCACGCGAGTACGCGGCGATGCTGGTCGACCGCCTGGAGCGCGACGACGTCCCGGTCTGGCTGGTCAACACGGGCTGGACGGGCGGGTCCGGTCGGTGTCGGGGAGCGGATGAACATCGCCCACACCCGCGCCATGGTCCGAGCAGCCATCGGCGGCGCCCTCGACGGTGTCCCGACCCGGACCGACCCGAACTTCGGTGTCGAGGTCCCGACCAGCTGTCCGGACGTGCCGGACGCGTTCCTCGACCCGCGCGCCACCTGGGCGGATCCCGTCGCCTACGATGCGACGGCCGCGAAGCTGAAGCGGATGTTCCAGGAGAACTACGCCACCTACGAGGATGGCGCCGACCCGACCCTCGCCGGTGGCGCTGCAGCCGGCTGAACCCGCCGACGCGAAAGGAGCTTCATCCCGCATGGCCCGCAACAAGGTCTCCGTCATCGGCGCCGGGAATGTCGGCGCGACGACCGCGCAGCGGATCGCCGAAGCCGGCCTCGCCGACGTGGTCCTGGTCGACATCGTCGACGGGCTGCCACAGGGCAAGGGTCTCGACCTGGCCGAAGCCGCCCCGGTCGTCGGGCACGACGCGCGGATCACCGGCACGAACGACTACGGCGACACCGCAGGCTCGGACATCATCGTCGTCACGTCCGGGATCGCGCGCAAGCCCGGGATGAGCCGCGACGAGCTGATGGCGACGAACGCCGGGATCGTGCGCGCGGTCGTCGAGTCGGCGGTCGTCCATTCGCCCGATGCGATCCTGATCATCGTCACCAACCCGCTCGACGCGATGTGCCACGTGGCGATGCGTGCCTCCGGGTTCCCGCGCGAGCGTGTGCTCGGGATGGCGGGCGTGCTCGACTCGGCCCGGTTCCGGACGTTCATCGCCGAGGAGCTTGGCGTCTCGGTCGAGGACACCCACGCTTTCGTCCTGGGCGGTCACGGCGACACGATGGTCCCGCTGTCTCGGTATTCGACCGTCGCCGGCGTGCCGATCACCGAGCTGCTCTCCCCGGCGCGCGTCCAGGCGCTCGAGGAACGGACCGCGAACGGTGGCGCGGAGATCGTCGCCCTGCTCAAGACCGGGTCCGCGTTCTACGCCCCGGCCGCGGCCACCTTCGAGATGGTCGAGGCGATCCTGCTCGATCGAAAGCGTGTCCTGCCCTGCGCAGTCCAGCTTCAGGGCGAATTCGGGATCGACGGGTTGTTCGTGGGCGTACCGGTCGTGCTCGGCGCGGGCGGGATGGAACGCATCTTCACGATCGAGCTGACGACCGACGAGCAGGCCGCCTTCGAGGCGTCGGCGGCCGCCGTCCGCGAGCTGGTCGCGAAGCTGGACTGATCGTCGGTCAGCTGCCGACGTTCGTGCAGCGCCGGAACGTGGAGCCGGACCCGCGGTAGTCGAAGGTCTGGCCCCCTGCCGTGGCGACGATCTTGTAGCCGTTTTCGACGACGATCTGGGTGTAGGCCACCCCCGGCTGCGGGCAGCCGAGCGAGCCATCGGGCCACACCACGGGCTCCGCCGAGATGATGACGACCTCGCTGACCGGGACGCCCGCCGTCTTGGCGACATCGGCGATGACCGGGTCGATCAGCGACTGGGGGAGGTTCAGCGGCCCAGGCGATACGGACGCGCCGCCGGCACCGGGCGACGGCCGGTCGCTGGCCGGTGCCAACGACGAGATATCGCGACTCGGCGCCGAGCCGGCGGAGCAGCCAACGACGACGAAGACCGCGGCCAGCATCGCGAGACGGGTGAGCATGGTCGGGCGATCGTACCCGACGGGTCAGCTCCCGACGGCGAGCAGCAGCGGCAGCCGGTCGGCGTCGAGGATGGCTGCGCGTTCCAGGGCTCGGCGCATCGTGCGGTCGATCGCCTGGCGGTAGATCGCCTCGGTGTCGGGGAGCGGGGCCTCGCCGAGCTCGCGCTGGAGCACCTCGGTCAGTCGCCGGTACTGGCGCACGACCTGCGAGCGCGTCCCGATCAGCCCGTGGACACCGATGAGGACGGCATGCGCCTCCTCGCGCAGCGGGTCCCGCTCGAGCAGACGGTCAGCGGCCGCACGCGCGCCGGATGGGTCGCCTCCAGCGAGTCGCCGTTCGGCGACGATCGCCAGTGCGTCCTCGAACCGGTCGGAGAGTCGTTCGCGCTCGGCGGCGAAGCAATCGTGACCGAGACCCTCGAGCAGGTCTCCGTGATAGAGCTCGACCGCCCTCTCCGCCTCGCAACCGACCTCGAGCAGGCAGTCCTCGAAGACCGTGACGTCGAGCTCGATCTGGGCCTCCATCCTGATGCCGACCGTGTCCGCCTCGATGTCGAGCACGCTGTCGGCCGGGAAGCCGGCCTCGGCGAGGCCCTGCCGGACCAGCCACAGGGCCTGGCGCAGCGAGCCCGCAGACGCGCCGTCGGCGTCGGGCCACAGGTCGGCGGCGATCGCCTCACGCGAGCGCGGCCGACGTGCCAGCACGAGCAAGGCAAAGAGCGCCTGAGCGTGGCGGCCAGGCAGGCGGACGGGCCTCCCTGTCGCGGAACGCACATCCAGGCGGCCAAGGAGATCCACCTCGAGGCGGACCGTCGGGCTGGTTCCGATCTTGGGCATCGGTCAACTCCGCTCCACCAGGTCGCGACGTCCGGCCCCTCCTCGATGGGGCCGGACGCGCGGGTCGTCGCCATCGGAGCCCCCAGGCTCGTCTGGCACGGACTGCCCTCTGGGCGGCAGCGGACGCCCCCAGCGCCCATCCGCGTTGGTCGAGATGATGTCCGGCGCCTCCCGATCGGGTTAACCGCGCGGCGACATCACCGATGTCGGCAAGCCGACACCGGACGAGCGGCCCGGGTCGGGGCGCGTGCTTCGATACACTCACGCCACGTGCCGATCTCCGTCCTGACCTTCCAGTTCGACCCGCTCGCCCATCTGTTCGGCGATCTGACGCTCCGGTGGGGAGCGATCGCCCTGGTGGTCGTCATCGCCGCCGCGCTCATCGCGGCCGGGGTCCTGGCCCGGGCCGGCGGGCTTCGACCCGACGATGTGGTCCTCGTCGCGGTTGGGATCGTCCCGGGCGCGGTGATCGGTGGGCGGATCGGCTACTTCCTCGTCCATGCCGGGTTCTACGGGTCCGCGCCGGGGCAGCTCCTCGACCCGTCGATCGGCGGGTTGGACCTCGGACTGGCAGTGGTCGGGGGCTTCCTGACCGGGTGCTCCGTGGCGAGCCTCCTCGGGGCACCGATCGGCAGGTGGCTGCACGTGGCCGCCGCCCCGGTCCTCTTCGCGCTCGGTGCCGGGAAGCTGACGATGGTGCTGACCGGATCGGGCCAAGGGCTGCCCAACCTGGGAGACTGGGCGACGGCCTATCTCGGGCCGGGCCCGTGGGGCTCGCTCGTTCCCGCCCTGCCGTCGCTGCCATCGCAGGCCTACGAGGGCATCGCGACGCTGGCGATCCTGACGGTGTTGACGCTGGCGCTGATGGCCGGGGCATTTCGCGGTCGTGACGGGCGCGTGTTCTTCACCGCCGTCGGCCTGTGGGCGATCGCGCGCGCGATCGTCTCGACCACGTGGCGTGATCCGGTCGACGCCGCCGGGCTGCCCACCGCCGGGCTGATCGCGGTCGGGATCGCGATCGGCTGCCTCGTCGCGCTCGTCTACCTCACGGTCCGCGGTTCCCATGGCGCGCCCGAGTCCGCTCCGGGTTCGCCGTCCGGATCGGTCGATGTGGCGTGGCCGGATCCGGAGACCCGCGCCCGGTTCTGAGCAGCGGTGCGATGTCGCCCCTTGGGACGAGCGAGTATCGTGGACGTTCCCACGCAGAGGTCGATCCCGATGACACAGGTCGCAGAACCAGGCAGCGCCACAGCAGAGACGCAGGCACCGGGCCGGGTCAGCCACTGGATCGGTGGCAAGCTGGTCGCCGGGACCTCGGGGCGTGAAGGCCCGGTCTACGACCCCGCCACGGGTCAGATCGCGCGCTACGTCGACTTCGCAACCGCAGACGAGGTCGGCGCCGCTGTCGCTGCCGCGACGGCAGCATTCCCGGCATGGCGCGCCACCTCGATCTCGAAGCGGACCGAGGTCATGTTCCGGATCCGGAACCTGGTCGAGACCCACCGCAAGGAGCTGGCCGCGCACCTGACCGCCGAGCACGGCAAGGTCCCGTCGGATGCGCTCGGTGAGATCGCCCGCGGTCTCGAGAACCTCGAGTTCGCGTGCGGCATCCCGAGCCTCCTGAAGGGCGGCTTCTCCGAACAGGTCTCGGGCGGGGTCGACGTCTACCAGATCCGCCAGCCGCTCGGCGTCGTGGCCGGGATCACGCCGTTCAACTTCCCGGCGATGGTGCCGATGTGGATGTTCGCGACAGCCATCGCGGCGGGCAACACGTTCGTGCTCAAGCCGTCGGAGAAGGACCCCTCGGCTGCCAACTACCTCGCCACGCTGCTCGCCGAGGCGGGGGTCCCGGACGGAGTCTTCAACGTCGTCCACGGTGACAAGGTCGCGGTCGACGCGATCCTCGCGCACCCGGACATCGAGGCCGTGTCGTTCGTCGGCTCGACGCCGATCGCGCGCTACATCTACGAGACCGGGACGAAGGCGGGCAAGCGTGTGCAGGCGCTCGGCGGCGCCAAGAACCACATGATCGTCCTGCCAGACGCCGATATCGAGATGGCTGCCGACGCAGCCGTCTCGGCGGGCTACGGCTCGGCCGGCGAGCGCTGCATGGCGATCGCCACCATCGTCGCGGTCGGCGACGTCGCCGATCCGCTGGTCGAGGCGATCAAGGCGCGCCTCCCCCGGATCACGGTCGGGCCGGGCAGCGACCCATCGTCCGAGATGGGCCCACTGGTGACGAAGCAGCACCGCGACAAGGTCGCGTCCTATCTGGACAGCGGTGCGGCCCAGGGTGCCACCGTCGTGACCGACGGCCGCGAGCATCCGCTCTATGACGAGTCCGACGGGTTCTTCCTCGGGGTCTCGCTGATCGACCATGTGACGCCCGCGATGGACGCCTACCGCGACGAGATCTTCGGACCGGTCCTGACGGTCATGCGCGTGAACACGTACGAGGAAGCTGTCGGGCTGGTCAACGACAACCCGTACGGCAACGGAACGGCGATCTTCACGCGCGACGGCGGAGCCGCCCGCCAGTTCCAGTTCGAGGTGAACGCCGGGATGGTCGGGATCAACGTGCCGATCCCTGTGCCGGTCGCCTACTACAGCTTCGGTGGCTGGAAGAACTCCCTCTTCGGCGACCTGCACATGTACGGTCCCGAGGGCGTCCAGTTCTACACGCGGGCCAAGATCGTCACCTCGCGCTGGCCCGATCCGGGCACCAGCAAGATCGATCTCGGGTTCCCGCGCACGCGTTGACTGTGTGACCGCCGGGCACGCACGACGTGACACGCGGTTGCAAGCGAACGCACGCGGTCATCGCATCCGTCGGTCATGCAGACAGGGCCAACCTTGGGTTCCATAACCCAGGAGGCACCCACCTGATGACCGATTACCAGCGCACCACCACTCGCGAGACGCGAGTCCCCGCGTCGGTCGACGCCTATGGCGCGCCGGCCCCCGCGGTCAGCACCGTTCGGACGACGGACAGCGAATACGTCGCTCCGGGTCCGGGCGGCGCGACGCTCGCGTCGCGCATCGTGACTTTCGTGTTCGGGATCCTGCAGGTCCTCCTGATCCTGCGGATCATCCTGCTCCTGCTCGTTGCCAATCCCGGCAACGACGTCGTTCACTTCGTGTTCAGCATCACCCAGCCGTTCGTCGAGCCGTTCATCGGCATGTTCTCGATGAACCGGGTCACCGCCGACCAGGGGTCGGTCCTCGACATCGCCGCGATCGTCGCGCTGATCGCGTGGACGCTCATCGAGGCCGTGATCCTGGCGGGTATCCGGATCTTCTCGCGCCGGTCGACCGCGACCGCCTGAGTTCCCGTTCCATCACGCGGGCGCATCTTCGGGTGCGCCCGCGTTCGCATGCCCGGCGGTCAGCGGCGCGATTGCCCGGCGGTGACGGTCAGCGGCGCGATCGGCCGGGCGCGCTCACTAGGGGGCGCGCTCAGTAGACTGGCGCGATGCCGACCACCTGCACGGGCGACTGACCACGTCCGGCCAGGTTCGGCCGCAGCTGGCGGTCACCGCTCGCGTGGTTCGCGCCGTCCTGCGCAGCCCGGCACTGCGGCGGATCGAGCTGGCGTTCCTGATCTTCAACGCGGTCGAGTACGGCACGTGGGTGGCGATCCTCCTGTTCGCCTACGCCGCGATCGGCCCGACCAGCGTCGGCCTGGTCGCCGTCGTCCAGCTCGTTCCGGCCGCCCTCGTGGCGCCGGTCTCGGCGGGTCTCGGCGACCGATGGCCCCGCGACCGGGTCCTGCTCGGCGGCTACGTCGTGATGGCGGTCACGTTCGGCGCGACGTGGGTGGCGATGGCGGCCGACATCCCGCCCGTGCTCGTGGTCGCCGCGGCCGCCTGCGCCTCGGCCTCGGTGTCGGTCATCCGTCCGACACAGGCCGCTCTCCTGCCAAGCCTGGCTCGGACACCCGAGGAGCTGACCGCCGCGAACGGCCTGTCGGGGACGGTCGAGGGCGTCGGTCTCCTGGTCGGGCCGCTCCTGGCCGCCGCGATCCTCGCGGTCGCGAACCCGGCCGCCGTGTTCGGCGCCGCGACGGCAGGATGCATCCTCGCGGCCGCGCTCGTCGTCCGGCTCCCGCGTCCCGCCTCGGTCGTCGCCATCCCTGCCGGTCCCGACGATGCCGAGCCGCCGGACCACGGGCTTCTCGAGGGACTCCGGATCGTCTCCCGTCATGGCGACACCCGACTCGTCGTCGTGATCCTGTCGCTGCGGATGGTCGTCATCGGCGCCCTTGACGTCCTGTTCGTCCTGCTCGCCCTCGAGGTCTTCGATGTCGGGCCCTCGGGCGCGGCGCTGCTGAACGCGGCACTCGGACTGGGGGTGATCGCCGGGGGCGCCGCCACCTTCACGCTCGTCGGCCGGCAGCGGCTGGCGCCGGTCCTCGCCCTGGCCGCCGCGACCTCCGGCATCGGGCTGGTCTCGCTGTCCGCCGTCGGCCCCGCCTGGGCAGCGCTCCTGGTCGTTGCCGCCGGGATCGGCCTCGCCGCCTGCGACGTCCTCGGCCGGACCATCCTGCAGCGGGTCACTCCCGATCGGGTCCTGGCTCGCGTGTTCGGTGCGCTGGAGGGAATGGGGCTGGCCGGCCTCGCGGTCGGGTCGATCCTGGCGCCGCTGATCGTCCTCGTCGTGGGGGTCGAAGGAGCCCTGGTCGTGATCGGACTTCTGCTGCCGGCGGGGATCGCCCTGTCGTGGCTGGGGTTGCGGGCGATGGACCGGCAGGCGCTCGTGCCACGCCGGGCGCTCGACCTGCTCCGGGCGGTCGAGATCTTCGCGCCGTTGCCGCCGCCGCAGCTCGAATGGCTCGCGCGCCAGACGCGCTGGATGACCTTCGAGCCCGGAGAGGTCGTCATCCGCGAAGGCGACGTCGGCGACGCGTACTACGTCCTCGAATCCGGAGAGCTCCGGATCACGCAGGGCGGCGCGCTCCTGCGCGTCCTGTCGGATCGTGGTGCCGGCGTCGGCGAGATCGCGCTGCTCCGCGACGTGGCAAGGACGGCCACCGTCAGCTCGGGGGCGTCATCGGTCATGCTGATGGTCGGACGCGCGGCCTTCCTCGAGGTCGTGACCGGTCATCCCCAGGCGCACGACACCGCCCGGCAGGTGGCCAGCCGCCTGGCCTGACGGCGGATCGAGACCCATCCGGGCCGCCGCGTCGTTCGCGTCCGAGCGGCGAGGCCGGCGGTCAGGCGATCCGGGCGTAGTCGGCCGGGCTGCGCTTGATGAACCGGCCGGCACCCTTGCGGCCCGTGAAGGTGCCATCCCGGACGATGACCGAGCCGCGTGACAGCACGACGTCGCTGGCACCCTGGACCGTCCGGCCCTCGTAGCACGAGTAGTCCACGTCCATGTGGTGCGTCCCCGCCGAGATCGTCCGCGTGCGGGCCGGGTCGTAGACGACCAGGTCGGCGTCCGAGCCGACCGCGATCGCGCCCTTGCGCGGGTACATCCCGAACAGCTTTGCCGGTGCAGTCGAGATGATGTCGACCCAGCGTTCGCGGCTGATCCGGCCGGCCACGACACCGCCGTCGTGGAGCAGATCGATCCGATCCTCGACGCCCGGCAAGCCGTTGGGGATCTTCCGGAAGTCGCCCTCGCCGAGCTCCTTCTGGCCATGGAAGTCGAACGGGCAGTGGTCGGTCGCGACGAGCTGGAGGTCGTCCTTGACCAGCCCGGTCCACAGCTCGTCCCAGTGGTCCTTGGTGCGCAGGGGAGGGGAGCACACGAACTTCGCGCCATCGAACCCGTGACCGAGGTCGTCGAGCGAGAGGAACAGATATTGGGGACACGTCTCGGCGAAGACCTTCTGGCCGCGGTCACGCGCGTCGCGGACGGATTCGAGCGCGTCGCGTGCCGAGAGATGGACGATGTAGACGGGTGCCTCGGCGGCCTCGGCCAGGCGGATGACCCGGTTCGTGGCCTCGCCCTCGAAGATCGGCTTGCGGGCCAGGCCGTGACCGATCGGATCGGTCGTCCCGGCCGCCACCAGCTGGGCGGCGACGACGTCGATGGCCATCCCGTTCTCGGCGTGCATCATGATCAGCCCGCCGTTCTTGGCGGTCTGCTGCATCGCCCGGAAGATCGCCCCGTCGTCGCTGTAGAAGACGCCCGGGTACGCCGTGAACAGCTTGAAATCGGGGACGCCCTCGGCGACCAGCCCGTCCATCTCCGCCAGCGACGCGTCGGTGACGTCGCTCATGATCATGTGGAAGCCGTAGTCGGTGACCGCGTTCCCCTCGGCCTTGGCGTGCCAGGCGTCGAGGCCCTCGCGCAGGCTCTGACCCTTGCCCTGGACCGCGAAGTCGACGATCGACGTCGTGCCGCCGAAGGCCGCCGCGCGCGTCCCGGTCTCGAACGTGTCCTTGGCGAAGGTGCCACCGAACGGCAGCTCCATGTGGGTGTGGACGTCGATGCCACCGGGGATGACGTACTTGCCTGTCGCGTCGATGGTCTCATCGGCGCTCACCCCGGCCGAAGCCAGGTCCCGCCCGATCTGGGCGATGGTCTCGCCGTCGATCAGGAGGTCGGCCGGGTAGCTGCCGTCGGCGGTGACGATCGTCCCGTTGGTGATGAGCGTGCGCATCGGTCCCTCCTCGCGCGATCGGCGGGCATCAGGAGGGCCATGGTAGGGGATGGACGGGAGGGCGGGCGTCCGTGTGCGGTCAGGTCAGTCCGAGCCCGTGTGCGACAGGAGCCAGGGTCCGGAGCCACAGCGCGACCGTCAGTCCGCAGGCGCCGATCGCAAGGGCCAGCGCGACGAAGCCTTCGGCGCGGAGGCGACGCTGCGTCCGACGGGCGCCGGTGCCGTCATCCCAGAACGGGTCATGGCCGCGTCGCAGTCGTCGGATCATCGGGGCCTCCAGGTCTCCGTCTCGCGGTCGCTCGACCGGGTCGTGGCGCCGCAGCGCCGTCGATCGAAGTGTCGTCGCCGCCGGCCAGGCTGACCAGCCTGACGATGGGACTAGCGGCGGTTGGCCGATGTCGCGAATGCCGGGATCACGTCGCGGCCGTACGCCTCGACCTGGGCCTCTTCGTCGCCGTTCATCAGGTAGAGGTTGAACTGGTCGACGCCGGCTGCCGCGAGCTCATGCAGCTTGGCGACGTGCTCGTCGGCCGTCCCCAGCAGGCAGAACCGATCTGTCACCTCGTCCTCGACGAACGATGCATTCGACGAGCCGACCTCGGCGTGGTGGTGGTAGTCGTAGCCCTCGCGGTCACGGACGTAGCCGGTCAGGCTGGCCGGCAGCTGCTCGCGCGGGTACTTGGTGACGAGATCGACGACGTGGTTCGAGACGAGGGCCGGGAACCAGCGGGTGCGCTCGCGCCCGAGATCGCGCGGGCCGACGTAGGCGGCCGCCGCGGCCTGGACCCGGATCGACGACGGATCGCGCCCCGCAGCCGTCGCGGCGTCGCGGACCTGGCCGACGAACCAGCGGATCAGGTCCGGATCCGCGAGCTGGAGGATCAGGCCGTCGGCGACGCGTCCGGTCATGGCCAGCGCCATCGGTCCGTAGCCGGCGACCCAGACGGGGAGCGTCCAGCCGCTCGTCCACGGGAAATGGAGGTCGGTGCCCTCGTACTCGATGTGCTCACCGGCGACGAGGGTCCGGATCACGCGGATCGCCTCTTCCGTGTTGGCGAGGGTGATCGGTGGCTTGCCGAGGACCCGGCGGGCCGAATCGCCGCGCCCGATGCCGAGATCCATCCGTCCGCCGCTGATCTCGTCGAGGGTCGCGAGGAGCGACGCGGTGACGGTCGGCTCCCGCGTGCCGGGGTTGGTGACGCAGGTCCCGAGACGCATCCGCTCGGTCGCGCCGGCCATCAGCGTCAGCAGCGGATAGGGATCGCGCCAGAGAACGTGTGAATCGAACAGCCAGCCGTAGTCGAAGCCGGCCGCCTCGGCCGCTTGGCTCAACGCCAGCGTCCGCTCCGGTGTGTGGTCGGGCTTGAGCGTGAAGCCGAACTGCATTCGCTCTGTCTTCGCCTCATGAATCGAAGCGGCTCGGCCGTCCTCCTCCAGACGGCCGAGCCGGAGGGATGGTAGCGCGTGTCCTAGGGTCGCGTGAGGTCCGCGTACGCGTCCGGTCGACGGTCGCGGAAGAACTGCCAGGTGTTGCGGACTTCCATGATCCGATCCATGTCGAGGTCGCGCACGATGAGCTCCTCGTCGTGGGCGCTGCCGAGCTCGCCGACGAACTGCCCGCGCGGGTCCACGAAGTAGCTCTGGCCGTAGAAGTCGTCGTCGCCGATATCGGCCTCGATGCCGACCCGGTTGATCGTCCCGACGTAATAGCCGTTCGCGACGGCGTGGCTGACCTGCTCGATCCGCCACAGGTACTCGGACAGGCCGCGCGACGTGGCGCTCGGGATCAGCACGATCTCCGCGCCGTTGAGCCCGAGCGCACGGGCGCCTTCGGGGAAGTGGCGGTCATAGCAGATGTAGACGCCGATCTTGCCGACGGCCGTGTCGAAGACCGGATAGCCGAGGTTGCCTGGGCGGAAATAGAACTTCTCCCAGAAGCCTTTGACGTGCGGGATATGCGTCTTGCGGTACTTGCCGAGGTAGGTCCCGTCCGCGTCGATGACGGCCGCCGTGTTGTAGTAGATCCCGGCGGCCTTCTCGTCCTCCTCGTACATCGGCGCGACGACGACCATCCCCGTCTGCTTGGCGAGGTCCTGCATCCGCTTCGTGGTCGGGCCGTCCGGGATCAGCTCGGTGTAGCTGTAGTACTGGGCGTCCTGGACCTGGCAGAAATACGGCCCGTAGAACAGCTCCTGGAACAGGATGAACTGGGCACCCTGCTTGGCCGCCTCGTGGGCGTGGGCCTCGTGCTTCTGGATCATCGATTCCTTGTCGCCGGTCCAGGTCGCCTGGACGAGCGCGCCGCGGACGGATCGGGCCATATCGCGCGTCACCTCAACTGACGGTTGGATCGAAGATGCGGAGGGTACACCGCCGAACCGCGAACGTCCGACCTACTCGTCCGGAAGGACTTCCGGCCTGCGCCGCATGAACCACTCGGTGAACTCGCGACAGCGTCCCTCGGCGTCGAAGCGGATCACGAAGATGTTGGCGAATTCGCGGTCGATCGTGGATCGGTCATCGGTCAGGTAGCGGGTCCGACCGTGGGCGACGTACGTGTCGCCATCGACGGCGAGGACCTCGTAGTCGGCCTCCCAGGAGCCGGGTTCGTCCGGGTCCGTGAGCCACGCCGCGACGACGGCCGGGCGACCGACCACGGCCTCGCTGAATGGATCGAAGGCATAGCGGACGTCCTGACTGAACAGGTCGCCGATGGCCACCGGATCGAGCAGTCTCCAGGCATCGACGTAGCGATCGAGCCAGGACTGGAACGCGGCGTGGTCCATCGGATGCCTCCGCAACTCGGGCGTTCGGTCACGGTAGCATCAGTCGGCATCGCGGTCGCGTGCCACGGCCGCGGAGATGAGGGGGAGTGCCGACATGACCGATGAGCCCCGACTGCTCAGCAGGACGGCCGAGATCGCGGCCGCGTTTCGAGGATCGCTCGCGACCCGCCCGGTGGGGCGGCCGGTCGACCTGGCTGCACTTCGGGCCGCGCTTGGCGGCCCGGTCCCCGACGGTCCCAGCGACCCGCTGGACGTCGTGGAGAGTCTCGCCGCGGCGGCAGACGCGGGGCTCGTCGCGAGCGCCGGTCCGCGCTACTTCGGCTTCGTGATCGGCGGCGGACTGCCGGCGGCACTGGCGGCCGACTGGCTGGCGACCACCTGGGACCAGAACGCGGCGATGTACGCGACGTCACCTGCCGCGGCCGTCGCCGAGGAGGTCGCCGCCGAGTGGCTGGTGGACCTCCTCGGGCTGCCGGCCGGGACGAGCGTCGGGTTCGTGACCGGCGCCACGATGGCCAATTTCACGGCTCTGGCGGCCGCGCGCCACAGCGTCCTCGCCCGGGAGGGCTGGGACGTCGAACGGCATGGCCTCCAGGGCGCGCCACCGGTCACCGTCATCACCCACGGCGGGACCCACGTCACGGTTTCCGTCTCGCTCCAGATGCTGGGGATGGGACGGGAAGGCGACCGGGTCCGCAAGATCGCGGCCGACGGCCAGGGCCGGATGCGACCGGACGCCCTGCGCGAGGCGCTCTCGAGCGTCGACGGCCCCGTCATCGTCTGCGCCCAGGCCGGCAACGTGAACACCGGCGCGTTCGATCCGCTGGCGGAGCTCATCGAGATCGCGCACCAGCGCGACGCCTGGGTCCACGTCGATGGGGCTTTCGGGATCTGGGCCGCGGCCGTCCCGTCGATGCGAGCCCTGATGGAGGGCCACGCCGCGGCCGACTCGTGGTCGACCGACGCGCACAAGTGGCTCAACGTCCCGTACGACTCGGGCCTCGTCTTCGTTCGCGACGCGGCCGCCCACCATGCCGCGATGACACTCGGTGCCGAGTACTACGTCGAGACAGCCGGCGGGGAACGCGATCCCTACAACTGGGTCCCGGAGTCATCGCGCCGGGCGCGCGGCTTCCCGGTCCTGGCCGCGCTCCGGTCGCTCGGCCGGTCCGGGCTGGTGGACCTCGTCGAGCGCGACTGCGCACACGCTCGCCGGATGGCCGATCGGCTGGCCGCCGGCTCGCACGTCACGATCCTCAACGAGGTCGTGCTGAACCAGGTCCTCGTCCGCTTCGAAGCGTCTCGCGACGACCCCGACGGGAGCGCCGGCGACGTCCGGACACGGGCCGTCATCGATGCCGTCCAGCGCGACGGGACGTGCTGGCTCGGCGGGACGATGTGGGCCGGCCGCGCCGCGATGCGCGTCTCCGTCTCGGGCTGGCAGACGACAGCAGACGACATCGAGCGTTCGGCCGACGCCATCCTCGCCTGTGCGGATGAGGTCGATCGCCCGACTGGATGAGCGAAGACCCCGATCGTCGGATCGACGAGCGGGGTCTCAGGGTCGGCTGGAGGGGCGCGTCGCCAGGACGTGGCGCCGCGCCCGTCGTCAGGTCGCCCGTCTGGTCGACATCCCCGTGTGGAGATACGCCGTGAACCGCGCGGTCACCGCGTACACGCCATGGACCCGCACGCCGTTGGTCAGGGTGCTGATCGCACGACCGGAACCGATGTAGATCCCGATGTGACTGCCATAGCCCCAGACCACGAGGTCCCCGATCTTGGGGTTCGTGCGACTGGCGAGCCCACGAGAGCGGTACCAGAGGTAGAGCGCACGTGCCGAACGCAAGGTGGTGCTGTGGATCGCAGAACCATCACCGGCTCTTCGGTACGAGTAGATGACGAGGCCCGAGCAGTCGAAGCTGTACGGGCCGGTGGCGCCGTAGCGCCACGGATCGCCGACCTGCCACTTGGCGATCTGGACGATCTGCTGGGCCTCCGTCGTGACCGACGCAGCGGCCGGAGACGATGGGGCGAGACTGAAAAGGACGGCCCCCGCGAGGGCGACCGGGATGAACGCTCGTGCGCCCAGATGTCGGGTGCGCAATGGTGCTCCTTCCTGCCAGGACGTCGCGCTGGAGGCGCAACGGGCGGTGCCGCCTGTGTCGGGCGCGCACGGAAGGACGTGGCGAAACCGGTTGGGGCCGGGTTCAGGGGAGGTCGACGGACAACGAGGTCGTCGGGAAGGGGGCTCGGAAAAACCGTGCGAGCGAGGCGGTTTTCGTGTTTTCCGGGTTCCCGTGTGACCTGGGGGTCGTTGGCAGGCGCCAGTCTAGCGGGGATGCCCGGAACGTGCCGTCGAGGGCATCGGGTCGCGTAGCATCGCATCATGTCCGACGCGACTGGCGCCTCCGGCGACCCGCTCATCCTCGTCAATCCGATGGCGTCGCGCCTCGTCGATCCAGTGCGTCGCGGGCGCATCGTCGACTCGGTCTCGGATGCCGTCCGGCGTCATCTCGGCCGAACGGCCCGGATCGAGGCCGGCACGATCGAGGCGACGCGGGCGGCGCTCTCCGACGCCGCGGACGCGCCGATGGTCGTGGTCATCGGGGGCGACGGCAGTGTCCGCGAGGCGGCGGCCGCCCTCCGCGGGCGCGAGACCCCTCTCGCGATCGTCCCAGCCGGCACTGGCAACGTCCTCGCCGGGAGTCTCGGGATCGGCGGGATCGGGCCGGCCATCGACACGATCCGGTCCGGCCAGGCTCGACGGCTCGACCTCGGTCTGGCTCGCTGGTGGCCGGCCGATGGCGATCCGGGATCGAGCGTCGCTCCCGAGGAACGGATCTTCACGGTCGCCTGCGGGATGGGGCTCGACGCCCGGATCATGGCCGCGGCCGAGCACGAATGGAAGCGGCGCCTCCGGTTCGGGGCCTACGTCGGGGCCGCCGTCCGCGAGCTGGGCAGGCTCCAGTCGGCGCGGTTCCGGATCGTGGCCGATGGCGACGCGATCGAGATCGTCGGATATCTGGTGCTGGTGGCGAACGCGGGCCAGCTGGTCCCGGGCAGGATCGGTCCGCGTCAGCCGATCGATCCGTCGAGCGGCCGACTCGAGCTCATCGTCATCGGTGGGAACGATCCGCTGGCGGCCTTGCACGGAGCCGCCCAGCTGATGCTCCGGACCGGGGACCTCGGGCCCCAGGTGATCCGGCGATCGATCAGCCAGGTCAGCATCGAGGCGGACCCGGCCCAGCCGATCGAGACCGATGGCGACCACCACGGCGCCGCCCGTCTCGAAGTCGGCGTGGTTCCGGGAGCCGTCACCGTCGTCGTGCCAGGCCGGTAGCGACCGCCGTCGAAGCCGGCCCGTCGAGCCGAGAATCGACGACGTGGGGGACCGTGGCGACTGCTAGCCTGTCGGCATGACCCAGGATGAGCTCCCGGCCGGATCGCGCTATCCGATCGGGGTCATCGTCATCATCCTGCTGACCGTCCTGCGCTGCGTGTCGATCGTCGCCGGGCTGGTGAACCTGCACGGCAGCGATTTCGCGGATTGGTTGCGTGCGAGCTCGCCGCTACCCGAATTCCCACCGGGCTCCAACCAGGAGATCGTGGCCGGCCTCCTGCTCGGTGGTCTTCTCATTGGCAGTGTCATCGCCGTCATCGGCTTGGTGGCACGGCGTCATTGGGCCTGGGTCCTGGCGATCGTGGCATCCGGGATCATCCTCGCCATCGATCTCGGCTGGTGGTACGGCGGAGAACCTCGATACGCCTCGATGCTCGGGAATGTCATCGCCGTGTTCTACCTCAACCAGCGCGACGTGCGACTCGCGCTCCGCGGGGCTGAGCCAGCGTGAGCGCCACGGCAGACCTCGACCTGCTCGCTCGCCATGAGCCGATCCTTCGGTTCACCGACGGCGAGCTGTTCTTCCCGATGGCGGCGCAGTCGTATGTCGAGGCGTGCGACCTGCTCACCGGGACGACCCTCCGCGAAGCACGCGTGGCGATCCCGGCCGGCGAGCTCGACCTGGAGAAGCTCGCGGCGGTCGGGGATCCTGCCCCGGGCGAGGCCCAGTTCCTCCGGTTCGTTCCCAAGCCGCTCAACGCCATCGAGCTGCGGCGCTGGCAGTCCCGGGCGGAGCACCAACGGTTCTCGGCCCCCGGCCGACTGGCTCGCGTCGGCCTCGCCGCACGGCTCGTCGATGCGGGGCTCGTCACGTCGCTGCTGTTGCGCGGACGCGTGCCGGGTGGCACGGCGGCCGCGGCGGCGGACAAGTACGACGCGATCCGGGAACGCGACCCGAGCGTCGTCTACCACGGCCGCGTCATCCGCGAAGGTCGCTGGGTCGTCCTGCACTACATGTTCTTCTACGCGATGAACGACTGGCGGTCGACGTTCGAGGGCGCGAACGATCACGAGGCCGACCTCGAGCAGTGCTTCGTGGTCTGCGAGGCGCTCGACGACGGCACGATCGAGCCGGCCTGGTTCTGCGCCGCGGCTCACGACGAGAAGGGCGACGATCTCCGACGACGATGGGACGACCCGCGGATGGAGACGATCGATGGGCACCCGGTCGTCTATCCGGGCGCCGGCTCGCACGCGACCTACCTGGAGCGTGGCGAGTACATCATGTTGCTGCCGTTCCCCGGCGAGCGGACCCTGCGCGGACCGCTCGACCTGCTTCGCCACCTCTGGCGCGACACGCTCGCGCAGCCCGACCCGGGCGACCTGGCGGAACGGGTCAAGCGTGCCCTCAGCGTTCCGTTCGTCGACTACGCGCGCGGAGACGGACGGGTCGTCGGACCGGGCGGCGACGTCGAGTGGTCGCCGATCGTCATCGGCGACGAGGACGGCTGGGTCGACCGCTATCGCGGCCTGTGGGGACTCGACACGGGCGACCGTTTCGCCGGCGAACGTGCGCCGGCCGGACCGAAGTACACCCGGACGGGCTCGGTCCGTCAGTCCTGGCACGACCCCCTCGGCTTCGCGGGACTCGACAAGGTCGCACCACCGTCGCAGGCCGTCGGCGTCCTCGAGACGCGGATCGCCGAGCTGACGACCGCGCGGCAGGCTGCCCTCGACGAGGCGGATGCGCTGGCCGTCTCGCTGCCCGAGCTTGACGCCGAGGTCGCTGCCGTCCGGGGGACGGCCGGGCTCGATGGCTATCGCGTCACCCTGGCGACCGAGCTGCGGGCTGGCGAGGAGCGACTGGCGGCCCTCCGCGTCCAGGAGGTCGAGCTCGGCACGGCGATCGCGGCCGGCCATGAACGGCTGGCCATGCTCCGCGCCGGTCGGCTCGATGACCCACGGCTGCACCTTCATCACGCGTCGGAGCCCGAACCGCCGGCCGTCGCTCATCAGCGGGCATTCGCCGAGGCATGGGCCGCCGTCAGCGTCGGTCTCCTGATCGTCGCCCTCGCCATCGTCGTCTGGTTCCGGATCCTCCCGCCGCCGCTTGCGATCGTCGTGCTGCTCGGCTCCTACCTCGCGATCGAGTCGTTCTTCGACCGCAACGTGATGGAGCTGGTCCTCAAGATCACCGTCATCCTGGCGATGCTCTCGGCGCTCGTCCTCGCCGTCGAGTACCTGCGCGAGCTGCTCCTGGTCGGCCTGCTCGGGCTTGGGATCATCCTGGTCTTCGACAGTCTCGGGGAGGTCCGGCGCCGTCTCCTTCACTGACGACCCGTGGCGGTGAACAGGGGCGACGCGGACCGGTCGCCGGTGTGCTGTAATCACCACCCGTCCCGAGGTGACCAATGGCACTCACCACCGCTTCCGGCTCGATGACCAGCGAAGAGATCGTCGCGCTGTCCCGCGAGCACACCTTCTTCTCGTGGTCCGTCCAGGGCGCCCTCGACCCGATCGCGATCGATCACGCCGAGGGTGTCTACCTGTACACGCCCGAGGGCGACCGGATCCTCGATTTCAACAGCCAGCTGATGTCGGTCAACATCGGTCACGGCGACCGTCGGGTGATCGATGCGATCACCGCCCAGGCCACGAAGCTCCAGTTCGTCCAGCCCGCCTTCGCGACGGAGGTCCGGGCGCGACTCGGCGCCAAGCTCGCCGAGATCCTGCCGGGCGACATGGACAAGGTGTTCTTCACGCTCGGTGGGGCCGAGGCCATCGAGAACGCCATCAAGCTGGCTCGTCACGCCACCGGCCGGCACAAGATCCTCGCCCGATACCGGGCCTACCACGGCGCGACGATGGGGGCGATGACCCTGACCGGCGACCCGCGCCGCTGGGCGAACGAGCCCGGGATCGTCGGCGTGGTCCGCTATCCGGACACCCATCGCTGGGGAGAGGCGGAACCACGTCCCGTGGCGGAGAGCCTGCAGGGGCTCGAGGACGTCATCCGCTACGAGGGAGCCAAGAGCATCGCGGCGATCTTCCTCGAGACGATCGTCGGGACGAACGGGATCCTCATCCCGCCCGACGGCTACATCCAGGGCGTTCGCGAGATCTGCGACCGGAACGACATCCTGATGGTCGCCGACGAGGTCATGGCCGGCTTCGGGCGGACCGGGCGCTGGTTCGCGATCGATCACTGGGGCGTGACGCCCGACCTGATGACGATGGCCAAGGGCCTGACCAGCTCGTACCTGCCGCTCGGCGCGGTGGCGATGCGCCACGAGATCGCCCAGAAGTTCGAGACCCAGATGTTCTACGGCGGGCTGACCTACAGCAGTCACCCGGTCAGCCTCGCCGCCTCGCTCGCGACGATCTCGGTCTACGAGGAGGACGGCCTGATCGAGAATGCCGCCCGGCTCGATCCGATCCTCCGCGAGCACCATCGCCGGCTCGCAGCGAAGCACCCGAGCGTCGGCGCCACCCGCAACCTCGGGCTGTTCGGGATCATCGACCTCGTCCGGTCGCGCGACCCGTGGACGCCGCTGACGCCGTTCAACGGGACCTCGGACGAGATGAAGGCCATCGGCGGGTTCTTCCGCAAGAACGGGCTGTACACGATGATCGCGAACAACTCGATCCACACCAACCCGCCCTTGTGCATCACCGACGCACAGCTCGACGAGGGTTTCGAGATCATCGACCGGGCACTCGACATCGCCGACGCCGCGGTCGTCTGAGGACAGGCACCGGGCCGCCGAACGACCTTCGATGACGACCGCCAGCGGGTCCCTGCGCCGCGACGCTCCCCGCGCCACCGCCGCCGTCACGGCGCCCGACAGCGGTCACTCGCGCACTCGACGATGGGTCGGCATCGCACTGGTCCTGGT
Source organism: uncultured Chloroflexia bacterium (assembly GCA_963743855.1). Taxonomy (GTDB): domain Bacteria; phylum Chloroflexota; class Limnocylindria; order Limnocylindrales; family CSP1-4; genus SPCO01. The sequence continues at coordinate 839,378 of CAVURK010000009.1, forward strand.
CGTCCTGATGCTCGTCTGGGAAGCCGCCAAGTGGCTCGGAGGCGACCCGTGGCGGTTGCACGGCACGATCGCCGGTATCCAGATCGACTACGAACACGTCCCGCCGCTCACATGGCGGATCGCGGACGACCTGTCATTGCCGCACGTCTGGGACATCGCCCGGGCATTCGTGGATCCCGCCCAACGCGGTGGCGCCCCACTCGGGGTCGTTCTTGCCGGTCAGGCCGCTTTCACCTTCGGCGAAGCGCTGGCAGGGTTCGCGCTGGGCAGCGTCCTCGGACTGGGACTCGGGGTCTTGTTCGTCCACTCCCGGCTCGCCGAGCGCGCCTTCGTGCCGTACGTCGTGGCGTCCCAGACGGTGCCGATCCTGGCCATCGCGCCGCTCGTGGTCGTGGCGCTCAAGGCCGACTGGCTGTCGGTCATGGCGGTCGCGACCTACCTGACATTCTTCCCGGTCACGATCGCGTCGATGCGCGGGCTGCGTGCCTTCGACCCACGCGCGCTCGAACTGTTTCGGTCATATGCCGCCACGCGACAACAAGTCCTTCGCCAGCTCCGGTTGCCGACGTCGGTCCCGTACCTGTTCTCCGGCTTCCGGGTCGCAGCCGCCGCGTCGGTCATCGGCGCGATCATCGGGGAGCAGACCGCGGGGGTCGCCTCGGGCCTGGGCAGCGCGATCATCAATTACAACCAGTACTACACGTCGGGGCCGGAGCGCCTCTGGGCGACGATCGTCATGTGCACGATCGTCGGCTTCATCTTCGTCGGCATCGTCAATCTCGCGGAGCGGCTCCTCACCCGCGGACGCTATCGGCCAGTGGAGGGAATGCTGTGACGTCCGAACCGATCACAGGGGCCGGATCGGTCGCCGCACCTGTCGTGGTCGAGGCTGCCGGCGTCGGCAAGATCTTCGGGACCGGCGAGAGCGCAGTCGCTGCGCTCGAATCGGTGGACCTGACCATCCATCAGGGCGAGTTCGTCTCGCTCATCGGGCCGTCCGGGTGCGGCAAGTCCACGCTGCTCCGACTGATCGGCGACCTGACCCAACCGACGAGCGGCACGTTGTCGATCAACGGCAAGCCTGCCAACAAGGCACGACTGGACCGCGACTACGGGATGGTCTTCCAGGCACCGGTCCTGATGGACTGGCGGACGATCGCCAAGAACATCGAGCTGCCGCTCGAGATCATGGGGTACCCGGCGGACGAACGGCGTCGCCGTGCCGCCGAGCTGCTCAAGCTCGTCGAGCTCGAAGGATTCGCCGATCGGCACCCTTGGGAGCTGTCGGGCGGGATGCAGCAGCGAGCGGCGATCGCGCGGGCGCTCTCGTTCGATCCCAAGCTGCTGCTGATGGACGAGCCGTTCGGGGCGCTCGACGAGATGACCCGCGAGCGCATGAACACCGAGCTGATGAGCATCTGGCGACGGACCGGCACGACCATCGTGTTCGTCACCCACAGCATCCCGGAGGCCGTCTTCCTGTCCACCCGCGTCGTGGTCATGTCCGCCCGACCCGGGCGGATCACCCAGGTGGTCGATGTGGACCTGCCCGACCAACGATCGTTCGAGACACGGGAATCCGAGCGCTACTTCCGGCTCGTGACGCACGTGCGCGAGGCGCTCCGCCAGGGAGAGCCCGCGGATGACGGCCTGTCCGTCACGGAGGCCGAGCGCGTCCGCGCGGAGGGCCTCGCGTGAAGGCCGCGGCGGCCCGCGACTGGCTGCCGGCCGTCGGCGTGTTCGTCATCGTGCTCGTCGTCTGGGAGGTCGGGTTCCAGGTCCTGGGCGTCCAGTCGTTCCTCATCCCGCGTCCGACCGTCATCGTCGAACAGCTGGGGGCTGACTGGTCGACTCTCGCGCGCGGGCTCCTGTTCACAGGGACGGAAGCCGTCCTCGGACTGATCGTCGGGGTGGCGCTCGGGACCGCTGCCGGCTTCGCGACGGCTCGCTGGGCGAGCGCCCGTGAGGTCCTGCTGCCCGTGGCGATCGGGGCCAGCACGATCCCGATCATCGCGTTCGCGCCGATCACGCTCAACTGGTTCGGGCCGGAGAGCCTCCTGCCGCGCATCACGATCGTCGCGGCGATGGTGATGTTCCCGGTCATGGTCAACACCATCCGCGGTCTCACGAATGTCGATCCGGGCGCGCTCGAATTGATGTCGTCGTACGCCGCCGGCGATCGAAAGACGGTGATGAAGCTCCGCACACCGAACGCCCTGCCGTACTGGTTCACGGCCCTCAAGATCGCGACGACGCTGAGCGTCATCGGCGCGGTCGTCGGCGAGTTCTTCGGCGGCCCCCTGTATGCCCTCGGGATCTACATCACGCTGCAGACCGGCGCGAGCCGGTACCCCGCAGCATGGGCAGCGATCATCCTCGCCTGTGTCCTCGGGATCGCGCTCTACCTCGCGGCCGTGGCCCTGGAACGGTTGACGATCCCGTGGTACGCCAGCCGCGAAACGGCCCGATGAGCAACGCCCGGGTGGCCTAGTATCCCGCGGCAGGGAGTGGGACCGGGGTGGTCAGCCGCTGGCCGACCCGCCTCGGGATAGCGGAGGAGGGATCGACATGGGATTCTCCCGGAAGATGCTGGCGCTCGCCGCCGCGGCGGTCATGCTCGTCGCGGCATGCAGCTCCAGCGGTGGAGGCGGGGGCGCATCGCTCGCCGTGTTGACGCCGGTCAAGTTCCAGCTCCAATGGGTCGCCCAGTCGCAGTTCGCCGGCTACTACGCCGCGATCGACCAGGGCTACTACAGGGACCTCGGGCTCGACGTCTCGCTGCTGCTCGGTGGCCCGAGCGTCAACAACGTCCAGGTCGTGGCGACCGGCGGCGCCGACATCGGCACGGCCTGGCTGCCGAACATGCTCCAGTCGCGTGAGGGCGGCACCGATCTCGTCTCGATCGCCCAGATCTTCCAGCGCTCCGGGACCCGGATGGCCTCGTTCAAGGCCGCCAACATCACCGACCCGAAGTCGATGGCCGGCAAGAAGATCGGCAGCTGGCTCGGCGGCAACGAGCCGGAGCTGTTCGCCGGGCTGACCAAGGCCGGGCTCGACCCGACCAAGGAAAACATCATCAAGCAGAACTTCGACATGTCGGGGCTGCTGAAGGGGGACCTCGACGTCGCCCAGGCGATGATCTACAACGAGTACGCCCAGGTGCTCGAGGCGAAGAACCCGGCGACCGGCGCGCTCTATGCGCCGGCCGACCTGAACGTCGTCGACTTCAACGACCCGGCGGTCGGGACCGCCATGCTCCAGGACCAGATCTTCGCCAGCGACAAGTGGCTCAAGACCGGGAACAACACGGACATCGCCACCAAGTTCCTGCAGGCGAGCTTCAAGGGCTGGATCTACTGCCGCGACAACGCCCAGAAGTGCGTCGACATCGTGCTGTCCAAGGGCTCCCAGCTCGGCGCCAGCCACCAGGCCTGGCAGATGAACGAGATCAACGCGCTGGTCTGGCCGTCCCCGAACGGCATCGGCCTGCTCGACAAGACGCTCTACGACCAGACCATCCAGATCGCGACCACCTACAAGGTCCTCAAGGCCGCGCCGTCGGCGGATGCGACCCGCACGGACCTCGCCCAGAAGGCGCTCGACGCGCTCGGGACCTCGGTCGACACCAAGGGGGCGTCGTTCCAGAAGGGGACGGTCACGCTCAAGGAAGGCGGCAACTAGGGCGCGGTCAACTCGTCACGCAACGGAGGGCCGGTCCGCGAGGACCGGCCCTCGCGATTTGGCGGTCGGCGCGGCGCGGGACGGCCGACACGACTTCGCCGGTCGCGGAGCGCCGCGCGGGCGGGCCTCTGATTTCGTAGGCGGCGAGGGAGCGTGGTGGCATCAACCGCCGGATATGCGGGCCACGCTTAATTCCCGGAGATCGAACCCCATATCGGCCCGATCCGATCTGGCCGGTCCGCTCGGCACGCTCGAACGCCCCGCCTCGCGCTCGACTCGGCCCGGTAATCGTCGGTGAAGTGCCCTGGATAAGACTGGGGCGCATGAACTCGAGGCCAATGACCAGGCATCGGCCCGCCGAGGCCGAACGCGAAGCCGCGCGTCTGACCGATTCGATCGCAAGGGCTCTCGGTGGCGGTGTTCGAGTCGGCCGGAAGCGCCTCCACCTGACCCAGACCCAGCTTGGTGAGCGGATCGGCATCCACCAGACCGGCGTGAGCCGCATCGAGCTGGGCCGAGGCGGCTCGGTGCCGCTGGAGGTTTGGGTTCGGATCGGGCTCGTTCTCGGCCAACCGCTCGCCATATCGCTCTCGAGGCCGGTCGGTGCGGTGCGGCCAGCGGACGCCGGGCATCTTCAGATCCAGGAGGCGCTCCTGCGATCGGCTCGCGCCACCGGCCGAACGGCCACCTTCGAACTGCCGACACGTCCGTTGGATCCATCCCACTCCATCGACGTGTGCGTGAAGGATCGACGACATCGCGTGCTGTTCATCGAAGAAGCCTGGAATACGTTCGGTGACATCGGTGCCGCCGTCCGAGCGACCAACCGAAAAGCCGCAGAAGCCTTGGACCTCGCAGCAACGATCGACGAAGGCCCCATTTTTCGAGTCGCGACGGTCTGGATCGTCCGGGAGAGCCCCGGCAATCGCGAGATCATGCGTCGCTTCCCTGAGATCATGGCGACCGCTTTCCCCGGGTCATCCAGGGCCTGGGTTCGTTCGCTCACCACGGGCGACGCGCCACCAGCCCGACCAGGAATTGTCTGGTACGACTTGTCCACTGACCGCGTCCACGAATGGCGGCGTCCCGAGGGCGGCTGAGCCGCGGCCCGGATGACGGGTTTCAGCCTCGGCGGAGCCAGAGGGTGGCATTCGCCGGACGGATGGTGGCGTCGACCGTGCCGAGGAGGTCGTGCCGGATCGCCTCGAGCTCGACCGCATCCCGAAGCCGATGCCCGAGTCGGGTGACTGCCAGGTCGCGGTCGACGCCGGCGCGATCGAACCTGTGGTCGACGGTCGCCTGCACGCGCCTGCGGACCGGCTGGAACAGCGCCGCCACGATGAGAGTGGAGGCGGCGATCGCGGGGGTTCCCGACCGGCTGACCTCGGGCAGCACCGCCGCCACGACGGCCTGCGACAACAGTACGAGCGCGACGAACACGAACCCGAGGATCCCGCTGAGGGCCGCGTACCCGATGGTCCGCGAGACGAGCCGATCGATGTCGTACAGCCGGTAGCGGAGGATCGCCGCGGCCGTCGCGAGCGGCAGGATCACTCCGACCAGCAGGCCGGAGACAGCGCCGCCGATGGGATCGCCGAGGAAGCCCGCCGTCCAGATCACGAGGATGACGACCGTCAGCAGCGCGCCATAGGTGAACCATTTCAGCTGCTGGCGTTCGACGCCCACCGAGCGACGGAACCGCACGGCCATCCCGGCCACGGACCCGATCATCGCGGCAAGCAGGACGAGCTGCCCGACGGCCTGCACGCTGAAGGCGAACTCGATGGCCGGGTCGCTCGGTGGCGGCGCGTTCAACGCGATGGCTTGCTCGAGGGGCAGGCCGCGGTATGGCCACGAGGCAAGGGCCGGTACGAGCGAAAGGACGATCGCGATTGCCGCGAGAGCAACGACGGGCCACCACCGCGGGCTCGGCAGACGGCCATCCGGGAACAACAGGATCCCCAGCGTGCTGAACAGGGTGAACCCCGGCACCCATGCCCAGATCGCGATCCAGGACAGGAGGACTGCCAATGGCGCATCGCCGATCCCGGTCCGGAAGGCGATGATCACGTACCCACTCGCGATGAGGTTCAGCGATTCGAAGAAGCCGATGGCCAGGTAGACCCAGCCGAGTCGGTTCGCCGGGTCGTGGCGCAGGATCGTCCAGCCCACGAGCGGGAACGTCAGGCACAGGGCGATTGTCGCCACCAGGATCTGGGAGACGCCGGGCTGGTCGATCTGCGACCAGCCATTGACGATCTCGACCGCGATCAGGAACAGAGCGACACACGTGAAGGCCAGCGGGATGATGGTCAGCACAGCCGCCAGCCAAGTGCGGCCCCGATGCGCGTCCCGGGTCACGACCGGCCCCCTGTCTCGCCGCGCAGCCAGATGACCGTCCGCGCGGGCGCCACGGTCTGCGCCAGGACCCGATCGAGCTCGTCCCTGAGCCGGTCGGGATCGACCTCGTCGCGCAGCCGCTCGGCGAACGCGCGGGCGATCCGGTCGCCCTCGTAGCGCTCGCGGTCAAACCGACGGTCGACCGCCGCCTGGACGCGCCGCCGCAGCGGCTGGAACAGAGCGAAGACGAGGAGCGTGGAGCCGGCCACGGCCAGTGTGCTTGCCTGGGTCATGGTTGCCAGCGCCGCCTCCAGGACGAGGTTGAACCCGCCGAAGAGGACGACGAGGACGGCGGTGATGACCGCGTACGCGATCGTCCGCGACAGGATGCGGTCGATCTCGTACAACCGGTAGCGGAGGATCGCGATCCCGACCGCGAGCGGCAGGCAGCCGATCGCGACCAACCCGACCAGCCAGCCGGTGTCCGAGATCGGCCCGGTGACAGTGACGATGGAGGTGACGATCGCGATCGCCGCCACGGATGCGACCGCCAGGAACCACTTGATCTGTTGCCGCTCGACCCCGACCGACCGCCGGAACCGGAGGACGAGGTTGACGAGGACGATCGTGATGATCGGCGGGGCGAGGAGCAAGCTCGCGGAACCGAGCGCCTGGATGATGTCCGAGAGCGGCTGGGGGAGCGCGACCGGGTTGTCGATGCTGCCGAAGTTGCCCATCGGACCAGGTGCCGTCGCGGTCTGGAGCGCGCCGATCGTGATGGCCACCAGGGCGATCGCCGCGACGATCCGCCACCGCGGGCTCGGCAGGTGGCCGCTCGGGTAGAGCAGCGGCGTGAAGACAGCCAGCAGGCCGACGGTCGGGGTGAAGACCCACCCGGTCAGCCATGCCATCGGGACCATGAGCGGGAGCCTGCCCGGACCCACGAAGTCGCCGAGGTCCACGTAGTAGCCGCCGGTCCAGGAGATGGCCGTCGACAAACCGGTGAACAGGAACAGCGCGCCGATCCAGTTGCCCGGTCGCCTCGCCACCAGCACAGAGCCGACACCCAACAAAGACACGATCAGGAACAACGGGATGAGCGAGAACAGGGCCTCGAACGGGCGTCCGTTGACGAGGAAGATGACGTCGACGACGACGATGAAGACCACCGCGACGACGCTCACCAGAACGCCCGCCACGGCCAGCGGCGGTGTCCGGGGAGCGGCCCTGGTGGTGGTTGCGTTCGTCACGCGCGGTGCTCTCCTCGGGAGTCTTGTTGCCGCCAACATGACCCTGCCCCGTCCGGAAAACGTTACGGCGCGGAGGCGATACTTGCCAGATGCGCGCACTCATCTTCGATCTCGATGGGACTCTCGTCGACACCGTCTATGCCCATGTCTTCGCCTGGCAGCGGGCGTTGGCGGAGGCCGGCCATCCGGTCGATGGCTGGCGGATCCACCGTCGGATCGGGATGAGTGGCGGACTGTTCGCCCGGGCGGTGGCGCGCGAGATCGGAAGGAGCCTCACCGACGCCGAGACCGAAGCGCTCCAGCGCCGTCACGGCGAGATCTTCCGCGAGATCCTGCCCGATCGGCGACCGCTGCCCGGCGCGGTCGAGCTTCTCGCCGCGCTTCGCGCGGGCGGGATCATCCACGGCATCGCCACGTCGGGCCGGCGACCGGAGATCGATCGGTCGCTGGAGTCGCTCGGCGTCCCGACCGACATGGTCGTGGTGGAGCGGGGCGATGTCCTGCACGCGAAGCCCGAGCCCGACCTCTTCCTCGCCTGCCAGCAGCGGCTTGGCGTCGCGGTCGACGACTGCTACGTCGTCGGCGACGCGGTCTGGGATCTGCTGGCGGCACGCCGGGCGGGGATGCTCAGCGTCGGCCTGCTGACGGGTGGCTACGGCGAAGACGAGCTCCGCGCGGCGGGTGCGTTCCGGGTCTACCGGGACGCGGCAGAGCTCCTCGAATCGCTCGACGAGCTGGGGATCGTCATCGGGTCAGGCTGAGCGCGCGTCACGTGAACGAAGACCCCGGCGCTGACGCCCGGGGTCTCGTATCACAACGGCATACTGCCGGATCGATTGCTCGTCAGCCTTCGGCGAGCATCGCCTCGAGGCGATCCCAGGTCTCGACGGCGCCGGAGATCATGCCGGACGCGAGGGCTCCCTCGATCTCGTCCGCCGACCCGAAGCGCGACGTCGAGGTGACCTTCGTCCTGTCGCCGAGATCCTCGAATGTGAACGTCTCGGGACCGCCCTGGTCGCCGAGTCCGGGGACATCGAACAGGAACGTCCAGGCGAACCGCTCGGGCGGCTCGATCTCCAGGTACTCACCATGGAAGATCACGTCGTCCCGATCGGGGGCGCTGCTCCTGTAGCGCCACGTCCCACCCACCCGGACGTCCATCTCGACGACGGTCGTCGTGGTCCCGTGGGGCCCCCACCAGTGCGGGATGCGCTCGGGATCCATGAACGCTGCCCAGACGATGTCCCGCGGGGCTTCGAAGGTGCGCTCGAAGACCAGCTCCGTCCCGTCCGAGTAGACGGTCATGACGTCGTTGCGAAATCGTTCGATCACGGTGTTCATCGCTCGTTCTCCTCATGTCGTTCGGCGTCGCCGTCCTGGATCTCACGGAGGTAGTCGTCCAGGCGCTCGAAGCTCTCTTCCCAATGGCGGCGGTATTGGTCCACCCAGTCCGCGATGTCGCGCAGCGGGCCTGCCCGGAGTCGTCGCGGTCGCCACTGCGCCTGCCGGCCCTGTTCGATGAGGCCGGCCCGTTCGAGCACCCGCAGGTGCTTGGAGATGGCGGGCTGGCTCATGTCGAACGGTGCGGACAGGTCCTTGACCGACGCCTCGCCGTCGGCGAGTCGGGCCAGGATCGCCCGCCGAGTCGGGTCGGCGAGGGCGGCGAATGTCGTGCTGAGCGGGTCGGTCGGCTGCATGTCCATCACTAGTTGGTTATATAACCTACGGGTACTGTACAGGCGAGAACGAGATTGTCAACCCCTCGATGCAACGCATCCCGCCCGACCGGAACGATCGGTCCGATCGCGTCCCGGACACGGCGACGCCGGGCAACCAGTCCTCGGCTGCCCGGCGTCGTCGACGCGTTTCCGGATCGCTTACGGGTGGATCGCGACCTTCAGGACGCCCTCACGGCGATTGCTGAACAAGTCGTAGGCCTCGACGATGTCGTCGAGCGCGAACGTATGGGTGATCAGCGGGAGCGGGTCGAAGCGACCCGATTCCACGGTGGCGATGAGGCGCCGCATCCGCTCCTTGCCGCCCGGGCAGAGGGTGGTGACGATCCGGTGACCGCCGAGTCCCGCCGCGAACGCGTCGTACGGCATCTCGAGCTTTCCCGAGTAGACGCCGAGGCTCGACAGGGTGCCGCCCGGCCGCAGGCAGCGCAGGGCGTTCTCGAACGTGCCCTGGGTGCCGAGCGCCTCGACGGTCACGTCTGCGCCGCCGCCCGTCAGCCGCTTGACTTCGGCCACGACATCGACCTGGGTGAAGTCGAGCGCGACGTCCGCGCCCATCTTCCTGGCCATCTCGAGGCGGACCGGATCGCTGTCGACGCCGATGATGAGCGACGCGCCCATGAGCTTGGTGCCGGCGACCGCACAGAGGCCGATCGGTCCGAGCGCAAAGACGACGACCGCGTCGCCGATCCTGACGCCGCCCGATTCCGGGCCACTGAAGCCGGTCGAGGCGATATCGGAAAGGAGCACGACCTGCTCGTCGCTGACGCCGTCGGGGATCGGCGTCAGGTTGGCCTGCGCGGACGGGACGAGGACGTACTCGGCCTGGCCGCCGTCGATGGTGTTGCCGAAACGCCAGCCGCCCATGGCCTCGTAGCCGCCGCCGTGGCCGCACTGGCTGAGGTTGCCGGACAGGCACGCGCGGCACTGGCCGCACGGGGTGATCGCCGGGACGAGGACGCGTTGACCGACTTCGTAGCCGGTGACGCCTGGGCCGAGCTCGTCGATGACGCCGACCGGCTCATGGCCGACGATCAAGCCCGGGCGGACGGGATACTCGCCCTTGAGGATATGGATGTCGGTGCCGCAGATCGTGGTCGTCGTGACGCGGACGACAGCCTCGCCGACACCGGGTCGCGGACGAGGCACGGACTCGACGCGGATGTCGCCCGGGCCATGGAAGACGGTCGCGCGCATCGTCTCGGTGACTCGGGTCTGGGTCGGTCGGGTTTCGGTGACGACAGTCATGTCGTGCCTCCTGATGTGGTCGTGTGACCACAGGCCCGTCGGACCTTCCAGGTCACGTGCCCAGACTGCCGGGCGGCCACACGGGCGACCAGAGCCAAAGGTCACGACGAACCGGGCTTAGATGGCCGACGCGTGACATCTACCATTCGAGCGATGTCGCGTTCGCCCTACGCGGACCAGCCGAACCGGTCTCCGTGGATCGCCCAGCTCGCTCCCGACGGTCCGCCACGACCGCTCGATGCCGACGCGTCCACCGACGTCGCGATCGTCGGCGCCGGGATCGCGGGCGTCGCGACGGCATTCTTCACGCTCAGGGGGACCAGGGGCCGGGTGATGCTGGTCGAGCGCGATCGGGTGGCGCGCGGGGCGACTGGGCGCAACGCCGGCCAGCTCACGACCTACTTCGAACGGCCGCTGTTCGAGATCGCCGACGCGTTCGGGGCCGAGATGGCGATCGACGGCCAGCGTGCCTTCGACGACGCCCACGAACTGCTCGACCTGCTGACCGCCGAGACCGGCGCCACTGTCCGGGTGGATCGATTCACCGGCCACATGGGCATGTTCAGCCTCAACCACCTGCAGGTACACCTGCGCAACAACCTGCTTCGCCGCCAGGGCGGTCTGCGCGAAGAGGCGTGCGTGGTGTCGGAGGACGCCGAGTTCCTCGACCAGATCCCAGTGGAGTTCGCGTCTCTCTACGCGGTGGTTCCCCAGGCCACGGATCCGTGCCCTCCTCGAGACCGACGACGACCGATACCGAGCGGTTCTCTCGGATCGCAAGGGATGTATCAACGGCGGCCTCCTGGTGCAGCAGGTGCTCGCGTTCCTCGAGCGCAGCTATCCGGAACGTTTCCGCTATGTCGATCGCACCCTGGTGGACCGGATCGTCGTCCGCCCCGGTGGCGTCGTCCTGCACGGAGCGGGGCACACGGTCTCGGCATCACGGGTCGTGCTGTGCACGAATGGCTTCGTCGACCACGCCGTCGAGGATCCCGATGGTCACCCGATCGAGCTGCACGAGGATCAGCGGGTGACCGGCAGGGTCGGGTACATGGCGGCCTTCGCGGAGCAGCAGGAGCGGACCGAGGCGGCGATGAGCTACATCCGGAACGTCACGATCGGTGGCGACACGCCCTACGTGTATGTGACCAGGCGGACGTACGAGCGACCGGCAGGCACCGTCACCCTGACCTGCATGGGTGGCCCGGAGCACGCGATCGACGGTCAGTGGGACGCGAGCCAGCCATTTCCCGGGCCGATGCTCACCTCGATGGACGACACCGTCCGTCCGTTCGCCCAGGCGGCGCGCCCGGCCCGCCTCCCATACGACTTCCAGTGGCACGGCCTGATGGGCTACATGGACGGGGGTGTCCGCGTGATCGGAGAGCACCCGCGCCACGCGGAGCTCCTCTACAACCTCGGCTGCAACGGGGTCGGCTTCCTGCCGTCGATCTGCGGCGGCGAGCGCGTGGCGCGCATGCTGGCCGGCGAGCGGCTGCCGCCGAGCATCTTCGACCCTCGCTGAGTCGCCGGGGAGCGGCGTTCAGTCCGTACGGCCGGTCCCGAACTGGCGGTCGCCGGCGTCGCCGAGGCCGGGCTGGATGTAGCCCTTCTCGTTGAGCGAGCGATCGAGGGCGGCGCAGTAGATCTCCACGTCTGGGTGGGCGCTGGAGACCGCCTCGACGCCTTCGGGTGCAGCGATCAGGTTGACCAGCTTGATCCGCACGGCGCCCCATTTCTTGAGGACCTCGATGGCGGCCGTTGCCGAGCCGCCGGTCGCCAGCATCGGATCGAGGATCAGGCACAGGTCCACGGTCGCGGAGTCGGGCAGCTTGTTGTAGTACTCGACCGGGCGAAGCGTCCGCTCGTCGCGGAAGAGCCCGAGATGCCAGACCTGCGCGGTCGGCATCAGCTCGAGCATCGCGTCGACCATCCCAAGCCCAGCCCGCAGGATCGGCACGAACCCGACGCGCTCCCCGAGCTCGGCCGCGATCATCGGCTCGAGCGGCGTCCGGATCTCGATCGGCTTGACGCCGACATCGGCCAGCGCCTCGTAGCCGAGCAGCCAGGACAGCTCGCGGACGACTTCGCGGAACTTCTTCGGCTCGGTCTTCTCGTCGCGCAGGATGGCGAGCTTGTGGAGGATCGCCGGGTGCTGCGAGACGTGGAGCGTCGGGGCGGACATGGTGGCGCCCATCCTAGCAACCGTCGCGGTATCCTCGCGGTCCCGGCGTTCGAAGCCGGCCGCCACATGAACCGGAGATCGATCGATCGTGCCCGCCCCTGCCGCAGCCGCAAGCCCGCGATCGGGGCGTGGCTCGAGCCGTGCCGCGTCGCGCGGACGGATCGTCGCGCCGATCCTGGCGCGGCACCTGCGCAACGGGATCGAGGAGAGCGTCCACCGCGGCGACATCGTCGAGACGGACGCGGCCGGCAGGATCATCCGCCAGCTCGGCGACGCCGATCGGGTCGTCACCCTGCGTTCGACCGTGAAGCCGTTCGGGCTGCTTGCATTGATCGAGGCGGGCGGGATCGCGGCCTTCGATCTCGAACCGCCCGAGATCGCCATCATGGCCAGCTCGCACTCGGGCGAGGACCTCCACGTCCGGACGCTCCAGAGCCTCTATCGCCGGTCGGGCGTCAGCCAGGCGCACCTCGCGTGCGGCTCGGAAGGAGCGCCGCTCGACGCCTTGACCGCTGCACGCCTCGCCAGGGATGGCGAGAAGGCAGGACCCGTTCGTCACATGTGCTCCGGCCAGCACACGGTCTCGCTCCTGCTGTCGCGGCTCAACGGGTGGGACCCGACCGACTACTGGAAGCCGGGCCACCCGTCGCAGGTGGCCTACCGCGCTGCCGTCGCGGCTGCCTACGCGACGACGCCGGCCAAGCTCCAGACCGCCATCGACGGCTGCGGGATCGAGACCTACGCGTTCCGTCTCCGCGAGGTGGCCAAGGCCTTCGCCATGCTGGCGGATCCGAAGGCGATCCCGGCCGATGACCCGCGCTCCTCGCTCGCGGGCTCGCTGACCACGATCCGCGACGCGATGCTCGCCAACCCTGAGATGATCGGCGGGCGCCACGACCGGATCGACACGTCGCTGATGAAAGCCGCGCCGGATCGCCTCGTCAGCAAGGCCGGGATGGAGGCGCTCCGCGGTGTCGCGATCCTGCCGGGTCGGCGGAATGGCACGGCCGCCGCCGCCGCGTCCGGGATGGTCATCAAGATCGAGGACGGCGACGGGTACGACCGCGGCACGTGGGCCGCAACGGTCGAGGCGCTCCGTCAGGCCGGGGTCCTCGACGGCGGCGCATTGCGCGATCTCGCCCGCTACCACCGGCCGACCGAGCTCGATCCCCATGGACGTGTCGGTGCAGAGACGATCGCAGAGTTCGAGCTCGCGCCGGTGGGCGAGCTCATCGGCTGATGGCGGGCGCAGGCGTCCGGACCGTCAGACCCGGTCACGACGGGGATCTGCCGTGACGACCGAGGCCGACCCGTATCGCACGCTGGGGCTCGCCCGCGGCGCGACGCTCGACGAGATCAAGCGTGCGTACCGTCGACTGGCCAAGGCCAACCACCCCGATGCGGCCGGTGAATTGGCGCTGCCGCGGTTCCTCGCGATCCAGGCGGCCTACGAGCAGCTCGTCGGCGGCCTGGGCTCGACCGGGAAGGCGCGACGATCGCCCGCTGCGCCGCGCCGGCCATGGGACGCCGATCCCGACCGAAGCGATGCGACCCGGCGAGCCTATGGCGGCCGTGGGCGGACGCCTCCGCCCGGTGCCGGAGCGCCGGGGACCGGTGCCGCCGGCCGGTCGTCCGGGACTCCGGGCGGCGCTGGCCGGCCGTCGGGCACGACGGGTGGGGCGCCGGGTGCGACGGGCGCGGCTGGGAACGGCGGCGCAAGCGGCACGACCGGCACCGGCGGCACTGGGACGGCCGGCGCGCGCGGCACCGACGATGGCCGTCCATCGTGGTCACGGCGGTCCCGGGCGTCCGGGAGCTCCGCCGGTGGCGGCCAGGCGAGGCCGGCATCCGGACCGGCGGACGGCGCCACCGGGGGGACGAGCGGCGGTCGCAGGCGGGCCGACCGGGCCCGGAACAAGGCGACGCTCGGGTCCACCTCGTATGACGGTGTCGAAGGGCCGTTCGAGCCCGATTGGGGCGGGGCGAGCTGGTACGGCACGACGAGCGGGACGTATTGGACGCTCAACCCGAAGGAATACGCGGACCCCCGCAAGCACGGGCCGGAGTACCAGGCGCGCGCTCGCCGGACCGCCCGATCGCGAGCCGATGCGCAGCCCGTCAGTGGCGCCGCTGCGCCCGGCACCGACCCGGATCTCGACGCCGCGGCCGAGCCGATCGGCGCGTCCGGCGCGTCCGGATCCGCCGCCACGGGCTCGGCTCAGGCCGAGCCGACCCACACCACGACGTCGTGGTGGGAGTCGACGGCCGGTCGAGCGGCCGATCCCGGTGACGGCCCCGAGCCCACTGACCGACCCCGACCGACCGACCGCCGCGACCCGAACCCGTCGGTCGCCGCGCCGCCGCCACCGGATCTCGGCCGGGCGTTCGAGGAGATCGTCCGCGCCATCACCGATGTCCACTACGGTGGCTGGCGCGGGCGGGTCGTCCGCGCGCTGATCGGCTGGCTGCCGATCGCCCTGGGACTGGGCTGGCTGATCGGCGAGCTGACCGGCTGCGGCCGTTTCGCGGCGACGTGCGACGGCTCCGCCGACCCGATCGGGCTGGCGCTCCAGCTGGCCGTGCTGGCATTGCTGCTGGCCGTCCCGGTGCTGGCCTCGCTGACGACGATGGCCGCCCTGACCGTGCTGGGAGCGTCCCTCGTCGCGGCGCTGATCCTGTCGGCGACCGGGTCCGCCGCCGACGGCGATTCGCGGCGGGCGGCGCTCGGCTTCGTCCTGGTCGTCGCGTGGGTCGTCGGGTTCGGCGCGGCCATCTGGCGGCGGCTGCGCGCGACCCCGGCGCCGACGCGTCCCGTATCCTGAGGTCATGCCCCGCCACAATCACGATCAGCGCGACCTGTCCTCCGCGGCGCAGCAATACCTGCTCGCCCTGCGGGTCCTGGTCGGCTCGGATGACGGTGGCCGGGTGACCGCCGCGCAGATCGCGCGCAACCTCGGTGTGACCACGCAGGCTGCCAGCGAGATGTTCCGGCGCCTCGTGGCCGACGGGCTCGTCGCGCATGCCGAGGGCCGTGACCTGCACCTCACCCCGGCGGGTCGTGCCGCGGCCGACGGCATCTTCCGCCGGCACGCGCTGCTCGAATGGCTGCTGACCTCCGTGATCGGGCTCGGCTGGGCGGAGTCGGACGACGAGGCGATGCGCCTCCAGGGCGCGATCTCCCCCCGGGTCGAGGCCCGGCTCGATGAGATGCTCGGGCACCCCGAGACCTGCCCGCACGGGAATCCGATCGATGCCGAAACGGCCCGCCGGCGGCCCGCCGGCATCGCCCTGAGCGAGATGGAGGCCGGCAGCCCCGCGACGATCTACCGGATCACCGAGGAGGCCGAGGAGGATGCCGGTCTCCTCTCCTACCTCGAGGCCCGGGCGCTGACGCCGGGCGCCCACATCACCATCCTGGCGCGCAGCGAGTCGCTCAATTCGCTGACGCTCGACGGCCCGCGCGGCCGGGCGACGCTCGGTCTCCGGCCGGCCGCGCTCGTCCGGGTCCTGCCCGGCGAGGCCGATCCGGGCCTCTTCCATCGCGTGCCGGACCCGTCATCGAGCCGATGACGACCACGCGCGTCCGGATCGCCCCGAGCCCGACCGGTCCACTCCATATCGGGACCGCCCGGACAGCGCTGTTCAACTACCTGTACGCGCGTCACACGGGCGGGACGTTCGTGCTGCGACTCGAGGACACCGACCAGGCGCGCGGGTCGCTCGCGTACGAGAAGGACATCCTCGACGGGCTGCACTGGCTGGGCCTGCACTGGGACGAGGGCCCCGAGGTCGCCGGCGAGTCCGCGCGCGGGCCGTTCGCACCGTACCGCCAGATGCTCCGGCTGCCGTCGTACGCCGCGGCCGCCGACAGGCTCCTGGCGGCCGACATGGCCTACCCCTGCTACTGCACGCCGGAGGAGCTCGACGCGGACCGCAAGGCCCAGGAGGCGGCCAGGCTGCCGCCGCGCTATGTGGGACGCTGCGCGGCGCTGACCCCGGAGGAACGTGCGGCGCGCGCCGCCGAGGGGCGCACCGCGGCGATCCGATTTCGCGTCGGGACCGGCGTCGTCGCCTTCGACGACATCGTCCGCGGACGGGTCGAGATCGATGTCTCGAACCTCGGGGGCGACTTCGTCATCGTCCGCGGCGACGGCTCGCCGCTCTACAACTTCACGGTCGTCGTCGACGACGCGGCGATGGAGATGACCCACATCATCCGCGGCGAGGACCACCTCTCGAACACCCCAAAGCAGATCCTGATGTACCGCGCGCTCGACTATCCGGTCCCGCTCTTCGCCCACCTGCCGCTCATCCTCAACCCGGACCGGACGAAGATGAGCAAGCGCAAGAGCCAGACGGCCGTGTCGGACTACATCGCCGAGGGGTTCATCCGCGAGGCGCTGGTCAACTACCTCGCGCTCCTCGGCTGGGCGACGGGGACGGAGGAAGAGGTCCTGTCGATCGACGAGATCGTCGAACGGTTCGATCTCGATGCCGTCCACAAGGGCGGCGCGGTCTTCGATCGCGAACGCCTCGAGTGGCTCAATGGCCAGTGGATCCGCCGGCTCGAGCCCGACGACCTCATCGATCGGCTGCGGCCGTTCGTCGAGGCGGACCACGCGGCCGGCCGGATCGACGTCGTCCCGTCGGACGAGGAGCTCCGCTCGTTGCTGCCGGTGATCACCGAGCGCCTGCCGACCCTCGGCTCGATCGGCGACCTGGTCGGCTTCCTGTGGGTCCGCGACCTCACGTACGACCCGGCCCTGCTCGTGCCGAAGCGCTGGGACGCCGCCACGACGCACGACGCGCTCGTCGCCGCCCGCGCCGTCATCGTCGACACCGGGGCGGTCTCGTTCGAGGCCGACGAGCTCGAGCCGCCGCTCCGTGCCCTGGCCGAGACCCATGGCTGGAAGGTCGGGGACCTGTTCATGGCGATCCGCGTCGCGGTGACCGGCCGGACCGCGACACCACCACTGTTCGACACGCTGGTCGCGCTCGGGCGCGAGCGGACGCTCGAGCGACTCGACCGCGCCATCACGGTATTAGACGAGAGGAGTGACGACCGATGACCCACGACGACGTCCAGCGCTGGCTCGAGCGCTACGTGGCGGCCTGGGACACGTACGAGCCGGCGGCGATCGGCGCGCTGTTCGCCGACGAGGCTGAGTACCGTTACCAGCCGTGGGCCGAGCCCATCGTCGGCCGCGACGCGATCGTCGCCAGCTGGCTCGAGAACAAGGATGAGCCGGCATCGTGGGCGGCGCACTACGACGTCTGGGCGTTCGACGGCGAGCGCGCGTCGGCCATCGGCGAGAGCCGCTACAAGAACCCGGATGGCACGTTCCGGGCGCTCTACCACAACCACTTCGCGCTCCGCTTCGACGGCCACGGCAAGTGCGTCGAGTTCGTCGAGTACTACATGGAGCTCCCCGAGAAGCTTCGACCGACCAGCTGACGGCGGTCGGCCGCCTGGGTCGCCAATGGCCCGTTAACACGGGTCGGTATCCTGAGCGGTAGATGGCACGAACGATCCTGGTCGTCGATGACGAGGCGACGCTGCGCGAGGCGCTCGTCGAGGCTCTCGAATCGGATGGATTCCGGGTCGTCGCGGCCGCCGATGGCCGCGAGGCACTCCTCCGCTTCCGCGCCGAACGCCCGGATCTCGTCCTGCTCGACCTGATGCTCCCCGAGCTGTCGGGGATCGAGGTGTGCCGGATCATCCGGGCCAAATCGGGTGTCCCGATCGTGATGCTGACGGCCAAGGATTCGGAGCTCGACAAGGTGGTCGGGCTCGAGCTCGGGGCCGACGACTATGTCACCAAGCCGTTCAGCCTGCGCGAGCTGACGGCCCGGATCCGGGCGCTCTTCCGGCGGGCGGACCAGGCCGTCGCGGTCGACGCACCGCCGGCCGTCGTCGACCTCGGCCCGGTCCAGGCGGATCTCGGCGGCCACAGGCTGCTGCGCGACGGCCAGGTCGTCCCGATCAAGCCAAAGGCGTTCGAGCTGCTCGCATTCCTCATCCGCCACCCCGGCCAGGTCTTCACCCGCGACCAGTTGCTCGAGCACGTGTGGGGCTACGACTACGGCGGCGAGACGCGGACGGTCGACGTCCACGTCCACTGGCTGCGCAGCCGGATCGAGGCCGATCCCGGCCATCCGTCGTTCATCCACACCGTGCGCGGCGTGGGGTATGTCTTTCGTCGTCCGGTCTGACGACCGCGGCGGCGAAGGGTCGCGGGTCAGCTGGCCTTGTGGTACATCCGCTCCATCGCTTCGGCAGCGTCCTCCGCGGCGTCGATGGTGTCCTCGAAGTCGTTGTAGAGGTCGCGCCACTTGATGACCTCGATCGGGCGCTGCTCTTCACGGAACAAGCGCCCGATGGCCGCCCGCGACAACGCGTCGGCCTCCTTCTCGAGGGCGTGGACGGCAACGAGGTGGCGTTCGAGGTCCTTGAGGTGGTCGAGCTTGTCGAGCGCGGCGGCAAGCTCCGCCGCCTGCAAATCGAGGATTGCCGCCAGACGCCTGGCCTCAGCGGTCGGCTCGGTCACGCCGTAGATCACGAACGCCTCGGCGATCGACTGGATCCCGTCGACCACGTCGTCGATCCGCGACACGAGCTCGTGGATGTCCTCCCGATCGAACGGGGTCACGAATGCGTCATCGAGCCGGCGCGTGACCTCCTCGTCGATCTCGTCGCCCCGTTTCTCGAGCAGCTGGATGCCCGCCACGCGCGTGTCGAGGCGGTCGTATTGATCGACCATCTCGTGGAGGGCGGCGGCGGCGGCCGCGAGATTCTCGCCGTCGGCGGTGAACAGCTCGAAGAACTTCGGGTCCTTCGGCAAGAGTCGAAAGCTCATGGAGATCCTTCCGGTCCGGTGAGAGCGAGCGTACGCCGATCGAGCGTGGTTGACGGGTTCATGGGGCCCCCAGCGCGTTGAGGACGACCCACGCGATCGCGGCGAGGATCCCCGCCCCCGGCAGCGTCAGGACCCACGCGATCAGGATGCGCCGGGCGACGCCCCAGCGCACGCGGCGAACCCCCTCGCTCGCCCCGACGCCCATGATCGCGCCCGAGATCACCTGGGTCGTCGAGACGGGCATGCCGAAGTGTGCGGTCGTCAGCAGGATCGATGCGGCGGTGGTCTCCGCGGCGAACCCATGGACGGGCTCGAGCTTCGCCACTCGCTGACCCATCGTCTTCATGATCCGCCAGCCACCGACCGCCGTTCCGGCGGACAACGCGGTCGCCGACACGATGATGACCCAGGTCGGGACGATCACTGCGGGGATGACGCCGGCCGAGAACAGGGCGAGGGTGATGATCCCCATCGTCTTCTGCGCATCGTTCGACCCGTGAGCGAAGGCCATGAATGCTGCCGAGAAGACCTGGAGCCGTCGGAACCGCAGTGCCATCGGCTTGCGCTTCGATGCGTGGAAGATCCAGAAGATCGACAGGATCAGCGCGAACGCGATGGCGAAACCAAGGATGGGCGATGTCAGCATCGGGATCAGGACCTTGTTGACGATCCCGTTGACGTTGAGCGCGTCCGTGCCGGCGCCGATGATCGTCGCACCGAGCAGGCCGCCGATCAACGCGTGGCTGCTCGAGCTCGGCAGGCCCTGCTGCCACGTGATCAGGTTCCATGCGATCGCGCCGATGAGAGCCGCGGCGACGATCGCCTGCGTCGTCGTCTGGTCATTGACCAGCCCGCTGCCGATGGTCGTGGCGACGGCCGTCCCGGCGAAAGCGCCGATGAAATTGAACGCGGTCGCCATCAGGATCGCCCAGCCGGGCGAGAGGGCGCGGGTGGCGACCGACGTGGCGATCGAGTTGGCCGTGTCGTGGAACCCGTTCGTGTAGTCGAAGGCGACCGCCAGCACGACGACGAAGACGAGCATGGCGGTCACGCCAGCCACGGGTACGCACTCCCATTCGCATCTCGAGCACTCGGCGCGCCTCGGGACACCGGGCGGCGGGTCGCCCATGGTACGTCGCTGGCGGCCAGACGTGCCGCAGGCCGTCCGATGCCGCCGACGTTGACAGGGCGATAAGCCGCCGTTGATGTCGCCGAGCGACCGTGCGGACATGCCGAGCGTCGCTCGCCAGTCAGGATCCGGACCTACGGGGGTGGGGCGGTCCCGACACGATGCGTCGCCCGGTCGCAGGCGGCCGCCCGAGGTGCTCCTCCCATCGGGTGGCGCCGCACGAGTCGCTCCAGCGCCGGCGCCGCATCGGGCGCTGGCGCTGGACGCCCTCGCGGTCCTCCGCATCCTTCGACATCGCCCTCGCGACGCCGGTCTCTGGGGTGAGCCGGCGTTCGCGCGGGAGGTCGAGACCATTCGCCGCCAGCTGGCACCGATCCGCGATCGACGCGGGCTCGCCTCGTCCTATGGCCGCGAGGCGTTCCGGATGCGCTCGGCGGACGACGCCCTGGGCCTGCCCTTGAGGCGCCCGACCGCCATCGCCTACGCCGTGCGCTGGCTCGAGCTCGGCGATGGCGTGCCCAGGCCCGGGTGGACAAGTCTCGTCACCGGGCGCGCCTGACGCGTCCGAGGAGCCGCGCCCGCTATCCTTCGCGGATGCGCCTCTCCCGTTTGTTCTTCGCGACCCTGCGTGACGATCCGGCCGAGGCCGAGATGGCATCGCACCGTCTCCTCCTCCGGGCGGGCTACGTCCGCCAGCTCGGATCGGGGATCTACTCGCTGCTGCCGCTCGGCAAGCGCGTCAGCGACCGCGTCGCGCAAGTCATCCGCGAAGAGCAGAACGCGATCGGTGGCCAGGAGATCGAGATGCCGGTCGTCCATCCTGCCGACGTGTGGCGGGCGAGCGGCCGGTACCAGGCGATCGGCCCCGAGCTGGGCCGATTCAAGGACCGCAACGGCAGGGACATGGTTCTGGCGATGACCCACGAGGAGGTCGTCGGGCTCTTGCTTGGGGACATCGTGAAGTCCTGGCGCCAGCTCCCGATGCAGGTCTACCATTTCCAGACGAAATGGCGTGATGAGCCACGCGCCCGCGGTGGCCTGATCCGCGTTCGCGAGTTCGTCATGAAGGATGCGTACAGCGCCGACCGCGATCAAGCCGGGCTCGACGCCAGCTACGAAGCGCAGTACGGCGCCTACGTCCGGACCTTCGAGCGGCTCGGGCTCGATGTGGTCGTCGTCGCGTCAGACGTCGGGATCATGGGCGGCAGCCAGGCCCACGAGTTCATGGTCCTGAACCCCGCCGGCGAGGATGTCCTCGTCCTGTGCGAAACCGGCCATTACGCGGCGAACCGGCAGGTCGCCACGATGCCGAAGCCGACCGCGCCCCCCGGCGAAGGAGAAGCCGCCCTCCCGCTCGAGGAGGTCGCGACGCCCGGCACGACGACGATCGCCACCCTGGCCGCCTACCTCGGCATCGACGCTGCGCGGACCGCCAAGGCCGCCTTCTTCGTGACCGGCGACGGCCGTCTCGTGACGGCCATCGTGCGCGGCGACTTCGAGGTCAACGAGACCAAGCTCGGCAACGCGGCGGATGCCGTCGGCGGGATACGCCCGGCCACGGTCGAGGAGATCAAGGCGGCGGGGATGGAGCCGGGCTACGGCTCGCCGATCGGCGCCCACGACACATTCGTCGTCGTGGATGACCTCGTCGAGCGGTCGCCAAACCTCGTCGCAGGCGCGAACAAGGTCGGCATCCACTATCGCAACGTCAACGTCGGCCGCGACTTCACGCCAGATGTCGTGGCCGATATCACGAACGCCCAGGAGGGCGACGCCTGCCCGGTCTGCGGAGAGCCGGTCATCCTGCGCAACGGCATCGAGGTCGGCAACATCTTCAAGCTCGGGACGAAGTTCACCGATGCGGCCGGGGCGTCCTACCTCGGCGAGGACGGCGTGGCCAGGCCGATCATCATGGGCTCCTACGGGATCGGCGTCGGGCGCAACGTGGCCTGCATCGTCGAAGCGCACCATGACGAGAAGGGGATCATCTGGCCGGCCGAGGTCGCGCCATATGCCGCCCACCTGGTCTCGATCGGGGCGGCCAAGGAGCCGCGTGTGACCGAGATCGCCGAGCGTCTCCACCAGCTCGCGCAGGACGCCGGACGCGAGATCCTGTGGGACGACCGCGACGAGTCACCCGGCGTCAAGTTCACCGACGCCGAGCTGCTGGGCATGCCCTGGATCCTGACCGTCAGTCCGCGCTCGCTGGCGGCGGGCGGCGTCGAGGTCACGGAACGGGCGACCGGGGAGCGCTCGACCCAGCCCATCGAGGCCGTCGAGACGATGCTCAGAGGCGGTTGATGTCCTCGGGCACGTCGTTCGCCAACGCGTTGCGCACCTCGGTCAGCTGCTCCTCGCTGAGCGTCGTCCCGTCGAGCGAGATGACCGCCTCGCCGGGCGTCTGCTGATCGACCAGCGTCTCGGACGACAGCTCGAGCCCCGTCGTCGTCTCCTGCTGGACGTCGATCCGACCGATCGCGAAGGTCACACCGGGCGGGATGGAGGCCGCGATCGAGATCTCGTTGATGCGATACGGCGACTGCTTGTCGCGGAGCGACGAGTTGGTCATCTCCTGGAGCGCGGTGGCCTTGATGATCAGGTCGGCCAGGACGCCCGGGTCGATGCGCTCGACGACGGTCGAGACGCCACGGCGGGCCGCGCCCATCGCCGCCCGGGCCTGCTGACCCAGCTTCTCCTGGGTGGCCGGGTCCGCCGCCGTCCGGCCGGCCGCGCCCGCCGCCTCGCTGGCCTTGGCGCGCGCCTGTTCCGCGGCCGACTCCGCGGCGTCGCGGGCACGCTGCAGGAAGCTCATGCGCCGAGTCTAGCGGGCGCCAACCTCGCCGACCACTAGGATTCGCCTGTGCCGCCGCGCCCGACGCTCCCGCCCGACGACCTGTACGCCCGCCTCGAGATCTCGGTCGATGCCAGCCCCGAGGCGATCGAGGTCGCGTGGCGATCGCTCCTTCGACAGCATCATCCCGACGTTGCGGGTCCGTCGGGGCTGGAGCGTTCGAAGCGCATCAATGTCGCCCATGACTGGCTGAGCGACCCGGAGCTGCGCTCGCGCTACGACCACGAGCGGGGGCTCCGCCGGTCCGTCCGCGAGACCGGGGGCCGCGATCCGCGCGACGATGGACGGAACGTTCGCGGCCACGACCGGCCAGCCCGTCACGCTGCCGCACCACGTCCGGCCGATCCCGCCGAGGCGATCGCCCGCTTCCTGGATCAGGTCGCCACGCTCGAGCCCGACGAGCTCGACCGCCTCGCCTGCGCCGAGCCACCACCGATCGCCTTCGGCGCGACGATCGCGCGCTTCCTGCCGCCCGATCGTCTCGCCGCCCTCGAGGCGATGGAGGCCGCGGTCGCGGCGCGTCTCGATCCTGCCGCCGCGGCCCTGCCCGGCGTCCGCGACGCGGTCGAGGGCTACGCGACGGAGCTCGTCCTCGGGAGCTTCCTCGACGACCTGCTGACCGAACCGTTCCGCGACCGGGCGCGCGAACGCCTGACCCGCGGCTGGGACGCGGCCGTCGGGCAGCCGCGCTATGGACCGAACGGAGATGCCGTCCGCGCGCTGCTGGCGCGCCTTGGGGGGCTGGACTCGGCGGGCGTCGCGTCGCTCGCCGGAACGGCCCGAAAGGCGGGCTACGGAGACGGCAGTGAGGACCCATGGCCACCGGGGACCTCGCCCGATGACGATGAAGCGCTGCGGGTCTCTTCGATCCTGGCGTCGCGCGACGCCGCCGATGCGGTCCCGGCGAGCGGCGTCGACCGGACAGCCCTCGCCCGGGCGAGGTGGTCGGCCGCGCGGTTGGCCCATCTCCTGGTCCTGCGCCACGCCTTCGCGCCACGAACGTTCGCGTCGCTGACACGACCGTGGCGACCCAGGTTCCTGCCTGATGACCGCCCCGCACCGCGGGTGCACCGGCCGACGCGCGGCTGACCGGACGCGGCGCCGGCGCGGGCCGCGCGGCGTGCGGCGTGCCTGTGCGATGCTCGTCCCGTGGAGTCGTGGCAGGCCGGGATCGTGGCGCTCGTTGCGCTTCTCGTTGCCGCCATCGCCGTGACCGCCACGGTCCGCTCTCGACGACGTCTGGATCGGATCGCGATCGATGCCGGGTCCCCGGCCGGCGGGGACGCGATGACCGCCGTCGTCAACCTGCGCGAACGGGCGGTGCTCGCCGAATCAGGGCGTGACGAGGTCAGTCAGGACCTCGACGCGCTCGTCGAATCGCTCGCCCAGGGCGTGCTGACCGTCGCCGACGGGGTGCGCATCACCGGGGCGAACGCCGCCGCCTACCGGCTCCTCGCCCGTGCGCCCGGCTCGCTCCCGGGCCGGACGCTGCTGGAGGCCTTCCTGGACACGCAGATCGAGGCGATCGCGATCTCCGCGCGCGACACCGGCTCGTCGAGCGGCGAGGTCGCGGTCGCCGGCGCCGACGGCCCACGCCTCGTGATCCGGGGTCGTCGCAAGCCGTCTGGCCAGATCTGGCTGGTGCTCGAGGACGTCTCCGAGCTGCGCCGGCTGCAGCAGATCCGGACCGAGTTCATCGACAACCTGTCGCACGAGCTGCGCACGCCCCTCACCACCGTCAGCCTCCTGGCCGAGACGCTGACCCGGGAAGCCGCCGCGGTGGGCGACGACGCGATCCCGCCGAAGATGCGCGAGCGGATCGCCAAGATCGAGATCGAGACCGGACATCTCGTCCAGATGGTCAGCGAGCTGCTCGACCTCTCCCGGATCGAGAGTGGGGGAGCGCTCGGGCCGCTCGAGCTGCTCGACCTCGGGCCGATCGTGACCGAGTCGACCGAGCGCCTCCGGCTCTTCGCGGACCGGCAGGGCGTCGTCCTCGAGATCGCGATCGAGGAGCGGCTTCCGCCCGTCCGAGGCGACGGGAACAGGCTCGGCCAGGTCCTCGTCAATCTCCTCCACAACGCGGTCAAGTTCAGCCCGGATGGTGGCGCCGTCCGGGTCAGCGTCCGGGCGGCAGGCCGCGAGCGTCGTCGTCGCCGTCGCCGACCATGGGGTCGGGATCCCGCGGGCTGCCCAGGCGCGGATCTTCGAGCGCTTCTACAAGGTGGACCGAGCGCGGGTCCGGGGCGAGACCGGCGGGACCGGGCTCGGCCTGGCGATCGCCCGGCACATCGTCGAGCAGCACGGCGGCCGTATCTGGGTCGAATCCGACCGAAGGGATCGGTAGCACGTTCTCGTTCGCGCTCCCGGTCGCCGGCCCGAGACCTGATCGGCACTGACGAAGGAGCCCGATGGACGAACTCCATGTCGCCACCCTGAACATCCGCAACCTCGCCGATCGCTGGTTCGAGCGGCTGCCGCTCCTCCTCGCCGATATGGCGACCCTCCAGCCCGACCTGCTCGGGCTCCAGGAGGTCGTCTACGTCATGCAGCAGGATCGCCTGATCGGGGCCGCCGGCGAGGGTCGCTACGGCGCCGTCCGCGGCTGGGCCGGCCGCCCGGAGTACGGGAACAGCCTGCTGGTCCGCGAGCCTCTTCTCGCGAGGGACACCGCTCGACTCGACCTCGGGCTGGACCGTTCTGCCCAGCGCTCGGTCGTGACCCTGCCTGGCGGGTCGTCGATCCTCGTCGTCGTCACGCACCTGCATCACCTCACCCCGGACGAGACCCAGCGCGACGAGCAGACGGCGGCCATCCTGTCGTGGCTCGAGGGCGCGCCCGCGGCCGACGCCACCATCGTCATGGGCGACTTCAACGCGGATCCGGCCGAGCCCGCTCCGGCCCGCCTGCGCGGGGCCGGGTTCCTGTCGGCCTATGCCACGGCCAACGGGACAGAGCCCGCGGTCACCTGGCCGTCGGGCCTCCAGGCCCCGGCGATGGACACCGACGGCCCGCCGGACTGCCTCGACTACATCTGGGTCCGCGGCGCCGTCCAGGTCCACTCCGCACGGCTCGTGTTCGATCGTCCGGATCCCGAGGACCCGGGGCTTTACCCGAGCGACCACCTGGGCATCGCCGCGCGCCTCGAGATCGGGTAGGGGAGCAGATGGCCGCTCGAACGCTCCGGTTGGCCCATCGCGGAGACTGGCGCACGGCGCCCGAGAACACGCTCGCCTCGTTCGCCGCGGCACTCGCGGTCCCGGCCTGCGACGGGCTCGAGTTCGACGTGCGCGTCTCCGCCGACGGGATCCCCGTGATCTGTCACGACGCCACGCTCGAGCGGACGCACGGGCGACCCGAGCGTGTCGACGCGCTCACGGCCGATGCGCTCGATGCGCTCGGCATCCCGACTCTCGCGGAGGTCCTGGCCGCAGTCGGCCGCGCCCCGTTCCTGGACGTCGAGCTCAAGGGCGATCCGGGTCCTCGCATCGTCGAGGTCCTTGCGGGCGGCCGCGGTCCTGGGTTGTCGAACGCGGTCGTCTCGTCGTTCGAGGCGGTCGCGCTCGAGCGGGTCGCCCACCTCGCGCCGTCGTGGCCGCGCTGGCTCAACATGCACACGCTGTCCCCCGCGGACGTGGCCGCGGCGGTCGCGCTCGGCTGCCGGGGCGTCGCGGTCGACTGGCGGGCGCTGGATCGGCGCTCCGTGGCACGAGCCCAGTCGGCCGGCCTCGACGTTGCTGCATACACCGTGCGACGCCGTCCGACGTTCGATCGCCTGGCCCGGCTGGGCCTCGTCGCGGTCTGCGTGGAGGCAACCGCCCTCGACGGCTAGATTCCGGGAGCGCAGGAGGAAAGACGTGTCCGATCAGGCGGACCTGGTGATCGTCGGGGCCGGGACGATCGGCGGCTGGGCGTCGGTCTTCGCCCGCGCCGACGGGATCGGGCGGGTCGTCGTGCTCGAGCGCGGGCTGGTCGGGATGGGCGCCTCGTCACGCGCGGCAGGGATCGTCCGGGCGCAGGGCGGGACGTCCGCGACGGTGGCGCTCGGGCGCTGGTCGATCGACTTCTACCGCGGCCAGGCGGCCGCCTACGGCACCGATTCGGGCTTCCGCGAGCTCGGCTATCTCATCCTGGCGGTGACCGAGGACGACGAGCGCGCCGGCCGCGAACGGGTCGCGATGCAGCAGGCGCAGGGCCTGCCGGTGACCTGGCTCGAGCCCGCCGACGCTGCCGCGACGGCAGTGACGCTGTCGGCGCATGGGCACCGTGGAGGGAGCTACATCGCCAGCGACGGCGCCATCGACCCGCCGCGGAACGTCCGGGCCTACTCCCTCGCGATGCAGGCCGCGGGTGTCGAGCTGCGCGAGCGGACCGCCTTCCGAGGCCTGCGCACGACATCCACGTCAGACGGTGCCAGCCGCGTCGTCGGCGTCGAGACCGACGGAGGGACGATCGACACCGAACGGGTGATCCTGACGGGCGGTCCGACCCTGCGCTCGGTCGGCCGGCTGGCCGGTATCCGGATCCCGGCAGGCGCGGCCCGGCACACGGTGGCCGTCCTCGAGCCCGACCCGGTCTTCGCCGTCGAGCGGATGCCGATGGTCTTCGACATCGGCGCCGGGCTCTACTGGCGGCTCGAGGAAGGCGGTCTCCTGTTCGGCTGGAGCAATCCCGACGAGCCGCCGGGCGAGGCCCGTTCGATCGATTGGACGTTCTACGACCTGATGCGGAGTCGTCTCGGCGGCCTGGTGCCGGCCACCCGCGACCTCGGGCTCCGCCGGATCTGGGCGGCAACCATCGATTTCACACCGGACCACCTGCCGATCGTCGGATCCGGCCCTCGACGCGCACGGCAGCCCGATCGGCGGCGTCACGATCGCCTCGGCCGGGGGCCACGGGATGATGTGGGGACCGGCCGTCGCCCGGGTGGCGGCGGACCTCGCCGCCCACGGATCGACCTCGCTGATCGACGCCGACGAGCTCGGCCTCGACCGGTTCGACGCGGAGGGCCGGAGCCGTCTCGCTGCCGACCCGATCGCGCTGCCGTTCCCGACCTCGACGGCGGGACCCGACGGATCGTCGGGGACGACCTGAAGACGACCCGCCGCGATTTGTGTGTCTCTCGAACAAATCCCGGGTGATAGATTGGCGACACGAGCCGGGGGTCGTCGCGAACGATCCGCCCCGAGCAGGCAGTGGAGGATCCGGCGATGGTCGATGGCTTCTTCTCGGAGGTCCCGGAGCGGATCCGCGTTCGGTGGCCTGGACTCCACCGACCCGCTGACGTTCAAGGTCTACGAGCCCGACCGTGCTGGTCCTTGGCAAGCGGATGGCGGACCACCTCAGGATCGGCGTCTGCCTGTGGCACTCGTTCGCTGGGACGGCCGCGACATGTTCGGGATCGGGACGCTCGACCGGCCCTGGCTCGACCCGGCCGTCGACCCGATGCAGGCCGCCCGCCAGAAGATGGCGTCGCGTTCGAGTTCATCGAGAAGCTGGGCACGCCGTACTACTGCTTCCACGACCGCGACGTCGCGCCGGAGGGCGCGTCGTTCGCCGAGTTCCGCGACAACCTCGACGCGCTGACCGACGACGCCCTCGGCTACCAGTCCCGGACGGGCGCGACGCTCCTGTGGGGCACGGCCAACCTGTTCACCCACCCGCGCTACCAGGGCGGCGCGGCCACGAACCCCGATCCCGAGGTCTTCGCGTACGCCGCGGCCCAGGTGAAGCACATGCTGGAGGTCACCCAGCGTCTCGGTGGCACGAACTACGTCCTGTGGGGCGGCCGCGAGGGCTACGACACGCTGCTCAACACGGACCTCAAGCGCGAGGGCGACCAGCTGGCCCGATTCCTCCACCTCGTGGCCGAGCACAAGCACCGCATCGGGTTCGAGGGCACCCTCCTGATCGAGCCGAAACCGATGGAGCCGACCAAGCACCAGTACGACTACGACTCGGCGACCATCCACGGCTTCCTCGTCCGGAACGGGCTCGAGGACGAGTACCGACTGAACATCGAGGCGAACCACGCGACGCTCGCCGGCCACTCGTTCCACCACGAGGTCGCGTACGCCGTGGCGAACGGGATGCTCGGCAGCATCGACGCGAACCGCGGCGACCCGCAGAACGGCTGGGACACCGACCAGTTCCCGAATTCCGTCGAGGACCTGGTCCTGCCGATCTACGAGATCCTCAAGGGCGGAGGGTTCACGACCGGCGGGTTCAACTTCGACGCGAAGCTGCGCCGCCAGAGCACCGACCGCACCGACCTGTTCCATGCCCACATCGGCGGCATCGACACGCTCGCCCGGGCGCTTGCTCGTCGCGGCCGACCTGCTGGAGAGCGGGACCCTCGCGCAGCCGCTCGAGGAGCGCTACGCGGGCTGGGACGGTCCGCTCGGCCGGGCGATCCTCGACGGTCAGCGATCGCTCGCGTCACTCGAGGCGAAGGTCGCGTCGGGCGAGATCGACCCGACTCCCGGTGTCGGGCCACCAGGAGCTCCTCGAGAGCCTCGTCAACCAGCGCATCTGGGCCGCCGAGCGCGAACCGATCGAGACGGGCGCCGGCCGCTGACCGTGGGGCTCGTCCTCGGGATCGACGTCTCGACGACCGCGACGAAGGCCGTCCTCGTCGACGGGCCGGGTGCCGTCCGCGGGGTCGGCACATCGGAGTACGGGTTCCGGGTCCCGCACCCGCTCTGGAGCGAGCAGGATCCTGGCCTGTGGTGGACCGCGGCGGTCTCGGCGATCGGCTCGGTCATGGCCTCGACCGGGACGACCGGGGCGGACATCGACGCCATCGGACTCACGGGACAGATGCATGGCGCTCGTCCTGCTCGACGGAGATGGTCGTGTCCTCCGGCCCGCGATCCTCTGGAACGACCAGCGGACCGCCGCGGAATGCGACGCGATCCGCATGGCGGTCGGGGCAGAACGGCTCATCGCCATCACCGGCAACGACGCGCTGACCGGGTTCACCGCCCCGAAGCTCGTCTGGGTGCGCGATCACGAACCGGACATCTGGCGCGCATCAGGCACGTCCTGCTGCCCAAGGACTACGTCCGGTTTCGGTTGTCGGGCGACTATGCCCTCGACAAGGCCGACGGGGCCGGGACGATCCTGTTCGACCTGGACGCTCGCGACTGGTCGGATGAGATCCTGGCCGCCCTGCGCATCGAACGCTCATGGATGCCACCGACCCACGAGGGCCCGGAGGTGACCGGTTCGGTGGACGCGTCGAGCGGCCGACGCGACGGGCCTCCGGGCCGGGACCCCGATCGTCGCCGGAGGAGGGGACCAGGCGGCGAATGCCGTCGGGGTCGGCGTCATCGGCCCAGGCGAGATGGCCCTCTCGCTGGGGACCTCCGGCGTCGTCTTCGCCGCCACGGACCGTCCGCTCCGCGAGCCGCACGGCATCGTCCATGCCTTCTGCCACGCCGTCCCCGACCGCTGGCACATGATGTCGGTCATGCTCTCGGCGGCCGGGAGCCTGCGCTGGTATCGCGACGCCCTGGCGCCCGGGGTGGACTTCGGGACCCTGGTCGAGAGGGCATCCGGGGTCGAGGCGGCCCGCGACGGCTTGTTCTTCCTGCCGTACCTGACCGGAGAGCGCAGTCCGCACCCAGACCCCTATGCGCGTGGCGCGTTCGTCGGGCTGACCCTCTCGCACGATGAGCGGCATCTCACCCGCGCGGTCATCGAAGGGGTCGCGTTCGGCTTGCGCGACGGTCTCGATCTCATGTTGGCGGCTGGCCTCCCGCGGCCGACCCGGATCAGGGCCTCCGGGGTGGCATCGCCAGTCCGCTCTGGCGATCGATCCTGGCCGACGTGCTGGAAGCCGAGATCGCGACCGTCTCGACGACCGAGGGCGCAGCGTACGGCGCGGCGCTCCTGGCTGCGGTCGGGGCGATTGGTTTCCCGACGTCGAGACGGCGACGACGGACCCTCGTCCGGGTGCAGGCCCGGTCGCCTTCACCCGGTGCCGCGTCGAGGTCCTACCGACCGGCCGCACGAGCGCTTCCGGGCGCTGTACCCAGCTCTGGCGCCGACGTTCGATCGCCGTAGGGTCAACGCCGGCAGTGAGCCGGCGCGAACGGACTCAGCCGCGGAGCTCGATCTCGGCCTTGTCCTTCTCGGTGACCTCGCCGGGCTTCTTGCCCAGGATGATCATCCCGAGGATGTCGTCTGGCGTCAGGGAGCCCTTGTCGACCGTATCGACGATGCGGCCGTGGTACATCACGCTGACCCGATCGGACAGGTCGAAGACGTCATGGATGTCGTGGCTGATGAGGAAGATGCCGATCCCGTCGTCCTTCAGCTGCCGGACGAGGTTTCTCACCTGGGCCGTCTCGGCCGGGCCGAGCGCGGCCGTGGGCTCGTCCATGATCAGGATCTTGGCGTTGAAGTAGACCGCGCGGGCGATGGCGACGGCCTGCCGCTGGCCGCCGGAGAGGGACTTCACCGGCTGGGCGAAGTTCTTGAAGTTGGGGTTCAGCCGACCCATGATCTTGCGTGTCTCGGATTCGCATGCTCGAGTCGTCGAGCGAACCGAGCCTCGTCGTCAGCTCCCGGCCGAGGAACAAGTTGCCGGGTGCATCGATGTTGTCGGCCAGGGCCAGCGTCTGGTAGATCGTCTCGATGTTCTGGGCCTTGGCGTCACGTGGGTTCTTGATCGAGACCGGCTTGCCGCTGACGCGGATCTCCCCACTGTCAGCCGGGTGCGCGCCCGACAACACCCGCATCAGGGTGGACTTGCCTGCCCCGTTGCCGCCGACGAGACCGACGACTTCCCCCGCATAGAGGTCGATGCTGACGTCGCGGACGGCGTGCACGCCGCCGAACGCGACGCTGATGTCCTTCATCTCGACGATGGGCGGTCCGCTGCGCGACGGTCACCGGCCCGCCCTCCATCTCGCTCATGATCCTCGCCGTCGGTTCAGGGTATCGAGGCCGACCGCCAGGATCAGGACGATCCCGGCCACCACGTTCTGGCCGGGAGAGTTCACTCCGAGGAAGCTCAGGCCGTAGGCCAGCGACTGCATCACGAAGGCGCCCAGGACGGCGCCCGGGATCGTCCCGATGCCGCCGGCGAATGACGTCCCACCGACCACCGCCGCGGCGATGACGTAGAGCTCGTAGCCGCTCCCGATGTCTAGCGTCGATCCGTTCAACCGTGCGGCCGCGATGGCCGCCGCCAGCGCGCACAGGACGCCCATGAGCACGAACGTCTTGAAGATCGTCCAGCGTGTATTGATACCGGCCAGCTCTGCAGCGTCGGGGTTGCCGCCGTAGGCATAGACGTACCGACCGAACCGTCGGCGGTTCGCGATGAACGACATCACCAGCGTCACGCCGATCAGGAGCAGGATCGGGAACGGGAACCCGACTGGGATCTGCAGGCCGCCGGGCGGCTGGGTGATGCCGTGGTCGGTCGCGTACTGGTCGGCGAGGCCCTTGGGCCAGAACGCGTTGTTGGCGAACCAGGCCAGGCCAAGCACGATCGCGCAGCCGACGAGGCTGAGGAGCACCTCCGCCCACATCGGTCGCGTCGGGAAGCCATAGCGGCGTCGCTGGCGCCGGCTGTTGTACAGCAGGCCGATGATCGCCACGCAGCCGACCACGCCGAGGATCCAGGTGATGAGCTCGCCGACCGAACCGAGGGCGCCGCCGCCTATGAGGTTGAAGGTCGGGTCGAGCCCACGACGGCCGCCCCATTCGACTGGTACCAGATGAGGCCACGGATCGACAGCAGTCCGCCGAGCGTGACGATGAACGACGGCACGCCGATGTAGGCGATGATGAAGCCTTGGATCGCCCCGACGAGCGCGCCGAGTCCGATCCCGAGGGCGAGGGCGAGGACCCACTGGAACGGCACGTCCGCCCCGATCCCGAAGATGCGCGGGAACCAGTCGGTCATCAAGATCGCGTACGTCATGGCAATGAGCCCGACGAGCGACCCAACCGACAGGTCGATGTTGCGCGAGACGATGACCATGACCATGCCGGTCGCGATGATCGCGATGCCCGACGCTTGGACGGCCATCGTGATCATGTTGGTCGGCTGGATGAGCGTCCCGCCGCTGAGGATATTGAACGTGATGAGGATCACGGCGAGGGCGACAAGCATGCCGAACAGACG
Source organism: uncultured Chloroflexia bacterium (assembly GCA_963743855.1). Lineage (GTDB taxonomy): Bacteria > Chloroflexota > Limnocylindria > Limnocylindrales > CSP1-4 > SPCO01. The sequence continues at coordinate 872,796 of CAVURK010000009.1, forward strand.
GAGATCGATCTCCGTCTGCGCGAAGAGACCGGGGATCGAGGTGCGCGCAGGCGGTTGGGCCTGCGTCTGACCAGAAACCGGTGCTACATCGGTGACGTTCGCCACCAGCGGCCCTCCTCGATCAGGGCTTGAAAGGAGCCTGCGCCCCCAGGGGACCCGGGGGCGCAGGGTGGATGCTCGACTAGGGAGTCGCCGCTACTTGCAGGCCGCTGGCGCCGTTGCGGCGTCGACGCCCTTGCAGAGCTCGGCCTTGGTGATCTGGCCACCGTCGATGACCTTCTGCAGGGTGTCCGCCGTGATCGGCGTCGGCTGCAGGATGAACGAGCTGACAGTGTTGCCACCCGGGGTCGTGAACGGCTGCGCCGTCAGGCCGGCGGTCGGGGCGACCGTCGGGTCGATCGAGGCCGTCCGGCAGCTTGAGGCTGGCCATCGTGCCGCCGTTGCACAGTGCGAGCGCGGCCGCAGCGGCGGTCTTGCCCAGCTCATTGGCGTTCTTCCAGATGTCGACGTACTGCCGGCCGAGGGCCACGTTGTTCAGGTTGGCGGTGTCGCCGTCCTGACCGCTGAGGGGCGGATAGCCGTACGACTTGCCGGTGAGGGCGCCGACGACGCCAAGCGCGGTGCTGTCGTTCTCGGCGAGGATCGCGTCGATCTTCGTGCCGGCCGAGACCGCCGCGTCGACGATCGCTTCCATGTTGGACTGAGCCTTCTCGGTCTTCCAAGCGTCGGTGTAGGTGCCGTCAGCCGGGCCGACGATCTTGATGTCGCCGGAGGCGACCTTGTCCTTCAGGCCCGCCTGGTCCCAGCCTTGAGGCAGGAAGGTCTTGGCGTTCGGGTCGCCCGGGTCGCCCTTGATCAGGACGTAGTTGCCCTTCGGGACCTTCTTGATGACCGCGTCGGCCTCGTCCTTGCCGACGAGGACATTGTCAAACGTGATGTACAGGGCACTCGGGTCCTCGATCAAGCGGTCGTACGCGATGACCGGGATGTTCGCTGCCTTGGCCTTCGCGATCTCCGGCAGGACCAGCTTCGGGTCCTGCGCGAGGATGATGAGGACCTTGGCGCCCTTCGAGATCATCGTGTCGATGTCCGTCGCCTGCTGCTCGCTGTTCAGGTTGGCATCGGCATCGATGTACTTGCCACCGGCTCCTTCGACCGTCTTCTGGATGCTCGGCTTGTCATGCGCCGCCCAGCGCGGCTGCTGGAAGTTATTCCACGAGACCCCGACGGTGCATCCAGCCCCGCCAGATCCCGCCGCCGCGGCGGATGCAGCCGGCGAGCCACTCGAACTGGTGTTCGAGCAGGCTGCCAGCGCGATCGCGGCGACAGCCACGAGCGCTCCAAGTTTGCGATTGATCATCGCTTCTGATCCTCCTCCAAGTACGTCCATATCGATTGCCGGGTCCAAATGTCCGCGCTAGGCTACCACCCTCCTGAACCCCGGCTCCACGTATCGCGCACTCCCCTCCCGAGAACGCATCCACCTCGCCGGGTCCGCAAGGAGCGGCTCCATCGCGAGCTCGGCGGCGCCGAGCAACGGCGCCTCCACACCGAGCCCCGATGGGACCACTCGAACGAGTCGCCGCGGTGCGGCCAGCGCCCGTCGATCGAGCTCGGCATCGACGGTCAACGCCACGAACGGATGGATCCGCCCGAACAGGCCGCCGAAGACAACGAGGCTCGGGTCGAGCAGATTGACGAGACCGGCGAGGCCGATCCCGATCCAGCGGCCCGTCTCCTCCAGTGCCCGCAGGGCGACCGGGGAGTCGGATTCTGCATCGGCCATGAGTTCGTCAAGCGCTTCCCGGCCGCCGTCGGGAGAGCGGCCGGCGCGCCGCAGGAGGCTCTCGGATCCGGCCTCGGTCTCCCAGCAGCCGACTGCTCCGCAACGGCAGGCCAGCCCCATGGGGTTGATCGGCATATGGCCGACCTCGCCGCTGTAGCCGGCAGCTCCGGTGAGCGGTTCGCCGTCGACGATGATCCCTCCGCCGATCCCAACCTCACCCGACAGGAACAGGACGTCACGAGCACCGACGGCTGCACCCCGAAGCGTTTCCGCGAGAGCGGCCAGATCGCCGTCATTCGCGATATCGATCGGGAGGTCATCGCCGAATGCGGCGACGAGCGCCTCGCGGAGGTTCACGTCGACCCAGCCGAGGTTCGGAGCCATCGAGACCACCCCGTCGGACCGCCGGACGACCCCGACGACCGCGACACCGATCCCGACACGCGTCCCGAGGGAGCCATCATCGGCAGCGAGAGTGTCGGCCAGACCAGCGAGGTCCGCGGCGATCTGGCCTACGGACGAGTGAGTCCGGGGTCGATCGACCCGCACCTGGTCGATGATCTGGCCGCCCAAACCGACGACCGCAGCCGCGATCGAGTCGACCTCGATGTCGAGAGCGAGCACCGTCGCCCCAATGGGGTTCGGCCGGACGATCGGGGACGGCCGGCCGGGCGTGCCGCTCAACGCCGCACGTTCCTCGGTCGCGAGTCCACTCGCGACGAGCTCGCCCACCAGTCCGCGGATGGCGCTCCGGGTCAGTCCGCTCCGCCCGACCAGCTCCGACCGAGACATGGCGCCGTGCGCGTGAACATCGCGCAGGATGACGCTCAGATTCGTCCGGCGAACGGTCTCGCTCCGTTGCCCGAGCTCGTCGCGCAGCATCGATACCGGTATTTTGTGTTCCTCTCTTCCAAATGTGTGTGACAGACTGTGACATCCGTCGGGGCGGTGTCAAGGAGGAGAAACGACAGGGATGGCCACGAGCACGCTTCGCTGGGGCATCCTTTCGACGGCGGATATCGCCCGGACCAAGGTCATCCCCGGGATCCGCCGGTCACGCCGCTCGACGATCAGCGCGATCGCGTCACGCGACGGCGAGCGTGCCGCGGTCGTCGCGGACGAACTGGGGATACCGCGTGCACATCGCTCATACGCGGCGCTCCTGGCCGATCCGGAGGTTGACGCCGTCTACATCCCGTTGCCCAACCACATGCATGCCGAGTGGACGATCGCCGCAGCGCGTGCGGGCAAGCACGTCCTGTGCGAAAAGCCGCTGGCGATGACGGCGGAGGACGCCGAACGCATGGTTGCCGTGTGTCGGTCCGAAGGCGTCCACCTGATGGAGGCGTTCATGTACCGCCTCCATCCGTCCTGGGTCGTCGTTCGGGAGCTCGTGGCGTCGGGCAGGATCGGGCGCCTGGTAGCGGTCGACAGCTGGTTCTCGTACTTCAACGACGATCCGTCCAACATCCGGAACAAGCATGATGTCGGCGGCGGAGCCCTGTTCGACGTCGGCTGTTACTGCGTCAATCTGTCGCGGATGCTGTTCGATGCAGAGCCGATCCAGGTCGATGCCTGGATCCGGCGCGAGCCGGCGACCGGTGTCGATGTCGTGACCAGCGCCCTCCTCGGGTTCGAGTCGGGCGTGGCGACATTCACCTGCTCGACGCGAGCCGAGCCCGATCAGCGCGTCCACATCTCCGGGACGGAAGGCAGGATCTCGGTCGCGATCCCGTTCAACATCCCACCTGATCGCCCGACCGAGATCTGGCTGACGGCGGGTGGCGATCCACCCGTCGCCCCGGCGACCGAGATCCTGCGATTCGACGCGGCGGATCCGTACGCGGTCGAGGCCGAGCTGTTCGCGACGGCTGTCCTCGATGGCCTGCCGACGCCGACGCCACCGGAGGACGCAGTTGCCAACCTCCAGGTGATCGAGCGGATCTTTGCCGCCGGTGACCGGCGCGCCATCCCTCCTCGCGGGCTATTCCGCGATCGTCCAGCTGGTCCCGAGGGTCGGACGGACTGAGACGACTAGCTCGGGACAGCCGTGACCCGCTGATCGCTGTAGCCGTGCTCGGCGATCTCGCTCGCTCGCGCGCGATACGCCTCGGCCGTCGGTGGCGTCTTCGCGCGGAACCCTTCGACCATCCGGTTGTACATCGAGAATGCCGCCGCGATGAGGACCGCGAGCTGGACGTCGGCGTCGGTCGCGCCCGGCCGCATGCGCCGCCGCGACGTCCGCGGCGGTCAGGTCGCGCGGCTCGCGTCGGACGGTCCGAGAGATGTGGAGCAGCGCGCGCATCTTGTCGTCGAACCCCTCGGACGAGCCGACCTTGACCACGTCGACCAGCGGCACGAGGTCCGTCGAACCGTGCTGCTCGAGCACGGCCGTCGCGAACGCGCCGTGCGAATCCATGCAGTAGAAGCAGTCGTTCGCCGCCGAGACGGCCGTCGCGAGCATCTCGCGCTCGGCCACGCTCGAGGGTGGTGCCGGGGAAGTCGTTGACGAGCAGCTCGTCGGCGAGGCCGCGCAGATGGACGCCGAGACCCGGCGTCAAGCGGATCGCGGCCAGGATCCCGGGGACATCGGGCAGTCCACCGACGATCGGCTCTTCCTGCGAGCGCTGCGAGACGCTCTTCCTCTCGTGGCATGGATACGCTCCTGTCGTGTAGCTTCGACGATCGTCCAAGTATGCCGCGGCTCGGCGACTGACGATACGCGCGGCCGGTGACGCCCGCGTCCCGTATCAGTCGCCGGGGCCGGGTGGCAAGGCGGCGACGATGAGCCATCGATCCCCGGTCGCCCGACGCACGGCGAATGTCTGTGCGAACGGGGTGATTTGCTGGTCGAGCAATCGCCCGGACGTCGTCGTAGGTCTCACGAGTGACGACTCCACGCGACATCGAAGCCGAGGCTGACGCCGGTCTGGACGCCGAACGGCAAGATCTGGCCGCACGTGCACCGCGTCGAACCGGTAATGATCGACGACGACCCGGCCCGATGCGACTGCAGTCTCCAACCGACCTTGCATCTCCTTGAGCCGGTCACCGTGATCGACGGCGGTCAGGATGCTCCCATCCGATCGCAGCAGGGCCTGGTTCTCGAGCTCGAGATCCTCGGCGAGCGTCACGAGGATGTCCCGGACCTGACTGATCTTGCTGTCGTAGTCACCGATGTCCTGCTCGAGGGTGATCGCCGGGAAGGTCGCTGGATCGACCTGGTGCGGCAAGCCGGCCAGCATCTCCGCCGTGTCGGGGACCACGAGCCCGCGCGCCGGGGTCCCGGCGACGACGACGCCCGACCCCAAGGACGAAGACCAGCGCGACCGCGATGCCGACCCGAGCGGCTCCCGCGGAGGACCCCGACGCCGGCTCCGTCTCCGAACGCGATCCGGTCCGCGAACCGGCCGAGGTCGTCCGCCGCTGACCGCGGCTCGGGCAGGACCAGGTCGAGGATCGGACGAACCGCGCACATGACCACGAGCCCGGCCAGGAGCGCGACCTTGGTGCCGAACTCGTTGGTCTGCGGCGCGATCAGGAGCGTGCTGGCGACGGCCACGAGGATGCCGAAGACGATCCGCCCGACCCGTCCGGCCGGCACGGTCTTGGGGTCGGTGATCATGAAGAACAGGAAGATGAGCAGCTCGGGCGACGTGACGATGACCCGCCAGAAGTCGAAGCCGCAGACCGGCTCGAACGCCCAGTTCGTGGTCATGCAGTGACCCGAGCCGGCGAGGACGGCCATCCCGATCGAGAGGGTGACCCAGAACGTGGCCGCAAGGGCGAGAAGGCGCAACCGCCGCGTGATCAGCAAGCCGCCGCCGATGATGACGACATACGCCGCGATCATCCAGGCATTCAGGGGCGCCCACCAGAAGTCGAGTGGCTCGACGCGTGTGCTGCCGAGGATCACGAAGGCCAGTACCAGGCCGATGTTGGACGGGTTGAAGACGTGTGAGCCGCGATAGCGGATGACGTACTTCGTCAGGAGCGACAGGGCGGCGACGCCCGCGAAGACATACCAGGCATCCGTGTTCCACGGATCGTCCGGAGGCGTGCCGACCACTCGAAGGATCAGGGCGACGCCGCTGCCGGTCAGCATCGCGCTGGCGGGCCAGACGAACGACCGGGTCTGGCGAAACGTCAGGACGACTTCGATGATGGCGCAGGTCAGGATCGCCGCGAGGATCTGCGGCACGCTCACTCGGAAATGAAGCCCGACCTGACCGAGCACGTGGATCGTGATGATGACGCTCGCCACGTGCAGACGTGGATCACGGATCGTCGGCAGGACCAGCGGATAGCTGCTCCCGCCGAACGTGACGGCACGGCTGGTCATGGGTCGACTACGCCGATCTCAGGCTGGGCGAGGCATTGGCTGGCGAGCTGCGATCCGAGCGGTATCGACCATCCGGGCAGTCTAGCCGACCGCGGTCGATCGACTCCCGACGTGAGAGCGGACACCAGGGAGTCGCGCCGTCGACCAAGCGCCCCCGACATCAGGCGGGCGATGGCGAGTGACCCGGCGCACTTCAGCATGTTCTCGGGTATCGTGCCCCGACCGAATGGCACTGGAGGCAGGCGAGCATGACGACGTCCGGTCCGGATGATCCCCAGACGATTCCGACCGAGCCGAGCGTCGAGATCCCCGTCGCGGCGCTGCCGATCCCCAACACCGCATCGGACGCCATAGCCTCGGCGCTGGCACAGCGTTACGACGCCGGGCAGGTCCAGTGATCCGACGGTGACTCGGGTCAGGGTTGCGATCGTCGTTGTCCTCATCGCCTTCGGGGCGATCGTCGTCGTGGGCGGAGGCGTGGCCGTCGACCGCTTGCAGCACTCGACGTCGACCGTCGCCCTCGGACCGCCACTGTTCGTGAACGAGACCGCAGCGGCGGGAGTCGACCACACATACACGGGCGACTTCCCGTACTCCGTCGGGGGTGGGGTCGCCGTCCTCGATTGCGACGGCGACGGGCGTCCCGACTTGTACATCGCGGGTGGGAGTGGCACCGCCGCCCTGTATCGGAACATGAGCCCGGTGGGTGGAGCGCTGCGGTTCACCAAGATCACCGATCCGGCCACCGACCTGACCGCCGTCACCGGTGCCTACCCGATCGACGTGGATGGTGATGGCAATGTCGACTTGATGGTCCTGCGCGACGGCGGGAACGTGGCGCTGCGGGGGCTCGGCGACTGTCAATTCGAGCCTGCGAACGAGGCGTGGGGGCTTGATGGCGGGCACGCGATCACGACCGCATTCAGCGCGACCTGGGAGGGATCGGCCACGCTGCCGACCCTCGCGTTCGGCAACTATGTGGCCGACGTCAACACCCAGGATCCGGACCACCTGTGCGCCGACAACGAGTTGTTCCGACCCGTCTCCGGCGCCGGTCGGTATGCCACCGCGATCCCTTTGACGCCGTCCTGGTGCGCGCTGTCGATGCTGTTCAGCGACTGGGACCGCTCGGGTCGGCGCGACCTACGCGTGAGCAACGACCGACACTACTACAGCGACCTGAGCGACGGCGAGGAGCAACTGTGGCGTATCGCACCCGGCCAGCCGCCCCGGCAGTACACCGGCGACGACGGCTGGATCTCGGAACGACTCGAAGGGATGGGCATCGCGAGCTATGACGTCACGGGCGACGGGTACCCGGACTCGTACCTGACGACCCAGGGTGCGAATGTCCTGCAGTCGCTCCTGGGTGGTCCATCGAAACCGACATATCGGAACCTGGCGCTCAAGCTGGGGGTCTCGGCGACCCGCCCGTCGATCGGAGGTGATCCGTTGCCCTCGACCGCCTGGCACCCCGAGTTCCAGGACGTCAACAACGATGGATTCGTCGATCTGTTCGTGTCGAAGGGCAACGTCGACCAGCAACCTGACTATGCGACGAAGGATCCGTCGGAGCTTTTCCTCGGACAGCCAGACGGTACATTTGTCCAAGCTGCGGAGGCTGCCGGGATCGTCGATTTCGCCCGCGGACGCGGAGCTGCGATGGCCGATCTCAACCTCGACGGCCGGCCGGATCTGATCGAGGTGTTCTATGGCGATCCGGTCCAGCTGTGGCGTAACGACGGCCCGGCCGCATCCGGGTCCGCGTCGGGGCCACCCGCCCACTGGCTCGATCTCCGGCTGACCGAGCCCGGCCCGAATCGCGATGCGATCGGTTCCTGGATCGAGGTCCAGGTCGGCGATCTGACGCTCCGCCGCGAGGTCACGATCGGCGGCGGCCACGAGAGTGGGCAGTTGGGGTGGCAACACTTCGGGTTCGGCGCCACGAGCCAGGCGCGAGTCCGGGTGCAGTGGCCGGACGGCGGAGTCGGCCCGTGGCTCGATGCATCCGCCGACCAGTTCGCGCTGATCGATCGCGCGACGGGCCAGCTGACGCGATGGCAGGCCGCACCATGACCGCAGGCGGGGAGGGGACAGGACGCGCTCGATTGCGCGACGTCGACCTGCCGACCTTCGGGACCTCGGCGCGGGCGCCCGAGATCGGGCGGGCGGTCTACCTGGCCCGCGTGGAGAGACTCCGAGAGCGGCTGGACCGGAAGGGCATCGACACGGCTCGTCGTGTATGCCGATCGGGAGCACAGCGCGAACCTCGCCTGGCTGACCGGCTTCGACCCGCGCTTCGAGGAGGCGATCCTGGTCCTCGGCCCGAACGACCTGCCGGCGATCCTCGTCGGCAACGAGTGCCGCGCGATGGCGGCGGCCGCGCCGTTGGCGATGCGGCCGATCCTCTATCAGGAGCTGAGCCTGCCGAGTCAGCCGCGCGACTCGTCTCGGCCGCTCGCGGCGATCCTCGCCGACGAGGGTATCCACGCCGGCTCTCGCGTCGGCATCGCAGGCTGGAAGGCAATGAGCGATCCAAGCTGGCTCGACGTGCCGGCCTTCCTCGCCGACACGATCCGGTCGCTGGTGGGGAGCGGCGGTCGAGTCGAGAATGTCACCGACCTGTTCATCGCTGCGGCGGACGGCTTGCGGGTCATCCATGAAGTCGACCAGCTGGCAGTGCTCGAGCACGCGGCATGCCGGACGTCGGACGGCGTCCGACGGCTCCTCGAGGGTCTTCGTCCGGGCATGACCGAGCACGAGGCGGTCCGCCTGCTCGACTGGGACGGGTCTCCTCTGTCGTGTCACCTGATGCTCATCGAGCGGTGCACGCGCGTCACTTGGGCTGCTCAGCCCGAGCGATCGGGCGATCGCGCACGGGGACCGGTTCACAGTTGCGTTCGGTATCTGGGGCGCGCTCAACTGCCGCGCGGGGTTCGTCGTCTCTGACGCCGTCGAGCTGCCGTCGGGTATCGGCGATTACGTGGATCGGCTCGTCGCGCCGTATTTCGAGACCGTGGCCGAGTGGTACCGCGCACTGCGGATCGGCCAGACGGGCGGCGCGCTGTACGAGATCGTCGAGCGGCGGCTGGGCGACCCGTTCTTCGGGGTCTCGCTCAACCCAGGCCACCAGATCGGGCTGGACGAATGGGTGAACTCACCCATCTTCGCGGGGTCCTCGATCGAGCTCCGCTCCGGGATGGCGTTCCAGGTCGATATCATCCCGGCGACCGGCACGGACTATTTCACGACGAACATCGAGGATGGCGTCGCCCTCGCAGACGCCGGCCTGCGCGCGACCTTCGCGGCCGATCACCCAGCGGCGTGGGCACGTATCGAGGCGCGCCGGCGCTTCATGGCCGAGGCACTCGGCATCGAGCTCCACCCCGACGTCCTGCCGTTCTCGAACATGCCCGCCTACCTGCCGCCGTTCCTGCTTCGACCTGATCGGGCCATGACCCTGGTCGACTAGGCACCGCGCGGCGACTGACCCGGCAGCCCTCTCGACCGACCTAGCAGCCCCGTCTCGCCTCAGCGCGTCGTGCCGGCCAAATCGGCAGGCCGAGACGTGGCTTCGGAAGCCTGGGATTGCCTCGAGCCGACCCGGGCGGAACTCGACATCCGCGTCGTGGCCGGGAGGTATCGGGCCGCTAGGTCGGCCAGCCGGGGATCACCCGGCTGGTGCCTAGGCGCGCGCCTCGACGACCGGCAGCCGCCGCGACGTGATCGGCATCGCGACGGCTGGACCGAAGCCGCCGGCGAGCTCACGGAAGCGCTCGACCGCCTGGGGCCGGAGCGAGTACCAGACCCACGTGCCGCGGCGCTCGCCGTCGATCCAGCCCGCCTCGCGCAGGACCTTGAGGTGGTGCGAGACCGTCGGCTGACTGACGTCGCAGCATGCCGTGAAGTCGCACGCGCAGACCTCGGCGAGATCGCTCAACTGGCGCAGGATCGCGAGTCGGGTCGGATCGGCCGCGGCCTGGAGGAGCAGGACGTCGGGATCGGTCTGGCGCTTCATCCGGTCCAATGTATTGACAGATGTCTATATCGTCAAGTATCAATACAGCTGACACGGCCCTCCGCACCGAGGAGCACCCGAGCGATGACCACCGAGACCATCCACGAGACCGTCCGCCAGCACTACGCCGACGCCGCGGTCCGCGCCTCCCAGGGCTCCTCCTGTTGCAGCGATCCCGAGACGATCGGCGCGAACCTGTACACCGCTCTCGAGCGCGACGAGCTGCCGGACGCCGCGGTGCTCGCGTCGCTCGGCTGCGGCAACCCGACCGCGGTCGCGGACCTGCATCCGGGCGAGCGCGTCCTCGACCTCGGGTCCGGCGGTGGCATCGACGTCCTGCTGTCCGCCAAGCGGGTCGGCCCGACCGGCCGGGCCTTCGGCGTCGACATGACCGACGAGATGCTCGCTCTCGCCCAGGCGAATGCGGCCCAGGCGGGTGCGACGAACGTCGAGTTCCTCAAGGGCCACATCGAGGCCCTCCCGCTGCCGGCCGAGTCGATCGACGTCGTCATCAGCAACTGCGTCGTCAACCTCGCGGCCGACAAGCGCGCGGTCTTCGCCGAGATCGCACGCGTCCTGCGTCCGGGCGGCCGGATCGGCATCAGCGACATCGTCGCGGAGGACTCGCTGAGCGCCGAGCAGCGTGCCGAGCGCGGCTCCTTCGCCGGCTGCATCGCCGGCGCCCTGTCGGTCTCCGAGTTCCGCGAGGGCCTCGAGGCGGTCGGCCTGATCGACGTCACGATCACGCCGTCGCACACGGTGACCGACGGGATGATCAGCGCCATCATCAAGGCGACGAAGCCCGCCGACGCGCGACCGCTCATCGACCTCGCGGCGCGGCGCGAGATGCTCCCGGTCGCCGACGCGGGCGGTTGCTGCGGCGGCACCGGCTGCTGCTGATACAGACCAGGCAGGCAGAGGCCGGCGACCATGTCTCGTTCGTCGATCGCCCCTCGTGATCTCGCTGCGCTGATCCTGGCCGCCACCTGCTGGGGTGTCGGGACGGTCATCAGCAAGGCGGCCCTCTCCGAGATCTCGCCGTTCACGCTGCTGCCGATCCAGCTCGCCGCCAGCCTCGCGGTCCTTTCCGTCGTGATGCGTTCTCAGGGGATCTCGTTTCGAACCGAAGGCTCGCCGCTGCTCGGCCGGCTCGGCCTCCTCAACCCGGGTCTCGCGTACGCGCTCGGCCTGATCGGGCTGACCACGATCACCGCCAGCCTCTACGTGCTGCTGTGGGCCCTCGAGCCGCTGATGATCCTGTTCCTGGCCGCCTGGTTCCTGCGCGAGCGGATCACCCCGGCCTTCATCGTCTTGTCGCTCGTCGCCGTCGCCGGCATGGTCGTGATCATCTACGACCCGTCGGGGAGCAGCAGCCAGCTGATCGGGGTGGGCCTGACGCTCGCCGGGATCGTGCTGCTGTGCGATCTATTCCGTCGTCACGCGACGATGGATCCCGGATGCCAGGGAGACGAGCCAGGTTGTCCTGTCCCAGCAGGCACACGCGCTCGTGCTGGCCATCGGGCTCGTTCTCGTGGTCGGCCTCGCCGGCGGCGAGGTCGTGCCAAGTGCGCTGACACCTCTCGGGCTCGCCAGCGCCCTCGGCTCGGGCGTCCTCTACTACGCCGGCGCCTACTGGTTCTACCTCGGCGCCCTCCGCCACGTTCCAGCATCGTTCGCGGCGCTTTCCTTCTACCTGATCCCGATCGTCGGCGTCGCGGCGGGAGCGCTCCTGCTCGGCGAGCGTCTGGATCCGCGTCAGTGGATCGGGGCGGTCATCGTCCTGGCGGCGATCCTCGCGATCCTCCGACTGCCTTCCGCGCGAACCCGTCGAGGCACCAGCGATCGCCGACCTCCGGGCGAGACGATCAGCCGGAGCGTCACCGCCCGGGCTTGAGTAGATCGGGCGGGACGAGCCAGCGGAGCGTGCCGGTGCCGGGTCGGAGCGGGCGCTCGATGTCGATCCGCGCGAGGGCCCCCTTGCGCAACAGCAGGCTCGACGCACCCGACAGCTCGGCGACGAGGTCGCTGAAATCGGGATCGTGGCCCACCACCACCGGCCGTGCCGGATCGCCGGCGTCACCCAGGATCCCATCGAGCGTCCCCGGATCCAGTCCGCCGGCAAGCCGGTCGTCGACGACGATCGCGACCTCCAGGTGACCGCCCACGATCTCGGCGGTCTGGGCGGCACGGACCTTGGGTGACGTGATGATCGTGTCCGGGGCGAAGCCCAGCCCGGCGAGAAAACGTCCGAGCCGGTCGGCCTGCTTGCGGCCCTTGTCCGACAGCGGCCGTTCGGCATCGTCGCCGGTCCAGGCCATCGGGTCGCCCGCGTCGGCATGGCGAAGGAAATGCAGCTCGATCACGTCTCGACAGCGTACGCCCTCGGAGCGCGAGCGGGATGAACGTCGCGATCCGCTCGCCGAGTCCGATGAAGACACGACGGAAGGCCGTCAGGCGTTCGGCGTCGGTGCCCTCGACGGCGGCCGGATCCTCGTAGCCCCAGTGGAGCGTCTCGCCGCTGCCCGGAAAGACAGGGCATGTCTGGCGCGCTTGATCGCACACGGTGATCACGTAGTCGAACGACTCGCCCAGGAACTCGGTGACCGACTTCGACCGCGCCCATGAGGCGTCGATGCCGGCCTCGGCGAGGACCCGCAGGGTGAACGGGTTGACGATCGTCGGCTCGGTGCCTGCGCTGCGGACATCGAAGGCGTCGCCGCCGTGGCGGCGGAGCAGGGCCTCCGCCATCACGCTCCGGGCCGAGTTCCCCGTGCACACGAACAGCACCCGGATCGGGGGCTCACTCACGGGTTGAGGTCCTCGACGTCGCCGGTCACCAGGTAGACGACGTCCTCGGCGATGTTCGTCGCCCGGTCGCCGATCCGTTCGATGTAGTGCGAGGCGATGATGATCCGGGTCCCGCGCTCGACGTTGGCAGGGTCCTCGCGCATCAGGTCGACGACGCGGTCGAACGTCGCGTGGTAGAGCCGGTCGATCTCGTCGTCCTCGACCGCGATCTCGCGCGCCTTGACCGCGTCCGATTCGACCAGCGCGAGGAGGACGCCGTGGACGAGGGCGGCGGCACGCTCGGCCATCTCGGGAGGTGGACGTACTGCTTGAGCGGCGGCTCGGGGCGCCAGCTTGATGACGGCCTTGGCGACCGACGCGGCATGGTCGCCCATCCGCTCGAGCTCGTAGGTGACGTGATCGAGCGTCAGCAGGTAGCGCAGGTCGCGTGCGACCGGCTGCTGGGTCGCGATCGTCACCGAGATGAGTCGCGAGACGGCCCGTTGCGCCTCGTTGATGATCGCGTCGCCCTTGACGACTTCGAGCGCCAGGGCGGCATCGTGGGCGGTCAGGGCCCGGCTCGCCTCGCGGATCGCCGTCTCGACGAGCGCGCCCATCCGCAGGACCGCGTCGCGGATGAGCGCCTCGTCGCGATCGAGCGCCTCGCGCGGGGCCTGGGCGAGGACCCGCCGTGGCTCGTTCGCCGCATCGTTCATGAGCCGCTCGATCTGGGCATCCATGTCAGCCTCCGCACTCGGCTCCTTGTCGGTCACTCGTCAGCCAAACCGACCGGACACGTAGTCCTCGGTCAGCTGCTCCTTCGGGTTGGTGAAGATCTGGACCGTCTCGTCCATCTCGACGAGATAGCCGGCCCGATCGGTGCCCATCGTGAAGAACGCGGTGTGGTCGCTGATCCTCGAGGCCTGCTGCATGTTGTGGGTGACGATCACGATCGTGTAGTTCGCCCGCAGCTCCGCCATCAGCTCCTCGATCCGGAGCGTCGCGACCGGGTCGAGGGCGGATGCCGGCTCGTCCATCAGGATGACCTCGGGATCGACTGCCAGGGCCCGCGCGATGCACAGGCGTTGCTGCTGGCCGCCCGACAACGAGGTCCCGCCGGACTTGAGCTTGTCCTTGACCTCGTCCCACAGGGCTGCTCGCCTGAGCGAGCGTTCGACGACCGCGTCGAGATCGGAGCTCTTACGCCGGCCCGTCAGCCGGAGTCCCGCCGCGACGTTGTCGTAGATCGACATCGTGGGGAACGGATTCGGTCGCTGGAAGACCATCCCGACGACGCGACGGAGCGCGACGGGATCGACCGACGGCCCGTAGATGTCCTCGTCGTCGAGCCGGACCGAGCCTTCGACCCGCGTCCCGGGCGTCAGCTCGTGCATCCGGTTGAGCGTCCGCAGGAACGTGCTCTTGCCACAGCCGGACGGCCCGATGATCGCCGTGATCGCGTGAGGCTTGACCGTCAGCGAGATGTCCCGGATCGCGCGGAAGTCGCCGTAGTAGACGTTGAGATGCTCAGTCTCGATCCGACCCGACATCGCCGCATCGGCAGCCTCGGCCGCGCCGTGCGGGGCAGGGGAGGGCGTCAAGGCGACCGGCATCTGCCGATCGTCGGCGGTCGATGCATCGGCGGCGGGCTGTGAGCGCAGTTCGGTGGTCATCGGGTCTGGATCCCTCATTGCGCTCGCCGGCCCGCCGTGCGGAATCGGACGAGGACGTTGACGGTCAGGACGAACAGCAGCAGCAGGAACGCCGCTCCCCACGCCTGCTGATTCTGCAGCTCGAACGGCTGGCGAGCGTTCACGTAGATGAACAATGGCAGGGCATCCATCGGTTTGGAGAAGTCGCCGACGTTGACGAGCCGACTCCCGAGCGCCGTGAACAGGAGCGGCGCGGTCTCGCCGGCGGCCCGAGCGACCGCCAGCATGATCCCGGTCAGGATGCCCGGCAAACCGGTCCGGATCACGACCGAGAGGACCGTCCGCCAGGTCGGGATCCCGAGCGCCAGAGAGGCCTCGCGGAGCGACCCCGGAACGAGCTTCAGGATCTCCTCGGTCGTCCGCATGATCACCGGGATCATGATCACGGCCAGCGCGACACTTCCGGCAAAGGCGTTGTACTGCTTGAACGGCAGGACCAGGAAGGTGAAGACGAAGACGCCGATGAGGATGGACGGGACACCGACCAGCACGTCTGCCGCGAACCTGATGGCACGTGCCGAGCGGCTCGAGCTGAACTCGTTGACGTAGACCCCGGCCAACACGCCGAGCGGAAGAGCGATCAGGGTCGCCAGGGCGACCATCTGGATCGTCCCGAGGATGGCGCCGAGTGCGCCACCACCGATGCCTTGAGCGCGGGTCGGTTTCGTCAGCAGGTCGAGGTTGAGCGCAGCAAGGCCGTTGATGGTCACGAAGATGAGGACCGCGGCGAGCGGGACGACGCACGCCACGACGGCGAGCGCCGCGACCGAGCGCATGATCCGGTCGATCCAGGTCCGCCGGTTGGCGGCCCGCGTCCCGGTGAGGCGGCCGGTCCGGACGGCAGGGGTCGCGGTCGCCATCACTCGCCTGCCACGGGACCGGCGACGCGCCAGACGAGCAACCGGGCGATCACGTTCATGATGATGGTCATCACGAGCAGGACGAGTCCGAGCGCGATGAGGCTCGACGTCTGGATCCCGACAGTGGCCTCGCTGAACGACGTCGCGATCTTCGAGGCGATCGTCTGGGTCTGGTCGAACAGGCTGTTCGGGATCGCGTCCTTGTTGCCGATGACCATCGTCACGGCCATGGTCTCTCCGAGCGCCCGGCCCAGACCAAGGATGACCGCGCCGATGATGCCCGAGCGGGCGAACGGGACGACTGCCCGCCGGATGACTTCCCAGCGCGTCGCCCCGAGCGCGAACATCGCTTCCCGCTGCGATCCGGGCACCGCCCCGATCACCTCGCGAGAGATGGTCACGATCGTCGGCAGGATCATGATCGTCAGGATGACGCCGGCGCTGAACAGGCCGATCCCATAGGTCGGGCCTCCGAGGAAGGGGATCCAGCCGAAGACCGACACGATCCAGGCCTCGACGGTGCCGCGCAGGAATGGGGCGAGGATGAAGACGCCCCACAGGCCGATGACCACGCTCGGGATCGCGGCCAGCAGCTCGATCATGAACGTGAGCGGCGTGGCCAGCCGACCCGGCGCGAGCTCCGACAGGTAGATCGCGGTGAAGATGCCGATCGGCGCGGCGAGGATGACCGCGATCAGCGCCGCGAGGATCGTCCCGACGATGAACGGGAACGCTCCGTAGATGCCGGCGACCGGATCCCAGGTCTGGCCGGTGATGAAGTCCGAGACCGAATGTCTCCCAGGTGAGCCGCGAGTTCGCGTACAGCAGGACCCCGATCAGGATCAGCAGCGCGACGACCGTCCACGCGGCGAGCCGCGAGGACCCACGGAAGGCGATGTCGGCGAGGCGACCCGAGCCCTGACGCGATCGTGCCGTGAGCGAGAGATGGGTCATGCGGGCCCCTGGTGCATGTGGATCCGATGAGGGTAAACGGTCAGGAACGGGATGTGGAGCGCCCCGGTCGAACCTCCGGCGCGCTCCACTGGCTCAGCCGGGGGAGGTCCCTCTCCCCGACGCTTCTGGATCAGGGCCAGATCGGCGCGCCGCCGGTCGTCACCTGGTGGAGCTGGGTCAATGCCTGCTGGTCGACCGCGGCCGGGAGTGGCGCATAGCCGAGCGGGGCCTCCGCGGCCTGGCCGTCGGTCAGGGCCCAATAGATGAAGGCGACGAGGGCCTGGCCCTTGGTCGCATCGGTCTGATCCTCGTAGACGAGGAGGTAGGTGTACGACGCGATCGGGTAGGTCGTCGCGCCGGCACCGTTGATGATCGGCGCAGCCCGGAAGTCGGCCGGCACCTTGTCTACCGCGGCTTCGGCAGCGGCCGTGACCCCGTCAGTCGAGCCGGCGACGAAGTTGCCGTCTGCGTTCTTGATGAGCGCCGACGTGAGGTTGGTCGAAGCAGCGACGCTCAGGTCCACGTAGCCGATCGCACCGGATGTCTGCTTGACCGCAGTGGCGACACCGTCATTCCCCGACGCCCCGATCCCGGTCGGCCACTTGACCTCTTTGCCGGCGCCGACGCTGGTGTGCCAGGTCGGGTCCACCGTGTCGAGGTACGTCGTGAACGTATTGGTCGTGCCCGACCCGTCAGAGCGATGGACGACCAGGATCGCCAGATCCGGCAGTGCCACGCCCGCATTGATCGCGACGATCGCCGGGTCGTTCCACTTGGTGATCTTGCCGAGATAGATGCCGGCGATCGTCGGCGCGTCGAGCTGCAGCTTGGGAACGTCCGGGAGGTTGTAGATGGCGACGACAGCGCCGAGCGCGGTCGGGAAGTGGAACAGCTTCTTTCCCGCCGGCAGGGCTGCCATCTCGGTGTCCTTCATCGCCGCATCCGAGGCACCGAAGTCGACCGTCTGCTGGGTGATGGCCGTGATGCCGGCGCCCGAGCCGTTGGCCTGGTAGTCGATCTGGATGTTCTTGTACAGGTCGCTGTAGGTCTGGAACCAGCTCATGTAGAGCGGGGCCGGGAAGGTGGCGCCGGCGCCCTGGAGCGT
Organism: uncultured Chloroflexia bacterium; assembly: GCA_963743855.1. Classification (GTDB taxonomy): domain Bacteria; phylum Chloroflexota; class Limnocylindria; order Limnocylindrales; family CSP1-4; genus SPCO01. The sequence continues at coordinate 890,360 of CAVURK010000009.1, forward strand.
GACGGTAGCGGTCGGGGGGACGGGTCCTGCGGCCGCACTCGGGGCCGCCGACCCCGGCGCCCCACTCGCGGGCGCGCTGGCGGCCGAGGTCGCCGCGGTCGTCGGCGCGGCGGCACTGGGCGTTGTGGATGCACCACTGCCGGAGCACGCCGTGAGCGCGATCGACGCCAGCAGCACGAGCACGCCGAGGCGCCAGGGGGTTGTGATCACTCGATGATCCTCCTCGTGGCCGCGTCTGGGGCGCGGCGGGTTGCGGACGTCCTGATCCACTTCTTGACGAGAAGACCATCGCGGCCGGGCATGAACGTGCGATACGCCGGCCGGTTAGCGCTTTGTTAACGGCTAGGGCTGGTCACTCGGGCGGTCGACCCCGGTACGCGAGGACTTCGATCTTCTCGAGGGTGATCAGCCCGTCGCCGACCATCTCGTCGAGCTCGGGCAGGACCGCCCGGATCCGGTCCTCCTGGTCGACCACCTCGATCAGGATCGGCAGGTCCTCCGACAGCCGCAGCAACCGCGTCGTGTGCAGGTGCGCGTTGGCGCCGAACCCCTCGATGCCGCGGATGACCGTCGCGCCGGCCAGGCCACGTTCGCGCAGGAACAGGACGATCGCCTGGTAGAGCGGCTTGCCGTCGCGATGATCGGCCTCGCCGATGTAGATCCGGACGAGAAGCGCCTGGCCCTCGATCCGCATCAGACGGCCCGCCCGATGAACAGGCCCGCTGCGACCGCGACGAGCCCGATGACGATCGAGCCGCCGATGTTCGCGACGGCGGCGCCGTACGAGCCACTCTCGATGAGTCCCCACGACTCGAGCATGTAGGTCGAGAACGTCGTGTACGCGCCGATGAAGCCGATCATCACCGGACCGCGGATCTCGGCCGGGAGGATCGCCCGTTCGGTCGCCATCGCGAACAGCAGGCCGAGCACGAACGAGCCCGTCGCGTTGACGACCAGGGTCCCCCACGGGAAGTCGCCACCGGTCCGGTCGCTGACCGCGCCATCGACGAGGTAGCGCGAGATCGCGCCGAAGAACCCGCCAAGGCCGATGAGCACGAGTGGCATGACCGGAGGATAGCCCGACGAGCACGACGCGGAGTCTCCTCAAGTCGACCGAAGCGCCCATCCGAGTCCTGTTCGTCTGCACGGGCAACAGCGCCCGAAGCCAGATCGCCGAGGCCGTCCTCGACCGGATCGGCGGCCCCGATTTCGCGGTCGTCTCCGCGGGGACCGAACCGAAGGACGTCAATCCACACGCGATCAAGCGTGCTCGCCGCCAATGGCATCGACTGGTCGGGCGCACGCAGCAAGTCCGTGACCGAGTATCTCGGCCAGCCGTTCGACTACGTCATCACCGTCTGCGACCGGGCGCGCCAGGTCTGTCCGGTCTTTCCCGGCCAGCACAACACCCTCCACTGGGGCCTCGAGGACCCCGCCGAGGTCGAGGGGACGGACGCCGAGATCGATGCCGCGTTCCGCCAGACATATCTCGACGTGACGCAGCGGATCCGCCCCTTCGTCGAAGTCGCCCTTCGGGCTGCCGGCCGCACGCGGCGCGCCACGATCGCCGGTTGACGACCGGCCCACTCGGACCGGCGCTCGTCGCCGAGGCCCTCGGGACGTTCGCGCTCGTGTTCGTCGGCTGCGGGGCGATCGCGGTCGGTGATCTCGGGACCGCCGGAGTCGCCGCGGCATTCGGCCTCGCGATCACGACGATGGTCTTCGCCCTGGGCCACGTGTCGGGCGCCCACTTCAACCCGGCGGTCACGGCCGGGTTCGCCGCCGGCCGGCATTTCCCGCTGCGACGCGTCGGCCCGTACTGGGCTGCGCAGGTCGGCGGGGCCGTCCTGGCGGCCGCCCTTCTGCGGACTCACCCTCGGCGACCGCGTGTCCATCGGTGTGACGTCGCCGGCGGGCAGGCGTCGGGCAGGCGTTCGTCTGGGAGGCGATCCTGACGTTCTTCCTGATGCTCGTGATCGTGGCCGTCGCGACCGACGTCCGGGCGGTCGGCAGCGCGGCGGCGATCGCCATCGGGGCGACCGTCGCGATGGGCGCCCTGGTCGGCGGTCCCGATCAGCGGGGCGTCCATGAACCCGGCGCGATCGATCGGCCCGGCTGTTCACGCCGCGGCCCGGACCTCGATCCTGTTCCATCGCCAGGATGCGGCTGCCGCCCTGTCACGCGCCCTGGCGACGCGACCGACGTCGGTCGGCGTGCGAGTCCGTGTCGGGGGCCTACGGCGCGTTCCTCGAACGTCTGATGATCGCCTACGACGACCTGCTCGCCGAGCCGGCCGCGGGGCCGTGGCCCGCTCACGGCGATCGTGCTCGGATCCGGCGGCCGGCGGCCGCCGTCCGGGTCGAGGCTGTGCGGTCGGCGGTCACGCCGTTGCTCCAGCGTGCCGTGACAGCAGGGTGACGGTCGCCCCGTCCGCCCGGCCCGGCGCCCACGGCGAGCCGGGCGTCCTGTTCGTGCTCGAGGGGATCGACCGGTCCGGCCGTTCGACGCACGTCCGTCGCCTCGAGGAACACCTGCGCTACCTCGGTCGGGGCGTCACCCGGACCGGCTGGCGAGCTCGCTCCTGAGCGGAGACCTGATCCGAGCCGCGAAGCGCGACCGTCATGCCGACCCGACCGAGACGGCACTCCTCTACGCGGCGGACCTGGCCGAGCTCGTCGAACAGGTGATCGGGCCGTCGCTGCGGGCCGGCCTGGTCGTCATCGCGGATCGCTACTGCTGGACGCCGATGGCCCGGGCCGAGGCGCGCGGCGTCGATCGGTCGTGGCTCGACGCGGTCTTCGGCGTTCATGCCGCCGCCCGATGCGGTCCTGTTCCTCGACGTCGACGCCGAGGCGTCGCTCGCCCGACGGCCGGACGATCCCGATCCGTACGAGGCCGGGCTCGATCTCGGGCTGTCGGCGGACCTGCGGGAGAGCTATCGGCTCTTCCAGGGCCGGCTCCAGGCGTGTTTCGAGCGATATGCCGGTCCGGCGGGGTTCACCCGCATCGCGGGCGGCGGATCGGTCGAGCTGGTCGGCCAGCGGGTGCTCCGCGCGGCGGATGCGGTCCTCGCTGCGCGCGCACCGATCGGGCGGCCGCGGCGATGCCCGTTGCGACGGTGCCAGCAGCGGGCGAGACAACGGCCGTGACCCGGATCGTCCACCTCTCGGACTTCCATTTCGATGGCTCGCCCGAGCTTCGGCGGGCGCTCCGCTCGCTCGATCGATTCGGCGATCGCGCGCGAGCCGGACCTCGTCGTCGTCACCGGCGACCTCTCGGCCGACGGCCGTCCCGCCGAGCTCGACGAGGTCGCGCGCGAGCTGGCTCGCTTCGGCGATGTCCCGAGGGTCGTCATCCCGGGCAATCGCGACCTCGAGCCGTCGGTCGGTCCACCCGGGGAAGCACGGCCGTTGCCGGTCGATTCCGATCTCGATTACTTCCTCGCGCTCGAGCCGGCGTTGACCCTCGGCTTCGACGAGGCGACCCGTGGCGACGCCGACGGCCGGCGACCCGACGAGCGGCGATCCGGAGGCGGCCTGGGTCGCGCGTTTCGGCCGGCTCAGCGCGGTCCATCGCGGGCGCGGATGTCCACGTCGTCGCCGTGAACTCGACGCCGCGGCTGCGATCCGAGGCGCTCGAGGTCGCCGCCCGCCAGATGCGCCGCGCCGCCCCGGGCGCGCTCCGCGTCTTCGCGCTGCATCACGGCCTGCTGCCCGTCCCCGGCCGAAAGCTGCATGACGGCGACCTGTCGAACCGGTCCGGCGACGTGCTCGCGCTCCTGGCCGACCTCGCGCGTCGACCTCGCCCTGCACGGCCATATCCACCGGGCGAACGCGTGGCAGATCTCGGACGGCCGCGGCTCGCTCGTCGTCGCCAGTGCCGGGCGCTCGTCAACGACGGCCGGCGTGACGCGAGCTACCTCGACGTGCTTGCCGAACGTGGCAGACTTGCCATCTGGCGACGGTCCGTCTCGACCGGTCGACCCACACTGCTGTACGAAGGTGCGCGCGCCAAGCGCCGCTGAACGGAGGGCGATCGATGGCCAAGACCGGGAGCGCCGCGAAGGAGCTGCGCAAGCTCGAGAAGCGTCTGGCCGCGGCGCGGGCGACCGAGACGAAGCGACTGCGTCAGCTCGCCTCAGCACAGAAGGCGCGCAAGCAGGTGGGGAAGCGCCAGCGGCAGGCGGCGGAGGCCGCGACCGATGTCGCGTCGCTCGCTGCCAGGATCGCGCGACTGACCGCGTCCGGGGCCGCGGCCGCGGCGAGCGGCGTGGGCGGCGTGGCCGGGAAGGCTGCCAGCGGCGTGGGCGGCGTGGCGGGGAAGGCCGCCAGTGGCGTTGGTGGCGCAGTCGGGTCTGCAGCGAGTGGCGTCAGTGGCGCCGTCGGATCGGCCGCGAAGGGTGTCGGGTCGGCCGCGAAGGGCGTCGGCTCGGCGGCCGTCCAGGCGGCAGGCGCGATGGCCCCGGTCAAGGCACAGCCCGTCCCGGCGACGCCGGCCGTCGTCTCGGCTCCTGCCGCGACCACGGCGGCACGCCGCACGCCGACCCGGACGCCCGCTCGACGTCGAACGACGCGCAAGCCGACGACGGCAGCCAAGCCCGCTGCCGGATCGAAGACGGCCACGACCGCCAAGCCCGCGACGGCACGAAAGCGGACGGCCGCGGCGAAGCCGGCCGCCGCCACCCGATCGTCGACAGCCGCGAATCGACATCGACGTCGCACGGCGGCGACGTCCACGGCCGCGCCATCGACCGCCGCGACATCGACGGCCGCCGGTGCCGCACCGGTCGCCGCCGCGAAAACGACGACCCGGAAGCCCGCGGCCAGGAAGGCGACCTCGACCCGCAAGGCCGCCACGACCCGCAAGCCCGCCTCGGCCGCAGCGGCAACGGCCGCGACTGCCACGGCTGGCACGGCGAAGCGCCGGTCCCCGACGCGCAGGACGACGACCCGCCGAGCCACAGCGGCGCGGCGCACCACGGCCGCCACGAAGGCCTCCGGGTCGGCGACCAAGGCGGCCGCACCGAAGCCGCCTGCCAGCGCGCCGGTTGACGTCACAGCGCCCGCGACAGCGGCAGCGTCGTCGGCTCCCGTACCCGTGACTGCTGCTCCGAAGACGGCCGCCGCGACCAAGTCGACGAGCACCAAGGCCGCTGCGTCGCGCAAGACCACGACGCGGAAGCCGGCGCCCAGCGCGACGAAGTCAGCGGCCCGGACCGCTCCGGCGACCCAGGCGACCGCAGCCCGGAGGTCTCTTCAGCCGGGCACGACCGGCGCCATCGACGACAGGCCGACCTGAGGGCGGTCCGGCCTCGGACCTGGCACCCGCGTCGGCCGCCGGACGGCCGGTCGTCGGTGCGTCGGTCGATCTCGGCTCCAACTCGGTCCATCTGCTCGTCGCCGTCGTCACGGGTCATCGCCTTCAGTCGCTCGTCGACGAATTGGTCTTCCTCGGGCTCGGCTCTGCTGTCGGCGGGGCGCGGCTACCTGGGTCGAGCAGCCCGCGGTGAGCTGACCGCGACACTCGTCCGCTACGCGGACACCGCGCGACGGCTCGGTGCGACCGAGGTGACGTTCCTCGGCACCGAGCCGATCCGGCGCGCGGCGGATGCCGCGGCCGTCGTCCAGGAAGTGGTCACGGCCGCCGGCGCGCCCCTCCACGTCGTGTCACACGAGGAGGAGGCCTTCCTCACGATCATCGGCGTCACCGAGGGGATGCCCGTGACCCAGGAGACGCTCGTGGTCGATGTCGGTGGCGGCAGCTCGGAATTCTGCGTCGTCGATGCCGACCGGCGACCGCGCGCGTCAGGGCTGCGGCTCGGGTCGGCCCGGCTGACCGACTGCGTTCGTCCATCACGATCCGCCGACCGCCGCCGAGCTGGCCGCGATGCGCCGGGCAGCGATCGAGGCCGTCCGCAAGGCACCGGACGCGACGCCCGACGACATCGTCGCGGTCGGTGGCACGGCATCGAACCTGATCAAGCTCCTGCCCGCGGCGATGCTCGATCGGATCCTGACGCGCGACCGGATCTCCGAGGTCCAGTCGATCCTCGCCTCGGAGCCGGCCGCCGCCGCCGCGGAGCGCCACCTGATCAACCCGCTCCGCGCCCGGATCCTGCCGGCCGGTGGCGCGATCATGGATGCGATCCTCGAGCGCTACGGGGCGGAGTCGATCCGTGTCTCGGAGGCCGGTGTCCGCGAAGGGACGATCCTTGCCGTCGAGCACGGCGGTGCCGCGTGGCGGGACGAGCTGGCCGATCTTGCGCACGGCTGGCGCGGGTAGGTTCGCCTAGAGCCGGGCGGCGACCCGCCCGAGCGTCCGACGGAAGGTGACCCCGGAGACGCCTCGCCACGGGGCGCCGATCGACCGCCGCAGCCGAGCGACCTCGCGCTCGCGGCTGACCAGGTAGCGCCCGATCGCAGCCCCCTCGAGAGGCGACAGCTCGCCGGCGTGCTCGACCAGGAATGTCCGCGCCATCGACGCCGACACGTCCGCGTCGTTCATCAGCCCGAGGTGGTCCTGGAGGGCGGTCACCCGCGCGATCAGCGGAGCCGCGTCGTCGCCGAGCGCTTCGCGCACGAACTCGAGCGTGTAGCGCAGCCACTTGCCGGCGATGCGCAGCTCATGGAGCGTCTCGACATCGGCCCAGCGCAGGACGGGCTCGTAGCCCCGGACCTGCTCGTAGGCGTTCCAGAGCCGTGACGCCGTCGTGTCGCGGACTCGGTGCGGCTGCGTCGGACCGACCGGCACGACCGACGCGCCCTCGGTCCGGACGAAGTCGCGGTAGTCGTCGACCCAGCGGCGATAGCCGTCCGAGTCGAGCTCGCGGATGAGCAGCACGCGGGCGTCGTCGCGATGCTCGCGCCAGTCGGACAGGAGCGGCTCGAGCGCGCGTTGCTCGGCGACGGGGAGGTCCGCTCGGTAGAGGTCGGCCGCTTCGAGCAGGACGTCGAGGTCGCGGACCGCACCGAGCCGCGATGCGATCTCGCGCAGGCCGTTCCGGTAGCGCTTGGTCCGACCGGGTCGGAACGACGCGCCGAAGACCCGCCAGGCGGCCCGCTGCCGACGGGTCGCGACGCGCATCGCGTGGAGCTCCTCCGGGTCGATGCCGGCGCGCGTGCCGGCCTCGCGAGCGAGCATCCGGGCCAGGTGGAAGCGCATGACCTTGCGTCCCGCCTCGGCGACGTGATCCTCGGGGAGCACTCCCGGGGTCCGGCCGACGATCAGGTGCATGTCCGCCGGGACCGCCTCGTCGACCGCTTCGCTGATCACATCCGACGTGGATGGCGTCGCTTCGGCGTGCTCCGGATGGGCAGCGGGCGCCGCCTCGTCCGCGTTCGCCGGTCCTGCCGGCGCCGAGGTGGACGGAGGCGCTGTCGCGGCCGGTTCCGTTCGGGCCGTGCCGCCGCCGGCGCGACGTACCGACCGACCGGAGCGCGCGCCACCGTCCGAGGTCACCGCGACGTCCCGCGCGCCGTCGTCATCGGCCGGATCGTCGTCCTGGGACGGTGGGTGTGGGCGCCCGCCTGACCGGACCGCCGCCATCGCCGCCTCGAGCTTGCTGCCGGAGGCCGGCGCGAGCGCGGGATCTGCCGAGAAGACCGCGGCCAGGCCGGCGAGCCGCTCCTCGGCGCCCTTGACCAGCTCCGCCTCGAGCTCGACGAAGCGGTCGATCACCCGCGACCGCGACACGACATCGACCTCGTCGAGACTCAGCTCGACCCGCGTGTCGCCGTCGCGCACGATGCGCTTTCGGCGGAGCTGCCGGATCGTGACGAGCTCCAGCAGCGGCGCGTCACCGGCCAGCTCGAGGACGAGCGACCGCGCGTCGGAGGCGGGCCAATCGAGCGGCCCTGCCGTCCGATCCGCCGGACCTTCGAGCTCCTCGCGGCGCATCGACCCGCCCGCGCCCTCGGTCCGGTTGGTCGACTTGACCGAGACCATGGTCCCGCGTCCCGATTGGCGCAGCCGGACGGCGAAGCCGGCCCTGGCCAGCGCGCCGTCGGCGGTGTCGACGTAGCGGTCCTCGAGCTGTGTCGAGCGCGGCGCAGCAGTTCCCGTGAACGCCCCGATCTCCTCGGCGGCGAGATAGCGCTCCGCGGCCGCGAGGTCCACGACGCGGTACTTGAGCTCGACCTCGACCGGGCGTCCGACGGCCGGGTTCATGCGCGCGGGTCCAGCGAGCCCGCGCCGGCACCGGGTCGCCGCGGGGCTGCCACGACGCCGCCGTGATCCAGCGCGTCCTCCTTCATGAGCTCGAACGTGTCGATGGTGCCCTCCCGCTCGATCGACCGTCTCGGTCCGGACCCAGGTCGCGTCCGGCTCGGAGCTGCCACGACCGGCGATCGTCGGCCAGCATGACATCGATGATCTTGGCCAGCCGGGCCTGGGCCTCGTGATCCTCGACCGGCGCGACGGCCTCGACGCGGCGGTCGAGGTTGCGGTCCATCAGGTCGGCCGAGCCGATGAAGAACTCGCGCGCGCCGCCGTTCTCGAAGCTCCAGATCCGCGAGTGCTCGAGGAACTCCCCGATGATCGATCGGACACGGATCCGGTCCGAGACCCCGGGCAGACCCGGCTGGATCGAGCACGCGCCGCGGATGATCATGTCGATGTCGACGCCCGGCATTCGACGCGCGGTAGAGCGCTTCGATGACCGCCACGTCCACGATCGCGTTGAGCTTGAGGACGATCCGCGCCGGCCGGCCGGCGGCGGCATGGCCCACCTCGCGATCGACCAGGTCGAGGAACCGCGAGCGCAGGCTGTGCGGGCGCGACCAGCAGCCGCCGGAACGTGCGCTGGCGGGACAGCCCGGTCAGGTTGTTGAACAGGTCGGTGACGTCGGCACCGAGCTCCGGCCGGCAGGTCAGCAGACCGAGGTCGACGTACAGCCGCGCCGTCTTCGGGTTGTAGTTGCCGGTCCCGATGTGGACGTAGCGGCGCAGGCCGGCGCCCTCGCGACGGACGACGAGCGCGGTCTTCGAGTGCGTCTTGAGCCCGACCAGGCCGTAGACGACGTGGGCGCCGGCACGCTCCAGCTTGCGCGCCCAGACGATGTTGGCCTCCTCGTCGAAGCGGGCCTTGATCTCGACCAGGACGACGACCTGCTTGCCGCGCTCGGCGGCACGGATCAGCGACTGGACGATCGGCGAATCGCCCGACGTCCGGTAGAGCGTCTGCTTGATCGTCAGGACCTCGGGGTCGTCGGCGGCCTGGGTGATGAACCGCTCGACCGAGGCCGCGAACGACTCGTACGGGTGGTGGACCAGGATGTCGCCGGCCCGGATGGCGGCGAAGACATCGGCCGGCTCGTCCTCGTCCGGCGGGAGGAGCCGCAGCGGCGTGACCGGCGCCCAGGGCACGGGCTTGAGGTCCGGCCGATCGAGATCGGCGAGCGGGTAGAGCCCGGTCAGGTCGAGCATCCCGCTGATCTCGTAGCAGTCGGCCTCGCCGAGACCGAGACCGCGCAGCAGGAGCGTCCGCGTGGCGGGCGGCATCGACCGCTCGACCTCGAGACGGACCGCCGCCCCGAACCGACGTCGTCGGAGCTCCTCCTCGATGGCGAGCAGGAGGTCGTCCGCCTCGTCCTCCTCGATCTCGAAGTCGGCGTTGCGCGTCACCCGGAAGAGGTGGTGCTCCTCGACCTCCATCCCCGAGAAGAGGGCGTCGAGGTTCGCCTCGATGACCTGGTCGAGCAGGATGAAGCGCATCGGCTCGACTTCGACGAGGCGCGGCAGGATCTGGGGCACCTTGACCCGAGCGAAGCCGCGCTCGCCGGTCTCCGGATCGCGCAGCCCGACCGCGATCGACAGGCTCAGCGTCGAGATGTACGGGAACGGGTGGCCCGGATCGACGGCGAGCGGCGTCAGGACCGGGAAGATCTCGTCGAGGAAGCGCTGGCGGAGTGCCTCGTGATGCTCCGGGATCGCGGCGTAGTCGACCAGCTCGACGCCCTCGGCCGCGAGCGCGCGGCGGACCGACACGAAGATCGCCGAGTGGTCGGCGACGAGCTCGAGGACGCGCGCGCGCGACGCGGCGAGCTGCTCGTCGGCGGTCCGGCCGTCGGGGGAACGGGCGACCTTGCCGGCCTCGACCTGCTGGCGCAGCCCGGCGACGCGGACCTGGAAGAACTCGTCGAGGTTGCCCGCGAAGATGGCCAGGAACTTGACCCGCTCGAGCAGGGGATTGCGCTCGTCACGCGCCTCGTGCAGGACACGGGCGTTGAACTCGAGCCACGACAGCTCGCGATTGACATACGGGTACGTCGCCTTCGGGCGCGTGGTCCGACGCGGGCGTGCCACGGCCGCGGGACGAGCGGGTGCGCCGGGATCGATCGCTGCCATCGCGGGTCGTTCGCGCCTCTACGGCGGGGTCGTCGGACGTACACGCCCCGGCCGGCGAGGATAGCACGCCGCCACGCTCATTCTTCCGGTACGTACCGCCGCTCGCCGCTCGCCGCGTCGACCCAGACGCGCATCCGCACACCGGATGTCGGATCGGTGAAGACCTCGTCGCTGCGCCGGAACCGCGGCTCGAGGGCCGTGCCCGCGGGCTCGCCGCCGGCCGGGCCGGTCGGGGCTCCATCGCGATCCAGCCGCTCCGATCGATAGCGGACCCGCTCGATGAGCGCCCCGACGATGAACGCCATCCCGATCGCGAGCAGCCAGAAGCCACCGATGAACGCGGGGCCGCCGCCGAGCGCCATCGTCGCCAGCCCGGCCACGAACATCGTCAGTCCGATGCCGAGGACGACGATCCGCGCGGCTCCGAGGCTGCCGGTCATTCGACGGTGGAGGCGGGCGTCGCGGTCGCCGATGCGTCCGGCGCGACGATCACGGCCGTCCCGTAGGCGACGATCTCGCTCATCGTGCCCGACAGCTCCGAGCTGTCGAAGCGCATCGAGAGGACGGCGTTCGCGCCGAGCAGCGTCGCGTTCGAGACGAGCCGGTCGAGCGCCTGGCGGCGGGTGTCCTCGAGCAGGCTCGTGTACTCGTGGATCTCACCGCCGCCCGAGCGAGCGGAGGCCGGCCATCAGGTTGCCGCCGAGCCCGCGGCTGCGGACGACCAGGCCGAAGACCATCCCCTTGCTCTCGACGATCCGGTGACCGGACAGGAACGGGGTCGTGACGACGATCATGCGTGCTCCTCATGTCGGTCGGTGACTGCCGCGACCAGGCTGTCCCGCCGGCGCGGCGCGCGGTGCACGTCTCGCACGGGCAGCGATCGCGCAGCATCGTGAACGTGTAGTAGCCCGTGTGGTGGCCGTCGGCCCAGGCCGGGGCGATCGCATAGCCGCCGACCATCGCGATGTCCACGAGCCGGGTCTGCTCGTCGGTCAGGACCGGACCGCTGTCGAGCCAGCCGGGCATCCCGGCCTCGCCGCGACAGAACGCGCACGGGCAGAGCCAGCGGAGCGTGGTCGTGTCGTAGGCCGTGGCGTGACCGTCGTCCCAGACGATCTCGAGCCGGCCGGCGCCGCGATCCGCGTGGATGGAGACTGGGCTGATCGGCATGTGACCGATCGTACGCCGTTGCTCGCCGACGGGTGTCGACCGCCGCGGTCATCGCCGGGCACCGGCGCCGCTGCACCGAGGTGGTGCAGACCGTCACCGGTCTCGGAGCTCGGCCGGCTGAAACCCGGCTATCCTCCGGCAGGTGAGCCTCGAGATCGACCACGTCACCAAGCGATTCGGCACGACCGTCGCCCTCGATGGCCTCGCGTTCGAGGTCGAGCGCGGCGCGGTCTTCGGCTTCCTCGGCGCGAACGGCGCCGGCAAGACGACCACGATGCGGATCTGCCTCGGGATCGTCGCGGCCGACGCGCGGACAGATCCGCTGGGAGGGTCGGCCGACCGAGGAGCTGGCCCGCAGGACGTGGGGCTACCTGCCCGAGGAACGCGGGCTCTACCCGCGGATGAACGTGCTCGACCAGCTCGTCTACTTCGGCTCGCTGTACGGGATGGAGCCCGATCGGGCGCGGCGCGACGCGGTCGCGTGGCTCGCCCGGTTCCGGATCCCCGAGTACGCCGAACGTCGCGCCGAGGAGCTCTCCAAGGGCAACCAGCAGAAGGTCCAGTTCATCGCCGCGGTCCTCCACGACCCCGAGGTCCTGCTGATGGACGAGCCGTTCACGGGGCTCGACCCGGTCAACCTCATCCTGCTGCGCGAGGCATTCGCCGAGCTGCGCGACCGCGGCCGGACCGTCATCTTCTCGACCCACCAGATGGAGACGGCCGAGGCGATGTGCGAATCGGTCGCGATCGTGGACCACGGTCGCCTCGTCGCCGGCGGCCGCGTCCGCGACCTCAAGCGCGCGAGCGGCCGGCGGACGCTGCGGATCGCGATCGCCGGCGACCCGTCGCCGACCTGGCTGGCCGGGCTGCCCGATGTCGGTTGGACCCGACCGGATGCCAGCGGTCTCGAGCTCGAGCTGCTGCCGCAGGCCGATCCCGCGTCGATCCTCGCGGCGGTCCTGGATCGGGGCGGTTCGGTGACCCGCTTCGAGGTCGTCGAGCCGAGCCTCGAGGCGATCTTCATCGACCACGTCGGACGGCCGTCCGACGACGATCCGACGCTCGCCTCCGACGCGCCGACAGCGGCGCTGTCGCCGAGGGGTGTCGCCTGATGGCCGATCGCGACCCGCTTCTCCCGAACGCCGGGATCGTCGCGCGACGCGAGTACCGCGACCGGACACGCAGCCCGCTGTTCGTTGCGTCGACCCTCGTCCTCGCCCTGTCTGGCGATGGTCGCCGCCCTCGCGCCCATCGCGATCCGGAGCGTCGACCGGACGACCGTGACGCGGATCGCGATCGTCTCCAGCGACCAGGATCTCGGCGACCCGCGCCGTGGCCGTCGCCGACTCGGTGCTCAACGTCCCGCCGGCCGGCGTCACCGATCCGAACTACAAGCGGCCCTACGCCGTCGAGATCGCCAGCGGACCCCGCCGACGCCGACGCGCGACTGGCGGCCGGTCATCTCGGCGGGATCCTGACCGTCGAGCGCCTCCCGAGCGGCCAGATCGACGTCGCGCTGCGGACGTTCGAAGGACCCGAACACGACGCGGAGCCAGGTCCTCAGCGTGGCGGCGTTCGGGATCGGCGTCATCGACTGGAGCGCCACGGCTCCCACCGAACGACGCGCGGGCCCAGTTCATCACCCCGACCTACCGGGTGGACACGATCAATACCGCCACCGAAGGCGACAAGCCGCTCGATTCCGCAGCAGGCCGCCAGTCGCGGGTTCCTCGGGATCGTGTTCGTCGTCCTGCTGTTCATCACGATCGTCATCTACGGGATGTGGGTCGCGACGGGCGTCGCGTCCGAGAAGAGCAGCCGGGTCATGGAGCTGATGATCAGCGCTGCTTCGCCGCGCCAGATGCTGACCGGCAAGGTCGTCGGGATCGGGGCGGCCGGGCTGACCCAATACCTCGCGATCGCCGTGCCCGCGCTCATCCTGCTCGCCTTCCAGGACCAGATCGCCCAGGCCGATGCTCGGGCCTGACTGGGCCGCCGGGACGCAGCTGGTCGGTCTGACCCCGGCCCTGCTGGTCGGGTACGGCGTCTTCTTCCTGCTCGGGTTCACCCTCTTCGCGCTGATCTACGCGGCGATGGGCTCGTTCGTCAGCCGTCCGGACGACCTCCAGACGCTGTCGCTGCCGCTCAGCCTGGTCGCGATGGTCGGCTACCTGACCGCGATCGTCGCTCTCGGCGGCGGGGGCGGGGCGTGGATCAGCGATCGCCTCGTTCCTGCCGCCGTTCAGCCCGTTCGTGATGCTGGCCCGGATCATGGTCTCGGCGGTCCAGCCCTGGGAGGTCCTTGTCTCGGTCGTGCTGCTCATCGTGGCGATCGGGGTCGTGGCCGTGATCGCGACCCGGATGTACGCCGCGGGCGTCCTGCTGTACGGGCAGCGGCCGGGGTTGCGCGCGTTCGTGGCGGCGGCGCGGCGGGTCTGATCCGGGGGGCCGGGGTCGTTGGTCCGGTCGGCCGGCGGTTCTGCTCGGTTTCTGGGCCCGGTCCGGCTGGCTTCGTGCCACCTAGTCTCCGGGCGACTATCTGTCACGGATCAGCCAGGCGACGTGCCAGATATGCCCCGGGGAACTGGTAGGCAAGATCCGAGGCCGATAAAGCGTCGATTCGATCGTCGGCCCACGCTCAGCCAGGGCGTGCCGACCGCTCTCGAGCGCTCGAACCGGTTTCCAACCGTGCCGAAGAGTCTCCCCAGGACTATGTGTCACAAACTCGGGCCGACCGGACCGGACCGGGCCGAGCCACCGGACGAGGCCGAGCGGGACCGCGCTGCCCAGACCGAGCGCGAACCAAGCCCGAGTCTCAGTGCTCCTCGAACGGCAGCCGGCTGATCAGGGCGAGGACCGGCGCGGCCGCCGTCACCGGCGCGTCCGGGCCCGCATCCGCCTCTTCCACGGCGGCCCCCTCTCCCGGCCGAGCCGCCACGAACCGCCACAGCCGGCTGCGGATCCCCGGCAGGTACGGGCTCGAGCGTTGTCGGGCCAGGATCCCGGCGATCCCCTGCGCGACGGCCGCCTCGAACAGCGCGATCCCCTCGGTCGCGATGGCCGGGACGGCCACGACCTCGTCGCCAGGTCGGAGCACGCGTCGCAGCGCCTCGCGACGGCGGACCAGCGGCTGCGACAGCAGCGATCGACCGTCCAGGTGGAGCAGATCGAACGCCAGGAACGCGGCAGGGCGACCCGCGGAACCGTCGAGCCGCCGGGCGAGCTCCGCGACATCGGCGCGGCCGGCAGCATCCACCACGACCAGCTCGCCATCGAGGATCGCCGACCGTGCCGCGACCCGCACCGCGAGCCCGGCCAGCTCCGGAAGCAAGGCCGACAGGTCTCGTCCGTCCGCGGCACGGATCCGGACCTCGCCGCCGCCGGCCGTGTCCGACGGTCCGATCAGGACCAGCGCCCGCTCGCCGCCCCACCACGGCTCGAACAGGTGCTCGTCCGAATCGAACGGCGCCGGGAGCGGGCGTGGGAGCATCGGCCGCAGGTCGGGGAGATCGGGCAGCTGGTCGGCCTCGAGGCGCAGCGAGAGCTGGTCGGCCATCGTGGCTCGATGGTAGACCGCTTGTCTGCTCTAGACTCGGGGCGTCCCACCTGTGGAGGACCGACGTGCCCAGACCGCCGCGCCCTGACGACATGTACCGCATTCGCGTCGCCGCCGAGCCGCGCCTCTCGCCGGACGGGCGCCTCGCCGTGGTCACGCTGCAGACCGTCGCCCCCGGGTTCGATGGCTACCGACACGCGCTCTGGCTCGTCGCCACCGATGGCTCGGCCGCTGCGCGCCAGCTGACGCTCGGCGCCCGCCACGACCACCATCCGCGCTTCTCCCCCGATGGGCGGACCCTCGCATTCATCTCGGACCGCCGCGACGGTGGTCGAGGAGGAGCCGACCTGGCCGAAACGGGACCCGAAGGACCGCGAAGACATCGACCAGGTCCAGCTCCTGCCGCTCGACGGCGGCGAGGCGCGCCGGCTGACCAACCTGCCGCGTGGCGTCGACGCATTCGAATGGTCGCCGGACGGGACGCGGCTGGTCGTCGTGACGACCTCGTATGCCGCCACGGCAGCCGCCGACGACCGCCGTCGCGGCATCGACAGGACTCGGCTGCCCGGGGTGCCGCCGCCGTCCGACTATCGATTCATCGACCGTCTCGAGTACATGCTCAACGGCTCGGGTTTCACCTACGACCGGGTCGGCCATCTGTGGCTGGTGGATGTCGCGACCGGGGTCGCAAGCCGGCTGACCGGCGGCCGCGTGGCCGATCGCGAGCCGGCCTGGTCGCCCGATGGCCGGCGGATCGCCTTCGTGTCGAATCGGCGGCGCGATGCGGACCTGCTCTCGTCCCGCCTCGACCTCCACGTGGTCGACGTCGAGACACGCGAGATCACGGCGGTCACCCGCGGCCCGCGATCGATGTTCTTCGCACCGGCCTGGCTGCCTGACGGCCGGACGATCGCCGCGCTCGGTCACCGGATGACGGGCGGTGCCGGGAGCCGCAACGACGTCTGGCTCTTTGCCGCCGACGGCAGCGACGCGACCCCGACCGCCGGCCGCAACCTCTCGGCCGACATACGACCTGATGCCAGGCTCGGGGATGGGCAGCGACATCACGCGCGGCGAGAACGCAACGGTGATCCCCTCGCGGGGCGGCCGATGGCTCCATTTCAGCGCGCCGATCGCCGGCTCCTATGAGCTGTGGCGGATCCGCGTGGCCGACGGCCGGCTCGAGCGCCTGACCGAGGGTCGGCAGTACATCTCGGGCTGGCACGCCGTCGCCGCCGGCGTCGGTCACGGCCGGGGCACGCGGATCGCCTATCTCCGCTCGACCCCGACGGAACCGCCCGATCTCTGGCTGGTCGATGCCGGCGGCTCGGCGAGATCCAAGCCGCGCCGCCTGACCACGTTCAACGCCGATGCACTGGCGGACCTCGCCCTCCGCGAGCCGATCGAGCGGCACGTGACTGTCGACGGGCGCGACATCCAGGGCTGGTTCCTGCCGGCGGGCGTCGGCCCCGGACCGCTGGTGGTCGAGATCCATGGCGGCCCGCACACGCTGTACGGTTGGGCACCGGTCTGGGAGTTCCAGATCCTCGCCGCGGCCGGGATCGGGGTCTTCTACTGCAACCCGCGCGGCTCCGAGGGCTACGGCGAGGCGTTCAACGACGCGAACCACCGCGATTGGGGCCCCGGGCCGATGCGCGACGTCCTCGCCGGGCGTGGACGCGCTGGTCGCGGACGGTCTGGCAGACCCGGAGCGCCTGGGCGTCACCGGCGGTTCGTACGGCGGCTACCTGACCAACTGGATCGTCGGCCACGACCAGCGGTTCCAGGCCGCGATGACATGCCGCTGCGTCAGCGACATGGGCGTGCTGTTCACGACCGGCGACATCTCCGGGGGAGACTGGGCGGGGCTCGAGTTCGACACGACGCCCTGGGCGGACCCGGCCTACTTCCGGGAGATCTCGCCGCTGACGTATGCCGACGCGATCCGGACGCCGCTCTTGATCCAGCACTCGGAGCGGGACATCCGGACGACCATCGCCCAGGCCGAGGCGCTGTTCACGGTCCTGCGCTCGCTCCGTCGCCCGGTCCGCCTCCTGCGCGTCCCCGAGGAGACGCACGAGCTGACACGGTCGGGCACGCCGTTCCGGCGGGTCGAGAACCTGCGGATCGTCGACGGCTGGTTCCGGCACTACCTGATCGACGGCAAGCGCGGCTTGCCGCCACTGCCCAAGGTGCGTGGCGGGCGCTGACCGCCCACCCGCGCAGCATCTGGCACGCGCGGGATCGAGGTGTATCCTCACCGTCCCATGACGGCTACCAGACGCTCCGATTCGCCGACCCGTGAGCGCGCCAACGAGCTGATCCGTGCCTGGGACGGTCGTCCCGGGCCGCTCGGCAGCCTGCTCGGGCGCGTCACCGCTGTCGACCAGGTCGGCGTCGAGGAGCGGGTCGATTCGCTCAAGCGCCGGTCGATCAAGAAGGCGTCGAAGATGTGGGCGCTCAACCTGGCGATCTCGATGATGGATCTGACCACGCTCGAGGGGAAGGACACGCCCGGCAAGGTTCGGGCCATGTGCGTCAAGGCGATGCGACCGCAGCCGGGCGACGCGACCATCCCGTCGGTCGCCGCGGTGTGCGTCTATCCCGCCCTCGTCGCCGAGGCGAAGGACGCGCTCCGCGGCTCGACCGTCAAGGTCGCCTCGGTCGCGACCGGCTTCCCGTCCGGCCAGACATTCCGTGACATCAAGGTCGCCGAGGTGCGGGCCGCCGTCGAGGCCGGCGCCGACGAGGTCGACATGGTCATCGACCGGGGCGCCTTCCTGTCGGGCGACTACCTGACCGTCTTCGAGGAGATCGTCGAGGTCAAGGAGGCGGCCGGCGAGGCGCATCTCAAGGTGATCCTCGAGACCGGCGAGCTCGAGACGTACGACAACGTCCGCCGCGCGAGCGTGCTGGCCATGGCCGCCGGCGCCGACTTCATCAAGACCTCGACCGGCAAGGTCACGCCGGCCGCGACGCTCCCGGTCACGCTGGTGATGCTCGAGGCGATCCGCGACTTCGAGCGCTCGACCGGCCGCCAGGTCGGGATGAAGCCTGCCGGCGGGATCCGGACCGCCAAGGAGGCGATCCAGTACCTCGTCGTGCTGTACGAGACCCTCGGGCCGCGCTGGATGTCGCCCGACTGGTTCCGCTTCGGGGCGTCATCGCTGCTCAACGACGTCCTGATGCAGATCGAGTTCCAGCGCAGCGGCCGCTACCAGGACCCGGACGACTTCACGCTCGACTGAGGCGCCCGTAGACTTTTCAGGTCAGCGTCCGGGTGAAGAAGTCGTTCACCCAGCGGGCGAAATCGGCCTTGCAGACGTCGACCGGCATGCCGGCGGGCGCATCGTGGCCGGACCCGTCGCACCAGTGGAGCTCGGTGGGAAATCCCATCGCGGACGCCCGATCCACGAACGCCTGGGTCCGCACCGGCAGGTCCTCGTCGTCGGCCGTGCCGTGGATGAACAGCAGCGGCCGGATCCCGAGCTTCGGTAGCTGGTCATCGGGGTCGGCAGATCCGAGGTCGATCCCGGTCCGCACGAATGTCGCGACGAAGATCGCCCAGGTCCCCGGATACGGCGGGTGCCCGGCCGCCTGGAGCCGAACCTCGATCTGGTAGCGGATCCGGGTGTGCATCGAGTCGAGCGCGAGAGCGGCGCACCCGGGGATCGCCGGTCGCCTCAGCCAGCGCGGTCGCGGCTCCGAGCGAATTCCCGAGGACGCCGATGGCGGCCGGGTGCTTCGTCCGGTCGAGCCAGTCGATCACCGCCCGCAGGTCCTTCTGTTCGAGAACGCCACCGGTCGTCTGGTCGCCCGTGCTGCGCCCGACATTGCGCAGGTCGAAGGCGACGATGTTGAAGGTGTCGTGCAGGCCTTCGCCGTACGGCAGGATGCCGCTCTTCGAGGCCTTGAACCCGTGGACGAGGACGACGGTCGGAGCCGTCGGGCCGGCACCATTCCCGGCCGGAACGTACCAGCCCGCGATGTGGATCCCGTCATCGGTGACGACCTCGTCGCCCGCCTTCGTGCCTTGGTAGGCGCAGTCGGTCAGGTCCGGGTTTCGTGCCTTCAGCTGTGCGTCGTCCGCGACGTCGTAGTTGATCGCCTCGTACTTCCAACCGAATTGCACGTCGGGCGTTCGGCAGTCCCCGGTCGGCGCTCGTTCGACAAGGACCCGCGAGCCCTCGGCGCCGACATATGCCAGGTAGCCGATGCCGCCGACCAGGAGCACGGCGACCACGACCGCCACGATGACCCGCGCACGTCTGCTCATCGATCTCCTCGGCGCGCAGTGTGCGCCTCCGCTGAGAACCTTTCACACCTGCCGTTCGTCTGGAATGGCGACATGCGACTGTTGACCGTGCCCATGGATGCCCGACCCGCCGATATCCCGGGACCAGATGCCGATATCGCGCGACGAGCCAGCTTCATCGCCTCGGCGCGGCCCTCGCTCGACCGGGCGTACCGCCTGGCCGGTCTGCTCCTGGCCGATGCCACGGAGGCGGAAGACGCGGTCCAGGACGCGCTGGTCGTCGCATGGCAGTCGTTCGGCACGCTGCGCGAGAGCGACAGGTTCGGCGCCTGGTTCGATCGGATCCTGGTCAATGGCTGTCGCGACCGATTGCGCCGACGGAACGTGGTCCGCTTCATCCCGATCGATGCTGGGATCGACCCGGCCGGCCGCGACCCATTCCAGACCTTCCTCGATCGCGACGCCCTGCTCGCGGCCCTCGCGCGGCTGACCCCGGACGAACGGATCGTCGTCGTCCTCCGTTTCTGGGCGGATCTCCCGATCGACGTGATCGCCGAACGGCTCGACTGGCCGCTCGGCACGGTCAAATCCCGACTCCATCGAGCGCTTGAGCGCCTGCGCGGCGTCCTCGCGTCGGACCCACAGGAGGCAGGTCGATGAACGACGACCTCGAACCGCGGCTGCGTGATGCGTTGCACGGCGGGTCGCTGCCGCCCGCGCCGGCCAGCCTGCTTGCTGCCCTCGAGCGTGTCCCCGATGCGCCGGTGCGGGCACGGACCCGAGCAGGCGGGCGGACTGTCATCGGACTGTTTGCCGCCGCCGCCATCCTGGTCGTGGCGAGTGCCGTGGCCATCACGGGAGGTGGGGCGCCGCGACCCGGTCCGTCGGCTCAGACTCCTGCGCCATCGATCGTCGCCGACGTACCCGGACTCCGTCTCGAGTACACGGCACAGCCGGTCGCCGGGGTTGCCCCGACAGCAACTGAGATGGCGAAGATGGCCTCGATCCTGCGCGCCCGCAGCAACGCGCTCGGGGTCGCCGACCCGACGGTCTCGACGCACGATCTCGTACTCACCGTCGAGCTGCCCGGCGTCACAGATCCGGCCGATGTAGAGACCGCCGAGCACCTGCTCGGACAGATCGGAAAGGTCGAGTTCGTCCCCCTCGGCGAGACTCAGGCCACCGTCGGCGAGCCGATCGACCGAACGCAGCACCCGCCCTTGTTGGGTGGCGACCAGATCGCATCGGCGACAGTCACGACAGACCCGGACGGATCTGCGGCTATCGATTTCAAACTCACGTCGCAGGGCGCGCGCCTGTTCGGCGACTACACGACGAGTCATATCGGCAGCTACATCGCGATCACCTTCGATGGGGTCGCGTTCTCGTCGCCGGTCATCCTGGATGCGGTCCCGAACGGCACTGTCGAGATCACCGGGAGCGGACCCAACGGCTTCGACGCCCAGCTGGCGCGCCACGTCGTCGCGATGATCGGGTCTGGCGAGCTGCCATTCCCGATCGCCGTCACGTCATCGGCCGTGATCGATGGCCCCAGCGCCGAACCGTCGATCGCCGGTTCGAGCCCGACCCCCGCGGCGCCCGTCTCGTCCTCGCGACCATCGCGACTCCATATCGAACTGGCGCCCGTGGCACCCGGCCCCGGGGATGCCGACGCGATGCAAAAGACCGTCGCGATCCTCCAGACCCGCATCGCGAATGGGGGAGTCGCCGGTGCGACCGTGGAAGCCCAGGGTTCCGATCGGATCATCGTCGAGCTGCCCGGTGTCACGTCGACCCGCGACCCCGATGCGGATCTGTTCGTCGAAACAGGCCGCGTCAACCTGGTGGAGATCCATGACGGGCAGACCATCGTCGACGTTCCGGTCGACCCAGCTGTCAACCCTTTGGTGCTGGCCAAGAATGGGGTCGGATCGGTCACCATGGGCGTCGACCTGGGCGGCAACGCGACCTTTGGTCTCAACCTGACCACGGACGCGACGGACGCGATCACAGGTTACGCAGCGGCGCACACCGGGGCGTCGTACGCGATCGTGCTCGACGGGAACGTTTTGCTCGCTCCGGTGACGCTCCGCGACCTCACGGATGACGTGCTCACTTTGATCGGCGACCGCACGGTCGTCGACCCGTCGAACCGCACTCATTTCCAATCGATCTTCGCCGTTTTCGAGGGAGGCCCGCTGCCGTTGGATCTGAAGATCGTCTCGAGCGGGGTCATCATCGAGCCGTCGCCGAGCACGCCCTGACGCTCCTGCGATCCGTCAGCGATCCGGAACGACGACCCACCGACAGTTGAACAGCTCGATCCTGAGCTCGTCGGCGACGTGGGCGCGAAGCCGGATGACAGGCATCGCACTGCCGCCGCGCCGCGGGCGAAGCCTCACGATCTGAGGCCCAAGGCTCGCGTCGCGGGCGCCCCCACCGGCCAGCGACGGCCGAAAGCGCAGCCCGATCGCACGCAACAGGCGCTGGCTCGCCGCGTTCGGGTCGTCCACCGCCAGCTCCAGAGCCTCGAGGGTGATCGGCCCGCCCAGGCCCTCCGCCTCGGTAACGCGTTCGGCGCGATCGGCGGGCGTCCATTCCGCGGCCGTCACGTCATGTTCGATCAGGAACGGTGGCTCCAGTGGCCCGAGAGTCTCGGCGGCCGCGAGCCGCCAGCGGACCACCGCGCCATCTGCTCGTCGCCGCTCGCCCGATCGAGCGTCGCCGAGGCTCGATCCGCCAGCCCGAAGGCCGGCCAGATCCGCATCGAGGTCGTCGGTGGCGATCGCCCACGTCGCGAACCCGCCACCCGCCTCGAGCGCCCGGAGGGCCGGTCGGCCGACCCACGAGTCCTCGGCGAGGCCGGGGTCGAAGACGCCGATGAACTCGATGTACGTCTCGCCGAGCCAGACGACGCGATTGAAGGTCCCGAGCGCGTCGTGGCGGCCGCCGCCCGTGGGCGCCGGACCGATCGCCCGCTCGAATGCCGCGACGGCCTCGTCCGGATCGGCGACCGCGATCACGAGGTGGTCGATGCCGAGGTACATGGCGGCAGCGTAGCCGCCGGTCGCCGGCGCCACCGACCGGGTATCGTCGCCGCGATGGATGCGAAGGCGTGACGGACCGAACCCCATGAGCCGCGAGGTTGTCGTCGTCGGTGGCGGGATCGTCGGCTGCGCGACCGCGTACTTCTGCGCTCGCGAGGGGATGCGCGTCACGCTGGTCGAGCGCAAGACCATCGGCTACGGCGCCTCCGGTCGCAATCCTGGCTGGCTGTGGCTGCACTGCCGGACGCCGGGCTTTGCGCTCGACATCTCGCGCGCCGGCCGGGCGCTCTATCCGGAGCTGCTCCGCGACCTGCCGGGCGGTTTCGAGTTCCGGCCGAGCGGTGGCCTGATGTATTTCACGACCCCGGAGCAGGGCGCGGTCTTCGAGGCCTTCGTCGCCGCGCGGCAGGCCGACGGTCTCGACATGTCGCTGATCGACGGCGCCGAGGTTCGGCGGCTCGTGCCGCCCATCCGCGAGGACGTCCTGGGCGCCAGCTACTGCACCGAGGACGCCCAGATCGTGACCTCGACCGTCGTCGACGCGCTCGTCCGTGGCGCGCGCGCCGAGGGCGCGACGATCCGCGAAGGCGTCACCGTCACGGGACTCGTCCGCGACGGCGACCGCGTGGTCGGGGTGGAGACGGATACCGGTCGCGTCGCCGGCCGACGCGGTCGTCATCGCCACGGGCGCCTGGAGCACCGCGCTCCTCGCGCCATCGGGGATCGGGGTCCCGATCGGCGGCGAGCGTCTCCAGATCGTCAGCACCGTGCCGCAGCCGTTCTGGATCGAGCCGCTCGTCTACGGCCCGAACGCGACCAAGCAGTACGCCCTCTTCCGCGACCTGCCGTCGTGGGATCCGGCCGTCTTCACGACCGAGGGCGAGGACCGCGACGGCCTGGTGTTCCTGCCGCTGCTCGTCCAGCGCTCGTCGGGTGAGGTCCTCCTCGGCTGCGCGACCGACTATCCCGACGATCTCGACCCGAACCCGACGCTCGCCGGTCTGGCCCAGATCGCCGAGGGGTTCGCGGCCGATTTCCCGGCCCTGCGGAACGTGCCGATCACGCGGTCGTGGGCCGGGATCCTGCCGTTCACCTCGGACCAGGCGCCGGTCATCGACGAGGTCCTGCCGGGGCTCTTCGTCGGCGCGGGACATGCGTTCGGCAACACCTCGGGTCCCGTCACCGGTCGTGTCCTGAGCCAGCTGATCGCCGGTCGCGAGCCGGACTTCGACATCTCCGAGTGCCGCTACGGCCGCCCGCTCGACCCGATCGCCGTCGGCGCGCCGACGCACTGGTGAGCGACGGCAGGATGAGCCGCGTCCTGGTCCTCGGCGGGTCGGGCGAGATGGGGTCGGCGGCGGTCGCCGATCTCGTCGAGCGGACCGATCACGAGGTCACGATCGGCGACATCCGGCCAGCGGCCGCCGCCGCCCTGCTGGGCCGGCTCGGCGCACCGGAACGCGTGGTCGCCGTCGATGTCGAGGATCCGGCGTCGCTCGCAGCGGCCCTCGCCGACACCGAGGTCGTCCTCAACGCGACCTACATGCGCCACAACGTCCGGGTCACCGACGCCGCGATCGCCGCCGGCGTCCACCTCGTCGATCTCGGCTCGTACTACCCGGAGACCCTCGAGCAGCTCGACAGGCACGATCGAGCCGTGCCGGCGGGCTGTCGCATCGTGCCCGGCTGTGGCGTGGCGCCCGGGCTGACCAACATCCTCGCGCGCCTCGGTGCGGACGCACTGGACGCCGTCGACGCGGTCCGGATCTACTCGTACATCACCCACCCGATGTGGACGTCACCCGGGGATCGTCGTGACCCGCTTCGACGCCAGCACCGGCACGTCGCTCGTCCTCGAGGACGGCCGGCTCACAGAACACCCGTCGTTCAGCGGCGCCGAGACGATCGCCTTCCCGGAGCCATACGGCGCTCAGACGGTCCACCTGGTCCCGCACCCGGAGCCGGTCACCCTGTCGCGCTACATGGACGTCCGGAACGTGGTCTTCAAGGTCGGCTATCCGGTCGACGAGACGCGTCGCATCGAGGCGCTCCTCGAGCTCGGCTTCGATCGCGACGCGCCATTCGAGCTCGACGGCGTCGCGATCTCGCCGCGCCGCTTCGCCGCCGCCTACATCGGGAGCCGCGGGATCGGCGCGACCGACCGCAGCGCCAACGTCAAGCAGGTCCGCGTCGATGGGGTTCGCGCCGGGACGCCCGTCAGCCTCGTCTATGACTTCGCGGTCGAGCAGGTCGGACGGTCCGCATCGTCGGCGATCACCGGCACGGTCGCGGCGATCGCGGCGGACCTGGTCGCGCGCGGCGGACCGATGGGCGTCCATCCGCCCGAAGGCGCCTTCGATCCGCGGACGTTCCTCGATGCCCTCGCGGAGCGCGGTTTCACGTTCAGCGAGCGCCAGCTGGCTCGGTAGGGGAGCGCCGGCACCGTCACCGTCTAGCGGAAGACCGGTCGAAGCGGGATCTCGTCGATCGTGTGCACGCCTGGCGGGAGTGCCATCAGCGGGCGAACGGTGGCCATCACCCGCGCGCCGGTCGGCGGGTACGTATCGAGGAAGATGTCGCCGCGGACGATCGTCTCGAAGGCCGGATCGCCCTCGATGACCACCTTGGCCGAGCCCTCCAGCCCGTCGCGATCGGGCTGGAGATCGAACCGCCCGCGCCACGTCGACACGAGCCGGCCACCGCCGCGGACGTTCGCGCTGACACGCCGATCGGCACCGCAGATGGTCCCGGGCTCGACGACGTAGCCGGCGCGTTCGCGCCGCACGTCGGACAGGACGGGGACGCTTTCGAAGATCGGCTCGTCGAGGTCGAGCCCGGCCGACTCGGCCACCAGGCTCAACGTCTCGACCAGGAAGTTGCGCATCATGAACCCCGGACCGGCGGACTCCAAGGGCGCACCGATCCCCTCGTCGCGCAGGATGCCGTGGCCCCAGAAGGTCAGGTCGGCGACGCGCTCCATGCGGATCTCGTCGAAGGTGAGGACGTTCGAGATCGCCGCGAGCGGGAGGGTGACCGTCAGGTAGTCCGTGAACCCGGTGCCGAGGATCCGCTGACCGGCCGCGCGGGCGCCCGCGTCCAGCTCGGCCGCCGCCGTCTCGCCCAGGATCGTGCGCGGGTGGACGAGCCCGGAGATCGTGATCGCGTCCTTGCCGGCCCGGTTGGCGCGCAGACAGGCGGCCGCCACCTCGGTCGGCGTGCCGATCCCGGCGTAGAAGACGACGTCGATGTCGGGGCGGGCGAGGACGGCGTCGACGTCGGCGGAGACCGGTGCGCCGAGTCGGACGTCCAGTCCGCACGCTTCGCCGAGATCGATGCCCTCCTTGGCGTCGTTGTAGACGATCCCGCCGCGGAACTCGATCCACGGCCGGAGCAGCCCGGCCTCGACGATCACCTTGCCGGCATGGCCGGTCGCCCAGACCGCGGCCCCGATCTTCTCCATCGTCGTCCCTCCGATCCGCTGTCGGCCGAGTATGGGGCAGTGGGAACGCGACGGGACAGGGGATCCATGGGGTCGATGTCCCGATCTGGGTCGGATGCCGCGACGGCGGGATGGATCAGTTCGACCCGATGACTCGCACCAGCAGTGCAAATCCATCGGGCGTCCCGGACCATCGTCTCTGGAGGTCGTCGATCCCGATCCGTCGTCGCACGTACCGCAGTGCAACGACGGCAACCACAACGTCGTCCAGGGGACCGAGGATCGGGATGAATTCGGGGATCAGATCGATGGGCGACAGGATCCATGCGATGAGTCCGATGAGCACGATCCGGACGTCGGGTGGTGCCGATCCGTCGCCGACGATCGACCGCAGCAAGCGGAGGACATCCGGGACGACCCCGACGATGTCGCGAATGGGCACGCCCTTCGGGCGCAACACGAAGAACAGCACGAGCAGCGCGGCCCAGAGGGCGACGAGGCCCGCGACGATCCCGATCACGATGCCAGCGTCCACAACGGAACGATAGTGCACTCGAGTGCGGAGACTGACCTTTACGTGAACGTGAAGGTTGTGCTATGATCAAGGCCAGATGACCCATGCCCAAACCCCGCCCAGCCCGACTCGCGCCCCGCCTCCTCAAGATCAACGAAGTCGCGGCCGAGACCGGCCTGACGACCCGCACGATCCGCTACTACGAGGAGGTCGGACTGCTCGAGCCGGCCGGCCGATCCGATGGCGACTATCGCCTGTACGACGCGTCCGACCTCGATCGCCTGCTCTTCATCCGCAGCCTGCGTGACGATGCCGGGTTCTCGCTGGCCCAGATCGGCCAGCTCCTCGAGGACGAGGCCGCCCGCACACGCAACCGCGAGCGGCTCCGCGAGACGCACGACCCCGCCGAGCGCCGGGTCTACCTCGGCGAGGGGAAGGAACGGGTCGAACGCCAGATCGCCCTGCTCGAGGCGAAGGCGGCCAAGCTCGCCTCGATGATCGACGAAGCACAAGCCCGGCTCGCCCGGATCCGGGCCGGCCTTGCCGAGCTCGACGCGCGACCGATCCGACGGTGGCCCCATGACCGCCATCGACGAGCGCACGCACGCACGCGGTCGCAGGCGAGACGAGGGACAACTACCGCTGGGTCGTCCTCGGCGTCACGAGCGTCGGAGCGCTGCTCGCGTCGCTCACCTCCGGGACGCTCGTCATCGCCCTGCCGGAGATCCTGCGCGACCTCCACACCGACCTGTTCACCCTGCTCTGGATCGTCGTCGGCTACACGCTGGCGGCGACCGTCGTCGTCCTCAACGCCGGCCGGTTCGCGGACCAGGTGGGTCGGGTCAAGACGTACACCGCCGGATTCGCCCTGTTCACGGCAGCCTCGGTCGCGTGCGCGCTCGCGCCGTCCGCGCTGCTGCTGGTCGCGGCACGCCTCGTCCAGGGCGTCGGTGGCGCGTTCCTGATGGCCAACTCGGCCGCCCTCGTCACCGACGCGTTCCCGCGCCGCGAGCTCGGCCGTGCGCTCGGCATCAACGCGATGGTCGTCGGCGCCGGACTGATCATCGGCCCCATCCTCGGTGGCTGGCTGACCACCTTCGGCTGGCAGACCGTCTTCTGGTTCAACCTCCCGATCGGGCTGGTCGGCACCGTCGCCGCGGCGACCCTGCTGGTCGAACAGGGCCGCCGCTCCGGGCGCGTCGGGTTCGACATCGCCGGCAGCGCTCATCTACCTGGTCGGACTCACCGGCCTCGTCACCGCTCTCGCCTTCGGCGGCATCTACGGCTGGACCACGACGTGGGTCCTGGCCGGTCTCGCCGCGTTCATCGTCGCCGCGCCGGCCTTCCTGTGGGTCGAGTCGCACCGCGAGGCGCCGCTCCTCGATCTCGGGCTGTTCCGCAACCGCCTGTTCGCGCTCGGCAACCTGACCGGGCTGCTCAACGGGATCGCACGGACCGGCGTCCTGTTCCTGCTGGTCTTCTACTTCCAGGGTGCGCGCGGCTACGACCCGGTGACCGCCGGGCTTGCGCTGGCGCCACTCGCCGTCGGCCTGCTCGTCCTGTCGCCGATCAGCGGCGCCCTCGCGGACCGGATCGGGTCGCGCGGTCTCGCCACGGCCGGGATGCTGATCACGGCCCTGGGCCTGCTCGGCCTGTGCACGATCCAGGTCGACACCCCGTACTGGCAGGTCGCCCTCTGGCAGCTGATCATCGGCGCCGGCTCGGGCCTGTTCATCTCGCCGAACACGAGCGCCGTCATGGGCGTGGTCCCGCCGGAGAAGCGCGGGATGGGCTCCGGCGCCCGGATGATGCTGACCCAGACCGGGTTCGTCATCAGCATCGCGTTGTCGATCGGGCTCGTGTCGAGCGTCATGGACCCGTCGGTCCTGCTCGCCATCTTCTCGGGCACCCAGATCGGCAGCGGCAGCATCGACATGGGCCCGTTCATCGATGCGCTCCACATCGCCTTCGCTGTCGGCGTGGTCGCCAGCCTGCTCGGCGCGGTCGTTTCCGCGTCGCGTGGCGGCAAGCAGGTCATCGAGGACGAGACCCCCGTTCGCGGCCCGGTGGCGGCATGACCTCGTTCCAGCGCGGGATGAGCGCGTTCCGCCACCGCAACTACCGGCTCTTCTTCATCGGCCAGGCGATCTCCCTCGCCGGGACCTGGATGCAGCAGGTCGCGCAGTCGTGGCTGGTCCTCGTCCTGACCCACGACCCGCTCTGGCTGGGTGTTGTCGCGGCGGCCCAGTTCATCCCGGTGATGATCTTCGGGCTGTTCGCGGGCGTCCTGGCCGACAACCTCCCGAAGCGGCAGACGCTGCTGTGGACCCAGGCGATCAAGATGAGCCTGTCGGTGATCCTGGCGACCATCGCCATCACCGGCTACGCGTCGATCCCGCTGCTCATCCTGCTGGCGCTGGTCATCGGGACCGTCAACGCGGTCGATATGCCCGTCCGGCAGGCGTTCTCGGTCGAGATGGTCGGGCGCGAGGACATCGGCAACGCGGTCGCCCTCAACTCCGCGATGTTCAACGGAGCGCGGATCGTCGGACCGGCCATCGCCGGGCTGACCATCGGCGCGCTCGGGGTCGCGGCGGCCTTCGTCGTGGATGCGGCCAGCTTCCTGGCGGTGATCGTCGCGCTCCTGATGATGCGCGAGAGTGAGCTTCACTCGCCCGGCAAGATCGTCCATCCCAATTCGTTCTCGGCCGTGATGACCCAGCTCCGCGAGGGCCTGCACTACGTGCGGGTCACGCCGCTCGTCCTGATCGCGGTCCTGGTGGTCGGGCTGGTGGCGACCGTCGGGATGAACTTCAGCGTGATCATCCCGGCCTACGCGCAGGACGTCCTCGACAGCGACGCCACCGGCTACGGCTTCCTGATGGCCGCGTCGGGTGTCGGCTCGCTGTTGGCCGCGCTGTGGCTGGCGTTCGGGGATGGCGCGCAGGTCCGCCGGCTCGCGTACGGCGCGATCATGCTCGGGGTCGGCGAGGTCGCGCTCGGCTTCTCGCAGGTCTTCTCGCTGTCGCTGCTGTTCATGGTCCTCGTCGGCTTCGGTGCGATCCTGATGGCCGCCACGGCGAACACGACGATGCAGCTCGCGGTCCCGGATTACCTGCGCGGTCGCGTGATGAGCGTCTACACCACGATCTTCGCCGGGTCGACCCCGATCGGCGGCCCGCTGATGGGCGGCATCGCCTCGTTCTTCGGGGTCGCCGTCTCGCTGGCCATCGGCGGGGTCCTGTCGGCCGCGGTCGGCATCGGGGCGTTCGCCTGGATCCATCGCCGCGGCCTCGATCGCAAGCCGCTTCGCGCCTGGTCCGAACCGGCGGTCAACCGCGGCGCGCCGGCGCCGGTCGGAGCCTCGATCCCGGACGGCGCGCGCCTGCGCTGATCCGGCGTCCACGGCCGCGCCTCGGGCGCAGCCTCAGCCTTCGACGGCCCCGAACACCAGCGAGGCGTTGAGCCCGCCGAACCCGAACGACGTCGACAGCACGCGTCGATAGCGTCCGTCACGACCGTCGCGCAACAGGCCCGGCAACAGCGGGGCCACATCCGGGTCTGGCTCGAACAGGTTGATCGAGGCCGGCGCCCAGCCGTCGGCGATGGTCAGGGCACAGATCGCGGCCTCGATGGCGCCCGACGCGCCGAGAGGGTGGCCGTAGAGAGCCTTCGTCCCGCTGACCGGCACGGTCGCGGCGCGTTCCCCGAGCGCCAGGGCGATGGCGCGGGCCTCGGCGACGTCGCCGATCGGCGTCGACGACGCATGCGCACTCACGTAGTCGATCTCGGCCGGATCGACCCCGGCGTCGTCGAGCGCGATGGTGGCGGCACGCGCGGCCTCGGTGCCGTCGGCTCGCGGCTGGACCATGTGATGCGCATCGGACGTGGCCCCGTACCCGAGCAGCTCGGCGTACGGGATCGCGCCGCGAGCCTCGGCGACCTCGGCCGCCTCGAGCACCAGGAGCGCCGCACCTTCACCCATCACGAACCCGTCGCGACCGACATCGAACGGCCGCTCGGCCGTCGCGGGATCGCCGTTGTGGCCGGCCGACAGCGCCCGGATGATGTCGAACGCGCCGAAGGCGAGCGGGCTGAGCGGGATCTCGACGCCACCGGCGATGGCGGCATCGACCCGGCCCTCGCGCAGGTCGCCGAGCGCCTCACCGAGCGCGACCGCTCCCGATGCACATGAATTCGCGGTGGACAGGATCGGGCCGCGCACGTCCAGGGCGATCCCGAGATTGGCCGGTGCCGCGCCGCCGAAGACCGCCAGCGCGAGGTTCGGTGCGACCTGGCGGATCCCCTTCTCGAGATAGCGCTCGTGCTGTTCCTCGGCATAGGCGATCCCGCCGAGCGCCGACCCGAGATAGATCCCGATGCGCTGCGGATGCGCCCCGCCATCGATCCCCGGCGTGAGCCTGGCGTCATCGAGCGCGAGGCGACCGGCGACAAGGCCGAACTGGCTGAACCGGTCGAGCTGGCGCGCCGTCTTGGGTGGCATCCAGGCGAGCGGATCGAAGTCGTCCACCTGGGCGGCGACCTGCGACCGGAACGCGCTGGGGTCGAACCGGTCGATCCGCTTGATCGGGGAAACCCCGGCGCGCAGGCCGGCCCGGAACGCCTCGCGACCCGTCCCGATGGCGGTGATCATCCCGAGCCCGGTGATCCAGATCCGGCGGCGGTCGCTCATGTCGGTGGATTCGTCTGGCAGCGGCGTTCCGGACTGCTCGCTGGCGGCGAGCCCGTCCGCGACGGCCTCGGCGAGCGCCTTGAACGTAGCGAGAGTCCGGCCGGCGATCGGCCGGGTGAAGAACCGGTCGACGAATGCCGCGAACACCGGCACGCGCGGCCGGAAGTCGTGATCGATCGAGACGCGTGATCCGTCAGCGATGGGTTCGATCCGCCAGGTCACGTCCATCCCCTTGGTCGCACCGGCGACATGGATGAACCGCAGCCGACACGTCGCGGGCTCGTCCCAGGTGCGCGCCCGCCAGGTGACCGGGAAGCGCCAGCCCAAGGACATCGATGAGCGGCCGCCGCGCTACGAAGTCGACGACGAGCGAGCCGTCCGCCCGACGCGCGCCGACCGCCCGCGAGCGCGCGTAGTGGGGGAGCAGCCGTTCCCAGCGCTCCGTGTCGCGCGCGAGAGCGAAGACGAGCGCCGGCGGCGCGGCGACGTCGATGGCGATGCTGCTGCGCACGTCAGGTGCCCGCGGTGGCCATCGGGAGCACTCGCCTGACCAACTCGACGATGTTGAGGGCGACCGCCTCGTCCGGCCTGAACCAGCCGCACGTGTCGGTCGAGCCATCGACTTCGTCGCGAAGGTCGCCGCCGGTGACCCGGACGCGGTAGACGATCCGGACGGCGTGCACCTTCGCGCCGTGGCTATCCGTGAAGACGTGTGACGAGGCATCGAGCAGCTCATCGATCTCGCCCTCGTACCCGGATTCCTCGGTCAGCTCGCGCAGGACGCCCACATCCGGCGATTCGCCGAAGTCGAGACCGCCACCGGGCAGCGTCCAGACCTCGCCGGGGACGATCGACGGAGCGACGCGACAGAGGAGGATCCGGCCCGAGTCGTCGAGGGCGAGCGCGTACGCCCCGACCCGGACGCGCTTCGAGCCACGCATGTCGGCGTTCGTCGTGGCGTCCTCGTCGGTCATGGGGCGAGCAGCGATGCGAGGAAGCGCGGATCGAGCGCTCGGGACGCCGGGACGAGGTCGCCCATCACGAGACCCATCGTCGCACGAACCGATGACCGGGCGGCGACCCGCCGCGCGGCGTAGTCGAACAGGATCGGCCGCGCCAGGAACGCCTGGACGAGCCACGAGACGGTGTCCTTCGTCCGGAACCGACGGCGCATCGCGAGGTCGTACGCACCGAGCCCGCGCGCCCACCCGAGATCGTCCGCGACGATCGCGGCAGAGGCGATCTCGGCGGAGACGATCGCCCGATGCAACCCCTCGCCGGTGAACGGGTCGAGGAAGCCGGCGGCATCCCCGACGAGCAGCCAACCCGGGCCGGACCGGCGGGTGACGCGGTGCCCGAGCGGCGAAGCGCCCGCGACGGTGTCGGTCGGTTCCCCGGCGCGCCACAGTGCCGGGTCCTCCTCGGTCGGCGGGATGGCTGCCACGATCCCGTCTGCCACGGCCCTTGCCCCGTCGCGGCGGAGTGCCGATCGCCACGATCGGCCGAGCACGATCCCGATATTGACGCGACCGCCGGCCACCGGCGCGATCCCGACGTACCCGTCGCGCAGGACGCGCATCCGCGCGTCGCGACAGCCCGCCGGGTCCGGGTCGGGGAGGTGATAGGTCAGCCCGATCCGTGGGTCGAGCCTGGCCGGCCGGGCGACGCCAGCAGCGCGCGCGACGACCGAATGAGACCCGTCGGCGCCGACGATCACCTTCGCTCGAACGGTGATCGTGTCACCGTCCGGCCCGCGCGCCTCGACCGAGCCCGCGGCAAGGTCCACCGCGGTCACGTGCCAGCCAGGTCGGACCGTCGCGCCGGCCGTCGTGGCGCGCTCGAGCAGGATCGGGTCCAGCCGCGACCGATCGAAACCGACGGCGGGCTCGCCACCAGCATCGGCTCCATAGGTCAGGCGGAAGGTCGTGCCGGATGCCGTCTCGACACGCATCGCCGGGATCGGTCGCGCGACCGCGGCGAGCGTGCCAGCATCCAGGCCCACGCGGCGGAGCGCGGCGACCGCGGCCGGCGACGTGAACACGCCACCAGCGCGCCACTGCCACGCCGGCGACCGTTCGAGGACCATGACGTCGCGACCCGCATCCGCGAGCCGGGCCGCGAGGATGGCTCCGGCCGGACCGCCGCCGACGATCGCGACGGCGACCTCCTCGACCGCATGGGACGAGAGCCGCTCTCCGCCGGCATCGCCGCCCACGTCGTCGCGACGCTCCGTCATTCGCCGACGCCCCGCGGATCCGGCGCCTCGCCTGGTCCGAGCGGCTCCGGCGTCGGCACCGCGGCGATCGCATAGCGCTGGCCGAACGAGCCGCGGAGCGTCTTGACCGGCGACAGCCCGGCGGCCCGCAGCATCGCCGCCATCTCGCCCGCGCGATATGCCCGCCGGACCGACAGCGGCGCGTCCGTCCGCGTATAGCGATTCGTGGTCAAGAGGTGACTCATCAGCCACGCCCCGAGCAGTCCGAGCCGGGTGCGATCGAGGTCGTTGACGACCACGCCGAGCCGTGCCACACGAGCCATCTCGCGCAGCAGGGCGGCGGCCTCCTCCGGATCCAGGTGATGGAGCACGAGCGAGGCGTGGGCGACGTCGAACGATCGGTCGGGAAAGGGGAGCGTGCGCCCATCACCGACGTGGAGCTCGAGCCCATCGGTCGTCGCCAGGCCGGGCGTCGCGATGGCGGCGGCCGACAGGACCTCCGGGCGGCTGTCGAGAGCGACGATCCGGAGCTGCCGGCCACGCACCTTCGCCCGGGCGATCAGAGCAAGCGGGATGTCCGCCCCGCCGGTCCCCACGTCGAGCAGCGACAGACCGGTGAGGTGCGCCGCCAACGCGTCGATCGCGGTCGCGCTCAGGTCCACTCCGCCGAGCCAGCGATTGACCCGGCGGAGGTCGCGCAGGTTGCCGGTCAGCGTGGCCGGGTCATCGAGCGGGCCATCCAGCAGCTCGAGGGCGTCGGTGAGGCGCTCCATGCGGTGCAGGGTACGTCGCGCCCGTACCATGCCGTCCATGATCGTCGTCGCCGGAGAAGCCCTGATCGACCTGCTCGTCCATCCCGACGGGCATCTGGCCGCGGTCCCGGGCGGCGGCCCATTCAACACCGCCCGGACGATCGCCCGGCTCGGCGGCGAGGTCACGTTCCTCGGCGCGCTGTCGACCGACCGGTTCGGTCGGCGGTTGCGTGACGCGCTCGAGGGCGACGGCGTAGACCTGTCGATGACGGCGACGACCGACGCGCCGACGACCCTCGCCGTCGCCGAGCTCGACGGACACGGGACGGCCAGCTATCGATTCCATACGGCCGAGACGTCGGCGCCGACCCTCCGCGCCGAAGCGGTCGTGGCCGCCCTCGCGATGCGGCCGGATGCGCTGCACCTGGGCACGCTCGGACTCGTCCTCGACCCGATGGCCGGTGCGCTGGCGGTCGGCCTCACGGGCGCCGACGAGGGGACGCTCGTCATGCTCGATCCGAACTGCCGGCCGCTCGCGATCCACGACCGCGCGGCCTATCTCGAGCGTCTGTGGGCCGTCGTCGGCCGGACCGACGTCGTCAAGGCGAGCACTGACGACCTGGCCTACCTCGTTCCCGGGGTCGACTCGACGGACGCCATCCGGTCGATCCTCGAGCGCGGCCCGGCGGCGATCGTGGTGACCGACGGCGCGCACCCGGTCCGTATCGCGACCCAGGCGGGGACGGTCGAGCTGCCGGTCCCTGCCGTCGAGATCGTCGACACCGTCGGCGCTGGCGACGCGTTCGGTGGCGCCTTCCTCGCCCGCTGGATGGACCGTGGCTGGGGTCGGCCTCAGCTGACGGATCCGGACAAGCTGGGCGACGCGGTGGGATTCGCCATCTCCGTCGCGACAGAGACATGCCGTCGGGCGGGCGCCGACCCGCCTCGCTCGGAAGAGCTCTGACTGCTCGCGCAGGGTCCGCCACCCGCTACCCTGTCCGCGTGCCGCGGGCCATTCGCCGACTCGTCCCGATCGTCTTCGCCCTGCTGCTGCTGGCTGGAACCACGCCGGGCGTCGCCGCGTTCACCGCGCGGTTCCCCAATCAGAGCCTCGGCAACCGCGGCGCCGACGTCAAGGCGATCCAGGGCCTGCTTCGGGCGCACGGCATCCTCGTCGTCGCGGATGGGGTGTTCGGAACGGCCACCCAGGATGCCGTCAAGGCGTTCCAGTCGACCCATAGCCTTCTCCCGGACGGGATGGTCGGCGACGCGACGTGGCTGCGGCTGATCGTTCCGCTGTCGCTCAACCACACCGGTGAAGCGGTCCTCGTCCTCCAGCGCCAGCTCAACGCCAAGCGCAATGCCGGGCTGAGCGTCAACGGCCGCTTCGACACACCCACGCGCAACGCCGTGATCGCCTTCCAGAAGCACGTCGGGATGACGCCGCACGGAAGCGTCGGTCCCGTGACGTGGCGAAACCTGCTGTGGCACTACGACTACCCCTCGTTCAAGAGCGGGATCCTGTGCGACTACGGCGTCGGCAATGGGCTCGCCAACTGGGGGACGGGGGCGGCGATCGGCCAGCTCGAGGCGGCGGCCAGGGTCTTCGTGACGCGCGGGCACGGCCGCGTCTCGGTCGGTGACGTGAGCTTCGAGCACGGGGGCAACATCCCTCTCCATCAGACCCACGAGGTCGGCCTCGACGTCGACGTCCGGCCGATCCGCAAGGCCGACAACCAGTGCACCTGGGGCACGAACTGGCACCTCACGTCGTACGACCGGACGGCGACGCGTCAGCTCATCAACGACATCCGCGCGGCGGCGCCCGGCCACGTCAAGCTGATCTACTTCAACGACCCGGTGCTGATCCGCGAGGGCCTGACGACCCATTTCGCCGGCCACGACGACCACCTGCACATCCGCTACTGCGAGCTGCGCTACCCGTCGTCCGTCTACCGCTGCTGAGATCGGGCGCGGAGCGGACCCGCTCGACCGAGAGTTCGCGGCCTCGGTGCCATAATGGCCGGCATGGCCACCGACACGAAGTCATCCCTCGTCACGACGGGTGATCGTTCGCCGTCGAGCTGGGGGATGGGCGACGGCCAGGCGATCCCGTGGGAGTACGCGCCGGCGCCCGAATCGCGCGAGATCGTCACGCTCAAGGAGCGCTACGGGCTGTTCATCGGCGGTCGTGATGTCGCGGCCAGCGACGGTGGCACGTTCGCGACGGTCAACCCGGCCACCGAGGAGCGTCTCGCGCTCGTCGCCAAGGCCACCCCGGCCGACGCAGACAGGGCGGTCCGTGCCGCGCGCCGCGCCCAGACGCGGTCGTGGGGCACGCTGCCGGGCAAGGAACGGGCCAAGTACCTGTTCCGAATCGCGCGGATCCTCCAGGAACGGAGCCGCGAGTTCGCCGTCCTCGAATCGATGGACTCGGGCAAGCCGATCAAGGAGAGCCGCGACGTCGACGTCCCGCTCGCCGCGGCCCACTTCTGGTACTACGCCGGCTGGGCGGACAAGCTCGAGTACGCCTTCCCGGGCCGCGTTGCGCGGCCGCTCGGCGTCGCCGCCCAGATCATCCCGTGGAACTTCCCGCTGCTGATGCTGTCGTGGAAGATCGCCCCGGCGCTCGCCGCGGGCAACACCGTCGTCCTCAAGCCGGCATCGACGACCCCGCTCAGCGCGCTGCTGTTCGCCGACGTCTGCCGCCAGGCTGACCTGCCGCCGGGCGTCGTCAACATCCTGACCGGCCCTGGCGAGGTCGGGATGTCGCTGGTCACGCACAAGGGGATCGACAAGGTCGCCTTCACCGGCTCCACGGAGATCGGCAAGCGGATCGCCAAGGGTGTCGCCGGGACCGACAAGGCGCTGACCCTCGAGCTCGGTGGCAAGGCCGCCAACATCGTCTTCGACGACGCGCCGCTCGACCAGGCCGTCGAGGGCATCGTCAACGGCATCTACTTCAACCAGGGCGAGGTGTGCTGCGCGGGTTCGCGGCTGCTCGCCCAGGAGTCGATCGTCGAGCCTCTGATCGAGAAGCTCAAGGACCGGCTGTCGACGATCCGCGTCGGCGACCCGCTCGACAAGAACACCGACGTCGGGGCGATCAACTCGAAGAGCCAGCTCGAGAAGATCACCGAGCTCGTCGCGTCCGGGGTCGCCGAGGGCGCCGACATGTACCAGCCCGCCTGCGATCTCCCCGAGCGCGGCTACTTCTTCCGCCCGACGCTCTTCACGAACGTCGCCCAGAGCCACCGGATCGCGCGCGAGGAGATCTTCGGGCCGGTCCTCTCGGTGCTGACCTTCCGGACCCCGGACGAGGCGGTCGAGAAGGCCAACAACACGATCTACGGGCTGTCGGCCGGGATCTGGACCGACAAGGGCTCGCGGATCCTCGAGATGGTCACCAGGATGAAGGCGGGCGTCGTCTGGGCCAACACCTTCAACCGGTTCGACCCGACCTCGCCGTTCGGTGGCTACAAGGAATCGGGCTTCGGGCGCGAAGGTGGGCTCCACGGCCTGCTCGCCTACGTCCGGCTGGAAGATCGCTGATGGCCACCCGCGGCAGCAAGCCGGCGTCGCCGGGCCGGAACGGGACCGGGCGGGCCGTCGCGGCACGCGCCCAGACCTCCATGGCGGCCACGGCGGGATCGACCACCACGTCCGGCCGCGTCGAGGTCCGCAAGACCTACAAGCTGTACATCGGCGGTGCCTTCCCGCGGACCGAGTCGGGCCGCTCGTACGTGGTCTCTGCCGCCGACGGCACGCTCCTCGCCAACGCCTGCCGCGCGTCGCGCAAGGACGTCCGCGATGCCGTCCGCGCCGCCCGCAAGGCAGCCGAGGGCTGGGCCGCCAAGACCGCGATGAACCGCGGCCAGGTGCTGTATCGCGTCGCGGAGCTGATGGAGGGTCGCCGCGGACAGTTCGCCGACGAGGTGGCCGCCGCCGAGGGCCTCACGCCCACTGCCGCACGGGCCGTCGTCGATCGCGCCATCGACCGCTGGGTCTGGTACGCCGGCTGGGCCGACAAGATCGCCCAGGTGCTCGGCTCGTCCAACCCGGTCGCCGCGCCCTACTTCAACTTCACGATCCCCGAACCGACCGGCGTCGTCGGCGTGGTCGCGCCGGAGACCTCCTCTCTGCTGGGCCTCGTGAGCCGGCTCGCGCCGCCGCTGGTCACCGGGAACGCTGTCGTCCTGATCGCCAGCGAGCGTCGGCCGCTCCCCGCTGTCACCCTGACCGAGGTGCTCGCCACGTCCGACGTCCCGGGCGGTGTCGTGAACGTCCTGACCGGGCGCAAGGCAGAGCTGGTGCCCGTCCTGGCCGCCCACAACGACGTCGACGCGCTGGACACCTGGGGCGTCCCCGACGACATGCGGACCGAGGTCGAGACGCTCGCCGCCGACGACATCAAGCGCCTCCTGCGCCGACCGACCACCGTTGCCGAAGCACGCTTCGACTGGCTCGATGACGCCGCCTCTGAACGACCCGAATGGATCGCCGCCTTCCTCGAGATGAAGACGGTCTGGCACCCGATCGGCGGCTGACGATGGCTGTCGGAACGGGTGGAACGGGAGGCCGGCGTGCGGACGCCGAGCAGCCGGATCGCGGACCGGTCGAGCGTCGGGTCTTCGTCCATGCCACGCCGCGGACCGTCTGGGCCACCCTCCACGATCCTGCCGCGACCAGCGTCCTCTTCCCCGAGCTCCGGCTCGGGCCGGCCGCTCCACCTTGGCCGGCGGCGGCGACGACCCGGTCTGCGCGCGCCCGGCTCGGCCTCCTGCGCGAGGACGCCCGCGTCGAGAGCCTCGAGGCGCGGCCAGACTCGCGCTTCCGACTGCGCGTGACCGCGTCGGGCTTCGACAGCGAATGGAGCTGGCGGCTCGAGCCGGTCGCCGGCGGCACGCGTGTCATCCACGCCGCCACCTTCGAGCCGTTCGATCGCTGGACCGGGATCCTGGTCCGCCTCGGCCGGGCGTCGCTGGCGACACGCGTGGAGACTCATCTCCGGATCCTCAAGGAGCGGGCCGAGGCGGCCCAGCGTTCGTCGAACCCGGTCACCTGATCAGGCGGACCCGCCGGGAGCGGCTCGTGGAGCCGCGGCGGTGCCACGCACGAGGGAGCCCATGACCGCCGTCATCAAGACCGAGCGCCTGACGAAGAGCTACGGCGCGCATCGCGGCATCATCGAGCTCGACCTCGAAGTCGCCCAGGGCGAGACGTTCGGGTTCCTGGGGCCGAACGGCGCCGGCAAGACGACGACGATGCGGGTCCTGCTCGATCTCATCCGGCCGACCAGCGGTCGGGCCGAGGTGTTCGGCATCGAGACGACCATGGACCCCGTCGCGATCCACCGGCGCGTCGGCTACCTGCCGGGCGAGTTCGACCTGTACGACCGCCTGACCGGCGCCGACACCATCGCCTACTTCGGGAACCTGCGTGGCGGGGTGGATCGTGCCTACGTCGCGCGGCTGGTCGAGGCGCTCGACCTCGATCCGAGCCGCCGGTTCAAGGAGTATTCCAAGGGCAACAAGCAGAAGGTCGGGCTGATCGTCGCGCTCCAGCACCGGCCTGACCTGCTGATCCTCGACGAGCCGACCGCCGGGCTCGACCCCCTCGTCCAGCAGACCTTCTTCGCGCTCGTCCGAGAGGCGCACGACGACGGCCGGACGATCTTCCTGTCGAGCCACATCATCGACGAGGTCGATCGGACCTGCGAGCGCGTGGCCATCATCCGCGAGGGCCGCCTCGTCCAGGTCGATCGGATCGAGGCGATCCGGCAGCTCGCCTTCCATCACGTCGAGCTGACCTTCCGCGCCCCGGTCGCAACGTCGGTCTTCGAGGGCCAGCCCGGCGTCAGCGATGTCGTGACCAAGGACGACGTCGTCACGATGCGCGTCAGCGGCCCGATCGGGGCTCTCATCTCGGTCGCCGCGGCGCACGGGATCGTCGACGTCGTCAGCCGCGAACCGAACCTCGAGGACGTCTTCCTCGCGCAATACGGGGAGCATCCGTCGGGCGCGCCCGAAGGCGGGGACGCGAAGCGCGACGGCGACGTCGCAGCCCGATGACCGCCGGATGACGGCCGAGGTCGCGGTCCTCGACCGACCGGGTCCGCTGGCGCGGATCCTCGGGATCGGGTCGGTCTATGGCAAGACGCTGCGCGACAGCCTCGTCGCGGCGATCGTCGTCGGTGGCGTCGCCGGCCTGTTCATGTTCGGGACCGGTGCGCCGTACGGCGGTGCACCCGAATTCGGGACGATCGAGCTCCGGCGCCAGTTCATCGCAGGATTGACGGCGCTGCCACTGGCCCTCCGCGGTCTGCTCGGGGAGCCGATCAACCTCGAGACGATGGGCGGCTTCCTGTCCTGGCGGGTCGGCAACTTCCTGCCGGTCCTGCTCGGGCTGTGGCCGGTCATCGCGCTGTCGGGGACGCTCGCCGGCGAGGCGGCCAAGGGGAGCCTCGATCTGCTGGGCTCGACGCCGCAGAGCAGACGCACGATCGCCGTCGAGAAGGTCGCCGGGCACGTCACGGCCGTGGCGCTCGCGATGCTGATCCTGGCCATCTCGATCTGGCTGGTCGGGACCGTCTTCGCCAAGCTGCCGGGCGACGAGATCTCGTTCTCGGCCGCCGCCGGCCAGGTCGTCCTGTACGGGGTGATGATGCTGGCCTCCGGTGGCGTGGCGTTCGCGACCGCGCCGTTCCTCGGTCGCACGCGAGCGATGGCGTTCGGGCTCATCACGTTGTTCGCGAGCTATCTCATCTACAGCTACGCGAGCCTCTCGCCGGTGATCGATGCGCTCACGCCGCTGTCGTTCTTCGACTGGACCGCCGGGCATCGGCCGATGGCCGGCGTCTCGGACTGGGCGTCCGTCGCGGCCCTCGCCGTCGTCGATGTCGTCCTGCTCGCGGTCGGGGTCCTCGCCTTCGAACGGCGAGACCTCGGCGGCGTCGCGAATGTCGGCTGGCTCCGGCTGCCGTCGCTGCCGTCGGGAATCGCCGGTCCGTTCAGCCGCCAGCTGGCGGATCGGGCGGGCGTGGCCATCGCATGGGGCCTCGGGATCGGCCTGTACGGGATCCTGATCGTGGCGTCGGCCCAGGCGTTCAGCGACAGCATCGCGTCGCTGCCGCAGATCGCGGCACTCATCCGGACGATCTATCCGGGCGTCGACCTGAGCCAGCCGTCGGGCGTCCTGCAGCTGACCTTCTTCGGGTTCGGCTCGTTCATCTTCACGCTGGCGGGCGCGACGTTCCTGGCCGGCTGGGCGAGCGACGAGGGCCGGCGCCGGCTCGATGTCGTCCTCACGACACCCGTGTCACGTGCGAGCTGGACGGTCCGCAGCACGCTCGGTGCGCTGGCGGCCATCGGGCTGGTGACCCTTGTCGTGGCCGTCCTCATCGGGCTCGGGGTGGTCTCGCAGCGAGGGGACGTGGTCGCGCCGGTCGCCGGGATCGGCGTGCTGGGTCTCGCCGCGGCGGCATTCGCCGGGATCGGGCTCGCGGTCGGCGGGCTCGTCCGCTCGTCGCTGGCCGCCTGGGTGACCGCGATCCTGGCGATCGCCACGTTCCTGCTCGACACCCTCGGCGCCGCGCTCAAGCTCCCGGACCAGGTCCTCCAGCTGTCGATCTACAAGCACCTCGGCCAGCCGATGGCGGGGATCTTCGACCCGGCCGGACTGGTCGCCGCGGTCGTGCTGGTCGTCGGCGGCGTCGCGCTGTGCACGTTCGGCCTCACGCGGCGGGACATCGGCAGGTAACGTCCCGGCGTGACCCCGTTCATCGTCGGCCTCGTCGCCGTGTCCGCCGTGCTCCATCTCGCCTGGAACGTCCGGCTCAAGACAGCGGGCGACCCGTTGCGAACCGCGACGATCGGGCTCCTCGCGGCGTCCGTGGCTCATCGTCCCGCTCGGCATCGGTGTCTGGTGGGCGCAGGGCGCCGGCGCGCTGCCGCGTCGAGGGTGTCGCGCTCGGCGTCGGGTCAGGGTTCGTCGAGGCGGCCTATTTCATCCTGCTGTCCGCCGCGTACCGGCGCGGGGACCTGTCGGTGGTCTACCCGGTCGCGCGCGGGACGGCGCCGCTGCTGGCGGTGCGCGATCGGGGTCGGGATCTTCGGCGAGCGACTGGGGGTGGCGGGCTCGATCGGGGTGGTCATGCTGCTGTCGGGTTCCTCTGGCTCCAGCGGCCGTGGCGGGCGATCGCTGCGGCTCGATCCGGTGGGGCGGAGGCGCGCCGCGCCGCGGCCGACAGCGCGATCCTGTTCGCCCTCGCGACCGGCGTGATGATCGCCACGTACACGGCCATCGACCGGGCCGGGACGCGCCTGATCGACCCGTTCCCGTATGCCGCGATCCTGTGGGTGACGGGGTCGGTGGTGTTGGTCGTGTGGGTGCGGCTGGCTGCGGGCGGCGGCCTCCTGCGCGAAGGGCCGGAGGATACGCGACGGGCCGCGGTCGGTGGGTTCCTGACGCTGGCCGCCTACCTGTGCATCCTCGTGGCATTGAGCGTGGCGCCACTCTCCGGGGTCGCGCCGCTCCGCGAGTCGGCGACGGTCTTCGCGGCGGCCTGGGGCTCCGTCCGACTGGGCGAGGCGAGCGATCGTTCCGAGACGATCAGGCGGGTCGGGGCGTCGGTGCTGATCGTCGGTGGGGCGCTGCTGCTCGCCCTGGGCGGGTAGGGGAGCCGGCCGGACGCTCGGACGGGGGCGCGCTCGTGATCCGCCGCGCCGGCCTGCGGTCACGCGCGCAGACCGATCTCCGCGTGACAGATTCCCTCACCGAGCCCATCGGTCACGTTTCGCAGCTCGTTTGTGACAGACAGTCCCCGGGGGACTGGTAGGCACGGATCTGTCGCATCGAGGCGACCCGGACCACTCGATCCACGCTCGAGTTGCTCGCGCGAGAGGCCGCAAAGGCCCGATTCGCCTCGGATTCCTGGCCTACCAGTCTCCGGGAGGGTATCTGTCACTTCCGGAGGGCCGCGATCGCTGTTCCCAGCCGCGCCACGGCCCCGGTCGCGCATCGTCGACTGCGCCGGTGTCTTCTAGACCGCCTCGATCGGTGGCACCCGTCCGAAGACCCGCCGCCGTCCCCACGGACTGTTGACCAACGCCACCCCGCCGATGACGAACGCAGTCCCGAGCAGGACCCGTGAGTCGATCGGCTCAGCGAGGACCAGGAAGCCGAGCACGATCCCCACCACCGGGATGATGTACGAGACCATCGTCGTCCGCGTCGCGCCCCAGGCCGAGAAGAGCCGGAAGACGAACAGGTAGGCGATCCCCGACCCGAGGATCCCGAGCCACAGGATCGAGAAGATCGCCTGGGTGTCGGGTCGGACGGTCCACGGATGCTCGAACAGGAGCGCCATCGTGACGGTGATGATCGCGGCGAACGAGACCTGGAAGACGGCCGGGATCATCGGCGCCAGACCGCGGACGTTGCGCCGGGCGTAGACCGCACCGCAGGCGTAGCTGAAGGCGGCCCCGAGCAAGGCAAGCTCGCCGCCGACGCTCGACCCGACGCCGGTCAGACCTGGGCTGGTCAGGATGACCACCCCGATGAAGCCGACCGCCAACCCGACCACGCCGTTGACGCGCATCGGTTCGTCGGCC
The DNA here is from genome assembly GCA_963743855.1 of uncultured Chloroflexia bacterium. GTDB lineage: Bacteria > Chloroflexota > Limnocylindria > Limnocylindrales > CSP1-4 > SPCO01. The sequence goes on from CAVURK010000009.1 coordinate 933,956, forward strand.
AGGAAGATCGATGACAGGACGATCGCGAAGAGGGGCACGGGAGAGGTCAGGATCGCGGCCAGCGAGGATTCGACCGACTGCTCGGCCCAGGTGATCAGCAGGAATGGGATCGTGATGTTGATGATCGCCATCACGAGCAGATGGCCGTAGATCCGACGTTCGCGCGGCAGCGTCTGATGAGCGAGCCGGACGACCGTCCACAGCAGCGCCGCCCCGACGACGAGGCGGAGAGCGACCAGGGTGAATGTCCCGAAGTCGCCGACGGCGAGCTTGATGAACAGGTAGCTCGAGCCCCAGATGAAGCCAAGACCGAAGAAGATCAGCCAGTTGATCTGGTTCACGCGGGGGTTCATCGGGGCATCATATCCATCCTTGGCCTATGCGCGTAGGCCAATTCGCGAGATCGCCAGACAGCGATCGCCATGCTTCCCAGAACCCCGTCGCGACCCGATCCGTTGCATCGGGCTCGGTCAGCGCCAGCGGGTCAGGATCGCTTCACGGTCGAAGAGGGCCACGCCGGCGCGCAGCCCGATCAGGCTGACCACCAGGATGATCGCGGCCAGCAGGAGATACCCAGCGGCCCCGACCAACAGCGTCCCCGTCGCCTGGAGGAGCGTGATGGCGATGATCGGGATGATCACGATACCGCCGACCTGCTGCGCCACCCGCGGGTCGTTCACCCGCGAGCTGACGACGACCCCGGCGACGACCGAGGCCAGCCCGACCGCCGGTCCCAGCACGAAGACGCCGACCAGCCAGCTGGAATCTGTGACGACCCCGATGAGGTTCGGGCCGTAGACCAGTGACGCGAGCAGCACGAACGCGACGTACGTCAGCCACCCGGCCAGGACGCCCGGCACGAGCGCGGCTACCGCCTTGCCGGTCAGCAGCTCGACGGTCCGGATCGGGGTCGCGAGGACCGGTTCGAGGGTTCGCGCCTGCTTCTCGCCGATGATCGAGAAGGTCGCGATCGAGAGCGGGATGTAGGCCGGCATCAGCAGGAAGAAGGCGAGGAACTGCTGGACGGCGAACGCACCCGCCAGCTCGGACGCCGAGAAGCCGGCCCATTCCGGCCGCTGGGCGAGGACCTGGTTCGCCAGCTCGGGCGGCAACGCGCGGTCGCCGACGACCCCGGCCAGGGCCAGCGGCGCGATCGTGAGGACGACGGGCGGGATCAGGATGGTCGACATCAGCAGCCGGTTTCGGATCGTCTCGGACCATTCCCGGCGCAACACGGTGGCGACGATGCCGGCACGCATCACGCAGCCTCGCCGTGGTCGGGTCGGACGCCCATGACCTCGAAGTAGACCTGCTCGAGCGTCGTCGCTCGTTCGCGGACCTCGACGATGTCGGCGCCGGCGGCGACCAGCGTCCGGATGAGCGACGGGGTGATCGTCGCCGGGTCGGTGGCGGCGACGACGAGCCTGTGGTCGACCGACTCGACCGACGCGACGCCCGGCACCGTCCGAGCCGCGGTCGCCAGCGCCGAGATCGGCGCCTCCGACGTCCTCGACAGCCCGACCTCGACCCCGTGGCCGCCGACCGAGCCGCGCAGAGCCGCCGGCGAATCGATCCGTAAGAGGCCGCCGCGAACGAAGGCGATCCGATCGCACAGCCGGTCCGCCTCGTCGAGGTTGTGGGTGGCGAGGACGATCGTCCGCCCCGACCGCTGGAGCGATTCGATCGCCTCGCGGACGACGAACGCGGCCTCCGGGTCGAGCGCCGCCGTCGGCTCGTCGAGGAAGATGACGGCCGGGTCGTGGAGCAGCGCGCGAGCGATCGCGAGCTTCTGCTTCATGCCCTTGCTGAACGTGCCGGCGACGTCGTCCCGCCGCTCCCAGAGCGAGAAGAGCCGAAGGTAGTGCTCGATCCGCGCTGCGCGCGTCGCTGCATCGAGCCCGTAGAGCCGCCCGAAGAAGTCGAGGTTGGCGCGCGCGGACAGCTTGTCGTACAGCCCGGGCGTCTCGGTCAGGATGCCGACCCTCGCACGGACCTCCTCGGGATGCACGGTCACATCGAGGCCGTCCACCGAGGCGTGCCCCTCGCTCGGTTCGATCAGCGCAGTGAGCAGCCGGACGGTCGTCGTCTTGCCCGCGCCGTTTGGGCCGAGCAGGCCGAGGACCTCGCCACGGAGCACCTCGAGATCCATCTTCCGGATCGCCCACAGGTCCCCGAATCGGCGGCCCAGACCGGCCGCCCGGAGCATGACGGGATCGGGCGTCGACATCGGTCAAGTCTGACGGAGCCGGCCGATGGGCGCGTGGGGCCTGTCGATTCGCGCCGCCGCCGCTCGTCGTCCTGTCGGAGGCGGTCGCGTGGCATCGCACTCGAGATCGGGAGCCAGGAGGATGGCAATGACCAGGACGAACGCACGAGGGTGGGCATCGGCCCGCCTCATGGTGGCCGTGGCGGCCATCTCACTCGCGCCGCTGTCGACCACGGTCGCGGCGGCCGATGCCGCCGGGCATCCCGCGTTCGGCGACACGTCGATCTTCGCGACCCTGCCGTATCCGGGTCACGCGTTCGGCATCGCCGTCGACACGAACCGGATCTACGTCTCGACCAGTCGCGGCGACTTCTTCGCCAACCAGACGAACTCCGACGGCGAGCGGGTCTTCGCCTTCGACAAGGCGGGCAGGCTCGTCGACACGACCTCGATCGCGACGATGCCGGACGCGACGATGGGCCTGTGGGGCGTCGCCCTCGATGGCAACCACGGGAAGGATCACAACCTCTATGTCGCCGACATGAACGGCCGGATCCTGCGCATGGGCCTCGACAAGAAGGCCGCGCCGCCGGTCGTGTTCGCGACCCCGCCGGCCGGTTTCGAAGGCGGCTGGATGACGACGATGTGGAACGACCTCGTCTTCGACACGCACGGCAACCTGTTCATGACCGACGACAAGCCGCGGATCTGGCGGGTGACGCCCGACGGGCAGGCCTCGGTCTGGTTCACCGACCCGGCCATCCTCGGCGCGTTCGGGATCGCCGGCGGTCCACTCGGCGGCCGGATCGACCCGACCGGGAAGTGGTTCTACTTCACGATCACGGTGTCGGCCGCGTTCCCGAACGCCGGGGCGGTCTACCGGCTGCCGCTCGTCGATCACCCGACGTCATCGCAGCTCGAGCTCGTCCACGTCTTCCCGGTGGTCGCCGGCCAGGAGCTGCCGCAGCCGAGTGGCCTGACCTTCTCGAAGGCCGGCAACATCTACGTCGGGACTGCTCGGGCCGAACCAGATCGCCGAGCTGGACCCGTCCGGCAACGAGATCCGCCGGATCTCGAGTCCACTGTTCGACTCGCCATGGGGGTTCGCCTGGCAAGGGCAGTCGCTGCTGGTGACGAACGCGGACATCCAGCCGGTCGAGAGCCCGTCCAAGTGGAACGTGCTCAAGGTCTTCGTCGGGGAGACCGGACTGGCGCTTAACCGCCCGAAGATGCCGTGAGACAGGGCGCGATTGGCCCGGCGCAAGGGCCGGTCGCCGGCGCGGGGTCCCGACCAGGTGATCTCTCGGGGGCATCCAGGGCGGTGTCGTCTTCGGGCGGCCCGCCCTGACGGTGCAATGTCCGGCTCGCCGAGCCGGGCGATCCAGCGACCGAATCGGACGCATGTCCCAGGTGCCACAATCGACGCGTGACACGACCGTGGACCCTCCCCGAGGTCACAGGGCTCGGCCGTCTCCCGATGCACAGCGTCGAGCACGAGGATCGGCTGCCCGCTCGATGGACGCTGGCGGTTCCAGCTCCTGCCGAGCCCCGACGACGAGCCTGGTCCGGACTGGTCCGAGGCGGACGTCCCGAGCGTCTGGACGATGTCGGGCACGTGGGATCGTCCGCACTACACCAACGTCCAGATGCCGTTCCCGGGCGACCCGCCCGACACGCCGGCCCTGAACCCGACCGGCGTCTACGAGCGCGACATCGACGTGCCGGAGGGATGGGCCGGCCGGCGGATCGTCCTGCATGTCGGGGCGGCTGAGAGCGTCCTGATCGTCAGCCTCGACGGCGTCGAGATCGGCGTCGGAAAGGATTCGCATCTTGCCTCCGAGTTCGATCTGACCGCCCACCTGCGACCGGGGCGGCACACGCTGACCTTGCGCGTCGTGAAGTGGTCGGACGCGAGCTACGTCGAGGATCAGGACCAGTGGTGGCATGGAGGCATCACCCGGTCCGTCTACCTCTATGCGACGAGCGACATCTACCTGGCGGACGTGCGGATCGACGCCGGGCTCGCGGACGACCTGACGACGGGCGTGCTCGACATGACCGTCATGGTCGGCTTTCCCGGGAAGCGGTCTGACGTCCGGCTGGACGATCGAGGCGGCCATCGACGGCCTGGGCGAGACCCTCAGCGCCGACGTCATCCCGATCGACCGAGCGTCGCTCCGACGCTGGTCGCTCGACGACCAGCGCCTCATGTACCGGGCCGCGGCGGGCCTGTCGCTGTCGGACGAGGACAGGGCCACATGGGACGACGTCCATGCGCGGCATGGTGCCGCCGCTCGACGGCGTGGTCACGTGGCATCTCGAGGTGCCGGGAGTCGCCCGCTGGTCGGCCGAGCGACCGGATCGCTACCCGCTCCGGATCGTCCTCCGTGATCCGACCGGCGCGATCGCTGAGTCGATGACCGTCCAGGTCGGCTTCCGGCGGGTCGAGATCGAAGGGTCTCGACCTCCTGGTCAACGGCGCGCGCGTCTTCATCCGGGGCATCAATCGCCACGATTTCGACCAGCGCACCGGCCGGGTCATCTCGCCCGAGTCGATGCGCGCCGACCTGGTCCTCATGAAGCAGTTCGGGTTCAACGCCGTCCGAACCTCGCACTACCCCAACGACCCGGTCTTCCTGGACCTGACCGACGAGCTCGGGCTGTACGTCATCGGCGAGGCCGACATCGAGTCGCACGCGTTCCAGAGCACGCTGTGTGACGACCAGCGGTACCTCGCCGCCTGGGTCGACCGCGTCTCCCGGATGGCGATGCGCGACAAGAACCATCCGTCGGTCATCCTGTGGTCGCTGGGCAACGAATCCGGCAATGGCCGCAACCACGAGGCCGCCGCCGGCTGGCTCCGCCGCTACGATCCGAGCCGGCCGCTCCACTACGAGGGCGCGATCCGCTTCGACTGGACGAGCGACCAGGACGTCACCGACATCACCTGTCCGATGTACCCGCCGATCTCGGCCATCGTCGACCACGCGCGCTCGGGGCTCCAGCGGCACCCGCTGATCATGTGCGAGTTCTCGCACGCGATGGGCAACAGCAACGGCACGCTGGCCGATTACTGGGACGCCATCGAATCGACCCCCGGGCTCCAGGGCGGGTTCATCTGGGAGTTCTGGGATCACGGCCTCGTCCAGGAACTGCCCGACGGGCGGACGCGGTGGGCGTACGGCGGCGACTTCGCCGACCAGCCGAACGATGGCAACTTCGTCCTCGACGGGATGGTCTGGCCGGATCGTCGTCCGAAGCCCGCCATGTGGGAGCACAAGGCGCTGGCGGCGCCGGTCCGCATCGGCGGGTCGGCCGCCGACCTGGCGCGTGGCCGGGTCGACGTCACGAACCACCAGCACTTCACCGACCTCGGCTGGCTCCGGGCGCGCTATGCCTTGACGTCGCTCGGCGTGGAGCTCGCCGCCGGCGACTTCGACCTTCCGACCGTCGGACCCGGCGAGCACGCCGCGGTCGATCTGCCGGGCTGGCCGGCCTCGGTCGTCGACGCCGCCGACTCGTACCTGACCGTCCGGATCACGACGGCCGAGGACCATGGCGTGGGCGCCGGCCGGCTTCGAGGTCTGCGCGCTCCAGGTCCCGGTCGGGCCCGGTCGGAATGCACCGGTCGTCAGGCCGGGGTCCGCGGGCCTCGGACCGGGCTCCGCGGACCACCCGGCCGGTGTCGACGGGCTCGGGAACGTCACCCATCCATCGTTCGCGGCAGCGCCCGCGCTCGCACTCTGGCGTGCCCCGATCGACAACGATCGCATCGGCGGGATGGCGCGACGCTGGTCTGACCTGGGCGTCGAACGTCTCGAGCGACGCCACATCTCCACGCAGCAGAGTGGCGACCTCACGACGGTCCGCAGCGAGTTCGTGACCGGAGCCGGGATCGTCGTGCCGCACCAGGCGACCTATGCCTGGCTGGCCGAGGACGGGTTCATCGTCACGGAGACGGTCGAGCTCCCCGAGGCCCTCGTCGACCTCGCCCGTGTCGGTACGGTCCTCGAGCTGCTCCCCGGGATCGAGCAGGTCCGCTGGTTCGGGAGCGGGCCGCACGAGACGTACCCGGACCGGAAGCGCGGCGGGCTGGTCGGCGTCTGGGAGTCGACCATCGACGACCAGTACGTCCCGTACGTCCGCCCGCAGGAGAACGGCGGCCACGCCGATGTCCGCTGGCTCGAGCTGTCGGGCGACGGGCGCGGTCTCCGGATCGAGCTCGACGAGCCGCGCCAGGTGTCGGTCTCGCACGTCCGCGCGGCCGACCTCGCCACGGCGACCCACGACATCGATGTCGTGCCGGTCGCGGAGACGATCGTCCACCTCGACGCCGCCCACCGCGGCCTCGGGACCGCAAGCTGTGGCCCGGACACGCTGCCCGAGTACCGGCTCGGCGCCGGCACGTTCCGCTGGAGCTGGTCCGTTCGGCCTCTCCCGCCACGGACCTGACGGGTGCCGATCACCTGGTCGCCGGAGCGACGCGAGTTCCACCTCCACAACGGCCGCATCAGCTACGTCATGCGCGTCCTCGAGAACGGCGCGCTGGGACATCTCCATCTCGGCGGGGCGCTCGCCACGGATCGATCGCCTGGGCCGCCCGGCGCCGACACGTTCAGCGGTTTCTCGAACCGTGTCGGCGAACCGATCGCCCTCGAATACCCGACGACGGGGAGCGGCGATCATCGGATCCCGGCGCTGATGGTGGAGCACGGCGATGGATCGACCGTCCTCGACCTCGCCTACGTCGAGCACCGGATCGTGGCCGGCAAGCCGCAGCACGACCCCGCGGGCCGGCTTCCAGCCACCTACGTCGAATCGGACGCCGAGGCGGACACGCTGGAGATCGTGCTCGTCGACGCGCCGAGCGGTCTTCGGGTCGAGCTCTCGTACACGATCTTCGCCGATCGACCGGTCGTCGCTCGAAGCGCCCGGATCCACAACGACGGCCCCGCCGCGATCCGCCTGACCGGGGCGATGAGCCTGTCGCTCGACCTCCCCGACGCCGACTGGGATCTCGTCCAGCTGAGCGGCGGCTGGGCGCGCGAGACCCACGTCATCGAAAGCCGGCTGCGGCCCGGTCGCCAGTCGGTCGGCAGCGACCACGGCTCGTCCGGTCACCAGCACAACCCGTTCGTCGCCCTCCGTCGTGCCACGACGACCGAATCCGAGGGCGAGGCCATCGGTTTCAGCCTCGTCTACTCGGGCAATTTCCTCGCCGAGGTCGAGGTGGGCATGTTCGACACGGCACGGGTGCGGCTCGGGATCAGCCCGACGACCTTCGCCTGGACGCTCGAGCCCGGTGAGCTGTTCACGACCCCGGAGGCCGTCATCGCCTATTCGGACGCCGGGCTCGGCGCGATGAGCGACGCCTTCCACGGGCTCTATCGCGAGCGCCTCGCACGCGGGCGGTGGCGCGATGCGCCGCGACCGGTCCTGCTCAACACCTGGGAAGCCGCCTATTTCGACTTCGACGAGTCGCGACTGCTCGAGATCGCGACCGCGACGCGCGACCTCGGTGTCGAGCTGTTCGTGCTCGACGACGGCTGGTTCGGCGCGCGCGACTCCGACGATTCGTCGCTCGGTGACTGGCAGGTCGATCGGCGCAAGCTCCCCGGCGGGATCGACGGTCTCGCCCGGGCCGTCGAGGGGCTGGGCATGGCATTCGGGCTGTGGATCGAGCCGGAGATGATCAGTCGTCGCAGCCTCCTGTTCGAGGCGCACCCGGACTGGGCGATCGGGATCCCGGGCCGGCCGCGGACGGAGAGCCGCCAGCAGTACGTCCTCGACCTGTCGCGCCCGGAGATCGTCGACCACCTGACCGGCGTCCTGTCCGACCTGCTGTCGAGCGCCCCCATCTCGTACGTCAAGTGGGACATGAACCGGACGATCACGGAGCCGTACAGCCTCGGCCTCGACGCCCGGCACCAGGGCGAGTTCTTCCACCGCTACATCCTCGGCGTCTACGACCTGTACGCCCGGCTGACGACGGCCTTCCCGGACGTCCTGTTCGAGTCGTGTGCCGGCGGCGGCGGCCGGTTCGACCCGGGCATGCTGGCCTTCGCCCCGCAGGCCTGGACGAGCGACGACACCGACGCGATCGAGCGGCTGCGGATCCAGTGGGGGACCTCGCTGGTCTACCCGCTCAGCTCGATGGGCGCCCACGTCTCCGCGGTCCCGAACCACCAGACCGGCCGGATCACCCCGATCGAGACGCGCGCCGCGGTGGCGTTCTTCGGGGTCTTCGGCTACGAGCTCGATCCGACGGCCCTGACCGGCGCGGATCGCACGGCCGTCATCGACCAGATCATTTTCTACAAGACCCATCGCGAGCTGTTCCAGCGTGGCCGGTTCATCCGGTTGCGGAGTCCGTTCGAGGCAGGCGGGGACCCGACGGCCTGGATGGTCGTCGCGCCCGACAGGTCGCGAGCGATCGTGATGGTCGTCCGCGCCCAGAACGTCCCGGCGGCGGCGGCCGACCGGATCCGGCTGCGGGGTCTCGATCCGAGCGTCGCCTACCGCGTCAGCGGCTGGCCCGAGCGCGACGACCCGATCCTGCGGGCCAACACGGGCGTCCGCGGCGGCGACGATCTCCAGTCGGTCGGGCTGTCGTTCGCGGCGGACAGGCACGTGGCGGCCGGCTGGGGCGACGCGCGCGCCTGGCTGTTCGTCCTCGAGGCGGTCTGAGCCCGCGCTAACCCTTGGTCGAGCCGAGCGTCAGGCCGCGCACGAACTGCTTCGACAGGATCAGGTAGAGGAAGATCGTCGGGACCGCGACGATGAACGCTGCCGCGGCGAGCTCGTTGTAGTTGTTGAAGAACCCGCCGCTCAGCTTGTTCAGGGCGGTGGTGATGGGCCGCTTGTTGTTGTCCTTCATGAGGATCAGGGCCCAGAAGAAGTCGTTGTAGATGAACGTGAACTCGAGGACGGCGAGGGCCGCGAGGGCCGGCCGGGCGAGCGGCAGGATCACCTTCCGGTAGGTCAGCCAGACCGACGCGCCGTCGACCACGGCCGCCTCGCTCAGCTCCCGCGAGATCGTCTTCATGTAGTTGCTCAGGACGAAGGTGCAGAACCCCGTCTGGAAGACGATGTTGATGAGGATGACCCCGAAGTACGTGTCGTACATCGTCCCGAAGTCGCTCAGCGGCTTGGGCAGCGGCAACAGGAGATACATCCGATAGAGCGGCACGATGATCACCTGGGGCGGGAGGAGGTTGCCCGCGGTGAACAGCATCAGCAGCAGCAGGTTGCCGCGGAACGAGTAGCGCGAGAAGACGAAGCCGAGCATCGACGAGACGAACAGCGTGATGAGCACTGCCGGCACGGAGATGATCGCGGTGTTGATGAACGACTGGGCCATGTCGGAGTCGTTCCACGCGTTGAAGAAGTTGTCGAGCGTCAGCGCATTGGGCGTCGAGAAGTAGTTGTTGGCGAGGGTGTCTCCGATCGGCCGGAGGGCGATGTACAGCGTCCAGGCGATCGGCAGCAGCCAGAGCAGGCAGGCGGCGATGAGGAACGCGTGGAGCGCCAATCGCTGCCAGCGCCGTCGCGTCCACGTCCGACCGCGTGTCTTCGTCGTCGACGCGACCAGTGCCGTCATTCCGCCGTTCCTCGCATCGTGCGGGTCAGGAAGGTGACGATCGGCACCAGCGAGAACACGAGCAACACGACCGCGATGGCCGATCCGAAGCCCAGCAGGCTCGCCTCACCGATGCTCGTGTTCGTGATCAGCACGGACAGGAGCTCGAGGCCGTTCTTGCCCTGGTTGATGACGTAGACGATGTCGAACGCGCGCAGCGATTCGATGACGGATACGACGATGATCACGATGTTGATCGGGCGCATCACGGGGAAGACCACCCAGAAGAAGGTCTGCCGGGCGTTCGCCCCGTCGAGCGCCGCCGCCTCGCGGAGTGTCGGATCGACGCTCTTGAGTCCGGCGAGGTAGAGGACCATCACGTAGCCGACGTGGCGCCAGGTGGCGGCGACGAGCACGGCGAAGAGGTTGATATTCGGGTCGCCGAGCCAGTCGATGGCTGCGTCCCCGTGCAGCCCAAGCACGTTGTTGATGAAGCCGTCCTGGGGCGAGTACTGGAGCTGCCAGATGAACCCGACCAGCGCGAGCGACAGGACGACCGGGATGAACAGCGCGCTCTGGTAGATCCGGGTGCCGCGCATCTCCCGGTCGAGCAGGACCGCGAAGAACATGCCGATCGGCATGGCGATGAAGACGAGCGTGATCAGCCACAGCACGTTGTGCCAGACCGCCGGCCAGAAGAACGGATAGGACGTGAACAGGTTCACGTAGTTCTTCAGCCCGATGAAGTTCTTCTCGGTCAAGGCGCCGAAGCCCTGCCAGTTCGTGAACGACAGACCGACCGACAGGATCGTCGGGAACCAGATGAAGAACAGGCAGAGGAATGTCGGGATGCCGACCATCAGTGCGATGGTCAGCCTGTCGCGACGGGTCAGGATCGAGTAGTGGCCGCGCTTCGGGGCCTTGACGGCGACCGCCCCACCTGGTGGAGGACCGGGCGGGGCGGTGTTGGAGTCGACTCGACCTGACACGGCGTCAGGGTAAGGCTTCGGGGCTTAGGTCAGCGGAGGCAGCTGGTCCCAGAAGTCCTGGATGCTCTTCTGGTAGGCGACCATGTCCTGGGTCGGATTGGAAAGGAACTTCTGGAGGAAGCCCTGCATGCCCTGCGGGCCTGCGAAGTCCGACCGCGTGTCACGGTCGAGGAACTGGGTGATCCGCTTGGCATTGCCGACGACCTCGACGGCCTTCTTCTGGAGGGGCGTGTACGAGCTCGTGTCTGCGTCCTTCGCGGTCGGGATGAACCCGGGCTGATGCTGGAAGAAGATCCCCTGGGTGGAGCCCTTCGACCAGAATTCGAGGTAGGCGAGGGCGGCGTCCTTCTCGGTCGCAAGGTTCGGCGCCTTGGCGGCGATCTGCCAGGTGTCGATCGGGGCGTCGAGGGCCGCCTCTGCGTCGTACTGCGTGCCCAGCGTCGGGTACGGGAAGAAATCGAGGTCGTCGATGTCCGCCTGGACCTTCGTTGCCGTGAAGACGCTCGACATGAACAGCCCGAGCAGGAACATGCCCGACTTCTTCTGGAGGAGCGTGGTCGCCGCGTCCGTCCACTTCTTGCCGGCATAGTCCGTCGAGTGATACGGCAGGATCTCGGCCCACTTCTGGAAGACCGCCGTGACCTTCGGGTCGGTCCATTTCTCGGTGCCGGCCATCAGCCCGACGTGGAAGTCGTAGCCGTTGAGACGGAGGTTGAGGATGTCGAAGGTGCCCATCGCGGGCCAGCCTTCCTGGTCGGCGAACGCGATCGGCGTGAGCCCGTCCGTCTTCATCTTGGCGCACAGGGTCTTGAGGTCGTCCCAGGTCGCAGGGATGGTGTAGTTCTTCTCCGCGAAGACGCTCTTGCGATAGAAGACGGCCCACGGGTAGTAGTCGACCGGGATGCCGTAGACCTTCCCGTCGTCGCCGACGACGGCCTGCTGGAACCCTTCGGAGAAGTTGTCCTTGACCTTGGCCCACAGGTCGTCGATCGGCATCGACAGGCCCTGCTTGGCGAAGAACTTCATCCGGAAGCCGGAGAACCAGGTGTACGCCGAGTCCGGCTGCCCGCCGAGGTAGTTCGAGATCTGGTTCTGGAACGTGGTGTGGTCGACGATGTTCTCTTTGACGGCGATCCCGGTGGCCGTCGTGAACGCGGCGTCGACGGCCTTCTGGCCATCGGGCTCGCCCGGGTCGGTGTGATAGCTGCCGATCGACACGGAGCCGACCGCGGTGCTGGCGCCGGCGCTGGCCGCGGCGCTCGGTGGCGGGGCGACGCTCGCCCCGACGGATGCAGCGGCGCTCGGGGCCGTCGATGCTGCGGGGGTGCTGCATGCGGCGATGAGCGCGGGGATGCTGACCAGTCCGGCAGCTCCGGCCATCCCCTTCAGGATGGTTCGACGCGTAAGCGCGTTCTCCAGGATTGGGTCCGCCATGTGCGTATTCCTCCTCCGACGCTGCCCGACAAAATCCGACAGGATCAGCCGGATTGTCCCTACGCGCACGGTGCATGTCAAGGACTTCCGAGCATTACTGATGTCCATTGTTGGAATACGTTGACTTTCTGTCGCTTAGGCGGCAATCTTCCAAAGGTGCGACAGGGCTTGAGGGGTGTGCGGTGATCGATCGACGTGACATCGGGCGGGCGGCCTGATGCTTGCCCGCCAGCGGCAGGCCCTGATCCTCGACCACGTGCGGGAGGAAGGCGCGGTGCGCGTCGCCGACCTCGTCCGCGAGCTCGGCGTGTCGGACATGACGGTTCGCCGCGATCTCGAGATCCTCGACGAACGCGGCCTGCTCGAGAAGGTCCATGGCGGTGCGACGTCGGTCGCCGGCACGGCGCTGTTCGAACCCGGCTTCGCCCTGAAGTCGACGCTCCAGCAGAGCGAGAAGGACGCCATCGCCGACGCCGCGGTGGCCTACGTCGAACCGGGCATGGCGATCGCGGTCTCGGCGGGAACGACCACGTATGCCCTCGCCCAGCGGCTCGCCCACATCCCCGGACTCACGGTCGTGACCAACTCCGTCCGCGTCGGGGACGCGCTCTACCAGACCGGCCGGACCGACCAGACGATCATCCTGACCGGCGGCGTCCGGACACCGTCGGACGCGTTGGCGGGACCGTTCGCGGTCGCGGCGCTCCGGACGGTCCATGTCGACCTGGTCTTCGTCGGCGTCCATGGGATGGACCCACGCTCGGGGTTCACCTGCCCGAACCTCCTCGAGGCCGACACGGACCGTGCGCTGATCGAAGCCGGGCGGCGGCTCGTGGTCGTCGCCGATGCCTCGAAATGGGGTGTCATCGGGATCAGCTCGATCGCGCGACTCGACCAGGCCGATGTCCTCGTGACCGACGCCGGTCTCGCCCCCGACGCCCGGGCCGCCCTGTCGGAAGCGGTACGTGAGCTGATCGTCGTCGATCCGGCGCCCGGTGCGACGCCTCACGCCGACCATGCCCACTGACCCGAGGTCGACCCGTTCTGCGCTCGCCCGACTGGCCGGCGAGCCGCATCGGCGCTACAACCCGCTCATCGACGAATGGGTCCTCGTGTCCGCGGGCCGGACGCGGCGTCCGTGGCTCGGGGCCGAGGAGTCCGAGGAGGAGCCACCCGGCCTGGCCTTCGATCCCGATTGCTACCTGTGTCCCGGCAATACGCGTGCCAACGGGAACGTCAACCCGGAGTACCAGGAGACGTACGTCTTTCCGAACGACTTCTCGGCGCTCCGGCCGGATACCTCGATGGCCGAGTTCGACGACGGGTTCCTGCGGGCCCAGGGCGAGCGCGGGTCATGCCGGGTCGTCTGCTTCTCGCCGCGTCACGACCTGACCCTCGGGAAGATGGATCCGGCGGACGTCCGCCGCGTCATCGACGTCTGGGCCGAGCAGACCTCGGAGCTCGGCGCCGAGTATCGGTGGGTCCAGGTCTTCGAGAACCGCGGCGAGGCGATGGGTGCCTCGAACCCGCATCCCCATGGCCAGGTCTGGGCGGGGACCGCGCTCCCCGGGGAGGCCGCCCGCGAGGACGCAGCGCAGCGCCGGCACCTGGGCGAGTCCGGACGCCGGCTCCTGCTCGAGTACATCGACCACGAATCGGGCAGCCAGCGGGTCGTGGAGGAGAACGAGGACTGGCTGGTGGTCGTCCCGTTCTGGGCGATCTGGCCGTTCGAGACGCTCGTCATCCCGAAGCGACCCGCGGCGCGCCTCGACGAGCTCGACGGGATCGCCCGCCAGGCTCTGGTCCGCGCGTTGCAGGCGCTGATCGGCCGGTACGACGGCCTGTTCAAGCGACCATTCCCGTATTCGATGGGCTGGCATCAGGCCCCGTTCGGCGAGGAGGCGACCGACGCGTGGCAGGTCCACGCGCACTTCTATCCGCCGCTCCTGCGGGCGAACGTTCGCAAGTTCATGGTCGGATACGAGCTCCTCGCCGAGACCCAACGCGACCTGACGGCGGAGGACGCGGCCGCGCGCCTGCGAGCCGTCATCCCGGCCGTCGAGCCGTCACCGGTCCGGGCCGGGTCGCCGAGGACGTGACCGGTCGGTCGATCGACGCGGACATCCTGGATCCGGACCGCCTTCGCGATCGACTCCGTGCCCTCGATCCTGCCGTCGCCGGCGCGGCGCCCGGAGGTTCGGGGCGGGTCGTCCGCGCTCCCGGACGCGTGAACCTCATCGGCGAGCACACCGACTACAACGACGGTTTCGCGATGCCCGCGGCGATCGGGCTGGAGATCCGGATGGCAGTCGTCGCGACCGACGATCGTCGCGTCACGATCACCCTCGACGAGTCCGGCGAGACCGCGACGTTTGCCCTCGACGCCATCGGTCCGGCGACCGGCACGTGGATCGACTACGCGGCCGGGACCGCCCGCGCACTGACCGAGAGCGGGCGCCCGATCACGGGCTTCCGCGGGGTCCTGGCGAGCACCCTCCCGATCGCGGCCGGGCTGTCATCGTCGGCCGCGCTCGAGATGGCCGTCGCGCTCGCGCTGCTCGGGTCGGAGGCGAGCGTTCCAGCGATCGACCGGGCCCTCGCCGGTCAGCACGCCGAGAACGATTACGTGGGAGTGGGATCGGGCGTCATGGACCAGGTGGCGTCCGCGGCCGGCGTGGCCGGGCATGCGATCCGGATCGACTGTCGCTCGCTGGAGTGGCGTCCGGTCGCGCTGCCGATCGACGAGGTCGCCATCGTCGTCTGCAACAGCGGCTCGTCGCGGCGTCTCGACACGTCCGCCTACAACGCGCGCCGTGCCGAATGCGACCGCGCCGTCGCCGAGATCGCCGCCCTCGAGCCACGGGTGACGTCGCTTCGCGATGTCGACCTCGAGCTGCTGGCCGCTGCGGAGCCTCGCATGGATCCGGTCGCTGCACGTCGGGCTCGGCACGTCGTCGGCGAGAACGCGCGGGTGCTGGAGACGGAGGCGGCCTTTGCCGCAGGCGACCTGGCCGCGGTCGGCCGGCTCTTCGCCGAGAGTCACGCCTCGTTGCGGGATCTGTTCGAGGTCAGCTCGCCCGAGCTCGACGCGCTGGTCGAGATCGCGGACTCGACCGACGGCGTCGTCGCAGCCCGGATGACCGGCGCCGGGTTCGGTGGATCCACGGTCAACCTCGTTCGGCGCGACCAGGTGGGCGCGTTCCGCGAAGCGATCGAACGGGACTACCCGCCGCGCACCGGCCTCGTCCCCACCGTGCTCGAGGTCGATGCCGTCGACGGCGCGGGGTTCATGGACGACTGACCTCCGGAAGGGGAGACGGGCGGGGAGCAGAGACCTCCGCGCGGGCGCCGACTGTTTCCTTGATGCCACTCGAGAGCATCGCGACGATCTTGCCCCGCCCTTCGACGGTCAAATGATGCTCTAGAGTGGCATCACTTGGAGACGGTCGGTCCCGGCGGGACCGCGGCACGAGAGGGCGGGATGCGGACCTGGGGCGGACGGTTCAGCGGCGAGACGGACGCGCGGGTGGCCGACTTCACGCGCTCGATCGAGATCGACGCCGCGCTGGCGGCTGACGACATCGCGGGGTCGATCGCCCACGTGCGCGGCCTCGGCCGAGCGGGGATCCTGACGGCCGAGGAGACCCAGACCCTCGTCGATGGGCTGGCCGCGCTGGCCGGCGACGTCGCGGCGGGGCGGCTGACGTGGGACCCGGCTCTCGAAGACGTCCACATGAACGTCGAAGCGGCGCTCGCCGAGAAGGTCGGCCCACTGGCGGGTCGACTG
Organism: uncultured Chloroflexia bacterium; assembly: GCA_963743855.1. Lineage (GTDB taxonomy): Bacteria > Chloroflexota > Limnocylindria > Limnocylindrales > CSP1-4 > SPCO01. The sequence continues at coordinate 949,951 of CAVURK010000009.1, forward strand.
CATACGGGTCGCTCGCGCAACGACCAGGTCGCCACCGACCTGCGGCTGTGGACGCGCCGGTCGATCGACGACCTCGACGCGGCGCTGCTCGACTTCGAACGAGCGCTCGTCGGCCTCGCGGAGCGTGAGGGGTCGGCCGTCCTGCCCGGAACGACGCACATCCAGCCGGCCCAACCCGTCCTGTTCGCCCACCACCTGCTCGCCTATGTCGAGATGGCCGAGCGTGACCGTGGCCGGCTGGCGGATGCGCGGGCACGGCTCAACGTTTCGCCGCTTGGCGCGGGCGCGCTGGCCGGCGCCGGCTACCCGCTCGACCGCGAGGTCACAGCGGGGGAGCTCGGTTTCGACGGTGTGACCGCGAACTCGCTGGATGCCGTCTCGGACCGGGATTTCGCGATCGAGACGATGGCCGCGATCGCGCTCGGGATGGTCCATCTGAGCCGGCTGGCCGAGGAGGTCACCTGGTGGTCGAACCCGCGGTTCGGGTTCGTGCGGACCGCCGATGCGTTCTCGACCGGCAGCTCGATGATGCCCAACAAGAAGAACCCGGATCCCGCCGAGCTGGTCCGCGGCCGCGCTGCCCGCGTGATCGGGGAGCTGACCGGTGCCCTGACCCTGCTCAAGGGCCTGCCGCTGGCCTACCAGCGCGACCTGCAGGACGGGGTCGCGCCGCTGTTCGACGCCGTCGAGGTGTTCGAGAGCTCTCTGCGGGTGATGGCCGGGCTGGTCGAGACGCTCGCGGTGGACGCCGGCCGGATGCGCGAGGCCGCAGGCGAGGGCTACACGACTGCGACCGCGGTGGCCGACGCACTGGTCCGTCGCGGCATCCCGTTCCGTGCCGCGCACCACATCGTGGGTGCCCTTGTTGCCCGGGCCGAGGCGGCGGGTCTCGCCCTCGACGAGGTCCCGGACGACATGCTCGAGCAGGCGATCGGTGCCAGCGACGACCCGACCGCGGCCGCGCTCGCCACGGATCCTGGTCTCGGCGACGAGCTCCGATCCGCGGCCTCGATCGATGGGGCCCTCGCCTCCTGCGACGTCATCGGTGGCACTGCGCCGCTTCGCGTGGCTGCCGCGCTGGCAGCCGCGCGGGCACGCCTCGACGAAGCCTGACCGCGTACCATCGGCCCGTGACGGACCTCGCGACGATCGTCCAGGCTCCCAAGGCGCTCCTCCACGACCACCTCGATGGCGGCCTGCGGCCGGCCACGGTGATCGACCTCGCCGCCGAGTACGGCTATGACGCGCTCCCGACGACCGATGTCGACGACCTGGCCGTCTGGTTCCGGCGCGGCGCCGATCGCAAGAGCCTCGAGCTCTATCTCGAGACCTTCGCCCACACCTTCGGGGTCATGCAGTGGCCCGACGCGATCGCCCGGGTCGCGGCCGAATGCGCGGAAGACCTGGCCGCCGACGGCATCGTCTATGCCGAGGTCCGGATGGCGCCAGAGCTGTGCACTGAGCACGGCCTGAGCCTCGACGAGGCCGTGGCCGCGATGCTCGACGGGTTCCGGATCGGGGCCATCCGGGCCGCCGAGGCCGGCAACCCGATCGTCATGAAGCTGATCATCACCGCGATGCGCCAGGCCGCCCGGTCGGTGGAGGTCGCGGAATGCGCGGTCCGCTGGCGCGACGCGGGGGTCGTCGGGTTCGATGTCGCGGGTCCCGAGAAGGGCTATCCGCCGACCCGCTACCTCGATGCGTTCGAGACGATCCGGCGCGCGAACTTCCACATCACGATCCATGCCGGCGAGTCATTCGGGCTGCCCTCGATCTGGGAGGCGCTCCAGTTCGCCGGCGCCGAACGGCTCGGGCACGGCGTCCGGATCGTCGATGACATCACCGTGCGCGACGACGGCTCGGTCGAGCTCGGCCGGCTCGCCGCCTTCGTCCGGGACCGACGCGTCCCGCTCGAGATGTGCCCGACCTCGAACGTCCACACGGGAGCCGTTGCTGCCGTCGCCGACCATCCGATCGATCTGCTCCGCCGCCTGCGCTACCGGGTCACGCTCAACACCGACAACCGGCTGATGAGCAACGTCACCCTGTCGAGCGAGTTCGCAGCACTCGACGCGGCGTTCGGGATCGGCCTCGGCGAGATGGAGTGGCTGACGATCAACGCGATGAAGAGCGCCTTCGCTCCCTTCGACGAGCGGCTGCGGATCATCAACGAGGTCGTCAAGCCCGGCTACGCGCGGCTCCGGGCCGAGGAGGCACGGGTCGTCGTCGGCTGACGCCGGCGTTCCCTCGTGCGTAGCAAGGCGGTCGGCGGCGTCGCGCCGTGCTAGCGTCCGCGTGATGACCACCCGACGCCGACCGCGATGGGCCGAGCTCCGCCCATACCTGCGCTTCCAGCCCGTGCCACGGTCGTTCACCGAGCAGCGGCTGGCCGGAGCGGCGACCATCGCCGACCTGCGCCGGATCGCCCGTCGTCACACGCCTCGGGCGGCATTCGACTACACCGATGGCGCGGCCGAGAGCGAAACGAGCCTACGTCGCGCGCGCGACGCGTTCAGCCGGGTCGAGTTCGTCCCGAGCGTCCTGCGCGACGTCTCACGGGTCGACCCGTCAACGACGATCCTCGGTCGCCCCACGTCCATCCCACTCGTCTTCGCGCCGACCGGGTTCACCCGGTTCATGAATCACGAGGGCGAGCCGGCCGTGGCGCGCGTTGCCGCGCGATCGGGGATCCCGTACGCCCTGTCGACGCTCGGGACGACGTCGCCCGAGGCACTCGCGGAGGCCGTGCCCGACGTCGAGCGATGGTTCCAGCTCTACGTCTGGCGCGATCGAACGCCGAGCCTCGAGCTCATCGGTCGGGCCGAGGCCAATGGTTACTCGGCCCTGATGCTGACCGTCGACACGCCCGTGGGAGGCATGCGCCTGCGCGACGTCCACAACGGCCTGACCATCCCGCCGACGCTGACGCTCAAGACGCTGGGCGACATGGCCCTCCATCCGGGATGGTGGTTCAACCTGTTGACCACCGAGCCCCTCACATTCGCATCGCTGACCGGTTCGGGCGGGACCGTGGCCGAGCTCATCGACAAGGTCTTCGATCCGTCGGTGACGCTTGATGACCTGGCCTGGCTGCGCGAGGTCTGGCCGAGGCGCCTCATCGTCAAGGGGGTCCAGACGGTCGACGACGCCCGCGCGGTCGTCGATCGCGGAGCCGACGCGATCGTCATCTCGAACCACGGTGGCCGCCAGCTCGACCGCGCACCGACGCCGCTGGAGCAGCTGCCCGGGATCGTCGCAGCGGTTGGTGACCGTGCCGAGGTCTACATCGACGGTGGCGTCATGACCGGCGGCGACGTGGTCGCGGCCGTCGCCATGGGCGCCCGGGCCTGCCTGGTCGGGCGGGCGTACCTGTACGGACTGATGGCCGGTGGCGAGCAGGGAGTCCAGAAGGCCTACGACATCCTCCGGCGCGAGACCGTTCGCACGATGCAGCTCATCGGCGTGACGAACGTCGCCGAGCTGACGCCTGACCGGGTCCGACTCCGAGGGCTCTAGGCGGCGGGCAGCGCCACCACGAAGCGCGACGACGCGAACCCGTTCGGTTCGAGGTAGATCCGTCCGCCCATCGCGGTCATCAGCCGACGCGCGGCGAACAGGCCGATCCCCGAGCCGCGGCTGCGGCCGCGGCCCTCGATCCGGACGAACGGCTCGAAGACGCTCTCCCAGTCCTCGACCGGGACGCCCGGGCCGTCGTCGGTGACATAGACCTGGATCTCGTCGCCGACCCGCCAGACACCGATGCTCACGCCCTCGGCGGTCGGCGCGTACTTCGATTCGTTCTCGAGCAGCTGCTCGAGGACCTGGCGGAAGCGGGTCTCGTCGCCGATCGCGGTCATCGGATCGTGCGGGCGATCCCAGCGGATCGGGTGCGAGCGGAGCAGCAGGCGGAGAGTCTCGACCGTGTCGTCGACCGCCTGGACGGCATCGAACGGCGCCCGGGACAGGCCGGTCAGGCCCTCGCCGCGGACCGAGGCGAGGATCGAATCGACCTGGCGATCGAGCCGCCCGAGCTGGTCCGAGGCGGCGTCGCGCCATTCGCTGACGGCCGGATCGGGCATCCCAGTGGTCGCCGCCTCTGCAAGCAGGTCGACGTACACGCGCACGACCGACAGCGGTGTCCGGAGCTCGTGCGTGACGACGCTCAGGAGCTCGGCCCGCGCGGCGTCGAGCGCGGTCAGCTCGGCCAGCCGGCCCTCGACCTCTGCGGTCAGCCGGCCCTTCTCGACGATCCCGGCCAGGAGCGCCGCGATCGTCTGGAGGAACTCGACCTCGACCTCGTCGAACCGGCGTCGGTCGCGCGTCTGGACGTTGAGGACCCCGACGACCGTGTCGTGCCACTCGAGCGGCACCGACAGCATCCCGCGCAGGGTCTCGACATCGAAGCCGCGGACCCACGCGAACCGGTCGTCCGTCGTGACGTCCTCGACCGCGATCGGGGTCCCGCTCGCGGCGACTCGACCGGTGATGCCCTGCCCCCAGTCGAGGCTGACCCGGCCGACCTGCGAGCCGTCGAGTCCGTTGGTGGCCGCCAGTGTCAGCCGGATCCGCTCGTGGTCGGCGAGGTAGAACGAGCAGACCTCGACGCCCATCGCGGCCGTCGTGCCGTCCACGATCGAGCGCATCAGCTCGTCCCAGTCGCGTGCCAGCGTCGCCAGCTGGGCGATCTCGTTGAGGAACGCCAGCTCACGGAGCCGGCGCGCGTCGGCGTCCGTGCCGGTCGACTCGGTCATCTCGGGGAGATCCCAGGCCGTCACCGGACGGAGAGCGCCTCGAGCTCGGGCCGGAGCGCGATCAGGTCGTCGTCCGTAGGGGCGAACGTCCGCAGGCTCTCGTTCTCCGGCAGAGCCTGGCGGAGCAGCGCGCGGGCCTCATCGAGGCGCCCGCCCTGTGCGTGGAAGCAGGCGAGGTTGTAGCGCGCATACGCCGCGGACGCCTCGGGCCAGCCGCCGGCGTCGATCATCGCCCGGGTTGTTGCGGCCAGGGCCAGGACGCGATCCTCGAGACCCACCGACTTCGCGATCGGCGCAAGGTGGCCGACATCGTGCTCCGGTCCGTCCCCCATGATCGGTCCGAGAACCTTCTGGTCGAGCAGGGCCGCATCACTCGCCGCCCGCACCTCGTCGATCAGCGCGTCCGCGGTGGCGTCGGCGTCGGCCTCCACGACATCCCAGGTCCAGCCTTCTCGCTCCGCGTGGTAGATCGCGTTCGTCTCGTCGAGCCCATCGGCCGGCTCCGCGGGCTCTGGCCGACCTTCGCGAAGGGCTGCCATCTTCGTTGCCTGCCGGTTGCGCCACGCCGAGAGATGCGCGAGGTGGTCTTTCGGAGACCAGCCGCCGTCCGGTCCCGGCGTGTCCCGGACGGTCGGGTCGAGCGTGGCGAAGATCGTGCGTTCCGCGTCGCGACATGCGCGCAGGCTGTCGATGAGGCCGGAGCGAAGCGTGCTGTCGGTCAGTTCGGTCATCGGCGGATGGTACCCGCCGTCAGTCGTGCGTGGCGGCGTAGCCCTGGTAGACGACACCCGAACCGAACACGTGCGTGTCGATCAATTTGAGCCCGATACGGCGATCGAGTCGGGGGAAGAACGGCGTGCCTTCACCGAGAACGACCGGATGGATGACCAGCCCGTACACGTCGACGAGGTCGCGCTCGATGAACTGGGCGGCGAGCGTCGGCCCGCCGACTTCGAGGTCCCCATCGAACTCGGCCCTGATCGCCGCGAGGTGCTCGCCCACGTCGCCCGCGGCCAGCCGGCTGTTGAAATCGACCAATTCGAGAGTCCTCGAAAAGACGACCTTTGGCGTCGCGTTCCAGATGCGGGCGAATTCGACCATCGGTGCGGTCGACTCCGGGTTGGATTCACCGGTCGGCCAGTAGCCGGCCATGACCTCGTAGAGGCGACGGCCGTAGAGCGATGCGTCCAACTCGCGCATCCGGTCGTTGAACCAGGTGTGCAGCTCGTCGTCGACGACGCCCCAGTCCAGGCTGTGGTCCGGCGTCTCGATGAACCCGTCGAGCGACACGTTCATCGTGTAGATCAGCTTGCCCATGGCGCGACGGCTCAGACGCCTGCCGGCTCGGGATCGGCGACCGTCGTCGGCAGGGTGTCGAGCAGCGGATCCGTCCAGCTCCAGGCCGCGCCATGGTGCTTGCCGACGGCACCGTGGCGGGCGGCCTCGACCCGCAGCGGCAGGCCGAAGATCTCGATGAACCCGACCGCCGAGGCGTGATCGAAGGCGTCGCCCTCGTCGTAGGTGGCCAGGCTCTTGTCGTAGAGCGACATCGGCGAGCGCCGCCCGACGACGACGGCAGACCCGTGATCGAGCCGCACCCGGACCTCGCCCGAGACGACCCGCTGCGACGACGCCACGTAGGCGCGCAAGTCGCGCGACAACGCGCTGAACCACAGACCGTCGTAGATCAGGCGCGCCAGCTCGTCGGCCACGAAGCGGTTGAACCGCAGCGTGTCACGCGACAGGGTCAGCCCTTCCAGCGCCCGATGTGCGGCGTGCAGGACGGTCGCTGCCGGCGTCTCGTAGATCTCGCGGCTCTTGATGCCGACCAGCCGGTCCTCGACGTGGTCGATCCGCCCGACCCCGTGCGCGCCGGCCAGCGCATGGACCCGCTCGACGAGATCGAGCGAGCTCAGCCGCTCACCGTCGAGTGCGACCGGGATCCCGCCTTCGAACTCGAGCAGGATCTCGACGGCCGCGGGCGCATCGGACGCGGCCACAGTCCACTCGTAGGCATCGGCCGGTGGCGTGACCCACGGGTCTTCCAGCACGCCCGTCTCGCACGAGCGGCCCCACAGGTTGACGTCGATCGAGTACGGCGACGCCTTGGTGATCGGGATCTCGATGCCGCGCTCGGCGGCGTAGTCGATCTCCTGGTCGCGCGTCAGCCCCATCCCGACCCGCATCGGCGCGACGACCTCGAGCCCCGGATCGAGCGCGTGGGTCGCGACATCGAAGCGGACCTGGTCATTGCCCTTGCCGGTGCAGCCGTGGGCGACCGCGTCGGCGCCCTCGCGCTTGGCGACCTCGACGAGCAGCTGCGCGATCAGCGGCCGGGCGAGCGCCGTGGCCAGCGGATAGGCCCCCTGGTAGAGCGCGTTCGCCTGGAGGTGCGGCCAGACGTAATCGGTGATGAACCGCTCACGCGCGTCGACGACATAGGCCCGCGTGGCGCCGGCCGACATCGCGCGCGCCTCGACCCCCGGGCGGAGCGACCCGCCACCGAGATCGACCGTCAGGGTCACGACCTCGGCGTTGAACTGTTCACGGAGCCAGGCGACCGCGACCGACGTATCGAGTCCGCCCGAGTAAGCGAGGACGACCTTCTTCACTAGATCCTTGAACCTCCGGAACGTGCCGCGATGGCTTCGAAACGCGCGAGCCAGCGCCCGAGGCGCGACTCGTCGGCGAACAGGACGAGGAGCGTATTGTCGCCCGCCAGCGTGCCTTCCTGCTCGTGCAGGCTCGATTCGTCGATGGCCTGGGCGATCACGCTGGCCGTGCCGGGCGTCCCGGTCAGCACAAGGATCAGCCCGCTGCGGCCGATCGTCACCGGGATATCACCGAGGATCCGTTCGAGGCGGGCATCCCGGTCTGCGGTCATGGTGGGTGTGGTCGAGGTTGGTGCCACGTACACGTGGCCTTCGGCGCCGGGCGCCTTGATCAGCCCGAGCTCGGAGATGTCGCGCGAGACGGTCGCCTGGGTGACGTCGAAGCCCTGCGCGCTGAGCGCGTCGACCACCTCGCGCTGGCTCCCGACCGGGCGCGTGGCGATCAGCTCGCGGATCGCTCGCTGGCGCTGCTGCTTGTGGTCGTGGCTGGTCGCGCCGGCGCCGTTGCCCTGGCCGTGACCGTTCACGCGGCACCCGCGTGCGCCGGCCGGACCGCGGTGATGTGCGTGCCGAAGGTCGGGTCGCTGAGGGCTCGCGCCAGGGCATCTGGCGCGGACGAATCGGCGATGACCGCCTCGGCGCCGTCCCAGCCGAGCGCGCCGAGCGCGGCCCGGACCTTGGGGACCATCCCACCGGCGATGACGCCCGATTCGATGAGGGTCTCGGCCTCGCCCGCGGTGAGCGCATCGAGACGATGGCCGTCTGCATCGCGAACACCGTCCACGTCGGTCAGCAGGATGAGCTGGCGTGCCCCGAGACCGGCCGCGATCCCGGCCGCCACGTCGTCGGCGTTGACGTTGCAGACGATCCCGTCCGCGTCGCGGGCCAGCGGCGCGACCACGGGGACCTGCCCGCCGACGAGGATCGCGTCGAGCAGGTCGCGGCGCAGGCCGACGACCGAAGCGACGAGTCCGAGGTGGGGGATCCGCTCCGCGATGAGCAGGCCGCCGTCGACGCCCGACAGCCCGACGGCATCGACGCCGAGGTCGCGCAGGCCGGACACCAGCTCGCTGTTGACCACTCCCCGGAGTACCGCGGCGGCCACCTCGAGCGACTGGGCGTCGGTCACGCGCAGACCGCCCTCGAACTTGCTCGGGACGCCGAGGCGGTCGAGCCACTCGGTGATGCGCTTGCCGCCGCCATGGACCAGGACCACGGGACGTCGTCGCGCGACCGCGGCCACTTCCGCCAAGACCTGGCTCTGCTCCGCGATCGTCGTGCCACCCAGCTTGATGACGAGCACTTCGCTCACGTCGTGTACTCGGAGTTCTCGATCACGTACGTTTCGGTGAGGTCGCAGCCGAAGGCCTCGCCGGTCCCGGCGCCCAGACCGAGCTCCAGGGCCAAGACGACTTCCGGTGCGTCCATCGCGGCCCGTGCCGCGGCGCGATCGAAGGCGACGGGTCCGCCCTGCGCCCCGTCGAACACGAGATGACCGGCGATCGAGATCCTGAGCGTCGCAGGGTCGAGCACGGCCGGGGTACCGGCACGGGCCGAGGCTTCCTCCGCGGACAGGCCCGCCGCCTCGAGGACAGCCGCATCGGCCAGTCGTGCGTTGCCGGCCGCTCCCGCGATCCGGCCCCAGTTCGGGTCGCGGCCATGGGCCGCCGCCTTGACCAGGCTCGACGAGATGACCGACCGTGCCACGGCCCGTGCCTCGGCATCGTCCCGAGCCCCGCTGACGGCGGCCGTGATCAACGTCGCCGCCCCCTCGCCGTCCGCCGCCTGCTGGCGTGCCAGGTCCCGTGCGACCGCCTCGATCGCGGCGCCAAGGGCGACGGCCGCAGCCGAACCGGCCCCCACCGGTCCAGCACCCGCCGCCCCGGACGCCAGGACGAAAACGGTGTCGTTCGTGCTCGTATCACCGTCGACCGAGAGCTGGTCCCAGGTGCGCGCCGCGGCCGGCCGGAGAAGGCCCCACAGGACCTCGGGAGCGACCGACGCATCGGTCAGGACGACCGACAGCATCGTCGCCATCCGTGGGTGGATCATCCCGACGCCCTTGGCGATGCCACTGATCGTGATCCGGACGGGGGAGCCACCGTCGGTCCCCGGCAGGTCGACCGTCGCGGTCGCGACCTTGGTCTTCGAATCGGTCGTGCGCAGGGCAACGGCAGCGGCGAGCAGCCCGTCGTCGGTCGCGGAGAGCGTCGGGACGATGGCCGAGAGCCCCGCCTCGACCTTGTCGAGCGGCAGCCGTGTGCCGATGATCCCGGTCGAGAGATGGAGCGTCCGTTCGACATCGACCCCGGTCGCGGTCGCGAGCATCGTCGCGATGGCGGCCTGGTCGGCGTCGCCCGCCGCGCCCGTGGCCGCGTTCGCGCTGCCGCTCGTCGAGATGACCGCCTCGGCCCAGCCGAAACCACCCCGCGGATCGCCCGACGTGGCCGCGAGATGGGCGCGTGACAGTCGGACGGGCGCGGCCGCGAACGTGTTCGGGGTGAAGACCGCGGCCACGGCGGCCGGACCCGTCGTCGAGAGCACGACGGCGAGATCCGGCCGGCCCGAGGCCTTGATCCCGGCCGCCAGCCCGCCCGCCTTGAAGCCGGCCGGGATGGCGGGGCGTCGCTCGACTGGTGGGAGGTCCGCCGAGGACGTCGGGATGGAGCGTTCCGAGATGGTGGTCATGGGGCGAGTGGGAGCTGTTCGAGGCCCGCCGTTTCGGGCAGGCCATGGACGAGGTTGAACGACTGGATCGCCTGCCCCGCGGCGCCCTTGACGAGGTTGTCCTCGACGCCGATGGCGAGGATCCGATCGGTCCGCTCATCGAAGCTGACGTGGACGCGAACATGGTTGCTGCCGGTCGTCTGCTTGGTCCCGGGCGGCGTCGCCGACAGCGACACGAACGGCTCGTCGGCGTACGCGGCCTCATACAGGTGAACGAGCTCGTGCCCATCGACAGGCCGTGTCGGGCGCACGTGGCAGGCGGCCAGGATCCCGCGCGTCATCGGGACGAGGTGGGGGAGGAAGTCGACGGCGACGATCCCCGGGTTGGCCGATACGTCCAGCCCGGCACGGACCGTGATACCGGCAAGCTCCTGTTCGATCTCCGCGACGTGTCGGTGGCCACCGACGCCATAGGCTCGAACGCTCTCGTTGACCTCGCCAAAGAGCATCTCCGTCTTGGCCTCGCGCCCGGCGCCCGAGACGCCACTCTTGGCATCGACCACCAGGTCCCCGATCAGACCCGCGCGCGCCAGCGGCAGCAGGGCGAGCAACGTCGCGGTCGGGTAGCAGCCGGGCGACCCGACGATCGCGACCGCGGCATCGGCCAGCGCGACGAGCTCGGCTCGATGGAGCTCCGGGAGGCCGTAGACAGCGACATCGAGGAGATCGGGCCGCGGATGCTCGAAGCCGTACCAGCGCGGGTAATCGGCGGCGTCCCTGAGCCGGAAATCGGGGCCAAGGTCGATGACGGCCGTCCCGGCCGCGGCCAGATCCAGGGCGATCTCGACCCCTTTCCCGTGGGGGAGGGCCATGAAGACGGCGTCCGGCGGCCCGCTCGGATCCGACGGCAGCGCCGAGCTGACCGTCAGCCCGGTCGGAGCGAGATGCGGGTGGATCCAGTCGATCGGGTCGTGGTCCCGGTCGCGACCGACGAGGCCGATGATCTCGACGTTCGGGTGTCGCGCAAGCAGACGGACCAGCTCGCCACCGACATAGCCGGACGCCCCGATGATCCCGACGCGCAACCGCCGCGGACCTCCCTGCGGATCGACCCCGCGCTCGGAGCGCGGCAGGAAAGCGGTCGTCGGGGTCGTCGGGATCGGCTGGACGGCAGTCATCGTCGCATCACTATACAGGCTCGTTGCATAGTCATGCAAGCCACTGCGGACCGAACCCGCAGACCTGGGCACCGTCCCAAGTCGATGCCACTCGAGAGCATCAAATCGTCTGCAGAGGTGGCGATTGGCGCCTCGAGCGCGCCGAATGTCCCGCCCCGTGATGCTCTCGAGTGCACATCAAACCCGTCAGTGACATCAGACCCGACACCAGAGGTGGCGACTAGCGCCTCGGCGGCGAGAGCGCCTCGGCGGCGAGAGCGCCTGGGCGGCGAGCAGCGCCTCGAGCGCGCCGAATTTCCCCCCGTGATGCTCTCGAGTGACATCAACCAGGAAGGGTCGTCGCCGGCACCGGCGCCGGGGATCATCCGCCGATACCCGACTAGTTCACTAGGACTTCTATGGTATCGTCACGCGCGACGTCCCCCCGCACGAGAGATCCACCGATGCCAAGCGCCATCCCCAGTGACGCGACCGCCCATCTGCCCAAGGCCCGCATGATCGATCCTCGCGGCCACCGGTTCGGGGCCGGCGTGTCTGCGGTCCTCCTGATCGGTGCCTTCCTGACCGGCGCGATCTGGCTGGTCCCGCTCGTGCTCCTGTCGATCGGGGTCAGCGCGGCGTTCGGCCTGCGGTACTCGATCTATGGCGTGATCTGGCGGCGGATCGCCAAGACCCTGGCGCTCCCCAAGGTCGAGCCCGAACACGAATATCCACCGCGTTTCGCCCAGGTCCTCGGCAGCACGGCCTTGATCCTGTCCCTCATCGCATTCTTCCTGGGCGCGACGACCGTCGGCTGGGGATTTGTCCTGGCGGTCGCCGCGCTCCAGACCCTGCTCGCAACCACGGGCTACTGCCTCGGCTGCCGGCTCTACTTCCTGCGCTGGTGGGTGCCGGATCTCGTGACGCGGATCTGGACACGCGGTCGCTCGCGGCTCGACACGTCGAACCTCGCGCCGGAGCCGATCAACTACCGCTGATCGGGCAGGATGTCGGGTCGCGCATACGGCCCGGTCGCGATCACCTCGCCCTCGGCTTCGTAGGGCGCCGCGCCGCTCGACACGATCCGGTATCGGTGGTGGACGACCGTCGCCCCGGCCGACACCATCGCATTGACCGGGCAGTACTTGGTCGCCGAGAGCTCGATGCAGCGGCTGATGCCGGCCTCGTCGACGTCGGGCCCGACGATCTCGTG
>CAVURK010000010.1:0-17133 GCA_963743855.1 uncultured Chloroflexia bacterium
GAGGACCTCGGCGTGACGGTCCTCCAGGGCTATGGCACGACGGAGACGGGCACCGGCGGGCCTGCACGCGGCTCGACGACCATGGTCTCGGCACGGTCGGACGGCCGCCGGACGGCGTCCAGATGCGGATCACCGACGAGGGCGAGATCCAGTACCGCCGCCCGACCGTCACGCGTGGCTACTGGAATGACCCGGCCGCGACCGCGACGGCATTCACCTCGGACGGCTGGTACAGGACCGGCGACATCGGCCATCTCGATCCGGCCGGCCGGCTCATCCTGTCGGGCCGGATCAAGGACATCATCGTCCTGCCCAACGGGTTCAACGTCTATCCGGAGGACATCGAGAATGCCCTGCGGATCGCCGGCATCCGCAATTCGGTCGTGCTCGAGACCCGCCCCGGTCGGATCGAGGCCATCGTCCTCGGGTCGGCGGCGGGGGCGCCCGGGATCGTCGGTGGCGATGACCCGGCCGGCCTCCGCGTGCGGATCGATGCCGCGGTGAAGGCCGCCAACGGGACGCTCGGCCCGAATCAGCGGATCGCGGGCTGGCGGTTGTGGCCCGACGAGGATTTCCCGCGGACCCACACGCTGAAGGTCAAGCGCACCCAGGTGCGCGCCTGGCTGGCGGTCGAAATCGCCGCTGCCAACGGCCTGAGCGCCGGAGCGAGTCCCGGGCGGGAGCTCGCGATCAGGTCGCGACCGGGTACCCGATCCCGAGCGTCTCGAGCGCGTCCTCGATCCCGGGCGCCGAGGGATCCTGGGCGGCGCCCGGCAGCCACTGATACAGGACGACGGTCGATCCGACCTGCCGGATGACGCTGATCGTGCCCTGCGGCGTCTGGACCCGCCCAGGCCCGCTCCCGAGATACGCCTGCTGTTCGGCCGCGGCGGCCGCGGCCAGCGACGGATCGCTGAACTCGTAGACCACGATGTAGCCCTTGTCGGGGTCCTTCGGCAGGACCACCTGGTAGACGGCACGCGGGGCGGTCGTCAACAGCGGGGATTCGGCCATCCGGACGGGCGTCTGGGTGTCGGCCAGCTGAAGGCCGTGCTGACCGAGCACGCCGACCAGCTCGGTCCGCGTCTGGTTGACCGCCGGCGAGACGGTCATCGACGGCCCGACCGAGGGGACCGGGAACGTCCGCCCGGCGTCCTCGACACTGCCGCACCCGGCGACGGCCACGACCGACGCAGCAAGCGCGAGAGCGACGATCAGGCGATGCCCGCGACGTCTCACCCGGGCGGCCAGTCGAAGGGGCGGCCGCCCATCAGGTGGACGTGGAAGTGATCGACCGTCTGGCCGCCCCAGCGCCCCACGTTCGAGACGAGGCGGTAACCACCCTCGCCGATCCCGGCGTTCCGGGCGAGCTCGGCGGCCACCGCGAACAGCCGGCCGAGCATCGGCGCGTCCGCGTCCGTCAGGTCCGCGGCGGATGCGATATGGCGGCGCGGGATCAACAGGATGTGGGTCGGCGCGCGTGGTGCGATGTCGCGGAACGCGACCACCAGGTCGTCGTCGTGGAGCCGGTCGGCCGGGATCGTCCCCGCCGCGATCCTGCAGAACAGGCAATCGGGATCCGACGTCCCGGCCGTCGGACCCGCCCGATCGTCCGCGGTCACCAGAGCACCGGCTTGGAGCTCATCAGGAAGCCGATCGTGCCGACCAGCCCAGCCATCAGGTAGGACACATAGCGCTGGCGCCTGGCACGCTCGAGCCAGGTCTTGTCATCGGCCGCCGCGCGGATGCCGACAAGCCGTCGCAGGTTCGGGCGCTGGACGAAGAACGCGATCCCGAGGTTGATGAAATAGATCGTGAGCGCCAGCAGCAGCCAAGGCTGCGCGAGCAAGGACGACCCGAGCGACGCGATCAGACCGAGGCCCGTCAGGGCGAGTCCGATCCCGATGGCGATCGTTCCGTGCGTCTGCGCCCACAGCAGGCCCTGGACCCCATGCATTCTCCGATTCGACCGTCGCCCGTCGCGTCCGCAGGGCGAACGGCAGGAGGATCGATGGCAGGATCAGGCTCACCGCCAGGATGATGTGTGCACCGAGCAGGATCGGGAAGTAGGCCGGCATCGCAGGCGATTGTAGGGCCGCGCCCGGCCATGGCCGGGCGATGACCCGGTTTTCGGTGCGGTGCGAACCCGGTCCGACCGGGTCAGCCGAGCCGGACCGCCTCGAGCGCGACCCAGTCGCCCTCAGCACTCCGGCCGACCACGACCAGCCCGACCGCCGCGAACGCATCGACGACCTCGGCTTCGCGATCCACGAATATCCCCGACGCGATGATCGTGCCGCCGCGTCGCAGCTCGTCATGCAGCGCAGCCGAGAGCGTCACCAGGACCCCGGCGATCAGGTTGGCGAGCACGACGTCGAACGGTTGGTCGCCGCTCGGCAGGCTGCCCTGCCGGACACGCAACCGTCGCGTGACCGCGTTGCGACGGGCGTTGGCCGCCGACGCCTCGATCGCGATCGGGTCGGTGTCCACGCCGACCGCGCGCGCGGCGCCCAGCTTGAGCGCGGCGATGGCCAGGATCCCCGACCCGCACCCGACATCGAGGACGCGCGCGTCGGCGAGGACGCCGCGGTCGGCCAGATCCTCGACCCCGGCCAGGCACAGCCGCGTCGTCGGGTGCAGCCCGGTCCCGAACGCCATCCCCGGGTCGAGCGCGAGGACGACGTCGCCCGGTTCGCGCCGATGACGCCGCCAGGTCGGTCGGATGACCAGCCGCCGTCCGATGCGCATGACCGGGAAATAGGCCTTCCAGGCGTCGGCCCAATCGGCCTCCTGGACGATCCGCGTTCGGAGCTCGCCGATCGGCCGCAGCCCGAACGCCTGGAGATGGCCGAGCGCTTCGGCGACCTCGGCGACGGCACGATCGGCCGCAGCCCGGTCGCGTGCCGGGACATAGGCACGGACGATCGCCGGCCGGCTCGGATCCAGCCGCGCGCCCAGGCCCTCGTCCACCAGCTCGAACGCGGGCTCCACGGACGTGCCGCCCGGCGCCGCTCGCCCAAGGATCTCGCTGACGGCCTCGACGGCCTCGACGTCCGCCTCGACCGCCATCTCGAGCCACGCGCCGGCGTCGTCCGGATCCGCCGAGCGGTCGGCGTCGGCCGCGTCGGTCGTGCCCGCCAGGCCGTCGGAGACGGCGGTGGCCCCCCGGCCTGTGTCGCTCAACCCAACCCGAGCTTCTCGAGCAGCCCGCCGCCGCCGTGCCCGACCGTCTCGCCGGCTTCGTCCGCGTAGGCCGCCAGCAGGTCGCGTGCCTTCTTCGACAGCTTGGTCGGGACCACCACATCGACCATCACGTGGAGGTCGCCGCGCTGGCCCGTGCGGCGCAGATGGGGAACGCCCTTGCCACGGAGCCGGATCTCGGTGTTCGGCTGGGTCCCGGGCTTGATCTCGACCTCTTCGCTGCCCTCAACGGTCGGGACGCTGATCCGCGTCCCGAGCGCCGCCTGGGCGATCGAGATCGATGCGTCGTAGTAGAGCTCGGTGCCTTCCCGCGTCAGCGACGGATGCGCCAGGACGTGGACCGCGACATATAGGCTGCCGGGCGGACCGCCACGCGGCCCGACCTCGCCCTCGTTCGAGAGGCGGATCTGGTGTCCCTCGTCGATCCCGGCCGGGATCACGACGCGGAGCGTGCGCTTGCGCTCCGTGCGGCCGTCCCCGCGACACGTCTCGCACGGCGTCTCGATGATCTTGCCCTCACCGCCGCATCGCGGACAGGCACTGACGTTGACCATCTGGCCGAGCATCGTCTGGCGGATCGAGCGGACCTCGCCCCGGCCGTTGCACTGCGGGCAGGTCGTCGGCTCGGTCCCGGGCTTGGCGCCGTTGCCACCGCACGTCTCGCAGCGCTGCAGGACGGTGAACTCGATCTCCTTCTCCGTGCCGTTGACGGCCTCCTCGAACGAGATGCGCAGGTCGTAGCGCAGGTCCGCGCCGGGCAACGGTCGTCCTCGTCGAGCCGAGGCGGCGCCCGCCGCGCCGCCGAAGAAGGCATCGAAGATGTCCGAGAACCCGCCGAACCCCTCGAAGCCGGCCGCGCCGCCTGCTCCGCCATCGACCCCGGCCCGCCCGAACGTGTCGTAGCGCGACCGGCGCTCGGGATCGGACAGCACCTGGTACGCCTCGTTGATCTCCTTGAACCGCTCCTGCGCGGCGGGATCCGTGTTGACGTCCGGATGCCACTGCTGGGCGAGCTTGCGGAAGGCGCTCTTGATCTGGGCGTCGGTCGCTGTCCGCTCGACGCCGAGGATCACGTAGAAGTCGCGTTCTGTCGTGGCCACGGAGACGAAAGGATACGGGAGGTCGTCACTCGCGGCTGAGAGCACCCATCCGATATTCCTACGTTGCGTCTCGCCGCTGGCGTGAGACGATGTGCAGGCGAGCGGCCAGGCCCGATCGGCCACCGCTCGGCGGCCGTGCGGACCGATCCTGCGCCGGGGTGACGACACCGTTCGTCATGCCAGACGACTCCGTCCCTCCCAGGCACGGCGCGCTCGCATCGACACGACGGCTCTGGGAATCGAGGTCGGTATCGCGATGAGCACGGGACGCCGCTGGCCCATCGGCCGACGCCGCATCGGTCAGCGTCTCTTGGCGGCCCTGGCGATCGCCGCGTTGACGATGGGCTGCGTGGCGGACACGTCGTCGTTCACGAACCCGCAGCGCCCGGACACGGTCCGTGCCGAGACTCCGAGCCAGCCGAGCCCGGCCCCGACGACCCCGGCCGCGCCTGACCCGACCCCCGTGCCGACGCCACGGTCGGAGCCGTACGTCGCCCCGGCTCCGGCAATCCCCGCGATCAACGCGGCTGCATCGCGCGCCGCCGCCCTGAACGTCCCGATCCTCTACTACCATCGGATCCAGGCCCTGCCCAAGGCGTACGCACACGAGTCCGCGGCAAGCCGCGAGCGGTTCGCCACCTACGACGTGCTGCCCGTGGCATTCGCCGCTCAGCTCGACTGGCTCAAGGCCAACGGCTACACGACGATCCTGCCGCGGGACCTGGCGGCCCATTGGGATCATGGAGCGCCCCTCCCCGCCCGGCCCGTCATCATCAGCTTCGACGACGGATCCCACGACTGGGTCAGGACGGTCCTGCCGATGCTCCAGGCACGCGGGATGGTCGCCGAGTTCTACCTGACGCTCGACGCCGTGGAGTTCGGCAACCTGACCTGGAAGGAAGCCCGTCGCCTCGTGGCGGCCGGCAACGGGATCGGCGCCCACGACGTGCATCACTACCAGCTGACCGCCTTCGGGAATGGTCGCGCGCGCACGCCCGAGGCGACGATGTGGGCCGAGGTGAGCGAGGCGCGCCGGATCATCGGGGTGCACGTCGGCGTCTTCCCGGACTCGATGGCGTATGTCGGCGGCGGGTACGACGGACTGCTCGAAGGCCTGGTCCGGAATGCCGGCTACACCACCGCTCGGACGATCAACCGCGGGGTCGAGCAGGATCCGGCGCACCGATTCCGCCTCCGCGTCGTCCGGATCGGTGTCCACGACGACGTCGCGAACTTCCTCCACGGGACCCTCGTCCCGGGTCTGCCGACCTTCGCGGCGCGGATGCGGGGCGTCCCGGACAAGTAGACGCGCGGTTGGCTGGGTCGGCCCGTCACGCGGCGACGTGGGGCCACCGGGCGGCCATCGGCGATGCAAGCTCGTCCGGACTACCATCGCTCGATGGAGACGCCACGCCTCAGCGTCGCGCTGACCATCGATCACGACGCGATCTCCGACTCCGTTCGCCGGGGCGACTCGCCGGTCAAGTTCAGCCATGCCGAATTCGGACCACGGGTCGGGGCCAAGCGGCTCCTCGCCCTTCTCGAGAGGCGCGCGATCCCGGCGACCTGGTTCGTCCCCGGCCACACGCTGACGACGTTCATCGACGACACCGATGCGATCCTCGCCGGCGGCCATGAGCTGGCCTGCCACGGCTGGTTCCACGAGGACTTCGCCGAGCTCGAGGAAAGCGAGGCAAGCGACGTCCTGGCCCGCTCCGCGGAAGCGGTCCGGTTGGTCACGGATGCGCCGCCGGCCGGGTTCCGGGCGCCGTACTGGTCGCTCGGGGCGGCGACCCTCGGGCTTGTCGAGGCCGCCGGCTTCGCCTACGACAGCTCCTTGATGGCGGACGACTACTCCCTCTACCTCGTCCGCCAGGGCGACCGGCACTCCACAGAGGACGGCACGATCTGGGGCGAGCCGGGCTCCTTGGTCGAAGTCCCGGTCTACTGGGCGATGGACGACTGGCCGCATTTCGAGCCGGGACCCGGACGATCCGGGCTGTCCGCTCCCTCCGCCGTCCTCGAGATCTGGACCGAGGAGCTGCGCTACGCCTACGCCAACGCGCCCGGCGGCCTGCTGACGGTCACCGTCCACCCGGAATGCATCGGGCGCGGCCACCGGATGGCCATGCTCGAACGCTTCCTCGACGCCGCGGCGGCGCTCGATGGCGTCGCATTCGAGCGGCTCGATGCGGTCGTCAGCCGCTGGTCGGCGGCGGACCGCTGACGACGCGAAACACCGGGTAGCGACTCGCCGCTGCGACGACTGCGTCCGGCTCCGGTGACTCGAAGAAGCGAACACCCCCGGGAACCTGCTGAAGGAACGTGCGCAGGATCGGGTCGCGTTCCGGCTCCGGCAGCTCGACGAGCCTGACTTCCTCCGTGTGCGTGCCACGACGCAGCGAGGCCCCGCCCGCCGCCCGGACGTTCCTGACCCAATCGGCGTCGGCGAAGGCCGACACGATGAACCGCTCGCCGTCCAGCACGACGATCGAGATAGGCGTGCTGCGTGGCGCCCCGCTCATGCGCCCCGGGACGGTCAGGAGATATTGGGAGCCGACCTTCAGGCCGAGGCGGAGGACCGCGACGTTCATCCGGACCATCCAGCCGGGCGGTGGGTTCGCCATCCGATTCCGATCTCCCTCGACGCGTCAGCTCCTGCCGGAGGCCAGGACGATAGCGCGGCCGAGCACCGCCTCGACCATCGCGGGCGTCAGGCGGCCCGTGAACGTGTTCTGCTGGCTCGGGTGATAGGAGCCGAGCAGGCGATATGGCCCGATCTCGGCCTCGGTTCCGTGGCCGAAGCGCGGCTTCGTCGCCGGGACATGTCCGAGCGCGGCCAGCGCCCGAAGCGCGGCGTCCCAGCCGAACGCGCCAAGCGCGACGACCACGGTCACGCGCTCGAGCAACGCCATCTCGCGGACCAGGAACGGCGCGCACGTGTCCCGCTCCTCGGACCGTCGGCTTGTTGGCGGGCGGCGCGCACCGGACGGCTGCCGCGATATAGACATCGGTCAGCGTCAGGCCGTCGTCCGCTCGATGCGAGGCCGGACGATCGGCCAGACCCACCCGATGCAGCGCCGCCCACAGGAAGTCGCCCGACGCGTCCCCGGTGAAGACGCGGCCCGTCCGGTTCCCGCCGTGCGCCGCCGGCGCCAGGCCGAGCAGCAGGATCCGCGCATCCGGGTCACCGAAGCCCGGGACCGGCCGGCCCCAGTACGTCTCGTCGCGGAACCGCCGGACCTTCTCGCGGGCGACCTGCTCGCGCCACGCGACCAGACGCGGGCAGCGGCGGCATTCGACGATCTCCGCGGTCAGGACCGCCAGCGCCGCGCGGTCGGTCATCCCTACTTCAGGAGCAGCTTGTCGAGCCGGCGCGAGGTCACCGCCAGCCCGACGAGCCCCATGATCGACAGGTACGCGACGTGGACCAGCAGGACCGGCGAGATCACCCCGACGGTCAGGGATCGGATGAGATCGACGCCCTGGTAGAGCGGCGTCAGGCGCACGAACACCTGGAGCGCTTCGGGGTAGGCGTCGATCGGGTAGAACGTCCCCGAGAACAGGAACATCGGCAGGACCACGAGCTGGATGAGGTCGAAGTCCTGCCACGTCTTCATGAACGACGTGGCCGCCATCCCGACCGCCCCGAAGGCGAAGCCGACCAGCAGCGCCGCCGGGATCGCCAGGAGCGCCCACGGCGAGATGAACAGGCCGAGGACGACGATGACCGCCATGAACCCGACGGCGTACAGGCCGCAGCGGATGAGCGCCCAGCCGAGCTCGCCGAGTGCGATGTCGCCCGGCGACAGCGGCGTCGACAGGATCGCCGTGAACGTCTTGTTGTAGTTGAGCTTGAAGAAGAAGTTGAACGTGCTCTCGTTGATCGCGCCGTTCATCGCCGCGCTGGCGAGCAGCGCCGGCGCCACGAACTGCTGGTAGCTGATCGGCGCGCCGCCCGGACCCGGGATCGTCCCGATCAGCGCCCCGAGCCCGAAGCCGATCCCGAGCAGGTAGAACAACGGCTCGAAAAATCCCGACAGCAGGACCATCCAGCCGTGCTTGTAGACATACAGGTTCCGCTCGATCAGCCGCATCGAGCGACGGCTGCCGATCGTGAAGGTGGGAGCGACTCGCAGCGCCGTCATCCGCGGATCAGCCGGCGTTCGACGGTCCGGATCGTGAGGTAGGCACCCACGCCGGCGAGCGTCACGAGATAGACGAGGTGGATGACGGTCGCGACCGGATCCTGGCTGACCGTGCCGAGGGCCAGGCTCCGCGTCAGCGCGACCCCGTGGTAGAGCGGCGTCAGCGCGGCGAGCGCCTGGAGAGCGACCGGCAGTGAGCTGATCGGGAAGAACGTCCCCGAGAACAGGAAGAGCGGCGTGATCCCGAAGCGGAAGATCGTCGCAAACCGGTTCGGGTTGCTCTGGGTCGCGGCGAACGCGGCGATCGGGCCGGCGAAGGCCATCCCGGTCAGGACCGCGGCCGGGATGCACAGGATGACCAGCGGCGATTCGTACGCCCCGAAGGCGATGATGACCAGGGTGAAGATCGTGGTCACCAGGGTCAGCCGCGCGGCGATCCAGGTCAGGTTGCCGAGGGCGATGTCGCGCGGCGAGATCGGCGTCGCGTACATCGCATGGAAGACCTTGTTCCAGATCAGCCCGCCGATGATCGGGAAGGTCGCCTCGAACGAGGCTGTCTGCATCGCGGTCGCGGCCAGCAATCCGGGGGCCAGGAAGACGAGGTACGGGACGCCGCCGAGCGACGAGCTGTTCGACACGTACGACCCGAGCCCGAGGCCCATCGCCGTCAGGAACAGGACCGGCGAGATGAACGAGCTGAACAGCGACGACCGGTAGGTCCGCCGGTAGGTCAGCAGCCGGTATTCGAAGACGCGACCCACGGTCGAGATCGGGCGCGGGAGCGCGGTCATCGGCGCGCCTACTCGATCAGCGAGCGCCCGGTCAGGCGCAGGAAGACGTCCTCGAGCGAGGACCGCCGGACCAGGACCGTCTCGGGCTCGAGGCCGCGCTGGTGGACGGCGACCGCGGCGGCCTCGCCGTCGTCGGCGTAGAGGAGGACGCGGTCCGGCAGGCGCTCGATCCGTTCGGCGATCCCGTCGAGCTGGCCGTCGAGCGTCTCCGCGATCCCGGGCGCGAAACGCAGCTCGGTGACCTCGCGGGTCGAATACTTCTCGATCAGTGAACGCGGGCTGCCCTCGGCGACGATCCTGGCCTTGTCCATGACCACCAGCCGGTCGCACAGCTGCTCGGCCTCGTCCATGTAGTGCGTGGTCAGGACGAGCGTCACGCCCTGCTGCTTGAGACGGTAGAGCCGGTCCCAGAGGAGGTGCCGGGCCTGCGGGTCGAGCCCCGTCGTCGGCTCGTCGAGGAGCAGGACGGTGGGCTCGTTGATCAGCGATCGGGCGATCGTCAGGCGTCGTTTCATCCCACCTGACAGCGGCTCGACCTGGTCGTCGGCGCGCTCGGTGAGCTGGGCGAACTCGAGCAGCTCGTCCGAGCGTTTGCGGACCTCCGCGCGCGACAGGCCGAAATAGCGCCCGTAGATCGACAGGTTCTCGCGGACGGTCAGCTCGACATCGAGCGTGTCCTGTTGCGGCACGACCCCGAGGTGCGCCCGGATCTCGGGACCCTGGGTCGCGGGATCCATCCCGATCACGGTCAGCGTCCCATCGCTGATCGGCGAGACGCAGCCGATCATCCGCATCGTGGACGTCTTACCCGCCCCGTTCGGACCGAGGAAGCCGAACAATTCGCCGCGCGCGACGTCGAAGTCGATGGCGTCGACGGCGACGAACTCACCGAACCTCTTGGTCAGTCCGCGGGCATGGATGAGCGGTGAGGTCGCCGGTGCGTCGGGGTGGGACGAGGCCGACGACACGGGAGTGTCGGGCATGGGCGGGCATGGTACCCCGGCAATGGCCCGCGCGCCACCGGCCGGGTGTTCGTTCTGCCGCGCGCCGGACCGAGCGATGGATCGCGGCTTATCCCGACGCTCCGAC
The DNA here is from genome assembly GCA_963743855.1 of uncultured Chloroflexia bacterium. Classification (GTDB taxonomy): domain Bacteria; phylum Chloroflexota; class Limnocylindria; order Limnocylindrales; family CSP1-4; genus SPCO01. The sequence goes on from CAVURK010000010.1 coordinate 10,330, forward strand.
CCGTTCGACCATGAATCGCTCGAGCGCCCTGCCGTCGAGGACGACCCCGAGTCCACCACTCCCCGGCAGCCCTGGGACGTGCATCCGGCCGCTGGCGACGATCAGGGCCTCGGCCAGCAGGTCGTGGTCGAGCAGTCCCGCGGTCGCGAGGCCGTGGTCGGGCGGGATCGCCCACAAGGCGCCGTCGACATCCGGCAGGTGGGCGGCCATGGCGAGGCCTGCCGCGAGCCCGATGCCCGTCTCGAACAGCGTGCCGATGACGACCGGTATGCCGTGCTCTGCGGCTCGCTCGGCGATCTCGGTCACGGCCGTCGGTCCGCCGACCCGGGCAGGTTTGAGCACGAGCACATCGATCGCTTCCGCGGCCAGCAGCGTCCGGACCGCGCCGACCGACGAGGCGGCCTCATCGGCCGCGATCGGGACGCGGACGCGGCGGCGCAACTCAGCCAGCCCGTCGAAATCGAGCGCGGGTAATGGCTGTTCCACGAATTCGATATCGAAGCGCGAGATCGCCGACAGACGGTCCTCGGCCGTCGAGAGATCCCACGCACCGTTGACCTCGAGGCGCAGGCGGACATCGGAGCCGACGGCCGCTCTGATGGCGCGGATGCGCTCGACCAGCACTTCGGTCTCGCGTTCCGCGCCGGCCGTGACCTTGATCGTCTCGAAGCCCGACTCGATCGACTGCCGGGCGGCCTCCGCCGCCGCAGCCACCCCGAGCGAGGGCAGGGTCGCGCTGACCCCGACGCCGGCACCATCCGGCAGGACATCGGCGGCCGGGGCCCGCTCGAGGTCGAGGAGCGCGCTCTCGATCGCCGCGTTGAGCGCCCGGCCCGGCGCGCCGTGCGGCTCGAGCTCCGCCATCGACGGAAGCCGGCCCTCGGACGCCCCTTCGACGGCCTCCCGGACGAGCGACGTGAGGATCGTATGAGCGACCTCGCCGGCCGATGGCTCGACGACCGCTTCGCCGAGACCGATCCGGCCATCGTCATGGTGGACGCGGATGACCCACGATTCGTGTTCGAGCCACATGCCGCTTGCGGTCGCGATGGGTCGGCGCAACGGGATGCGGACACGGTCGGCGACCAGCGCGCGGATCGCGGTCATCCCGTCCATCGTAGCGCGCGGGCCGGTGGTGGCTGCGACGTTCGTAAAACGTGCTACGATGCGGTAGCATATCGACTTTCGCGGGTTCCCAGTGATCGTGAGGCAGACCATGGCCACCGTTCCCAAACCGGTCACAGCGCTGCTCGACGCGGCCCTCGTCGGCGAACTCACCGTCATCGACGCGGACGGTCGTCCCGTCACCTACCCGCTCATCCCGCTGTGGGATGGCGAGCGGATCTACCTGACGTCGTCGAGCCTGTTCAGCCGCAAGCTCGAGCACATCCGGGGCAACCCGAAGGTCTCGGTCTCGATCACCGACCCGGTCGCGGTCGGGGGCGACCTCGATCGCGTGACGATCCAGGGCGACGCCCGGGTGATCGAGGACGACCCGCACGGTGGCTGGGAGCGCCTCCTCCCGATCTGGGAGAAGAAGGAGCCGTCGATCGTCTACTTCCTCAAGGCACGCGTCGCCCTGCCCCTCTTCTTCGAGCGTGCGCTCATCGAGGTGACACCACGCCGGATCCTCTATTGGGCCGATGGCGACACCGCGGCCGCTCCGGTCGTGGCAACAGTCGGACAGGAGGCGGCGTGATGCGCAGCACACCCGAGCTCGATGCGCGCGCCGGCCTCGACAAGCTGGCGACCTATCCCTTCCAGATCCTGACCTGGGTCGACGAGACCGGCTATCCCGTCAGCGTCGCCATCGAGGCACGGATCGACCCCGACGAGCCGATCGCCCGGTTCGAGGCGCCCGGAGGCCTGGCGATCCCGACCGACCGGGAGGTCTCGCTGACCGGCTCGCACATCCGGCCGCAGCCCGGCTACGGCTACGACGAGCGCCGCCACGTGACGGTCTGGGGCCCGGCGACGATGACCGGTCAGACGGTCGCCGTCGCCGGCCGGACCGCCTGGGGCTGGGACGAAGCCGAGGTCCCCTTCTTCGAGTACTCGGAGCGCTCTGTCGGGAAGTCGCGCAAGTACTTCGACGCGCTGTCGGTCGAGCGCGGCACCCCGGTCAAGCCGAAGCTCTCCTTCGGGTTCCTGACCCTGCGGACGACCCGGCTGCCGTTCCTGACCGCGACCCTCGTGCCGGTCCTGCTCGGCATCCTGATCGCGGCGTCGCACGGATCGTTCGATCTCGTCGCGGCGCTGCTGACGATCATCGGCGCCTGCTTCGTCCAGCTCGGGCTCAATACCGCGAACGACGTGTTCGACACGATGTCCGGCGCCGACGACGCGAACGTCACCCCGACCCAGTTCTCGGGCGGGTCGCGGGTCATCCAGTACGGCCTCGTGTCGCTGCGCCAGATGGCGACCCTGTCGACGATCTTCTACGTCCTGGCCGGCGTGATCGGGCTGATCCTCCTCGCGACGCACGGCTCGACCGCGCTGCTCGTCATCGGGGTCGTCGGGTTCATCGTCAGCCTCGGCTACACCGCACCGCCGCTGAAGTTCGTCTATCGCGGCCTCGGCGAGATCGCGGTCGCGGTCGGGTTCGGCCCGCTGATGCTGCTCGGCGCCTACGTCGTCCAGACCGGCGGGGCGCTGGCCTGGGAGCCGTTCGTGGCGTCGATCCCGGTCGCGCTCCTCGTCGCGCTGATCCTGTACGTCAACGAGATCCCCGACCGGCGCAGCGACGCGCGAGCCGGCAAGCGGACGCTCCCCGTGCGCTTCTCGCGAACCACCGTCATCACCGGCTACAACGTGGCTGTCGCGGCTGCGATGGCCGTGGTCGTGGCCGGCGTCGCGGTCGGCGTCCTGCCCGTCCCGGTCCTGCTGATGCTGATCACGATCCCGCTGGCGCTCAGGGTGTCGCGCGGCCTCGCCCCGAACTACGAGAACCCGTACGGCCTGATGGCGATCATGGGCGTCAACGTCCAGCTCCACCTGCGGGCCGGGTTGCTGCTGCTCGTGGGCTACGTCATCGTGCTGGTCGTCGGGGCCATCGCGCCCACGGTGAGCCTCTTCCTGCGCTGAGCGCTACGATCGGCGGACTGCCCGGCCGGACCGTCATCGGAGCCCTTCGTCATGCGTACCCTCGCCCGTCCCATCGGTCTCGGACTCGCTGCGCGCGGCGACGTCGAGGAGGTCGTGACGTGGGCCCGCCAGGCACGTGACCAGGGCCTCGAATTCTGTCTGGGTCCACGACAGCTACTTCGAGCGCGACGGGGTCAGCTTCACGACCGCCATCGCACAGGCGATCGCGCTCGACGACGATGGCGACGAGGCGGGCTTCCGTGTCGCGCTGGGTGCCGCCAACCCTTTCACGCGGCATCCGGTCGTGCTGGCCATGACCGGTTCGGCGCTCGACGAGATCCTGCCCGGCCGGTTCGTGCTGGGTCTCGGGACCGGGCTGCCGTTGCGGCTCAAGCAGATGGGGATCCCGTACGAGCCGGACGCCGCGGTCGAGGGGGTCTCGGTCGCGATCGACACGATCCGGGCGCTGTGGGCCGGCGAGCGGCTGCCCTCGGCGACACCCGGCCTGCCCCCGATCCAGCCGATGTTCCCGCCGACCCATCGGATCCCGATCGTGATCGCTGCCTACCGCAAGGCGTTCGTGGAGCTGGCCGGTCAGAAGGCCGACGGCTACCTCGCGCGCCCGGCGGAATCGATCCCGTCGCTGCGCGGGATCCTCGAGCGGCTCCACGCCTCGGCGGTCGAGGCCGGCCGCGATCCGGGCTCGCTCGAGACGGCCGGCTACCTCCTGTCCCTCGTCGACAAGACCCGCCGCGAGGCCCTCAACCGGGCGAAGCGCGAGCCGTTCGTCATCTACATGATGTCCGTCCTGTCGGACGTGTCGCTCGGCCGGGCCGGGTTCGACCGCGAGCTCCGCGACCGGATCGCGACGGCGTGGCGCGCCGAGGACTTCACGACGGCCGGCAACCTCATCCCAGACGAGCTGCTCGACGCGTTCATGCTGTGCGGCACCCGCGAGGACGTGGCGGCAGGCGCGATGGCGTTCCACGCCGGGACCGGGCTCCACCTGCCGCTCCTCCAGCCTGTCCTCCAGGAGGACCGCCAGATCGACGAGCTGATCGCCGCGGCCGCGATCTACGCCTCGATCCCCGACCAGGTGGCGGTCGACGTCGGGGCGGGCGCGCCGGCCACCGTCGGCATCGGCGCCATCGGATCGGTCAGCGGCGGCGTCGCGACCGCCGGCGCCGTCACCTTGAGCCTGGCCGACGACCGACAGCTGACAGCCGGAGATCGGGCCCGTCGCCGCGCCGGAGCCCTGTACGAGATCCTTCGGCCGTTCGCGTTCACCGCGTCGGTCATCCCGGTCCTCGCCGGAGCCGCCCTCGCCTGGGTCGACGAGCTGTGGAACTGGGCTCCGTTCATCGCGGCGCTCCTGGGGGCGGTCTTCCTCCACGCCGGCACCAACATCGTCAACGAGGTCTACGACGTCCGAAAGGGCGTCGATACGATCACCAGCCCACGCGCCAGCCACGCCATCGTCAAGGGCCGGATGCGCGAGCGGACGGCGCTCGTCATCGCCGGGACGTTCTTCCTGCTCGCGGTCGTGGTCGGGCTCTATCTCGTCTGGCTGCGGGGGCCGGCGATCATCGTCCTCGGCCTCCTCGGGCTCGTCGGTGGCTGGGGCTATACGGCACCCCCGCTCGAGTACAAGAACCGCGCGCTCGGGGTGCCGATCGTCTTCCTGCTGATGGGTCCGTTGATGGTCGAGGGCTCGTACTACGCGGTGAGTGGCCAGTGGTCGCTGACCGCGCTGGTCCTGTCGATCCCGATCGGGATGCTCGTGGCGGCGATCCTCCACGGCAACGAATGGCGCGACATCCGGGAGGACAGCCGGGCCGGCATCTCGACGATCTCCGCGCGGATCGGGCGCCGCTGGGCGCACTACGGGTACGTGGCGCTTGTCCTCGGGGCGTACATGGTCCTCGCGCTGTCGGTCATCGCGGGCATCCTGCCGACGTGGACGATGCTCGCGATCCTGTCGCTGCCGTTCCTGGCCGCGGTCATCCGGTCGGCCGAGCTGGGCGCCTCCGGCCAGGCGCGGGCGATCGCGATGATCGACCTGCAGACCGCGCGCCTCCACCTCGCGTTCGGGTCGCTCCTGGTGCTCGGGCTCGTGCTGGCGAGGGTCGTCGGTGGCTGACGCGCCGCGGGCGGATCGCGAGGTCGTCCCGGGCGCCCTCGAGTTCGGGCTCCTCCTGGCGCAGGGCTGGTTCGCGGCCACCTTCCGCGGACCGCGCCACAGGTTCTGGCACCGGATGACGATGACCGGGCTCAATCTCGGCGGGCTGGCGCTGTTGACCAGCCGGCCGGCACGGCGAGTGCGGATCGGGCCGAAGGAGGTCGCGCTGGGGCTCGCTTCGGCGGCGACGCTGTACGCGACCTTCCGAGTGGGCGACGTCTTCGCGCGACGGTTCGTGCCCGGCGGCGATGCGCAGATCCGCGACATCTACACGCTCCGGACCATCCGGCCGAAGGAGGAGATCGCGACGCGGCTGGCGACCGTCATCGGTCCCGCGGAGGAGCTCTTCTGGCGCGGTCTGGTCCAGGAGGAGCTGATGGCCCGCTACGGGCGCTGGACCGGGGCGGCGCTGGCGGCGATGGCATACGGCGGCGTCCATATCGTCACCGGCAACTTCACGTTGTTCGGGGCCGCGGGGATCGCCGGCGCCCACTGGTGCGCGCTCTACGCGGCGGGCGTCCCGCTCGGGGCGCTGGTCGTCAGCCACGTGACCTGGGACGTCTGGATCTTCCTCGTCCAGCCGACGGGCGAGGTCACCCCGATCGTGCCGCTCTCGGTGTCCACGACCGCCTGACTACGGTGCGGGCCGGCTCGTGTCGTCGCCCGCGTTCGTGCGCCTTGCCGTCGTGAGCGCGGCCACGAGCGGCCTCGTGACACGGCCGTCGAAATCGCTGTTGATGAACGCCTCGATGTCATCCACCAGGCCGGCCCGATCGGTCGCATCCATCATGTTGGTGTCCGAGAACGAGAGCATCAGCTTCCGATACTGGGCGGCCGTGTACGTCTGGTCCCAGTCCCAGCGGTGGACCTCGACGTCATTGAAACGAGGATCCCGCGTGAGCGCCTGCGCGATCGTCGGCTCGACATCTGAGCGCGCCTCCGCCGGCGCGCCCTCGTCCGCTTGTCCGTACCGCTCGTAGATCGGCTGCGCCGCGGCGAAGAATCCTCGATCCTCGGGCGAGTCGACCTGGAAGAGCCCCACGATCGCGAGGACGCCGCCCGGACGCAGGACCAGCGCGGGTCGATCGAGCTGGGCCGCCGGCGAGATCCAGTGGTACGCACTCGCCGAGAAGACCGCGTCGACGCTCTGCTCCGCGAGGTCGATCGTCTCGAAGTCCCCGACGCTCACCGTGAGGCGCTCGGCCGGAAGGTTCGAGAGCAGCCTGCCGGCCATCGACGGACTGATCTCGATCCCATGAACGACGGCGCCGCGGGCAAGGAGGTCCTTCGTCGCCTGGCCCGTTCCCGGTCCGACCTCCAGGATCTCCGGCCGAGCCGGCAGGAGGGCGAAGAGCTCGTCGAACAACGCCGCCGGGTACGTCGGGCGGATCTCGTCGTACACATCGACGACGGTGCCGAACGTGAGCCTCGGGTCTCGCGCGTCGTTCGACTCGGTCATCACGGAGATGCTACCCGCGCCGAAGAATCGAAACGGCCCGCGGTTTTCCGCCGGGCCGTCGCTGATCGGCGAGATCCGCCGG